>NZ_AP031424.1:0-3900426 GCF_042852885.1 Alistipes sp. i18-0019-D1
TTCTATATACAAAAAAAGGAGAACTGCAACATAAAATCGAAAATCTTTTTGCAAAATTATTCACAACTTTGTCACATCAAAAATAGTGCAACCCTCTGTCATGTTAAACAACACACGGACATATAGCGATATGTGGCAACACTGCTTGGACCAGATCAAGGCCCGGACCTCCGCCGAGGAGTTCGAAAAGTGGTTTCAGCCCATCGTCCCGCTCGAATTCGACGGCACGACGCTTCGCTTGAGGGTTCCCAATGAAAGTTACGTCCGCCAGATCGAG
Source organism: Alistipes sp. i18-0019-D1 (assembly GCF_042852885.1). Lineage (NCBI taxonomy): Bacteria > Pseudomonadati > Bacteroidota > Bacteroidia > Bacteroidales > Rikenellaceae > Alistipes > Alistipes sp. i18-0019-D1. Next base: position 278 of record NZ_AP031424.1, read on the forward strand.
AAGAACTATATCCCGTTCCTCAAGCCGATCATCTCGCAGCTCTACGGGCAGCAGACGCGTCTCCACTACGCCGTGCCCCGCACAACAGCCCCCGCGGTCCCCGTGGCGGCGGATTCCGACACGACGGCCATCTCGCGCTTCAACACGCAGACCAACACCGCAAATATAAAGAATCCCTTCGTAATTCCGGGACTCAAGAAGATAATTATCGACCCGCAGCTGAACCCGAACCTCACGTTCGCGACTTTCATCGAGGGCGAATGCAACCGGCTGGCCCGCTCGGCGGGCATGTCCGTGGCGGTGAACCCGGGCAACAACCCCTTCAATCCCCTCTATATATATGGAGATTCGGGGCTGGGAAAGACCCACATCGTGCAGTCGATCGGCCATGAGGTGCGCCAGCGCCATCCGGAGCTGCAGGTGCTGTACGTCTCGATGAACAAGTTCCAGGCACAGTTCCAGACGGCCTACAAGAACGGCGAGATTCCCGACTTCATCCATTTCTACCAGATGATCGACGTGCTGATCATCGACGACATCCAGGAACTGACGGGAAAGACGGGTACGCAGAACGCCTTCTTCAACATCTTCAACCACCTGCAACTGGCGGGCAAACAGCTGATTCTCACGTCGGACAAGCCGCCCGTGGAACTGAAGGACATCGAGCAGCGACTGCTGACCCGTTTCAAATGGGGACTGTCGGCCCAGCTCAACACGCCGGACTACGACACGAAGCTCAAGATCATCCGCGCCAAGGCGCAGAAACTCGGGGCGCAGATCACGGACGACGTGGTGGCGTACCTCGCGGACAACATCTCGGCCAACGTGCGGGAAATCGAAGGCGCATTGTCGTCGCTGGTGGCCAACGCCTCGTTCCTCGGACGCAAGATCACCACGTCGCTGGCCAAGGAGATTCTGAAGGTTTACGTAAAACTCTACCAGAAGGAAATCACCATCGACCACATCATCGAGGTCGTGTGCGAATACCTCAATCTGGACTTCGCACGCTTCAACTCCACGGAGCGCACGCGCGAAATCGCCCAGGCCCGGCAGATCGCCATGTACCTGGCCAAGCAGCACACCAAGGCGCCGCTCACCACGATCGGGTCGGCCATCGGAGGCCGCAACCACGCCACAGTGCTCCACTCGTGCAAGGCCGTGACGAACCTCATCGAGACCGACAAGGCGTTCCGCCGCCAGGTCGAGGAGATCGAAAAAAAGGTGCTCGCCCAATAATCCGGCAGGAGACCGGGGCGGGGCGACAAGGCGCTTGCACAGTAGCCCGGCAAGACGAAAAGAAAGGGCAGGGGCAGGGCCGAGGGCGGAATCGTCTCCGAAAAATGGCAATCAACGCCCGAACCGGGTGCACATACCGTAACCACAAACAGAGGACCGTGACAGACAATGTCACGGTTTTTTCGTATATTTGTAAAAAACAGTATGAAATCATTCGTCATTCTCTTGATTGCTTCATTTTCGGGAATCGCAAACTGCCATGCAATTATTCCGGATACCGTATATATCAGGAAGCCGGAAAGCATAGGGCTGATATATAGAAATTTAGAAGTTATCGCAAACGACGGCTACAAAATCGAAACCTGGTTTTTCCCTGCACAAAACCCGCCGTCCGAAAGCGAGCTGCGGAATCCGAACGAAAACCGCCGAACCTACGAAGCACCGGATGGGGCAAAGCGCCCGACCATAATCATATGCAATGGCGATGCTGGCAATATACCCGAAACGACTCCCAAAGAGTTGATGATTGTCGAGAATGCCGCTCACGGCGGAAAGGAAGACCCGATGCTGATTGCATTCGATGACTTCATAAACAGAACATCCGATTTTCTCATGGCTAATTTACGACCTCTGCACGGCGAACAGCCGTCTGCTACCGAATAATCATGGACCAGCCCAAACTCGAACGCCTGCTGCGGCTGATGAAGCTGCTGACGGCAAACACCACCTACAACGTCGACCAGCTGGCCGAACGGCTCGCGATGTCGCGCCGCACGGTCTACCGGTATATCGACACCTTCCGCGAAGCGGGGTTCGTGATCAAGAAATCGGGCGACTGCATCCGTCTCGACAAGGAGTCGCCGCACTTCCGCGACATCTCGCAGCTGGTGCACTTCACCGAGGAGGAGGCCGTGATCCTGAAAAACGCCATCGAGAACATCGACGACACCAACCTGCTGAAGCAGAACCTCAAGCGCAAGCTCTACTCCGTCTACGACAACAAGACGCTGGCCGACACCGTCGTGCGGGGCAAGAACGCCCCGAACATCCGGCGGCTGATCGAATCCATCGAGCAGGAGCGGCAGGCCGTGCTGCACGGCTACCAATCGGCCCACGGAGGCGGGGTCCGCGACCGCAGGGTAGAGCCTTTCGCCTTCACGACCAACTACGTGCAGGTGTGGTGCTACGACCTCGAAAGCCACACCAACAAACTCTTCAAGACATCGCGCATCGGCTCCGTGGAGCTGTCCGGCACGGCGTGGGAGCACAAAGAAGCCCACAGCGAGGGATTCATCGACGCCTTCCGCATGCACGGCGGAACGCGCCGCCGCGTGCGGCTGGAGCTGGGAATGCTGGCCTACAACCTGCTGTGCGAGGAGTATCCGCTGGCCGAACGCGACGTGAAGCCGCTGGGACGGGGACGCTGGTCGCTCGACACGGAGGTGGCCGGAATGGCCGGGGTGGGACGCTTCGTCGTGGGACTGCTGGACGACATCCGCATCGTCGATTCCCCCGAACTGACGAGCTATATCCGCGAATATATTGTGGCGAACGCCCCGAAAATGTAAATTTTTCACTATATTACCGCAAACATTAAAAGCAAACGATATGAAACGAAATCACCTTCTGACAGCCACCGTACTGTGCCTGGCACTCGCCGCCGCATCCTGCTGCCGGCAAGCCCCGGCCACGCAGGAAAAAACTCCCGCCGAACCCGTCTCGCTGAAAGATCACGGTGCCGAACCTACGGTGCTGAACATCGAAAGCCACACGCTCGCGAACGAGAATTTCCGGACCGCATTGTGGACCGGCGACAACTTGCAGGTGACGCTGATGGCGATTCCCGTCGGCGGCGACGTGGGGCTGGAGCAACACCACGGCATCGACCAGTTCCTGCGCGTGGAGGAGGGCACGGCGCGCGTGATGATGGGCGACAGCGGGGACAACCTCGACTTCGTGCGCGAGGTCTCGGACGACTACGCGATCCTGGTTCCGGCCGGAAAGTGGCACAACATCGTCAACACGGGCGACAAACCGCTGAAAATCTATTCGATTTACGCTCCGGCGGAACATCCCCACGGCACGGTCCACAAGACCCGGCAAGAGGCCATGGAGGCCGAACACCACCATTAGCCGAACAACCCGCCGTCGACCGACGGCGGGTATGTTTTTTCACTATTTTAATGTAGTGTCACAACCTGTCACTCGCAAGCCGTTCCTTTGTAGCGTGAACCAAAAACAAGAAGACAATGGGAACAGCTTACAAAATCAGGTGCAAGCACTGCGGAGCGCAGTTCGAGCACTCCATGCAGCCGGGCTACGGCCTGCTGCCGATGTGCGTCGGGTGCGGCGAATACGTCGAGACCGAAACGGCCATCCGGTGTCCTGCCTGCCTGCACCGGCTCAACACCACGCAGGAGGAGTTCAACGAGCAGATCGAAGTGACCTATCAATGGGATTAGGCCGCAAAAAAGTCGCCCGGGAAGCATGGAAATCGCCGGAAAATTCATACCTTTGAGAAAATAATCTCTTTTTCGGAAAACGCTATGACACAGCTGCAGGCGGGGGAGATGGCCCCCGATTTCAAGTCCACGACCCAAGACGGTGAGCCTCTGACGCTTGCCGATCTGCGAGGACAGCGCACGATACTTTATTTTTATCCCAAGGACAACACCTCGGGCTGTACGCTCGAAGCCAAAAGCCTGCGCGACGGCAAGGCCGAACTGACACGGATGGGATTCCGCATCGTCGGCGTAAGCCCCGACAGCGAGAAGTCGCACCGCAGCTTCTGCGACAAGCACGAGCTGAATTTCACGCTGCTCGCAGACACCGACCACTCGGTGTGCGAAGCCTACGGCGTGTGGGCCGAAAAGTCGATGTACGGCCGCAAGTACATGGGTGTGCTGCGCACGACGTTCGTGATCGACGCCCAAGGGCGCATCGAGAAGATTTTCACCAAGGTGGACACCAAGAACCACTACCAACAGATCATTGATTCCTACAAACAGTAAAAAAAAACAAAAACGCAATATGGCAGAAAAAGTACAGGTAAACGCGGACAAGCTCAAGGTGCTGGACGCGGTGATGCAGAAAATAGAGAAGGACTTCGGCAAAGGCTCGATCATGCGCATGAACAGCACCGAAGTGAACGACATTCCGGTTATCCCGACGGGTTCGATCACGCTCGACATGGCGCTCGGCGTAGGGGGCTATCCCAAGGGCCGCGTCGTGGAGATCTACGGTCCCGAGTCGTCGGGTAAGACCACGCTGGCGATCCACGCCATCGCCGAGGCGCAGAAGGCCGGCGGCATCGCGGCATTCATCGACGCCGAGCACGCCTTCGACAGTTTCTACGCACAGAAACTGGGCGTGGATGTCGACAACCTGCTCATTTCGCAGCCCGACAACGGCGAGCAGGCGCTCGAAATCGCCGACTCGCTGATCCGTTCGAGCGCCATCGACATCATCGTCATCGACTCCGTGGCGGCACTGACGCCCAAGGCCGAGATCGAGGGCGAGATGGGCGACTCGAAGATGGGCCTCCAGGCCCGGCTGATGTCGCAGGCCCTGCGCAAACTCACGTCGAGCATTTCGAAGACCAAGACCGTCTGCATCTTCATCAACCAGCTGCGCGACAAGATCGGCGTGGTCTACGGCAACCCCGAGACCACCACGGGAGGCAACGCGCTGAAATTCTACGCTTCGGTGCGCATCGACATCCGCCGCATGTCGGTCATCAAGGACGGCGAGGACCAGCTGGGAACCCGCACGAAGGTCAAGGTCGTGAAGAACAAGGTGGCGCCCCCGTTCAAACGCGCGGAGTTCGACATCATGTTCGGCGAGGGCATCTCGAAGATCGGCGAGATCGTCGACCTGGGCGTCGATTACGGCGTGGTCAAGAAGGCCGGATCGTGGTTCTCCTACGGCGACCGCAAGATCGGACAGGGACGCGACGCCGTCAAGGAGCTGCTGAAAAACGACGAGGAGCTGCGCAACGAGATCGAGGCCAAGGTCCGCGAGGCCATGAAGACCACCAAAAAGGAATAGTCTATGGGATATACTGCCGAGGATGAAGACCTTATAAAGGAGAAATGGGACGACCTGCTCCTCTCGTGCACCAAGATCTGTAAGAACGACGAGGACTGGAACTTCATCAAACGTGCATTTTTCCTGGCCAAGGAGGCACACGAGGGGGTAAGGCGCCGCTCCGGCGAGCCGTACCTCCTGCATCCTATTGCAGTAGCCAAGATCGTCATCGAGGAGATCGGGCTGGGCGTGAAATCGGTCGTCGCGGCGCTGCTGCACGACGTCGTGGAGGACACGGAATACTCCGTGGAGGACATGGAACGCATTTTCGGGCCGAAAATCGCCTCGATGGTCGACGGACTGACGAAGATGTCGGGCGTGTTCAACGCCGACACCTCCGAGCAGGCCGAATATTTTCGCAAAGTGCTCCTCACGCTCTCCGACGATGTGCGGGTAATTCTGATAAAGATCGCCGACCGCCTGCACAACATGCGCACGCTGGGCGCGATGCCGATGAACAAGCAGATCAAGATCACGGGCGAGACGATCTACCTCTTCGCGCCGCTGGCCTACCGGCTGGGACTCTACTCGATCAAGAGCGAACTGGAGGACCTCTGCATGAAGTACCGCTTCCCGCAGCAATATGCCGAAATCACGCAGAAACTGCAGGAGAGCGAAGCTTCGCGCCGGGAGTTCATCGACAAGTTCAACGCCCCGATCATCGCCTCGCTCAACCGCGACAACATCAACTACGAAATTTCGGGACGCGTGAAAAGCGTCTACTCGATCTGGAGCAAGATGCAGCGCAAGCAGATCCCCTTCGAGGAGATTTACGACCTGTTCGCCATCCGCATCGTCTTCAAGCCGCTGCCGTTCCCCTCGGAAAAAACCCAGTGCTGGCAGATTTACTCCACGATCACCGACATCTACACCCCCAAGCCCGACCGGCTGCGGGACTGGATTTCGATGCCCAAGGCCAACGGCTACGAGGCGCTGCATTCGACCGTGATGGGCCCCGACGGAGTATGGGTCGAGGTGCAGATCCGCACGCAGCGCATGGAGGACATCGCCGAACGCGGGTTCGCCGCCCACTGGAAATACAAGCATGCGACCATTTCGCAGGACGAGGACGAGTTCGACAAGTGGCTGAAACAGATACGCGCGGCGCTGAACAGCCCGACGGAAAACGCCGTGGACTTCCTGGACAACTTTAAGTTATCGCTGTATACATCGGAAATAGTGGTGTTTACACCCAAGGGCGAGGCCCGAAAAATGCCGTTCGGAGCCACGGCCCTCGACTTTGCGTACGACATCCACTCGAAGATCGGGAACAGCGCCATCAGCGCCAAGATCAACCACAAACTCGAACCGATCACCACGCAGATCAACAGCGGCGACCAGATCGAGATCATCACGGCCGACAATGCCCGTCCCAAGCCCGAATGGCTCGAAACGGTTACCACAGCCAAGGCCAAACAGTCGATCAAGAGTTTCCTCAAACGCGAGCGGCAGAACAACATCGAACGGGGCATGCAGATGCTCGACGATAAGATGAAGTCGCTGAACGTCAAGCTGAGCGGCCGCGTGCTGCGCAAGATCACGCCCATTTACGACAGCAAGAACAAGGAGGAGCTATACAGCAAGATCGGGGCGGGAATCGTCTCGCTCGACAACCTGGACAAAGCCCTCAAGGTCAACTCCAAGAGCAAAATACTCAAATTCTGGACCCTCTTCATCCCCCAGAAGAAGGAGGACGAGGCGGACGACACCGCGATTCCGGGCGAAATCGCCCCGGCGGAGGAGGCTCCGGCCACGGAACCGCAGTTCGAGATCGCAGAGTGCTGCAAGCCCATTCCGGGCGACAAGGTGGTAGGGTACCGCGACCCCGCCACGGGGAACATCGTCGTACACAAGGCCACGTGCGACGAGCTGAACCGTCTTGCGACGCAGTTCGGCCGCAACATCGTCAAGGAGGAGATCAAATGGTCGCAGCACAAGGCCATGTCATACCTGGTGACCACGGAACTGCGCGGCATCGACCGGCAGGGCATTCTTCTCGACCTGGCGAAGGTCGTGAGCGCCGATTTCAACATCAATATCCGCGAAGTGAACATCCACAGCCACGACGGCATCTTCGAAGGCAGCGTCAGCCTCTACGTGAAGGACGCGGAAAGCCTTCACGCCGTGATGGACAAACTGCGCAAGATAAAGGGTATAGAGAGTGTCAAACGAACATTGAGTTAAGGTCATGGAGGATTTTGCAACGGTAATATGGGTCGTAATCATCGCCGGAGCGATGGTATTCAACGTCGTATCGCAATCGCGCAAGGCCCGCGGAAAGGGCGCCCACGCCCCCGGCCACGAAGAGGCGTGGCCCTCGCAGGCACACCCGGCGGCCGAACCGGCCCCACGCCCTGCGCCGCAGCCCGTTGCACCCGTTTTTCCGGACGAATGCCAGAGTCTGGAGGAGATTCCGGCCGAGGAATACGCGCCGGAATATACGATGCCGAAAGCCGCCGAGACGGGGCATTTACGCCATCAGACCGTCAACCGGCTCGTGAACGACGCCGGGAATGACGAAATCGCCGCGCATTCACTCACGAACGATGTGCCGGATACGGCAGCCACGTCCCTGACCGGGGAATTCGACCTTCGGCAGGCAGTCATCTATTCGGAGATCCTGAAGCCCAAATTCGAAGAATAACATGCCAAAAAACGAAAGCGAACGCCCCCTGACGCCCGAAGAGATGCGTTGGCGGGCCGCCGCTTGGGACCCGGAAAAATGGCTGGCCGAATACCGTCGGCGGGAAGCCGCGAAAACAATCCGAATGCAGCGCAGAGCGCTTTGGTTCTGGGGAGCGTTATTCACGGCATGGGCGATTTTCGGGCTTTTTGCGGAACCGGACAAGTTCACATTCACAGACAGCCTGCTGCTGCTGATGATCGTCATCAACGCAGGTATGGCCATCCGGGAATTGATCCGCAACAAGCGGATCGCCGCAGGCAGGGATGCGGAGGAGCCAGTGTCCGGCGATTCTGCCACAGAATAGAGGAATACCTAAAAACAAAAGGATATGGCAACCATTTTTTCACGCATCATCGCAGGGGAGATACCCTCGTACAAAGTAGCCGAAAACGAGGACTACTACGCATTTCTCGACATCAATCCGCTGACGAAAGGCCATACGCTGGTCGTACCCAAAAAGGAGGTGGACTATATTTTCGACCTCGACGATCGAACGCTGGCGGGCATGATGCTCTTCACCAAGGAGGTCGCAGCCAAAATCAAGCGGGAAATAGCGTGCGCAAGGGTCGCAGTCGTCGTTTTAGGGCTTGAAGTACCCCATGCACACATCCATCTGATCCCCATCCAGAGCGAAAACGACGTGGATTTCCACCGTGAAAAGCTCAAATTGACGCCGGAAGAGTTCCGCGAAATCGCCGATAAACTCTCGAAATAGAAGACTGTTTACAATTATATAATAAGCTGTATTTAAGCCGGATAGTGGGTTATTAACACTATCCGGCTCTCTTTTATTTAACATAATATATACGAAATCCGGAGAAGTTACTAAAACATCGGATAAGGGTTTGGAAATAGCTTGAAAATGCATTCATTTTTGCAGAATAGGGTAGCTTATTTGCAAATGTAAATGAACAGCGGTCATGCTATTTCCATATGTAATTACATTTGTAACAAACCTTTGTTGCGTATAGCTGTTGATAGTTACAATTGTAACCAGCACTCAACATCCCTATAAACTCTTCCCTTGGGACAGCCAGGAGGTTATTAAAGCATTAAACATTTCAAAAATCACGCATTAATAATCAGATATTTACACATATTACATAAAGCAATGATTCGGTTATATGGCATTGAATTAGATAATCTCATGCTACATACGCGCAACGCCGAGAATTAATATCATAATCACATAAAAGCCATCAATTTAATACTATTTACCTAAAATGATGCTTTACCAAATAGCTTGTATATAAATTTAACCATATTAATCTATTTACACTTGTAAACTTTATCGACACTTATTAACATTTTACAAATGTAGATTTTACTTGCTTTACAAAAGAAAAAACTTTATATTTGTAAAAAATTACGCTGATGAGGGAAAAATTGCTCGATTTGATGAAAAGCGAAGGATTGAAGCCGAGCCAGCTTGCGGAACTGCTCGAAATCAATCCGGCGGGAATTTCCCATATTCTCGCCGGACGGAACAAACCGGGCTTCGATTTGTTGCAGAAGATTCTCCGGAGGTTCCCGCGGATCAATCCCGACTGGCTGCTGCTCGACTCGGACAAAATGTATCGCGACAGCAAGTCCGAACAATCCGCATCGGCTGCTGCGTCCGAATCGTCGATCTCCGACGGGTTGTTCGGTCCGGTCCGGAACACGCCATCCAACCCGCCGCATCAGGAGCCGACTCCAGCAGCACCCGAAAATTCCGCTCCCCAGATAGCCGCTCCGTTTTCCGGTACACGGACAGACGCCGCTGTCCGGCGGATCGTAATATTGTACGACGACCTTACCTTCGAGAGCTTCACGCCGACAAAGCGTTAAAATCCATCGCCCGGAATATTTTTACGAATATTGCACGCACGGGAAGATAAAATTCTCCCTCGGAAGCACAAATCCAAAAAGAATTCAATTCAGAATCAAACCGGCGGCGGCAGCAGAAAGTCCCCGGCCTCGTCATCCGCCATCGAAGGCTACCGATTCGGACGAAGAAACCGAATCGTCCGGCAAATCGTTCGACCAGCCGCAATCGAGAAAGCATCCCGATTTAAGGGATGCTTTCTCGATTGCGGATCTTCCGGCACACAATGTGCAAAGTCCAAGTTTGAATTAATATTGCTATTATGTTAAATTATGGCCGCTATATATTAATTATCGGACACGGTGACCGATGCACCGTGCATCATACCCAGCGGAATGAAAAACATATTGGCCACGCTGTGTTCATAACCGATTGCCACAAAACACATTATCGGAAAGAATAATCCCAGCAGCCGGCCCGCGACATCGTTGGCACTCAACCCCAGCCACACGGCCAGGCACACCAGCCAGTTGGCGCCGATGCCACGCAGGAACACGGTCAGCCACGGCATCGAGACCTTTGCCTCGGCAACACCGACGGCCGCCGAACGCCACGCTTCGGCAGAGAGCATCCCGGGAAGTTTCACGAGGAAACAGGCGAAAAACAGCGATCCGACAAAATTGCCAATATACACCAGCATCCAATTTTCCAGTACTTTACGCCATCCGTAACGTCGTCCCAACGCACCGGGAACCAGCACGGCATTATTGCCCGTAAAGAGTTCCGCTCCCGCGAAAACTACCAGCATAAGTCCCAGCGGGAAGACGAGACCGGAGAGCAGGCGCTGCAATCCCGGAGCCAGGGCCATCGACGGAAAGCCATACCCTATCACGATGGAAAACAAGCCTCCCATGGAAATATAAGCGCCTGCTAAAAACGATAAAATCAATATTTTGCGAACGGGAAGCGAAATCTTGTCGGAGGCGGCCCTCTCCACCAGGGCGAGAACCTCTTTCGGATTGTTTATCGGCATACGGGGGGGGGCTTTTAATCGGGGCCAAAGATAGACATTTCGGCCGAAACGACAAAACTGGAACATAAAAGCCGATTACTACGGGTATTTTTATTATTTTTGTATATTCATATAATGACAAGAAAAGCGGCTTGGAGGACTACCCTACCGCATAAAACCATAAACCATAGATTGCAATGCGTAAATTATCGGCATACTTACTGGCAGCACTGCTGCTCGCGGCCTGCACGCCGGAACAACCCGCCGGGGAAAATACGTTTTACGTCTCGATCCCCCCGCTGCGCAGCATCGTGGAGGGGATTGTCGGCGACGATTTCAAAATCGAGGTGCTCGTGCCGCCCGGAGCAAGTCCCGAGACGTTCGAGCCGACGCCCCGGCAGTTCGTGGAGCTGAACAAGGCACAGCTCATTTTCAACGTGGGATTGATCGACTTCGAAACCACCCTGCTGGGCAAAGTCGGGGATCAGGCGAAAGTCGTGAACTTGAGCCGCGGTATCGACCTGATCGCAGGCTCCTGCTCGCACGGCCACCACGGACACGACCACGGGCATGCCCACGGTGTAGACCCCCACGTCTGGACCTCGCCCAAAGCCCTGCAAACGATGGCCGCAAACGCCTACGAGGCAATTCGCAACGCCTATCCCGACTCGGTGAAATACGAGGCCGGCTACAACCGGCTGCGCAGCACGCTCAAGGAACTGGACATCCGCACGGCGGAGAAGATCGCCCGGAGCGGCGTGAAGTACTTCATCGTCTACCATCCCGCACTCACCTACTACGCACGCGATTACGGACTGCGGCAGGTGGCCATCGAAGCCGACGGCAAGGAACCGTCGGCCAAACAGCTGACGGCGGTTATCCGGCAGGCCCGCGAGGACGGCATGCGGCGGATTTTCTACCAGAACCAGTTCCCGGCATCGACCGTGGAGATCATCGCCCGCGACATCGACGCCGAATACGTGGAGATCGACCCGCTGGACGAAGACGCCATCGGCGCAATCGACGCAATGACCGATTCAATCACGGCAAAATGAATCTGGTAACGCTGCGCGACGTAAGTGTCGCATACGACGGCTACGAGGCCCTCCGGCACGTCGACCTGGAGATTGCGGACCACGATTTCCTGGGGGTCATAGGTCCCAACGGCGGCGGGAAAACGACGCTCGTGAAGGCCATCCTGGGAACCGTCCCCCACACCGGAAAGCTGACTCTCGCCCCGGAGCTGTTCCGCGGGAAGGAACGGCTGATCGGCTACATGCCGCAGATTTCGGATTTCGACCGCGCATTCCCGATCTCGGTGCTCGAAGTCGTGCTGTCGGGATTGCAGGGCCGCCGCGGATTCCGCACCCGCTACACAAAAGAGGACCGTGCCAGGGCAATGGAACTGCTTGCGGCATCGGGAATCGCCGACACGGCCCGCAGCCCCATCGGCGAGGTGTCGGGCGGGCAGATGCAGCGGGCGCTACTGGCCCGGGCCGTGATCTCGGACCCGAAACTGCTGATCCTGGACGAACCCGCGAATTTCGTGGACAACAAATTCGAGAAGGAGCTTTACCGCACGCTGCATGAACTGAACGCCCGCATGGCGATCGTCATGGTGTCGCACGACATCGGCACGATCACCAGCATCGTGAAGGAGATCGTCTGTGTCAACCGGCAGGTTCACCGCCACCGCTCGAACATACTGACCGAGGAGCAGCTGCGCAACTACGACTGCCCGATCCAGCTGGTATCGCACGGGCATATCCCCCACACCGTACTGGAGCACCATCCCGGCGACTGTTGCCGCGACCACGAATAAAACGAACGGAGAGCCCCGTATGAGGCGCTCCGTGGTTTTTCGACGAAGGGGACTACCCTATTTCTGTTCGTTGATCTTGCTCAACTTTTCGAAAAGTTTGCCGAAAACGTCGTCCATCTCGGCGCGCAGGGCGGCGTAATGCTTGCGGACAAGCGACGGATTGTGCGGCTCGGCAGGATTCATCGCTTTGGCGAACAGGTCGTTGCGAACGCCGACGGCCTCCTGCATCACCTCGAAAATTTCCTTCTCTTTCGAAGGCTGGAAACAGATAGCCATATCGCAGTCGAAAACAACCTCCTCAAGGCGGTAGTCAATCTCCTTCTTCAGGTTCCGTAAATTTGCCATATTCAGTCGGTTTTAAAATTTTTGCTCTGACAAAGGTAATAAAACGTTTCGGATTATCAAACATTTTCGGACTGCCGCCCCGGGAAATAATTCCGAGGGCGAGCGGCGGACAAAAAAAGATTCCGGATTTCCGGAATCTTTTCTCATTACATTTTTTCGAGCTCCTTGTAGGTTTTTTTGGCGGCCTTCTCGGCTTTCTTGGCGGCCTTGGCCTCCTTCTTTGCAATCTTTTTGGCGGCCTTCTCCTGCTGGCGGACTATCTTCTGTGCTTCGCGGGCCTCTTTTTTGGCGAGTTTCTCGGCGGCCCTCGCCTCCTTCTTCACCTCCCGGGACTCCTCGCGCATCTCCTTCTTGTATTCGTGCTCGTCGGGCATCTCGACGATGATTCCGTTCACCTGCTCGTCGACAACCACATACGGTTCAGCGGGTTGTGCGGGCTGCGGCTGCGGAGCCGGTTTGGGCTTGGGGATCATCGTGCGCTGCTCGACGATATTGCCCGCACCGTAACCGATCGTCAGTTCGACGCGGCGCAGTTTCGGCAGAACGTTCTTTTTCAAGTAGTTCCATGCGGCGGGCATCTTCTTGAGCGCCATCTCCTTTTGGTCGGGCGACTGCTTGCCGTCGATGACATTCAGCACGGACTGCCGGTCGGGCATCGACGACTGTGCGACCAGCGCGCGGCACGTCTCCCAGTCCTCGGCGACGGAATTCACCGTCACGTCGTACTTTTTCGAGAAATCGTACTTCTTATCCACATAAGCCTTGAAATCGTTAGCCCGCTTGGCAGCCAGCGCTTCATTGAATTTCAGCGGGCCGTCGGGAGACGAATAGCCCGTGATCGTCACGGCGCAGACCTGCCGGAGCGTGTCCTTCGCGAGGTTGCCCGCAAAGGCGTTGAGTCCGTCCAGCTCCTGCGAATTGCCGTTGAGCGTGGCGTTGAGCGTCGCCAGATTGATCTGGTAGCGGATCGAATAGTCGGCGTCGCCGCGGCTTTTGACGATGAACCTGCGTACGATGTAGTCTCCGTCGGTGGTCTCCGACAGCAATACGGTATCGGCCGCAGGCGCCGGAACCGCACTCTTGGTTTGGGCCGTCGCTCCGGCAGCGGCACACAACGCGAGAGAAAGAGCGAAAGTTGATACAAATGTTTTCACGCTAAAATAGTGTTAGTTAACGCCCTCGTCTCTCGCAAGATTCGTACCACGCTAACGGCACGAAAAAACGGAAGCTTCGCCGAAACCTCCGTTTTTCATTATCACAGAATGCGTTACATCCGTTCGGGAACGTCGATGCCCAGCAGTTTCATACCCTCCTTGATGACGCGGGCGACCTGCTGCGCCAGTTGGAGGCGCATCTTGCGCACCCCGGCGTTCTCCTCCTTGAGGATCGAATGGTCGTGATAGTAGCCGTTGAACTGCTTGGCCAGTTCGTAGACATAGGCCCCGACGACCGACGGCGCGAAACTCTCACCTGCGGCGCAAACCACCGACGGATACTCCGTCAGCGACTTCACCAGGTCGATCTCCTCGCGCAGGTAGTCCGCCGTGGCGGCCCCACTGAAGTCGATGCCCGCCTCGGCGGCCTTGCGCAGCACCGACCGGATACGCGCGTGGGTATATTGGATGAAAGGACCCGTATTGCCGTTGAAGTCAATCGACTCGCGGGGATCGAACAGCATCGTTTTCTTGGGATCGACCTTGAGGATGAAGTATTTGAGCGCCCCCAGTCCGACCATCGTCGAGACGGCGCCGGCCTCCTCCTCCGAGCATCCGTCGAGTTTGCCCAGCTCGGCCGACATCTCGCGGGCCGTCGAGACCATCCCTTCGATCAGGTCGTCGGCATCGACCACCGTACCCTCGCGCGACTTCATCTTGCCCTCGGGAAGCTCCACCATGCCGTAGGAGAGGTGGGTGATATGGTCGCTCCAGTCGGCGTAGCCCAGTTTCTTGAGCACCAGTTTCAACACCTGGAAGTGGTAGTTCTGTTCGTTGCCCACGACGTAGATCATGTCGTCGAGGCGGTTGTCCTCGAAACGGCGGAAGGCCGTGCCGAGGTCCTGCGTCATGTAGACCGACGTGCCGTCGCCGCGCAGCAGCAGCTTCTCGTCCAGCCCGTCGGCCGTGAGATCGATCCACACCGAGTTGTCGGGACGACGGTAGAAGACACCCTTCTTGAGGCCCTCCTCGACGAGCGACTTGCCCAGCAGGTAGGTCTGCGACTCGTAGTAGACCTTGTCGAAATCGACGCCCAACGCCTTGTAGGTCACGTCGAAGCCCTCGTAAACCCAGCCGTTCATCGTCTCCCAGAGCGAGTATACCTCGGGGTCACGGGCCTCCCACTTGCGCAGCATCTCCTGCGCCTGGAGCATGATCGGGGCGTTTTTCTTGGCCTCGTCCTCCGACTGTCCCTGCGCAACCAGCTCCCTGATCTGCGCCTTGTAGTGTTTGTCGAACTCCACGTAGTACTTGCCCACGAGGTGATCGCCCTTCATCCCCGACGAGGCGGGGGTTTCGCCGTTTCCGTACAGTTTCCACGCCAGCATCGACTTGCAGATGTGGATGCCGCGGTCGTTCACCAGGTTGGCCTTGATGACCGTATGGCCGTTGGCCTTGAGAATCTGCGCCACGGAGTAACCCAGCAGATTGTTGCGGATATGGCCCAGGTGGAGCGGCTTGTTGGTGTTGGGCGACGAGTACTCGACCATCACGGTACGGCCCGTCGCGGGAGCCTGCCCGAAACGTTCGTCGGCGACGACCTCGGCGAAACGGGCCGCCCAGAACGCGCTGTCGAGCGAAAGGTTGAGGAAACCTTTGATCACGTTGAACGACGCGATCTCGGGGACGTTGGCCGCCATGTATTCGCCGATTTCGGTCGCGGTGGCTTCGGGCGACTTGCGGCTTCGCCGGAGCAGCGGAAAGGTTACGAGGGTATAGTCGCCCTCGAACTCCCTGCGGGTCTTCTGAATCTGCAACTGCTCGTCGCCAAGCTCACCGTAAAGCGTCTCCACCGACCGGCGGACCGCATCCGAAATAAAGGTTTCGATATTCATATCCAATAGATTTTGCCTGCAAATTTAGCGTTTTTCGGCGAATAAGCAATTCCCGCGGGACCATATTCTTTGGATTTAACCCGACATCCATTATCTTTGCGACACAAACCGACAAGACATTCCATGGAAATTCTCGTCATTCTGCTGCTGATCCTGCTCAACGGGCTGTTCGCCATGTCGGAGATCGCACTCATTTCGGCCCGCCGCTCGAATCTGGAGATGCAGGCCCGGCAAGGCAGCGCAGGCGCCCGTCAGGCCCTGAAACTGGCCAAAGACCCCGACCGGTTCCTCTCGACCGTACAGATCGGCATCACCCTGATCGGCATTCTCACGGGTATCTACTCCGGCGACACGCTGGCGGCGAAATTCGGCGGAGAGCTGGCCCGGCTGGGCATTCCGCTGCGCACGGCGACCGTCACGGCGCAGATCACGATCGTCATCGCGGTCACCTACCTCACGATCATCTTCGGCGAACTGGTCCCCAAACGCATCGGCATGAACGCCGCCGAACGGGCCGCGAAGATCGTAGCACGCCCCATGCGGGCGCTTTCGCTCGTGGCGTCGCCCTTCGTGTGGCTGCTCTCCAAAAGCACGTCGGGCATCACACGCCTGTTGGGGCTGCACAAGGCCGAGAGCAAGGTCACCGAGGCGGAAATCCGCTCGATCATCCAGGAAGGAGCCGAGGACGGCGAGGTGCAGGCGGTCGAGCAGGAGATCATGGGCCGCGTCTTCTCGCTGGGCGACCGCACGGTGGAGTCGATCATGACCCACCGCAGCGAACTGGTATGGATCGACGCGGCGGCCGATGCGGCGCAGATCCGCGAGGCGGTGGCCCGCGCTCCCCACAACCGCTACCCCGTCGGCGAGGGAAGTCTCGACAAACTGCTGGGCGTGGTCTACCTCAAAGACCTCTTCCTGCATCTGGACGACAAGGGATTCGACCTGCGCACGCTGGTCGTCCCGGCGAAATTCTTCCACGAAGGATTCGAAGTCTACAACGCCCTCGAACAGCTGCGCACGGAACAGCTGGGCTACGGCATCATCTGCGACGAATTCGGCGTGACGCGCGGCATCATCACCCTGCGCGACATCTTCGAAGCCCTGGTCGGCGAACTGCCCGACCCGCGCGAGGAACCCGACATCGTACGCCGCGAGGACGGCAGCTGCCTGGTCGACGGGCAATGTCCCTTCTACGACTTTCTCGACTGGTTCGGCCTGGAAAACGACCTGCCCTGCAATACCTATAATACGGTCAGCGGCCTGATCCTCGACCAGCTGGCACACATTCCCGCCACGGGCGAGAAACTGGAATGGAACGGATTCACGTTCGAAATCGTGGACATGGACGGCGCGCGCATCGACAAAATCCTCGTCAGCCAGAGACAACAGTCATGAAGATCGCAAATATAGAACTGGGCGAACGCGCCCTGCTGCTCGCACCGATGGAGGATGTGACCGACCCGTCGTTCCGCTACATGTGCAAACGCTTCGGCGCCGACATGGTCTACACGGAGTTCATCTCGTCGGACGGACTGATCCGCGACGCGGCCAAATCGCTCAAGAAACTCGAAATCGACGACGCCGAACGCCCCGTAGGCATTCAGCTGTACGGCCACCTGATCGAACCGATGGTCGAGGCGGCACGCATGGCCGAGGCGGCCGGTCCCGACGTGATCGACATCAATTTCGGATGCCCGGTGAAAAAGATCGCCGGACGCGGGGCCGGGTCGGGGATGATGCGCGACGTGCCGCTGATGGTCGAGATGACGCGCCGGATCGTCGAGGCCGTGAAGAAGCCCGTGACGGTGAAAACCCGCCTGGGATGGGACGAGGAGTCGAAAAACATCGAAGAGATAGCCCTGCGGTTGCAGGATGTGGGCATTGCGGCCCTCACCATTCATGGCCGCACGCGGGCGCAGATGTACCGCGGAGAGGCCGACTGGACGCTGATCGGAAAGGTGAAGAACAATCCGCAGATCCGCATTCCGATCATCGGCAACGGCGACATAGATTCGGGTCCCAAAGCCCGGGAGATGTTCGACCGCTACGGCGTGGACGGCGTGATGATCGGCCGCGCGACCTACGGCCGGCCGTGGATATTCCGCGAGGTGAAGCACTACCTCGCCACGGGCGAAGAGCTGCCGCAGCCGTCGGTCGCGGAACGCGTGGCCATCGCGAAGGAACATTTGCAGAAATCGCTCGAAATCAAGGGAGACCATGTCGGAATCCTCGAAATGCGGCGCCACATGACCAACTATTTCAAGGGGCTGCCCGACTTCAAGTCCACACGGCTGAAACTCGTGACGTCGCTCGACACCGCCGAGCTGTTCGCGACGCTCGACGAGATCGCCTGCCGCTGGGGCTGCTACGATTTGAGCGGAGCGGTTCCCGCGCCGCTGTCGCATAACCTGTAAAACAAAACGGGGTTGCAACTACTGCAACCCCATTTATATTCGTATCGGCTCTTACTCGACCGTAATGCTGTTCAACAGGCCGGTCTTCCCTTCGTTGACCAATTTCAGGATCAGTTCCCCGAACAGCGTGTTCTGCCACGCGAACCACGAACGCGTGAACTTCGCAGGGTCGTTCTTGTGAAAGGACTCGTGCATGAAGCCAGTGCCCGCATCCGTCGTCAGAAGCATCTCGATACATCTTTTGATCTCCGCGTCGTCCGTCGACGTGAAGGCCTTCATCATGATGCTCATCGGCCAGATCATGTCGTAACCGATATGAGGTCCCCCGATGCCTTCGCCCGCCGAACCCCGGAAGAAGTAGGGATTCGACTCGCTCCAAACGAAACGACGCGTATTTCGGTAGATCGGGTCCTTCACGTCCACATCGCCCAGGTACGGCATCGCAAGCAGGCTCGGAACGTTCGCGTCGTCCATCAGAAAGCGGTTCCCGTAGCCGTCCACCTCGAAGGCGTAGATCCGGCCGAAGTCCGGGTGGTCGTACGTGGCGTATTTCTGAAGGGCCGTCTCCACCTCGTCGGCAAGAGCCGTACATTCAGCGGCCAGTTTCTTCTCCCTGTTCACCTTCGTCAGGATTTCGGAAGCCTTGCGCAGCGACGTGACGGCCATGAAGTTCGAAGGAACCAGGAACAGGAACGTCGTGGCGTCGTCCGAGGGACGGAAAACAGAGGCGATCAGGCCCACAGGATTCACCGGGTTGCCCTTGCCGTCGTTGCACACCGTATCCAGCTGACGGGTCGTGTTACGCTGGAACGTATACGGACCTACTCCCTCCTTGCGCTGCTGTTCCCGGAACGTGCGAAGGATGTTCTTCATCGCCGACAGCCAGTGCTCGTCGAAGACCGAAGTGTCGCCCGTGACCTTCCAGTACTCGTAAGCCAAGCGCAGCGGGTAGCACAGCGAGTCGATCTCCCACTTGCGCTCATGAAGCTCCGGGCGCATCTTCGTCTTGTCCTTCATCCACTGGTGGTCCGGGTTCGGGTCGTAAGGGTCCAGGAAGGCATTCGCATACGGGTCCAGCTCGATGCATTTCATCTGGCGCCGGATAACGCCCGCAAGCATCCCCCGAAGGTGTTCGTCCTTGTTGGCAAGCTGGATGTAGGGCCACACCTGCGCCCCCGAATCACGGAGCCACATCGCGTGGATGTCTCCCGTATAGACCACCGTGTCGTCACGGCCGCTATCGTCCTTGCGGTAGCGGACCGTGGTGTCAAGCGTATTGGGAAAGCAGTTCTCGAACATCCACGCAAGTTTGCGGTTCGTGAGGACGCCCTTAACGCGCGCGATCTCCGATTCGACGGCGGCAGAGGTGAACAACCGATCCGAAGACGCGGGACGGTTCGTCTTCGAGTAGTCGGCGGAAACGACGCCCGAAACCCGGGTGGCGTCGGCGGCAATCAGCAGTTCGGCAGAGGCGACGGCGGGTGCACCCAAGCCCAGCAGAGCTGCAAAGGCAAAAATTCGGACTTTTGTGTTTTTCTTCATCTTTTCAATATGATTTTAAAGTTCGGTAAGTCGGTTTATTCGGCGACGGACGCCATGCGTGCCAGCATCTCGGCCAGCGCGGCCTGCGAAAGCAGCCACTTGCGGCCCTCACGGCCGCGGCCGCTCCAGTCGGCCAGAAGCCCCCGGGTGTCGCGGGCATGGGACCACGCATGGTCGAGCGTTTCGCGGAAGGCATTCAGACCGACATCCCGGCCGTCCTCGCGGTACAGTTCGATGAATCCGCGCAGCATCACGGCGTCGAACCAGATTTTGTCGCGCCGCAGTATCCGCACGGACCCGCCGCCGGGTTTGCGGACCGGCCGGAAGAAATGGGTCAGGCAGGCCGCGGCGGTCGCCTGCGCCTCGGAGAGGTAGCGTTTCCGGCCGGTGATCCGGTAGAGCAGTGCACCCGCCTGGATCATCTGGCCGCTGTTGTACGAATACTTGGTCTTATTGAGCGGCCCTTTCAGCGAAATGTGGTCGAAATAGAGGTTGTCGGAGGAGTCGAGGAGCTTCCGGCGCGTCCACTCGTAAAGCGCGCGGCCCTGTTCGAGGTAGTGCTCGCGGCCCGTCGCCAGATAGAGTTTCAGCGCAAAGACAGCCCCCGGCGCATTGGAACAGGTGTTTTTCGACTCTTTTTTCTGCTCGCACCAGTAGATGCCTCCGCCGAGCCGGTCGTCGGTTCCGCTGGCGATGAAAAGCCAGATGCGCTCCGCCTCGTCGAGGAAACGCTGCTGCCGGGTAGCGGCGTAGAGGTCGGTGAAGTCGATGCCGAGCCAGATGTTGTCGTCGTAGAATCGGTCCGAAACCGGAGCCGAAGCGATATAGGAGGCATAGGCGAAAGGCCGGCGGCGGTCGTCGGCATATTCCCGCAGTCCGGGCAGCACCACCGTGTCGAGCAGAGGTCCGTACGCCTCCCAGCCCACGGTCTCGACCAGCGCGACGACAGCCGACAACGTCCCGGAAAAGGGCCACAGGTAGGAAAACGGATTTCCCGCGGATTCCCCGGCGAGATAGGTGGCTTTGTAGGAAGCGTCGTCGGGATAATTCTCCCGGAGAAGTTTGGTCCCGGGAACGGAATAGCAGGCATAGAGCGAGTCGAGCGTCGCCGCGGCACGCAGAGCGTATTCGCCGCGCCGTTGAGCCGTCGCGGAGCCGGAGGCAAGAACGGCGCAGAACAGCAGCGCGAAAGCCGGGCGTTTGAGGAATACCATAAAATAATACACGATTTTGATTTGCATACAAATATAAATATATTAGCCGTTCCGCGACATCAATATTTGACCAATCGGCGATACATTTCCGCCAACCGGACCCCCTCCGGGCGATTTTGACTAAATCTTGCTTTTTTCTGATCAAAATATGGCAGGTAAAAAATTTTAAATTCCGAAATTTGTATTCGTAAATCAAGACCTTAAAACCGACCCAACCATGAAAATTCCCGTAAACGCTATGTCGCTGCGCCGGATTGCGGACCTGCTGGCCGCCCTGCCGCTCATCCTGTGCGTCTCGTGCGCGGGAAAGGAGACGATCCGGGACGACGTCTTCGAAAACCCCGTCATCCTCAAATACGAAAACACGTCGGTCTACTTCCACGAAGGACTCTACTATTACATTACCAACGACG
Source organism: Alistipes sp. i18-0019-D1 (assembly GCF_042852885.1). Lineage (NCBI taxonomy): Bacteria > Pseudomonadati > Bacteroidota > Bacteroidia > Bacteroidales > Rikenellaceae > Alistipes > Alistipes sp. i18-0019-D1. The sequence continues at coordinate 21,904 of NZ_AP031424.1, forward strand.
CCGGGCGGCTGAACCTGTTCGTCAACGCGGACCCCACGCAGTTGGAGCGGACCGAACCCTGCACGGCCTGCCAGGCCAAGGAGCAGTACGGGCTGCTGCACATCTGGCATCCACAGATCGTGAACATCCGGGGAAAATGGTATGTTTATTTGAGCGCCGACGACGGCAACACGGACAACCATCAGATATACGTGCTCGAAAATCCGGAAAAGGACCCCCGCAAAGGAACCTTCACGATGCGCGGACGGATCAAAACCGACCCGGACGACAACTGGGCCATCCACGCCCACGTCTTCGAATACGACGGGGAACTCTACATGATCTGGTCGGGATGGGAGTCCCGCAGGGTCTACGCCGAGACGCAGGGCATCTACATCGCCAAACTGGAGAACCCCTGGACGCAGTGCACCCCGCGCGTCCGCATCTCCGTCCCCGAGCACGAATGGGAACGGCAGTGGGTAAACCCCAACGGCTACAAGACCGCTTACCCGGTCTACGTCAACGAAGCCCCGTTCTTCTTCGGCAACGACCGCACGGACCGGCTCTACATCTACTACTCGGCCAGCGCCATGTGGACCCCCTACTACGCGATCGGCGAGCTGTCGGCGGCCAAAGGCAGCGATCTGCTCAACGCCGCGTCGTGGAAAAAGAAGAGCAAACCCGTCTTCTCGATGAGCGATCCCGAATGGAAGGACGGAAAATTCGCCGCACCCGCAGCTACTCCGGGGGTATATGCCCCGGGACATCCCTACATCATCCCCTCGCCCGACGGAACCGAATATTTTCTGATTTACATGGCCCGGGACATCGTGGGCGACCCCTACCGCCCCTATTCGCGCACCGTGCGGATGCAGAAAATCGGATTTTCGGCGGAGGGAACCCCCGAACTCGGCTCCCCGGAACCGGTCGGCAAGGCGCTGAAAAAACCGTCCGGAGTAAAGACCGCATCTCAAAAACTCAACATAACGAACGATGAATCCGAGTAAACTAATTCTTCCCGTATCTCTGCTGACTGCAGCGGCCGCAGAGAGCCAGCATTGTGCGGCCAAGCCCAAGAAAGACGCACGGCCCAACGTGATCGTGATCCTGGCCGACGACCTGGGCTTCTCCGACATCGGGTGCTACGGAGGTGAAATCCATACCCCGAACCTCGACCGGCTGGCATCCCAGGGTCTGCGCTTCAACAACTTCTACAACACCAGCCGCAGCTGCCCCACCCGGGCGTCGCTGCTCACGGGACTTTACCAGCATCAGGCCGGAATCGGCCGGATGACCTTCGACGACCACCTGCCCGGATACCGCGGCACGCTGTCGAAGAACGCCGTGACCATCGCCGAAGTGCTCCGCGGCGCGGGTTACCACACGGGCATGGTCGGCAAATGGCACATCGCCGAGACGCCCCTGCGCCCCGACCAGCGCGAATGGCTCGCCCACCACGTTTACCACGAGGAGTTCGCCGACAAGATCAACTACCCCACCCACCGCGGCTTCGAGAAGTTCTACGGCACGATTTACGGCGTGGTGAACTACTTCGACCCGTTCAGTCTCGTGGACGGCGAGGAACCGGTGCGCGAAGTCCCCGAAGGGTATTACGTGACGGACGACCTCTCGCAGAGAGCCGTCAGCTACGTGAACGAATACGCCAAGGACGACAAGCCCTTCTTCCTCTACCTCTCCTACACGGCGCCCCACTGGCCCCTGCACGCCCTGCCCGAGGACATCGAAAAGTACAAGGATACCTATAAGGTCGGCTGGGAGGCCATCCGCAACCAGCGTTACGAGCGAATCAAGCAGCTGGGCATCTTCCCCGGACAGGAGGATTTCCTCTCGCAGCGCCAGTTCAGCGACAAGTGGGAGAACAACCCCACCGCCGAGTGGGACGCACGTGCAATGGCCGTACACGCCGCAATGGTCGACCGCATGGACCAGGGCATCGGCCGGGTGCTGGAGGCCCTGGAAAAGAACGGACAGCTGGACAACACGCTGATTCTCTTCCTCTCGGACAACGGGTGCAGCAGCGAGCAGTGCCAGAACTACTCGCCCGGAGAGAACGACCGTCCCGACATGACGCGTGACGGACGCCCCATCGTCTATCCGAAGAAAAAAGAGGTGATGCCCGGTCCCGAGACCTCCTACGCGTCGCTCGGCGCCAAGTGGGCGAACGTGGCCAACACGCCGTTCCGCTTCTGGAAAGCCAAGTCGTTCAGCGGGGGCATCTGCACACCCGTGATCGCCCACTGGCCCAAAGGACTCAAGAAGAGCCTGCGGGGCAAGGTCACCGACCAGATGGGCCACGTCATGGACATCATGGCCACCTGCCTCGACCTTTCGGGCGCCGACTACCCCGCCACCTACGACGGCAACGAGATCATTCCGCTGGAAGGCAAAAGCCTCGTGCCGGTGCTGCGCAAGGGCCAGCGCGAGGGACACGACTACCTGGGCTTCGAACACTTCAACGAACGCGCGTTCATCTCGAAAGACGGCTGGAAGATCGTCCGCCAGGGCAACAAGCACCCCTGGGAACTTTACAACCTGAACGACGACCGTTCGGAGCAGCACAACCTGGCCGGCGCGAATCCCGCAAAGGTCGAAGAGATGGTCGCAGCGTACGAGGAATGGGCAAAACGCTGCATGGTAGAGCCTTACCCCGGACAGTTCAAGAAGAAGAAACAGTAAACACTATATCCAAATCCACTTTATCAATTAGTAATGAAAAAAACAATTCTGACAACCGTGGCAGCGCTGAGCGTGCTGTGCACCTTTGCCCAGTGGAAACCCGTGGGCGACAAAATCAAAACGCCATGGGCCGAAAAGGTCGACCCGGCCAACGTGCTTCCCGAATACCCGCGTCCGCAGATGGTACGCTCGCAGTGGGTGAACCTCAATGGACTGTGGGACTATGCCATCAAACCCATCGGAGCCATGGAACCGAAAACGATGGACGGAAAGATCCTCGTCCCCTTCGCTGTCGAATCCTCGCTGTCGGGCGTGCAGAAGAGCCTCACCGAGAAGGATGAACTCTGGTACCGCCGCACGTTCAGCGTGCCCGCCGCCTGGAAAGGCAGCAACGTGCTGCTGAACTTCGGAGCGGTGGACTGGAAAGCCGACGTATTCGTGAACGACATTCTCGTAGGCTCCCACAAGGGCGGCTTCACGCCCTTCTCGCTCGACATCACCCCCTACCTGAAGGCCAAAGGCGACCAGAAGCTGGTCGTACGCGTGTTCGACGGTACGGACAAGGGATACCAGCCCCGCGGAAAGCAGGTGCTGAACCCCAACGGCATCTGGTACACCCCGGTCAGCGGCATCTGGCAGACCGTGTGGATCGAGCCGGTGGCGAAGAGCCACATCTCGGGCATCAAGGCCATTCCCAACCTGGACCAGAAGAACATCGCCGTAACCGTGGCGGCCGAAAACTGCACGACGGGCGACCTGGTGGAGGTGAAAATCCTCGACAAGGGCAAGCTCGTGGCTTCGGCAACGGGATTCCCCGGAAGTCCGCTGCGTCTGGGCATCGCCGAGCCGAAACTCTGGAGCCCCGGCTCGCCGTTCCTCTACGACATGGAAGTGTCGCTCAAGCAGGGCGGGAAAACCGTCGACAAGGTCGGTTCGTACACCGCCATGCGCAAGATCGGAACCATGCGCGACAAGGGCGGCATCGCCCGCATGACGCTCAACGACGAGCCGCTGTTCCACTTCGGCCCGCTCGACCAGGGCTGGTGGCCCGACGGACTTTTCACCGCACCGACGGACGAAGCGCTGCTGTTCGACATCCTGAAAACCAAGGAGCTGGGTTACAACATGATCCGCAAGCACGTGAAGGTGGAGCCGGCGCGCTGGTACTACCACTGCGACCGCGAAGGCATCCTCGTATGGCAGGACATGCCCTCGGGAGACATGGGCAACAAGTGGGAAATGTACACCTACAACGGCGGCACGGACAAGAACCGCACGCAGGAGTCAAAGGACAACTTCAGCAAGGAGTGGAAGGAGATCATGGATTTCTGCATGTCCTCCCCGAGCGTCGTGGTATGGGTCCCCTTCAACGAGGCATGGGGCCAGTTCGACACCGAGCGGATCGTGAACTGGACCATGGAGTACGATCCTTCGCGTCTGGTGAACCCCGCCAGCGGCGGCAACCACCGTCCCTGCGGCCACATGCTCGACCTGCACAACTACCCGGGTCCTGCGATGAAGCTCTTCGACCCGCAGCGCGTGAACGTGCTGGGCGAATACGGCGGCATCGGACTGCCCATGGAGGGACACCTCTGGTGGAACAAGCGCAACTGGGGCTACGTACAGTTCAAGACCCCGGAGCAGGTGACCGAAGAGTATGAGAAATATGCCAAGAACCTGATCAAATACGTGCGTCTGGGCTTCTCGGGCGCGGTTTACACCCAGACGACCGACGTGGAAGGCGAAGTGAACGGTCTGTTCACCTACGACCGCAAGGTGATGAAGGTGCTTCCCGAACGGCTCAAGGCCGCCAACAAAGCGGTGATCGAATCCATGCCGCTCAAGATGGAGTAACGCTCCCGGACCCTACAAAAAAGACATCCTCCGAAAGAGGATGTCTTTTTTTGCGCCTTGCCGGAGCTATTCCCTGGTGCGTACCGGCTCGATCGGAGGCAGCGGCCCGAATTCGCCGTGCGCGGCAGCCTTGATGCTGAAATTCTTGTACATCCAGTGGTCGCGATACCACGTGCAGGGCTTGAATTCGTCGTTCAGCTCCTCCATCCTGGCGGCCATGCCGCCGCGGAGCGTTTCGAGCACCTTCGCATATTTCCTCTCGCCGGCGACGTTGCGGGTCATGTGCGGGTCCTTCTTACGGTCGAAAAGCAGTTCCGAGCCGTCGCGCAGGTAGCGGGCGTAGGTATAACGCTTGTCCCGCACGGCACGCCATTCGAAGCCGTTGCGCCAGAGGTGGGTATGGCCCATTCCCTGCATGAAGGCGAAGTCGGGTTCGATCCCCTTCTCTCCGCGGACCACGAAACTCAAATCCCGACCCTCCATCTCCTCGGGAATGCTGTCGGAAAGTCCGACCATGCCGAGCAGCGTGGGCGCAATGTCCGGGGTGTTGAGGCAGACATCCGTCTTGCCGTGCTTCGCCCCGGGGCAGCGCACGAGCATCGGGATGCGGCACGACTCGTCGTAGAAAATCATCTTGAACATGCGCCCCTGCGAAGTCATCATCTCGCCGTGGTCCGACGTGAAGACCACGATCGTGTTGTCGGCGATGCCCAGACTGTCGAGCAGCCCCACCACGCGGCCGAACTGTTCGTCGATGGAATTCGCCATCGCATAGTAGCAGCGCATGGCCTCGTTATAGCCTTCGCCCCTGACGAAATCGTCGCGCCAGCTGGCCTTGCCGTTGAAATACTCGGAGAAAAAGCGGTCCATGTAAGGGTCCGGATTCTCGTTGAAATTCTCCGGAAGCTCGAATTTCACGTCCCTGAACTTCTCATAGCAATGCTCGGGAACGTTCTTGCGCACCCAGGGGTCGTGCGTGGGGCTCCACGAAAGCATCAGCGTAAAGGGCTGCCCGTCGCCGGCATGCTCGCGGATGTAGTCGAGGGCAAGTCCCGTGAAGACCTCCGGGCCGTACTGCCCCTTGAGGCTGACGTGCACGGGTTCGCCGTCGGGACCGTCCGTATCGTAGAACGCATTGTAGTTGATGTGGTTGAACGAATAAGCCGCCCAATAGCCGTCGAAGCCCATGCGCTCGGGCCCCCGTTTGTAGGGCCGGCGGTGGGCGTCGTTCCAGTGGACCTTGCCGACATAGCCGGTCTGGTAGCCGGCATCGGTGAGCACGTGGGCCAGCGTCCGGTGATTGGGATTGAGGTTCAGCTCGTTGATCACCATGCCCGTCGACGAGGTGTATTTGCCCGTTATCAGGCTGGCCCGGTAGGCGGCGCTGACCGGGCTGACCGACACGGCGTTGGTGAAATCGAGCGACTGGCGCGCGAACCGGTCGAGGTTGGGCGTCACGGCCAACTCGTCCCCGGCATAGCCCAGCACGTCGGCCCGCAGCTGGTCCGCCATCATGTAGATGATGTTGGGACGCTGCTGCGCCCCGGCAGTCCCCGCAAGGCCTGTCAACGTACCCGCCCCGAGCAGGTACAGCAATCGTTTGTTCTTCATTATTTGGATTTTGAGTTTTGATCCTTATACTGTTTGGGCGTCATCCCGAACTCCTCGCGGAAGCAGGCCGAGAAGTAGCTCGATGTCTTGAATCCCACCTGCTCGTAGATCTCCTTGATCAGGAAGTCGCCGCTGCGGATCATCTCGGCGGCCTTGCGCAGGCGGTAGGTTTTCATATAGTCGTTGGGCGAGATGCCGAACAGGCTCTTGACCTTGCGGTAGAAGTTCGACCGGCTCATGAACATTTTCTCGGCCAGCTGTTCGATGTAGAAGGTCTCCTCGCAGAGGTGCTCCTCGATATGGGCGTTCAGTTTCTCGATGAACTCCGCGTCGCGCCTGCTGATGCCCAGCGACGCCGTGTCGGCATGCCCCGTATCGGTGAGCAGCGCCCGGCGGATGCGTTCGCGGTTCTTGATCAGGCTGTCGATCTGCGCCATCAGGTGCTCCGAGGAGAAGGGTTTCTCGATGTAGGCGTCGGCGCCGTACTCCAGGCCGCGCACCTTGTCCTCGACGGAGGTCTTCGCCGTGAGCTGGATGATGGGAATATGGCTGTAACGCAGTTCCGACTTGACGTATTCGCACAACTCGTAGCCGTCCATCTCGGGCATCATGATGTCGCTCACGATCAGGTCGCAGTTGTTGTCGGCGAGCACCTCCAGCGCTTTTTTGCCGTTGGCGGCGGTGAGCACCTCGTAACGGGCGGCGATGATCTCGGCGATCACGCTGCGCAGATCGTCGTTATCCTCCACGACCAGTATCTTACAGGTTCCGCTCTCCTCTGCCGTAGCGGGGGGGGGAGTTGCATCCTCCCCGGTACCCTCCTGCCCCGCTCCGTCCGACGCACCGGACTCCGCGGCCGCAAGGCTCAACGGAATTTCCACAGTGAAAACGGCCCCGCCCCGCTCGCCGTTGGCGCACACGACGCTTCCGCCGTGCTTGATGGCCAGCAGGCGCGCCAGGGGCAGCCCGATACCGGTTCCGCCCTTGCTGTTGCCCGACTGGTAGAAGGTGTTGAAGATGCGTTCCATATCCTCGGGAACAATGCCCTGCCCGTCGTCGGAAATCGTGATGCGGAAAAGGCCGCTGTCAGCTGCAAGGGTCACGCAGCAGTTACTCTTGGCGTACTTCAGCGCATTGGATAACAAGTTGTTGACAATCTTCGAAATGGCATCGCGGTCGACCTGCGCCACCACGCCGGGTTCGATGTGCCGTTCGAGCCGGATGCCGCCGACCTCCGCGGCCGGACCGAAACGCGTGCAGAGTTCGCCGACCAACTCCGAAACGTCGCACGGCTCCATCGACGGCGTATAATCCGTCTCTTCGGTCTTGCGCAGGTCGAGCAGCTGATTGACCATCTCCAGCAGGTTGCTCGTGTTCCTCTCCATGACGTGGAGGTAGTCCCGGACCTTGGGCGGAAACTGCCCGTCCTCCTTCAGGATGGATTCGAGGGGCACTTTTATGAGCGAAAGCGGCGTCCGGATTTCATGGGCGACGTTGGTGAAGAAGTCGATCTTCGACTGATAGTTGATCTTCTCCTGCTGCGAGGCGAACTCGGCGAGTTTGAGGCGGTGCTTGCGGCGCACGTACCAGGAGCCGTACCAGGCCAGCAGGCCCAGCAGCAACAGGTAGCAAACGACGGCCACCGCCGAACGGTAGAACGGCGGCAGGATGACGAAGTCGACGACGGCCGTGTTTTCGCTCCATACGCCGTCGTCGTTCGAACCGCGCACCTCGAACGTGTACCGTCCCGGCGAGAGGTTGGTGAAATGGACCTCGTTACGGTCGGTATGGTTCCACTCCCCGTTCTGTCCCGCGAGCCGCCAGGCATAGCGGTTTTTGGTCGGAGCCTGGTAGCTCAACGCCGCGAAGGTGAATCCCACGGAGTTCTGGTTGTATTTCAGCCGCAGTTCCCTGTTCAGATGCAGCGGGCGTTTGAGCGGCGAAGATTCCCTGCCGCCACGGTCGATCTCCACCCACCGGTCGTTGACCAGAAGCCCCGTCAGGCAGACCGAAGGAACGAAACCGTTGCGTTGCAGAGCCTCGGGCCGGAAGGCCGAATAACCGTTGATGCCGCTGAAAAAGAGCCGCCCGTCGCGCGTACGCAGCGAGGCGCGCTCGTTGAACTGGTTGCCGGTAAGCCCGTCGCGGACGGTCAGGTGGTAGCGCACCTCCTGCGTCTCGGTGTCGAGGCTGAAAAGCCCGTTGTTGCACGCGATCCAGAGCGTCCCGTCGCCGCCCTCCTCCAGCGAAGCGATCGACAACCCCTTCAGGATGCCGTCGGAGGCTTCGAACGGCACGAAACGCCGGGTCTCGCGGTTCAGCCGGAACAGTCCCGTTTCCGTCCCCAGCCACGTATTGTCACGGCTGTCCGTAAGGATGCAGACGCTGTTGGGCATGCCGGCCCGGGCGAACAGGTAATGTCTGAAATCCCCGGTCGACGTGTCGAACAGGAACGCCCCCTTGTTGCGCGCCAGCACCCAGATCACGCCGGGCCCGGCCTGGGCGAAATCGGAGACGGAAAGATCGTTGCCGCCCTTGTTCACCCGCACGAAATCGTCGGTCTTCCGGTCATACCGGGCGAACCCCCACGGCGTCCCGGCATAGATCGTTCCGGCATCGTCGCGGAAAAGCGTCACCACGTCGTCGTCGCAAAGCGAGGTTTTCACCCCGGGATCGTTGCGGTAGTTACGCACCGCGCCCGTTTTCAAATCGCAGGCATAGACGCCCCCGGCGAGGGTTCCCAGCCACAGGCGGCCTCCGGCGACAAGCATCGTGCGGACATTCTTCACCTCGCGGCGGAACGACTCGGAAGCGCCGCGGAAAGGCTCCGTGTCGACACGGCCCCGGGCGTCGACCTTCAGCACGCCCCGCTTGTCGATGGCCACCCACAGATTGCCGTCGTCGTCCTCGGCGAACGCCGTGGCGAGCGTCTTGCCCCGCTCGCCGATCTTGAGCGACATGTGTTCGATGGGTTTGAGGCGGCGGGGAAGGTAGGTGATGCCGTTGTATTGCGTGGCGACCCAGATTCCGCCCTCGCGGTCGCGGAAAAGCGCATTGACCGTATAGGTGTAAGGCTCGCTGCGGACCGTCATGTCCGTCACGGGGTCGATCTCGCCCGACCCGGTGTAGAAGACGAACAGCCCGTCGTCGGAACCCACCAGCAGTTCGCCGCGCGAAAGCGGCAGCAGCACCCGGGCCGGAATCTCGCCGCGCCGCGTCCATTTCGCCGCGCTGTCGCCCGACCAGGTCATTTTCGCGAGTCCGTCGGTCACGAAACAGCTCCACAGCTCGTCGTTGCTGTAACAGAGCGACCGGACGGAGGAGACATGGGCGTTCCGCTCCGTCGAAAGGACCGTCAGGCGCTGTCGGCCCTCGCTGTCGAACTCGGCGACCGTGCCGTTGCGGGCGCTCACGAAAACATTCCAGTCCGGACCGCCGGCCATGTCGGTCACGGCATCGGCCAGGCGGCTGTTCTGCTCAAGCGTGCCGTCCTCGGGATGGTAGATGAAAAAGCCCTGGGCCTCCGTGCCGATCCAGATTTTGCCGTCGCCGTTCTCGAAAATGCGGGTGATGCGCCCGGTGATGACCACGCCGTACTGGGTGCGGACGCCGAAATGGGAAAAGGCGTCCTTGCGCTCGTCGTAGAGGTAGACACCCTGCTCGGTCCCGACCCAAAGGCGGTTTTTGCGGTCGGCGCACAGCGCATGGACCGACGTGTTCAGCAGTCCGTGGCGGAGGTTCTCGGAGTTATAGACGCGGAAAACAACCCCGTCGAAACGGCTCAAACCGTCCGCCGTACCGAACCACATGAATCCGCGCTGGTCCTGGGCGATGCACCGGACCGTATTGTGCGAAAGGCCGTTGTCCGCGTTGTAACTGACCAGCGCATAGTTCCGGGCCGAGACGAATCCCGCGCATCCGATCAGCAAAAACAGCGATATGACGAATCTTTTCATAAGTGAGTCCAACAATAAAGGTAGAAATTTGTTTCCGAACGGACAAATCGAATGTTTTCGTATGTCTCCCGAAACGACCGCACCCGACGGCCGCCTGCGGATGCGAGCCGCGGGGACGCCGCGGCTCGCATTCTCCGGTCGGAAACCGGCACGGCGTCGGAACGGTTCCGGGCGGCATTCCCGCCCGTCGTTCCGGAGCTGCACAGGCTATTTCTTCAGCTTCTTCGGGTAGACCTCGTGCGTCGCAGCCCACTCCTTCCACCGGGCCACGAGTTCATCGAGAATCTCGGGATGCTGCGCGGCGAGGTTGTGACGCTCGGAGCGGTCGGCCGGGATGTTGAACAACTCCCACTCCTTCGACTTCTCGTCCTTGACGGCCTTCCAGTCGCCGTGGCGCACGTAGCAGTTGTCGAAATGCTCGCCGAAAAGGTAGTCGTGGAGTACGGTCTTCGGCTTGCGGACCGTCGGCACGAGGCTCTTGCCCTCCAGCGGATGGATGTCGTTGCCGTTGTAGGTCGCGGGATAGGTCGCCCCCGCCACGTCGACGAACGTCGCCATCAGGTCGGGCAGGAAGCTCACGTTGTCACGGATCTGACCGTCGTAGCGCGAAAAGCGCTTGGGCCACGAAACGATCAGCGGAACGGCCAGACCGCCCTCGTAGGCGCGCACCTTGTACTTGCGCAGCGGCGTGTTGCTCACCTGCGCCCACGGCAGTCCGTAAGAGGGAGCCACCCAGCTGTTGGGATCGTTGATGTCGGCCACCGTGCCGAAACCGGTCTCGGTATGCGGCTCGGCGCAGGCGCCGTTGTCCGAGAGGAAAACGATCAGCGTATTGTCCTTTTCGCCGCTCTTCTCGACCCAGTCGAGCACACGGCCCACGTTGTAGTCCATGCAATGCACCTGTGCGGCGTAGACCGACATGCGCAGGGCGGCGTCTTCACGCTCCTTGTCCGTCAGGTCCTCCCAGCGGCGCGACTCCCACTCGGCAAGTTCCCACGTGTCGTCGACGATGCCCAGTTCGGCCTGACGGCGGAAACGCGCCTCGCGGATCTTCTCCCAGCCCGCATCGTACTTGCCGAGGAACTTGTCGATGTCCTCCTGCTTGGCATGCAGCGGCCAGTGGGGCGCGTTATAGGCCAGGTAGAGGAAATAAGGCTTTCCGTCGCCCTTGTTGCTGTCGAGAAACTCGATGGCATAGTCGGTGAAGGCATCGGTGGTGTAATACGGCGCCTCCGGAGGCGTCAGTTTGGTGTTGTCGAGCGTCAGCCCGCGGCCTCCGTGCGGCTGAAGGTAGCTGGTAGCGCCGGCCAGGATACCGTAAAAACGGTCGAAGCCGCGCTGCAAAGGCCATTTTTCCTGCCCGTGCATACCCAGATGCCACTTGCCCGACATGTAGGTATGGTAGCCGGCACCCTTCAGCACCTCGGCCATCGTCACGCAGTTCCGGTTCAGGTACCCCTGGTAGGCGACGGGTTTCTGCGGAACCGGAGCACCCGGCTTGCGCCCGGGAACGGGGTCCTCGGACATGCCGCCGATACCCGCCTGATGGGCATACAGTCCCGTCATCAGGCTCGCCCGCGTGGGGCACGAACGGGCCGTGGAGTAGAACTGCGTATAACGCACTCCGCTCTTTGCGAGGCGGTCGATATTGGGCGTGGGAATCTCGCCGCCGTAGCATCCGACATCGGAATAGCCCATGTCGTCGACCATGATCAAGATGATGTTGGGCTGCTTCGCAGCCGTCGCGCTGCCTGCGGCGAGCGCCGCAGCCGAAGCTCCCAGTGCAAAAAGGGTTTTATTCATGATATTCTGTTTTAGTTCCGCATGTTATTCCGTCTTCTCCTCGACCAGCCCGAAGCCCATTTCGCACATCTGCGTAATGGAATAGCCCGAAGTACCCGGCGTGATGGGCTGCAACTTGAACTGCACTTTGGTCGTCGTGTACTCCTGTTCGAAGTAGTAGAACTCCCAGTTGGAATTGTACAGCAGTTTGAACTCGCTGGGGACGGTGGGTTTCCACGTCCGGGTCGCGTCGTCGTAGTACTCGATGTCGTAGATATAGCTGGTGAAATAGTAGTTGGCGATATTCCAGAGGGCAAAGGTATTGAAGGTCACCGGCTCCTGCGAGTATTCGAAATCGTCGTCCTCGGGGGTATCCTCGCCCGGGCCGGTGAAACTCAAAATGTAGAACGGGATATGTGCCCAGCTCGAACCCGTCGCCGGCTGCATGTGGCCGAGAAGTCCGTTCGAATTGCTGGTGTTGCCGTCGAAGGCGTTCTTCCAGGCAGGATTGGCGATCGAGTTGCCGGTGAACGCCGTTCCATTGGCACGGATGACCGTATCGCACCGGGGATTGACCGGATCGTTATAGGCATTGTAGTCCCAGGCGACACCCCTCAAGTACCAGTTGAGTTTGTCGTCGCCGTCGGCCATGTCGAATTTCAGCCGGGAAGAGGGCCGCACGATGCTCTTGTTCGGGGTCCGGGACTCGAACGAGGGAACCGTCGAACCGTCGTAGCTGGTCCAGAACTGCTCGTCCTCGCCCAGTTCGCGGAATTGCTTCATATAACGGATGGCAATGGTCGAGCAGGGGAAGTGCCAGCGGCGGAAGAACGGCAGCAGGTTGCGGTCGGCGTACTCGCAGGCGCTCATGGCGAAGAAGTCACAGGCGACCTGTCCCCCGAGCAGCTCGTCGGCCTCGTATTCGAACCCGAGTTCGCGGGCACGCTGGGAGACATAGGGGAAGATGCCCCAGCCCAGGAAGTCGGCCAGCTGAATCATCATCGTCGTGCGGACGTTGTCGTTGGCATGACCGTACATGATGCCGTTGTCCCGGTTATTGGTCGTCCGCGCGAACTCCTTGTTGAGTTTTTCGACATTGTCGGCGAAGTTGACCACCTGTCCGGGCCAGAGGCCGAGCGTCTGCGCATAGTGGTAGTAGCCGATATTCAGCGAGGGCTGCAACAGTTTGTCGCTCTCCTGCCAGGGGCTTTTCACCGCTTCTCCGAAGCCGAAAAAGACGTTGAACCAGTTCGTCGCGCCGTCGGTCTGCGCCTGCAGCAGCGTCGTGTTGATCAGCTTCTTCTCATCGACGGGCGACGTGGCCGACTGTCCGCGCAGGAATCCGATCGGATAGCCGCCGTACTGCTGAACGTTGGCCGTCGGGAAAAGCGCCGTCTGTCCGGCATCCGGAAGCTGGATGTCCGAATAAACACGCATCGGAGGCTGGTTGGCGGGATCGTAGCCGCCGAAACGGTAATAGGCGTCGACGATCTTGCCGTAGTAGTCCAGCACGCCGTCGGGGTCGGTCATCGCACTCATCTCGGCGACGCCCGCCGTGAGGATCACCTTGTCGGAAACCAACTCCGTCCAGTTGAGGAACGCCATCGAATCGGCGTCTTCGCTGGGCGCAGCCAGCAGCGCGGCGCGCTCGATCATGGTGTTGATCCACTCGCGCAGGTTGGTTTCGCCCTGCACGTAGTCATCGGAAGGAACCGCATTGTTCACCGTAACGGTTATATCCCCCGCGGGAACCTTATCGGCCGGATAGCAGAAATAGAGATAGCCGCCGAAATAGCTCGAAACGGAGTTGGTCCCGGGATGCAGCACGCCGCGCGTCACCACGTTCTCGTAACGCTGGCGAAGCTGACCGGAGAGCAGTTTGTGGCCTGCGCCGATCTGGTATTGCAGGTCGGACGTGCCCTGGGGCACTTCGATCTCGACGGCATCGCCCGAAGCGACGTAAAGGCCCGTGCTCTGGAGCACGGCCGAATCGGGTGCATAGGCGATCGGCTCGTAACCGCCCTTGACGGTCACCTGCACGCCGAACGCACGTTCGATGTTCGGGGAGACGATGCCCGGGAATTTATCGGCCCAGTCCCAGTAGGGGTTGCCCGACGAACCGCCCTCGTCCGAACCGCCCATGTCGATCAGGGGCGATTCAGCGGTCAGGTCTTTCGAACACGAGAGGGCGCATATTGCGATCACTGCCGGAAGCAGTACGATCAGAATCTTCTTCATAGCTTTATCTTCGTAATGGTTCGCAATTCACTTGTTTAGTTTTCCAGCTCCAGGTCATAGTCGATAAACCAGTTGGCGGGATCCTCCAGTTTCGCCGCATAGGCCTCCCGCTCGGCGACCGGGAACTTGCGGGTCACCATCCGGGCGAGCATCGCGGGATTGTCGGTGTTGCGTGCAATGCGCATCATCGTGAACCAGCGCTTGCCCTCGCCGGCCAGTTCGCGTGCAGTCTCCTCGATGATCAGGCTGTCGAGCACGGCACGTCTCCGTTCGGTGTACTCCGGGGTTTCGGGATTACGATCTCCCATAAAACGTGCATCCGTCGAACGGACTTCCGGAATGTTGAGCCGTCCGCGGACACCCAGACCGCCCTTCAGCTTCTCGAACGCGTAGATCGGCGCGTCGAACGGCGGATTGTAGCGGTTGCCCGAAACGTAATAGGGTTTGAACCCGTCGTTGAGGACGGCATCGGCGGCATCGTAGTTGCCCAGCGCGGTGAGCGCCTCGGCGATCATCAGATGGATTTCCGCCGCGCGGTAGATATAGATCGGCGCATCCTGCTGCTGAATGGTACGGTTCAGGTTGTACTTGTTGAGCACGGATTCTCCCATACTTGTCGTATAAGATACGCCGACGCCCCGCGGATCCTTGACGGTCTGCACTCCCGACTGGTAATCGCGGCCCGTATAGCGGGAGGTCATCACCGAAGTCGGCTTCACGTAATACTCGCACGTCGGGTCGGACGAAAAGAGCGAATAGAGCGGGTTGATCTGACGCTGAGAATAGTCGTAGAGCACCATCGTAAGGCCCTCGTTGGTCTGGGGGTTGGCCGGCGACTCGGAGAAAAGCGTGTGCCACTCCTTCGTCTTGCCGAACTGCTCCGAAAGCGTGAACTTGTTGACATCGCCGGCAGGAGCCAGAGCCTGTCCCGTGATCAGGTTGATACCCTTCTTCGCCGCGGACTCGTAGTCCCTGTTCCAGAGGTAAAGCTCGCACATCAGCGCGTCGGGCGAGATGGGCACGCTGCCCCAGATACCCGTCGTGCCGAACATCGTGTTGATGTCCACGCGGCGGAGTCCGTTGATGTTGTCGACGCCCGTGTTCATGAAGTGGATCAGCTCGGGAATCAGTTCGTCGAACGTCAGGAGGGGAAGCTTGCTCAAATCCACCTCGCCGGTCATCGCGTAGTCGTAATAGACGGCCTTGCCGTAGAGCTTGCCGATGTTGAGGTAGGCCCAGACGCGCAACGTGACCGCTCCGGCGATCATCTGCCGGTAGGTGCTGACCGGAATGACGCCCGGATAGCTGGCGTTGTAGTCGATGGTGTTGCGCAGGAAGTCGTTGCAGTTCATCACGATCCGGTACAGGGGCGCGGGATCGGCCACCGTATTGCCCGGCTGCACGCCGTAGCGGTACACCTCCCAATAGCTGTCGGGAGCCTGGTCCGTAGGCGTTATCAGGTCACCCTGCAATTCGCCCGTAACCACGATTTTGGGCGCCACGTCCTGCAAAGTGGCCATCAGGCCCATGAAGGAGGCGTATACGTTCGAGCGGTCGGTGTAGTTGTCGTCCGCATCGAGCATGTTGTCGGGAGTCTGGTCGAAGAAACTTTCGCAGGAGGTTGCCAGCGAAGCGGCGCAGATCACCGTTATCATCAGTTTGAACAGTTTCATATCTCGTATCGTTTTGACCGTTAAAAATTCAGGATAAGACCGATCTTCACGTATTTCGGCACGGGAATCTTCGCTACGTCCATGCCCTGCATGGCCATGTCGTAGGAGTAGGCGAACTCGGGGTCGGCGCCCGTGTAATCCGTAAAGCAGAAGAGGTTCTCACCCGTGATGAAGACCTTGAAACCGGTCATGAAGAGCAGTTTCTTGCGGGTCTCCCACGAAAGGGTCAGCTCCTTGAGTTTCAGGTAGGAGCCGTCCTCGATCCAACGCGAGGAGAAGCGGTTGTTGCCGGCGGGATCGCCGTAAACCACACGCGGAATGTCCGTGACCTGTCCTTCGGCCACCCAACGGCGCCCCATGCTGGCGGCCTGGTTGGAGAAGCCGTTGCCCAGTTCGTTGTAACGGCGCGTGGCGTTGTAAACCTGATTGCCGTGGCTGAACGAGAAGTTGGCGAACAGCGAGAAGCCCTTCCAGCTCATCTTGGTATAGAATCCGCCGAAGAAATCGGGATCGGCGCAGCCGAGCACCTCGCGGTCGGCATCGGTGATGAGCTTGTTCCCGTCGAGGCTGCGGAACCGCACGTCGCCGCCGGTGAACGCATAGCCGCTCAAGGTCGCCAGCCCGTCGGACGTTGCCTGCTCCGAAGTGGCGTAAATGCCGTCGGCACGGTGTCCGTAATAGGAGAAGGGAGCCTCCCCCACCCGGTTGACGAGCGTCACGCCGTCGCCGAGGTCGATGATCTGCCGGTCCTGGCCGCCGAGGCTCATGACGCGGGTTTTGTAGTAGGCGATGTTACCGCCGACGCGCCAGCGGAACTTGCCGCCCACGAGCAGCGCACTGGCGCTGATTTCCGCACCGCGCGAACGCATCGAACCGCTGTTCTTATAGATGACGCCGGAACCGTAGACGGGCGATGCCTTGGTGTCGACGATCATGTGGCGGGTATACTCCTCGAAGATGTCGGCGCTCAGCGTAAACTTGTCGCCCAGCAGCGAGAAGTCCACACCCAGGTCGATGTTGGTCACGCGCTCGGGACCGATCTTCTGGTTGGGAACGCCCGCACGGACCAGGCCGCTCACATCGCGCAGCAGTTGCAGCATGTAGTAATAGCTGCCGTAGGCGCTGCTGTAACGGCTGTTGGGGTTGACGCTGTACTCACCGCGCAGCATCAGGCCGGAAACCGCCTTGCTGTTGCGCAGGAAGGGGGCGTTGCTGATCTTCCAGCCGGCCTTGAAGCCGGGGAACACGTACCAGCGGTCGCTGTACGCGCCGTAGGTCGAAGAGGCGTCCACCACGCCCGTGGCCGAAAGGTAGAGCTGTTCCCGGTAGTTGTAGTCGGCCTTCAGATAGAAGTTCATCCAGTTCAGCAGCTCGGCGTAGCCGCCCGAGGTGCGGCCCACGGAGGAGACGTTGGAAAGCGAACGGTAGCGGTCGGTCGTCGTGTTGATGCCCGATCCGCTGCTGGCCTGCGTGCGCGAGGAGATCATCTGCCAGCCGCCTTTCAGGTCGAGCCGGTGGCTGCCGGAGGTGAGGTTGTAGGACAGGCCGACCTTGCCGAAATAGTCCCTCGACTCCGAGGAGCCGCTGCGCACCGTATTGAGGGCCAGGCCGCCCATCAGCGGGGCGATCGTGCCCGAACTCAAACCGCCGATGAAGATGTCGTCCTTGATGTAGCGGTAGAAGATGCCGAACGTGAAGTCCGCCTTCAGGTTTTTCAGGATATTGTAGTTCAGACCCGTGTTCACCAGGAAGTCGTAGATCTTGTTCTTGCCCTCGATGCCCGTCAGCATGGCGACGGGGTTGGAAATGTTCATCGTCGGGTCGATCTTCGCATACTCGGTCAGGATGGCGCCCTTGTCGTCGACCTCGTAGATGCCCGTCAGCGGGGAGTGCGAATAGGCCGCCAGCAGGGGGTTGGTCTGGGGCGAGAGGCCCTGCTCCTGAAGCTTCATCTCCAGAAAATCGAAGGAGATGGAGGCGAAGGCGCTGAGCTTTTCGCTGAAGTTGATGTTGGTGTTGCCGTTGGTATAGAACTTGTCGCGCTTGGTTCCGTCGACCACACCGTTGCCTTTCTGATAACCGGCCGTCACGAGGTACTGGACCACGGCGTCGCCGCCCCGCACCTTCAGCGTATTGTCCGATACGAAGGCGGGCGAGAAGATCTCCTTCTGCCAGTCGGTGTTGAAACCGTAGCGCACCTGCTCGGCAGGCGTCATGTTGCCGCTCAGGAAGGGGAACGCCTTTCCGATCTCTTCCGAATCGGCGTAGCGGCTTCCGGCGATGTCGGCGATGTAACGGCTGAAATCGAGTCCCGAAAGCAGGGGCAGCGTCTTGTTGATGAAGCCCACGCCCTCGACGGTCTGGAATTCGACCAGCGTACGGCTCACCTTACCGCGCTCGGTGTTGATCAGCAGCACGCCGTTGCTGCCCAGCGAGCCGTAGGGCATTGCATCGGCTCCTTTGAGGAAGGTGATCTGCTCGATATTGTTCAGGTTGACCGGTTCGAGCAGGTCGGCCGAAAATCCGTTGATGATATTGGAAGTGTTCTGGTCCGAAATGAAGGGGACCCCGTCGACGACCAGCAGCGGCGTATTCTGCCCCAGCAGGGTGCGGTTGCCGCGCAGGTTGAAGAAGGAGCCTTCACCCACCATGCCGCCCTTGGAACTTACGCGCAGGCCCGCGAAACGGCCCGTGAGCGCGTCGCTCACCGAGAAATAGCCCCGGTTGACATCCTTGATATCCATGGCCTGGGCCGTGCTGGTCCTGTCGGACATCGGCACGACGCCGTCGGGCGAGTAGTAACGGTCGGTTCTCAGCGTCTTGTCCGCCTGTTGCAGGTAAACCACCAGGCTGTCACGGCCGAGCAGATTCACCCGGGCCGAAAAATAGCCCTCCTTGATCACGTTGAGCACGGCATCCCGGGAGAAGGTTTTCGCCCGGAAAACGCCTTTCGGGCCGCTCACCACCGATTTGGCCAGTTCGCCGGAGCTGACCTGCGCGGCCGCCACCGGCTTGCGGGTATCGGCATCCAGCACGAGACCCACGACCGAATGGCCTTCGGCCGGATCCCGGTATTGATGAGGCTGCGCCGCCACTGCACGTCCCCCTGCAAAGAGCACGGACAGAAACAAAATGTATGTTATGAAATTACGCATTTTTCACTCTTTTTAGGGATTAATAATTG
This sequence comes from Alistipes sp. i18-0019-D1, assembly GCF_042852885.1. Taxonomy (NCBI): domain Bacteria; kingdom Pseudomonadati; phylum Bacteroidota; class Bacteroidia; order Bacteroidales; family Rikenellaceae; genus Alistipes; species Alistipes sp. i18-0019-D1. The sequence continues at coordinate 40,878 of NZ_AP031424.1, forward strand.
TCGGTCGGGGTCAGAACGATCCGTCCCACGCAGATCCGTCGCTTCTCGCCCATCGTATACTTGCCGGGAATGACGATCCGCAGTTCGAGCTGCCCGTATTTGCCGGTGATCTCGTATTCTTTGGTCAGCAAGCCGATCGTGCCGTTGCCGGTGGCTGCGCCGTCGTCGAACGCATTGGCCACGATACCCTCGGCGCGCCCGATCAGGGTCATGTCGTTCTCGCCGTGAACCTGGTAGATATCCAGAATATCGGTCTGGTTGGCGTTGTTGAATTTGTAGCTGACCAGGTGGCACTGAACGCTGTACTTGCCCGGCATGATGTTCAGCGGAACGTTGAGCAGCTGTTCTTCGTCATACGTACAACTCTTGAACTGGTAATAGTTGCCGTCGAAGTTGGTCGTGTACTGGAAGAACACCGCCAGTTTGTCGGGAACCAACCGGCTGTTCACGTTGTTGATCGTGTTCTTGTAGGAGTCGTAGGTTCCGGGATTCTTGGTGATGTTGCCTCCGCCGTCGATAATCTCCTTGCGCAGGTAATAGGGATTGAACCAGACGTTCTCGAAATAAACGCTGCGCGGAACGTAACATGCGCTCATGGGCCAGATGCGGCCGTTGCTCATCTCGACAGGATCGAGCACCGTCTGGTAGTCGGTGCGGATCTCCTTGCCGAGGACCGATTTCAGCGAACTGCCCGGCTGGAAGTCGACCAGTCCGGTGTGGAGGGCGGCCTTCATCATCCAGGTCGACCACAGCACGGTATCCGCCGGCGTCACTTCACGCTCGACGCTGTTCAGATACTCGGTCTTCTCCCGGAACATCGCCTCGAAGGCATCGTTGTCCGGAACGAAAAGCGTATAGCGGATGCTCTCGTCGTTCAGATCGAGGTCCTTCAGCAGGTCGTTCTTGACGATCCACACCGAGTCGTAGATGATCCGGCCGTTCTCGTCCACGCCGAGAATCGGGCTGTTCTCCTTGTCGAAGACCCGGACGTTATGGGCCAGCAGCGTATCGCGGAACCGCGAATAGTCGTCGCCGGCCTCCTCAAGCCACTGGTAGAGATTCTTGCGCGGCGCAAGCCATTCGGAGACCCGGTGGACGACGCCGTTCTCGAACACCCGGTCCATCTCGGAAATCGCGATGCCGTCGATGGTGTAGGTTCCCGAAGCGCTTCCCACGGTCAGGTATTTGCCGGCCATCGTCCCCACGGTCGAAAGACGCGCGAGGTTGCGGCTGAAGATCGTCGTGATCGAAATGTGATTGCGTACGAGACGCAGCTTCTCGGCGTCGCTCATCGCAGCCACCCCGGCGGGCATCTGCGCGTCGGTCGGCGCCCAGACCGTCACCAGGTCCTTCCCCGACAGGATTTCGGTCATGCCGGTCTCGCCGACGAGTTTCACGAATTCGGAATAGTCGGGTGTCTTTTCCAGATACTGGAGCACCGTTCCTTCCCCGGTGGCCGTCTCGCCGCCGGTATAGTAGTCGTCCACGGCGTTGGTGCAGGCCGAGACCGCCAGAACCGCAAGACAACCCAAAGTTTTCAGGATCATATTTTCAGGAATATGCATAGTCTTCATTTTTTTAGATTCAGGCACACAGAACTACTCTTCCACGGGGACGAACGTGATGCGGTCGAATCCGCAGATGCCGCCGGTGGAACCGACCGTGAAACGCACCGTGTGGGTCTCCTCGCTCAACAGCGTGCGGTTGCCCCACGATCCCACGTTGTCGCCGTTGACGAAGTTGCGGTCGTTGCCCATGGCCACGTCGTCCCACAGGATGTTGCACTTGCCGCCGTAGTCGGCGTCGTTCGACTTCTCGATGGTGAACGTATAGGTTCCGGCAGGAAGCACCGGAATGTCGACTTCGAGCCAGCCGATGTCGCCCATATTCCAGTAGAGGGCGTCGCTGTAAAGATAGCGTCCGTTACCCACGTACTCGCTGTGATACCACACTTCGGCCTTGGTCTCGGGAATCGCCTCCCAGCGGATGCCGGGGACGTCGAGGCCGTTCTCGATCAGGCTGTATTTCTGCGCCCCGTCGCCCTCGCCCTTCTCCGAGCGGTAGAACGGCACGGCCTGGAACTCGACCTTGTCGGTGGGTTCCCAGACCACGACGTAATGCGCCATCGTCTCCGGAAGCACGCCCAGGTTGTCGATTTCATGCACATAGCCGTTCTTGGCCGGGATATCGCGCCGTGCCTCGACGATGCGGAAACTCTCCGCGCCGGCCTGCGGGTTGAAGTCGATGGAGCTGCCCGTATCGAGAACCGAAATGCCCTTGATCTCGGAGCAGGAGTAGATCGTCATGGACTTATAACCCGAGGGGAAAGTCGTCAGCTCGGCATATCCGTTCAGTTTGTCCATCATGTGATAGAGCATGAACTGATAGAGGTCCGACTCCTTGTCGGCCGGATCGCCGCCGCCGAACCAGGCTTTCAGGTCGTCCAGGCTGTTGATGCCGCGGCTGCGGAACACCTCGTCGGAAACGACCAGCACGGTCTTGTTCTCGCGGATGGTAGTCTCCCCAATCGTCCGGTAGGTGTTGTCGAGCCACTCGTCAAGCCCGCAGGATTCGACCGCACCGGCGAAGATCGAATAGGACGGATTGCCGGAGATAATGTCCCAGACGCTCTGGGTCAACGGCTCCAGCGGCTTGTCCAGCGTATGGATGACGCCGTTCGAGAGGTCGATGTCCTTGCGGACGAGGAACGACGGCTCCTTGTCTTCGCCGTTGTCAATATACCGCCGCTGGGTATCGATGTTGATCCCGGCCGTGAGGTAATCGCCCGTGAGGGTCGGCAGCGAGAGTTTCAGCATCAGGTTCGCACTGGCCATTTTGGCGCCGCTGATGATGTGGTAACGAAGCAGGAAGTCGATCTCGTCGGCCGGCATCTCTTCGACCGAATCGTAGTCGGTCTTCTCCCGCAGGTAGGTCTCCACGGCGGTATTGTCCGCCACGAAGCAGGTGAACTGCCCGTTGCCGAGATTCATGGCATTGTACAGGTTGACCTTCCGGAGCATGGCGACCCACATCGAGAATTCGGGCTGGCCGGCAAGCCACTCGCCGACGGGCTGTTCGTCGTACGCGCGGAACACCTGATCCTTGTACGGGTCGTCGCAGCTGCCCAGCAGCAGCAGGCCCGCTATGATTGCTATTATTTTACGCATAAAGTCCATTTTTGTCGGTTCGGTTATAGGTAGTAGGGATTCTGTACGAGAACGCCGCCGCTGGCGATCATGTCGCTCTCATTGATCGGCAGGTAGTAGCCGTAGGTGTTCTGCAACTTGGCCTGGTAGAGCGGGCGGTCCTTGGCGGCCACGTTCTGGAGCAGCAGCGAGACCAGCTTGTTCTTATACTGCCCGTCGTTGCGCACCGCCACCCGCACCAGGTCGAACCAGCGCTTGCCTTCGAAGCAGAGTTCGCGCAGACGCTCGTCCAGCACCAGGTCGATCGCTTCCGACTGGCTGTCCGGCATGTCGGGATGCATCGTGTAACCGGCGCGTTCGCGGATCTGCCGGATGATGGCGTAAGCCGCGTCCGAATCGCCCTCGGCGCCCCGCATGACGTAGGCCTCGGCCTTCATCAGCAGCACGTCGGCCAGCCGGTAGAAGATCCAGTTCGCGTCGCGCTGCGAGGACTCGCGGAGGTTCTCGACGCCTGTCGCCGTTCCGGCGTACTTCCACACCTTGGCGCTCGCTTCGATGTAACTGCCGCCCGAACCGCGCACGTCCGTCTCGTCGGGGAACTCGGCGAACTTGGCCATCGCCGCATCGGAAATGGCGTAGTTGTTATTGTTGCTTTCGTTGTAGAACCACGCAAACAGGTTGTTGGTCTGGAGCTGTGCCGCACTCCACTGCAATTCGATGATGCTCTCCTCGGAATTGCCCGGATTGTAGATCTGATACCAGCTCTCCGTGGGAAGCAGCGTATAGAGACCCGACTTCTCGATGTTCTCGCACATGGCGATCGTCTCGTCGTACTGCTCCGTCCAGAGGTAGATGTCGGCCAGCAGGGCGTAGAGCGCCCAGACCGTAGCGCGTCCCTTGTTCTCCCACGATCCGGGATCGTAGGCCACGGGGATCTGCTGCGCGCACTCCCGCAGGTCGGCGGCGATCGTTTTCAGGATCTCCATTCCGTCGCTCTTCGGAATGCGGAACTCCTGGCTGTCGTTCAGGTAGGGTTCGGTCACGTAGGGCACGTCGCGAAACGTGCGGACGAGGTAGAAATAACACAGGGCGCGCACCCACTTCGCTTCGGCGACGTAGGCGTCGCAGGCCTTCTGCGTGAAGGTCTTGTCGCGGGGCAGCACGTCGGCCGCATACCGGATGACCGCATTGCAGCGTCCGATTGCGTTGTAGAACTGCTGCCATTTGCAGATGGGGTTGGTATCCTTTATTTCAAGCCCCTTGACCGCGAGCATGTTCTCGTTCGAGGTCAGACCGGGACCCAGGATCGTAACGTCCCCGCGCAGTTCGCCCCAGCGCACCAGCAGTTCGAGGCTGCTGCGGAGCTGCTGGTAGGCGCCCATCATGACGGCGTCGACCTCCTCCTTATTATTCCAGAACTCGTCGTTGGGCTGCTCGTTCTCGGGCTTCACGTCGAGCCAGCTGTTGCATGCCGTCCCTGCCGACACCAGCAGCAGCAGGAACAACGCTTTCAGCGTGTTGAAAAAATATCTCTTATTCATAATTCTCACGATTTAGAAGCTAAACGAAATATTGAAAGCTACGCGGCGCGAAGGCGGCGTGCGGCTCGAGTCGATGGCCAGTCCGTAGGCCCCTGCGCCGACACCCACCTCGGGGTCCTGTCCCGAATAGTTCGTAAAGGTGAACAGGTTGTAGGTCGTCAGGGAAAGCATCGCGTTGGTTATGCCCAGTTTCGAGCAGAACGACTGGGGAATGCGGTAGCTCAACGTGATGTCCTTGATCTTGAGGAACGACCCGTCCTCGACGAACTTGCTGCTGCCCATCGAGTTGTAGTTCACGCCCCACAAAGCGCGGGGTACATCGGTGTCGTCGCCCTCGTAACGCCAGCGGCGGAGCACGTTCTTCGACTGGTTGTTGCCCGTGTTCATGTTTTCGAGGTCGTGGCGCACCTTGTTGACGATGCTGTGGCCGAGGCGGAAGTGCAGCGACGTACGCAGCTGCCACCCCTTGTATTTCAGCACGAGGCTTCCGCCGCCGGTGATCGTCGGGAACGAGGAGCCGAGATAGACGATGTCCCTCTCGTCGATCACGCCGTCGTGGTTTATATCCTTGTATTTGGCATCGCCGGGGTGCATGCGGGTCGTTCCGCCCACGCGGATGGGAACCGTGTTGCCGTTGACGTCGCGGATAAGTTCGCCGCTGGCGTCGCGGGCCAGCGTCTCGTCGTAATTCTGGTAGACGCCCTCGAAAATATAGCCGTAGATCGAACCGATCGGATTACCCTCCATGATCTTACGGGCGTAGTTGCCGTTGCCGATCGTGTACTTCTCGGCGACCATGCTTTCGGGCAGCGAGGTGATCTCGTTGACGTTGCGCGAGAGGTTGATATTCGAGAGACTCAAGCTGAATTTGCCGGCCTTGACGATGTTGTTCAGGCTCAACGAAAACTCCCAACCCCGGTTGCGCACGTCGCCGCCGTTGTACCGGCGCACGGAACTGTAACCCGTCGTCGACTGGATGGCCATGTTCTCCATGATCAGGTCGGTGGTCTCCTTGTTGTAGTAGTCGAAGCTGAAGCGGATCAGGTTCTTCAGGAACGCACCCTCGACGCCCAGGTTGTACGAAGAGACGATCTCGGGCCGGAGGTTGTCGAGCTGCATCTGGTTGGGTTTGATCGAGGGACGGTCCATGTAGGCGTCCTCGTAAGCGAAGGTTCCCGTGACGAAACTTGCCGCGGGCACGCGTTCGCTCTTACCCCAGCTGGCTTTCAGCCGCAGTTCGTCGACCCACTTCGCCTGCTTCATGAACTTCTCGTTGTTGATACGCCAGACGGCCGAGACGGAGGGACGCAGAGCCGACCAGCGGTTGTTGCGGCCGGTATTGGAGTTGGCGTTCAGACGGGCCGCGACGTTCAGGGCGTAACGCTCGTCGTAAACGTAATTCAGACTGCCCACCAGACCCACCGTGCGCCGCTTGGCCCAGGCGGAGTTCATCTTGATGATCTTTCCTTCGGACGAAGGCGAGCTGACCGCCTCGGCGCCGCTGCCGGTCGTGGTGATGCTATAACTGTTATTGTTGGTCGCCTCGATCTGGTCGCGGAGCGTAGCCTGGATATTGTGCCGCCCGAGGTTCACCGCGTAGTTGACATTCACGTCGGCGAACGTGACGGCCTTGTTGGACTGGGCTTCGAGACCCTGGTTGTAGTTCTGGTTGGACCACTTCACGTTCATCACCGACGAAGGCAGGAAGCCGTTGGTGCGGATGGCCGAAAGCCGGTAGGAAACGGTTCCCTGGACGGTCAGTCCCGGAATCGGATTGTACACCACGGCGAAATTGGCGCCCACGGAGCGCGACTTGGTCTTCTGGGTCGATTCGAGCGCATGCGCGAGCGGGTTGGGGAAGGTTCCCTGCAACGAGCTTTCGGGAGCGCTGAAATACTCGTTCGTGGGGTTGCCGTACTGGTCCAGCACCCAGGGACTCATGTTGGGCATCTTGATCATGGCCGTGTTGCGGACCGGCTTTTTCAGCTGCTCGTTGATGGCGTAGACCGAATTGGCCTCGTTGTCCGCATTCTCGGTCGCACCGATGGCCAGGTCCTTGGAGGTCGAACCGTAGGGCTGGTTGCGCGTGGACTCGGTGTAGTCGAACTTCGACTCGACGCGGAACTTGCGCGAGAACTTGATCACCAGGTTCAGGCGCGAGGTGATGCGCGAGTAGTCGGTTCCCTTGGTCGTACCGTCGCGGTCCTCGTATCCCAGCGAGAAGCGGTAGTTGGCGACCTCGCCGCCGCCGTCCATCGAGAAGTCCGTCGTGGAGTTGAGCGAATTCCGGGAAATCAGGTCGAGCCAGTCGGTGTTGCAGTTGAACTCGTTGAAATACTCGTAGGAGCGGTCGTAGAGAATGTCCTTCTGGTTGGTCAGCTTCTTCACACGATCCTGGGCGTAGTCGCCGTCCTTGATCCAGTTCCAAAGGGCGTCCTGCATCAGCGTCACGTACTCCTGACCGTTGAGCAGCGGAATAGGCTTGGGTTCGAACGAATAGTCGAACTTCTGGGAGAACGAGAAACGGGGTTTGTGCACGCCGCCCTGCTTGGTCACGATCAGAATCACGCCGTTGGCGGCACGGGGTCCCCAGAGCGCCGTGGCGGCCGCGTCCTTGAGTATCTCGATCGACTGGATGTCGTTGGGCGAAATGCTCAACAGGGCGCCGAAATCCTCGACGTTGGCGTCGCCGAAGTTGAAGTCCTCGTCGATCTCGTTGTCCTGCGGGATGCCGTCGATCACGATCAGCGGTTCGTTGCTGGAGTTGAGCGACGCCGAACCGCGGATGCGGATCGTGGAGACCGTACCGGGGTCGCCCGACGCCGCAACGATGTCGAGGTTGGCCATACGGCCCTGGATCATCTGGTCGACGGAGGTCACGCTCATGTCCTCGAACTGCGTCACGTCGAGGTATTCGGTTGCCGTACCGAGGTTTTCGCGCTTGACGCCCACCTCGTTCTTGCGGGAGACCTTACCCTCGACAACGACCGACTGGATGGATTTGGAATCCTCCTTCAGGCGCACGTCGTAGACCCGCTGTCCGGTATAGGGGACCTTTTGCGTCACGTAGCCCACGAAACCCGTCACGATGGTCAGGTCCTTGGCATTGGCCGGCACGTCCAGGATGTATTCGCCCTGGATACCCGTCACGGCTCCCACGATGATTCGCATGTCCTTGTTCTGCAGATAGACCGTAGCGCCCGGCAGTACGCCCTGGCTGTCCGACACGACACCGCGCATCGTATAGGTCTCTTTCTTGGCGCTCCTGCCCTGCACCTGTTTCTGTGCGAACACAGCACACGGCGACAGGCATACGGCAGCCATTATGATTAGTAGAAATGAAAATTTTTTCATCATCCGCTGGTATGTAGTTTAGATTTGGATTCGGCCTTAATTTCCGTACATCGTACGATAATCGAAACACGTATTGATGGAGTAGGTCGCGCAGTTGGTACGCAGGTAGATCACCCCCGGCTCCGTCGTAATGGTGTTGCCGGCCATGTCGGTAATGGTCAGCGACTCGGGAACATCGGGATTCCACGCAATGCCCATCGTCTTGGCGTCGGTCTCGTTCTGATACTCCGACAGCGTGACGTAGCGGCCCGAATAGGCTTCGGTAGTCGCGCCCTCGGGACCGAGTCCCGGCAGCAGGTAGAAGTTGAGCTTGTTCTTCTTCAGCGGTACGAAATAGTACTGGAGGTATTTGCGCAGTTCGGTCACGTCGCCGTCGACCACCTCGGGAATCATCCCCGCGTCCTTGGCGGCGAGAATCGCCTCGTTGGTCGGGAAGAACACCAGTCCGTCGGCGATCGGAGTGACCAGTCCGCCGCTGTTGTTGCCCAGCCCGGCGGTGATCATCAGACTCTTGAACTGCTGGTATTCGGGCATCTTGCCCGTCTCGGAGTAGGCTCCGACGCGGGCGGGAATCACCCGGTCGGTCTGGTAGACCGTTCCGTTGTCGGTGTCGAAGCTGGCCTTGACGCTCAACTCCTTGCCCGAGTAGTCGAAAAGAGCCTTGTTCTTGATATAGAAATAGGTCTTTTCATCCTTGGCGACGAAATAGCGCAGTTCGTCGGTCTCCTCCAGTGCCGGAAGATCGCCGTAGACGAACTGGGACATCAGCAGATTCGACACGGCGTTGGCATTCATGTTGCCGGACTTGCTGCGGAAGGTGTAGTCGCCGTGCGTGGAGGAACCCTCGCTCGACGAATAGCCGGCCGTAGCCAGGTCCTGGTCGTTCTGGATGAAGAGCGTGAAGCGGTTGTTCATGTCGACCGTCTGCTGGTACATGTTCTTCGTATTGAACGCCCGGGCGTAGAAGGTGAACTGCGGGTAGCGGAACAGCGGCGCGGTCAGGCATGTGAAGACCGCCGGTTCGAAGACCTTGTCCATGCCGTAAATGACGCCGTTCGAGCAGTAACGCACGTCTTTCAGCTCGGAGGTCGAAAGGTTGAAGCGTTCGCCGTTCACGCCGACGACCGGACTCATGTTCAGTTCCGAAGGCAGGATCAGGTCACGCGTACCGTAGACGTGTGCCCGCAGGAAATGATAGATGGCATTTTTGGGAATCAGGCCGAGGAAATCCTCCTGGGTCTGCGTGCCGTACTCGCTGAAATAGTTTTTCAGGTACTCCTTCAGCACGTCGTCCTGGGGCAGGAAGCAGTTGTTCGCATAGCGCAGGCCGCGGTCGAAAACCACGCCGCTCTCGTCGTGGTAGGTCCACTCGCTGGCGATCTCGGGAATCTCGGCCGTGCGCAGGGGTTCTTTCCAGTGGTAGAAGTAGAACAGCGAGTCGCCCGACGCCCCGGCGTAGTTCTTCGAAACGGTGGCGTCGTACTTGTAGAGGCTGACGCGGTCGAAAAGCCCCTTGCAGAGCGAGTAATCGGCCGACGACGCATTGTCCGACAACTCTTTATATACGGTACGCGCAGGCTCCATCACCTTGTCCACTATATAGAGATAGCCGTTGTCGGTCGGAATGCCGCTCTCCGTGACGGCGGCGTTGCCCGCATAGAGACGGTCGTTCGCGCCCTGCCAGTTCACGTCGGGAAAAAGCAGGCGGTAGTCGCCCTCCGCATCGGAGATGCCCCGTTTAGCGAACATCCGCGTCGAGAAGACGGGCATGTACTTCTCACGCGAGAAGATCTTCACCTTCCGCCGGTTGAGCGGATCGGTATATTCCTCGATGGCGGGACGCCCGTAGGTCTTGTACTTGTAGCACGCACCGTCGCCGGTGTCCGTTCCGTCGTCGGAAGAGACCATCGAGAAAGAGAGAAAATCCTCGGGAGTGTAGGCGAACTGGATCATGTGGCAGCCCACGAGCAGCGCAAGCTCCTCGACGGGGACCTGATCGACGTCCGTCGTTCCGTATTTTTCCTGGAGATAGCTGCCGAATGCGGCATCGTCCGGAGCAAACACCGTCACGAGTCCTCCGCCGTCCACGAGCCTGCGGTAACCGCTGCGGTCGAGCGCCTTGATAAAGCTGGTGAAATTGCCTCTGCTTTCGAGAATCCGGCAAGTGGAACCGAGCGAAAATTTTCCCCCGTCCTTCTCGTCCATCGATTCGCAGGCGACGAGAAAAAGCATTGTCGCCGAAAGCATCAGCGACCATAGTCGAAATACCTTCATAGAAATTAGTTTTAGGTTTAGTAAGTTTTACTCGACAACAAAGAAAGGCTGTTTCCGAGAAAACAGCCCTGGACACTTATTCAAAAAATGTCAATATTTGGTCAATCCGGTTAAAATACGCCTCCGGAGGGCCTGTGAGTGTTATTCAGCCTCATTCATAAACAGAGCGGTCTGCTTCCATTCGCCGCGCGTTTCGTTCGTCTGAACGGGTCCGGGCGTCGAGCGTCCGCGTTCGATATGCTCCCGCATCCGGGCGGTCAGACGGCGCACGACGTCGGGGTGTTCGGCGATCACGTTTTTCGTCTCGCCGGGGTCGCTCTCCAGGTCGTAAAGCTGCATCGAAGGAAGTGTGGCGATATACTCCCTGTCCTTGGGAAAAGTCGGGAAACTCCAGCCTCCGGAGCCGGCCGTGAAGAGAATCTTCCAGCGTCCTTCGCGCAGCGAGAAGCTGCCGTTGTTCGAATGGTGCACGGCGTCGGGACGCAGGTTTCCACCCTTGCCCGTCACGACGCCCCAGAGGCTGTAACTGTCCTCGCCCTCGCCGGGCGTGAGGCGGTAACCGGCCATCTCGGCGAACGTGGCGTAGAAATCCGTGAGGGAGACCAGTCCCCGCTCGACGCGCCCGCCGTTCTTCCCGCCCCGCGAAACCACGAGCGGCACACGGTGGCCGCCGTCGAAGAGGTCGGATTTGTAACCCCGGTAAATGTAGCTGGGGAAGTGCCCGCCGGCCTCCATCTCCTTCACTCCGGCGCCGTGGAAACAGCCGTTGTCGGCGGCGAAAACGACGACCGTGTTTTCGTAAAGCCCTTGCTCCTTCAGCCGGGCCACGATCTGCGCGACCACGTCGTCGACCATCATCACGAAATCGCCGTAGGGCGAGAGTCCCGACTTGCCGCGGAACTCCTCCGAGGGCAGGATCGGCGTATGCGGGGCCGTCAGCGGCATGTAGAGGAAGAAGGGCTTCTTCGCGCTCTGCGCCGCAATGTATTCGAGCGACTTCCGCGTGATGCGCTGGAGACACTCCCCGTGTTCGAAATCGGCTCCCTGCGGGCCGCTGCGCTGCAACAGCAGGCCCTTGCCGTCGGCCGAGGTCCGGTCGGGCTGCGCCGTCACCCGGTCGTTTTCTATATATACATAAGGTGGCATGTCGAGCGAAGCCGGGATACCGAAGAAATAGTCGAAGCCGCGGGTCACGGGACCGTCCCCGACCGGGCCGGAGAAGTCCACCTTGCCGTCGCGCATGGTCCAGTTCCAGCCCAGATGCCATTTGCCGATGCAGGCCGTCGAATAGCCCAGCTCCGAAAGGAAGGTGGCGATCGTGCGGCGGCCGGGAGCGATCAGCGGCGGGGAGTAGCTGTTCGTGACGCCGCTTTTGAGAGTTGTGCGAAAGGCGTAGCGCCCCGTCAGGATGCCGTAGCGCGAAGGCGTGCTCACCGAAGAGCCCGAATGGGCGTCGGTGAAGGTCACTCCGTCGCGGCAGAGGGCGTCGATGGCCGGGGTCCGTATCCGGGATTTTTCATTCAGGGCCGAGACGTCGCCGTAACCCATGTCGTCGGCCAGAATAAAGACGACGTTGGGCTGTGCGGCGCAGGCCAGCGACGAGGTCAGTGCGGCCGCCGAAGCGAGCACCGCGCTTTTGTCGAGTTTCATCATCTGTGTCGGAATTAGGTTCGTAATTTTCAGGAAAGGTACACGAAATTTTCGGTCCCGGCAACGCCCCGCACCGCCCGGAAAGGCGTTTGGTCAGTTTTTGGCCAAATTTGAATAAAAAGGAGCAGCGAGTCTGTCCCGATCCGCCTAATTTTGTATCATCCGCTACGACAAATAACCTAAAACGAATATCCGATGAATCCTGTCAAAATCACGTTGGGCGCGACGGCGCTGCTGCCGCTGGCCGTATCGTCCGCAACGGCCCAGGAAGCGGGGACTCCCCGAAAGCCCAATTTCATCTTCATCATGACGGACCAGCAGCGCGCCGACCTCTGCGGCCGGGAGGGCTATCCGCTCGACGTCACCCCCTTCGTGGACCGCATGGCCGCCGAAGGCGTCTGGTTCGACCGGGCCTACACCCCCGCCCCGATCAGCGGCCCGGCCCGCGTGGCGTTCCTCACGGGGCGTTTCCCGAAAGCCACGCGCGTGAAATCGAACCACAACATCGAGGACGCGGTCTACAAGGACGACCTGTTCGCCTTCGCGCGCCGCAACGGCTACCGCACGGCGCTCGTGGGCAAGAACCACGCCCACCTCAAGCCGCAGGACGCCGACTGCTGGCGTCCCTACAACCATTTCGCCCAGCAGGGAAAAGTCGACGAAAAGGCCCGGGCTTTCAACCGATACCTCGGCACGACCGACATGTACGCCAGCTATGACCCGGCGCCGTTCGGAGCCGAAATGCAGCATCCCCACCGCATGGTGGACGACGCCCTGCAATGGATCGGCGGCGACGACGACAAGCCCTTCATGATGTGGCTCTCGTTCCCCGAACCGCACAACCCCTATCAGGTCAGCGAACCCTATTATTCGATGTTCCCGCCCGAGAAACTGCCGCCGGTGCGGACCGGGCTCAAGGACCTGGCCGTGAAAGGCCCGGAATACGAACTCCTGCACGAGATGATGTCGCTGGGACATGCGGGCTATTACGAGCACCTGGACCGCCTGCGCAGCAACTACCTCGGGATGATCCGCCTGATCGACGACCAGATCGCCCGTCTGGTGGAGCAGCTGCGCAAGGACGGCACGTATGAAAACACGGTCTTCGTCGTGACGGCCGACCACGGCGACTTCGCCGGGGAGTACGGGCTGATGAAGAAGGGCGTGGGGCTCTCGGACATCGTCGCGCGCGTGCCGTTCGTCTGGTTCGGCGGTCCGGTTCCGGCACAGGGTTTAAGTTCCGCGCACGTCTCGCTGGTGGACGTTTTCCCGACCTTCTGCGAGATGGCCGGGGGCGAGATTCCCGAAGGCGTGCAGGGACGCAGTCTGATCGAGGTCATCCGCGGCGGCGACTACCCCGCCGATGAGTTCCGCAGCGTGATGAGCGAGGACGGCTACGGCGGCCAGTACTACACCAAAGAGGACGGAACCGACTACGCCGCAGAGGGCGCCACGCGCAAAAAGCCCGGGTTTTTCGACGAACTGAACACCTGGACGCAGAGCGGCGCGAGCCGGTGCGTGCGCATGGGCGACTGGAAACTGGAGTTCGACATGCTGGGCAACGGCGAAATGTACAACGTCAAAAAGGATCCCTCGGAGATGAAGAACCTCTACGGCAACCGGAAATACGCCGCCAAGCAGCAGGAGCTGATGGCCGAGCTGCTCAAATGGGACATCGCCACGGACGACCCGCTGCCGCTGCCCCGCCAGCGCTACCGCTTCAAGCGCAATCCGCACAACTACCTGTTTTACAACAAATAGCATGAAAATACGAACAACCCGTATCGCCGCAGCGGCAGCCGTACTGACGGCATTTTCCGCGGGCGCTGCACCCAAGCGGCCCAACATCGTGCTCGTCATCTCGGACGACACGCGCATGCTCGACTTCGGCTGTTACGGCAGTCCCGACGCCGTGACGCCCAACATCGACCGGCTGGCATCCGAGGGACTGCGCTTCACGCGGTTCTTCCAGGCGACGGCCATGAGTTCGCCCACGCGCCACTGCCTGCTGACGGGACTCTATCCCGTGCGGTCGGGGGCCTACCCCAACCACACCTACATCGACGACGGCGTGCAGACGCTGCCCAAATACCTGAAGGACTGCGGCTACCGGGTGGCCATGCAGGGCAAGCGGCACATCGCGCCGATGAGCGCATTTCCCTTCGAGGAGCTGGCCAAACCGAATGCGGATGTGAATCCGGCCAAAATCGAACCGTTTTTCTGCGAGGCGGCAGCCGGCGGCCAACCGTTCTTCCTCTACGTGGCTTCGCACGACGCCCACACCCCGTGGACGCGCGGCGACCGCTCTCTCTTCGATGCGGCACGGCTGACTCTGCCCCCGACGCTGGTGGACACGCCCGAAATCAGGGATTTATATGTGAATTATCTGGCCGAGATCAACCAGCTCGACACCGACATCGGCCGCATCGACTCCCTGCTGAAAAAATACGGGCTGGACGACGACACTGTCTTCATCTTCACCAGCGAGCAGGGACACCAGTTCCCGTTCGCCAAGTGGACCTGCTACGACGCGGGGTTGCAAACGGCCTTCATCGTGCGCTGGAAAGGGGTGACCCGGCCCGGCACGACGACCGACGCCCTGTGCGAATACGCCGACGTGACCCCCACGCTCGTGGACATAGCCTCCGGATCGGTTCCCGAGGGGCTGGACGGCCGGAGTTTCCGGAAAGTGATCGAAGGCAAAAAGTCGAAGCACAAGGAGTGCGTCTACGGCATCCAGACCTCGCGGGGCATCCTCAACGGCCCGGACCACTACGGCATCCGCTCGGTCCGCGACGAGCGTTACTGCTACATCCGCAACCTGACGCCCGAAGCCACGTTCCAATGCGTCGTGACGAAGCAGGACTATTTCCGGGAGTGGCAGCGCCGGGGCGACGAAGGGGACACCTTCGCCCGCGAGCGCGCCGGACTGTACCAGACGCGCCCCGCCGAGGAGCTGTACGATGTCGTGAAGGACCCCTATCAGATGCACAACCTGGCCGCAGACCCCGCCTACAGGAAGGTCCTCGACCGGATGCGTCCGAAACTCGACGCCTGGATGGCGAGCCAGGGCGACCTGGGCGCACAGACCGAACTGGACGCGACGCAGCATTTGCTGAACAACCGCAAGAAAACCCAAAACGCAAAACAATAAACGACTTTTCGACAAACCTTTTCCGAATGAAGAAAACCCTTTCCATAGCGATTCTGGCGGCCGCAGCGCTTTTTGCGACCGCACGGGCGGCAGCGCCTGCGCCGCAGAACACCCTGCGCGCCCCGGCCTACCCTCTGATCACCATCGACCCCTACACCAGCTGCTGGTCGGCCGGAGACTGCCTCTACGACAGCCACACGACCCACTGGACCGGACAGCCGTTCCCGCTGGTAGGCGCTCTGCGCGTCGACGGAAAAACCTACCGTTTCATGGGCATCGACGCCCCGACGTGCGCTTTCGAAGCCGGTTTCGGCGGCGAGCGATCCCTGTCGACCCCCGCCGTGCAGCAATCGGCCGACGTACGGGCCATGCAGACCGTCTACGAATTCACCTGCGGTCCGGTGGGGCTGACGCTGACCTTCACGGCTCCTCTCTTCCTCGACGACCTCGAACTGATCTCCCGCCCGGTGAACTACATCGCCTATGAAACCCGGTCGCTCGACGGCGCGGCTCACGACGTGCAGATCTACTTCGAGGCGTCGCCCGCCTGCGCCGTCAACACCGCCGACCAGGAGGCCGTGAGCGACGGTTACCGCAAGGACGGCCTGGCGTTCGTCCGCACGGGAAGCAAGGAGCAGAATGTGCTCCGGCGCAAGGGCGACCAGATCAAGATCGACTGGGGCTATTTCTACCTCTGCGCCCCAGACGGCGGTTCGTCGCAGTCGGTGGGCGGTGCCATGACGATGCGCAGGGCCTTCGCCGCAAACGGCCGGCTCGACGGCAAAACGGCCGCCGCAGACAATGCCTGTATCGCCGTCGCCCGCAGTCTGGGACGCGCCGCAGCGGCCAAAGGCCTGATCATGGCCGGATTCGACGACATCCGGTCGATCCAGTACTTCAAGACCGACCTGCGCCCCTACTGGAACCGCCGGGGCGACAGCACGATCGAACGGCAGTTCGCGCTGGCGGCCGGCGACTATCCGGTTCTGAACGAGAAATGCCGGGAGTTCGACCTCGAACTGATGGAGACGGCGACCCGTGAGGGCGGACGGAAATACGCCGAACTCTGCGCCCTCGCCTACCGGCAGGCCATCGCCGCTCACAAACTCGTGGAGTCCCCCGACGGCGACCTGATGCTGCTCTCGAAGGAGAACGCCAGCAACGGTTCGATCGGAACCGTGGACATCAGCTACCCCTCGGCCCCGCTGTTCCTCTATTACAACCCCGAACTGTGCAAGGCGCTGCTCAACCACATCTTCCATTACAGCGAAAGCGGCAAGTGGCAGAAGCCCTTCCCGGCGCACGACGTGGGAACCTATCCCCAGGCCAACGGGCAGACCTACAAGCACGACATGCCGGTCGAGGAGTCGGGCAACATGCTCGTGCTGACGGCCGCCATCGCGGCGGCGGAAGGCAACGCCGAATACGCCCGCAGACACTGGAAAGAGTTGACCCGCTGGGCCGAATACCTCGTCGAGAACGGACTCGACCCCGACAACCAGCTCTGCACCGACGACTTCGCGGGACACTTCGCCCACAACGCCAACCTCTCCATAAAGGCCATCATGGGCATCGCCTCCTACGGCTACTGCGCGCGGATGCTCGGCATGCAGGAGGTTGCCGACAGCTACTTCGCCAAGGCCCGTGAGATGGCCGGGGAGTGGGTCCGGATGGCCGACGACGGCGACCACTACCGCCTGACCTTCGACAAGAGCGGAACGTGGAGCCAGAAATACAACCTCGTGTGGGACAAACTGCTGGGCTTCGGCATCTTCCCCGAAAGCGTGGCCCGGAAGGAGATCGCCTACTACCTCCATAAGCAGAACCGCTACGGGCTTCCGCTCGACAGCCGCCGCCAATGGACCAAGTCCGACTGGATCGTCTGGAGCGCCACGCTGGCCGACGACCGGAAGAGCTTCGAAGCGCTCGTCGAGCCGGTCTGGGACTTCATGAACGAGACGGTGCTGCGTGTGCCGATGTCCGACTGGTACAAGAGCGACGTGCCGGCCCACGTGATTTTCAAGGCCCGCGCGGTGGTCGGCGGCTACTGGATCAAGATGCTCGAAAGCAAATATACAGTTAAAAAACAAGAAAACCGAATCCGATGAACCACACAATCGCAACCCTCGCCCTGACGCTGCTGCTCGGCTCCGGCATCCCCTCGCAGGCCCGCAGCGACCGCCGCAACGACGCCATATCGTGGAGCGCGGCGGCAGACTACGCCACGACGACGCTGGCCGACAACTTCTGGCGCGTACCCGGCAACGGGTTCGTCGGCAAGCAGCCGCCCTACCACTTCACCAACGGCGTGAAAGGCGCCGAGGATTTCTCGAACAACTACTGGCCGCAGGCCCACGGCATGGACGTCTTCATCGACGCCTACCTCCGGGCGCAGCGCGAAGGCGACCGCGAAGCCGAAGCCTTCTACAAGGAGTGCTTCGACAAAGGCTACCGCGACCCGATCGGCACGGGCGAGGTCAAACGCCAGACAGGCGTCCTCTGGACCAGCTACGGCATGAAGAAATATGCCGACATCTCGGCCTCGTTCGGCAACCAGTTCGTCGACGACATGGAGTGGCACGCGCTGACGCTGATCCGGCTCTACGAAGCCACCGGCGAAGCCGTCTACCTGCGCGAGGCGCAGAAGCTCTACGCCCAGATCTGGAAGGCCTGGGACCTTCCCGCAGCCCGCGATGTGGGCGGCAGCGGCGGTTTCATCTGGTGCTACGGCAAGGAGGACACCGCCCAGGGTCTTTCGAAGAACGCCTGTTCGAACGCCCCGGGCTGCCTTGCGGCCATCCGTCTGCACGAAGTGAAGCGGCGGACCCCGGCCGCACGCTACCGGGCCGACTCGCACCCCGACTACGTCGATTTCGACTACCTGAAAAACGCCGAGACGGTCTATGAATGGATGGCCCGCGAGCTGTTCGACCGCACGACGGGACAGGTCTACGGATCGTTCTCGCAGAAGAAGGGCAAGATGACGGCCTACTCGCTCACCTACGACCAGGGGACGTTCCTCGGAGCCGCGCACCTGCTCTACCGCTACACCGGGAAGAAGCTCTACCGCGACGACGCCCTGAAAGCCGCCCTCTACACCATCACCCACCCGGGCATCACCAAGGGCGGCATGCTCCGCGACGAGGGCGCCGGAGGCGACAACTCCTTCTTCAAGGGAATCTTCATCCGCTATGCCGTGGAGCTGGTCAACGACCGCCGTATCAAGCGCAAACCCCGCATCCAGCTCTACGACTTCATCCGCCACCAGGCCGAAACCCTCTGGACGAAGGGACTCGGGCGCGACGCTGCCGGAAATCCCGCGGGATTCTTCACCCCCGACTGGAGCCTCGATCAGGAACAGGCGGCCCGCAAAGGCGCCGAATATCAGAAGCCGAGACTGGGCTGGCAGGTCAGCGGCGCCACGCTGCTGGAAGCCATGAACGTGATGAAAGACCCGCGTTAACGAGAAATTCACTAATTTTACCGCAATGAATAAGCTGAACCTGAATTCTACGCTGCTCAAAGCCTCCGCACTCTCCGCGGCGGTCGCGCCCGCAACGGGCCTTGCAGCCGAAAAAAGCGCTCCCCGGACCGACCGCCCCAATATCGTGGTGATCGTGGCCGACGACCTGCTGTCGTCCGAGCTGAGCTGCTACGGAGGGAAAAACATCGAGACCCCCAATATCGACCGGCTGGCGCGGGAAGGGGTGCGGTTCACGCACAACTATGCGTCGATCGCCATGAGCGTGCCCATCCGCGCCTCGATGTACACGGGTCTCTACCCGGTCCGCCACGGCTCGTACCAGAACCACAAGGCGACCTTCAAGGGAACCAAGACGGTCAACGAATACATGCCCGAGGAGGGCTACCGCGTAGGCCGCACCGGCAAAAACCACCCGATCACCCCGGCGGTCTACAAATTCGAGAAGGTTCCCGGATTCACCGTGGGCTGCACGGCGCTGAAGGCTCCCTACACCGTGGACGGCATCCGCGAGTTCATGACGCGCAACGACGATCCGTTCCTGCTCTACGTATGCAGCATCCATCCGCACGCGCCGTGGACGTGGGGCGATCCGACGGAGTTCGACAAGGACAAGCTCGTGATGCCCGAGAACTGTGTGGACAACCCCCGGATGCGCGAGATTTTCACCCACTACCTCGCCGAAGTGCGCGCCCTCGACAACGAGGTCGGCTCGGTGCTCGAAGTGCTGACCGAGACGGGTAAGCTCGACAACACGATCGTGATGTTCCTCGGCGAGCAGGGACCGCAGTTCCCCGGCGGCAAGTGGACCTGCTGGTATCCGGGCGTCAACAGCGCATTGGTGGCGCGTTATCCCGCGAAAATCGCTCCGGGACGCGTATCCCACGCCATCGTGCAGTATGAGGACCTGCTGCCCACGTTCCTCGACATCGCAGGCGGCAAGCCGCGGAAGGAGCTCGACGGCGTCAGCTTCAAGAAGGCGCTGTTCGGCGAGTCGGACAAAGCCCGCAAATACGCCTACGGCATCCACAACAACATTCCGGAAGGCCGTCCCTACCCGATACGCAGCATCCGCGACGAGAAATACGCGCTGATCTGGAACCTCACGCCCGAAAAGGACTACCACGAAAAGCACCTGATGAAGGAACCGAAGAGCAACACGGGGGTCTGGGAGGCGTGGAAATCGTCGGAGAACACCGATCCCGAAGCCAAACGACTGATCGACCGTTTCGTGCACCGTCCCGAGTTCGAGTTCTACGACGTGGAGAACGACCCGTGGGAGATGAACAACCTGGCCGACAAACCCGAATACCAAAGCCGTATCCGCAAGATGAAGAAGGAGCTGGAAAAATGGATGGAACAGCAGGGAGACAAAGGCGCCGCAATGGACGTAAGTTTCCCGGGGCAACCCAAATAGCGAAAAAAGAAACGGGCGTGAAATTCACGCCCGTTTCTTTTTCAATCTGTTGCCTATTTCAACACCCGCTCGACATAGGCCTTGTAATCCTTCACGACGGGTTCGTAGTCGTCGTCCTCGTACAGCGGCGAGGAGATCAGGAAATCGGCCGACGAACGGTTGATGGCCGTCGGAACGTTGTAAAGCGTCGCCAGGCGCAGCAGCGCCTTCACGTCGACGTCGTGCGGCTGGGCCGACATCGGGTCCCAGAAGAAAATCAGCGCGTTGATCTTTCCGTCGGCGATGAGCGACCCCAGCTGCTGGTCGCCGCCCAGCGGACCCGACTTGAGCAGTGTGATTTTCAGCTCGGGTTTCTCCTCCGCCTCGTCCTCGTGCTCCTCCCTGTGATCGCGCAGGGTCTTTTCGACCATCTTGCCGGTCGTACCCGTGCATACCAAATGGTGGCGGCTCAGCTTGCGGCTGTTCCAGTCGACCCACTCCGCCAGGTCGCGTTTCATGTTGTCGTGGGCAACCAGTGCCAGCACTTTCGTCTTCTTCTCCATAACGACAGGTCTTTATGAAAGCCGCAGCGGCTTTCGGTTCGTCACGCCCCGGCCCGCACCGGGAAATTTTTCGCTATTCGTTCTCGGTCGGGAGTTTGAACTCCGTGAATCCCGCCCCGACCAGCGTGTTGTACCACGCGAAGCACTTCTTGATGTCCGAAACATGCACCCGGTCGCGGTCGTACTCGGGAAGCACCTCGGCGAATGCGGCTTTCAGATTCTCGGGCGACTCCTTGGGGCTGATCGCCTCCTTGCCGCCCGTGTGGGCGTAGATCCGGGTGAAGACGTCGGCCAGCGCAATGTCCTCGCCTTCGGTGAACATCGAAATCTCCGAAAGGGCGCTCACCTTGGCGTTGGCCGAGGCGTTCATGCGCCGTCCGTCGAGCAGCGACTCGACGATCACGCCGCGCGCGGACTGCGCCACGAATTTATAAAGTCCGGGCTGGCCCGAAATGGCCAGAATCTCTTTCAGTTCCATACAGTTGCTATTTCTTTGTTAAAATGGGTTGTTCGGGTTCTTCCTCCTCCTCGTCGGGAACGGTATATTCCCGGGGCTGCGTATAGGAGGGCACATTGTATGCCGTGATGGCGCGTATCCAGAAAGTCACTTTCCGGCCCGCTTTCTGCCGGGGAATGATCCCCTCGTAATCGAACGAGGTGATGTCGGCGGGCGGCTCGGTCTTCGCGACGGTCCTCACGTCGGATTTGTCGCCGTCGAGCATGTAGAGAATGCAGACGTTGCGCAGCCCGTAGCTGCACGAAACGGACACCTTCACCAGGACCTCCGAATCGGAGGCCATGACCCGCGGCGATACGCTCACCTCGCCGAATTCCGCCGGGGTCGTATACTCGGGTCCCCGGCTCGAATTGCAGGCCGAGAGGCACATGGCCGCAAGAACGGTGAAGAGGCGCGTTTTCATACCCTACTCTTTGGTCAGGTGCACGTCCATCTGCGGGAACGGGAAATTGATGCCGGCTTTCGGCAGCTCCTTGTAGAATCGCTCGTTATGCTCGAAAAAGACGTTCCAGTAGTCGCCGTTCTTCACCCATGCGCGGATCGAGAGGTTCACCGAACTGTCGGCCAACGCAGCGACCCACACCACGGGGGCGGGATCGGGCAGGACGCGCGGATCGGCGGCCAGCATCGAAAGGACGGCCTCGCGGGCCACGTCCACATCGTCGCCGTAGGAGATGCCCACGGTCCAGTCCACGCGGCGCGTCTCGGAGGTGGAATAGTTGTCGATAATGGCCGTGGCGATCGAGTTGTTGGGAATATAGATCGTCTGGTTGTCGGCCGTGGTGATCACCGTCGAGAAGAGCTTGATGTCGCGCACGGTTCCCGACTGTCCCTGCGCCGAGATATAGTCGCCGATACGATAGGGTTTCATCAGCAGGATCATCACCCCGCCGGCAAAGTTCTGGGCCGTACCGCTCAAAGCCATACCGATGGCCAGCGTGGCGGCCGACGCGACGGCGATGAGCGACGTCACGTTGACGCCCAGCGTCGACACGACGATCAGGATGAGCAGCAGCGTGAAGACCGCGCTGACGGTATTGCGCGTGAACGAACGCAGCGAAGTGTCGACGTTGCGGTGCTGCATGGCCACGTCGATCAGTTTCAGCAGGCGCCGCACGATCCACCGTCCGACGAAGTAGATCGCCAGCGCAATGGCGATTTTAATGACGATCCAGACCGACTCGGAGAGCAGCGTCTGCAACAGGGCATGGTAATCGATATTGGCGATCTTCTCGACCGTCTCCGCGAAATGGGCTTTCTGCACACTGTCGGGAACCATCAGGGGAGCCGGATCCTCGGCCGCTAAAAATGTCCACATAATTCCGTTTTTTAAGTTTGTGAGGCAAAAATAGCCAAAAAAAGGAGAACTTTATTAACTTTGTCTACGCTTTTTGCAGAAAGCGACGGAAAACACCATACATGATACGATGCAGAACAACGTTGAAATTATCCAGATAAACATTTCGGGCGAAGACAAACCGGGCATGACCTCGTCGCTCACCGAAATCCTCGCACGCTACGACGCCTTCATCCTCGACATCGGACAGGCCAACATCCACCAGTCGCTGACGCTCGGCATCCTGATAAAGACCACGGCCGACAAGTCGGGGAGCATCATGAAGGAGCTGTTGTTCAAGGCGTCGGAACTGGGCGTTATGATCCGTTTCACGCCCATCCCCGAGGACCGCTACAACGACTGGGTGGGCCGTCAGGGCAAAAACCGCTACATCATCACCCTGCTGGGCCGCACCGTCACGGCGCGCCACATCGCCCAGGTGACGAAGGTCGTGGCCGAGCACGGGCTGAACATCGACGCCATCAAACGCCTCACGGGCCGCATGCCCCTCTGCGAGGACGACCGCGCCGCCAAGTCGTGCATCGAACTCTCGGTGCGCGGATCGCTCACCGACCAGGAGCGCAGCACGATGCAGGAGGGATTCATGAACCTCTCGGAGATCGGTCTCGACGTTTCGTTCCAGAAGGACGACATCTACCGCCGCAGCCGCCGCCTGATCTGCTTCGACATGGACTCGACGCTGATCGAGACCGAGGTGATCGACGAACTGGCCGAGCGCGCGGGCGTGGGCGGCAAGGTGCGCGAGATCACAGCCAGCGCCATGCGCGGCGAGATCGACTTCCGCGAGAGCTTTTCACAGAGGGTCGCGCTGCTCAAGGGACTGGACGTCTCGGTCATGGAGGAGATCGCCCGCAACCTGCCCATCACCGAGGGGCTGGAACGCATGATGACGATCCTCAAACGCGTGGGTTACAAAACGGCGATCCTCTCCGGCGGATTCACCTATTTCGGCAACTACCTGCGCCAGAAATACGGCTTCGACTACGTTTACGCCAACGAACTGGAGATCGAGGACGGACGCCTCACGGGACGCTACGTCGGCGAGGTGGTCGACGGACGCCGCAAGGCCGAACTGCTGCGGCTGCTGTGTCAGTTCGAGGAGATCAACATCGCCCAGTCGGTGGCCGTCGGCGACGGTGCCAACGACCTGCCGATGCTCAACCTCGCGGGCCTGGGCATCGCCTTCCACGCCAAACCCAAGGTGAAGGCCACGGCCCGGCAGTCGATCTCGACCATCGGGCTGGACGGCATCCTCTATTTCCTGGGACTGAAAGATTCCCGTATCGAACAGTGAGACTGCCGGATCCGATTCCGCACGATACACCGCATCCCGCTTCGGACCGCCATTGCCGCACCGCCTTGCCTTAAAAACATGTCCCGTTCCCGGCCCATACCCCTTCTCTGCCTTGCCGCCGTCCTGCTGGCGGGCGGATGCTACGACTCCCCGTTCGGGAAGCCGGACGACGACGGAGGGGAGAAACCCGCGACGGAGACCATCGCGGCGCTGCGCGCCCGTTATGCGGGCACGCCCTTCACCGTTACGGGCGACATCGTCGTCACGGGAAGGGTCGCGAGCAGCGACCGAGCGGAGAATTTCTACCGCACGCTCTGCATCTGCGACGCTGAAGCGGGGCTTGAGGTAATGGCCGGTATCGACCACCTGCACAACGACTTCCCCATAGGAAGCCGTGTTACGCTTTCACTCCGGGGACTCACCGTCGCCCAGAGCCGCGGGGTGTTGCAGGCGGGACGTCCGCCCGCCGCCGGAAGCGGCTACGCAACGGATTACATCGGCTCCCGGGCGGCGCTCGGCGCCGTGCTGGTCCGCAGCGGCGAAACCCTGGCCGCGCCCTCCCCTGCCCCGCTTACCATTCCTGCGCTTACGGAAAACCGCTGCGGCACGCTCGTTCGCATCGACGGCCTGCGCTACACCCCCGAAGATCTTTCAGCCCCGACGTGGGCGGGCTACAAGCGTTTTACCGACGCCGACGGCAACGCCGTCTACACCTATGTCCGCCCATACGCCCGTTTCGCCGACGCCGAAGTGCCTGCCGGCACGGTCTCGCTGACGGGCATTCTCCAGTACGATGCCGCGGGCGACGGACGTTACATTCTCAAACTGCGCGATGAAAACGACTGCACGCATTAGCCTGCCGATCCTGCCGGGCTTGCTGGTCCTGCCGATCCTGCTGACGCTGCCGGCCGGATGCGACCGGGCCACGCAGCCCGAATTCACGGTCTGTCCCCCGGAACCGCAGAATTCGGTCGCCTACCTCAAGTCGCTCTGCGACGGGAAAAGCAGCGTCGCGGTGACGCAGGACATCATCATCCGCGGATTCGTCACGGCCAACGACCTCTACGGCGAATTTTACAGGACGATCGTCGTCGAAGACGCCTCGGGCGGCATCGCGATCGCTGCGGAAGGCTCCCCGCTGGCGGACCTCTATCCGTTCGGCATCGTGGCGACCGTACGCTGCAACGGCCTGACGCTGTGCGACTACGGCGGGAAAATCCAGCTGGGAACGACACCCGGCGACGACGGCGCAGGGTGCATCCCGCGCGAAGAGCTGGCACGGTACATCCGCACCGAACCGCCCGGCGGCGAGACCCCCTCCGCACAGCTCCTGACGTTCGACGCCGTCTCGGCCCGGCACATCGACACCCGCGTCCGTTTCGACGACGTGCGTTTCGCCGACGCCGGGAAAACCTGGTGCGACACCGACCCGGAGACGGGCCGCACCGTCGCCACCGAGCGCATGATCGTCGACACCCGGGGCCGGACCTTCACCGTGCGGACCGCCGCGACCTGCGCCTACGCAAAGGAGCCTCTGCCCCAGGGCACAGGCTCCTTGTATGGAATCATCGACTATTTCGCCGGAAAGTACTCCCTGCGCGTCACCAACCGCGAAGCGGAATTTTCCGGCACGGCAACGTCTTCCGCAGCATCTCCCCGAACCGCCGGATGTCCGGCGCGGACGACGCAGGAATTTACCGCTGCAACGCCTCCCACAGCATATCCTTGAGCCGCGGAATGTTCAGCCCCGAGACCGACGAGATGAAGACCGACGGTACGCCTTCGGGCAGGTGGCCGCGCATCTCGGCGATCAGGTCCTCGTCGAGCATGTCGCACTTGGTGACGGCCAGCAGGCGCTCCTTGTCCAGCAGTTCGGGATTGTACTGCGTCAGTTCGCCCAGCAGGACGTCGTAGTCGCGGCGGATGTCGTCGCTGTCGGCGGGAATCAGGAACAACAGCACCGAATTGCGCTCGATATGACGCAGGAAACGGGTTCCCAGACCGCGGCCCTCGTGCGCACCCTCGATGATGCCCGGAATGTCGGCCATGACGAACGACTTGTGGTCGCGGACCTCGACAATACCGAGGTTCGGCTCCAGCGTCGTGAAGGCGTAGTCGGCGATCTTGGGCTTCGCGGCCGAAACGACCGAGAGCAGCGTCGACTTGCCCGCATTGGGGAAGCCCACCAGCCCCACGTCGGCCAGCACCTTCAGTTCGAGGATGAACGTGCCTTCCTCCCCCTCCTCACCCGGCTGGGCGTAGCGCGGCGTCTGATTCGTGGCACTCTTGAAATGCCAGTTGCCCAGACCGCCCCGGCCGCCCCGGAGCAGCACGAGCCGCTCGCCGTCGGCCGTCACCTCGCCCACCGTTTCGGTGGTCGTGGTCCCGTCCTCGCTCTCGAAGACGCGCTTGGCGACCGTGCCCAGCGGAACCGGAATCACGATGTCGCGGGCGTCCTTGCCCGAAGAACGCGCCCCGGAGCCGTGCTCGCCGTCCTCGGCGAACTGGTGGCGCTGGTATTTGAGGTGGATGAGTGTCCAGTACTGCTTGTCGCCCTGCAGGACGATGCTGCCGCCCTTGCCGCCGTCACCGCCGTCGGGACCGCCGAACGCCACGAATTTCTCGCGGCGGAAATGCGTCGAGCCGCCGCCGCCGTGACCCGAGCGGGCGAATATCTTTACGTAATCTACGAAATTGGAACCTGCCATGTTATTTCATTGTTCTTGAAACGACAAAGGTACATAAAAGTCGGACGAGAACAAAATCGATTCGCATGCAGTTCGGTAAAACGTCCCAACAAAAATAAAAGCGTCGTTACGGCACCAAAAAAAGCAGACCGCGAAAAAGCGGCCTGCCGGCAATCCGGAATAACGGGATCAAATCTGCGAAGCGACGTAATCGCCCACCTCGGAGGTCGAACGGGCCTTTTCGCCCGGCGCCGCGAGGTCCTCGGTGACGACACCGTCGGCCAGCGCCCGATCGACGGCACGCCGCACGGCACGCCCTTCGGCGTCGAGGCCCAGGTGCTCCAGGAGCATCGCGGCCGAGAGAATCGTGGCCATCGGGTTGGCGATGTTCTTTCCCGCGGCCTGCGGATAGGAGCCGTGGATCGGCTCGAAAAGGGCCACTTCGGCCCCCACGCTCGCAGAGGAGAGCATGCCCAGCGAGCCGCTGATGACGCTGGCCTCGTCGGTGAGGATGTCGCCGAACATGTTTTCGGTGACGATGACATCGAAATAAGCCGGTTGGCGGATGATCTGCATGGCGGCGTTGTCCACGAACATATAATCCACCGCCACCTCGGGGTACTCCCGGGCTATCCGCTGGGCCGTTTCACGCCACAGGCGCGAGGTTTCCAGCACGTTGGCCTTGTCGACGACCGTCAGTTTGCGGCGGCGCGACACGGCCAGCCGGAACGCCACGTGCAGGACCCGTTCGATCTCCGAGACCGTGTAGGTGCAGGTGTCGAAGGCGCGCGTGCCCTCCTCGTCGCGGCCCTGCGGACGGCCGAAGTAGATGCCGCCGGTCAGTTCGCGCACGCAAATGAAATCCGTGCCGCGGACCACCTCCTCCTTGAGCGGCGAACGGTCGGCCAGCGCGTCGAACAACGCAACGGGGCGCAGGTTGGCGAAAAGTCCCAGCGACTTGCGCATCCGCAGCAGGCCCTGCTCGGGACGCACCTTCGCCGTGGGGTCGTTGTCGTATTTGGGGTCCCCGATGGCCCCGAACAGCACGGCGTCGGCGTCGAGGCAGACGGCGTGCGTCTCGTCGGGATAGGGGTCGCCCGTGGCGTCGATGGCCGCGGCGCCCACCAATGCGGGACGGTACTCGATTTTGTGTCCGAACTTTTCCGCCACGCGGTCCAACACTTTCGTGGCTTCGGCGACGATCTCGGGACCGATGCCGTCGCCGGCTAAAAGAGCAATTTTAACATCCATTGTCGTTATAGGTTATTTCAATGATATTCAACATTTTGACCGTCGCCTTGATGGCGGCCTCCGTCTGGTCGGCGTCCAACCCTCGGGTCTTGAACTCGCGGCCGTCCATCTCCCAGGTGATGATCGTCTGCACGAAGGCGTCGGTGCGGCCTCCGGGCGGAATCGAAACGGTATAGTCGCGCAGCATCGGAAACTCGCGCCCGAGCTGTTCGCGGTAAATCTGCCGCAGGGCACGCATGAAGGCGTCGTACTGGCCGTCGCCCGCCGAGGTCCGCTCGTACGCGCGGCCGTGGATCTCGATCCGGAGCGTCGCGACGGGATGCATCCCCTGCGCCAACGAGAGGCTGTAATTGAGGATCCGGACCGGGGTGTCGACCGGGTCGTAGCGCAGCACGTCGGCGATGATATACGGCAGGTCCTCGGCCGTCACCTGCTCCTTCTTGTCGCTCAATTCGACCACCCGTTCGGTCACCTTGCGCATCGCGGCCTCGTCGAGGTCGATGCCCAGCGCTTCGAGGTTTTTCAGGACATTGGCCTTGCCCGAGGTTTTGCCCAGGGCATATTCGCGGACGCGCCCGAAACGTTCGGGAAGCAGTTCGTTGAAATAAAGGTTGTTCTTGTTGTCGCCGTCGGCGTGGATGCCCGCGCACTGCGTGAAGACGCTCGCGCCGACGATCGGGCGGTTGGCGGGAATGCGGATGCCCGTATAACTCTCGACCGTGCGGCTGACGCGGTTGATCTTCGTTTCGTCGACACCCGTCGTGCGGCCCAGACGGTCGTGCAGCACGGCCACGGTGCTCGACAGCGGCGCGTTGCCGGCCCGCTCGCCCAGCCCGTTCACGGTGACATGAACGCCGTGGAAACCCGCCCGCACGGCGGCGGCGGTGTTGGCCACGGCGAGGTCGTAGTCGTTGTGGGCGTGAAAATCGAAACGCAGCGACGGATAACGCTCCGTAAGGTCGCGGCAGAAACGTTCGGTATCGTAGGGATCGAGGACACCCAGCGTGTCGGGGCACATAAACCGGCTGACGGGAGCGTCGGCCAGTCCGTCGAGCATCGCGTAGACGTAGTCGGGCGAACGACGCATGCCGTTGGACCAGTCTTCGAGATAGAGATTCACCTTCATCCCGCGGTCGGCGGCCGCAAGGATCTCGGTGCGCACATCCTCCAGATGCCGTTCGGGCGTGCGGCGCAGCTGCCCCTCGCAATGTTTCCGCGAGCCTTTGGCCAGCAGGTTGACCACGCGGCATCCGGCCGCCCCGAGCCAGTCGAGCGACACCCCGCCGTCGATGAATCCCAGCGCCTCCACACGGTCGGCATAGCCCTTGGCGGCAGCCCACTCGGCGATGGCGCGCACGGCCTGCTGTTCGCCCTGCGAGACCCGCGCCGAGGCGATCTCGATGCGGCTTACATGCAGTTCCTCCAGCAACAGCCGGGCGATGGAGAGCTTTTCACGGGCATTGAAGGAAACGCCCGAGGTCTGCTCGCCGTCGCGCAGCGTGGTGTCCATTATTTCAACCGGGGGAAGCATCGGCGCAGGCTATTTGCGGGCGGCTTCGAAGGCCTCGATCCGGTCGGCGATACTGCGCAGGTAGTCCACGTCGTCGTAGCCGTTTTCGAGACAGCGTTTCTTGTAGGCGTCGATCTCGAAGCCCTCGCTGCGGCCGTCCGACACGATGGTCAGCGTCTGGTTGTCCAGGTCGACGGTGAACTGCGCTTTCGGGTCGCGCCGGATCTCGTCGAAAACGGCCTTCAGAAACTCCTCGCTCACGCGGATCGGCAGCAGGCCGTTGTTCAGGGCGTTGCCCAGGAAGATGTCGGCGAAGAAGCTCGACACCACGACGCGGAAACCGTAGTCGGCGATGGCCCAGGCGGCATGCTCGCGCGAACTTCCGCAGCCGAAATTGCGTCCGGCGACGAGGATGCGCCCCTCGTAGCGGGCGTCGTTCAGCGGGAACGACGCGATCTTCGCGCCCGAGGCATCGTAGCGCCAGTCGCGGAAAAGGTTGTCGCCGAAGCCCTTGCGTTCGGTGGCTTTCAGGAAGCGCGCCGGGATGATCTGGTCGGTATCTATGTTTTCCACCTCGACGGGAACGGCCCCCGAGGTGAAGGTTACGAATTTGGGAATAGACATACGCTCTTAAAATTAAACATTCAATAGCACTAATTTTGCTGCGGAGCAACACGAAGCCCCCTGCCAGAAACGGGTGGGGTCAGACTTGCAAACGACGCCGGAGGCGGCGAAAACAACCATCCGGAACGCACCGGCAAACAAGGGCTTATTCCGGGTTGTTATCCCGCATTCCGAACACTTCGCGCGGATCGGAAATCACGCCCGTCACCGCGGCGGCGGCGGCAACGGCCACGCCCGACAGCATCGTGCGGGCACCGGGACCCTGCCGGCCCTCGAAATTGCGGTTCGAGGTCGAAACGCTGTACTTGCCCGCCGGAATCTTGTCGGCGTTCATCGCCAGGCACGCCGAACAGCCCGGCTGGCGGAGCTCGAAACCCGCCGCTGCGAGGATTCGGTCCAGCCCTTCGGCCTTGGCGGCGGCTTCGACGCCCTTCGAACCGGGGACGATCCACGCAATCACGCTGTCGGCCCTGCGGCGCCCCTCGACCAGCTTGGCGAAGCGGCGCAGGTCCTCGATGCGGCCGTTGGTGCAGCTGCCGACGAACACGTAGTCGACCGCTTTGCCCAGCATCTTCTCCCCGGGCCTGAATCCCATGTAATCCAGCGCCTTGGGATCGGCGTCGGCGGGAATCGTCCCGTCGACGGCCATCCCCATCCCGGGGTTGGTTCCGTAGGTGATCATCGGGGCGATGTCCGCGGCATCGAAGCGGTATTCCCTGTCGAAAACCGCGTCGGGGTCGCTGTAAAGTTCCCGCCAGCGGGCCACGGCCTCATCGTAGGCGGCTCCCTGCGGCGCGCGTTCGCGGCCCCGAAGGTACGCGAAGGTCTTCTCGTCGGGGGCGATCATGCCGCCCCGAGCGCCGCACTCGATACTCATGTTGCAGACCGTCATGCGGCCCTCCATCGAAAGCGAACGGATCGTACTGCCGGCAAACTCGATGAAATAACCCGTGCCGCCCGAAGCGGTGAGCTTCGAGATGATGTAAAGGATGACATCCTTGGCCTCGACGCCCGGACGCAGCGCGCCGTCGACCGTAATGCGCATCGTACGGGGTTTGGTCTGCAGGATACACTGGCTGGCGAAGACCATTTCGACCTCCGAAGTTCCCACGCCGAACGCCACGGCGCCCAAAGCCCCGTGGGTCGAAGTGTGGCTGTCGCCGCAGACGATGGTCATGCCCGGCTGCGTGAATCCCAGCTCCGGGCCGATGATGTGCACGATACCCTGCCTGGGGTGTCCCACGCCGAAGTGCTCGATACCGTGGCGGGCGCAGTTCCCGGCCAGCGTCTCGACCTGCCGCCGCGACTCCGGCTCCCCGATCGGGAGGTGCTGGTCGACGGTCGGGATGTTATGGTCGGCCGTGGCCGTGATCTGCGAAGGGCGCGCGACGCTGAAACCGCGGCGTTCGATGCCCGCGAAGGCCACGGGTGAAGTCACCTCGTGAATGTACTGCCGGTCGATGTAGAGCACACAGCGGCCGCCATCCTCGACACGCACCGTGTGCGCGTCCCATATCTTGTCCAGAAGCGTTCGTCCCATATCAGTCCTCCTCCTCGATCTTTTCGGTTACGTTGAGTGCGCGCAGCGCGTCGAGGAACGCCTCGATCGAAGCCCGCGTGGTGTCGGTGTGCGCGCCGAATCCGTGAACCGTGCGGCTGCCGCACTCGACCTGCACGTGCACGCGGCCCACGTCGTTCGAACCGCGCGTGATGGCCTGCATCAGGAACTCGGCAAGCACCACCTTCTCGTTGATCAGTTTCTTGATGGCCGAGACCGCCGCGTCGACCGGGCCGTTGCCCGTGGCCGTGGACATGCGTTCGTGGTCGCCGAATTTCAGCACTACGGTAGCCGTCGGAACCAGCGTCCCGGTGGTCACCTGCATGAATTTCAACGAAATGGACTGCTGCTTCATGCGGTCGATGTCGCCCACGAGGTACAACAGGTCGTAGTCGTGAATCTCCTTTTTCTTGTCGGCCAGGGCGAGGAATTTCTCGTACGTGGCGTCCAATTCCTCCTGCGTGAGGTCGTAGCCCAGCAGTTCGAGCCGGTGCACGAGGGCCGCGCGGCCGCTGCGGGCCGTGAGGGCGATGACCGACTCGTTCAGCCCGATGTCCTGCGGGTCGATGATCTCGTAGGTCTGGCGCTGCTTGAGCACCCCGTCCTGGTGGATGCCCGACGAATGGGCGAAGGCGTTGCGGCCCACGATGGCCTTGTTGGGCTGCACGGGCATGTTCATCAGGCTCGACACCAGGTGCGAGGCCTTGGTGATCAGGCGCGAATTGATGTTCGTGTCGATGGCCACGTCCTTGTGGCAGCGCAGCGTCATCACCACCTCTTCGAGCGAAGTGTTGCCGGCACGTTCACCGATGCCGTTGATCGTGACCTCGGCCTGCCGCGCACCGTTCAGGATGCCGCTCAGCGTATTGGCCGTAGCCATGCCCAGGTCGTTGTGGCAATGGGTCGAAATGATCGCCCGGCCGATGTTGGGAACGTTGTCCACGAGGTATTTGATCTTCGCGCCGTATTCGTTCGGGAGGCAGTAGCCCGTCGTGTCGGGGATGTTGACCACCGTCGCACCGGCCTTGATGACCGCCTCGACCACGCGGGCGAGGTACTCGACGTCGGCGCGCCCGGCGTCCTCGGCGTAGAACTCCACGTCCTCGACATAGCGTTTGGCGTATTTCACCGCCTCGACGGCCGATTCGACGATCTTCTCGGGCGTGGAACGCAGTTTGTCGTAGATATGCTGCGGCGAAACGCCGATGCCCGTGTGGATCCGCTTGCGCTTCGCCAGCCGCAGCGCGTCGGCCGCAACGTCGATGTCCTTCTTCACGGCGCGGGTCAGCGCGCAGATCGTCGGCTCGGAAACGGCCTTGGAAATCTCCAGCACGGAGTTGAAATCACCGGGGCTGGAGATGGGAAATCCCGCCTCGATGACGTCTACACCAAGGCTTTCGAGCAGCTTGGCGACTTCAATTTTTTCGGTGGTGTTCAACTGACAACCGGGGACCTGCTCACCGTCGCGCAGCGTGGTGTCGAAAATGTACAATCTCTCGCTCATACTAACCTCTTTATCGAATAAAACTTAATGACGCCGCCCCACGCTTTCCGTGCGGCAAACGCCACCCTGACTTCCTATATTGCTTACGATTCGTAACAAAAACAGTCGCCGTACTTGAACATTCGACGCTTTTAGCGACGCTTTCCAATCGGAATGAAACCGGAACGGCAAACGTAACTGCCTTGCTCTCTTGCAAATATATGAATTATTTAATAATTTCAAAAACAAATCGTCCAAAAAGTCGGATAATGACACACCGGCGGCCTCCCCGTTCCGGATGGACAGGGAGGCCGCCGCAAAACAGGCCGGCAGGTTACAATGTCCGGGGATTAAAGCGTCAGCCGGTTACATCGCCTGCGGATTACGCCCCGGCAGGTTACAGCGCCAGCGGCTCGTAGGGCAGGCCCCAGGCGTCGGCCACGGGTTTGCAGACCACCCTGCCGCCGATGATGTTCAGACCCAGCGCCAGTTCGGGATTCTCCTGCGCGGCGCGCCGCCAGCCCTTGT
The DNA here is from genome assembly GCF_042852885.1 of Alistipes sp. i18-0019-D1. Classification (NCBI taxonomy): domain Bacteria; kingdom Pseudomonadati; phylum Bacteroidota; class Bacteroidia; order Bacteroidales; family Rikenellaceae; genus Alistipes; species Alistipes sp. i18-0019-D1. Next base: position 74,246 of record NZ_AP031424.1, read on the forward strand.
CGGCAAGCTGGATGGCGTAGGGAAGCGTCGCATTCGTAAGCGCGAGGGTCGAGGTGCGGGGCACGGCGCCCGGAATGTTGGCCACGCAGTAGTGCAGGATGCCGTCGACGTAATAGACCGGATCCTCGTGCGTGGTGGGGCGCGAAGTCTCGAAACAGCCGCCCTGGTCGATGGCCACGTCGACCATCACCGTTCCCGGCTCCATCTCCCGGAGCATGTCGCGCGTGACGAGCTTCGGGGCCTTGGCGCCCGGAATCAGCACCGAGCCGACCACCAGATCGGCGTGCTTCAGCTCCTCGCGGATGTTGTATTCGGAAGACATCAGCGTCTTGACGTTGCGCGGCATCACGTCGGCCAGGTAGGTCAGCCGCTGGAGCGAAATGTCGCAGATCGTCACGTCGGCCCCCGTTCCGGCGGCGGTACGCGCCGCAGCCGTTCCGACAACGCCCGCGCCGATGACGAAGACCCTGGCGGGCTTCACGCCCGGCACGCCGCCCAGCAGCACGCCCTTGCCGCCGCGGGGTTTTTCGAGGAAATAACGTCCCTCCTGCGCGGCCATGCGTCCCGCGACCTCCGACATCGGAATCAGCAGCGGCAGCGAACGGTCGGCGCGCTCGACGGTCTCGTAGGCACAGCAGACCGCCCCGCTGTCGATCATCGCACGCGTGAGGGGTTCGCTGCTGGCGAAGTGGAAAAAGGTGAAAACCAGCTGGTCCCTGCGGATGAGTTTGTACTCGGGAGCCACCGGTTCCTTGACCTTGACGATCATTTCCGCCCGGGCGTAGACCTCCTCGATCGAGGGAAGCGTCTCCGCCCCGACGGCCGTGTAGGCATCATCGGCAAATCCGCTGTTCACACCGGCCGTAGCCTGCACATAAACTTTGTGGCCCCGCTTCACAAGCTCCTGGGCGCCTGCGGGGGTAAGAGCAACGCGGTTCTCGTTGTTCTTGATCTCTTTTGGAATACCGATAATCATGGATCTGGATGTTTTTTAAGGTTTTTTGCCTCTCCAAAATACGAAATTAACGCGGAAATCCAAAAAATCCGGACGATTTTTTACGTGCGGATCAGAACCGGTAAGAGATTGTAAGATAGAACGAACGGGGCCACGCATAGGTATAGCGCGAGGCATGGGGCGCGTAGAGCGTGTCGTCGCCCGGGCGGATGCGGCGCACACGCAGCGACTCGTAGCCGCCGTAGACCGTATCGGCTTCGCCCGTCAGGTTGCGCAGCATCAGCGACGCGGTGAGCCGCGAACGTTCGAACCGGAACGACTTGAACAGCGCGGCGTCGAGCGTGAAGGCGTCCGGAAGCCGCTCCTGCCGGGTGAAGGCGTCGAAAAACTCCCGCGTGATGCCGCCCTGACCCGCGATGCGGTCGGTGCGGCGCAGGGGCATCGGCTCGACGTAACGCCGCCCGGCATACCCTGCCGACGCGCGGCATCCCCACCCTTTCGGGCCGAACCAGGCGATCTCCGCCAGGGCGGTCAGCTGCGGCGCGCCGCCCGTCTGGCAGCCGCCCATACGGCTCACGGCCTGCACGTCGACCGCCGAGTTATCCACGTCGGAGAGTACCGTGACGCGCGGATCGCGGATATATTTATAACGTCCGGCCGAAGCCGCCAGCGACAGCTGCCAGCGGTAGGACAACCGGATGTCGGCGGCGGCCTCCGCACCGCAGGACATGCGCCCGACGCCCGTCACGGCCATGTCGCAGTAGACCGAGGCCATGTCGTCGTAATAAGGCCGCGTTTCGATGCCGTCGAGCGTCGTGACGGCGAAGAGCGTCGCCTGAAAATCGACGACGGGTCCCGTCAGGCGGTAATTGAGCTGGGCGGCGTAGATGCGTTCGGGCACGGGGTTGTCGACCGTACGGTTGTTGTAGAGCGGCTGGAAGAAAAGGTCCCCGGCCCGAGGGGTCCGGGCGGCGGCCGCGGCGGCGATTTCGAGGTAGCGGCGCGGGGAGAAGGCCCAGCCCGCAACGACCTTGAAGGCATAGGGCGTGAACCGCACGACGCGCGAGGGACCGCAGGACTGCCCGCCGGGAAAAAGCTCCTTCTCGTAATAGCCCCGGCGGCTGACGGCGTCGCTCCCCAGCACGGCCGAAAGATCGGCCCGAAAGCGGTCGGAACGGTAATCGGCTTGCAGGCGCAGCGCAGCCCCGCGCTGCGTCAGCGCATAGTCGTAGCCGAAACGGTCGCCCTCGCGGATCGTCCGTCCGGGATGCCGCAGGTCGTTCTGAAGTTTGTTGCTGTACGTATCGTCGTCGATCAGAAAGCGGTCGATGTCCGTGACGTACCCGGCGCCCAGCAGGTCGCGCATCTGCTTGTAGGAACGGGTATTTTCGCGGCGGAGCGAAACTCCGTAGCGTAGCGTCAGCCGGGCGTCGACATCGGTGGCGAACGACACGTCGAAGGCGAGGTTGCAGAGCCGTTCGGCACGGTCTTCCAGCGCATAGACCGCATGTCCGCCCGCCATGCGGTTCTGGCGGATCAGTTCGTCCCAGTCGATCTGCGTGTAGCGCGGATCGCCGGCAAGCCACGCCTGCTCGGTCTCCCGGTCGCCGGTATAACCCGGCAGGTAGCGGTAGTTGTCGGGCATCGGCGTACGGGCGTCGTACCAGTCGAGCATGCTGTACTTCGCGACGCCGGCCTCGGCGGCCAGCGCGGCGGTGAGCGAGGTCGAAGCCGACAGCGGCACGGCATAGGCCGCCAGAGCCAGCGGAACCGTCTCGCGCCGCACGCGGGAGTTGCGCACCCGACCGTCCTGCCAGCCCCATGCCGGGTTGTAGAGGCGGTCGCCCGTGAGCGTGAAAGCCTCCTCCGAGGAGGAGAGCCGCGTGCCCCGCACCGAGGGCGGCACGATGCACAGCACGGAGAGTTCGTGCCCTTCGCCGAAACGCCGGGCAACGCGCAGTCCGGCGGTCACGGCATTGGTGAAGACCCCTTCGACGTGCATGTCGCGGCCCGTGCGGGCGTCGAGGGCCGCCGAGATGCGCCAACCGTCGCCCGGCGACGCCGAGACGGCGGCTTTCGCCCCCACGAGGTAGTTGCGGTCGGTGAAGCGGACCGAAGCCAGAAAGGGCTGCAACGGCTCCCCGTCCGAAAACCGGAACGCCCGCATGCCACCCGCCGCACACGGCTCCCCGGGCGCGGCGGCAAGCCCCGCATAGCGCTGTTCTTCGGCCCCGAGCAGGCGCAGCGCCGTGAGGTAACGGTAGGAAACCGCAACGCCCATGAGCGACGTGCGTTCCAGCGTGTAATCCAGTCCGCGACGCCGGAGCGCGACCTGCGGCAGGTTGAAATCGGTGCGGAGTCCGTAGAGGTCCGAAGGGGACTGCACGGCGCGGTAGAAGATCGCCGAATCGGTCGTGAGCAGTTCCCGCCGCTCCTCGCGTTCGGCATAGGGATAGTATTCGTCGCCGGGGTACTGGGCCGCCGCCGCACACGGAAGCAGGAGAAACAACAGGACACAGCACCTTTTCAGCATATTTTCGCAACTTTACAGAATACAAAGATAGCGAAAAGCCCGACAATTCAAAACCGAATTGCGTGCGGCGCGGCAAAACGGACCGGCAAACAAGAGTGTCGTCACGACACCAAAGATAGCGAAAAGCCCGACAATTCAAAACCGAATCGCGTGCGGCGCGGCAAAACGGACCGGCAAACGGGAGTGTCGTCACGCCACGGCGGAAGCGATGTCAGACAGGAATGGGTCGAGCCGGGCCGCAAGGCTCACTCCGCGGGCGGGAAAACCGAGATGCGGAGCCGGGCGGCGCCCATCGGAACCAGTTCGATGTCGCGCTCCTCCCCGTCGCGCTCCTCCCACGGTCCGGGCAGCACGCCCGTAAGCCCGTATTCGTCGACGGTCCACGACGGGACCAGCCGCCCCTTGGCCGAGAACTCCAACGGCACGGACTCCAGCGTGAAGGGATTGTCGTCGGCAGGCCATGCCCGCCTGCGGACCGTTATCGGCGCATCGGCCACCAGGGCGTAATTCCACGGCGAAGCCGCGTGTATTTCATAGGAGGGCCATTTCTCCACGTCGGCACCGGTCTGCCACTTCGAATCGCGGATGGCCGTCGCGCGGCTGTCGACACGACGGTACTCCTCGTCGATCTTCAGCGAGAGCGTCAGCGGACCGTAATCGACCGTCACGCCGTTCTGGTTGACCTGCCACGTGCGCTGTGAGAGCGTCATCGGGAGGTTCAGCACGACCCGGTCGCCGTCGTGCCATTCGCGCGCGAGTTTCACGTACTTGCCCGGCGTGCACTCCCCCGCCGCCCTGCGCCCGTTGACGAGCACCGAAGCCCCGTCGCACCACGCCGGAATACGGAGGTACAGCGGGAACGACACCTCCGCGTCGGTGTTCACGGTGAACGTCACCTGCTCCTCGAACGGGTAGTTGCCCGACTCGGTGAGGGTGACCTGCCGCCCGTCGCCCACCGTCAGCGTCGCCGTGCAGGCGCTGTAAACGACTGCGGCGGCCCCGTTGTCGGGCGTGGCCATCACCAGATGCTGGATGTAATAGGGCCACCCCATCCCGTGATTGTGCTGGCAGCAGCGGCTGCTGAACGGGTTCATGGCCAGGAACGGCCCGGAGTTGTCGATACCCGGGTTGTGGTTGCGGGAGTCGCTGACGACATGGTTCGGGCAGGTCAGGTAGCGCAGCGCCCTGTAATCGGGCATCAGCGCCGCCGGATAGCTGTTGAAGGCCACGTCCTCGCAGTTTTCGGCCCATGCGGGGTCGCCGGTGACTTGCAGCAGGATGTTGTCGGAGAGCATCTGCTCGACGAACGCGCAGGTTTCCGTCCCCTGCCGCGGGTCGAAGAAGCCGATCCGGGCGTTTTCGTCGGCCCCGTACATGCCGCCCGGAACCTGCCCGAAGGCCCGGCGGATAAAGCTGAAGACGTTATACGTCGCGTGAAGCGCCTTCCGGTCACCCGAGAACATCCACCATTCGGCCGGTTCGCGGAACCCCTGGGCGATGTTCACGACGTGCCAGTTGGGCAGCTGCGCCGACCGGGTCCAGTCGGCCGTATTGCGGTGGATCTTGCGGGCCAGTCCGGGGAGCGATTCGTCGCCCGTGCGGTTGTAGAGCCACGCCAGCGTCCACATCATGTCGCCGCCGCGGCTGTTGTCCCAGTAGTGTTTCAGAAACAGTTCGTCCGGGCAGGCTGCGAGCCACTTGTAATAGTTCGTCAGAAACGCGATGACGCGCTCATCGCCCGTATAGTCGTAGTAGTCCTGCGATCCAGCAGACCACCATGTTCGCCAGCAGGTCGCGGCTGCCCCGCTCGTTCTCGAGGACGGGTCCGAACCAGCCGTCGGGCCGCTGCGTCGAAAGGATGCCCTCGATCCACCCGCGGGCCTTCTCCGTCATCGCCCGGTCGCCGAGAATCCAGGCCGTCGCGGCATATCCGCGCAGCCAGTAGGGAACCTCCTCCCAGCCGTTGCTGTCGCCCCGGCCGAGCCAGGCGTTGCGCTCCTTCTCGAGCCAGACGCTGATTTCGTCGAGATGCCCGCTCAGCCCCTCGGCCTGGAGTTGCAGCTGGCGCGCGACCCACCCTGCGGGACGCACGGCCCCGACGGGAAGTTTGATAAAATACTGGGGTTGCAGCGGCGCCCGGTTGCTCGGATAGCAGGCGTTGCGCACGGAAACATCGGGTCGGCCGACAGTTTCGAACCGCTCGGCCGAACAGGCTGCCAGCGCCGCCGAAAGCAGCAGAATGACAAATCGGATCGGTTTCATGGGTTTGGGGTATGACAAATTCCGGCATCCCCGCAGCGGGGATGCCGGAACCGGAATCAGATCGTTTTCAGAACCTCGGTCAACAGTTTCCAGAACTTGGGAACGGTGGAGATCTCAAGCCGCTCGTCGGGCGAATGCACGCCGCGCAGCGTCGGGCCGAAGGAGACCATCTCCAGGTCGGGGTACTTTTCGAGGAACAGGCCGCACTCCAGCCCGGCATGGATGGCCCGGACCTTGGGTTCGGAGCCGAACAGCCGTTTATAGGCGTCGACGGTGACCTCCAGCAGTTTCGACTGCGGGTCGGGCGTCCAGCCCGGATAGCCGTCGGAATGAGCCACGTCGGCACCCGCCAGCGCGAAGACCGACTCGACCATCTGCATCACATAGGTCTTGGCGCTCTCGACCGACGACCGCTGCGACGAAGTGACGACGATGCGGTTGCCCTCCGCGAACTTCACCGAGGCAAGGTTCGTCGAGGTCTCGACCAGCCCCGGAACGGCGAACGACATGGCCACGACCCCGTTGGGAACGCCCACCAGCGAGTAGACCAGCGCCGACTGCGTCCTGCTGTCGAGCACCTCGTCGACGTGGGGCATCTCGTTGAGCGTGATTTTGAAATTAGGTTCGCGGAAGCGGAATTCGGCTTCGAGATCCGCGGCGAAGAGGTTATAACGCTTGACGAACTCGGCCTTGAACCGCGCGGGGACGCCGAAAATGGCGTAAGCCTCGCGGGGAATGGCGTTGCGGAGGTTGCCGCCGCTGAAATAGCACAGTTTGAGTTCGAACGACTGCATGCCGTCCCACAGCAGGCGCGCCACGGTCTTGTTCGAGTTGACGCGGCCCTTGTCGATGTCGTCGCCCGAGTGTCCGCCCTGAAGGTCCGACACGTCGACGCGGAAGAACGTGTAGTTCTTCGGCGACGGCTCCATCGTGTAGTGGAACGTGGCGATGGTGTCGATGCCGCCCGCACAGCCGATGAAGATTTCGCCCTCGTCCTCCGAATCGAGGTTGACGAGGTATTTGCCCGTGAGCATCCCTTCGCCCAGCTCGAACGCACCCGTAAGGCCCGTCTCCTCGTCGACGGTGAACAGCGCCTCGACGGGACCGTGCTCCACCGTCTCGTCGAGCAGCACGGCCAGCGCGGCGGCCATGCCGATACCGCAGTCGGCCCCAAGCGTCGTGCCTTCGGCCCGGACCCATTCGCCGTCGATGCGCGTGCGGATGGGATCGTTGTCGAAGTCGAACTCCACGTCGGAGTTCTTCTCGCAGACCATGTCCATGTGCGACTGGAGAATCACGGCGGGACACTCCTCCATGCCCGGCGTGGCGGGCTTGCGCATCACGACGTTGCCGATGGCGTCCTTTTTATATTCGATCTGGTGCTTTTTGGCGAAATCGACCAGAAAATCGATGATTTTGCCCTCCTTCTTCGAAGGACGCGGCACACGTGTGATGGCGTCGAACTGTTCCCAGACAAGACGCGGTTCCAAAGAGGTTATTTCCGACATAGATTTTTGCATTTTTGCAAAGTTAGGAAAAATCCGTAACTTTGGCAATATAAAATACGGAAACGAATGGATTTCAGAATAGGACACGGATACGACGTGCACGCGCTGGCCGACGGCCTGCCGCTGGTGCTGGGAGGCGTCGAGATCGCCCACACGAAAGGGTGCGTCGCCCACTCGGACGGCGACGTGGCGATCCACGCCCTGTGCGACGCCCTGCTGGGCGCCGCGGCGCTGGGCGACATCGGGCTGCACTTCCCCGACACGTCGGCCGATTTCAAAGGGATCGACTCGAAGATCCTGCTGCGCCGCGTGGCGGAACTGCTGCGCAAAAAGGGCTACCAGATCGGGAACGTGGACTGCACGATCCGCGCCCAGCGGCCCAAACTGCGGCCGCACATCGACGCCATGCGCCGCGCGATGGCCGGTGCAATGGGCGTGGACGACGACCGGGTGTCGGTCAAGGCCACGACCACGGAGCATCTGGGATTCGAGGGACGGGAGGAAGGCATCTCCGTCTCCGCCGTGGCGCTGATATACAAGCAATAAATCATCCCGGTTTCACCCGAAAAAAGGCTGTCTATCCCAGACAGCCTTTACCGTTTTCAGTCCAGCCTCCGGAACTTCGGGTCGTTCACCCGCTTGTTCCACAGCCAGCCGACGTAGCGCATCGTGACGTCGGGTGTCAGGAGTGTCAGCACCGTTTCGCCCGTGGCGGTCGAGACGGCGAAATCGGCGTGGTAGAGGGCGTTGCCGTCGGAAATGTTGAAGGAGACCGACCACCCCCACTGCACGCGGGCCGCCCGGTAGTCGCGGACCGACATCGAATCGAAATTCAGCATCTCGACATACTGGGTGATACCCCGTTCGGTGGGCAGGTGCACCTCGACATGGTCGACGAACACCCCGAAAAAGAAGTAGTCGGCATAGATCGAACGGATCATGCCGCCGGGCAGCTGCTGCATCGAGTTGGGGAAGAACATGTAGTCGCGCGACTGCACCAGCGAGTCGATCTTCGCGGCGTAGACCCGGGCTTTGTAAGCCCTGCGCTGGGCGCGGTCCATCCCCGCCGCCGGCTCCTCGTAGACGGTCGTATGCTCCACGACCTCAACCGGGGCCTGCTGCACGGGAACGATCGTCGTCTGCGGCACGCTGTCCACGGCGGAAGTTTCGAGCGTATACTGCGGAGACTGGGCGACGGCGGCGCAGGCGATGAAAAAAAGTGCGCCGCAGGTAAAAAAAACGGAATGTTTCATAAGTCGGACATCGGGTTGAAAGGGAAAAAAGCCCCCGCCTGAAGCGGGGGTTCGAGGATCGCCGGAGCGGCAAACGGACAGCGCAACAGATACGGCGGTCCGGGATGGGTCCGGCAAAATGAATTTACGTCAATAGAGCTGCGAAATCGAACCCGTATACTGCACGGGATTGTACCACGGATTGGTGATCGTCAGCGTAGCCCCGCCCGTGCGGGAGAAGATTTCGAAGGTGAAGGTGTAGGTCGACGCCGAGAACAGCGAGGTCGAGAAGGTCACCATCCAGCCTTCGTGCGTCTGCTCGGTGATATATCCCTGCAAATCGGAAACGGTGTAGTTGATGATCGTCACATAGTAAGGCGGCACGTAGCCCTTGATGTAGGGAAGCGTGATGTCCGCCGTTCCGTCCCACATGCCGACGTTGAACGCGGGGTTCATGATCTGACGCATCGGACCTGCGGGCTGACGCTGGAAGGTCGTCGGGTTGAACTGGAAGTTGCGCGACAGCACGAGCGAGTCCATGAATTTCTCGTAGTTGGCGATACGTTCCGCACGACGTTTCTCACGCACCTCGCGACGTTCTTCTTTGGGCGACAGCACTTTTTTCTGTCCGATCACGGTAGCGGCCGCCGCACAGAGCAGCAGGCCCGCAACGATAATGACTGTTTTTTTCATAGCACATAAGGTTTGTTACGGCTATGAAAGCAAGTTTTGTGCCGAAAGCGGGATCATGAGCCGCTTCCCGCTCCGGACCGCCGCTGGCGGCAGCGGCGGCAACGGCGAATCCGCCCCCAAGCAAAGAGTTCGGGGCCTCACGGCAGCGTGTCCCGCCGGATTGGCTGACACGCTACAAGCCCAGCTTTTTGAGGAACTGCCCCGTGTAGCTGCCCTCGCACTGCGCCACTTCGTGCGGCGTGCCCGCGGCGATGATCTCTCCGCCGGCGGCTCCGCCCTCGGGACCTATATCTATAATATGGTCGGCGACCTTGATGACGTCGAGGTTGTGCTCGATGACGATGACCGTATTGCCGCGGTCGACGAGTTTGTTCAGCACCTCCAGCAGCAGGCGGATGTCCTCGAAATGGAGTCCCGTCGTGGGTTCGTCGAGGATGTAGAGCGTGCGGCCCGTGTCGCGTTTCGAAAGCTCCGAAGAGAGTTTGATGCGCTGGCTCTCGCCGCCCGACAGCGTCGTGCAGGGCTGCCCGAGCGTGAGGTAGCCGAGGCCCACCTCCTGGATGGCCCGGAGCTTCTGATATATATTAGGTATGTTCTCGAAGAACTCCACGGCCATGTTGACCGTCATGTTCAGCACGTCGTCGATATTCTTGCCCTTGTACTTCACTTCGAGCGTCTCGCGGTTGTAGCGGTGGCCGCCGCACGCCTTGCAGCGCACGTAGACGTCGGGCAGGAAATTCATCTCGATGGTCTGCACACCGGCGCCGCGGCACTCCTCGCAGCGGCCGCCCTTGACGTTGAACGAGAAACGCCCGGCCTTGAAGCCGCGGATCTGGGCGTCGGGCGTCATTTCGAACAGCTTGCGGATGTCGGAAAAGACGTTCGAATAGGTCGCGGGGTTCGACCGCGGCGTGCGCCCGATGGGCGACTGGTCGACGACGACCAGTTTGTCGATGTGCCCGACACCCTCCGCCCCGTCGTACTCCAGCGGCTGGTCGAAGGAGCGGTAAAGCTCCCTGGCGAGAATCGGCCGCAGGGTCTCGTTGACGAGCGTCGACTTGCCCGAGCCGCTGACGCCCGTCACGCAGATGAACTTGCCCAGCGGAAATTCCGCCGTGACGTTCTTGAGGTTGTTGCCCCGCGCGCCGCGGATCACGATCTTCTCGCCCGTGCCCTTGCGCAGCGTTTCGGGAATCCCGATCCGCCGGCGCCCCGTGAGGTAATCGGCCGTGATGGTGTCGGACCGGAGGATGTCGTCGAACGTCCCGGCAGCCACGATGTTGCCGCCCTTGCGCCCGGCGCGCGGTCCCACGTCGACGATGAAGTCGGCGGCGCGCATCATGTCCTCGTCGTGCTCGACGACGATCACCGAGTTGCCCGCGTCGCGCAGCTCTTCGAGGCTGCGGATCAGCCGCCGGTTGTCGCGCTGGTGCAGACCGATCGAAGGCTCGTCGAGGATATAGAGCACGTTCACGAGTTTCGAGCCGATCTGCGTGGCGAGGCGGATGCGCTGGCTCTCGCCGCCCGACAGCGAGCGCGACGAGCGCGCCAGCGAGAGGTAGCCCAGCCCCACGTCCATCAGGAACCGCAGGCGTTCGCGGATCTCCTTGACGATCTCCTGCGCGATCTTCCACTCCTTTTCCGACAGCTGCTTTTCGATGGTGGGAACCCACTCCGAGAACTCGGAGATCGACATGGCCGACACCTCGGCGATGTTCTTCCCGGCGACGCGGAACTGCAACGACTCCTTCCGCAGACGCGAACCGCCGCAGACGGAGCATTTGCGGTAGACGAGAAACTGGTCGCGCCACTTCTGGCCGTGCTTCGAATCGTCGTCCTCGGTGCGGCCGATGTACTCGGCCACGCCCTCCCACGAGAGGAACTGCCGTCCGCCCGAGGACGAGAACTCCTGCAGGTCGACCGTCAGCGGCTCGGAGTCGCCGTAGAGCACAGCATTCAGGCCCTCCTCGGAGAAACTCTCGATCGGGTCGTCGAGCGTGAAATCGTAACGGCGGCCCAGCATCTCCAGGATGGCGAAAAGCATGTTGTTGCGGTACTTGCCCAACGGCTCGACGGCCCCTTCGCGCAGCGAGAGGCGGGCGTCGGGGATGATCTTCCCCACGTCGAAGACCGCCTCTTCGCCCAGCCCGTTGCAATGCGGGCAGGCGCCCTTCGGCGAGTTGAACGAGAAGGTGTGCGGCGCGGGGTCCTCGAAGGCCACGCCCGTCGAGGGGCACATCAGGTGGCGCGAGTAGAAGCGCTGCTGCTCGGTCCCGTAGTCGTAGACGGCCATCGTACCCTTGCCCTGGCGCATCGACTCCTTCAGGGAGGTCATCAGCCGGTCGCGCGACTCTTCGCTGACCGCGAGGCGGTCGACCACCAGGTCGATGGTGTGTATCTTGTAACGGTCGAGACGCATGCCGGACGATATTTCACGGATTTCGCCGTCAATACGCGCATAGATATACCCTTTTTTGGCCAGCGACTCGAACAACTCGCGATAGTGGCCCTTGCGGCCCTTGACGATGGGGGCCATCAGCGCGATCCTGCGCCCGGCGAAACCCGCGAGGATCAGTTCGGCGATCTGGTCGTCGGTATAGTGAACCATCTCCTCGCCCGTCACGGGCGAATAGGCCCGCGACGCCCGCGCGTAGAGCAGGCGCAGGAAATCGTTGATCTCGGTCACGGTCCCCACCGTCGAGCGGGGATTCTTGTTGGTCGTCTTCTGTTCAATGGCCACCACGGGACTCAAACCCGTGATCTTGTCCACGTCGGGACGCTCCATCGTCCCCACGAACTGCCGCGCGTAGGTCGACAGCGTCTCCATGTAGCGGCGCTGTCCCTCGGCATAGATCGTGTCGAAAGCCAGCGACGATTTGCCCGACCCCGAGAGGCCGGTGACGACTACCAGTTTACGGCGCGGGATTTCGAGGTCCACGTTCTTGAGGTTGTGGACCCGGGCGCCCAGTATTTTGATCGTATCTTCCATTTTCATCGAGAGAAACGTACCGGAGGCCCCTTTTATTGGATGCGGGGAGCGTTCCCGGTGCGAAAAGTGCGTAAAGATACGACATTCGCGCCTGAAAAACAAGCAGGGCCGATTACATTTGAATCCGGAAATCGTCGGCGTCCCGCCACGCGGGGAACTTTTCGCGGAACGCCGCCAGCGCATCGACGTCGAACACCGCCGTGAAGATCTGCTCGCGGTCGTCCGCTTCAGCCATCGTGCGGCCCTTGAAGTCGACGAGGGCCGAATCCCCGGCGTAACGGGCCGAAGGGTCCTCCCCCACGCGGTTCACCCCTGCGACATAGCATTGGTTTTCGATGGCCCGGGCACGCAGCAGCATCCGCCACGCCTCCCGCCGCGGCGCGGGCCACGAGGCGCAGCACAGAATGGCGTCGTAATCGCCCCGGCAACGGCTCCAGACCGGGAAACGCAGGTCGTAGCAGACCAGCAGCAGAAACCTCACGCCCCCGTATCCGACCACCGTGCGGCAGCTGCCGGGAGCATAGTTCCAGGCCTCGCCGCCGGGCGTGAACAGGTGGCGTTTGTCGTAATGCACACACTCGCCCGAGGGTTTCACGAAATACATCCGGTTGAAGAAACGCCCGCCCTCGGCGACGGCGACGCTGCCCGCGAAGGCCTTGCCGTATCGGGCGGCCCAGCGGCGCAGGGCCATGACCACCGCCCCGTCATCCCCTTCGGCCACACCGGCCGGGGCGAGCGTGAATCCCGTGGCGAACAGCTCGGGCAGCAGCACGACGTCCGCATCGGCCGCGGCGACCATCGGTTCGAGCCGCGCGAGGTTCCGCGCGGGCTGTTCCCAGGCGATGTCGCACTGGCAGAGGGCGATGCGGACTCCCACAGCGGTCAGAGTTTATAGACGGTCAGCGACGAGGCCCGGTCGCGCTGGTGGAAAAGCGTCACCCGGCAGGGTACGAAATCCGACGCCGCGCAGCTCCACAGGTCGATGAACTGCTGGGGGCTGCGCTCCGTAAGCGGGAACCACGAACTCTGCACCTGCACCATGATCCGGTGTCCGGCGCGGAAGGTATGCGCGATGTCGGTCGTGCGGAAAGGTACGGTCTCGGGCCTGCCCGGCACGAAGGCTTTCGGGCGCGTGAAGCCGTCGCGGTAGCGGCCGCGCACCGCGTCGCCGCGGACGAGCATCTGCATCCCCGCATGCTCGCCCCCGTCGGGGAAGACGTCGATCAGCTTCACGACGAAATCGGCATCGGTGGTCGATAGGGCCACCTCCAGCGCCGCTTCGACCGGCCCGGCGAGCGTCATATCCTCCTCCAGCGGTTCGGTCACGAACGTCAGCACGTCCTTGCGTCCTTCGAGAAACCGCTGGTCGGCAATCATGTACTCCTTGGGCCGCCGCGTGCCGGAGGTTGCGATATACGGCACGGGATCGGAGGGATCGGAAGTATAGCTCGTCGACGAGGATTTGGCCGTGGGTCTCTGCACGGCGAGACGGCCTCCTTCGGCGAGATAGAGGGTCAGTTTGCGGGCCTCGGAAGGCGTCCAGCGGTCGAACGTATGCCAGCGGTCGTCGCCCGAGGTGAAGGCCGCCACCGACGGCAGCCGGTCGACGGTGTCGCGCGCCCGGAGGTAGCAGTCGAAGAACGGGACTTCGAAATGCTCCATGTAGTACTCCCCGGAGGCTTCGGCGCCGAAATCGAAATCGCCGAGCCGGCGGCCGTCGCCGCGCCACGCCCCGTGGGCCCACGGGCCGACGACCAGGTGGAGCGGAGTCCGGGCACTCTGCCGCAGGACGGCTTTGTAGAGATTCCAGGCCCCGTAGCAATCCTCGGCGTCGAACGTGCCGCCCACGACCAGCATCGCGGGACGGATGTTGTAGCAGGCCCGGCGCGTATCGCGCGCACGCCACCACTCGTCGTAGTCGGGATGCCCGGCGACCTCCTCCCAAAAGGCATTGGGCGCCAGCAGTTTCGTCAGGTCGGCCCGCGTGGGGTGCTCCGTGAGGAAGAACGTGCGTTCGTCGGGCGTCACTGTCAGCGGACGCCGCGGCATCTTCTCCGTCGGGGTGTGCCCCGCAGGGGCGTTCATCGAATTGAGGAACCGCACGGCATCGCTCAGCATCAGCACGCCGTTGTGATGGACGTCGTCGCCCATGTACCAGTCCGTGACGGGGGCCTGCGGCGAGACGGCCTTCACGGCCGGATGCCCGCTCAACCCGCCCATCAGGGCGTAGAATCCCGGGTAGGAGCATCCCGCGAAACCCACACGGCCGTTGTTGCCGGGAATGTTCTTCACCAGCCAGTCCACCGTATCGTAGCTGTCCGTCGTCTCGTCCACGCTGCCGAAGCCTGCGGGACGTACGTGCATGAACTCGCCCTCGCTCATGTAGCGGCCCCGGACGTCCTGCTGGACGATGATGTAGCCGCGGTCGACGTAGCTGCGCATGTAACCCTTTTCGAAGCTGCCGGGAAACTGCCCCTCGCCGTAAGGTCCCGTGCCGTAAGGCGTCCGGAAAATGATTATCGGGGCCTTGCCGGGGGCCTTGGGCGTGAAGACCGAGGTGTGCAGGCGCACGCTGTCGCGCATGGCGATACGGTATTCGGCCTTGTCGTAGAGCGTGCAGACCGGCTGGGCGCACGCGGCGGCCGCAGCCAGCAATCCCGCCCAGAGCAGGAACAGAAGTCGGCGTAGGTTCATCATTTCGGGAGATTTTTACGTTTCGTAAAGATACGATTTTTCGGCCAATCCGCAAAACTTTCGCTCCGCAAGCCGGCAAATCCGCCGCATCTTCCGGCAGTACGGCCCGCGAAGTTTGGATTCGGAGGAAAATAAACGTACTTTTGCAGCGTATATATCAGAAAAACCATGTTGAGAGCAGGACGCATACAAACCCTCACCGTAAGCCGCGTATCGGAATACGGCCTATACCTCGCCGACGAAGAGCAGAACGAAGTGCTGCTTCCCAACCGCTACACCTCGCTGACGGACAAGGTCGGCGACCAAAAGGAGGTCTTCCTCTACCACGACTCGGAGGACCGCCTCGTGGCGACGACCGAAACGCCGCTGCTGCGCGAAGGCGAAGCGGGCTATCTGCGCGTGGTGGACAAGACGGCCCACGGGGCTTTCCTCGACTGGGGACTGCACGGCAAGGACCTGTTCCTCCCCAACCGCAACCAGCAGGGCGGCATCCTGGCCGGACACAGCTACATCGTCTACCTCTACGAAGACAACATCACGGGCCGCTGCGTGGCCACGACCAAACTCAAGAGTTTCATCAACAACGACCTGATCTCGGTGAAACCCCGGCAGGAAGTGGCGCTGCTGGTGGCCTCGGAGAGCGAAATCGGCTTCCGCGTGATCGTCGAGAACCGCCACTGGGGCATGATCTACCGCAACCAGATCTTCCGCCCCGTAGCCGTCGGCGACCGGATGAAAGGCTACGTCAGGCGTATCACCGAGGACAACCGCATCGACGTGAGCCTCCAGCAGACGGGATTCGCACAGGTGAAGGACTCGGCGGAGGTGCTGCTCCAGCTTGTCCGCGACAACGGCGGATTCCTGCCCCTGAACGACGACAGCTCCCCCGAGGAGGTGACGCGCCTCACGGGAACGAGCAAGAAGGTTTTCAAACGCTCACTGGGCATGCTCCTCAAGCGCGGCGCGGTCGAAGCCGGCGAAAAAGGCATCAAAATCCGGAAACATGGCAAAGATTAACACCGCGGAGCGCGTTTCGGCGGAAGCCTCGGACAATTTCGTTTTCCAGCGCTCGCTGCTGGCCTACCACGCCGCCGCGGCACGCATCGCGGGCGACGTGCTCGAAATCGGAACCGGGGCCGGCTACGGCATCGAGGTAGTGGCGCCCCGGGCGCGGCGGTTCGTCACCGTCGACAAGCACGCCCCGGCGCCGGAACTGCTCGACCGCCCCAATGTCGAGTTCCGGCAGGCGGTGGTCCCGCCGCTGGACTTCCCCGACCGAAGCTTCGACTGCGTGATCTCGTTCCAGGTGATCGAGCATATCAAACGCGACGCGGAGTTCGTGCGCGAAATATACCGCATACTGCGCCCGGGGGGACGGTTCATCGTAACGACCCCCAACGCCCCGATGTCGCTCACCCGCAACCCGTGGCACGTGCGGGAATATACGCCCGAACAGTTGCACAGGCTGCTCGCCGCACGTTTCTCGGAGATCGAGGCCCTCGGGGTATTCGGCGACGAAAAGGTGATGGACTACTATGCGGAAAACCGCCGCGGCGTCGAGCGCTTCACGCGCTTCGACATCCTCGACCTCCAGCACCGCCTGCCGCGCTGGATGCTGCAAATCCCCTACGACATACTCAACCGCATGAACCGCCGCAAGCTCCTCCGGGAGAACACCGGGCTGACGACTTCGATCCGCATGGACGACTACCGCATCGAACCGGTGGGCGACGGTTGTTTCGATCTGTTCTACATCGCGGTGAAATAAAAAGGAGGGAGGTTTTCGAAACCTCCCCCTTTTTTCGTCTATTTCAGTTTTACCCCGAGGCTCTGCCCCGCGCGGAGTGGCTTGCGGACGACCTCCCGGCCGTCCTGCGTCACGGTGACTTCCATCCCCTTCGCCGCACGGCGCACCTCGATGTCGAACGCCGAGCCGAAGGCGCGCACGCGGCGCAGGCTCATGCGGTCCCACGCCGCAGGCAGGCGCGGCGTCAGGGTAAACGACCGGAAGCCCGTCGGGCGGATTCCGAACACCCCTTCGGTCAGGATGCGGCAGTAAAGCCCGCTCTCGGCCGAAAGATGGCGCTGGGAGCCTTCGGGCCACGCCTCGATGGCGTAAGGTACATGGTCGCCCAACAGGCGCACTCCGGAATAATAGGACAAATAACCGGTGGCCTTCTCCGTTTCGCCCGAGGCGTAGACCCCGCGCAGGGCGTAGAGCGTCGAACGGTCCCAGAAGGTCTGGTCGCCCGACTGGGTCAGCAGACCGTTTTCGGTCCACAGTTTGGGCGAAAAGAGCGCCCCGACGGTCGCCTCCCTGCGTTCGTCGATGCCGACGGTCAGCGGAATGCAGATCCACGCACGCAGGCGGTCGTTGCCCGTATAATAACGGTAGGTATCGAAGCCCTCGACCATGCCTCCGAAATGGCGGTCGATGTCTTTCCGCAGCGCGGCGGCCTGACGTTCGTACGCGGCCAGCTGCCGGGCGGGCTTATGCAGTTCGCGGCCCAGCATCGCGGCCGAGAGCAGCGCGTCGTAATAAAGCGACGAGGTGCACAGGTTGGCGTCCCCGGCCGGGAAGCGCCCTTCCAGTTCGTCCGAATCGGAAGCCACCACGCCGTCACCGGTCAGTTGGCGGCGGCAGTACTCCAGACACCACTCCACCAACGGCCACACCTCGGCCGCTTCGGCGGCATCGCCGCGCGCCAGCGCATAACGCGCCGCACCGTAGGCGATCATGGCCGCATCGCCGCGGTCGCCCGCGCCGTTCCAGAAACTCTCCCCTTCGGCCACGATCGAACTGGGAATCGGGCGGTAATCGGGATTCATATAGCGGGCGAAATGGCGGAACGAGCAGAGTGCCGAACGGTTGCCCGTTTCGTAGCCCAGGAAGGGGAAAAACGGATTGATGTATTCGGCCTGGTCGTTGGCCCAGATCGCCGCATAGAAACGCTCGCCGCCGGGACCGTGCATCAGGCCGCCTTCGGTGTCGTAGATGCTCTCCGCAGCGCGGATTTTCGCAAAGGCGAACATGGCGTCGATCACCGGGTCGGGTGTCTCCAGCACCAGGCTGCGCTGCCATTCGGCCACCAGCGCACGGCGTTTGGCATACTCCGCGTCGGTGTTCAGCGCCAAGGCTTCGTCCCCGGGCCGGCGACCGCTGAAAAAGGCCCCGAAAGCCACCTCGGCCTGCGGGGCGAGCATCAGCGCCGTGTCGCCGCAGATCTCGGCCACCAGTTCGTAACTGCCCTCCACACCCTTCGCCGGAGCGGTCCGGATCACCGAACGCGCCCGGGGAATCTCGACGTAAAGCGGCTTCTCGCCCGTATTCTTCAGGATGTATTTTTCGCAGAAGGCAGCCTCGTCGACCGACGGGAAAAGGATGCGCGTCAGCGAGAGCGTGCCTTTTGCCGCCGTCCAGTCGCTCTCGACGGTCATTGCGCCGTCGAGTACGATCCGGCGGACCTTCTCCTGCTGAAGGCAATTCTCATTGACCGAGAGCATCCGGGGAACGTCCCACGCGAAACGCCGCATCAGCGAGCCGTGCGTATTGTTCGGGATGGTGCGCAGCATCGGCCACACGACACTGCGTTCGAACCGGAAACCGCCGTCGGCGCCGACACCGTAGCGCAGGACGGCGGAAATCCGCAATCCGCTCATTTCGATATGGTCACGGTGCGAATCGCCCTCGCGGACATTCCACACGATGGCCGTGCTGTCGGGAACCACCTCCCAGCGGGTTTGCGTCCCGCCAAGGGCGGGCGCCGTCAGACAACAGAGAAACGGCAGGAAAAAGCGGCTGATTCGGATCATGGAATTCGGATTTTCGTTTATTTTATAAAAGATAAGTCGTTATATTTCGAAGCGTAACAAAAATACGATAAAAAACGAAATCCGCAAAAAAAGAACGGCTGCATATTCCGCGGAACGCCGCCCGCCGGAAGAGGCAAAACCCTTTCGTTACAATTTACAGCCGAGTTTTTTCACCGCTCAACGCAATGATTGCCAACCATATAATAACACACATACGATGTTTTACCGATTTTTCTTTGTTTTTCTCGTTTTTTTTATACTTTTGCAAATCAGTCATAACGGGTTAATCACTCTTGACAACAACTAATCCGTTGATAATTGGGAACTTAAAAATATTGTGACTATGTATTGGACGCTTGAACTGGCATCGAAGCTCGAGGATGCTCCCTGGCCCGCAACGAAAGATGAACTGATTGATTATGCGGTACGTTCGGGTGCGCCGCTCGAAGTGCTCGAAAACCTGCAGGAGATAGAAGACGAAGGTGAAATCTACGAATCTATCGAAGACATCTGGCCCGACTACCCCTCCAAGGACGATTTCTTCTTCAACGAAGAAGAGTACTAAAACCGGATTTTGAGGCCGCCGGCTTCAGAATAATAACGCTAACGGCGGAGGCCCAATCTGAAAATCGGGCCTCCGCCGTTTTACATTCGTCCCGGTCAGGGGATCCACAGGACCTCGTCGACGGCATAATGGGCCGTGAGGGTGCGCCCCAGCAGGTAGAAATAGTCCGAAAGCCGGTTCAGCCAGGCCAGCACCGTGGAGTCGACGCCGTATCTGGCGTCGGCACGGAGCGCGGCGCGTTCGGCACGCCGGCAGACGGTGCGGCATACGTGACACATCGACACCACGGCGTTTCCGCCCGGAATCGTGAATTTGTCGATCGGTTTCAGGGCCTCCTGCATAGCGTCGATGCGCTCTTCGAGCCACACAACGGTCCCCGGGTCCAGCGGAGCGACCTTGTCGCTTCCCGACTGCCCCGTGGCCAGCAGCGCCTCGACCGACATCAGCCGCGAAAGAATGCGGTTCAGGTCGCCGACCGACGAGGCCAGCGCCGCGTCGCCGCGCATGTTGTCGGCCAGCAAAGCCGTGAAAGCGGCCAGCTCGTCCACCGAGCCGTAAGCCTCGACCCGTTCGTCGGTCTTGAAGACCCGCTCGCCTCCGATCAGCGAAGTCGTCCCCTTGTCCCCCGTTTTCGTGTATACTTTCATATCCGGAAATGTTGTTTCGGCAAATGGTTGTTAAAGATCAGCAGGTAACCGCGGTTGTCCACCGTCGTCGAGGCATGTTCCGCAACAATCTGCCCGCACAGCGCCTGCCGTTCGCAGCCGTCGTAGGGCGACATCAGCGCTACGGTATGCCCCGCTTCGGCCGCCGCACGCACCAGCGCGAGCGTCGCAGGGCGCGGCAGGCCGCACGTGGCGACGCAGAACTCCGCATCCGCACGATTCAGGCCAAAGGTCGTATAGCCGCAATGAATCATCAGATTCTGCAACTGCACCGCCCGACGGCGGGAAACGCCCGCCGTGAGCAGGGCTTCGTACAGGTCCCGGCGCCCCGGCAGCAGGTCGTCGCGCATGAACACGCGGCGCACAATGTCGTAGACGAACGGCGAATGGACTCCGTGGCCGCGGAAATAACGGGCGCGGGAGAGGCGGTTGCGCAGTTCGGAAACCCGCCCGGGCAACCGGAAGGAAATGGGATGTCCGACGATCTTCATAGCGTCTATTTTTTCAGCAAACCCGCCAGACGGCCCGTCGAAAAGGCAATCTGGAGATTGTAACCGCCCGTATTGGCGTCAATGTCGAGCACCTCGCCGGCGAAATACAACCCTTTGACTTTCAGCGACTCCATCGTATAGGGATTCACTTCGTCGCAACGCACGCCGCCGGCCGTCACCACGGCATATTCGAACGGCGCATAGTCCGTGACCGGGAAAGTCAGCCCCTTTAGCGTACGAATCAGACGCGTGATCTGCTCCTCGGAGAGTTTGCCGACGTAACAGTTCGCACGAATGTCCATCTCCTGCGCCAGCGGCATCACCAGCGGCTTGGGAACCAGCTTGCGCAGCAGTTCGCCGAAGAACTCGTTGGGTTGCAGTCCGGCGATTTCACGGGCGATGCGTTCGCACAGCACCTCCTCCGTGAGCGCGGGTTTCAGGTCGAGGACCAGCTTCACGCGCTTGCCGTCGATCAGCGCATCCACCGCGTCGCGGCTCATGCGCAGCGCCACGGCGCCCTCGATGCCCCGGTCGGAGAACCCGATCTCGCCGAACTCCTCGCGCACGGGTTCGTTTTCGACGTAAAGCACCGCCTTCACATTGCGCAGCAGTACTTTGTCGAGGAACCGGCTCCGGGCATGCGCGGTCACAAGCGGCGTCAGCGAAGGACGCAGCGGCTCGATCGTATGTCCCAGGTCGGCGGCGAACGCGTAGCCGTCGCCCGTCGATCCGGTCGCGGGATAGGAGACGCCGCCCGTGGCGAGGATCACCTGCGCGCACTCCTCCTTGCGTTCGAAGCCCCGCCTGTTGATATATTTCACGCCGAAGACCCGGTCCCCGAGGGTCATGATCTCCGTAACGCGTGTATTGTAGATGATCCTGACGCCGTTTTCGACGCAGAACTCCAGCAGTGCGTTGGCGATGTCCCATGCCTTGCCGCTCTGCGGAAAGACCCGGTCGCCGCGTTCGATGTCGAGTTTCACGCCTGCGCGTTCGAAAAACCTGATCGCCGCCCGGTTGTTGAACTCCGAGAAAGCCACCTTGAAAAATTCGGCGTTGGTGCGCACCTGCTGGGCGAACTCCTCGGCCGGGCGCGCGTTGGTGACGTTGCAGCGTCCCTTGCCGGTGATGCGGACCTTACGGCCCGATTTCTCCATCTTTTCGATCAGCAGCACGCGCCTGCCGCTGCGCGCCGCCGTACCCGCGGCCATCATGCCCGCTGCGCCCGCCCCGATGACGATGACGTCGAAAGGCTGTTTTTCTTCCAGTTGTTCCATACGGGTGCAAAGATAGGCAAAAGCAAATTAAAAATTAAGAATTGAAAATTAAAAATCAGGGTGCAAAGAACCCCGCAAACAGCCGGCAAAGTATATTTCTTTCGCAAATCAGTATATTTTCCTCTATTTATCCGCCCGCCCCTTTTATTTCCAAATTCAATATCTTAAATTAGAATCGATAAAATTGCATCCGTCACCAATGAACTTTCCCACCCTCAATAGTTCCGTCAATAGTATGGGGAAGAGGCCGAAAAGGAAAATTAAAATGAATGTACCATGAATAAAACCGAGCTGAAAGTGTTTCTCAAAGGGTTTGCTAATTTCTACGTCGTTCTGATGATTGTAGCGTTTCTGCCCACACCCGGAAAAGATTACTCGCCGGAACGCCTCGTGCGGCGCATTATCATTTATACGATCACAAGCATCGTGATCTTTTCGGCCGTCTATTTTGTGAACCGAATCAGAAAGGGTCCGGATAAACGTCCCGATACGTGTCCGGTTCCCGATACAAAAGAGACGAAAGATGATGATTTGAGTATTTACCGGTTCCTAACCTTGCGAAACATGGGCGCCTGCTTCATCTATTTCCTTTGTGTCTTCGCGCTTCTCTATCCGGAAATGTCTTTCGAAAGCATGCTCAAAGCCAGCGCCCGAAGCACCGGCTATTGCATCCTTGTCCTGCTCGCGGCCGGAATCGTTTATTGTTTCTATCAAAGTCATATCCGCAAGAAAAAGTCGATCCGGGAAAAATAATTGCAGTTTCGGGAGGCCATCGCGCCTCCCGTTTTTTCGGATACGCCGGAATCCGCCGCGACGGCCGCACGGAAACCGCCCGGAGAAAGAATTCTCCCGGCTTAATTTTTTATTCTTGATTTTTAGTTGTATTTTTGCGGCCGTTAAAATCGTTCTAAAAAAATGTTGAGCAGAAGATTACTCCGTATAAAGGTCGTCAAGGCGCTGTTCGCCCATCTCAAATCGGGCGCAGACAACATGATGGCGTCGGAAAAAACGCTGATGGCGTCCGTCGACAAGGCCTATGACCTCTATTTCCAGATACTGATCCTCCCCGTGGAGATCGCGCGTTACGCCGAACAGCGTCAGGAACTGGCCAAACAGAAGAAACTGCCGACATTCGAAGACCTCAACCCCAACACCAAGTTCGTGGACAACGCCGTGATCCGCACGATCGCCAACAGCGACGCGGTGAACGACCACGTCGCGGCCCGCAAGCTGGGCTGGGAACGCTATCCCGAACTGATCCGCACGCTCTACGCGCAGTTGACCGAGAGCGACTACTACAAGGACTACATGCAGCGCGAGGAGCGCTCGTTCGACGACGACAAAAAGCTGCTCGAAGACTTCTTCAAGGAGTTGCAGAGCTGCGAGGCGCTGGACGACGTGCTGGAGGAGATGTCGATCCTCTGGACCGACGACCTCCCCTATATCGTGATCATGATCCTGCGCACGCTCTCCAACCTGCGCGCCTCGCACACCGAAATCCGCGTTCCCTCGAAATTCAAGAGCGCCGACGATCCCGAATTCGTCAAGACGCTGTTCGAAAAGTCGCTGGTCAACTACTCCGCCTTTCAGGACTACATCGAGAAATTCACCTCCAACTGGGACGTGGAGCGCATCGTCTTCATGGACAACCTGATCATCGGCACGGCGATGGCCGAGCTGACCTCGTTTCCGTCGGTTCCCGTCAAGGTGACGCTCGACGAGTGGATCGAGATTTCGAAATACTACTCCACCCCGGGCAGCAGCACTTTCATCAACGGCGTGCTGGACAAGATCGTCGAGTCGCTGACCGCGGAAGGACGCATCAAAAAGGCCGGGCGCGGCCTGATCTGATCCCTGCCGGCCATGACCCGCACGCTCACGATCCTCGTCCTGGCGGCACTCGCCGCAGGCTGCGGCACGCGCCCCCGTGCGGTCGAACGCAAGGGCCGGATTATCTCGCTAACGGATTCGATTCTCACCACGGGAGGCACGGACACCGTGCGTTTCGGGCGCCTCGGCTCGGGCGAAATCGCCGTGCTGCGTCTCTGGCTGGCCAACGACGCGAGCCGCCCCGTGGCCGTCGCCTCCTACCGGCGCAGCTGCGGATGCACGACGCTCGAGTTTGATTCACAACCGATTGCACCGGGCGACGCACAGCAGGTGACGCTCACCTTCGATTCGCGCGGCGAATGGGGCTGGCAGCTCAAAACCCTGGACATCGCGCTGGCGGGCGGCGCAAAGCCCCTGCGGCTTCTCGTCGAGGCCGATGTCGAATAAATTGCTTGCATATTCGACAATAATTCGTATCTTTGGCTCCGCCGAAGATACTTCCGCTCGGCAAAATGCAAGTAAATTTGCTTTTGCCCTCGCTTATTCGTATCTTTGGGGGCGTAACGCCCCTTTTAGGAGTCGGACCGTTTTGCCGAACCGAGTCCAGTCCGGTTTTGGCTTTGTTCTTTCTTTTTCGTACCTTTGCTTTGTTTACTGAAATAAACACTTAAAACGAATACAATTATGATTAATTTTCTTCAAACGGCCCCCATAGAGCCTCAACCGGGATTCATGCAGCAGTACAGTTTCATCATCATGATCGGACTCATGGTGCTGGTTCTCTGGTTGTTCATGTGGCGTCCCGAGGCCAAGCGCCGCAAGCAGATGCAGGAGTTCCGCAACGGTCTGAAAAAAGGCGACAAAGTCATCACCGCCGGGGGCATCTACGGCGTGGTGAAGGAGATCAAGGAGACTACCCTGCTGATCGAGGTCGACGGCAACGTGACGCTGCGCATCGACAAGAATATGGTCGTGGCCGACAATTCGGACCTCCAGCGTCAGTAGAGATAACCCGCGTATAAAAAAGAGCTGCAAGGATTTGCGGCTCTTTTTTTCATGCGTCTATCCGAACAGGTGCAAAGCCCCGACGTCGATGATCCGCTGGTTGGAACTTCCCCGGAAATCGAGCGACAGATCGCGCAGCGCCTCGACATAGCGGCCGTCGACCAGCGTGTCGATCCACCGCAGACACTCCCGCCGGGCCGGGTCGGCGAGACATTCCTCAAGCGTATAACCCGTATAGCACCAGACGTTCTGTCCCGTGCGCTCCTTCACCAGCCGCAGGAAGGCGGCCATGGCTTCGGGCCGCAGCAGCGGATCGCCGCCGCTGAGCGTCACGCCGTCGAGAATCGGATTCGCGGCGATCGCGGCACAGATGGCTTCGGCACGCTCCCCGGTCAGCGGCTCGCCCCGCCGGGGATCGTGGCTTTCGGGGTTGTGGCAGCCGGGACAACGGTGCGCGCACCCCGCGAAATAGATCGCATAGCGCAGCCCGTAACCGTCGGAGATGGTTTCGGGATAGATGGCCAGGATGCGGAGTGATTCCATCAGCAAAATAGGGTTAGACGTAAATTTCGAGCGGAGATGTTTTGGGATTTAGATAGATCCGTCAGGGTCCGCGGCACACGCCGTTCCCGGCGCGGATTGCACTTGCGAAAAGCCCCCGCCAAGGCGGGGGTTTGGGGGTGGGTCACACTTGTAAACACGGCCGGAGGCCGTGAAGAAGCGAGGGCAGGAAGCAAAATGACAGACATAATTGCCAGAAACGGATTATCTATGTTTTACCCGGTCGCGCTCTTCAGCCTGCTTGGCCGAGTTCCACGATTCGAGGCTGCCCGTCAGGTAACCCGTGATGCGGCGCATGCGCAGGATGTCGTCCGAACCGCAGACAGGGCATTTCGAATAGATCACCCCGCGGTGGCCGCACTTGCGGCAGGTGTCGATCGGATGGTTGATCGAGCCGTAGCCGATCCCCTCGTCCTGCATCACCTTCACGATCTTGAGGATCGCCACGGGATTTTTCTTCGCCTCGCCGTCGAGTTCGACATAGGTGATGTGCCCGCCGCGCGTGATGGCGTGGAACGGCGCTTCGAGGCGGATTTTCTCGACGATGGAGACCGGCTCGCGCACGTCGACGTGGAACGAGTTGACATAGTAGTCGCGGTCGGTGACGCCCGGAATCTCCCCGTAGCGCTTGCGGTCCATGCGCGTGAAGCGCCCGCTCAACCCCTCGGCCGGGGTCGCCAGCACCGAATAGTTCAGCCCGTATTTGGCCTTGTACTCCTCGACCACGCGGTTCATCACCGTCACGGCGTCGTAGAGCGTCTGCCACGCCTCTTTCGAGACGGCGTGCCCCTCGCCGTAGATCGCCACCATCGCGTTGTGGCCGCCGATGAATCCGATGCCCAGCGTGCCGTGGCGGAGCACGTCGCCCACCTCGTCGTTGGGCTGCAACCGGCCGCCGCCCTTCCAGACGTCGTTCGACATCATGAACGGGAACTGCCGCGCGAGGGCCGTGCGCTGGAAGCAGTAGCGTTCGTAGAGCTGTTCGGCCATCATCGTGGCGGTCTTGCGCACCGATTCGAGGAAGATTTCGCGCGCCTCCTTACGGATCGCGTGCTTGTTGCCGTCGGGAATCATGTCTCCGGCCTCGCGCATCGCCTCGATGGCCAGCCGCGGCAGGTTCATCGACGTGAAAGAGAGGTTGCCGCGCCCCCACGACGACTTTTCGCCGTGCAGGTTCTCGAAAACGCGCGTGCGGCAGCCCATCGTCGCCACCTCGTAGCGGAAGCGGTCGGGATCGTCGATGCGCCACTTCTCGTGGCGGTTGAACGGCGCGTCGAGGAACATGAAGTTGGGGAACAGCGCCACCGACGTGGTGCGGCACGCCTCGATCAGCAGGTCGAAGTTCGGAGCCTTGAACGCGATCTCCCCGGCCAGCGCCCTGTCGAAATCCTTCACGGCAGCGGCATAGTCCTCCGCAGACCACGAAACGCCCTCCTTGACCTTGAAAATCTGGATCGGGAAGACCGGCACTTCGCCGTGCCCCAGCCCCTCGACCGTGGCGGAAAGCAGTTCGCGGATGACCATGCGGCCCTCGGGCGAGAAGTCCGTGCCGTAGTTCACCGAACTGAACACCACCTGGTTGCCGCCGCGCGAGTGCATCGTATTGAGATTGTGGATGAATCCCTCCATCGCCTGATGGGTCTCCCGGCGCGTCGTGTCGTAGGCCTGCCGCCAGATGCGGCGGATGTCCTCGTCGGCGACCTCCACGCCCGACTGGCGCAGAGCGGCGAACAGCCGGCCCACCGCCGCTTCGCAGGGTTCGATGGTCGGCACATGCTCGGCGACCAGCGCCTTCAGCTCCGCGCGTTCGAGCACGCGCGCGCCGGTCACCTGGCACAGGAACAACGTCATGTCGGTCAGGTGCTTGCGGAAGGTCTTCAGCACGCCCGGGGCCATGAAATGGTCGAAGGCCGGGATCGACTGCCCGCCGTGCTGCTCGTTCTGGTTGGTCTGGAAGACGATCGTGGCCAGCGTGGCGTAGCTCTGGACCGACTGCGGCGTGCGCACCGAGCCGTTCTTCGTCGAGAATCCCCGCTCGTAGATGTCGCCCAGGTCGTACTGGATGCAGGTCGTGGTCTTGGTGGGATAGTAGTCCAGGTCGTGAATGTGGATGTCCCCGTCGCGGTGGGCGCGGCCGTGACGCACGCCGACGAGGTATTTCAGGGCGTAGTCCTTCGTGATCTCCGAAGCGAAGGTCATCATCTGCCCGGCGGGCGTGTGCGACGACATGTTGGCGTTCGAGAGGTTGATGTCGTTCTTCTCGACGGTCACGATGCCGTCCATGACGCCCTTGATCGACGAACGGCGGTCACGCTCGACGTTGCGCCACTCGCGGTAGATGATATAGCGTTTGGCGATCGAGGGGTTGCGTTTCATCAGCCGCTCCTCGACCATGTCCTGAATCTCCTCGACCGAAATCTCGGCCTTCGTAATCGCTGCCGCCACGTCGGAGGCGATCTGTGCGACGGCCTGCTCCTCGTCCGTTATGCCGCCCGCACGGAAGGCCTTCGTGATGGCGCGGACGATTTTCTCCAGGGAGAAAGGTTCGGTTTTACCATCACGTTTGATGATGGAAATCTGCGTGTAATCCATTGTAATATGAGTATATGCGTTTCACAACAGGCCCCGTTCCCCCGCAGGGCCGACATTGCATGCGCAAAGGCAGGTCTTCTGACTCGCACCGACCCGCAGGCGGCCTTCCCGTCCCCCGCGGGACAGTGGCTCGACGATTCGCCTGCGGCATAAAGCGCATACAGCAGCGGGAACTGTCCGGGATTCGCACCCGATTCCCTCTTATCCTCCGCCCCGGCGGGACGAAGGATACCTTTGCGGGTCACAAAAGTCTCCATTATTCCCCGACTTTCAAAATTCCGGAGCGGGAAGTTTTCAACATTTTGTGAAAGGTCCCGAATTTCGTATCTTCGCCCCCGCAAACCGGAAAACCGTAACTCCATGACACAGAAAATAGCACACGTCTGCCAAGGAACCTGCTCCCGGCAGATCGACGTCGAACTCGAAGACGGCGTCGTCCGCAGCGTCTCCTTCACGGGCGGCTGCCACGGCAACCAGCAGGGCATTGCGGCGCTCGTGCGCGGGATGACGGCCGCGGAAGCCGTCGCCCGGCTCGAGGGCATCGACTGCCGCGGACGGGGCACGTCGTGTCCCGATCAGCTGGCAAAAGCGCTGAAAAAGGCTTTATAAAAAGCTCCGGCCGGGTTGGGTACGGATTTTGCGCTCCGAAAAGCGTTCTAAAACGCAAGACTATGTATTTTCTATGGTATCTGCTGATCGGACTGGCCGCCGGATGGATCGCCAACCTGATCGTCAAAGGCGGGGGTTCGGGACTCCTCGTCAACCTGATCGTCGGACTCATCGGCGGCGTGCTGGGCGGCTGGCTCTTCTCGCTTTTCGGATGGGTTCCCGTCGGCACGCTGGGCAGCCTGGCGACGGCCGTCATCGGCTCGGTCATTCTGCTGTGGATCGCCGCGCTCATCTCACACCGCAAGATCCGCTAAACGAACGTTCGTATGAAAGAACAAAAACACGACAGGCAGACCGGCCCCGCGGCCGATGAAGCCGCAGAGACGCTGGCGCTCTTCGCCGGGAAACTGGACGAAGCGACGCAATGCGCGCCGGACGCCGCCGCCCAAGTGGAGGAAAAACACCCCCAAAGCGCCGTTTCCGGCGCGGACAGGGCCGAAGCGGCCGCAACGACCGCCGCCGGCCGCATGCGCGGGAAAACCGGAAAAGCCGCCGGGAAATAGCGAACCCGGAATGCCGCCGCGGCGCTCGCCCGAAAAAGCCTTTCTTTCCCGGGGGAGGGTCCGGAAGAATTGCCGGCAGAAGCTCCGGTTCAACGAAAAAGGCGGTCGCATGACCGCCTTTTCGTGTTGAGCTGCCGGGATTCGAACCCAGAACGACAGAACCAAAATCTGCTGTGTTACCATTACACCACAGCTCAAACATTCGCTCGAAAGCGAGTGCAAAGATAAACAAAAAATCGCAAAAACCAATCCCGGATGCAAAAATGGCAGGGACAAAACCGGGCGCTCCGCCGGATTTTCCATCTATTGGGAGTCGTGACGCCACTTATTATGAGCCGGGACGCCTTGCCCGACCGTATAGGCTGTTCAGTTTTGCGGCGTTCCGACTTTTTCGTATATTTGCTTCCGTTACCTTGTAAATAAATGCAAACGATATGATTCCGACAATGATTCTGCTCTTCGTGGTGGGCTACCTGTTCATCGCGCTGGAGCACAAAACCAAGATCGACAAATCGGCCGTCGCCCTGCTGATGGCCGGAGCGATCTGGACCGTGTTCAGCCTCATGGGCAACGACCCGCATATCCAGCACGAGCTGGTGGATCAGCTGGGCGACACGTGCGAAATCCTGGTCTTCCTGATCGGGGCCATGACCATCGTGGACCTGATCGACAGCTACGGCGGTTTCAACGTCATCACCGACCACATCACCACGCGCAACAAGCGCAAACTGATGTGGCTGCTGGCGATCATCACCTTCTTCATGTCGGCCGCGCTGGACAACATGACCACCACGATCATCATGGTCATGCTGCTGCGGCGGCTGATCGCCAACAAGAAGGAGCGCTGGATCTTCGCCAGCGTGATCGTCATCGCCGCCAACAGCGGCGGCGCCTGGTCGCCCATCGGCGACGTGACGACCATCATGCTGTGGATGCGCGGCAACGTCACGGCCGCCAACCTGATCGCCAACCTCTTCCTGCCGTGCCTCGTGTCGGTCGTGATCCCCACGGCCATCGCCAGCCGCTACGTCGCCGACCGTCCCGCCGCCGCGGTCAGCGCCAAAGCCCTGGCATCGGGATGCCCCGAGTGCATCGGCCCGCGCCTGCGGCTCTTCATCCTGATCGTGGGCGTCGTGAGCCTGCTGTTCGTGCCGGTGTTCAAGAGCCTCACCGGACTGCCGCCCTACATGGGCATGATGGTGTCGCTGGGATTCATGTGGATTCTGACCGAAATCATCTACGACCGCAAACGCAGCATCCGCAACATGGAGGAGTCGATCCAGCCGCGCGTGTCGAAGGTTCTGAAACACATCGACATGCCGACAATCCTCTTTTTCCTCGGCATCCTGATGGCCGTGGGCGCGCTACAGACCGGCGGCGTGCTGACCGACATGGCCGACTGGCTGGACAAGACCGTCCACGAGGCATTCACCATCGCGGGCGCCATCGGCATCCTCTCGTCGGTGGTGGACAACGTACCGCTGGTTGCGGCCTGCATGGGCATGTACCCGGTGGCGGACGCCGCGGCGGCGGCAGCGAGCGCCGACCCGGCTTTCGCACAGAGTTTCGTGGCGGACGGGCTGTTCTGGCATCTGCTGACCTACTGCGCCGGCGTGGGCGGCAGCCTGCTGATCATCGGCTCGGCGGCCGGCGTCGTGGCGATGGGACTCGAAAAGATCAACTTCGGCTGGTATCTCAAACGCATCTCGCTGCTGGCCCTGTCCGGCTACCTGGCGGGCATCGCGGTGATCTGGCTCGAACACATGCTGGTCGGCCTTTGATCGAAACGTTCCGGATGTGTTTCCGCACTCCAAATTGTACGGATCACCAATATCGATTTAGTAAGAGGCCCCTTACGGAATCAATGCCAGATATACCCCGGAAGATGTGGACCGCCATACCGGACTGCAATGATAAGAGAAAGCAGCTTTTTCATGATATAAGAATATCTAAATTATGATTTTGTTGACAGTAAGCGTTTTTTCGGGAAGTTTGTCGTATAGTCCCCAGAAATAAAAAATAGTCATAATCGCCGGAGTCCCACCCTTCAGTTGCTTATACACCAAATTCAATGTCATCTTATCGGATTCGGTATCGACGGCCTGCTTCTCGAAAGAGTATCCGGGATGCCCCATCCAATGCTGTCCGATAATAAGGGTGTATTTGTCAAAGTCGATTACCGGCAGCTCGACCGCAGGAGGTGCAACGGCCTCGAACTCTTCCATACTGTTGATCACAAAACATTCGATGTCACGATCATCGATTTCGCTGAAGTTGAATTCCGGTTCGGGATGCGAACTGGAACTCGGAGGCAGATACGTCTTGAAAAAAGCCGATACCTCCGCGGGGGCAGTGACGGGAGGAGTGCCGATATATTCGGGTTCTTCCGAGTCATTGCATGCAACAAACCCGCCCAGCATTAGCAGGGCTGTTGTTAAAATCAAAATGTGAGTTTTCATAGCTTGAAGTTTAAGGATGAAACATTGAAGATAGGTTAGCGGGAGTCTTACGAATAATTACAGTATGCAGTTGTAATGTATGTAAAGCAAAAATAACGAAAAAAATCGATCATGCCATTCAATCGCCGATAATTCAGCGAGATTAAGTCGTATAAACACAGAAATTTACAGGTATCGGCCGACTTGAACAGAATTGTTCACAAACAAAAAGGATCGAGCCCTGTTCAAACACAGAACCCAATCCTTTGATTCGGCATAAATAACTAAAAATCAAGCCGTCCGTTTTTTCGCGGACGCAACAGATCCGGAACTTTTTCGTTACTTCACCTTGGCCATGAATTTTTCGCGGTCGACGACATAGCGGATGTGGACGCCTTCGCCGATCATCCCCTCGGCGTCGCGGGCCCCGACATTGAAGGTCAGCTTACGCCCCTCGACTTCGGCAAGCACGGCCGTGGCCGTGATTTCAGCCCCCGGTCCCGACGGTTTGATGTGCGTGACGTTCATCTCGGCGCCGACGGTGGTCGAGCCTTCGGGCAGTTCCGGAGCCACGGCCGTCATGGCGGCATTCTCCATCAGCGCCACCATCGCGGGGGTGGCGAAAACCGCAAGGTCGCCCGAACCCATCGCGGCGGCCGTGTTGCCGGCGGCGACGGTTGCGGCGCTGCGGGCGGAAAGTCCTTTTTCAAGCATAATATTCGCTGTTCGTAATTCGTTTATTCGGTTGAATCGCTATCTTTGCCGGAGACACCCCGGCAAACCGGATGCAAAACCGCTCGGGATTTCGTCCGGATCTTGCCGCAAAGGTACAAAAAATTCGCCGCCGTTGAAAAAGTGGATACTCCTCGTCGCCCTGCTCGCCGCCGCGCTTTCCGAAGCGCAGGCGCAGGGAGGCCGTGGCTTCTGGCATCAGGAGTGGGCGGTCGAAAAGGGCGATTCGATTCCGCTGGTCCACGTCCTGCCGGTCTACGTCTTCAGCCGCCCGGTCGACCTGCGCCGCTACCGCCGGCTGGTGGAGGCCGTGAAGAAGGTCTACCCCATCGCGCAGATCGCCAAGGCCAAGATGGCGACGATGGAGGAGGAGTTGCGCCGCCTGCCGACCAAGAAGGCCCAGAAGGAGTACATCAAGCAGGTTTACCACGAGATCAAGGACGAATACACCCCCGTACTGAAACACATGACCCGCACGCAGGGCCGCGTGCTGCTGAAACTCATCGACCGTGAAACGGAATACACCGCCTACGAGGTGCTGAAAGAGTTCCGCGGCGGTTTCGTGGCGGGATTCTGGCAGGGCGTCTCGAAAATCTTCGGACAGAACCTCAAGTCGGAATACGACAAGGAGGGCGAGGACCGGATGATCGAGCAGATCGTCATTTATTACGAAGCCGGATTGC
Organism: Alistipes sp. i18-0019-D1; assembly: GCF_042852885.1. Lineage (NCBI taxonomy): Bacteria > Pseudomonadati > Bacteroidota > Bacteroidia > Bacteroidales > Rikenellaceae > Alistipes > Alistipes sp. i18-0019-D1. The sequence continues at coordinate 106,936 of NZ_AP031424.1, forward strand.
TCCGGTAGCTCAGTGCGAATAAATGACGATCTGTCCGGCCGGCAAGCGGCCTCATACAGACAATCCACCCAAACCCTCCTTTGAAAAGGAGGGCTTCATGCGGGATTCGAACGAGGCCGGACTGCTCCGGTAGCGGCGGCCCGGGTAACGGCCGGACCGGCGGCTCCCTCCCCTAAAAATTGAACGACAGGCCGACGCCCATCCCCAAGAAGGAACGCGAGGGGCGGAACTCCCCCGCCCGGAAATTGTCGGTCAGGTAGCAATGGTAGGTGAAATCCCCGAAGAGGTTGAACCGCCAGATCGGGATGATCAGCCGTGCACCCGCATCGAATGTGCAGGAAAACCGCTGCCGCACGGTATAGGGCGCCCAGGAAGGGTCGGTCGTCGAGTAACCCTCCGTCGTGAACGGCCCGCACATCAGCCCCGGAGTGAATCCCGCATGGACTTCGAACGCCGAGGGGAGGATCGAAAGCAGCAGGTTCAGGAAAAAGTTTCCGTCCGCAGACCGTTCGTCGGGATAGTATTGGTGGTTATAATAGTAACTGCGGTCTTCGAGCGCATACCCCGTCGCCCGAAGGCGCGGGGAACGCCACGTGAATTGCAGCGGCACGGAGAAATAGTCGCTGGCATCCTCGTCGACGAAGACGTTCAGCCCCGTGCGGAAGCCGATATTGTAGATGCTGTAGCGCGCGTAGTCGACCGAAAAGGCCTGCAATTCGGGACCCTGCCCGCGGCCCGCGTAGACCTGTGCCCCGTAGCGCAGGCCCAGTTCGTTGTCGAACGTCTTCGGGACGGGCGGCATTTCGTGCTCGCCGGGATAGACGAGGGTTTGCGCCGCGGCTGTCCCGGTCGCGGCAGCCAGCAGCAGGAAAAGAAGAAGTTTCTTCATCGCACATCGGTTAGGTCCGGCCCAAAGATACGAAAAAGCACGCAAGGTCGATCCGGCGGGCTAATTTTAATTCGCGGCGCTTCATTATTTCATTCTGTTTCCTTATCTTTGCAGACAAAATTTCACAGTCGTATGTTTGAAAATTTAACAGATAAACTCGAACGGTCGTTCAAAATCCTCAAAGGCGAGGGTCGTATCACCGAGATCAACGTCGCGGAGACGCTCAAGGAGATTCGCCGCGCGCTGATCGACGCCGACGTCAATTACAAGGTCGCCAAGACCTTTACCGACGAAGTGAAGCAGAAGGCCCTGGGGCAGGACGTGCTGAAAGCCGTCAAGCCGGGGCAGATGATGACCAAGATCGTCCGCGACGAGCTGGCCGAACTGATGGGCGGCACGGCCACGGACATCCGGCTGGAGGGCACACCGGCGGTGATCCTGATCGCGGGTTTGCAGGGTTCGGGTAAAACCACCTTCTCGGGCAAGCTGGCCGCGATGCTCAAGTCGAAGAAGGGCCGTCAGGTATTGCTGGTAGCCGGCGACGTATACCGTCCCGCGGCCATCGACCAGCTGAAGGTGCTCGGCGGGCAGATCGGCGTGGAGGTCTACACCGAGGAGGGCAACAGGAATCCCGTCGAGATCGCCGAAAACGGTATCAAATACGCCCGGCAGAGGAATTACAACGTGGTGATCGTCGATACGGCGGGACGTCTGGCCGTGGACGAGGCGATGATGCAGGAGATCACGGCCATCAAGGCCGCCGTGAAGCCTTCGGAAACACTGTTCGTCGTCGACGCCATGACGGGTCAGGACGCCGTGAACACCGCCCGGGAGTTCAACGAGCGGCTGGACTTCGACGGCGTGGTCCTCACGAAGCTGGACGGCGACACCCGCGGCGGTGCGGCCATTTCGATCCGTTCGGTAGTCAACAAGCCCCTCAAGTTCATTTCGAGCGGCGAGAAGATGGACGCCCTGCAGGTGTTCCACCCCGAGCGCATGGCCGACCGGATTCTGGGCATGGGCGACGTGGTGTCACTCGTGGAGCGTGCGCAGGAGCAGTTCGACGAGGAGGAGGCCCGGAAACTGAAAAAGAAGCTGGTGAAGAACCAGTTCAACTTCAACGACTTCATCTCGCAGATCCAGCAGATCAAGAAGATGGGCAACCTCAAGGACCTCGCGTCGATGCTCCCGGGCATGGGCAAGATGCTCAAGAACGTGGACATTCCGGACGACGTTTTCAAGCAGACCGAGGCGATCATCTCGTCGATGACCCCGGCGGAGCGCGAGCATCCCGAGATCATCAATGCCCGCCGCCGCGAACGCATCGCCAAGGGTTCGGGCACGACGATGGCCGACGTCAACCGCCTGATGAAACAGTTCGACGACACGCGCAAGATGATGAAGGCCGTGGCCGGCGGCGGCATGAAGATGCCCAAAATGCCGGGCGGCATGATGAGGAGGTAAATCCGAATTACATCGAATCCAAAATCGGGAGTACCAAAATGTACTCCTTTTTTTATGTCTTCTTTAAACCGTTCAGCTCTTTCTATTTTTTTCTTTATCCGGAATAACGGCCAATAGGATGGCAGATATCACTCCGACAACAGGAACGACAGATACAATGCCATCTATGCGCCCGAATAAAGTATAAGATATTGTATTGGTAGCATTTACAATCAATGCAATAGAAGCAATGACAGTAATAACGAGAATAGCAGCAATAAATATTTCTTTCATTTTCATTTTTTATTTGAACCTATTCTTCATATAAGACCATAAAAAACGCGGACAAACTTCGTTCATCCACATTCAAGGCCTTGGACTGCCTGCACAGAAAGATGAAAGAAATGCCCGCGCCGTAAAGCAGCACGAGCATCAACTTTAATTCCTCTCTGTGATTCAAAAGTGTCCAAGTTCTGAATGTAAGAAGAAAAGCCGATGCGCTTTTATATGTCGTTGCCGCCGTAGCGGCATTAAAAATCAAAAGTTTCTATTGTTCCATAGGCAGCTCGATTTTGGTATATTGTTGAGCAAATATAGGATAAATTCGATAAAAAACCTATCTTTGTTGCTCAAAACAGCATATTCCAATGCATAAATCGGGCTTCGTAAATATCATCGGCAACCCCAATGTGGGCAAATCGACGCTGATGAACGCCTTGGTCGGCGAAAAACTCTCGATCATCACCTCGAAAGCGCAGACCACGCGCCACCGCATCATGGGCATCGTCTCGGGCGAGGATTTCCAGATCGTCTACTCCGACACGCCGGGCATCCTGAAGCCCTCGTACAAATTGCAGGAGTCGATGATGAAATTCGTGACGGGCGCCGTCTCGGACGCCGACGTGATCCTCTACGTGACGGACACCGTCGAGCACGGCGAGCGTTCGGCCGAAATCGTCGACAGCATCCGCCGGAGCGGCATCCCGACCGTCGTGGTCATCAACAAGATCGACCTCTCGACGCCCGAGGCGCTCGAAGCGCTGGTCGACAAATGGCAGGCCGAAATCCCCGGGGCGCAGGTCGTCCCCACGTCGGCCAAGGAGACGTTCAACATCGAAGGGCTGTTCCGGACCATCCTCTCGCTGCTGCCCGAAGGCCCGGCGTTCTACCCCAAGGACACGCTCACGGACAAGACGCTGCGCTTCTTCGCCTCGGAGATCATCCGCGAGAAAATCCTCAAATTCTACGACAAGGAGATCCCCTACTGCTGCGAGATCGAGATCGAAAGTTACAAGGAGGAGCCGACGATCGACCGCATCGCGGCGACGATCTATGTGGCCCGCGACTCGCAGAAGGGCATCCTGATTGGCCACAAGGGCGAGAAACTGAAAAAGGTCGGGCAGACGGCGCGCGAAGATATGGAACAGTTTCTCGGAAAGAAGGTTTTCCTCCAGCTGTTCGTCAAGGTCAGCGACGACTGGCGCAACAATGAGCGGCAATTACGCCGGTTCGGATACGAACAGGAATAATAAATCGCACGGAAAGCCCGTTTAAAGAGCAAAATCAGTCAGCATGCGGAAACTTATCGCCGGAATCATATTGGGACTCGCCCTGCTGTGCGGCACGAAAGCCCACGCACAATACAACCGGGAATATTTTTTCTGGGTCGGCCGTTCGTGCATGATGAACAACGACTACCAGGAGGCCATCCGCACGCTGAACACCCTGCTGCGCTTCGACGAGGACGCCTTCGAAGGCTACTTCCTGCGCGGCATCGCCAAGTACAACCTCGACGACCTGCTGGGCGCCGAGGACGACTTTTCGACGGCCATCCGCCTCAATCCCGTCTACACGCAGGCCTACACCTACCGCGCCATCACGCGCTCGCGCCTGGGCAACTACGACGACGCTTTGCAGGATTTCCGCGAAGCCATCGAGTTGCGTCCCGACCTACCGGGACCCTATTACAGCCGCGGCGTGACGCGCCTGCTGAACCAGCAGTTCAAGGAGGCCATCGACGATTTCGACAAGTTCATCCGCCAGGAGAACAAGGTCGCCGACGCCTTCATCTGCCGGGGATTGAGCTACCTCCACCTGAAAGACACCACGCGCGCCTACGAGAATTTCAACACCGCGATACGCACCAACCGCGAGAATCCCAACGGCTACAACCGCCGCGGCGGACTGCACCTCCAGCAGGAACAGTACAAGGAGGCGGAAGCGGACTTCAACAAGGCCATCGAGTGCGATTCGGCCTACCTGCTCTCCTATTTCAACCGCGCGCTGGTCTACAACGCCACCAACCGCCCGATGCAGGCGCTGGCCGATTTCGACAAGGTGATCCAGCTCGATTCGACCAACTCGCTGACCTATTTCAACCGCGCGATGCTGCGCACGCAGATCGGCGACTACAACCGCGCGCTGGAGGATTACGACAAAGTGGCGCTCTACTCGCCCAACAACGTGCTGGTCTACTACAACCGCGCGGGCGTCTACGCCCAGCTGGGCGAGATCGAGCGCGCCGTGGAGGACTACTCGTCGGCCATCAAACTCTACCCCGACTTCGCCAACGCCTACATCTACCGCGGCCGGCTGCGCGAACTGCTCCGCGACCCGCAGGGCGCCAAAGAGGACCGCTCGATCGCCCAGCGGAAAATCGCGGAATACCGCTCGCGCCTGAACGACAGCACCTACTCGATCTACGCCGACACCACGCAGCGCTTCGACCGCCTGCTGTCGTTCGACAGCAAGTTCGCCGGAGGCAGCTTCGACCGCATCACGGGCCACAACGGCGGCCACGAGGAGATGCGCCTGCTGCCGCTGTTCAAGTTCACGCTGATGCGGGCCGACTCGGTTCCCGCCGCCAAACCCTACCACCTGCAGCGCATCGACGACTTCAAGAAACGCATCGACAACGAATACCTCACCCTCTCGTGCCGCGAGAGCAACATCGCGCCCGATACGCTGGTGATGCTCGACAAGCACTACGTGCAGGAACTCAAGACGAACGATCCCTCGTGGACCGTGCTCTTCGAACGCGCCGTCACGCAGTCGCTCATCAAGCAGTACACCAATTCGGTGAGCACCTATTCGTCGGCCATCGAGCTTAACCCGTCGAACCCGTTCCTCTACCTCAACCGCTCGACGACGCGCGCCGAGATGATCGACTTCATCTCGTCGATCGACAACTCCTACCAGCGGATCACGATCGACTCGGACCCCGCCAACCGGCTGAACAACAATTCGAAACGCACGTACAGCTACGACGAGGCGGTGGCCGACCTGAACAAGGCCGTGAAGCTCTTCCCCGACTTCGCCTACGCCTACTACAACCGCGCCAACCTGCTGGCCCTCTCGGGCAGTCTGCCCGAGGCGTTCGAGGACTACACCAAAGCCATCTCCCTCAACCCCGCATTCGCCGAGGCCTACTACAACCGCGGCATCATCCAGCTGTTCATGAAGGACACCCGCAAGGGCTGCCTCGACCTTTCGAAAGCCGGCGAACTGGGAATCACCGAAGCCTACGAGGTGCTGAAACGCTACGCATCACTGGATAACTAACTCAACACAAAACAAATATGGCAGAAACTATCCAACGTAAACTCAACGACTCGCCCGCAGTCCGATGGACGGCGTTGTTGCTCATCGCGTCCACGATGTTTTTCGGTTACATGTTCGTCGACCTGATGTCGCCGCTGCAGAGCATGATCGAGGCACAGCGCGGATGGACCCCCGACGTATTCGGCATGTACGGCAGTTCGGAGTTCATACTCAATGTCTTCGGATTTCTGATCCTCGCAGGCATCATCCTCGACAAGATGGGCGTGCGCTTCACGGGCCAACTGTCGGCATCGCTGATGTTCATCGGCGCCTGTCTGAAATATTACGCCGTGAGCGACTCGTTCGCAGGTTCGGGCATCGAAATGTGGCTCGACTCGTGGTGGACCTCGTTCCCCGCCTCGGCCAAACTGGCGTCGCTGGGCTTCATGATCTTCGGCTGCGGCATGGAGATGGCCGGCATCACTGTCTCGAAAGCCATCGCCAAGTGGTTCGAAGGCAAGGAGATGGCGCTGGCCATGGGGCTTGAAATGGCCATTGCCCGCGTCGGCGTTTTCGCCATCTTCTCCATTTCGCCGTGGCTCGCCGGCATGGCTCCCGCAACGGTCGTACGACCGGTAGCGTTCTGCACGGTGCTGTTGCTGATCGGCCTGCTGACGTTCGTGATTTTCTCCTTCATGGACCGCAAGCTGGACAAACAGCTGGGTCTCGACAGCCGCGGCGGAGGCGGCAGCGAGGAGGAATTCAAGGTCAGCGACCTGAAATTCATCTTGAGCAGCAAGGTGTTCTGGATCATCGCGTTCCTCTGCGTGCTCTACTATTCGGCCATCTTCCCCTTCCAGCGCTTCGCCACGAATATGCTCGAAAGCAACCTCGGCGTATCGGCCCAGACCGCAGCCGACATTTTCCGCTGGTTCCCGATGGGCGCGGCGGCCATCACCCCCTTCCTGGGCCGATACCTCGACCACAAGGGGAAAGGCGCCACGATGCTTATTTTAGGCGCCGTACTGATGATCGTATGCCACCTGACCTTCGCCTTCGTGCTCCCGGAATTCCCGAGCAAGCCCGTCGCCTACGGCTCGATCGTCCTGCTCGGCATTTCGTTCTCGCTGGTTCCGGCGGCGCTCTGGCCCTCGGTTCCCAAGATCGTGGAGACGCGCTATCTGGGTTCCGCCTATTCGCTGATTTTCTGGATCCAGAACATCGGACTGTGCCTTTTCCCGATGCTCTTCGGCTTCGCACTCAAATATTTCAACGCCGGACGGGCCGAGGGAATGCCCTACGATTACACCCGTCCGATGCTGATTTTCGTCGCGTGCGGCGTGCTGGCGATGCTATTGGGACTGTGGCTCAAGGCGGAAGACCGCAAAAAGAAATACGGGCTGGAACTGCCCAATATCAAGAAGTAGCCCAAGCTACACCCGAATAAATGAAGAAAGGCCCGACCGTGCGTTGCACGGCCGGGCCTTGTTTTTCAGGCTTCCGCCACCCTATTTCGGAGCCACCAAACCGTAGAGTTCCGTGACGCGGCTGCACATCTCCTCCCACGAGAAACGCCGACGCTCCTCGACGCAGTTCTCCCGGAAACGTTTCAGCGCGTCGCCTTCGTACATGCGGTCCATCGCCGCGGCAACCCCTTCGGCCGTCGGAGGACAGACGTAGCCCACGCGCCCGTCGGGCACGATCTCGGGCAGTCCGCCGACCGCCGTCACGACCATCGGCACGCAGAACTGATAGGCGATCTGCGTCACGCCGCTCTGCGTGGCGGTCTTGTAGGGCTGGACGACGAAATCCGCCGCCGAGAAGTAATATTTCACGTCGTTGTCGGGGATGAACCGGTCGTGCAACAGCACCTCGTCCTGCAATCCGTTGTCGGCGATCCGGTTCAGATACGGCTCCCTGGCCGTATAGAACTCTCCCGCCACGATCAGCCGGCGGCCTTCGGTGCGGCCCGCACGCCGGAGCTGCGCCCAGGCGTCGAGCAGCAGGTCAAGCCCCTTGTAGTCGCGGATCAGCCCGAAGAAAAGCACGTAGCGGTTCGCAGGGTCCAGCCCCAGACGCACGCACGCCTCGGAGCGTTCGACCCGCTCGCCGAAGTTCTCGAACAGCGGGTGCGGCGAAAACAGGGCCGGAGCGTCGCTGTACGCGCGAAGTTCGCTGTGCACCTGCTCGGACATGTAGACGAAGCCGTCCACCGAACGCAGGTAGTAGCGGTTGAAGGGTTTGTCGGTCAGGTGGTGTTCATGCGGCTCGACGTTGTCGATCTGACACAGCACCTTCGTATGGCCGTTGCCGCGGGCGATGCGGGCGATGGTCCCGAAGCAGGGAGCCATGAAAGGCGTCCAGTACTTCATCAGCACGAAATCGGGACGCTCGCGGCGGATGCGGCGGCCGACGCGCACCCAGTTCAGCGGGTTCATCGTATTGACGCAGCGGCAGATGCGGAGGTCCGCAGGCGGAGGCGTCGCAACCGTCTGGCTCTCGCCGGGGAACAGCAGCGAGGGATATTGCAGCGTGAAGGTCTTGATGTCGACCTCGTTGCCCCGCCGCTGGAACGTGCGGGCCATGATCTCCATGATCGACGCCAAGCCCCCGCGGTAGGGATGGGCAGGTCCTAAAATCGTTATTTTCATCGTATCAGAACATTCCGGCAGTTTCACACCGTCCATTCGGTCCGGCAACCCGGCGTCCGCGGCCCGAGGCCGCATCTGCGAGTCCGCCCCGAATCCCTCCCCCGGGAGGGACTCATACGCCTCCGGCCGGCCGGGATTTCGCAGGTTCCCGCGAATGATTCAGGCACAAATATAACCGAAAAAAACGGGACCCCGGCAAAAGGATTCCGTTTTTTATGTCAGAACGGCTTTCCGCCGCAAAAGCCGCTATTCGCCGCCGCCGGAATGTTTGAAACTTTTCGACGTATGCTTGCTGCCGGCGGCCGATTGCAGCGCGAGGTACTCCTCACCGTAGTCGATCACGTTCTGCAACTCGGTGCGGAAGGTGTCGAGGTGCTCCTCCTCCTCGACGATGATGTCCTGGAACATCTTGTGCGTCACGGCGTCCTTGTTCTCCGAAGCGATGCGCGATGCTTCGTTGTAGCTGTCGATCGTGCTCTGCTCCAGCTGCATGGCCATGCGCAGCATCTCCTTCACATCGGTGACCTGCCGGGTGCGGAACGAGGCGTTCATGTCCACGTCGCCCTGCAGGAACATGATGCGGTCGGAAAACTCCTCGATGTGACGCATCTCGGCGATCGAAATCTCGCGCATGATCTTCGAGAGGTACTGGTAGCGGTCGTCCTCGAAATGGGTGTGGAAGTACATGTATTGCAGCGAGGTGGCGATCTCCTTGCCCACGGCATCGTTCAGCAGGTCGATGCTTACCTGATACTTGTTTTTCGCTTGTGTTTTGGTTGCGCTTTCCATAATGAAAAAGGTTTTGCAGCCGTAACTGCAAAACCCGTTCCACAAGCGCCCTGCGAAGCGTTCCCCGCAGGCCTATTTCCATTCGATAGAGGCACGCACGGCCGCCGCAGCGCCGTCGCCCGAGATTTCGAACAGCGCCGAACGCTCGCGCTGCTCGCACCCCACCGTCAGCGTCTGCCCGAAGCGGCACTCTTTCAGAAAGTGGATGTCCAGCCGCACGGGGGCCTCCTGCGTCAGCATCCCGACGGGCAGCATGTCGAGCATCATTTCGATATAGCGCATCGTGTTGACGTGGCGGTTGAAGTCGATGTCACTGTAAACCACCCGGTGTTCGGTTGTCGCGGTAGGATTCACCGCGCGGATCTTGCGCGGCTTGTCCGTCGGGGGTGCGGCGTCGACGATGGCGTCGGCATGCGCGTCGCCCACCCACGAAAGGTCGATCGCCGAACGGCTCTGCAGGTCGATCATCGCCCACTGCGTCACGGCGCGGCCGAACTCGCGGCCCGCGGCATCGGTCAGCGTGAAGTTTCGCGTCGAGAGCACCCGGCCGTAATCGCTGATCCACGTGGCCACGGTATAGTCGGTGTACTGCGTGGGCTGCCAATCCAACTCGACGGCCATGCGGGAGAGCACCCACGAATGGTTGTCGGCATTCAGCGCATCGACACCGAAACCCTTCCCGTGGGCGTCGATGCCTGCGGTATTGAGTATCGAGCCGCCCAGCGAAGGAATCGTCGCCCGCAGCGTGAAATCCACGTCCTGCGGTTCAACCCGGTAATTATAGCGTGATTTTTCGGCCATTGCATTGAATTTTACGGTTATGCTGGCAAAGATACGATTTTTTTCGTATATTTGTTTTCGACGTTAACCCTTAAAACCTGTTAGTTATGGAAATGAAAAAACTCGATTTCGGAGAAACTCTCAAAGACTCCATCGCCATCGGCGTAAAGAACGCGCCTTCGGTCATCGCCGCAGTGGCGTTATGGCTCATTACGATCTGGATACCTTATCTCAATGTGGGGACCACGATCGCCATCGCCTTGCTGCCCACGCAGTTGGCCAAGGGTGAGATTATCAATCCCCTGGGCATTTTCGACAGCAAATACCGCCGTTACATGGGCGAGTTCTTCATCACGATGGGCCTGATGGTTTTCCCGATTTTCATCGGCGTGCTCTTCATGATCGTCCCGGGCATCGTGCTCTCGATTGCATGGACGCTGTCCTACTATTTCCTCATCGAAAAGGGCAAAAATCCGATACAGGCCATCAAGGCTTCGAACGACGCCACCTACGGCAGCAAATGGACCATGTTCTTCGTATCGCTGGTCGTCGGCGTGCTGTTCGGCATCGTATTCGGCATTTTCCAGGCCATCTGCAACGCCATCGGCGTCGGCTTCATCACCTTCGTCATCATGTTCATCCTTTATGTGCTGGCCATTTCGATTTCGATGGCCATCAACGCCTCTTTCTGGAAACAGTTGAAAGACAACGTGGAATAAACCTTTCGGTCACCATGCAAGGACGATACCGGGTATCGTCCTTTTTTTATCCCCGGAGAAAAAATTTTATCGAAAAACGATAAATATTGTTTGTTTTTCGAAAATTAATCCTATCTTTGCAACTGTAAAACCAAAAAAGTCACACATGCAGAACAAAAAATCGCTCCTGCAACGCCTGCTGGTCATCTACATTACGTTTTTCATCGTACTCGTGGCAAGCATCGCCCACGGAATCCTGCCCAATTTCTCGCGGGGCGCAGCGGAAGGCGTGGAACTCGGTAACGACATCGCCGAAAAATGGAAATCCGGCGTGCCGCGCATGATCTACATGCTGGGCGACATACGGGTGACGGGACAGCCCGAAGCGGCCGTCGAAATCGCCGCGGCTCCGGGCGTTGAAATCAAAGCCAACGTCCGCAAACTCGGCCTCGTCGTCGAGCAGGACGCCCCGGGCACATCGCCGCTGGGACTGGCATTCCGTTCGATAGGCGGCAGCGCATGGCTCTATGCGCTGGTCATGCTCTGCCCGCTCCTCTACCTGGCCATCATCGTACTGATGTTCGTGATCATCCACTCGCTGCGCCGCTCGATCCGCGAAGAGCGCACGCTCGACAAACGCAACGTCTGGTATCTGCGCGCAATCGGCATGCTGACGATCGTCACCGAACTGATCAGCAACACCGTGAACTGGGTGATGAACAGCCGCGCCGCCGAACTGCTCGCCGGAAGCGGATACACCGTCGACGCGAGTTTCCACATCTCCTACGCAATGATCATCATGGGCATCCTGATCCTTTTCGCCGCCGAGGTCTTCGCCATCGGCCAGAATTTGAGCGAGGAGCAGAAACTGACCATCTAAAACAGGCGATATGAGAGAAATGCAAACGATAAAAGGGGGGGGGACGAATTTATGGCGATAATCATAAACATAGACGTAATGATGGCCAAACGCAAAATGTCGCTCGGCGAGCTGGCCGAACGGGTCGACATCACGCCCGCCAACCTCTCGATCCTCAAGAACGGGAAGGCCAAGGCCATCCGGTTTTCCACGCTCGAAGCGATCTGCCGCGAGCTGGACTGCCAGCCGGGGGATGTCATCGAATACCGCCCCGAAGAGACACAGAAACAATAAACTTTATACCAAAAGCCAATGAAAAAATTATTGATGCTGGCCGTCGCGGCATTCGCCGCCGGCAGTGCCGTGGCACAGATGAACCAGCCGATCCCCGTCGATCCGGAGGTCCGCACCGGGAAACTGGAAAACGGAATGACCTACTACATCCGCCACAACGAAAAGCCGAAAGGCCAGGCCGATTTCTACATCCTCCACGATGTGGGAGCCATCCAGGAGAACGATTCGCAGCAGGGCCTCGCCCACTTCCTGGAGCACATGGCCTTCAACGGAACCAAGAACCTCCCGGGCAAACAACTCACGGAGTATCTGGAAACCGTAGGTGTGAAATTCGGCGCCAACCTCAACGCCGGCACGAGCTGGGACTACACGTGCTACAACATGAAGGACGTGCCGACCTCGCGCGAGGGAATCATCGACTCGGCGCTGCTGATCCTGCACGACTGGTCGCACTTCATCGCCCTGGAGCCGGAGGAAATCGACTCGGAGCGCGGCGTGATCATGGAGGAGCTGCGCACGCGCGACGGCGCGTCGTGGCGTTCGACGATGAAGCTGTTGCAGGCGCTGGGCAAAGGCACGAAGTACGAGCACCGCAACCTGATCGGCTACCTCGACGGACTGAAGAACTTCCGGCACAAGGAACTGGAGGATTTCTACAACCAATGGTATCGTCCGGATTACCAGGCCGTGATCGTCGTGGGTGACATCGACGTAGACGCCGTGGAGTCCAAGATCAAGACGCTGATGGCCGACATCCCGGCTCCTGCCGCCGGCGCATCGCAGAAGGAGACCATCGTGGTTCCCGACAACGAGGAACCGATCGTCAGCATCTACACCGATCCCGAAATGCAGGGCACGAAGGTACAGCTCTTCATCAAGCGCCCGGCGCTTCCCGAACAGCTCGCCAACACGGTGCTGGCCGAAGCCAACAACGTGATCGAAGCCTACATGACCACGATGGAGAACGCCCGCCTGCAGGAGATCGCCATGCAGCCCGACGCACCGTTCCTCGGCGCCGGCATGGGCACGGGCGACGTGATCGGCATCATCCCGACGCTCGACGCCACGGTATTCGTCGCCATGACCGAGGACGGCAAGCTGGCCCGCGGCTTCGAGACTCTCTATACCGAAATGGAGAAGGTGCGCCGCTACGGATTCACGCAGGGCGAGTTCGAACGCGCCCAGGAAAACCTGATGCGTCAGGCCGAACGCTCGTACGCCAACCGCAACGACCGCCGCAACAACGAATTCGTGCAGACCTATCTGAACAACTACCAGAAAAACCAGCCGATGCCCGACGCCGAGACCGAATGGCAGCTCGACAGCATGCTGATCAAGATGCTCAGCGTGGATGCCGTCAACGCCTTCGCGAAGCAGACCATCCTTCCGACGAATCAGGTGATCGTGATCAACGCTCCCGAGAAGGAGGGTGTCGCGACGCCCACCGCCGAGGAGATTCTCGCCATCCGCGACAAGGTGGCCGCATCGGAGGTCACGGCCTATGAGGACAACGTGGTCAAGGAACCGCTGATCGCAGAAGGGACCGTGCTCAAAGGCTCGCCCGTGAAGAAGACGGCCGAGGACAAAGTGCTCGGAACGACGGAGTGGACGCTGGCCAACGGCGCGAAGGTCGTCGTGAAACCCACGACCTTCAAGGCCGACGAAGTGCGCCTGGGCGTAGTGGGCAAGGGCGGTCTGTCGCTGCTCTCCGACGAGGAGTTCTACATGGGCGAAATGATGCCCGCCGTGAACTCGATGTCGGGCGTCGGCAAATTCTCGGCCACGGAACTCAAGAAACAGCTTTCGGGCAAAACGGCTTCGGTGCAGCCCTCGGTGGAGAACTACACCAGCGCCATGGGCGGCGTCTGCTCGCCCAAGGACATCGAGACGATGCTCCAGCTGCTCTACCTCAATTTCACGCAGCCGCGTTTCAACAAGGACGACGTGGACAACCTCACGAAAATGCTCCTCGCACAGCTCGCCAACGCCAAATCGAGCCCCGACTTCCTGATGCAGGAGAAGGTGATCGATGCCGTCTACGGCCACAATCCCCGCCGTCAGATGATTTCGACGGAAATCGTCGACAGATTCAGCTTCGAGCAGCTGCCCGGCATCTACGCGAAACTCTACCCCGGCGCCAACGGCTTCGTCTTCACGTTCGTGGGCAACATCGACCCCGAAACGCTGAAACCCCTCGTGGAGAAGTATATCGGCTCGATCCCCGCCACCCGGAAACCGATCGATTACGTCGACGACAAGGCCTATCCGGTGAAGGGAGAGGTTACGGAGGAGTTCACAGCCCCGATGCAGCAGCCGAAAGTCTCGGTCAACTACTACTTCTCGGGAGAGATGCCCTACACGCTCAAAAACAAAATGGCCCTGACGTTCCTGACGCAGGCGCTCAATTCGCGCTACCTCATTTCGATCCGCGAGGAGAAGGGCGGAACCTACGGCGTGCGCGTCCAGGGTTCGACGAAGTACATCCCCCGCGAAACCTACGACATGACCATTTCGTTCGACACCAACGAGGAGATGGCCGACGAACTGCGCGAGATCGTGATGAAGGAGATCGAGGAGATCGCCGCGAACGGTCCCAAGAGCGAGGACATCGAGAAAAACCGCGAATTCATGCTCAAGAGCTGGAAAAACAGCCTCGAACAGAACGGCGCATGGATGAACTACATCCAGATCAAATACGGCTCGGGCCTGGACTACGTCGCCGACCACGAACAGGCGATCCGCGACCTGACCAACGCCGACGTGCAGGCGCTCGCCAAGAAGATCCTGGCGGACGGCAACCTCGTGAAGGTCGTCATGCGCCCGTCGAAGTAAGCGACAAAACAAACAATTTTTCAAACTGATCGAACAAGGCAGCCACCCAGTTGGCTGCCTTTTCTTTCCCCGAACGGGCTGAAAATGGTTAACTTTGCACCGTTAATTACCAAACCCATCATGCAAAAAAGTATTCGGCTGGTCACCGGCCTCTACCTCAAACTGTCCCTGCTGACCGTCGCCGTCGGCCTCGTGCTGCGCGTCGTGCTGCTTTTCAACGAGCAGACCACCTCTCTCGCCTTCTCATTCGGCGAATGGTGCGAAGTCTTCCTGCTGGGCGCCGTGAACGATTTCTGCGCCGCGACGGCAGGATTCTTTTTCCTCTGGCTCTTCATGTTGAGCGTTTCGCGCACCAAGTACAAAAAACCGTGGGGCTACATCCTCCTCGCCCTGCTCGTGGCGGCATTCTGCTACGTGGCGTTCTTCAACACGATCTTCGACGAATACGGAAGCGTCGCCCCGCGAATCGCACTCTATGTACTGGGCTACTGGGCCGGGAGTTTCGCCCTGCGGCTCTTCCTGCCCGGGTTCCGCAGCCACTGGACCACGGTGTGGTTCGCCCTCTTCATCGTCGTCTACGTCGGCGCCATCATCTTCAACGGCATCAGCGAATATTTCTTCTGGAACGAATTCGGCGTCCGCTACAACTTCATCGCCGTCGACTACCTGGTCTACACCAACGAGGTGGTGGGCAACATCATGGAGTCCTACCCCGTCGTGCCGATGACGCTGGGCATCGTCGTCGTGACGCTGCTCGTGACGTGGTACCTCTTCCGCCGCGAACTCGTGCAGACCGAATGCCTGAAAGGCTGGAGGTGGAAAGCCGTAATCGCCCCGGCCTACATTGCGGCGCTGTTCGCCGCGATCGGGCTGCTGAACTTCAACACCCGTTTCCAGGACAGCGACAACGTCTACGTCAACGAATTGCAGGCCAACGGACTCTACAAGTTCTACGACGCCTTCGTCAAGAACACGCTCGACTACGAACAGTTCTACCTCACGCGTCCCGAAGCCGAGGCCGAAGCCTTCGTGCACGGGGTCTACCGAAGCACGGGCGACAACCTGCATGCCGTGCGCGCCGAAGGGGAGGAGATCCGCCGCAACATCGTGCTGATCACCATGGAGAGCATGAGCGCCTCGTACATGGAGCGGTTCGGCAACACGGAACGGATCACGCCCGTACTCGACTCGCTCTACAAACTGGGACTGGCGTTCGACCGCGTCTACGCCACGGGCAACCGCACGGTGCGCGGTCTGGAGGCCGTGACGCTTTCGCTGCCGCCCTGCCCGGGCCAAAGCATCATCAAGCGTCCGAACAACGCCGGAATGCACTCCACGGGCGCCCTGCTGCGCGACAAGGGGTACAACGTGACCTATTTCTACGGCGGCAACAGCTATTTCGACAACATGGAGACCTTCTTCTCGGGTAACGGATACGAAATCGTCGACCAGAAATGCTACAGGCCCGAAGAGATCACCTTCGCCAACATCTGGGGCGTCTGCGACGAAGACGCCTACCGGAAGGTCATCCGCACGCTCAACGAAGAGACCCGCAGCGGCAAGCCGTTCTTCGCCCACGTGATGACCGTCAGCAACCACCGTCCCTTCACCTACCCCGCCGGACGAATCCGCATCCCCAACGACTCGAAGAGCCGCGCAGGAGGCGTGCTTTACAGCGACTATTCGCTGGGGCAGTTCTTCGCCGAAGCGGCCCGGCAGCCGTGGTTCGAAAACACGATCTTCCTCGTCACGGCCGACCACTGCGCTTCGAGCGCCGGCCGCACCGAGATTCCGTTGCAGAAATACCACATTCCGGCGCTGATCCTCGCCCCCGGGCTTATCGAACCCGGAGTGGTCGACGGCATCGTCTCGCAGATCGACCTGATGCCTACCCTGCTGTCACTGCTCAACATGAACTACGACTCGCATTTCTACGGCCGCAGCATCTTCGACCCGGCATACACCAACCGCGCGTTCATCGCCACCTATCAGGACCTCGGCTACCTCGAAGGCGACACCTTCACGATCCTGTCGCCCGTACGCCGCTTCGAGCAGTACCGCGTGGTTCCCACCGAGGAGAATCCCCACCATCTCGAAGCGATGGAGCGCAAGGACTCCGCGCAGGTCGACCGCGCGATCGACTACTACCAGACCTCCTGCAAATGGAACAAGCGGTAGCGCTCCGCCGCGGCACAAAAAAAACTGCGACCCTCACCGGGCCGCAGTTTTTTATTGCTCAAACGCGGGATCAGTCACCTTCGTAGTCGTCGCCGCCGTTCTTCACGGGAGGCGTCAGCGACGAGGCGGGCGTATTGGCCCTGATCCACTCCTCGGAAAGCAGCGACTCGGGCGGGAAGTCGAGGTCCTCGATACGGCTCACCGAAATCTGGTACTGCGCCCAGTCGTTCGAACCGCCCTGGAAATCGCTCTGCTTCGCATAGATGCCGTAGATGCCGAGCACCGTGCCCTCCGTGCCGTCCTTCGGGATGGGTTTCATGGCGAACTGACTGTAACCGCTCGTACGGATGCCGTAAACGCCCGGGTCCGAAGTGTACTGCGCCGCATCGTTATAGCTCATCAGCACCGAACCGTACAGGCGGACGTTCTGCTCGCTGCTGTTGTAAGCCCAGCGATACCATGCGCCGAAGATGGGCGTTCCCCAGTCGGTCACGATCCAGCTCGGATAGGGATTCTCGTTCGAACCGCTCTTGAGGCCCGCAGGCGTCACGCCGTCCTGATTCTTAACACCCGCATAGCGGATCTTGATCTTGTTGAAACGCACCAGCCGGCCCAGATCGGCCTCGCCGAGCGACGTGTAGTTCGAAGCGTCGACCTCCTTGATGTCCGAAGGCTCCAGCGTCGTGTATTCGCCGCGGAAGACATTCAGGGCGGCAACCTTCGGGTTGTCGAGGTTCGAGTTGGCGTAGTACTTGTGGTTGCCGGCCGTGTTGATGCCGTCCGAAGGAGCGCCTCCGATCGAAAGCATCATGCGGTAGTTACCCAGGTAGAGTCCGTCGAGACGCACGTAAACCCACTGGCTCTTGATCGGCTTCGCCCCCAGGTCGAGCAGGAAATCGAGATAAAGACCGTTGTAGAGTTTCAACTCGATGCCGGCCGTACCGTCGTAGATATAGAGCGACTTGTAGATGTTGCCCTGCCGGTCGCTGCTGATCACCTTGCCCTTGATGTAGTAGTTAGCAGCCTCGGGCCAGCCCGACATACCTTCGAACTTGGTCTCCTCGGAGGTGAGGGTTCCGAACTTGAGGGTCTTGGTCGTGGCGAAATTGTCGTTGGTTCCCGTATTGGAGATCGGGCCGAACTTCTCCTTCACCTCCTTGATGGATACCGGTTTAAGCCCCATTGCGGCCATATCGTCGGCCGTATAGAGCTTCAGCGGAGCCGGAGTTTCGAAATCGTTGTAGCAGCTCACGGCCACGAGGCCGAACAAAACCGCCAATGTTATTTTAAGACTTTTCATAAATTGTTCTTTGCGCGATTAGAAACGGAAATAGACATTCAGGTAGTAGGTCGTACCGAACAGGTAGAAATACTTCGACGGGAAGCGGCCGTAAATCTGCTCGCCGCCGTTGCCCCGGACCTTGCTCATACGCATCTGTTCGTAACCGCCCGTGCGGATATCCTGATCGTTGAGGATGTTCTTCACCTCCAGGCTGAAACCGAGCATGTAGATGCGGTGGATATACCAGTTCTTGCCCACATTGGCGCTCAGCGTATACACACCGTCGAACTTCTCCTGCTTGCGGATGGTCTTGATGGCGCTGATGGCGGTCGCCTGCTGCTCGGGAGTCGCCGTGCCGGAAGTCAGCACGTTCGCATAGTACTTCACGGCCGTAGCGGTGCGGTACATCGGGTTCATCGAGAGGTAGAGGTTGTCGTAATAGTTGAAGTTCACGCCGGCAAACCAGTTACGCGGTCCGCGGTAATCGAGGCCGACGTTGAAAGCCAGCTGCGGTGAACTCTCCACGTGGTAACCGTCCCAGTTGACCCGGTCCTTCAGGACAATCTTGTCGATGTTGTCGACCGTCTGCACGAAGTCAGGATTCGAGGTGTAGGTGTAATCGCCCCAGCTCAAGGCACCCACGACCGAGAGACCGTTCCATACGGGAACCGAAAGACCCAGTTCGACGCCGTAGTGGCGCTTGTCGATGCCGCTCATCGCGAAGTTGGTGAACGAGCCGCGGCTATCGTCGTAGAACGAAATCACCTTCGACTGGTCCTCGATCGTCGTGTAGTAACCCGAAAGGCGGGCCTTCACGTAAGGCAGGTTGAGGTTATAGGTGAGATCGGCGGCGAAAACCTTCTCGGCCTTCAGGCCCGGCGTGGTCGTATTGCGCGTACGGGGCGATACGAAGGCCGTCGCGAACTTGGGCGCCTGCTGCATGTAGGCCACATTGGCCTCGAGCGAATGCGCTCCCGAGAACTTGTAGCCCAGCGAGAGTTTCGCATCGTAGGTCAGGTAGTCGAGTTTCTTCGAGTCGCCCTTCGAATTGTCGGGGAACAGGCCCTTGCGCCACATGCCCTCGCGGTACATGTTCGAGTAGCCGACCGATCCGGCGACACCCAGCGAGAACCCGCCGATACCCCACGTATAATTGGCCCAGGCGTTGGTTTCGAGCAGGTGCGCCCGGTAGTAGTAGCCGTATTTGTCACCCACGCGGGCGATGCGGGCGTGGCCCGTGGCCCAGTAGTAATCCAGGTCGTTCTGTGCGGCCGTCTCGCTGGCCATGTCGCGGTCGGCGAATTTGTCGATGTCGTACCAGTAGTCGCCGCCCATCAGGTCCTTGACCTGCGAATAGTAGTTCGTGCGGTTCACGCGCAGGTTCATGCCGCCGACGATACGCATGTTGTTGCGCATGTTGTGCTCGACGTTGGCCGCGAGGTTATAGTCGAGCTGGTCGGTGTGACGCTCCTCGATCATGTAGTTCGAACGGTATTGGTCGCCCATCAGCTTGGCGATCTTGGATTCCGTTTCGATGAAGTGGTTCCGGTCATAGAGCTGGTCGTAATCGATCAGACCGTCCCATACGCTTCCCGATATGATAGCATCCCGGTCGTAGAAATAGATCGTCTCGCCGGAGGTGATGCCCGGCACGATCTGCGTCTGATCCGACAGCGGCATATTGCGGTAGTAGTCGCCGCGGGGATCGGGGCCGCCGTTCCACGTCAGGGCCGAATAGCCGTTCTTGCCGAAACGCAGCGACGTGGCGGCGTTCAGGCGCGTGTTGCCCGACATGTCCCACGTGTAGTTCAGCATCACGATCGGCTCGTGGGTGTTACGCACGCGCGAGTTGCGGAGCTTGCCGGCCTGGTAACCCACATTGGGGTTGTAGTAATTGTTGCCGAACAGGGCGTAAGCCTCGTCGGTCGCAGCCTGCTGCGCGCCGCGCTCCGAAGGCGAGGCCAACAGCGTCAGCGCGAGGCGGTGGTTCTGTCCGAAAAGTTTCTCGGCCGATGCGAAATAGGAATAGGAATTGTAGTAAACGCCGTCCACATAGCCGTTGCCGCCCTGGCGGGTTCCCACCGAGAAGGCGTACGACCAGCCGTTATCCAACTGTCCCGAGCCGTAGGAAACCATCGCACGGAAACGGTACATCTGATTGCCGTTCGAAACGCTCACGCGGAATCCCTTGCGCATCTGCGAGGCGCGGGCGTTGACGTTGGTCATGCCGCCGATGCCGCCGATGCCGAAATCCGACGCTTCGAGTCCCGTGTAGTTCTCCTGGTTACGCGTCGCGTCGTTCAGTCCGCTCCACAGCGACCAGGGACCGTAGCCCGTCATGGCATCGTTGAAGCGGATGCCGTTCAGGTAGATGTCCGAGTACTGCGAATCGTAGCCACGGACGTTGAAGCGCATCTCGCTGAAACGGTACGACGCGATGTTGTTGAAGAGGTCCTTCGACGACGAGAGCGACGAAGGCAGCGCCTGCGTGTCCGACGACGACGAGTCGCTGTCGAATTCGGCGAAAACGGCGTCGTCCAGAACCGTGCCAGGACCCGACGGCACGATGATCACCGACTTGAGGTCCTGCACATGCTCATCGCCCACGCGGACCATCAGGTTGAGGTCCTCGAAGTCGGGCGTGGAAAAGAGCACCGTGTAGCTGCCGGCGGGAAGATTCTCGAAGATGAAGTTGCCGTCCTTGTCGGTCGTGGCCGTCAGACCCAGCGATTCGATCTTCACCTGTACATTGCTCAAGGCCACGCGACCGTTGCGCGAAACCACCTTACCGCGGATGCCTCCGTCCTGCGCATAGGACGTGAAGGTCACGGCGGCGAGCATCAGAATAAGTAGAACTTTGAGTTTCATACAAATATTTTAGAGTGTTTATTTGGCGATGTAGATATATACGGGGAAGTGGTCGCTGAAACCGCCCTGGAAATCGTTGCCCACGAACGTACGCAGCGGATAACCCTTGTACTGCCCCTCCTTCTGGATCATGTAGGGACGGCGGAAGATGCCTCCGTAGAATTTCGAGTTGCCGACGGGCTGGATTTTCAGACTGCCCGTGGAACCGGTGGCGAGGTTTTCCGAAACGATGATATTGTCGAACAGGTTCCACTCGTCGCGGTAAGCCAGCGTGCCGTAACCGGCCTTCAGCAGGCTGATGAAGGGGTTGAACATGTCGCCCTTGCCGACCTCCTTGATCTTGCCCTTGGCGTTCAGCCCCTCGACGATGCTGTCATCCGTAGCGTCGTCGTTCAGGTCGCCCATGATGACCACCTTCGTGGCCGGGTTGGCGGCGGTCACCGAGTCGACGATGTGCTTCACCTGCTTGGCAGCTGCCAGACGCTTGGGAGCCGAAGCCTCCTTGCCGCCCAGACGCGAAGGCCAGTGGCTCACGAGGAAGAAGAACGGCTCGTTGTCGATCGTACCCCACATCGTGACGAAATCACGCGTCTTGAAGTTCGGCAGTTCGGGCATCTTGAACGGAATGGCGGCGCTGCCCTCCAGTTTGAAAACGTCGGGACGGTAGTAGAACGCCACGTCGACACCGCGGGCGTCGGGCGAATCGTAATGCACGATGCGGTAGTTGCCGTGCGCGAGTTTGGGCTGCGCGATCACGTCCTCCATCACCGAGCGGTTCTCGATCTCCGAAACTCCGATCACGACGGGAAAATCCTTGTCCTCGGCAGCGATGTCGAACAGCACGCGTTCGAGGTTCCCGATTTTCTTGGTGTACTTGGCCGTGTTCCACTTTTTAGGCCCTTCGGGTGTGAACTCCTCATCGAGCATACCGGGGTCGTGGATGGTGTCGAACAGGTTCTCGAAGTTGTAGAAGACCACTTTGTAGGGCTTCTGCGCGAAGCATGCCACCGCGATCAGCGAGGCAAACAGTCCTGTCAAAAAGATTCTCTTCATAAACGTTTTTTGTTGTTAAGGTTCAATTCATTGTATCATAATCCCGACCAATCGGAAATGTTTTTCTGCGTCTTGACCGCATCGGCAACCGCAGGATCGAGATTGCGGAAAAACGTGAAACCAGTCAGTTCCTCGATCTCCTTCACCGTACATACTCCGTCCCTGGGAGACGTTGTGTCAGGATCATGGTATTCATTGGTAAACAAAAATCCAATGGCTTTCAACTCGTCGGCCGTACACTCCGAAATCTGCTTGTTAAGGTCTCCGCGCTGGCGTAATAGTACCTTCCAGCAATGCGACGGCACGGCAATCGGTCCGTTGGCATTGTTAATGGTCTTCGAATTCTTGAAAGCGGCTCCCGTTACCACATAGAGCGTATCGTATTTCCCCATACCGCCCCATCCGCGGACTTTCCCTTCCAATCCGGCCCAAAGTTTTTGATTGAACGTGCTGTTTTGAGGCATCATGTTCGTCGCATAATAGGTCATCCGATTCGGCTCATAATTATTATAGCGCGAGGCCTGCGGAAGCATATGACCACGGTCATATCCGCTGACTCCATAGCCGCGATCGATATATTGCTGATCGCTGATGGGAATCACGGGCATCTGGTCATTCGGATCATATCCGAATGCATTGACCCGGGACAACGCAGGAGTTTCGTACACTTTCCTGAAGATCGGATAAGCCACCCAATGGGAAATATGCTTGTCCAGATCGTAGCATACCGAATAGTTGCGCAATTTTCCGCCCGAAAAGAACTGGTTGCTGACAAACGTTGCAAAATAAGTCTTATAAATATATGCGTCATTGGAACGGTATTCCGGCTGCTCGCCCCACGAACGGTCGTAGTCGATGAACCCCGCCGCCTTCTGCGTCAGCGTCAGGGAGGTGGAATAACCGTTGGTATAGGTTACGTCGATCGTGGCTTTGCGATCGGCGTCGGAACTGTTTTGTTTCAAATAGAGGTACACCGGGTCGCCGACGTTTCCGCCGACGGAGGATACCTGCTTATTCAAATCGAACGAACACCACTCCGTATCCCCGCCCTGCGAGACGATCTGCGCCTCGAAGGTGATGCCCGAAGGACCCTGGGTCGAAATCCGGTTCGTTGTGGTTGAACTGCTCACGGTCTCTGCAACGAGCGTCGCGAGGGACTCCTTGTCGCCCCCGTCTTCCTTGTCGCCGCATCCCGCAAACAGGACAAGCATCGCCGACATCGTCACGAGCAGCGCGCCTATCTGTTTAATTTTCAACATCATTCAAAATAAAGTATAACATTTGGTCCGCAGACCCATTTAGAAACCAAACTCTTGACGGGGAGTTATCCCCGCCAAGAGTGGTTGGTTTTACAAGTCGGTTTCCTCGACTAATTTAGAACAGTTGGACTCCGAATACTACTGCACGACCATTTGAAGCAGTCGTAGTCTCAAAAGTAATCGTAGAAGCAGCCGTAAGGTCTGTCAACTCTACAATGTAGTAATCAGTATCATCCGACGGAGTTAAGTTTACAAAAGGAGGATTTCCTGTAGCTCCATCATTAGCCGTAAGTGTAAACGAAGTCTGACTTGCAGATCCGCCACCATTAACTTTGAGAGTCAACGCTGCTCCGTTCTTACCCTTCCATGCAACAGCATAGAACCCGAGTTTTTTCGTTCCAGTTACACCTACTGCCCCCGAAGTAAAACTGCCGACTTTGGAACTGGTTCCAATCTTGAAGCCACTTGCGTCCTTACCATTCGCCTTGGAATCATCTAAACCTGCAGGATTAGCCGTTGAAGCTCCATTTGAGATAAACTGGCTCATCGACGTATACGTTCCCTTTGTATCATTACCGCTAGATTCGGCTGCCTGTTTCAGTTCAACCTGATCCAAAACAGTACCATCTGCGGCCTTCAGTTTCAGAGTCGCTGCATAAGCGACACCCGAAGTGTTATTACCAATCGCATTAACCTTTACCGAAGTAGCCGTCACGTCGGAATAAGCGAACATAGAGGCATTAGTTCCGGCGAGTTCAAACGTAACTGCTCCTGCAGCTGCATTGGCCGTAAAATTAAGCATTTGCGCCTCCGGATTGGTTGCGGTGAAAATCGTCGGTTGAGTCGTGAACTCACCGCTCACTACAGTCGAGTTTTCCGTAACTTTGACACCCAGCGTCGTAAAATACTTTCCACCCGTAGCTCCAATGAACCAACCTTCTACATCAACACCCTTACCGTTGAGGTTTGCATCAACAACACCGGGATTCGGATAGGAAATCGAACCAACAGTCGTAGCACCGTTGACATTGACATTGTAATAGTCTCCATCGATGGTGAGTTCTCCGGTATACTTAACATATTTAATGACAGGGGCAGCGAAAAGAGCATCCATTCCGGCAGCATCCAGCGTTACCAGCGTAGGAGTAGGCACGGTTCCGGTCGATTCATTCTCAAGAATCAAATCCGTAGGGCCGATCTGCCACAGGCCACCATAACTGCTTGCCACACCTTTGATGGTGTATTTTTTACCGACACTGGGAACAGTAGGCGTAGGCATCAATTCTTTGTCATATTGATAAACCTGCATGATACCAGTAGCATCCTGCATCAGGAAACCACGCTGGTAGTTAGCAATAACAACAGCATCGTCGATCTGATAGTTCCCAGCAGCCGTAATCTGGCTGATAGTAGCTTTTTTATATTCAATAGCAGGAGCTTCACCGAGTTCCGGACCGTTACCGCCCTCGTAAAGTTTGAAGTCGTCGAGGCGCAATCCCTGGTGTCCGTCAACATTGCTTCCGGTAAAGGGATAATCGCTGAAGCGCACCGAAATCTTATCCGTCGAAACCGATGCAGGGAATTTGAACTCCGCAGTACAGAGGTACCAGCCACCCGTAGCGATCTTTTTAGCTGTAAATGCAACGGGCGAATAAGTCGTACCGCCATCGACGCTTACAGCAAACTTGATCGTCGAAGCATTGATCTCTGCGAAAACCGGAGTACCGCTGTATTTCTCCTGATCCAATGCCGTGAACGTAAAGGTGAAGTTGTTGTTGGTTCCGACATTGATATTCTCGATTTCGAATTTCGCAGTAGTCTTGCCGATATAAACATAGGGAGCACCCGAAACTTCGGATTTTTCGCTCTCTGTCGGCTCATAAAGCGCGCCGCTGTTACGAACCGAAGCATCGCTTCCTCCATAGGTAACAGCCTTCTGATCGAGCGAACCGCCGCGGGTCCAACCCTCGAACTTATCTACATAAGGCCAATAAGACCCGTCTTTCTCGACCTTCGTACCACAGTTCTCGCTGTAAAGAGCGTTACCCGTCGGAACATCGCTGTTGCTCTGTACGATCTTGATCGTAGCAGTCTTCGTGATAGGAATGCCCTCGAACGTGGAAGAAGCGGTCAGCGTAAGGTTAGCGGTGCGCTCTGCCGAAGCCTGACCCAGCGTGAAGGTAAGTTGCGTCGTACCGGTTTTGCCCGACATCGTGCTGGGAGTAACCCACTGCGAATCGCCGGCGTTATCGAATTTCAGGGTCCAGTCGCCTTTCGACACGACCTCAACGGTCTGGTCTATCTTGCCGCCTTCGAGTTTCCCGGCAAGCGTCACCGACTCTCCGCCATTTACGGTAATTTCGGGCATACCCGAATAGCCGTTGTCATCATCGTCCGAGCATGCGGTAAAAGCCGTCACGGCCAGCGCAGCACAGAACAATGTTTTCCAGAAATTTACTGCTTTCATAGAGTTGAGTGTTAGTTAAAAAATGTATTGTTTGTAGCCAAAATTCTTTAAAATCATTACATAATAGCAATATTATGCCTCAAAGTTAAAATTATTTTCCGGACCTGCAAAGGTTTGTAACATTCTTTTAATAATCAGATCGGTCCGAATTGCAAACCTTTTCCGCCCGAACGGTAGCCCGCCGATGGGGACAGAAGACCCGGAACATGCGCTCGGGCATACTCCGGGTCCAGTAGTATTCGGTCGATCAGCGTATTCTGTCGGCTGCGCGTACCAGCAGTTCGTCGCGGAAAACCGCACGGGCCGCCAAATAGGCAAACAGCAGACAGACCAGCGGCAGCACAATGGCGGGCTTGAAGCCCTGCGTATGGAACGACAGGTCGGAAAAGACCCGCCAGCTCAAAAAGTAATAGACGCCTTCCATCGCCAGGGAGCCTAACAGCAGCACCATTTCCACCACACAGAGGCGTATTTGCAGCAAACGGCGGCGGAACAGGAAAATCGTCACCAGCGGCAGCGCGCAGGCCAGCGCCAGCAGAACACCCATATAAACGGTGGACTGGACGACCTCCCCTCCGGCGGTTTTCAATCCGAAGGCGAAAAGCCCGAACTCGCCGGCGTCACCCGCAAACCACGCCAGCCCCGAAAAGAGCGTTACGGCCATAAGCGCCGCAATGATCAGCAAATAAAGCGTTTGGATTCGTTGTATCATCATTTACAAAGTTTTGTCGATCAGATATTTGTTCCGCTCGGAGGACCCTCTGTTGATCAGTTCACCCAAAAATCCGGCCAAAAACAGCTGAACTCCGAGAATTACGGCCAAAATCGCCAGATAAAACAGCGGCTGGTCCGCAACGGGCCGCAGGGGCAGGGCGTGGCACTGCTTCCAGAGTTTCTCGGCGATGATCCACACCGTCGTGCCGCCGCCGACGAGGAACATCAGCGTCCCGAGGCTGCCGAAGAAGTACATCGGCGAACGCCCGAAATGCGTCATGAACAGCACCGTGATCAAGTCCAGATACCCTTTCACCGTGCGTTCGAGGCCGAATTTCGAACAGCCGTACTTGCGGGCGCGATGGTCGACGACCTTCTCGCCGATGCGGCTGAACCCGGCCTGTTTGGCCAGGAACGGAATGAAGCGGTGCATCTCGCCGTAGACCTCGATGGCCTTCACCACCTTGCGGCGGTAGGCTTTCAGCCCGCAGTTGAAATCGTGGAGCCGGATGCCCGACGCGGCCCGGGCCGTCCAGTTGAAGAACTTGCTGGGCCAGCGTTTGCCGACGGGGTCGTGGCGGCGCTTTTTCCACCCCGAGACCAGGTCGTAGCCCTCTTCGAGGATCATGCGGCGCAGTTCGGGGATTTCGTCGGGCGAGTCCTGCAGGTCGGCGTCCATCGTGACGACGACCTCGCCTTCCGCCGCCGCGAATCCGCAGTAGAGGGCCGCGGACTTGCCGTAGTTGCGGGCGAAACCGATCCCCCGGATTGCCGGATACTGTGCCTTGAGCCGTTCGACCACCGTCCACGAGCCGTCCGACGAACCGTCGTCGACCAGAATAAGCTCGTACGAAAACCCGTTTTCGCGCATCACGCGGTCGATCCACGCCGCCAGTTCGGGCAGGGACTCCGCCTCGTTGTACAGCGGCACGACGACCGATATATCCAGTTTATCCATCCTTATTCGTTAGTGCCTTCCGAGAAAACGTCGGGATCACGCTTGGTGAAGGCAGCAATAAACAGACCGAAAAAGCCGCCCTTGATCGCCGAACCGAGCATTCCGCTGAAGATCTGCACCAGCGGCGAACGCATCAGTTTCATCATCATCTCGATCTGGTCGCCCGTGTAGAAACCGGTGTTCTCCAGCATGGC
The DNA here is from genome assembly GCF_042852885.1 of Alistipes sp. i18-0019-D1. Taxonomy (NCBI): domain Bacteria; kingdom Pseudomonadati; phylum Bacteroidota; class Bacteroidia; order Bacteroidales; family Rikenellaceae; genus Alistipes; species Alistipes sp. i18-0019-D1. The sequence goes on from NZ_AP031424.1 coordinate 134,684, forward strand.
GATCGACGGGCCGATCATAGCCTCGTATCTGGCCGCAAAGAGCCAGTTGGAGGCGACGCCCATGAAGGCGCCCTCGATAAACCCGGCGCAGAGCATCACGCAGACCATGAAGCCCAGGCACTGCCCGTAACTGTATCCCCTGGCCCCGAACCGTTCCACACGGCGCTTGGTGAGATAACCCAGCAGCAGGACGAAAATGACAAGCGACAGCAGGGACAGCAGCGTGTTCTGCACGTAAAAGCCCAGCACGTCGAAAAGGATTGCGGCCAGGGCCATGATCACGCCGTATTTCGCGGCATCGTTCCAGAAATTTTTCTTCTCCATTCTTCTATTTTGTTTTTTAACGCTCCGAGACGCCCATCCTGCCGCACAGCGGCATCACTCCCCCTCGCTATTGCAGCTCTCCCCTGCCTTCGCGCAGTATCTCCGGCTCGTCGCCCGTCAGGTCCACGACCGTCGTGGGGACGTTGTCGCCGATGCCCCCGTCGATGACCAGCGCGACCTCATGGCCGTAACGCTCGTGGATCAGTTCGGGATCGGTCGTATACTCCACCACCTCGTCGTCGTCCTTGACCGACGTGGTGATCATCGGACACCCCAGCGCCCCGACCACGGCCCGCGCGACGGGGCTGGCCGGAATGCGGACTCCGATCGTGCGGCGCCGTTCGAGCGCCTTGTCCGGAATGCGCGCCGAAGCCGCCAGCACGAAGGTGAACGGCCCGGGCAGGTTCCGTTTCAGAATCCGGAAAACGGCATTGTCCACCCGGCAGTACTCCGCGACCTGGGCGATGTTTTCGAAGACCACGGTGAACTTCTCCTCGCTCTTGCCCCTGATGCGGCGCAGCCGCTCGATGGCTCTCGGCGAGCGCAGCGAACAGCCGAAGGCATAGACGCTGTCGGTGGGATAGATGATGATTTCATCCCGCTCCAGGGCGTCTACGACGCGCTGCAACTCCTTCTCCGAAGGGTTCTGTTCGTATATCTTCGCAAGCATGGGATGACAAAGATACAAAAATTATTTAATCTTCCGCCGATTGAGTTCGTCGCTGTATGCCCGGGCGTTTTTATTGTGCTCGCGCAGGGTTTTGGCGAAGTTGTGGTAACCGTCGAACTCGGGACGCGCGCAGAAGAAGATGTAGTCGTGCTTTTCGTAGTTCAGCACGGCGTCGATGGCATTCTTCCCGGGCATGCAGATCGGCGAGGGCGGCAGTCCCTTGTTCACATACGTGTTGTAGGGCGAATCGTATTTCAGGTGGCGGTAGAGGATGCGGCGCAGGCCGAAATCCTGCATGGCGTACTTCACCGTCGGGTCGGCCTGCAGCTTGATGCCCTTCTTCAGGCGGTTGACGTAGACCCCGGCCACGCGGGGCATCTCGTCGACCCTGCGGGTCTCCTCGTAGACGATCGAGGCCAGCGTCATCACCTCCAGCCGGCTCAGCCCGCTGCGCTTGCGCTTGGCGTCGCGTTCCTCCGTCCAGAAACGGTCGTATTCGCGCTTCATGCGCTTGACGAACTCCCCGGGCGTCACCGTCCAGTAGAACTCGTAACTGTCGGGAATGAACATCGAAAAGAGCGTCACGCTGTCGAATCCGACCTCCGCGGCCAGCTCCTTCGAGGTCAGCGCCTGCATGATCGCCGTGGAATCGGCGTCGATCTGCCGCGCGAGTTTATGCGCCAGCTGGGCCGGGATGCGCACGTTGTTGATCGTCACACGCACGGGCGTCTGCATCCCCAGTTTGAGCATGCGCGCGATTTCGATGACGCTCATGCCATGTTTGAGCACGTAACGCCCGGGCTTGAAGGTTTCGGCCAGGTTGATCCTCCGGGCATAGGCGTCGAAGGCCCGACGGTGTTTGATCTGCAGCAGCAGCGAATCCACGACCTGCCCGTATTCGGCACGGGCACTCACGTAGAGGTCCCGCTCCGTAACGACCGCATTTCCATAGAATTGCTGCCGCAGGACAAGTCCGGCGCCGGCCGCCAGGACCAACGCCGCCAGCACTCCCCAACCTAATATTTTCTTACGCATTTCAGTTTTTTTTTGCAAAGATATAAAATTTTCCTACTTTTGTGCCCGGGTGAGTCTTGCACGACCAGCTCCTACAGAATCCCCCAGGCGAGGAATCGAGCAAGGGTATGTGGTCGTAGCGGTGCGATGTAAGTAGCTCACCCTTTTTTTCATAACGGTGCTTTGACCCGGCGGGTCGAAACACCGTTTTTTTGCACATACCTCCCGAACCATCCGCTCCCGTTTTGGAAAAATAGTTGTATCTTGATCCCGCAGAAAACCAGAAAACGATGGAAAACAGAATCACGACCCTTTTCGGCATCCGCTACCCCGTCGTCGCAGGCGGGATGGTCTGGTGCAGCGGCTGGCGGCTGGCCGCCGCCGTCAGCGAGGCCGGCGGGCTGGGGCTGATCGGCTCCGGCTCGATGACCCCCGAACTGCTGCGCGAGCACATCCGCAAATGCCGTGCGGCCACCTCCCGGCCGTTCGGCGTCAACGTGCCGCTGGCCTACCGTTATGCGCCCCGGCTGATGGACGTCGTCACGGAAGAGCGCGTCCCGGCGGTCTTCACCTCGGCGGGCAATCCCGCAACCTGGACCGCACGCCTGCACGACGCGGGCTGCCGCGTGGCGCATGTGGTGTCGAGTTCGAAATTCGCGCTCAAGAGCCGCGAGGCGGGCGTGGACGCCGTGGTGGCCGAAGGTTTCGAGGCCGGGGGTCACAACGGCCGCGAGGAGACGACGACGATGGCCCTCGTCCCGCAGGTGCGGCAGGCCGTCGACCTGCCGCTCATCGCCGCAGGAGGCATCGCCACGGGAGCCGGTATGCTGGCCGCTTTCGCCCTGGGCGCCGAAGGATGCCAGCTGGGGACGCGCTTCGCGCTGTCGCAGGAGAGTTCGGCCTGCGAGGCATTCAAACGGCGGTGCGTAGAGGTGCAGGAGGGCGGCACGATCCTGACGCTCAAGAAGGTCATGCCGACACGCCTCGTCCGCAACGACTTCTGCCGCACGGTCGAGGAGGCCGAATCGCGCGGCGCCGGTGCCGAAGAATTGTCGGCCCTGATCGGCCGCGGACGCCCGAGACGGGGAATTTTCGAAGGCGACCTCGACGAAGGGGAGCTGGAGATCGGACAGATCGCCGCGCTCATCGAAGACCTGCCGCCGGCCGGCGAGATCCTCCGCCGTCTCGTCGCCGAATACGAAGCCGCCCGCGGGAGCCTCGGTCCGCTCTGATCACTCCCGGAATACGGAAAGCCCTACCCCACCCGGTTACGGACGTAGACCCGCTGCTGCTCCGTCTTCATGTCGATGGCATCGGAAAGCGCCCGGACCAGGAGCGAAAGTTTCTTGTAGCCGTAGTTGCGGGGGTCGAAATCCGGCATCTTCTTCGACAGCACGCTGCCCACGTCGCCCAGAGAGGCCCAGCCGCTGTCGTCGGCAGCGTCGTCGATCGTGTTCTCCAGCAGCGTGCGGAATTCGTCGTCGAACGGACGGATGATCGTCGAGGCGTGCCCCGCATCCGGCGACGGCTTCTTCTCCCCGGCGGTGTCGGCGACCGGACCCGCAGGCGCTTCAGTCCCGGCGGGTCTCTTCGCGTCCGCCTTTCTCTTCGCAGGGGCCGCCTTCTCCGGAGGCGGCGTCTGCCCGAGGATTTCGACGTAGATGAATTTGTCGCAGGACTTGATGAACGGCTTCGGCGTCTTCTTCTCGCCGAACCCCAGCACCTCCCTCCCCGATTCGCGGATACGGCTGGCCAGGCGCGTGTAGTCGCTGTCGCTCGACACGATGCAGAACCCGTCCACGCCCTCCTTGTGCAAAATGTCCATCGCGTCGATGATCAGCGCCGAATCGGTCGCGTTCTTGCCCGTCGTATAGGCGTACTGCTGAATGGGCGTGATGGAATTTTCCAGCAGCACCTCCTTCCAGGCGGCGGATTTCGGGTTGGTGAAATCCCCGTAAATGCGTTTTATCGTCGGCGTGCCGTAGTTGGCGATCTCGTCCAGAATATCCTTAATCTTGCGGTGCGAGATGTTGTCGGCATCGACCAGCACCGCGAATTTCTTGTCGTTCAGTTCCATAATGAATCCGGTTAAAAGCACAAGATACGAAAAATTCCGGCAACTCGCTCCCCGGAGCCGCCGGACGACTCCCCGCAGGCTTCTCCCCGAGCCGTCGCAGAAGCGGAACTCCCGGCCGGGTTTCCGCAAAAGTTAACAATTTGTTTCCGCAGGCGGCACACCGTCACCGAAAAATTCGTTATATTTGCAAAACGACAAAACCAAAAAACGGGAAAACAATGATACGTCTCAATGTATTTATCCGCACGACGGAAAGCAACCGCGAAGAACTGGTGCGCACGGCCAAGGAGCTGGTCGCCGCTTCGCTCAAGGACGAAGGATGCGTGGCCTACGACCTGTTCGGAAGCGCCACGCGCGGCGATGTGCTGATGATCTGCGAAACCTGGAGCAATGCAAAGGCCCTCGCGGCCCACGAACAGGCGCCGCACTTCACGACCCTCGTGCCGCGCCTGGAACAGCTGGGCGAACTGAAAATCGAGAAGTTCGTCTTCTGATCCGCTCCCGCGATCCGGGCAAAAAAACCTCCGCGCATCGGCGCGGAGGTTTTTCGTTTACTCCTCGATGGCCTCGAAGTCGGTCTTGTAGAGTCCGCAGATCGGGCAGGTCCAGTCGTCGGGAATCTCCTCGAACGGCGTCCCCGGCGCGATGCCCGTCTCGGGATCACCCTTCGCAGGGTCGTAGACGTAATCGCAGGCCGTACACTTGTACCGTTTCGGGATGCAGCGGTCGGCGACCTTTTGCCAGTCGATCAGCTCCCAGAATGCCGCCAGGAAATCGGGACGGCGGTTGCGGTAGTCGATGTAATAGGCATGCTCCCAAACGTCGACAGTCATCACCGGACGCAGTCCGTCGGTCATCGGGTTGCCGGCGTTGGGCTTGGCGACGACCGACAGTTTCCCGGCCTTGTCCATCGCCAGCCACGCCCATCCGGAGCCGAACAGCCCCACGGCGGCCTTGGTGAACTGCTCCTTGAAAGCCTCCACCGAACCGAACGCCTCGGTGAGTTTGGCGGCCAGTTTAGCGGGCATCGGCTGCTGCGCGGGGGTCAGCATTTGGAAAAAGAAGGTATGGTTCCAAGCCTGGGCGGCATTGTTGAAAACGCCCCCGTCGGCCTTGCGGACGATCTCATCGAGCGACATCTCCTCGTAAGGTGTCCCCGCGATCAGGTTGTTCAGGTTGTTCACATAGGTCTGCAAATGCTTTCCGTAGTGGTAATCGAAGGTCTCTTTGCTCATCTTCGGAGCAAGCGCTTCCGGTGCATAGGGAAGCTCGGGCATTGTATGTTTCATAGTCGTGTGAATTAAATCTGCTCTAATTTAGCGAAAATTCCGACCGGTTCTCCCCGCCAGCCGAAAATGATCATCAATTAAACGAATTGTCGTCTTTCGCAAGGCGTCAAAAAACGGGGGCTTTTCGGAAAAAGCCCCCGTTCTGCAAACCCGCTCCGGCGGAAACGGTTTCAGAAATTGGCCTTGACGCCCACCGTGAAGCTGGCTCCCAGTTCGGGATACCAGGGGTATTCGTACAGGCAGCGGTTGACGAGGTTGCGGCCCTCGGCGAAGAGCGTCACGCGGCCCGAAACCTTCCAGTCGAAATTCACCCGCAGGTCGACGCCGAAGGGGGCTTCGAACGGTTCGCCCGGCACAATCCCAACGATAACGGAACCCTCGGCAGGCTCCGGCTCGTAGTTGAGCGTCGTCCAGCGGCGCACGCCCTGCATCAGCGCCTTCACCCCGAACGAGACCTTGCGGCCCTCGAAGGCGACGCCGATGTTCCCGGCGAACGACGGAGCACCGTTTTTCAGGTCCGTCTCGTCGTTGTAGAGGTAGCCGTGCACGCCCAGGTCGAATTTCAGCGCGCTCACGGGCCGGAACTCGATCTCGCCGTTGAACGAAGTGACGGTCTGCCGCGCCATTTCGGGCACGAACGCCCCCGAAAAAGCCGTGCCCGCGGCAAAGCCTTCCGGGTGAAGCGGGACATTCGTCCAGTAAAGATGGTTGTCGCGGATCGAAATCCCGGCGTAAACACGGTAGTCGAAGCGGCTGCGCCACAGGCTGCCGCCCAGTCCGAGGCGGAAATTGTAATCTACGGAACTCTTGTCGAGCCACGTCGAGGAGGCGACATAGGGATTCTCCAGCGTCAGTGTCCGGAAGTCGTTGGGCGCCACCGCGCCGTCGGCCTCGAAGAAGGGTTTCAGCCCCGGCGTTCCGAGGTTGAAATCGAGCCGCGCATAGGGAATGACGTAATTCCCGCTCTCCACGAGCGGATCGGGAATCCAGTCCCCCGACTCGATCCGGTCGTGATAATAGTCGGCCCCCACGTCGAGGCGCACGACCCCGCCTGCAAAACCGTAGCGCAGGGCGGCGTGGATCAGCTGCTGGTTAGTGCCCTCCAGGGATTTCTGCCCCGCCGACAGCCCGTAGCCCGCCTCGACCGAAAAATAACTGCGGCCGAATCCGCGGGCGAGTTTCGCCCGGGCTTCGAGCGCGGTCTGGCGGGCCTTGTCGCCGTAATCCGGCCACTCGGAGTGGTCGAAGAACATGCCCCCGCGCAAGGCTATTTCAAAGTTCGTGCGGCTCAAGTCCTGGAAATTGTCCCCGAAACGCACCGCGACGTTCGCATCGCCGTAGTCGTTCATCCCGCCGGGAGTGAACGATTCGGAAACCCCATCGCCATAGGCTCCGTAGCGGTGATACATCCGGTTGTCGTAGTAAATGTCGCCTTCGAGGACGTGCCGGCCGAAATACTTGCCCGCGGCGGCCCCGATGCGGTTGAACATCCGCGTCGAATTGTTCTTCACCCCGAAATCGTTTTTAATATCGGCGTACCGCCCCTCGTGGTTGACGTAGCCCACGACGTAGCCCGTCGAGGGGTTCTGCGACGAGGCGTAGAAGTCCAGCACCGAGTTGAGCGGATACCCCGCCCCGGCCTTCACGTAGAAGGGCAGCGGGCGGTTGAACTCCCAGTAGGTCACCGTCGCGGGGCGGATCGGACGCGTCGAGAGCGTCGTGCGCAGCGACAGCGGCGTAATGGTGTAGTCGATTTCGGGGCGCATGCGCGCCGTGTCGGTCATGTCGGGCTGGACAGGCAGTTTCGAGGCGCTCTCCACCTTCGGGACATAGGCCTTGGTCACTTCGACCTGCTTTTCGACCTGCGCCGCAGCCAGCTGCGGCAGCACCGCCGCGAGGGCGGCCACTATCAGCATCTTCTTCATCGTCAGTTGAGTTTTGCGATTCGCGCCTTCGCTTCGTCCACGATGCCGTCATCGGCAGGCGAATAACCGTCGGCGACACTCTGCCACGTTGCACGGGCCTGGAAATTATCCCCTTTCTTCACATACACGTCGCCCAGCAGGATGAAGGCTTTGGCCAGCCAGTAGGCCTGCGGCTCCCGTTCGGAGAAGGCGAAGACCTCCTTTTCGGTCTTGTCCATGTCACCGCCCCCGAACGTGGATTCGATCACGTAATAGGCCGCCTCGGAACCCTCTTTCGTGCGCACGTCCTTCGCAAGTTCGCGGTAGAGCTTCACGGCCTCGTCGCGGCGGCCTTCGGCGCGCAGCTGCCCGGCCCAGGCGTATTTCGCCTCGCGGAGCGCCACGGCCCCCGCGTCGTCGTGCCCGCAGACGTCGGCCGCCATCGCGGCGATCTTCGCCCCGTCGCCTCCGGCCACCGTCGCACGCACATAGCCCTTCATGGCCTCCTCGCGGCCCGTTTTGGTCGGCGCGGCGTCGTAGAGCCGGCGGTAGGCCGAGGCGGCCTCGTCCCAGCGTTCGTCGGCATAGGTCATCTCGGATAGTTTCTCCAGCACGGCGACCGTGTACTGGGTCGTCCCCCGGCCGGCCAGCGCCGTCAGCGTCTCGATGGCCTCCCCGCGCTCGCCCGAACGGAGGTAGCAGTCGCTCAAATAGTAGAGTGCGTCGGTCAGGTAATACCCCTTCGGATAGCTCTGCACATAGCTGCGCAGCGACTTCGCGGCAGCCTCCTGATGTCCGTCAAGGTAGAGTTTCTGCGCCGCGGCGAACGACAGCGAGTCGCGCGAAAGGGCCGTCAAGTCGCTCTCCAGGCCGGCTTTGGCGGCATAGTCGAAATAGGCGTCGGCGTCGCCCTGCGAAACGTAGATCTCGCGGATCGACTGCATAGCACCCCTGGCTTCGGAGGAGTGGGGCGACGCCCCGACCACCCGATCGTAATACTCGAGCGACTTTTGCTTGTCGCCCAGATTCAGGTAGGCCAGCCCGAGGTCGGACAGCGCCTGCGTGCAGCGGGGCGACGACGGATAGGCGGCCACGAACTTTTCGAGCTGCGCGGCGCCCTCGGCATACTTCTCCTGCGCGATGTAGCTGCGTCCCAGCTCGTAGGAGGCTTCGTCGGCATAGTCGCCGCCCGAAGCGACGATCTGCCGCAGAGCCTGCTGCTTCTGGTCCGTACGGCCCAGAATGCCGAGCGTCACGGCCCGTTTGTAACGGGCATATTGCTGTTCGGGCGTCGCCAGGGCGATGGCCTTGTCGTACTCCCCCACGGCCTCCTCGAAACGGCGGTCGGAATAGGCGGCGTCGCCCAGCCGGTTATAGGCGTCGGCACGGTAACGGTCGCGGGGCGACCAGGCGGCGAGGAACTTCCGGAATGAAGCCTGCGCCTGCCCCAGGTCGTTGCGGTCGAAGGCGCAGTAACCGAGATTGTACCACGCCAGCGCATACTCCCGCTCGGTGCGGGGCGCACGCTTCAGGTAGGCGTTGTATTTGGCCGCCGCCACCGGATAGTCACCCTGCGCGAAAGCGATTTCGCCCTGCCAGAAAGCATTCAGCGCGGTGTATTTGGGGCTGACGTTCACCGCAGCGGATTCCGTGAGGTAACGCTGCGCTGCGCGCATGTCGCCCGCCTTGTAGGCCTCCAGAGCGCGGAAATAGGTGATCTTCTGCAACGCCGCACGGATGTCGGCATCGCCCGAGGGCATCTGTTTGATGGCCCTGTAAGCGGCGTCGTAGTCGCGGGAGTTGTAGTAGGCGGCGATCAGCAGCGCGCGGGCCTCCCCCACGCGCGGCGACGAGGGATAGCGTTCGACATAGCGCGTCAGCACGTTGATCGCCCCGTTGAAGGCGCCGCCGCCCAGCTCGTACTGCAATTTGGCATAGTTGAACAGCGCATCCTCGGCCACCGTCGCGTCGAGCGACTCGTCGGAAGCCATCGCGAAAGCCTGCATCGCCGACTCCTTGTCCCCGGCGCGCAGGTAACAGTCGGCCAGGTGGTAGGAGGCGTTCTGCGTCAGGGCGTCCTCGGCGCCGCACGCCTTGCGCAGCCACTCCGCGGCCTCCGCATAGCGGGCCGTACGGTAGAGCGAGAAGCCCTCCAGGTAGCTGGCGTCGCGGTCCATCTCCCCGCCGGACTTCCGGAAAGCCGCGAGGTGCTCCAGCGTCTTGTTGAAATCCTCCAGCCGGAACCACGATTCGGCCATCACGCGCTCCAGTTCGGCACGCCGCTCGGGAACGGCCCGGCGGGCCAGCGCCTCGCCGTTTTCGACCACGTAGCGGTAGTTGCCCTCGCGGAATTCGATCTGCAGGAGGTAATAGGGAACCACGTCGCGGTAGGCGTCGCTGCGCAGGAGCGTCGTGAAGGCCTGCTTCGCACGGCCGTAACGTCCTTCGGCGTAGTCGATATAGGCTTTGTAGTAACGGGCGTGGTCGACGTATTCGCTGCGGCTGCCGATGCGGTCGAAATAGTCGTAGGCCTTCCGGTAGTCGCCCCCGGCGAACTCGACGTAGCCCATGCGGATGTCGTACTGCTCGCGGCGCGGCGCGCTCAGCGCCTTGTAATCGGTCTGTCCGAAGGCCTCGCGGGCCTTTTCCATGTTCCCCGCGGCACAGTAGAACGAACCGAGCGCGAAACGCACGTCGTTGGCGTAGACCGATTCGGGATAACGCTCCGCGAATTCGCGCAAGGCCCCTTCGGCGTCGGGACTGCCCAGCTCCACGGCGCAGGCGGCCAGGTAAAATTCCGCCTCCTGGGCCAGCAGGCGGTCCGAAGGCGTCAGCGCCGCCCTGACGCGCAGGAATTCCTGCCGGGCGTCGCTCCAGCGTCCGTAATCGAACAGATCGCGGGCGCGCCCCGCAAGGGTCTCTATTTCAGGCCCGGCAGCCTGCGCACCGAAGGCGCACGCCGCAAGGGCAAGGGTCAGCAATGAAATCCGGAATCTTCGCATACGCACATATTCTCTAATAGACGGGCAAATATAAGAATTTTTGCCCAGCTTTCCACGTCCGGCGGAACGGAATTTGCCCTTCAACGGTCGTTCAACAAAAATTCCGAGACTTATGATCGAAAAAGTAACTTTGCAAATGACCGGAGAGGGAAAATTCCGGGTCGAAAGCGGCTCCGGATGCGAGGAGATGAATCCCAAGAAACTGCTGCTCTACGCCGCCGCCCAGTGCTCGGGCCAGACGGCGCTGATGATCATGCAGAAGGAGCACATCACGCCCAAACGCTTCGAAATCAGCTACTCGGGCGAGTTATCTGCAGAAACGGTTCAATCCGAAAGCGTATACCGCTCGTTCCATGTGGTTTACAACATCGAGTGCGACACCGAGGACGACCAGGCGAAGGTCGGCCGCGCAGTGGAGCTGACACACGAAAAGTACTGCGGCATGGTGCAGATGCTGCACAGGATCGCACCCGTGTCGCGCGAAATCGCGGTGGTCAGCACCCAGCCGGCGAAGGCGTAAAACGCCCGGCGGCAGGAAAAAACGGCGGAGAATCTCTCCGCCGTTTTTCTATTGCGCCGTGATGCGCTGGTAGTCGGAGACCGCCACAGCGTAGTTGTAATGCGCCTTTATGGCGTTGGAATAGAGCTGAATCCAGCTCAACTGGGCCTGCAGGACATCGAGGATGGTCGCCAGGCCTTCGCCGTAGGAATAGGTGCTGATGGAGAGGTTCTCGCCCGCGATGCGGAGGCTCTGCTCCGAGGCGTCGACCTGCGCGCGGCTCTGCACGAGAGCCGTCCAGCCGTTCATCTCCTCGCGCACGATGTCGTCGTGCACGAGCGCTGCCGACCACTCCTGCTGCAACTGCACGGCGCGTGCGGCCCCCACGGCACGGCGGCGTTCGCCCCAGTGGAAAATCGGCACGGAGAGTTTCACGAAGGCCGATCCGTCGACGTAGGTCGCGCCCGTGCTGTTGGGGTAATAGGGCTGCCACATGCCGCCGATCCCCACGCTCAACTGCGGATTGAACGGCGCACGGACGGCCCGGATCCCCGCCTCAGCCTGCTCCGAACGCAGCCGCGCGGCGGCATAGTCGGGACGCCGCTCCAGCGCCTCGGCCGCCACGACCCGTCCGGGCATCGGCAGCGAGTCGCGGATGCCCTGCGCGAGCTGTACGCCGAGCGCGGCGTCGGTCCCGCGGAGGATGTTGAAGTTGTGGAGCGCGACCTCGTAGCTCTGCTCGGCGTTCACGAGCGAATATTCGGCCTCGCTCAACCGTGCGTCGATCATCAGCACGTCGCCCTTGGCGATGTAACCCTCCGAAAAGCGGCGGTCGACGATCTCCTTGAGCGAACGGATGATAGCGACGTACCGGCGCATCGAGGCGACGTAGAGCTCCACGGCCGAGAGGTTCCAGTAGGCGTAGTCGGCGGCATAGCGCACGTCGAGGCGCGAAAACTCCTCGTCGCACAGCGCGATGTCGTAGCCCAGTTCGGCCTGCCGGGCCGCGGCCCGCACCGCACCGCCGCCGTAGACGGTCTGCACCAGCTGCGGCTGGAGGCTGAACGTCCAGCGCTCCACGCCGTCGAAATGGCGTACGGTCGCCGTGAAACTGCCGTCCATCGCGAGCCGCGGCAGGTAGCCCGTGCGGGCCTGCCCCGCCGTCTCGGCCGCCGCATCGCTCTTCGAGGCGGCGATCTTCAGCTGCCAGCTGTAATCGGCCACGGCAGCGCGGTAGTCGGCCAGCGAGGTCTGCCCCAGCGCCGGGGCGCAGAGACAAAGGGCGATTATCGAAACTGTTATCTTCATGGCTTGCGGATATTGTAGAACAGCGCGTAGACCACCGGCAGGACGCAGACCGTCAGCAGCGTGGCGACCAGCAGTCCGCCCATGATCGTGGCGGCCATCGCGCCGAACATCGAGTCGAACAACAGCGGCAGCATGCCCAGGATGGTCGTTCCCGAGGCCATCGCCACCGGGACGATACGGCTGCGCGTCGCCGAGGTCAGGGCCTCGTAGGGGTCCTTGCCCGCGGCCCGCAGCACGCCGATCTGTTCGACGAGCACCACGGCGTTCTTGATGTTCATGCCGACGAGCCCCAGCAGTCCCAACAGGGAGAAAAAGTTGAACACCTTGCCCGTGACGGCCAGCCCCAGCACCACGCCGATAAAGATCAGGGGGATCATCAGCAGGATGACGACCGGTTCGCGGTAGTTGCGGAACAGCAACAGCAGGACGATGAGGATGAGCACCAGCGTCAGCGGCATGTATTCGGCCAGCGCCTCGTTGGACTCCTGCTGGCTCTCCTGCTCGCCGAAGACCTTCATCGAGTAGCCCTCGGGAAGCACCACGGCGCGGTCCACCGAATCGCGCAGCGCGGCGAAAAGCTGCATGGTGTTGACCCCGCGGCCCGGGTCGCATTGGGCCTTCATCACCCGCTGGCGGTTGAAACGCTTGATGACGCCCGGCCGGAAATCGAAACGGAATCCGTCGGTCGCCTGCTCGATCGAAAAGACCTTGCCCGAAGGATTGAAGATCGGCAGGGCCTGCAAATTGGTCAGGTTATACGAACCGATGTTCTCGTCCTTCAAAAGGATCGGCATGAACTGGTCGCCCTCGCGGTATTCGCCCAGCGTGTACCCCTGCGTGGCGATGGTGATGCCGCGGGCCATCTGACTGCGGGTGATGCCGATGCGCTGGCCCTTCATCTGCGAATAGAGCGGCTGCCACATCGGCACGCGGTTGCCCCAGCCGTTGCGGACGTTCACCGCCCCGGGCGTATTCCACATTGCCTGTTCGGCCCGGGCCGTCAGACGGCGCAGGGTATCGACATCGTCGCCGATGAAACCGAATTCGATGGCCGCATCGGGCACGGGCGAGAGTTTGAACAGCGACGAGCGCAGCCACACGTCGGGAAAGTTTTCGGTGACGTGGGCGTTGAAACGCTCCTCGACGGCCGCAGTCTGCCGCTTGTCGTGCAGCTCCACGAGAATATTGCCGAAATTGGGACGCATCGAGACGCTGCTGCTGGCCAGGTAATAGCGCGGCGGCGTGGACCCGAGCGTCATCGAGACGGTCTTCACCTCGGGCTGTGCGCGCAGCCACTCCTCCATGGCCACGAGGTTGCGCTCCGTGTCGCGGATGTTGTAGCCCTCGGGCAGCAGCACGTCGGCCCGGAAATAGGGCTTGTCGAGCGACGGAAAGAAGTTCTGGGGCATCAGCCCCATGACGACCAGCGAGAGGGCGAACAGCCCCGCGACCGTCGCCGCGACGGCCCACCGCCACCGCAGCAGGGCGGCCAGGAAACCGTCGAAGGCGCGGTAGAAACGCGTGTCGTAGGGATCGCCGGCGGCGGGTTTCACCTTGAGCATGAAATTGCCGAACAGCGGCGTCTGCGTCAGGGCCAGCACCCAGCTCAACAGCAGCGAAAGGGCCAGCACGACGAACAGCGGCTTGACGATCTCGGCCACCGACGAGGGCGCGAGGTACAGCGGCAGAAACGAGAATATGGCGATCAGCGTAGCTCCCAGCAGGCTCCACCGCGGGGCGTTGGCTCCGTCGACGACGGCGCTGCGGCGTGCCGCGCCCCGCAGCATGGCCTGTTGTGCATTGTCGGTGACGACGATGGCGTTATCGACGAGCATGCCCATCGCGATGATGAAACCGGCGAGCGACGTGCGGTTCAGCCCCTCGCCCAGAAACTGCATCAGGAGCAGCGTGCCGCCGATCGAAAAGAGCAGCGAACTGCCGATCAGCACCCCGGCGCGGAAGCCCATGACGAGCATGATGATCCCGATGACGATCGCAACCGACTCGGCGAGGTTGAGGATGAACGTGGAGTTGGCCTCCCGGGCGATGCGGTTCTCGGGATAGAGCACCGTCAGCTCCATGCCCAGGGGCATCTGCCGCGTGAGGGAAGCCAGCAGCGCATCGATCTTCGCTCCGGTCTTCACCACGTCGACGCCGTCCTCGGTCGAGACACCGATGCCCACGGCACGGCGGCCGTCGACGCGCATCATCGTCTGCGGCGGCTCGGCGTAACCCCGCTCGACGCGGGCGATGTCGCCCAGGCGGTACTGTTTGCCCGAGGAGGAGATCAGCAGCTGGTTCGAAAGGTCGTCGAGCGTCTTGTAGGTCCCGTCTTCGAGAATCTGGATCTGGAGTTTCCCGGCCTGCTTCTCGCCGCTGTCGACGATGGAATTCTGCTGGCCGATGGTCGCGACGATGGTTTCGGGACGGATGGCGAAATTGGCCAGCGTCGCCATGCTGACGTAGACGTTCACCACGGGCGTCTGCTCGCCGTAGAGGGCCACCTTCTGCACGCCGTCGACCGTCACGAGCGCCGTTTTGAGCCGCTGCGCCCAGTCGCGCAGTTCGGACCAGGTGAACCCCCCGTCGACCGAAAGCCCGTAGTAGATGCCGTACACGTCGCCGAAATCGTCGGCGACGGTCACCGCCGAAGCCCCCGCGGGCAGACGCGGCTGGACGTTGAGCACCTTGCGGCGCAGTTCGTCCCACAGCTGCGGAATCTCCCCGGCACGTGTGGCCGGGTCCAGTTCGACCTGTATTTTCGAAAGTCCGTAGTAGGATTCGGAGGTGATTTTGTGCACGAGGCGCATCGACTGCACCTCGCGTTCGATGGGTTCGGTGATCAGTTCCTCGACCTCCTGCGGCGTAGCCCCCGGATAGGAGCAGACGAGCGACGCCGACTTGATGACGAAGACCGAATCCTCCTTCTTGCCCAGCGTGGCGAAGCCCAGGGCGCCTCCCGCCAGCAGCACGGCGAGGAAGAACCAGATGACCTTGGCGCTGCGCAGCGAATATTCGGGTAGGTTCATGGCGGCGTCAGTTTAAGATGCGGACCCGTTCGCCCTCGCGCAGTTGGTAAACCCCCGCCGTGACGACCCGTTCGCCGGGTGCAACGCCGCTGTCGACAACCACCCGGTCACGGCCGAACAACTCCCCGAGCTTCACCTCGCGGCGCGTGACGTGGTCGCCCGCGCCGACGATCCAGACATAGGTTCCGCCCCCGGCCGGGGCGTAGACGGCCGAAACGGGCAGCGACACGGCATCGGGAACGGGATCGGCGCTCAGCATGGTGATCGTGCACGACATGCCGGGCGAGATGCGGTAACGGGCCGGATCGGGGTTTTCGAGGGTCAGCGACACGGGGAATCCCGAGGCGTCGGACGAGGTTTCGACATACTCTTTCAGGCGGGCCGGAATGGCCGCGCCCCGGTAGTTGTCGAACTCGACGGTGAAGCGCGTAGAGCTGTCCCGCAGCAGCGACAGCCCGTTTTCGGGCAGCGTGAACTGGACGGTCGCGGTGACGGGATTGACCAGCCGGAGAATCGGCTGTCCGGCCTGCACACGTTCGAAATTATCGACGTACTTGCGCTCGACGACCCCGGCGAACGGGGCCTTCAGGCGCGTATCCTTCAGCAGGTCGAGGGTGTTCTCGTAAGTCGACCGGGCCTGCGCATAGCGCGTCGCGGCCGCTTCGGCCTCCTGCCGCGATACCGCCTCGTGCTCCAGGAGCCGCTGCATGCGCTGCTGCTGCGAGCGGGCCTCCTCGAAGGCCGATCGGGTCGCCGCGACCTGCAACTCGAGGTCCCGAGGGTCGAGTTCGGCGAGCAGCTCCCCCTTCTTCACGCCCGCGCCCTGCGAAACGGGGACGTCGAGGACCTGCCCCGCCACCTTGAAGGCGAGGTTCACAGCGTCGTCGGGAGTAGCCATGCCGGCGAAATCCTTGTCGATAAGCCCCGCGCCGGCAGCCGTCGTGACCTTCACGGGACGTACCACCGCAGGTGCGGGCGTCTTACGGGAACACGCCCCGGCAAGCAGGGCGATCACTAAAATAGGGATGATTCGCATACGAAAAAAGTTGAAAATCCTTCTTCATTTTCTGCGCTCGTCACAGGCCGGAACCCAGGTTTCGGCTCTGATCTCACCAAACGAAAAAGTTGACACCGTTTCCGGCGTCAACTTTCATACCAGCGTCCCGCAGGAGGCCCCTACGGACGAATATCGCGACAATTCTTTTTAGACGTGATGGTTCCGTCGTCCAGCACGACGAGCCCGTTATCGGCGCGGAGCATGGTCTTCATCGTCGAGGCGTCGATGTTGTAGCACCGCACCTCCGCCGTGCCGAACTCGTGCCACGTGACGCCGTAAAGCGGATCGGGCGTCAGGCAGACCACATGCGCGCCCTCCTCGCGGGCGCGCTCCGCAAGCCGCGCCATACGCCGGGCGCACGAACGCGGAAGACGGTCGAAAGCCGTGACGCAGAGCATGTAAACCCGGCCCGGCATCGTCAGCACCTCCTCCGTGGCGTCGCCCTCGGCGTCGCGCAGGGCGAATTCGCTCACGAGGGGCCTCACCGTCGGGGCTTCGCTCGTGGTGCGGGTGTCGACCCACTCCCACTTCCCGGCGTCCTGCCACTCGGTGTCTTCCAGCGAGAACTCGCGTTCGCGGCCCGTCTGCCGGTTGCGGTAGACCAGCACGGTTTCCGACTCGCCGGGTTCGACGACGGGAGCCTGCATCGCCTCGCGGATATTGACCCCGACCTTATAGGGCAGGAAATCGATCAGCGGCAGGTGAATGTAACAGTAATAGCCGAGGTACATCGCCAGGAAGAAGAACGTGCAGGTAAGCACGATTTCCAGCGGCTTGAAGGCGAAAATCTTGTCGGGACGGTAACGCCACCACACCACGAAGGCCATCGGCAGCAGCACGACGTTCTTGGCGAACGTCTCCCACGGGGAGAGTTTCAGCGCCTCGCCGAAACATCCGCAGTCCTCGACGGGGATGATCGTGGCGCTCAGCAGCGTCAGCAGCGTGAAGAAAACCATCGACAGCACGGCGAAGATCGAGATCAGCCGGATGCGGACCTTGAACAGCAGCATGCAGCCCATCATCAGCTCCGCGCCGCACAGCCAGATCGAAAATGTCATCGCCGCAGGCTGGAGGTAGTCGAGTCCGTAGATCGAAAGGTATTCGTTGACCTTCAGCGCCGTGCCCCACGGGTCGATCACCTTCGTGAAACCCGAAACGATGAACGTGCAGGCGAGGATCAGCCGGCAGACGTTGGCCACGATCTTGAAAACCCGGGTCTTTCTCATCGCGCGTCGAGTATCGGGGCCAGCACGGCCCGTATTTTTTCGAAATTATGTTCGGGCGAATCCATCGCCCCCGACGGATCGCTGCAATCGACCACTCGCAGCGAATCGTCCTTCGCCGCCGCCGTGAGATAAACCTCGCGCACACGCCGCTGCAGGTCGAGGGCGTCTTCGTGAATGTCCCGGCTGCCCTGCAGGTAGTCGCGGTCGTCTCCCTCGCGGACCTCCGTGAGCTTTCGCTCGGTGAAGGCGAACGGCACGTCGAGGAACAGCGACAGGTCGGGACGCGGCAGGTCGTTGTAACCGAATTCCAGGTCCAGAATCCACTGCGCGAGGCGGTCGCGCCGCTCGCCGGCAGGAAGTTTCGCACACTGGAAACCCACGTTCGAATAGACGTAACGGTCGAGGATCACGGCTTTGCCTTCGGCGATCCACGCCCGGATCTGCGGACCGGCCGCCGCACGGTCGCCCGCGAAGAGCAGGGCCACCAGATAGGGGTCGACCTCGTTCACGCCGCCGAATTCGCCGCGCAGGAAGCGGGCGATCAGTTCGCCGTAAACCGGCGCGTCGAAACGCGGAAAATGTACGTAGGCGCTCTCCACGCCACGCTCCGCGAACAACTGGCGCAACATGCGGATCTGGGTCGACTTGCCCGCTCCGTCCAATCCTTCGAGTACGATGAACATAGGTCAGTAAGTTTTAATATCTCATAATCATTATCGGAGCGTCATTATGCTCCCGGTTGTCGCTGTCGCCGCCCCTGGCGGCGTTTGCAAATCAGGCCCACCCCCAACCCCCGCCTTGACGGGGGCTCAACCGCATCGCGACCGGAATATCGCCAAAACTTTCAACTCTAATTTCGAAGCATCCTCACCGCCCGTTCGACCCCCGCGGCCAGTGCATCGGCCTCGGCGAGTGTGTTGTACAGCGCGAACGAGGCCCGGCACATGCCCGTCGTTCCGTAGTGGTCCATCACGGGTTCGGCGCAGTGCTGGCCCGTACGGACCGCAATGCCCAGCTTGTCGAGGATCATGCCCATATCGTAGGGATGCACCCCCTCGACGTTGAATGACACAATGGCGCACTTGCCGGGCGCCGTGCCGTAAATCCGCAGTCCGCCGATCCCCTCCAGCCGCTCCGTGGCGCGGCGCAGCAGCGCCTCCTCGTGGGCTTCGATCTGGGCAGGGTCGAACCGCTGCATGAACTTCACCGCCTCCCCCAGCCCGATGGCGCCCACGAAATTGGCCGTTCCGGCCTCGAATTTCAACGGCACGGGAGCGTAGGTGGTCTTCGCGAACGTCACCGTGTCGACCATGTCGCCGCCGCCCATGAACGGCGGCATCCGTTCCAGCAGTTCGCGCTTGCCGTACAGCACGCCGATTCCCGTCGGCCCGTAGAGCTTGTGGCCCGAGAAGGCGTAGAAATCGCAGTCCATCGCCCGGACATCGACCCCGCCGTGGACCACGCCCTGACAGCCGTCGACAACGACAACGGCCCCCGCGGCATGCGCCGCTTCGACCACCGTCTGCAGGTCGGGCCGCGTGCCGAGCGTGTTCGACGCCTGCGTCACGGCCACCACGCGCGTCCGCGCGTCCACCAGTTCCGGCAGCAGGTCCGTGCGCAGCGCTCCCGTCTCGTCGAACGGAAGCACGCGGATTTCGGCCCCCTTGCGTTCGGCCAGCATCTGCCACGGCACGATGTTCGAGTGGTGTTCCATCTCGCTGACGAGGATGTTGTCCCCGGCTCCGACGAAGGCATCGCCCCAGGCGTAAGCCACCGTGTTGAGCGACGCCGTGGCGCCCGCCGTGAAGACGATCTCCTCCTTCGCGGCCGCCCCGACGAACGCGGCGATCCGCTCCCGGGCGGCTTCATACAGCTCCGTCGCCTCCTCCGAAAGGAAATGCACCCCGCGGTGGATGTTGGCGTTCAGGTCCCGGTGAAGGCGATCGACCGTATCGATCACCGTCCGGGGCTTCTGCGCCGTGGCACCGCTGTCGAGGTAAACCAGCGGCTTGCCGTAGACTTCGCGGTGCAGGATCGGGAACTCCTCCCGTATTTTTTCAACGTCGAACATTTCTCACAGGGTTTCGATTTTCGCCGCGGCCCGTTCCAGGATCGCCCCGCACAGCGGCTCGATGCCGCAACGGATCACCACGTCGCCGACGAATCCTTCGATCTGCAACCGCCGGGCCTGGGCTTCGCTCAAACCGCGCTGACGCATGTACAGGATGGCATCCGCATCCATCTGCCCCACCGTCGCGCCGTGCGAGCACTTCACGTCGTCGGCATAGATTTCCAGCTGGGGCTGGGTCGTGATGCGGGCCGTCCGGCTCAACAGGATGTTGCGGCTCTGCTGACGGGCGTCGGTGCGCTGGGCGTCGGGGGCCACGTAGACCATCCCGCAGAACTCGCCCACGGCACACCCTCCGGCAACCCCCTTGACGTAGGAGTTGCTGCGGCAGTCGGCGGCGTTGTGCGCCGTATGCAGTTTCAGCACGCAATGCTCTTCACCCGCGGCGAGGAACACCCCGCCCAGTTCGTTTTCGGCATCCGCGCCGTCGAGATCGATCCTGTACGAAGCGTTGGCGCCCGACAGCTGCACCGTCGTCAGACGGCAGCGGCTGCGTGCGGCCTGCTTCACCGAGACCTCGGCGAACGCCTCGGCCGTGAACAGTTCGGTCAGCTCCAGCTGCGCCCCTTCGGCCAGCTCCACCTCCAGCACCGACATCTCGGGAGCGGTGTGCAGCACGACGACCTGCGCCGAAGCGCCCGCCGCGGCCTCGATGCGGAGCTTCCGGGGATCGACCGCCGCGAACGGTCCGTCCCCGGCTCCGTCGAGCCGGAGCGCCTCGCCGTCCACGGCACGAAACCCGCGGATTATGTCGAGAATCGTCTCCATCACTTGTCGTATTCGTTGATCAGCCAGTCGTAACCCTCCTTTTCGAGCCGGAGGGCCAGCGACTTGTCGCCCGAATGGATGATGCGGCCCTTGTAAAGCACATGCACCACGTCGGGCACGATGTAATCCAGCAGACGCTGGTAGTGCGTGATGACCACCGTGGCGTTTTGGGGCGTATGCAGTTTGGTGACGCCCGTGGCGACGATGCGCAGGGCGTCGATGTCGAGTCCCGAGTCGGTCTCGTCGAGGATCGCCAGCTTCGGGTCGAGCATCGCCATCTGGAAAATCTCGTTCTTCTTCTTCTCGCCGCCCGAGAATCCTTCGTTCACGGCCCGCGAGGTGAGTTTCGACGAAAGTTCCACCACGGCGCTCTTCTCGCGCATCAGGCGCAGGAACTCGGCGGCCGAAAGCGGCTCCTCGCCGCGGAACTTGCGCTGCTCGTTGACGGCCAGCTTCATGAAATTGGCCATCGTGACGCCCGGAATCTCCACCGGGTACTGGAAGCCCAGGAACAGGCCCAGCCGCGCGCGGTCCTCGATGGGCATCGACAGCAGGTCGCGGCCCAGGAACTCGGCCGACCCTTCGGTGACGGTGAACTTTTCATTGCCCGCAAGCACCGAGGCCAGCGTCGACTTGCCCGAGCCGTTGGGGCCCATGATCGCATGCACCTCGCCGGCCTTCACTTCGAGGTCGATGCCCCGGAGAATCTCCTTGCCGTCGACCGTGGCGTGTAGATTTTTTACGCTTAACATATCTTTTTTGCCAGTTTTTTACATTTTTCAATCTCCCGGGGCGTCAGCGCCCCGCGTTTGCGGCATCCGCCCTTGCCGAAGGTCCCGGCGACCCGGAACCCGCTCCATTTCAGGATCTCGCGCAATGCGCGGAACACGCCGGTCGTCTGGCGGAACCACACGCTGAACGGATAGACCGTATTGCACGCGGCGACCAGCACGGCCCGCTTGCCCTTGTGCAGCGGGATCGGCATGCCGTTCTCCCGCTCGCCCATCATCGCATAGACCATCCGGTCGAACAGCACCTTCAACGCGCCGCTCATGTTGCCCCAGTAACAGGGCGACCCGACGATCAGCGCATCGGCCCCGCGGATGGCCTCCGCCGCACGGTGTGCATCGTCTTCGGGCAGCACGCAGCGGCCCAGCGAACGGCATTTCATACACCCGGTGCAGGGCCGGACCTGCATGTCGCGGACGAACAGCGTCCCGACTTCACACCCTTCGGGCAGTCCGGCGGCCACGTGGCCGAGCATCTGCGACACCAGCCCGCCGCGGTGCGGGCTTCCGTTCAGGACGACGACTTTCATTTTTCGCATCACCCTACCGATCCCTCCAGCTGCAACGCCAGCAACTTCTGCGCCTCGACAGCGAATTCCATCGGCAGTTTCGACAGCACCTCGCGGGCATAGCCGTTGACGATCAGCCCCACGGCATCCTCCGTCGAAAGGCCGCGCTGGTTGCAGTAGAACAGCTGGTCGTCGGAGATTTTCGAGGTCGTGGCCTCGTGCTCCACCACGCCCGTCGGGTTGCGCACGTCGATCACGGGGAACGTGTGCGCCCCGCATTTGTCGCCGATCAGCAGCGAATCGCACTGCGAATAGTTGCGGGCGTTCTCGGCGCCCTTCGCCACACGGACCATGCCGCGGTAGGAGTTCTCGCTCCGCCCCGCGGAGATGCCCTTCGAAACGATGCGGCTGCGGGTGTTGCGGCCGATGTGGATCATCTTCGTACCCGTGTCGGCCTGCTGGAAATTGTTGGTCATGGCCACCGAGTAGAACTCGCCGACGGCATTGTCGCCCGCAAGGATGCAGCTCGGGTATTTCCACGTGATCGCCGAACCCGTCTCGACCTGCGTCCACGACAGCCGGGCGTTCTCGCGGCAGATGCCGCGTTTGGTGACGAAGTTATAGACGCCGCCCCGGCCCTGCCGGTCGCCGGGATACCAGTTCTGGACGGTGGAGTATTTGACCTCGGCGTCCCGCTCGACGATGATCTCCACGACGGCGGCGTGCAGCTGGTTTTCGTCGCGCTGCGGCGCGGTGCACCCTTCGAGGTAGCTCACGTAGGCGCCCTCGTCGGCCACGATCAGCGTGCGTTCGAACTGCCCCGTGCCGGCGGCGTTGATGCGGAAATAGGTCGACAGCTCCATCGGGCAGCGCACCCCCTTGGGGATGTAGCAGAACGAGCCGTCGGAGAAGACCGCGGCATTCAGCGCCGCGTAGAAGTTGTCGGTGTAGGGCACGACGCTCCCGAGGTACTTTTTCACCAGTTCGGGAAAGTCGCGCAACGCCTCGGAGATCGAACAGAAGAGGATGCCCTTCTCGGCCAGCACCTCCCTGAAAGTGGTCTTGACCGACACGGAATCCATCACGGCATCGACCGCGACACCCGCCAGCGCCATCTGTTCCTCGAGCGGAATGCCCAGTTTGTCGAAGGTGCGTTTGAGTTCGGGGTCGACCTCGTCCATCGAGCCAAGCTGCTTTTTGGGTTTGGGGGCCGCGTAGTAGATGATGTCCTGAAAGTCGATCGGAGGGATCATCAGGTGGGCCCAGGTCGGAGGTTCCAGCGTCAGCCAATGGCGGTAGGCCGCCACACGCCGCTCGGTCATCCACTCCGGCTCGCCCTTTTTGGCGGAGATCAGCCGCACGACCTCCTCCGAAAGCCCCTTGCCGATGGTCTCGGTCTCGATGTCGGTGGTAAAGCCGTACTTGTATTCCTGCTCTCCGATATTTCCCAGTATGTCTTTTTCGTTTTCAGCCATTGTGAGCGAAATGATGTGCAAAGGTACAAAATTCCATTTACTTTTCACAATGCGCCCCTGCAAATCTGGTTCCGCAACGGTCAAACGGCAAAAAAGAGGCGCGGAACATTCCGCGCCTCTTTCATGCGAAGCCTTCCGGCTACTTGGTGTATTCGATAACGACCTTGCCGATCTCGATGTTGGTGGAAGTGTCGGTGAAGTCGATACGGAAATCGGCAGCATCGACACCGGCCGCCGCGAAATCGAAGGTAATCGTACTCGAATTCGTTCCCGTGGGTTCCGCAGCCGGCAGGACGGTCGACGACGCACCGTAACTACACTTCAGCAGCTCGGGCTTGCGGGCGGAATTGGGATAGATCGTGATCTTCCGGATTTTACCCATATCCGAAGCCGCCACATGGGTCTCGGCCTTGCCCTTGTTGAAATACCACACGATGTTTTTCGTTTCGCTGGTGCTGTAATAGATATTGCCCGTGAAGGTGATCGTGCTGGCCCCGGTATCGTCGGCCGCCGTCCATGTACTGTCCGTTTCTTTCCAGCTGGCCGGCAGGCCCGTGATGTTGGATGAGAGTTTCCCCGCCGTAGCCGAGAGAGTCATCGTGTAGTCGGTTCCCGGCCCGCCGGGGGTCGAGCCGCCGCCGTCGGAGACATACTCGATGCTGTAGAAGCGCAGACCGTTGATCGTGGAATAGATGTAGACCGTGGTTTCGCCCGTCACCGTGATATCGAATTCGCAGGTCGTAGGATCCCCGCTGCCCGTTCCGGCTTCTTTGCTCTGCGCTCCGGCCGCATCGTCACCGATCTGAACCGTCACGGCACGCCCGTCCGTAGCGGCACTGCTGCCTGTATTCGAAGCCACGACCTTCAGCTTGCCAGAAGCGGAAGCCGTGAACGAAAAACTGCGAACCGAAGCCGTGCCTTTGCCGCCGGTCTGGATATAACTGACGCCGCTGCTCGTTCCGCCACGGAAATGCGATCCGCCGGAGAGTATCCGCAGGCCGTCGATCGTCTCGTCGAGGTCGGTCAGACCGATGGAACCCGCCGCCGTGAGGCGTGCAATCAGGTCGCTGAAAGCCGGCGAGGAGAAATCCCATGCGAAGTCGTCGCCGCCCGGAGTCGAAGCCTCGGCAACGGTCAGTTTGGCCGTACCGGCATCGGAGGCCTGCGCCGAAGCGTCGGCGGGGTTGGCGACCACCGAAATCGTGTATTCGCCCGCGGCAAGCCCTGCGACCGTCGCGGCCGCGATCGTGTAGGAGGTTCCGGTTACGTTCTCGGAAGCTCCGCCGTTGAAGCTGACGTCATACGACGCAGCTCCTTCGACGGCCTCCCACGAAGCCGTCACCTCGGTCTGATCGCCTTTGGAGACCTTCGCCGGGGTGAACTTCACCGCGGGAGCCGCCAGTTTGGTGTCGGCGACCGTCAGCGCGGCGGTTCCGGCCGACGACGGTTTGTAGAGGTAGTCGGAAACGGCTGCCGCGGTGACGGAAATCGTATACGTACCGGGCTTGAGCGTGGCGACGGTGGCGGCCGGAACGGTCATCCGGGTCGCCGAAACGGTCTCCGAAAGGCGCACGACCTCCTCGGTCTCGCCGTTGAGCGTCGTCAGCGCAAGGCGGTAGGTGTAGGTCGAGGCGTTGGGAACGGCGGCCCACGAGAAGGTCACCTCGGTGTTGTCGCCCTTGGTCACGGAGGCGGGATCAGCCGCCACCACGGGAGCGTCGAGCGGCGTGGCGTTCTGCCCCGGAGCCTCCGATCCCTCGTACCAGCCGATACTGTAAATGTGATTGATCGTCGCGTCGGTCCAGATCGAAACCTTCGCCGAAGCCGGGATGCCCGGGCAGGGGATGTAAACTTTGCCGCGGTTGTCGGCCGTGGGAGCCTCGACCGGTCCGAAACTCTTGCCCAGCGCATCGACATAGGCGTAGAAGTTGCGGCCTGCGCCGTTGGCGTAGCAGTCGATGGCGATCACGCCCTCGCCCACGACGGAGAACTGCACGGCGCGCTGCGAGGGTGCCTCGCCCTCCTTGACGGTCGATTTGCCGCGCAGGTCGAGGTAGTTGTAACCGTAGTCGGCATCTTCGCGGATCTCGACGTTTTTACCCGAAGCGGCCAGGATCGTAAGGCCGTCGATGGTCTGGTCGGTCTCCCAGCTGACAGGCTGCCAGCCCGTCGTGAAGTCCCAGAAACTGGACTGCCCGAGGGTCGTGACGACGAGGTTGCCCGACTCGACACCGGCGATGTAGACCGAAATCGAATACTCGGTCTGCGCCTTGAGTCCCTCGAAGGTATAGGTGTGCGCGGCGATCTCGGCATCGGTCAGCGTAACATTGCGCTCATCGTCGCCGCCCTTCAGTACGAGGCTCGTAACCTGCTGGTCGGCGCCCCATGCAAGGGTGATCGTCGTTGCGCCCTTGTCGATCACCTCCACGTCGATCTTGTCCGAAGCGACGAACGAAATCGTACCGCGCACGGCCTCGTCGCGCAGCAGCTCGACGGTGTAGGAAGTGCCGGTCACAAGACCGGTCAGCTCGTATTCGCCGGCGGCGATCTCCGCGGACGACAGCTCGATCAGCCCCACGTCGGGCGTGACGTCGAGGTGCGTGACGTTCGAACCGGCGACCCAGCGCAGCATGGCCGTCGTGGCCGTCACGTCGCCGTCGCCCATCTTGCCGTCGTTGAGGAAGAGGTTCTCGACGCCCGTGGCGAACGCGCAGGTCGCGGGTTTCGAATCGGCGACGCCCGCACGCTGCGAGACGGCGACCAGTTCGGCGATCCATTCACGGTTGCCGGGCAGCTCCCGGAACGAGTATTCCATCGTCTTGACGGTGTTGCCGTCGCCGTCGAGCGGGGCGATGAGGTCCACCTGGTCGTAGACGCCGCCCTCGCCGTCGGCGTAGGAGAGCGTCAGCGTATAATCCGCGATTCCGGTCATGACCGTCCACGAGAAGGTCACGTTGACGTTGTTGGCCAACGTATGGGTGAAGTTCAGCGGGGAGAACTCGCGGCCGTAGGCAATGTCCTCGATAATCCCGTCGGGGTCCGAACAGCCGTGAAGCGACGCCGCTCCGGCGAAGAGCATCACGAACAGGACGAATTTATTGATGATCGTTTTCATGCGTTTTCTTGTTTTTTCCTTTTTCAGGCGCTATTGCACCGGGTAACCGTAGTCGTTGAACAGCATGCTGTTGGTGGTGATCGACTGCTTGAAAAGCGGCCAGAACATGTGCACGTCGGGATCGTATTGATAAATCATGTCGATGCGCGCCGTGGCGGTCGTGCCGCTCTTGATATACTCCTCCTCGGTCGATCCGTCGGTCTTCTTCGAGGTGAAGAGCGTCCAGCCCGTACCCTCGGGTTCGCCGGCCTCGCCGAAGTCGAGTCCGTGGAGCTGCACCGTCTCGCCGTCGTCGGCATACTTGTAGTAGACCTTCGAGCCGATAAGGCTGAAATCGTAGGTCTTACCCGTCAACTCCGAGGTGTAGGTCGTGTGGTCGAGCATGGCCTTCATCTTGCCCTTCGCATCGTCGAGCGACGCCTTGAGCAGTCCCCAGCGGATGAGGTCCTGCTTGCGGATCTGCTCGCAGCTGAATTCGAGCATCCGCTCCCGGTAGATGGCCTTGAACATATCGTCCTTCGAAGCGATGCCGTCGAGGTAGGTGTCGACCGCGTCGTTGGACTTGAATGCGCGGTAGCGGACCTTGCGCAGCTGCGTCTTGGCATAAGGAAGGTCGTTCAACTCGTTGGCGGCCTCGGCGGCCATCAGCAGCACGTCGGCATAGCGCATCACGATCGGCTTGATGCCGCAGTCGTTGCCCGAAATAACCTCGCTCATCCATTCGTAGCGGTATTTGCCGCTGTACCATTTCTGGATGTTCTCCAGCTCCTGCCTGCCGCCGTTCCAGCGGTAGGGAATGCAGGAGATGTCGCGGCGGCGGTCGTTCCTGTCGTACTCGTAGTAGAGCGTGGGAACCGGACCGATCGTGCCGCCGGCATTTGCCTTGCCGCAGTATTTATCCGCCGTGTAGTGCTTGATGGCGTAGTTGTTCATCCACTGGCCGCGGTTGTCGGCAAAGGGGATCACGAAAAGCGCCTCGCCTCCGGCGGCGACCTCGCGCTTCATCATGTCGCGCCAGATCTCCTCGAACGAGCCTTCCAGGCCCACGCAGGCATTCTCCTTGGCGATGACCTCCTTGCAGGCGTCGAGCGCCTTCGTGTAGAGGGCGTCGTCGCCCCACACCTGCCCGCTCTCGGTGAGCTTGCTGCGGCGGTTCGAGCCGACGCTGCCCGTACCGATCTGCCCCTCGTCGGGACGCTGCGAGTACCCGGCGGCCGAGAGGCACACGCGGGCCAGCAGGCCGTAGGCGAAGGCCTTGTTGACGCGGGTGGTGAGTCCCGTTTTACCGGACTCGTTGGGCCAGTAAACGTAATTCACGGCCTCCTCCAGGTCACCGATGATCTGCTGGTAGATGACGTCGCGGTCGCTCTTGGGCTTGATGACGTCGCCCGTCTCGCCGATGGGCTGGAAACGCGCGGGAACGTCGCCCCAGGCCTTGACGAGGTCGTGGTAATAGAGAGAGCGCAGCACCAGCGCCTCGCCCAGCAGGTAACGCATCCCGGCGTTGTTCTCCACGTCGCCGTACTTGCGCAGGCCGGCGATGGCCAGGTTGGCGTTCTCGATGGCGGTGTAGGCCAGGGCGAACTGGCCGCTGCTCTCGTTGAGCTGGCTGTTCGCATCGTCGTACGACGCGTTATAGGAGTAGATCAGCGTCTTGGTATCGGTGGGTTTGTCGGGCGACGCGCCTACGTACCACTCCGTGTCGC
Source organism: Alistipes sp. i18-0019-D1 (assembly GCF_042852885.1). NCBI lineage: Bacteria > Pseudomonadati > Bacteroidota > Bacteroidia > Bacteroidales > Rikenellaceae > Alistipes > Alistipes sp. i18-0019-D1. The sequence goes on from NZ_AP031424.1 coordinate 162,572, forward strand.
TGTTGCCCCCGTAGTAGACCAGCCAGCGGTTGCGGTAGGATTTGTCGACGCCGAACTGGCGGTAGATGTTCATGACGGCCGCCTCGGCATAGGTCTCGTTCGAAAACATGGTCTCCGAATCGGACGACGAGGACGAACGGGTGTCCAGCAGGTCTTCGCCGCACGACGCGGCCATCAGGCCGGCGCAGGCAAGGATATAGATTAACTTTTTCATCGTTGGATTGTTTTCTGTCGGTTAAAGGTTAGAAGCTGATGTTCGCACCGAAAACCCACGAACGGCTCTTCGGATAGGCCGAGTAGTCGACGTTGGGGGTCATGGGCGTCGAGCGGCGCGTGTCGACCTCGGGATCGAAGCCGCTGTACGGCGTCCAGCAGAAGAGGTTCGTGCCCGTCGCATAGAGGCGCACCTTGTTGATGCGCACCTTGCGCGTCCAGCTCGCGGGCAGCGTGTAGCCGACCGTCAGCGACGAGAGGCGCAGGAACGAAGCGTCCTCCAGCAGCCAGCTGTGAACGACCGTCTGCGGCATGTAGGGCGACCACATGCTCGTCGCGGCGTTGGCGGCAGCCAGCTCGGCGGGATCGGTGATCAGGGCGCCGGTCTGCCAGTCGACGTTGGTCCAGCGCTTGCCGAGGGCCATCGCATCCGAAAGGTTGCGGATGACGCCCTTGCCCGTGTACTTCTGCGACGAGGTGAACTCGACGTTGTTGGCGTTGAAGACCTTGTTACCGTAGGAATAGGTGAAGTTGGCGGCCACATCGAAACCGTAGGCATAGGCCGAGAGCGAGAAACCGCCCGTGAACTTGGGCTGCACGTTGCCGATCCTGCCCTGAACGGGCGTACCGTTCTCATCGCAGAGCAGTTTGAGCGAGCCGGGGCGCATGTCGCCGACCACGCCGGCGCAATTCGAGCCGTCGAGCGTCTGCCATTTGCCCGTCTGGTTGTAAACGTCCAGGTCGAAGTCCTCGACCTCGTAGCGGCCCAATGTCGTGTAGCCGCGGATGTCGCCGATGGCGCCGCCCAGCACGGCGTAGTAGTCCGTGACGTTGTTGTTCCAGCCCGACGACTGCGAATAGGTCTCCAGCCCGGCCAGGTCCATGATGCGGCTGCGGTTGAAGGCGATATTGGCGTTGAAGTTCACGCCCCACTTCGCCTTTTCGGCCAGAACGGCGGCCACCGACACCTCCAGACCGCGGTTGCGGATCGTACCGGCGTTGCGGTACTGGAAGCTGTAACCCGAACCCGAAACCGGATAGCGCATCAGAATGTCCTCGGTGGTGTTCTGGTAGACCTCGACCGATCCCGAAAGGCGGTTGCGCCAGAATCCGAAGTCGAGACCCAGGTTGTGCGAATAGGTGGTCTCCCACGTCAGGTTGGCATTGGCCATGTAGCTCTCGCTGGCCCCGTTGCCGTTGGGCGTCCAGTAGACCGGGTCGCCGTAGATGAAGCTGCTGCCCGTGCCGACCTCGTAGAGCTGCGTCAGGCCGCCCATGCCGGTCGGGATGTTGTTGTTGCCCGCCGTACCGAAGCTGTAACGCAGCTTGAGGTTGTCGAGCCACTTGAGGTCCTTCATGCCCCACTCGTCCGACAAGCGCCACGAAGCGGCCACCGAGGGGAAGTAGCCCCACTTCTGGCCCTTCGAGAACTTCGACGAACCGTCGCCGCGCATCGTGGCCGAAAGCATGTACTTGCCCTTGAAGTCGTAGTTGATGCGCCCGAAATAGGAGAGCAGGATGTCGTCGGCCGCATAGTTCATGTTCGACGAACTGGCGTTCGAGGCCGAACCCATGAAGGTCCACGCCTGCTCGGCGGTGTAGAAATCGGGCAGTCCGTCGACCCAGGTGTTGAACGTCCGCTGCTCGGTGATGATGTACTCCTGTCCCAGCAGCACGTTCAGGTGGTGATTTTCGTTCGAGATGAGCTTCCTGAAGTCATAGCTCAACGTATTGGTGTTGCGCACGCGGCGGCGCGTCACGTCGTTGTAGTTGGTCGAAGGGGTTCCCGGAACCGACGAACCCGAACCGCCGACCTTCGAATAATAGGTCGTAAGGCCGTAGAACGAATTGGTCTCCTGGCGGTAGTCCTCCATGCCGGCCTCGACCTTCAGGCGAAGGTCGTCGACGATCTCCCACGTGAAGCCCGCGTTGGCGTTCCAGTTGGTGCGCTCGCGCTTGCGGTCCGAATCCGAAACGGCGACCGTCGGCATCACGGCGTCCGAGGAGTTCTCCTCCAGGTCGTCGCCGCCCTCGATCTGGGCCTTCAGCGGAATAGGCGTGTAGAGCATGGCATTCTTCAGACGGCCCGTGGTCTGCGAACCCGAGTCGTTGAGCGAGTTGGCGCCCGCGCCGCGGACCTTGATGCGCGAATAGCGGATGTTGAAGTCGAGCGTGATGCGCTTGTTGGCCTTGAACTGCGTTTTCAGGCCCAAGTTGTCACGGCTGTAATTCGAACCGATCATGATCGCCTTGTCGTAGAGACGCGCATAGGTGGCGTTCCACTTGAACTTGTCGCCGCCGCCCGAAACCGTCAGGTTGTGGTTGAACTGCTCGCCCGAACGGCCGAAAAGCTGGTCCATCCAGTTGTTGCCCTTCACGCCGTCGTAGAGGTCGATGTCGGAGAACGATCCGAAGTAAGGCTCGTAGTTGTCCGAGACCTTGTTCTGGATGGCGGCCAGCTCGTACTGCCACTTGGCGAACTCCGAGGGGTTGAGCGCCTGCACCTGGTTCTTGCGGGCGATGTCCTTGAACCCCCAGTATACATTGTAGTTTACGTTCACCTTGCCCTTCTCGCCGCTCTTGGTGGTGATCAGCACGACGCCGTTGGCGCCGCGCGAACCGTAGATGGCCGTCGAGAAGGCGTCTTTCAGAATGTCGATCGACTGGATTTCCGACGAGGAGATGTCGCTGATGCTCTCCACGGGGAATCCGTCGACGATATAGAGCGGCGCGCCGTCCGACGAGAACGAACCCGCACCGCGCACGCGGATGCGGATTTCGGCGTCGGGATCTCCCTCCGTGGCCGTGACCTGCACACCGGCCATGCGGCCCGTCATCGCCTCGGCGACCGAGGCCACGGGCATCTGCTGGAGCGTCTCGGCATTCACCGAGGCGACCGAACCCACGACATCGCGGCGTTTCACGGTGGCGTAACCCACGACCACCACGTCGTCCATCGCCGTCGACTCGTCTTCGAGCCTGACGTCGATCTGCGTTTTGCTGCCGATGGCGATGCGCTGCGTCTTCATACCGATATAGGAGATCACCAGCGTCTTCTTCGAAGCGTCGGGTACGTTGAGCGTCCATTGCCCGTCGACGCCCGAACTCGCTCCCAAAGTCGTACCGTCAACGATCACCGAAGCTCCGATAACCGGTTTGCCCGCCGAATCCTTGACGACTCCTCCGATTTTCTGAGCCGCGGCCGTGGAGGCCAGACCCACACCCAGCAGGAACAACAGGGCGAACTTTAGAGTAAAGCTTTTCATATAAAAGGTTTTGGTTAATAATTAGGTTTTCGCTTTTTCCGTAAAAGGGGCATTTCCCTATACAAAAATAAATTGCCCCGGAGGATTCGATTGGTAATTTTTATCACTTCTCATGGATAATTTGTCAAACCGCTCCGAACGGCCCCGCAAGGCCCCGGGAAAAGGAAAATGGGGCAAAAAATCCTCCTTCGGCAGGAGGATTTTTCCGGAAAAAGAGAATGGTATGTCCGCGGATCAGAGAGTCTCCTGCGCAAGACGAATCTCCAGCGAAGCCCAGATAAAGGGTCCCACGCCCTTGCAGTCGTTGTCGATCACCGGCTCGGAGATGTAATATTCGAACGTGCCGTTGCGCATCTGCTTGCCGCCCAGGCCCGCCACCGAACAGCAGCCGGTCAGCGAGATCGTGCCGTCGGGATTCTCCTTCACGAAACAGTCGGCGAACTTTTCATACAGCCGCCGCGCCTCGCCGCCCAGCTCCGCGGGCAGGTAACCCAGCCGCACGCCCTTGAGCATGGCGTAGACGAACATCGCCGAGGCGGTCGATTCGAGGTAGTTGCCCTCGCGGCCCGGCTGGTCGAGCACCTGATACCACATGCCGGTCGCGGGATCGGCGTATTTCGGCAGCACCTCGTAGATATGGTTCAGTATTTCGACCATCGGCTGCGTCGCATCGTCGACGCCGAGGTATTGCAGCGTCTCGACGATGGCCATGGCGTACCATCCCATCGCGCGGCCCCAGGCATGGGCCGACTGGCCGGTGGCCCTGTCGCACCAGAACATTTCGCGCGAATCGTCGTAGGCGTGGCGGTAAAGCCCCGTGGCGGGGTCGTAGGTGTGCGCGGCCACGACGACGAACTGGTTCACGATGTCGTCGACAGCTTTCTCGTACCCGACCCCGGAGAGGTTCCGCGCGGCATACTCGGCGTAGAACGGCTGGGCCATGTACAGTCCGTCGAGCCACATCTGGTGCGGGTAGACCTTCTTGTGCCAGAAGCCCCCGTCGGCATTGCGGGGCTGCTCCTGCAACTGGGCGTAGAGCGTGTCGAGCGCCATCTTATAGCGCACGTCGCCCGTGCGGTCGTACAGTCCGAAAAGGGCGCGCCCGGGACAGACGTGGTCGAGGTTGTATTTCGTCTTCCTATAGGTCAGCACCTCCCCGCCGGGACGCACGATCGTGTCGAAATAACGCTCGGCATAGGCCGTGAACTCCTCAATGCCGTACATCCGGCCGGCATCCGCGATGGCGAGCAGTTCGAGTCCCGTGGTGTAGTTCCACTTCACCTTCCCCGCGGGAATGCCGTCGAGGTTCGTCGGCGAAGGGTTGCGGACGATTTCGCTCGCGGCCATGCGGACGGCGGGCGGGTTTCCGGATTCGTACAATGCGCCGGACGAGGTGCAGGCGGCGGCCAGCGCACACAGCGCGGCAGGGATCAGACGTTTTTTCATGCGGTCTTGGTATCTTCTTGTTTCAGGTTATGCGTCTTGAGGTATTCGGCGGGCGACATGTGGTACTGCTCGCGGAAACAGCGGCTGAAATAGCCCGGATCGGAGAATCCCACCTTGTAGGCCACCTCCGACACGGAGAACTGGCCCGTGCGCAGCAGGAGTTTCGACTTGGTGATGCGGTACTCCTTGATCAGTTCGACGGGCGACTTGCCCGTGAGGCTCTTGAGTTTGTTGTACATCGTCGTGCGGCCCAGCCCGAGGTGCGAGGCCAGCCGGTCGATCGTGAGTTCCGAGTTCTCGATGTTCTCGCCCAGCCACGCCATCACGTTCTTCATGAACTCCTCGTCGCGGTCGGTGACGACGACATCCTCGACCGCCAGTTCGACCACCTTGTTGCGGGCCGACTGCGAGGAGAACTTCTCGAAGAGCTTGCGCCGCTGGGTCAGCAGGTTGTCGATGCGGGCCAGCAGCAGTTCGATGCTGAACGGCTTGGTGATGTAGCCGTCGGCGCCGAACTCCATGGCCTTCACCCGGTCGTCGGGCGAGTGGCGGGCCGTGAGCATCACGATCGGGATGTGGCTCATCGTGAAGTCGTGGCGCACCTTGTCGATCAGTTCGATGCCGTCCATGCGGGGCATCATCAGGTCGGTGACGATGATGTCGGGCATCTCGCTGCGGATCTTTTCGAGGGCCTCGACACCGTCGTCGGCCTCGACGACGTAATAGGTGTCTATCAGACTGTTGTACATGAAGATGCGCAGTTCGCGGTTATCCTCGACCAGGAGGATTTTCTGCGCGTCCTTCGGCGGCGCGACGTCCATGCGGCGCTGGCTGTCGGCGGCCGTGAAGTCGCTGACCATATAGTCGTTGCGGCGTTCGCCCTCCCCCGCCCCGGCGCCCGTGAAGTCGATCTGCTCCATGCCGAAGTGGGCGTTGCCGAGTTTGAGTTTCACGGTGAAGGAGGCGCCTTCGCCCGGACGGCTGTCGACCGAGATTTCGCCGTGGTGCAGGGCCACGATGTCGCGGCAGAGCGAAAGGCCGATACCCGACCCCTTCATGTTGCTGTCCACGGCGCGCGAAGCCTGCGCGAAACGCTCGAAAATCACCCCCTGCTTGTCCTTCGGGATGCCGATGCCCGTGTCACGGACGGTGAGCGTCACGCTCTCCTCCTCTTCGCGCAGTGAAAGTATCGCTTCAATCCGACCGCCGTTGGGCGTGAATTTCAGCGCGTTGGACAAAAGGTTGTAGACGACGCTCTCCATGCGTTCGATGTCCACCCACACCAGCACCGAGCGGCGCGAAAGGGTGAACAGCAATTCGATCCGGCGCTCGGAGGCCATTTCGCGGAAATCGTCGAGGGCGTCCTCGACCAGCGGCACGAGGTCCACGCGCGAGATTTTCAGCTCCATCTTGTTCTTGACGATCTTGCGGAAGTCGAGCAGCTGGTTGATCAGCGTCAGCATGCGCTTGGCGTTGCGGTGGGCCAGCGTGAGGCTGTTTTCGCCCCGCGGCGTCAGGCTGTCGTGCTTCTTCACGTCCTCGATGCCGCCCAATATGAGCGTGAGCGGCGTGCGCAGTTCGTGCGAGATGTTGGTGAAGAAACGCAGTTTGAGGTCGGTCATGTTCTGCTCGACGCTCGCTTCGCGGCGGATGCGGATGACCGAACTGGCAATGCGCCAGGCGACGGCCGCCGCCGCCAGCGCCAGCAGGACGTAAAGGGTTTTAGCCCACCAGGTGAGCCAGGGGGGGGGAAGCACTTCGACCCCAATCGTGATCCCCTCGTCGGCGGCATCGGCATTGCCGACGAACGCCTTGACGTGGAACTTGTAGTCGCCGATCGGCACGTTGGAGTAGGCCGCGCGGTTGGTCGTCCCCGAGATGTTCCAGTCCTGGTCGTAGCCTTCGAGCTTGTACATGTACCCCACCACGTGCTGGATGGCGAAATTGAGCGATGCGAACTCCATGCGGAAATTCGAGAAATTGTAGGGCAGTACGATGCGGTCGGCCTCGGTCACCGACTCCGAGAGCGGCGAGCGGCGCCCCGCGACGACGGGGACGTTGCGCACGTCGAGCCCCGTGAAACGGAGGTCGTAGTCGATCTTCGCGGCACGGACCTCGTCCGGATCGAAGCGGTAGAGCTGGCGTCCGCTGCCGAAGAGCACGTCGCCGCGGGGCGAAGTGAGCGCCGTGGCCTCGCTGAAAACCGCATTGCGCATGTTGTCGTAGAGGTAGTAGTTCGAGAAAATCCCGCGCCGGGGGTCGAACCGCGACACGGCGTTGTGCGTCGAAACCCACAGGTCGCCCTGCCGGTCCTCTGTCAGGGCCATGCAGATATTGCTGGCCAGTCCCGACGATTTGTCGTAGCAGCGGAAACGCGGCGCACCGTCGGCGTCGTAACTCTCGATGAGGTTCAATCCGCCGCCGAAGGTCGCCAGCCAGATGCGCCCCCCGGAGTCCTTGAGCATGTGGATGATGTCGTTGTTGCCCAGCGATTTCGCATCACCCGGTATTTTCTGCATCAGCCGGAAGCGCATCAGCTTGGCGCTGGCCCCCGGGTCGAAGACCAGCAGTCCGTCGACCGTCGCGGCGAACATCCGGTCCGGGCGGTCGTAGAGCAACCACCGCACACGCCCCGCCTCGTCAAGCGGATAGTGCGTCATCAGGTTGCCGGCATGGATGAAACGGTGTCCCGCGGGGTCCTCCAGCAGGTTGATGCCCCCGCCGTAGGTCGCCACCCAAATACGGCCCGTACCGTCCTCCTCGACGCAGTAGATCTGGTCGTCGCTCAACGACCAGGCGTCCGCGTCGGAATGGGTGAAATGCGTGACCCGGTAACCGCCGCCCTCGGGCGTCATGCGGTAAAGCCCCTCGCCCTTGGTCCCGACCCAGATATTGCCCGAAGAGTCCTCCTTCAGGGCGTAGATCATCCCCGTGCCGCGGCGGCCCTGCGCCGGAAGCGTGTAGACGGGTTTGTTCGAGGCGTCGAAGGCGATCAGGTCGCCGTCGCGCGTGCCGACCCACATCCGTCCCCGGCTGTCGGTCATCAGGGCGCGGATTTCACCCGAAAGCGGGTCCGGGGATTTCGAGTCGAGGGTGAAGACCTCGGCAGGCTGGCGCAGCAGCACCGCCTTGCGCAGTCCGCGTTCGTTGTAGGTCGAGAGCCACAGCACGTCGTCGCGCACGTCGAAACGCACGACGGCGTTGGTCATCTGGCAGTTGGGCTGCTTGGGGTCGTTGTAGAACGGCTCGACCGTGTCGCGTTCGCGGTCGTAATAGCCGAAGCCCCAGTTGTTCATCTTGATCCACAGCAGGCCGCCGCCCTCGGCGATCTTGGTGATCGTGTCGAGGTTGTAGGAGACGGTGTAAGGCTCTTGCTCGAAGTGCTTGTAGTCGTCGGTCGAGGGATTGTAACGCGTGATGCCCGTCTCGGCCGAGGTCACCCATACGATGCCTCGGGAGTCGGCCGCGAGGCCGCGGATGCGGCGCGGACGCACCCCTTTGGGATTGAGCCGCGCGAGGCGGTCGCCCGCGACGCGGTAGAGTTCGCCCGAACGGCTCCCGGCGTAGACCGCGCCCCGCACCGAATCGGCGACGATGGCTGTCAGCGGAGCCGCGCCGCCCGGCAGGCGGTCGACTTTGCCGTTCTGCTTCCCGACGCGGACCACCTCGCCCGGCGTGGCGCAGTAGACGGATGCGGCGTCGGCCGTAAAGGCGAAGGCCGGAGCCGCCGTCTCGCAGAGCGTGCGTGCGGTGCGCTCCCCGGCGGCGATGTGATTCAGCTGCCCGTCCGCCGCGGCGATCCAGGCGCCGCCCCGGTCGTCGAGGTACATCGCCGCAACGTCGCCGCCCAGCACCGGGGCGTCGAAAAAGGCGTCCACACGCACGGGAGCGGCATCGGCCCCGTCGGCGAAGCGCGCCACGCCCAGCCCCGCGATGGCCACCCACGTGCCGCCGTCGCCATCGTGCAGGCAGTGCGTCATGCGGTAATGCTTCGAATCGACGCCGTCGATGAGCGACACCACGTCCTCGAACTGTTCGGTATAGCGGTTCAGACGGTAGACGTGGAGGTTATAGGTCGTGAACCAGAGATGGCCGTTCGAATCCTCGCTCACCGAGACGAAGCGGTGATGCGAAAGCGGCGAGAAGTCGCCCGGCGTGGTGCTGAAATTCTTGAAGGTATACCCGTCGAAACGGCTGACCCCGTACCACGTGCAGACCCACACGAAGCCGCGCGAATCGGTGTAGATGTCGGCGATGCGGTCGTGTGTCATCCCGTCCAGGGTGGAGTAGGTCTGAAAAAGGCACTGCGGGGGCGACGTCCGGGCGAACCCCGGAACGGCGGCGAGCAGCAAAAAGGTCAGCAGCAGTCGTTTCATAGTCATTTAACAAATCCGATCTCCAAGGTAGTAAAAAGAACGGACTATTCCAAAATCGAATTGCACGCGGTTGAGCAAAACGGCCCGGCAAACAACGCGTGTCGTTACGACACCAAATATACGAAAAATCGGATTCCCGATCTATTTTTCAAAGGCCGCGAGCACCTGCCGGACCTCTTTTTCGGTCAGCTGCCGCGACCATCCGACCCGGCTACGGGCTGCGGCCCCGGGGCCTTCGGAATGATATTCGGCATAGAACGCGGTCCGGTGCGCGCGGGGTTTGGACCAGTCGTGCCACCCTTCGGGCACGATGTGCGGTCCCAGGTGGCAGTCGACGAAGACAGTCTGCGCATAATCGCGCCACGGGCGGCCCAGCCAGCACCGCGTGACCCCTTCGGCGGCGGTCAGGCGGCAGTTGCGGAAAACGAAGCCCACGGGCTGTCCCTTGCAGGTCGAGGCCGCCGTGATGTAGGAATCGGCCTTCGAACGAATCTCGCAGTTGCGGAACAGCGCCGCCGCCGAGCCGAAAATAAAATCGGTCGTACCCTCGACATAGCAGTCGTCGAAGCGGATGCGAGCATTTTCCGTGACGGTCTCCCCGTCGCGGTTGCCGGCGCCGTAGAGGTAGAGCGTGTCCTGATTGCCGAGGAAACGACAGCCGATGAAGTGCAGTCCGGTGCCGAGGCACTGCACGGCGACCGCCTGCCCCACCCTCCCGGCGGAGTTTTCGAACGTCAGTCCGCGCACCGTCCAGCCATCGCCGCCAAAATAGACGGTCGAGGAGCCGGAAGTGCCCAGCGGATGCCCGGTAGGGCCGGTCCTGGCGGCGTAGTCGTCCCACGTCACGGTCACCGCGCCCCGCCGGCTCAAGGCGCCGGTTTCCGAAGCGGCCGCCGGTCGGTCCGCATCCGGCCCAATTCCGCGCACCCCCTCGAGTATGACGTTGCGCTTGGTGGCGGGAACGACGACTTTCTCGCGGTAGACGCCTTCGCAGACGAGGATGCGGGTCGTATCGCGGCAGAAGTCGGGAACGGCGGCCACAGCTTCGGTCAACGTGAAGAAGTCGCCCGAGCCGTCCTGCGCGACCACGAAATCGGAGTGTGCGAGACGGCGGCCCAGTTTCGGAAGCAGCTCCGGAAGCCGTGCGGCGATCATCCGCGCCACGGCGCGTGCGCCGCGGACGTTGAGGTGGGTGTCGTCCCGCCGTCCGTCGGGCCAGCGGGGGCTGGTCCCGGGTTCGACCCACATGTAACAGGCCCGCGACGCCTCCTCGCCCAGCGACGATACCCACGCACGGGTCAGCCGTTCGGCGTCGATCAGCGGCGTCTTCTCCGCTGCGGCCACGCGGCGCACGGCGTCGGCATAGGGTCCGTGGGTGTCGTCCAGCGCACCCCCGGTGAAGTGCCGCCGGACAATGGGTGTCAGCAGTACGGGAATACCTCCCTTTTCCCGCGTTTCGCGCACATAGCGGCGCAGATTTTCGGCATACCGCTCCGGAGAGGCATAGCGGGTAGAATCCTGCTGTTTCTGGTCGTTATGCCCGAACTGGATGAAGACGTAGTCGCCGGGCTGCAACTTTCCGTAAACGGCGGCCCAGCGCCCCTCGTCGCGGAACGATTTGGTCGAACGCCCGTTCGTGGCGTGGTTCTCGACCCGCACCGAAGCGTCGAACAACGGCCGGAACAGCTGCCCCCAGCCCCGCTCGGGATTCTGCTTCGCAAGGTCCTTCGTGGCGCAGGTCGAGTCGCCGACCAGGTAGACGCGCAGCGTCTGCCCGCAGGCAACCGCGGAAAACAACACGCACATTATCAGCAGGAAAAACCGTTTCATCTCAAGCAACGTTTTAAACGGCGGGCGGGAGGCGCTGCGACCTCCCGTCTGCCGCCGGCCGCGACCGGATCAACTATTGTAAAGCAGTATAGGAGCCTCCCTTCACCTGCGACAGCGTGACGTCGCGAACCAGGTAGTGGAAGTAAACCTCGATGTTGGAATAGAGCTTCTGCGGGTCGAGCGTCGTGGCTGCAGCGTCGGAAGCGTCCTTCGGGTCGAGTCCGAGCAGTTCCTCGTAGTAATCGGGAATGCCGTCGCCGTCGGTATCCACCGCGGCCCGCGCGATCTGGTCGGCGGTCGCCGTGAGTTCGGGCCAGCCTCCCACGGCCGCCTGCGAGTCGATCAGGCCGCCCGTCGAGCCGTTGCCGCCGTCGGGAAAGGTCGCTTTGCCGCTGCGGGCGTCGGTCTCGGCCCGCTTGTCGACGGCATCGCGGCAGAGCGAAGCCCCGGCGTAGGACAGCACGGCGTCGAACGCCCCGGCCGCCGTGTGCGTCGTGGTGTGGCACACCGTCGCGTCGCCGGCTTTGATCGAAAGCGGCGCGGAGAGACGTCCGTCCGTGGTCGAGGGGTCATTGCCCTGCGGATGGTAGTAAACGCCGCTCCACTGATCGCCGTTGATCGAGGAGGCATAACTGCCAGCATGGTAGTTACCCGACATATAGAGCCGGGGATAGGCCGAACCTACGTTCGAAGAGGAGTTGTACCAGTAGGCGTCGACGAAGTATTTTTTCTCCTTCGATGCCGGGCCGGGCTTGTAGTAGTTGTTCACGATGTTGAACGAGCCGTCCTCGCCGCCGTAGGTCGTATTGCTGCCCCAGTTGTAGATCACGTTGTTGCGGTAATCGACATTGCCGCGGTGCGTCGAGAGGTAGCTGCCGTAGATGCCCGGATGGTCGATGCGGGCGTTGCGGCTGTCGTGGTTGGCCAGCAGGTTGTGGTGGAACGAGGCGTTCCTGCCGCCCCAGATACCGCCGTAGCCGTGGTCGCCCTTGCCGTGGGCCGATTTGCGCAGGCTCTCGGTCAAGAGACACCACTGCATCGTGAAATTCTGATTGGCGTAGAACGAGGCGCACTCGTCGATGGACCACGACATCGAACAATGGTCGAGGATGATGTCCTTGTGGTAACGGCCCCAGATGGTGTCCGAACCGTCGGAGAGATTGCCGCCCGTATTGAGGTCGCCCAGGCGGAAACGCATATAGCGGATGATCACGTTATCGGCGTCGACCACGACCGTGCCGCCGGCGATGCAGACGCCGCCGCCCGGGGCGGTCTGCCCCGCAACGGTGAGGTTGCCGTTCCGGATGCGCAGGTCGCTCGTCAGGTGGACCGTGCCGGCCACGTCGAAGACCACGATGCGTTTGCCCGAAGCCTCGGCGGCGGCGCGGAACGAACCGGCGCCCGAGTCGTTGAGGTTGGTGACGTGGTAGACCTTGCCCCCGCGGCCGCCCGTCGTGTACATGCCGCCGCCCTCGGCGCCGGGGAAGGCGCGCAGCACGCCGTCGTTCTCGTCGGCCAGGGGAAGCCCCAGGTCGACGCCGGGATCGACGGACGAACGGTCGGTGGTGAAGGCTACCGGCTCGGAGTAGGACGAGTCGTCACCCTCCTCCTCCGCAACCGCTTTCACGCGGAAACGGTAGGCCGTATTGGCCGAAAGGCCCGTCAGTTCAACGGTCGTCCGGATCGTCGCGGCGGCCCGGCAGGGAGCCGCATCATCCCCTTCGTAAAGCTCGTAGGCGTATTCCGCCGCCCCGGCGACCGCCGTCCAGGAGAGCGTGGCCGAATCGTCCGACTTCTCGACGAGCCGCACCGCGGGAGTGCCGAGCATGTCGCCCGAGAAAACCACGAAATCGGAGAACTCCGAGTCCTGCCATTCGGCGGAACCGAGCGGAGCCGCGGCAAGCACGCGGAAACGATAGGAAACACCCGTCTCCATTTCGAAACGCTGCGACCCGAGGCGCGTCGTGGCCGATTGCAAGGGCGCCGCGGCGTCGCCGGCATAGAGTTCGAAGGTGAAGCGCACGGCCTCGACCGGCTCGGAGATGCTCCAGCGCACGGTGGCCGTCTGGTCCGAAACCGAGACGGTGACATCGGGCACGGGAAGGGTTTTCACGTCGGGAGCCGCCGCCGTGGAATCATCGCCGCAACCGACGGCAAGGGCCAGCATCGCGGACAACAGTAAAATATCGGTACGAATCATCGCGGATCGGTTTATTTGATTGCTACATACTGGGCCGCACCCTTCGGCAGCGAAGCGTTGGCCCCGGTGATCTGCGGCGAGGAAACCTCGATCGAGCGGTTGCGGCTTCCCGTCACGACGAGCGCGCGCTCCAGCCCTTCGGGGCAGACGAAGCCCTCGGCCGAAAGATTCTTCACGTTGTTGAGCATCAGCGCGGGACCCTGCTCGGGGACGATCTGCACGTCGCGCAGCACGACATCCGAAGACTCGTTGATCTGCGCGCCCGTCGCGGCGTAAATCTGCGTGTTCTCGACCGTGACGCGCTCGACGTTCATCTCCGGAAGTCCGTTGAAATACATCGCGCGCCGCGCGCCGCGGCACCACACATTTCGGATATGGATGTCCCGGAAGGCCGGCGTGGTCTCGTCGACGGGTTTCGGGGCGAGGTCCGCAGCCTCGGCCCCGCCGTTCTCGGCAAGCGCCTCGGAAGCCGACTTGCCGCCGTAGAAAAGATCGAACAGCAGCGGTTCCTGAAGGATGTCGTTCATGGCGATGTCCTCGATCCAGATGTTCTCGACCACCCCGCCGCGGCCGCGCGCCGACTTGAAACGCAGCCCCACGTCGGTCCCCGAGAAGGTGCAGTTCGAAACCTTGACGTTCCTGACGCCGCCCGACATCTCGCTGCCGACGACGAACCCGCCGTGGCCGTGGAAGACGATGCAGTTGTCGACGAGGATATTCTCGCACGGAATGCCGCGGTCGCGGCCCGCCTTGTCCTTGCCGCTCTTGATGCAGATGCCGTCGTCGCCCACGTCGAAGCGCGAGTTGGTCAGCACGACGTTGCGGCACGACTCGATGTCGATGCCGTCGCCGTTCTGCGCATAATCGGGGCACCGGACCGTGATGTCGTTGACGATCAGGTTGGTGCACATGGCCGGATGGATGTTCCAGCAGGGCGAATTCTGGAAGGTGACGCCCTCCAGCAGGACGTTCTCGCAATGGTGGACGGCGATCATCACCGGACGCAGGAAGTCGTGCATGCGCTCGAAATCGGCGCGGGTTTTCGCCCACGTCGAAACGTTCTGGTCGGCGCCCGACGTGGCCCCGAACTTATAGCTTTCCGAAGGATACCACGTCTTGCCGTCGTCGGAGAGCACGCCGCCGCTTTTGACCAATGTCTTCCACTGGCGGGGATTGAGTTTGTCCTGCTTCACGGCGCGCCACGCATCGCCGTTGCCGTCGATCACGCCGCGGCCCGTGATGGCCACGTTTTTCACGCCCCGCGCCGAGATCGGCGACTGGCAGCGCAGCGTATTGAGACCCTCGAACGTGGTCTCGACAAGCGGATAGAGCGTCTTGTCGTCGCTGAAAACGATGACGGCGTTCTGTTCGAGGTGCAGTTCGGTATTGTCTTTCAGTTCGATAGGCCCGGTAAACCAAACGCCTTCGGGAACGACCACACGACCGCCTCCCCGGGCGGCCAAGGCGGCAATGGCGTCGGCGAAGGCCGCCGTATTGAGCGTATGGCCGTCGCCCGAACCGCCGAAATCGGCGACGCTGACCGTATTCGAAGGAATCGCAGGCCGGGCGACCTGCGGCATCTCGAACGGGAGGTTGCAGGCCGGGGCGTGTGCGCGGCATCCTGCGGCGGCTGCCAGGAGTGCCGCGGCTGCGCAAATCGTCACTTGTCTGAAGTTCATAAGAGAGGTAGTTTTATTCGTATACGTAAAATTTTCACAATTTCAGGTATACAAAAGTACACTGCCCCAGCTTATCGAACAGGGATTTTTTGACGCAAACGATGCATTTTTTTTCAAAACTACCTGATCCGCGAAACGACGACCGGGGTCCGGGCCGCGCCCACCGACTCCATCAGCCCCAGGACGCATTCGGTGTCGCTGCGGTCCTTGAGCCATTCGCTCTTGCGCCAGATCATTTCGAACACGTAGTCGATGCGTCCCCGGGCGTCGGGCGTAAGCTGGAAAAGGTAGCTGGTCCTGTCGTCGGTCTGCGAGGCGATCTGCCTCTGCGGCACGGCGACGGCCAGCCCGACGCTCTCGCGCTCCCACTTCACGGTGTCGTTCTCGGGGAAGTCGCGCCCGAAGGCGGCGATCACGTTATCGTTCTTATAGACCTTGTTCTCGGCCATCTTCATCACGCCGGTCGTGAAGACCAGCCCCTTGAAGTCTCCCTCGATACGGTTCTCCACCTGCACGTCGCCATGCCCGGCGTAGAGGATGTAGCGCGAGGTCATCGAGATCTCGCGCCCTCCGTAGCGCCACCCCTCGACCTGCATTTCGACCACCGTGCGGATGGGTCCGTTGGCCAGGATGCGGGCTTCGCGGCGTTTGAAATCGGCGATGTGGACCATTTTTCTCTTTTCGGCGTCCCAGCCTTTGAGCGACCCCACGCCCACCGACCCGAAGACGCGCAGGTTGTCGTGACCGTAACCGCGGGAGAGCTGCTCGTCCGAAGGATACCACATCGTCTCGGCCAGCTCGAGCTGCGGACGCTTCTTGCCGTAGGTGTCGATGGTCTGCTTGTTGTCGAAATAGATGCGGTAGGCGGCATACTCCGACTCGAAGGCCGGACCGTGGTGGTGCAGTTTATGGTACATGTCATTCTTCTCCGAGGAGGCGCGGTCGACGGCACGCAGGGTCTTGTCGGGGTTCTTGAGCCACATCTGGGCATGCACGCGCGCGCTGAAGACCCGTTTGTCGGGACTCGACGAATAAACGACCCGGAAATCCCGACTGCCGGAAATGTCGTAAACGAAAACCAGCTCGCCCAGGTCTCTGTCCAGCTGGGAGGGAATCTGGTGAAGACCCTCTATCGACACGACGGCGCTCTGCGCCCACTCGGGCACGTCGCGGATCACGACCGGACATTCGGGACGGTTGCCCGTGACCGTCACGCGGTAGAGGCATTTCTGGGTCTTGGCATTCAGGCTGCAAACGGCCCCGAGGGCCAGCAAAAACAAGAGAATCCGTTTCATGGCTATTTCAGTTTTTCGATGATTCGTTCCAGTTGTGCGCGGCTCCAGAGGGCTGTCGGGGGCAGTTCGCCCGGAAAAGCGCACAGCGCGGCTTCGGGCAGGACCTCCACCCTGCTTTCGTCGGCCTGCGAGACGTCGAGGCCCAGCGTTTCGGCGAAAAAGGCGTAGACCGCGCGGCGCTTGTTCGCACCGTAATCGTGCCGTTCGCCGGGAAGATGGACGTTGCGGACCTGCGCTCCGGCGTCGTAGAAATCCCAGATTCGCCGCAGGAAGGGATATTCCAGCGCCGGCCAGCTCGCCGTCCAGTCGCCGCCGTCGCTGACCGCCAGCACCGGACGGGGAGCCATCGCCGCGGCGAGGATTTCCGGCATGCAGCTGCCCCCGGCGGCCAGCGTCACCGGGCGGCCGCTCTCGCAGGGACATCCCCCGTCGAAATGCGACACCAGATGCACGACGGGAGCCAAAGCGGCGAAGCGTCCGTCGGTCACGGCCAGCAGCAGGGCGTGCGTAGCCCCGCCCGAACCGCCCGTCGCGGCCATGCGGGCGGTGTCCACGTCACGGCGCGACGCCGCGATCCAGTCGGTGACGGCCTTCGACCAGAGGGCCTGCACCTGCATCGAGTAAGGGGCCGTGTGTGCCTCGCGCCCGACCTGCCGTTCCGATTCGCCCCAACCGAAGATGTCCATATCGACGGCCACAGCCCCCATGCGGGCGAACGTCGCCATGCGCAGCTGCTGGTCGGCGCGGTAGCGGCCGCCCGGCCAGTGCCCCGCCGGCGAAACGATCAGCGGCCGACGCACCGGGCCATGCGTTCCACGGCCCCGGAAAATCATCCGGCGCTCCGGAAGCGGCGGCACGGCGGGAGCATAGACCGTCCCGCAGACATAGAGTCCGGGCAGGGTTTCGAGGGCGTAATTCTGCGTCGTATAGCCGTCGTGACCGATCTCCGGACCGAGCAGGACATCGGGATCGGCCGCCAGCCCCCGGAGAAACGGAGCGAGGTTCAGGGCGTCGCGGACGCCTTCGAGCAGCCGTTCCCGGCGCCGCTCCCACGCCTCCCGGCCGGCATATTGCGCCGAGAGCCATGCCAGCAGTCTTTCGCCGTCGGCAGGCGTGCGGCGGTAGTATTCGTAAGGCTGCACGGTGATCTTCTCCGTCCCGTTCCACACCAGCCCGAGCGGATGCAGCAGCCCGTCCAGCGTCTCCGGAAGCGAATAGGGACGCACCCGGAAGGCGGCATAGGCGACCCGCACCGTGTCGGGGTCGAAACGCTTGCAGACGATACGCACGCCGAAGCGCTCCCCGGTCTGCCGCAGGACCTCGCCGAGCGGCTGCGCGAAACGGTTTTCAAAGGCGGGCTGCGCGACGGAGGATGCCGCCACAAGACAGCACACCATATATAATATGCAACGGATGCGTTTCAAACCGAGGGTGTGAGGATTTATGCAAAAATACAAATTTTGACCGCATTTCTTTGTATTTCCCCAAAAAGATTCTATATTTGCACACCCTTTCGGAGTTAACAACCGGAAGGCGTGTCCGGAGAGGTGGGTGAGTGGCTGAAACCACCGGTTTGCTAAACCGACGTACGGGGCAACCTGTACCACGAGTTCGAATCTCGTCCTCTCCGCAAAGCCGGCGCGCAAAGCGGCTATCAAATAGAAAATCCTGCAAGTCGTTGATCTTGCAGGATTTTGTTTTTCCGGACGGCGATTGCCGTCGTCGTTGAAAACCGGGCTGTGCACGGCGACGGCTTCCGCCTCCGTGCGACATGGCTCCGCCCGGAGTGCGGAAGGTTTGGAACAGTTGTTGCTGATTTCTGCCGGCAACACAAAGTTCCGAGCCTCAAGATGCTGAAAGAAGGTTTCCTTTTCACGTTCATATCCGCCTTCATGGCGCTGTTCCCGGTGGCGAACCCGGTGGGGGCCGGATTTCTGGTCAACGGGCTGCTGTCGGGATTGAGCGACGAGGACCGCAGGTCGATCATCCACAGAATCGTCACCGACTACCTGCTCGTCGGACTGGGCAGCCTGGCCGTGGGACATTTCGTGCTGTCGCTTTTCGGGCTTTCGCTCCCGGTCATCCAGCTGGGCGGAGGACTGCTGATCTGCCGCACCGCCCTGCAATGGCTCGGCGATTCGGACTCCTCGGTGGGACGGACGCAGGGCAAGGACGTCAACCCCATTCACAAATCGGCCATCGAGTCGCAGATCTTCTACCCGATCACTTTCCCCATCAGCATCGGCCCGGGCAGCGTCTCGGTCATCCTGACGCTGATGGCCTCGGTCAGCATGAAGGACGGCTGGGCCAAGGGCCTGCTCTCCTACGCCATCATCGCGCTGGTCATCTTACTGATGTGTCTGATCCTCTATCTGTTCCTGTCGCAGGGCGAACGGATTATCCGGAAAATCGGCAACAGCGGCAGCATCGTCATCAACAAGATGGTCGCCTTCTTCACCTTCTGCGTCGGCGTCCAGATCGTCGTGACGGGCATCGCCAAACTGTTCCACCTGCATGTCTGACCGAAAACCCTCTTCTCTATGGATTCGCAAATACTTATCAACGACGTTGAGATTTTCAACGGAAAAGAGCCGCAGACCCTCCGGGGAAACGTGCTGATCAGAAACAACCGGATCGAGAGAATCTCCCGGGAACCCATCCCCGCAGACCCCGCAGCCGGAGTCCGGGCGCTCGACGGAAAGGGCCGGTTCCTGATGCCCGGCCTGATCGACGCGCACTGGCACGCCTACCTCTGCTGCAACACCATGCAGGATCTGCTGACGTCGGACCCTTCGTATACGCATCTGGCGGCGGGACGCGAGGCCGGGGCTACCCTGCTGCGGGGTTTCACGACCATCCGCGACGCCGGAGGACCCGTCTTCGGACTGAAGCGGGCCATCGACACCGGACTGCTGCCCGGGCCGCGCATCTACCCCAGCGGCGCCATGATCTCACAGACCTCGGGGCACGGCGATTTCCGGATGATCTACGACCATTTCCACGGAGGCTGCGGGTGCGAGGCCGCGCACATCGAACAGCTCGGAGCCTCGCGCATCGTCGACGGGGCCGACGCCGTGACAGCCGCCACGCGCGAGAACCTGCGGCAGGGCGCCTCGCAGATCAAGCTGATGACCGGAGGCGGCGCCGCATCGCTCTACGATCCGCTGGACGTGACCGAATTTTTCGAGGAAGAGATTCGCGCCGCAGTCCGCGCGGCGGAAGACTGGGGCACGTATGTCATGGTGCACGTCTACAACCCGCGGGGCATTGCGCGGGCCATAGCGGCCGGCGTCAGAAGCATCGAACACGGCCACCTGATCGACGAACCGACAATGGAGCTGCTTGCGGCAAACGATGTCTGGCTCAGCATGCAGGCATTCGCCGTCGAGGACAACACCTACCCTTCGCCCGTTCAGCAGGCCAAGCACATCGAGATCACCCAAGGAACGGACCGCACCTACAACCTCGCGAAAAAATACCGGGTGAAACTGGCTTGGGGAACCGACCTGCTGTTCAATCCTGCCAACACGAAAAACCAGAACCACGGCATCGTCAAACTGCAAAAATGGTTCACGCCGTTCGAAATCCTGAAAATGGTGACGTTCGACAACGCGCAGCTGCTGGCCATGTCCGGGCCGCGGAATCCCTATCCGGGCCGGCTCGGCGTCGTCGAAGAGGGTGCGCTGGCCGACCTGCTGCTGGTCGAGGGAAATCCCCTGCAAGAGATCGGTGTGTTGGAAAACCCCGCGGAAAAATTCGCGCTGATCGTCAAAGACGGCGTCATCTGCAAAAACAACCTCTGAATCCGCCCCGGACAGTCACTCCATCTCGGTCAGGTGCTTCCAGTAACGGCGGGGCATCATGCGGCGCTGCTGGCGCTCGTTGACGCGCTGGGGAATCGCCAGCGCCCGGAAATAGTTTTTCCACAGCAGCTGGAACTCGCGCTCGTCTTCGGCGAGCCATTCGTCGGCGAGCTTGTCGGCGATCATTCCCCGGTCGTCCTCCAGCGTGACGCGCCGCGCCGTATGCCCGTCGTAATAGTAGCCGTAATCGCGACGCCGGTCGTAGATCAGCCACCGCTGGTCGGCGAAACGGTCGGTGAAATAGTCCAGCCCCAGCGGCAGGGCGTTGTGCTCGGGCGTGACGGCCGCGAAATAGGTTCCGTCGGCGGCTTTCTGGAGGCGGACGAACTGTTTGAGGCGTTCCCGCTCGTGGGAGACCTTGAGCGCCAGCTGGAAAAGCGACTTCATGTCGGGATCGGCCTGGTCGGCCACGACGCCCCCGCCCTCGTCGAAGACGCGGCGCAGGCAGCGCAGCATCAGCAGGTCGCCCTGCGGCTGCTCGCCGTGCCAGGCGTAGACGAACATCGAACGGATGCGGGCGGTCAGCCGCCGCTCCAGGCCCCGCCACACGCGGTCGGCATGCGCCCCGTCGGTGGCGACCTCGTGGACGCGCTCGGTGAAGAGCGGTTCAGGCTCCCCGGAACCGATCAGCGCCTCGGGAAACGCCCGCAGCGAGTAGGCGTCGAACAGGGCAGACAGCAGCCCGTCGAAGGATTTGTCGTATCGGAAAACCAGCATCGCATCAGAAAAGGGTCAGTTGGCCTTCGTTCCGGTCCTGCTTTCGCCGCTGCGGGGCGGTCAGCAGGCGGCGCACCTGCTCGGGGCGGAGTTCGTTGACACCCTGTCCCGTAGTCAGTTCGCGGCAGCAGATGAAATACTGCGCCTTCTTCATCACCACGCCGATCTGCCGCAGCGACTGCTGCGTCAGCGTCCGGTAGCGGCGCGAGGCGACGATCAGCCGGGCCGACTTGACCCCGATGCCCGGCACGCGCAGCAGGGCTTCGTAATCGGCACGGTTGACATCGACGGGGAAAAACGCGGGGTTCCGCAAGGCCCAGGCCAGCTTGGGATCGATTTCGAGGTCCAGCCGGGGCGTCTGCTCGTCGGCGATCTCCTCGGCGCGGAATCCGTAGAAACGCATCAGCCAGTCGGCCTGGTAGAGCCGGTTCTCACGCACGAGCGGCGCCTTGTCGAGCGCCGGCAGCCGCTTGTCGTAGGGATTGACGGGAATGAAGCCCGAATAGTAGACCCGCTTCATCGCGGGCCGCCCGTAGAGGGCCGACGAGAGCAGCAGGATGTCGCGGTCGCTCTCGTCCGTGGCCCCGACGATCATCTGCGTGCTCTGTCCGGCCGGGGCGAAGCGCGGCGCATGGCGGAAGCGCGTGCGCTCCTCGGCGCTCTGGAGCACCCCCTGCTGGATGTAGCTCATCGGGCGGTAGATGCTTTCGTAATTCTTGTCGGGGGCCAGCAGCTGCAGGTTGCGTTCGGTCGGGATTTCGATGTTGACGCTCATGCGGTCGGCATAGCGTCCGGCCTCGGCCACCAGTTCGCGGCTGGCGCCGGGAATGCTTTTCAGGTGGATGTAGCCGTTAAAACGGTGCACCGTGCGCAGGTCGCGGGCCACGCGGACCATGCGTTCCATCGTATAGTCGGGGTCGCGGATAACGCCCGACGAGAGGAAAAGCCCCTCGATGTAGTTGCGGCGGTAGAACTCGATGGTCAGTTCGGCCAGTTCGCCGGGCGTGAAGGCCGCGCGCGGGATGTCGTTGCTGCGCCGGTTGATGCAGTAGGCGCAGTCGTAGATGCAGACGTTGGTGAGCATGATCTTCAGCAGCGAAACGCAGCGGCCGTCGGCCGTGAAGGTGTGGCAGATGCCCCACCCCGCGGCGCTGCCCACCCCGCCCGCGCGATGCTTGCGCGTCACGCCGCTCGAAGCGCACGAAACGTCGTATTTGGCCGACTCGGCCAGCACCTTGAGTTTTTCGAGCACCGTCTCCTTCATGGCGGCAAGTTATCGCTTTTTTCGGGAAAAACAGAGGTTCCGCAGGTAATTTTTCACTCTTTTTCCCGATGTCGCTGGGCGTGTGAGAAATAGAAAAAAATAAAAAACGGGGCGGTAAAAACCGCCCCGCTCCGTATGGTATGGGGAGAAATGCTCTCCCGGAGATCCTCGCTGAAATAAATCCGGAATTAGTACCGGTTGCGACCGTAACCGCCGCCGTTGCCGCCGTAGCCACCGCCACGGTTGCCGCCGTAACCGCCGCCGCGGTTGCCACCGCCGCGATTGCCGCCGTAGCCGCCCGAAGAGCGATCCTCGCGGGGACGAGCCACGTTGACCGTGATCGTCTGACCCTCGAAGTTGGTTCCGTTGAGCTGGTCGATGGCCTTCTGACCCTCTTCCTCATTGGGCATCTCGACGAAGCCGAAACCGCGCGAACGGCCCGTCTCCCGGTCGGTAATAACATTAGCCGACGCTACTTCGCCGAACTGCATGAATAAATTTCCTAAGCCCTCACTGCTCGTGCCCCAGCTCAGATGCGAAACATAAATGTTCATTCTCTTGATAAGTTAATTAAAAAAGTGTTATTTGTTAATGATAGCTATTCGTACTGCATTCATTCCCCGCGTGCCGCGTTCGAGTTCGAACGTCACCCGGTCCCCTTCGGCAATGCCCGCCGGGGCGTTGGTGATATGAAAAAAGTATTTCTCGGAACCGGCGGCATCCTTGATGAAGCCGTAGCCTTTGGATGCGGTGAAATATTCCACCCGGCCGCTCATCGGCTCCTCCTCCTCGATTTCCGACTGCCTCGGCACCGAAATTTCGATCTGCGAGACATCGATCTCCTCCTTGGGTTTCACATCCTGCGGGGTCGTGTGAAGGACGCCGTTTTCGTCGACATACGCCAGCATGTCCTCGAAACTGCGGCTTCCGCCGCTCAGACGCTCCTCCTTTTTCTTCTGCTTGTCCTGACGCTTGGTCTGCTTTAATTTCTCTCTTTCTCTCTTTCCCGATGTAATTCGTTTGGCCATTTATCAATTGTTTTTTGCAAATACCGAAGCGCACGCGCACGCCGCTCCCAACAAAAGAGCAAGCTAATGAGGTCGATTTTGAGAATGGGGGAAACCGCGATGAACTGCGGGATCAAACACTTACAAAGAAAGATTCAAAACAAAACTCGATTGTTTCGCTGGCAAAGATACACAATTTATTCCAGATTTCCTATTTTTTCGAATTTTATCTCTTCCACCGCATCTTTTTACCCTCCGAAAGCCCCCTGGCGCCCCTGCATTTCAAGTTCGTTTCAGATTTACGCCCCAACTTTGCATCGCCTTTTCCCGGACTCTGCATATTTTTTGTACTTTTGTCCGGCATGCAACCGAAAGAGAATTAACAGAAAGAGACGATGAAAAAAATCCCGATCCTGCTCCTGCTGACTGCCTGCTGGTCACTGGCCGCGGCACAGGAGAAGCCGCAGACCCCGGCGGCACAGAAACGCAAACCCCGCACCGAAATCATCGCGGCCGATTCGACCGGCGAACTGCTGGCGCAGCTGCGCAACATGCCCAACATCGAAATCGGCAAGGGCATCACCTTCCGCCCCAAGAACGACTGGTTCGAACTGACGATGCGCTTCCGCATGCAGAACCTCCTGGCGCTGTCGTTCGACGACGACTTCACGCTCACCAAGACCGAAGCCCGCGTCAAACGGCTGCGGCTGCGCTTCGACGGATACATCTATTCACCCAAATTGGTCTACTCGGTCCAGCTGGGCTTCACCTCCTACGACACCGAGCCGCTGCCCGGCGGCGACATGAACATCGTGCGCGACGCCATCGTCTACTACGTGCCCAACGCCACCTGGAACATCGGCTTCGGGCAGACCAAGATCAAGGCCAACCGCGCGCGGATCAATTCGTCGAGCGCCCTGCAATTCGTCGACCGCAGCATCGTCAACAGCGAGTTCAACCTCGACCGCGACTTCGGATTCTTCGGCGAATACAACATGCGCCACGGCGAGGGCTTCAACCTCTCGGCGAAGGGTTCCGTCACGCTGGGCGAAGGCCGCAACTGGGGCAGTTCGCCGACCGGAGGGCTGGCCTACACGGGGCGCCTGGAACTCTATCCGCTGGGACGCTTCAAATCGAAGGGCGACGTCATCGAGGGTAACTACGAGTTCGAGGAGCGGGTGAAGATTCTGCTCGCCGGAGCCTACTCCTACAACCACAAGGCCTCGCGGCTGAAGGGCCAGCGGGGCGCCGTGATGCCCGGCGACGCCACACGCAACATGGGGTCCTATTTCGTCGATTTCATCCTCGAATACCGGGGCTTCGCCTTCTACACCGATTTCATGGGCCGTTCGTGCAGCGACCCGCTGTTCAGCCCCGAAACAGGAGCCTTCGTCTACAAAGGGCAGGGCCTCAACGTGCAGACCAGCTACCTGTTCAACAAAAAATGGGAAATCGCCCTGCGCAACTCGACGCTGTTCCCGGACAGCGAAGTGCAGCCGCTGGCCGGATACCGCAACTGGAACCAGACCACGCTGGGCATCACGCGCTACATCATCGGCCACAGCCTCAAGGTGCAGGCCGACATGTCGTACAACACCCGGAGCCGGTCCATACACCCCGACTACAACCGCTGGGAAATCCGCTTCCAGCTGGAGCTGGGGCTTTGAAGCGAAGAAAAGGCCGTCCGACAAGTCTCACGAAAAAAATCACCCCTGCCGAAAACTCTCCGGCAGGGGTGAAATCGTACAGGCAGCACCTATATATTATAGGATTTTCAGGGCGATCTGCGCACACGCTTCGGCATCGGCCAGCGCGTGGTGGTGGTTTTCGAGTTCGAAGCCGCAGGCGGCGGAAACGGTGTGCAGCTGGTGGTTCGGAAGACGGCTCCCGAAGGTGCGGCGCGAGGCACGGCAGGTGCAGTAGAACGTATAGCCGGGATAAGGCATGCCGTACAGCTCGAAGACGGCCCGCAGGCAGCCTTCGTCGAAGGGCGAGTTGTGGGCCACGAGCGGCAGCCCCGCGATGCGGGGCTCTATTTCGCGCCACACCGACGCGAAATCGGGGGCATCGGCCGTATCCTCGTAGGTGAGTCCGTGGATGGCCGTCGTGAAACGGCTGTAAAAATTGGGACGGGGGCGGATCAGGCGGTAAAACGTGTCGGTCACCTCGCCGCCGCGCACGACCACGACGCCCACCGAGCAGACGCTCGTGCGCTTCCCGTTGGCCGTTTCGAAATCTATGGCTGCAAAATCTTTCATCGGATCATCGTTTGCGTCCCGCAAATATACGCATTCCGGCCGTAGGACGCACCTTCCGAACGAAAAAAAGCCCCGCTTGTTGCATGCGGGGCCGGTGAAGTTTCGGACAGGATAGTCAGGTTGCGAGATCACATCGCTTCGGTTCACGCTGCAAAACTACCCTGCCGGAGTTTCATCCGTACGACGGTTCCGTGACAATGAAACGAACGAACCGCTGCTATTCAATTACAACGGTTCGTCCGGGCCTCAAAACAAGGAGCGTCTACCACTTTTCGCCGCCGATCGCACCCCAGTCTTCGACCTGCGCGCGGGCGGCCCACGCCTCCCACTCGGCAGCCAGTTCGCGCACCAGTTCGGGATGCTGCGCCGCGAGGTCGCGGGTCTCGGTGCGGTCCGTATCGAGGTCGTAGAGTTCCCACGCGCCGCCCGTCGGATAGGAGCGCAGCGTGCGCCAGCTGCCCGGGTATTCGGCCACGAGTTTCCATTTCCCGCGCCGGACGGCCTTGTTGCCCTCGTGCTCCCAAAACATCGTGCGGGTCGTGTCGATGCGGTTTTCGGCGAACGTCGCGGCGAAACTCCGCCCCTCGACCGGAATGGTCTTCAGCCCCCGGATCGAATCGGGATACTCCCAGCCGGCCAGTTCGAGAAAGGTGGGCATGAAGTCCGTGATGCCGAACACGCCGTCGCGGAAAGCGCCCCTGTCGGCTATCCGGCCGCCCCACGCAACGATCATCGGGGCGCAGATGCCGCCCTCGTGAATCCAGCTTTTGTAACGGCGGAACGGCGTGCCGCAGAGGTGCGCCCACTGGGGTCCGTAACTGCCATAGGTGTCGTCGGGACCGAGCGCCAGGCCCGGAATGTCGCCCGCATGCACAGGACGTCCGTCGCGCGTCCCGGCGGGAATCATCCGGTCGCCCCAATGTTTGCCCGTGCGTTCCACCGTATTGTTCAGGTGGCCCTCGTTCGAAGCGCCGTTGTCCGACAGAAAGACGATCAGGGTATTGTCGAGCAGGCCGCGGCGGCGCAAATCGCCGACGATCTCCCCCACGCCCGCATCCATCTGTTCGACCATCGCGGCGTAGACCTCCATACGCATCTGCTGCCACTCCTTCTCCGGCTCGTCGGCCCAGTCGTAGCACTGCCCGTCCTTCGGGGGCAGCACGGCCCCGGCAGGGAGGACGCCCATGCGTTTCATCCGCCTGAAACGCTCCGTGCGCAGCGAATCCCAGCCCGCGGCGAAGCGGCCCTTGTATTTTTCGATGTATTCGGGGCGTGCATGCAAGGGGTAGTGCGGCGCGGTGTAGGCCACATAGAGGAAGAACGGGGCGTCCTCCCCGGCCATTTCGCCGATGAACCGCCGGGCACGGTCGGTGATCGCCTCCGTATAATAATAGTCGCCCTCGGCGCGGACCGGGGTGTTGCCGTCGAACAGGCATTTGGGGTCCCAGAAGCTGCCGTGGCCGCTCAACGTACCGTAGAAACGCTCGAAACCGCGTTGCAGGGGCCATTGCGAGGTGTCGCCCGCCGGATCGGTGTTGTTGGTCACATGCCATTTGCCCGACATGGCCGTATGGTAGCCGCTCGCGCGGAGCGCCTCGGCCAGCGTCACGGAGTTCGGGGCCAGTGTGCCGCGGTAACCCGGATAGCCGCGGTCGGCGACCATGTGCCCGACGCCCGCAAGATGGGGCGTGAGGCCCGTGAGCATACTCGCCCGCGAGGGACAGCTGCGCGCCGTGTTGTAGAACTGGCGGTAGCGGAGTCCGTTGGCGGCCAGCGAATCGAGGTTCGGGGTGGTGATTTCACCGCCGAAACAGCCCAGATCGCTGAATCCCAGGTCGTCGGCAAGGATCAGCACGATGTTGGGCCGTGCGTCGGCAGGAGCCTTTTCACCGCAGGCCGTAAGCGTCACGGCGCCCGTTACGGCAGCGCCCGCGAGGCAGATTTTTTCCAAAGCATTCGGTTTCATGTAGCAAGTAGGTTAGTCAGGAGGCCGGTGTCTCGGCCTGTATTCCGGTTGATTGATCTTATTTGTCTGACAAATATAGGCATATTTTCGGAAAAAGAAAATAACAGCCCGTCAATCGTCTGATTTCAGCGTAAATTACGGTGCGGAGAGGGAAGCTCCGGGACTGCGGGAGAGAATTGTAGAAGGAGATTGCGGGACGATTACGGAACGAAGTGCAACCGACGGTCCGGGACTATCGGACAGGATCGCAGAAGGGGATTGCGAAACGGGACGCAAACCATCGGTCCGGAACCGTCGAAGAGGGTTGCGAGACGAGCGGAGATGCGAACCGACGTGCAGGCCGAAGTGCGGATGTAGGGATGGCCGGATAGGCGACGGCGGGCGGTTTTGTATACGCAGCGGCAGCTACTACGGCGGCAGCGCCCGAAGTCCGGACCGAAAAGGCCCTGCCCCCGGCCGGAATGTCCCGGTCAGGCTCCGGAGCCCCCGGCGGCGGCGTCCCCGAGGCCGATGGACTGCACCCGCCGTTCGAAATCCCGCTCCGGAACGAGCGAGCGCAGTCGCGTACGCGAACGGTAGCTATACACCGTATTGACCGAACAGTGCAGCAGCGAGGCGATGGTCGACGTGTCGGTGATGCCCAGCCGGACCAGCGCGAAGATGCGCAGTTCGGTCGTAAGGCTTCCCGGACGGCGGACCTCGATGCGCGCATCGTCGGCGAGCAGGCGGTTGAACTCCCCGATGAACGAGGGGAAAAGCCCCAGAAAGGTGGTGTCGAAATTGTGGTAGAACTCTTTCAGTTCGTCGCTCCGGACGTCGGTTCCGGCATACTCGCGGCGCAGTTCGTCGGAACGGTCGTCGCGCAGCATCCGGCCGACATGACGGTAGGTGTCGGCCAGTTTGTAGATATATTCGGAGATCGTCTTCAGGAACCCGCCGATATAGACCTCCTTGATGCGGTTGGCGTCGGCGATGCGGATGTTCTGCCGGCTCAGGTCGGCATTGGTTTCGCGCAGGCTGGCGGCCAGTTCGGCCAGCTTCCCGTTCGACTCGCGCAGGGTCTGCTGCACGGCGTTGAGCCGCCGGTTCTGGCGCAGGACGAACAGCACGCCCCCGACTGCCGAGAGGGCGAAAAGGAGGGCCAGGAGGATCAGCACGACGTACATCGTGTGCAGACGGGCATTGCGCTCGCTGTACGCCTGTTCGATCTGGGGCAGAATCGCCATGTCGCGCCACGAGCGGATGGGAGAATTGTAGGCCTGCGTGTCGTTGATCGCAACACGGATACACCGCATCGCCCGTGCGGCGTCGCCCCGGCGCAGCAGCTCTTCGGCCACGGCGCCCAGGGCGCCGTAGTCGCGGACGGCCCCCTGCACATCGGCCATGGCGGCACGCACGAGCCATTCGAAACGCGCGGTCCCGTCGCCCCGGAACCTTTCGGTCTCCGAACGGTAGAACGCCGCCCGGGCATAGTCGTGCGACGCGGGCGGAGCGCACGACAGCGCACTGTCGCAGGCCGCGGCGGCACGGTCGCAATCCCCTGCGTCCACGGCGACGAGATAGGCGAAATAGAAACGTTTCGAAATGTCGTCGGTGGTCTCCAGCGCACGGCGGGCGTAGTACGCTTCGCAGGCCCGGAACCGGTCGCGCTCCGCCCCCGGCTCGCTCTGGCCGCGGCACTCGCGGTTCTGGCGGTGCTGCGCGGCATAATAGGCCGCCTGCGTCGCACGGCTCATGGACAGCGTGTCGGTCACGCCACGAAGCACCCGGTCGGCTTCGAGGAAACGGCCGTTCATGCTGTAACACATCGCCATGACCGATTTGGCGCGGATCGTCAGGTCGGCATTCCCCGCCCTTTCGGCCAGCGCGACATTCCGGCGCAGGAAGGCGATCGTCGAATCGCTCTGGTAGGCGAAATAACGCTCCGCGATCTCCGCCGTGACGGCATAACGTGTCCCGAACCCGAGGGTGTCGACGCACAGCAGGGATTTGAGCGAGTCGAGGTGCGCCTCGTGGCGGAGCAGGAACTCCTCCCGGCGGTCGAGCAGACCGTCCAGGCGGCGAAGCAGCGTATGTATATCCGAAGGTTCCCCGGCGTGCAGACCGGATGCGGAGAAGATGAGGAGGACAGCGAAAAGGGCAGGCAGTTTTTTCATTTCAGGCAACGGGTTTGCGCAAATATAGCGATAAAAAGGGTGCAAAAACAAATTATTGCGTCTGTTTTATTTGTATAATCCAGCGGTATCTGGAATATCAATACATTGATTTTCAGAAAACTGACATTCCGTATCGTTTATATTTTTCCGCAGGGCCGTTCCGGCGGACCTTTCATGCGCTAACTTTGCGGAAAACCGAAACGCAAACCAATTCGAAAAAACGATGAAAACCTCCGTAAAACTTTTGCTCGCCTTCGCAACGGCGGCCGCGGCGATTGCACCGGCCGCGGCCCAGCAGGTCATAGCGTGGGACGAGGCCTACCGGCAGGCCGACGCCCGGATCGCACAGCTGACCCTCGACGAGAAAATCTCGTTCATGCGCGGCTACTCCTCCTTCTTCTTTTACGGCGTGCCCGAGAAAGGCATGCCCTACATCTATCTCTCCGACGCCACGCAGGGCGTGCACATGCGCGACAACCTGTCCGATCCCACGATGGTCCGCCAGCTGGAGCGTTCGACGGCCTTTCCGTGCCCGATAGCCCTGGCGGCGACCTTCAACCCGTCGCTGGCCTATGAATACGCCGAAGCCGTGGGCGAAGAGTGCCGCGCCGGAGGCATCGAAGTCCTGCTGGGTCCGGGCATGAATATCTACCGCAACTCGCAGAACGGACGCAACTTCGAATACATGGGCGAAGACCCGCTGCTCTCCGCGGCGATGGTCGCCGAGTACGTGAAGGGCATGCAGTCGACGGGAACCGTGGCGTGCCTGAAACACTTCATCTGCAACGAGACGGAATTTTACCGCCGCCGCTCGAACTCGATCGTCGACGAACGGGCGCTGCACGAACTCTACCTGCCGCCGTTCAAGGCCGGCATCGACGCCGGCGTGGGTTACGTGATGACCTCCTACAACCGGCTCAACGGCGAGTGGGCCGGGCAGAACGCCGACCTGATCCGGCGCATCCTGCGCGGCGAACTGGGATTCCGGGGCTGCGTGATGAGCGACTGGACGTCGGTGAACGACACGGAAAAGGTGGTCAAGAGCGGCCAGAACGTCGAGATGCCGGGCCGCAAGGAGTTCTTCGGCGAGGTGCGCACGCTGCTCAAGGAGGGCCGCATCACCGAAAAGGACATCGAAAAGATGATCCGTCCCAACATCGCCACGAGCATCGCCTTCGGGCTTTACGACCGGGAGAAATACGTTCCCGCCCTGCTGGAGAAATTCCCCGCGCACAAGCAGACCGGCTACAACGTGGCCGCCGAGGGCATCGTACTGCTGCGCAACAACGGCATCCTGCCCCTCGCCGAAGGCCGCAAAATCCTGCTGACGGGCCGCTTCACCGAGCAGATTCCCCGCACGGGAGGCAGCACTTCGTCCTCGGCCGAGGTGCTGGGCTACGACAACGTGACGCTGACCGCGGCGCTCCGCGAGGTCTACGGCGATGCGGTCCGCGTCGTCGAAAAGCCCTCCCGCGAGGAGCTGGCGGCCGCCGACGTGGTGCTGCTCTCGACGGGCACGATCGACGTGGAGTCGTTCGAACGCCCCTTCGCGCTACCCAAGGAGGAGGAAGCCTTCATCCGCACGGCCGTCGAGGCCAATCCCAACACCATCGTGCTGGTCAACTCGGGTTCGGGCATCCGCATGGGCAGCTGGAACGAACGGGCCGCGGCGGTGATCTACGGCTGGTACCCGGGCCAAAGCGGATTCACGGCGCTGGCCGACATACTTTCGGGCAAACTGTCGCCCTCGGGCAAACTGCCCATGACCATCGAAAAGGAGTTCAACGACTCCCCCGCCAAAGGCACGATGCCCGCCGGCGCGGAGTTCTACAACAAAGCGCCCCGCGCCTACAACGAACGCCTGATCCAGCTCTACGACGTCGATTACAAGGAGTCGGTGCTGGTCGGCTACCGCTGGTACGAAACCAAGGGCATCGCACCGCTCTACCCCTTCGGGTTCGGACTTTCGTACACGACCTTCGCGCTGGAGAAGCCCCGCGCCCCGAAGACATTCCCCGCCGACAAGCCGCTGAAGGTGAGCGTCACGCTGACCAACACGGGCGACCGCGAGGGAGCGGAAGTCGTGCAGCTCTACGTCTCGGAGAACGCCCCGACGGTCCTCCGCCCGAAAAAGGAGCTGAAAGGCTTCCGGAAAGTGACCCTGACCCCCGGCAAAAGCGCCGTCGTGGAGTTCGAACTCGACCGGCAGGCGCTGGCGTTCTGGGACACGCAGTCGCGCGGCTGGAAGGTCAATCCGGGCGAATACACCCTCTCGCTGGGAACCTCGTCGGCCGACATCGCCGCCACCCTGCCCGTCACGGTGAAATAGTCCCGCACCCCATAAAGAAAGGGCCGCATCCGTTGCAGATGCGGCCCTTTCTCATAACGGGAATCCCCTACTCCCACTCGATCGTTGCGGGCGGTTTGGAGGAGATGTCGTAGACTACGCGGTTGACCCCCTTGACCTTGTTGATGATGTCGTTCGAAACATCGGCCAGGAACTCGTAGGGCAGGTGCACCCAGTCGGCGGTCATGCCGTCGGTCGAGGTCACGGCACGCAGGGCCACGCAGCTCTCGTAGGTGCGTTCGTCGCCCATCACGCCCACGCTCTTCACCGGGAGCAGGATCGCCCCCGCCTGCCACACCCGGTCGTACAGCCCGGCGGCGCGCAGCGAGTCGATATAGATTTTGTCGACGTTCTGGAGAATTTCGACCTTCTCGGGCGTGATGTCGCCCAGGATGCGGATCGCAAGGCCCGGTCCCGGGAAGGGATGGCGGCCGATCAGCTGTTCGGAAATGCCCATCGAACGACCCACACGGCGCACCTCGTCCTTGAACAACAGGCGCAGCGGCTCGACGATCCGGAGGTTCATCTTCTCGGGAAGCCCGCCGACGTTGTGGTGCGACTTGATCGTGGCCGAAGGGCCGTTGACCGAGCACGACTCGATCACGTCCGGGTAGATCGTACCCTGCGCCAGCCACTTGACATCCTTGATCTGAATGGCCTCCTCGTTGAAAACCTCCACGAAGTCGCGGCCGATGATCTTGCGCTTCCGCTCGGGATCCGTAACGCCCGCCAGATCGCCCAGGAACTTGGCCGAAGCATTCACGCCCTTGACGTTCAGCCCCATGTGCTTGTAGGATTCGAGCACCTCCTCGAACTCGTTCTTGCGCAGCAGGCCCGAGTCGACGAAGACGCAGTAGAGGTTCTTGCCGATGGCCCTGTGCAGCAGCACGGCCGCCACCGACGAATCCACTCCGCCCGAAAGCGCCAGCACGACCTTGTCGTCGCCCAGCTTTTCGCGCAGCTCGCGCACGGTGGCCTCGACGAAACTTTCCGAGGTCCACGACTGATCACAGCCGCAGATGTCCACGACGAAGTTTTTGAGCAGCTGCGTGCCGTCGGTCGAATGGTACACTTCGGGGTGGAACTGGATGCCCCACGTCCGCTCGCCCCCGACGCGGAAGGCGGCGACGCGCACGTCCTCGGTGCTGGCGATCAGTTCATAGTTGTCGGGCACGCGCGTAATGGTGTCACCGTGCGACATCCACACCTGCGTGCGGGCCGGAAGGCCGCGCATCAGCGCATCCGACGCATCGCCCACGGTGAGCATCGCGCGGCCGTATTCGCGGCTGGGCGCAGGCTGCACCTCGCCGCCGAAAGCCGAGGCGAGGAACTGCGCGCCGTAGCAGACGCCCAGCAGCGGCAGTTTGCCCTTGATGGCCGAAAGGTCGGGAGTCGGAGCCTGTGCGTCCCGCACGGAGAAGGGACTGCCCGAAAGAATCACGCCCCGCACCGACGCGTCTATCGCCGGGATCTTGTTGAAGGGGTGGATTTCGCAATAGACACAGAGTTCGCGCACACGCCGCGCGATGAGCTGCGTGTACTGCGACCCGAAGTCGAGAATCAGGATTTTTTCCATATCAGTCGTTCAATTACTTTCCAAAATTTCGATAGCCCACCCACACGCGCCGGAGAAGATAACCCAACGCCGCCGCAAGGACCAGTGTACGCAGCACCGGGAGGCGGGTGATCAGCCATGCGGCGAACAGTGCGAACGCCGCCGCCAGAATCCACCAGTCGTATTTCGAGACCGGGAGTCCCATCTACCGTTCGCTCGAATAGTTGGGCGCCTCGCTCGTGATGGCCACGTCGTGGGGATGGCTCTCCTGCATGCCCGAAGCCGTGATGCGGATGAAACGGGCCTGCTTGAGCGCCTCGATATTCTTCGCGCCGCAGTAACCCATGCCCGAACGGACGCCGCCGATGAGCTGGTAAACCGTCTCGGAAAGGGACCCCTTGAACGGCACGCGCGCGGCGATGCCTTCGGGAACGAGCTTGCTGATGTTGCCTTCGCAGCCCTTCTGGAAATAGCGGTCGGCCGACCCGGCCTTCATGGCGTCGATCGAACCCATGCCGCGGTAGCTCTTGAACTTGCGGCCGTTGAAGATGATCGTCTCGCCCGGAGCCTCCTCCGTGCCGGCGAACATCGAGCCGATCATCACGCAGTCGCCGCCCGCAGCCAGCGCCTTTACCAGGTCCCCCGAATAACGCAGGCCGCCGTCGGCGATCACCGGAACGCCGCTCTCGCGGGCCACGCAGGCCACGTCGTAGATGGCCGTCAGCTGGGGAACGCCCACACCCGCGATGATGCGCGTCGTGCAGATCGAACCGGGGCCGATGCCGACCTTCACGCCGTCGGCGCCGTTCTCGATCAGGTAGCGCGCAGCCCCGCCCGTGGCGATGTTGCCCACCACGACGTCGAGCGACGGATAGACCTCCTTGATCCGCCTGAGCATCGAAACGATGTTGGCCGAATGGCCGTGCGCCGAGTCGAGCACCACGGCGTCGACATCCTCGGCGACCAGCGCCTTCACGCGGTCCATCGCGTCGGGCGTGACGCCGACGCCGGCAGCCACGCGCAGGCGGCCCTTCGCGTCCTTGCAGGCGTTGGGATGGTCCTGCACCTTGGTGATGTCCTTATAAGTGATAAGCCCCACCAGATGGCCTTCGTCGTCCACCACGGGGAGCTTTTCGATCTTGCTGTTGAGCAGTATCTCCTGGGCATGCGCCAGTTCGGGATTGTGCGTCGTCACGAGGCGGTCGCCGGGCGTCATCACCTCTTCGATGCGACGCGACATGTCGCGCTGGAAACGCAGGTCGCGGTTGGTGACGATGCCGATGAGTATTTTGTCCGCATTCACGACCGGAATGCCTCCGATACGGTTCTCTTTCATCAGGTTCAGCGCATCGCCTACGGTGTGGTCCTTGGAAATGGTCACCGGATCGTAGATCATGCCGTTCTCGGCGCGCTTCACCTTGCGGACCTGCGCGGCCTGCTCGGCGATGGTCATGTTCTTGTGGATCACGCCGATTCCACCTTCCCGCGCCAGGGCGATCGCCAGCGGCGCTTCGGTTACCGTGTCCATGGCGGCGGACACGATGGGGATGTTGAGAGAGATATTTCGCGAGAAACGGGTCTGGACATTGACCTCTCGCGGCAACACTTCCGAATAGGCGGGTATAAGCAGCACATCGTCGAAGGTAAGTCCTTCGGGCTGAACCCTTTCATTGATAAAAGACATAATGAACGTGGATTTTTGTTGCTCGCAAATGTAGTGATTTTTTTCGAAACGGCCTAATTTCCGGCCCGATCCGTCGATTTTTTTTCAACAATTTGTCAGGAGGTTCAACGGACGGTTTTTTTTCGTATCTTCGGTTTCCGAACCACCCCATCGACTCCGAAATGAAAAGACCGCTGCTATTCCTGCTGACCACCGCCCTCACGGGCTGCGCGCCCCGCCACTCCGTCTCGGGCCGGATCGCCGGACTGACGAACGACACGCTCCAAATCGCCTCCTGCGCCATCGCGGACATTCCCGACCTTGAGGACGATTCCGACGAACGGATCACCTACGACACGGTCGTCGCCGAGAACGGACGCCTGGCCTACGATATTTCCGTCGAACAACCGACGCTGCTGGTCATCACACCCGTTCAGCTCATGGAATCTTCCCGGGGAAAACGTTACTCCACCTACACCTCGGACATGAAATTGTTCCTCGCCCCGGGCGAGCGGGTGAAACTCAAAGGCCGGATCGACTCGACGGTGTTCGACTGCATGCTTTCGGGAACACGCCTCAACGAAGACCATAGCGAACATTACCGGGAACTACGGACATTCTGGATCGAGGGCGAACGGCTTCAAAACGCCATGGCCGGAAAATCCCGCACGGAACAGGAGGCGCTCTACGAGCAGTTCCAACAGGTGACGGACCGCCGCCGGGCCTGCGAAATGAATTATATCGCCGCCAACCCGGACAATCCGCTCGCAGGATATTGCCTGCGGCAGATCCCCGTCGACAGCGTACTCTCCTATTACGGACGGCTGGGCGATGCGGCCCGCAACTCGATCTTCCGCCCGCTGATCGGGCCGCTGCTTTCCAAAGCCGAAAAGCGCCGCCAGGTCCTGCTTGCGAAAACCCGGATCGTCCCCGGCGAACCGGCGCCGGACTTTACCCTCAAACGCCCGGACGGAACGGATTTCAGGCTCTCGTCGCTGCGCGGAAAATACGTCGTGCTCGATTTCTGGGGCAGCTGGTGCGGATGGTGCATCAAAGGATTTCCGGAAATGAAGAGACTCTACGCGAAATACAAGAACAGGCTGGAGATCGTCGGCATCGACTGCCGGGACACGCCGGAAAAATGGCTCGCGGCGATCGGAGAACACCAGCTGCCGTGGGTCAATGTCCGGAACCCGGAAGGTACGCCGTCCGCCGAAGACGTTTCG
This sequence comes from Alistipes sp. i18-0019-D1, assembly GCF_042852885.1. Taxonomy (NCBI): domain Bacteria; kingdom Pseudomonadati; phylum Bacteroidota; class Bacteroidia; order Bacteroidales; family Rikenellaceae; genus Alistipes; species Alistipes sp. i18-0019-D1. Next base: position 198,899 of record NZ_AP031424.1, read on the forward strand.
GTGAGATACGCCGTCGAAAGCTACCCGACCAAAGTGCTCGTCGATCCGGAGGGTCGTATCGTCGGGAAATTCGCGGGCGAAGGGCCTGACTTCTACGAAAAACTCGCCGAAGCGCTGAAATAAATGAAAGAGGTCCGACCATGCGGCCGGACCTCCTCATGTACGGAGAGGTTTAATACTGCTCCTTTTCGTTGGGGAAATCGCACTCCTTCACATCCTTGACATACTGTTCCACAGCCCCGGTCATCACCGAATGCAGGTCGGCGTAGCGGCGCAGGAAACGCGGCGAAAAACCTTTGTTGATGCCCAGCATGTCGTGGATCACAAGCACCTGGCCGTCGCATCCTCCGCCGGCGCCGATGCCGATCGTCGGGGTCGGAATCTCGGCGGTCACGCGCGCGGCCAGCGCCGCGGGAATCTTTTCGAGCACGATGCCGAAACACCCCGCATCGCTCAGCAGGTGCGCGTCGCGCAGCAGTTTTTCGGCCTCGGCCTCCTCCTTGGCGCGGACGGCGTAGGTCCCGAACTTGTGGATCGACTGGGGCGTCAGGCCGAGGTGTCCCATGATGGGAATGCCGGCCGAAAGAATGCGCTGAACCGATTCGAGAATCTCCTCGCCGCCCTCCATCTTCACGGCGTCGGCCTCGGTCTCCTTCATGATGCGGACGGCCGAGTCGAGGGCCACCTTCGAGTTGCCCTGATAGGTTCCGAACGGCAGGTCGACGACGACAAGCGCCCGCTCCACGGCACGCACGACCGAGCGGGCATGGTAGATCATCATATCGAGGGTGATGGGGACCGTGGTCTCGTAACCGGCCATCACGTTGGCGGCCGAGTCGCCCACGAGGATTACGTCGATACCCGCGGCATCGACGATCTTCGCCATCGAATAGTCGTAAGAGGTAAGCATGGCGATCTTCTCGCCCCGCTGTTTCATCTCCGTCAGGCGGTAAGTGGTCACCGCCCTGACAGTGCTTTCTACTGACATTTTTTCAGATTTTAGGTTTTACAACGCGGCAAAGTTAACGCTTCGGACGGATTTGGCAAAAGAAACTCCATAAAACGACGCCGCCCGACACCGAGACGTTGACCGAATGCTTGGTCCCGGCCTGCGGGATTTCGACGGCCCCGTCGCACAGGTCCACCGCCTCCTGCCCCACGCCGTCGACCTCGTTGCCGAAGACGAGCGCATACTTCACCCCCGGCGCGGCGCGGAACGCGTCGAGCATCACGGCCCCCTCGACCTGCTCCACGGCATAGACCGCATACCCTTCGGCGCGCAGCTGCGCGATGCACCCGACGGTCGAAGCGTGATGGCTCCACGGCACGGTCATCTCGGCTCCCAGCGCCGTTTTATGGATGTCACGGGAGGGCGGCACGGCAGTGATGCCGCAGAGGGCGATCCGCTCCACGGCGAAGGCGTCGCCCGTGCGGAAAAAGGCTCCGACATTCTGGGCCGAACGGACGTTGTCCAGCACCACCGTGACGGGCATCTTTTCCATCGCGGCGAACTCCTCGGGAGAAGGCCTGCCCAGCTCTTCGTTGGTGATTTTGCGCATAATGGATTCGGAACGGTTGATTTCGGGGGCAAAAGTAAATAAAATTAAAATCTTTTCCTTACTTTTGTCAGCTATATTCCGTTGATACCTATGAAAAAACTTTTACTCGTGCTCGCCCTTTCGGGATGCATCGCCGCAGGACACGCCCAGGAGATTCTGCTGGGAACCGATTTCAAAATGTATTTCGACAACAAGGAATTCGGCAGCAACGAGTTCGCCGTGCCGGGACTGGACATCGAATCGGGCACGGACTTCGCAGCCCGGCTGACGCCCCGCATCGGCATCCGGTGGGACGAGAAAAACACGCTGGTCATCGCCGCGGACATGATCAAAAACTTCGGATCGGCGGAATCGGCTTATCTTTCGGAGATCAAGCCCGTCTTCTACTACCAGTTCCGGACGCCCAAGGTGACGGCCGCGGCCGGTATCTTCACGCGCGACATGATGCACGACGACGACTATTCGACGGCATTCTTCTCCGAGTCGGAACGCTTCTTCCACAACCGCATGAACGGCGTGCTGGCGCAGTACAACGGCAAAAGGAATTCCTACGTCGAGTTCGTCTGCGACTGGGAGGGCATGTATTCCACCCTCTCGCGCGAAAAGTTCCGCATCCTGCTCGCCGGACGCCACTACCTCGATACGTTCTACTACGGGTTCAACTACTCGATGTTCCACTATGCGGGACAGCAGGGCGCGCCGATCGAAAACGTCGTCGACCTGCAGCTGCTCAACCCCTGCGTCGGCGTGAAGTTCAACGCCTTCTTCGATTTCGACATCAAACTGGGGGCTTTGCTCACGGCCCAGCGCGACCGCAGTTTCGGCCATTCGTGGGAAAAGCCCTGTATGGGTGAGTTCGCCTTCCGGATCAGCCGCTGGGGGCTGTCGCTCGACGAACGCCTCTACGTCGGGGACAACATCCACCCCTTCTTCTACGGACACGATCTGGAGAACACCGACGACACGACGACCCACATCCCCTACGGACGCGAACTCTATCCGGGCGAAAGTTTCTTCCGCACCGACCAGAAGGTGTACAGCCGCACGGCGCTCTCCTACCGCCGGTCGTTCTTCAACGACACGGTCTCGGTCCGCGCGGAGTTCGCCGCCCACCACGACGGCACGGCCCTGGGAACCCAGCAGATGCTGGTCGTGGGGGTGAAACTGCTCAAAACCGTTTACAACAGCAAGAATCATAAAAAATAATATGGCAAGCGAAACAAACGAAACACGGGAGAAGTCGCTGAACTTCCTCGAAGAAATCATCGAAGAGTCCGTCGCCAAGGGCGAAACGCGCGTACAGACCCGTTTCCCGCCCGAACCGAACGGCTACCTGCATATCGGTCACGCCAAGAGCATCTGCATCAACTTCGGCCTGGCGAAGAAATACGGCGGCAAGTGCAACCTGCGCTTCGACGACACGAACCCCGTCAAGGAGGACGTGGAGTACGTCGACTCGATCAAGCGCGACATCCAGTGGCTCGGCTTCCAGTGGGAGCTGGAGCGCTATGCGTCGGACTATTTCGACCAGCTCTACGAATGGGCCGTCGTACTGATCAAGAAAGGGCTGGCCTATGTCGACGACCAGACGCAGGAGCAGATTCGTGAGAACCGCGGCACGGTTTCCGTGCCGGGAACGCCGTCGCCGTGGCGCGACCGTTCGGTCGAGGAGAACCTCGACCTGTTCGTGCGGATGAAGAACGGCGAGTTTCCCGACGGGGCCAAGGTCCTGCGCGCCAAGATCGACATGGCCCACCCGAACATGCTGTTCCGCGACCCGATCATGTACCGCATCCTCCACACCGAGCACCACCGCACGGGCGACAAATGGTGCATCTATCCGATGTACGACTATGCCCACGGCCAGAGCGACTCGATCGAGCGGATCACCCACTCGATCTGCACGCTCGAGTTCGACGTGCACCGTCCGTTGTACGACTGGTTCATCCAGGCGCTCGACATCTTCCCGTCGCACCAGTACGAGTTCGCGCGCCTGAACCTCACCTACACGATGATGTCGAAGCGCAAGCTGCTCAAGCTCGTGCAGGAAGGCGCCGTGATGGGCTGGGACGACCCCCGCATGCCGACCATCTGCGCCCTGCGCCGCAAGGGCTACACGCCCGCCTCGGTGCGCAACTTCGCCGAGATGGTGGGCGTCGCCAAGCGCGACAACGTGATCGACCTCGGCAAGCTGGAATACTGCGTGCGCGAGGACCTGAACAAGGTCGCACAGCGCCGTATGGCCGTGCTGAATCCGCTGAAGGTGGTCATCACGAACTACGAGGACGACAAGACCGAGCTGTTCACGGCGATCAACAACCCCGAGGACGAAGCCGCCGGCACGCGTCAGGTTCCCTTCTCGAAGGTGATCTGGATCGAGCGCGACGACTTCATGGAAGAGCCTCCCAAGAAGTTCTTCCGCCTCTGCCCCGGCGGCGAGGTGCGCCTGCGCTATTCGTACCTCATCAAATGCGAGGAGGTCGTCAAGGACGACGCGGGCAACATCACCGAACTGCGCTGCACCTACGACCCGATGTCGGGCGGAGGTTCGTCGAGCGACGGCCGCCGCGTGAAGGGCGTCATCCACTGGGTGTCGGCCAAAGACGCCGTCGAGGCCGAAATCCGGCTGTTCAACCCGCTCTTTACGAAGGAGGACCCCGACGACGTGGCCGAAGGGCAGACCTGGGAGGACAACCTCAATCCCGAGTCGATGGTCAAGGTCACGGGCTACCTCGAACCGTCGCTGCGCGACATCCCCGTAGGCCAGGCCGTGCAGTTCGAGCGCGTGGGCTACTTCTGCCCCGACACCGACTCGACTCCCGGTCACCTGGTGTTCAACCGCACGGTGACGCTCAAGGATTCGTGGGCCAAGATCAACAAATAGAAGGGGTTTACACCAATAAAAAAGACATCCGGAAAATTCCGGATGTCTTTTTTTGCCATTTACCCTCCCATTTCACCGGATTTTGCCTACCTTTGGGTCCGGAAACGGAAACGGTATAATCGAATGCAGTTGTTATATGTAATAGGTATAGGGGTGCTGGCGGCGCTTTGTGTCCTCCTGGCCGTCCGCATCTGCCATCAGCGCCGGTACATCAGAGTAAGCGACCGGGTCAACGACCGCATATTCCGTAACGTAGCCGCCTACCTCCTGCTGGTCGATCCCGATTTCAACGTCCTGCGAACCAACTACTACTCGGCGACGGGCGCCACGCCGAAAGCCGTGCCGCCCAAGGTGGGCAACCTGCTGCGTTGCAAGAACGGCGAGGACGCGGGCGTCTGCGGCACGCACGAACTGTGCGCCGACTGCCCCGTCCGCGCAGCCATCGCCGGGGTGTTCCGTACGGAGAAAGGGTTCTCGGGACTGGAAGCTCCGATGGTGCTCTACACCTCCGACGACCGCACGACGACCGTCGACTGCGACGTAAGCGTGTCGGGGAATTTCCTCACCGTTGCAGGACAGCCCCGGGTGGTACTGACCGTGAGCGACATCACGGCCCAGAAACGCACCCAGCGCGAACTGGAAGAGGCCCGCACCCGCGCCGAAGAGTCCGACCGCATGAAATCGCTCTTCCTGGCCAACACGAGCCACGAACTGCGCACGCCGCTCAATGCCATCGTCGGGTTCTCGGAACTGCTCATGACCGACCCCGCACCTGCGGAGAGGCAGGAATACATGCGCATCATCCGCTCGAACAGCGAAATCCTGCTACAACTGGTGAACGACATCCTCGATCTCTCGAAGATCGAAGCCGGAACCCTCGACTACGAATATACGGACGTGGAACTCAATGCCGTCATGGAGGAGCTGGAAGGCGGTTTCCGCATGCAGCAGCCCAAGAGCAGCCCGGTGCGGATCACCTTCCACAGGAAATATCCCGCCCGCTACATCCGTACGGACCGCAAGCGGCTGATTCAGGTGATCGCCAATTTTTTGAGCAACGCCGTGAAATTCACCTCCGAAGGCTCCGTCAATTTCGGGTTCGAAATCCGCGGCGGGGAACTCTACGTCTACGTCGCCGACACCGGAACGGGCATCACCGAAGAACACCGGCGGCAGCTCTTCCAACGTTTCGTCAAGGCGGGATCGTTCAGGCAGGGCATCGGCATCGGACTGGCGATCTCGAAGTCGATCGTCGAAACGATGGGCGGCCGCATCGGCGTCGAATCCCAACCGGGCAAAGGCTCGACCTTCTGGTTCACGCTCCCCTATGGGCCGGAACAATAATCAGGGCCGTTTCCGCTGCAATTTCCAAACCGCTCCGCCCCTGCGCAGCGGAATAAAATACGCCTGTTCCTTCCAGGCCCCTCCGACCCACCAGGCATCCCAGCGCGACACCGAGCGAAACGCCCGCAGAGCCGCCTGCAACAGCGGGTCAGCCGGATCGCTGACAACAGGACTTCCCTTTTCCGACAACAGTCGCGCCCGGTCGATCCGAACCACCCGCCCTGTGGAATCGGCCGCAAAGACCACATACAGCGACAACAGATCGGGCGACTTTCCGACATGAAGGCTGTCGAACGCCGCGGCGACGCGCGAAACATTGTCCACCATCTCCACACCGCTCTCATACCGGCGGTTCCGATAGGCTTTCGTACCTCTCTTCACGCGCCCCTTGGACAGCATAGCAACCCATTCCCGCTCCAGATTCCGCTTAAATCCGTCGTGCTGGTAATACACCGGCTTCCCCGCGCCATAGCGGATTTCACCGCTGAACCAGTCGGCCCGGACACGCGATCCTTCAGCCGATTTCGGAAACAGTTCGGCCCCCGTAAAAACCGGATCGCCCTCCGTGGTCTCCACCCGTTCGAGCCACAACCGCCCCTTATCCAGCCGCCAGACACCGATATAGGCACGCCAGCAGGCCGTACTCCACGGCGCGTCGATCTCCTTCAACCGTTTTTCGAGCCGGACGAGCACGGCGGAATCCGCCTTCACCAGCGGCAAGGCGAACAAAGACATCGTATCGCACCCGACGATCAGCCGCTCGGCAGCCTGCCCTGTCGCCGACGCGCGAAAAGGCTGCAAAAAACACGCGACTGTCGACAGCAGAAGAGTTACACGTATCATAAGCGAGGGTATTTTTCAGAAAGAACCGCAAAAAACGAAGATCGCACGAGTCCCGCTGCGACAACTACATCGGCTCCGCGTCAGCGCATCATGCCGCCGAAGGTCCGCCGGCCGAAAAGGTAGCGCAGCACCACCGAGCCGCGGTAGATGTTTTCCGCGGCGGAACCCTTGCGGTTCGCGCGAATCTCACGCCGTTTGCAGGCCAGCGCCCCGTGCCAGCGGATGAAGTCGTACCAGGCGCGGAACACGGCGCGGAAGTTGTCCCGGCGGCCCTGCGCGAGGTAGGACAGCGCAGCGAGCAGGTCGAGCACCGGGCGCGCCGCGGCCACGAAAAGCCGCTGTGCGGGCGAGGCGCACTTGTAAAGCATGGCGAGATTATTCCGGTGATTGTAGAAAACCTTGGCCGGAGAATCGGTCTGGAGCGTGCCGCCGCCCAGGTGGTAGACCTTGCTCCGGGGCACGATCCGCACCCGGTAGCCCGCCAGCTGCATCCGCCAGCAGAGGTCGATCTCCTCCATGTGGGCGAAGAAATCGCCGTCGAAGCCGCCCAGCGCGCGGAACACGTCGGCCCGGCAGCAGAAAGCCGCGCCGCTCACCCAGAAAACGTCGCGCCCGTCGTCGTACTGGCCCCGGTCCTTCTCCACGCGGCGCAGGATGCGCCCCCGGCAGAAGGGATAGCCCAGATAGTCGATGAAACCGCCCGCGGCCCCGGCATACTCGAACTCCGTACGGTCGGCATAGGAGATCAGCTTCGGCGCGGCGACCGCCACGTCGGGATTCCGGTCCAGACAGTCGAGGATCGGCGCAAGCCACCCCTCGGGGGTCTCGATGTCGGAGTTCAGCAGCAGGTAATAGTCAGCCTCGATGTGCTCCAGCGCGCGGTTATACCCTCCGGCAAAGCCGTAGTTGCGGTCCATGCGCAGGACCGTGACCGACGGAAATCCGGCGGCGAGCACCGCGAGGGAGTCGTCCGTCGAACCGTTGTCGGCGACGATGACTTCGACGCCGGCGGGAGCTGCGGCCACGACCGACGGCAGGAAACGACGCAGGTGTTCCGCGCCGTTCCAGTTGAGTATGACGATTTTAGCGACCGGCATGAGTTCGTTTGTGCTTCCAGCGGCGATGCGACCACATCCACAGTTCGGGACACTCGCAGATCATCCGCTCCAACTTACGAACGTAACGCTGCGTGATTTCGTATTCGGCGACCTCCTCTTTGCCGTCGTAAATCAGTTCGAAGGACATTTCGTAGCGTCCCCGACGCAGGCGGTTCATCTTCACGAAGTAGACCGGAAGGTTGCAGCGCAGGGCCAGTTTCTCGCCGCCGTCGAAGAAGATCGTATCCTGATTGAGGAAGCGGAACCAACGGCTGTCGGGCCGCCGCGGGGGGTTCTGGTCGGCGATAAGCCCCATCACGAGGTTCTTGCCGTCGACGCCCTTGGCGCGGTTGCGCAGGTAGAAACGCAGACTCTCCTTCATCGAGACGGTCATCGAATTTTCGTAATTGCGCAACCGCCGGTAAAGCTCCTCCATCACCTTGCTGCGCAGCGGGTGATAGACGGCGACCAGCATCTGCGAACGCTCGTAAAGCCCCCAGTAGGAGCAGTACTCCCAGCAGCCGAAATGGGCCGTCATGGCGATCCAGTCGCGGCCGTGCACCGCTTCCACGTGTTTCTCCACGTCTTTGACCGTGAGCACCGTCCGGCCCTTCTCCTCGTTCATGTAGGCCATGTTGATCGTGTCGACGAAGATTTCGGACAGCGTACGGTAGAACCGCCGCCGGATAAGGGCCAGTTCGCGTTCGCTCTTCCCGGGGAACGAGTTCCGCAGGTTGGTCTTCACGACCTTCATGCGGTAGCGCAGGCAGTAGTAGAGCAGGCCGAAAAGCAGGTTCTCGACGACGTAGTACTTGAACCAATAAGGCATCACGGCGAACGCGCGCGCGCCCAGCCAGAGGGCCTCCAGCCAGAAACGCTGCAAAATGGTCAGATCGGTTCGTTTCATGCCTGCCGCCCGGATTAGGGTTCCACGAAAAGTTTGACGTTCTCGACCTTGGTGCGGATCTTCAGCCAGCGGGTCAGCGTCTCGCGGTCGACCGGAAGCGCGGAATCCCGGGGCGTCACCACGCACACGAGCGTCGTATCGCCGGGCGTGCCCTCGACATCGAAGGTGATGCCCTTGGTGAGCGAAATGGCCCCGATATTGTCCATCATGGCGCCCACTTCGCGCGAGATGTCGTTCACCTCGACGTTGGTCACCCGGTAGCGTTTCAGCTGCGAGGACATCTCGCCGATCCGGCGGTTCTTCTCCTCCAGCAGCTCCTGATAGCTTTTCTGGAGCGAAGCCACGTCGACCTTGTCCTCCGTGTTGGCCTGCCGGACGACCAGTTCGGCCTTCTCCAGCCCGAAGTTGCGCATCTGCGTACGGGCATTCTCGATCACCTCCTCGCCCAGCGGCTCGCCCACGAGCAGCAACTCGATCTGCGAGGGGTTCTTGCCCTGCGCGTAGTGTTTGTTGCATTCGATCACGCGGGTATGCGGAAAGTTGAAGACCTGCGACACGTATTTGTCGGCCACGGCCTCGAACACCGAGACGCGGACCATGTGGAAACCGATGACGACGCTCGGGATGAAGGTCACCAGCGTAATGACCATCATCAGCCGCTTGACCGTGCGTTCGCGGGTCTTGTCGATGAAGACCTTCTTTTCATATTGCAGGAAACGCACCATGGCGTAGGTCGCCAGCGCGATGAACACCGAGTTGATGAAGAAGAGGTAGAAGGCGCCGATGAAAAAGCGGAACTGCCCCGTGGCCAGTCCGAAGCCCGCCGTACAGAGGGGCGGGATGAGGGCCGTGGCGATGGCCACGCCGGGAATGACGGTCGACGTGCGGTCCTGCCGCGTCTGCGCCACGATGCCCGCAAGGCCGCCGAACAGGGCGATCAGCACGTCGTAGGTCGTAGGCACGGTGCGCGCCAGCAGCTCGCTGCTGTTCGACGAGAGCGGCGAAATGAAGAAATAGACCGTCGAGGTGATGATGGCGACGATGAACATCAGCGCCAGGTTGCGCAGCGACTTCTTGAGCAGTTCGAAATCGTTGATGCCCAGCGCGAGGCCGACACCCATGATCGGACCCATGATCGGCGAAATGAGCATCGCGCCGATGATCACTGCGGCCGAATTGACGTTCAGGCCCAGCGAGGCGATCATCGTGGCGAAGATCAGCACCCAGAGATTGACGCCGCGGAACTCCACGCCCTTCGAAATGGCGGCCACGACCTCGTCGCGCTGCGCCTTGTCCTCGTCGAGGCTGAAACGGCCCTTCATGAATTCGCGCAACTCCCCGAGCCACGCCGAAAACGAACGTTTTACCTTTTGTGTATCGTCTGTACGGTTCTCTTCCATCAATGTGTTTCGATTTGAGTTTACTCCTCCCCGTCCTCCCGGACGCGGCGGTTTTTGGGTTTTCCGGCCACGACGATCACGAACTCGCCCTTGGGTTCGGTCGTGCGGAAGTGTCCGAGCACCTCGGCGACGGTTCCGCGCACGGTCTGCTCGAACTTCTTGGTGATCTCGCGCGAGACCGAAACCCTGCGGTCTTCGCCGAAAACCTCGGCGAACTGCTCCAGACACCGGACCACGCGGTAGGGCGATTCGTAGAAAATCATCGTGTGCTCCTCGCCGGCAAGCGCCTGCAACTGCTTCATGCGCCCCTTCTTCTGGGGCAGGAAACCCTCGAAGCAGAAACGGTCGCACGGGAACCCGCTCTGCACCAGCGCCGGGATCAGCGCCGTGGCGCCGGGCAGCGTCTCGACCTCGATCCCCGCCTCGACGCACGTACGCACCAACAGGAACCCGGGGTCCGAAATGCCGGGGGTCCCGGCGTCCGACACCAGGGCGGCATTGCGTCCCGCGGCGATCGCCCCGGCGACCATCTCGACCGTGGCGTGCTCGTTGAACTTGTGGTGCGAGCGGAGTTTCTGCTCGATGCCGAGGTGCTTCAGCAGGAACGACGTCGTGCGCGTGTCCTCGGCGAGGATGAAATCCACCTCGCGCAGGACGTTCACCGCGCGCAGCGTGATGTCGTCCAGATTCCCGATCGGCGTAGGTACGATATAGAGTTTGGCCATCGCGTCAGGCGAATTTGCGTTCGAGCAGTTCCATCATGAATTTCGCGCCGTCCGAATTGGGATTCCAGGCGTAGTTCTCGGCGATGTGGATCATGCACTCGTCGAAATCGTCGAAGGCGTTGAGCTTCCCGATCGCCTCTTCATAGGCTTCGCCGTCACCGCCGAACAGATCGCGGATCAGCAGGAACTTGTCGTTGATGCCGATGGCCCGGCGGAGGTCGGTGACCGGCTCGCCGAGGCGCAGTTCCGAAGCCATGCCGCGCCGCGGGGCGATCGTGTCGGCCAGCGTCTGCACGTCGTGGTTGATCACCTCGCCCAGCACGGCCCCGGCAGGCGCCGCAGCCTCCTTCGTTCCGGATTGGGCCTCCTCCGGCTCTGCGGCGGCAGGCATTTCCGAAACGGGAACGGGTTCCGCCGCGGACTGCGGCCCGGACGTCCCGGACTGCCACCCGGAACTTGCGGACGCAGGTGCAACCGCCGGTTCCGCCGGTTCGGCAAAACCGGGACGGACAGCAGGTTCGGGTGTCGCGACGGGTTCGGGACGGACAGCAGGTTCAAACGTCGCAGCAGGTTCGGGTGTCGCTACGGGCGCGGGACGCTCCGCCGGTCTTTCCGCCGCTTCGGGCCTTGCAGGCTTTTCGGCGGGCGCGGGCGTATCGTAGAGCGACATGATGACGCGCTGTTTGTGGCGGTGGCGGACCGTCTCCTCCTCCAGCCCGAACAGCGTGGGTGCAATGTACTGGGGTTTCTCCGCCGGAGCGGGCGCCGAGACGGGCGCCGGAGCAGGTTCAGCCGCAGCGGCCGATTCAGCCACAGCGGCAGGTTCGGGTGCAGCGACCGGCTCCGCAGACGGTTCGGGCGCTGCAGCGGATTCGGGTTCTGCGACCGGACCGGATTCGGCGGCCGGTTCGGATGCTTCGGCGGCAAATGCGGCTTCGGGTTCAACTTCCGGTGCCGGTGCAAGCACGGATTCCCCCTCAAATTCCGGTTCGGAATCCGATATCGCGGCTTCCGGCATTTCAGGCCTCTCCTCATCGGCTTCCGTGCCGGCAAACACCCCGGCAGAATCGGATCCGACCGTCGTATCGGGTTCGGAAAACGGCTCCGCGGGCTCCGCCTCCGCTTCGAACGCGGGGGCGGAAACAGCATCGGAATCGGGTTCGAATCCGGTTTCGTCCGCCGGGTCGAGCGAAAGCACCGCTCCGAGGTCGATAGCTACGGGAACCGTTGCGGATTCCGCCTCCGCAGCCGGGGATTCCGGAACGGACTCCATCCCCGGAAAGCGCACCGCATCGTAGAGTGTCCGCAGTTTTTGCAGCGCCAGATCGCGTTCGAGGGCCGGAATCTCCCCGGAAGGCTCCCAGCCGTCGACAATCGCGGTCAGCTTGCGCAGTTCGGTACGTATCGTTTTCAAATCCATCATTGCGTACTGTTTTGACCTCCAAAGGTAGAAAAAATTTGTGAAAGCCCAGCCATTCCCCGGAACCTTTTGTCCGAAACATCTCCGAAGGGGATTTTCCGGGACATCCGGACCGTCCCGCCGGACACGGAAAAGGGAGCGGCGGCCGAAACCGCTGCTCCCTTTTCGGCGCCTCCCGCCCACGGCGTCGAGCCGCCGCGCCGGGAAACGAATCATTCGGTGATCCGGAAACTGCCGCCGAGCGTGCAGTCGGAGTCGTGCCCTGCCCAGACATGGTAGTCGCCCGGCTCCTGGCCCCATTTTTTGTCGAGACGCCAGAACGAAAGGTCGTCGGGCGTCAGCGTGAAGGTCACCTCGCGGCTCTCCCCGGCACGAAGCATCACCTTCCGGAAACCTTTGAGTTCCCGAACCGGGCGCGTCACACCGGACAGCAAGTCGCGCACGTAGAGCTGCACGACCTCCTCGCCGTCGCGGCCGCCCGTGTTGGTCACGCGGACCGACACGCGAACCTCGCCGCCGACGGCGGCTTGGGGCGTCAGCACCCGCAGGTCCGAATAGCCGAACGTCGTGTAGCTCAACCCGTAGCCGAAGCAATACTGCGGCGAATTGGGGACGTCGAGATAGCGTGAAGTGTATTTGTTGGGCTTGCCCGACCCGTCGGCCGGACGTCCCGTACTCTTCATGTCATAATGGATCGGAACCTGCCCCACCGTGCGGGGAAAGGTCATCGACAGGCGTCCCGAGGGGTTGTAGTCGCCCGACACGACATCGGCCAGCGCCTCGCCCGCCATCGTGCCCGGATACCAGGTCAGCAGCACCGCGTCGGCGAGTTCCGCCTCGCGGGCAAGCTCCATCGGGCGACCGGTAACAAGCAGTATGACAATCGGTTTTCGGGTTTGCTTCAAGCTTTCCAGCAGGTCACGCTGCGCGTCGGGCAGCGCAAGCGACGCAAGACTCGCCGCCTCGCCGCTCTCCCCCGCCTTCAATCCGAGCGCGACCAGCACCACGTCCGACTTCGCGGCCGCGGCCACCGCCTCCGAAATACCGCCTTCGAGGGCCTTGTGCGGGTCGCATCCGCGGGCATAGGTCACACGGTCGGCCCCGAAACGCGCCCGCAGTCCGTCGAGAAAGGTCGAGGTCCGGTCGGCCTCGGCGAAATGGACCCACGAGCCGATCAGGTCCCACCGCGAATCGGCGAAAGGCCCCACCAGCGCGATCCGGCTTCCCTCTTTCAGGGGCAGCACACCGCCGCGGTTCTCCAGCAGCACCATCGAACTGCGGGCCACACGGCGCGCGGCGTCGAGATGTTCCGGAGCGTAATAGCACCTCTCGCGCTCCTTCACCTGGCAGCGGAAAGGGTCGTCGAACAGCCCCAGGCGGAACTTCACGGCCAGCACCTCGCAGCAAAGGCTGTCGATCAGCGACTCCGGAATGCGTCCCTCCCGCACCAGTTCGGCGGCATAGAACAGGTAGGCGGCGCTCATCATGTCCATATTGACCCCGGCGCGCAGAGCCAGTTCGGCGGCCTGCCGGTCGTCGGCCGCGACACCGTGAGCTTTCAGTTCGCCGATCGTGCCGTAGTCGGTCACCACGAAGCCCCCGAAGCCCAGTTCATCGCGCAGCAGGTCGCGCAGCAGCCAGCGGTTGGCCGTGGCCGGAACGCCGTCGAGGTCGTTGAACGAGGTCATCACCGTCGCGGCCCCGGCATCGAGCGCCGCCCGGTAAGGCGGCAGGTAGCTGTCGCGGAAAACCCGCTCGGACATATCGACCGCATGGTATTCGCGCCCGGCCTGCGGAGCGCCGTAGGCGGCGAAATGCTTCACGCAGGCAAGAACCGACGAGGGGTCGGACAAGTCGCCCTGATAGCCCCGCACCATCGCTTCGGCGACACGCGCGCCCAGGTAGGGATCTTCACCCGCACCCTCGGAAACACGGCCCCAGCGGGGGTCGCGCGAAACGTCGCACATCGGCGAAAAGGTCCAATGGATGCCCATGGCCGAGGCTTCGCGGGCCGAAACGCGGGCCAGCGACTCGGCGGCGGCAGGGTCCCACGAGGCGGCGACGGCGAGGTTGATCGGGAAAATCGTCCGAAAGCCGTGGATCACGTCGGCACCGATCAGGAGCGGGATGCCCAGCCGGCTCTCCTCGACGGCGATCCGCTGCAACCGTTCGGTCTCCTCGAAGGACTTGATGTTGAACACGCTGCCGCACCGCCCTTCGCGGACCAGCCGTTCGACGGAAAGTTCCGTCTTGTCGGGTCCCGTGACGGCACCGCCTCCGCGCTGCTGGACCAGCTGCCCGATCTTTTCATCGAGCGTCATGCGCCCGACCAGTTCCGCGGCGCGCCGCCGGTCCTCGGGGGTGACGGGTTGTGCTGCGGCCGGAAACAGCAGCAGGGCCGCCAGCATGGTAAGAAGGGTTGTTCTCATCGGTAAAAAATTTGGAAAGACGTGCCGAAGATAGCGAAAATATCGCGAAAAAAGGCTCCGGAGCGGAAAAAACCGGTTCCGCCCGAAGCCCTTCGCAATCGCGGCAGCACTACTCCTTCACGCAGCGCATGCCGTAGGCCGTGGTCATCTTCCGTTCGTAATAGGTCCCCTCGGCCGTGGCGTCGCCCGCCTTCCAGTCGTACATCGGGAGCGGCTTGCCGCCGGCGAGCGTCGACGAACAATAGGCTGCCGAGCGCCCCGGATAGTGGATGCGGCCGTTATCTCCCCTGCGGAACATCGTCGACGGACCGATGAGGGTTCCGCCCGAATCGAGCACATACCAGCGGCTGTACGTGTCGCCCGAATCCTGGTTCTTGGCGGCGTTGCCGTCCACGTAGGCAAGCAGCGACTGCCATTCGGCCGCCGTCGGAACCCGGTATCCCACCGGGCAGGGATCGTTCAGCCCCTTGCCGCCTTCGGTCCAGCCTTCGGACATCGCCGCGGAGGACCGGGTATAGAAAGTCGTCGGATTGCCGTTTGCCGCCGCGGCGGTCATCTCCCCGCCGCTGACCTGCCAGCCGGCGGTGCGGGAGGCGTTGAAAGCCACCTCGCGCGTCATCGCGCCGAAAGCGTCGGGATATTCCGCATGCCCCTCGTAATACTTGTTCTTCGAGAGGACCTTCGCGCCGATGAACGGCTCCTTGCGGCCCCACTGGTAGAACAGCCCGTAGGAGCGGAAATCCTGGACACAGGCCTTCGGATCGGCCGAATGGTATTCAGCCCCGACATTACGGTCCTGCCAGGCGATACCGCCGACGGTCACATCCGAAGGCATCTTGTCCACGACCCAGACCAGCCAAGACCAGACGACCTCGCCCCCGGCGTCGAACAGCGCGACCAGCCCGCTGCCCTGCTTCGACTTGGCCGCAGTGCAGGTGATTTCATTCCGGGAAGCGTCGTAGCCGAGTCCCGAAAGCAACTCCGCGTCGGTGGTCCAGACCCAGTCCGCCGACGCGCCCTTCACATACGAGCCGTCGGTGCGCCGCGCCGGGAACGCACGGGTTTCACCCGCCCGGACCACGACCGTATTCGCACCCGTCGACCGCTGCATGACGGTCACCCGCTGCGGTTCGACGCCCTCCATTTCGGAGGAGAAGGTCAGCGTCGCGCTGCGCGGGCGCAGGTCCTCGCCGTCGTCGGTCAGCAGCAGTTTGACGACCGTGCTTTTCGTCCCCTCGGACTGCGACACGGCACACCAGTCGGTCGCGCCCTCGACTTTCCAGGCCACGGACGCACGCAGGTTCAGGGCCGGTTCGCCCCCGGCGCCGTAAACGGTTATATCGGCGCCGTTCTCCGCCAGCACGAGGATCGGCTCGAACTTCTCCTGCGTTACGGTCACGGTGTGTTTCTCCTCGCCCGCGGCGTAAAAATGCACCGCAGTCGTGCGCTCCTCGGGCAGGAAACTCTGGTCGACCGTCAGAACGATCTTCTTCGTGTGCGAACCTTCGGCGACGTTGGTGCGGCACCAATCGTCGTCGCAGGAGACCGTCCACGGCGAATCGGCCGTGATTTCGAGGACGCTGCGACCCCCGAACATATCGAACGTCACGTTGTCCTCGAGCAGCGAAAGGTTGGATTCGGCGACCTCGGGATCGTCGCTGCACGCCGCACAGCAGGCGACTGCGGCGGCGGTCAGAAATAGGAAAAATCTTTTCATCGTTCAGGTTGTGTTTTTTAAGGTTTTGTTCGGATGTCGTATTCACCAGGACACGGACGATTCGTAGGTATGCCCGAAACAGTCGGTGACCCGCACCCTGCCGCCCCGCTCACTGCCCGGATCGGTCCGGAACATGTGCCACGTATCGGTCGGCGTCCCGCCGCGCGCGCCCGTCGCCAATACATCTTCGTAGTAAGGGTCGGTACGCTGCGTCCGCTCCATCGCCACGGCCTGCCCGCCCGAAGCGGGAATCCACTCCACGGCGCTCCAGGCCGTGTCATAGCCCCAGACATTGGCGTAGACGCAGGCCGAATTGGTACGCCCGGGCGCATAGAGGCGCATCTGCATATCCCGCTTTTCGCCAGCGGACTTGTAATACCACGAGAGCTGTTCGCCGTCGACCTCGACCACGGCATAGCCGCGGGGCGTACCGTCGCAGTTGACGTCGCCGTTGATGAACAGGTCGCCCGGCGTGCGGGCGATGCAGTGCATGACCTTGCGTCCGTCGTCGTAACGGTAAATGTCATGGTAGTGCTTGTGTCCCCCGAAGGCATGGACCTTATAGGGGCTTATCGCATCGAGGAAACGCTGGAAATTGCGGTGGTTGCGCGCTGCGGTGTTCTTCGTGTGGCAGAGAATCGGGCAATGGGACGAGACGACGAGCGTACCGCCCGCCGGGACATGGCGCAAGTCGGCTTCGATCCAGCGGCAAATTTCGTCCGTAAGGCCGATCGTATACTCCTCCTCGGCGGTCGGCGCATGGTCGAAAAGGATGTTGTCGAGGAACAGATAATGGATTTTCCCGATGTTCACCGAGTAGTTTGCCGGGCCGAAATAGCGCTCGTAGCTCTGCAAGGCGAGCGAGTCGGTCAACTCGGCCGGGTCATGGTCGTGGTTGCCCGGCAGGCTGAAGGTCGTGAAGCCGAGCGTCTCCAGCCCCTGACGGTACTTCGGGAAAAGCGTCATATCGTTCCAGACCAGGTCGCCCAGGCTGACTCCGTACACCTCCGTCGGAAGTCCCTGCACGGTTTTCAGCACGTCGGGAACGACATGATCGAGATAGGAACCCACCGACGTGTTATCGGCAGCCAGCTGAATGTCGGCCATAACGATCAGCGAATGACGGTCGGCCGGGGTCTTGCGCCGAGTCAGCGTGAAGTCGGCCCGGTTGACGGCCTGTTTGCGATCTATTTTGCGGTAGAACCGCGGACAGCCCTGCGTGGCGGGAATCTCGCAATCGGCTGGCACGGAGACAAAAACGAAATTGCGCCGCGCAAGGTCGGAGGCTAAATAGTAGATCCCCCGTTCGTCGGTCGCCGTCACCTCCAGTCCGTCGCTCACCACAACCCCGGCAATGGCATTTCCGGCGTTGTCCTTCACCATTCCCTTCACCGTCATTCCGGCCTTATCGGGGATCTGCCCGGCAGCCGGGCCGTCGCCGCCGCCACCCTCCGAGGAGGAGCAGGCCGCAAGGACAAGGACGACAAGACACACCGGCAGAATCCGTATGTAGAATTTCGACATGTTTTTTTGCATTGAGGGATGCGGAGGGGGTTGAGCCACCTCCGCATCACGGTTATTTCATTACGACCCGGATGATCACGCTGTTCTTTTCGGGACGCACCTTGCCCTGATCATCCGCCCTGACGGAAAGCGGCAGCACATAGGAGGAACCGATGCCGTCGGCAAGCATCGAAGCGGCGTCGAAGCGGATTTCGGTGCGGTTCATGATCCTGTCCCCCGACAAGCGCACTTCGGGATCGAAGGCGAAATACCTGTCGGGCATCACCTTCAGTTCGAGTCCGTTTTCCATGTTATAGACATCGAGCACGGAGGGGTCGACCACCAGTTTCACGGTGATTCCGTCGTCATTGTAACCGCCCTTGTAAAGATAGAGATCGTAAACGCACGCCTGGCCCGAAGCGGCATCGTATTCGAGGACCTGGAAATCGTTCTTCGGGATGCAGACCATAGTGTCCACCGTCTCGTAGACGACGTAATCGTCGCCGCACCCTACGGCTCCCAGCAGAAGCAGGAGGCATATCGCAAGATTCTTCATCGCAATCGGATTTTTAAGGTTAGTAACCGGGATTCTGCACGAGGTTGTAGTTGATGTTGATTTCGCTCAACGGAATGGCCATCCAGTAGGTCTTGGGGGATTCGAACGTGCGTACGCCGCTCTCCTTCATCGTGGAGACCGTGTAGAAATCCTCGGCCGTCCTGCCGTCGAGGTTCCACGCCTTGGGACGCCGGGACATCGCTTCGCCCGCCTCTTTCCAGCGGCGCAGGTCGTGGTAGCGCATGCCCTCCATCAGCAGTTCGACCGAACGTTCCTGATGCAGCACCTTGCGCAGTTCGTCGCCGGCAGGAATACCCCCGGCCAAGGCCCACGAATCCTTGAAATCGGGCAGCCCCGAGCGGCGGCGGACCAGATTCAGGTAATTGAGACTCGCATCGCTCAACGACCCGTTGTACTCGAAATCGGCCTCGGCATAGCTCAGGTAGAGTTCCGCAAGGCGGATGTAAGGATAGGCGTACTTGCGGTAGGTCCACGACTTGGTGTCGTAGTTGAAGGCCGACTGGCGGTGAATCCACTTCTTGAGAATGTAGCCCGTACAGCTCTGGTACTCCTTCGAGGCGTCGAGCACGCTGCCCTGCATCTCGCCGGCGCGGCATTTGAGAATGAACTCCTCGCCGTTGATGGCGTACTTGCCGCGGTCGTAGCCCACCGACGCATAGAAGCGCGGCTCCTTGTAGACATGGAGGTTGGCAGTCTCCTTTTCGGCATTGTAGGCATAGGGGTCGAGGTGCATGGTCTCGGGGTCCCTGTCCCACGGCAGGCCGTTGTGCGTGTAGTACATCTCCACGCACTCGAACGTCGGAACGATGTTGATGCAGAAGCCGTCGGTGCTGTACGGCAGTTTCAGGCGCGCACCGCCGTAACGTTGCAACTGCTCGATGCCGGTCTGGTCGCCCATCGCCCAAAGGTACTCGGTCGTGTTCCAGAGCGGTTCGACGAAGCAGTCGTGGTAGTTGATCTCGCCGCGCTCGGCTGCGGTTGCAGCCGCAGTCGCGTTCGGGCTTTCGTAGAGCCTGTGTCCGTTGTCCTCGGCCAGCGCGATCGCTTCCCGGCAGGCGTCGAGCGCCCACTTCCACTTTTCGGGATTGTAGGTCCGGCTCATCAGCGGCGTGCCGTCGTTGTTGCGGAAACGCGCGTAGAACTCCGCATTGCCGTTGAAGAGCGGACTGGCGGCATAGAGCATCAGCCGGGCCTTCATCGCCTTGGCCGCCACCGAGGTAGCGCGTCCGAGGTCGGCATCGGGACGCGTCGGATACTCGTGCAGCAATTCGGCCGCGCGGTCGTAGGTCTCGGCGATGAACGTCACGCATTCGTCGAACGGGCTGCGGGCCACGTAGACCTCCTCCTCGGGAAGCCCCATGTCCAGCTGCCCCCTGACGAGGATGACCGGGCCGTAGTGGGTCAGCAGCACCCAGTGGTAATAGGCGATCAGAAAATAGGCTTCGCCCTTGAACTCGTCGGCCACGGAGGGCGAGATGCCCGGGACTGCGTCGATGTTGTCGATCATGATGTAGCAGTAGCGGATGCCCTTGTACATGTCGTAGTTCGTGCGCCCGGACGGGGAAGAGGTCGTCGCGTCCCACAGTCCGTAATAGGTCTGGCTGGCGTTCTCCTCGTTGTAAAGCATGCTCTTGTAGGGGAAATAGCGGGTCTGGCCGTTGGTGGCGGTGATGATGTCGTCGCCGGCGCAGAAGTCGGGCATATACCGGTAGGCCGCGATGTTGGGGGCGTAGGTATAGAGCGTGTTGAGGTATTTGCGGGCCTCCTTGGAGGTTTTGAATATGTCGTCCTGTGTCGCCTGCCCCTCGGGAACTACATCGAGGAAATCGCACGAGGCGAGCGCTCCGGCACAGGCAAACAGCAAAATGTAGATGATTCTTTTCATGTCGCTCGAATTTTAGAAGTTATACTGAAGGCCGAGTTTCACCACGCGCTGCAACGGATATTTCAAACCGTTGCCGCTGCCCATTTCGGGGTCCCAGTACTTGAAGGGCGAAATGACGAACAGATTCGTGCCGGCCAGATAGGCGCGCAGGCTTTTGTAAGTGAAACCCAGTTCGACGCTCTTCAGGCGCAGGTAACTGCCGTTCCTGATCCAGAACGACGAGGTCTGCGTGTTGTTGGCGTTGTAGCGGTAATCCAGGCGCGGATAGGCGGCATTGGGATTGGGATCGGCTTCCGACCAGTGGTCGTCGGCAACGTATTGCGTCATGTTGAAACCCGAATACTGATTGTCGCGGAACGGATGCATGTCGTACATGCGCAGCGAAACGCGCGCCGTGCCCTGGAAGAAAAACGAGAAATCCCAGCGCTTGTAGTTGACCGAGGCGCCGAAACCGTACATGATTTCGGGCACGGTGGGATAGCCCAGCGACGTGCGGTCGTTGGCGTCGATCACGCCGTCGCCGTTCAGGTCGCGGTATTTGATGTCGCCAGGCAGATAATCGGGCATGAAGGTCTGCCGGGGCGAGTTGTCGATCTCCTCCTGCGAGGCGAAAAGGCCGTCGGCGACCAGTCCGTAGACCGAATTGACGGGCTTGCCCAGCACGGAGTTGTAGGCGTTGGGCAGGTACTTCGCCTCGTCGCGGGCCTTCACCTCGTTGTGCGCATAGGTGAACGTTCCGCGCACGGAGACCAGCAGGTCCTTGCTGAACGCCTTGTTGTATTCGAGCGAAACGTCGACGCCGCGATTCTCCACCTCGCCGAGGTTGCCATAGGGCGTGACACCCGAAAGGCCCATCGTAGAAGGCAGCGAACGACGCTGCATGAAGATCCCGGTGCGGTCCTCTTTGTATACGTCGACATTCAGCGTCAGGGCGTCGAACAGCCCCAGTTCGAGACCGATGTTGAGCTTGGTGCTCTCCTCCCACGTGGCCAGGGGATTGCCCACGGTCTTGATCTCGTGTCCGGTCTGCTTGACGAAGTTGGGCGAAAACCACACGTAGAGCGCCTTGTTCATGTTGACCGTCGTGAGGTAGGGAAAACGGACGATGTTATTGCTGCTGTCGGCCAGGTAGTCGTTGCCCGAAAGACCGTACGAAGCACGGATTTTCAGCAGGTTCACCTTGCTGCGGATGCCCTCCCAGAAGGGTTCGCTCGACACGACCCACGCTCCGGCGATCGACGGAAAGAATCCGAAACGATGGCCCGATATGAAGTTTTCCGAACCGTTGTAGCCGAAGTTGAACTCCATCAGGTAGCGGTTGTCATACCCATAGGTAAAACGTCCGGCGAGGCCCTGCTCGCGGTAAGGAAGCACCTTGTACTCATCGTTGGTGGGCTGGTTGTCGACCTTCTCTTTCTGGTGGTAGACGAACAGGGCGTTGATGTCGTGGCGGCCGAACGTGCGCGAATATTCGACCTGCCCCTGCAACGAGATCTCACGGTAACCGTTACGCCCCGTGGAAGTTCCCAGATAGGACGATCCGGCCGCGCCGATGTTTTGCAGGTTGTAGTCGAAAGTCCCGTCGCCGTTGTCGGTATAGTCGGTCATTTCGTAGTAATAGGGAGAAAACGAACGGTAAGTCGCCGCATAGGTCTTGTTGTAGAACGAGACCATGCCCCGGACCTTCAGTCCTTTGGTGACGAAATCGAGGTCCTGGTCCACCGAGAAGGTCGTGGTGATGTACTGCGTGTGGCGCTGTCCGTATCCGCGGCTCAGCAGGGCGTAAGGATTGATGTCCGTGGAACTGCCGTCCCACGAGGGCGCATTACCGAAAATCGGATCGTCGAGATCGTCCACGGAGCCTTTGGGATAGATGGCCGGGAAAGCGACCGGATTGGCGCGCATCGTATAGTAGAACAGGTCTTTCACCTCTTCGACGGGACGGTGCCAGAAAAGCAGCTGCGTGTTCATCTTCAGGCTCACGCGGGTCGTCCGGGTGAGCTGTGCGCCGACGTTGGCCTGGAAGAGGTATTTCTGCGAATTGATGTTGGTGTTGAATTTCGACTCCGCGGGTTTCTTCAGGATACCGTTTTCGTTGAAGATCGAAGCATTGAGGAAATAGTCGACCACCTTGCCGCCGCCCCGCACGTTGAGATTCATGTTTTCGTTGACCGTAAAATCCTTGAAAAGCATCGAATACCAGTCGTTGTCGGGATAGACGTAGGGATTGAGCCGGTTGCGCGTGCCCGCGATCTTCTCGTCGGAAAAGCGCGGCACATAGGTTTCGCCCGCCGGGGTGCGGGTGCGCAGCGCCTCGTTGTAGTTCTCCATGTAGGTCACGCCGCCGGCGATGTCCTGCACGCGCGTAGGCATCGAAATGCCCGATTCGAGACGAACGTTGATCGCCATCTTCTCCGACTGGCGGCCGTTTTTGGTGGTAATGATCATCACGCCGTTGGCGCCGCGCGAACCGTAGAGCGCCGTGGCCGTGGCGTCGCGCAGGATCGAAAACGACTCGATCGCCTCGGGCGGAATGTTGTTGAGCATCTCCGAGACGATCTCCACGCCGTCGAGAATCAGCAGCGGCGATTTGTTCGCTCCGAAGGTCGAGATGCCGCGAATCCAGAAATTCGCACCGTCGGCGCCGGGTTCGCCCGACGACTGGGTGGAGATGACGCCGGCGATCTTGCCCGCGAACGAGGTCGAGAGATTGCTCGACGTAACCTTGAGCGTACTGGGACGCACGACCTGCACGGCTCCCACCAGGCTCTCCTTCTTCTGCGTGCCGAAAGCCACGACCACCACGTCGTCCATGACGTTCGACGCCTCGATCAGCGTCACGAGCTTGAACAGTTCGACATCGGCGACGGCGATCTTCTTGGTGTCGTAGCCCAGGAAAGCGAAGGTGACGTGTTTCGTCCCCGCCGGCACCTTGAGGGTGTAGTTGCCGTTGATGTCCGAGGTGGCGCCGATGGTCGTCCCCTCGACATAGACCGAAACACCGACAATGGGCTTGTTGTCGGCCGAAGAGATCACCGTACCCTGCAGGACGATTTCCCTACCGGAACTGGCGGCCGGGAGGGGGGGGGAAACGGCGGCGTTCTTACGGGCGGGCGCTTTCGAGATGATCACCTGGTTTTCGCGCACCCGTCCGGTCAGCTCCGTCCCCTTCAGGACGGCGGAGAGCAGTTCGTCGATAGTCGCCGACCTGACCGAAACCGAAACCCGGCGGTCGAGCAGCGGCCGCACGTCGTCGGTGTAGATGAAGGCGTAACGGCTGGTCCGCTCGACCTCCGCAAAGACGCTCGACAGCGTTGCGTCCTTCATCTTCACGGTCAGCGACGACTTGGCCCCGGCGTCCTGCCGGGAGGCCCGGACGGGCTGGAGATTCACCGGAAGCAACAGCAGCGCCGCCGCGAGAATCCGCAGCATACGGCATGTCGAGCCACTCCTCACAAAGAAAAGTTTCTTCATAAGTAACAGAATTAAGGTTAGTATTTAAGACAGGAAATTGGTTGTCAGCGATATACGGCATCGGGGCAATCGTCGGGGGCAGGTCTCACCGCCACCGAGCCGTCGGGTCCCCGGACGTAGGCGATCCGGAAGATGTCGGAGAGCACGTCGAGCGTACCGTCCAGGTCGTCGAACAGGATCAGCTTGCCGGTACACTTCCGGCTCCCGATCTCCCCGGAGCAGGTTATTTCGATCTTGTAGAAGGCAGCCACCTTTTGCAGGACTTCGAACAGCGTGTTCGAGGCGAAGAACAACAGTCCGTCCTTCCAGCTGATGTATTTATAGGGATCGACCTCGTAGACCGAGTAGCTGCCGTCCTTCATCGAGAAGCGTTCCGAGGGATTCAGCGTCACCGATTCGCCGTTGGCCACGTCGATGGCCACCGAGCCTTCGACCAGCACCACGGCCGACGAACCGTCGGCACGGGGCGCGGTCGTCACGTCGAACGACGTGCCCAGCACGCGGGTCGCAAAATGGTCGGTATGCACGATGAAGGGACGGTTCGCATCCTTCGCCACCTCGAAATAGGCCTCGCCCTCGACGAAGACGTCGCGCGTGTCACCGAATGCGGACGGGAAACGGAGCACCGACGCCGAATTGATCCACACCCGCGTGCCGTCGGAGAGTTGCAGATGGGCGCGCTTGCCCTTGGGGACCACCAGTTCGCTCGTATGCACGCGCACCTCCTGCCGGGGCGTTCTGCGATCGGCCTTCATCCCCTCGTTCTCCTTGCCGTCGATCAGAATTTTACCCTTGGGCGTAAGGCTGATACGGGCGATGTCGTCGTACACCTCGCGGCTGCCTTCGCGGGTCACGAGCGTGATGTTCTCATAGGCCTCGGCCGAAGGCAGTCCGGAGTCCGTGAAATCCGCACACCAGAACAGGGCCGCCACGATGCCGGCGACCAGTACCGCAGCGGCGGCGAAGAGCGCCGTCCGGTTGCGGCGGCGGGGAGGAGCTGCAAAACGGCGCCGGGCGTAATAGTCGGTCAGGATGCGGTCGAGCAGCAACTGTTTCTCCACGGACGGCAGCGCGGGATGGGTCTTGCCCACACGGCGCACCAGGCTCACGGCGCGCTCGAACTCGACCAGGTCCTGCGGATGGCGTTCGGTATAATCGCACCAATAGCCGTCCTGCGCCCGTTCGGGATCGAGACACCACAAAACGAAGTCCGGATCGGAGGTGAAGAACTCCGCCGTGTGCTTCTGAATATCGTCCGGTTTTATCATCGATTCCAACGTAATCTTCGTAATCTTCAAATTGCATGCTGCGGCACCGCGCTTTTCCCTATGACGGCGAATCCGCCGTTTTGTCCCCCTCGAACCGCGAAAAACAGCGCCCGCCGCATCAAGTGGCTATTTTCATCGTCTTGCCGCACTCCCTGCTCTTCCGCAGTTTGCCCAGCCCCTTCGACACGAACTTGCGGACGGCGTGGGGCGTGGCGTCGAGTATGACGGCGATGTCGTCATACTCCATCTCGTAGACGAAGCGCAGCAGCAGCGCCTCGCGCTGCTTGGGCGAGAGCTGGTTGAGCAGCGACTCGATCGTTTGGCGGATGCGCAGCACGTGCTCCGATTCGATCATCGCGTCGAGCGAGGTCAGCGACACCCGCAATCCCGGTTCCCGGTCCGAAAGGTCGCACTTGTCCACCCGCGAACGGTGCAGGTCGACCAAACGGTTGTGAACGATCCGGAAAAGATAGGCCTTGATGTTGACGATGCGGCCCAGGTCGACCTGGCGGGTCATGATGTCGAGGAATATGTCGTGGATGACATCCTTGACCGTTTCGTTGTCGAGACCGAACCCCATGCCGTAGGCATAGAGCGCATCGGCGTAACTGTTATACAACATAACATATACGTCGGTCTCTTCGGCATACTGCCGGTCGATTCGTCGGGTGTCGTACTTGCGTTGCCGAAACATTCGGGTCATTAGTTTGGTCGGTCATTCGATATAACGGAAAACCGTCCGGTTTGTCCCCCTGCAAGCGGCAAAAATCGAATAAAAAATGCGAAATAGCAAATTTTCGCTCCCCCAGGGGACAAAACCGGAAACTGTCCGTCTTATAGTCCGAAACCAATCCCTTTCGGAAAAATGATACGAAAACCGTTTTTCAGTCTGTTCCTGCTCTGCCTGCCGCTTCTCTCGCTGTGCAGCTCGGGAAACGATGACCCGGCCCCCGAACCGGCCCCGGGCAAAACATGGCTCGACCCGATCCGTGTCGCCACCTACAACATCCAGTACGACAACGCCGCCGATCAGGACAACAAATGGACGACCCGCCGGGATTTGCTCCGCCAACTGCTTCAGAGCGAGAAGTTCGACATCTTCGGGGCGCAGGAACCCTATCTGACCCAGATCGAGGACATCGAGCCGTTCCTCGACGGATACGCCTGGGTCGGAGAGAACGTCATCGGCGACGAAACGGCCCGGCGACGCCACTACAACCCCGTTTTCTACCGCAAGGACAAATTCGAGGTATTGGACCGGGGAGCGTTCTGGTACTCCGAAACGCCCTCCGCGCCCGGGTCCAAAGGCTGGGACTCCTATTCGCCCCGCATGTGCAACTGGGTGCATTTCCGAATCCGCGCGAACGGGCGGGAATTCTACCATTTCAATTCGCACTTCGACCACATAGGGACTACGGCCCGCGCCGAGAGCGCCAAACTGCTGGTGGCCAAAGTGCGGGAGATCGCAGGCGGCAAACCGGCCTTCTGCACGGGCGACTTCAATTCGAACCAGAACACCGAAGCCTACAAAACGATCGCCGGATCAGACATCCTGGCCGACAGCTACGTCCGCTGTCCGGCCAAGACCAACGGAGACTGGCCCACCTACAACGGCTACAAATATATCTCGACGCCTCCTGCCGCCGCGTCGCGCATCGACCACGTCTTCGTCACGCCGAAGGACACGAAGGTCGTTTCGTGGCGCATCGTCAACAACAGCTACAACCGGAAATACCCTTCGGACCACTTCCCGGTCGTGATCGAATGGTCGCTGGCCGAATAACCAGCCATGCTGCCGGCAAAAAAGCCTCTTCGCCTCGTGGCGGGGAGGCTTTTTTCATCCGGAAGGTGTCCCGAAAACACAAAACGGACTCCGGGTCACGTTCCGGCGGAAACGGGAAATAAAAAAAATTCATAAAAAATGCAGGAGATAGCGAAAGATTCCTATTTTTGCAAAATCAGGTTAGGCCAAAAGGTGGAAATACGCGACAAATCCGACACGGGGGGGGGTAATCCGCCCAACGGTGTTTTTGAAGGTATATACAGAAGATACTATGTATATATCCTTAATTTTGCGTACTCTTTCGTCATGGACCGTGCGGCGGCCGAAGACATCGCGCAGGACGTCTTCTGGAAACTGTGGCGGAGACCGTCGTGGCTGCCCCAGCCCGACGACGCCCGGCACTACCTGCTGCGGCTGGCAAAAAACGAATGCCTCAACTACCTCAAGCACAAAGGAGTCGAAGACCGCAACAAGCAGAAATTGGTCGAAGCGCTGCTCTTCTCCGAGACTTCCGGCTGGAGCCGCGATGACGAAGAGGCGCAGGCGCGTGTCCGCAAATGCCTCGACATGCTCCCGCCCAAACAGCGCGAGGTGCTCACGCTCCGCTATTTCGAGGGACTGAAATATACCGAAATCGCACTGCGGCTCGGCATCTCGCCCGAGACCGTGGAGACACACATCAAACGCGCCTTTCGCTTCTTCCGCAATAATCTCCCTACGATCATGTCAATCGTATTATTCTACGATATGACCGATTTTTAACACTTTTTCAGACTTTCTGTACCGGATTCGGCGCGGCTTGTTGTTCTTTAATAAAAGATTTTAGCAATCCCGCCATGATCATCAACTGGGACATACTCAAAAAATCGGTTCTCGGAACCCTGAACCTTCGGGAACGACAAATGCTGGAGCGGTGGCTCGACGAAAGCGAACGCCACCGGGATTTCTACGAAACGGTCCGGAAACACTACGCCGAACCCGTCGGAAAACTGGAATTCAGCGACGGAGAGCTGGACGCCTCGTGGCAGCAGTTCACGCAGCGCGCCAAACGCAAAAGCGGCCGGCTGATACGACTCCGCGCGGCGGCGGCCTGCGCGGCCGCAGTCGCCGTAACCCTCGGCATCTGGACGCTGAACAGCCCGGCATCCACGACCCCGGAAGAACGGTCGGCCCTGCACATCACGGCCGGAACCACGCAGGCGATACTCTGCGTCGGCGACGGGGAGCGAATCCTGTTAAGCGACAGGGAGCAGGACAGCGAATGGCAGAAATTCGTCGCCGAAGAGGCAGCACCCGCCCGGGAAGAAGCCGCAGACAGCATTCCGCCCGCCCCCGAACAGATCCGGATCGAGATCCCCAAAGGCGGCGAATACCGCCTGCGGCTGCCGGACGGAACGACGGCATGGCTCAACGCGGAAACCGTGATCGTCTATCCGTCGGAGTTCGTGGGCGAAGGCCGCGCCGTAACTCTCAGCGGAGAGGCTTTTTTCGACGTGGCGCACGATCCTTCGAAACCCTTCACGATCACCACTGCGGACCGGCTCGAAATCACGGTGCTCGGAACCCGTTTCAACGTGAGCAGCTACCTCGACGTCGACCGCGCGCAGGTGACGCTGGTCGAAGGCTCGCTCTCGGTGGCCGACGGGGAGCGGAAAGTGACGCTGCAACCCT
Organism: Alistipes sp. i18-0019-D1; assembly: GCF_042852885.1. Classification (NCBI taxonomy): domain Bacteria; kingdom Pseudomonadati; phylum Bacteroidota; class Bacteroidia; order Bacteroidales; family Rikenellaceae; genus Alistipes; species Alistipes sp. i18-0019-D1. The sequence goes on from NZ_AP031424.1 coordinate 227,385, forward strand.
CGCAACAGGCCGTGTTCGACCGAACAGACCGGACGCTCTCGCTGCACGACGTGGAGGACCCGTCGGGCTGCTGCGCCTGGACCAACGGCATGTTCGACTTCAAGCTGCAACCGCTGGAGACGATCCTCGACGCCATCTCCAAATGGTACGACATCCGTATCGTCTACGACCCCGCCGCCGTGGCCCGGTTCGGGGCCATCACTCTGCAATGCGACCGCCGGAGCGACTTCACCCACGTCATGGAAATCCTCCAGGAGGTTACAGACCTGCATTACTGCGCGGAAGGCAAAACCGTCCGGATCACATTCTGAAACAATCCCATTATTAACCCTTAAAATCAGCAAGCATGAAGAAAACTCTACTCTTTCTCATCTTATGTCTGACCGTTTCCGGCGTCCTGCCGGCACAGGTTCCGCAGCAACGGATCACCCTGAACATGAAACAGGTTCCGGCAGAAGAGGTAATCGACCGGATCATGGCGGCCACACGCTACAAATTCTCGTTTTCGAAAGAGGATCTCCAGCAGGTGCCCGTCCGGGATTACACGTTCGAAAACGCTCCGATCGAGGAGGTGATGGACCGCCTGACGGAGGATGCGCCACTGGGCTGGTCGTTCGTCAACGGAACCATCGTGATCGCCCGGAAAAAGGTTCCGGCCAAAAGTCCGGCGCCGATCGTCACGATCAGCGGCATCGTGCGCGACGCCGACGGAAGGCCCCTGGCAGGCGCCACGGTGCTGGTAAAGGGCCAAAGCAAAGGCACGACGACCAACGGGCAGGGACAGTTCCAGCTGCGCGTGCAGCAGGGTTCGGTGCTGGCCGTGTCGTTCCTGGGCCTCGAAACCCGGGAACTGGCGGTCCACAACCAGGACAAGTTCGATATTCAACTCGAACCCGGCTCGGTGGCCGTCGAAGAGGTGATCGTCCGCACGGGTTACCAGACCATCGTCAAGGAGAAGATGACCGGATCGGCCATCTCGCTCAACGCCAAGGACCTCGCGGTGAGTTACAGTCCCAACGTCACGGACAACCTCGAAGGCCGCATCGCCGGCCTGGTGACCTACAAGGGCAACACGACCATCCGCGGACTGAGCAGCCTGCACGCTTCGACCTCGCCGCTGCTGGTGATCGACGGACTTCCCGTGGAGAGCAAACTCGAAGACCTCAACCCCTATGACATCGAGAACATCACTGTGCTGAAAGATGCCGCCGCAACGGCCATCTACGGCGTGCGCGCATCGAACGGCATCATCGTCGTCACGACCAAACAGGCCCGGGAACAAGGCTCGCTGACGGTGGACGTATCGGCCAACCTGACCGTTTACGAGAAGAAGAACATGGACTATGCGGACAACTTCTACCTCACGCCCGCCGAGCAGGTGAACCTCGAGGCGGGCTACTCCGACTGGTACTTCTTCCACAGCAACGGCGAAATAGACAACCCGACGCAAACGTTCTCCAACAACATCCAGAACGGATACGGCATCTCGCCCGTACAGTATGCCTATTACCAGAAGGCAACCGGAGCGATCGACCAGTCGCAGCTCGACAAACAACTGGACCAGCTGCGGAGCAACGATTTCGCCCGGCAGTTCGGCGAAAAAGCGCTGAAACACCGGTTGCTGCAACAATACAACATCGCCCTGCGCAGCCGCGGCGAGAAATTCCAGTCGAACCTCGTGTTCAACTTCAAACACGACAACTCGGGGCTTATCGAGGCCTACGACCGCGAATTCAACATCTTCTACAAGGGAACCTATCAGGTGGCTTCGTGGATGAAGATGGACTTTGGCGTCAACAACATCGTCAACGCCGCCAACAGCAGCAACAGCAAATACGCTTCGGACCCGTTCAACGTACCGGCCTACATGCGCCTCGTCAACGACGACGGTTCGCTGAACTACTACACCACAGCCGAATACAATCCCTACGACACGCTGATCGAGGAGACCCCCGAACTGCAAAGCATGCTCTTCAACCACGTGGAGGAGCTGGGTAAGGACCGTATCCGGAAGTCGCGCAACTACACCCGCTTCCAGACCAAACTCGATTTCGACGTGGTGAAAGGACTCAAGCTCAGCACCCAGTTCATCTACGAGATCGACCGGAACAACACCTCGGCCTACTCCGAATCGGACAGTTTCATCATGCGCTACATGAAGAACGTCTACACGACCAAGGACGGCGACAACTACTCCTGCCTGCTGCCCAAGAGCGGCGGAAAACTCGCCACGACGCAGAGCAACACCGACAACTGGACTTTCCGCGCACAGGCCAGCTACACGCGCACCTTCGGCAAACACGCCGTGGATGTAATCGGCGGCTTCGAGTTCCGCGAAACCCGCATCAAGGGAACGCGCAACCTGATGCTCGGTTACGACGACCAGAACCAGGCCCAGGCAACCACCAGCGTAAGCTACGTCGACCTCGCCAACTTCGAGCGGACCCCGTTCTTCTGCAAAAACCTGCTGGCCAGAGAGCAGATCTACAAACCCTATATCGAATCGGCCATCGGTCTGCTCAACGAGGAGCGCCACCGCTACGCTTCCGGATATTTCAACGCCACTTACACATACGATGAGCGTTACAACGCCTTCGCATCGTTCCGCAAGGACTACGCCGACATGTTCGGACTGGCCACCGAATTCCGCGGCAAACCCCTTTGGTCGGTGGGCGCGGGCTGGAACATACACAACGAATCGTTCCTGGAAAACAGCCGGCAGGTCAACTTCCTGAAACTGCGCGTCAGCTACGGCGTAACGGGCAACATCTACCAGGACGCCACGAGTTTCACCACGGCCAACTCGACCCTCTACAACGAGGTGACCAAGCTCCCGATGGCCGTCATCGAGGCCCCGGGCAATGAAAAACTCAAGTGGGAGAAAAACGCCACGATCAATGCGGGCGTGGACTTCACCCTGTTCAACAACCGCCTGAGCGGCTCGCTCGACTGGTTCCGCAAACGCGGTAAGGACATCTTCCACACCATGCGCATCGACTGTACGAAGGGCTACGAATCGGTCGTGATGAACTATGCCGACCTGCTGAACAACGGTTTCGAGGCCAGCCTCTCCTACGACTGGTTCCGCCCCAACGAACAACGCGACTTCAGCTGGAACTCGGCGCTGACCCTGACCTTCGTCAAGAACGAGATCACCCGCGTGGACGAGGCCGCCACAACGCCCAATGCGCTCGTAGCAGGCGGCCTGAAGGTCGGCTATCCCGTGCATGCGCTCTTCTCGCTGCCCTACGCCGGTGTCGAGGAGGTGAACGGCAAAGGCATACCGACGTGGCACAAAGCCGACGGATCGACCACCAACGACTACCTGAAAAGCTCCGACATGAGCGTCGTGGTCTACTCCGGTTCGGAAGACCCCAAAACCAACATCGGCTTCAGCAACACACTGCGATACAAGGGCGTCAGCCTGAGTTTCCTGCTCGTATACTACGGCGGCCACTACCTGCGTGCACTTCAGCCATCCGGTATGCCCGGACTGCAATACAGGGCTTTCCCGTCCTATCTGAAAGACAGCTGGACTCCCGAAAACACCGACACGCTGGTTCCCGGATTCGGCCAGTACTCGACCCAGTCGACCACATCGAACATCTACTATACCGATGCCTTCGTACGCCCGGCGGCATTCCTTAAACTCCGCAACATCGTCGTGGGTTACGACCTGCCGCAGTCGTTCGCCCGGAAACTGGGCATGCGCAGCGCCAGCATCCGGTTCCAGATCGACAACCCCAAGGCGCTGTGGGTGAAGAACGATGTGGGTATCGACCCTGAAACGGGCGGTATCCGGCAGCTGACCTCCTATATCTTCGGCATCAATTTCAACTTCTAAACCAGACCCGACCATGAAAAAAATAACATACAGCATCCTGTTCGCGCTACTGGCTTTCGCGTCCGCCTGCAGCGATTTCACCGAGATCGAACCCAAGGGCAAGAACGTGCTCAGCCGGGTAGAGGACCTCGACATGCTGCTCAACTACGAATACCGGCAGCGGGGGTTCGCATTCCGTTCCGTCATGCTGGTGGCCAACGATATCCTTCCCTACGCCGAAAACATCCCCAATCTGCTCAGCGCCAAGGAGAAGTCGCTCAACGGCATCCTCGCGACCTGGGACGGGACCCTCGACCGGGCCATCCTGACCGCCACCGACGATGCCTACTCGGAGTGCTACTCGATCAACGCCAAGGTAGCCAATGCCGTCATCGCCAAGGTCGATGCCGCGGCAGGCGACCGTTACATGGCCGACCGGCTCAAGGCCGAAGCCTACGTGCTGCGCGCCTACATGCACTACATCGTAGTAAACCTCTACGCCAAAGCCTACGACCCCGAAACGGCGGCCGACGACCCGGGCGTACCCTATATCAAAGAGAACGACGCACTCGAAGTGCCGTGCACCAAAAGCACCGTGGCAGAAGTCTATGAAAACATCCTCGCCGACCTCGAAACGGCCCTCGAACTCAACAGCCTGCCCGACAAACCGATCAACACGATGCGTGTGGGCAAAGCGTTCGCCTACGCCGTGAAGGCCAAGGCGCTGATGTCGATGCACAAATTCCCCGAAGCGCTGGAGGCCGCCGAGGCAAGCCTCGCCATCAACGATTTCATCTACGACCAGCGGCAGCTGACCGGAGGCGACTTCGTCCGGCCGCGCATAGACTGCCAGGAGGATCTCTTCACCACGTTCTACGAACGTCCGAACCTGCACGCCTATACCGATGAAATAATGGCGCAGTTCGAACCGGGAAGCATCTCGTTCAACCATTTTCCCAAGATCGACGAATCGGGATTCCCCATCGGACTGATCATCTACGGCGTCCCGGGACTCACGATGTGGGACAACAACGAATACTACATGACCACCGGCGGACTGACCACGATCGGCATGTACCTGACCCGAGCCGAGTGCCTGATCCGTTCGAACAAGGGCGACGACCTGCAAGAAGCCATGAACGTCATCAACACCATCCGCGAGAAACGCATCGACCCCTACACCCCGCTGTCGGCCGCCGACCCGGCGCAGGCGTTCGCCTACCTCAAACAGCTTTCCCGTACGGAAAACTGGTTCTCCTACCGCAACTTCGTCAACCTGAAGCGCTGGAACACCGAGGACGCCTACAAGGAAACGCTCCGCAAGAACCTGCTGGGACAGGAGTTCGAACTGCGCCCCGACTCGCCGCTATGGATCTTCCCCTTCCCGCAGAACGCCACCAACTACAACCCCAATCTCACACAAAATTACTGACATGAAAAAGATCCTCCTGGCAATGGTCTGCGGAATGCTCGCGGCCGCCTGTTGCCGAAATGACAAAACCGCCGCCGAATACCTCTCGGAGTACTCCGAATCGGTGCTGGGCTCGAAAGCCGCCGCCGTCCGGTTCAACACCGTCTCCGAACGCGACAGCGGCACGGAAACGCTGGAAATATATGCCGAACCGAACCCCACGGACACCATTATCGGCATCCGGTTCCAGGCTACGAGCGAGGATTCGCGTGTCATCTACAACGGCAAGGAACTCTTCGTTATCGGCCTGCGAGACAGCTACCGCTACCTGCAGAAGAACGATTACGAGACCTACCCCATCCTCAAACCCTTCATCCCCATCACGGGATACGCCGGAACGCCGTTCTCTTTCGCGCGGGTCTTCCCGAAGATCACGGCCGACTCCACGGCACGGATCACCCTGCTGGCCGACACGGTGATCGACGGGCACAAATGCCGCCAGATCAGCGTTGTATTGCAGAATAAGAGCATCTACGGCGAGAGCCTCTACAAGTTCCCGGCCGACATGCCGCGGGAATTCGGCTACAAGTTCGTCTTCTCGAAGAAGGACGGCCTGCTGCGCGGCGAAGGCTCGGCCAACGACGCGGGCAGCTACGACATGGTTTACTACACCGACTACGTCTTCGACCGCCCCGAGGCGGAACGCAAATGGATGTTCGCCGACTTCCCCGAAGCAAAGCCCTATGAGCGGATCGAATACACCCTGCTGACCGCCGGAAGCCCGATGCCGGAGTTCTCGGCCGTCGTCGACGGCAAAGGCTCCGTCGACCGGAGCACATTCGAAGGCAAACCGACGCTGATCCTCTTCTGGACGATGGGCTGCGGCGCTTCGCGGGCGGCGATCCCGGTCGTGAACCGGCTGTATGAGAAATATCCCGCCCTCACGGTATTCGGGCTGAACAACGACGACCGGGAAATGGAGTATATCACCCGGTTCGTCGCCAAATACGACATCCGTTACACCGTGGGGCTGGGCAGCCGCGAGGCCGCACTCGCCTTCGGCGTCAACGGCTGGCCCACCTTCATGCTCTTCGGCAGGGACGGCAAACTGCGTTACGTACAGATGGGACTGGGCGCCACGACCGAGAAAACGCTGTGCGAAGAGATCGAAAAAACCATAGCCGAAAAATAAAAAGTTCACAACCATTTCCGGAAAGCACCCGTCGGCTCGGGTGCTTTTTTTGTGTCCGGAGGCGAAAACCAGCCCCTTTCCGGCTTTTATCGCGTGCGCCTCCGATTATTGAAAAGAAATTCCTATCTTTGTGGGCTTGTTTCACGATAAGCGCAATTTGTCTGACAGCAACATAAACGAAACGAATAAATGGCGTTACAATGCGGCATCGTCGGCTTGCCGAACGTGGGTAAATCGACCCTTTTCAACTGCCTGTCCAATGCAAAGGCGCAGGCGGCAAACTTTCCTTTCTGCACCATCGAGCCTAACGTGGGCGTAATCACGGTCCCCGACCGGCGGCTGATCCGCCTCGCCGAGATCGACAACCCCAAGCGCGTGGTCCCGACGACCATCGAGATCGTCGACATCGCGGGTCTGGTGAAGGGCGCCTCGAAGGGCGAAGGCCTGGGCAACAAATTCCTGGGCAACATCCGCAACACGAATGCGATCATCCACGTCCTGCGGTGCTTCGACAACGGCAACATCACCCATGTCGACGGCTCGATAGATCCCGTGCGCGACAAGGGCATCATCGACACCGAATTGCAGTTGAAGGACCTCGAAACCGTTGAGAACCGCCTCGCCAAGACCCAGAAGCAGGCCACCTCGGGCGGCGACAAGCAGGCCAAGCGCGCCGTGGAGCTGCTCCTGCAGTACAAGGCGGTGCTGGAACAGGGGCTTTCGGCCCGCACCGTGGAACTCGACAAGGAGGACCGCAGACTGATGGCCGACCTCAATCTTTTGACCGACAAGCCGGTGCTCTACGTCTGCAACGTCGACGAGAAGAGCGCCGCGACGGGCAACGCCTACACCGAGGCCGTCCGGGAGGCCATCGCCGGCGAACGGGCCGAAATGCTCGTCATCGCAGCCGCCACGGAGGCCGACATCGCCGAACTGGAGGACTACGACGAGCGGCAGATGTTCCTCGAAGACCTCGGGCTGGAGGAGTCGGGCGTGGCGCGCCTGATCAAATCGGCCTACAAATTGCTCAACCTCGAAACGTTCTTCACCACCGGGGCCGACGAGACCCGCGCCTGGACCTACCTGCGCGGCATGAAAGCCCCGCAGACGGCCGGCATCATCCACACCGATTTCGAAAAGGGATTCATCCGCGCCGAGGTGATCAAGTACGACGACTACACCGCCCTGGGATCCGAGAAGGCGTGCCGCGACGCGGGCAAACTGTCGATCGAAGGCAAGGAGTACGTCGTCGAGGACGGCGACATCATGCACTTCCTGTTCAACGTCTGACGCCGCAAACCGGGACCGTAAAAAAATGAAAAATACAGCTATGGAAAGACCCGTTCGGGTGCGCTTCGCGCCCAGCCCCACCGGACCGCTGCACATCGGCGGCGTCCGCACGGCACTGTACAACTACCTGTTCGCCCGCCGGCACAAGGGAACGATGATCCTGCGTATCGAGGACACCGATTCGCAGCGCTTCGTCCCCGGAGCGGAGGACTACATCCTCGAATCGCTCAAATGGTGCGGCATCGAGATCGACGAAGGCGTCGGCGTCGGAGGTCCCCACGCCCCCTACCGCCAGAGCGAGCGGCGCGAAATCTACCTCAAATACGCCCTGCAACTCGTAGAGGCGGGCTGGGCCTACTACGCCTTCGACACGGCCGAGGAATTGGACGCCCTGCGCAGGGAGGCCGAGGCGCGCGGCGAGGCGTTCGCCTATAATTATGCGGTGCGCGAGAAGCTGGCCACGTCGCTGGCGCTGCCCGCCGAGGAGGTGAAGGCGCGCCTCGACCGCGGGGACCAGTGGGTGATCCGCTTCCGGATGCCCGAAAACGAGGTGGTCGAGATGGACGACCTGATCCGCGGCCACGTGGAGGTCAACACCTCGACGCTCGACGACAAGGTGCTCTACAAATCGGCCGACGCGCTGCCCACCTACCACCTGGCGAACATCGTCGACGACCGCCTGATGGAGGTGTCGCACGTCATCCGCGGCGAGGAGTGGCTGCCGTCGCTGCCGCTGCATTACCTCCTGTACAAGGCCTTCGGGTGGACGGACGCACAGCCCCGGTTCGCCCACCTGCCGCTGCTGCTCAAACCCACGGGCGGCGGCAAGCTCTCGAAACGCGACGGCGACAAGATGGGATTTCCCGTTTTCCCGCTCTTCTGGAAATCGCCCGCGACGGGTGAGACCGCCCACGGCTACCGCGAGGACGGTTATTTCCCCGAGGCGTTCATCAACATGCTGGCGCTGCTGGGCTGGAACCCCGGCACGGAGCAGGAGATTTTCTCGATGCAGGAGCTGATCGACAGCTTCTCGCTCGACCGCGTCTCGAAATCGGGCGCCCGCTTCCAGCCCGACAAGGCCCGGTGGTTCAACGCCCAGTACATGCACCACAAGACCGACGAAGAACTGGCGACCCTCTACCAGCCGATCCTGCGCAGCCACGGCATCGAGGTGCCGGACGACGTGGCCGGCCGGGCCGCAGGCATCATGAAGGAGCGCGCGACGTTCACGACCGACCTGTGGGACCTCACGTCGTTCTTCTTCGAGGCCCCCGCGGAGTACGAGGAAAAACAGGTGCGCAAGTACTGGAAAGGGCAGAATCCCGCCATGCTCGCGGAGCTGCGCGGCGTGCTGGCGGGCATCGAGGACTTCTCGCTGGAGAACACCGAGCGCATCGTCCACGCCTGGATCGAGGAGAAGGGATACGGCATGGGCCAGGTGATGAACACCCTGCGGCTGGCCCTCGTGGGCGCCGGAAAAGGCCCGGGCATGTACGACGTGACGTCGTTCATCGGCAAAGAGGAGTGCCTGAAGCGTATCGACAATCTGCTGACCAACTTAAAACCCGCTGAATAAAATGGTACAAATCGAACAACACGTCTGGGGCATGACCCCGGAGGGCGAGGCAATCATCCTCTACACGCTGCGCAACGACTCGGGAGCCGAAGTGCAGCTCACGAACTGGGGCGCGGCGATCGTCTCGGTGAAGATGCCCGACCGCGAGGGCCGCATGGCCGACGTGGTGCTGGGCTACAAGCATCCCGAAGGCTACTTCTTCGACGGAGCCGCCTCGGGAAAAAGCGTGGGACGCTGCGCCAACCGCATCGCTTTCGGACGCATGACCGTCGAAGGCAAGGACTACGCGCTGGAGGTCAACAACGGAGCGAACCACCTGCACGGAGGAACGAAGAACTTCGCCAACCGCATCTGGGAGAGCCGCGTGGAGACCAACCGCGTGGTGATGTCGCTCATATCGGAGGACGGCGACCAAGGCTATCCCGGAGAGCTGTGCGTCGAGGCCGTATTCGACTTCGACGACGACAACGCGCTGGAGATCACCTACCTCGCACGGACCGACAAGACGACGGTGGTGAACCTCACCAACCACGTCTACTTCAACCTCGCGGGCGAAGGCAGCGGGTCGGTGCTCGACCACGAACTGCGCCTGAACAGCTCGAAGATTCTGGAAATGAACGAACGCCAAATTCCCACGGGCAAGCTGCTCGACGCGGCCGGAACCCCGCAGGATTTCTCGCAGTTCCGCTCTTTCCGCCCCGGCATCGACTCGGAGTTCAACCACATCCGCGACTTCAAAGGCTATGACCATCCCTTCGTCGTCGACGGCTGGAAGCCCAATATCCTGGGCGAGGTCGGCTGCCTGCGCGAACCCCGGTCGGGCCGCTCGGTGACGGTGCTCTCGTCGCAGCCCAGCGTGATGATCTACACGGGCAACTGGCTCGCAGGCGGATGCCCCGAAACCAAGTCGGGCGGCCGCTACGCCGACTACGACGGCGTGGCGATGGAGTGCCAGAACTACCCCGACGCCGTGAACCATCCCGAATTCCCCTCGCCGCTGCTCCACCCCGGCGAAACCTACTGCCAGAAGATCGTTTTCCGATTCGGAACGTTTTGACAATCAACTGAAATACGAATAAAAGGCGGAAAGTAGTACTACTTTCCGCCTTTTATTTATATCTTTGCACCCGATATTTCAAAGGGGTGCCTTACTGTCAGGCTGAGATTATACCCATTGAACCGGAGACGGGTAATGCCGAGACCGGGACGAAGCGTAATCAACAACTCATACCCCTTTTCAGTCTATTAACTTCAAAAAGTTTGACGATGAAAAGGATTTTTCTGATTCTTGCGGCTGCCGCGCTCTGCCCGGCCGCACAACTCAAAGCCGGAAACGCCGAAACGGCACGGACCGAAACAACCGCCCGGCCGACCGACGGAACCGCAACGACGCCCTCCGAAGCGCGCCCTCCGAAGCGGCCCGACGATTCGGTGCGCATGTACCGTCTCCAGGAGGTCGAAGTGACCGCCACGCGCGCAACCCCGACCACCCCCGTGGCCTACTCCGACATCCGGCGCGAAGAGATCGCCCGCAACAGCTACGGATTCGACATCCCCTCGGTGCTGGCCCTGACCCCCTCGATGATCGCCACCAACGAAACGGGCATCGGCATCGGCGGCACGGCCGTGCGCCTGCGCGGCACGGACCCGACGCGCCTCAACGTCACGATCAACGGCGTGGCGATGAACAACCCCGACTCGCACTCGATGTACTGGTACGACACCCCCGACCTGATCTCGGCCGTGGGGACCATTCAGGTGCAGCGCGGCGCCGGCATCTCGACCAACGGCACGGGAGCCTTCGGCGGAGCGATCAACATGTCGACCGACGCCCTGCAAACCGAGTTCGGCGGCGACGCATCGCTCTCCTACGGCTCGTACAATACGAACAAGCAGGCCGTGCACATCTCCTCGGGACTTATGGGCGGCCATTGGCTCGTGGATGCACGGCTCACCCACATCGGCTCGGACGGCTACATCGACCGCGGAGCCACGGACCTCAAGTCCTACATGTTCCAGGGAGCCTATTACAACGGCAACACGATGCTCAAACTCGTCTCGTTCGGCGGCAAGGCCAAAACGGGACTCACCTACACGGGCGCGACGAAAGAGCAGATGCGCCTCAACGGCCGGAGGTTCCACACCGAAGGCATGTACTACACCTCGAACGGTCCCCATTCCTATTACTATATGAAGGACGACGAGCGGCAGCGCGCCACGGTAGACTATTACGACGACCAGACGGACAACTACCTGCAAATCAACAACCAGCTGGTGCTCTCCCACCGTTTCAACGAAAAATGGACTCTGAACGCCACGGGATTCTACACCTACGGCTACGGCTACTACAAGCAGTATAAGGACGGGCGCACGCTCTCCGAATACCTCAATATCCCGACCGACGTCGCTGCCGGAAAGGAGGCCGACCTGATCCGCGAAAAGATCATGCGCAACCACCTCGGAGGTCTGAACGCCTCGGCGGCCTACTCCGTAAAGGACCTCGACCTGACCCTCGGCGGCTCGTACAGCTACTACTCCTGCCCCCACTGGGGCGAGCTGGACTGGGTCGACGGGCTGGATCGGAGCCAGATCGGCGGACGCTGGTACGACAACGACGTGAACAAGCACGACGCCAACCTCTTCGCACGCGCCAACTGGCAAGTAACCGACGGACTGCGCCTCTTCGGCGACCTGCAATACCGTTACGTCAGCTACCGGACCTGGGGCGTCAACGACAACTTCGTCTCGGAGGAGGCGGGCATGCAGCCCATCGACGTGGACAAACAGTACCATTTCTTCAACCCCCGCGCCGGCGTGAGCTACACGCTCGCCGAACGCAGCAACTTCTACCTCTCGTTCGCCATAGCCCAGAAGGAGCCCACGCGCAGCGACTTCACCGACCGCTACAAGTTCGCGGCCGACGACAGCTATCCCTCGTCCGAGAAACTCTACGACTGGGAACTGGGCTATGCCTACACCGCGCCGCGCCTCTCGCTGGGTGTGAATCTCTACTACATGAAATACAAGGACCAGCTCGTCCCGACGGGCATGGTCAACGACGGCGACGACGCCCTGAACGTCAACGTGCCGGACAGCTACCGCCGCGGCGTGGAATTGTCGGCTTCGTGGCGCGCAACCGGGTGGTTCACCGTGGGGGCCAATGCCACCTTTGCGCAGAACCGCATCGAGAACTACGTGGACGCACTGAAGGACAGCCCCACCTACGGCAAGGAGCTGGGCGACAGGACCATCGCCTATTCGCCCGACGTCATCGCCAACGCCTTTCTGGATTTCCACTACCGCGGATTCGAAGCCGTGCTGCACACCCAGTACGTCGGCAAGCAGTATTTCACCAACAACGAGAACGACGCCCTGTCGCTCGACGCCTACTGCGTGACCAACCTCAACCTCTCCTACACGTTCCGCACCCGCGCGGCCCGCAGCGTGCGGCTGGGGCTGCTGGTCAACAACCTGTTCAACGCGGAATACGAGAGCAACGGCTACGGATATTCGTACATGGACACGTGGAGCGGACCCGCGCCCGTACGCATCGACGAGGCCTTCTACTTCCCGCAGGCCCCGCTGAACGTGCTGGCGAACGTCACGGTGAGGTTCTGACAGCACGGGGTGTAACTACCTTTCGGTGGCAAAAGGCAGCAACATCCCGCGGGCGAAGACCGCGGGATGTTGCCGACCGAAAAGTATAAAGAATTCCTGCGGTTGCCACGGAAATAAAATGAAATGACAATGGATTGGAAACTCATTCTGCAAATCGCCGGCGTGGCGCTCGGGCTGCTCTACCTGTGGCTCGAATACCGCGCCGACATCCGGCTATGGATCGTGGGGCTTGTCATGCCCCTGATCCACGGGGCGCTCTACTACAAATCGGGACTGTATGCCGACTGCTCGATGCAGGTTTACTACGTGTTGGCGGGGCTGTACGGGTGGCTCGTGTGGCGCAGGAACAACACGAGAACGGATGTCGGACAGACCGGCGCGAAGGATACGAAGGGCGCAAGCGGTGCGAAGCCATCCGCCGCGGCGTTGCACATCGCCCACACGCCCCTGCGGATGATTCCGGTCCTCACGGCGGTCTACGCCGCGGCACACGCGGCGCTCTACCTCCTGCTGACGCACTTCACGGACAGCACCGTGCCCTTCTGGGACGCGGGGACCACGGCGCTGTCGGTCGTGGCGATGTGGATGCTGTCGCGCAAGCTGGTGGAACAATGGCTCGTGTGGCTGGCCGTGGACCTGGTGACCGTCGGGCTTTACCTCTACAAGGACCTGCCCTACACCGCCGGGCTTTACGCCCTCTACTCGGCGCTGGCCGTAGCGGGATACCTCCGCTGGCGGCGGCAGGCCCGGGCTTAACCGGGAGGGCGCGGATGAAGGTGGAGAGCAAGACGAAACCACCGGCCGCAATTAAAACCCGGTTCTTAACCGGGGTGCGGTCAGCCAGATGTTGCGGAACTCCACGGGACCGCCCTCGCTCTGAAGCGCGATATGCCCCCGGCAGCGAAGGCCCGTACACTCGTTCTGCAACTCGCCGTTGATGTAAACCGCCATGTAACCGCCCACGCAGACGATCTCGGCACGGTTCCATTCGCCCGCAGGCCGCTCGCAGTCGCCGCCCGCACGCCGCTTGATCGAGATGCGTCCGCTCTGCTCCGCTCCGTCGATCGCGGCGCCACCCAGCCCCAGCAGATCGCCCGCGCGCCCGGCCTGCAACTGACATTCGACAGCCTCGGGCCAGAGCCGGTCGCCGGCCTGCACGCGCTGGAAAATGCCGCTGTTCGTCGCCTCGCCGACCCACCGCCACTCGACGTGGAGCCGGTAGTCGCCGTAGGCCTCTTCCGTACGCATGTACCCGAACGGATGGCCCGCGATGCGGATACTCCCGTCCCGCACGGAGAAGGTCTCCCGGACGTCGGCGCCGCTCACCGGATCGGTGACGCACACCCATCCGGTGAGGTCCCGGCCGTTGAAAAGTTCGGTTTTCGGTTCGCCGCAGCACGAACCGGCAGTCAGCGCAAGGGTCAGCGCCGCAAAAAGGAACAGCGTTCTCATCATCGTATCGTTTTCCGAGGTTGAAGGTTCATTCCGGCAGCCCGTGCTCTTCGACATGACGCAGAATCTCCTCACGCAGGCTCCGGGGCGTGACGCTGCGCCGCAGGACCAGCAGGTAGGAGTTGCGTATCTGCTCGCGGATGAAGGCATCGGGCAGATCGCCCGCGGTGCAGATGCCGTTCCAGTGGGTCTTGTTGAAATGGTAAGCCGGGCCGATCTCTTCGTACTGCTCGCGCAGCCGGATCGCCTCGTCGGGGTCGCACTTCACGGCCACCCACCCGAAATCGATCATATCCGCGCAGGCGTACATCTTTCCGCCGATCTTGTAGACCAGCGTCGTCTCGTCGAACGGCGTCGATTCCTCCGTAAGAGGCAGCGACAGGCAATAGTCGCGGAAACTCAAAACATCCATAACGGGTTCTTTTCTCCAAAGATATGATTTTTTTGGCACATCTATTGCGTTCCGAAGTGAAGTAAAACCAAAATCAGGGTAAAAATGAAAAAAATTCTCCTCTGTGTACCTCTGCTGGCGATCTTCGCGGCAGGATTTTTCGGCTGCTCGCAGCAGCGGCAATGGAACCACGAACAGCGCAAGGCGATGCGCGAGGCGCTGCGCAGCTACCGCCAGATGGTGTACCTCGACGACCTGAACGACGCCGAGTTCGTACTCTTCACCGACGAGGTGGCGGGGCAGCTCGAAAACAGCTATCCCGTCTACGTGGAATTCGTCCAGATGCAGGGCGTTGACGACACGGTGGACATGGTGGTCGTCTCGACCATCGTCGACGAACTGAACGCCGACGCCCGCAACATGCGGCACATCTATCCCTACAACTACCTCGTAGCACAGGGCGTGCTGCCCGCAGGGCTTGACCACGAGCAGCAGAAAGCCTTTTACAGCTGCTTCGCGGCGAAAGTCAATGCTACGTACGCCACGATGGACCAGTTCTTCAACGCCATCCTGGCCGACACGAGCGACATGTCGCAGATCCGCCGGCTGGAGAGTCAGTGCGCCAACGACCTTTTCAGCTGGGTGGTGACCGAGGTGGACGTGATCGAGACCGTTCCGGCGGGCCAGACGGCCCCGGCGGCACAGAAAGCCGCTGCCGGGCAGAAGACCCCGGCGGCCCCGGCCAAGAAATAGCCCCGGAACCCATTCGTACACAAAGCGGTGCGCTCCTCACGAAGCGCACCGCTCTATTATTGCCCGACCAGGATTTCCGGGTGCGGCGCACCCGTCACTGCCGGGAAAGAGGCTTACTTATCCGAAAACAGCGACCGGGCGATGCCCAGTTCCAACCCGCGCAACTCGGCCAGTCCGCGCAAACGGCCCAGGCACGAATAACCCGGATTGGTCTTCTTCTTCAGGTCGTCGATCATCTGGTGACCGTGGTCCGGACGCATCGGGATCGAAATGCGGCGGCGCTGCTGAATCTCCAGCAGGGCCTTCATCACATCGTACATCGGCACGTCGCCTTCGAGGTGGTTGGCCTCGTAGAAGTTGCCCTCGGCATCGCGCTGGGTCGAACGCAGGTGGACGAAATTCACCCGGTCGCCCTGCCGCAGCATCATTCCCGGCAGATCGTTCCGGGCCGACACGCCGAACGAGCCGGTGCAGAGGCACAGTCCGTTCGAAGGGTTGGGGACCGCCTCGACCAACTTCTGAAAGTCGGATTCGGTGGAGAGAATACGGGGCAGGCCGAGGATCGAAAACGGAGGATCGTCGGGATGGATCGCCAGCACCGCACCCACCTCGTCGGCCACGGGAGCCACTTCGCGCAGGAACGCCACGAGGTTCGCGCGCAGCGTCTCGGCCGTGACATCCTTGTAGCGGTCCAGCTCCCGCTGGAACTGCTCCAGCGTGAAACTCTCCTCCGAGCCGGGCAGGCCCGCGATCATGTTGCGGGTGATGAGTTCTTTTTCCGCGGCGTCCATCCGCGCGAAACGGGCCTCGGCGGCGGCACGCTCGGCCTCGGAATAGTCCTTCTCCGCGCCGGGGCGCTTCAGGATGAAGAGGTCGAAGGCCACGAACGCCGCACGCTCGAAGCGCAGGGCGCGCGACCCGTCGGGAAGCTCGTAGGCGAGGTTCGTGCGCGTCCAGTCCAGCACGGGCATGAAGTTATAGGTGATGACCCGGATGTCGCACGCCGCGAGGTTGCGGACCGACTGTTTGTAATTCTCGATATAGCGCTGAAAATCGCCCGTACGGGTCTTGATATGCTCATGGACGGGAACGCTCTCCACGACCGACCACCGAAGGCCTGCGTCGGCGACCGTCTTCCGGCGTTTTTCGATCTCCCCGACGGTCCATACCTCGCCGTTGGGAATGTGGTGCAGGGCGGTCACGATGTCCGTGGCCCCGGCCTGACGGATGTCCTGAAGGCTTACGGGGTCGTTCGGACCATACCAGCGCCAGGATTGTTTGCAAAGATACATGGGTGTCTTGTTTTTAGGTTTTCAAATTTTTCACATACGGTGCTTTTTCCGCTGCAAGCGCCTCTTTCATTCGCAGTCTCCGACTGCGGGGTATTATATACTTTTTGGCCGCAAAAAGTACCAAAAACTCTCCGACAGATGCCTTCGCCGCCAACGGCGGCGTGAGAGGAAGCGCAATAACCGGATCGGAAACGCAGAATCCTGCCATCGCCCCTGGAAGCGGTTTAAACTGCCGCATTATCGCTTGCAGCGGAGAAAGAACAACCGAAAGCCCGCGCGCCCGGAGCGGGAGGCTGGCAAAGGCGTCTGCAGGCGAGGGCAGACAGCTTGCTGTTTGCCGAGCCGCCACAGCCTAAACGGCGCGTGTTTTTGCGCCGTAAAGGCCTAATCTTGCTGCGCCCGCTCAGCGCGGCCCGAAGGTTGTTACCGCGAAAGCGACATGCGGATGGTTTTAGTGCTACCTTTTGACACCAAAAGGTAGCTACATCCCGCGGGCGAAGACCGCGGCTTTACTACTTTTTGCGGCCAAAAAGTACAAAAAATCCCAGCCGCCGCAGACTGCGCCTAAATCCCGGCCGATCCCTTTCAATTAAATCGAGAAAGCGTCGAACCCGCCGTCGACGACGGCCAGCGCGCCCGTCACGAACGACGAAGCATCGCTGACGAGGTAATGGATCGTACCCAGCAGCTCCTCCGGCTCGGCGAAGCGTCCGGCGGGCGTGTGCGCGATGATCGTCCGCGCACGGTCGGTGTACGAACCGTCCTCGTTGGTCAGCAGGGCGCGGTTCTGGTTCGTCAGCAGGAAGCCCGGGACAATGGCGTTGACACGCATCTCAGGGCTGAACTTCATGGCCAGTTCGGCGGCCATGTACTTCGTGTAGTTGGCGATGGCGGCCTTGGCGGCCCCGTAGCCCACCACGCGGGTCAGCGGACGCAGCGCCGATTCGGAGCAGAAGTTGACGATCACGCCCTTCCGGCGCTCCGTCATGGCCTCGCCGAAGACCGTCGTGGGCAGCACCGTGCCGAACAGATTGAGGTCCACGACCTTGCGGAAGGCCTCGATCTCCAGGTCGAGGAACGACTTGTCGGGGGCGATCGTCGCACCGCCCATGTTGCCGCCCGCGGCGTTCAGGAGGATATCGATGGCGCCGTAGGCCTTGAGAATGGCCTCGCGGTTCGCGACGAGCACCTCGCGGTCGAGCACGTCGGTTGCAAGGAACAGCGCATCGCCGCCCGCGGCGCGGATTTCACCGACGAGCGCTTCGCCCGCCTTTTCGTCGCGATCGAGCACGGCGACACGTGCGCCCTGCCCGGCGAGGTAAGCGCAGATCGAGCGGCCCAGAATCCCGGCCCCGCCCGTCACGACGACGACGCGGCCCCGGATGTCAAAGAGATTTTTCATGTTTTTCAGATGATGTTGTTTTTATAATACGGTATGTTCTCTTTCAGCAGGATGTCGATGGGCATGTTGTTGACCTTCGACGGGGCGCGGCCCTCGACGAGCCATTCGCACAGGGCCATCACCGCGCGGTAACCCTGCGCTTCGGGACGCTGGGCCACGAGCGCCGTCACCACACCCGCGGAGAGCATCTCCCCGTTGCGGCGGATCACGTCGTAGCCCACCAGCCGCACGCCGGCACGCCGCCGAGCCGCCAGATAGCCCGCAAGGATGTAACACGTCGAATTGAAGGTCACGGCCCCCGCGACAGACGGATTTCGGCCGAAAAGGTCGTCCAGCACACGGCCGTTGTAGGTTTCGTCGTCCAGCCGCAGCGCGGCGTAATGCAGCCGGCCCCGGAAGGCGTGCGCCTCGAGGTAACTGCGGAATCCTGCCTCGCGGTTGCGGCTCTGGTTCGAACCGGCGTCGCCCCGGTGGATGATCCGGCCCACGACGATGTCGGCCCCGGGATCGAGGCGGTCGAACAGCAGCCGTGCGGCGACCGCCCCGGCGTCGAACGACGACGTGCCGAAATAGGCCAGCCGGTTGCAGGCCGGGAGGTCCGAATCGACGAAGACGTAGGGCACGCCCCGTGCGTCGAGTTCGCGGGCGAACGGTTCGACCATCTCCGCGAAGAGCGTGGCGATCACCGCGCCGTCGTACTCCTCGCGGCGCAGCGTCTCCAGCAGGCTTTCGAACGACGAACGGTCGTACTGGTCGAAGCAGACGCGGCGGACCACGACGTTGTAACGCGCGGCCTCGGCCTCGGCGCGGGCGATTCCGGCCTCGAAATCGGCCCAGTACTCGCCCGGCGCGAAACGGGGCATGACCGCGCACAAGGTGTACCTGCGGCCCGACGCCAGCGAACGGGCGATCAGGTTGGGACGGTAGTCGACCCGCCGCAGCACCTCGTTGATGCGCGCGAGGTTCTCCTCCGAGACCTTGCCCCGGTTGTGGATCACGCGGTCGACCGTCGCCACCGACACCCCCGCCATGCGGGCGATGTCGACGATGCGGACCGTGGTATGTTCGTTGTCGGACATGGTTTGCGCAGTTCTTCGGCGTTACGCCGGCAAAGCTATGCAAAATTTTCGAAAATAGCAAGTGTGTGCGCACACACCTGATGATTCGAGGCAAAAAAAGCCGGACCCACTTCGGGTCCGGCCCTCTCTTTTTTCCGGCTGCGCGCTACCCTGCCGGGGTCTCCGGTCCGGCCGCGGCGCACCGCTGGTAGAAATCGCGGGCCACGACGATGCGGATGGCCCGGTGGAGAATCGAGAATTCGAGCGGCGTATGGCCCAGCGGCTCGCCGTCGATCTCGACCGACACCTCGGGCGAGGATTCGATGCGGATGCGGCTTCCGCGCTCCTGGAGGATATGGCGGATGCGGTAGATGCCGCCGTTGAACAGGTAGTGGAAGCGGAACAGCAGGTGCCAGAAGTGCACCGGGCGGATCAGCGACAGGTCGAGCATGCCGTCGTCGGCCACGGCTGCGGGCAGCTGCTGGATGCCTCCGCCGTTGAACTTGCAGATGCCGATGGCGGCCGACAGCAACAGGTTGTTGTAGACCAGCCGGTCGTCGACCCAGACCTTGACGCCCGTGGACTTGTAACGGAAGAAATTCTTCACCAGACACCACGTATAGCGCCAGCGGCTCCGGTGCCCCTTCTTCTTCAGGTGCGAGAGTTTGCGCACGACATGCGCGTCGAACCCCGCCCCGGCCACGTTGGCCATGTAGCGGCTCTGGCGGTAGTGAGCCTCCTCGTAGGAGACCACCCCGACGTCCTGCAAAAACGAATAACCCTCGCTGATGGCCTTCACGGCGTCCTGATAGCGGTTCGAGATGCCGAACGTGCGGACCCAGTCGTTGCCCGTGCCCACGGCCACCACGGCTACGAGCACCTCGTCGGGACACACCTCCTGCTGAATGAACAGCCCGTTCACCACCTCGTGCAGCGTCCCGTCACCGCCCACGACGATGATCCGGCGGTAGCCTTCGCGCACGGCCGTGACGGTGAGCTCCGTGGCGTGGAACTTGTGCTCCGTGAAGACCGGCTCGCAGAGGATGCGCTCGTCGCGCAGGTGTTTCGAAATCTGCGGAAAATGGTCAAGCCCGCGGCCGCCTCCGGCCACGGGATTGACGATAACGAACCATTTTCCAGAATCGGTCGCCACGCTGCGGTTATTTTTCAGGAACGTTGCGCAGCGTATCGACCAGGAAGTCGTAGAACTTCCCGACCGAGGCGATCTCCACCTTCTCGTCGGGCGAGTGGGGGTAGCAGATCGTCGGACCGAACGAAATCATGTCCAGTTTGGGATAGGTGCTGCCGATGATGCCGCACTCCAGTCCGGCGTGGATGGCCGTCACGGCGGGTTTCCGGCCGTACAGCGCCTCGTAGGAGGCGGTCATGGCCTTCAGGATCGGCGACTCCATGTCGGGATTCCAACCGTTGTAGGCGCCCGTGAGTTCCGTCTTGGCCCCGGCCAGCGCGAAGACGGCAGCAATGGACTCGCCCAGCGCCTCCTTCTCGGTGTTGACCGAACTGCGCAGCAGGCATTGCAGTTTCACCGTCCTGCCATCCGACACCACGCGTGCGAGGTTCGTCGAGGTCTGCACCAGCCCGGGCATGGCCATGGACATCTTCTGCACCCCGTCGGGACAGGCGGCCACCGCCTTGATCAGGTTTCCGGAAACCTCTTTCGGCAGCATTTCGGCCGGCTTTTCGACCTCTTTGACCTTGATCGACACGGCGTCCTCGATACCGGCATACTCGGTCTTTACGGTTTTCTCGTAGGCTTTCACCGCCTTGGCGAACGCCTCGTAGTCCTTGGTTTTGACCAGCACCACGGCCTCGGCCTCACGCGGGATGGCATTGCGAAGCCCGCCGCCGTCCACCGACGCCAGCAGCACGTCGCACGGCGCGGCGTTCAAAAAGCGGAACAGCACCTTGTTGGCATTGGCGCGCTGGCAGACGATCTGGATGCCCGAGTGGCCGCCCTTGAGTCCCTTGACGCTGATCTTCGCGGCTGTGCAGTTGCGCGCGGGGGTCGGCTCGGCCTTGTATCTGAAGGTCGTGTTGGCGTCGAGTCCTCCGGCGCAGCCCACGTAGAGTTCGCCCTCCTCCTCGGAATCGAGGTTCAGCAGGATGTCGCCGTGCAGCAGTCCCTTTTTCAGCCCGTTGGCGCCGTCCATGCCGGTCTCCTCGGTGGCCGTGAACAGGGCCTCCAGCGGCCCGTGCTCCAGCGTCCTGTCCTCCAGCACCGCGAGGATCGCCGCCACGCCGATACCGTTGTCGGCACCCAGCGTCGTGCCGTCGGCCGTCACCCAGCCGCCGTCGACGTAGGCGTCGATGGGATCCTTCGTGAAATCGAATTTCTTGTCGTTGTTCTTCTGCGGCACCATGTCGAGGTGGGCTTGCAGGATCACGCCCTTGCGGCCCTCCATACCCTTCGAGGCGGGTTTGCGGACGTAGACGTTGTGCGCCGCGTCCTCTTTGCATTCGAGGCCCCGCGCGCGGGCGAAATCGAGAATATACCGACGAATCTTCTCCTCGTGGGACGAGGGGCGCGGGATGCGGACGATCTCCGCGAAATGCTTCCAGACAAGCGCCGGTTTCAGCGCCGTTAAATTACGATCCATAATATTGAAGTTTAAGTTATTTGTATATTTTTCAAATCTCTTTTCCTATCCGACCGCCGTTTTCGCAGCCTGTGGCTGCGTTTACAAGTCTGACCCACCCGGCTAAAAGCCGGGATTCAAGGGGCGATGCACGGCCATCGGACTTCGATTTCAACATTGCGTCTCCACCTTCTAAAAAACGTTTCTTAAACGGCCCTCGGCGGGGGCTTAAATATAAAGTGTCATTTGACAGGTCCGCCCGGTTCCTCCTTTTCAACATTTCTGTCGAACGCTTCGACGATGTGTTTCACGAGCGGGTGGCGGACGATGTCGCGTTTGTCGAACTCCACGATGCCGATGCCGTCGACGCCCCGCAGAATCCCCATCGAGCGCACCAGACCGCTGTCCGACTTGCGCGGCAGGTCGATCTGCGTCACGTCGCCCGTGACGATGAACCGCGCACTGCGGCCCATGCGCGTGAGGAACATCTTGATCTGCGAAAGGGTGGTGTTCTGCGCCTCGTCCAGGATGACGAAGGCGTTGTCCAGCGTGCGGCCGCGCATGTAGGCCAGCGGCGCGATCTGCACGGTCCCCTCTTCGAGAAACTTCTGGAGCTTGACGGGCGGGATCATGTCGTTCAGCGCGTCGTAGAGCGGTTGGAGGTAGGGGTCCAGCTTCTCCTTCATGTCGCCGGGCAGGAAGCCCAGCTTCTCGCCCGCCTCGACGGCCGGACGCGTGAGGATGATGCGCCGCACCTGCCGCTCCTTCAGCGCGCGGACGGCCAGCGCGATGGCCGTATAGGTCTTGCCCGAGCCGGCAGGACCCACGGCGAACAGCAGGTCGTTCTTGTCGTAGAGTTTGACGAGCCGCTGCTGGTTGACGGTCCGGGCGCGGACGATCGTGCCGTTGTTGCCGTAGACGATCACGTCCTTGTCGACCGGGGCGTCGTCGGGCGCGATGCCGCCCGCGAAGCACTGGTCGATGACCTCGGCCGAAACATGCCCGTATTTGATGTAATAGGCCGCAAGCCCCTCCATGCGCCGGGCGAAACGCTGCGTGTCGGCCTCCGGGCCGAGGACCTTGAGCGACTGCCCGCGCGCGACGATCTTCAGCGTGGGATGCAGCGATTTGATCTGTTCGAGGTAGACGTTCTGCGCCCCGTAGAGTTCGCGGGGATCGACGCCTTCGAGTGCGATTTCCTTTCCGACAGCTTCCGTCATAGACCGATCAGAATAAATAGCCGAAGCTCAGCGCCACGTTGTAAGTACGGAGTTTGTCGAGCTGCCGCCCGTCGGGCAACACCACGTCGTGTTTCGAGCGGAACTGGCCGTTGTAGCGCAGGTCGATCAGCAGGTGGCGCATCAGCACGATGCCCGCACCCACGGTGTACGACACCGATGGGCGCACGCGGCCGAAGTCCAGCAGGTCGCCGCCCGACTTCTGCTTGCAGTCGTTCATCACCGTGAAGACCGGACCGGCGTAGATCCGCACGGGGTGCAGCAGCCGCAGCGACGCCAGCACCGGAACGTCGATCGAGTTGGACTTGAGGTTGATCTCGCTCTCGCCCTCGGGACGGATGCGGAGACCCTGGCGGACGTAGAGTATCTGCGGCTCGACGGCGAAAGCCCCGAGGTTGATAGCGGTAACGATACCGGCCTGCCAGCCCAGTTTGTTCTTCACGTCGGTGGCGTCCATGTTGGTCGAGTAATCGGGGATGTTGATACCGCCGACCACACCCCACTCCACCCGGGTGCGGGGGCGTTGTGCGGCGGCGTTCAGCACGGCGCCCGCAAACAATAGGGTCAATAGTATTTTGCGCATTACGGCTATTTTTTTAAATTTCCGATTCTTAATTTGAAGGAGGCCCAAAGCATGTAGGCCACGCACGCGGCGACGAACAGCATGCCGAGGTGCGGATTGCCCCAGGCGCGGACGATCGCCCCGCAGACGGGCCCCGAAACCGCCCCGGCGGCGATGGCCATGATCATCAGCCCGGCCACCTCGTTGGCGTTCTGCGGAACGGCCTTGGTGGCTACGGCGTAGAACGTGGCGAAGACGCACGCCATGGCGAAGCCCAGCGCTCCCACGGCGGCGTAGATCGCCGCCTCGTTGCGCACGAACAGCAGCGCCGCGCACAGCGCCAGCGCCCCGGCCATGTTCCAGGTCAGGTATTTCACGTCGGAGACCTTCACCAGCACCCACGCGCCGACCAACGTCCCGACGATGCGGCAGGCGTAGAAGCCCGTGGTGGTGAGGATCGACGAGGGGTTGTCGATCAGCCGCACCGACAAGAAGCCGATGCCCACGTCGGCGGCGATAAAGCACGCCACGCCCAGCGTCGAGAGCAGCACAGCGCGGTTTTTCAACAGGCGGAAGCAATCGGACAATCCGGCGGCGCGCCCCGCCTGTGCAGGTTCCGGCACCGTGGTCAACTGGAGCCAGACGCCCCCGGCGACCGTGAGGGCCGCATAGATCGGCAGCAGGAGCCGCCACGAACCCGTCGCGGCGACCAGCCCCGTGACGATGGGCGCCAGCAGCAGCAGCGAGGTGTTGCGGAAGATCTGCCCGACGGTGAGGTAGCTGGTCATCCGCTCGCCGGGAACGATGGTCGCCAGCAGGGGGTTGACGGCCACCTGGATCGCCGTATTGCCAATGCCCAGCAGGCCGAAGCCCGCGAAATACCACCCCAGGGCGCAGTCCGCGCCGGCGGCATAGGGAAGCATCAGCCCCGCGACGGTGAAGCCGTAGCCCAGAAGCGCCGTGGCCTTGCGGCCCCAGCGGTTCATCAGCGCCGCGACCGGGGTCGAAAGCACCAGAAACCAGAGGAAAACCATCGTCGGCAGGAAGCTCACGGCGGCCTGCTGTCCGGACGGGAACTCGGCGGCGATGCGGCCCGTGATCGGGGCCACCATGTCGCAGAAACCCATGATGAAGAAGCCCGCAAGCACGGGTCCGAGCAATCGTTTGTCTACTTTGTCTACGCTCATCCGAGACGGAATTTCGGGTTCCAAATTTTTCAAAGTTACATTATTTTCCGCAAAAAACGCGCTTCCGGCGGCGATTATTTCACAATCGCCTCTCTTCGCCGCGCGATAAACACATTCCAATAAACAAAAAACGTGCGAGATACGCAGCGGCAGCGGGACTGGTCACCGTCATGGCCGCGGCGGCCAGACCGCCCGGCGAACAGGAGGCCGTTTTTTCCCGAAACAGCCGCTCGCACGCGAAAAAACGGCCGCCGTATCGACGGATTAGTCCGCAGCGCGAGAAAACGCCGCGCACCGTTTGGACGGGAACGCAGATTTTATTATATTTGGTGTCGTAACGACACCCTTATCCGTCGGAAAGCCCCGCCGAACCGCTTCGGATTCGGTTTTGCGCTCCTCCGGCCCTTACGCAGCCCCGGCTGCAAAAACAACCTGCGCCCATGTTGCTCTTCGCACACATAAACCTGACGCTGCCGCTCGAAGACCCGATCCTGAAATTCCTGCTGATCCTGGTCATCATCCTCGCGGCTCCGCTCCTGCTGAACAAACTCAAAATCCCCTATTTGCTGGGGCTGATCATCGCAGGTGCGGTGATCGGACCCCACGGCCTCAACCTCGTGCTGCGCGACAGCAGCATCATTCTCTCGGGTACGGCCGGACTCCTGTACATCATGTTCCTCTCGGGGCTGGACATGGACATGTCCGATTTCCGCCGCAACAGCTGGCGAAGCCTCATCTTCGGACTCTACACCTTCTGCGTCCCGCTGGCCTTCGGCATACTGGCCGGTTACTACCTCCTCGGCTTCCCGATCTACTCCTCGATCCTGCTCGCCGGACTGTTCGCCTCGCAGACGCTCATCGCCTACCCCATCGTCAGCAAACTGGGCATCGCCCGCGACAAGGCCGTCACGATAGCCGTCGGCGGCACGGTCATCACCGACACGCTGGCCCTGCTGCTGCTCACCGTGATCGTCGGCATGGCCACGGGCAACGTCGACGACATGTTCTGGTGGCGGCTCGGCGGCTCGGTCATCCTCTGCATCGCCATCATCGTCTTCCTCTTCCCGCTGCTGGCCCACTGGTTCTTCAAGCAGGTCAGCGACAACGTCTCGCAGTACATCTTCGTTCTGGCGATGGTTTTCCTCGGAGCCTACCTTGCCCACATGGCCGGGCTGGAACCGATCATCGGCGCGTTCCTCTCGGGACTCGCGCTCAACCGACTGATCCCCCGCACCTCGCCGCTGATGAACCGCATCGAGTTCGTCGGCAACGCCATCTTCATCCCCTTCTTCCTGATCGGTGTGGGCATGCTGATCGACTACCGCGCCTTCTTCCGCGACTGGGAGAGCCTCGAAGTAGCGGCCATCATGATCGTACTGATCACGGCGGCGAAATTCGTCGCCGCATGGTTCACGCAGAAGACTTTCCGCCTCTCACCCGACCAGCGGACCGTCATCTTCGGTTTGAGTTCGGCCCACGTGGCCGCAACGCTGGCCGCCGTGATGGTCGGCTACAACATCATCCTGGGCCACACGCCCGAGGGCGAACCGATCCGCCTCTTGAGCGAGAGCGTGCTCAACGGCACGATCCTGATGATTCTGGCCACCTGCACCGTGTCGACCTTCGCCACGCAGCGCGGCGCCCACAACATCGCCATGCGCAGCGCCCAGGCCCCCGAAGACAAGCAGCCGCGGCAGGAGGACCACATCCTGATCCCCGTGTCCGACGAACGCACGGCCGACGAACTGGTCTGGTTGAGTTCGATGCTCAAGCGCGCCAAGGAGCCGAACGGGCTATACGCCCTGCACGCCATCGACAACAAGGTGGAGGACCCGAACGTCGAGAAACGCGCCCAGAAAATCCTCGACGCCGCGGCGACGGCGGCCGCGGCGGGCGACATCTACCTCCAGGAGCTGATGCGTTACGACGTGAACATCTCGAACGCCATCGTCAGCGTGGTCCGCGAACGCAACATCACCGACATCGTGATGGGCATGCATCACGCCTCCCCGGCCGTGCCGGGGCTGACGGGCATCCCCGGGGCATCGGGTCCCGGCATCGGGAAAATGGCCGCCGACGTGCTGGCGCAGAGCAACGTCACGACCTTCATCTACAACCCCGTGCAGCCGCTGAACACCATCAAGCGCCATCTGATCGTCGTGCCCGAGAAGGCCGAGCAGGAGGCGGGATTCCAGATGTGGCAGCGCCGCATCCGCCGCCTGGCCGAAAACTCGGGGGCCAGAATCGTCGTGTTCGCCCCGGAGGCGACGCTGGAATACCTCCGCCCCAAAGGCCGCAAGCGTCCGGCGAACATCGACTTCGTGCCTTTCGCGCAATGGGACGACCTGCCGTCGCTCGAACACGACATCCGCGCCGACGACTGCCTGTGGTTCGTGATGAGCCGCCGCGACCGCGTCTCGTACAACCCCGTGATGAGCCGCATCCCGGCCTATCTCGAACATTTCTTCTCCGGATACAGCTCCGTGCTGCTCTACCCCGTGCAGGCGGGCGACACCGAAAGCCGCTATATCTGACAGAAATAAATTTGGCATTGCGCCCGGTTTGCGTTATCTTTGCAAATAATTCATGGTGGCATTCCGGTCAGAATCCCGGTCGCGATGCGACAAGCCCCTCCCGAGGGAGGGGTTTGGGGTGGGGTCAGACTTGTAAACGCGGCCACAGGCCGCGACTACGGCCGTCGGAATTATAAAACGGAGCAAAAACAGAATAAGACCAAAATATGAGCCTTGTAGCAATCGTGGGCCGTCCGAATGTCGGCAAAAGCACCCTCTTCAACCGCCTCGTGGGCGAACGGAAGGCCATCGTCGACGCGACGGCCGGAACCACCCGCGACCGTCATTACGGCAAGACCGACTGGAACGGCAAGGAGTTTTCCATAATCGACACGGGCGGGTACACCGTCAACTCGGAAGATATTTTCGAGGACGAAATCCGCCGTCAGGTCCTGCTGGCCATCGACGAGGCCGACGTGATCCTCTTTCTCGTGGAGGTACGCACCGGCATCACCGACCTCGACATGCTGATGGCCGACATCCTGCGCCGCACCTCGAAGAAGGTGATCCTCGTCTGCAACAAGGTCGACAACAACGACCAGATCTACTCTTCGCACGAGTTCTACGCCCTGGGACTGGGCGACCCCTACTGCATCTCGTCGATGTCGGGAAGCGGCACGGGCGACCTGATGGACGCCATTCTGGACGCACTGCCCGTGGAAACGGTCTCCGAGGAGGACGAGGACCTGCCTCACATCACGATCGTAGGCCGTCCCAACGTCGGCAAGTCGTCGCTCACGAACGCCCTGCTGGGCGAGGAGCGCAACATCGTGACCTCCATCGCCGGGACCACCCGCGACTCGATCCACACGCGCTACAACAAGTTCGGCATGGATTTCTACCTCGTCGACACGGCCGGCATGCGCAAGAAGGGCAAGACGATGGAGGATCTCGAATTCTACTCGGTGATGCGCTCGATACGCGCCATCGAAAATTCGGATGTCTGCATCCTGATGATCGACGCCCGGCAGGGACTCGAATCGCAGGACCTGAACATCCACAACCTGATCGTCCGCAACCGCAAGGGTTGCGTGATCGTGGTCAACAAATGGGACCTGATCGAGAAGGACAGCAACACGATGAAGGAGTGGACCGAGTTCCTCCGAAAGAAACTCGCGCCGTTCAACGACATTCCGATCATCTTCACCTCGGTGATGAACAAACAGCGCATCTTCGACGTGCTGCAAACCGCCATCCGCGTTTACCAGTCGCGCAAACGCCGCATCTCGACCTCGGAACTCAACGACTACATGCTGCCGCTGATCGAGAACTATCCGCCCCCCGCGACCAAGGGCAAGTATATCAAGATCAAGTATGTGACCCAGCTTCCGACGCCGACGCCGCAGTTCGCGTTCTTCGTCAACCTGCCGCAGTACATCAAGGAGCCTTACCGCCGCTTCCTCGAAAACAACATACGCGACCACTGGGATTTTTCGGGAGTCCCGATGCAGATTTACTTCCGGCAGAAGTAGGTGTCCGGACGGAATCGCAAGGCAGAACGGCAGGCGGCCCCGAAAAATCCGGTGCTGACAATCCCCCTGAATCCCCCTTTGAGAAGGGGGACTTTCGCATAACGGAAACCCGATGCGGATTTACTTCCGGCAGAAGTAGGTGTCCGGACGGAATCGCAAGGCAGAACGGCAGGCGGTCCCGAAAAATCCGGTGCTGACAATCCCCCTGAATCCCCCTTTGAAAAGGGGGACTTTCGCATAACGGAGGCCCGATGCGGATTTATTTCCGGCAGAAGTAAGGATGACCTATTCCGTGACAAACGCAAATCCCTCCGGAGTTCCGGAGGGATTTGCATTATGCTTTCCGCCGCTCGAGCAATCGCCGGGCGGTGTCGGAGAGCAGAACCACGGCACCCGCCAGGATGGCCGTGTCCTTGATTACGAGCCGCCCCGCACCCGACAGCAGCGGGAACCCGTATTCGCCGCTCCCCAGGTCGGGAACCCACACCTCGGGCGTGGTCGCCAGGAACGAAAGGGTTCCGAGCGTCATCAGGATGGCCAGCAGTTCGCCGACCAGCCCCACACGCCTGGAGAAGAACCCGAAAAAGGTCAGCAGGCCGATCGACATGATCAGCAGGCCCAGTCCGTGCGAAAACCCGTAGGTGTTGTTCTTCACGTGCCATTCGTGTTTGGCCGCGTCGAAACTCCCTTCAGGCAGTTTATACTGCCTGTACTCGGGTGCTTTTTCGTTGTAGAAAAAGCTCATGAAGGGGCTGTTGGCCACGAAGGGCACGATGCCCTCGGCTTCGTAGTTCCAGAACTTGAGTCCGCCGATCCAGACGAAGATTATCAGAATGGCAACCCGGATCATACCGAGGCCCAGCCGCTGCGAGCCGGCGGCGATTTTCAGAAAGCCGTAAAACAGGCCGGAGAGTTTTTGCATCATCGTTATTCGGTTTTTAGTGTTTCGATGGTGCAAAGTTCCGCATTCCCGGCCTCCGGAACGATAGCAGGACCGCCGGAAATATTGGCGATTATTCCCGTTGCGTCCGGCGGCGGAAGCCGGTGATGCTCTCGCCGTTCATCTTGGCGAAGAAGCGGCTGAACGCCGCCGTGTCCTCGTATCCCAGCAGGTAAGCGACCTCCTTGGCGCTTTTGTCGGTATAGAGCAGCAACCGCCGCGCCTCGGCGTTCACGCGGTCGTGGATGACGCTCAAGGGCGAAGGGCGGCCACAGGCGGCGAAGAGGTTGGAAAGGGTCTTGGGCGAGCGGTGCAGCAGTTCGGCGTAGTCCTGCACGCGGCGGCGGGTGCGGAAATGCTCGTCGACAAGCACGTAAAACCGCCGCACGATGTCGAACAACTGTTCCTGCGGCCCGTCGACCCCGAAATGCTCGCGCGCCGCGCGCGTACATACGATAATGAAGCGTTTGAGCTGCATGCGAAGCATCTCCTCGCGCAGGCCGTCGTTCACCTCGTATTCGGCGCACAGTTCGTCGACGATGCGCCCGAGGGCTTCCTGCCGCTGGGCGGAGAGCGCCAGCCGCAGCGGTTCGGAGGAGCCGTTGAACAGCAGCCCGTTGCACGAAACCTCGCCGTCGTGACCGAAAATGCAGTAGAAATTGCTGTCGAACAGCAGCGAAAGACAGTCGCCGTCGGCACGGAGGCTGCCGACGTGGTGCAGGGGCGTCAGCGAAACGATCTCCCCGGCTTCGAGCCGCATCGGAACATGGTCGACTTCCAGCGACAGCGCGCCCTGCCGCACCCAGAGGAATTTGTAGAGGTCGGGGCGCCGCGTCAGCTCCGCATCGCGGAGGTCGCGGCACAGGACGAGGTTGCCCTTCAAGGGGGTGCTGAATGCTATATCCATAGTTCCGTTGACCGGTTTATTTCAGAAAAGGATTGACGACCCGGTCCACATATTTTCTCCGGAACTCGGATTCCCGGTACACGTAATCCACTGCCGTGAACCGGATTTCATCCCCGGACTTGCTGATTCCGGACCGCAGGACCTCTACCTTCCCGTCGCAACGCGTCCCGAGGGGGACGAAGCAACCGTCGGCAATATCGAAAGCAAACTCCCGGATACCCCGGATCACGACAGCGGGGTGCTGCAATTCCCTTGCATCGGGAAATGTCCGGATCAAGACGGCAAACCCGACCTTCTCCACCTCCGTGACCAGCATGGCCGCAAAAAACTCACGGCTGAAATTCAAATCAATCATTGCAGGCAAAACTGTTTCAGCGAACGGTCCCGATTCCCGGAACCGCCGTTCCGTTTCTCAAAGATAACGCCCCGGACCGAAATATCCGCACATTCGGCCGGAAATTTTCAGCCCGCACGCTGTTCCGTTCGGGCACGATTCTGGCTGCTATAAGTTTTAGTTATGGCACTATCAATATTATCTGCTTGTTATTCACAGAATTATATCGTACATTTACAAACAGGGAATCCGTCACAACCAAAAACAAAAGCCATATGAACAAAAAGAAACTGACAGCCGAAAACGGCCGGCCCATCGCCGACAACCAAAACATTCAGACAGCCGGACAGCGCGGCCCCGTAACCCTGCAGGACCCGTGGTTCCTCGAAAAACTCGCCCACTTCGACCGCGAAGTCATCCCCGAGCGGCGCATGCACGCCAAAGGATCGGGAGCCTTCGGAACCTTCACCGTGATGCACGACATCTCGAAATACACCCGGGCGTCGATCTTCGCCGAGGTCGGCAAGCAGACCCCGTGCTTCGTGCGCTTCTCGACCGTGGCCGGAGAACGCGGCGCGGCGGATGCCGAGCGCGACATCCGCGGCTTCGCCATCAAGTTCTACACCGATGCCGGCAATTGGGACCTCGTGGGCAACAACACCCCGGTCTTCTTCCTGCGCGATCCGCTGAAGTTCCCCGACCTGAACCACGCCATCAAGCGCGACCCGCGCACCGGACTGCGCAGTCCGAACAGCAACTGGGATTTCTGGACGCTGCTGCCCGAGGCACTGCATCAGGTGACCATCACGATGTCGCCGCGGGGCATTCCGGCCTCCTTCCGCCACATGCACGGGTTCGGAAGCCACACTTACAGTTTCTACGACAAGGACAACAAACGCACGTGGGTCAAGTTCCACCTCCGCACCGAGCAGGGGATCAGGAACCTCACCGACGCCGAGGCCGAAGCGGTCATCGCCAAGGACCGCGAATCGAACCAGCGCGACCTGTTCGAGGCCATCGAACGCGGCGACTATCCGCGCTGGCTGATGCAGGTACAGCTGATGACCGAAGAGCAGGCCCGGACCTATAAAATCAATCCGTTCGACCTGACGAAGGTGTGGTATCACGGCGATTTCCCGCTGCACGACGTGGGCATTCTGGAACTCAACCGCAATCCGGAAAACTTCTATGCCGAAGTCGAGCAGGCGGCCTTCAACCCGATGAACATTGTCGAGGGCATCGGCTTCTCGCCCGACAAGATGTTGCAGGGACGCCTGTTCTCCTACGGCGATGCGCAGCGTTACCGCCTGGGGGTGAACCACAACCTGATTCCGGTGAACAAGCCCCGCTGTCCGTTCCACGCCTACCACCGCGACGGACAGATGCGCACCGACGACAACTACGGCGCAACGACGCCCTACGAGCCGAACAGCTACGGCGAATGGCAGGACACGCCGGCCCTCAAGGAGCCGCCCCTGGCAGTCGACGGCGCGGTCTACAACTACGACGAGCGCGAATTCGACGACGACTATTACACGCAGCCGGGCAAGCTGTGGCGGCTGATGACGCCCGCAGACCAGCTGGCGACCTGCGAGAACACGGCGCGCGCCATGGGCGACTCGGAACTGTTCATCAAGCAGCGGCACGTGCGCAACTGCTACAACGCCGATCCGTCGTACGGCGAAGGCGTAGCCCGGGCGCTGGGTATCAGCCTCGCCGAAGCCCTGACGGCCGAAGACCCCGCGCATCCCGCGTGGGACAAAAGAAAGAATCCCGCGGCGGCACGCTAAAGCGGTCTGCCGACAAAAATCCCCGAAACCGAGAGTTTCGGGGATTTTCGGTTTATGCCTGCGGCGTCGGTTCACCGCCCTGCGGAGCGCCCCCGCCCTGCGGCTTGTTACCGCGGTTGCGGCCTCCGCGATGGCGTCTGCGGTCGCGGGTTCCGCGGTTGCCTTCGCCGCGGCCCGAAGCATGGTCGCTGTCCGGCGAAGCGGGTTGTGCGGCGGCAGATTCCGCTGTCGCAGCCGCCGGGCGTTCGCTGCGGCGGTCCCGGTCGTTACGCCCCGAACGGTCGCCCCGTCCGCCGCGTCCGCGGCCCGAGCCGCCGCCCGAACCGGAACGGCCCCCGCTGCGGCCCCCGCGCCCCCGGCCGAAGCGGCCGCGGTTTTCGTCGGGAGCGTATTTCGGGCCCTCGCCTACACTCGCGGGCAGTTCGGCCTTGCGGATGTCCCGCTCGATGAATTTCTCGATCTGGTGGAACTTGCCCTGCTCCTCCTCGCTGACGAAAGTCACGGCGCTGCCCGAGGCCGCCGCGCGGGCCGTGCGGCCGATGCGGTGGATGTAGTCCTCGGGGTCGTGCGGTACGTCGTAGTTGAGCACCAGGCCGATGTCCTCGATGTCGATACCCCGGGCGACGATGTCCGTGGCGACGAGGATTTTCACCTTGTTGTTCTTGAAGTTGAGCATCACCTCCTCGCGCTGCGCCTGCTCCAGGTCGGAGTGCATGGCCGCAACGTCGAGTTTCATGCGCTTGAGCGTATGAGCCAGCTCCTTGACCTTGAGTTTCGACGACGAGAAGATGATCGTCTTCGAATCGGTCGGCTCGGCGAACAGCTCGCGGATGATACCCAGTTTCTGGTTCTCATAGCAGACGTAGGCCGACTGGTCGATGGCTTCGTTGGGCTTCGAAATGGCGATGTTGACCTCCGCGGGATTGCGCAGGATGGTCTTGGCCAGTTCGCGGATCTTCGGGGGCAGTGTCGCCGAGAACATGATCGTCTGCCGCTCGGCGGGCATGTAGGAGATGATCTTCATGATGTCGTCCGAGAAACCCATGTCGAGCATGCGGTCGGCCTCGTCGAGGATCAGGTATTCGACATGCGAAAGGTCGACGCCGCTGTTCTGCAGGTGGGCGATCATGCGGCCCGGGGTGGCGATCACCACGTCGGCGCCGTTCAGCATGCCGTTCTTCTGGATGTCCCAGCCCTTGCCGTCGCCGCCGCCGTAGACGACCGTCGTCGAAAGGGGCGCATAATAGGAAAAGCCCTGGAACTGCTGGTCGATCTGCTGCGCCAGCTCGCGCGTCGGCACGATGATCAGCGATTTCACCACGTTGTCGGGGTTGCCCTCGATGAGCAGTCTGTTCAGCAGCGGCAGCGTATAGGCCGCGGTCTTTCCCGTGCCGGTCTGGGCGCAGCCGATAATGTCGCGGCCCTCCAGGATCACCGGAATCGTATGCTCCTGCACGGGAGTCATCTCGTGGAAATTCATATCCTCAAGGCCGTCGAGGATTTCATCCTCCAGGTCGAGTTCGTCGAAACGCATAGATAATTGTTTTATTTAATTTATAAGCTTTTTCATTTCAGGCACGGGAACGCGTCCGGGCCGAAAGCACGCAAATCCGCCCCCGATACCGCATTTACAGCACGGAGCCGAAAAGCGTCGCAGGCGTACAGCCCGTGATGCGCACCTTCACGTAATCGCCGACCTTGTGATCCCCGCGGTCGAAAACCACCACCTTGTTCTGCGAAGTGCGCCCCGACAGCTGGTTTTTGTCGCGCTTCGACTCGCCCTCGACCAGCACCTCGAACTCCCGGCCCACGTCGCGCAGGTTGCTCGCATGGCCCAGTTCGTTCTGCAGGGCGATGATTTCCGAAAGCCGGCGCGACTTCACCTCCTCGGGCACATCGTCCCCCAGGTGCTTTTCGGCAAAAGTGCCCGGACGCTCCGAATACTTGAACATATAGGCGAAATCATAGCCCACCTCGCGCATCAGCGACAGGGTTTGCAGGTGCTCCTCCTCGGTCTCGCCCGAGAAGCCCGCGATCAGGTCGGTCGTAATGGCGCAATCGGGCAGGTAGCGGCGAATGGCGGCGATGCGGTCCAAATACCATTCTCGCGTATATTTGCGGTTCATGCGGCCGAGCATCGACGTGGCGCCCGACTGGGCCGGCAGGTGGATTGCCCGGCAGACGTTGGGCATCGAGGCCATGACCTCCAGCAGGCCGTCGCTCATATCCTTGGGATGCGAGGTGGCGAACCGCACGCGCAGCAGCGGCGAAACCGACGCCACGCGGCGCACCAGTTCCGGGAAATCGACGTCGCCCGTGCGGTAGGAATTGACGTTCTGCCCCAGCAGCGTCACTTCGCGGTAGCCGTTTTCGAACAGACTCCGCGCCTCGGCGACGATGGTCTCCGCGTCGCGGCTCCGCTCACGGCCCCGGGTGTAGGGAACCACGCAGTAGGAGCAGAAATTGTCGCACCCCCGCATG
This sequence comes from Alistipes sp. i18-0019-D1, assembly GCF_042852885.1. NCBI lineage: Bacteria > Pseudomonadati > Bacteroidota > Bacteroidia > Bacteroidales > Rikenellaceae > Alistipes > Alistipes sp. i18-0019-D1. The sequence continues at coordinate 262,724 of NZ_AP031424.1, forward strand.
ATCGCCACGAAGGCGCTCACGCCGTTGCGGTCGAGGCGCACGGGGGCGATTTCGGCGTAGGTCTCCTCGGTCGAAAGCAGCACGTTGACGCCCTTGCCGCCCGCTTCGGCGCCGCGCACCAGGCGCGGCAGGTCGCGGTAGGCGTCCGGTCCGGCCACGACATCGACGCCCGCAGGTCCCTCGACCAGCTTTTCGCGCAGGCGTTCGGCCATGCAGCCGATGACGCCCACCACCAGTCCCGGACGCTGGCGCCGGTAGCGTTTCATCTCGGCCAGGCGGCCCCAGATGCGCTGTTCGGCATTGTCGCGGATCGAACAGGTGTTGATCAGGATGACGTCGGCCTCGCCGATCTGCTCCGTATAGACGTAACCCTCCCGCTGCATGAGCGAAACGACGATCTCCGTGTCGCCGACGTTCATCTGGCAGCCGTAGGTCTCGATGAAAAGTTTGCGTCCCGCGCCCTGGAGCGGGCGCAGCGTATTGATGTTGAAATCCATTTATTCTGCCTGTATCTCGTTCTTCTCGGGGAACTGCTTGAAGCCCTCCCCGAAGGTTTCGTAGGCATCCGTCACCACGACGAAGGCCTTGGGATCGATCTCTTTGATTTTATGCTGCACGAGGCGCACCTCCTTGCGGCTCACCACCAGAAAGATCATGTCGCGCAGCGAATCGGTGTACATGCCCTTCGACTTGATGTAGGTGGCGCTGCGGTCGAGGTCGTCGATGATGAACCGTTTCAGCTCCTCGTGGTGGTCGCTGATGATGAACAGCAGCTTGTCGTACGACGCGCCGTCGAGCAGGTAGGCGATCACCCGCGAGGAGATGTAGATCGTGATGAGCGAATAGAGCGTCAGCATCCAGCCGTTCGCGGCGGCCTCGCCCGTGCCCAAGCCGAAGCCGATCACGGCGAGTCCCGACAGCACGACGAACCCGTCGGCCAGCAGGATGCCCGTCGAGAACTTGATCCCGGCGAACTTCTGCAACAGCATGCCCACGATGTCCGTGCCGCCCGTGGTCGCCTGCTGGCGCACGACGATGCCCTGCCCGACACCGATCACCACGGCGCCGATGACGCACGTCAGCAGCAGGTCGTTCGAAAGGTCCAGCCGCCCGCCCAGCAGCTGCGAGGGGTCCAGCGCCTCGACGGCCTCGGGACTCGGGTAGACCAGCCGCGTGAGGACGTTCATGAAGCCCGGGGTGTAGAGCGCCGCAAGCACCGTGCGCGTTCCGAAACCGCCTCCGAAGATCAGCATGGAGGTCAGCATCAGCGGAATGTCGAACATGTAGCCGAACGTACCGACCTGGATCGAGGGGAAGATGTTATGCAGCACGATGCCCATGCCGTAGACCCCGCCCGGCACGAACTTGTAGGGATTGACGAAGAGCACGAACCCCGCGCCCATAACCGAGCAGCCGAGGAAAATCAGAAACCACGAGCGCCACCACGCCCACGAGCCCATCGGTTCGAGCAAAGCCTTTGTGTTCATACATTAATTCATTTAGAATGCAAAGATACTAAATTCTCCGGAAATGCGGGATACGGCGGCGGTTTTTTCGGGCCCGGCTTCCATATACGGATTTTTTGACTATATTTGCATGAACAAGTTAACACGCGAAAAAGATGATCCTGACGATATATACGGCTACCACCATGATTATCATCGCCTATCTGCTCGGCTCGATTCCGAGCGCCGTGTGGATAGGCAAGAAATATTACGGCATCGACATCCGCGAGCACGGCTCGAAGAACGCCGGAACGACCAACATGCTCCGCGTGCTGGGCCGGCGGGCCGCCCTGCCGGTCTTCGCGCTCGATTTCCTGAAAGGATTCGTGGCCGTGACGATCATCGAACTGATGCAGTACGACGACCTGATCGGACAGAACGACCTGATAAACCTCAAGATCGTCGCCGTGTTCGCCGCCGTGCTGGGCCATATCTTCCCGATTTTCGCCGGATTCCGCGGCGGCAAGGGCGTTGCGACGCTCGTGGGCGCCGTGACGGGCATCTATCCCCCCGTGGCGCTGCTGTGCTTCGGCGTGTGGCTGGTGATGCTGATGGTCTCGCACTACGTGTCGCTGGCCTCGATGGTCGCCGGATGCTGTTTCCCCGTCTTCACGCTCATATCGCCCAAAGTCAACGGATCGACGGCCTTCGTGGTATTCTCGTTCGTGATCGCCATCCTGCTGATCTACACCCACCGCAAGAACATCGAACGGCTGAAGGCAGGAACCGAGTCGAAGACCTTCATCTGGAAGCCGCGGCGCGTGAAACTCGATGCCGAGGAGCAGAAAAAGAGGGACAAAGAGCACGATACGAAATAATTGCCTCCGGACTTTTCGGCGAAATTATCCGTATAAAAGGATAAATTTCGCGACCGGCATACGGCAAAATAAATTTTTACGTTATCTTTGCGCCGCAATAAAGACCTAAAGCGAGAGTCATGTTACAGGAAAACCTGCTGAAAATATACGAAACGAGTTTTCGGGAAAACCGGGAAATGTCGGCGCTGACCGACTATTTCAAGGGCGAGACTTTTTCGTACTATGAAATGGCCAAGGAGATTGCGAAACTCCACCTGCTTTTCAAGAAAGCCGGGATCAAGCAAGGCGACAAAATCGCGCTCATCGGCCGCAACAACCCCCGCTGGTGCATCACCTACATAGGAACCATCACCTACGGCGCGGTGATCGTGCCGATCCTCCAGGATTTCACTCCTGCGGACATCATCCATATCATCAACCACTCGGAAAGCCGCCTGCTGTTCCTGGGCGACAACTTCTGGGACGTGATCGAGGAGGACCAGATCAAGCAGATCGAGGCCGTATTCTCGCTCACGGACTTCCATGCGATCTACGAGCGCGACGGCAAGTCGCTCACCAAGTTCCAGCGCGACATCGTGAAGAACTACCGCACCAAGTACCCGCGCGGATTCAGCGTCAATGACATCAAATATCCCGAAATTCCCAACGACAAGGTCATCCTGCTCAACTACACCTCGGGAACGACCGGCTATTCGAAGGGCGTGATGCTCACGGTGAACAACCTCACGGGCAACGTGGTGTTCGCGATGACGATGGTCAACACCCAGACCGGACAGCGGTATTTCCAGAAAGGCGGCCGCACACTGTCGTTCCTGCCGCTGGCACACGCCTACGGCTGCGCATTCGACTTCCTCGCACCGCTGGCCGTCGGCGGGCACGTCACCCTGCTGGGCAAGATTCCGGCGGCGAAAATCCTGCTGGAGGCGATGGCCGTCGTGAAACCCACGATCATCTGCTGCGTGCCGATGATCCTCGAAAAGGTCTACCGCAAGCAGGTGCTCCCGATGCTGGAAAAAGGTCCCATGTCGATCGCCATGAAGATTCCGCTGCTCAACTCGGCCATCTACTCGGTGATCCGCAAGAAACTGATGGACGCCTTCGGCGGCAACGTCGGAATTTTCATCGTCGGCGGCGCGCCGATGAACCAGGAGACCGAGTCGTTCCTGATGAAGATCAAGTTCCCGATCACGATCGGCTACGGCATGACCGAATGCGCCCCGCTGATCAGCTTCACCCCCGACAACGAGTTCAAGGCAGGTTCGTGCGGCCGGTTCCTCAAAGGCCTGCTCGAAGTGAAGATCGACTCCGAAGACCCGCAGCGCGTGGCCGGCGAGATCCTTGTCCGCGGCGAGCACGTCATGAAGGGATATTACAAAAACGACAAGGACACCCATAAGGTCCTCGACGAGGAGGGATGGCTCCATACGGGCGACATGGCCACGATGGACCCCGACGGCACGCTCTACATCCGCGGACGTTCGAAAACCATGATTCTCTCGGGCAACGGGCAGAACATCTACCCCGAAGAGATCGAGGACAAACTCAACAACATGTACCTCGTACTCGAATCGCTGGTGCTCGACGCCGGAAACGGCAAAATCAAGGCGCTCGTGGTCCCCGACTACGAACAGGCCGAGGCCGAGGGCGTGGACAAGGCCGACCTGCCGCAGATCATGCAGAACAACCTGCAGGAACTCAATGCACAGCTGGCCGCCTACGAGCGGGTCACGGACATCACGCTCTACCCCACCGAATTCGAGAAGACTCCCAAACGAAGCATCAAACGCTATTTGTACGAACCATCGCTGTTGAACAAATAAAAGACACGGACACAGGCAGGTAACCAATTGGATTCTCTATCCCAAAATTCTTCATAGTCACTGAATCCATTCTAACAATGAGGCGTCACTAATTAGTACGGTTACCTGCTTTCTTTCACAACCCGACTCCCGAGAAAGGAGCCGGGTGTTTTTTCGAATCGGCGCATTCCGGCAAAGTTCAAACAAGTTTGGCTTTGCCCGCAACTTTCACTATATTTACAGAATACAGGATGCGTCTCGGCAAAGCTCAAACAAGTTTGGCTTTGCTCTCAACTTTCACTATATTTGAAGCATGAAAATCCAGAAAAAGCAAGCCATCGGTGAAAACCTGCTCTACGTGATGGTCTGGGCGGCCATCATACTGGTCCCGGTCCTCAACTCGCAGATGATGTCCGAAATGCACGTCAACCTGGAAAACGTGCTGATCGCATGGCGGCAGATCGCCCCCTACCTGATCATCTTCATCATCCACAACGCCATCCTCGCCCCGCGCTACATGCTCCGGCGGAAATACGGCAAATACCTCGTGAGCAACCTGGCGCTGATCATCAGCGTCTTCTGGCTGGTGCAGGTCTACGAGGACCACCTCTCGGACCACCTACTCAAACAAAACGATCCCGAGGCGATCGACGCCTACCGCAAGGCCTCGTTCTCGAACCTGGAGATGTACTGGAGCGTAGTGCTGGGATTCTTCATGACCGGGGCCAACACGGGTATCAAGCTGATATACCAGTCGATGCGCGACGAGCAGCAGATGGAAACCCTCAAGCGTCAGAACCTGCAGGCCGAAATGGATTACTTGAAATACCAGATCAACCCGCACTTCTTCATGAACACGCTCAACAACATCCACGCGCTGATCGACATCGACACCGAGTCGGCCAAAAACGCCGTGATCGAGCTTTCGAAGATGATGCGCTACGTGCTCTACGAGTCGGGCCGCGAAATCATTTCGCTCAACCGCGACATCCAGTTCCTGAAAAACTACATCGAACTGATGCGCATTCGTTACACCGACGCCGTGAGTATCAGCGTGGAGTCCCCCGGCAACCTGCCCGAACAGCTGTCGATCCCGCCGCTGCTGCTGATCGTCTTCGTCGAAAACGCCTTCAAACACGGCGTAAGCTACAACCACCCGTCGTTCATCCGCCTGAAGATCGAATACGCCGACGGACAGGTGACCAGCACGCTCACCAACAGCCGCCACACCGCGCAAAGCAGCAAACACCCCGCAGGCATCGGACTGGAAAACGTCCGCAAACGCCTCGAACTGATCTACGGCGCGAAGAACTATTCGCTGGAAATCAGCGAGGAGGAGAAAACCTATACCGTAAAACTCGTAATCCCGACGCTCAATGCTTAAATGTATCGCCATCGACGATGAGCCGCTGGCTCTGCGTCAGCTGACAAACTACATCTCGAAAATTCCCTACCTGGACCTCGCCGCAAAATACAACAACGCCCTGGAAGCACAGCAGATGCTCGCAGGGGAGAAGGTGGACCTGATTTTCGTCGACATCAACATGCCCGACCTGAACGGCGTGGATTTCGTCCGCGCGCTGATCGACCGCCCGATGGTGATTTTCACCACGGCCTATTCGGAATACGCCGTCGAGGGATTCAAGCTCGACGCGGTGGATTACCTGCTCAAACCGTTCAGCTTCGCCGATTTCAGCCGTTCGGCCGCCAAGGCCAATTCGCTCTACGAACTCCGTCACAACCAGCGCCCGCCGCAGGAGGGGGAATCCGAGGCGCTGCCCAAAGACAAGGAGTATATCTCGGTGAAGGCCGACTACAAGGTTTCGCTGGTGAAGATCAGCGACATCGTCTACCTCGAAAGCGAAGGCGAATACGTGCGCATGCACCTCGCCGACGGAACGACCATCACCACGCTGTTCCGGCTCAAGAACATGGAAACGGCGCTTCCCTCGGAGTCGTTCATGCGCGTGCATCGTTCGTACATCGTCAACCTGCGCACGATCAAGGCCTACGTCAAAGGGCGCATCTTCCTCAACGACACGGAGTACGTACCGATCGGCGAGAATTACAAGGAAGCCTTCCAGGGATACATCGACAAGAATTTCCGAAATCTGTAGCGATTCGGCCGGAAGAACCCGCAAGAGAGACGGTCAATCGCCGGAAAGATCCGGGAAGCCGCCGAGCTGGACATACTCCCCGTCGCGGTATTCGCAACAGTAATGCCGCAGGCCGTTGGTCAGAATGACGTAGCGAGCACCCAGCACCGAATTATAACGCACGGCCTGCGCGAGCGTCTGGTCGTTGATCGGGATGCCCGGGGCCTTGCATTCGGCCAGGAGCAGCGGCTCGGCCCGGTCGCCCACGACCACCACATCGGCCCGCTGGGGCTGACCGTTGAGCGCCACGGCATACTCCTGGACGATGCGTTTGGGCTGCACGCCGCAATGCGCCGTCAGGTAAGCGATCAGATGCTGGCGTACCCACTCCTCGGGAGTCAGCACGAGGTAGACTCCCCGCAGGGAATCCCAGACCTCCACGCCGTCGCCGCGGCGGCGCGCACGCAGCCGGATGGCAGGAAAATTGAGTTTGGGCAGCCCGGACATCGCAGTATCGAAAAATTTCTGTATCTTTACGGAGGACAAATATACGAACTTATGCGGACTATCCTTTCGACCATAGCGCTTTTTTCCCTCTGCGGGCTTTGCGCACAGGAGTACACGCCCACCTACGGACGCGAACTGCCGCGCGGCGAGATACTCGCCTACCCTTCGGCCGAAGCGGCCACGGCGGCCGACGGCGGCGACAACCGCTACTTCACACGGCTGACGGAATGGAACCTCAAGGACAACGTTTTCTCGACACCGTTCACCGTGCCGTTCGCGTGGGCCAACCGGCAGGTGCTGTTCCACCTGGGATGGGCGTCGGGCGACTATGAAGTGCGCGTGAACGGCAGCCCCGTCGCCTACAACGCAGACGGCAACGCCCCGGCGGAAATCAACATCACCAGGCAGGCGAAAGAGGGCCGCAACATGCTCGAAGTCATCCTCGCGCAGCCGTCGTCCGTGGCGCCGCTCGAAAGCTGGAAAGAGTCCCCGGCGCCCGCCATCGGCGGAGCCTGGCTGATGAGCCAGCCCACGCTGCGCGTGCGCGACGTGGTGACCAGGACCCGGATCGGCGAAGACGGCAACGCCACGGCGGAGATCGCCGTCGTGGTGAAAAGCGAGGCCCTCAACCCGCGCTCCTCGCGCATCCACTACCAGCTGCTCACGCCGACGGGCGAAAATGCCGCGGCCGGGCAGAAAGACGTCACCCTCGACATGCGCCGCGAAGACACGCTGCGTTTCCTGGCCCGTATTCCCTCGAACCTGCTGTGGAGCGCCGAACTGCCCACGCAGTACACGCTGCGGCTCAAAACCCAGCACGAAGGCCGCTACGCCGAATATCAGGAACTCCGCCTCGGCTTCCGTACGGTGGAGATGCAGGACGGGCGGATGTCGCTGAACGCACGTCCCGTGACCTTGCGCGTACGCGAAGTCCCCGCGACGATCTCCGAAAACGAAATCGCGGCGCTGCGCGAGCAGGGATTCAACACGCTCAAGCTGCTGCCGGGTCCCATACCCGAATCGCTGCTGAACTTCTGCGACGTGCAGGGCCTCTACGTGATTGCGCAGGCACCGATCGACACCCGCCGCAACGGGGAATCGCGCCGCAAGGGCGGAAATCCGTCCAACGATCCCGAATGGCAGCCGGCCTACCTCGAACGCACGGAAAACAGCTATCACACCACAAAGCGCCATCCGTCGGTGGTGGCCTTCGCACTGGCCGCCCAGTCGGCGAACGGCATCAACCTCTATGAAAGCTATTTGAATATGAAGCGCTTCGGCGATTCGCGACCTTTCATCTACCCGGACGCCGGCGGCGAATGGAACAGCGACAAACTGGCGCTGGAATAACTCCGAAGGTCGAAAAAGCAGAATTTTTTCAAAATTTTTCCGGCAAAATTTTTGGAGATATAAAAATTATAGCTACCTTTGCACTCGCAATCAAATAACGATTGATGCCTCTTTAGCTCAGTTGGTAGAGCACGACACTCTTAATGTTGGGGTCCAGGGTTCGAGCCCCTGAGGGGGTACAAAGCAAAAGACTGATAATCAATGATTATCGGTCTTTTTGCATTTAAAGCGTGCCCCTATCGTTAGCCGTTTAAGAACGAAATGAGGGCATTTTCGGAGAAATGTTTACCCGTTTGCTTACCCCGTTTTTCGGAGGGGAGAGGGGAAGGACGGAAAATCCGACTTACTCGATGATCAGATCCTCCACACGGACTTTAGGGACATAGTGTATGCCGTTCTTGCGGAAATAGCGACGGTCGTCGTTCTCGGAAATCTCCACCAATTCGATTTTCTCAATGCCTTTGCCGATGGCCAAGATCAGCAGCGGCTCGGACTCCAGATGGAATTTCTGCCGGATCCGCTCTTTGTCAAACGCTCCGATACAGATGCCGTTCAATCCGATTTCAGCCGCCTGGAGCAGCATGCTCTGGACCGAAATACCCAAATCGATATCGACGTAACGATCCTCCGGAACCGTCGAGCAGACGATGATAAAAGCATTCGGTTCGGTTCCCGGAAGCGGTAAATGAAGTTCGGGCAAGGCTCCCCCGAGGCGGATTTCAGCCAGCACCCCGGGCGCCTCGTCCGCCAGGACGGGCCGGAACCGCAGGACCTGCCGATTCCGCGCCGAGGGGATGCGGGTATTCACCCCGATAATGCGGCGAAGCTGGTCTTCACGCACGATGAAGCGGGGATCGTAACCGCGATGGCTGCGGTTTTTAAGCAACAGCCGGCCCAACGTCACCAGCGGCCTGCGACTGGACTGGCCGGATGCCGAACGGGCCAGGTACTCTTCCATTTTTCGGCCTAAATAATCATCTGCCATTTTTCATCGAATGATATAAACAAGGACAAAGATACGCAATCCGTCCGCATTCCACCAACCCGGAGGCCATTTTCAGTCCGCAATATAGGTTGACGACAGTCAAATGTACTTCAACCTGCCGGTATGAAGTACCGGATTCGGCCGGCCGAAAAGAAATAATTTGCATTATCTTTGCGTTTGTCCGACGAACGCCCGATGTCCCAACGCAAGATTATCCATATCGACATGGATGCCTTTTACGCATCCGTAGAGCAGCGCGACCGCCCCGAATACCGGGGCCGCCCGATCGCCGTCGGGTATGACGGACCGCGCGGGGTCGTCGCCACGGCAAGCTACGAGGCACGTCCCTATGGAGTTCATTCGGCCCTTTCGTCCGCGCTGGCGAAGCGGCTGTGCCCGGAACTGATCTTCGTTCCGGCACGGTTCGATGTCTACAAAACCGTTTCACAGCAGATTCGCGCCATCTTCGCCGAATACACCGAACTCGTGGAACCCCTCTCGCTCGACGAAGCGTTTCTCGACGTGAGCCACGCCCGTTCGGCGACGCTGGTCGCCCGCGAAATCAAAGCCCGCATCCTCGCCGAAACTGGGCTGACGGCCTCGGCCGGAATCTCAGTCAACAAGATGCTGGCAAAGATCGCCTCCGACTACCGGAAACCCGACGGACTGTTCACGATCCCGCCGGAGCGGATCGAGGAGTTCGTGGCCGGGCTGCCCATAGAACGCTTTCTCGGCATCGGCGAGGTGACAGCCGAAAAGATGCACCGCCTCGGCATCCGTACGGGAGCCGACCTGCGGCTCTGGAACGAAGCGGCGCTCGTGCAGCAGTTCGGGAAGGCCGGGCACAGCTATTACGGCTATGCCCGGGGCATCGACGAACGGGAGGTCACACCGAACCGGGTCCGCAAGTCGCTCGGGGCCGAAACGACCTTTGCCGAAGACACGGACGACCGGGAACAGCTGCGGCTCGAATTGTCGGCCGTGCGCGGGGAGGTCTGGAACCGGCTGATGCGGCATGAATTCAAGGGAAAGACCGTCGTCCTGAAGCTCAAGTTCGACAACTTCCGGCAGATAACCCGGTCGAAGACCCTATTCACGTCCGTCGATTCCTCCGACACGCTCCAGCGCGTGTCGGAAGAACTGCTGACGGCTGTGGATTTCCACGGGCGCAAAATCCGCCTGATCGGCCTTACGGTCGGCAATTCGCCGGAGGCCTGCCCGGAATGCGTGCAGCTGCGGTTCGACTTCGAGAACCCGGAACCGTAAAGGCTCTTGTCATCATCGGGAACGGTATGACCTTTGCAGCACCCCCGCCCAAAAAGGGAGCCATGAAACATACCGACAAAACAAGAGCTGGACAAACCGCCGCCCGGCAGCCGGAACCGGCGCAGGAAACCACCGTAACGCAAATCACCCCCGACGACGTTCTCACCGACGGAGGCCCTATCACGCCCGCAACCGGAGACGGGACACCCACCGAACGGCAGCTGGAACAGGACGTGGTAATGGTCAATCCGTCGGTCGACAGCATGGAAAGCCGGGGATAGACTATCAGACGCCCAACAGAGGGGAGGGGCAAACGAGCGACAGACGGCAACGTCCACACTCCGTTAGCTATCAATCACAAACAATCCGCGGGAAACCGGCAGTCCAGCCGATTCCCCGCGGAAACAGTCATTCACTCTCCCCTACTTGTTATACCGGATACAAAGGTAGTTGATCGCATTGTTTTGTCCCGGAACGATCTCGCCTCCGCTATAGGCAGTTGCGGTTCCGGCGTTGTTTTCCGCAGCTTTCAAGCGGATATACACCTTCTCCATACCCAGCATGTCGAGCGGCAGCGGCATGGAAAGATTCTTCCAGCCCGGCAGTTGTGTCAACAACGTATTGCCCCAAACCGGCAGGTCGGGAACGGTATAACGTCCTATTTCAGTCCATGCGCCAAGCATATCGCCGTGCGTCGACCACTCGGCCACCCAGTAACGGGGCGCACCGGGATTCCAGCAGTTCATGACGCCCAACTGCATGGAAAGCTGCGTAGTCTGCACATCGGCCGTCGAGAAAGAAACGATCCACGCCTGGCTCCGGTTGTTATCTTCGTCCCACCATTTGGAGGCGACCAATGCCGCATTCGCCAACGCTCCCTTGTTGTCTGCATTAGGATCATTTTTCTCAATGCCGGTGATAGGGCCGAGATAAGAATACGAAGTAGTCTTACTGATCGTATTCGCGCCGTTTTCGCCCTGCAGGGAATAGGTCAGCGAACCTTCGCCGACCGTAGGCGCCACAGCATTGTTTTCGATCTTGGCCTCGGGCATGTTCGACCACTCGGCGATCACGGCCGAGAATCCGTTTTCAAACAAAGGATCGACTGCAATATCGTCCCGCGTGAGCGGACGGATCTGGTAACGCCCGATATTACCGTCTTCCTCGAAACGCTGGAATTCGTCATGCACGACGACACCCGATATATCTCCCGAACCATGAGGAATTTCGCTGCCGTCACGACGCCACGGACATCCCAGGTTAACCATCATGTAGAGATCATTTCCATGAATATCGCGAACCACCTGCGGATAGGTATCTATGCGCTGCTGGTTGTAAGCGGACCCGTAGCCCTCGTTGAGCGGAGTGAACGGACCTGCGCCGATGGGCAGTTCGCACTGCCGAAGCGTCACGAACGTATAAATATCGTCATCGGTGAGTTCCGCGATGGTTCTCTCCTTTTTCGGCAGATCACCTGCCGTCCCCGCAACGGAAGTCAGCACTTTGGCAGAAGTTACCCCCGTAATCTTATAGCGGGCCGGGCCGGGCACGATATCGTCGACCTGTTCGCTGTTGACCGTCGTACCTTTCAGCAATACCTGCACCTTGCTGTAACGGGTGAAGATGTTGTCCTCCTTGGTCGAGGTGACGAGTTTGATACCATATTGGCCGTCGAGACTCTCAATGTACACCGTTTTTTCATTGACACTGTAATCGATCTTGGTCGTGGTCGTATGCGGGTTGGACGCAACGTTGGGATTTCCCTTGTCGCTGACGACATACCCCTCCAGGATAATATCGTCGTAAATCACGCTGCCCGACATACCGCGAAGCTCCGGAATCGAAACCTTCTGACCGAGTTCATTCAAAGCATTGGCTTGTGTCAGGTAGAGCGTAGAGGCAATTTTCTGATTCCAACCATCGACATAGGAAAGCGTAATTCGGGCGTTACGGAGTTTGGTCTCGGAGGAGTTTCCCTGGGCTTCGAAAACGAACTTTCCGTCGACGATATCCATCTGCGAAATCCATTCGATACCCTCTTCACTGGTATATTCGATGACTACGGCCATATCTTCGAAGTCAACATTCGTCTGGATATCGGCCTCGACCGGGCCTCCCTCCCCTTTCACGATAATGTTCTGATTGGGAAAAGTCAATTCGGGAGTCATCAGGCCGTGCTGCTTCAGGTAAACAGTATCGGCGTTCCCCGGTCCCTGGATAAAAATGGTGGCCATGCGGGGAAAACCCGAGTTGGCGTCGTAATTCACGTCAAAAGCGCCGTCACCGCTCATGCGGGTGGTTTTCAGTGAGGCCCAGTCGACCGTATTCGCAAAACTCAAATCGTAGGATTTATTGGAAAGCACCTCAACCGAAATCACTCCGGCCTCGGTATCCACAACGTACGTATTTTCTTTGGCACCGAGTTCTTCCAGGGAAAAATAGTCCCCTTTTTCGGTACAGGAAGCGAAGCAGACTGCAACGGCCGCAACCATTCCGGCCAGAAATGCCCTGCTGCGGGCTATTGATTTTAACTGTTTCATAATTGCACGATTGAGTAGATTTATTGCTTGTTATAGCGCACGGAAACACATCCCAGCCGAACATTCATGTTGCTTGTCGACGGCGTGACGTTGCCTCCTTCGGGATCGGACGCTCCGGCATTGGCGCAAACCGTACTCTGGGCGACCATCCGAACATACACTTTCGGTTGTCCAAGCAAGGAAACCGGCAGGTTGAAAGCATAGTCGATATTTCCGGGACAGATCCAGGTCGGCAGAGCATTGTTCCACCAGACCAACGGACGGACTACAAAGGTCGAATTAGGCAGAGTCGTAAAGTTCGTACCATCGACCGAATACTGCACCTCCCAATAAGTCGGCGCCAACGAGGACGCCGCACTGCCCGATCCGGAACCGATCGAAAACATCAGAGCGAGATTATCGCTGCTGACTCCCGCCGTGGAAAATTCGATCTGAAAACCCTCACCGCGGTTTTCATCGAAATTCCACCACCTCGAACCGGCATAGATGCCGCAGTTCCCCGCCAGTCCTTTGGTTCCAGTCGTATTGTCCTTGTTGTTGAAGTCGTTCGTGCTGCCCAAATTCTTATTTTCAGTCTGACGCAGTACACCGTCGCCGATCTCGGAAATCAAAGCCGTTCCACTTACCCCGACACCCGCATTCCAGGTCCACTCGACCAGCACTTCGCTGAAACCGTTACCACGGTCCTTCTCCAGGGCGACATCGCCCTCCTCCAGCGGTCGGATCGAATAGGTTCCGATCTGCCCGTCCTTGCCGTAACGCGGCAGCTCGGTGTGGACCAGAATACCCGAGAAAGTGCCCGATCCCCTCGGAACCCCGGCATTCTTTACACGGCGCCATTTCACCATGCCGTTAAAGAGCGCATACATCGAATTTCCCCGCTTATCACGGATATTCAGCGGATAACAATCGAAGAACGAAGGACTGCAACCTTTGGGGTTCCAGTCGGTCTTGATCTGGTAGCCGTCATTCACATTGGTATAAGCACCGTCGGAAATACTGATTTCCACATTACGCAACTTTACATAAGTATACATATCGTCGTCAGTCAGTTCGTCCATATACTTACGTTTGTCGGCCAGATTGCCGAGACTTCCGTCCACAGCCTCCGTTATATGATCGACGGTCAGCCCCTTCAACGTATAACGGGTGGGATTGGACTCTTTCACCAAAGTCAGCCCGTTGAGCGAAATCGTGACGGCACTGTAACGTTTCAGTACGTTGTCGCTTTCGGCAACCGTATTGATCCGGAATCCGTATTTGCCGTCTGCGCTCTGGATATAGGCAGTCCGGTTATTTACCGTAAAATCAATCTTCTGCGAAGCCGTATTGGGGTTGGTCTCCATATTGGGATTATCCTTATCGCTAATGACGATACCTTCGAGCACAACCACCGGATCGTCGATCGTCTTCTCTCCCGCGGCTTCGGTGATCATAGCGCGTACCTCTCCGAACGTCACGCGGCGGATATCTGCATTTGCCTGCACCAGATCGACGGACGCCGAGGCGACCTGATCGAGTCCATCGGTGAAAGAGAGTTGCACCTTGACCGAACGGGAGGTGCCCGTATCGTTGGTGAGCGGCGTAAAAAACAGCGAGTCGGCCGTCAGTTCGAGTTCGGTCAGCCACTCTTCGGCATATTCATCTTCATAGATGCACTCAACCGATACTTCATCGAGGTTGTGTTTCAGGTTGGTCCGGACGGGAATACCTGTCCGTTCCCCGGTCTTGTTCAGCGTTACCGAAGAACTTGCGAAACCCAACGACGGATTAACACCCAGCTGAATCATCTTCACCGTATCGACCCGGTCACCCCGTGATACGAGAACATTCGCCCGCCGGGCTGCTCCGTAGTTCTGCGAGTAGGCGAAATTGAAAGAGCCGTTGCCCTCGCCCGCAATCCGGTTCAGAGAGGCCCAATTTACGGGATATTCCAGTTTCACATGCCATTTCCCGGTCGAATAGACCATGACATTGGTATTGCCTCCGATCGCATCAAGCTGGTAATTCCCGGCATTGAGCGCCAGCGGCAAATCCAGATCCGAATCGATTTCACATCCGTAAAGCGCCAGTGCGGAAAAGGCCAATACAGCTAACGGCCTCCGGCAAACACGTTTCAAAATATCATTTTTCAGTTTCATAAACTATCTTCTTAATAATTCGCTACTATAATCTCCAGGAGTGTCGTCCCGGCGGCAGCCGGAACAGCTATAATCCCCATTCCGCATAAGCGTCGTTATCGAGCGCATTGCCCGAATAGGTTACCTCCTTGTCAGGAATGGGGTAATATTCATGGCAGGGAAGGATGTTGTCTTGCAGGGACTTGTAATCCGTGTAATCGAACGTCTGCCGATACCAGCTGCCCCAGCGAACCAGATCATATTTGCGCTGGAACTCGCCGAAAAGTTCGCGGGCGCGTTCGCGCTCGATCTCCTAGTGCAGGTGATCGTAGTTCTTGAAAGTCTCGTAACGGGCTATTTGGGCGCGGTCCTTGACCATATTGAGGTATCGCATCGCATTGTCCGTATCGTCCAGTTCGAGATAACACTCGGCCATCATCAGGATGGCGTCGGCGTAGCGGAACACCTTCGTATTGTTATGGTCGGCGATGTTCACCATCTCGGGACACCAGAATTTCGGTCCCATCCAGGGACGCGCCCCGGCCGCGGCGGTCGAATTGAACGGCAGACCGTCGTATTCCCACGCCAGATTGTATTTGGTACGGATGTCGGTTCCGTCTTTTGGCTGAAGCGATGCGAAATAATAGGTATTCGGGCGCAAAGAGGTCCAGGTCGTCGCCTGATTGCCCAGCTCGGGAATCCGGAGTCCGTCGTAAATATCGTCTTTATCCCGTTTGGGCATACAAATAGCGGCAATGGAACTTGTATACTTGAGTCCCGTGACAGAATAGGTGTGCTGAATCTCGAAGATCGATTCCGGAGTGTTCTTATTGCGGAACATCACGTCGGCATAATCGTACTGCGAAAGATCGCCGTAAATCTTCTCCAGTTCGAGAATGGCATCGCGGGCGGTCTCCCACTGTTTGTTCCACATGGCCATCTTCGCAATCAGCATCCAGCCCATCGCAGCTCCGCAACGGTTGTTTTCCACATCACAGGAACGAATCTGGGCCATGAGGGGCACATACTCCTGCAACTCCCGGATCAGGTAGTCGCGGGTATCCTTGGCCGGCATGCGTCCCAGATGGGAGACACGTTCGAGCACGACCTCATCCTCCACGTCCTCGGTATAGAACGGCACATCGCCGAACGTCGAGGTAAGAAAGTAGTAGTAAAAAGCCCGCATCACCATGCCTTCGGCCAGCATCGGCAGCTTCACGCCGTCTTCCAGCGGTGCGCGCTGAATGCCGGCGATGACGGCATTCGCATACATCACGCCTTTATAGCCCTGGGTCCACATCGTCGAACCGAAAAGCGGATTGGCGGGAGAGATCGCCAATTGGGCGTCGTGCGTACCGCTGGCCACGTACATCAGGTCGGTGCAACCCTCCATCGCGATCAGATAGGTATAGTTGAAGATGGGATTCAAGGGAATGTAGCAGGCATTCAGGCCGGCTTCACACTGTTCTTTCGTCTGATAATAGTCTTTCGGTTCGACGAAAGAGGTGGGAATCTCGTTCAAATCGCACGACGTCACCACAAGCGACAAAAACAGCGCCGTCGATAACAAATAACTGGATTTCAATTTTATCGTTTTCATAGTGCTTTCCAAGTCTTAGATTAATAGCGGAGTTGAAGGCTGAAGATAATCGTCCTCGATTTGGGGTACGCACCTACATCCAGACGCCGCAGCGCAGAATTACTGCTCTCGGATGAAACTTCGGGGTCGAAACCGTTGTATTTCTTCCACAGACAAAGGTTATCGCCGCTGGCGCTGAGCGTAAGGGATTTCAACACATTGCCCGTCGCTTTCCTCAAATCGAACGTATAGGATACCGAAACGTTCTTCAGACGAAGGAAGGTCGCATCGTGAACCAGACGGTCACTGGCCAGACCATCGCCCGAATAGGCGCGGGGAATGTCCGAATCGGGGTTGCGGAGCGGATGCCAAGCCTTGAGCATGTAACGGTACTGGTTGGTCGACGGGGAGTTGTTACCCATCCACTGCTCCGAAATATTGTAAATCTTGCCGCCGATCGAGTAGTTGAAATAAACCCCGATGGTGAACCCGTGTATCTTGAACGTATTCTGCAAACCTCCGTAGATATCGGGATCGGCCTGACCCAGATAGACCAGATCCTGCTTGTTCAGGATGCCGTCGTGATTGATATCCAGATAACGCGGGGCACCGGGGGAATAGAAGTTGTTACCGGCCGAAACATAGCCTTTGGTCGTCTTGTTACGCTCGATCTCGGCGTTGTTTTTCCATGTGCCGGCATATCTGAATCCCCACAGCGCATTAAGCGGATAATCAGAGACATACCCATACATCATATACTTCGGATTGTAGGATTCGTAGGTCACCACGAAATCCTCCGAGCCGATGTTATCCACCATCTGGGAGTTGTGCGACAGGGTAAAGCTGGTCGACCATGTGAATTTGGGCTTGGAGATATTGTAGCTTTCGATCGCGATCTCGATACCCTTGTTGCTGGTTTTGCCGACGTTCATGAAACGGTTCGAGTAACCGCTTTGAGTCGGACGCTGTACGGTCAGCAACAGGTCTTTCGTTTTGGACATATAGGCCTCGACGGTGAACTTGATCCGGTTATCGAGCACGGCGAAATCGAGCGCGGCATTGTACATGTCGGTAGTCTCCCAGGTCAGTTTGGGGCTTCCGATCCGCGACGGATAGAATGCCACGGGCTGCGAGCCGCCGAAAAGGTAGCCCGTCGTCGAAGACCCCATCGAGGGCAGCGAACGGTAAGCGCTGATGGCATCGTTACCCGTCCGTCCCGCACTCAAGCGGAGCGCCATCTCGCTGATCCACGAAACGGATTTTATAAACGGTTCGTTGTGAACATTCCATTTGAACGCTCCCGAAGGGAAGAAGCCCCATTTGTGATCGGACGCGAAGTTGGAAGAGCCATCGGCGCGCGCCGTGAAAGTCAGATAGTATTTCTGACGATAGTTGTAATTGACACGGAACAGGCCGGACATGCGTACCTTCCGCGTATTGGACGTACCGACCGACAGGTTCTCCTTATCGGGAATAGCACCCATATTGTTCCACAGCAGCGGATCGAGCAGATAACCGTTACCGCCCGTAGTCATGTTGTTCGATTCCCACGTCTGCGCCGTGAAGCCGACCATGGCGTCGAAATGGTGGCGTTTGTCGAAATCCTTGTTGTAGGTCAGCGTATTTTCACTCAAGATACTGGTCTCGTTGTACTCACCCCGGTAAGCGTAAGCACCCTGTCCTTCGACCTTGGCCGGCAGCGTACTGGGCTGGAACTTGTAGGAGTGATGCACATAGGAGTAATAGGAAGCCTGACTCCGGAGTTTCAGACCCTTGACCAGTTCGGCCTCCCCATAGATGGCGGCGTTGAAGGTCTGACGGGTAATATCGTCCGTATTGAGGTAGACGGTCGCCAACGGAGAGTTGAACTTCTGTCCGGAACCCCACAGGTCGTTGAAATCGCTGTTCGCCTTGATCAGCGGCGAAAGGTAGATACCGCCCTGCCACCAACTGGTTCCGCCCAGGTTAGCCAGGTTGTTATTGTTGTCGCGATGGGTAAAGGTGAGACGCATGCCGACCTTCAGCCAGTCGGTGAACTGGTTGTCGATATTGAAACGCGCCGTGTAACGCCGCATGCCGCTGTTCTTGATGATGCCTCGCGTATCGTTGAAGCTGACCGATCCGAAATAGGTCGTCTTCTTGGTTCCTCCGTTGACCGAAAGACTGTAATTCTGATAGGGAGCCGTCCGCGTGAGTTCGCCGAGCCAGTCGGTCCCTTTGCCCAATGAATAGGGATCGGGGAAAGGATATTTGGAGATCGGGGTCCCGTCGACGATCTCTCCGTACTCGTCATCAGTCGAAAAATAAGCCAGATCATTACGGTAAAGCGCAAATTCGGTGGCATTCATCAGTTCCAGTTTCTTGGGCAGCTGCGAAAAGCCGAGGTCGGTGCGGAATTGCAGGCTGAGACGACCGGCCTCTCCTTTCTTCGTCGTGACGATGATGACACCGTTACTGCCGCGCGCACCATAGATGGCTGTCGACGAAGCGTCCTTCAGCACATTGATCGACTCAATATCACCAGGGCTGATGTCGTTCAGGTCGTGCACGGCATCAATCATACCATCGACTACGATCAGCGGTTCGTTGCTGGCTGAAATGGATCGTGTCCCACGGATACGAATCGAAGTCGTGGCGCCCGGTTCTCCGGTGGTGGACATGATGTCAGCACCGGCAATACGCCCCTGCAACGCTTGGTCGACGCTGATGACCGGAACATTTTCGATATCGGCCATCTTCACGTTGGCCACCGATCCGGTAAGGTCGTTTTTCTTGACCGCACCGTAACCGATCACAACCACCTCGTCCACTTCCTGCAAGTTTTCATTCAGCACCATGTCGATGACCGTGCGTGACCCGACCGTAACGTTCTGGGTAACAAATCCCAGGTAGCTGAAAACAAGGATGCTGTTGGCAGAAGGCACTTCGAGGCGATATTTACCATCGGCATCGGCGATCGCACCCTTCACGCTGCCTTTCACATACACGGTCGCTCCGGGAAGGGGCAGCCCCTTTTTGTCCCGGATCACACCCTGAACGACGATGCCGGTGCTCCGGACCGCCGGACCGGTTCTTTTCAGCGTGACAGCACGGTCTGCATCCGAGATCGTGTAGGACAGTCCGGCCGCCTTGGCAATGGTCGCCAGCACATCCCGCAGGCCGACGTTGGCAGCACGCAGCGTAATTCTCTTATTATTCACATCAGCCGGCTCGTACGTGAATTTGTAGCCAGACTGACTTTCGATCTGTTTCAGCACGGTAGCCAACGGTTCACTCTCTGCATTCAGTGAGATTTTTCCGGATTGGGAATACGCAGGGACGACCGCCAGGCACACAACCAGCATCGCAACGATCCGCCGCAGACAGCGGAATGCCGGGAAGTCCTTATTCGTCAATAATTTTTTCATTTGGATTCAGTAATTTTAGATTCAACACCATTTCGTCAGGCCCGGAACCGCAGTTCTTTTCCGGTGACAGACCGTTCTGCACCGAACGGGCGCAGTTTTCGTCCACGCGATCTTTTCTGTTTCAGGTCGTTCATAAAATTCGGGTTTAAGAGTTCCATATTATGATCAAAGTTGTTTAGTTCCATACACCCTGAATTCCGTCATCAGCGGATAATGGTCGGAACGGGTATCCGTAAAATCGTCTCGGACCGTCTCCACGCAGGTCATGTCGGAAAGCATCGCGCTGCTGCCGTAAATGAAATCGATACGGGTAGCGTTTCCTCCGGCAAACGCCGCGGTGGGACACGACGGGATGAAATACCCGCGGTAGGAGCGCATCAAGTCGTGATAACCGCTGCCCAATATTTTGGTATGTACGTCGTAGTTAAGTCCTATGCCTCCGGGCAGGTCATCGGCATCCAGCGGGGAAACCGAATTGAAGTCCCCCATCATCAGCCACCGAACTTCACCGGGATGAGCCTTCAACGTACCGTCGAGGAAAGCCGTTATTTCAGCCATCCGATAAGAGTTGCCGTCGGTATGACCGTTCGAGCCGGTTGCATGGGGCCAAAGGTGCAACACGACGATATTGACTCCCCTGATCCGAGCATGGATAGCCCCGTGGGACACACCTTCGGTGATTTTCGCAATCACCTCGACCGGATATTTCGAAGTCAGCGCCACCGGATAGTTATCGCCTTTCTTGATATTGGTAACAACATAAGGATGACCGTAGCTCACCGCGAGCCGCTCCAGCGACTCCTGCGTGAACTTGTTCGCCTCCTGCAACGCCAGAATATCGGGATTCATCGAACGCACCCAGGCTGCCAATTCGGTCTTTCCGGTCGTCTGATCCAGTTTCATCCCTTCCAGAATGTTGTAACTGATCAGACGCAGCGTGTCAACCTCCAGCTCTTCCTCGGGTTCGGCGCGCAGGTATTCGCCCTGCTCACCTCCATCCTCGCAGGAAGTCGCCATACAGAGCGCCAGCAATAGCATACACCACAAACGGAAGTTCCGTACGAAATTTGGGTTAAGATTCATAGTTTCGTATTTTATGGATTCGTACTATTTGTCGTATCGGACCGCCACATAAGAAAGCGTATTGGCCGCTCCGTTCACAATGGTACTGCCGTCATAGGAACTTGCCGTACCGGCGCTGTTACGCGCAGCACGCAGGCGCACATAAACCGCATCCTTGCCGAGCATCTCCGACGGCAGGTCGATATTCACGTTCTTATGTCCCGGCAGCTGGGTCAGAAGCGTATTGGACCATTGCGCAATATCGGGGACCGTATACTCCCGGACAATGTTCCACGCGTCCGATTTCAAACCGTGATCCGACCACTCGGCCACCCAGTAGCGCGGGGCGCCGACGGCCAGGTTGACCGTGGCGAACTGCATCGACAACCGGCCGGAAGCAATGCCTCGGGTCGAAAAACCGATCACCCAGCCCTCACCGCAATCGTTGGCCTTGTCCCACCAGTTCGCATTGGAAAAACCGCCTTCCGGGACGCTGCCTTTGTTGTCGACCTCGACCTTTCCCGTAATCGGACCGGACAGGCTGTAATCCGACGACGCATAAATCGTTTTCCCGGACGTGTGGGTGATCGTACCCGCTCCGTAACCCGGGGATACGACATTGCCCGCAATCCGGGGGAGGTTCCATTCGGCGATCAGCCGGGAAAACCCGTCGCCGGAATTCGCGTTCAGCGCGATATCGTCCCGTTCGAGCGGGCGTATCTGATAACGGCCGATATCACCGTCCTCCTCGAACCGACTGAACGTCTCATGCACAATGACACCTGAAATGCTCCCCGAGCCTGCGGGCAGATCGGTTCCGTCGCGGCGGAAACCGCAGCCCACATTCGTCAACAGGAACATACAGCCACCCTTTTCGTCCCGGATCAGCCGCGGATAGCAATCAATGCGGCCCGCGCCGTAGACAGAAGCATACCCTTCGTTGATCGGTGTCAGCCCCCCTTCGCGAATGGGAATTTCGCACGCCTTCAACGTAACAAAGGTATAAAGGTCCGCATCGGTCAGATCTGCGACGGAACGCTCTTTCAGCAAGACATCGGAAGCACTGCCTCCGGTCACTGTCATCAGATTGCTGTAACCGACTCCCGAAAGCGTATACCGTTCGGGATCAGCGTCTTTCCGAAGCGTCAGTCCTTTGAGCCATAATTTCAGACGATCATACCGCCGCAGCGTATTGACCTCTTCCGAAGTGGTTTTCAAGCAGACGCCGTATACTCCGTCCGCACTTTGGAGATAAATCGTCCTCGCATTCTCGCTGTAATCGATCTTTACAGCCGTCAGGTTCGGATTGGCTGCGACATTGGCATTTCCGCAGTCGCTCACGACGATGCCTTCCAACGCAATGTCTTCCTCTATAAAACACGAGCCGTCGGCTCCGGCAACCATTCCCCTCAAGTCCCCGAAGGTAACTGCCCGAGTCTGGGAACTTCCTCCGATACCGGCCTGCGAAACGAGGCATTCCGAATCGTAGACCGTACCCCACTCATCCGTGAAAGAGATTGTGAGGATCGCCTGACGGGGCGTCGCCGAACGGGATTCCCCGATATGGCAACTCAACGTTTTCAAGTCGTTTTCGATTTTGCAATCCGTAATCCAGTCCGCGGGTTTCCCGCCTTCTGTCACGGAGAACTTCACTTTTCCCGCAAGCGACAACGGCAGATTGGTAGTAATCTCAAATTTTTTACGCCCCTCGGTCCCGGCAACTTCGGCTCTTCCCGACACAAATTCGAGCACAGGTGTTTTCCCGTATTGTTTCAGGAAAATCGTGTCCCGGATTGCCCCCGAGCGGATCACAAGTGCGGCCATCCGGGGAAAGACTCCATTCGCCTTGTAACCGACGGTGATCCGTCCCTCTTTCTGTCCCGAATCGGGACCGTCTATCCAGACCCATTTCGAATCGGGCGAAACGAAAGCCGACCAATTGTCACCGGCAGCAACGCGGATGTTTTTGACACCTTTGTCTATACCCAGCAGCACCTCCCGGTTCCCACCGGACCCGACCGGTCCGGTGGCATCGTCCTTGCCGCACCCGCACCAGACTGCCAGGATCATCAGCGCCGTAAGCATCCGTGGCCACGCCCCGGCATGTCGACCAACCCTTTCCATAAGATTCATTCCGGTCTGTTTCATGACTATCATTCTCCGTACGATTCCGGAATTAGGGACGTTCCTTCGGTTTCTCCTCCGGATTGAGCTGGTAATAGGTCTCCGCATCCAGCGCATAAAGCTGAACATTATCGAGGAAAACCCGGTTTTTCCGACCTCCGGACAACTCGGCATCGCCCCCGGCAAACCGGATTTGCGTATGCCCGGTAAAGGGATTGGTCTCGGTATTGACCAGGTAAAGCACATAGTCGGAATCGTCCCACATCGAAGAGACGACATCGGGATCGGACGGATCGTAATAACCCAGTTCGAGCGTTTGAGTCGTTTTGCCGCCTTTGAAAGCACCGCCACCGATGACGCTTACATGCAGAAGATTGGCATCTTTCGTTCCGTCTTTTTCACAGAAACCCACGGCACGGAAGCGCAGCATGACAAGCGAATCGACAATGATACTCGTCACGTTGGGAGTTATCAGGTCTCCGCCGTTTTTCGTATCGCCGAGCTTCACACAGCCGATGCGTCCGTACAATGCCGGATATCCGGTGCTTTCGAGTTCGGTAGAGGTCCATCCGTAATTTTTCTGCGTGGTGGTCCATTTGTCGATACGGCGTTCATCCTCCGCATCCCAGGGGTAGTCGTAACCGTAGTTCAACCAGCTGAAATCTTCGCACAGAAGCGTCCCGAAACCTTGATTGACGGTCACGAACGCACCCAGATACTTGTCCGACGAAGTGAAGCTCAACGTTCCGGAACGACGTTTGTAAAATTCACCCATCGGCTTGTAACTGAGGATGATCATATCGGCTTTAGCCTCGGCATTGAAGCCCTTGTTTTCATACGTGAGCCAGTCGGACTCCTCGTCCGAAGTCTGGAAAAACATCTCGTAGGGAACATTGGCATGGACATAAAGCGTGTCCCGGCCCTCCTCGACCCGGCAGTTGATTGCAGAGACCGGTTCTCTGGTCAGTGAATCCGACACGATCAGAAAATCCTTACGGAGCAGGTCGTCGTCGTCCTTGCAGGACGGCACAGCCGTAAGCACAACACAGAACAGCAAAAGCCACAGGCCCTTGATATCCCGCAGCGGAAAATTCAAACGGGTAGTTTTTTGATCCATAACAATAAAATTAGCAGTTGGTATTTTTGACTTAATGGCTATTTCATGAAGACTTTGACGAACATGATTTCACGACCGGAAGTGTTGACCACCCGATAGGAACCGGCCGCAGCCGATACAACCAGCGTTTCGGCATAGTGGAGGCAAAAACGGGAACCTCCGGCTGTCAGGACTTCGGCGGACTCGCCTTCGACCAGATTCAGAACATGACACTTACCCTCCGTACGCACCTCCACGGACGATTTCAATTTGTAACGGTAGACGTCGTACGAATGATCCGGATGCGTCTGTAAATGCCACATCTCCCAGTCCGCACCCGATTCGACCAAACACGGGTGCGCGACAAGATCACGCTTCACAGCATCGCCTTTCCGATCGAAACAAAGGTTTTCCATCGCCCGGCGAACATTAATCGGGCGCGGACGGCCATCGAGGTCGAGGGAGAGCCAGTCGTACATTTTGAAGGTGAAAATGTAGGGTGTGGTGCTGATCTCCAATACCAGATTATTTCGCCCCGAGCTGTGAAGCGTTCCCGGAGGAATTAGATACAGTTCATGCCGCGCGGAGGGTTCGGCATGGACATAGCGCGCCACGTCAAGTTCCGTTCCCGAACGGTGGCTCCCGGTCAGCGCCCGCTCGAACTCCACCGGATCGACATCCTCCTGAAAACCGAGATAAACCACGGCATCGTCCTTCGTGTCGAGGATGTAGTAAGTCTCTTCCTGGGTCAGCACCTCGCCGAAGTTTTTCCGGATATATTCCCGCCGGGGATGACATTGGATGGAGAGGTTCCGTCCGTCGAAATTGTCCAGATAGTCCATCCGGATCGGAAACTCGTCGCCGTACTCCTCATAGCATTCGTTCCCGACCACATTGCGCCCCGCACGGAACATCAGCATATCGAACGACACTTCGAGCATCCGTCCGTCGCTGCTGAAGATAATTCCGTTCTCGGGAACGATGAGTTCGAACGACCAGGCATAATTCGGCACATCGTGCGGCAACATCCGGATATGTTCCCGGATCCACTGTCCGCCCCACGCCCCCGGTTCGAACCAGGGACGAACGCGAAAAGCATTGCATGCAAGGCGGTCAAGCCCGGCGCGCAGGTCGTCGCCGGATGCCCAGGTTATCTCGCCGTCCCGCTGCCCGTCCACGATCACGTCGATTCGGGGAAGGATATTCCGTTTGTGACGGTTCAGAACGACCCAATCCACGAAATAGAAACGTTTGTACATCTTTTTGGGTACATCCGAAACGGGAACGCCAAGATTCGTGACGCTGCCGGCGCGAGCACGGAACTGAATCTCGTTTTTCGGGATGTCGATGTACACGAGCGTACCGCCCCAATCGGCCAGCGAGGCCCCTATTCCGATCAGGATATTCATCTCGGCCTCATCATCGGGTACGATACGCCGCAGTTTCTCCGGGTCCAGAAAGTCGGAAAGCTCCAGTGACGTACGGAACCCGAAGATCGGGTCGTCGCCGCCCAGAAAAGGGGCCACCAACTCTTCTATTTCCCCGGGCGAACGCATGGCAGCGTTCATGTTCCACCAATTGGCATGCACGCCGATAGCCGTAAGCGCCTTATTCAACTCCCGCGTGAAACGTCCGAAGTCGACCCCGATGAATCCGTCCACCACAACCCGTTTCTCTCCGGCAATTTTCCGTGCCAGCGATGCGTAATCGCAATGTATCTTTCCCCGGCCCAGATCATGGACGGGATAAATATCATAATCCTCCCCTGCCGTCCCCGGTTTTTCGACGGGAAGCAGGTATTGCATAGTTTGTCTCAACTTGTTCATATTAAATTAATTCTCCCAAAATAACGATGCGGCTCCAGCCATGGCCGCCTGATCCAGCAGCGCCGACATGCGAATGTCGATTTTCCGGCCTTCATCGGCCAACCGTGCCTCGAAAGCCGGTCCGAAAAGCGGATATGCCCGGGCGATATTACCGCCCAGCACGAGCACATCGCCCCGGAAACGATCGAAAACCGGAAGGATGAATTCGCCCAGCCGCCGGCCATATTCGTCGAAAAGCCGCCGTGCCTCCTTCTCCGTACCGGCACGGTCGGCAATTTCCTTAACCCCGGTAACCTCCCGGCCGGTCAGCGCCCGATAGCGACGGCAAAACCAGCGGGTGGAAAAGGCATCGTCGGCAATCCCGCCCTCGAACGGCAGGTGGTAAACCCATCCATGGACGGGGACTTCGGGCGCATCCGTCAGAAGCCGGCCTGCGGCCACGAATCCGGAGCCGAAGCCCGTTCCCAGCGTCAGGGCCATCACCCGGCCGGCTCCGCTCGCCGCCCCGCAGAAGCACTCTCCGAGAGCGAATGCGGCCGCATCGTTGACATAGCGGCACTCTTCGACGCCCGCGCCTTCCAAACGGGCCAGCAACGACTCCGTAACATCGAGACCGTAAAGCCGGTCGAACTTCCGGACTCCCTGAATAAGAGAAATACCTCGCTCATAATCGAACGGACCCGGAAAGGCCAATCCCACATTACGCACCCGCCCTAATCCGCTCGCACTGATCGCCCGGCGGATATTCCCGGTCCAGGCCGCCAGAACGGCCGAGGCCCCGGCCCCGCAGTCGACAGGAGTCTCCACCACCGGATATTCCGTTCCACCCGGAGCGGCAAGATCGACGACCCGCGAGCATACATGGCTGCCCCCGATATCCACCCCCACGGCATAATTGCAATTCGTGTTCATAATCAACTGCAAAACTTCGTTATAATTTGACCCGGACAAACCGGTTTCCATACGGCTCCACCGCAAGTTGCGAAACAGGCTCCCCGCACCCCTCTTCGACAGCGTTCACCACTTCGAACGGAATCGGCCTGCCGTCTTTTCCCGTCAGGGTCAGCTGTGCCGCAACACCGTTCACCTCCCGGACATTCAGCAGCACGGAACCGTCCGCAGCCGCGGGAGAACACGACGTCATGATCAGGTTCGGATCCCCGATCCGGAAATTCGACCGTTCCCACGACTTTCCGTTCTCCTTGCCGCCCGGAACGACACGGGCATACAACGGCACGCGCCCACCCATTCCGAACCGCAACGCCGCGGAATTGGAGACATCCTCCCCGGAAGTCATGTAATAGCTCCAGCGGAACTCGCCCTCCTGCGAAGCGCGAAAATTCGTGGTCCAGTAATTATTCATCACCCAGGAAAATACATGGGGTTTTTCATAGGTTTTATGAATCTGATAGGGATCGTCGAGCAGGCTTCCGAGCTGGAAAAGCGGAACCTGATCGCATCCCACCAGGAACTGCGCCCTGCCGTTGCGCGCCGCAACCACGTGCTGCACCGTATTCCATCCGGCCGAGGTGCCCGGAATCTGGTTTTCGCCCGGGCTGACCATCCCGCCCGGGACGTCGAACAACAATTCGGCTCCATCCAAACGTAACGGGAAAGCGACATAAATCCCCGACGGTTCGGTTTCCGGAAGACGCCGCATCGAATAGGCCAGTTCGATGCGTTTGGTATGATTATACAACCGGAGTTCCGTCTTGACTCCGGATTTCTCGTCGCAACCGAGCGACTTTCCGACAAAATTGACAGATTGGTAAATCGGCCCGGAGGTTGCGGAAACAAACCGGACATCGGTCAGTCCGGAACGCTTGCAGTGGTCGAAACGGTGGCGTTCCATCTGCTTGCGGTCGTTCTCCAGCGATTCATAAATAAACGCCCCCAACTGCCAGGGCGATTCGGAATCGACCATTTCCAAACCCAGTTCCTTGTCCACCAAGCTGTTTACGGCCCCGGTCCGGGGGTCGAACGCGATACGGTAATAATCGTTCTCAACAATATGGTCGACCATATCAATCCGACCGGATTCAGGCGCCTTCCCCTCGTCCAGGAAGATTTCGTAGGTACGGTAACCCAGCGCCGGAATGTTTTCGGCATAAATGGCATAATAGCGACCCTCGCGGCGCGAACGCACCGGCTGCACGTCCAACGCCTGTCCGCGCTCGTCGACGATTCTGAAAGCCCGGTCGATGGGCACGATCTCGTAATCGATATAGACCTGCACCAGTCCCGAACGTTGCCATCCGAGCGAGTTGAAGAACGTGATCGTCGGACGGGACGAACGCCGCAATTCGGGTTGCAGCAGACCGACGGACGCTTCGTAAAGCATTTGAGCACTCTTCAGTCCCTCCCAGGCATAAGACCCTTTCTGCGCCCACTGTACCTGGCTGTTCTCCGACATCGGGTCGCGAATGCTCTCCGACGCCCCGAACGTATGTTCGTCATAGAACAACAGGTTCTCGTGAATGCGCCGAATCTCCTCTTTGACACCGGCAAACAGTTTCCTGCCCTGAAGCACAGCCATCGAAAGCATACCCTCGATAGTAATCATATCGGACTGGGTACGGCGAGAAACGCCGGTTTCCCGGGCTGCCGACCCGAAACCGTCCGTCCACCAATCGGGATAGGCGGCGCGGTAGACGGGCAGTTTATCGGCATAACGCGACGAGACATCGTCGAGAAACTCCCGGATCAGAGCGCTCCGCAGTTTCGGCCATGCGTATTTTTCATTCCAGGCGCGAATCAGTTCGCACTCCTTGGCGGAAGGGGGCGAGTTGTCCGTAAAATAACCGGAATACTGTACGGAAACGACATCGAAGGGATATTGCTGTCGCTTCAATTTGTCGATATAGGCGAACACCCCTTCGGAGAAAACGCCCATGTCGCCCCGTTCGATTCCCCAGTGGTTGCCGGTATTGTAATGATCGGAACGGTAGGAAATCAGGGATTTGCCCGACGGCGACTCCCATTTGTAGACCGTCGGGCCCTCGAACGGAATGAGCGCCCGGTGGTTATTCGACCCCATGGTCAGGTAACGAACACCCAGATCGGGCAGGTAATCGGCCAGACACCATGCCACACCGTTCACATCGTTCTGCATGGCCGTCGACACGGGAAGACCGTACCGCTTGAACATTCCCACCGGAGCGAGGAAAGTCTTATAGGCATTTTCGCCGGAAAGCTCCGACATGTTGAAAAACATGGCTGTCACCTCGATCTGACCGTTCCGCACATATTTCATAAACTTACGCACCTGCTCCTCCGGACGGATACGCAGCCACTCCTTTACAGCCCATGCAGTTTCGCACGTCCACCGGAATTTCGAGTCGTCGGGGTAACGCTCTGTCATCTCGCAATATTCGACAGCATAGTCGATATACCGGAGATGCTCCGTCAGAATTTCCGTCTGCGGTTTGGTATATCCGATATCGGTATGGGTATGCTGTACCAAATAAATGGTCCATTTATCGACCGTATCCAGCCGGACGGAAACAGAACCCGCAGGCTTGTTCCCGGCTTGCACGGCTACGGTCACCTCCCGTCCCGAGAAACTCTCGGGAATCCCGGCCTCGATTTGGTTCAGACCGCGTTCCAAGCGGATTTTCCCGCCTTTCCGTCCATCATAACCCCACTCCGCCTCACGGGCGGCTCCCCAGTTAGCGATCTGCATGCGCACGGGCTGCAACAACTCCTGCCCCTCGCCGTACATCAGGGCCGGAGAAGATTTCGCCCCGAGCAATTCTACCTTATCGCGCAGTTTCGAGGCCGTTACGGGAGCATCCGCCGTGAGGGTCAGAGCATCCCAGACAACCCAGCTTCCCGAATCGTTCCGGACCGACACCCGGTTTTCCCCGACCTGCAATGTACCTTCCGGCAAAGCCACACTAACGGCCAAATCATGCGAATCAGTGGTCCGATTCTGGAAATAGCTGGAGTTTTTTCCCGCGGGAGTCTGAACTTTCGTCCGGAACCCGTTTACCGTAATTTCCAGCACGGGAGGCGAATAAGGGTGCACCTCCACAAAGTCCAACACCAACCGCGCCCGGGTCTGCGGAGCGATCCGGCCAACCCCGAAACGAACCAGCAGCTCGCCGCTCTGCTTCCCGGCCCATACGTCTTTCGGTCCGGGAAACGCGCAGGGAATTTTCCGGCTGTCGTCCGTGCCGATCTGGCAGATCGTAGTGACGCACGTATAACGCTTCGAAAAATCCGAATACGCAACATCATGCAAAGCAAATTCCCGGCAGAAACCATCCTTCTCCCCAAGCCGCCACACAACGTGGTCCTTCGCAAAAGCGGTAGACAGGCAGCCGGACAGCAGCAGGATGCACAATAAAAAATGTCGGTAGGCAATCTTCATTTTTTAACTATTTTCGTTTTACACTTGAATCTGGATTCGACATTCGCTTTCAATCGCAGGGCGACATCAGCCATACATACACAAATATGTTCAGACAAATATATGGATATAATTTTTCAATAACAAAAAATCAAGGTACAAATTGCGATTATTTTTTTATCATTTGCAGAACCAAATATTATATTGCAGGACAAAATATGCCCTGCAATGACTTGCAAGCAATAAAAAACCGGCCGAAGGAAACTTCGACCGGCCATTATTATGTACATACATTACTGCATCACCGAGACGATTTCAGCAACCGGGAACAGAAAATCAAATAAACGATACACCCCGAAATCACGGCCAGCGATCCGCCCTGGCTACCAATGGCATCCGCAGCAGCCCCCATCAACGGCGGAATCACGGCACCACCGAAAACTCCGGTAATCATCAAACCCGAAATTTCATTTGCTTTGTCAGGGCGAGTGCGCAGGGCAACCGAATAGAGAACCGGAAAAATGCTCGAGCAGGCAAATCCAATCAGACCGACAAGCGACAGGATTGCCACCATTCCCTCCATAAAAAAAAGTCCGATCATAGCGGCAAACGCCAGCAAGATATTGATCCGGTAATAACCGATATCCGACAGCCGCGCCAACAAAACCGACCCGATCAAAGCTCCGGCAGTCCTGCAAAAGAAATAGACGCTCGAACCGTATCCGGCATCCTGCACGGCAAAGCCACAGCGTTCGATCAATAATTTGGGAGCAACGGTATTCATACCGACATCAGTTCCCACAATAAAGACAATGCCCAGAAAAAGCAAGAGAATGGTACGGTTTTTCAGCAGAGCGAATGTTTCTCCGAAGGTGGAAGCCTTCCCTATGACCGAACCTTCGTCAATAGGCGTTACCTGAAGCCAGAGTGCAGACAGAAAGGTAATCCCGGCGAAGATCGGAAACAGATATTGCCAGTTCCCGAACGCCAAAACGGCAAAAGCCGCGATAAAAGGCCCCAAAAACGAAGACACAGCCTTAACAACCTGCCCCGCGGTCAGCGAACTGGTCAGGGCATCGCCCTTGACCACACTGGCCAACAGCGGATTGAGTGCAACCTGGATGATCGTATTGCCGATTCCCAGCAGGGCAAAGGCCGCCATACAGGAGACGAACCCGTAGGACACGAACGGAACGAGCATGCCGACAATCGTTATCACATTGCTGATCTGGACCATCGTCTTCCGCCCCAGACGATTCATCGCCATAGCCGTCGGTACGGAGAGCAGCAAAAACCACAGAAACACCATGGAAGGGATAAACCCGGCCAACGTCTCGCTGAGGCCGAAATCCGCCTTTACGTAACTGGTGGATATGCCCACCACGTCACAAAAACCCATCACGAAAAAGCCGAAAAGCACGGGCAGTACTTTCCCGATCGATTTATTCATCGGAATGATAATTTAATAACAGGATAATAACGGAACGAAATTACTCTTTGGTAAATTCGATGGAATAGGTGAAATTGTCGGCACGGTAATACCCCACGTTGTATTCCACCGGCACGTCATGCACATCGAACACATACCGTTCGCGCACCAGAATGGGATCGCCTTCCTCGATGTCGAGTTTTCGGGCAATATCGGCGTTCGCACTGCGGGCGCTGATCATCTCCCGCGAGGTTTTCACCACAACGCCATAATTTTTTTCCAGCGTCTCATACAACGGCCGGGACATATCCTCGTCCCCGTTAAGGCCGATGCCGGGATTGAAATACGAAATAAAATAGACGAATGCCAAGTCGGTCCGTCCACGCAGGCGCTCCAGGCACAGCAACTTCTGATCTTCCCCCGATTTGAAAAACTCGCAGACCTTCCTGGGCGGCAACTGCCAACTGACATGCAATTCGAAATTCTTGACAGTCATCCCCATGGAATACATCTCTTGCGAAAAACTCAACCAATTGCGCCCGTTACTCATCACGTTCTGAGGCGCGACCGTCGTTCCATACCCTTTCTTGCGGACAAGCAATCCTTCGAAAACCAACTTGTTGATGGCCTGCCGAAGCGTATTGCGCGATATGTTCATCTCACGGGAAAGTTCGACTTCATTGGGCAGCAATTTCCCCTTCCGGTATTCTTCCTGTGAAATCAGCCCCCGCAATAACTCTTCAGCCTGCACATGGAGCGGCTTGGACGACGTGGGATCGAGTTGCAGTTTCATCTTGTTGAACATCTTTCTGTTTATTACAAATATAACAAGAACTCGCAAAAAAACGGCAAAATTTGGATAAATAAAGTAAGTGTTTGGTATTGAGGAGAGTTAAGCCAAATTCTTCTATACCTTTCCAAATCGCTAAAATGCAGGATAATGAAAGGTTAAGAGAAAGATTTGCTACTTATCCGTTGCCTTTTTTAGCCCCGGATAATCCGGCAAAATAACGCTTGACCACCTGCGGTTTTACCGTTCACCATGCAAAGAACCCTATATTTTGCCCGTAAAGATAACCGTTTTTTTCCGTTTTTCATGGAAATACAGGTTATGTTACCGGCATCCGGGGTTTTATTCTTTGTTCCGCTATAATTTTCATAACTGTAAATAACTCTATATCAAGTAATTTTGCAACATAAAAAATAGAGTTATGAAACAGACGGATGTAACGGTTACGTTCTACCTCAAAAAGAGCGAAATGAATGACGAGGGACATTGCCCGGTCATGGCGAAACTTGTTGTCGGCAAATTTTCAGAAGCGGCTTTTAGTGCGAAAATGTCCGTACCCGCTGCACTGTGGGCATCCGGACGTGCCACGGGTAAAAGTAACGCCGCGCGGGAAATCAACCGGCAACTGGACGATTTGCGAGCTTCAGCCATTTCCATTTATGACGAACTGTCAGCCACCCGTGAGAATGTAACGGCTGAAGAAATAAGGAATCTGTTGTTGGGGACGGCTTTCGGGCAGGAAACCCTGTTGGGTTATTTCCGGACGTTCATCGAACATTTCGAAAAACGTGTCGGCGTGAACCGGGAAAAGGGAACAGCGCAATCTTACCGCTATGCTTGTAACTGTGTGGCTGCTTTCATCCAGGAGAAATACAAGTTGTCGGATGTTCCTTTCACGGCCCTGAACCGTTCATTCATCGACAACTATGACCTCTACCTACGCACGGAGCGCCGCTTTGCCCTGGGAACTATCGTGTTGCTTGTCACACGGTTGAACACGATTGTCGGGGAAGCCATCGCGGAAGGGATTATCACTGCCGACCCGTTCGCGGGTTATGAAGCCGAACATCCCGAGCGGGAACAGAAATACCTTACCGCAGCGGAGTTACAACGGCTGATGACCACACCCCTGCACGACCCGAAACTCTACCATATCCGCGACCTGTTCCTCTTCTCCTGCTACACGGGTATCCCTTACGGGGACATGTGCCGCCTGACGACGGAGGATCTGGAAGTGGCCGAGGACGGTGAGGTATGGATCAAGACCGCCCGCAAGAAGACGAAAATCGACTATGAAGTGCCGTTGCTCGACATCCCGTTGCTCATCCTCGACAAGTACCGGGATATGGCCCCGGAAGGAAAACTGCTGCCGATGTACAGCAACAACGAACTCAACCGGACACTGAAACGTATTGCCGCCATTTGCGGAATTGAACGGAAGCTCGTCTTTCACTGCGGACGCCATACCTACGCCACCGAGATCACGCTTTCGCATGGTGTCCCGCTTGAAACCGTCAGTAAAATGCTGGGGCATAGCCGCATTTCCACGACGCAGATTTACGCCAAAGTGACCGATGACAAGATCGACATGGATACCCGGTCTTTAGAGGAAAAGATTGCCGGCCGCTTCTCCGTAGCTATTTAATCTATCATTGACAATCAAATTCACAACGATTATGGAAACGAATAATAAAGAGATAAAACGCCGCAGCACGTTCTCCCTGCTGTTCTACATCAACCGCACGAAAGTCCGCAAGGACGGAACATGTAAATTGTTATGCAAGGTAAGCATCGACGCCAAGTCGGCCCCGATCAATATCAACGCGTTTGTCGATCCATCGCTCTGGAATCCGGAAACCAAAAGGGCGAACGGACGAAGCGAGAACGCCCGAACGGTAAACCTGGCAATAGAGAAACTGACCGAAAAAATCACCGGACATTACCGCCATATTCGTAAAAGCCTCGGTTTCGTGACGGCCGAGCTGGTCAAAAACGCCGTGGAAGGAATCGGGCAGAAACCGTTCACCCTCCTTGCCTTGTTCCGCGAGCATAACGAGGAGTTCCGCAAGCGTGTCGGCGTGGATCGCAAGGAAGAAACCTATGAAAGTTACGAGAACTCCTATAATATTTTAGCCTCCTTCGTGAAAAAAAGGAAGGAAAAGGAGGATGTAGCGTTGCGGAGCCTTGACCGGGAGTTCTACGATGATTTTGAAATATTCCTGCGTACAGATCGTGAAATGAAACCCAAGACAGTACACGAGCATCTTTACCGGTTGAAGAAAATGACCAAGCGGGCTGTCAGTCAGGGTACACTCCGGCGCGACCCTTACGGGAAGCTGCACCCGGAACTGCCCCGGCGCAAGAGCCGCCATTTGAAACTCGAAGACCTCAAAAAACTGATGGAAACTCCCGTCGATAAACCCAACCTCCAGCGGGTGCGGGACTGGTTTCTCTTCGCTACCTTCACGGGGTTGTCCTACGCCGACCTGAAACGCTTGTCCGAAAAAGACATCACGCAGTCGGACGACGGAACGTACTGGATACACATCCGGCGCCAGAAGACCGAAACGCCCTCGGCCATCCGCCTGCTGAACGTGCCGTTGCAGATCATCGAGAAATACCGCCACGAGCGTAAAAGCGACAGGATTTTCAACCTCTATTGCCGGGGGTATCTCATCAAGCTCACCAGAGAACTGGGACGGACATACGGCTTCGACATGACCTTTCACAAGGCGAGGCACAATTTCGGGACACATATCACGCTCTCGTTGGGTGTGCCTATCGAAACTGTCAGCCGCATGATGGGACACAAGAGCATTTCCACCACGCAGATTTACGCCAAAGTGACCGACCGCAAGGTGGACGAGGACATGAAACGTCTGAAAGAACAGACCAAAGGCCGGAAAATAAATCTCTACGAGGAGGACGAACCGGAAACGGCAGATATTATAACGGTAAACGGTTGAACAGTATAACAAAAATTGATAAATTTGTATGACTATGACGACAAGAGAACCTATCAGCATTGAAAACGGGCGGGTGGAAATCCACACGCCGGAGAACCGTGTATGGCTCACGCGCCACCAGATTGCCGACCTGTTCGGAGTCTTCGTTCCTGCCGTGGGGAGCAACATCCGCTCCATACTCAAAAGCGGCATACTCCGTGAGGAGCGGGTTTACCGCCGGGAGCGCAACCGTGACGGCGGTATTGTCGAGCTGTATTCGCTCGAAATGATCGCCGCGCTGGCTTTCCGCTTAAAATCCGGGAATGCAGAAGCCTTCCGACGGTGGCTTGTCCGAAGGGCCACGACGACCGCTGTCGTCTGGCAGCTCCCCGGCATGAACACGATATTGAATTGAAAAAGAAGAACGGCCAACGTTTTGGCCGTTCTTCTTTTATACCCATTCCTGTCCCCCGATACATTTCTTCCGGGAATCTTCCAGGAGTTTCTGTATCTCGGATTCCATGTATAGTACCTTGCCCTGAATCAAATAATAGGGAATGATTCGCGCCGTGCGGTATTCCTGCAATGTACGCCTGCTGATTTTCAGCAGCCGGGACAATTCCTCGTCGGTGACGAACCGCTCTCCCTTGAGTGTCCGGCCTCCGGAGGATTCCAGTTTATCCAGTGCCTTGCCGGCCTTTTCCAAACGCCGGAAGAGATCCGCCACACGCGGATCGTGCTTGTCGATGAAATAATGGCTCATAACGCGGCGGTATTAGGATAGTGCGACGATTGCAGCAGCTTCCCGACATCTTCCGGTTTGTAGAAGATTTTGTGACGGATGCGGCTGAAAGGCAGCAACCCTTTCTCCCGGTAGGTTTGCAGGGTACGTTTCGATATACCCAGCACGTCACAGACATCCTGGTTGTCCAGCCATTTTTTCAAACTCACGTCCTCTTGCCTGCGGCATAACGCCTCGGCTTTTCTTTCAATGGCTTCCACGTGCCCTGCCAGCGCGTCGAAAGCCTTCACGTCCATACTTATTATTTCCATGTTCTGTTTCATTTTTTGTTTCCCGGATGCCCAAAAGTACACAAATGGACAGTATCTTGTTATCAGCCAGTGGCATATGGACGTATCCGTCTTCAAAGTGGCAGCGAGTGGCGCCACGTCCGGCGGAAACGATCCTCCGCCGATACGGGATCGGCACGCTCCGATACGCCAATCGCCCGTGAAAGGAAATGTTCGCGGGCGATTTATCATTCCATGCAGGGTGAGCCGTGAACCGACTTTCTCGAGCGTTCACGGCATATCGTTTTCTCCCCGTTTCTCTCCCATAACCTTTTCCTCTCTTTTTTTCATGCCGCGGAGCGCGGTATGGAAATCTGTTGTCAGTAGCAAAGGTAGTTACGGGGCTCACGCTGCTGCAAGATCGGGCCGCGGGGCGGTTTGCCGCAAAATCTTCCTCTTTCCCTGCGGGCGAGCGTATTTTCCGACAAAATCTTGCAGCAGCTATCCCCGACACCTTTTGATGCTACCGAAACAGATTCCATCCATACCGGCTCCGCTACGGCATAAAAAAAAAGTCAAAGGTTATGAGAAACGAAGAGAAAAATAAATGGAAACAGAAATCCTCCAACCTTCCACTTGGCATAAAGGCAAAGGTCGGGTTGGCGGTAAAGGTCGGGGCGGTGGCTTTGGGCTTCCACGTGTGGGGTATCGACTTTATTTGGGTCGTTTTGGGCTTCACGTTCTGTTATGACATCCTGCGGGGCATTTTCTCCTGCCTTGTTTCTCTCGTGGCTCTAATCGGCTTTTTCTATTTCCTATTCACTCACATCTTCTAAATTATTACAGGTATGACAAAGTACATTTCATTATTCGGAGCGACTACCACGGACACGCAGGTGCAGGTAGTCAAGGAAAACCAGGTTATCATCGGTATCGGTGCGGGTGCGAGCAGAAAGCGTTACGTCGTTTACAAGGTGGAACACACCGCCCGTGGCTACGTGTACCACATGGTCGATACCGAAACAAAGGAAATCAGCCAAACGGACATTCTGCGACCCCTCTCGCAAACATTCGGTATCGGCAGGTACTACGACGACGTGAACCCCGAGTTCATGGACGCTTTCGAGGTGGCTTTGCTCGTGGGGCAGGCGGAAGAGCAAGCCACGGCGCAGGCCATCGCCGCCGCCAAAGAGAAAGCCGAGCATGACCGCATAGCGGAAATAGGAGCGCAGAGGTTACGCCGCATCATGCCCGAAGGGGTGCAGGGCGTAATCATCGCCGAACTCAACGAAACGGAATACACTGACCCCTCTTACGAGTGTTCGACCACCCGAAGCGTGCGTACCGTCATTCTCGGCTTTTCGGCCACCTCCCGCAACGGCTTCGGGGAGTTGAGAAAGGCGGCGGCCAATTTCCCGCAAACGGCGCACCTCTCCGAATACGACCCCAAGAACGAACACCGCTATCCCGTTTTCACGCTCGGCAAAAGTCCGAAATACGGGTGGAGTGTCTGCAAACTGGCCCACTACACCCGTGAAGGGTACATCGACAGGCTGGCATATATCGCAGGAAACGAGGAGAATATATGTCTGCCCGAGCCGAAAGACGAAAAACGGGCGGAACGCACTGAAACGAGCGTGCAAGGCGGGTTTATCATCGTGGACTATTCCGAGAAGGCGATAGCCGTATTCGGGGACACCAAGCCCGTCAAGGACGCCCTTCACGCACTCGGGGGACGCTTCAACGCACGGCTGACGCATGACGGGCAGAAGAGAGCGGGATGGATTTTCCAAAAGACCAAAGAGGACGAGGTGCGACGGCTTCTCGGAAAGGACGAATAAATGTTGAACACGGGGCGGCTCGCCGCCCCACAATACCAAAAAATCATGGCACAAGGAACAGATTATTTCAAACTGACGATACAGAACTATCTCGACGCACGGGCACGGGAGGACGAACTTTTCGCACCCCGATACGCCAACCCGAAAAAGAACATTGACGATTGCTGCACTTTCATCATCAACCAAGTACGGCAGAGCGGTTGCAACGGGTTTGCCGACGAGGAAATATACTCTATGGCACTCCACTATTACGACGAGGAGGACATCGACATCGGCAAACCCGTCAGTTGCAAGGTAGTGGTCAATCACACCGTCGAACTGACCGAGGAGGAAAAAGCCGAGGCACGGCGGAACGCCATACGGAAGGCCGAGAGCGAAGCCTACGCCAAGTTGGCGAAAGCCAAGTCCAAACCCAAGAAAATCGAAGATAACAAACTAATGCCCAGTCTATTTTAGTTATGAAACCGAGAACAAAATTCCAACAGAGCGTCGTGGCGGCAAGCAAACACCTGCCGCCGCTTACCCCCGCACAAATCGAATGGGGGTACAAGAACTGCATCGAGCATATCGGACGCCGCACGCCGAAAGGACTTATCACCTGCACCGAGTGCGGCCACACGTGGCAGAGCGAAAACGGAGAACTCACGGACAATCTGTTAGGGTGCGAGTGTCCGCACTGCCACACCACGCTGAAAGTGGAAACCACCCTGCGCCGCAAGTTCAACGATTACGAGTATTTGTGTATCGTAACCCGCTGCAAGGGTTTTCAAGTCCTGCGCTTCGTCTATATCGAGTGTTGGGCGAAAGTGGGACAGACGCCCGTTTACACCCATATCGAAGCCGTACAGCGGTGGATTGCCCCCGACGGACGCTCCGCAACCTTCGCACGGCTGCGCCCGATGGGCTTCTTCGTTCACGGGTGGAGTTGGTCGAGCGCATTGGAACTGCGGGCGGAGAACGACGGGAAATACAACATCACGCCCACACGCATCTATCCCCGACAACGGCTTATCCCCGAACTGCGCCGAAGCGGCTACGGCAAACAACTCCCCGATGTAACCCCTTTCGACCTTATCCACCTGCTGCTCTCGGAGAACAAGGCCGAAACGCTGCTTAAAGCGGGACAAACGGCACTCGTGCGATTTTTCGCCCGTTCCTCCCGCAATATCGCAGACTATTGGCCGGCCATCCGTATCGCCATCCGTAACGGGTACGCTATCGGGAAACCGACGGAATGGTGCGACTACATCGACCTGCTGCGATTTTTCGGGAAAGACCTGCATAACGCCCATT
This sequence comes from Alistipes sp. i18-0019-D1, assembly GCF_042852885.1. NCBI lineage: Bacteria > Pseudomonadati > Bacteroidota > Bacteroidia > Bacteroidales > Rikenellaceae > Alistipes > Alistipes sp. i18-0019-D1. The sequence goes on from NZ_AP031424.1 coordinate 302,464, forward strand.
TCGTGTGTCCCGCAGACCTGCCCGCAGCGCATGACCTCTACATGGCAAAAAAACGGCGGCACATGCAAATGGAACGGCGGCAGGAGGAACGGCGCAAGGCGTTGGAACAGGAAGCCTCGTTTGTCGAAGCCAAAGGGCGGTTTTTCGGAGTGGAGTTTTCCGACGGGGAAATCTGCATCAAGGTATTGGACAGCGTTGAAGCCATACGGCAGGAGGGCGAGGCCATGCACCACTGCGTATTTACCAACGAATACTATCTGAAAGCCGACTCGCTCATACTCTCGGCCACAATCGACGGCAAACATATCGAAACGATAGAGGTGTCCCTAAAACGCATGGAGGTCGTGCAGAGCCGTGGCGTGTGTAACAAGAATACCCCGTACCACGGGCAAATACTGAAACTGATGAAGGGGAACATGTCCCTTATACGGAAACGAATGACAGCATAAAAATCGGGGCGGCGAAAGCCGCCCTACAAAAAAAACATAACAATGAAAATCATCTATAAAAGCTACATGGCACGCCCGCTCAAACCCTTCGGGGAGTGGGATTGGGAAGTTCGGGAAGCAGTCAAGACCGCCCTTGCGCTCGTCGAGGGGAAAAACGGGTTCAGAACCCATTCCGAGATATGGCGAAGGTGTAACCTCGTCATTACCGTGGGACACAACATCTACACCACGAGTATCGAGATACGACCACCCGAGCAGGACGTGATACGCCGCAGGAGCAACTGGCATAACGGCTACGCCTACTACTGCAACGGCGTGTTCTGGGCGAACATGAGCAGGGTTAAAGTGGAACTTGTCTGATTAAAAAATTTCGGGGCGGCATAAGCCGCCCGTAAAAAGCGAGAATATGAAAACGAATGAAGTAAACAAGGAAATCTCCTATGAAACGCTGCTCGTAACCTTCGGCGAGGGTATCGGGCGGCTCAACACCATGTTCGACGACCCGCAGGTGTGGGGCGTTGCCACGCTGAAGCAGTGGATCGACGGGTATGAAACTACGCGCTTCACCGAAATCGATGACCGAACGGCGGTTATCACATCCGAATACAACATGGACAGCGTGAAGGAATGGCTGCAAAAGAACACACCGATTATCAACCTGGAAAAACGATAAAATCATGCGCAAGTACAAATTATTCATCGGCTATCGGCTGCTGGGAGAGTTTTCCGGTATATGGGAAGCCAAAAATTTCGCCGCTGAAAGCGGCATGAGCGGAATTTTCTCGCTCGTGGGAGAAAATTACCGGGACAGTTGGTACGAACCAAAAAAACAGGACAAGAATGGAAACAAAGATTAAAGACATCACGGGAGCGGAAATAACCGTTACCGACTTAAAAGAGGCGGTACGCCAATGCCGGGAGTGCCTCGCAAGTCCCTACCTGATGCCCTCGGGGCATACCGTGGGGGAAAACCATGCCTACATGTTGCGGCAACTGCTCGCCCTGCAAAGGCGGAAACGGGAACACGGCAGGCAACGGCCGTGAAAATACGACGCGAAAAAAATCGGACGACAACCGTCCGATTTTTTTGTTTCCCGTCAATCGACCGCCGTATGGTCGCCCAGCTTCCCGTGCAGTTCACGCCCGATATGTCCGGCAATGCCACGGGGAGAAATTTCAGAGATTGAACCCCACCCGCCATGCGTGTATATGCACGTCTTGAGCGGTTCGGTACGGGAAAGGTAGAACAGATAGCCGTTGCGGAGCAGGATGCCCACGAACACCGAGCCGACCTCGATGTCGGCGATCTCGTCAAAACGTATCTTCCCGTCATTGTATAATACTGCCGTGCCATCCGCATCGGGAATGACGAACAGATCGTCTTCCATGACAATCCCGTGCAACTCGATTAGCGACCCCAGGCATTCACTCGCCGATACCCGGTCGTAATCACCCTTTACCTCATTTGTCGATTTCGTTTCCATATCGCTTTTCTTTAGGTTCAGACAAATACCATACGAAAAAGGCGTGAGAATACGTTAAATACCGGCATTGAGGTACAGCCAAGCACCCATCCACTCGATAGATAATTTCTCCCCACGCCGCTATCGCATACGCTTGACGCATATAGACACGACAATGAAGAAGAGAACTACCCATTATTTTGCGAGCGGATTAAAATTTGGCTGTTTTCAATGCCCCACCATAATGTGTTCCTTCCGTATGTAAATCGCCCGGCGGCACGCCGCCGGAGGATTCGATTGCAAATATAACGATTCTGATTCAAAAAAGTGATATATAAATAGGCTTTTCAAAGGGTATGAGTTATATTTGCATAAACAATGAATCAAATAATAATGGAAGACGATACTTTATCCTTAAAAGAGTTATTATCAATAGATTTAACAAAGGTGCCAGAGCAAGAATCTCTGCAAATTTTGGATAATAATTTTCCTTGTTGTTATATAATAAGAATTGGGGATAGCTTGGAAATAACGCTTGAAGAACATATTTATACTAAATACTGGTTTCACAAATATCATGCTTCTGTATTTGCAGAAGCAATGATAAAAGCAGTTAAACGATTAGCAACAGAGGGGTTTCCCTATTTCAGCGAAGAGTTAGATAATGATGATGATGTACATTTATTTGTAAGATGGGCATTAGCAGAATCTATTCATATACCTAATCAAACACTCATAGATAATATTGAATTGTCATTTAATAAAGTGTACGAAAGGGCTAATAATATGCTGGAAAACTCCGATAGTATTCTCATTTTGGGCAAAGATACAGGAGAAAGTATGGAGCTATTAAAGAGGATACAGACGTATTTAGATAATAAAGGTTTTTATACTTATATTATTAAAGAACAACCAGATCTTTTAGGAGAGAGTGTAATGCAAAAAGTTTTGCGATATGCCCTTTCTTCAAGATTGGTAATAATTGAGAATACAGAACCGAGTGGGCATTTATACGAATTTCCACATATTGTCAAGATGGCAGAAATGCCTACTGTCGTATTACAGCAAAAAGATAAAGGAGCAACGTGGATGTTTGAAGATTTATATCAAAGAATGGCTAATATAAAAAAGATAGAATATACAAATGATAATATGGAGGAACAAGTAGATGCCGGAATAAAATGGGCGTTTGACTATTTAACACAATTTGGTATTTATCAAAAAAACACTATTCCCTGGTTGAAATAAATATAAAGAATATGAGTGAGGAACGAAATTCAAACGATGTAGAGGATAAAATCTCTATTAAAGAAATACATGAAACTTTTTGGCGTTGTAGAGATTTTGAATTATCCCATTTATGGCAAAGATCAATATTTCTTTCAGCTTTCTTGATCTTATGTTTTACGGGATATGGTAGTTTGCTAATAACTATGCTTGAAAAGGCGTCGTTATTTGCATATGCAAATTTGTTAGCATTTTCAATAGGAGTTATAGGAATTATTTTTTCATGTTTATGGATAATGATGGGAAAAGGTTCTAAAGCGTGGTATGAAAGATATGAGAATGCTATTTGTGCTTTTGAGAGAAAATCCCAGTATATGACACCTAAAGCTTCTCATATAGGAGGGTTTCATTACCAAAACATACAAGGATATGAACTTCCTCAAATTCAAAAATCCTTTTTCAAGGGAAATGGAGGCGCCTATTCTCCTTCTAAAATAAACATTGCCATTGGGCAAATCACTTTGTGTTTATGGAGTATTATTGTATTATTTCACGGGGCAGTGGCTATTTGGGGGAAGGATATTATTTCATTAAAGGCATTTACTTATATAATCTTGATAGGAGGAAGTATTGTCATTTTATTATTCTTTTGTGCTGTTTTTTATCGGAAAATATATTGGCTACATAGTAAAACCTTAAATAACGAATAAGCGATAGATTTTTCTATCGCTTATTCATTTTATTTAGGAGATTTTTCTTTTCCCTTTTTTCGCTGATTTAGGAGAAATACGTGTAGACATGATATTTTTCTTCCGCTGCGGCTCTACGATCCGCAGTTTGAGTTTCTCCGCCTTGCGGTCGTAACGCACCTCGCAGCAGTCGATCTCACCCGCAACCGACGTCCACACGTTGTTCACACGCACCGCGCCGCCCGAGTAGAGGGTCTTGTATTGTTCGTATTCGAGCGGCTGCCGCAATTTCGCGTCCACCTGACGGTGGAACGAATAGATATTACGTCCCTTCGCTATCTCGTCGGGAACGTAAACCCGCAACTCGGGATGGGCGGCCTCGGCATAGAGGCACAGATCCGCCGTGCGAAGCTCCCTCGGAACCCACTGGATCATCCTCGGGTCGCCCCGCACGGCCGTATCGGCCACGAGCGGCGTGATGGCCGTGCTGGGAATGTCGTACAGCACCCCCGCATCCTTGCGAACGGCCTCCAACGCCACCTCCTCCGTTACAAGCCGGCGGTTCAGGTGCAGGACACTCATCAACCGGTGTATCTGCTGCGGGTCGTCCTGCTCGCGGAACACCTGCAAGACCAGGGCGGAGTCGCTCAACGCGCTGATAACCGAGAAATCGGTTTTGTCCTTCCCGTAGGTACGCTCGAAAGCCTCCCGGCTCATCTCCGGCGTCCGGGCTTCGCGGGGGACGCCTTTCAGGTTTTGCGGGTTCTCCCGCACCAGGCTCATGTATAGATCCGGGCTTTTCATGCTCTCGGGCAGGTGGGCGATGGCATAGGGACTGCGCCGTATGGCCTCCATGCACAACTCCGGCGTTTTCCACTTCTCGGGGACATATTGCAGGTAGCTCCCGTCGTGCCCGACGGCCCGGCGGCACATCTCCTCGTTCTTGGCGTGGTCGGGAAGGTTGTAGAACAGCTCCGGCTCCAGGGCGAAGATCTCCCGGGCCACCCTCGGCGTGACGTGTGCCGGGTTCATGTGCTGCAAAAAATCGAAGGTCTTATCGTAATTCGTGCAATAGAACCCCAACGCCTTCATGTGTATATCCTCGAAAGGGATATAGCGGAGGACACGCAGGTCGTCGGCACGGGCCAACGCCCGGTTGCAGACCTCTGGCGTGAGCTGTTCGGGGTTGAAAAAGCGGATGGCCAGGGGATCGCGCTCCAGCGCCATCCCGCACAGACGGTCGGTTTTCAGATGCTTCGGAACGTACTCCAGCGCCAGGTAGTTCGAGGACACGGCGGCCTCGCAGACCCGTTCCGTGCGTAATTCCTCCGGCACTTCATGGAGCAGGATGCCGTCCCCGCTGACGGCACGCAGGCAGACTGCCTCCGTGCGCAGTTCCACCGGCACGAGCGAAAGGCAGGACGCGTCCATCCCCACGCCGTGAAGGGCCAGTTCCCCGGTCATGACCTCCGGGGCAATGGAGGCGAAAATCTCGAACTTGTCCACGAACGACATCCCGAATTTTTTCAGCCCTTCCAGGCATATATCGGGATACGGAATGTAAGGGAGTATCTTGTAATCGGCACTGTCCACCGCTTTCAACGCCGCACGGCATATTTGCGGCGTCCTCAATTCCCCGGGAACGACCTCCAGCACCAGGCCGTTGCGCTTCACGGCCGCCATGCACAGTTCGGGGGTCTTCAGCCCCTCCGGAACGTAATACAGCGCGTAGCTGTTGCTATCGACGGCGGCACGGCACATTTTCGGTGTCTTCAGACGGTCAGGGACGAATTTCAGTGTTTCGCCCCGGTGGCCGGCCGCGGCAAGACAAAGTTCCGGCGTTTTCATCGCTTCGGGAACGAACTCGATGTTGAAAGCCGATTTCTTGATGGCGAAACGGCAGACCTCCGCCGTTTTCCGATCCTCGGGCAGCGTCTCGAAAAGGTTCTCACGCCACGGGTTCTCGTACACCCCCGTATCGAGATAGGCTATATCTATTCTCTCTTGCTCTGTCATGGTTTTCAGTATTTATGGAAAGCGCCCGGGTGACGGGCGCTTCTCTTGGTTAGACATATTCCGTTATCGTTCCGTTTCCTCCGTCCCGTTCTCGCTCTGGAACGTGAAGGAGGTCTTCACGACCTGACCCGTGTTGTCCTCGACATAGACGTCGATGGTCTGCTGGTCATCGCTGCGCGATGTGTAATAGAGGCGGAACACCTCACGGTCGAGCGGATAGCGGTCGTTGGGCAGGAACACCGTACCGTCGTCCATCCTCAACTCACCGCGCCCGTCGGGCTGGAAATAGCGGATCGTGTAACGCGCGCCGTCATATCTCCCCTCCCGCACGAGCGTGCAGCGGATTTCAGCGGTTTCACCAACGGAGATTCGCTTCTGAACGGGCATCGTTTCCAGAGAGAACGTGTACGCCTGCTGTATATCCAGCCCGTTGTCGCAGGATGCGCATAAAAGACCCAGGGCGGCGATCCAGACCGCCAGGGCCAATATCTTTTTCATCTTTTTCATGTCGCTTGCAAGTTTAATGGATTATGAATTTCACGCCCAGGCCGAACTGCGCGTGGAAATGTCCCGTTGTAGTGCCCCATAGGATACGCTCACGCCCCGTCAGCGAGAGGATAATCCTGTCGGTCAGGTACGCATCGACCTCCAGCGTGACGGCCCCGCCATAGAGGAAACGGTCGCGGTGGCGGAGCGTAGAGCCGTCATAGAGCCGCCTCTCGCCCCGGTTCACACTCTCGTAACCGGCCAGCGCCGAGCCGCCGAGGTAGAAGAAAAAAGTCCTGGACGGGTCGGCGAGGAACTTGTAATAGTAACCGCCCTCGGCCGTGAACTGCGCCACCGGGATACGTTCCGACTTGTAGGGGTAATAACGGTTCAGGAACTCCGCGCCGAACACCCACTTGTCGGCATTCTTCGCGTAGTGGCTCATGGCCAGCCCGAACCAGTAGCCCGTTTCGCTGCGGCTGTCCCGGGTATAGAAGCCGTCGGTCATGCCTCCCCGTATTTCCAGCCCGCGCATGGCGGGCAGGGCACGCTGGGCGTGCGCCCCGTCCGAAAGGAGGAGGCATAACCCCAGCGTGAGAATGAATATCGCCCGTTTCATATCACTTTACCTTTAACTCGTTGATAACACGTGCGCGCACCAGGTCGGCATTCTCCACCGTGAAAGTCTGGTGTCGCCCGCCCTGCTGCTCGTGCAGTTCCACGACCAGCTGCTTGTCGTCGGCCAGCGTGAACTTCGGGAGCGTGAAGACCATGCGCTCGGTACGCTTGCCGCCGATGACCTGCACGTTGTTGTACGCACGCACGGGCCATACGACCTGCTCCTGGATGGCCGTGCGTTTGGCCACCTTCTTGTCCGTAATCTTGAACGTCAGGTAGTCCACGTTGAAAGGCACGTTGGAGGAGTTTTTCAGTTGGAGGTGGAAATAAAGCAGGTCGTTATGCACGTAGATACCTTTGAGGAGGTATTGTACCCCGAAACGCTTGCAACCGATATGCTTGATCTCGCGGCGGTCATTCTTGTAAATGGACTGCATGATCAGTTTGACCAGCAGCGGAGATTCGCATCCCAACTCCTGCAAATAGATGTCCAGCGCGTTATTGGGGCGGTTTACCGCCTCCCCGTCATGCAGGAAGTCCGCCATCTCGACCGACAGTTTCACCGGCTCGTCGGCATACTTGACATTGAAGCTGTAATAGGCCCCGTCCTCGGTAATGACCGAAAGGTTGCTCTCGCGCGAGAAATCACGCAGGGCCGCCTTTACACGCAGCACGTTTTCCGTGCCGTCGGCTTTCGCCGCCAGAAGATCCGAAGACCCCAGATCGACGTAACGGATGGCCGAGGGGAAAATCACATGCACGGTCTTGCTGAACGTCACCTCCAGCGCGTAGGGCGGGATAACCCGGTTGAAAGTCAGCGGACGGGTAAGACCGTCGTACAAATCGCCCGTGGAGGGCTTTTCCTGCGCGTGGGCAGCGAACATGCACCCGATAAAAGCGAGTGCCAGAAGAATCTTTTTCATACTCGATAAATTTTTGATTGTTGATAAAAATGGATTTTTTCAGTGGTGTACGGAAGTACGTCGTTTGTACCCTTATTGAAGGGGCGGGAGTAGCAGGACGCTGTAACCGGCCTTGAGCGTGACCTTGACCGAGCGCATCTTCTTGCTCACGTATTGCGACACGCCCTGGATGGCGCTGCGCCCCAGGTCGGAGAGCAGTTGCGAACCGGCATCGTCCGTGATCGTGATACTGCTGCCCATGCCCGCGCCCATATTGGCGGCGATCTCCTTCACGGCATTGAGTTCTTCCGACCCCGGCACGGGAATACCCTCGTTGCCGTTCGTGTCATAGACCGACAGATCGACCGGAACGACCGCCCCGCCGTGCTGGACAGCGCTGACCTTGACCGTCAGCCGTTCGCCGTTGATCCTCGCCGCCCCCGTTACGGGCGTACCCGAGGGGATGAGCAGATCTCCCGCCATCATCGGTTCCAGCAGCCGGAAAGTAACCTCCCCGCCATCGGTGAGCGTCACGGTTTGCTGCACGGCGGCACGGATACTGTTGCGCTCGGGCTCGCGAAGGTCGCTCCCCACCGTGTTGAACCCCCAGTTCCGGGGCTTGACGAACTCACGGGCGAAGACCGAATCGGGCAGCGGGGCGGCGAGCAGCGACACGATGTTACGGCGCACCTGGCGCACGGGCTGCACGGAAGCCTTGCCGGAAACGGAGGTCTTCTGACGCGGGGCTTCAGGGGCCTGACCGCCATTCATATAGCGGGCGGCGATCTCGTAGGACTTCTCCAGCAGCGCCACCTGCTCCTCCTGGGCCGTTTTCTGCGCCTGCTGTTCTTCCAGGCGGCGTTCCAGTTCCTCGATGCGGGCCTGCATCTCGCGCTCTTCCCCCGTTTCACCGGCGGTCTCCTCGTAGAAACTGCCTAACTGGCGGTTGATGTCGGCATAGGCGGCACGGGAAGTCCGGAAAGCTCCCGACGAACCGCCGGCAGGGCCGGAAGACTTATCCGGCACGGCAGCGGGCATGACGGGCTCTTCCTCCTCGTCCTCCATCCCGAACGCGAAATCCTGCAAGGAGCGCATCTTTTCCCGCTCCCTGCGCCGCATCTCCTCCTGCACGTAGGCATCACGCTTGTCCGAGAGGATACCCTCCGATTCCGGGGTCGGCAGCTCCGTGTTGAAACCCGCCGAAGGCTCCTCCCGTTCTTTTTCGCCGGGGGAGAAGATCAGCCACATGCACCCGGCAAAGGCCAGGAAAAAGAGCGGGAAGACCACCATCTTCTTCCGCATCTGTATCTGCCGGGGCGTGAGTTCCTTTTTCCCCGCCTCCGGCTGTTTATTCTGTTTTTCGTTCGTCGTCATAATTGAAATCTTTTAGATGTTTTACACTGTCGGCCTCCTGCCGTTGTCTTAATTCCAGTTCCAGCCGCTCGATATGCCGTATCTGCATCCGTTCCCCGGCTCCCTTGCCGAAGCGGTAGATGGAAGACACGGTAAAGTAGAGCGACAAGACGGAAAAGAACAAGAGCAGCGTGAGGATCACGATAATCCGCTTATCGGGCGAGAGCGCCCCGCAAGCGCGGCGCAGGTGGTCTTCGACCCACTCCCCGAAAGCCTTTATTCTCTTCTTTGCCATAGCCTTATCTTTTTAATGTACGTAAATCGCGGTTCTCCAGAATCTCGAATTTCTCCATGATGAAACCCTGCGGGTTATTGTCCGAACGCCCCGAGTTGATCAGCTCGCAGCGCGTGACCAGCGAACGCTCGGTGATGTTGCTCTCGCGGACAATCATTTGCCGGGCATAGGTCATGGCCCGGTAGGGATAGGCGTTGAAGTCGCACACCACGGAGTCCACCTCGATACGCTGGCTGATGTTCCCCGACACCACACGGTTGTAGTAACCTTTCTCCTGCATGTCCTGGTAATAGGCGAAGGCGCTCTTATCGACCAGGAACAGCGCGCGGTTGATGTTGCTCTCGATGGCCGCACGGTCGGGCGAGAGGGTGAAGAACAACTCGTGAAAACGCCGGATATGTTCGCGCGCCTCCACGGGGCGGTTCTGGCTCAAATCCTGCGAGAGCGCCAGCATCAGCGACTTGCCCCCGTCCAGGACGTAGATCTTCTCGCGCTGCTTTTCGGCGAAACGGAAGCTCGCGACCACGCTGAACACGGATACCAGCGCGCACAGGCAGAGGAACACGATACCGAAAAGCCGAATCTGCCTGAAACTTGTTTCGATGTTTTTTAATGACTTGAATTCCATTGTCCAAATTGTTATGAATGATTATTGTTACCTTGTGTTGCCAGGTTGCGCCCGTTGGGGGCACTGCCCGAAGCCGGGCCACCGCCGCCGTTACCGGAGGAGGAACCGCCACCGCCGCGACGCCCGAACGTGCGGCCGATCATGTTGCCGGCGATACCGCCCGCGACACCCGTGGCGAATGCCCCGGCCTTGTTGATACCGCCCATAGCCCCGCCGGCTCCGCCCGACTGGATCACCCACTCGGCAACGGTGGGGATCGTGAAATAGCCTATGATACCTATAATCAAAAAGATAATATAGACACCGCTGCCGCTGTCGGGAATGTAGTTGGGGTCTTGCAGGGCCAGGACGTCCGCCTGGAGCATCAACGTCTGGATCTTGGCCAGCACCGCGGAGAACAGGTCGGCGATGGGAAGCCAAAGGTACACGCTGATATAGCGGGAAATCCAGCTCGCGAGCGTCGAGTGGAAGCCATCGTAAATGGAGAGGGCGAACGACAAGGGCCCCAGAATCGACAGCACGACTAAAAAGAATGTCCGCAGCGTGTCGATGGTAAGCCCCGCGGCGTTGAACAACAACTCGAAAAAGTCCCGGACAAGCTGCCGGAAACCGGCCTTGATGTCGTACCACGTGCGTTCGGCCCACATGCTGATAATCTCGCCCAAGTCCGTGATACCCATATCCGCAAGCCGTTGTTCATACACCTCGTCGTCCACTAACCAAGCCTTGCCCTCGCGCCTGCGGGCCTCGGCTTCCAAATCGTCCTTCTGTTGCTGGTATGCCTGCAAATCCAACGTCTGCCCCTCCAGTATGGCGTGCGTGCCCTGCACCACGGGCGACATCACGGCGTTGATCGTCCCCAGAACCACGGTGGGAAAGAACATCACGCACAAGCCGATGGCGAAAGGCCGCAGGAGCGGGAACACGTCGATAGGCTCCGCGCTGGCCAGTGCCTTCCATACCCGGTAAGCCACGTAAAAGAGCGCACCCAGGCCGGCGATACCTTTCGCCACCCCGATCATGTCGCCGCATAGCGGCATCATCTCCTGATACAGGTTCCGGAGAACCTGGTGTAAATTGTCGAAATCCATGACTGCCTCCGTTTTCAGGTTACCAATATCTGTCGTTCGGGTTCCCGTAAAGTGCCAGCACCCGGTGCGCGTCGCCCTTTTCGCGGCTGCGGATGAAGGACACGGAGATGGTCTTGCGCGTGTAATAGCGCGTGAGGTTGCGGTACTCCAGCATCTTCGTGTAAACCTGATCCACCACGTCCATCCGCTCCTTGTCCGAGAGCGAGAGGCCGTTGCCGCCGGTTATGACCGTCTTGAGTTCCGTCACCAGCGCGCCGCCCTCCTCCAGCAGCCGGGCGTAACCCGCCGAGATCGCCGCCAGCTCGTCCACCGTGAAGTTCGGGTCTGAAACCATACGGTTGAATCCCGAGGTGTAGATTTCCGTGATCTCGCTGACCATTTCGAGCGTCAGCTTCACCTTCCGGGCATCCTTGATGATGTTATGCACCGATTTGAGGGCGTCGTAGTAAGCCTTGCTCTGGTTATAAATCTTGATACTCTCTTGCAGCGACTTGACCATGTTGGTCGCCGTGGTCGAGCTTTGAACCGCGCTCTTGATGTTCTGAACGAGGTTCGACGGGTCGATGACCGTCCACTGCGCTTTTGCCTGGTACGTGAAGCAAAGAAGCCCCACGAACAGCGTTAAAATCAATCGTTTCATCCTTTTCATTATTTAATTCGTGAATACTTGGGCGGTCATTCCGACGCCCGGTAATAATCCCCGTAGGCGGAGAGCTGGAGCACCTCGCGCCCCGCATCGTAGGCCAGGGCGACATACCCGTAGAGGTCGAAGTAACGGATACCTCCCCAATACTTCCTCACGGGACGGGAGAAGCGTGTCCCATCCTTGTAGGACACCTCCACGTAAAAACCGCCGCCCCGGCGTCCCGGGTTGCGGTAGATGCGAACCCGGGGAGAACCCGAGCGGCTTTCCCACTCGCCCGCCACCTCGTACAGCGCGAAGTCCAAACGCGCCGCCGTGGGGTCTGATCCGATACACTTGCGATACATGGCCTGCCCTCCCTTTAACGTTTGCCCTCGGCGAGCTGCCTGATCGCCAGTTCCATATCACCGCCCAGCTCGCCGGCAAGCCGCTGTACCTCCACTTTCTCCGTTTCCTCGGTCGTGTAGGCCAGGTACTCCGGGACGCTGACCTCCGTGGCATAGACCGCCGACTGAACGCCGCCCAGACCGATCCAGACCTCCTTGTATTTACGGGAAGGGTCGTTGGACTGGTTGATCGAGAGAATCTGCGCCTTCTCCTTGTCGGTCAGCCCCAACAAGGACTGAATCGCGTTGAAACGGTTCATGAATTTGCGCTGGTCGAGCAGGATCTTGCAGTCCGAGTTGTTGATGATCGCCTCCTTGACCACCGGGCTGGAAATGATGTCCTCGACCTCCTGCGTCACAACGATGGCCTCACCGTAGTATTTGCGGACGGTTTTATACATATAACGCAGATATTCAGCCATATTGGCCGTAGAGAGCGCCTTCCAGGCCTCCTCGACGATGAGCTGTTTGCGTACCCCCTTGAGCCGTCTCATCTTGTTTATGAAAGCCTCCATGATGATAATGGTGACCACGGGAAAAAGCTCCTTGTTTTCCTTGATGGAATCCACCTCGAAGACCACGAAGCGCTTCGAGAGCAGGTCGATGTTGGCCCGGGAGTTCAGAAGGAAGTCGTAGCGTCCGCCCTTATAATACTGCCGCAGGGTGATGAGCATGTTGTCGATGTTGAAATCCTCGCGGCTGACCCGGATCTCCCGCTCCTCCAGCTCGCGGCGGTAGTCGTCCCGCAGGTACTCGTAGAAACTGTCAAAACACGGCACGATATTCCGGTCGGCGCGGATACGCTCGATATAGGCGTTCACGGCACTGCCCAGCTCGCCGCTCTCGGTCTTCGTGATCTTGTCGTCCTCGGTTTTCCAGAGTGTCAGCAGCAGCGTCTTGATGCTGTCCTTCTTCTCCACGTCGAAATAGTAGTCGTCGGTGTAGAACGGATTGAAACTGATGGGATGTTCCTCGGTATAGGTAAAATACACGCCGTCCTCACCTTTGGTCTTACGCCGGATCAGCTCGCAAAGGCCCTGGTAGCTGTTACCGGTATCCACCAGCACGACATGCGTGCCCTGCTCCCAGTATTGGCGGACTAAATGATTCATAAAGAATGACTTGCCTGACCCCGAGCCGCCTAACACGAATTTATTCCTATTCGTAATGATCCCTTTTTTCATCGGTTCGTCCGAGATGTCCAGGTGCAGGGGCCTGCCGCTTACGCGGTCGCACAGCTTGATGCCGAAAGGGCTGGACGAGGATTTATAGTTGGTTTCCTCCGTGAAGAAACAGACCGCGGGCTCGATGAACGTGTAGAACGATTCCTCGGCGGGGAAATCTCCCGCGTTGCCCGGCATACCCGCCCAGTAGAGCGTGGCGGCGTCCACGGTGTTGTGGCGCGGGCGGCACTCCATCAGAGCGAGCTGGCTGCCCACATCGTTGCGGATATGCCGGAGCTCCTGCACGTCGTCCGACCAGGCCAGCACGTTGAAATGGGCCCGGACGGATTGAAGACCGAACGAGTGCGCCTCGTTGAGATACTGGTCGATCCACTCCTTGTTTATCTGGTTCCCGCGGGAGTAGCGGGAAAGGGACTGCATGTTACGCGCACGTTTCTCGAACATACGCAGGTTTTCGTCGCTGTCTTCCAGGAACACGTACTGGTTGTAAAGGTGGTCGCAGGAAAGCAGAAGCCCCACGGGGGCCGCGAACGAGAGCAGGCAGTCCGAACGGTCGGTGGAAAGACGCTCGTAACGGGTGTCCGTACCCACGCGCCCCGGCAGGTCTTCCGTGTCCGAGAGCGTGTGCAGGCACACCCGTTTGTTACCCACACGCAGAACCTCGGCCCCCAGCTCGATGTCCTGAAGAGAAGTCGTCTCCGAGAGCGAGAGGGAAAAGTACCGCTCCAGCAGGCCCGGACAATCCGCCGTACCCGTGATCTCGTCCCCCGTGAGGCGGACAAGGGTCAGGAAACCCGAATCGTTCAGAATACGCTCGAACTGTTCCGCCGCCTCCAGGAATTTTGTCGCCGATTCCCGGTTTACCTCTTTGGGAATGATGTTGCCCCGGCAGAGGGTCGAGAAGTCTGAACGCATGTGCATACGCTCCCTCGTCGTTTTCGTCAGGTAGAGGAAGCAGGCGTGGGTCAGGAACGGACGCTCGTTGAAATGCCGCTCGTAACTGCGGGAGAGGAAACTCATGTCCCCCTCGCCCGTGGCCGGGCGGTAACGCTCGCGGATGAACCAGTCCTGCTTGTGTACCACGCTGTATTCGGGCAAGACCTTCAGGGCCTTGCACCAGGCGGCGTGGATCGCCTCGTACTCGGCGGACGTGACGGTGAACAGCTCCGGGAGTTCGACCCGATAGGCGACCGTTATGTCCGCATCCTTGCTGATGATACAACCGCCTTCCACGGCCAGGAGCGGGAACTTGCTTTCCAGCGTGGTGGCTTTCAAGATGTTTCTCATACGCGGCCCCCCTTTCTTTTCAGCAACCGGCGCAGGGACTTGCGGTTGAGCAGGTAGCGGGGATGCCGGCGCGCGGCGAGCAGCTTCATCAGCCCGTGTTCCCCGTAACGGGCGTTCAGGCGGAAGGTAAGCCAGACCAGCACCGAAGCCGCCGCAACGCCGAAAGCGATACATACCCACTGATCGACCCCTGCCATGTAGAGGATGACGAACACCACGAAGACGGCCAGCAGGCCGCCCGCGAAGATGAAGAGGTACTGCGCCTTCAGGCCCCGGAACTCCACGCTCTTGCCGATTCCCTTGTTGATTCCATATTCCATAATTATTTGCATGACAGGTTGGACTACAAGAAGAAAGAGCGTAGGATCGTCGCGGCGACAATCAGGAAAATACACGCGCCGAACCAGCTCGCGGCGGTCTTCGACGTGTCGGGGTCGCCGCTCGAAAACTTGTTATAGACCTTGATGCCCCCGATAAGGCCGACCACAGCCCCAATCGCGTAGATGAGCTTCGTTCCGGGATCGAAGTAGCTGGTTACCATGTTGGTAGCCTCCGTAATGCCGGCGATGCCGTTGCCCTGCGCGAAAGCGGAGGAGATGGCGGCAAAGAGAAATGCCGCCGGAAGAAGAATCTTGTTCTTTCTCATAACTCGATAATGTTTGAATTGTGGCGCGGGGATGGATAGGCCCCGCACCGGGTTAAACTTCTTGATTCGGATTTTTTCAGTGGTTCGCGGGTAACCTCATGCGCTACCCGTAGTCTTTTTCTTTCATCGTGATGTCATTATGGGGTTAAACAAACTCACGGACGTCGAAACCCGTGGGAACCGAACCCTGCGGAGATGGGCTTTCCGCAGACCTCTCGGACATACGCCGGTGAAAGGCCGAGAGGTAGGTGTCGATCAGGGATTTTACCCTGTCGTTCCCGTCGGGGCGGCCCGAAACGATGACCTCGAACATGTCGGTCTGTTTCAGGCCCAGGAGGACACGTCCCGTTTCCTCCCTTTGCTCGTCTGTTGAAGGTGGATCATGTACCACGTGGCGGTAGGCTTCGCCCATCTGTTCAAAACTAACCCCCTGGGCAAGCGAGCGGCCCAAAAGGGGCAGCTCTTCGGTGTCGTCTTCATCCTCGTCATAATCCGGCTCCTCCGCGTCCGCATCCGGGAAAGATTCATCGTACAGCGGAAAGTCGATTTCCAGAGGTTCGTTAGGCTCCCCCTCGGGAGCGACACCGAACACTTCATCCAGGTCTTCCGGCGGAATCTGCCGGGGGTGTTCGGGTACATTCGTGGGCACAAATATATCGGCTTTTTCCGTAACTTTTTCAGTTTCAGATTCTACGGCAGCTTGTGGCCGGGAGTGGCGCGGGTCGAGGACAAAGCGGCTCCTGCCGATGATCTCCTGTCGGCAGGGAGTGTCTTCGGCAACGATCCCGTCTGCCGGTTCGTTGCGTTCCATCCGCCGCAGGCGGAAAAACGCCCACAAGGCATACCCCACGGCAAAGAGGGGCAGCAGCCACAACGCCCCGTTCATCGCTCCTCCGCTTTGGGTTGCAGGGAGGCCACGGCCTCACGCTCCTCGAAAAGCCGCTCGATGGTTTCCCGGTTATCGTCCAGGTGCGCCTTGAGAACCTTGTCCACGTAGGCCGTGATCGTCACGTCGCCACGACCGATGACACGGGTGATCTCGCGGATACGCTCGTGATACGACGGACGTATCTTCACGTGCTTGTTACCGGCGAAAGGCAGCCGCAGCAGGCAGATGTAACGGGCCAGGTACTCGGCCTCGGGGGTGGGGACAGTCCCCACGGCGACCTCCCCCGAAGGGCCGTCGGGGACGATAAGGGTTTTCATCCTGCGCCGGTAGCGGCACACGCGGAAGATGAAGGGCACGGCGACGCAAAGGACGGCCGCCAGGATAACAGATAAAATAATTGCTTTGTCTGACATGATGGATTGTTTTTAATAGGTTGTAAATATTGGGTTCATAACTAAAAAATATCGGAGTTCCGTTTCTTGTAGAGTTCCGAAATTTCCTCCTGATAGGTAGCGAAATGCTGCTCCAGCACATTGTCCAGGTAGCTATACAGCGAGAGTTCGTTCTTACCGATAACCTGCACTATCCGGGTTATACGCTCGTGAAACTCCTTGCGGATATACACCGTTTTGCCGCTTCGGGTATTGGAGGGGGCGTTCCGGATAAAAAGACGCTCGTAATCCTGGCCTTTCCCTCTTCGGCGGCGTCCCTCCTCTTTCGTAGCCGACGAGGAGGCGGCCTCGCCGGACGGTTCCGATAGAGCCGATGCCTCCTCCTCTTTTTCCGGCGTGTAAGGATGTAATGGCCGGTTTCGGCTTTTGGCCTGGCTGATGATGAAGGAAGCGTCCAAACCGTCGTCATGTTCTTTTCCGCTCATAAGATCCTACTTTAACAGTTCGATCAATTCATCCACGAGTTTATCCAGGTTGCTGCCCCGGATCAAAGAACGGTCTGCCGGGAAGAGCGTGGAGCGGAAGACAGAGCGACGGCTGGCGTTCTGCTCACGACGAAAACGCTTGGTGTCAGGCAGGAAGGTCTTCAGAACAGGAAGATCCAGCTCTTTCATTACCGCCTCGTAAACCTGATATAACTCTGTTTTTTCACGTCCGTCCACCATGTTCCATAGCATATACAGCCCTTTCATCCGGGACTTCTCGCGGCCCATGATATGCTCTTTTACCACAACCGCGTAATTCAGGGTGCTTTCCATGACAACCCGGTCGGCACTGATCGGGGCGACGAGATAATCCATTCCGGCCAGGGAATGAATCAGATCCTCGTTATTGATCGTACCGGGAAGGTCGAAGAACACATAATCGAAATCACCTTGCGGCAGGAGGTAGTCGGCATCGGCCAACGCCTCTTTCGTGTTGCTTTCCACGACGGGATAGGCTTTCTTTTGAAGCCGGGTGAATTGTTCGTAAGCTAACCTCTTGTAATGTTCGTCTTCGAGGGCAAGCTTCAGGTCACGTTCCCGCATCTCCACGATGGAGTGTTGGGGATAATCGCAGTCGATGACCGCGACATTGAAACCCTTTACATAGTGCAGGTAAGAAGCTGCCAGCACCGTGAGGGTGGTTTTACCCGCTCCGCCTTTCTGGGTGGAGAAGGCCACGAATTTCGTTTTCTCTTTCATTGTTCCATGCGTTTTTAGTTATACAATCGGGTAATCGTTCATCTCTTCACGTATCCGGGCAAGTGACGGCATGAGATTTTATGCAGGTATGCCGGCACGCATATATGCTGGTGCGCTGGCAGGCTGTTACGCCGGTATGCCGGTGCATGGGCGCGTGTCCGATTTTATACTCATGCGCAACCGCATTTGCTTATCCGGACAAAGACCCGCTTTTTCCTCTGCACACGGTGTTTTCTGCATCCGTCCGCACGTGTGCGGACAGGAGGATGTGTCATTGCCCGTATCCGTTCTCACGTGCAAAGTAAACCCTTAAAAACACGGGTTGTATGCTCTTTTTCCGCTATGGCCGCGTGTGGCATCAAAGTGGACGCAAGTGGCGTAATCACTTGTAGTACAAGCGATTGAATAGGTCGGTATCTTTGCCTCGTGAACGATCCCGACGCTAATGAAGCCGTCCTTGCCCCGTTTTACGGCGGCTCTTTCAATGTTCTGTCCGCGAGCGGGCAGAAGGTATTTGCAAAGGGCAAATAGCAAGCTGTGTTTTCTGCTGCACGATTCTCGTTTTGCAGCAGAAAACAGCTTGCCCGCAAGGGGGAGAAAGCACCTCCGGAGTCGGTGCTTTTCAGAAGGGCGGCAAGCCGCGAAGGGATCGGAATTTTCAGGAACCGGTGGGGCCCTGGCCTCTCCTTAAAATTTCGATGCGATGGAAAAGAACAGAAAGCCCCGAGGGGGCAAAGGGGGACGACCCGCGAAAAACGACCCGGCCGTTTACCGCTTTTCGGTAAACTTTTCAGCCGTGGAACATGCCCGTTTCCTCGACCTTTACGAGCAGTCCGGGCTATTGTCCAAAGCCGCTTTTATCAAAGCGAGAGTGTTCAACGAGGCGTTCCGGGTGGTAAAGACCGACCGGGGAACGCTCGAATACGTGGCGAAGCTGACCGCTTTCCACGCCCAATTCCGTGCCGTGGGAACGAATTACAACCAGGTGGTGAAGGAGCTGCACGCGCATTTTTCCGAGAAGAAAACACTCGCGCTGCTCTATAAACTGGAGAGAGCGACACGTGAACTGGCGGCCGTCGGGCAGCAGGTCGTGTCGCTCTCCGAAGAGTTCAAACAGCGATGGTAGCCAATATCACCACCGGAAAAGACGTGTACGGCGCGCTGGCGTACAACCAGGAGAAAGTCGATCGGGGCGACGGGAAGGTGCTGCTGACCCACATCGTGAGGGAGCCGGCGGATGGGCGCTTCAACGTGGCCGCGACGGCAGAAGACCTCCTGCGCTGGATGCCCTCGCACTACCGGACGGAAAAACCCGTCGTGCACGTGTCGCTCAACCCGGCTCCCGAAGACCGCCTCGACGACGGGCAACTCGCGGAGATAGCCGGGGCCTACATGGAGCGCATGGGCTGGGGAGGACAACCTTATATCGTATTCAAGCATACCGACATCGGACGGGAGCATATCCATATCGTGTCGGTGCAGGTGGCCCAGGACGGGCGCAAGATAAACGACAGCAGGCGCAACGAACGCAGCGTGGCCGTTACCGAGGAACTGGAACGGGAGTACGGACTGCATCCCGCCAAAGGGAGAAGGCGGGAGAAAGGGCAAGGGATCGTCCCCGCCGATTACACGCGGGGCGACCTGAAACGCCAGGTGGCAGCGGTAATAAAACCGGCCGTGGCGACATACCGCTTCCAGACCCTCGGCGAGTTCCGGGCATTGTTGTCCTTATATAATATAGGTATAGAGGAAGTCCGGGGAGAGCGGAACGGAACCCCCTACCGGGGATTGCTCTACACGCTGCTGGACGAGAACGGGGACAAGGCAGTGGCCGCGCCGCTCAAATCCTCACTGTTCGGTAAAGAGGTCGGGTATGACGGGCTGGAACGGCACATGGAGCGCAACGCCGAACGGTTCGGGAAGGACGACACGAGGAGGCAAATCCGTGGCCGGGTCGATAAAGCGCTTCGGGGAGAACCCACGGAGGAAGAACTGCGCGAACGCCTGCGGGGAGCCCGGGTGGATCTCTACATACGACGCAACGAAAACGGCCGCATCGTGGGAGTGACGTTCATTGACCACGAAACACGGACGGTCGTGAACGGATCACGGCTGGGAAAGGCATACTCGGCCAACGCCTTCGAGCTGCGCTTCGGCGGGAAACGGAATCCCGGGGAAAACACGAGGGACTTGTCCCCGAAACAAGCGCCTGCCGGACGGGACGGGCAACGGAAGCGGAATACCTCACGACGGAGGAAAGTATAACATCTCAATTATCATTCATTTATTAAATTTTACGGTTATGCAACAGGAAGACGACCTTCGGGGTCTTGCAAAAACAATGGATTTCATGCGGGCATTGAGTATCTTGTTCGTGGTTATCAACATCTACTGGTTCTGTTACGGGCAGATACGGGAATGGGGAATCAATATCGGCGTGGTCGATAGGATTCTGCTGAACTTCGACCGCACCGCGGGGCTGTTCCGGAATATACTATGGACGAAACTTTTCGCCGTCGTGTTCCTCGCCCTTTCATGCCTCGGGACAAAAGGAGTAAAAGAGGAGAAAATTACCTGGCGGAAAATCACGGCATCGCTGGCCACGGGAGGCGTGCTGTTCTTCTTCAACTGGTGGCTGCTGGACTTGCCGCTGACGGCGATGGCGAACGCGGCTTTCTACATACTGACCCTATCGGCCGGGTATATCTGCCTCTTGATGGGCGGCGTGTGGATGTCCCGCCTGCTGAAGAACAATCTCATGGATGACCCTTTCAACAACGAGAACGAATCATTCCAGCAGGAAACACGCCTGATCGAGAACGAGTACTCCATAAATCTGCCGACGAAATTTTACTATAACAAACAGTGGAACAACGGGTTCGCCAATGTCGTAAACCCGCAAAGGGCTTGCATCTGCATGGGAAGCCCGGGCAGCGGGAAGAGTTATTGTGTTGTAAACCAGTTCATTAAACAGCAAATCGAAAAGGGCTATACCCAATACATCTATGACTACAAGTTTCCCGATCTTTCGGAAATCGCTTACAACCACCTGCTGAATCACCAGAAAGGTTACAAGAAAATCCCGACTTTCTACGTCATAAATTTCGACGACCCGCGCCGCTCGCACCGCTGTAACCCCATTCACCCGGACTTCATGACCGATATTTCGGACGCCTACGAGAGCGCCTATACCATCATGCTCAACCTGAACCGAAGCTGGGTGCAGAAGCAGGGCGATTTTTTTGTGGAAAGCCCCATTATCCTTTTTGCGGCCGTGATCTGGTTCCTGCGCATCTACGACAACGGGCGGTATTGTACCTTCCCGCACGCCATCGAGTTCCTGAACAAGCGGTACGAGGATATTTTCCCGATTCTGACATCCTACCCGGAACTCGAAAACTACCTCAGCCCCTTTATGGATGCCTGGCTCGGAGGCGCTCAAGACCAGCTCCAGGTGCGCCCATAAGGGCATATAATAAATATAGCTTTGGCAAGCTATTAGGTTCGTGTTCTTTGAAATAATAACCTATCACCAGCCGACTTATCCATTCAACGAAAGACGATGGGGAGTGTAGCATGTCGGCAAAGCCACGAGTGGACTAACTGTCAAGTCTTGACCGAGTGGCGAGGTGAAACGATAGATATGAGGATAAAGCCTATACTGGTTGAACGATAGTCCGAGCGGCTCGATGGTTAAGCCTTAACGGAAGACAGTTACAGACGTTATGCTGTGGCACCCAACTTCTCCTTGCAGGTCGATTGGGCAAAAGAACTTGTCACAGAGCAACTACATAAATAGTAAAGGACGAAAGTCGTATCCGACAATCTATCAAGCCAAATAGTTATTATATGTCTAAATGGGGATTGCCTAAGTGGGGCAACCCATATGGCAACAGAGCTTCCGTAGTAGTCCGAGCAAGGGAAAACCTTGTACATGGCGAAGGGAAGCAGCCATTATCGTTTAATGTTAATTTTGGAAAATGTGAGAGACATGAAAAGAAATCCAGAAAAAATATTAAACAGTCTAACACAACATAGTTCCGACTTGGAATACAAGTTCGAACGTTTGTATCGGATACTGTTTAATGAAGAGATGTACTACATAGCCTACCAACGCATATATGCCAAACAAGGCAATATGACAAAGGGAGTTGACGGAAAAACCGTTGACGGCTTCAGTATATCCCATATTGAGCAGTTGATTGATACGCTCAAAAACGAGACGTATCAGCCTAAACCCTCACAGCGAGTTTACATTCCGAAGAAAAACGGAAAGATGAGACCGCTGGGTATTCCGTCATTTATGGATAAACTTCTGCAAGAGGTTATCAGAATGATTTTGGAAGCTGTCTACGAGGGCAGTTTTGAAAACACTTCACATGGTTTCAGACCGCAACGAAGTCCTCAAACTGCACTTTCAAGCATTCAAAAGTCGTTCAATGGCACAAAGTGGTTTATCGAGGGAGACATTAAAGGATTCTTCGATAACATAGACCATGAAGTATTGATAGCCATTCTTTCAGAAAGGATTTCCGATAACAGGTTTATCAGACTTATCAGAAAATTCCTGAATGCGGGATATGTTGAAGATTGGGTATTCCACAAATCATACAGTGGTACTCCGCAAGGTGGTATTATAAGCCCTATATTGGCGAACATATACCTTGACAAATTCGATAAGTATATCAAGGAGTATATCACAAAATTCAACAAGGGGAAAAGACGCAAGGATAATCCGATTGCAAAACAACTCGGACATCGTAAAGCCAAGTTAGTTGAAAAACTACGAAACACTGTTGATGAAACGAAACGTAAACAATTGTTTGCAAGAATTAGAGAAACAGTCAAAGAACGACTGAAATATCCTGCCGGTGATGAAATGGATGACAGTATCAAACGACTGAAATACATAAGATATGCAGATGATTTTCTAATTGGAGTAATCGGTAGCAAGCAAGATTGTATCCAAATCAAAGAGGACATAAAGCAATTTATGGCTGATAAATTGAAACTGGAACTATCTGACGAGAAAACTCTGATTACCAATGCAAGAAAACACGCTAAATTTCTTGGTTATGATGTCTTTGTACGAAAATCCAATGATACACGCAGAGATAAGAACGGTCATTTGACAAGGCCGTTAGACCACAAGATAGTACTATATGTGACTACCGAAATAATGCGAAAGAAACTTCTTGAATATGATGCTGTTAAAATTACCGAGCAGAACGGGAAAGAAGTTTGGAAGCCAAAAGGTCGTTCATATATGAGATGTCTTGATGATTTGGAGATTATAAGTCAATATAACTCTGAAATCATGGGGTTCTACAACTATTACTCGATAGCAAACAACAGCCCCGTTATTGACTCTTTCTACAACATTATGGAGTATAGTATGTACAAGACATACGCCGCAAAATACACTACTTCCAAAAAGAAGATTATTGCGAAGTACAAGAAAAACGGTGTATTCTCCATACCATACACAAACAAGAAAGGGTATGAGGTCAGACGTGAGTTTTATGACAAAGGTTTCAAACGCAAGGAATTACCGAACCGTACTTTGGATGACAGATTACCTAACACAGTCGCTATAACGGGTGGCAGAAATGGATTAATTACAAGACTAAATGCACGTGTATGTGAAAACTGCGGTGCAACCGATAATCTTGAAATGCACCATGTTCGCAAACTCAAAGACTTGAAAGGTAAAAGTGATTGGGAAATAAAAATGATTTCTCGTAACCGTAAAACATTAGCAGTATGTTCAGTATGTCATCACAAAATACATTCGGGAAAGTTAGACTGAATGATAAGGTGGAGAGCCGTGTACGGGGAGACCTGTATGCACGGTTCGGAGGCGAGTGCTTGGAAACCTACCATTGTAACAAATGGCAAGGCGCTGGGTGCTTAGCCTATGGCCAGATAGCATCGGCCAAAATTCCGCTTTCCCGCATGATTTCGCCCCAGCTATATTGGGTCATGTCGGGCGACGATTTCACGCTCGACATCAACAACCCGGACGATCCCAAGATACTCTGCGTGGGGAACAATCCCGACAGGCAAAACATTTACGGAGCGGCTTTGGGATTGTATAATTCCCGGATTGTCAAGCTCATAAATAAGAAAGGCCAGCTCAAATCGGGCATCATCATCGACGAGTTGCCGACAATCTACTTCAAGGGACTCGACAACCTGATCGCCACGGCCAGAAGCAACAAGGTCGCCGTGCTGCTGTGCTTCCAGGATTTTTCACAGTTGAAGAGGGACTACGGGGACAAGGAGGCCGCCGTCGTGATGAACACGGTGGGCAACATCTTCTCCGGGCAGGTCGTAGGTGAAACGGCCAAGACACTCTCGGAACGGTTCGGTAAGGTATTGCAGAAGCGGCAGAGCATGACGTTGAGCCGCAGCGACAAATCGACATCCATATCCACGCAGCTGGACAGCCTGATCCCGGCCTCGAAGATCTCGACGCTCACGCAGGGAATGTTCGTCGGGGCCGTGGCGGACAATTTCGACGAACGTATCGAGCAGAAGATTTTCCACTGCGAGATTGTCGTGGACAACGAAAAAGTGAAAGCGGAAACGGCCCGGTACAAGAAGATACCACAAATTACCGACTTCACGGACGAGAACGGGACGGAT
This sequence comes from Alistipes sp. i18-0019-D1, assembly GCF_042852885.1. NCBI lineage: Bacteria > Pseudomonadati > Bacteroidota > Bacteroidia > Bacteroidales > Rikenellaceae > Alistipes > Alistipes sp. i18-0019-D1. The sequence goes on from NZ_AP031424.1 coordinate 327,000, forward strand.
CACATGAAACAGGTCGTGCAGGAAAACTACGAACGTATCAAGGCAGAGGCCGGCCGCATCGTCGCCGAGGAACTGGAACGTATCAAGAACGACCCGGTGCTTTGCAAGCTCCTGCCGGAACAGAACTAAATGAACACAAACACCCCCGCAAACAACCTCCGTGACCTTAACCGGGGCTGTTTCCTGGTTTTATAACCGTACAGCCGGTGTTTTGGAGCATAAAGTAGTGATTATGTGAACGGAAAACATTATTTTTGTGTTCGGAATCCTTTTAATTATAAGTATGACAGTTACCGATATATACGAAGCAATGAACAGCAAGGCGGAAGCGTTTTTCGAGTGGTTGCAGGCTCACCCGAAATACGGGTTGCTGTTTGGTGTCGGGTTGCTTGCCCTATGGCTTGCAGGGTTGCTGTTCCGTTGGAAATGGGCGTGTCATTGGCAGTTTAACAGCAAACTGTGGTTATTTGACGATTGCAAGCCTGAAACACGCCGCAGGGTTCAGATTGTGTTGGTCAGCGTTCTGATTATACTTATATTGGTTGGTTTCTTTGTATGGAGATAACGGTATGGAAAAGGACAATCGCAAATACCGGATCTGCTTCATCGACTATATGTGGTATGTAGCCGAGATATGGCACGAAAGGGAGCGTACCAATCTCAACGGACGTATGCTACTGTTTTGGTGCTGGCTCTTCGTCCTACTCATACCGCTTGGGTTTCCGCCGATATTGCGCCTTTTCGGCTGGATGATTGGTTTGGCCATAGTGATTCCTCTCTGCTTTCTTCCCGATTTATTCTGCAAGCTACGCTATACAGCCGGACGGCGTGAAGCACTCCGTGAACATTACGGGAAGATGAAACATCCCGGCAGGAAGCTCGCCAAAATAGTTCTTATCGCTATCGCCCTGATCGTGGCAAATGTAGCGCTGATGTTCCACCTCGGATTTATACATTGGGCATGATGAAACGGCAGGAGAATAAGCAACGGTTTTATCTCTGGGACTACCTCTGGTGGATGGGGGAGAAATGGAAGCAGGCAAGACGAACAGGCAGGGTCGATGGCGAAATGATGCTCTCGATTTATATCTTCGCTCTTTTGATATTCCCTATGATGACTGTTACTATCCGGCTTTTTCCAGGTGTGTCGGCATTGTTGCCATGTGTCGTTTTTAGCATTGTCACATTTGCCGTTATGTCGCTCGTCAGCAGGATTTACAAATGGCGAGGCAAAGCAGTGATGTCTCACTATGCCAAGTGCAGGTTTAACGAACTCCTTGCGGTTCTGTTATTTTTCCTTGCGATGGCCATTATCTGCTTTATGATGTATCTTCTTGACAAAAAGTGATACATACTTTGATACGGACTCCGGGCCGTTATATCGAATGGTCTAACTCGATGTACCAGTTTCCCTTGATGGGCTTGTAAAGCGTGGTGTCGTTGTACGTCCTGCGGTAGATCTCGTTCAGGTCGCCATGTTCGGTGATACGGATATTCCGACGGCTTCTCAATCCGGGATCGTAAACGAAACTCTTGGACGTTCCGGCATCCACGATGCCGTGGGAGTAGTACGGCATAACGAGGCTCACATATACCGAATCTGCCGTTCCCCATTCCCTGCGATCAACAAGGATAAAACCGCATCCAATCTCTGATAACAGGGAGTCGAGTAGGATTCGCTCCGGCTTCAACAGTCCATATACCGGGATGTCTTGTTCATCATTCGTTTCATGGGATGTATCGCTTTGCTCCATTGAATCAAGTATAATAACCTCTTCCGGAGAAAGCGGCGGGTAGTGAAAACTACCTTCTGAACTCTCTGCCATGATTTCGTACACCTTACGGAACGCCACCTCGTGCGTGGTGAAATGGCGTATCATTTCCTCGTCCGACGGCGGCATGGGAGGCTCTCCGCAGCTTACGGCAAGCAGGATTACAAATAACAGGATTATGACTGGTGTTCTCATTTTCTAATGTTTAATGTTCTGTGGCTAACCAATCTTGTTTAGGGAGTTGAGCCATTTGTTAATAGCATCCAATCTGTTATTCTGTTTAATGGTATCTTCATTTCTACATAATTTGATTTGCCGAATAACAGAGTTCTGCATAATTGAATCGGATTTGAAAAGCAGTTCTAAAACGGCTTCATAACATTTGGAATATCTGGACAATTCATCCAATATATTTGCGTCTTTTAGAATATACAGGTTGAAATTGTACACAAATGACTTGTAACTGAAAATCTCCGACTGTAATGCTGCTGCATCAAGACAAGTATAAAACAATTCCTTATCGTGCTGATATAGCCACATATAATCAGATGGGTTCAGGTTGTAGTGCAATAAAGTTTCCGAACGGACAAATGGAAGCCCCGTATTTGAGCCTACCAGATAACGGTATGTCTCATTGACTATTGACTCAACTATTTCAATGGATTCTGATTGTTTGTCCGATTCCCGTATTTCTGTAAATGTATCGGCAATAAGAACTTCCACATCCTGCGATTTGTAATATATACCGTTTTTTTGCCAGCGGAATCTACGGATATATTCTTCAGAAGTCGGACAACAGAACAGTAAAGTATTTAACAATCGGTTCAGATATATTCGCTTATCTGGAATATGACAACGGTGTAACCCTATTATGGAGCCATAAGCGTATAGCTTTCCAAACTCGTTTTCCTCCGAATTTGAATTTTTAGGCATGTAATACAACCGCACAATATTGGAAATGAAATAATATATATCAAGATATTTCAATGTATCAGCCGATTCTCCATATTTGTTAAGTAAATGCCGCTCCAGTTTCTCGCCATACCATAAGTAGCCATCGGGATTTATTTGAAACAACCGATGAAACTTAGGTCTTGATAATGAAAAGTTCTTGTTTCTACTTTTCATTCGTTCCAGTAAGGCGACAATAATTCTATTCGTTATATCCATAGCTGTAATGTTTGGTGGCTAACCGACCTTTAAGGGGAGGTTGAGCCGCTTGTTAATCGTCTTTATTGGATTGAATGTATTATTAAAGATACTTCGTCTTTTTGATAAAGATAAGTTTTTATTATACAAGATGTTTTTTGTAATGATAAAAAAACTTTAACCGACGCTTCACAATAGGGAGACAAAGAATCAAATAGGACTAATTCAGTAGAATCCCATTTTACTTCAACTTCTTCTATCGGTTCTGCCCCAGTTACTATATCATTCTCCAGAAGTTTTTCCACCGTTAGATAATCGGGAGCATACTTCCAACGAATTATTAAAATTGCTCCATCTTTATTTACTATGCGTGTAGCCATCGGTTCATCTCCCATTACCAATAAGACATGATTGTCTATATAGATTTTCCCCAAGTAATCTGTTACGCTACATATAGCATTGTAGTTTTCTTGACCCTTCCATTGATGGGCATATTGTTGCTCAACAATGACAAATGGGCTTCCTGATGTTTCAATCCAATTATTCATATTTTTCTCAGCGATTAATGTTTGGCAGCGTGCCGCTTGTTCAGTCGGTTTGCTGTTTGTTATCGTTGTTAAAGAATCTTCTTACATCATAATTTGCGATAGTTCTTGCCAATGATTTAGGAGATACTCCATAGTTATTTTTTATATCAGGATTAGCCCCATTTTTCAAAAGTTGTTCGATAAAGAAGCCATCTCCACGGTATCGCATAACGGCTTCCCATAAAGGAGTATTCCCATTTACATTTTGTATATCCAAATCTGCATTGCTATTCAGGAGTATTTCAAAAATATCTTGTAGCTGACACTGAACAGAAAGATATAATGCAGTCCGTCCGTCTTTTCTTTTATCATTTATATCCAATCCTTTTTTTATAAATTCGGATATAATCACACCTGCTGGATGTACAATACTATCATAGTTCATTATATAATAATGAAGTAGATTACTGCCATATTTGTCTTTACTTTTTATGTCATAATCTATTAGAGTCTGCATGAACTTATTTGAGTTATCACTCAATAATTCAAGTTTCATATCTTCTATTGTTTTCATTTTTTTTATTCTAATGTTGACAACGATAATGTTCGGCAGCGTTCCGCTTATTCAGTCGATCTGCTGTTTGTTATCAACTTATATTTTGTCTGACAACACCATGTTCATAAGCCAAACTATCACATTCTTTTTGCATATTGGTCAGAACATCTTCGACCACTTTTAAGGAAACTTCTTGTGGTACATTTATGGATACGAATGAAGAGAGATTAGAAATCTCTACCTTGCATCCCATATCAAGTAGTTTGTCTCTGACCATCTGCATACGTTTATCGTTAAAATGTACCCTCAATGTGCTATTTCCAGAGGGATTCACTATGGATTGAAAATGATATTCGCCATCTTCTTCTGTAACACATATCTCATCCCCCAAACTGATTCCATAGGTATAGAATGGCACATTATCGACAATATAGGTATCATTACTTGCCTTTTTGCACCACAAACCTTCAATAGAAAATGGTGGATAGCCATCTTCATCTTGTTCCAAGTGGAATAGCACTTTTATATGTTTGTCTTTTTTCATTTTATTCATTAATAAGTTGATAATGGTTTGCAGCTTGCCGCCGTTAGGCGGAACAGGTGCATGTTACCGATATATTTTTTACGAACATTGCCAAAATCCTGCGATTATTTCATTGGTTGTACAGCGCTTATACAAATACAAAGCTCCATATCCGAAAGGATAACTGCCAATAGTAACATCTTCACTATATCCGTCCTCGTCTATTGATAAGAAAAAAGAAAAACCATGTTTCTCTAATTCTTTATAATAGCTTTCTTCATCTTGGATAAGGGAAGGTTCACCACCTATTTTTACAAGTATATTTTCACTATCCTTATCTTCTGAATATTCACTGATAGAACACATGTCTAAGCTGGCGTTTCGCTTTTCTGCACAATTGCCAATTTCGGAAAATTCATGTTCTATTACTTTGACTGCTATTGAGGGATATATGTTGTTGTCAATAAGAGTGTCATAATCTTGGTGAATGATGATAGAAAGCATGATGTTCTCCTTTTCAGGATGTACCAGTGTTGCATAGAATTTATAATCGCAAGGGATTTGTCCTTCTATACATTTAGGAGGATTGCCACCAATCCTGCCTTTTACATTCTTATCGAATGGAATACATTTGGCATATCGTTCGTTCATATTTTCTTTGTTTTTATTATTATCGGTAATGTTTGGCAGCGTTCCGCTTATTCAGTCGGTTTGCTGTTTGTTAGTTTGAAAATTATTTGATTCTTCGAAATATCGTAATACATTCTTATACCATCTTCCACATTTATCATTTTGATAATAAGATATAGCGAGTTCTTTAGCTTTTTTCTCATTACCAGTGATATAATACATCGTAATTATCATAAGGATAGAATGATCTTTAGAATTCCACCAAATATAGTCTTTATTATTCTCAAAATCCATAAGTATATTCTGGATTGTTGTTCTTTCATTAAGGAAACTTAATATTTCCTTGAATGGCATATTATCAAGATTAAATACATTTAGAAGTTCATCTAATGATAACAAGTCAAACGATACAGCCCTTTTTCCAGAAATAAAACCTGAATTAATATTAAGAACAATTCCAACTTTCTCAAAATCTGTTTTGGCATCTATCAGAACAGAAGCCATCTTTTCAATTTTTGGCGAATTATAGAATAAATGAATACTTATATAGCCTATGCCATTAGTGAATTGAGGATTAACAGAGGAATTGATAAGAATCGTTTGCTTGAAATCTCCTACTTTACGATGAAAACACATCTTAGATTTGTTCCAGCTGTATCCATATTTAGATAAAGTTGAAATAAACCCTTGTTCTAATACATTTCTTATTGCTATTCGTAATTCTTCTGCTTTCATATTAAAAATCAAACTAATGGGTTGCAGCTTGCCGCCGTTAGGCGGAACAGGTGCATGTTAGCTACGTTATTATTGTTCCAATTTTCGTTTTACAATATCTATAAATTCCTCTTTAGTCATGAACTTGTTTAGAAAGTCTTCTAATGCTCCCTCATTAGTAACATCTGTGAAAAACACCTCATGGTCTGTACTCCAGACAATCGGATTCTCTGGATTGAGGTCTGATAAACAGATGTAATAGTAATTGGGATAACTATCCGTATAAAGCAATCCTATAAAGGCGGGAGTGGCACAGGTTGAATGTTGAATGATTTCGCCCAACTCTGCATCATCTGAAAACCAATCATTCCATTCTTCAAAATCTTTTGTCCCTTCTTGAAACGGTGTAAAAGGTTTGGCAACCCAAAATAATTGTCTGCGAGGGTCTTCATTCAATGTATAGTAGGCATCTACCATTTTCTTATAGAATGCCTCTCTGTCAGAATTGAACAATTCAGTATTTTCATCCACCCAATCGCCCAAACCTTCAATCGGTTCTGTGTCTTCGGCAGATAGCCAAGGCGTATCTTCCGGCTTTTTATACAATGCGGTATTAAAAGTTATAGCACACAAGTCTTCGGATAAAGACGTTCCTTTTACATTGGTGACATTACCGCCTAATTGCTTTATTCGGTTTATGATTTCCTGTTTCATGACTTCTATTTTTTTCGTTCGTAGCTAATGTTTGGCAGCGTTCCGCTTATTCAGTCGGTCTGCTGTTTGTTATCGGTTTTTAATATTATAGTGGCTACTTTTTTATTGCCTGCATATACATCTACGGATTCTATGGTATTTAAAACTTCATGAGGTGCATGATCAACCAGAAAAGCGACCAAGCAATCACTTACATATTTATCAGGCTCAAGAATAAACATTTTAATGCTCCATGCTGAAGGCTCCACTTGCGGTAAAACTGTAACAGCATAACACAACTCATAAGTCGGCAGATTTTTCAATCCGCCTTCTTCTGGTTTGAGCCAATATATTACTCCTTCCTTTTCCATTTTATTAAACCGATAATGTTTGGCAGCTAACCGACCTTTAAGGGGAGGTTGAGCCGCTTGTTATTCTTTCAATTTGGATATGGAGTGTAATATTACAGCTCTTCTATTGGTTATACCGGTTTCTTCACATATACAAGCAATTCCATCAGACAATATTATGGCAAAGCCAAAATTCGACTGTATTCCTGCATTTATAGCCTCTGATATATCTGCCCATTTTTGATCCAGCTCAAAAAAACCGATGCAATATCCTTCTTTCTCTTTAGATAATTCACGAAGTCTATCTGTCAAATGGATTAAATCCGTAGAATTATAGACCTCGACAATCTTATTCTCATTTATAATATCCATCATATTATGACAAATTCGACTAATAGCTTTTACTCTTTTTTTGTTTGATGACAGTTCAAAAAAGAAACGGTCTTGATAACCAGACTTAATGAATTGCTTACAAAAAAAATCTTCTATGGTATTTCCTTTATTCATATCCAATTCTTTTGAAGAATAATGGTTGGCAGCTAATCGCCATTTGTGGCGATTGAGGTGCATGTTATGTGCATTTATTTCCAAAAGTTGTCCTGCAAGTGCTTTTCCAAATATCGACTTACAACTCCCCAGCCTTCATTGTCAGGACTATTATACCCCCACATACTTTCAGTAGCATCTTCTAATTTTTCACATACTTCTGAATATTTTGCTGTTATTTGTTTCCTTTCTTCTGAGGTATAGCCTTTTAGTTCTTCCATTGTTATGGTAAAATACTTACCTTCTCTGCTCCCACGCACGAAATTTACAACTTCACAAAGTTGGTCTTCGTCAAGAGAGAAGACATCTATATTGAGAGGGAAAATTTGTTCGATATTCTTTGTTGCATCTCCAATTTTGTACAGTCCAATTTCATACATTGCATGGGATATGTAAGGCAGCAATTCTGTATTTTCTTCTATAATCGCTTGCCACCCATCACCTTTATAGATACCTATAACATTAGCTACTATGTGAAATGCAAATACAGCGTCGGACACTTGATTTTTAATTTCACTTAATTCGCCTATCTCCCAAACCTTATCTGATAAGGTTACAATCGCATCTTCTGTATTGACATCCATTCCTTGCAGGACATCACTAATTTTTTCAGTTTTCATATTTACATCGTTTTTTAATTGCACATAATGGTTGGCAGCTAATCGCCATTTGTGGCGATTGAGGTGCATGTTATGTGCATTTATTTCCAAAAGTTGTCCTGCAAGTGCTTTTCCAAATATCGACTTACAACTCCCCAGCCTTCATTGTCAGGACTATTATACCCCCACATACTTTCAGTAGCATCTTCTAATTTTTCACATACTTCTGAATATTTTGCTGTTATTTGTTTCCTTTCTTCTGAGGTATAGCCTTTTAGTTCTTCCATTGTTATGGTAAAATACTTACCTTCTCTGCTCCCACGCACGAAATTTACAACTTCACAAAGTTGGTCTTCGTCAAGAGAGAAGACATCTATATTGAGAGGGAAAATTTGTTCGATATTCTTTGTTGCATCTCCAATTTTGTACAGTCCAATTTCATACATTGCATGGGATATGTAAGGCAGCAATTCTGTATTTTCTTCTATAATCGCTTGCCACCCATCACCTTTATAGATACCTATAACATTAGCTACTATGTGAAATGCAAATACAGCGTCGGACACTTGATTTTTAATTTCACTTAATTCGCCTATCTCCCAAACCTTATCTGATAAGGTTACAATCGCATCTTCTGTATTGACATCCATTCCTTGCAGGACATCACTAATTTTTTCAGTTTTCATATTTACATCGTTTTTTAATTGCACATAATGTTTAGAGGATAGCCGACCGTTTAGGGCGGTTCATCCTCATGTTCGAGACAATTTTTATTTCCTTTATTACATACTATATAGAACTTCAATTTTTGACTGCTGTTTCCGGCAGAAAGAGGTGTGAAGTTCATGCCCGCACCCCGTTCGTTTCATTACTGCTCTTATCCGTATTTCATTCATTTTTCAGTTCTCCTTTCTTTCTTTTCATGGGATTTCACTGTTCTTGTTCACGGCAGGACATAGCTATCCCATGTTGCTGTCATGCCGCTTTTTTCCGGTGTATGTCGCAATGCTCCAGTATTACCGTGTATGTCATGCCGCCACCCGTTACCGTAGTGTGGCTGTAAACTCTCGTCCGTCCGCAACGCTCGCAGAAATACGGGTTTTCATATCCGCTTTCTGCCTGTTGCAACTCGGCTTCCTCTATCTCGCTTTCATCCTGCCCGAAGTATTCTTCCGGCAGGCTGCCTTTATTGGAATAGAAGCCGTAGTACCTCACGATGCGGAAATAGCGCAGTGGAACGTGTTGCAGCAGCCGGGGGAAGAACTCCCGGTAATGCAGCGTCAGTTCCTTTTCAACCGGGTTCCTCCTGTCGGGTGAGTTTTTGTAATCACGGTAACGGAATGAAATGTTTTCGCCGTCCATTGCCGTAATCTTGTATTCACTCAGGCACGCCCGTTTGGAATATCTGCCCACATATTGTATCACCTGTTCCGGCATCTGTATGGGTGGTTCCAAATGCACTATCCAGTCCTTTTTGTTTGCCACTTTTTTGATGAAGCCCATAAACTCCATGCGGTCACGGAAGTCATGCTCCAGCCTGCCCGCATCGAACAACTCTATCAGGGCGTGTTCAAACTTGTAGCGGAATACCTTACAGATAGAGGGGATATGCACGTAGTCATGTTCGGGGATGACTATCTTACCGTCGTTATCTATGCCGCCCCATGACATAATCATGTGCGTATGTACATGGAGCTGTTTCGTTTCCCCGTAGGTATGTAGTACGGCAATTACCCCGGTTTTCAAGCCGAACTTGTGCATCATCCAGTCTTTCAGCGTTTCAGCCGAAGTACGCATCAGTATATTCAGCATTTCTTTCCTGTTGCGCTTCACCAAGTCCAGCAGGATATGCGGCAAGGTCATCACCACATGGCGGTGTGGCACCCGCAGCATCTTTTCTTTCATGCGTGCCGCCCATTTCAGCGTGTCACGCCAGCCGCATGACGGGCAAAAACGGTGTTTGCAACTATGGCTGATTTCCCGTACTTCCCCACAATCGGGACAAACGTATGTATCTATCCCCAAAGTGGTTGTGCGACATACACGGATAGCGTTCACCGCCTTGTACTGTTCGGGGGTGATGTACTCCGCCGGGTGCTGTGCGTATTCGTCCCACCACCGATTGAAGAAATCGGACAAGCGGTACTTCTTTTCTTTGCAACCGTCTGTATATATGTCGTTTAGCACTTCTTTCATAGCTCGCACACAAATCCTTTTTTACTCCATTTTAATATCTAATCATTTGATTATTAGTTGTTTATTGTCTTGAATGTTATACTATCAGCCGATTTGGCTGTTATTTTCTTTAAGTATCAGACCTCGTCTTCCTCCATCAACAGATCGTCCAACGGGCTTTTGATATTGCTTTTGAAAGTGTCGGCTATGTGGACATACCTTTCCGTTGTCTTGATGTTGTTATGTCCCATAAGCTCTTTCACAATCTTGATGTCGGTTCCTTGCTCCAGCAAGTGGGTGGCGAACGAATGGCGCAGCAGGTGCGGATAAATCCGTTTCGTGATTCCCGCTTCCCGGGCCGCTGCCTTCAGCCGTTTCGACACGATACTCTCGGTGAAAGGTTCGCCCGGTCTGTGTTCAAAAAGCCACACTTTCGGTTTGTATAGTCTGTTATATTCCGTCAGCTTTTTCATCAACGGTTTTGATAGCAGGGTGTAGCGGTCTTTTTTTCCTTTACCCTGCCGCACCCGTATCAGGGAGCGGGATTCGTTGATGTCGCCGGGTTTCAGTTCCAGCAGTTCGCTGATGCGCAATCCTGCGGAATAGAGTATGGAGAACATGCAGAAGAAGCGCAGGTCTGTCACCGTCGCGTCGAGTATCTTCTTTATTTCCTCCTTGCTCAACACGTCGGGCAGCGTCTTCTCCCGTTTGGCACGGTTCACCTTGTAACACCGCCGTTCCTGACCGAGAACTTTCTCGTAATAGAACTTGATGGCGTTGATACGCTGGTTTTGCTGGCAGGAGGATATGTTTTTCTCGTGGATGAGATACAGCAGGTAGTCGTTTATCTCGCCGGGGGTAACCGTTTCAATCTTACGCCCCTCGAAATGCTGTTGGAAATCGCGGAAATAGGAGGTATATACCCTTACGGTATGGTCACTGTAACGCACTTGCTGAAGTTTTTCCAGATAGCCTTCCGGCAGTGGCGGCCGTTTGTCTTCCTCTTTACGGGGGGCGGTTTCCTTGATGGCGGAATAGTCTATAAATGCCATTTTCACATAGCGGTCGAAGAACTCGGCAAGCACGAAATCTTCTGCCGGCAGATAAGCCCTGCCGCCGACAAGCAGTACGTTTTCTTCCTTCGACAGCGACAAGCGGATGTCATTGTCATTACCGAAAGTCACTTCGACAAATTCTTTCCCGTTTCTTATCACCGGAGAAAGTTTGATCTTGGTTTTTGGGGTATATATTTCCATGCCTCACGTTTTGTCGGATATTGAAACCCGTTTTCGCAAATTTATAAAAAAACACGGGTTATCCATGCGCTTTATTGACATTTAACAATAGATCCCGACTACCTGACAAATAAGGTGAGGAGCCACGAAAATACCCTCTGCCAAATCCGTCCTTCCCGGCACTCCGTTTCTCCGATTTCCTCTGCCCTGCGCCACAAGCGGCCACTTCTGTGCCCGATGCTTCCATAGCCTTTCCAACTATTTTACGTTCAGCCGGTTCCCCTTACTTTCGTTCCCGCATCGCTATTGGTGCTAACTAAAAACACTCGTAATTATGGACGAAAACGTAAAGAACGACGCTAAACAAGTCATGCTCGTTCAGAATGCCGACGACGGACGACTGCAAGCCGTTACCGGCGTGGATCGGGACGGCAATATCCAGACCGCCGACCCCACGGATCAGAACGTGGCGAGCCTGCTGAACGTGAACACGCAGGATTCAGCCCTCGAAGCCTTCTTCAAAAAGTTCATGGAACAGGCCCAGAACCCCGTCCACACGGGTATCTTCGTCATGACGGAGAATGCCCTGAACAAACTTATCCGCATCGACTTCGACCCGGAGATTCTGGAAAATTACCGTATCGACCCCTCCGAACGGCTCCAGACGCAGGAGCAGCGGCAGTTCGAGCCGCTGGACGTCACGAAGATAGACCTGGCGGATATGGAGAAGAAAGGTATCCGCATGGAGGACATCGAGCCGCACCTGAAAGCCATGTCTTACGGACATAAATCCAACGGGCTGGTGGAGATGAACCCCGAACTGGAGAACGGGATGCGTGTTTCCACCAAAGGGCGCGTGTCGCTCGAAGAGCAGGCGGACGGCTCGCTGCGCGTCGTGCCGCATTACTGGCAGGAACGGCCCGACCTCGACGCCCCCTTCCACGGGGTGCTGCTCGACGAGGAGGCGAAAACGAACCTGATGAACACCCGTCATGCCGGGAAAGTGATCGACCTGGAGCTGGAGCCGGGCAAGCTCACGCCCTGCTACGTGTCGATAGACAAATGGACGAACACGCTGGAACCCATGCCCGTTTCGCTACTCGAAAAACGTGCCCGCATCAAGGAGGCCGACCTCTCGGAAGGCAAGCAGATGGATTTCTACGGCGGCGGCAAGGTGTTGCTCGAAGGATATACCACCCGCGCGGGTTATAAGCGGGATGCCTATATCCAAATCGACGCGGCCGAACGTAACTATTCCTTTACCTACGACGGTTTGGATCGCAACCGCTACGCCCAGGAGAACAAGGAGATTTACCGCCAGAAGGCCGCCGAGAAAAACGGACGGCAGGAAACGGCGGCCTCCGAACGACAGCCCACGCTCACGATTCACCGGACAATCCTCAAAGCCTCCGTGCCCAAAGAGGCTTATGACCAATGGACAGAAGCAGTGAACGATCCATCCAAGCGGGCGGATGTCAAGGCTTTCTACATCAAGGGCATGGTCAAGGACGGGCAGGGTGAGCCGTTCAACGCCTGGGTCAAGCCCAACTTCGAGCGTAACAAGATGGACTTCTTCCGCTGGAATCCCGACCGTGCGAAACGGCAGGGAGCGGAGGTCAAACCCGCCGTTGAAAGCCGTACCCAGGTCGCCGTCAATTCCGAGGGCAAGACCGTCGAAGCGGTCAAAGGTGTGAAAGAGCCGCTCAAGCAGGGACAGCAGGAGGCCACTCCGGCGCAAAGGAGAAATTACCGCAGTAACAAGAAAAACAACTCCAAAGGCATCAAGGCGTAGCGTATGAAATGGTTTTATATGCAGGCCGGAGCCATGCCGCTCCTGATCGCGGCGCTGGCCGCCTTGTATTTCCGGCCGGGTAAACGCAGCCCCCCCGGAAGAGGTGGACGACGGACGGCAGTATTACGACGGGAACGGCAACCATGTCTATTACGACCGCCGGCTGATCGCCCGTCCGGAAAAAGAGAAAGAAGAAGAACAACAAGAAAACAACCACTGAAAAATCCGAATCATCATGCAAGTAATTATCGCAGAAAAGCCCTCGGTGGCGCGTGAGATCGCCGCCATCGTGGGAGCCACGAACCGTAAAGACGGTTTTATCGAGGGAAACGGCTACGCCGTAACCTGGGCCTTCGGCCACCTGGTCGGGCTGGCAATGCCCCAACAGTACGGCATCGCGGGTTTCCGCCGGGAAAACCTGCCTATCCTGCCATCATCGTTCATCCTCCTGCCCCGGCAGGTTCGGGAGGGTAAAGAGTATAAGGCCGACCCGGGTGTCGTGAAGCAGCTCGGTATTCTCCGGGAATTGTTCGGCATGGCCGAGCGCATCATCGTCGCGACCGACGCGGGGCGTGAAGGGGAGCTGATCTTCCGCTACATCTACTCTTACCTGGAATGCCGCACCCCTTTCGTGCGGTTATGGATCAGCAGCCTGACCGACCGGGCCATCCGCGAGGGGTTACAACACCTCCGCCCCGGCAACGAATACGACAACCTTTACCTCTCGGCCAAAGCCCGCAGCGAAGCCGACTGGATCGTCGGTATCAACGCCTCGCAAGCGCTTGCCGTGGCTGCCGGGCGGGGCGTCTGGTCGCTCGGACGGGTGCAGACCCCCACGCTGGCGATCATCTGCTCCCGTTACCTGGAGAACAAGGCGTTCAAGCCCGCCACCTATTTCCGGCTGAAGCTCTCCACGGCAAAGGAGGACACGGAGTTCACCGTCCTCTCCACGGAGAAATTCGACGGCAGGGAGAAGGCGGAAGCAGCCCGCGCCGAGGTTATCGGCGCCCGAACGGTACGCGTCGTGAACGTGGAGCGCAAGGAGGCCAGGGAACAGCCGCCTCTCTTGTACGACCTGACGACACTCCAGAAAGAGGCCAACAGCCGGTATGGTTTTTCGGCAGAAAAAACGCTCGACATCGCCCAGTCGCTTTACGAGAAGAAGTTCATCACTTATCCCCGTACCGGCTCACGCTATATATCGGAAGATGTGGCCGAGGAGATTCCGGCACTCATCGGGAACATGACACGCTATCCCCGTTTCGCGGAATACGCGGGCAGGATGGATACCGCATCTCTCTCCCGCCGAAGCGTGGACAACGAAAAGATCGCCGACCACCACGCGCTGCTTCCCACCGAGAACCTCCCCTCCGAACTGGATGCCGACCACCGCATCGTCTATGAGATGGTCGCGGGGCGGATGCTCGAAACCTTTTCCGGGGCCTGCGTGAAAGAAAACACTTCCCTTACCCTGCAAAGCGCGGGACATGATTTCATGGCCCGCGGCAGTATCATGGTCGAGACGGGCTGGCGGGCCGTCCTGAATGAATCTGTCGAGGAGAAAGAGGAGGACATGACCCTCCTTCCCGACATCGTGCAAGGCGACGAGCTGCCCGTCAAGGGATGCGTCACGGAACAGAAACAGACCCGGCCGCGCCCCCTTCACACGGAATCGAGCCTGCTGGCGGCGATGGAAACCGCCGGACGCGAACTGTCCGACGAGGCCGAACGCGAGGCGATGAAGGATGCCGGCATCGGCACGCCCGCCACCCGTGCCGCCATCATCGAAACGCTCTTTGCCCGCGAGTATGTCAGGCGAGAGAAAAAGTCGCTTGTACCCACGGACAAGGGACTGGCCGTGTATGCCGTGGTCAGGGACAAGAAGATCGCCGATGTCGCCATGACGGGCGGCTGGGAACTGGCCCTCTCGAAGATCGCCACCGGGGAGATGGACGCCCCGACGTTCCATCGCGGTATCGAGGTCTTCGCCTCGCAAATCGCCAAAGAACTGCTGGAAGCAAGAATCGACGGCGCGGAGAGTGACACAGCCTGCCCGCGTTGCGGCAGGCCCGTGGTGTTCTATCCCAAACTCGCCAAGTGCCAGAATCCCGATTGCGGCCTGACCGTATGGAGAACCGTGGCCCGCAAGGAGCTGACCGACAAGCAGCTTGCGGAACTGCTGACCAAAGGCAAAACCGGCACGATCCGGGGATTCGTCAAAAACGGCGGCGGGACGTTCGACGCGGCCCTCACGCTCGATGACCAGTTCAAGACCTCGTTCGTTTTCGAGCCGCGCGATACTCCCAGGCAGGGAAAGAGGAACAAACGGAAATAATCGTTACCTTTGCCACTGGAAAAGACCTGTCATAACGAGATACGCTTGTTTGATAAGGATTTTTTCAGTGGTCGGCGCTTCGGGTGGGAACCCGGGGCGCCTTTCTCTTCCCCGATTATCAACGACCACTAAAAATTCTTATCATGCCAGACAAGCAACACCATACCCCCACGGGGGAATTGTCCTATTACGGACTTTCGTTACTATCCTACCTCAAGGACAGCCACCCGGAACTCATCGCCGAAAGTGAGTTCATCGCCGAGCGGGCCGACAGCGCCGCCCAAGCGTACAGCGAGGCGATCCGTTCGGGCTGCAACCACATCGAAGCCGAAGAAATTGCCCGCGAGGAACTCTGCCGCGGACTGCACTTTTCACCCTACAACACGCTGGTAAACATCCTCTGGAGGGAATTCGAGGCGGAGATTCCCGAGGATACCGCCCGGCAGGCGGCTCTACGCCTGCTGCCCCTCTGCCGCGGAGTGCTGGAGAAGTACGACCTCACGGACGACTTCGCCGACACGCCCGACTACGAACTGTTCTATACCGAACTGACGGGAACCGTCCAAATACTTCTCGAAGATGGCATTCAATAAGAAAACCCACCTCCGCCAGAATATCGACGCGCTGAAGACGGCCTTCACGCTCGACAGGGAACGGCGGGCGCCGACTCCCGAAGAAGAAAGGACACTCGGCGCATACAGCGGCTTCGGCGCCATCAAGGAAGTGCTGGAAACCCCCACCGGGAAACCGGACAAGGACGGCATGGCAACGCTCGTGGCCGAGTTGCACGAGGTCATCAGGGCGAACACCCCCGACGAACGGGAATACAAGCGCTACATGGACGGGATCAAGAACTCCGTCCTGACGGCTTTTTACACGCCCCCGAAAGTGGCAGACGCCATCGTGGAGGCGATATGGGATACGCGGATCGCCCCCAAACGTATTCTTGACCCCAGCGCGGGAACGGGGGTTTTCGTCAGTGCCGTGGATTTCCACGACCCCTACGCGGAGATCACCTGCTTCGAGAAAGACCCCGCCACGGGGTTGATCCTGAAGCACCTGCACCCCGAAAAACGGGTGCGGGTACAGGGATTCGAGCGCATCGAACCTAAATACGCCGGTTACTACGACGTGGCCGTGAGCAACATCCCTTTCGGGGACGTGGCGCTCTTCGACCCGTTCTTCTCCACCCATACCGACCCCGTGCGGCGGCAAGGCACACGGGCGCTACACAACTATTTTTTCATGAAGTCCGTCGATATGGTACGCGAGGGCGGCCTGGTGGCATTCATCACCTCGCAGGGAGTATTGAACGCCGAGCAGGGACGCCCCGTGCGCGAGTGGCTGATGAACCGCTGCGAGCCCGTATCGGCCATCCGGCTGCCGAACAACCTCTTTACAGAACACGCGGGGACGGAGGTCGGCAGCGACCTGGTTATCCTGCAAAAGAAAGCCGCCACGGGGGAACTGTCCGAACGGCAGCAGGATTTCATCGAATCCCGCAAGCTGTCGAACGGCATCCGGATAAACAACCTTTTCCAGTCGTTCGACAGGGTGATCCATACCGAGGCCAAAGTAGGCAAAGACCCCTACGGCAAACCGGCGATGGAGTTCACCCACGCGGAGGGCGTGGACGGCATCGACCGGGAGATGCGGCGTATGCTCTCGGAGGATTTCAACCGGCATTTCAACGAGAGTTATTGCCTGAAACATGCTCCGGAACAGACACCCGGTACACCGGAGCGGGAATTGTCCCGTTCCCGTCAGGCGGAACGCCAGCGTGCCGAAAGACACGAGCCCCGCCTTGCCGGAGAAATCGTCAAGGAGATTATCGCCGACGCCCGTAACCTTCAGCAGCAGCGGGAAGAGGAGGAAAAACGCCGCGTCGTCGCCGAAATGGCGGCGCAGGGCTACCATGTCGATACCGAAACCGGGGAGATTACCCGAATCGAAAACAAACCCGGACAAGCGTTACCGGATTCTGCCGCCACACCCGCCGGAGAACCGACCGGGGAGGATCTGGCCGACTTCGGGGCCTGGTCGAAGGAGCGGGAGAATCGCTTGTGGGAGCAACACCCGCCAAAACCCGAAGATTTCGGCATGACGGATACACCCGTGCAGCACGTGGGCGGAACAACGGAACCGAAACCGCGGGAGGGCTTCGCCGGGTCGCTTTTCGACACGGTGGAAACGGCGGCTCCCGCACCTGCCACCCAAGCTGCCGAACCGGTAAACGTGCAGCAGGAACCGTTGCTGACGCTCTACGATCTGTTCGGCTTCAGCGCCGAGGAGCGGCGGCAGGCAGAACTCGGTATATCCAAGAAAAGGAACAGCCGCCGGGGAGCAAAGCGGAAGACGCCCCGACAACCCTCATTATTCGCCCCGGCCTCCTCTCCGGAGGAACAGAAGAGCGAAATGCCGAAAACGACGCCACCGGAGCGTGATCCCGAAGACTTGTATGCCTCCCTGAACTGGGAGGACAACCCGCCGATCAACGGCTTTTACGAGATGATGATGTCGCTTACCCCGGAACGGAGGGCGGAACTACGCCGGCAAAACGCCCGGCAGCAGGAAACCCCGGAACAGCGGGAACGGCAGGCGGTACGCCCCCCGACGGAAGCCCCGAAAGACAAACGGAAACAAGCCGCCGGTACGCCGAGAACGGGCGGCCTGTTCGACACGCCGGAAAATCCGGAGGAGAAAGAACCCGGTAAAGAAATGCCGCAGATACGGGAGGCGGATATGAAACCCCGCCCGTTCGAGGGGGAGGTCGCCCCCTATTTCCGCGAGGGGACACTCGTCACGGACGGACAAAACCGGGTCGGCTACCTGCGGGAGATTGAATCCCTGCAACCCATGTTCCACCCGCTGGAACTCACGCCTGCACAACGGACGAAAGCCTCCATGTATATCGAGATACGCGATGCCTATTACCACCTTTATAACAACGAGGCGGAAACGCTGACGGCGAACCCCGCCCTGCGGGAGATGCTCAACCGGCTTTACGACAATTTCACCGAACGCTTCGGACGGCTCAATGACAAACGCAACCTCGACCTGATCAAGATGGACGCGCGGGGGACGGAGATTCTATCGCTGGAGCGTTACATCGACGGCAAGGCACGCAAAGCCGACATCTTCGAGCGTCCCGTGGCCTTCAATCCCGATGAGATCACGCACGCCGACGACGCTTCGGAGGCCCTTGTGGCCAGCCTGAACAAGTACGGCCGGGTGGAACCGCACTACATGGCCTCACTCACGGGAACTACCGTGGAGGGAATACTCGGGGAACTGAAAGGACGCATCTATTACAACCCGGAAACGGACGGCTACGAGGTTGCCGACAAGTTCATCGCCGGCAATGTCATCGGGAAAGCCGAACGGATCGAGGCGTTCCTGCGGGAGAATCCCGACCACGCCCCGGCCCGGGAATCGCTGGAGGCTCTGCGCGAGGCGACGCCCAAACCCATCGCTTTCGACGACCTGGATTTCAACCTGGGCGAACGGTGGATTCCAAAAGGTGTTTACGAGCGTTTCGCCTCCTCGCTCTTCGATACGGAGGTGAAGATCACCTTCGCCTCCAACCTGGACGAGTACGGCGTGAAGGCGGAAGCGACGAACGTGAAGATCACGGAGCAGTATGCCGTCAGCGCGCAGACCCGTAAGTACAACGGCCTGCACCTTTTGAAACACGCCCTGCAAAACACTTCGCCCGACATCACCAAGACCGTCCTCAAATGGGTGGACGGCGAACGGCGGGAGGTCAAGGTGCGTGACGGGGAGGCCATACAGCTCGCCAACAGCAAGATAGACGAGATCCGGGGTGCTTTCCCCGAATGGCTGCGCGAGCAGTCGTCCGACTTCAAAGACCGCCTGACAGACCTCTATAACCGTACTTTCAACTGTTACGTGCGCCCGAAGTACGACGGGACGCACCAGGAATTCCCCGACCTCGACCTCAAGGGGCTGGGAATCGACAAACTGTATGACAGCCAGAAGGACGCGATATGGATGGACAAACTGCTCGGCGGCGGGATAATCGACCACGAGGTGGGCGGCGGAAAGACCCTTATCATGTGCTGCGGGGCCTACGAGAAGAAACGCCTCGGGCTGGCCAACAAACCCATGATTATCGGGCTGAAAGCCAACATCCATGAAATAGCCCGGACGTTCTGCACCGCTTACCCAATGGCCAAAGTCCTCTACCCGGGCAAGGAGGATTTCACGCCCCGGAAGCGTGAGCGCATCTTCCGGGAGATACGCAACAACGACTGGGACGCCGTGATCCTCTCGCACGAACAGTTCGGCATGATACCCCAGTCCCCGGAGATACAGCAGGAGATATTGCAGGCCGAGCTGGACTGCGTGGAGGAGAACCTCGAAGTGCTCAAAGCACAAGGCAGGGACGTTTCCCGCGCCATGATGAAAGGGTGTCAGAAACGCAAGGCCAACCTGGAAGCCAAGTTGCAGAAGGTGGCGCACGCGCTGGAAACACGCAAGGACGACGCCGTGGACTTCCGCCTCATGGGTATCGACCACCTCTACGTGGACGAGAGCCACAAATTCAAGAACCTGACTTTCACGACCCGGCATGACCGGGTGGCGGGCCTCGGAAATCCCGAGGGGTCGCAGCGGGCGCTCAACATGCTTTTCGCGCTGCGTACCATACAGCAGCGCACGGGCCGCGACCTGGGGGCGACGTTCCTCTCGGGAACGACCATCTCTAACTCGCTCACGGAACTGTACCTGCTTTTCAAGTACCTGCGCCCGAAGGAACTGGAGCGTCAGAATATCCGCACCTTCGATGCCTGGGCGGCCATATTTGCCAAGAAAACCATCGACTACGAGTTTTCCGTGACCAACGAGGTCGTGCAAAAAGAACGGTTCCGATATTTCATCAAGGTTCCCGAACTGGCCATGTTCTACTCCGAGATTACAGATTACCGCTCGGCGGAGGATATAGGGATCGACCGACCGCAAAAGAACGAGATATTGCACAATATCCCGCCGACACCCCAGCAGACGGAGTTCATAGAACGGCTGGTGCAGTTCGCCAAATCGGGCGATGCCACGCTCCTGGGCCGCCTGCCGCTCTCGGAGCGGGAGGAAAAGGCGAAAATGCTCATTGCCACAGACTACGCCCGCAAGATGTCGCTCGATATGCGTATGATAGACCCCGAACTATACAGCGACCACGTGGACAACAAGGCGAGCCACTGCGCCCGTATGATTGCCGGTTACTACCGCCGTTTCGAGGCGTACAAAGGTACGCAGTTCGTATTCTCCGACCTGGGAACCTACAAACCCGGAGCGGGGTGGAACGTCTATTCCGAGATACGGCGTAAACTCGCGGAGGATTACGGCATACCCCAAAGCGAGGTGCGGTTCATCCAGGAGGCGACCTCGGAAAAAGCGCGCAAGGAGATGATCGCTGGTATGAACGCCGGAAAAATCCGCGTACTCTTCGGATCGACCGAGATGCTCGGGACGGGAGTGAACGCGCAGAAACGCTGCGTGGCGATACACCACCTGGACTGCCCCTGGCGTCCCAGCGACCTGGAGCAGCGCGACGGGCGGGGAATACGCACCGGGAACGAGATCGCCAAACTCCATGCCGACAACAAGGTGGACGTGATATTATACGCCGTCGAGAAGTCGCTCGACGCCTACAAGTTCGGGCTGTTGCACAACAAGCAACTGTTCATCCGCCAGCTCAAGACCAACAACATGGGAAGCCGTACCATCGACGAGGGGGCCATCGACGAAAAGAGCGGCATGAATTTTTCCGAGTATGTCGCCGTCCTCTCGGGAAATACAGACCTGCTGGACAAGGCCCGCCTGGAGAAGAAGATTGCCACGCTCGAAAGCGAACGCCAGGCATTCGTGCGCGGCAAATCATCGAGCCGCTACAAGCTGGAGCAGATCACGGAGAAGATAGAGAAGAACAACGACCTGATACGGCGTATCGGCAAGGATCTGGAACACTTCAAGGCCCGCGTCGAGTTCAACGAGGACGGCTCGTACCGCAATCCCGTGAAACTGAACGGGCTGGAAACCTCCGACCCCAAGCTCATCGGGAAACAGCTCAACCATATCGCCGAAACGGCACGCACGCTCGACAGGCTCGAACCCATCGGGAGCCTCTACGGGTTCGAGCTGCTCGTCCAGAGCGAAACGACCGGGAAAGACGGGCTCGACCTGGTGCAGAACCGTTTTTATGTCCGGGGTGAAGGGGATTATCTATACCAGTATAACTACGGGAATATCGCCTCCGACCCGCGACTGGCGGCGATGAACTTCATCCACGCGCTCGCGACCATCGAGCCGACACTGGAGAAATTCCGGAAAAAGAATGAGGAACTGGAGAAAGATATTCCCGTCCTGCGGGAAGTGGTGGAAAGTTCCTGGCGCAAGGAGCCCGAACTGACGGCCCTAAAAGCTGACCTGACGGAAATAGACCGCAGGATACAGCAAAGCCTCAAACCGATAGAAGAGAGCGAGGGAAAGGAGGCGGAGGAGGATAACGACGTGTGCCGGGAACGGCATGACACGGCGGAAGAACTCCCGGGGAAAGACAACACGGCGACCCGTATTCCTTCCCGGCTGCGGCAGATTGCCGACGCCTCCGGGGGGCGCATCGTCATCGCGGGCGTGGGCAGCCCGCCGGAGAACGGCCCTGCGAAGAAAGGGATCAAGATGTAAACGAAAAGCCGACGGAAGTACAGATTTCCGTCGGCTTTTTTCATATGCCCGTGAGCGTTGTTGTCACACTTCCTGCAAGAGTGTTTGCAGCTCCTCCTGCGTGGGAAGATAGGTCATGTACTGGGCGGCGAAGACCTGCTTTTCATCTTCGGGCAGCGTGTAACGGACGACCGCGTCGTTTTTCTCCGCGCAGAGGACGATACCCACCGGAGGGTTATCCCCGGGATTCATCAACTCACGGGTGTAGTAATTGACATACATCTGCATCTGCCCCAAATCCTGATGGGTCAGCTCCCCGGATTTCAAATCTATTAAAACGAAACAACGGGCCAGGTAATTGTAAAAGACCAGGTCGATGTAGAAATGCTTGTCGTCGAAGGAGATACGCTTCTGTCGCGCGACGAAGGCGAAGCCTTTCCCAAGTTCGAGCATGAAGCGCTGCAAGCGGCTGATGAGCAGTTGCTCCAGATCGGTTTCCAGAAAATGCTCTCCCTGCGGGATCCCGAGAAACTCCAGGATATACGGGTCGCGGATGATCTCTTTGGGTTCGACACGCCCGGGTTCGGTACGGGAAATTTCCTCTTTCACGGCTTTCTTGTCTCGGCTGGCCAGCAGGCGGTCATAGAAAAGCGTGTTGATTTGGCGGTCGAGCTGCCGGACACTCCAGTTTTCCTTGACGCACTCGTGCAGGTAAAAATCACGGGCGGCATCGCCCGACACCTTGAGAAGCGTGCGGCAATGCGACCAGCTCAATTTATCACACAGCGTGTGATATTTCGGGTAGCACTGGTAAAACTGCCTCATGTACCGCAGGTTGGTGGCCGTGAACCCGTTTCCGAACTCCGCCACGAGCCGCCTGGAAAGGGTGTTGATGACAGCCTTGCCATATCCGGCACGGTCGGTTCCCTGCTGCTCGTACTCCACTATGTATTTCCCTACCTGCCAGTAAGCCCTCACGAGGGTCGAATTGACATGATGTATCACCTTCGCGCGCGCTTCCTGCAAGATATGGCGCACGTTATGCAGCAGCTCTTCCTCCCCTTTGTCGGCAGGATGTACTTTATCTGTTTCTTTCATTGTTCATTATTATATAGGCTTCCAAGTGCAAACATACTGATTTTACGGCAAATATCGAACGGTTGTACCGTCTTGTCGTGCCTTATTCCATGTATCTCCGCGTTTTTCCATGACGCCGGACTCTCGGGACAGGGCCTAACCGGAACCGGCAGGACGATCCTTTTTCAGCTTGCGGAAATTACTGAAGTTACGCTCGATGAACCGCAGGACGTCCGATTCCCGGTAGAAGGTCTTGTGATAGATCATCTCGTAAGGCAGCTCTCCCGAGGTACGGTAACGCTGGAGGGTGCGCTTGCTGATATTGAGCATACGGCACAGGTCGTAATTGTCCAGAAGACGCTCCCCGTCAGGCAGGATGGAAAGCGGTTGCTCCACGTCCCCCGCGCACAGCTTCTCGATACGTTCCAGCCGTTCCGAGAGCCGCTGCATCCATCCGTCGAAATATTCCTTGTCCAGAAACATGGCCTACTCCTTTGGTTGGTTCTTGCGCCGCACGGAACGCTCCTTCAGCACACGGCGGATTTCCGTGAGGGAATAATACAGCTTCCGGTTGATGGCCGAATAGGTGATCACGTGATCCGAGCGGAGGCGTTGAAGGGTACGCCCGCTGATGCCCAGGTAACGGCAGACCTGCTCGCCGTCCATCCATTCGTCGTTTATATACTCCTTATTCCATGCACGCCCCTTTTCAGGGAGAG
The DNA here is from genome assembly GCF_042852885.1 of Alistipes sp. i18-0019-D1. Classification (NCBI taxonomy): domain Bacteria; kingdom Pseudomonadati; phylum Bacteroidota; class Bacteroidia; order Bacteroidales; family Rikenellaceae; genus Alistipes; species Alistipes sp. i18-0019-D1. The sequence continues at coordinate 351,073 of NZ_AP031424.1, forward strand.
AGGCGATTGCAGCCTCTATTTTCTCTATACGCCCGACAAGCTCGTTATAGGCTCGCGAACCGATCACTATGATTTTCATACTCCTTTGTTTTTTAGTCTGTTACAAAGGTCGGGCTTATATGGACAGCTTAAAACGAGGTCGGTACGACTTTTTTTTGATAATTTGCAGTGAACTGATTCTCAACGGTTCATGCGGTGAAGAAGGCAGTGTTTTTTACCGAAATCCGCGGCCCGTACTCGGTATTTTTATTGGCAGAAATGCGATTGAATACTGTGATTCAACGCTTAACGGTGTTCTAATCCGGACGGGGCTACAACGGAACACCCGTATCGGCTCCTTATACGGGTGCAAATACGGGCGTTCGGGAAAGTTCCTTTCGAGAGTTACGGGGGAAAACCGACCTCGGTTCTTTTGTTATATACAACGCTGATTATCAGTGTTTCTATAAGGAATAGAGTGCTTTACCGGTTCATATTCTACTCGGAATTGCCGTTTTTCTTGTTTCGCTTCCATGTCTGCATACGTTTAAGCAGGGCCTCTTTCGCCTTGTCAAGCCACGGTGTCGGGTTGTTTCGGATTTTCATATCGCAGAATGTCCTCGAAAGGTTCATGTCGAGGTGTACGTTGAAAGCGTTGGAAATGTAGCTGGCAAGTTGCGTGAGTGGCACATTGCCGAAACAGCCTTTACTGTCGAGCAGGTAAATAAGTTCCGTCAGATCCGTCTTCGAGTCCTGCCATGTCGGACGCACGTCAGACAATGGCAGAACCATGTTCCGGAGGTTCGTGCTCTCCAGTGATTCCAATTCGCCCATAAGATAAACCGACAACATATCGTTGGCCAGGATTTTAGCCACCTTGAAATCCGCGTTTGTCGAAAACTGCGGGTCGAGTTCATAGTAGAATGTTTCCAGGTATTGTTCCGTGTCGGTCTGCCCGCGCAGGAAATAGAGGCTGTCCAGGTGTGTAGCGCCGCTGCGGAAATAGCGGATAAAGTCGAGGCGTTTCTGCGTGTACGCGTTGATGGCCCGAACATGGGCGTCCAGGTACTCCCGTTGTGCCTCGATACTTCCTACCGGACGGTTCATCTCGATATTGTAGAGCTTGCGGTAATAGATCAGACGGCAAAAAAGACGGGGTTTGATTTCTTTGAAGAACTTTATTTCCTCGTCATCGTTTTGAAAACGGTAGCCGATGATATATTGTTTCAAACGGTCGAACGCTTCTCCCAGGACACGTGACGCTTCAAGCGACTTTTTCAACACGTCGGTATCCCGCGATTCGATACGTTCGATACTCCGCAGGACTTCGCTGTTTAATTTTTCTATAAATGCAATCATAATCCGTCTTGTTACTTTCGCGTATAAAGTTAGCGAATCGAAAAACCGGCGGATTACGATTTTTATCTTTCTCTTCGTTTTTTTATCACGGAGCCGATTTTAATGTCAGATCCGGCCTTCCTGGCGGATGGAAGTGGGATTGCTCCCCATATTCCGCTTGCAAAAGTCCGTAAAGTGGGATTGGGCGGAGAAACCGCACATGTAGGCTATTTCCTGCAACGTGTAGTGTGTCGTCCGCAGCAACTCCCCGATACGTTCGATACGGCGCTGACGTAACCACGAGGAGGCCGAGCAGCCGAAAACCCGCTGGAAACGCCGGCGGAAGGTAATCGTGCTGGAATACCCGCAAACCCCGGCGAGTTCCGTGACGTTATCCGAGGCAAGATAATTCGATTTGACACGGGAGATGAACTCGTAATCGTCCCCCAGGTGCAACAGCTCCTCGAACTCCCCGACATCGGCGGGAGTGAGATGTTCATAAGAGGCGTCGAGCATTTTCAGCATGACAGCAGCGTTACATTCAACGGGCATACCCAATGTCTTACGGGCTTCACGCAGGTAATTCTTGAACCGCAGCCGCAGCGTGTCGTGATGCGGGTAGGAACACTGGGACAGAATGGTGCAGACCGTCCGCAGTTCATCGACACAACAGTAGCCGAAATACCACGTTACAAGACGCTCGACGTAATGGACGGCATGAAACTCCTCCGAAAGCATCAGAAGAAGCAGGAACGGGGTGAAATCCTGGTATTCCCCCGTTATGGGACGGGGTGCTTCGTCAAGCAAGGAGGCAATGTCCCGCATCAGAAGAGAATCTCCCGAGTACGCTTTTATTTGTTCGGAACTGCGGGCATAATCCCGGTAACGCGATATGACCGCCGACAAAGCATTGAACTTCACGGCGTGAACGCCTTCTATAAAGGAAGGGCGAAGACTGTTGTAAATGGATAAGTCGGTTTGCATAAGTCATTTCTATAAAACGGAGCCGCATCCCCTTGTTGCCAAAGCTCCGCAAGTCGTTACTTATGAACCGCTTGGAACACGGTACGAATCCTAATTACAAATATATCGTATCCGACAATCCGGAACAAATATCAGCAGGCAAAAATGAAAATAAACCTCGTTATTTTTGATTTTTACCTGCAATAATATTATATTTGCAAACAAATAAGAGTTGTTTGACAGCATGAGAAATATAGTGTATCAAAGCACTTTACCAATTTCTTATCCGTTGCCTATTCTCATGCGAGTTTCTTTTAATCTATTTGTAGTCAATTAAATACCTTCAGACTACATCAAATATAGTAAAAAAATCACAACAGACAATCCTTACCGTTTCGGCCGGACCTTTTTCAGGTGAAATACGATCTCGGCCCCCCGGGCTATATCGCCGTGACGCAGCCAGGGATGCTCCAGACGACGTCCGTCGAGCGTGATATAATCCACCTCATTGCGCTCCGCAGACAAACCGGGAGCCTTCACAACCAGTTTTCCCCCATTCTCCATTGTCAGAACCGCCTCGGGAATACCCGGTGTAAAAAGGTAATAGAGATCCTGTCCGGCATTGGGGAAAAGTCCCATCGACGTAAAGACGTACCATGCCCCCATGGCACCGCTGTCCTCGTTGTCCGGATAACCCCGCGTCAGCGAAAAATCCTTTTCACGCAAACGGTGCACGTAACGGGCCGTCAGATCGGGGCGTCCGCAGTGATGAAAAATGAAGGGCGACAAAAAGCCCGGTTCGTTCGTCAGATTGATCAGGCGGTTGTCGAAGCCGTAACAAAGCCGCTCCGCCATCCGTTCGGGACCGCCGCACAGCGAAATCAGACGTTCGAAATCATGCGGAACGAAAAGCGTATAAATCCAGGAATTCCCCTCGTAGATATACTCCAGCCAGGAGCCATAGTGTTTGGCAGGGTCGATGTCGATCCATTCGCCGTTTTCTCGTCTCGGAGCGATGAAGCCCTTGAATCCCCGGCTTTCCAGCTCCGGATTGAAGATCCTGTCCCAGTTGCGCGAACGTTTCCGCAGCAACTCCGCATGCTCCGCATCGCCGACCATCGCCGCCACTTCCGCGGCGCAGAAATCATTATAGGCGTATTCCATTTCGTAGCTGCAACTCATGATCGCACCCGTTTCGGGCTGCCATCCCAGACGCAGATAGTCACCGCTCCGCCCGCTGAACGCATGGTATTTGATCAGTTCATACGCCCGGAGCGGATCGAATCCCTTTACCCCCTTGACCATCGCATCGGCGATAACATTATCCACATCGTCACCACCCTGCTTCTTCGGACCGTCCCACGAACTGGTAAATGTCGGCTGACACATTCCGTTATGCGCATAACGATCGATGAACGAATTAACCGTCCGGGCCACATAGCTCTCCTCGAGAAGGATCATCAGCGGATATTTGGTCCGCCAGGTATCCCAAACGCAGTAATGATCATCCAGATGAGGCATGTCGCTCTCCCAGCGGGGATTGTCACCCGTCCGGTCGCGCGGCATGACATGACTGTGGTAAAGGGACGTATAAAACAGCTTCTCCTGCTCGGGAGAGACACCTCCGATACGTATTTTACCCAACGTGCGGTTCCAGATACCTTTGGCATCGGCGCAGATCGCATCGAAACTGCGGCCGACGGTCTCCTTTTCCAGAAAAGCGAGCGCATTACCGGAATTTTTAAGCGAAATCCCGACATCCAGCCGCACGTGTTTCACACCGTCAGGCAGACTGATCTGCGCATACAGCGATTTCTCTCCACCGTCGGAAATCTTCACTTCGCTCGGAGCAACGTTCAGCTTTACAGCAAAATACACCTCATAGGGAAGCTTGCTGCCGAACCCGCCGTAATAGCGTCCGAATCCCGTCAACAAGGATTCCCTGGCATCGTAACGGATTTCGCCGCCTTGAAAACGCCCACCGACGAAAGGTACGATGTGCTGGGTCAGATTATGAGCGATGTCCAGCAGGATATGCTGATCGTCACCCCCCGGAAAGGTCATCCGGTACACCGCGCAATGATGGGTAGGGGTGATTTCAGTCCGGATTCCATACCGGTCGAGCGTCACGCCGTAATAATAAGGTGTCGCCTTTTCGTCCGACTTCGGAGAGTCGTGCCCCTCCTCCGAAGGATCAAATCCTACCTGGGGAGAGAGGAATACCTGTCCGTAACGCCCCCAACCTGTTCCTGAAACATGCAATTGCCCGAATCCCCGGATCGGTTGTGCCGGATCGTAACCGTCATGCCCGCCTTTCGGAGTTTGCGGAGAGGGATTGGTCGAGCCGTGGGGAAGCTGCGGTCCGATTACACAACTGCTCCGGCCATATACACCCATAAACATATCGACCCGGTCCGCCGGAGCGACAGCATAACACAACGTGTTGAAACAGAATATAAAACCAATTAATGAAAGTACCTTGATACGCATACGCTAAAATTTCGCCACAACAATATGTATTGATAAACTTCAATATGTTCATGCAAATAAACGCAAAATATCTGAAAAATCAAACAATATGTTCGAAATATCAAAAATACGGACCTAAAAACATACAGAATCACTCCGAAGAAGATGTCCGAATCTACTATTTCGCAACCGGAGAATCGACGAATAACCCACGGCCTGACGACACGCAAGCGTATTCCGCCGAGATGTCCTCCGTCCTGCTTCATCAAAAAGCAAATGCCCGGCCGCTCCTGCGAGCAGCCGGGCGCTTGTCACCGACCGGGGAAAGGTTATTCGACCAGCTGGAAGGGGGCATCCGCGTCGCCGGTCCACCGGTAGAGACGAACGGTACTGCTCTGCTGTTTGGTCTCCTTCGAACGGGCGTTCTGCGAAATGTAGAAATAGCCGCCGCCGAGCGGGCACAGGCCGGTCGTTCCCCATTTGAAATCCCAGCCGTAAATGCCGCCGGCCGATTTCCCGGCGGGAACCAGCGAGAGCACCTCTCCCTCGGTGGGCGTATCGAATCCCTGCAAAAGTTCTTTGCGGGCGGGTTTGCCGCCATCGATCACAAAGAGCGAATAGTTCGGATACTGCAATTTCTTGCCCTTGTAAACCGCCGCATAGCAGTTGCCCGACGCAGGGTCATAGGCCAGATTCTGAATTCCCCACGAGGTATTGCCCGTGCGGACGAAATATTTGTGGTCGGGCGCCGCAGGACCGCTTTTGTGCAGACTGCCCTGCGAGAGCGGCTGCTCGAAACGCTTCCAGTCCTTCGTGTCGTAGGCCAGCAGCACCTGGTAATCGTTGTCCGTGCGCAGCGTATCGCCGTAAACGCCATAGGCCACATAGAGATAATCGCCGCCCTCCTTCGTCCCGAACCGGGGCGCGAAGGTCACGCCGTCGATGCCCGAACAGCCGAACCGGTGCTCGACCGTCCGTCCGCCGTTCTCCGCCGTTGCGAAATAGTCGTCGACGGCCTCCCTGATATAGACCGTGGTCATCACACGATCCTTTTCGGCATCCATGTCCGGGCGCGTGATGCGGTCCACGTCGAAAATGGCGACGTAGAATCCCGTCTGGTCCTTTTCGTCTTCAGGCGCCACCTGCCCGGCGTCGAGCGTCCTGCGGATGCCCTTGCCGATCGCATCGTCCTTGTATTCCAGCGAGCCGTAAACGCGGCCGTCGGCAGGATTCATCGTCAGGCAGCCCAGATGACCTGTCATGCCGTCCACGCTGCCTATCAGGTTGCCTTCGAGGTCCATCTTCAGCAGTTTGGTCGTGAAGGAGAAATAGATGTAACCGCGTTCGAGATCGACGGCAATGCCCTGTACATGGAACGGGCCTTGTTCGCCCGAGCAGATTTCGCGCGGCAGGTTACGCAGATCGGGAGCGTTTTTCGTCCGGTTGGTGCCCGACGGGCAGGCCGTCAGCAGCAGTGGAACGATCAGCAAAGGAAGCAGACGTTTGAGGTTCATCGGAAGTTTTTTTACGTTAGTATCGGATTTATTTGCTTTTTCGCAACAAATATAAGCAAAAGCAACCGAAAACACAACCGAAAATACAACAAAAGAAAGAATCCTCCGCCCGGTCAGGCGGAGGATTTTCACATTCAGACGTTCGCGACGAACTCTTCGAGGGCGGCAAGATCGACCGCCAGCGGTTCGGAGGATTGCGGCCGTTGCGTCAGCCATTCGAGCCGCTCCGGAAGCGGGACCCGCGCTCCGGTCACCGACTCGATGACCTCCCCGAACTTGGCGGGATGCGCCGTGGAGAGGTAGAAGCCCGGGCGATTCAAAGCCATCGAAGCCGCATAGCCGACCGCGCTGTGAGGATCGGAGAAATAGCCGTGACGCTCATACAGCTCGTCGATCGTCCGGCGGATGCAGGCATCGTCGCAGCGGAATCCCTCCAGTTCGGCGCGCAGCATCTCCGGATCGCCGTCGCAGAGCCACAGCATCCGTTCGAAATTGCTCGGTGCGCCGACATCCATCGCATTGGCCGGGGTCCGCACCGACGGCCGCGGACGGTAGACGCCCGTGCGGATGAACTCGGGCACGACATCGTTGACGTTCGACGCGGCGACGAAGCCCCCGACAGGCAGCCCCATACGCTGCGCCAGCATACCTGCGGCGAGGTTTCCGTAATTGCCGCTCGGCACGACGACGACGGGACGGTCGCCGCCCGTGGCCTGCCGCCACTGACAATAACCGTAGAAATAGTAGAACGCCTGCGGAATCCACCGCAGCAGGTTGATCGAATTGGCCGACGTCACCCGCCGCCGCTGGCGGAACGAGGCATCGGCGAACAGCTCCTTCACGAGGCGCTGGCAGTCGTCGAACGTCCCGGCGACGCGCAGCGGATGGATGTTGCCGCCCAGGGCGGTCATCTGGCACTCCTGCAGGCGGCTGATCTTCCCCTCGGGATAGAGCACCACGACCTCGACGCCCGGAACGTTATGGAACCCGTGCGCCACGGCGCTGCCCGTATCGCCCGAGGTAGCCGTAAGAATCACCAGTTTCTCCTCCGCGGCGCCCAGCAGGCCGGTCATCCGGCCCATGAACCCGGCGCCGAAATCCTTGAAGGCGCAGGTCGGACCGTGGAACAGCTCCAGCGTATAGCGGCCCCTGCCGACCACGCGCAGGGGCACGGGGAAGTCGTAAAGGCCGTCCAGTTCCCGCTGCACGGCCTGCGGATCGAAATCGCCGTCGAAGAACAATCCTGCCAGATAACCCGCCAGCGCCGGGTAAGACTCGGCGGCCAGGCGTTCCGCCACGGCCATATCGGCCTGCGGAATCCGTTCGGGGACGAACAGCCCTCCGTCGGGGGCCAGCCCCATCATCGCGGCCTCGCGCAGCGAACAGCCGTGCGCCCGTTCCCGATCTCTCGTACTGTAATAGTTCATCGTCCTTCGTTTTTGCTATTCGACAACCCGCGCCCCAGCGTTCGACACGCGGCCCGCATAGATGTTACACCCGATTCCATGCCCTTCGAAATGCCGCTTCATCTCCTCGGAAATCCGCACGGCAGCCTCGTAGCTTGAGGCCAGCGCGAAGACCGAGGGGCCAGATCCGGCGATGTTCATGGCCAGCGCGCCCCCGGCCAGCACACGCTCCTTCAGCGCGTCGTACCCGGGGATGAATCCCTTGCGGTACGGCTCCGCCACGACATCGTGCATCGAACGGCCGATCAGCGCCACGTCCCGCAGCGCAAACCCGGCGACCAGTCCGCCGACGTTGCCCCACTGCTCAACGGCATCCGACAGGGGAATCTGCTTCGGCAGGACCTCGCGCGCCTCCTTGGTGCTGACCACGATGCCGGGATGTGCCACGGCGTAGAAAAAGTTGTCGGGCACGGGCAGCCGCACGATATCGAAGGGCCGGTAACCGCGGACCAGCACCACGCCGCCCAACAGCGCCGGACCGACGTTGTCGGCATGGGGCGTACCGCCGTTCAGCGCCTCGCCCATCATGGCGAATTCCACCAGCTGCTTGCCCGAGAACGGGCGGCCCAGCAATTCGTTGACGCCGTAGACGGCGGCGGCCGACGAGGCGGCGCTCGACCCGATGCCGCTGCCGGGAGCGATCTTTTCGAGAATCTCCACCTCGACCCGCACCGGACGGCCGTAGGCTTCGAGCAAAGCCCGCACGGCAGGCGTAATGACGTTTTCCTCCACATTTCCGGGGAGTTCCACCCCGCTGCGGTTACGGATTTCGAATCCCTCGGCGTTTTCCGCAACGCCCACTTCCAGCACGTCGCCCACGCCGTCGAGCGTAAGCCCCATCACATCGAAACCGCACCCCAGATTCGCGACCGTTCCCGGCGCGAAAACCTTACTATGTTTCATACCAATTTTTTTGATGAATTGAACTACCGTTGTCTGATTTTCTGCTTCCGCTCCGGCAGCCTTGGCCGGAATGTGCACACGCGGGTATGCGGACGGAATATTGACTACTGAACCCCCACGGGGGTCGTGGTAGTCGTCGCGGTAGTTGTAGTGGTCGTGAAGATACCGGTATAAGCACAAGCGACGGGATTGCCGATAAATCCGCAACCTCGCCCAGTCGTCGTGTTATGCCGTTTGGTAACCATCATCGGCAAATATAAAACAAATATTTTAATAATCCAAATCCATATAACAATTTGTAAGCGGCCCACAGCTGCACGGACAGCCCTTTATATATATAGGAGTAGTACAAAAGGGCTGCAAAAATAGTTCCGGGAATAAAAATGAAAGCCGTTCGGCGCATACCAACCGGGCCACAGAAGGAAAACGCCCGTAAACTGCATCCGGAAGCCAAAATACAGGTTTCAGATTGTAAGCAAACACGAACTGCCACGCACAGTTGAGAACTTCAGAAAAGAATCTGCTTTCGGACTGTTACAATATTAAATTTTTTTAGGAAATTATTTGTTCAACTGATTTAATATCCATATCTTTGCCATAGTCAGATAGAAAGCACCCGGCATAACAAGCGGACTTGCCCTGCACGCGGATGCACTGTCGCTGAAAACAAACAAACACGGAAAACCGGCTATGAACGCCCTGAATCATTCGAATATTCACGTCATTACCCTGCTGCTCGTCGTCCTTCGGAGATAACGGGAGAAAGGTGGCGTGCATAGTTGATTGAAAATAAAGCCTTTCTCCCACCGGGGAAAGGTTTTTTTGTTGCAGGACCGGACCCGGCAGGAGACTGAAACGAAAACGGAAAGATGAAACACACACTCAAAAGCGCCGTCACCACGACGGGCCGCCGGATGGCGGGAGCCAGAAGCCTCTGGCGCGCCAACGGCATGCGCGAAGAACAGTTCGGCCGGCCGGTCATCGGCATCGCCAATTCGTTCACCCAACTCGTGCCGGGGCACGTACACCTGCACGAAATCGGACAATATGTCAAACAGCGCATCGAAGCCCTCGGGTGCTTCGCCGCGGAGTTCAACACCATCGCCGTCGACGACGGCATCGCCATGGGCCACGACGGCATGCTCTACTCGCTGCCTTCGCGCGAGATCATCGCCGACAGCGTCGAGTACATGGCCTCCGCCCACAAGATCGACGCGCTGGTCTGCATCTCGAACTGCGACAAGATCACCCCCGGCATGCTGATGGCCGCCATGCGGCTCAACATCCCGACGGTCTTCGTCTCGGGCGGGCCGATGGAGGCCGGAAAATTTCAGGGCCGCAGCGTCGACCTGATCGACGCCATGGTGATGGGGGCCGACGAGACGTGCAGCGACGCGCAGATCGCCGAGATCGAGCGCTGCGCCTGCCCCGGCTGCGGATCGTGCTCGGGCATGTTCACGGCCAACTCGATGAACTGTCTGACCGAGGCGCTGGGTCTCTCGCTGCCGGGCAACGGCACGATCGTCGCCACCCACGTCAATCGCCGCCGGCTGTTCGAGGACGCTGCGGCGCTCATCGTCCGCAATGCCGAACGTTACTACTTCGAGGGCGACGAGCGGGTGCTTCCGCGTTCGATCGCCACGAAGGCCGCCTTCGAAAACGCCATGTCGTTAGACATCGCCATGGGCGGCTCGACCAACACGGTCCTGCACCTGCTGGCCGTGGCCCACGAGGCCGGCGTCGATTTCACGATGCAGGACATCGACCGCCTTTCGCGCCGGGTCCCGGTGCTCTGCAAGGTCGCCCCCAACTCACACTACCACATCCAGGACGTCAACCGCGCCGGAGGCATCTTCGCCATTCTGGGCGAGCTTGACCGTGCCGGACTGCTCGACACCTCGGTCCTGCGCGTCGACGGGCGCACGCTGGGCGAAGCGATCCCGGCCTGCGACATTCTCAACCCGGCAGCCGCCGACGCCGCGCGACGCCGCGCGCTCAGCGCCCCGGCAGGCCATTACAGCCGCGAGCTGGGCGCACAGCACTCCTACTACGAAGAACCCGACACCGATCGCACGGCGGGCTGCATCCGCGACGTGGAGCACGCCTATTTCCGCGACGGCGGACTGGCCGTGCTGACGGGCAACATCGCCCGGCAGGGCTGCGTCGTCAAAACCGCCGGCGTGGACGAAAAACTGTTCGTCTTCCGCGGCCCGGCGCGCGTTTACGAATCGCAGGAGCAGGCCATGAACGGCATTCTCGCCGACGAGGTGCAGCCGGGCGAAGTGGTCGTCATCCGCTACGAAGGCCCCAAGGGCGGCCCGGGCATGCAGGAGATGCTCTACCCCACGTCGTACCTCAAGTCGAAACACCTCGACAAGGCCTGCGCGCTGATCACCGACGGGCGTTTCTCGGGCGGAACCTCGGGGCTTTCGATCGGCCACGTCTCGCCGGAAGCCGCCTCGGGCGGAGAGATCGCCGTCGTCCGCACGGGCGATGAGATCGAGATCGACATCCCCGGCCGCTCGATCCGCCTCGCGGTCGACGACGCGGAGATCGCCGCCCGCATGGCCGCACAGGAACGCTTCCGCCCCGCCGGCCGCGACCGCCGCGTTCCGGCGTCGCTGCGTGCCTATGCCCGGCTGGTCAGCTCGGCCGACAAAGGCGCCGTACGTATCGTCGACGATAACGAAGAATAAAAAAACGGACCCGCAATGAATACCTCTCAAACACTCCGTCCCGAAGAGCGACGCGCGGCCTCCGACCCCTCGATGACGGGATCGAAGGCCCTGATCGAATCGTTTCTCCAAGAGGGCGTCGAAACCGTTTTCGGCTATCCCGGAGGCGCGATCATCCCCGTCTACGACGCGCTTTACGACTACTGCGACCGCCTGCGCCACATCCTCGTGCGTCACGAGCAGGGCGCCGTGCACGCCGCACAGGGCTATGCCCGCGTCAGCGGCCGCGTGGGGGTCTGTCTGGTGACCTCGGGTCCCGGCGCCACGAACACCGTGACGGGGCTGGCCGACGCGCTGATGGACTCCACGCCGCTGGTGCTCGTCACCGGACAGGTCGGCTCCGCGCTGCTGGGCACCGACGCCTTTCAGGAGACCAATTTCGTCGGCATCACGCAGGCCGTCACCAAATGGAACTGCCAGGTCAAGCGCACCGAGGACATTCCCGCGGCCATCGCCAAGGCCTTCTACATCGCCCGCTCGGGCCGTCCGGGTCCCGTCGTGGTCGACATCACGAAGGACGCACAGTGCGGAACAGCCCCGTTCCGCTACGAAAAAATCACCTCGATCCGCAGTTACCTCCCCTCGCCCGCACCCGATGCGGGACGCATCGACCAGGCCGCACGGCTGATCGACGAGGCCCGCCGTCCGCTGGTCATGGTGGGTCAGGGCGTCATCCTGGGCAACGCCGAAGCCGAGCTGCGGGCGCTGCTCGACAAGAGCGGCATGCCCGCCGCCTCGACCCTGCTGGGCCTCTCGGCCCTGCCGACCGACCATCCGCAAAACGTGGGCATGCTGGGCATGCACGGCAACTACGGACCCAACATCAAAAACCAGGAGTGCGACCTGCTCGTGGCCGTGGGCATGCGCTTCGACGACCGCGTGACGGGGAACCCGGCTCATTTCGGCGCCAACGCCAAGGTGATCCACCTGGAGATCGACCCTGCGGAGATCGGCAAGATCATCCCGGCCGACGTGGCGGTCGTGGGCGACGTGAAACGCTCCCTGCCGCTCCTCACCGAGCGTATCCGCAAACGCGACCACAGCGAATGGATCGCAGGGTTCAGGACCTGCGACAAGATCGAATACGAAGCCGTCATCCGCAAGGCCGTGCACCCCGCCGAGGGGCGTATCCGCATGGGCGAGGCGGTCGCCGCCGTGGCCCGGGCCTACCGTAACGACGCGGTGCTGGTGACCGACGTGGGCCAGCAGCAGATGAACGCCGCGCGCTATTTCGGATTCCGCCGCACGCGCAGCATCGTCACCTCGGGCGGTCTCGGAACGATGGGATTCGGACTTCCGGCGGCCATCGGGGCCAAACTCGGAGCGCCCGACCGCGAAGTGGTGCTCTTCGCCGGCGACGGCGGTCTGCAAATGACCATTCAGGAACTGGGCACGATCTTCCAGTCGCACGTTCCCGTGAAAATCGTTCTGCTGAACAACTCGTTCCTCGGCATGGTGCGCCAATGGCAGGAGCTGTTCTACGACCGCCGCTACTCCTTTACGGAGATGGTCAATCCCGATTTCGGGCTGATCGCCCGCGGCAACGGCCTTGCCTACCGCTGCGTCGAACGGCGCGAGGAGCTGGACGAGGCCATCGCAGCCATGAAAGCCTCCGAAGGCGCCTTCCTGCTGGAGGTGCGCGTCGAGGGCGAAGAGAACATTTTCCCGATGGTCCCGGCGGGCGCCCCGGTATCGGAAATCCGGTTCGAGTAAAACGAAACAGCGTATGGAACAGGAATACATCATCACCGTATTTTCGGAGAACAAGGTGGGCCTGCTGAGCCAGATCACCACCGTCTTCACCTGCCGCGACGTCAACATCGAGAGCCTCACGACCTCGGAATCGGCGTTGCAGGGCATTCACAAATTCACCATCGTGGTCCGCACCACGCCCGACCAGGTAGACAAACTCGTGCGGCAGGTCGAGAAGAAGATCGACGTGCTGAAGACCTTCGTCTACACCCCCGAGGAGGTCGTGCAGCAGGAGATCGCCCTCTACAAGGTGACCCGCAGCCGCAACGTCGAGCAGCTGGTGCGCAAACACAACGTCCGCATCCTGGAGATCGACGAGGACTACATCGTCGTCGAGAAAACCGGGCACAAGGCCGACACGCAGGCGCTGTTCAGGTTGCTGCAACCCCACGGCGTCCAGCAGTTCGTGCGCAGCGGCACGGTGGCCATCATCAAGTCGCGGCGCGAGCTGCTGAACGAATACCTCGAGGAGATCGACCGTTTGAGGGCCGAATCCAACGAAGAAGGCAACAAAGACGAAAAATAACTTTCAGATCGTATAACAAACTTAAAATCACGAAAACTATGGCAAAGATCAATTTCGGCGGCGTCGAAGAGAACGTCGTAACCCGCGAGGAGTTCCCTCTGAAAAAAGCGCTCGAAACACTCAAGGACGAGACCATCGCCGTCATCGGCTACGGCGTGCAGGGTCCCGGACAGTCGCTGAACCTGCGCGACAACGGATTCAGGGTCATCGTGGGCCAGCGCGAAGGCTCCAAAAGCTGGGACAAGGCCGTGGCCGACGGCTGGGTTCCGGGCGAAACGCTCTTCGGCATCGAGGAGGCCGCCGAGCGCGCCACGATCATCCAATACCTGCTCTCCGACGCCGGGCAGATCGCCGTATGGCCTTCAATCAAAAAGCACCTCACGCCGGGCAAGGCCCTCTACTTCTCCCACGGCTTCGGCATCACCTACAAGGAGCGCACGGGCATCGTACCCCCGGCCGACGTGGACGTGATCCTGATCGCCCCGAAAGGCTCGGGAACCTCGCTGCGCCGCATGTTCCTCCAGGGCCGCGGGCTCAATTCGAGCTACGCGGTATTCCAGGATGCCACGGGCCGCGCCTTCGAGCGCGTCGTGGCGCTGGGCATCGGCGTGGGTTCGGGCTACCTGTTCGAAACCGATTTCAAGCGCGAGGTCTACTCCGACCTCACCGGTGAGCGCGGCACGCTGATGGGCGCCATCCAGGGCATCTTCGCCGCCCAGTACGACACGCTGCGCGCCAACGGACACACCCCCTCGGAAGCCTTCAACGAAACGGTCGAGGAGCTGACCCAGTCGCTCATGCCGCTCGTGGCCGAGAACGGCATGGACTGGATGTACGCCAACTGTTCGACCACGGCCCAGCGCGGCGCACTCGACTGGTGGAAGAAATTCCGCGACGCCACGAAACCCGTTTTCGAAGAGCTGTACAGAGAGGTGGCCGCCGGCAACGAAGCCCAGCGTTCGATCGACCTGAACAGCAAACCCGACTACCGCGAGAAACTCAACGAGGAGCTGCGCGATATGCGCGAAAGCGAGATGTGGCAGACCGGCGCCGTCGTGCGCAAACTGCGTCCCGAAAACAACTGACACAAGGCAAGGGTCCTGAAAAAGGCCGGCGGCAGCAGTCGCCGGCCTTTTCCGCGCAATTCGGTTTTGCTCCCGTTCAATTTTTATGTATCTTTGTCTGCCGGAACACCGACAATCCAAACAAAACTACTCAATATGTACAGCCATGACAACCGGGTGGTCATCACCCTCGACGCCGGCGGCACGAACCTCGTGTTCGGCGCCATGCAGGCCAACAAATTCATTGTGGAGCCGATCACCCTCCCGTCGCATGCGGAGAACCTCGACAAATGCCTCGCGGCGATGGTCGAAGGTTTCCAGGCCGTCATCGACCGCCTGCCCGAAAAACCCGTAGCCATCAGCTTCGCATTCCCCGGCCCGGCCGACTATCCGAACGGCATCATCGGGGGCTATCTTCCGAACTTTCCGTCGTTCCGCGAAGGCGTGGCGCTGGGTCCGTTCCTCGAAGCGAAATTCGGCATCCCGGTATACATCAACAACGACGGCGACCTGTTCGCCTACGGCGAGGCGCTGGGAGGCGCGCTGCCCGAGGTGAACGCCCGGCTCGAAGCGCTGGGAAGCCCCAAGAAATACAAAAACCTCGTCGGCTACACCTTCGGCACGGGCTTCGGCGTAGGGCTGGTGATCGACAACCGGCTGAACCGCGGCGACAACTCGTGCGTCGAGACCTTCTGCCTGCGCCACAAGAAGATGCCCGAGGTGATCGTCGAGGAGGGCGTTGCCGTGCGCGCCATCAAACGCGTCTACGGCGAGGCGTCGGGCAACGTGAACCATAAGTTCGAACCCAAGGAGATTTGCGAAATCGCCGACGGGAAACGTCCGGGCGACGCCGAAGCCGCCCGGAAGGCTTTCGCCGAACTGGGCGAGATCGCCGGCGACGCCATGGCTACGGCCGTGACGCTGGTGGACGGACTGATCGTCATCGGCGGCGGCATCACGGCAGCCCGCAAGTGGATCATGCCCGCCCTGCTCAATGAGCTTCGCGGCAAGATGCATACCATCGGCGGCGAGGAACTCAACCGCGTGCAGATGAAGGTCTACGACCTGGACGACGAAACGGAGTTCCGCCAATTCGCCAAGGGCGCGCAGCGGCCCCTGAAAGTCTACGGCACGGACCGCTACGTGGCCTACGACCCGCAGAAACGCATCGGCGTCATGGTTTCGAAACTCGGCGCGAGCCAGGCCATTTCGGTCGGCGCATACGCTTTCGCTTTGAGCCAGCTCGACGCAGAGAACGCATAAAAGTATATCGACCATGTATAAATTTCAACCGATTCTGAAATCCCTGATCTGGGGCGGCGAGAAGATCGCCCCCTACAAAGGGATCGCCACCGACCAGCGCAACATCGGCGAAAGCTGGGAACTTTCGGGCGTCAAGGACAACGAATCCGTCGTCGCCGAAGGTCCCGAGGCCGGGACGACGCTCCCGGAGCTGATCGCCCGCCACGGCGCCGCACTGCTCGGCAAAGCCAACTACGAACGCTTCGGCGAGGAGTTTCCGCTGCTGATCAAGTTCATCGACGCCCGGCAGGACCTCTCGATCCAGGTGCACCCAAACGATGAACTGGCCTGGGAACGCCACAAATCCAAGGGCAAGACCGAAATGTGGTACGTGGTGTCGGCGGATAAGGACGCACACCTGCGTTCGGGCTTCTCGAGACAGGTGACCCCGGCCGAGTACGAGGCCAGCGTCGGAGACAATACGATCACGGACATTCTGGCCGACTACAAGATCGCACCGGGCGACGTATTCTTCCTGCCCGCGGGACGCGTGCATTCGATCGGCGCAGGGTCGTTCATCGCCGAAATCCAGCAGACCTCGAACATCACCTACCGCATCTACGATTTCAACCGCCGCGATGCCAACGGCAACACCCGCGAACTGCACACCGAACTGGCGAAGGGCGCCATCGACTACACCGTGCTGCCCGACTACCGGACCCATTACGAGCCGGCGCAGGACACGCGCGTGGAACTGGTGTCGTGCCCCTATTTCACCACGTCGCTCTACGATTTGACCCGCCCCGAGACACTCGACCTCGCGTCGCTCGACTCGTTCGTCGTGGCGATCTGCATCGAGGGCCGCGGCACGCTCACCGACAACAGCGGCGCAACGGTTCCGGTGCACCAGGGCGAAACGGTCCTGATTCCTGCTTCGGCCCGTTCGCTCGCCTTCACGCCCGACGGCGGCATGAAAATCCTGACGAGCTGGATCGGCTGACACGCCCGCCAATTCCAATAAAAAAGCTCCGGTCTGCAATCGCAGACCGGAGCTTTTTCGTCACGGCAAGCCGGAATTACTCCGCCTTGAACCACTTTTTCGTGTCATAAACCGCTCCCGCACCCGTCGTCACAACCGAAGTGTTGATCGGGAAATATCCCTTCGCCGCATCCATCGAGGAGAACGGAGCTTCGACCCCTTCGCCCATCTGGTTGTTTACAGGCGTGTAGCTTCCGGTATGCTTTGCAGACCAGAAATTAGCATCGGTAACCGGCGTCGTATAGAGGTAATTGTAGGTCACCTCCGCCTTGTCTGCCGTAAATCCGGCTGTGTCATACACACCCGTCAGATAATTTTTCGCGGTAACACCGGTATAATATCCGACATTTTTGGTCACGGTCAGCCCTGCGAGGACATAAGCCCGGATCATAATGTTCGGCTGGTAAATATTATAAAGCGTATTGTTCGTCACCTCGATCTGAAGCCGGGTCGTCTGGAATGCCTGCGACCTGTCCCCGCAGTTGATCAGGTAGTTCTGCAAAGGCGTTTCGGCATAAAATACGTTGTTATCCAAACGAATCAGCTGCTGCGTATGCGCTTCCTTCGCCTTCGTCGAGTAGAACGGCTTGTTGGC
This sequence comes from Alistipes sp. i18-0019-D1, assembly GCF_042852885.1. NCBI lineage: Bacteria > Pseudomonadati > Bacteroidota > Bacteroidia > Bacteroidales > Rikenellaceae > Alistipes > Alistipes sp. i18-0019-D1. The sequence goes on from NZ_AP031424.1 coordinate 368,658, forward strand.
AACGGTCATCTTCACGATCGAATTCCCGAAATAGATCTTCTTGAAGTTCTGGGTATTGTGCGAATCGTAAACCACATTGTAGGCGGCATCCACGGTACAATCCTCGACATGCAGCGTCGGATCATAGGTGGCATTGGTCGTCGTAAAGAGGTTGTAATTGCCCGAGGCCGCGATATGCAGGTTCTTGAAAGCCGCATTGTACTTGCAACGCAGTTCCGGTCCGGAAATCGTCGCCTGCTCGCGTTCGGGATAACGGCCGATCAGCACGATATCGCCCATGTTTATCGACGTACCCGCAATCGTGAACGACAGATCGGCTGCATCGGAGTTGTCGACGAAAATCAGGCCTCCGGCCGTAATGATCGCAGCGGTCAGCTCCGACGGTTTGAGCAGCTGCGCTTCCGGATAAGCCGCCTTGCTGATCGTCAGGTCGCCCAACGTGATGTTCCCGCCGTCGAGGTACTCCCGGTAGTAGTCCGCTTCGGTAGGAACGGGAGCCGCCGCCGTCGTATTCCCGACGCTTGCCACTTCACTGGTCAGGTCGCCGGCATAGGCGACCACGTAGATCGTATAGGCCGTATTGGCATCGAGGTTTTCGACCGTCACGCTCGTACCCGCACCGGCCGTGCCGTCGGCAAGAACCTTGTCGGCGGCGGGAGCCGCTTCCGTCGATTTGAGGCAGAGGTATTTCCAGCCGTCGGCATTGGCCGAGGGCGCAACGTCGAAGGTCAGCGCCGACTGCGTGGGTTCTACCGTCGCGGAGTTGGTCACCGCAACCGTCGGAGCGGCGGGAGCCGTTCCGGTGCTCTCGACCTGGATTTTGGCCACCGTCGAAAGCCCGCCGGCCGCAAAGGCCTCGATGGCCACGTCCTTCGACGTGTCGGCCGTGGCGCGGGTCACGGCTGCGGGGGCCGTCACGATCAATTCGGCCCTCTCATCCACGGCATCGGTCAGGCGCGCCGTCCAGCCCTCGGGAGCCGACAGTTTCACCTGCTCGACACCCCGGATCTCCACCACGAAACGCTTGGTGGCCCCTGCGTCGAAAGTCTGCACGCCTTCGGTCGGCGTGATGATCCGGCAGAAGAAATCGCTCACGATCGGAATGCGCAGCTCCTCTCCGCCGAGCAACTTGATATAGAGGTCGCTGCCGTCGACCTTCACCTCCTCGAAGAACTTGTCGGTCACCGTACCCGAGCCGATGGCCTTGACGGGCTGGCCCTTGGTGTCCTTCACATTTTCGAAGGACGTGCCGCCGTCGTAGCTTACCTGCCAGTAGCCGGTGGCCTCGTCGATGCGGAACCGGGGTGTCGTGCCGTCCTCGGCCACGGCCTTCACGCCGAGCGAGGTGAACGTGGCGCCGTTGTCCGTCGACACCTGCCATTCGCCCTTGTCGTTGATCGAGACGATCGGAATCACGGCCTCGGCCTCGCTGCCCTGCACCAGTTCGATAGTCTCGCCGTTGGTCAGCGTGACGACGTATTTGCCGCCGACGTTCTCGACCTTGGAGATCGTGGCACCGCCGTAGAGTTTCTGCAACGCCTCGATGTTGCCGTTCAGCGCGTCGACCTGCGTTTCGAGCGCCTGCACGCGGCTCTTCAGGTCGTCGATCGCATCCCACAGGTCGTCGTTGTTGTCGCACGACTGGAAAACCGCAGCCAGCGCGACGAAGATCAGGATCAGATACTTTTTCATAATATAATTGGTTTTTATTCTATTTCAATGAATTGAGCCATGCGGGAACATACCCTAACCGCTGGCGCAGCTGTGCTTCGTAGAGCGACAGCGGTTCGACGGCCGCGCCGTTGCTTTCGAGGTATTTGACCTGCTCGGGGCTCTCGTCGAAGGTGACCGCCGCACCGTGGAAACCGACGATGATCGGCGGCATGGTCTTCCACCATTTGTCCGAGGAGAGCCACCACTTGAACGGCTCGGCCCCGAAATCGTGCACCGCACGCGTGGCGTTCAGGTTCCAGATCGTCAGGTCGCCCAAGTGGTTGGGCACGTTGGTTTCGTCGCCGCCGAAACGCCACTGCACGAATCCGCCCGTGCAGCGGTCGACGAGCGTGGCGCGCGGCTGCTTGGAGTGCGACTCGAAGAAGGCGTCGTCGCCCCACGTGTTGTTCCACAGCACGGCCCCCAGCGAGGTGTTCGACACGCCCGAAGCGTGGTACTGCCCGGCGTTTTCGAAATACCCCGTGCTCGTATAGGGCGGCGACACGGCCTGCCCGCGGCTGTGGTCATAAACCTTGCCGATGAAGATGCGCGACGAGGACTGCGAGCGCACGCCCGAGTGGCCGCGGTTGCCGCTGATCTCGATGTCGTAGGCCGAACAGTTGGCGCTCGACACGATCGACAGCGCCTCGCTGACGCCCTTGAAATCGACGCGGCGGATCCACGAATCGGTCAGGCGCATCATGTTGAGCGGCTTGTAGGCCCCGTCGTCCTCCCACGAGGCGTGGTGGCCGAAGTTCTCCTTCGAGCGGCCCTCGAACGTAAGGTCCTCGACGCCGACGTTCTCATAATGGGGGTATTTACGGATTTTCCAGCCCCACCTGGCCTCCACGGCGTGCATGATCGGCTCGACGAAAGTCACGCGGTTGCCGCTTACGGAAGCCACCTGGTGATAGTCCTCGACCGTAATGGTCTGAATATCGGTCATGTTCCCCTCGACCCGGTGCGGCGCCAGCTCCTGCGCAACCAGCGTCGGGTCGTTGTTCGAAAGCGAGAGGCACACCCAGTCGCCCTTCCCGATGCCGGCCGCCGAAGCCACCTCCACCGAGAACGTGCCGCGTGCGGCATCGCCCGTCACCGTCGTGAGGTCCGAAAGCCCCGAATTGTGCTTGATATTGATCATCATGGGCGACGACCACATCTGTTCCGAGTTGTTCGGCAGGTTGGGCGTGTCCATGACGAGCGTCGTCTTGCCGCGGCCCGCGCCCTTGAGCACGAAATTACCGCCGCGGATGAAAATTTCCTCACTCTTGTTGTTACCCTTCGAGTCGGTGTATTTCTGATTGGCGGAGGTTGCGTCCACCACGTTGTCATCGTCGTTATGGAGGATGAAACGCCCTTCGGGGAAATAGATCACCGCCCGGGCATTGGCATTCGCGAGGTTCGCCCCGGCGTCGCTCTGCCCGGAGAGCTTCAGCTCCCTGAGCAGCGCAGTCAACGCCGCGCGCGAGGATTTCGCACCTGTGGGATCGGCGCCGTAGTCGACGACGTTGTAAACCTTGTAGCCCAGTCCCCAGACATCGGCCGGAGCCTCCTCGCCGTGCTTGTAACCGGCATACGAATAATCGAGCAGGACGTTATCCGCAGTTCCGGCCTTAAAATTCCGCCACGCCAGAGCGGCGTCGGCATCCAGCTGCTCGTCGAGCAGCGTCACGTTCAGCGTGACGAGTTTCCGGTATTTCCTGTCCGAATAGACCGTCACCGAGATCGCCGCCTGCTGCGAAGCGGCGTCGAACGTCGCAGGGGCCTTGACCGTCAGCGTCGTCTCTCCGAGCACGGCCGTCCAGCCCGCAGGCGCGTCGATCACCGCCTCGGCGACGTTGTTCTGCACGACCTCGAAGGCCCGGGTCTCCCCGAGGCGGAAAGTCTCGTTGTCGGAAGCCGTCACCGTCAGTCCGAAATCGTCGAAGACGGGAAGCGTGAGCTTCTTGCCGTCGAGCAGTTCGACCGCCAAAAGTCCGGTCGTCGCATCGTAAGTCACCGACTTGAAGGCCGAACTGTAACTGACGACGACCTTGTCGCCCAGCGCGTTGACAGGCCGGCCGTCCTGCAGCAGCGGCGCGTAGGTCACCCCGCCGTCGAGGCTCACGAGCCACTCCCCGTCGGCCGAGACTTTCAGCTGCGGGGTGACGCCCTCGGCGCCGGGCCGGTGGTCGCCGCCCGAAACGGGCCAGGCCGAAACGTACTCTCCGCCGACCTTCAGCCGCTCGGAGGTGGCTCCGCCGTCGAGACTCACGGTCCAGTAGCCCTCGGCGTCGATGCCCATGACGGGAACCAGCGCCTCGATCTTTTCGCCGAGAATGACGGGCAGCCGGGTTCCGTCGCTCAACTCGATCTCGTATCCCTTTGCATTGGATTCGATCCCGACGATGATCGTAGACTCGTCCATCAGTTTGTGGAGCGCCACGATGGAGGTGTTCACGCCGCCGATCTTCGACTCCAGCGCGGCCACCCGGTCGCGCAGGCTCCCGATCTCGTCGCGGATGCCGTCGGTGTCCTCACACGATTGCAGCACGAAGGCCGAAGCCGCTGCAATCCACAGAAACAATTTGTTCATATCCGATTGATTGTTAGTTATTCGTATCATAGGGAACCACGTCGGACAACACGCCCTCGCGGAACCACACGTCGTCGTTGTCGCGCAGCAGCACGGCCAGTTCGCGGCACAGCGCGGCGAACAGCGCGGGATGCTCCTCCGGCGCGAGGTTGTGCAGCTGGTAGGGGTCGGCCGCATCGTCGAACATCAGCACCCTTTCGAGCTTCCCGTCGCGGCCGATGCGCAGCTCCATCGTATGCGTCGCGGTCTTCACGCCACGCGCCTGGGCGAAGAAGCCCCGGACCAGTCCGTCGGCATCGCGTCCGCCGTCGAGGTTGCGCATGTAGAGCGCGGCGCGCGGACGCGCGGGCTGTACGGCGTCCTGCCGCAGCACGGCCGAGTAGTCGCGGCCCTCGACGCTGGCGGGAATCCGCTCCCCGAGGCCCGCCAGTCCCAGCAGGGTCGGCATGATGTCGGGCGTCGAGAGCAGCAGGTCGTCCACACGGTGCGGAACCCGCCCCGGATAGCGCACCAGGAAGGGAATGTTCAGCGATTCGCGCCAGATCGAGTTCTTGGGGTCGTCGGTCGAATGGCTGGTCATCGTCTCGCCGTGGTCCGAAGCGAAAACCACGATCGTGTTCTCCGTAAGCCCCGCCCTGTCCAGCGCAGCGAGCAGGCGGCCGAACTCACGGTCGATGCCGCTCACGTTGGCGAAATAGTAACGCGCGGCGGCAGCCTTGGCCATCGTCGTGTCGGCGTTGTCGCGCACGAGCAGTTCGGTCAGCGACTTGTCCCTATACAGTTCATACCCCTCCAGGTCGCAGTCGTCGGTCGAAGCGTAGGGCGAATGCGGCGGATTCATGCCGATCATCATCAGGAACGGTTTTCGCGGATTGCGCACGCCGCCCTTGTTCTCGATATAGTCGATGGCTTTCGAAACCTCGTGCCGCGGCGACCACTCGTCGACATCGTGGCGGTTGCCTTCGGTATCCCAGTAGTGGGGATGCTTGTGCACGTCGTACGTACCGTAGGAGTACCAGTAATTGAACCCGTGACGGCGTTCGGGCGGGGTGTAGGCGTCCCACTCGGGAACGGCGTCGCTGACGTAGGTCCCCGGACGCTGAGGGTTGTTCTTCGTCGGGAAGTCGGCGTGCAGCTTGCCGATGTAGGCGCAGTCGTAGCCCGCCGCCGAGAAGACGTCGCCGATACATTCGGCGTCCTCGCGCAGCGAACTTTCCGGACGCTCCGACATGCAGTTCAGCACCACGCCGTTCCGCTCGGGATACATGCCCGAAAGCAACATGCCCCGGTGGGGACTGCTCACGGGAAAGTTGCTCACGGCCTCGGTCAGCACCGTGGCTTCGCGGGCGAAGCGGTCGAAGTTGGGCGTGAGGACCGGATCGCCCCTCCACCCCACCTTCGAGGCAAATTCGGCGTCGTTCCAGAACCCCAGCGAAGAGTTGCGGAACTGGTCCGGAAAGACGTAGATCACGTTGGGGCGCTCGGCCGCCGACTGCCCGCAGGCCGTCAGGGCGAGGCCCGCGAACGGAATTGCAATTCTAATTTTCAGCATCGTATCTTATTTCATTTCAATCAGGTTCACTTCGCGCGTCGCCCCTTCGCGGCACGTGAAGGTCAGCGAAGTATTGGCTCCTTCAACGGCAATCCGGCATCCCGGCGTATCGCCCTCCGGCTGCCAGCGGCCGCGGATCACGACCTCCAGCTGCGACGCCCCCGAGGGATTGTCGATCCATTTGCGGGAGTAGACGCTCCGCTCGACGCGCTTGCCGTCGGCGTCGAACACCTCGTCGCCCGGCCCTTCGTAGAAACGCAGGTCGGGGTCCGCAGCGCTCACCGTCAGCCCTTCGCCATCCCCGCCGATCATCACCAGCGAGGGCAGCGAAACGCTTTCCAGCAACCCTTCGCCCACCTTGCCGGAGGCGAAGAGCGCATACCCCACCGCACCCGACAGCCTGTCGCGCAGGATGTGCGCCGAGGCGTCGCGGCGCAGCACCTCGTAGGGAAGCTCCCGCGCGTAGCGGGCCGCCTCGCCGTCCGAAGCGTGCACGACCAGCATGTATTCGTACCCGCCGCCGCTGACAACCCCGCTGCCGTGGTCGATCCACGCCGTCGCGAAGTCGTTCTGCGTCGGGGCGTCGGTCTCCTCGTCGAGCGAGCGCTGCAACCGCTTCGTAACGCAGACCTTACCTTCGGGCACGAACCAGACGTTGTGCAGGTTATCACGCAGGACGGCGCCGCCCGCAAGTTCGGCCCGGTAAGGGAACTGCGTCACCGCCTCGCCGTTCACGACGAGCGTATCGGAAACGTTCTCCATGAAATTCTGGAACAGCGTCGTATGCAGACCGCCCCCGGCCTTGTTTTCGATGTCGGAACCCATACAGACGATGCGGTTGCCGAAGAAAAACCACGACTTGCTCGCCCGCAGCGAACCGTTGTATTTGTCGTGCTCGTGGAGTTTCATCGCGAACACCCCGTCGCGGCCCCTGTGGCTGACGCCTCCGGCGAAAGCCTCGTCGGAGAGGAGCATCTCCTCGTAGCCCGAGCAGGTGTCGACGTTCCGGATGTCGGCCTTCATCCGCTCCATCGGGATTTCGAGCGCCGTCGTTCCGGGAATGTGCCGCCAGTCCCAGCCCTCCTGCCGGAACCCGCTGCCGAAGGCGCTCACGGGATCGCCGTCACCGAGCAGCTGCATGCTGCCGTGCGTCAGGTAGCGGCCGTAGTGGTTGGCTCCCTGGTAAATCTCCGCCGACCAGAGGTAGCGGCTGTGGCCCGCGACGGTCACCAGCCAGTCGGCGCGCCGGTGCGACACCGAGGCATTGTAGCCGTAGACGCGGTTCCCCGCAGGCGAAGGTTCGGGTGCGAAGCCCTTTTCGGCGAACAGCCGCGTGTAGGCGTCGTCGCCTTTGGCCACGCGCAGATAGGCGGCGGCCAGTTCCGGGTCGATCTCCCCGCTGCCGTCGGGCGTACCCGCAACGGCCAGCCGGGCAAAGTGCCACGGAACCAGTTCTCCGCGGCCGTCGGGATGACGCCCCGAAAGGGCCAGCGGGAACGACCGCAGGTTGCAGTAGAAACGCATTTCGAGCAACGCGCGTTTCAGGACGGCATGACTCTCGGCGCTCACCGCGAACTGCGTCTTCGACAACAGCCACACGGCGTTCACAGCCCCGCCGCTGAATCCGTCGACGGCATAGGCCGGGTAGTGGTGGCGGTGGTGGAAGACCGTGCCGTCGCTCTTGAAGCAGGGTCCGGTCCCCTCGGTGACCTTATAGCCGTTGTCGACCCAGCGGGAGAAGGCCTCCAGCCAGGCCGCCTTCGCCGGGGTGTCCGGGAGCATCACGATGCTCGCCAGACGACCGATGAGCGAGGTGTTGAACGCGTCGATATCCATGCCCGGCTGCGCCGGCGGGAGTTTCACCTCGCCCACGCCCGAGAACCACTCCATGGCCTGCTGCACCTCGTGTTCCAGCCCGGCACGGCGCAGCACGTCGCGCATCACCACGGGGGCCGTATAGAAGTTGCGCATGCTGTAACCCAGGTGGTGCAGGGTCCCCAGTGCACTTCCGGCGGCAAAACCCTGATCGAGCAGATGCCGCGTCAGCAGCACATACATCCGTTCCAGTTCCGCCCGCTCGGCGGCGTCCGCGGCGGCATCGTGGGCCACGGCGACCTGGAACATGAAGTCGTTGTATTTGCGCAGCGTCTGGTCGTTGTCGTTGAAAAGTTTGCCGATGTCGGGATGGCCCAGATTAATATAGGTCTCGGCATAGCGCACGAACCAGATCGGCTTGCCCCGGACCGTTCCGTCGGGATTCTCCGCAATGCCGTATGCGTCGAAGCGTTTGTGCAGGGCCTTCATCGCCATCGGCTTCCGGCCTTCGAGCAGCAGTTCGCGCAGGCGCGCCCCGACGGTCGCCATGTCGCGCCTCTCGGCCTCGCCGATCGAGGCTGCGACCGCAGGCATCGGGTTGCGCCACGACTGCAGCAGAATGAGCCAGTGGCTCGTAGTCGCGGCATTGATGAACGGCGCCTGGAAATCGGCCGTATGATGCCGCACGTCCTGGAACGAGGAGAGAATCAGGTGGTCGAAGTACAACTCGCCCCGTTTGACGCCCTCCGCCGTGACGACCAGCTCGTCCATCCCCTCCTCGGGCCTGCCCTGCATGTCGCGGTCGAAGGCCACCCACGCCCCGCGCCAGCCGGTGAACTCCAGGCCGTAGTCGAACCATGCGCAGGTGCGCCCCTCCTTGCGGAACTCGAAACGCAGTTTCCCGTCGAGCGCCTTCGGGGCATAGACCCAGAATACGAAGGTCGAAACGGAGGTCTCCCTGGGATTGGGATTTTCCGACAGGTAGCCCACCGGGGATTCGATGCGCACCTGGGCGCCCTCCCGCGACCATTGCCAGCGGAGCGCGTGCGCGCCGTGCTTGTAATGGTCGCCCGAGACGGACAGCGACGAGCCTTTCGACGCCGTAAAAGGCGCCGCAGACTCCTCGAACGAAAGAATCCGCGCATCGGCGACCTCCCGCACCGACTGCGCCGGTGCGGCCAGCGGCCACACCGACGCAGCGGCGAGAAACAACAGTTTATACATGGACATTCGGTTTAAAACAAAGGTTCCCCCGCCTCCACGCGGGCCTTGCGGATCAGCGCCTCAAGGAAATAGTAGTCGGCGTAGTTCAGCGGCACGTCGATATTGCTGCCGTGCGGAATGCTGCCCACGGAGTGCATCAGCAGAAAGCCGCCGTTGCCGCCCACCGGAGCGCGGTAGGCCGGCGACGAAAGCGATTCGACGATCCTGTCGGCCTTTTGCTTATACAGTTCGTCACCCGTATAGGTGTACATTTCGTAGAACGCCGAGGCGATGATGGCCGCCGTCGAGACGTCGCGCGGCTCATTCGGGATGTTCGGTGCGTCGTAGTCCCAGTAGGGAACCAGATCGGCGGGCATGTTCTTGTCGTCGAGCATGAAACCGGCCACCTTCCGCGCATGGTCGAGGTAGCGTTTGTCACCCGTGTAACGGTAGCAGGTCGTATAGCCGTAGACGGCCCATGCCTGCCCGCGCGCCCACGCCGAGTCGTCGGCATACCCCTGCGCCGTGCAGCGTCCGCGCACGCCGCCCGTCGTCAGATCGTAGTCCACGACGTGATAGCAGCTGTAATCGTCGCGGAAGTGCTCCTTCATCGTACGGTCGGCATGCTTCACCGCGATATTATAATAGGTGCTGTCGCCCGAGAACTCCGTGGCCTTGAACATCAGTTCGAGATTCATCATGTTGTCGATGATCACCGGGCACTGCCAGCCGCGTTCGCCCTGCCAGCCCCGGTCGGCGTCCCACGACTGGATGACGCCCGGAACCGGGCGGAAACGCGTCGCGAGCGATTTGGCCGTCTGGACGATCACGCCCTCGTAGCCGGGAACGTTTTTCAGCCGCAGGCCGTTGCCGTAGCTGTCGTAGATCATGAAACCCACGTCGTGATGCCATTGCAGATACTGCACCGAGTCGAGAATCTCGGTATGCTTCCGCGCACGTGCGGCCCACGCCTCGTCGCCCGTCAGTTCGTACATGTACCACAGCGTCCCGGCGAAGAAACCGCTCACCCAGTCGTCGACGGGCACGTAGTCGATCCGCCCGTTCTTCCAGGTCGAGGGGATGCGGATCACACCGCCCGTCTCGCTCGAATCGGCCAGCATACCGATCTGTTTTTCGGCGACGGCGATGTTTTCGTCGATGATCGAAGCGCGCTCCGAAGGCTGCGAGCAGGCGGCAGCTCCTGCCAGGAGGAGCGCGGCGGTCGCATATTTAAATAAGATCTTCATAAGTAGGTAATTAACGTAATTATTTTGGTAAACCAAACTGGCTTTTCGCACAAAGATAAAGCATTTTTCGGACTTGCAGCATATTTTAATAAACTTTTCCGATGAAACTAAAATTTTTATTATTTTCCTCCGTTAATATTTTGGTTATCCAATTTCTTTGTTTAAATTTGACCAAATATGAATCTATGAAAAACATGTTAAAATACGTTGTGCCAGCGATTTTGGGGTTGTTCGCCACCCTTTGGAACCAGACCGCCGCAGCGGCGATCGATGCCAAAATCAGTTTCGAAACGGAAATTCCCAAGGCTTTCGTATGCGGCGAAAACAGCACGGCCGAATCGAGCGATCTCCACTACAAGGACGGAAGCCGCTCGCTGCGCTGGTCGTGGAGCGCCCCGTCGACGCTCCGCTTCAACGATTTCGGACAGCTGATGCGCTCGTTCCGGGTCAAGGGCGCGGGCATCATGCTCTGGATCTACAACCCCAAGGCCGCCGACGCCGACATGAGGTTCTCGTTCGAGACGCCCACCGGCGAAGTTCCCTACCGGTTCGATTTCCACATGGACTTCACGGGCTGGCGCGCCTGCTGGATCAAGTACAACGACATGCCGGGCGACCACGCCTCGCAGCAGGTTTCGCGCCTCGTCATCTCGACGCCCGCCGGGGTCGAAAGCGGCGAGCTGTTCCTCGACCGCCTGACCTTCTCCGAGGTCAAGCTCCACGACCAGATCACCCCCGACAAGCAGATTCCGGACAACAACTGCAACCTCAAACGCGAGCTGTGGCACTGGGCGCGTCTCTGGGAATGGGAGCAGTACGAATACGACGAGCCGCTGCACGACGTCACGCCCGCGGAAAAGGCCCAGCTCGACGCCGTGAAATCACGCATCGAAAGCATCGTCGCAGCCAACATGTCGAGCGCCAATTACATCAACGGCACGATCATCCCGCGCGCGCTGGAGACCTTCGGGAAAGCTGCGATCCGCCGCACCGGCGACGGCGGCATCATCGGCGCCCCGCTGCTCTCGAACGACGAGTGCAACCGCCCGAAAGGCGAACTGCGCCTGGACGACATCGAGAACATGCTCAACGCCTTCGCGCTGAACAGCCACATCAACAAAGATTCGAAATACGACGACGATTTCTTTCTCGTGATGGACCACGCCATCGACCAGGGCTTCGCCTTCGGCCACGGCAACGGAACCAACCACCACTACGGCTACAACGTGCGCAAGATCTACGACGCCATGTGGCTCATGCGCGACAAGATCGCCGCACGCGGCAAGACCGACGAATACGTCAAGGTGCTGGCCTACTGGAGCGGCCTGGCGGAGACCCGCAAACCCTACGTCTACGGCCGCGACGAGCTGCTCGACTCGTGGCACACGCTGCTGATCCCCAAGCTCATCAGCGCATTGATGCTGCCCTCGGAAGCCGAGCAGTACCGCGCCATGAAGGGCCTCGGCGTATGGCTCTCGGGGAGCCTCGGCTTCACGCCGGGCACCATCGGCGGCATCAAGCCCGACGGCACGACCTTCCACCACGGCGGCTTCTACCCCGCCTACTCGACCGGCGCGTTCGCCATGATCGGCTACTGGTGCAAGGCCACGCGCGGGACCGACTTCATCCTCTCGGAACAGGCGCGCCGCAACTTCAAGCTGGCGCTGATGTCGATGGCCAACTACACCGACCTGCGCGACTGGGGACTCGGCCTCGCCGGCCGCCACCCCTTCGGCAAGAACGGCCGCATCCCCGACGCCGACGTCAACGCCTTCGGCTACCTCGCGGCACTGGGCGACCTGACGGGCAGCGGCAAGGGCGCGGATCCCGAACTGGCGGGCGCCTACCTGCGTCTGAAAGGCACGGACAAGGAGCTGAACAGCCTCTTCAAGAAGGAGGGCATTTCGGCGGGTCCCACGCCCTCGGGTTTCTTCGTCTATAACTACGGCGCCGCGGGCATCCACCGCCGCGGCGACTGGATGGTGACGCTCAAGGCCTACAACTCGGACGTCTGGGGTTCGGAGATCTACACCCGCGACAACCGCTACGGACGCTACCAGAGCTACGGCTCGGCCCCGATCATCGGCTCGGGCAACCCCGTCTCGGCCGCCGCGAGCGGATTCGTGCAGGACGGCTGGGACTGGAACCGCGTGCCGGGCGCCACGACCATCCACCTGCCCTACCCCGAACTGGAAAGCCCGCTGCCGGGGACGCTCATGGAGCGCAACCCCGAACGCTTCTCGGGCGCCTCGTCGCTCGAAGGCCGCAACGGTGTGCTGGCGTTCCAGTTCGTCGAAAGGGACCGCAAGAACTTCACCCCCGGGGCCACGGCGCACAAGTCGGTCTTCTGCTTCGACAACCGGATGGTCTTCCTCGGCAGCGGCATCGACAACGATAATCAGGCATATCCCACCGAAACGACGCTTTTCCAGCTGCGGATGGACAGTCCGGGCGAACAGCTCGAAGTCGACGGCGAGATCTACGACGCCTTCCCGCTCAACCTCTCGAAGGGCGGCGAGCGGCTGGCGCTCTCCGACACGAAGGGCAATTTCTACGTGGTGAAAAACGCCGCGGCGGTGAACATCCTCAAGCAGGAGCAGACCTCGCCCAACGACAAGACCCGCGCACCCCAGACGGGCAACTTCGCCACGGCTTACATCGACCACGGCCGCGCCCCCAAGCAGGCCGGATACGAATATGCGGTCTACATCCAGCCCACGAACAAGGAGATCACGCGCGTGATCAAGAAAGACAGCTACGAAGTGCTGCGCCGGGACAACACGGCCCACGTCGTGAAAGACCTCGCCACGGGCATCACGGGCTACGTCTGCTTCGGGGAATACACGGGCCAGGGGCTTGTGCGCAAGGCGACCGGGGAGTCGATCGTCATGGAGCGCACCGACGCGGACGGACAGGTCGTGATGAGCGTCTGCACGCCCGACCTCGGCCTCACGGAGAAAACCTACACCACGCGCCAGGAGAGCCGGCCCATCGAAAAAGAGGTGCTTTTGGACGGCGCATGGGAGCTTGCCGCACAATATCCGGGCGTGGAAGCCGTTTCCCACGATACCGGAACGCTGCTGAAGATAACCTGCCGCCACGGACAGCCCGTGGAGTTCCGGCTCAAGAAGAAATAACCATTTTTACCCACAACCTGATTTAATTTATGAAAAAAGCACTTAAACGCATGGCCGCGGCAGCGCTGGTGACCCTATCGGTACTCCGGGGGGGGGAAGCCTTTGCGCAGAACGCCGTGGACGGACGCGTGGTTGACGCCAACGGTGCACCGCTGGTGGGCGTGACCGTCCTGATCAAGGGAACGCAGTCGGGAACGGCCACGGGCGCCAACGGCAGCTACTCGATCAAGGTCCGGGAGGACCAGACGCTGGTCTTCTCCTACCTGGGTTACACGACCGTCGAGGAGTATGTCGGCAAACGCACGGCGATCAACGTCAAGATGACCGAAGAAGCCTCGCAGATCGGCGCCGTGGAGATCGTCAACATCGGCTACGGAACCACTACGCGGCGCGACCTCACCGGATCGGTGGCCAAGGCCGACCTGGGAACGATGATGAAGGCCAACGTCACCAACTTCGACCAGGCGCTGGGCGGACGCATCGCCGGCGTGGTCGTCACCACGGGCGACGGCTCGCTGGGCGCCGAAGCCAATATCACCATCCGCGGAAACAACTCGCTCACGCAGAGCAACGCCCCGCTCTACATCATCGACGGATTCCCGTCCGAAGGGTCGTTCGCCGCGTCGATCAACCCCGCGGACATCGAGTCGATCGACGTGCTGAAAGACGCTTCGGCGACCGCCATCTACGGAGCGCGCGGAGCCAACGGCGTCATCGTGATCAACACCAAGCGCGGCAACGAGGGCAAGCCCACGGTGAACTTCAGCGCCTCGTTCTCCCTGAACAAGATCGCCAACAAGGCCGACCTGATGGGTTCCTACGAGTTCGTCCGGCTTCAGAGCGAACTGATCAGCGAGGACACGATGAACAAAAGCTATTTCAGCGAAGGGCTGACGCTCGACGACTACCGCACCATCCCGGGCATCGACTGGCAGGATCAGCTCTACCGCACGGCTTTCCAGCAGAACTACAACGTTTCGCTCTCGGGCGGCAACAAGGAGGGCCTGCGCTACAACGTGGGCTTCTCGGCGCTCGACCAGGACGGCATCATCATCCGTTCGAACTTCCAGCGTTACCAGGGCAAGGCCAACTTCACGCTGCCCATCTCGAAAAAACTCACGCTGAACGCCAACGCCAACTATTCGCGCACGGCGACCAACGGCGTGACCCCCACCACGGCGCAGACCACCTCGTCGTCGTCGGGCTGGCTGATGTACTCGGTCTGGGGCTACCGCCCCGTAACGCCTCCCGGGCAGGACATCCTCGACTCGATGCTCGACGAAGCCGTAGACGGATCGAACGACTACCGTTTCAACCCGGTGAAGACCGCCAAGAACGAATACCGCAAGACGCTGGTGGACTATCTCAACGCCAACATGGCGCTGACGTGGAAGATCACCCCCGACCTGACGTTCAAGGCCACGGGCGGCTACGTCCTGAACAAACGCCGCCGCGAGGAGTTCAACGGCAGCGAAACCTACACGGGCTACGCCGGCTCGCCCAGCGGCAAGGGCGTCAACGGCGCCATCTACTGGACCGACCAGACGAGCTGGTCGAACGAAAACACGCTCAACTATAAGAAGCGTGTCGGGCGCAGCCACAACCTCGACCTGATGGCGGGACTCTCGCTCCAGGGACAGAAGAACACCTACGACGGCGTTGCGTCGACGCAGATCACCTCCGAGGAGCTGGGCATCGCGGGCATCCACACGGGCAACTACCAGAAGGTCCAGAGCAACTACTACGACTGGCGGATGATGTCGGCCTTCCTGCGCGCCAACTACAACTTCCGCTACAAATACTACTTCACCTTCTCGTTCCGCGCCGACGGCTCGTCGAAATTCCCCTCCGACAACCGCTGGGGCTACTTCCCCTCGGCCGGCCTTTCGTGGAACTTCAACCGCGAGAACCTGCTGAAGAAGAGCGACTGGATGAGCAACGGCAAACTGCGCCTCTCGTGGGGCCTGACGGGTAACAACCGCACGCAGACCCCCTACGACTTCTACTCGCAGATCACCGTCAACCCGGGTTCGGGCAGCTCGCTCGACTACGTGTTCGGCGGCGAGCGCGTGCCGGGCTACTACGTCTCGAACATGGCCAACGAACGGCTCAAGTGGGAGACCACCGAGCAGTGGAACGCGGGTCTCGACCTCGGGTTCTTCGAGGACCGCATCAAGGTGACGGCCGACTGGTACGACAAAGTGACGCGCGACCTGCTGCTCTACGCCCTGCTGCCCGCCTCGTCGGGCTTCGAGCAGGGGATGCTCAACATCGGCAAGATCCGCAACCGCGGCTTCGAGCTGACGCTCGAGACGGTGAACGTCAAGACCCGTCAGTTCCAGTGGTCCACGTCGTTCAACATCGCCTTCAACCGCAACCGGATCCTCGGGCTGGTCGACGGACAGAACACGCTCCAGAGTTCCGTATCGTGGGAGACGCGCTTCAACTCGCAGTTCCCCTACATCTCGCAGGTGGGCAAGCCCACGGGCATGATGTACGGCTTCATCTACGACGGGACCTACAAGGCCGAGGATTTCGACGACAAGGGCAACCTCGTCAGCGGCGTTCCCTCGTTCAAGGGCAACACGATGCAGCCGGGCGACATGAAATACCGCGACATGAACGGCGACGGGGTCATCGACGACTACGACCGCACGATCATCGGCTGCGGACAGCCCCTCAACACGGGCGGCTTCGGCAACAACTTCAACTGGAAGAATTTCGACCTGAACATCTTCTTCGCATGGAGCTACGGCAACGACGTATTGAACGCCAACCGGCTGGTCTTCGAGTCGGGCTGGAAGAGCCAGACCAACCAGCTGGCCTCCTACGCCAACCGCTGGTCGCCGGAGAATCCCACGTCGAACATTCCGCGCGTAAACGCCGTCGGCCGCGAGGAGTACTCGTCGCGCGTCATCGAGGACGGCTCGTTCCTGCGGCTGAAAAACGTCTCGCTGGGCTACACGCTGCCGAGCCGTTCGCTGCGCAAGGCGGGCATCAGCCAGATGCGCGTCTACGTCTCGGCCGACAACATCTGGACCCTGACGGGTTACAGCGGTCCCGACCCCGAGGTATCGACCCGCAATTCGGTGCTGACGCCCGGGTTCGACTGGTCGGCATATCCCCGCGCATTCGGCTTCACGGCCGGCGTAAACCTCACATTCTAACGGTTTAAACGCAACATTACGCCATGAAAATCAAAAGCATATTGAAACTGGGAACGCTGGCGCTGCTCACCGCGGCCCTCCCGGCGTGCAGCTTCCTCGACACCGATCCGCAGATCATCCCCGGCGAAGGCTACTACAACAGCGAACAAAAGCTGATCTACGGTCTGGCGGGCGTCTACGGCGTGCTGAACAGCGAAGCGCTCTACGGCAACTACTACTCGCTGCAGATCGCCAACGCCGACGACCTCTGCTACTTCAACAACTACAACAACAGCGAATCGCGTCCCGACCGCTACAACCACAGCGCCGGCACGGCGGCGATCTACGACGCCTGGTCGAAACTCTACGAGGGCATCAAGAACGCCAACCGCTACATCGAGGCCGTCGAAAAGACGGAGATCGACCCCGAGAAACTTTCGGTGGGCATCGAACTTTACATCGCCGAAGCGCGGTTCCTGCGCGCCTATTACCACTTCCTGCTGGCGCAGGCGTGGGGCGACGTGCCCCTGCGCGTCAAGGCGACCACCTCGCCCAACCCCAACGACGTGCAGATGGCCGCAACGCCGCAGGAGCAGGTGCTCAAATGGTGCGCCGACGAGATCGAAGCCACGATTCCCGACCTCTACGAACCCATCGACAACACCCCCTCGCGCGTCAGCCAGACCGTCGCCCAGGGCATCCTGGCCCGCGTCTACCTCTTCATGGCCGGCGAGAGCGTCAAGCAGATCGACGGACTGGACAAGAAGGAGATGTACCGCCGCGCCGCCTACTGGGCCAACGAGGTGATCTCCTCGCACAAGCACGACCTGAACGAGAGTTACGAGGAGGTCTTCATCAACATGATCCGCGACCAGTACGACACGCAGTACCACGAGTCGATGTGGGAGGCCGAATTCCTCGGCGACCGCACCAGCGCGACCGACTGGACGAACGGCCGCATCGGCGACCTGATCGGCCTGCGCTCGCAGTCGGGAACAACCAACTACTCGGAGTGGGCCTGCAACTACTCCTACGGCTATTACAACGGCTCCTACACCCTCTGGCAGCTCTACTGGGAGAACGACCGCACGGCCGACGAAACGGGCAGCGCCACGGTCATCGACAAGCGGCTGACGTGGAACCTGCCGGGCTACAACTACCGCGGGATGAACAACCAGAAAATCTCTTACAAGAACAAGGAGGGCGAGACCGTGACGCGCTACCTGCAACAGACGCAGAGCATGTTCAAGACGCCGTGGGTCTACAACAACAGTTTCGCCATGCCCGACATCGAAGGACTGGACCAGACGATCGAGGACGCGTTCGACCCCGCCGATCTGGTTTACGACCCGACGGTGATGTGCGCCGTCCGCAATGCCGGCAAATGGCGCCGTGAGACGGTCTACGAGAAACAGATGTCGGCCAAGAGCCTCTACACGACGATCAACTTCCCGATCCTTCGCTATGCCGACGTGCTGCTGATGTACGCCGAGGCGATCAACGAATACGCCGGGGCGCCGGACGACCAGGCCAAGGAGGCCGTCCGGGAAATCCGCCGCCGCGCGGGCGTCAAGACCGACGAGAGCCTGCTCGGCGACTACCGTTCGTTCCGCGACCTGGTGCGCAACGAACGCGGACGCGAACTGGCCTTCGAGGGGCTTCGCAAGTGGGACCTGATCCGCTGGGGCACGTTCGTCGAGCAGATGCACAACGCCGGAACCAACCAGCCGACGGAGAACAAGTACCGCAACGTCAGCTATACGAACTATGCGTCGGCGAACTACGCCAACGTGACGGCACGCCACATCTACCTCCCGATTCCGACCAAGGAGCTGGCGGTGAACCACGCGCTCAGACAGAACCCCTTATGGTAAAACGCTTAATTGCAGAGCATACGATGAATACGAAACGAATCACATACCTCGCGGCGACGCTGGCCCTTGCAACCGCGGCGGCCTCGTGCGAGCACGAAGAGATCTACGAGCCGCTGGAGTTCTCGGTACAGCTGGCGCCGACGAACACCTACCGCACGGGCGACCCGGTGGTCTTCAACTTCGGCGGCAACGCCGACTTCATCACCGTCTGGACGGGCGACCCGGGACACGAGTACAAGCACCGCAACCGCACGAAGGTCGACATCGCCGACATCGAGTCGTGCGAACTGGAGATCGAGATCAGCCAGCAGTACGGCACGCTGAACAATCTCGATCTGTTTGCGGGCAACAAATTCGCGGGACTGAACGGCAGCGATGCCGCCACCGACCGCCCCGTGGTCGAAGCCATTGCGGCGAACGACTGCGCCGACTGGACCAAATTGGAGTTCACGCCGAACAATGCGAACAAGTTCGAAACCTACACCTACGACATCACCCGGTTCGCCGACAGTTTTTCGTGGGGCATGCACCTTTTCTATCCGGACCCCAAGACCACGATGCGCACCTATCGGATCAACCCGAAGATCACGGTCAAGTTCAAGGGCCACGACACGCAGGTGTACAACTACCCGGACATGGAATTCGTCCCCTTCTCGCTGGCTTCGCAGCACGCCGACGACCCCTATATCCACAACGTATCGGGCAACGGCAACCTGAAATTCCAGGGCCAGCCGGGATCGAACAATACCGCCAATATCGTCTTCCAGGGCTTCAGCGCCGGGGCCTTCCCCGAAATCGACCAGTGGGCTTTCATGCAGCCCGTCGCGCTCAACACGATCTCGCCCGACACGGGCCAGAACATCAAGGGCGTGACCGACGACCTGCCGAGCTACTCGTACATCTACACCGAGCCGGGAACCTACACGGTGACCTTCATCGTCGCCGGCGGCAACTACCAGGGACAGTCGGCGCCCGCTCCCTACGAGGTGACTTTCACGGTGATCGACCCGATCGAATAACCCGTCCGAAAGCTTTCGCAAGCCCGCCCTTCCGCAAGAAAGGCGGGCTTTTTCACAACATCGGGTTGCATTTCTGCGTTCTTTTCAGTAACTTTGGAGGTGAAACTTAACCTTTAACAACCAAAACCGAAACAACCTCATCGTATGAAGGCTGAATTACAGGAAATAGCGTCGCAGTTCGCGCTGGAAGGCGCCATCACGGCAATCGACTCGCTGGGCGAGGGATTTATCAACGACACGTTCATCGTCCGCACGGCAGGCGATGCGCCGGATTACATCCTCCAGCGCAAAAACAAGAACATCTTTCCCGACGTTCCGGCCATGATGGAGAACATCCGCAAAGTGACGGATCACATCCGCCGCCGCGTCGCAGCCGCCGGAGGCGACCCCAAACGCGAGGCGATGACGGTCGTCGCGACCCACGACGGGAAACTCTGCCACGTGGACGCGCAGGGCGAATACTGGGCCGTTTCGGTTTTCATCGGCGACACGATCGCCTACAACAAGGCCGACTCCCCGGAACTGGCCCGCAAGGGCGGCGAGGGCATCGGCAAGTTCCAGGCCCAGCTGGCGGACTTCACCGAGCCGCTGGCCGAGACGATCAAGGGCTTCCACAACATCCGCCACCGCTTCGTGCAGTGGGACGAGGCGCTGCGCCGCGACGCCGCGGGCCGCGTTAAGGATTTGAAGGAGGAGATCGGCTGGATCGAATCGCGCCGCGACGAGATGCTCGCCTTCTGGTCGAAGGTCGAGGACGGCACGATCCCCACGCGCGTGACCCACAACGACACGAAGATCAACAACATCCTCTTCGACAAGCAGGGCGAGGTGCTGTGCGCCATCGACCTCGACACGGTGATGAACTCCACGTCGCTCAACGATTTCGGCGACGCCATCCGCTCCTACACCAACACGGGCGACGAAGACGACCGCGACCTTTCGCGCGTCGGCATGTCCCTCGAAATGTTCCGCGCCTATACCGAAGGCTATCTGTCGCAGCGAGCCGGACAGCTCAACCAGGCCGAAATCGACCACCTGGCCTTCTCGGCCCGTTACATCACCTTCGAACAAGTGCTGCGCTTTTTGATGGACTACATCGACGGCGACACCTATTACAAGACGAAATACCCCGAGCACAACCTCGTGCGCACGCACGCCCAGTACAAGCTGCTGCAAAGCATGGAAGAGCAGTACGGCACGATGTGTGAAATCGTACGGGAAACCGTCGCCAAATACAAATAAGGAATGGAAATTCGCAAGATAGCAGGCATCGAGCCCGACGACCGGGCCGCCGTGGACGAGGCATTCGCCGGAATCGAACCCCGACCGGTGGCGTGCTGCAACTGGCCCGCGGAATTTCCCTATGCCCCGGAAGTCAGCTTCCGGATGTTCCATACGGGCGACTGGCTGATGCTGCGCTTCGACGTTGCCGAACGCTACACGGCTGCGCTCGTCACGGAGGACAACGGCGAGGTGTGGACCGACTCGTGCGCGGAGTTCTTCATCGCGCCCGACGAGGGGATGTACTACAACTTCGAAACCACCTGCATCGGGCGGATGCTCCTCGGGGCACGCAAGTCGCGGACCGAGGCCGAACACGCCTCGCCCGAGGTGCTGGCAGGCGTAAAACGCTACACGACGCTTCCCGGCGAGCCTTTCGCCGAGCGCGAGGGCGACAACCGCTGGTCGCTCACGCTGGCCATCCCCCCGCAGGCGCTTTTCCGCCACGGACTGACCGACTGGAGCGGCCTCAAGGCCCGCATGAACCTCTACAAGTGCGGCGACAACCTCTCGCACCCCCATTTCCTCTCGTGGCGGCCGATCCAAACGGAGAAGCCCGATTTCCACCGTCCCGAGTTTTTCGAGCAGGTGACGTTTGAGAAGTAGAAAAAGACTAAAACAATATCGAATCATGAACAACAAGTATTCACTCCCCAAAGACGGCGGTCTGATTTCCGAATCGGCTCCGCGCGACATCATCCATCGTTACGAGAAGATCCACACCAAGGTCTACGAAAACGAGTACGAAGGTGTGCAGTACGTCGCCGACAACATCGTCAAGGCGATCCGCATGTACAACGAAATCCACTGCTCGAACGAGGTCTACGAGGAGTCGCAGCCCTTCGTGCTGGGCCTCACCACGGGCCGCACGCCGCTGGGTCTCTACCGCGAGCTGGTCAAACGCCACCAGGAGGGGCAGATCAGCTTCCGGAACGTCGCCGTTTACAGCCTCGACGAGTTCTACCCTATCCGATCGACCGAACAGCAGAGCCGCAACTACCGCATCCACGAGGAGTTCCTCAACCACATCGACATCCTGCCCGAGAACGTGCACATCCCCGACGGCACGGTTCCCGAGGACCGCGTTTCGGAATACTGCGCTTCGTACGACCACTCGGTGCGCCGCATCGACCTGATGATCATCGGCGTCGGCGAGGACGGCCAGATCGGCTTCAACGAGCCGGGGTCCTACTCCCGGTCGCGCACGCGGCTGGTGCAGCTGACCTACAACACCCGCAAAATCCAGTCGGGCGCTTTCTTCGGGCTGGAGAACACGCCCAAGATGGCGATCACGATGGGCATCGACACGATCATGCGCGCCAACCGCATCATCCTGATGGCCTGGGGCGAGGAGAAGGCCCACATCGTCCAGCGGGTCGTCGAGGGCGAGATCACGGATCAGGTTCCCGCCTCGTACCTGCAGGCGCACCAGAACATCGAGGTGGTGATCGACGACAACGCCGCGCAGCTGCTCACCCGCGAGCAGACGCCGTGGATGGTGGGTCCCTGCGAGTGGACGCCGAAATTCGTCCGCAAGGCCGTGGTATGGCTCTGCGGCGTGGTGAAGAAGCCCATCCTGAAACTCACCTATAAGGATTACATCGAAAATTCGCTGGGCGAACTGCTCGAACAGGGCCGCGCCTACGACCAGATCAACATCGACGTCTTCAACGACCTCCAGCACACCATCACGGGCTGGCCGGGCGGCAAGCCCAACGCCGACGACTCGACGCGCCCCGTGCCTTCGTCGCCCTTCCCCAAACGGGTGATCGTCTTCTCGCCGCATCCCGACGACGACGTGATCTCGATGGGCGGTACGTTCATCCGCCTCGTGCAGCAGGGACACGACGTACACGTGGCCTACGAAACCTCGGGCAACGTGGCCGTGCACGACGACGTGGTGCTGCAAAACATCGACACGGCGCGCGAGCTGGGCTACGGCAACCACTACGCCGAGGTCGAGAAGATCATCGCCGGCAAGAAGAAGGGCGAACCCGAGCCGCGTCCGCTGCTCGACCTGAAGGGCGCCATCCGCCGCGCCGAAGCACGTGCCGCCGTGCGCTCGTTCGGTCTGAACCCCGACACCAACGCCCACTTCCTCAACCTGCCGTTCTACGAAACGGGCGGCATCAAGAAGGGCCAGCTCACGGAGAAGGACATCGAAATCATCGTCAATCTGCTGCGCGAAATCAAGCCTCACCAGATCTACGCTGCCGGCGACCTTGCCGACCCCCACGGCACGCACCGTACGGCCATGGAAGCCATTCTGGGCGCCCTCGAAGTCGTGAAGGACGACGAGTGGCTGAAGGAGTGCCACCTGTGGCTCTACCGCGGCGCCTGGATGGAGTGGGACCTCGGCATGGTGGACATGGCCGTACCCCTGTCGCCCGACGAGCTGATCATGAAGCGCCACGCCATCTACCGCCACCTCTCGCAGAAGGACATCATGCCCTTCCCGGGCAGCGACCCCCGCGAGTTCTGGCAGCGGGCCGAGGAGCGCACGCAGAACACCGCAAGACTCTACGACCAGCTCGGCATGGCCGAATACCAGGCTATCGAGGTATTTGTAAAGATGTTTTAGAAACATCTTTACAAATGCCAAAACATAAAAAACAAAACACACCATCCCATGCGCTTAATCATTGAAAATACCCCGCAGCAGGTAGCCCAGTGGGCCGCCAATTACATCATCGCCCAGATCAAGAACAAGGAGCAGCACACCTCGTCGCCCTTCGTGCTGGGCCTGCCTACCGGCTCGACCCCGCTGGAGACCTACAAAGAGCTGATCCGCCGCCACAAAACGGGCGAAGTGTCGTTCAAGAACGTCATCACGTTCAACATGGACGAGTACGTGGGTCTCCCCGAGGAGCATCCCGAAAGCTACCACTCGTTCATGTGGAACAACTTCTTCAAGCACGTCGACATCAAGCCCGAGAACGTCAACATTCTCGACGGCAACGCCGACGACCTGGCCAAGGAGTGCGCCGACTACGAGGCCCGCATCGTCGAGGCCGGAGGCATCGACCTCTTCATGGGCGGCGTGGGCGAAGACGGGCACATCGCCTTCAACGAGCCGTTCTCGTCGCTCAACTCCCGCACGCGCCTCAAGACGCTGACGCAGGACACGATCCAGGTCAACGCCCGGTTCTTCGGCGGCGACATCTCGCTCGTGCCGAAAACCGCGCTGACGGTCGGCGTGGGCACGGTGCTGTCGGCCAAGAAGGTGCTGATCCTCGCCACGGGCCACAAGAAAGCCCGCGCGGTGCGCCACGGCGTCGAAGGCTCCTACAACCATCAGTGGACCATCTCGGCCCTCCAGGTGCACCCCAACGGCATCCTGGTCTGCGACGATCCGGCCGCCGAGGAGCTGCGCGTGGCCACCTACCGCTACTTCAAGGACATCGAGCGCGAAAACCTGATCTCGAAATAAGCGCATTCCCGGTACGAAAAAATCCCGCAGGGCCTGCCCTGCGGGATTCTGTTGCTTCCATAGCCCGGATAAAGAACTCCCGGCGTCATTTTACGGCCGGATTATTTGCCGAATGCCGGAAAAATTTTATCTTTGTAGAGCATTGCTTATACGGAGAAATCGTGGGAGCGTCACTCAAAGACATAGCCTGCAAACTCAACCTCTCGAAGACGACCGTTTCATGGGTCCTCTCAGGGCAGGGCGACAAAAAAGGGATCAGCGCAAAGACGCAGAGCCGCGTGCTGGCCTGCGCCCGCTCCCTGGCATACGAACCCAACCTGCTGGCCCGAAGCCTCAACACGGGCGTATCGAAAACCATCGGACTGATCCTGCCCTCGATTTCGGACACCTTCTTCGCCCACATCGCCGACCGGATCGAGTCGGAAGCCGAGCAGGAAGGCTACTCGCTGATGATCGCCGGTTCGAATTCCGAAACCGAGCGGGAAAACGCCCTGATACGGCTTTTCCGGTCGAAGAAGGTCGACGGCATCATCATCGCCCCGGCCGACGCTTCGGGACGCGAAGTCGACCGCCTCGCGGAGAGCGGCTGTCCGGTCGTGCTGTTCGACCGCTGCCTCGCGAAAACGGATGCCGGCTGCGTGGTGATCGACAACGAGGCAGGCAGCCATGCGCTGGTCCGCCATCTCACGGCCCGGGGATTCCGCAAAATCGCCATCATCACGACCTTTCCCCACCTCCCGACGATGGAGCTGCGGTACAGGGGCTATCTCCGTGCGCTGGCGGAAGCGGGACTGCCCGCC
This sequence comes from Alistipes sp. i18-0019-D1, assembly GCF_042852885.1. NCBI lineage: Bacteria > Pseudomonadati > Bacteroidota > Bacteroidia > Bacteroidales > Rikenellaceae > Alistipes > Alistipes sp. i18-0019-D1. The sequence continues at coordinate 393,450 of NZ_AP031424.1, forward strand.
GATCCCCGTCTCTACGGAGAGGTTGCCTACGCCGGCTACCGGCAGCACGTCTGCGATACGCTCGACCGCATCCTCGGCACGGTTCCCGACACCGACGCCTTTTTCTTCACCACGCATATCCTCGCCACCGAGGCCCTGCGCTATTTCCACGACCGGGGCATCGGCATCAGCGACGGGCGTCCGGGGCTTGCCTGCATGCACGAAGACCCGCTTTTCCGTCTGGCCGCGCCCCGGATGAGCGTCGCCCGCTTCCCCGTCGAAGAGATCAGCGCCCACGCCGTGCGCATCCTGCTGCGGCAAATCCGCGAAAACCATTCGCCCGGCTCCGTCCGCCCGACTCCCGAATCGGTAGTGCTGCCCTGCCGCATAGAGTTCCGGGACGAATAAACTCCCGTTCCACCCGGACAGCCCGGCCCCGGTCGTCCCCGGTTCCCCGATACGAAAGACCCGCAAAACAATGAAGTCCTGCGGGTCTTTCTCCGGAAACTAATCTCTAAATTACTTCTCGGCAATCAGTCCGATTTCGTCGACACAGAAATAAGCCGGGCAGTTCAGATAATTGCCGCTCATATCGTTCGACTGAACCTTGAAACGCAGTTCGTCCACCTCGCCCAGCGACGAACAATCGACCTTCACCCAGTCGGCGGCAATGTTTTCACCCTCGATGAGCGTCTGTTCCACGCTACCGCCCTCGGCATTTTTGAGATACCCCGTCACAACGACTTTGAACCAGTAATTCTCAACACGGCTGGTATATTGCGCCGCCACGGTCGCATTGGCCAGGTACAAATAGGCCACTTTGCGCGGCTCGGTAAATTCAATCTTCGGCGTATGGTAATTGTAAACCCCGTAGCCATTGTCATAAGCGATTGCAAACGTAGCGCTTGCATTGGCTCCGGCCGTCGCCCAGGCGGAAAATCCATCCTTGCTGTAATCGGCCGAACCGCCGTTGCTCCTCTTGCTGAAGTTCTGCGAAAGGACAAATCCGCCCCAAACGTCGGAAGCTCCATAGGAACTATATTTGTTGTCGGTGAAATAAGACCCGAATCCGATCTTTTTATCGGCCGTCGTAAAGAGCAGGCCGTCGAAATAAGTTCCGTTGAAATCCTCGTCCATCATATACTCCTTACCGCACAACACATTGCTAAAGTCACCGCCGGCCCAGTCCCCGGCAATCGTAACATCGCGCAATTCAACGGGCATTTCAGCCACATCGAGCATCCCTTCGCTCTTTTCAAAAGAAATTACGTCGTAACGAGGTTCCACCGTATTGTCCTCGTCCGAGCAGGCGGCCAAAGCGAAGGCCGCAAATGCGAAAAGCAAGAGTTTTTTCATCTTTCGTTTGATTTTAAGTATGTTCGTAAAATAAAAAATCCGGTCCCGGAACCTCCCGGAATCGAACCTTTTTCACGTCCATACCCGCATTTCAGCCACGAAATACCAAGACTTGCGATGCTCCGTTCTCCGCAGACACACCCCGAAAAAAGATTCTTCCTCGTCGGGAAGCTGCAAGGCAGGTCTTCTGGCTCGTCCCTGCCGCAACGCCTTCCCGGTCCTCTCGGACCAGTGGCTTTCAGCGTGTCGCGGCAACTTTCGGAACTTACAGCAACGGGAACTGCTGCCGATTTTCACGGCATTCCCATTTAATCACACGGGGCCTTGCCCGGCCCTTTGTGAACCATTGCGGTGCAAATTTAGGAAATAAATTCGTATCTTTGCCCCTGCAAACATAAAATTCGAAAAAATTATGAAGCACGCATACGTATTCCCGGGCCAGGGCGCCCAGGCCGTCGGAATGGGCAAAGACCTCTACGACAAGGTTCCGGCTGCGAAGGAACTCTTCGAGAAAGCCAACGAGATTCTCGGTTTCCGCATCACCGACATCATGTTCGCCGGTACGGACGAGGAGCTGAAGCAGACCCGTGTCACCCAGCCCGCCGTATTCCTCCACTCGGTCGTCATGGCCAAGGCGCTGGGCGTGAAGCCCGATGCCGCCGCCGGACACTCGCTCGGCGAATTCTCGGCCCTCGTGGTTGCCGGCGCCCTCTCGTTCGAGGACGGCCTGAAACTCGTATCGAAGCGCGCAATGGCCATGCAGGCCGCCTGCGAGGCCCAGCCGGGAACGATGGCCGCCATTCTCGGCCTCGAAGACAAGGTCGTGGAGGAAATCTGCGCTTCGACCGACGGCGTGGTCGTCGCCGCCAACTACAACTGCCCGGGCCAGCTGGTGATCTCGGGCGCCGTGGAGGCCGTAGACGCCGCCTGCGAAAAGGCCAAGGCCGCCGGAGCGCGTCGTGCGCTGCGCCTGCCGGTGGGCGGAGCGTTCCACTCGCCGCTGATGGAGCCAGCCAAGCAGGAACTCGAAAAGGCCATTGCCGAAGCACCGTTCCAGACGCCCGTGTGCCCGATCTACCAGAACGTCGACGCCAAGCCTTATACCGACCCCGCCGCCATCAAGGCCAACCTGATCGCCCAGCTGACGGCCCCCGTGCGCTGGACCTACATCGTGAAGAACATGCTGGCCGACGGCGTGACGGAATTCACCGAACTCGGCCCCGGCAGCGTGCTGCAGGGACTCATCCGCAAGGTGGACCCCAACGCAGTTGTGGAATCGAAATCGACTTTATAAAACAAAAAGTCCCGCTTAAAAATTAACGCCCTGAAAATCAGGGCGTTAATTTTTCATCTCTCATTTTGAAGCAAAATTTATTAAATTTTATTAAAAACTTGTTGCATTTATTAAAGATACTCATTATATTTGCAGAGTTAGTTAAAAATGAGACTGGAAGGATGACATCACTTACCGAATTTTTCAACAAACACGAAGACGACGCCCTGAAGGGCATTACGCACAAAAACAGCATCATCAAGCGCAACATCATTGCGCACATGGCTGTCAACGGAGAATGCACGCTTTCGGAGCTTACCAAAGAGCTTCACATCAGTGTCCCCACGATCACCAAACTGGTCCAGGAGCTGGTCGACGAGAACATCGTGACGGACCTGGGCAAGGTGGAAACCCCGGGCGGACGGCGCCCCAACATCTTCGGCCTGGCCAACTCGGCGATCTATTTCGCCGGGGTGAACGTCGGTCGTGACAACATGCGCTTCCTGATCACCGACCTGCAGAACAACATCATCAAGGAGGAGAACGACTTCACGTTCGAGTTGCTCGACCGTCCGCAGTGCATCGAGCGCATCTGTTCGGGCATCGAGAACTTCATCGCCACATGCGGCATCGACCGGGGCAAGATTCTCGGGCTGGGCGTCTGCATGACGGGGCGCGTGAATCCCGACACGGGCCGCAGTTACAAATACTTCACGTCGAGCGAACAGTCGCTGCGCGACTTGCTCGAAGAGCGCGTCGGCATCCGCGTACTGCTGGAGAACGACACCCGCGCCCGCTGCTATGCCGAGTACACATGCGGCAAGTCGAAGGACGAGAGCAACGTGCTCTACCTCCACATGGGCCGCGGCGTGGCCATCGGCATCGTGGTCGACGGACAGCTCTACTACGGCAAGAGCGGTTTCGCGGGCGAGTTCGGGCACATCCCCTTCTTCGACAACGAGATCATCTGTTCGTGCGGCAAGAAGGGCTGCCTCGAAACCGAAGTTTCGGGTATCGCCATCGAGGACAAAATGTGCCATCTGATCCAGAAGGGCGTGAACACCATCCTCAAGGAGAAATACGACCAGCAGAAGACCATCCATATCGACGACATCATCGCCGCGGCGAAGAATGACGACAACCTTTCGATCGAACTGATCGAGGAGGCGGGCGAGAAGGTCGGCAAGGCCGTTGCGTTCCTGATCAACACGTTCAATCCCGAGACGGTCATCGTCGGCGGCAACCTCGCGGCGGCGGGCGACTACATCATGCTGCCGCTCAAATCGGCGACGAACAAATATTCGCTCAACCTGGTGTACAAAGACACCAAGTTCCGCGTGTCGAAGATGACCGAGAATGCCAACGCCTGGGGCGTGGCCATGCTTATCCGGAACAAGATCATCGGCCTGTAATGAACATCGAGGGCCGCACCATCCGCCTGCGGGCCGTGGAGCCGGGCGACGTCGACCTGATGTACGAGTGGGAGAACGACTGCGACATCTGGCCGGTCAGCGGTACGACGGAGCCGTTCTCGCGCCATCAGCTGGAACGCTTCGTCGAACGGCAGCAGGGCATCGCCGGGGTGCTCTGCGACGGACAGCTGCGGCTGATCATCGAGACGCTGTCAAGTTCCAAACCGGTCGGGGCGATCGACCTGTTCGAATACGACCCGATCCACCGCCGGGCGGGCGTCGGCATCCTCATCTACGAACAGAGCGACCGGGGACGCGGCTACGCCTCCGACGCCGTGGAGACCCTCTGCCGCTATGCACACGATACGCTGCGCGCGCATCAGTTGTGGTGCAACGTCGGGGCCGACAACGAAGCGAGCCTGCGCCTGTTCCGCAACGCCGGATTCACCGAGATCGGCACGAAGCGCGATTGGCAGTGGCGGGCCGACGGCTACCACGACGAAGTGATGCTGCAAAAAATGCTGGAATAGCCACCTCCGGCATATAAAAATCCCGATACTCGTGAGTATCGGGATTTTTCATTCGGCAGTTCGACAGCGGTTACAGCCGGCGCGAACCGTCGGAGATCACAACGTCGTAAACCTTCGGTTCGTGGCCGTATTTGGCATTGAACTTCTCCTTGGCCGTGGCGATGAACTTGTCGTAAAGTTCGTCCTTCACCAGGTTGATCGTGCAGCCGCCGAAACCGCCGCCCATGATGCGCGAACCCGTCACGCCGCACTCCTCGGCGACCTCCGCCAGGAAGTCCAGCTCCTCGCACGACACCTCGTAGTCCTTCGACATGCCCCAGTGGGTCTCGTACATGCGCTTGCCGACGGTCTCGTAGTCGCCCTTTTCGAGCGCCTCGCACACATCCAGAACGCGCTTTTCCTCGCCGATCACATAGCGGGCACGCTTGTAATCCTCCTCCGAAATCTGATCTTTGATAGCTTCAAGCTGCTCCATCGTGGCGCCGCGCAGGAACTCCTGGCCCAGCACTTTCGCAACGCGCTCGCACGAAGCGCGGCGGTCGTTGTACGGAGAGCCTACCAGTTCGTGCTTCACGCGCGAATCCAGCAGCACCAACTTATAGCCCTTCGGGTCGAACGGGAAGTAGGCATACTCCAGCGAACGGCAGTCCAGACGGATCAGGTTGCCCTTCTTTCCGAAAACCGAGGCGAACTGGTCCATGATGCCGCAGTTTACGCCGCAGTAGTTGTGTTCGGTCGACTGGCCGATCTTCGCCAGTTCGAACTTGTCGATACCGCAGTTATAGAGGTCGTTCAGCGCAAAGGCATAGGTCGACTCCAGCGCTGCCGACGACGACATGCCGGCGCCCAGGGGCACGTCTCCGGCAAACACCGTGTCGAAGCCGCCGATCTTGCCGCCGCGCTTCTGAATCTCGCGGCAGACGCCGAAGATGTAGCATGCCCAGCTCTCGGCCGGTTTGTCCGCCTCGTTCAGACCGAACTCCGAGCTTTCGCCCAGGTCGAGCGCATAGGCGTGCACCCTGTCCGTGCCGTTGAGCCGGATCGCTGCGACAATCCCCTTATCGACCGCCCCCGGGAAGACGAAGCCCCCGTTGTAGTCCGTGTGCTCGCCGATCAGGTTGATGCGGCCCGGAGAGGCGAACAGGATAGCTCCCTCGCCGTAAAGTTCGTTGAATTTCTTGCTGACTTTTTCTTTCATGGCTCTTATTTTGTGGTTTTAAGTTTGAGTATCCGGAATCGGATTGCACGAAGATAGGAAAAAATCCGTGACGCCCGGCATAATTTTGTTTCAATTAACAATAAAAATCGACCTTTTCGCGCCCGAAATGCCCGAAAACGGCTGCGGTGACATCTCTATGAAAACAAAAGTTTTGATTCCCTTTCGACTTGTAAATCCGGAAATGTTTGCTACCTTTGTAATGGTTTCGTTTCAGAAGTCACCAACTAACATTTCAAACGATATGACAAAAAACCTCATTTTGGCCGCCGCCATGCTGTTAGCAGGGGGCGCCGTCGTCGCCCAACCCAAGGTAATCGCGCACCGCGGTTACTGGACCGCCCCCGAATCGGCGCAGAACTCGATCGCTTCGTTCACGAAAGCCGACGCCATCGGTGTCTTCGGCTCGGAAATCGACGTATGGCTCACCGCCGACGACAAACTGATCGTCAACCACGACCGGGTTTACAAAGGCACGGACGTCAACATGGAGAAATCCACCGCCAAGGAGATCACGGCCATCGTGCTGCCCAACGGCGAGAACATCCCCACGTTCGACGCCTACCTGAAGCTCGTCGCCTCGAAACCCGACACGCGCCTGATTCTCGAAATGAAGTCGCTTTCGGATTACAACCGCGAGGACCTCGCCGCCAAAAAGATCGTCAAGCAGCTCAAGAAATACGGCGTGCTGGACCGTACGGAGATCATCGCCTTCTCGATCAACGCCTGCATGGCATTCAAGAAGCTCATTCCCGACACCAAAATCTACTACCTCAACGGCGACCTGGCTCCCAAGAGCATCAAGAAACTGGGGCTGTCCGGCATCGACTACTCGATGAAGGTGCTCCGCAAAAATCCCGAATGGGTGAAGCAGGCCCACGACCTGGGACTCGAAGTCAACGTCTGGACCGTGGACGAAGAGGCGGACATGAAATATTTCATCGACCTGGGCGTGGATTACATCACCACCGACTACCCCGAGCGTCTGCAGGCCCTGCTGAAGAAATAGGGGTTCCCATAATTAAGAGAAATGAGCAGCTGAATAGCTTGCTCATTTCTCTTAATCAACGAATAACTTTAAAATTGGAAAAGACTTGTCATCGTAACGAATACAATCAACTTTTTCTAAAACCGGATCATATTTAAAAAAAAGGACATCAGCCATATGAATGGTAGAAAAAATGCTTTCTTCGTCAAAAAGAAAATTTTTAAAGCCAAAAGATTGTGCTTCCCGTTTTAATTGAATATCTTTTATTCCACTAATAAATAAAACATCACTAGTTTCTTTTTCTATATCCTTTAATGATGTATACAAACTAGATAAACAAGATCGACAAACATTCGGAGATATATAAGCGACATATACATCTTGCATATTCACAGCATATAACGTTCCCAGATTCTTTACATGTGAAATAATGTTTTCATCAACTCGTATTTGAGAAAAACTTTTATTTATATAAGATGCATAAGACTTATTTATACCACACAATTGCTCTAACCCATCAATCAACCTCCGATTACAAATTATCTGAAAGACATTTACAAAAAATAATATGAATACAAGAGCAATAAATAAACGAAATATGTATTTATTTTTAATCATATTTTAATTATTACAATTGCATTCAGCATCCGCTTTGACCTTCACAGATTTCGAATCGACACGTCGTATATCCCCAACAACATCCCGTTTTCACATTCCAAGCCCCCTTACCCTCTTCCGGACAATTTACAGCTTGGTCTCGCCTGTGATCTTCATCGCCAGGCCCTTCTCCCCACGCTAAAGCCTCGACATTCTCCAGTAATAGTTTTACCGTTTTTACCTTTTTGTAATTTACGCCTAACGTAATAGCAGCTATAACAATAATAGCCACAACATAAAAGAAATTTGCTTTCATAGTTTTGCAGTTTAGATTAATAATAAGGTTCTATTCAAATTTAATTTTAACAATTATCGGATTATCGTCCTCATTAAGATGCAAATGCTGAACAGTCATCAGATACGCTAACATAGGATCCAAATTTTCAGTATTTACAGAAGGATCGAGATATTTATCGAATACACCATAAAAAAATTCCTCGTCCGAACCTACGATGAAAAAAGGTGTTGTTTCGAATTTATCTCCGCTGTTCCAATTGATTCCTTGCATAATGTCTTTATCGACCAAAAAATAATAGATTCTATTGTAAGGGCCAAATGCCGACAAAAACAACTTCTTTTTGGTTTCCTGAATATTAAAAGGAAGTTTAAAATAATCGGAAGCCATAAATTTTTCCAAGTTCAACCAAGGATTTTGAACATTCTGAAATGAAAATAATGGAGGAATATTCTCATTTCCGAAATGAATCTTTACTTTTTTAGATAATCCATGATTCGAAATACAATAACAGATATTTTCATTTTCTTGCGGTTTCAACAGATAAGTATTATCAAAATTCTGTGTTACGAACGGAATCATATTCATATTAATATTGAAATCCATCCGTAACAACTCTTCCTCGACCAATTTTCCTTTTTTATCGAATCGTTTCAAACAATAAAACGGATTTTTTAGATTGCTTTCATCGCTCGGATTAGGCACATACAAGTAAAAGCCGTTATCATCAGCCGGAATTAAAGCCGAGGCATTCGGAATTTTCAATTTAGGAGAGTGCGTTGAAACAGTCTCAATATATTTACCTGTGGTAAGATCATATTTTATAATTGCATTCATATGGTTTAAACACCATAGTTCGGTATGATCTTTATTTAGGCTAATGTCATATATTTTAAGATATTCACCGGGTCCACGTCCTACATTACCATATTGTCTTTGGAATTCCCCCTTATTACTAAATCGATATAAACGCGTTCCATCCATTAAAATAAAATTCCCCTTCTTATCCAAAAGAAGTTTTGTAATTCCCGTAACAACAATTGAGTCCGGAGACGACAGATTAATTACTTCCACTCGATTAACATATTTATCAATTTGATCGATTGACTTTGTTATTTTAAGTGGATTAATTTCCGGGATATCCATCGTTACTTTTGGCCTACATCCTTGAAGTCCCAGAATCAAACATCCGATTATAAATTTGTTGATACCCATACAGCTATTAATAAATATTATATACAAATACATAACAAAATATACAATTTTAAGCCGATTATTTAGAAATAAAAACTTGCCCCAAGACAATAAATGCCTTGGGGCAAGTTTTTCTCCAAATAAACTACAATCTCAGACATCCACCACCGTCACCTCGATGCCGCGCTCGCGCAGGCGGTCCAGGTAAAGCTGCTGCACGCCGCTGTCGGTGATGATGCGGTCTACAGCCTCCAGGTCGCAGATCTTGCTGAATCCGCGGCGGCCGAATTTCGACGAATCGGCCAGCACCACGACCTTCTGCGCGGCATTGATCATCGCATCGTTCAGCGAGGCTTCGAGCATGTTGGTCGTCGTCAGACCGAACTCCGTGTCGATACCGTCCACGCCGACGAACAGTTTGCTGCAATTGAAGTTGCGGAGCATCGCCTCGGCAAAGGGACCCACGACCGACACCGAACTGCTGCGGGTGATACCGCCCAGCTGGAGGACATCCACATCGGCGTGCTGCGAGAGGATCTGGGTCACGGGAACCGCTGCCGTGATGACCGTCAGGTGACCGACGGGCTTGATCTCCCGGGCCAGGAAAGCCATCGTCGTTCCCGAAGCGATGATGATCGAATCGTCCTGCGAGATCAGCGCCGCAGCGGCCGCGCCGATGGCCCGCTTCTCGGCCACGTTCTTCTTCTCCTTTTCGTTGACGTGACGGTCGCTGATATAGGGACTTATGAGGATGGCGCTGCCGTGGGTGCGGTAGAGCTTCTTCTGCTGTTCGAGGTAGGACAGGTCCTTGCGGATGGTCACTTCCGAAACCTTGAAAAGCTCGGAGAGCTGCGTCACCGAAATCGAACCGTTCTGCTGCAACAGCGAGAGGATGCGGCTGTGCCGTTCCGGAAGGCTCAAAATGGGTTCTTCACCTGGTTTGTTCATGCGCAATTAAAATTTTAAAGTTTCGAGAGACTAATATAGGAAAAATATTCGAAACACGCACATTTCGCCGCGAATATTTTCCTTCCCGGCAGAAATAAAGCGTCCGATCAGAATATTTCAAATTAAAAGCCATTTTATTTTGAAATAGCCGAAATCATTTGTACTTTTGTTCCGAAACGAAATCAATCAACAAACCGATACTTATGGAAAGAGCATCACAAATCAAAAAGCTGTCCGACAAGGGCAAAATCTGGGACATGGTAGTCGTAGGCGGCGGTGCGACCGGACTGGGCGTCGCGGTGGACGCAGCCACGCGCGGCATGAGCGTAGCCTGCCTGGAGAAGACCGACTTTGCGAAATGTACGTCGAGCCGTTCGACCAAACTCGTGCACGGCGGCGTGCGCTACCTGCAAAAGGGCGACGTGATGCTGGTGCTCGAAGCGTTGCGCGAGCGCGGCCGCATGAAGGCCAACGCCCCGCACCTGGTGAAGGACCAGGCGTTCGTCATCTCGAACTACCGCTACTGGGACAACTTCCTCTACTTCTGCGGCCTGACCTTCTACGACCTGCTTTCGTTCGGCTTCGGCTACGGACGTTCGAAGTACATCTCCGCCAAGAAGGTGATGAAATACATCCCCACTTCGGTCGAAAAGGGACTGAAGGGCGGCGTGGTCTACCACGACGGTCAGTTCGACGACTCGCGCATGGCCATCAACCTCGCCCAGACCTGCGTCGAGAACGGCGGCACGGTCGTCAACGAGGCCACCGTGACGGGCATCCTGCACAATGAGGCGGGCAAGGTCGCCGGCGTGAAGTTCGTCGACAACACCACCGGCGAGGAGTATACGGTCAAGGCGCGCAGCGTCGTGAACGCCGCCGGCTGCTTCGTCGACGACATCATGCACATGGACAGCCCCGAACACCGCAAGATGGTCACCCCGAGCCAGGGCGTGCACATCGTACTGGACATGAAATTCCTGCAAAGCGACTATGCGATCATGGTTCCCAAGACCTCGGACGGCCGCGTGCTGTTCGCCGTGCCCTGGCACGACAAGGTCGTGGTCGGAACCACCGACATCGTGCGCCCCACTCCGGAGGAGGAGCCGCGTCCGCTGAAGGAGGAGATCGACTTCATCCTCGGTACGGCGGGACTCTACATGAACCCGGCCCCCACCTACAAGGACATCCTCTCGGTATTCGCGGGCCAGCGTCCGCTGGCGGCGCCCAAGAAAGAGGGCAAGAACACGAAGGAGATTTCGCGCAGCCACAAGGTCATCACCTCGGACAACGGCCTGGTGACGATCACCGGCGGCAAATGGACCTCCTACCGCCTGATGGCCGAGGACACGGTGGACAAGGCCATCGAGGTAGCGGGCCTTCCCGAGCGCAAGTGCGTGACCAAGAAATTCCATATCCACGGCTACCGCAAGAATCCCAACCTCGCCGACCATATGTACGTTTACGGTTCGGACGAGCCGAAGATCCTGAACCTGATCAAGGAGAACCCGGCGCTGGGCGAAAAACTCTCGCCGAAGTTCGGCTACACGCTGGCCGAGGTGGTATGGGCCGTGCGCGAAGAGATGGCCCTTTCGGTCGAGGACGTGCTGGCGCGCCGCGTGCGGCTGCTTTTCGTCGACGCCCGCGAGGCGATGGCCGCCGCCCCGAAGGTCGCCGAAACGATGGCCCGCGAACTGGGCCGCGACCAGGCATGGATCGATGCGCAGGTCGAAAGTTTCACGAAGATGGCAAAAAATTATATCTTTGAGGAAAATTAAAACCGCCTGAATCCCCGAAACCCGAATATCCCCGAAGCCCCGTCCTGCAAAGGAGGGGCTTTGGAGGTAAAAACCAAAACTATAACAACTTGAACATGTGGAAATTACTACAACCCCCTGCGTATAGACCGGAAATGGAGGCCGACAAGGTCGATGCGAAGTACAAACGCATGCGTCTGCAGGTATTCCTCGGCATCTTCATCGGATATGCCGGCTTCTACATCGTCCGGAAGAATTTCTCGATGGCGATTCCCGAGCTCACGCTGCTCGGATTCGACCAGAGCGAGTTGAGCATCGTCCTCTCGATGAACGCCGTGGCCTACGCCCTTTCCAAATTCCTGATGGGAAGCGTCTCCGACCGCAGCAATGCGCGCGTATTCCTGCCGCTGGGACTGGTCCTGGCCGCCGTGGCGATGATGTTCATGATCGTCCCGGTAACGCTGCTCGGCCCGGAGCACAAGCGGCTGGCCATCATCCTCATGGCGGTCCTGAACTTCCTGGTGGGCTGGTTCAACGGGATGGGCTGGCCTCCGTGCGGCCGCGTCATGACCCACTGGTTCTCGATCAAGGAACGCGGCACGAAGATGTCGATCTGGAACTGCGCCCACAATGTGGGCGGAGCGCTGGTAGGCCCGATGGCCGTTTACGGCGCCATCTGGTTCGGCTCCTGGTTCTACGGAAGCCACTCGGAATTCTACTTCCTGATAGGCACTTACCTCTTCCCGGCGGTCGTCGCCATCTTCATCGCCATCCTGGCCTACGTGCTGATCCGCGACACGCCGCAGTCGTGCAGCCTACCTTCGGTGGAGAAGTGGCGCAACGACTATCCGAAGAATTACAGCGCCAAGCAGGAAGAGGTGCTTTCGACGCGCGAAATTTTCTTCAAGTACGTTCTGAACAACAAACTGCTGTGGTTCATCGCCATCGCCAACGCCTTCGTCTACATGGTGCGCTACGGATGCCTCGACTGGGCGCCGACCTTTCTCCGCGACGCACAGGGCTACGACATCAAGCAGGCTGGCTGGGCCTATTTCGCCTACGAGTTCGCCGCCATTCCCGGCACGCTGGTCTGCGGCTGGTTGAGCGACAAGGTGTTCCACGGACGCCGGGCTGTCCCCACCATCCTTTTCATGGCGATCGTCGCAGTCTTCATCTTCCTCTACTGGCAGTTCTCGTCGAACTACGTCATCGTCACCATGTCGCTGATCGCCATCGGGTTCTTCATCTACGGCCCGGTCATGCTCATCGGCGTGCAGGCGCTCGACCTGGCCCCGAAAAACGCGGCCGGAACGGCGGCCGGACTGACCGGATTCTTCGGCTATTTCCTCGGAACGGCCATCCTGGCCAATATCGTGATCGGCTCCGTGGCCGAAAAGGCCGGCTGGGACTGGACATTCATCCTGCTCATCGCAGCCTGCTTCCTCTCGATCCTCTTCATGGCCTTCACATACAAGGGGGAAAAGGAAGTTCTCGGTCAGAAATAGCACGACCGCCCGAAGCGGCTCAACGAATTGCGAAACCCCTTAACTCCCGGTTAAGGGGTTTTTCGCACCCTCCGACCAGACGATCGACCAAGGCATGGAAACGGGGCGAATGGTCGTGGTGAACCGTGTGGCAGAGTTCGTGGACGATCACATAGTCGCGCAGGTGCTCCGGAAGGGTCATCAGAAAGAGGCTCAACGAGATGTTGTTGCACCCCGAACAGCTCCCCCACTTCGTGCGCGAGGCGCGGATCGAAAGTTTCCCGTACTTCAGCCCCGTCGCCTCCGACAGCCGCGCAATACGCCCCGGCAGATCGGCTTTCGCCGCGCGGCGCAGTTCTTCGATACGGGCCTCCTGCTCCTCGGGCGGCAGCTGCGGAGGCAGGGATGCCCGTTTGCGGGCCAGCCGTTCGCGCGCCGCCCCGATCCATGCCTCTTTTTGCTCCAGAAATCCCAAAGCCCGTTTTTGCGACACCCCGCAGGGAAACGCCAACCGCACGGCCCCCGTGGCGCGCACCGAAATGGAAATGCGGCGGGCGCGCACGGTCTGCGAGAGGGTCACCTCGCCCAGCCGGGGATGCACATAGACCGAGATCATCGCATCAGCACAGCATTGATCGACATTCCCTGTATTACAACGGCAGAGTCCGTACGTTCCAACTTAATATTTTCGAACAGAATCCGGCAACGGTCATCGCGGTAATCCAACAGCCGCAGCAACTGCTCCGGCGTAGGCTCGCACGCTTCGGCCGGATCGAATCCACTCCTTTCCAATTGGCGTTCCAGCAAATCCCGACAGGGAATCCCGTATACGGCTCGCTCCTCCCCCAAAAACAGACGAAGCGTATCGTTACTGATATCATAACTATTATCGTTGTACCAGTTCCGGAGATTCGTATAATAATGCGGATATTCCGCATTTACCTCGAACCGGACATTAATGGGTGCCTCCAGTTCAATGATATTGGTATCGACACATGTATCGACACAACACCAATCATAGCCCCACCTCACGTAATCGCGCATCCCTTCGGGGAAGATCGCGGCCAGATCGTCGAGGTCCTTCACACCGAACCGTGCGAAAGCCGCGCTGTCGCGGCGGATGTAGTCGAGCGACTCGTACAAGTGGCGGTACTGCTTTTTATATACCGTATCGGCAAGCGGAAACGGCGTCAGCAGAAGCCGTCCCCCGGCGTCGAGACGATCGAGCGACCGCGCGATCCGCTCGGCGCGATGCAGCTGCGACCGCACGGCGACCCTCTCCGGCTCGAAAGCCGGCACATAGGCGACCGCGGCGAAGCTCACCCACGCCGCAAGGCACACCCACAGGTAGCGGCCCGCGCGCCGCGACAGAAACAGCAGTACGCAGAAGGTCATCAGGCCGCCGCACACCACGAGGTAGACGCGCGGTTCGGTCAGCCCGTATTCGTTCGTACGGCGCACCACACCGATCCAGAACAGCACCAGCACGGGCAGCGACACCAGGCTGAAACGATTGAAGAACCAGTCGTAAATCCGCTTTTCAAGCAGTTGCCCCAGCGCCTTCACGGCCAGCGCCGTCATCGTGAATCCGAAGACCATGTAGGCCACGCCGCCCTCGGGCAGCGACCACGTGACGAGGATTTTGACCATGTAAAGGTAAAGGATCACGGCATAGATCAGCAGCGCGGGCGTCACGATGTAGTTCAGCAGCACTTCGAGGATGCGGTTGCCGCGCAGTTCGGCGCCCCGCCAACGGTCGGCCATCATCAGGAACAGCAGCGGCACGGCCAGTGTCTCGCAGATCGTCACGGCCCAGACCGCGACGTCCCCGATCCATTCGCCTTCAAGCCCGAAAATATAGGTCGTCGAGTAAAGTATGGCGTAAAACAGTCCCAGCGCGACATTGGCGAACAGCAGGGCCAGCGCACCCGAGCGCAGCCAGATGACCGTTCCGCTCACGAAAAGGTCGTTCCGCACGGTCCGCAGGCTCAACAGCAGCAGCAACGGAGCCAGTATGCCGAGCGAGATGTGAAAAGGTGCGCTTCCGACCCACGCCTCCAGCCCGCCCCAGAGCGACAGCGGCACGAGCGGGACCCACGAAACCCAGTAAACCCTCCGCCACGGTCCGCGGCCCGCCAGCACGTTGAGCGCAAGGGCCAGCGCGAAGAAGAGCGGCACAAGGGCCAGCTTCACGAGAAGCAGGTCGTCGTCCCATTGCTGTTCATAGGTCGCGAGACATCCCACGCAGGCATAAAGCGCCAGGAGCATTTCGACCGGGTACGACCGCACGACCCGCACGGCCCCTTCGCGGAGCCAGCGCAGGCAGGATTCGAGTTTCTTTTTCATAGGTTTATCAGTGTCTGTCTGGTTTATCGGATTCCGCGGACCGCAATCACAGCCCGCGGATGTATTTGCCCCGCCCTTCTTCCCGCAAAAGCGGCGTCCCGCACGGCGGCAGGCCGGCATTCCGGAGAATCGGTTCCGGGAAACGGCTATTCACCGCCTTCGCCGATGCGTTGGCGTACGACCTCGAACAGCATCACGGCCGCCGCGGCCGAGACGTTGAGCGACTCGATGTGGCCGATCAGCGGGATGGCCAGCTGCTCGTCGCAGAGTTTGAGCACCTCTTTCGAGATGCCCGTATCCTCGGCGCCCATCACGATCACCGTAGGACGGCGGAAATCGGCGTCGTAGAGCAGCTTGCGGCTCTTCTCCGTGGCGGCTACGACCTGGAAGCCCTCCGTCTGCAAAGCCTTGAGCGTGTTGCGGACCGAGCCGACACGGCACACCGGAATCGTCGTCAGCGCCCCGGCCGACGAACGGATCGCCTCGGCGTTCACGGGCGCAGAGTTCTTCAGCGGCGTGATCAGCCCGTGCGCCCCGGCGCACTCGGCCGAGCGGGCGATGGCCCCGAAATTCCGCACGTCGGTCACCCCGTCGAACAACACCACGAGCGGCGTCTCGTCTTCGGGCACACGTTCCAGAATGTCGGCCAGCTGCACATACTCGATAGCCGCGGTCTGCGCCACGACTCCCTGGTGGTTGCCGCGCGTCAGGCGGTTAAGCTTCTCGACCGGAACCTCCTGATAATGCAGGCGGTGGCGCATGCAAAGGTCTTTCAGCTCCTGCATCAGCTGCCCTTCGGCGCCCTTGCGGATGTAGAGTTTTTCGATCTGCTTTCCGGCCTCGATCGCTTCGGCCACGGGACGAATCCCGAAAATGATATTATCCATTGTGCAAAATTATTATCTGTTCATCGTAAAGTCCGGCGCGGATGGGACATACAAGACGTATTTCCCATTCGGGACGGACGAGGGATGGACGAAAAGAGCCGCATAAAATCGAAAATCACTGTTCTTCGACGAGTTCCAGCTCGTACGACGCCTTCTCCCACTCGTGCATCTGGTGGTCGTAGCGGGTTTTCAGTTCGTTGTAGGCCTTGTAGTCGGCCTCGTTGTATTCGGTCGCGGCGGCGAACCGCGCATCGTACTCCGCGATCCGCTTCTCGATCTCCGCCAGGTCGGCCTCCACGGCTTCGACGGCTTTCCGCAACTTGCGGACCTGCCTCTCCTGCTCCTTCCGCTGCTCGTAGGAGAGTTTTCCGGAGACAGCCGGCTCGTCGCCCTTCGCCGCGGTCTTGGCCGGAGCGTCCTTCCGCTCGATCTCCTGCAGCGACTCCAGCTTGCGCTTTTCGAGGAAATAGTAGATGCCGCCCAGGTACTCCTTCACCCCGCCGTCGCGGAATTCGTAGACCTTCTCGACCATGCCGTCGAGGAATTCGCGGTCGTGCGACACCACGACCACCGTCCCGTCGTATTTCATGATGGCGTTCTTGAGGATGTCCTTCGAACGCATGTCCATGTGGTTCGTCGGCTCGTCCAGCACCAGCAGGTTGCGCGGTTCGAGCATCATGCGGGCCATCGCCAGACGCGCCCGTTCACCGCCCGAGAGGACCTTGACCTTCTTGTCGATGTCCTCGCCGCGGAACAGGAACGCCCCCAGAATGTCGCGCAGGCGGGTGCGGATGTCACCCACAGCCACACGGTCCAGCGTGTCGTAGACCGTGAAATCGCCGTCCATCAAATCGTCCTGATTCTGGGCGTAATACCCGATATTGACGTTCGCCCCGAGGCGCACCGACCCTTCGGTGGGCGTCAGCTGGCCGATCAGCATGCGTGCGAGGGTCGTCTTGCCCTCGCCGTTGCGGCCCACCAACGCGATCCTGTCGCCCTTCTCGATGACGAAATTCGCGCCGCTGAAGACATGTTTCTCGCCGAACGACATGCCGGCCTCGCTGATCTCCGCGACGATCTGCCCCGAGCGGGGCGCGGGCGGGAACTTGATGTTGAGCGTGGCGAGATCCTCTTCCTCGATCTCGAGACGGTCCAGCCGCTCCAGCTGCTTGATGCGCGACTGCACCTGGTTCGACTTGGTGGGTTTGTAACGGAATTTCTCGATGAACTCCTCGGTCTTCTCGATCATCCGCTGCTGGTTCTCGTAGGCCGCCACCTGCTGCGCCCGGCGCTCGGCGCGCAGGACGACGTATTTCGAATAGGAGACCTTGTAATCGGTGATCTTGCCCAGCGACAGTTCGACCGTGCGGTTGGTGACGTTGTCCAGGAAGGCACGGTCGTGCGAAATGAGCAGCACCGCGCCGTTGTAATTCCGGAGATACTCTTCGAGCCACTGAATCGACTCGATGTCGAGGTGGTTCGTCGGCTCGTCCAGCAGGAAGATCGAGGGCCGCCTGAGCAGCAGCTTCGCCAGTTCGATACGCATGCGCCAGCCGCCCGAGAACTCGCTCGTGGCGCGCCCGAAGTCCTCGCGCTTGAACCCGAGGCCCAGCAGCGTCTTCTCGATGTCCGCGTCGCGGGTCTCGCCGCCGAGGATATGATAATGGTCCTGCGCGTCGTTCAGACGGTGCAGGAGCTGTTCGTATTCGGGGCTTTCGTAGTCGGTGCGCTCGGCGATCTCGCGCGTCAGGGCCTCGATCTCGGCCTCGAGCCGCAGCACCTCCTCGAAGGCCTTGGCGGTCTCCTCCGCGAGCGTCGTGGTGTCCGCCACGCGCATCGTCTGCGGCAGGTATCCGATCGTGCAGTCGCCGTTGAGCGTCACGGCGCCCGACGTGGGCTGCTGTTCGCCCGTAATGATGCGCAGGAGCGTGGTTTTGCCCGCTCCGTTCTTGCCCACCAGTCCGATGCGGTCCTTCGGGTTGATCAGGAACGAAATATTGTCGAAAAGGGTCCAGCCCCCATAACTGACGGTAAGGTTGTCTAATGAAATCATGGCGAATCTAAAAACACCGCAAAGTTAGCGATTTAATCCGACATATCGTATCTTTACGGTCCCGAAACAGAATCCCGGAGATGGAAAAACTGGAACGATACCTGCAATTCATGCGCGAAGCCGAACGGCTGAAAAACGTCCTGCGCTCGGCCCGCACCTCGACCGGACGGCACGAAAGCACCGCCGAACACACGTGGCGGCTGGCGCTGCTGGCCCTCGTCCTTGCGGACGAAAAACCGGAACTCGACCTGCCTCGGGTCCTTGCGATGTGCCTGGTCCACGACCTCGGGGAGGCTTACGAAGGCGACATCCCGGCCGTTGCGCAGTGCGACCCCGCCTCCAAGGCCGCGGCGGAACTTGCGGCCATGGAGCGGCTCACGCCCCTGCTGCCCGCAGAAGCCGCAGCACGCATCCGGACGCTCTGGGAGGAGTACGAAGCCTGCGCCACGCCCGAAGCCCGCTGGGTCAAGGCGCTCGACAAGGCCGAGACCATCCTCCAGCACAATCAGGGAGCCAATCCCGCCGATTTCGATTACGAATTCAACCTGACCTATGGCGCGGAGTGGTTCCGCGACGATGCGCTCCTGCGCCGACTGCGCCGCCTGCTCGACGCCGAGACGGCCCGGCACGCCGGACGCTGACGGAGTGTTTTTTCCGAAATGAAATCCCCTGCGCTCTTCCGGACGGACCCTCCGGTCAGGCGTTGAGCATCTTCACGACCTCGGCCTGCGGATCTTCGGCTCCGAAAACGCTGCTGCCGGCCACCAGCACGTCGGCGCCCGCCCCGTAAACCGCTCCGGCGTTGCGGGCCGAGATGCCTCCGTCGACCTCGATGATCGTTTCGAGACCCATCTCCCGGGCCATCGCCCGCAGCTGCGCGATCTTCTCCAGCGACCCCGGGATGAACGACTGTCCGCCGAATCCCGGCTCGACGCTCATCACCAGCACCAGATCCACCAGCGGCAGCACCTCGCGCAGCGCCTCCACCGGCGTCGCCGGCTTGACCGACACGCCCGCTTTGGCTCCGGCCCGGCGGATCAGCGCGACGCACCCCGCGGGGTCGTCCGTCGCTTCGAGGTGGAAGGTCACCAGATCGGCCCCCGCCTCGGCGAAGCGCGCGACGTATTTTTCCGGGCTGACGATCATCAGGTGCACGTCGAGAAATTTCGCCGTCGCCTTGCGGATGGCTTTCAGCACGGGAAACCCGAATGAAATGTTGGGGACGAAAACGCCGTCCATCACGTCGATATGGACCCATTCGGCCGCACTGGCGTCGACCATCCGGGTATCGCGCTCCAGATGGCCGAAGTCGGCCGAGAGCATCGAAGGGGCTACTATACGTTGCATGAATCAAAGAGTTTGTCGGTCAAAGATACGAAAAATTCCACGGAAAATTCTACCTTTGTCAGTATGAACACCGCATTCATTCTTGCAATCATCGTGCTCGGCGCCCTCTCGGCGGCGCTCGGGGCCATGCTCGCCGCCGCCCGCCGCGAAGCCGGCCACCTGCGTGCCGACAAGACCGCCGCCGAGCAGGCCCGCCTGCAAGCCGAAGCGGACATCCGCGTGCAGATCGAAACGCGGCTGCGCACCGAAACCGAACTGGCCGCCCTGCGCGCCTCGTCCCAGACGGAAATCGCCGGCCTGAAACAAAAGAACGCCGAGGAGCGCGCCGCCGAGAAAGCCGAACGCGAACAGCTCGAAGAGCGTTTCCGCCTGCAATTCAAAAACCTCGCGACGGAGATTCTGGGCGAGCAGTCGCAGCGGTTCAAGGAGACCAGCAGGGAGTCGATCGACATCCTGCTGAAACCGTTCAAGGAGAACATCGTCGACTTCCGCAAGCGCGTCGAGGAGATCTACACCACGCAGACCTCCCAGCGGGGCGAGCTGAAATCGGAACTCAAACGCCTGATGGAACTCAACCAGACGATCTCCACCGAGGCCCGGAACCTGACCGACGCCCTGAAAGGCAATTCGAAGGTGCAGGGCGACTGGGGCGAGATGCTGCTCGAAACGATCCTCGACAGTTCGGCCCTCTCGAAGGGCATCCACTACCAGACGCAGTGCAACATCAAGGACGAGGAGGGGCGCAACCTGCGGCCCGACGTGGTGCTGCATCTGCCCGAGAAGAAGGACATCGTCATCGACTCGAAAGTCTCGCTCACGGCCTTCGTGGGTTACTCCTCGGCCGACACGGAGGAGGAGCGGCGGCGTTATCTCGCGGCGCACATCGCCTCGGTGCGGCAGCACGTCACCGAACTGGGGCGCAAGGAGTACCAGCGGCGGCTCAATTCGCCCGATTTCGTCATCATGTTCATCCCCAACGAACCGGCGTTCCTCGCGGCGTTGCAGAACGACACGGCCATCTGGTCCGACGCCTACGACAAAAAGGTGATCATCTCGTCGCCGACGAACCTTTTCGCCCTGCTCAAACTCGTCGCCGACCTCTGGAAATACAACGACCAGGACAAGAACACCAAGGAGATCGCCGCCTGCGGACTGAAACTCTACGAACAGCTGGTGGCCTTCACCGCCTCGCTCGAAGGGGTCGGCACGGCGCTGGACAAGGCCCGCGACGCCTACGAAGACGCCCACAAACGCCTCTGCACGGGCAACGACAACATCATCCGCGTCGGCGAACGCCTGCGCAAAACCGCCCGCCTGCAAACCAAGCGGCAGCATGCCGCGCGCACGCTCGAAATCGCCGGCAGCGATGCGGATTCGGACGACCGTTCCGAGGCCCCCGCCGCCCTGCCGGACAGCGGCGCATAGCCCCTCCGCAAAAAAATCGCGCCGCAGGCTCATCGTTTTGCCTGCGGGATGTGTCTATTCAGCAAACTAACCCCATAAACTTATGAAAAGAGCGACAATTCTTTTTATGGTCCTGTGGCTGACGCTGGGCGCAGCCGCGGCCGGGAATCCCAAGGCCGACCCGCGGGCCGTCGTCGAGGCGGGCAACGCACGCTTCACGGTCCTCACCCCGCAGCTGATCCGCATGGAGTGGAGCGAGGACGGCCGTTTCGAGGACCGCGCCACGCTGACCTTCGTCAACCGTGAGACGCCCGTGCCGGACTTCAAGGTCCGCGACACGAAATCCCGGCTGACGATCACCACCCCGGCCCTGACGCTGACCTACACCAAAGGCGGCAAGTTTTCGGACAAAAACCTGAAAGCCGTCTTCCGGCTCAACGGCCGCGAGGTCGTATGGACCCCCGGCACGGAGGACCCGCAGAACCTCATGGGCACGACCCGCACGCTCGACGGATGCGACGGCAGGAAGCTGGGGCGCGAACCGATGGAGCAGGGGCTTCTTTCGCGCGCAGGATGGTCGGTGGTCGACGACAGCGGCCGCCACGTGCTGACGCCCGACGGCTCCGCCTGGAAAGAGTGGGTCGAGGCGCGCCCCGCGGGCGACCGCCAGGACCTCTACCTCTTCGCCTACGGGCACGACTACAAGCAGGCGCTCGCCGATTTCCAGCTCGTCGCAGGCCGCGCGCCGCTGCCTCCGAAGTACACCTTCGGCTACTGGTGGAGCCGCTACTGGCAGTATTCGGACAATGAGTTCGTCGACCTGGTGCAGAAACTCAAGTCGGTCGACATTCCGATCGACGTGCTGATCGTCGACATGGACTGGCACGAGACCTGGGGCCTGCGCAAGAAAAACCCCGCCAAGGACGAGTACGGACAGCGCATCGGCTGGACCGGCTACACCTGGCAGAAGGAGCTGTTCCCCTCGCCCGCGAATTTCCTCCGATGGACCGAAAACGAGCAGCTGAAAGTAGCGCTCAACCTCCACCCCGCCTCGGGCATCCAACCCTACGAAGACGTTTACGAGCCGTTCACCCGGGAGTACGGATGGACCGAAAAGGGCAAGAGCGTGCCGTTCCATATCGACGAACAAAAATGGGCCGACGCCTATTTCAAGACCGTGCTGAACCCGATGGAGCGCCAGGGCGTCGATTTCTGGTGGCTCGACTGGCAGCAGTGGATGGAGTCGAAGTTCACCCCGGGACTTTCGAACACCTTCTGGCTCAACTACACCTTCTTCCACCACGCCGAGCAACAGAACCCCGCGCTGCGGCCCTTCATCTACCACCGCTGGGGCGGCCTCGGATCGCACCGCTATCCGCTGGCATTCTCGGGCGACACCTACGCCAAGTGGGAGACGCTGGCCTTCCTGCCCTACTTCACGTCCACCTCGTCCAATGTCAACTACGGCTACTGGGGCCACGACATCGGGGGCCACATGTTCAAGAAGGAGACCCGCGAGACCGACCCCGAGCTTTACACCCGCTGGCTGCAATACGGCGTCTTCACCCCGATCTTCAAGACCCACTCGACCAAGGACCCGCGCATCGAGCGCTACCTCTGGTTCTTCCCCGACCACCTGTTCGTCATGCGCGACGCCATCCGCCTGCGCTACACGCTCGCACCCTATATCTATGCCGCGGCCCGCGAGAACTACGACACGGGCGTCGGCATGTGCCGCCCGATGTACTACGACCATCCCGAGCAGGACGAGGCCTACAACGTCCCCGAGCAGTTCATGTTCGGCGGCGACATCCTCGCCACGGCCGTCGTGGAGCCGGTCGACAGCGTCACGGGGCTCGCCGCACGCCGCATCTGGTTCCCCGAGGGGCGGTGGTACGACTGCGCCACGGGAGCGATGTACGAGGGCGGCCGCACCGAAGAACTGCACTACACCCTCTCGGAAAACCCCTGGTACGCCCGGGCCGGAGCCATCCTTCCGATGAACCCGCAGACGGTGAAAAACCTCCAGCAGCCGTGCGACACGCTGGTGCTGACCTTCATCCCCGGGGCCGACGGCGAACTTGTCCACTACGAGGACGACGGCGTCAGCCAGCAGTACGCCACGGCCTACGCCACCACGAAGGTCACCAAGACGCAGACGGGCAACACCCTGCGCGCCGTCATCGCGCCCCGCGAAGGCTCCTACGCGGGCGCTCCCGGCAGCCGCAGCTATGAACTGCGCTTCCCCGCCACCTTCCCGCCCCGCTCGGTGACGGTCGACGGACGCGAAATTCCTTACGCCCGCTTCCCCAAGGCCGGCGAGTGGACCTACGACGCCTATACGCTCGCCCCGGTCGTCTACACGGGCGAGGCCGCCTGCGACCGTCCGCTGGAGGTCGTGCTGACCTTCGACGACCATGCCGCGGCACACCAGTCCGACCTCTACGGCAAGAGCGGCGTCTTCAAACGCTGCGTCGGCCTGACCGTCGAATTCAAGACCGAGCAGGGCAAGACGGAACCCTACCTGATGCTGCCCGTCGAGTACCTCAACGTGTCGCAATGCCCCAACTTCATCCTCGAAGACCCGGGCCGTATCGCCGACTACCTCGCAGCCTACGAGAGGAACAAGGCCGCGCTGTTCGAGACCACGGACCGAATGACGATCATCGGCGACAATTTCAAGAAACGCCTCCGCGCGCAGATCGGCGGCGTGAAATAGCCGCCCGCCCGAAATGAAAAACCCCGCTGATACCAGCGGGGTTTTCATTTCATTCCGGTCCGGTTACGGCCTCGCCTTCCAGCTTTTGCGCATCCGGCTTTCGATGCCCGGCGTCGCGTCGAGAGCCATCGCCTCCACGATGTCGTCCCACGATTCGGCGACCCAGCCGATACGCTCCCGGCAGCGCTTCAGAACCTCCACGGCCCAGACCTTCACGGCGACTTTGGACTCCGGCGACACGGCCCATTCGGCGGCCGCCTCGGCGATCCGCTCCAGGTCGCCCGATTCGGGTGTATAACGTCCCAGCAGGTCGGCCATGATCTTGCCGAAATGACGCCGCGCGCTGGCATTGGCGCACGCCGCGAAATCCTGCCGGCAAAACTCCTCCGCATGGGGCATAAACGCCTCGGGGGCGCCGAACCAGATCCGTTCGAGCACATAGGCGCTGCGAAACAGCACCTTCTGCCGGACGGGCTTCGGCAACTCCGGATGCGGCGCGGTCGCCACCCCGTACAACAGGTCCACGGCCCCGGCATCGCGCACCCGCCGGGCCGTCTCGTCGGCGAAATTGCCATAGAACCGTTCCGACAGGAGTTTCACGAGGTCCGCTTCGGTCATACAACCGCTCAAAACAGTTTCTTGCGGGATGTCGTAACGACGAAATCCTTCAGGTAGAACGGCTCGAAATAGGCGATGTCCTCCGTGCGTCCTTCGTCGAGGGCCTGCTGGGCGAGACGGGCAAGCCCGCGGGCCGACGGAGTCACCTCCACGCATACCGCGTCGGGAAGGATGTCGGCACACTTGCGCGCTCCGCTGCCGAAGATCACGAACGGACGCCCCTGACCGCGGAACGCCGGGAAACTTCCAGCGTCGACCACCTCGGCCGAGACCTCGCTCTGCGGACGTCCTTCGACATCGAAAACCTGCGCGTAGACCTCCATGCGCCGGGCGTCGACCATCGGACAGAGGTAAGCCCCGTCCCAACCGTCGACCGCGAGAATCCCCGCCTCGTAGTCCTCGCGGGCCACCTCGGCCAGCGCGTCCAGCGACCCGACGGCCACCAGCGGTTTCCGCAGGCCGTAGCAAAGCCCCTTGGCGAACGACACACCGATGCGCAACCCCGTATACGATCCGGGACCTTTACCCACAGCCACGGCGTCGAGATCGTCGGGCGCAATGTCCGTCTCGCGCAGCAGTTCGTCGACGAACACGCCGACCTTGCGGGCGTGGTCGCGCCCCTCGTCGCTCTCGCGCAGCGACAGCAGTTCGCCGTCCTTGGCGATACCCACGGAACAGACGTCCGTTCCGGTCTCAATACATAGAATCAAAGACATATTCCTTATCGTTTATCAATCACCCCGAAATGCTCCAGCGCACGGCGAATCCCGTCGTCGTCGACCGAAGCCGTTATGTAGTCCGCGGCGGCGAGCGCCTCGTCGCACGCGTTGCCCATCGCCACGCCCACACCTGCGGCCCGCAGCATTGCCACGTCGTTGCCGCCGTCGCCGAAAGCCATCGTCTCGTCGTGCGCAAAGCCGAAATGCGCGGCGAACTCGGCCATGCCCGTCGCCTTGTCGACACCCCTCACGTTGATGTCGGCGAAAACCGGACACCAGCGCGTCGCCACGAGCGACGGCAGCTCGGCCATCACCCGGCGCTGGGTTTCGGGGTCGAAGAAGAAGCACATCTGGCAGCACCCGGCATTGTCGAACAGCTCGTAGAGATTCGTTTCGACCGGCATCGGATGCGCCACCATCCGCGCCCACTCCTCGGCGCCGGGCGACAGACGGTTGACGAACAGCCCCTCGTTCAGCTCGAAGGCCAGCGAGAACCCGTAACGGTCGGCAAGCTGCATGGCGCGCTCGAAATCGGACCGCGGAATCGGATGCCGGGCCACGACGCGGCCGTCGCGCATCAGGCAGTCGGCGCCGTTGAGCGCCGCCACGCCGTCGTAAGGAATTTCGCCCAGCTCGTCCAGGTCGGCAGCCGCGCGCCCCGTGGCGATAAAAAGCCGCACACCTCGTGCGTGGGCCTCACGCAGCGCAGCGAGCGCCGAGGCTGGCACTTCGTGGGTCTTGAAACTGATCAACGTCCCGTCGACGTCCAGAAACAGGGCTTTTTTCATCGCCTATAAGTCTTTAGGGCCTTGTCCATCTCGCGCTTGGCATCGTTCTCCTTCAGATACTCGCGCTTGTCGTACGACTTGCGGCCGCGGGCCAGCCCCACGACGACCTTCGCCAGGCCGCGCTCGTTCAGGAACAGCCGCAGGCCCACGATCGTGAGTCCCTTGTCCTGCGAGGCGCGCCGGAGTTTGTCCAGTTCACGGGCCGTGAGCAGCAGCTTGCGGTCGCGGCGCGGCACGTGGTTGTTGCACGTTCCCCAGGCGTATTCGGCGATGTTGATGCCGCGCACCCACAGTTCGCCCTTGTCGAAATAACAGAACGTATCGACCATCGAGGCCTTGCCGGCGCGGATGGACTTGATCTCCGTTCCGACGAGCACGATGCCCGCAACATATTCTTCCAGAATCTCATAGTCGAACGTCGCGCGCTTGTTCCGGATATTTATCTTTTTCTGTTCACTCATAATACTCAAAAACGGCACACAAATTGCGATTTTAATTGCGGGGGTGGGAATCGGTCAAGGTAACTAATTCTTTTATCTTTGATATGTTTTACACATCTTTCTGTTTATTTTCTGTTTGCACACGGTATGCGCAGTGATGCGTGTACGACCCGAGACCCGCCCCCTTTTTCTTTAAAAATCCTTATCCCGAAGTCTCCCTTCAATGCGGCCCGTCAAATACGGGTTATAAAATCAATCGTTGTATTTTATTTGCAATCGTTACTTTGACCTGATTGTAGGCCGTAAGCCGCTGCACCACGTCGCGCATCTCCTCGTCGGAAATGTTCTCGTCGCCCAGCCGGCCCTGCAACTCCTTGATCAGCGCCTCAATCACCTTCGACTTGTAGAGCGTCACGGCCTTCGGAACCCCCACGGCCAGCATCTCGGCGTCGGTGTCGATGTGGATCTCCTTACGCCGCCACAGCTCGCTGGCCACGTAGTTGTCGTCCGAGGTGAGGATGTCCACCGACATGTTGCATACCTCGGGGTCGATATGGTTCAGGAAGACGTGCGCCGGAACCTCCACCCCCGTCCCCAGCTGCGCCCACTGCTCGCGGTAGGCCGCCATGATCTTGTTGTAGACCGGATTGCGGAAGGCGATGTTGTCGTCGCTGAGCTCCGAGAAAATCACCTCCGCGACGTTGCACGCCACCATCGTCCGGCCCTCCTTGAAATCGAACGAGCAGTGCCCGTACTTGAGCAGGTATTTCACGATCTCGCGCTCCAGCGTCTCGAAACTGCTCCCCGCCTCGACCTGTTTGACGAACTCCACCCCGGGCTGCTGCGCCTCCCGCTGCCGGAGGGTCGTCTGACGGCGCAGGAACTCGTCGGTCTCGCGGTCGCCCGACGTGGTCATGCGCTTGCGCGCCACCTCCGAAATGAGTATCTGCTCGTCGATGTCCATGATCCGCGCGCACTCCTTGATGTAGACCGAGCGCTGAATCGGATCGGGAATCACCGACACCGACTGCACCATGTCGGCGATCAGCGCCGCTTTGCGGATCGGGTCGCCCTCGGCGTCCTGCAACAGCAGTTTGGCCTTGAACTCCAGGAAGTCCTGCTCGTTGGCGCGGATATACTCCTGCAACTCGGATGCCGTATGGCTGCGCGCGAACGAATCGGGGTCCTCCGGCTCGGGCAGCAGCACCACGCGCACGTTCATGCCCTCCTTCAAGATCATGTCGATACCGCGCAGCGAGGCGTGAATGCCCGCCGAGTCGCCGTCGTAGATCACCGTGATATTCTTCGTAAAGCGGTTCAGCAGGCGTATCTGCTCCGTCGTAAGCGACGTGCCGGACGAAGACACGACGTTCTCGACCCCTGCCTGATGCATCGAAATCACATCGGTGTATCCTTCGACCATGATGGCGAAATCCTGCTGCTGAATGGCCTTCTTGGCGAAATAGAGACCGTAAAGTTCGCGTTTCTTGCTGTATATCTCGCTCTCGGGGGAGTTCTGGTACTTGGCCACCTGCTTGTCGGTGCGCAGCGTGCGGCCTCCGAACGCCACGATGCGCCCCGAAATGTTGTGCACGGGGAAGATCACACGGTCGCGGAAGCGGTCGTAGAGCGACCCGTCGCTCTCGCGTTGCAGCGAAAGCCCCGTCGAGACGAGAAACTCCTGTTTGTAACCCGCCGCCAGGGCGTCCTTCGACATCCGGTCGCCCTTCGCCGGACAGAATCCCAGTCCGAATTTCCGGATCGTGGCGTCGGTCATGCCGCGCTTCTGACGGAAATAGGCCAGGCCCACGCTCTGCCCTTCGGTCTCGCGGTGGAGGTAATTGGCGAAGTACTCCGCAGCCCAGCCGTTCAGGGCGAACATCGACTCGCGGTCGTCGTTGCGTCGCACCTCCTCCTCGGTCATCTCCTTCTCCTTGACCTCGATGCCGTAGCGCTTGGCCACCATCTTCAGCGCCTCGGGATAGGTGATGTTCTCGTGTTCCATCAGGAAGGTCACGGCGTTGCCGCCCTTGCCGCATCCGAAACACTTGTAGACGCCCTTCGAGGGCGACACGACGAACGACGGGGTTTTCTCGTTGTGGAACGGACAGCACGCCTGGTAGTTCACGCCCTTACGTTTGAGCGTGACGTAATCGCCGATAATATCCACGATATTGGCGGCGGCGTAAATGCGGTCTACTGTTTCCCGGTCGATCATAGCCTACAAAGGTACGAATAATCGAATTAAGAATTAAAAATTAAGAATTAAAAATTATTCACCGCCCGCCGTCTTCCATCCGATGTCCCCGCACTTCTTCGGCATGAGATTCGAACACGAGGAAATAATTCGCGACTTTTAATTCTTAATTTTTAATTCTTCACTACCTTTGCATCTATGGATTTCAAGTTAGTATCGGACTATGCCCCGATGGGCGACCAGCCGGAGGCGATCGGGCAGCTCGTCAGCTCGATCGAACACGGGTCCAAACACAACACGCTGCTGGGCGTGACGGGTTCGGGAAAGACTTTCACGGTGGCCAACGTCATCGCGCGGCTGAACCGTCCGACGCTGGTCCTGAGCCACAACAAAACCCTCGCGGCGCAGTTGTACGGGGAGTTCCGCAACTTCTTCCCGGAGAACGCCGTGGAATATTTCGTGTCGTATTACGACTACTACCAGCCGGAGGCCTACCTGCCTTCGACGGACACCTATATCGAGAAAGACCTCCAGATCAACGCCGAGATCGAGAAGATGCGCCTCGGCACGGTCGCCACGCTGCTGTCGGGCCGCCGCGACGTGATCGTCGTGTCGAGCGTCTCGTGCCTCTACGGCGCGGGCAACCCGGCGGACTTCCACGCCACGGCCATCAACATCAAGGTGGGGCAGGTCGTCAGCTACAAGCATTTCCTCTACAAGCTGGTCGAGGCGCTCTACACCCGCACCGAACGCGAGCTGGAGCCTGCGACGTTCCGTGTCAACGGCGACACGGTGGACATCATGGCGGCCTTCGGCGAGTTCGGCAACCAGTGTTTCCGCGTGATGTTCTTCGACAACGAGGTGGAGGCCATCCAGTCGATCGACCCCGTCACGGGACAGCGCATCGCCTCGCTCGACAGCATCACGCTCTACGCCACGAACCTGTTCGTGACGACCAAAGAGCGCATCAACGCCGCCGTGCAGCAGATCTACCTCGACCTGGGCAAGCAGATCGAGTTCTTCGAACGCGCCGGGCGTCCGATGGAGGCGCAGCGCATCAAGCAGCGCGTGGAGTACGACCTCGAAATGATCAAGGAGCTGGGCTACTGCCCGGGCATCGAGAACTACTCGCGCTACTTCGACGGCCGCGCCGCCGGGACGCGCCCCTTCTGCCTGATCGACTATTTCCCGAAGGACTACCTGATGGTCGTGGACGAGAGCCACGTCACCCTGCCGCAGGTCCACGCCATGTTCGGCGGCGACCGCGCCCGCAAGGAGAACCTCGTGGAGTACGGCTTCCGCCTCCCGGCGGCCAAGGACAACCGCCCGTTGACCTTCTCGGAGTTCGAACAGTTGCAGGGCACGTCGATCTACGTGAGCGCCACGCCCGCGGACTACGAGCTGATGAAGAGCGAGGGCGTGATCGTCGAACAGCTGATCCGCCCCACGGGGCTGGTGGACCCGCCGCTGGAGGTGCGCGTGACGCTGAACCAGATCGACGACCTGATCGGGGAGATCGACAAGCGCGTGAAGAACGACGACAAGGTGCTCGTGACGACCATCACCAAACGCATGGCCGAGGAGCTTTCGAAATACTTCGACCGCGTGGGCGTGCGCAACCGCTACATCCACTCGGACGTCGACACGCTGGAGCGCATCCAGATTCTCGAAGACCTGCGGGCCGGGATGTTCGACGTGCTGGTGGGCGTGAACCTGCTGCGCGAGGGACTCGACCTGCCGGAGGTGGCGCTCGTGGCGATCCTCGACGCCGACAAGGAGGGATTCCTGCGCAACGTCCGGTCGCTCACGCAGATCGCCGGACGCGCCGCGCGCCACTCGCAGGGCAACGTGATCCTCTACGCCGACACCTGCACCGACTCGATGCGCTACGCCATCGAGCAGAGCAACCGCCGCCGCGAGAAGCAGGTGCGCTACAACATGGAGCACGAAATGCTGCCGCGGCAGGCGCAGAAGAGCGGCTCGGGACAGAGCGCGCTGCTGGCGGGCCGCGTCGACACGTCGGAGGTCAACATGACGGCCTACCCCATCGCCGAAGACCACTACGCGGCGGCGGCCGACGTACAGAAAAACTACACGGCCAGCGAGAACATCGACGCGCTGATCGACAAGGCCCGCGAGGAGATGGAACGCGCGGCCAAATCGCTGGACTTCCTCGCCGCGGCGAAATTCCGCGACCGGATGTACGAACTCCAGAAACTGCGGGAGGAGAACCGCAAGAAATAGAAAAAGGGACCGTCACCGGTCCCTTTCCGTTTTGCGCATCCGGCGGCCCTACGGCTTTTCGGCGTGCCGGAAGGTGAAGTATTTGGCCGCGAGGAAACTGTAAACCGTCGTCAGCAGCGTGGTCATCATCTTCGCCGGCGTAGGCCACACGCCGCAGACCTCCACGAAGAATTTCAGACCCGCATAGGTCAGCAGGACCGATCCCGCCACCGAAAGCAGGTAGCGCAGGAGCTGCGTCCCGGCGCCGATCGGCGACCGACGGAACGCCACGTAGCGGTTGAGCCAGAAGCCCACGAAGAAGGTGAACGGAAAGACGAGGATCATCGCCGCGATATGCGGGGAGACGACCACGAATCCCAGGTCGAAATAGCGGTGGGCTACGATGAAATTGTAAAAGAGGAAGTAACAGAAGGGGTCGAATAGGATGTAGGTCACACCCCCGCAGACCGCGTAACGGAACACCTGCCGGGGCAGGACCGCGGCGACGGGCCGGATGTAAAACCAGTCGACCGCCCGGGTTATCAACTCCGCAAGGGCCATCAGCGGGCGGTATAGGTCCACATGTCGGGGAAACGCCCGCCCTGTGCGCGGATGAACTGCGCACAGACCCCGGCATCGTCCGACGAGAAGGGCGAAACCATGAATTTCTCCCCGAAACGGTAAATCCGGCAACGGAACGCCGACTCTTTGCCCGCGGTCTCCCGCACGGCACGCCGGGCGTTCTCTTCGGTGCTGAAAACCCCCAGCACGACATAGTGGCGGCCCGAAAGCAACGCCATCGGAGCGCCCTGTTCTTCGGCCCGATGCGTTTCAGCGGTCTCCGGTTCCGGTGCGGCGGCGGGCCTCTCCGGAGCCGCGCTCCCCGCCTGCGCGGCGAATTCCCCGGCCACGGGCTGCACCGCCGGGGGAACCCCGACCGAAGCATCGGGCGCCTCGACGGTCCCGAGGCTGTCGGGGGCAACGGGAATTTCCGTCACGGCCGCCGCTTCCGGTGTCTCCGACGCCTCCGGATAGAGCAGCAGGAACTCCCGCCCGCCGTAAACCACCGCGATCCCGATTGCCGCGACGCCGACCCACAGCGGCCAGTCGAAACGGCGCTGCACACGAATCCGCACGGGTTCGTGCCCCTGCGGATTCAGCCGGAGGTCGAACGCCTCGTCGAGGATAAAATTCTTGAATTTCAGCTCCCCGACGCCCTCGACGGTCAGCAGGTTGGCCCGGTGCACCCGGGCGATCCAACGGTCGTAGACGGCCTGCGCCTCGGCTTCGGGATTCTCGTATCCGCCGTCCTCGCGCATGACGCGGGCGATCTCGTCGACCAGCGACACGCCCTGCTGCTGCGAGGTGAAGGCCACCGTGCGGCTCGGCGGCAGCACCAAGCGCCGGTTGAGCCGCCTGGCTCCCTGCCGCTCGGTGTAGAACGAACCTACGCCGGGCAGAAAAACCTCCCCGCCGCCGGCCAGCAGATTGCCTATAAGCCTGCCGATCTGCTCTTCCATCGGATTACCGTTCATTTTTTCTTCTTTTTAGGCGTTGCGGCCGGGGCTTTCGGAGCCGGGGCCGGAACCGTCTCGGGCCGGGTGGCACCCCGCCAGATCATATAGATTCCCAGCAGGATGAAGGGAATGCTGAGCCACTGGCCCATGTCGAGGGCCCAGCCCAGTTCGAAAGGCTCCTGCTCGGTTTTGATGTACTCGATGAAAAAGCGCGTGAGGAAGGTGCCGATCAGGCCGATTCCGAACAGGATGCCCGGACGGCGGCGCGCGGTGTCCTTCTTGTAATAGAGCCAGCAGAGGATGCCGAAAGTCGCCAGATAGCAGAGCGCCTCGTAAATCTGCGTCGGGTGCACCGCCGCAGGGGCGAACTCGGCCACCCACTTGTGCGAACGAACGAACTCGAAGCCCCACGGCAGGGTCGTCGCCTGGCCGAAAATCTCCGAGTTGAAGAGGTTGCCCAGCCGCACGATCGCGCCGCCGATGCCCACCGGAATCATGATGCGGTCCAGCGACCAGATGTAAGGCAGTCTGTTGCGGCGCGAGAAGAGCCACAGCCCGATCAGCAGGCCGATGGCCGCGCCGTGGCTGGCCATTCCTCCGTCGCGGAATCCCGTGATGATGGTCCACGGCTTCGAAAGGTATTCCATCGTGTCGTAGAACAGACAGTGGCCGAGCCGCGCTCCGAGGATCGTGGCGAGCGTTCCGTAAATGAAGATCGACTCCGAGACCTTTGCGGGAAGTCCTTCGCGTCTAACGAAGTTGTCGAAGAATTTCGCGCCGATCAGGATGGCCAGCGCCCACATCAGCCCATAGTAACGGATGTCGAGCGACCCGATGCTGAACAGCACCGGATCGAAATTCCAGACAATGGATAGCGGTTGTGACAGTAATATCATTTATTCAAGTTGTTACTCCATTCGGCCCCGATTCCCTTTCGCCCGGCCGCAGTCGCCGCCTTCGGTGCCGTATTCAAATCTGCCCCGCCCCGACCCTCCTTCAGGGAGGGAGGCGGCCTGCGTTCCGCACATCATCGTAGAAACCGATTCTTACGATAAAGAACGGCCAAACAACGCTTTTATTTTACCTCCTGCAAATTCACCTTCTTCAGCGTGAAGGAGAACGTGCTGCCCACGCCGAGTTCGCTGCGGACCGTGATCCGTTCGCCGTGCGCCTCGACGATATGTTTGACGATGGCCAGCCCGAGTCCCGTGCCGCCCTGCTCCCGCGACCGCCCCTTGTCCGTACGGTAGAAGCGCTCGAACACGCGCGGCAGATCCTCCTTGGCGATGCCCGAACCGTTGTCCTCGACCTCGACCAGAATTTTGTCCAGCATGTCGCGGAACCGGATGCGGGTCTGCCCGCCCTCCTTGCCGTAGCGGATCGAGTTGATGATCAGGTTGACGAACACCTGCCCGATGTAGTGTTTGTCGGCCAGCACCCAGAAGGGCGAAGGCAGGTTGTCGGCCCCCTTGACCGAAATCCGGATCTCCTTCCTGTCGGCCTCCATCTCGGCCTGCTCGGCGATCTCCCTGGCCAGCGCCACCACGTCGAATCGCTCCAGATTGAGCTTGTTCATGCTGCTTTCGAGCTTCGAAATGGTGTCGAGGTCATTGACGATGTTGATCAGGCGGTCGATGCTCTTCTCGGCGCGTTCGAGGTATTTGCGGTTGATCAGCTCGTCCTCCAGCCCGCCGTCCAGCAGCGTCGAAATATACCCCTGGATATTGAATATCGGGGTTTTCAGTTCGTGGGCCACGTTGCCCAGATACTGCTTGCGGAAGCACTCGGCCTCCTTCAGCCGGGCGATCTCCTTGTCGTTGGTGTCGGCCCAGGCCGTCAGTTCCTCGCCGATGTTCTCGACGCGCTTGTCCTTCAGTTCCGAGAAGATCTCGTTGGTGTGCACGTCGCGCGAAAGCACGATCGAATAGATCGGCTTGAGTTTGTAAGCCACGTACTTGCGGATAATGAACAGCGCCGCGAGCGCCACCACGACGAACACTCCGGCCGACGTGCAGAGCGTGATCCACCACGCCACGTCGAGCAGCGTCATGCCTACGGCGACGATCGCCGCGGCGAGCAGGGCGATCCACAGCGACGCCCCCTCCTTTGTCTTGATGTGCACCATAGGCTTACTTCATGTAGTTTTGCATCAGCCGGGCGATGTATTTGCCGACGATGTCGAATTCGAGGTTCACGACCGAGCCGACTTCGATGCGGCAGAAATTCGTGTGCTCGAAGGTGTAGGGAATGATCGCCACCCGGAAACTGCTCTCCTTCGAGTCGCAGACCGTGAGGCTCACGCCGTTGACCGTCACCGAACCCTTCTCGACCGTACAGAGTCCGGCTCCCTGCGGCTCGTACTCGAAGGTGAAGTACCAGCTTCCGTCGGCATCCTCCTTCGCCGTGCAGACCGCCGTCTGGTCGACGTGCCCCTGCACGATGTGCCCGTTGAGCAGGGCATCGGGTTTCATCGACCGTTCGAGGTTGACCAGATCGCCTTCGCGCAGCAGCCCGAGGTTGCTCCTGTCGAGCGTCTCCTTCATGGCCGTCACGGTGTAGGTGTCCTCCGTGATGTCCACAACTGTCAAACATACGCCGTTATGTGCTATGCTCTGGTCGATTTTCAACTCCTTGCAGAAATCCGCCCGAAGCGTGAAATCCTTGTTCTGACGGTCCGTACGGATCGAAACCACTTCCGCCGTACGTTCCACGATGCCTGAAAACATACTCTTCAACTGTTTATGATCAATTTGCCCTTCACGTTGTAGACCGAGACTATATCGCTGACATTCAAAACGATGTCATCGTAATTCTCCCGATCTCCGGCCACCAGGCGGACTTTGCCCTCCTCGTCGGCGGCCCGAACTATCCGCAAAGTTACAATTTTTCGGCAGACAATCACATATTCACCCCCGGGAATAATTGCATCGCGGTCCACGGCTTTCAGCAGCACGACCGTTCCGGGCGGCACGATGCTTCCCATCGCACGCCCCGTATAGCACATCGCCAGGTCGCACGCCCCCACCGGAGGCACGACGAGGTTGCTCTCGGCGTCGAGGTGTTCCAGGTGCGCGATGCCCTGTTCGACATCCACATTATAATAAGGTATCTGCGCGCCGCGTGTCCGCTCTTCGGAGAACATCTGTCCTTCGCCGGTCAGCAGCCAGAGTTTGTCCACCTGGGGGAATTTGCTGACGATACGGTCGGCAACATCCAGCGAAATACCGTTGTTGCCCCGCTTTATCTGATAGAGGTTCTCACCGCGCGCCAGGCCGATATATCGCGCAAAATAGTTGGTCGACATATTCGCCCACTTGATTACGGCCTCGATTCTTTGCCAATTATTCTGCTTTTCTCGCATTTTTTTTCGAATATTAAAATTTTTTTTGCATCTTTGCACACCCGGTCCCGTAGTTCAATGGATAGAATATAAGATTCCGGTTCTTACGATATGGGTTCGATTCCCGTCGGGACTACCAGGCACAGGTGCGCAACAAGCGCACTTGTGCTTTTTTTTATCGTATCTGGGCGAATGCAAGGTCGGGCGTCACTTAATTTATTCAACAAAAATAGTAACAAATTTCGATCATACAACAAAAAATAGCACTTTTGATCGCTTGAATACCACTTTTGGGCGCACCTATTTATAATAGGACAAAAGGAATCCGCACGTCCGGTGCGAACTCCTCCTATACAATAAATGTGCGATTTATAAAATCAGACTTTAAAAAGAGAGGCGCACGCCCAGTCTCAGGGTTAGCGTCAGGGGTGAATCCGTACGCGACGTACGCAATCCGGTTTCTGTGAAGTAATACGATCCTTCGGGTTCGAAATAGAGTCCCACCATACCGCCGACACGGTACTGTGCTCCCACGGCGGCAAGCGCCGACCACTGCACGCCGGGTTCGTCGACGGTCTTGGAGCCGAGTTTGGCCGAGACGCATTTCTCGACCATGCCCCCCGCACCCATATATAACGAGAAGCGGCCGCGTTCGAGGAACTGCCAGTTGAACCGGAGGGGAACCCCTATGAAATGGAGCTTTTGGCTCACGTCGTCCGAAGAGTACTGCATCCTTACGTCCGAACGCAGCAGGGTGTAGTTCACGCCGCTCTCCAACGACAGCCCGTGCGCGAACTCCTTGCGTACGGCGATGCCGAAACTCAACGGCTGGTGGTGGCGGAACGAACTCTCGCCGTATTCATTGCTGCGCAGGGGCGCCAGGTTGTTGCCGTTGCCGACCACCGACGAAGCGTCGTTCGCTATCGAATTGTAACGCAGCCGGGGAGCCAGCCCTTCGCCGTTTCCGCCTGCCACGCCGCCGCCGGCGAAAAGCGAGAACGACGCCTTCTTATGCGGTTTGGTGTAGGCCACGAACGGCTCGCCGGAGAGTGCCGTACGGCTGGCCGAACCTGCCGCCGACCGCGTCGCGGGCTGCCGGGCAGCCTGTTGCGGCGCCTTTCCGCCGGAGGCCGCCTCCGCGGTCTCTCCGGAGACCGTCCTTGCCCTTTCGCCGGAAGCCGCCTTTGCTGTTTCTCCGGCCACCGCCTTCGCTGTCTGTCCGGAACCTTCCGCCGCCTCTCCGGCCCGGACCGCAGGCTCACCGTCCGCCCGGACATTTTCCAGGGCCGCCTTCCGCGCAGACTGCCCTGCGGCCGCAGCGAGAAGTGTCCGCCGCCCCGCGGAGGATACGTCCCCGGCGGCCTGCACCCGAGGCAGTCCCACCGCCTTTGCAAGGGCGTCCCGCACGGTTTCCGGCTCCGCGGGCTGCGGTATGGCAACCGCGGCTGCCCCGTCTTCCGCCACCGATGCGATAACAGTCCCATCATTCTCCAACGCCTTGTCCGGCCGAAGCAGGAATTCACCCGCAACGACACAGATCAGCACGGCAGCGGCTGCGGCGGCAATCCGCGGCCAGTAGATCCGCCATACGGACCCGCGGGGTTTAGCCTCGGGAGCCACCGCCCCCGGAACCGCACCGCCCAACTCGCGTTGCAGACGCTCCCATCCCCCCGCCGGAGGCGGGAGTTCGGCGTCGCGAAGCGCGTTCCGCATGGCATCGATCCAATCCTTGTCTTGTTTCATAATCCTATGTGAGTCCGGCAGCACCGGATGATTCACCTTTATTAATTATCCCGGAGCCACACACTGCCAAATTTCTAATGCGTCTCCAAATAAGCCCTGACCCTGCGGGCCAGCATGGCCCGGGCGCGGAACAACTGCGAAGAGGAGCTTTTCTCGTTGATTCCCAGCATCCGGGCGATGTCGCGGTGGGAATACTCCTCGATGCAGTAGAGGTTGAATACCGCCCGGTAACCCTCGGGCAGCTCACCGATGAACCGCATCAGCACGTCGCGCGGAACGCGGGCCATCTCCGACACGTCCGGCTCCGCCACCTCCGCTGCGGCCTTTCCCTCGTCGAGCGTCACGCTTCCCAGCTTGCTGCGGCTGCGGATCCACTCCAGCGCCACGTTGACCGTGACCCGCTCGATCCAGGCGCGCAGCGAACCGGGTCCCCGGTAGGTGAAGCGGTCGAACGCCCCGTAGATCTTCAGGAAAGCGTCGTGGAGCAGGTCCTCGGCCGTCGCGCGGTCTCCGGCATAACGCATGCAAATCGATAACAGACGGCCTGCATAGCGGTCGTACAGCTCCTTGCGGGCCGTATCGTCCCCCTTCCTGCACCCTTCGGCCAGTATCTGTTCCTCCATTTGCATTACACACTACACTCTATAAATGCGGCGGAAGGCAAAAGACTGCATGGCGTGAAAAAAATTTATTTCACATGCAGTATTCCGCCCTGCCGGACGTTTTAAGAGCGAAAGGTAACATAAAATATGGATATTATGAAAAAATTCGGTTTATTCCTTATCGCAGCGACACTCGTCATGGCCTTTGTTTCATGCAATGACGACGACAGCAAACCACTCCGTACACTCATCACCACCGTCCGCACGCTCGACGGCGGAGACTACTATTTCCAACGCGACAACGGGGAGACGCTCTACCCCGGCAACAAGTCCCGCGTCCCGGGCTACAAGCCCGATCCCGACAAAACACAGCGGGTCATCATCTTGTTCACATTGGAGAACGGCATTGCCAATTACGATTACAACATCGACCTTTACGCCGTCGAGAACATCTACACCGGCACTTCGGAGGTCGTGACCGACGCAGCGCGGCTCGAAGAGCTGGGCAGCGCCAAAACGGGCTTCCAGAGCAACACGTTCAACCTCACGAAAGAGTGGCTGACCTTCTATGCGCTCTATCCCGTATCGGACAATTCGAAACACACGTTCACGGTGATCGTCAACGAGGTGAAAGACGGGGACGAAGGTGCCGAACAGGCCGAAGCGGCCGATGCGGATTACCTGCAACTGGAGTTGCGCCACAACCCCGGGGGCGACACGCAGGGCTATACCGACGGCTACTACGTTTCGTTCGACCTCACGCCGCTCGCCGAGTTGCTCGAAGGCAAGAAAGGCGTCGTCCTGCATATCGAAACCTACGAAAACGGTTCCCAGGAGATCGAACTCGACCTGCCGCAGGAGAAGTAGCCACTCCCTCACGGCAGCTGTTCCGGTCCGCCACTCTGCGGGCCGGATTTTTTTCGCCCTGCCGCGACATGCCCCCGGGCGAAGCGGAACCGCCGCTCCCGGACCATGCGCCGGATCGCCGCTTCGACACACGAACCGTTCCGCCCCGGCCCGCCTCCCGGCACATTGTTTTTTCGCCCGAAGGGCGCGGATTTGCCGAAAATCGCTATCTTTGCATCATGTCAATCGTACGCAACACGGAGAGCGATCTCGAATTCGAAAACAAAATCCGTCCGCAGGAGCTGGAAACCTTCTCCGGGCAGGACAAGATCGTCGATAACCTCCATATCTTCATCAAGGCGGCGCTCATGCGCGGCGACTCGCTCGACCACGTCCTGCTGCACGGCCCCCCGGGACTGGGCAAGACGACGCTGGCGAACATCATCGCCAACGAAATGGGGGCGCAATTGCGCGTCACGTCGGGTCCCGTGCTCGACAAGCCGGGCGACCTGGCGGGCCTGCTGACCAACCTCAACCCGGGCGACGTGCTTTTCATCGACGAGATCCACCGCCTCAGCCCGATCGTCGAGGAGTACCTCTACTCGGCGATGGAGGACTATAAAATCGACATCGTGCTGGACAAAGGCCCCTCGGCCCGTTCGATCCAGATCGAGCTGGCTCCCTTCACGTTGATCGGCGCCACAACGCGCAGCGGCCTGCTGACCTCGCCCCTCAGGGCACGCTTCGGCATCCAGTGCCACCTCGAATACTACGACGCTCCGGTGCTCGCTGGCATCGTACGGCGTTCGGCGCGCATCCTCGACGTCTCGATCGACGACGACGCGGCCCACGAAGTGGCCCTGCGCTCGCGCGGCACGCCGCGCATCGCCAACGCCCTGCTGCGCCGCGTGCGCGACTTCGCGATGGTCAAGGGCGAAGGGCACATCGACCTCGAAATCACCCGCATCGCCCTCAAGGCGCTGAACATCGACTCGCGCGGCCTGGACCAGATGGACAACAAGATCCTCGGAACGATCATCGAGAAATTCAACGGCGGTCCCGTGGGTCTGAACACCGTGGCCACGGCCGTGGGCGAAGAAGCCGGGACGATCGAAGAGGTCTACGAGCCGTTCCTGATCAAGGAGGGTTTTCTCAAACGCACGCCCCGCGGCCGCGAAGCGACGCCGCTGGCCTACGAACACCTCGGATTCACCCGTCCGCGCGACGGGGAGGCCTCGCTCTTCTGAACGCAGGGAGACTGCCAGCGCGCCTGGAATACCCCGCCCGCCACGCAGTTCATCGCCGGCGCACACTGTGTGAAATCGTTCGCCTCGTTCAAAAGCGAAGGCAAAGACTGCCGGGCCCGCGGCGATTGCATCGGTCCGGAGGCAGGCGGCAGCCTGACGGTGAACGAACGGCTGATCGTGCCGCTCGTGACCGGATTCGGCTGCCTGCATTATACGGACAATTACGACAAACTCTCCATCGGCGACTTCGGCGTGCATCTCGACATCGGCCGCGAATCCCGCACTCCTACCGCGTCGGCGTCAGTTACACGTTCTACGCCGGTTCCTACCGACTCCCGAGCGTCAAAAGCTCCACCCGCACCCGGTCGAGCGCCGACGGCGGACTGCGGCTTTATTTCTAAAAAAATTTCCGAAAATTCTAAAATTTGTTAAGATCGGAGCAATTTTTGTGTTATATTTGCCGTTACAGGTTAACAGGTTACTAACGGAAAATGAGAGAGATGAACACAAAAACGCAACTCGACGACGCGGCGCTGCGCTACCACAGCGAAGGTCGTCCCGGAAAAATCGGGATCGTACCGACCAAACCCTATCACACGCAATACGATCTGTCGCTGGCCTACTCGCCCGGCGTGGCGGCCCCGTCGCTGGCCATCGCCGAAGAGCCGGACGACGTTTACAAGTACACGGGCAAGGGCAACCTCGTAGCCGTGATCTCGAACGGCACGGCCGTGCTCGGACTGGGCAACATCGGTCCGCTGGCGGCCAAGCCCGTCATGGAGGGCAAGAGCATGCTTTTCAAGACCTATGCGGGCATCGACGCCTTCGACATCGAGGTCGACACGACCGATCCCGAGGAGTTCATCCGCACGGTGAAAGCCATCGCGCCCACCTTCGGGGGCATCAATCTCGAAGACATCAAGGCTCCGGAGTGCTTCGAGATCGAGAGCCGCCTGCGCGAGGAACTGGACATCCCCCTGATGCACGACGACCAGCACGGCACGGCGATCATCTCCTCGGCGGCACTTCTGAACGGCGCGAAAATCGCCGGCAAGGAGCTGGACAAAATGCGCGTCGTGGTCAACGGCGCGGGAGCCGCCGCCATCGCCTGCGCGCGCCTGTTCGTGGAACTCGGCATCCGCCGCGAAAACGTGGTGCTTTGCGACAGTCATGGAGCCGTCACGGTCTACCGCGAGGACATCAACCCGATGAAGCGTGAATTCGCCACCACGCGGCGCATCACGACGCTGGCCGAGGCGCTGCACGGCGCCGACGTGTTCCTGGGCGTCTCGAAGGCCGACACGCTGACGCCCGAGATGCTGCGCACGATGTCCGGCAATCCGATCGTCATGGCCCTCGCCAACCCCGATCCCGAAATCGCCTACGACACGGCGATCGTCTCGCGTCCCGACATCATCTTCGCCACGGGCCGCTCGGACTACCCCAACCAGGTCAACAACGTACTGGGCTTCCCCTATATCTTCCGGGGTGCGCTCGACGTGCGGGCCACGAAGATCAACGAGGAGATGAAACTCGCCGCGGCGCACGCGCTGGCCGAACTGACGCGCCAACCGGTTCCGGCCATGGTCCTGCGCGCCTACGGGGTCGAGAAGCTCGAATTCGGGCGCACCTACCTGATTCCCAAACCGCTCGATCCGCGCCTGCTGTGCACCGTCGCCCCCGCCGTTGCGAGGGCCGCCGTCGAATCGGGCGTCGCCAAAAAGCCCATCACGGACTGGGAGGCCTACGCGGAGAGCCTCCGGAAACGCTATCAGGAATAAAAAAATCCGGTCGGTTCGACCGGATTTTTATTGTATTGACCGCCGCTTCGGCCCTTTTTGCCGGAAGCGCCGAGCCGTCTCTAAAACAACGCCGCGAAGGCCTCCATCTTCATCGGCCGCACCTCGCAGTCGCCGATGCCCACCGGCAGGACGATCCGCAGCATGCCGTCTTCGTTTTTCTTGTCCTTGCCGACCTCTTTCAGCAGGCGCTTCACCTCCACGGGCGGCGTCAGGTCGAAGCCCAGCGCCGTCAGCACATGCACGATCCGGTCGCAGTCGGCCTGGGCCAGCACACCCAGCTTCACGGCCGCCCCGGCGATCAGCGCCGTTCCCACCGCCACGGCTTCGCCGTGGTTCATGCGGTTCGAACATTTCTCGATGGCATGCGCCAGCGTGTGCCCGAGGTTCAGTTTGCGGCGGTCGCCCGACTCGCGTTCGTCGCGCTCGACGATGTCGGCCTTGACGCGGATCGCCGCCGAAACGGCATCCGACAGCAGGTCGGTGTCCGTTCGCAGCGCCCCGAATGTCGTCCGCTCGATGCGTCCGAACAGGTCGGCATCGGCGATGATCGCCGCCTTGACCACTTCGGCCAGTCCGGCCCGGAACTCCCGCTCGGGAAGCGTGCGCAGCAGCGCGGGGTCGCAGATGACGAACTGCGGCTGGGTGAAGGTTCCGGCCATGTTCTTGTAGCCGTCGACGTTCACGCCGTTCTTGCCGCCCACCGAAGCGTCCACCTGCCCCAGCAGCGTCGTCGAGACGAATCCGAATTTCACACCGCGCATGTAGGTCGATGCGGCGAATCCCGCCACATCGGTAACGATACCGCCTCCGACCGCCAGCACGAAAGTCGAGCGGTCCACGCCCAGCTCGATGAAACGGCGGTAGATCATCTCGACGGTCTGCATCGTCTTGATGCTCTCGCCCAGGCCGATCAGCACGGTGTCGTACTGCGCCAGCACCGAATGGTACAGCCGGTCGATCGTGGAGTCGGAGACCACCACCACGCGCCCCTCGGGGAGCGCTCCGGGGAGAATGTCGGCCACCGGACCTATGAAAATTTCGCTCTGCTGGCGAACGTTGAAGGCAGGTTTCATTATTTAACTTTTTAAGAAACGAGCAAATTTAGTATAATTTCCCGAGAATTTGTTACCTTTGCACCACAAAATATACTTTTATGCGAAAACTGCGCAATATTGCGATTATTGCCCACGTCGACCACGGCAAGACGACACTCGTCGACAAAATGATCCTGGCGGGACACATCCTCCGCGACAACGCCAAGCCGGCCGGCGAACTCATACTGGACAACAACGACCTGGAACGCGAACGCGGCATCACGATCCTCTCGAAAAACGTTTCGGTCATCTACAAGGACTACAAAATCAACATCATCGACACCCCGGGCCACGCCGACTTCGGCGGCGAGGTCGAGCGTGTGCTGAACATGTGCGACGGCGTGCTGCTGCTGGTCGACGCCTTCGAGGGCACGATGCCGCAGACGCGTTTCGTGCTTCAGAAAGCCCTGGCGCTAGGCAAGAAGCCCATCGTCGTAATCAACAAGGTCGACAAGCCCAACTGCCGTCCCGAGGTGGTCAACGAGCAGGTTTTCGACCTGATGTTTTCCCTGGACGCCACCGAGGAGCAGCTCGACTACAAGACCATCTACGGCTCGGCCAAGCAGGGCTGGATGTCGCACAAGTGGAACGAACCGACCGACTCGATCGTTCCGCTGCTCGACGCCATCATCGACGAGATTCCCGAGCCGAAGATCGTCGAGGGTACGCCCCAGATGCTCATCACGTCGCTCGAATATTCGGCCTACACGGGCCGTATCGCCGTGGGCAAGGTCACGCGCGGTTCGCTCAAGGCGGGCCAGATGGTTACGCTCGCCAAGCGCGACGGGGTGACGATGCAGAAAACCCGGATCAAGGAGCTGATGATCTTCGAGGGCCTCGGCAAGAAGAAGGTCGAGGAGGTTCCCTGCGGGGAGATCTGCGCCATCATGGGCATCGACGGCTTCGAAATCGGCGATACGGTCTGCGACTACGAGAATCCCGAACCGCTGCCCCCCATCGCCATCGACGAGCCTACGATGTCGATGCTCTTCACGATCAACAACTCGCCGTTCTTCGGCAAGGACGGCAAATACGTCACCTCGCGCCACATCAAGGAGCGTCTCGACCGCGAGCTGGAGAAGAACCTCGCCCTGCGCGTGACGCCCGGTCCTTCGGCCGACTCGTTCAACGTCTTCGGGCGCGGCGTACTGCACCTCTCGGTG
Organism: Alistipes sp. i18-0019-D1; assembly: GCF_042852885.1. Classification (NCBI taxonomy): domain Bacteria; kingdom Pseudomonadati; phylum Bacteroidota; class Bacteroidia; order Bacteroidales; family Rikenellaceae; genus Alistipes; species Alistipes sp. i18-0019-D1. Next base: position 437,571 of record NZ_AP031424.1, read on the forward strand.
CTGATCGAGACCATGCGCCGCGAAGGCTACGAGCTGCAGGTGGGCCAGCCCCACGTCATCGTCAAGGAGATCGGCGGCAAGAAGTGCGAGCCGATCGAGGAGATGACCGTCGACTGCCCCGAGGAGTATTCGGGCACGGTGATCGACCTCACGACGCGCCGCAAGGGCACGCTGACGAACATGTCCTCCGACGGCGAGCGCACGCGCCTGGAATTCGACATCCCCTCGCGCGGCATCATCGGCCTGCGGTCTAACATGCTGACGGCCACGGCCGGCGAGGCGATCATGACCCACCGCCTCAAGGGCTTCGAACCGTGGGTCGGCGAGATCGAGATGCGCACCAACGGCTCGATCATCTCGGGCGAGACCGGCACGGCCTATGCCTACTCGATCGACAAGCTGCAGGACCGCGGCCGCTTCTTCATCAGCCCGATGGAGCAGGTCTACGCCGGGCAGGTCATCGGCGAGCACACGCGCCAGAACGACATCACGGTCAACGTCACCAAGGCCAAGCAGCTCACGAACATGCGCGCTTCGGGGTCGGACGACAAGACGTCGATCGCACCCCCGAAGGTCTTCACGCTCGAAGAGGCGCTCGAATACATCCAGGGCGACGAGTATGTCGAGGTTACGCCGCACTCGATGCGCCTGCGCAAAATCCTGCTCGACGAGAACGACCGCAAGCGCGCGGCGAAATAGCGATGGACCGCTTTACCCTTTCACTTGCCGTGGGCGCCGCTGCCGGGGCGCTGGTAGCGATTCCGATGATCGCCCAGAAAGCGTCGTTCCGAAGTTGCAGTGCGGCATTCTGCACCTACCTGTTCGCCGCAGTCATCACCTTTTACAGCGACCTGCCCTACCTCCCCTGGTGGGCCGACGGCATGGGCGTCGCGCTGATGACCGCCATTCCTGCGGCCACCGTCGGTTCGGGCAAGGAGAGCCGCCCCGTGCCGACGCTTCTGAACGCCCTCCTGGTAGGTTTTCTGATCAGCGTCGCGGAACGTTACCTGGCCTGAACGAAATTCCCGGGGCTGAAAGCCAAGGCAAAGACATCCACAAAAACGGGCTAAAAGCCCGTTTTTTTTATCCAGAACGAGCCATATCAATATTCGCGCAACAGCAATATTATTTAAAATCATAAATAAAAAATCGCACAATACAGATTATTGTTCTATATTAGGACTCAAATAACCAACCTAAACACCTCTCTCCTATGAAAAAACTCTTTATCGGGTCAGCTATCTCCGCTTTATTCCTGACAAGCGGATTCATTCTTTACCAATCTCAACACAGCAACTCCTTATCTGATTTAATCGAGGCCAACGTCGAAGCGCTATCCCGCGAAGAAAGTCCCTGTGATAATTTCAATGGCCATCGAAGGATACTGAACGGAAATGAGCGTATATACGATTGTTGCCATGCCGAAAAAACCGGCAGAGGCAGAGAAGACTGCAAACGATGGTAAGCAGGTTTCCCAAACCGGGAATCATTGCGTGGCTGCTCCTGCTGTCGACGTTGACAGGTTGTACTAAAAAAAGTGGAACCGGAATCGTTTTCCGCGAGAAGGCAGATCTTCCGCCCGTCGTCTGCAAGGCCGATTCGATCACCCTGCCGTTCCTATTCTATTCCGAACGTTGGTTTCTCTCGCAGGGAGATCTTTATGTGCTCAACAGCCGGGCAGCACCTTTTCTAACCGTATACTCCCTCCCGGAACGAAGGGTGCGGGTACAATGGGGAAATATAGGACGCGGACCGCATGAGGTTCCGATCCCTTCGCTCGGCGAGATGCGCGACAAGAACCGTGTAGCCATCTATTCGAACAGCCTGAACCAAATAGAACTATTCGAACTGCGTGCGGACAGTTTGGCCTATCTGTCGACCTTTCATTTCCCGATCTGGATAAAAAGGCAGCGCAGTCTACCCAAACCTTATACCCGTCTCGTGCAGTATAACGACACACTATTCGTCGGGACAAGTTTTTTGCCACGTCAAATCGCCGTGGAACTGCTCGATATACAGAACGAGCAGATTATCGATGTCGTCGATTTTCAACTGCAACCAACCGAAGGCGGCTACTCCGCCCCCTTCGAATGCAAGGCCGCACTCGGTGCGGACCGGATGGTGGTGGCATACCGTTACATAAACCGCATTGAATTATACGACCTCTCACCTGAAGGATTTCGTCTGACGCACGTACTGGGAAGCGGTGCCACCCAAGAAGAGCTATACGCCCAAGAACGCGACAATGAAATGTATTTCTACTATTCGGACGTCGTCTGCGGCCAACGATGCGTCTATGCGCTTTGGCAAGGAGTTCCGACCGGCGATCTCGGGAAAAAGGCGTCCTGCATCGAAATTATTGATATCGAAAACGGCGAAACACGCTGCATCCTGTCGTCCGACCGCTACCTGACCGACATTGTTGTCGACGAAAAAAACGGAGTTATCTACGGACACGATCCGCTGAACGAGGACTGCCTGTACGTATACCGAATCCCCGTATAGTTCCGCTTCGGCAACCCCGCTGCGCAGAACGTTACCTGGCCTGAACGAAAAAACGGACTCCGGTCCGTTTTTTTCGTATAGTCGGTGCAGTATCAGGCCATTGCCGCCGTTTAAAGAGAAACCTCCGGCTCCTATGAAAAAACTCCTTACCTTACTGCTTCTGCCGCTTCTCTTCGGCGGCTGTGAATTGGGCGACGAAGACGAATCGCACACCGAAATCTGGACCGTGGCCTCCGAAAAGGGCGTCGCAGGTATCGCGATGGACTTCGGCCACACTCCGGCCTATATCGTAAAAAAAGGTTCCGCCGCCGCTTGGGAAATATTCTCGGGCAGCGTCGTGGGCTTCATCTTCGAAAAAGGATACGAATCGACGATCCGCGTCCGCATCGACGCGATCGCCGATCCTCCGGCCGACGGCCCCGGACGCCGCTACACGATGGAACAGCTGATCTCGCGCACGCAGATGCAGTCGGCCGTCGACCCGCTGCAATTCAGCCCGGAGTTCGACGTCACCATCGCCTCCCGGCGCGCCGACAGTCCGGCGACGAGCGGTTATTGGTTCAAGGACATGCGCTATCCCGATCCGCGTTGGGAGCCGTTCCCGTGGGAGATCGAAGGCTTCGGCTTTAAGCCCGGCTTCGAAGCCCGCATCCGGATACGGCCCGTCGCCGAATACGACGATACAAAGAGCGACTACGAGGTAAAATACTACCAGACGGAGCTGATTTCCAGCGAGGAAAAGGCCTCCGAAGATATACCGGAATAACCTTGCGAATCACTTCCGCAGGGTTGCGAACGAAAGGATGTGCCACGTGACCCCGACGGCCACGGCCAGCAGGCCGGCCTGCGCCCACCGCCATCCGGCGAGCGGCCCGAAGATGCAGTAAAGCATCGTGCCCCACATCAGGGCGATGGAAACGACCTTGGCGCGCATGGGTATGGCGCGGTTTTCGCGGAAGTTGCGTATATACTCGCCGAAACAGCGGTGTGCCAGCAGCCACTCGTAGAGCCGCGGCGAGGAGCGGACCCAGAGGGCTGCGGCCAGCAGCAGGAACGGCGTCGTGGGCAGGAGCGGCACGAAGATACCGACGACACCCAGCGCAAGCGCCGCGCAGCCCAGTATGGCGAGAAAAATTTTCACGGTGCAAAAATAACACAAATTCGGAGCCGCACCGCACTGCCAAACCGCAATTTTCACTACCTTTGTTGTACGGAACACTATAAAACCGAAATACGATGAAAAAAATAGGTATCGCCAGCGACCACGCCGGCTACGAAATGAAAGAATTCCTGGTGGGCTACCTCAGCGCCATGGGCTACGAGGTGCTCGATTTCGGCGCACACTCGCCCGAGAGCGTCGACTACGCCGACTTCGCCCATCCGCTGGCCGAGGCGATCGAAAACGGCGAACTGGAACGCGGCGTCGCACTCTGCGGCTCGGGCGAAGGGATGACCATGACGCTCAACAAGCACCAGGGCATCCGCGCCGGTCTGAGCTGGGAACCGGAGATCGCCTCGCTGATCCGCCGCCACAACGACGCGAACATCATCGTCTTCCCGGCGCGCTTCATCACCAACGACGAAGCCGTCAAGATGCTCGACGCCTATTTTGCCGCCGAGTTCGAGGGCGGACGCCATATCGCGCGCATCGCCAAGATGCCTGTGGCGGGCTGCAAATAGAGCCGCCCGCACAAAGAACCTCCGCCGAATGCCCAAACACCAGCTCTGCCGCAACTGCGGCCATACGGTCGACAGCAACTATTGTCCGGTCTGCGGACAACGCACCTCGACACGCCGCCTGGGATGGGCATCGCTCGCGGAGAGCGTCACCTCGACCTTCATCGGCGACGAAGCCTACGGACTGCGGGGCATCGACATGCGCAAGGGAGCCGCGACGACCTGGCTTTCGATCCTGTTCCGGCCCCACCGGGTGATCCCGGAGTTCATCGCCGGCCGCCGCCGCAAGTACTTCAACCCGGTCGCCATCCTGTTGCTGCTGTCGACCTTTTACGCCGTGGTTTTCCTGCTCGTGGGCAAAGAATACACGCCGCTGGCCTCCGACGGCCAGCCGATGTTCCGGTGGCTCGTGAGCACCTACATCGACTACGCCACGCTCCACCCCGCGGGCTACCTGCTGCTGATGCTGCCGTTTTTCGCGCTGGCCATGAAGACGGTCTTCCGCCGGAAAGCCGACCTGCGCTATGTCGAATACCTCTACGTCGGGATTTTCCTCGCGATCTTCGAAATCACGCTGATGATCGCGGCCCTGCCGGCCGAACTGCTCCTTCCGTGGTACAGCAGTTTCTACATGATGACGCTGCCGCTGTTCCTTTACACGGCGTTCGTTTTCCGGAATATCTTCGGGCTGAAAAAGAAGCGGTCGGCCCTGCTGCGCACACTGCTGACCGACCTGCTCCAATACGTTTACATGTTCCTGATCACGCTGGCGGTCGCGTCGTGCGCCGTCGGCTGTTACTACTTCATCGCACCCGAGCAGTTCAAAAAGGAGTTCTCCTTCGACCGGGGCGCCCGCGCCGGACAGCCGGACGACGCGGAAACGACCGCCTTTCAGGACATTATCGACGGCATCGTCGACGTCTTCAACGAGGAGGACGAAGCGGACGGGACGGAAACGGCACGGCAGCCCGCGGATTCGCTCCCAGCGAAATGAGAGGAACCGCCGCCGGAAACTCCGGAACGACGGTTTACAATCCGAATACGAAAGGCGAAAGGCTGCGCAGCCTTTCGCCTTTTTCATGCCCCTCGAACAGCCCGAAAACCGCCGAGCCGCTGCCCGACATCGAGGCGTAAACGGCCCCTTCGGCCAGCAGACGCTCTTTGGCGTCACGGATGGCCGGATGCGCGGCAAAGATATGCTCTTCGAAATCGTTGGTCACCAGCCCCTGCCACTCGGTGACGGGCCGCCCGAGACGCTCCGCGAGCGGCACCTCCGGAATCCGCGGCCGCACCCCGGCATAGGCCTCGCGGGTCGAAACCCCCTCTCCGGGCTTGACAATGACGAGCGTCATCCCTTTCAGGTTCAGCGCAAAAGGCTCCATCACCTCACCTCTTCCTTTACATAGCTGCGGCGTGTTGCGCACGAAAAACGCCGTGTCGCTGCCCAGCTCTGCGGCCCGCGCGATCAGTTCCGCTTCGGACAGCCCCAGCGCAAACAACTCGTTGACAGCCAACAACACCGCCGTACCGTCGGCCGATCCCCCGCCCAGCCCCGCGCCGAACGGCACGCGCTTGTCGAGACGGATCGCCACCCCGTCCACGCCGTAATGCCGCTGCATCAGCCGGAAGGCCCGCAGACAGATATTCTCCTCGGGAGGGCAGTCCACGGCCAGCCCGTCGGTGCGGAACGCCGCGCCGGGCGCAGCGGTGCGCACCACCTCCACCTCGTCGTAAAGACCCGCAACGGGAAACATGACGGTTTCCAGATCGTGAAACCCGTCCGCACGGCGGCGCAGGATGTCGAGACCCAGATTTATTTTGCAGTTCGCTTTCAGAATCATGGAACAAAGGTAAGAAATTTTGTACATTTGTACGCCATGAAATTCCGCACCGAAATCGAAACAGCGCCCCTCGGGGTGCAGATCGGCTACGAAAACCGGGTACTCGCGCTCGGGTCGTGCTTCGCCGCGCACATCGCCCGAAAACTCGCCGGCGCCAAATTCCGCGTCACGGAAAACCCCTCGGGCATTCTGTTCAACCCGCTCTCGATCGCCGCGGCGATCCGCAGTTACGCCGACCCGGCGCCCGTGACGCGCGGAGAACTGGGCTTCGACGGCGAAGTGTGGTACCATTTCGGGTTCCACGGCGACTTCTCGGCCCCGACGGCCGAGGAGGCCCTCGGGCGGATGAACGCCGCACGGCAGGCCGGGGCCGACGCGCTCCGCACGGCCGACCGCGTCGTCCTCACCTTCGGCACGGCATGGGTCTACGAGCATGCGGGCGAGGCGGTCGCCAACTGCCACCGCCGGCCCGCCGCGGAATTTGCCAGAAGGCGGCTTTCGGTGGAGGAGATCGCGGAGACATTCGCGGAACTGATCGAAGGGCCGCTCGCCGGAAAGCAAATCATCCTGACGGTCAGCCCGGTACGGCACATCGGCGACTCCCTGGCGGGCAACGCCGTGAGCAAGGCGACGCTGCGGCTGGCCGCCGAGCAGCTGACCGAAAGGTTTAAGTGCACGGCGTATTTCCCTGCGTACGAAATACTTACCGACGATCTGCGCGACTACCGCTTCTACGCCGACGACCTGGTGCACCCCGCGCCGCAGGCCGTGGACTACGTCTGGGAGAAATTCGCCCCGGCAGTCCTGACGGACGAGGCCCTGCGCCTGCTTCCGGAGGCCGAAGCCATCGTCGCGGCGGCGGCCCACCGCCCCCGCAACCCGCAGGGCGAAGCGCACCGCGCCTTCTGCCGCCGCTGTCTGGAACGTATCGCCGCACTTCCGGAGATGGATTTTCAATCGGAAACGGCCCATTTCCGCCAATGTCTCGAAATAAATTCGTAAATTTGCGGCCAACTCACGACACAGATGACAAAAAAATTCTTCCTATACGCCATAGCCGCTCTCGCGGCGCTCCAGAGCGTCGCGGCACAGCCCCGGCTGATCGTGCAGATCGTCGTCGGCTCGATGCGCGGCGAGGACCTCGACCGCTACGCCGCAAACTTCGGCGAAGGCGGCTTCCGCCGCCTCACGGAGAGCGGCACGGTCTATGCCGACAGCCGCTACGACTATTTGCAGACCACCACGCCCGTCTCGCTGGCCACGCTCACCACGGGAGCCATGCCCTCGACCCACGGCGTGATCGGCTCGCGCTGGGTGGACTACACCACCAACCGGACCGTCGAGCTGACCGCAGGCCGCAAAGGCCCCGGCGCCTACCACCTGATCGCCCCGACGCTCGCGGAGACGCTGTTGCAGCACGCCCCGGGCAGCCGCGCCGTCACGATCGCCCCGGAGGCCGTTTCGGCCGTGGTGATGGCCGGGCACGGCGGGGAGGTGTTCTGGCTCGACTCGGCGCGCTGCGACTGGGTGACCTCGCCCTACTATGCCGCCGAAGTGCCCGAATGGATCGCCCGCAGCAACCGCGAACGCTACAACCTTTCATACATCGCCAATGAATGGCGTACGCTCCACGAACGCGGCCGCTACCTCAACACCCGCAACTACGACATCGCGCTGGCCGGAAAGAGCAGGAAGGAGCAGGATCAGAACGGCGTGGGACGCCTCCGCCTGCGGAGCGATTTCGAACGCATGCTCTACACCCCGGCGGGCAACACGGCCGTACTGGGACTGGCCAAGCAGGCCATCGCGCAATACCGCCTCGGGGACGACAAGATTCCCGACCTGCTGAACGTCTGCCTCGACTCGCCGCGCCGCATCAGCGAGGCCTACGGACCCGAATCGGTCGAGGTCGAGGACATGTACTACCGCCTGGACCGCGACCTGGCCGACTTCCTGACCTTCGTATTCGCACAGGTCAAGGACGGCAGCGTGACGGTGGTGCTCACCTCCGACCACGGAACCAGCCCTGCGTTCGACGCCGGGGCGGCGGAGGCCGACCGCTTCAACCCGCGGCAGTTCGAAGTGATCGTCAACGGATTCCTGAACGTCCGCTACGGCGTGGGCGACTGGGTGGTGGATTACAGCGACAAGTGCCTGTGGCTCAACCACAACCTGATCTACGAACGGGGATTGAATCTCGCCGAGGTGCAGAACGAGGTGGCCATCTTCGCCATGCAGTTCAGCGGCATCTCCCACGCGCTGGCCGCCACGGCCATGCGCACGAGCTATTTCGGCAGCGGCTATGCGCGCCGGATGCAGAACAGTTTCTATCCCCGCCGTTCGGGCGACGTGATCCTGAACCTGATGCCCGGCTGGATCGAGGAGCAGGAGCGCTGCTGGTCGATGTCGGGGTCGATGTACGGCTACGACACCGAAGTGCCGCTGGTCTTCTACGGCAAGGGCGCAGGCATGCAGCGGGTCAACCGCCGCGTGGACATGACGTCGGTGGCCCCGACGCTGGCGCGCCTGGCGGGCATCCGCGAACCGGCGGCATCGGAGGGCGGGGTGCTGGAAGAAATAGTTGAGAATTGAAACTTGAGAGTTGAAAGTTAAAATACCATGGACAAGATACAAGACGAGATCATCGAAGAGTTCTCCGTATTCGACGACTGGCTCGACAAATACGACTACCTGATCGGCCTGAGCGAGACGCTCCCCCCGATCGCTCCGGAACACCGCACCGAACAGTACCTGATCGAGGGCTGCCAGTCGCGGGTGTGGGTGGATGCGAAACTGGAGGAGGGCCGGGTGTACTACGCGGCCGACAGCGACGCCATAATAACCAAGGGCATTATCGCGTTATTGATCCGCGTACTGAACGGGCGCACGCCGCAGGAGATTCTCGACACGCAGCTCTACTTCATCGACGCCATCGGGCTTTCGGCCAACCTCTCGCCCACGCGGGCCAACGGGCTGGCGGCGATGGTCAAGCAGATGCGGCTCTACGCGCTGGCGTTTCAGGCCAAGGCCGATTAAAGATTGAAAAACAAAAATTAAAATTTAGGGTATGACACCTGAAGAGATACTTCAAGTCGAGAAGGACATCGTCGCGACCCTCAAGAACATATACGACCCGGAAATCCCGGTCAACATCTACGACCTGGGGCTGATCTACGAAATCGACTACACGCCCGACGGCGTGGCGACGATCCGCATGACGCTCACGGCCCCCAACTGCCCGATGGCCGACATGCTCGTCGAGGACGTAAACATACAGGTCGGCAAGGTCAAGGGCGTGAAATCGGTGAACGTCATCCTCACGTTCGACCCCGTGTGGAACAAGAGCATGATGTCCGAAGAGGCCCTGCTGGAACTCAACCTGTTCTGATATGACGGAGGCGGAGGCACGGACGATCGAGCGGCTGCGGGCCGGAGCCGGGACTTACGCCTGCGGCGGCTATCTGGCCGCACTCGACGGACTGCAACGCACCGAAATCGGCACGGCGCTGATCTTCGACCGCCTGCAACGGAAAATGCGCACGGTCGAGGCCCTGCACGGCGAAGCCGACGGAAACTGGAACCAGACTTTCTACCTGCTCTATTTCCGCACGCTGGGCGACCGTCAGAATCAGGAAGCCTTCCTGCGGCTGGCCCGGAAGGTCCCCTACAAAACCGTGCTGCGCGAACGGCTGGCTCCGCATGCCGTCGAAGCGATGCTTTTCGGCGCCTCGGGGCTTCTGGAACTCTACCGCAGCGACGCCTACACGCTCGATCTGCGGCGCAGTTTCGAGTACCTCGCGGCCAAATACGGGATCGAGGCGATGGACGCCTCGGAGTGGACGCTCACGGAGATTCGTCCGGCCAACCACCCCGTGCTGCGGCTGGCGCAGGCCGCGGAGTTCTTCGCACAGGACGAGTTCGTCATGGAACGCGCCATGGCATGCCGCACGGAAGAAGACGTCCGGCGGCTTTTCTGCATCGAAGCGCCCTCCTACTGGCGCACGCACCACGTCCCCGGCGCCGAGAGCGACGAAAGCCCCAAACGCATCGGGGCGTTCAAGGCCAACATCATCGGAATCAACCTCGTCGCCGTCCTTCAGTTCGCCTACGGAAGCTACACAGCCAGCGAGCGTTTGCGCGACAGCGCCCTGACACTCCTCGAACGCCTGCCGGCCGAAGACAACCGCTACATGCGCGCATGGCAGTCCGCCGGCGTGCGGCCGCACAACGCCTTCGAATCGCAGGCCCTGCTGCAACTGGCCACCGAATACTGCGCCGCGCGCCGCTGCGCGGAATGTCCCGTCGGGCGGCGGATCGCAAAAAGCCTCCCCGAAGATTGACAAATCGCAAAAAATAAGTATCTTTGTAAGATTTAGAATCCGAACCGAGAAAACAATAAACGCATTATGGATATAGTTGCAAGTATAATCAAAGCCCTCTTCGGCTCGAAAGCCGACAAGGACCGCAAGCAGATCGAGCCTTATCTGGAGAAGATCAAGGCCGTCTACCCCTCGATCGAGAAACTCACCAACGACGAGCTGCGCGCGCACAGCGAAGCGCTGAAAAAGCAGATCGCCGACTTCATCGCCGCGGACGAGGCCCGCATCGTCGAGCTGAAAGCCATACTCGAAAAGCCCGAAACGCAGCTCGAAGAGAAGGAGAAAATTTCGAAGGAGATCGACGAAACGACCAAGCGCATCGACGAGAAAATCGAGGAGGTGCTCGACAAGATCCTTCCCGAGGCATTCGCCATTATGAAGGACACGGCGCGCCGTTTCGCACAGAACGAGACGGTCGTGGTGACGGCAAACGACTTCGACCGCAACCTGGCGGCGACGAAGGATTTCGTTACCATCGAGGGCGACAAGGCCGTTTACGCGACACACTGGCTCGCCGGCGGCAACGACACGAAATGGGACATGATCCACTACGACGTACAGCTGTTCGGCGGCGTGGTGCTCCACCAGGGCAAGATCGCCGAGATGGCGACGGGCGAGGGCAAGACCCTCGTGGCGACGCTCCCCGTATTCCTCAACGCGCTGGCCAAGAAGGGTGTGCACATGGTGACGGTGAACAATTACCTGGCCAAGCGCGACTCCGAGTGGATGGGGCCGATGTACCAGTTCCACGGCCTGTCGGTGGCCTGCATCGACGACACGCAGCCCAACTCCGACGCCCGCCGCGAGGCCTACATGGCCGACATCACGTTCGGTACCAACAACGAATACGGCTTCGACTACCTGCGCGACAACATGGCTTCGTCGCCCAAGGACCTCGTGCAGCGCAAGCACCATTTCGCCATCGTCGACGAGGTCGACTCCGTGCTGATCGACGACGCCCGAACGCCGCTCATCATCTCGGGACCCGTACCCAAGGGCGACGACCAGATGTTCGAGCAGTACCGCCCGGCCATCGAAAGCCTCTACAACCTGCAAAAGAACCTTGTGACGGCCCTGCTGGCCGAGGCGCGCCAGCTGATCTCGGAGGGCAAGAACGACGAGGGCGGCGTGAAGCTCTACCGCGCCCACAAGGGTCTGCCGAAGTACAAACCGCTGATCAAATACCTCTCGGAACAGGGCGTCAAGGCGCTGATGCAGAAGACCGAGAACACCTACATGCAGGACAACAACCGCCGCATGCCCGAGATCACCGACGACCTCTACTTCGTCATCGACGAGAAACTCAACTCGGTGGAACTCACGGACAAGGGCCATGAGGCGCTGTCGAAATACTTCAACGAAGACGGATTCTTCGTGATGCCCGACATCGGCGCCGAAGTCGCAGAACTGGAGAAAAGCAGCCTGACGCCCGAGGAGAAGGCGCAGAAACGCGACGAGGTGATCAACGACTACTCGATCAAGTCGGAGCGCGTGCACACGGTCATCCAGCTGCTGAAAGCCTTCGCCATGTTCGAAAAGGACATCGAGTATGTGGTGATGGACAACAAGGTGAAGATCGTCGACGAGCAGACGGGCCGTATCCTCGAAGGACGCCGCTACTCGGACGGACTCCACCAGGCCATCGAGGCCAAGGAGCACGTGAAGGTCGAGGCCGCGACGCAGACCTTCGCCACCATCACGTTGCAGAACTACTTCCGCATGTACCACAAGCTGGGCGGCATGACCGGTACGGCCGAGACGGAGGCATCGGAGTTCTGGAGCATCTACAAACTGGACGTCGTGGTGATCCCGACCAACCGCAAGGTGGTCCGCGACGACCGTCAGGACCTGATCTACAAAACCAAGCGCGAGAAATACAACGCCGTGATCGAGGAGATCGTCAAACTCGTCGAGGCGGGACGTCCGGTGCTGGTCGGCACCACGTCGGTCGAGATCTCGGAGCTGTTGAGCCGCATGCTCAAACTGCGCGGCATCAGGCACAACGTGCTGAACGCCAAGCAGCACGCGCTGGAGGCGCAGGTCGTGGCCGAGGCAGGACGCTCGGGACAGGTGACCATCGCGACCAACATGGCCGGCCGCGGTACCGACATCAAGCTGACGCCCGAGGTGAAGGCCGCGGGAGGTCTGGCGATCATCGGTACCGAGCGCCACGAGAGCCGCCGCGTCGACCGCCAGCTGCGCGGACGCGCCGGACGCCAGGGAGACCCCGGATCGTCGCAGTTCTTCGTATCGCTCGAAGACGACCTGATGCGTCTGTTCGGTTCGGGCCGTATCGCCTCGATGATGGACCGCATGGGTCTGAAGGAGGGCGAGGTGATTCAGGCCGGCATGATGACCAAGGCCATCGAGCGCGCCCAGAAGAAGGTCGAGGAGAACAACTTCGGCATCCGCAAGCGTCTGCTGGAGTACGACGACGTGATGAACTCGCAGCGCGAGGTGATCTACACCCGCCGCCGCCACGCACTCTACGGCGAGCGCATCGAGATCGACCTGAACAACATCATGTACGACTACGCCGACAACTTCGTGGAGGAGAACCGCGGCATCGAGTTCGAGGATTTCCGCATGGAACTGATCCGCGAGGTGGCCGTCGAACCGGAGATCAACGAGGCGGCCTACAAGGACGCGAAACCCGGCGAACTGGTCGAGGCGATCGTCAAGGCCCTCAAGGAGGCCTACGCACGCCGCGCAAAGGCCGTGGCCGACACGGTGCGTCCGGTGATGGAGCGCATCTACGAAGACCGCAAGGACCAGCTGGATTCGAATATTTACTTCCCGCTGACCGACGGACACCTGGGCTACAACGTGCCGGTCAACCTGCTGAAATGCCAGAGCACGGACGGCGCGGAGATTTACAAGGTATTCTCGAAAGTGGTGATGTTCACCACCATCGACGACGCCTGGCGCGAACACCTGCGCGAGATGGACGACCTGCGCCAGAGCGTGCAGAACGCCACCTACGAACAGAAAGACCCGCTGCTGATCTACAAGTTCGAGTCGTTCGGACTGTTCTCGAAAATGATCATCAAGGTCAACCGCGACGTGCTGGCCATCCTGAACAAGGCCTATATTCCCGTGCGCGACCAGAATGCCGAAGCGGTACAGCGCCAGCAGCAGGAGCGCGCCAAGGTCGACGTCAACAAGCTGCAGGCCTCGCGCATGCAGGCTGCGGCACAGGCCGGGCAGCAGGAACGGCAGAAACCCATGCCCCTGCACGCCGAGAAGAAGGCCGGACGCAACGACCCGTGTCCCTGCGGATCGGGCAAGAAGTACAAGAACTGTCACGGCAAAGGGCTTTAACCCTTTTCCGTGACAATTCCAATTCATAACCAAGAATTCAAAAGTATGGGTTACCAGGAGGAGAAACAGCGCCAGCTGGACATGCGTTACCTGCGCATGGCGAGTATCTGGGCCGAAAATTCATACTGCGTACGCCGCAAAGTCGGGGCGCTGATCGTCAAGGACAAGATGATCATTTCGGACGGCTACAACGGCACGCCGTCGGGCTTCGAAAACGTCTGCGAGGACGACGAGGGCCACACCAAGCCCTACGTGCTCCACGCCGAGGCCAACGCCATCACCAAGGTCGCCAAGTCGGCCAACAACTGCGACGGGTCGACGCTCTACATCACCGCCGCACCCTGCATCGAATGTTCGAAGTTGATCATCCAGGCCGGAATCCGGCGGGTGGTCTACTCGGACGATTACCGTTCGGAAGAGGGCCTGGACCTGCTGCGCCGCGTGGGCATCGAGTGCGTGCAGTATCCGTTATGAAACGGATCGTCATCGCAGGCGCCACGTCGGGCATCGGACTCGAAGTCGCCCGGCTCTGCATCCGCGCAGGATGGCGGGTCGGGGCGGCGGGACGCCGTCAGGAAGCCCTCGAAGCGCTCCGCGCCGAAGCCCCCGGGCAGGTCGAGACCCAAACCATCGACATCACCCGCAACGACGCTCCCGAACGCCTCGGACAGTTGATCGAACGGCTGGGCGGCATGGACATCTATTTCCACGCATCGGGGATCGGCAGCCGCAACACCGCGCTGCGGCCCGACATCGAACTGAACACCCTGCGCACCAACGGCGAAGGCTTCGTCAGGATGGTCACGGCCGCCTTCGGCTATTTCCGCAGCCACGGCGGCGGACGGATCGCCGTCATCAGCTCGATCGCCGGCACGAAGGGGCTCGGGTCGGCCCCGGCCTACTCGGCGACCAAACGGATGCAGAACACCTACATCGACGCACTGGCGCAACTCGCCCGAATGGAAGGTTACGGCATCCGCTTTACGGACATCCGCCCGGGATTCGTCGCAACGCCGCTGCTCTCCGGCGACGGCCGCTACCCGATGCTGATGCGCACGGAAAAGGTCGCGGCACGCATCATGCACGTACTGCGGCATCCCCGCCGCCGTGTGGTCATCGACCGCCGCTACGCCCTCATGGTCTTCTTCTGGAAACTGATTCCGGAATGGCTCTGGGAACGGCTGAAAATACGCAAGGACGATTAGACAAGGCCCCGCAGGAAGATTTCCGCGGGGTTTTGCTTCGCAGGGGCGAAAAAATCACTACATTTGTTCCGCATGGCACGACGGCGACATACCCCAAAAGGACGGCTTCTGATAACGGGAACGGCTCTGCTGGTCCTGCTCGTGGCAGGCATCCTGATCGCCGGACGCACGATCAACGGCGTGGCCGTGCAGATGAGCGGCCGTATCGTCACGCACATCAGCGAATACCATTACAGGCTGTTGCAGGTCGAATTCGAGCGCTCGGAGGGGGTGCTGGACGCCTCGGTGCAATTCATGCGCGAGCACCCCGCGCCGACGGACGGCGAACTGCACGCGCTCGCGGCGACGCTGATGCGGATGGACCCCAAAGCCGGGTGCGTCTGGTTCGCGGAAGCCGGGGGCCGCACGATCCGCAGCTACCCGCGCGGAGCAGCGCCCCGCACCACGGAGGCAGCCGGGGATTTCCGGCAGCGGCTCATCGCCGCAACGGACGGCGACTCGGTCCGCAGCCATGTGGCCAATTCGGGGCGGGTTCAGGTCTGGAGCATGGCCTGCCCGGTGACGGACCGGGCGGGGTGCAGGCACGTCTGCGGCGTCGACTTTCCGCTGCCCGAAATCTATACCTGCATGACGCAGAGCCCGGCCAGCAGCGGATACGCCACGCTGTTCGATCCCGAAGGGGTGATCGTCTACCATCCCGACAGCCTCAAACTGGGCCGTCCGGCGAGCGACCCGACGGGACTGGCGGCGTTCCGGAAGGTCGCGGCAACCGGACAGCGCGTCACCGTTCATGCGATCTCGGACTATCTAGGCATCGACGAGGAGCGCATCTACTACCCCATTCAGCTGGGCGGACGCCGCTGGGTGGCGGGCATCGGCATCCCCCGGCTGGTCATCGAGCAGGAGATCGACGATTTCCACTTCTACACGGTTTTCGCCGCCGTGATCTCGGTGCTGTTCTTCGCCGTGCTGCTCGTCCTGGCCCAGCGCCGCTGGCGCCGCGAATACGACCTGCGCCGCCATTCGGAACGGGAGTCGGCACAGCTCCACCTGCAACAGGTACTGGAGCAGATCGACCCCCACTTCCTGTTCAACTCGCTCAATTCGCTCTACGCGCTGATCCGCCGCAGCCCCGACCAGGCCCGGGAGTTCACGCTCACCCTCTCGCGCGTCTACCGCCGGGTGCTGGAGCGCCGCAAACAGATACTCTCGACGCTCTCCGAGGAGATCGACTTCACGTGGCAGTACTACACGCTTCAGAAAATCCGCTTCGACAACCGCATCGAGCTCACCACGGCCATCGACCCCGCGCTGCGCAACTGGCGGATTCCCTCGATGAGCCTCCAGACGCTGGTCGAGAACGCCGTGAAGCACAACCGCATCACGGACGGCAACCCGCTGCACATCCGCATCCGCACCGAGGGCGAAAGCCTCCTGATCGAGAACAACTACACGCCGCGCAGCGACGGCGACAAGGAGTCGCTCGGCGTGGGACTGGAACGAATCCGCTCGGTATACCGGTTCTACACCGAAGAGAACATCTCGATTTCGGTCGCCGACGGAACCTTCCGATGCCGCCTGCCGCTGCTGCCGCCCGAAAAACAATCCGCCTGATTGCGGCATTCACTCCCCCGATCCGGGCATTCGCCCCCGATCGTTTTTCTCTGAAAAATATAAATTTTATTATTGCATCGTGCGGATTTTACCGATTCGCGCGATAACTGCACTAATAAACGATGAATAAAAGACGATTGACCGGAGCGATGCTTGCCCTGACGGCACTCCTGCTGCTGACGGCCCCGACGGCCGAAGCGAAGGGAAAGCCGGGCCGCAAGTCGAAGAAAACCGAAGCCGCGGCCGTGAAGGCCGACACGACCAAAAAGGAGAAGAAAGGGTACGAACAACTGCTGAAAGGCGCCGTGACCGACAAGGGCATGTTCGACGTGCACCGCAAGGGAACCGACTTCCTGTTCGAGATACCCGACTCGCTGATGGGCCGCGAAATACTGATCGTCAACAAGATATCGGGCGTCCCCTACGCCCTGAACGATGCGGGTGTCAACAAGGGCATGGGATACGGCGAGAAGATCGTGCGTTTCCGCAAGGACACCCTCTATAAAAAGGTATGGGTCATGACCTACGACCCGCGCATCACCTCGCCCGAAGGCGACCGCATCACCCGCTCCGTGAAGGACAACTACCGCGAAACGGCGATCGAACAATTCCCGATCGAAGCCTACGGCAAGGATTCGGCGTCGGTGGTCATCAAGGTCAACAAGGTCTTCGACGGCAGCGAAAAGAGTTTCAACAACGTTTTCGGCTCCATCGGGCTGCCCGGATCCCCCAAGAAAGACCTTTCGAAGATCGAATCCGTCAAGTCGTTCCCCGAAAACATCATCGTCAAATCGCTCCTCTCGACCTCGCACACCGAGGAGGGCACGACGGTGCCCCTGACCGTGGACATCACCTCGAACCTGGTGCTGCTCGACAGGGAGCCGATGCGCCCGCGTTTCTCCGACGACCGCGTGGGTTATTTCGAGATCGGGCACCTCTACTTCAACGACGAACAGCAGAAAGCCGAGGAGCGCGCGTTCATCAACCGCTGGCGGCTGGAGCCGAAACCCGAGGACGTGGAGCGTTACAAGCGCGGCGAACTGGTCGAACCGCAGAAGCCCATCGTGCTCTGGATCGACCCGGCGACCCCGCCCGTATGGGTTCCCTACATCAAGAAAGGCATCGTCGAGTGGCAGGAGGCCTTCGAGGCCGCGGGCTTCAAAAACGCCATCGTGGCCCGGGAGGTCACACCCGACGACCGGGAGTTCGACATCGACGACGTGCGCTACTCGGTGGTGACCTACGCCGCTTCGGAGATGGCCAACGCCATGGGACCCTCGGTGATCGACCCCCGCAGCGGCGAGATCATCGAGGCCGACATCATCTGGTGGCACAACGTGATGAGCATTCTCCACGCCTGGATCCGTCTTCAGACCGGCGCCGTGGACCCCGCAGCCCGCGGCAATACGCTGCCGACGGAGGTGATGGGCAACGCCGTGCGCTTCGTATCGTCGCACGAACTGGGCCACAGCCTCGGACTGAAGCACAACTTCGGGGCTTCCTACTCCGTGCCGGTGGATTCGCTCCGCTCGAAGACCTACACCGCAACGAACGGCACGGCCAGTTCGATCATGGACTACGCCCGCTTCAACTACGTGGCACAACCCGAGGACGGCATCACGCAGCTGACACCCAAGATCGGGACCTACGACAAACACGCCATCAACTGGGGCTACCGCTGGCTCGACGTGAAGGACCCGCACGAGGAGCTGCCGACGCTCAACGCCTGGCTGCGCGAGCACGAGAACGATCCCGAATACTGGTACGGCGAGCAGTCGCGCGAAGGCATCGACCCCCGGTCGCAGTCGGAAGACTTGAGCAACGACGCCGTGCAGGCCGGCATATACGGCACGAAGAACCTTCAGCGCATCATTCCCCACGTGACGGACTGGACCTCGGAGGAAGGCAAACTGCAATATGAAGGCGGCCGGCTGCTGATGGCCATCGTCTTCCAGTGGCTGGCCTATGCCGACCACGTGAAGACCAACGTCGGCGGTTTCCACCTCAACAACGTCGTGGCGGGGCACGACATCGACCGCTACGTACCCGTTCCGGCCGACTACCAGCGCCGAAGCGTCAAATACCTCATCGACGAGGTGTTCACCACCCCCGAATGGCTGTTCGGCGCCAAGGCGTGGGACAAGGCCTATGCGCAGCGTTCGTCGCCCGTGGGACAGATGGAGTACGCCCCCTACAACTTCGCGCGCGAACTCCAGTACAAGACCTACTACGAACTGCTGGCCGACCAGCGGCTGGTGCGCATGTACGAGGTCGAGGCGCGGCAGGGACGCGGGGCGAAGACCTATACGCCCGAGCAGATGCTGGACGACATCACGCGCGCCGTCTTCATCCGCCCCGGGGGCCGCTCGCTCTCGATCTGGGAGCGGATGAGCCAGAAAAACTACGTCGACGCGCTGATCGTCTCGTCGAACATCACGATGGTGAAGACCACCAAGATGGGATCGACGCTCCGCGACCATGCGCACGACGGGCGCGGGTGCGCCTGCTCGCTGATGCAGGAGGCCCCCGAGCTGAACCTCGAACCGCTGCCGAGACCCGAGGACATCGGCTTGCGCACGGCACGCAACTACGACATGATGCAGCGTGTGAGCGAAACCACGTCGGCCAAGCGGGCCGAAATGCGGAGGCTGCTGACCGTCGTGCAGGGCCGCTTCCAAAGCGGCGACCCGGCGACCCGGAACCATTACCGCGATCTCGAACTGAGGCTGAAAGAAGCCCTGCGAATGTTATAAACCCCAACGCTGCAAAGCCGTCTTCCACCCCGGAAAGACGGCTTTGCGGCAACTGAAAGGAGATTCAACGAAGTTACAATCTCGAATCAATATCCGGAAAACGACTTCGATTCAACAGAAAAACAACTCAAACACATCCATATTTGTAACATGAAAAAATTCCTTACGCTATTCGTTCTGGTCTGTCCCCTGCTGGCAATGGCGCAGCAGACCCGGCAGATCACGGGCCAGGTGCTCGACCGCGCCGACGGAACGCCGCTCGTGGGAGCAACCGTCTTCATCGCACCCGAAGAGACCCAGGCCAAAGACTACAACCCGCAGGGAACAATCGCCTACGAGCAGGGACGCTTCGCCTTCAAACTGCCCGCGAGCGTCCGGAAAGTCGTGGTCAGCTACCTCGGCTACGAAGCCCGGACCCTCGATATTTCGGGCAAGAGCGACTTCACGATCTACCTCTCGGCGTCGGACAACAAGGTGGACGCCGTGGTGGTGACCGGATACCAGCGCATCGAGAAGCGCAAGCTGACCTCGTCGATCTCTTCGGTCAAGATGTCGGACATCTCGCGCGACGGCGTGGCGAGCGTCGACGAAATGCTCTCGGGGTCGATCGCAGGTCTCGTGTCGACCCCCACCACGGGCGGACCGGGCGCGGCCAGCAAGATCAAGATCCGAAGCACCGTGACGCTGAACGGCAACACCGACCCGCTGTGGGTGCTCGACGGCATGCCGCTCGAAGGCAACGACATCCCGAAGGACTGGTCGTCGAAGGAGAGCGTCGACAACCTCTACAACATGTCGATCGCGGGACTCAACCCGTCGGACATCGAGGACATCACCGTGCTGAAAGACGCCGCCGCGACGGCCATCTACGGCGCACGCGCGGCGAACGGCGTGATCATCATCACCACCAAGAAAGGCGTCCGCAACCAGGCGATGCGCGTCAACGTTTCGGCCTCGCTGTTCGTGACCGACCGTCCCGACCTCTCGCGCCTCAACCTGATGAACGCCTCGCAGAAGGTCGACCTGGAGCTGGGGCTGGCGGCGAACGGCCGGCTCAACTTCCTGCCGGGCATGGGCGGCGTCGCCCGCATCCTGGACAAGGCCGGGGAGCGTCAGGCGCTCGTCGGCGGCGGAGGCCCCGCATCGCTCTCCCCCGAGACGCGGAGCGCGATCGACGCCCTGCGCAGCAACGGCACCGACTGGGGCCGCGAAATCTACCGGACCGCGCTCAACCAGCAGTACAGCGTCAGCATTTCGGGCGGCAGCGGCAAGACCGGCTACTACTTCTCGGGCGGCTACTACAACGAGCAGGGAACGACCGTCGGAACGGGATTCGAGCGTCTGAACCTCACGATGAAGACCGACTACGACCTGCTGCAGAACCTGCGCTTCGGCGCTTCGGTGTTCGTGGGGCAGAACAAGAACGACTCTTACCTCTCCGACACAGACGTATTCACCAACCCGTCGCGCTACACCCGCACGGTGAACCCCTACCTGAACGCCTACAACCCCGACGGCAGCTACGTGTACGACCCCGACATGACGGTCAACACGGGCAATGCCGACGTGCTCGATTTCAACTTCCTGGAGGAGCGCGCCCGCACGGAGTACACGCTCAAGACCCGTTCGATCAAGACGATCTTCGACCTGGATTACCGTCCGGTGAAGGGACTGAAACTCTACACGCAGTTCGGCCTGCAGGTCGATAACTCCGCGACCGAGAAAATGGCGCAGGAAAACACCTACTTCACCCGCAAATATCAGCTCAAATCGATGGTGGATCAGGTGGTGCGCCTGCCGAAGGGCGGCGTAATCCAGAACTGGAACGGCGACCTCTCGCAGTACAACTGGAAAGCGCAGGCCGAGTATGCGGGCACGTTCGGCGGAAAGCACGAACTGGACCTGATGGCCGGTCTGGAAATGCGCGGCGTAACCAACACGACCGTACATACCAAGGGCTTCGGATACGACCACAAAACGATGACGAGCAAACCGATCAACGTTCCCGAGGACAGCGACCTGCTGGACGACGAGAGCTTCAGGCAGTATACGAAAAGCTTCTACGAAAACCGCTACCTGTCGTACTTCTTCACCGGGTCGTACACCTACGACAACCGCTACACCGTTTTCGGTTCGATGCGCTACGACGGCACGAACCTCTTCGGCGTGGATCCCAAATACAAATTCAACCCGATGTGGTCCATCTCGGGCGCATGGAGCATCAACCGCGAACGTTTCCTGCGCGACGCCCGGTGGCTCGACAACCTGCGCCTGCGGGTATCCTACGGCGCCCAGGGCAATATCGACCGCACCACCTCGCCCTACATCCTCGGCACGTGGAACAGCACCTCGCTCGGCGGGGCGAGCGAAGACCGCATCGACGTAACGTCGCCGCCCAACCAGAACCTGCGCTGGGAGACGACCTATTCGTGGAACACGGCTCTCGATTTCGCTGCGTTCGAACACCGTCTCGGCTTCACGTTCGAACTCTACGGACGCCGGAGCAAAGACCTGATCACCACGCGCACGATTCCCTCGGAAACGGGATTCATCTCGACATCGAGCAACTACGGCGAAATCTCAAGCAAAGGTATCGAATTCACGCTCAACACGGTGAACATCCGCACGCGCGACTTCCGCTGGGAGACTTCGATCAACATCGCCCACAACACCGACAAGGTCGAAAAGGTGCGTATCGACGACAACAGCTGGAGCCCCTCGCTGCAAGGCTATTCGTCGGGCGCCGTGTTCGCCATCAAAACCGCTGGGCTGGACGAAAACGGCATTCCGATGTTCTGGCGCGACGGGGAGAAGATCTCGCTCCAGGAGTTCGTCGGCTTCCGCGTGGAAGCCAGCGACCCCTGGGGACTGGGAATTCCGGAATACTTCGAATACGGACCGGCGATGAATGTATCGCAGAAGGACGTGCGCAGCTACCTGACCTACGCCGGCTCCCGCAACCCGGATGTGACGGGAGGTTTCAACAACCGGTTCTACTACAAGAATTTCGACCTGGCGATCTCGTGCAACTTCGTTTTGGGACAGCTCATGACGCGCTCGCCCTTCTACAACCCCGCGCAGACCAACCCCGGACAAAACTACACCACCGAAATGAACAAGGTGTGGTCGCCGTCCAACACCTCGGGAACCTACCCTTCGCTCACGGGCAACCTGCAGGCCGACGGTTCGGCCTGGGGCGACTGGGACGAGAACCCCGACCCGTACAGGGTCTATTACTGGATCATGGATAATTTCCCGACAAACGTCAACCTGTTCAACAGCCTCGACATCTGGAACCAGAAGGTCAACTACTTCCGCGTGAACAGCATCCGGCTGGGATACTCCTTCCCGCAGCGAATCACGCGCAAACTCCACATGGCCGGATTGCGCGTGCACTTCGAAGCCCGCAACCCGCTGGTGATCGCCACGAACTACGACGGCTATTTCGATCCTGAGACCTACGGCAACATCTATGCGCAGCCGATGGCACGCACCTACTCGGTCGGACTGAACATTACCTTCTAATACGTTGAAAAAATGAGAAAAAACGCATATATCCTGCTTGCCGCACTGGGTCTCGCCTCGTGCAACTACCTGGAAATCGAGCCTGTCGGAAAGGTGATTCCCCACAAGACCTCGGAATACCGGGCACTGCTCACCGAAGGTTACAGCCGGTTTCCCTACACCAGTTCGAAGGCCTACACCGGACTGCTGTCCGATGAAGTCGGCACGTTCCACGAAGGCAACTTCTTCGACAGCAGCGACGCCATAGCCCTCTCCTACAACTACACCTGGCAATACGAAACGCAGATGTGGGAGTATCCCTACCAATACTATTACCGCGCCGCCTTCCAGGCCAATGCCGTGATCGACGGCGTGGCGGACGCGGACGACGACGCGTCGGGAGAATCGAAAAGTCAGATTCTCGGCGAGGCATACGCCTTGCGCGCTTACGCCCACTTCGATCTGGTGAACCTCTACGGAAAGCCCTACGATCCGCAGACCGCTCCGACCGACCGGGGCGTACCCCTGTCCACCTACATCGACATCGAACAGAAATACCGCCCGACGAACGTCGCGGCCGTCTACGAACAGATCGTCGAAGACATCGAAGCGGCCGAAGGGGCGATGACCCTGGAGAAACAGGAGAGTCCGACGCTCAACTACCGGTTCTCGCTCGATGCCCTCGCCGCCTTCAAGGCACGCGTCATGCTCTACATGCGCAACTGGCAAGCGGCTTACGATGCAGCGACGAGCCTGCTCCCCAAATACGAACTGGTGGATTTCAACGCCTCTCCCGAAAGCGCCGACCTGCCCTGGAAGGCGACCTCTCCCGAGGCCATATTGGCCTGGGAACGCCCGTTCGGCGGCGGAAACGGCGACCTGCGGGGCGCCAGCATCCTGTCGGACAAGATCCTCGGGCTGCTGGACGAAGCGACGGACAACCGCCGCAACTACCTCAATCCGGTGAATGCCTACGACGAAAACTGGACGCCGACGCTGCTGGGATACTGCGTGAACCGTTCGTCGTCGGACCGCGTGTCGATCCGCATCGCCGAGATGTACCTCATCGCCGCCGAGGCCGGCTCGTACCTGCCCGCGGAACTGGAAAAGGCCAAGGGATACCTGCTCGACCTGAAGGCCAAGCGGCTGAAACCCGAGGCGATGGAGGCCCAGCGCACGAAGGTCGGAGCGATGGATGCGGAGCAGCTGCGCGCAGAGGTCGCCGACGAGCGCGCCCGCGAACTGCTCGGAGAGGGACACCGTTGGATGGACCTCCGCCGAACGACCCGGCCGGCCATCACCAAGACCTACAAGGACCGGACCTACACCCTCAATGCGAACGACGCGCGTTACACGCTGCCTTTCCCGCAGTCGGCCATCGACAGCAACCCCGAGCTGAACAACTGAACCGCGGGAACGATCCGGAAACCTTCGGAGTCCCGATGAAAAACAGTCCGGTTTTTGCACCGGACTGTTTTTTTTGTAATTTTACACGTCATGAGAGCCATTATCATAGAGGACGAACCGCTGTCGGTCGCGGAACTGCGCACGACGCTCGCGGAGATCGCACCGCAGATCGAGGTCGTCGCCACGGCATCGTCGGTCGCGGAGGCTGCCGCGGTCATCGCCGGCGTCGTTCACGACCTGATTTTCATGGACATCCACCTCGGAGACGGCAGCGGGTTCGACATCTTCGAACGCACGGAGATCACCGTGCCGGTCATCTTCATCACGGCCTACGACTCCTATGCCCTGAAAGCCTTCGAAAACAAGGGCATCGACTACCTGCTGAAACCCTTCGGACGCGAGGATTTGCAGCGGGCGATCGATAAGCTGGGGCTTTTATCGGGGGGGGGAAGCGCGTCTGCGGAGCACGGCGCCCCGACGCAGACGCCTCCCGTTTACCAGGAACGCTTCCTGGTACACATGGGCGCCCGGATGAAATCGGTCACTACGGCCGAGATCGCCTATTTCATGGCCGACGGCAAGTACCTCCACCTGGTGACCCACGACGGGAAAGACTACATCGTCGACCGCACGCTGACCGAGGTGGGCGAAAAACTGCCGCCGAACCTCTTTTTCCGGATCAACCGCCGCTTCATCGTCGCCTTCGACGCCATCCGGGAGATGATACGCTACTCGGGCAGCCGGATCAAGGTGGTGCTCCACCCGCCCCTCGCCGAAGGGGAGGAGGCGTTCGTCAGCACCGACCGCGTGCCCGATTTTCGGCAGTGGCTGAACAGATAATGTTCCGGGCCATACGATCACAGGCTGTCCGAGAACGGATTTTCCGGAATATCCCTGCGATTTTTGATTTTAAGCCGGAGAGTTCCGTGCATCGTGAAGAACGGGATGGATGAACAATACTTCGGTACTACCCATTCACATCCAGATAGAGTTGTAACTTAAAAAGTTATGACTCTATTTGCATATAGCAGCTAATGGTTAGGAAACGGTTGTATGCATTTGTTCGCATCTGCTTTCCTTCATGTCAAACAACTCCTGTTATTGAATACAAATTCAATAAAAAGTCCCGATTTTTCAAATAGGATAATTTATGCCATAGTAACTCATTTTGGGAAATAGACTGTTCTTCGATGGTCATATTCCATCAAATGGTCGTGAGCAACGAAACCATTTCGGAGGATATGGCGTTTTCGTTCCGGAATATTGAGGAACATAAACACATTGACAACCGCTTGTACGCTATATAGAGCGTATGATTTTGAATATTTGGAATACGAATATCAAAGCGCATTGTATGGATCGCCGATAGCACAGCATTCGAGCAGGCAGGCCAGATATTCCCGGAACGAGCACATGCAGAGAGTTCAGTTTCAATAGGCTCTCCCGTTTCGAAATAGGTTGAACCTGATAGATAAGCCCATTATATGCGATATTAAACCGTTTACATAAATATCGATCGCTTCTGAAGCATACGATACCCCCCGGGGATCTCTGGTTTTGGAAACTCATGAATCCCCGGGGCGATCTATGATGAATCCGTTTTTCGGTGTGGGTGGGATCAAAATAATGTAACGGCTTTATTGATCAGATCGTTACATTTTTGCATCGGATAATAGGTAATGAGAAAGTAACGGTTTGTTTTCAGTTTGTTGCACTCAAATACCGCGTTTCAAATAACTTCTTGTAAGATACGAAAATTTTTGGGGATAGGCAAATTCTCTACAACAAAGGAAGGGTTTGCATCATCGTTATCAATACCGAATGTCTTGCTACACAGAATCTGTACATGTGTCACCAAATTGTCCAGTCCTGCAAAAGGCCTCGTCCCCTTTCCGTTTCGGCAGGCTATATGAAAAATGCCATCGCCGAGAGGAGTTTGCGCAGTTCGGCCAGCGCTCCCGAGATGTGGTACTGCACGGTCTTGGGGCTGATGTTGAGCGCCTCGGCGATATCGTTGTAGGACATGTTCTCGTAACGGCTCATGCAGAAAACCCGGCGCCGCTGCTCGGGCATGTTGCGGACGGCCACGTCGATCATCTCCAGCAGATCGTCCGTCGACACCCGATTTTCGGTTTCGGGAACAAGCGGATTCTCCCCGGTCCCGACCTGCGTCTGGTACTTGTACCGGACCTGCCGGTATTTGAAGGCATTGAAAATGGCGTTACGCGTCATGCGGAACAGATAGCCCCGGAACGAAAGTATCTTCCCCATATCCCGGCGCTGCTCCCAGATCTTGAGGAAAATATCATGCGTAACATCCTCGGCATCAGTACTGTCCTTGAGAAGCCGGAAAGCGAAGTCGCGGACCTTGGAGGCATAGCGCAGGTAGAGGATATCCAATGCTTCAGAGTCCCCGTCCCTCAATTTTTTCAGGATGATATGTTCGTCACTGTCCATGGTCGGCTGGTGCAAATATAGATTTAAAGCGAATAAATCAAAAATCTTTTCACCTTTTTTCACTACTTTTTAACAGATCACCGGAAAAATAAAAAAAATTGTACGAACTGACTGGCAATAACCGCCGGTCAGTTGTCTTATTAATGGAACCGGTCCGAAAACAACCTTTTAACTTTAAAAACTGAAGATGAAAAAACAGCTACTATTCATTGCGTTCCTGTTATGCGCATGTCTGGCGGGCGGTTGCAAGGACGACGATCCGTCGGCCCCCGACAGCCTCTACATGTACAGCACCTCGGGAACCGTCGAGGCCGTTGCCGGCACACAGTCGGTGACGATCTACACCACCTGCGGCTGGAAAGCCACCGGCGACGACTGGATCACGGTCGCCCCCCTTTCGGGAGGCGAAAAGGGCATTTTCGCCGTTCACCTCAGCTTCGGGGCCAACGACACGGGCGCACTGCGCACCGGCCGGGTCGTCTTCGAGGCCGGGACCTATTCGGAAACCTACACCCTGACCCAGAAAGCGCAATAAACCACAGCCCCTCTAAAACCGGCACACGATGAGCAAAACGGAGCGCAAGCGAATCATCGGCTATATATTCCGCCATCCGGACACCCCGGAAGACATCCGGCAGCAATTCGAACGCTGGATGCTGGCCCGGGAGCAGGAACCCGAGATCGACGAGATCCTGTGGGAGATATGGAACACGCATACCGCACCCGTCTCGGAAGAGGAGGACCGCAAGGGGCTCGAACGCCTCCGGGCATCGCTCCGTGCGAGCCGGGTCCGCACGCTACCCCGTCGCGTCCTGCGCTATGCGAGCATGGCCGCTGCCGTGGTGCTGGTATTCCTCGGAGGCTATTTCGCTGCCACACAGACGCTCGCACCCGAAAAGGAGGTCACGCTGTTGACTGCCAAGGGACATGTCGGGGAGTTCACCCTGCCCGACGGAACGAAGGTGTGGCTCAACGGCGAAAGCCGGTTGAAATACGACGCGGATTTCTCGGGAAAGACCCGTGACGTGGCCCTGACGGGCGAAGCGTTCTTCGAAGTGCGCAAAGATACGCTGCGGCCGTTCCGCGTCAGCATGAACGACCTCGAGATCGAGGTGCTGGGCACCTCGTTCGACGCCATGAACTATGCGTTCGGATCGAGCGAGGAGGTGGTGCTCAAAACCGGCTCGGTGAAGATCTCCGGGGAGTATCTCCGCAGGCCCGTGACGCTGCGTCCCGACGAGAGGTTCTCGCTCGACCGATTCTCGAAACGCGCCTGTGTCGAAAAGGTCGACGCCCGGAATTACAGCCAGTGGTTTTCTCCGCGTCTGATCTTCGACAACACGCCGCTGAAAGACATCATCATCAACCTCGAACGGAGGTACAACATCGAAATCGCCCTCTCCTCGAACATCTCGCCTGAAAAACGACTGTCGCTGGTCGTCTGCCACGAACCGCTGGAAGACCTCATGGAGGTAATGTCCTCGCTGATGTCGATCCGCTACCGCATAGACGGCAACCGCGTTCTGATCACGCAGAGATAAATCCTGTAACATAGACGGTCTGTTCCGAAGCCTCCCGCAACAAGAGGTTCCGGCATACCCTTCCATTTGAAAAACCGAATCAAACACAAACCGAAACTATCATGAATGAACTCAACGTTTTGAAAAGGATCTGCCGGCATCTGTATCTGGCTGTCCTCCTCTGCGCGGTGTCGGCCGCCACGGCTTCGGCCCAGGTCCCGACCGTCACCGTCGATGCGAAGAACGTTACCATCAAGGAGCTGTTGCAGCGCATCGAAGCCAACAGCCAGTACACGTTCGCCTACATCGACGCCGACATCAACCCCGACAAGCGGGTCTCGGTGAAAGCCGTCAACCGCAGCATCGCCTCGATCGTCGCCGAAGTGCTTCCCAATGTGAATATGGAAGTCAAGGGGTTGAAAATCGTACTCACAGCCAAACGGGGGGGGGAATCGCAGATCCGCCCGGCCGCTGACGCCGGACGCTCCGTGAAGGGCCGCGTGACCGACGAAAGCGGCGCGCCGGTGATCGGCGCCACCGTCATCCTGAAAGGCACCACGACGGGCACGGCGACCAACGCCGCCGGCGAATACGCCATCGACATCCGGCAGGCCGACGCCGTGCTGGTCTTCTCGCTCATTGGCTACAACAAGGTCGAGGTGGCACTATCCGAAGGTCAGACGCAGGCCGACGTTACGCTGAAGAGCGAGGCCATCGCCATGGACAACGTGGTGGTCGTGGGCTACGGCGTACAGAACAAGCGCGACGTGACGACGGCCATCTCGTCCATCAAGGCCGAAGACTTCGCCGCCATGCCGACGGCCGATTTCCGCGACGCCATGGCCGCCAAGATGCCTGGCGTGCAGGTGCTCACCCTGGGCGGCCAGCCCGACGGCAACGTCTCGATCCGCATCCGCGGCATCCAGTCGGCCACGTCGGGCAACGACCCGCTCTACGTCATCGACGGCGTTCCGTGCGACGCCCGGGCCTTCTCGAACCTCGAAAGCAGCGACATCGAAAGCCTCGAAGTGCTCAAAGACGCCTCGGCGGCTGCGATCTACGGTTCGCGCGGTTCGTGCGGTGTCATTCTCATCACGACCAAGCGCGGCGAAGGCGAACGCCCCGTCGTGAGCTACGACGGCCAGTTCAGCGTCTCGAACGTTTCGAAGACGATCGACATGCTCGACGCCTATGAATTCGC
Source organism: Alistipes sp. i18-0019-D1 (assembly GCF_042852885.1). Taxonomy (NCBI): domain Bacteria; kingdom Pseudomonadati; phylum Bacteroidota; class Bacteroidia; order Bacteroidales; family Rikenellaceae; genus Alistipes; species Alistipes sp. i18-0019-D1. Next base: position 466,955 of record NZ_AP031424.1, read on the forward strand.
CAGAATCTTCAAGGAGGCCCGCGACGGCGCCTACCTGTTCAACGTCCCGACGGGTTCGATCGACGACCCCTACGAGGACCGTCCCCAGACCTACCACCGCGTCGACCCGCTCATCACGGCCTACTTGCAGGACAAGACCGGCACGATGACCGACACCGACTGGCAGGACGCCATCTTCCGCACGGCCTATTCGACCAAGCACTCCGTATCGGTCTCGGGCCGCACCAAGACGCTGGGTTACTACATCGGCGCCAACTACCTCTACCGCGAAGGAACGATCATCGGCTCGGATTTCGAACGATACAGCTTGCGGGCCAACATCGACGGCAAGCGCAACCGGCTGAAATACGGCGTCAGCTTCTCGCCCTCCTATTCGAAGACCAACTATATCTCCTCCGACACGCAGTACGGCAGCGACGGCGTGATCGCCTCGGCGCTGATGGCGCCCCCGGTCTTCCCGGTCTACAACGCCGACGGCTCCTACAACTGGGACATGAACGGATTCCTGCGCGTCAACAGCTGGGACACCCAGACCAACGAAGTGCTGAACCCCGTGGCGCTGGCGCTCGAAATCGACGACGTGCGCGAGAAGATCAACATCCTGGGCAACGCCTATGTCTCCTACGAATTCATCAAGGGACTGGAATACAAATTCACGGCCGGCGGCGACTACTACTCCTACATCCGCAACTACTACCGACCGTCGTACATCCCCCTGCGCGGCCTCAAATACCTCGACGCCCCGTCGGACCCCAAGGCACAGAACAACATGCAGTCCTACTTCCACTGGACCATCTCCAACCAGCTCTCCTTCAACCGCACCTTCGGCGACCACTCGGTCAATGCCGTGGCGGTCTACGAAGCCGAGAAACAGAGCATCCAGACCTCGCAGATCGTGGGCACAGGCACGGCCGGCGACGACAAGATCCGCACCACCAAGGGCAAGACCCTCGATCTGGACAACACCTACAACAACAAGTACGCCTACACGTTCGCCTCGTGGCTCGTGCGTGCGCAGTACTCCTACAAGGGCCGCTACATGGTTTCGGCCTCGATCCGCGGCGACGGCTCGTCGCGCTTCGCCCCCAATACCCGGTGGGGTTATTTCCCCGCGGCCTCGGTAGGCTGGCGCATGAGCGACGAACGTTTCCTGCGCGACGTGAAGTGGATCGACGACCTGAAACTCCGCGCCAGCGTGGGCCAGACCGGCAACGCCCAGATCGGCAACTCGGAATACCTGGCGCTCTACGGCACGACGAACATCGACCTCGGCAACGGACTCACCTCGCAGGTCTATCCCTCGCAGATCGCCAACAACGACCTGGGCTGGGAGAAGAACACGCAGTACAACATCGGCCTCGACGTGAGCCTCTGGCGCGGCACGCTCGGATTCACCGCCGACTACTACTATTCGAAGACGACCGACATGCTGTTCGACGTTCCGGTTTCGTCGGTGTCGGGACTCACCTCGTCGAACGTCAACATCGGCTCGATGCAGAACCGGGGTATCGAGCTGGCGCTCACCTCGCGGCGCAGCTTCGGCGACTTCTCCTACGCCTTCGCGGCCAACTGGTCGCTCAACCGCAACAAGGTGCTGAGCCTCGGCGATGAGAACGCCGACATCATCAAGGAATCCTCCTACGCCGGCGGCTACTACCTCACGCGCGTGGGCCAGCCCGTCGGCTGCTACTACCTGCTCGTGCAGGACGGCGTCTTCCACAGCCAGGAGGAACTGGATTCCTATCCCCATTTCGACACGACGACGGTCGGTGACTTCCGCTTCGTCGACGCCAACGGCAACGGCATTCTCGAAAAGGACGCCGACCGCGTCATCGCGGGCAACTACATGCCTGATTTCTACTACGGCTTCTCGGTCAACCTCTCGTACAAGGGCTTCGACCTGGCAGCCAACTTCCAGGGCGTCTACGGCAACGAGATCCTGAACCTCGAACGCCGCTACCTGCTCAACATGGAGGCTTCGTCGAACATGATGAAGGAGTCGCTGCAACGCTATCCCTACGGGGAGCTGAACCGCGCCACCCGCAAGTCGAGCGGCAACAACGGTGCCTGCACATCGACGTTCCACCTCGAAGACGGCTCCTACCTGCGCCTGCAAAACCTCTCGCTGGGATACACCTTCCCCGACCGCTGGACCCGCAAGGCCGGCATCTCGAAGCTGCGCGTGTACGTGCAGGGCACGAACCTCTTCACGTGGACCGACTATTCGGGCTACAACCCCGAGGTCAACAAACGCTCGACGGACGCCCTGCGTCCGGGCGAGGACTACTGCTCCTACCCACTGTCGCGCACGTTCAGCGTCGGTGTGAACTTTAACCTGTAATCAAAAAATGACGATGACCATGAAACCGAAACATATCCTTGCGCTGGGACTCCTCGCACTGGGCCTGGGCTCGTGCGGCGAAGGATTCTTCGAACAGTACCCGAGCAACAACATCACCGAAGGCAACTTCTACAAGACCGACGACGACTTCAACCAGGGAGTCGTGGCGTGCTATGCCAAGCTCAAAACCCAGATGAGCTTCCACCTCACGGAGATCGGCTACCGCAGCGACGAAAACGTCCTCGAATCGATGGCCGTATCGACGCAGGACCGTTACGACATCGACCATTTCGCCGAGACGGCCAGCAACGGCATCCTGAACGACATCTGGGATGCCTGGTACAACGGCATCTACCGCTGCAACGACGTGCTTGACCACATGGCCGGAGCCAAGATCGCCAACTACGACAAATACCGCGGCGAATGCCTCTTCATGCGGTCGTGGTGGTATTTCAACCTTTACCGGGTCTTCGGCGTGGTGCCCATCACCCGCACCGTAGTGGCCCCGGCGGCCGCCAAACTCATCCCCCGCTGTACGGAGGAGGAGATGTACACCCTGCTGACCGAAGACCTCGCGGAAGCCGCCCGACTGCTGCCGTCGACGCCCGGCGCCGAGAAGGCCCGCGTGGCGAACATCGCAGCCTACACGCTGCTGGCGAAGGTCTACCTCACGTTCGGAAAGCCCGCCGAAGCCAAAACGGTTCTGGAAGAGGCGATGAAAAACACGGCTTACGGGCTGGAATCCACGACGAAAAAAGCCTTCGACGTGGGCAACAAGATGAACAAGGAGATCATCTTCGCGCTCTACTACAACAAGACCAACGACAACGGCCACGGCTACTGGTACAGCGCCAATACGGAAGTGCTGGCCGACATCCGGAACCCGACGCCCGAATTCAAGGCGATCTACGACGGCGGGAAGGACAACCGCCTGCCGCTGATCGGCACCTACACCAAGATTTCGAGCAACCTCTTCGCCATGACCAAATGGTACGACACCTACGACGCGACCTACACGACGCAGGTGGGCAACGACTTTCCGCACCTGCGCTATGCCGACGTGGTGCTGATGTACGCCGAGGCGCTGGCCGAATCGGGCGGCAGTCTGGGCGATGCGCTGGTGTGGCTCAACAAGACCCGCACGCGGGCAGGCCTCGACGAACTGACGACCGACGAGGTCAAAAGCCTGGCGGAGTTCCGCCGCGAACTGGCCGCCGAACGGGGCCGCGAATTCGCCCTCGAAGGCCACCGCTGGTTCGACCTCGTGCGGCTGGGGCTGGCCGTCGATTATTTCCGAGGACTGGGCTATACGCTCGACTCGCACAACCTGATCTTCCCGATCCCGCAGAGCCAGATCGAAATCGTGAACAACCCGTCGATTCTGTGGCAGAATCCCGGTTTCAATTAACCAACATTATAAGCCAGAACAAGCATGAAAAAGATAATCAACCTTTTGCTGACATCGTTCATCGCCGCGGGCCTCACCGCATGTTGGAGTGAGGATATTCCCGAAGCCGGAGCGTCCCGCCGTCAGGTCACCGACCTCACCGCCACACCGGGCGACGAGGAGGTGCTGCTCGCCTGGAACCTGCCCGAAGGCTGGAACCCGACGGATTTCATCGTCTACTACACCGACGCCGATTCGGAAACGGTCACCCTGCGCACGGGCGGCGAGATGAACTGCACGGTCGACGGACTCGTCAACGGCATGCAGTACACCTTCTACGTGCAGGCGGTCTACGAAAAACTCGTCTCGAACTACGTCACCGTCCTCGGCAGGCCCGCCACGACGCGGTTCCCGATCACCGACCTCACGGTCGATGCGGGCGATTCGTTCGTAAGCCTCTCGTGGACCAAACCCGCGACGACGGTGCTTTCCTACACGCTTTCCTACTACAACGAGGACGCACCCGACGACATCGAGCGGCAGACGCTCGACAAGGAGGCGACGAGCGTGACGCTCGACGGGCTGACCAACGACAAGAACTACTACTTCTCGCTGGCGGCCAACTACGAAAAGGGCGCTTCGGAGCCGGCCACCGCCAAGGCGATGCCGACCCTGGCGATCCCCTACATCCTCGACCGCGACCAGGCGGCCAAGAACCAGCCGATCACCTTCACGTTCAACACCGAAGACTACCCGACGGCCACCGACGTAAGGTGGACCTTCCCGGGCGAGGTCGTCAAGGAGGGTACCGTCGTGAAATACGGACTGGGCACGGTCGGCACGCAGACCGTGAAGCTGAACGCCACGATCGACGGCAACGCCCGCTCGTGGACCCTCGAGGTCGAGATCCGCGAATACGTCATCTACAGCACCGACTGGGCGCAGGACGGTTCGAACTACAACGGTTTCAAAGGTTCCTGCCCGGTATTCTCGCCCGACGGAAAGACCGTATACATCGTCACTTTCAACAAACTCTCGGCCCTCTACGCCTTCGATGTCGCAACGGGCAGCGAGAAGTGGCGCTACAAACCGGCCGCCAACACCGGCAGCTACAACATGCTCACCGTAAATCCCGTGACGGGCGACATCTACTACGGCACGCAGACCCCGGGCCACTTCTACGCCGTAACCTCCGAGGGATCCCTGAAATGGGTCTTCGAAGAGGCGGGGTCGATGCAGAGCGCCGCCCCGGCTGTCAACGCCGCCGGAACAGCGGTCTACATCTGCGACAAGAGCGGCAACACGTTCGCCATTGACGCCGCATCGGGACAGAAGATATGGAACTTCACCGCGGGCGTCCCCGGAGGCGGCCTGCTGGTCAACGGCAGCGAACTGCTGATCGGCGCCGAAAGCAACGCCTTCTTCGTCAACATCGAAACCGGCGAGCAAATCGCCAAGGTGGCGCTGGGCTGCAAGATGTCCGACATCACCGGATTCGCCGTCAGCAGCGACAAGACGCTGGCCTACTTCGGAGCCGCAAGCGGTTATATCGGCGCGGTCGATCTGACGACGCACACGGCGAAAACCCCGCTGCTGGCCGGCACGACCAATCCCAACACCATCTACGAACCCGTCGTGGCCCCCAACGGAAGCATCTTCGCCGGTTCGAAGAACGGCTCGGTCTACAACGTGAAGGGCGACCTTTCGGCCGTCAACTGGGAGCACGTCCACACCGGAAAGGCCGTCAACAACACCTACAACTATTCACACCCGTGCGTAGACTCCGAAAACCGGTTCTACATCACGGCGGGACAGACGACCAACACGTCCTATATCTTCGACGCCGAAGGCAGGGTCCTCGACTCGTGGAGCTACACGGGAACCACCGCCGCGGCGCAGCGCCAGATGGGCGGCAACAACTATCTCGACGGCGTGTTCTATTCGGCGTTCATCGGCAACGGCGACCAGAACGGCATGTTCGTCGGGAAATACGTCGGCGGCGAACGCGCATCGAGCTGGAGCACCCACGGCGGCGATATCTGCGGATCGTGCTGCGTTAAATAGGCTGAAACAATGAAAAAACTACTGTTCATAATGACAGCGCTCCTGCTGGCCGCCGGGGCTGCACGGGCCGAATATCCCGTGGGCGTATCGCTCGGCATGGTAAAGGTGCCCGAGCCCGAAAAACTCGCACAGATCAAGGCCGCGGGCATCGACCATGTGGAGGTCGTCTTCAACTATTTCTGGCGCAACGCTCCCGAGAACGAATGCTACACCCGCGCCTACCGCGTCAAGGCGATGCTCGACGAGGCCGGACTCGAAGTCTGGTCGTGCCACCTGCCTTTCAGCCGCACGCTCGACATTTCGGTGCTCGATCCGCAGCGGCGCGAAGAGAACGTCCTGCTGATGGAGCGGATGATCCGCCTGGCGGAGATCTTCCACCCGCAACGGCTGGTGCTGCATCCCAGTTCGGAGCCGATCTCCGACGGGGAACGCGAAACCCGCCTGCAAAACTCCGCCAACTCCATCGGCCGTCTCGCGCTGGCCGCCAAAGGGATCGGTGCGGTGCTCTGCATCGAGAACCTGCCCCGCACCTGCCTGGGACGCGACTCGGGCGAGATCATGCGGCTGATCGGCGATTTTCCCGAAGTCATGGTGTGCTTCGACTCGAACCACCTGCTCCAAGAGGAACACGCCCGTTTCTTCGAAACCGTAGGCAGCCGTATCGGCACGATCCACGCTTCGGACTACGACCGTCGGGACGAACGTCACTGGCTGCCGGGCGAGGGCGTCATCGACTGGCCCGACTTTCTCCGCCGCCTGCGGGCGTCGGGCTACAAAGGGGTCTTCATGCACGAGGTCCGCGCCGGAGAGAACGCCACGCCCGCAAACGTCGTGAAAGCCTACAAGGAGGTCATTCTCGGCAAATCGAAAAAATAACCCACCCAAAACGTACAAAACATGAATAACATAAAATTCCATCTGTTCCGGGTCCTGCTGCTCTGTGCCGGAACGGGATTCCTCGCCGCAGGCTGTGCGAACGACGACGACGATTCGCCCCGTGAACTCGCCGCGAAAACCACCCTGACGCTGTCGAAATACTACAACGACAAGGGAGCGACGACGCTGCCCACCTGGAACAGAAGCGACAAGGCCGGACTGTTCGTCGCGGACCGTAGCGCCCCGGAGGCCGTCTATGCGGCCCCGATCCAGTCGGGATCGCAGAAATCGCTCTTTCTCTTCACGCTCGACGCACCGCAGCACGCCGCCTCGACGGTCGTCGCATTCTGGCCCTCGGACGCCGGCCTCCGCTGTGAGAACGGCACACTGAAAACCGTCGTCCCCACGGCGCAGACGGGCACTGTCGCCCCGATTCTCGCCGGAAAGGCCACGGCGCAGGTCAACGCCTACGAGGGTTGCAGCATGGAGCTGACGAACCTCTTCTGCACGATGTACGTCAGCGTGAAAAAGGGCAACTACTCGGTCAGCAAGGCGGTCGTAAAGGCCAACGGCGGCGAAGGGATCGCCGGAGAGCTCACGATCGGCATCGACGACTGGTCGGCGTCGGCATCGGCGCAGACGATCGCCGTGACGCTGCCCGCACCCCTCGACTGTTCGAAAGAGACGCAGCTGATACCTGTCACGATCGCCCCCGTGACCCTGTCGCAAGGCTACACCGTGACCCTCACCGACACCGATGGCAATTCGTTCTCGGTAGAAAAGACGGAGCCCGTGATCTTGGAAGCCGGAGGCAAGCACGAAACAGACGACGCCCGTTCGAATTTCGTGACCGAACTGGTCTTCTGCGGCGACAACATGGTCTACATGATCGACGCCGGGCTGGCCGACGAAACCACCTACAAGGATGCGGTCACGTGGAGCTGGGACGCGACTGAAGCAGCTTCCGTGCTCGGACTGGCCGAGAACCGCTGCGACCACCTCGACGACTGCAAACCGGTGGACAACGGCAAGAAACTCCTGTGCACCAGCTCCTATAACTGGTGCGTGCTGCTCGACATCGCCACGAAGGAGGTGCTCTTCCACACAACGGCGACGCCCAACGCCCACTCGGCGGAGCTGCTTCCCGGCAACCGCATCGTCGTGGCCTGCTCGGACGGCAGCGGCTCGGGCAACAACTCGGTGCAGCTCTACGACATCTCGCAGCCCAACCGGATTCTCTACCAGTCGGCACTCGGCTCGGCGCACGGCGTGGTGTGGAACGGAACGACCCAACGTCTCTATGCGATCGGCGGCCAGAGCCTCCAAATCTACAAACTCAAAAACTGGGACACGGCAGCCCCGTCGCTCGAACTGGAAAAGACCGTACAGACGCCCCAGGGTGGTCTGCACGACATGTGCTACGTCAATTCGAACACGCTCTGCATCGGCGGACGCCGGGCCTATCTCTACGACATCGGCGCCAACCAGTTCACCGAGATGACGCTTTTCGCCGCATCGACGGCGATCAAGTCGATCAACTACAACGACGAGACGGGTGAACTCTGGTACACGGACTCCACCAAACCCGAAGGCTCGCAGTCGTGGTCGACGCAGACCATCCGCTACTCCACAGACAAGAACGCCTCGACGGAAACACGGACGATCAAGGTCCCCGACCTGGATATGTACAAGGTCCGCGTAATGAACTGGTAACACGGAGCGAATTCCGGCGGAAAATCGTGTATGTCCACGCGAATACACGATTTTCCTTACTATATTTATGTACCATTGAATCAATCCAAACGATCCATGAAAAAACTGCTTATTCTTCTTTCAGGACTGCTGCTTTTACAAACCTCCTGTTCACACTCCGCATCCGTTCCGGGAAACCATGCCGATTGGGTTGTCTCGGAGCTCCACGACCCCTCCTCGGACAAGGTGCTTGTCGCCTGTCACCGTGGCGACTGGCGCAACTGGCCGGAAAACTCTTTGGCGGCCATCGAATCGGTGATCGGCATGGGTGCCGACATCGTGGAACTGGATCTGGCGCTGACCTCCGACAGCGTTCTGGTGGTCTGCCACGACCGGACGCTGAACCGCACCACCACGGGACGCGGACTTATCGCCGAGATTCCCTACGACTCCGTCCAACGGTGCTTTCTCAAATCGGGCCACGGTGTGGCCACGGCGCACCGTATGCCGACGCTCCGCGAAGCGCTCGAAGTCTGTAAGGACCGCATTGTCGTCAATATCGACAAGGGCTACCAGTATTACGACCTGGTGCAGGCTCTTTCCGAGGAACTCGGCGTAACCGGACAGCTCCTTATCAAGGGCAAAAGCCCCGTTGAAGATGTCGCCGCAAAGTTCGCACGCTACGAACACAACATGATGTATATGCCGATCATCGACATCCTCAAGCCCAAAGGGCAGGCGCTCTTCGCCGAATACCGGGACAAAGGCATCACTCCGCTGGCCTATGAGGTCTGCTGGTCGGAATACACGCCCGAGGTGAAGGAGTGCATGGACAAGGTCGTGGCAAGCGGTTCGAAACTGTGGGTGAACTCGCTCTGGCCCACCCTGAACGGCGGTCTTTGCGACGATGCGGCCTTCGAAGGCGACCCTGCGGAAGTCTACGGGAAGCTGGTTGACATGGGGGCCACGATGATCCAGACGGACCGTCCCGAACTGCTGATCTCCTACCTCCGCTCGCGCGGGCTGCATGATTAAGAGACTGCGATGAATCGTATTTCCCGCTTCTACCGCATCAGCGCCCCCGCTCCCGCCCGGGAGATGGACGAGGCCGCACGTGACAAATACTACCGCCGCCTGCGTCTGCAGGCCTTCATTGCCGCCACGCTCGGGTACAGTCTCTACTACGTCTGCCGGACGAGTCTCAACGTGATGAAGAAACCGATTCTCGACAGCGGTTCGCTGGACGCTTCGCAGCTTGGCGTTATCGGCTCGGCGCTGCTGTTCGCCTATGCCATCGGCAAATTCGTCAACGGCTTCATCGCCGACTACTGCAATATCAAACGCTTCATGGCCACCGGGCTGATCGTCTCTGCGGCGGCCAACATGCTGATGGGCGTGCTGGGGCTGATGCACTCGGTCATCCCCACGGCTGTGATCTTCATCGCGTTCGCCGTGATGTGGGGGCTGAACGGCTGGTCGCAGTCGATGGGCGCCGCCCCGGCGATCATCTCGCTCTCGCGCTGGTATCCGCTCAAAGAACGGGGAACCTATTACGGTTTCTTCTCGGCGAGCCACAACCTCGGGGAGTTCTTTTCGTTCCTGTTCGTGGGTTCGATCGTGACCTTTGCGGGCTGGCAGGCGGGGTTCTTCGGGTCGGCCGTGGCCGGGGCCATCGGTGTGGTCGTGATCCTGCTGATGCTGCACGACACCCCGGAATCGAAGGGACTGCCTCCGGTGGAGGCGCTGGCGCATGAGAAACCGGCGGCTTCGGCCGACAAGTCGGTGAAGGAGATTCAGAAACAGGTGCTGCGCACCCCTGCGGTGTGGATTCTTGCCGCGGCGAGTGCCTTCATGTACATCTCGCGCTATGCGATCAACGGCTGGGGCGTGCTGTTCCTGCAGGAGGCGAAGGGATTCTCGGACGTCGAGGCGATCTCGGTGGTCTCGATCAACGCGCTGCTGGGCATTCTCGGCACGGTACTTTCGGGGTGGTTTTCGGACAAGCTGTTCAAGGGCGACCGGAAGATTCCGGCGTTGATTTTCGGCGTGCTGAACGCCGCGGCGCTGGCGCTGTTCTTCTACGGGGGCGACGCCATGTGGGTCAATGTGCTGTCGATGGTGCTGTTCGGCATCGCCATCGGTGTGCTGATCTGCTTCCTGGGGGGCCTGATGGCCGTGGACATCGTGCCTCGGAAGGCCACGGGCGCGGCGCTGGGCGTCGTGGGGATGACCTCCTACATCGCTGCGGGGATTCAGGACGTGGCGAGCGGCTGGCTGATCGACTCCAACATCACCGTTGCCGCCGACGGGGTGAAACACTATGATTTCGGTCCCGTGGCGATCTTCTGGCTTTCGGCGGCGGTAATCTCGTTCCTGCTGCCGCTGCTGAACAAAAAACAAAAACCAGAAATATGAAAAAATTGATATATCCATTCCTCTGCCTGCTGATCCCGGCGATGGCAGCCGCGGAGGAGACGCCGACAAAATATACGGATGCGGCAAGTCTCACGATCGTCGGCAAGGCCCAGCCCGGAGGTCCTGCATTCGAACGCATCGAGGTCGCCCGCTATCCCGAACTGACCCCGACGGTCACGAAATACTACCGCTATCCCACGGGGCTGGTCGTCGCGTTCCGCACCGACAGCCGCAACATCCGCGCCCGCTGGACAACGGTCAACAAACAGGCGGGAGCGAATTCGACGCTCATTTTCCAGCGGGGGCTCGACCTCTACATCCGCCGCGACGGCAAATGGGTGTTCGCCGGGGTCGGGGTACCGAAAAACACCGGAACGGAGCATGAAGCCCCGCTTGTGGAGAACATGGACACCACGATGAAAGAGTGTCTGCTGTATCTCCCGATCCACGACGGACTCACCCGGCTCGAAATCGGGACCGACCAAGCCGCACGGCTGGAGGCAGCCCCCGATCCCTTCCGCCACCGGATCGTGGTGATCGGATCGAGCATCACCCACGGCACCTCGGCAAGCCGTCCGGGAATGACCTACACCGCCCGGTTGGGCCGCACTTTGGGATTCGGATTCATCAACCTGGGAGCCAGCGGGCAATGCAAGCTCGACGCCTTCTTCGCCCGCATCGCGGCGGAGACCCGGGCCGACGCTTTTCTGTTCGACGTCTTCTCGAACCCCTCGCCGCAGCAGATCGACGAGCGGCTGGAGCCTTTCGTGCGACGAATTCGCGAAAGCCATCCCACGACGCCGCTGATATTCATCCAGACTGCCATCCGCGAAAGCGGGAACTTCGACCTCCGGAAGCGGGCATTCGAAGCCGACAAGCGGGCCATAGCCCGGGAGGGGATGCAGAAGCTCCTGAAAACGGACCCGAACATCTATTTTATCGAGCCCGGCATGGATTTGGGTGACGACCACGAAGCGACCGTCGACGGCGTGCATCCCACCGACCTCGGGTTCGAACGCATGCTGAACCGGCTCACGCCCCGGATCGCCCGCATCCTCAAAAAATACGGGATCGAGTAGGCCGACAATCGGGTCCGGACCGGAGAACGGCTGCGAAAAAATCGTATCTTTGTCTCGGAACTTAAAATCGGACAGTTATGATCGAACCCGTTTACCAGCCGTCGCCGTCGCGTTACGAGGGCGGCATGACCTTCCGGCGCGCCGGGCGCAGCGGCGTGCTGCTGCCGGCCCTGTCGCTGGGCATGTGGCACAATTTCGGCAGCGAGCAGACCTTTTCCAACGTACAGCGAATGGCCCATTATGCCTTCGACCGCGGAATCACCCATTTCGATCTTGCGAACAACTACGGTCCGGCCTACGGAACCGCCGAGGAGAATTTCGGACGCCTGATGGAGCGGTCGTTCCGCCCCTACCGCGACGAAATGTTCATCGCCACCAAGGCAGGATACGACATGTGGCCGGGGCCCTACGGCAACTGGGGATCGCGCAAATACCTCACGGCGAGCCTCGACCAGAGCCTGCGCCGCATGAAACTCGACTACGTCGATGTCTTCTATTCCCACCGTTACGACCCCGAGACGCCCCTTGAGGAGACCCTTCAGGCGTTGGTCGACATCGTCCGCCGGGGCAAGGCACTCTATGTCGGGCTGTCGCGCTATCCGCTCGAAGCGGAACGTTTCGCGTTCCGTTATCTGGCCGAGCGCGACGTGCCGTGCCTGCTGTTCCAGGACAGATACAACCTCTTCGACCGCAAACCCGAAACGTCGGGCGTGCTGTCGCTGGCCACCGAGTCGGGCTCGGGATTCGTGGTCTTCTCGCCGCTGGCGCAGGGGCTGCTGACAGGACGGTACCTCAACGGTATTCCGCAGGATTCGCGCATGGCCGAGGGCCGTTCGCTACGGAGCGACGTGCTGACCGACGCCATGCTGGCCCGCATCCGGGGACTGAACGATCTCGCCCGCCGACGCGGGCAGACGCTGGCCGAGATGGCGCTGGCATGGCTGTTGTCCGACCGGCGCGTCACGTCGGTCATCATCGGGGCCAGTTCGACGGCCCAGATTGCGGACAACCTGCGGGCGTTGGAGAACACGGCCTTTTCTGACGAGGAACTGGCGCGGATCAACGCTCTCTCGCGGGAGGAAGCGTAAAGTAAATAAATTCTCTCGTAAACAACGTCGAAAAAAATTTCCGTCACTCTCTCCTCTTTTTCTCGACGAACGATAGATTTTACTTGCGCCTTCTTCGTCTTTTCCGCCGCAGAATCGCCTTTCCCGTTCTTCATAAGCCTGCGGTATCGGCCAAATCCAATACGATGTCGACGACTCTAGAGAGCGGATTGACTTTATAGCTTCGCGCCTCATACTTCTGCTCCGGATGCTGTTCCGCAGCATGCCACTCCTCTTCCTTCGGCGCCGGATAGGTTTATTGAAGATATTTGTTGAGAACTCTTTTCCCAATACCAAACCGTTGGCCGACATACCTGCACTGTGGTCGATAAACGTTACGCCGTAGATTCTACCTGCGGGGGGGGGTGATACGGAAAACAGTGTCGATACCGTCCACTTTGAGTTGTTGCCGGAACACCTCACGCAAATTATGAGGACTTATGGCATCCCGGACAGTCTGTTTAAGCGGTCGAATACTCCATTTATCGTAATACTTTTGAAGAGCCTTATATCCGACATCTTTTTCTATTTTACTGTAAAGCCTCCGAATAAATGCAACTGCTTTCACTTTAGTACATGATTTACCGTTGACTAAAAAGTATGTTGAGCAAAAAAGAAGTAGCATTGATAGAGAGTTATAGTACGATGCAACAAGTAAGTCTGGTGGTCAGTCTATAAAAATCCGGGATCAGTTCGCGTTTATTATCGTGCGAAACACATGTATCTGAAAGAATAAAAGCAAACTGTGTCAAGGGTTGTTTTCGGGGCGATTTTGGGATTATCCAAAATTGCTAAACCGGTTTCTGTTATGCTCCGATCCGGCCTTGCAAAGCAACTCCTTGAAGCGGATATTCTGCTCTTCATTGAGGCGGAAAGAATACTTATAACCCGGTGTTTTAGGTTGCTGTCTTCTTTTTTGGTTGGTATTCATAGTTTCAGGTTAAAAGGCGTTCGACTCGGGAGAACGCCCCAGCCTCGCAGAGCGAGTACCTTTGTCGGACAAAGGTACAGCTCGCTGTTGTCTGGCGACAACAAGAATCCGCGCCGAAGAATTGCTGCCGAAAGTTTCGGAAGTCCTCCATGACGGGTCCTGAGGCCGGGTCTGTTCCCGGTGCAATATTACAACCGTGCGGGCGCTGGAACAAGCCCTCGGTGCGGACTGGTGCGGTCGTGAGCGGACATCGAAACCGAAGCGTTATCCTGTTTATATTGCGGTAGAAATAAAAGGAAGCGTTTGTGAGCCATGAACTTGAATCATCCTAAAAGGCTATCGTGTCGGCGCGATGGCGATTGTCCCGGGACGAAATTCGTTGTTAAAATTGCTCTTTCCCTTTTTCGGAATAAAGGATATTCATAAACTCTGAATTCCTGAAAGAATGCATTTCTGAATGCAGCAAAAATGCAAAATCTGGCAGAATGGCTATCCCCAAACGCGAGTTGTTGAACCTTTTAAATGCTGTATCATGAACATCACCCCTGTAAACATTGCCGTCTGCAATCAGAAAGGTCGCGTCCAGCAAAACGCCGGGGACGGAAATCCGCAAGACTCGCCCTCGGGCGATTCGCATGGCCTTGCGGATTTTCATCTCCGGCGATAAATTCCCTGCCGGCGGAAAAAAGAGCTGGATTGAATCTCCGTTCGGAATTTATCCGACCGCTTCTTTTTTCAGAGTCGGAAATTGGAACTGTTCGCCAATTTGGTCCTCTATTCGGCTTATCGCATTACCTATCATTTGGTTTGTCACCTTGGCATAGATATGAGTCGTAGTCGTGTATTTGTGCCCCAGCATTTTTGATACCGTTTCCAGCGGAATACCGTTCATCAGCGTGACCGTCGTGGCAAAGGTATGTCTCGCGCAGTGAAATTTCAGATTCTTGGTAATTCCGCGTTGTCTGGCGATCTGTTTCAGGCAGGCGTCCGAGTATTTCAAGGAAGCGACCGGGAAGACCCTATCCGGATTTCCGGGAAAAAGTCTGTTGAACCGGTTTGTCGGAATACGGTACTTTTCAAGGATTGCCTTTGCGACCGGAAGCAGTTTTACCGTGAACGCGACTTTCGTCTTCTGACGGATACTGCTAATCCACCATTCTCCGTCCGGAGTTTGTTTCAACTCCTCATAATTCAGTTTCGCCAGATCGGCATACGACAACCCCGTGAAACAGCAGAACAGAAACATATCCCGTGTCCGATTCGGTGAGGTATTCGATCTCCGGCTGTTCGGCAACATAATAGTAATAGGCGAACGGATTCTTGTCTGTTTGCCCGTCGTTAAACGCTTTCTTGACGATATGCTGCAGCGATTTGATCTCAACGCTGACCGTCGTGTCGGCAAGGCCTCTGACATGCTTCAGATAGGCGGTAAACTTTTCTGCAAAAGACTGGTCCGGTTCCGCAAGGGGAATATCCCTGACTTTATAGTTCCGGCAGACGAAGAGACTCAAATCACGTCTTAAGGTTTGATAACGAAGTAAGGAGTGGATGGTACGGTCGACGTCTACACGGGTCTTGTAATCCTTACAGAATTCATCGCATAACTCCAGTAACAGTTTATACTTTCTGCCGAAACCCAGACAGGCATTCTTCACCTTATCGGCGGAAACATATCCGTCATGGTCGCAGATAGATTGATAGTGTTTACCTATCTGGATACGGATATTATCCAGATGGCGGTTGATACGGTCGGCTTCAAAGCTTTTGCCCTTGGCTCTTCCGCCCTTCACTTCCCACAGATGGGGAGGTACGTTGAGTTTGGCGCTGAACTGGGAGATAGTACCGTTGACGGTAATACGGCCCATGACAGGAACAACAGGCTGAACTTTGTGTTTGTCCTTTTTAAGGTAGAACAGAACCTTGAATGTGCTGCGCATGCTCCGAGGAAATTTAGGGGTTAAAAACTAATTTCTTCAGAGTCGTTTGTCAAGATGAAGGACGATCCAAAAAACTACAGATGACTGTTTTATGCAAAACACAACAAAACAGACGAGGTAACGATCTGGAAACCGTAACCTCGTCTGGAATTACCTTTTTATGCCGGTTATTCCCAAAAAGAGAAAACTTTTGCAAATATCAAATTATTGAAAACTCAATATTTACACCATTTTTCACCTCACGGAAAACGAAGGGATAGTGCCGGCGTACGTCCCGTTCACCCCGCGTGAGGGATGTGCGGAAAAGCCGCTTACAAATCAAAAAGGAAGATCGTCCGGATCGTCGGCCGGAACCGAAGGAGCTGCCGGCTGGGGCTGCGGAGCCGCTGCCGGACGGGGTGTCTGCTGCTGGTAACCGCCCTGCTGCCCGTAGGAAGCGCCCTGCGGCTGTGCGCCGTAGGCGGGAGCCGGAGCACCGTCCGAAGCGGGATTGTCCGAGCGGCGGCCCAGCAGGTTCATCGTGTCGGCCAGAATTTCGGTCGTATAGCGTTTGTTGTTGTCCTTGTCCATCCATTCGCGGGTGCGCAGGCGCCCCTCGATATAGATTTGCGAACCTTTGCGGACAAAACGGTCCACCACGTCGGCAAGACCGCGCCACAAGGTGATCGTATGCCATTCGGTGTGTTCCTTCGTCTCGTTCGACGCCCGGTCGAACAGGCGCTCCGTCGTCGCCAGACGGACACGGGCGACCTTCACGCCGCCTTCGGTCGTACGCACCTCGGGGTCGATGCCCACGTTGCCGATCAATATGACTTTGTTTACCATTTGCTTACAGGTTTTTAATCATTCGACGGAAAAGAACCTCCATGCGCACGCCGGCCTTTTTACCCTGCCGCTGCACGTCCTCGTGATCGCCCACCTCGTCCGAAAGACCGCAGTTGGTGATGACCGACACGCCGAAGACGGGAATCGACATGTGGCGCGCCACGATCACCTCGGGGACGGTCGACATGCCCGCAGCATCGCCGCCGATGGCCTTGAAATAGCGGTATTCGGCCTGCGTCTCGAACGTGGGTCCCGTGCCGCCGACATAGACGCCGTACTGGAGCTTGATCGACTCCTCTTCGGCGATCTTCGTGGCCGCGGCGATCAGGGACTTGTCGTAGCAGTTGTGCATGTCGGGGAAGCGCGGCCCGAGCTGGGCCATGTTGGGACCGATCAGCGGATTGGGCATCAGGTTGATGTGGTCGGTAATGACCATCAGGTCGCCCACGCGGAACGAGGTGTTGATGCCGCCCGAAGCGTTCGACACGAAGAGGTATTTGATGCCGAGCTGCTGCATCACGCGCACCGGGAAGGTCACCTGCTGCATCGTGTAACCCTCGTAGTAGTGGAAACGGCCCTGCATGGCGACGACCCGGCGGCCCTCGATCAGACCGAAAATCATGCGGCCCTTGTGGCCTTCGACCGTCGAAACGGGGAATCCGGGAACGTCCTTGTATTCGATGATGAACCGTGCGTCGATCTTATCGGCGAAATCGCCCAGCCCGGTGCCGAGTATGATCCCCACTTCGGGCGAGAAATCCTCGGTCCGGCTCTTGACGAAAGCGGCGGTTTTCTTAATTTCCTCTAACATCTTCTTCTAATTTTTGCAGAAAATCCGTTGCCGAATCCTCTATGAATGAAATATTTATCGGTAAATAGTACAGGTTGCTGCGGACCCGGGCGGGGATTTTCGCCCGGTTGGTCATCTTGACGGCATCCTTCTCCGTGGTAACAATTACCGCGCCCGGATGCTTCTCCAGAAGCGCCACGAGGGCGTTCATGTCGCGGACCTTGTAGACATGGTGGTCGTCGAGCGTCATCTCGGCCACGACCTCGTAACGTTCGCGGAGCGTCTGCAGGAAGGGCTTCGGGTTGCCGATGCCCGAGAGGGCGATCACCGGCCGCCCCTGCGCCAGCGGCTCGCCGGACGCCTCCTCGGCGTAGAGCGGCTGGGGCATGAAACTCTCGAAACGCGTGAAATAGACCCGCTGGTAGGCCACCTGAATCAGCACCTTGCGCAGGATGCGGCGGTCGATCGGGGCCATCCGCTCGGGGCATTTCGTGACCACGAAATAGTGGGCGCGGTGCAACTCCTCCGGAAGGTCGCGCAGCGTTCCCACGGGCAGCATCCGGTCGTGCTGAACGGGCCGCGTGGCGTCGATCATCACGACATTGATTTTCGGTTCCACGTAGCGGTGCTGGAAACCGTCGTCCATAACGATCAGGTCGACCTCGGGATGCTCGGCGCGGATGCGGCGGATGCCTTCGGAACGCTTCTCGCAGACGGCGACCACCGTATCGGGAAACTTGAGCTTGATTTGCAGCGGCTCGTCGCCCACGTCGCGGTAGTGCGAGTCGGCACGCACCTCCAGATACCCTTTCGTACGGCGTCCGTAACCGCGCGAGAGCAGCGCCACGTCGTGCATCTGGGACATGTAGGCGATTACCATTTCGGCCATCGGGGTCTTGCCCGTGCCGCCGACGGTGATGTTGCCGATGCAGATGATCGGAATGTCGAACTTCTCGCTCTTGAGGATGCCCCAGTCGAAGAGGCGGTGACGGAACGTCACCCCCGCTTTATAGAGGAAGGCCGCAGGTGCGAGCAGGCATTTGAGCATCTTTCTATCGGTTTGAACAGATAACTTTCAAAGGTAACGATTTTTCCCGGGACCACCAAACCAAAATCCGCAAATCTGGTTCCAGAGCGGAAAATAGCGACTGATTTGCGGAAACGGATTTCCGGATACCGCCTCTTGCTGCGGGAGTCTCATGTGTTTTTCAGCCGCAAAAAAACGAACCGCGGCGAGTGCTGCGGGGTCTTCTGTACTTTTTGCCCGCAAAAAGTCCCGAGCGCAGTCTTCGACTGCTTTTCTTTACCGCTTTTTGGTCGTCAAAAAGCGGCGCAAAAAACCGCCCCGCCGACAAAAAAGGCTGAAAGACGCGGCCTAACGCTGGCTCCGGGGACTATTCGCGGGTTTGCAAGCAAACCCGCGAAGGCGCCCGTTTTAGCGCAGCCGAGCGACGGTCCCGCGAAAGCGACATGCGGATGGTTTTGGTGCTACCTTTTGACACCAGAAGGTAGCTACTCCCCGCGGCGCACGCCGCGGTTAACCGCCGACCAAAAAGCGGCAAAGAAAAGCGGGCGAAGATCGCGGCTTTACTGCTTTTTGCGGCCAAAAAGTACAGAAAACCCTGCGGCCCGCGCCGCACGACGGCAAGCAATCCGCAAAAAAATTTGGGATTGCGTCCGGCTTGCACTATCTTTGACAGTGCCTTAAACAGGCGGCGGCTCGGCAAATTGCAAACAAGTTTGCATTTGCGCTCGCCTTGCACTATCTTTGTCTTCATCTATGAACGGTCTGAAAATAACGATATGCGCCCTGCTACTCGCGGCGGCAGGCGCCTGCAACCGGCCCCAGGGTCCGGTGGTGGAAGTGGAGGACGCAGAGGAGCCTCACAACATGCTTTACGGCATCAATGCCGACGATTACCGCACCGAGACCGGGGAGGTCGGAAGCGGCGAAACGCTGGGAAAAATACTCAACGGATTCGGCGTGTCGGCCCTCGCGGTCGACCGGCTGGACAAAGCCTCGAAGGAGGTGTTCCCGCTGCGCAACATCCGCGCCGGGCACAAATACACGGCCTTTATCCACGAGGATTCGCTCTACGCGCCCCATCTCGACTACCTCGCCTATGAAATATCGGTCACCGACTACGTGGTCTTCGGATTTCACGACGACTCGGTCTCCGTGCGCAAGGACGCCAAGGCCTACACGCTGCGCCGCACGAAGAAAAGCGCCGTGATCAACTCCTCGCTCTGGGGTGCGATCATGGAACAGGACCTGCCCTACGCGCTGGCCGCAGAATTGGAGGACATTTATCAGTGGACGGTGGATTTCTTCGGCATCCAGAAGGGCGACAACTTCACGGTGATCTACGACGAGCGGTTCATCGACGACACGGTGTCGGTGGGCATCGGCCGCATCTGGGGCGCGAAGTTCTCGCAGGGCGGCAAGGAATATTACGCCATCCCGTTCCGCCAGGGCGGCAAAATCCAGTACTGGGAGGCGGACGGAGCGAGCCTGCGCAAACAGATGCTCAAGGCGCCGCTGAAATACTCGCGCATCAGTTCGAAATTCTCCTACGCCCGCAAGCACCCGATCTACAAGGTCTACCGCCCGCACACAGGTGTCGACTACGCCGCACCGAAAGGTACGCCCGTGCATGCCGTAGCCGACGGCACAGTGACGTTCAAGGGCTGGGGCGGAGGCGGCGGCAACACGCTCAAGATCAAGCATGCCGGCAACCTGATGACGGGTTACCTCCACTTGAGCGGCTATGCCAAAGGCATCGCCAAGGGTTCGCGCGTGTCGCAGGGCCAGCTGATCGGCTACGTCGGTTCGACGGGCGCATCGACCGGCCCGCACCTCGATTACCGCGTCTGGAAGAACGGCACGCCGATCGACCCGCTGAAGATTCCGTCGGAACCCGCCGAGCCGATCGCCAGCGAGAACCGCGCACTGTTCGAATTCGTCCGCGACCGTATCTCGGCCGAACTCAACGGCGAGGTGAAGCCCGGGGAGCAGATCACGCAGCTCGATTCGCTCGTCCTGCCCGCAGCCGCACAGACACCCGAAAACCGATAAGCCGATGGAAAGCACGGGAATCATCATCGTAGCAGGGGGCAGCGGAAGCCGCGCGGGCGGCGCACGGCCCAAGCAGTTCCGGTTTCTGGGCGGCATGCCCGTACTGGCGCGCACGATCAACACGTTCGCTGCGGCGCTGCCCGGTGCGGAGATCGTGGCGGTGCTCCCCGAACAGCACATCGGGTTCTGGAAAAACCTCTCGGCACGTTTCGACGTCGCCGAACACAAAATCGTCGCGGGAGGCGCGGAGCGGTTCCACTCGGTGAGGAACGGATTGGCGGCGCTGACGTCCGATCCCGGCCTGATAGCCGTGCAGGACGGCGTGCGCCCGCTGGGGAGCATCGCGATGATCCGCCGTGTGGCCGAAGCCGCCGCAAGGCACGGGGCCGCGGTTCCGGTCGTGGAGCCGGTGGATTCGTTCCGCGAAACGGACGCGGACGAGGCGGGGAACGTTGCGTCGCACATCGTCGACCGCCGGTTTCTGCGCATCGTGCAGACCCCGCAGATCTTCCGCGCAGACATCCTGCGCCGGGCCTACGAGGCCGAATACCGTGCGGAGTTCACCGACGACGCGTCGGTGGTCGAGGCCATCGGGCAGACGGTCTGCCTCGCGGAGGGCGAGCGCGAAAACCTCAAACTCACGACCCCCGGGGATTTCGTCGTCGCCGAAGCGCTGATCGCCGCACGCGAAGAGGCCGAAAACGAAGAAGAGACGACCGATGCAGAGCACGTATAAATACCGCTTCGATCACAGCACGATCTACTGGACGCTGGTTTACATCATCGTCTTCGTCCTGCTGGGCGGCCTGCTGTACCACCTCTACGAAGGGGGTTACCTTTCGGCGTGGTTCACCTCGTTCATCGTGGCGCTGGTGGCCCTGATGTCGCTGTCGATTCCCCGCAAGATCGTCGTGTCGGACGAGAAGGTCGAGGTGCGCTGTCTGCTGGACATCACCGAAATACGCCGCGATGAAATCGCCTCGGTGCGCCGGGTGGACCCCAAACACATGAAATGGTTCCTGCCGATCTTCGGCGGATGCGGGTTCTTCGGCTACTACGGACACTTCATCGACCTGCGGAGGCTGGACCGCGTGCGGCTATACGCCTCGGAGTGGCGGAATTTCGTCGAGATCACGGACATCTACGAAGACCGGCTCTACGTCTCGTGCGCCGACGCCGACCGTCTGGTGGCCGAACTCACCCCGCCGGGCGGCAACCGCCCCGACGAAGACGCGGAGGAGGAAGATAGCGGCAGCTAATTTGCATACCATTATTCACCTTATAAAATACAGTTAAAGATGAAAAAGTATCGTTGTGTAGTCTGCGAATGGATTTACGATCCCGCAGTCGGCGATCCCGACGGAGGCATCGCCCCCGGAACGCCGTTCGAGGAGATTCCCGACGACTGGGCATGCCCGGTTTGCGGCGTCGACAAGAGCAATTTCGAAGAGGTCGAGGAGTAAGCCCGCGCTTCGGAGAAACGAAGGATGCGCCCCCGATGGGGCGCATTTTTTCGTCCCCTCCCTCCCCCCCCCTTCGGCTGACCGATTCATAAAAAAACTGCCAATCCATAGTGGATTGGCAGGTGTGGAAAAAGAATGGCTTTTCCGGCTTCCATTTCCCGTTGCTTATCGAATAGGGCGCAACGATGTTTCGAGTTTCGGGGCTTCGCAACAGTCCGAGGAGAGGACCGCCCGAATGATGAATGCGCAGTTTTTCATTACCGGATGGAATTTAACAAATCTGTTTTACCGTCGTTTACGAGTTTGAG
The DNA here is from genome assembly GCF_042852885.1 of Alistipes sp. i18-0019-D1. Lineage (NCBI taxonomy): Bacteria > Pseudomonadati > Bacteroidota > Bacteroidia > Bacteroidales > Rikenellaceae > Alistipes > Alistipes sp. i18-0019-D1. The sequence goes on from NZ_AP031424.1 coordinate 489,245, forward strand.
GATCAGCTCCCCGAACAGTGTGTTCTGCCATGCGAACCATACGCGGGTGTAATCCGCGGCGTCGTGGCGCGAGAACGACTCGTGCATGAAGCCCGTTCCGGCGTCGGTGGTGATAAGCTGGCAGATGCAGTCGCGGATCTCCTCGTCGTCGGTCGAGGTAAAAGCCCGCATCATAATGCTCATGGGCCAGATCATCTCGACTCCGATATGCGGACCGCCGATACCTTCGCCCGCGGCGCCGCGCCAGAAATAGGGGTTGTCGTCACTCCAGACGAAGCGGCGTGTGTTTTCATACACGGGGTCCGTGCGTTCCACATCGCCCAGATAGGCCATCGCCAAAAGCGACGGCACATTGGCGTCGTCCATCAACTGCTGCCCGCCGAAACCGTCCACCTCGAAGGCGTAGATTTTACCGTATTTAGGATGTTCCACGACGGCGTATTTTTGCAGCGCCGCCGCCACCTCGTCGGCCAGCGCCGTACACTCGGCAGCAAGCTCCCGTTCATCGTTCACCGCCGTGAGAATCTCGGCGGCCTTGCGTAGCGACGTGACGGCCATAAAGTTCGAGGGCACGAGGAACCCGAAGGTCGTGGCGTCGTCCGAAGGGCGGAACGCCGAGGCGATCAGCCCCACGGGTTTCACCGGGTTGCCGCGTCCCACATGGCAGCGGGTGTCCAGCTGGCGGTCGGTCGTGCGCAGGAAGATGTAATCCCCGGGACCCTCCTTCATCTGCTGCTCTTTGAGGGTTTTCAGCATGTTGCGCACCGCCGAGGTCCACGTCCCGTCGAAGACCGACTCATCACCCGTCGTTTTCCAGTAGTGGTGTGCCAAGCGGATGGGATAGCAGTGGGAGTCGATCTCCCATTTGCGCTCGAAGACCATCGGGTCGGTTTTCGGGAAGTCCGTCTTGTTGTGTTCGCCCGTCGGCGCGACGTTGAAGGCATTGGCGTAGGGGTCGATGTTGATGAGCTTCAGCTGCCGCCGGATCACCCCCGCGATCATCTTCTGCAAGGCAGGGTCCTTGCCGCACAACTGCACGTAGGGCCACACCTGCGCTCCCGAGTCGCGCAGCCACATGGCCGGAATGTCGCCCGTGTAGACGTAGGTGTCGGGGTTGCCCGCGGCATCCTCGCCGTAGTGGACCGTGGTGTCGAGCGTATTGGGAAAACAGTTGGCGAACATCCACCGCAGGCGCTCGTTGGTCAGAAGGGCGCACACGCGCCCGATCTCCTTTTCGACCGCTTCGGAAGTGAAAAGCCGCTTGTCTTCGGCCGGGCGCTGGTCTGCATACGTTTCGGGTTCGTCGGGACAGTACCACACTTTAGGCTCGGCACCCATCTCGAAGCGCAGTTCTCCGCCCTTCATCAACTCTTCGTGCCACAGGTAGGGCTTCGTATAGGGACGCCCGTCGAGCCACACCCGCTGGATGTATCTGTTCTTCGCGGAGTTGTTCTTAGCCGTCACGATGAACGTACCGCCCGGAACCGCAATCTCCACCCGGTCGAACAGGGGCGATCCGAACCAATATCTTCCGCCCGCAGGCTCCACCTCATACATGCCCAGCGCCGAGAGGACGTACCACGCCGACATCTGTCCCACGTCCTCGTTGCCCGAAAGTCCGTCCGGCTGGTCGTGGTAGAGCGTCGTCAGCACCTCCCTTACTTTATCCGCCGTCTTCCACGGCTGGCCCAGCATCGTATAGAGGTAGAGAATGTGGTGGCTCGGTTCGTTGCCGTGGGCATATTGGCCGATCAGTCCCGAGATATCGGGCGAAGTCTCGCCACCCTCTATAATGGAACTTACCGTAAAGAGCGAGTCGAGTTTTTCGATCATCTTCTCCCTGCTGCCGAAGCAGGCCTCCAATCCTGCAACGTCGTGCGGCGCGAGCCATGTATACTGCCAGCCGTTGCCCTCGCAGTAGTCGTCGGCGCGGTGGGTCGAAGCAAACGGGTTAAACGGCGTGCGCCAGCCCTTCTTCGAGTCCCGGCCCCGCATGAAGCGCGTCTGGGGGTCGAAGTAATTGCGGTAGGAGCGGCTGCGCTCCGTAAAGTACTTCGCCTCCTCCGCCTTGCCCAGCGCCCCGGCGGCACGCGCCGCCGCGCCGTCGGCCAGCGCATATTCCATGTCGTAGGCCACCGCTTCGTTGAACAGATCGCACGGGATATAGCCGTACTGCATCCGCAGGCCGTTGCCCCGGTCGGGGTTCATAGCTGTCTTTTTGATGGCTTCGAAAGCCTTCTCCTTATCGAACCCGCCGATACCCTTCACGATGGCGTCCGCAACGACCGGGATGCCCGGGTTACCCACCATGCAGTCGGTCTCGTTGCCCCACAGGTGCCACACCGGAAGGCGCCCCTGCTCGTCGGCGATTGCCAGCATCGTCCGGATGATGTCGGGCATCTTCTCCGGGTGAAGAATCGTCATCAGCGGCATCGCGGCCCGATAGGTATCCCACAGCGAGAAGGTCGTGTAGTTCGTGAAGCCGGGTGCACGGTGGATTTCGCCGTCCGAGCCGCGGTAGTCGCGGTTGACGTCGCAGAACACCGACGGAGCCACCATCGTGTGATAAAGCGCCGTATAGAAAATACGCCGGGCCGCCTCGTCCGTCGTCGTGACCTTCACTTTCGACAGTTCGGCATTCCATTTCGCGTCAGCGGTCTGCACGGTAGCGTCGAAATCCCAGCCGGGGAGTTCCGCCGCGAGATTCGCCTTGGCACCCTCGATACTCACGGGCGAAAGGGCTACTTTCAGCAACACCTGTTCGCCCTCAGTCGTTGCGAACGACGCCCGGGCGTATTTGTCCCCGATGGTCTCGAACTTCGCAAAGGGTTTCGAGAACTCCGCCACGAAATAGACCCGCTGATCCTTGGCCCAGCCCGTCGAGTAGCGGTAACCCGTAATACGGTTGTCACTCTCTTTCTCCAGATGCGTCTGCGTCGCCTTGTCCCAGCAACCGCCGTTCTCCAGATCGAAGACTACGGCCGCGGCGTCCGACGCCGGGAAGGTATATCTATGCAGCCCCACACGTTCCGTGGCGGTCATTTCGGCCGTGATGCCGTAGCGGGTCAGCGGCACCGAGTAGTAGCCCGGCTTCGTGATCTCTTTTGTCCGATCGGCATAGGACCAGAGGCCCGAAGCCAGGTCTTTCTCCTCCCCGCGGGCATAGGTCACCTCGCCCACCACGGGCATGACCGTAATGTCGAACAGGTCGCCGATGCCCGTACCGGAAAGGTGCGTATGCGAGAAGCCGATCACCGTCGAGTCCGACTCATGGTAGCCCGACGTCCAGTCCCACGCCTGCGGGATGCTCGTCGGGCCTACCTGCACCAGTCCGAAAGGAACGTTCGCACCCACGAAGACGTGCCCGTGGCCGCCCGTGCCGATCTTCGGGTCGACGAAGCGCGTGTAATTCTCCTCTGCGGCGGGTTGTGCGCAGGAGGTCAGCAGAACCGCGGCAAATAAAAATCCGGTAAGTTTCATCTATTTGTCAGTTTGAAGTTCAAAAGTAAGTTTACCGCCCTTGAGCAGTTCGCCATGCAAGATACGATAATTTTTCAACGGTTTATCGCCCAGCGTCATTTTCCGGATATAGCCCTCGCCGTGTCTCTCGATCACCAGCGTGCCGCCGTCGGTGTCGATCTCCGCCCGGTCGAAAGTCGGGGCCGTCAGCGTATAAAACGGCTCCCCGGGACAGTCCGGGTAAAGGCCCAGCATCGAGAAGACCGCCCAGGCCGACATCGTGCCCGTGTCGTCGTTGCCCGGGATGCCGTCGGGCGCTGTCGTAAAGTATTTATCCAGCAAACGCCGCGTCTCTTTTTGCGTGCGCCACTCCTCGCCCCGGAAGCGGCTGAACAGGTACGCATAGGCGATGTCGGGTTCGTTCGCAGGATCGTAAAGGCCCTCGTCGAAGACCATTTGCAGCTTCTCGACGAACTGCCTTTTCCCGCCCATCAGCCGTGTCAGTCCTTCCACGTCGTGCGGCACATAGAACGTGTAGTTCCACGCCGAGCCCTCGTGGAAGCCCGGCGCTGCCGTGAAGTTCTCGCCCGCCTGCGGATCGAAGGGGCTTAAGAAGCCCCCTTTATGAGTAATAGGGCGAAAAGTCCCGAATTCCGGGCAGTAGTAATGTTTGTATCCCGATGAGCGTTCCCGGAACAGGACGGCATCCTCCTTTTTGCCCAGCGAGTCGGCCAGCAGCGACAGCGCCGCGTCGGCCATGTAGTATTCCAGAGCATGCGACACCGAAACGTCGCCCGCAAGGTCCTGCGCGTAGAACCCCAGCGGGATATAGCCCCGCTCGATATAGGGGTCGATGTCCGGACGCAGGGGGTTCTGCGCCCCGGGCGTCGTGGCAGACTTGCGCATCGCCTCGTAGGCCGTCGCGATGTCGAAATCCCGAAGACCTTTCATCCAACTGTCGACAATCACCGGAATCGCCGGGTCACCCTCCATCGTGAAGGTCTCGCGGCCGTACAACTCCCACTTGGGCAGCCAGCCCCACTCCCGGTACATGTCCACCATCGAGCGCACCATATCCAGTTGCCGCTCCGGGTAGACCAGCGTCAGCAGCTGGTGGACGTTGCGGCAGGTGTCCCACAGCGAAAAGACCGTATAGCGCTCGCCGTCGGTAACCCCCGCCTCCCCCGAGCGCTCCATCAGCGGATATTCCCCGTTGACATCGCTCAGGAGGTTCGGGTGGAGCAGCGCGTGGTACAGCGCCGTATAGAACACCCTCTGCTGCTCGTCGGTGCCGCCCTCGATGCGGATGCGCGAAAGGTCGTCGTTCCAGCGTGCGCGGGCCTGTTCCCGGATAGCGTCGAAAGTCGCACCCGCAGGCTGCTCCGCGTCGAGATTCCGACGAGCGTTCTCCGTACTTACATAGGAAATGCCCATGCGCACCTCGACCTGTTCGCCCGCCCGCAGGTCGTCGAACGTGAACCAGTAGCCCACGTCGTCGCCCGCCATCTCGCGGCCGTACTCCGTATAGAGTTTGTAGCGGCCGTTGTCGGGCGTCCACTCCGCCTCGACGCCCGTCATCGGACGCTGCTTCTTCCAGTAGCCCGAAGCCGACGGGACTTTCGACACCCGCAAAACGAAATAGACCGGAAACACCTTCTGCGGGTTATAGCAGAACGTCCCCAGCAGTTTCGTGCCCTCGATCTCCGTGGCGCTCACGCGGCGCACCATCGCGCCCGACTCGTTCGTGAGGCCCTCGCCAAGATTCAGCAGCAGGTGTCCCTTGCCGCCGGGGAACGTATACCGTTCGGCAGAGGTGCGCGCCGTGGCCGTGGCCTCGGCGAGGATGTCGTACTTGTCGAGGTGCACCGAATAATAGCCCGGCGTGGCCCGTTCGTCGCGGTAGGCTGTGCCGTACTCGCGATAGTCCACCGTCAGCGGTCCGGTCGTCGCCATCGTCAGCAGCGACCCCATATCCGGGCACCCCACGCCGCTCAACGCCCCGTGCGCGAAGCCCGTGAAGAACTTGTTGTGGTACTCGTAGGGCGTGGACCACCACCGCGCGTCCTTGTCGTAGAGGTTCTCCGCAGAACCCATCACGTTGAACGGAACCACCGACATCATCCCGTTCGGGGTGACGGCTCCCGGGTTCGTAGTCCCGAAATTCGTCGTCCCGATAAACGGGTCGACCTTGTCAGCTGGGGTCTGCGCCGAAGCCGCAGCGCCGAAAACGGCTGCGGCGAGCGCTGTCAGAAGAAGCGTTCGTCGCAGTCGCATCACAGAATCGAGTTTTTCTTCGTGAATTCGATGATTTCAGGGAGATAGCCGAACGCAAGGCCCGTCACCGTGTCGGCGCATCCGTAGTAGACCGCCACGCGTCCCGTCGCGGGGTCGTGCAGCGCGGCGCACGGAAACGTCACATTGGGAACGTCGCCCATACACTCGTAGGTCTCACGCGGCGAGATCAGGTAGGGGCCGCTGCGGGCCGTGACCTTCCACGGCTCGTCGAGGTCCAGCAGCGCCGAGCCGAAGGCGTAGACATAGCCGTTGCACGAGCGAAGCACACCGTGGTAGAACAGCAGCCAGCCCTCCGAAGTCTCGATGGGCACGGGACCCGCGCCGATCTTCATGCACTGCCACGCCGAGACTTCGAACGCCGCAGGCGACATCACATGCCGGTGGCGGCCCCAGAACTCCATGTCGGGGCTTTCGCTGTAAAATATATCCCCGAAAGCCGTATGGCCGTTGTCGCTCGGACGCGAGAGCATGGCGAACTTCCCGCCGATCTTACGCGGGAAAAGCACCCCGTTGCGGTTGAACGGGATAAAGGCGTTCTCCAGCTGGTGGAACGTCGCGAAATCATCCGTCCACGCGATGCCGATCGTAGGGCCGTGGTAGCCGTTGCACCAGGTGACGTAGTATTTGTCTTCGATCTTTGCCACGCGCGGGTCGTAGCCGTAGACCCACTCTGCGATCTCGGGGTCCGCGCCCGTCAGGCGGAAGTCGGCCTCGTCGATATCCCATTTCAGACCGTCGACCGAAAATCCTACATGGATGCGCATACGGCGATTCGTGTCGTCGCAGCGGAAGACCCCTGCATAGTTATACTTGCCTTTTTTAAACGGAACGACCGCCGAGTTGAAGATCGAGTTCGAGGTCGGCAAAGCGTCGCGCCCGATAATCGGGTTCGCCGAGTAACGCCAAAGCACCTCTTTACTCCCCGCGGGGCGGTCCTCCCACGGCATATCGGGCAGACTGCCGCCCGCAATTTTCAGATTATTCATACTATTTGTCCTTTGGTTTGTCATCATAGGTAAAGGGAACCAGCTTCGTGATCACGAAGGCCGGAACGGTGGCCAGCATCACGGCGATGAAGAAGAACCGGTAGCTCAGCAGATCGCTCAAAAATCCCGAGGCCATGCCCGTGAGCATCACCGAGAGGTTCATGATCCCCGAGGCGAAGGCGTAGTGCGCCATCTGGTGACGCCCCGGAGCCACCTGCTGCATCATGAAGAGCGTAAGTCCCACGAAACCGAAGCCGTAGCCGAAGTACTCCACGACGATGCCACCGCCTACCAGCCACATGCTCGAAGGCTGGAACCACGCCAGCAAAGCGTAGACCGCGAACGGAAAGTTGAAGACGCAGCAAAGCGTGAACAGCGTACGCCGAAGGCCCCGCCGGGCGATGTAGTAGCCTGCCAGCAGCGAACCCAGCAAAAATGCGCCCGCGCCGAACGTGCCGTAGTAAAGGCCGATCTGCTGGTTCGTGAGACCCAAGCCCCCGGATGCGGTATCCGCCTTGAGGAACAGAGGCACGATCTTCATCACGAAGCCTTCGCCCAGCCGGTACAGGATGATGAAGGCGATATAGTATCCGATATGTTTCTTCGTGAAGAATGCCGCGATAACCTCTTTCAGGCCCGAAAGGCCCTCCCGAAGCGAATGGTGTCCGGCAGCGCTGCCGCCCGAAGGAAGTGCGCGCAGGTGGTAAGCCCCCAGAGCCACGAGCGTGGCGCACAGGATCATCAGCACAACCGTCCACGAACGAACAGAAGCGTCGAACGTCGCCGTGCCGTCCGCCGAAAAGCCCTCGTAGAGCCACCCTGCCAGCCACACCAGGCCGCCCGTGGCAACCAGTTTGGCCAAGTTGTAGAAAGCACCCTGCCAGCCGATATACTTCGCCTGATCCGCCGTCGAGAGTTCTGCCATATAGACCCCGTCGGCGGCGATGTCGTGCGTGGCACCGCTGAACGCCACAACGGCAAAGACCGCGACCGTGACGGAGAAGAACGTCGGCAGGTGAAGCGACAAAGCAGCGACACCGAACAGCACGCCGCTCAACAACTGGGTTGCAACGACCCAGAACTTCTTCGTGCGGTACAACTCCAGAAAAGGGCTCCACAGAAACTTGATCGTCCAAGGCCACATGATCAGCGACGTCCAGAACGCAATTTGCGCGTCCGAGATGCCCAGGTCCTTGAACAAGACCGCAGAGACCATGTTCAGCACCACAAACGGCAGGCCCATCGCAAAATACAAACTCGGGACCCAGCGGAGGGGTGAACGCAATTGATCCGTCATCGGGTTTTACATTTTTTGAAATACGGAATGATACAATGAAAGAATCTCATGTCGCAAAAGGATCTTACCTGTGGATTCGACTATTTGCTGAAGAGTTTGTCGAGCAGGGCGGCACGCTGCTGGGTCAGGGTGCGGATGCGTGCGATCTCTTCGGAGTAGGTCCTGGCCGGCATGTTGGCTTCGTCGCTGTACTGGTAATAGAATTTCCAGACCGAGAAGTTCGCTTCGATGGCCTTGGCCATGTCGACGGGGACTTCGTCCAGGATTCGATTGGTCACGGCGAGCAGTTCGGCCTTCTTGTCCGCCCAGCGCTTCGCGACGAAGGCCCGGAAGCTCTCGTCCTCCCACAGACGCCAGAACCAGTCGTTCTCGACATAGGAGGGCATCCAGAATCCGGCATGGATCATCAGGCTCGACAGCGGCTGATAACTCGGATGAGGTATGCGCTTGTCGTTGTTCCAACCCTTGTCGCAATCCCAGATCGGACCGAAGAAAAGTTTGTCGACTCCGCGGCGTTTGTACATGTAGGTGCTCGTATAACCGTCCAAATCGCCGGCCAGCTCCTTGATGATGATAAAGTCCGCAAGGGTCTTTTCGTCGAAGTATTTGCGCCAGCCGTTCTCGCGGTCCTTGTAACCGGAGGCGTAAAGCGCCTGCTCGGCCCGGTTGATGAATGCGGTGATATACTCGTACTGCTCGGGTTTGCACTCGTCGTCCTTGGGGTATTTGTAACTCATCTTGATCCGCTTCAGAGCCGAATAGAAATTGCCTTCGTGGAGGTCGGTTTCGATGATGTAACCGCCCTCGATGTCTTCGGTGGGAGACTTTTCGTTGAGTTTATCGACCTCGATGCGGCCGGGGGCGCGCTCCATCTGGTCGCTCATCTGGTAAACGCCCAGATAGTCGCCGTCCTTCCGCTCGCGACGGCCCGTCGAACTGTCGTAATAAGTACCCGTGAAATAGACGTTGACATACTTCGAGCAGGCGGTGAACAGCACGGCGGCATCGTCGTGGTAGTTATCCGCCCTGTTGTAGAGAATGCGCGAATAGGAGAAGGCGATATGCGTACGGATCAGCGACTTGTCCATATCCTGCGACAGCAGCACCCAGCTTTTTTCTTTGGCATGGTCGAGCCCGATCGGGCTGAACTTTTCGGGGAACTTCATGCGGAAAGGCTTTTTCGGAAGCCCCCACGTCGAATTGCCGCGTCCGCGCATCTGGATCGTCTTGCCGTTCTCGTCCGTATTCCACCATCCCTCTCCGGTCGCTCCGGACGTCTTGTCGAAAAGCTCGATCCGGGTGTCCACGTAGTTCTCCTTGCCGACGATCTCGGAGGCGGGCTGCATGTGGAGCACCGCCAGTTCGGTGTTGATCTGCGGGCAGTTCAGCGTCACGGTGTAGACTTTCCGGTCTCCGCTTTCGGCCACCACCTCCAACTCCACGTCTTCGGCCAGCGAAATCTTCGTCTCGCCGGAGACGACCGGCACGCCGTCGACGAGCACCTTTTCGCCGTTGTGCGTGAATGTCGGAATCATCATCTCCGGGTTGGCGCCCTCGATCCATTTCAGGTACATGGCCTTGAGCGTGCGCGCGTTTTTGTCGAACGTGAACGCGAGGTCGCCCGTCAGCGCGGGATTCTTCGATTTCGTGATGCCAAAGGTCAGCAGGTCGCAGCCCGTATCGAGTTTTTTGAGCTGCGTGACGACGATCTGCCTGGGTTCGCACGCCGGAACGCTTATCGTAACCGTAGCCGTACGCTGCGCACCGGTGTTGGCGGCAACAGTCAGCGCGAGGTTGTTTTTGGCGGCCGAGGGGTTGTAGGAAGCCTCGCACCACTTTTCGCTCGACGCGACCCGAACGCCCGGCTGGTTGGTCGTGACCGTCGCCGTGAGTTTGTCGCCCGCACTGCCGACTTCGGGGAACTCGTTCACGGAGACCGTGAGGAACGGTTCCGGCGCACGGGCGGCCTGCGTCACGGTGATTGCCACCGATTCGCACTCCGGAGCACTTACCGTAACAGTCGCCGTGCGCTCTTTTTCGTCGGGATTGGCCATGACAGTCAGGCGGAGATTATTCTTCTCGGTGTCGGCGAGAAGTTCCGCTTCGCACCATTCGTCGGACGATCCGACCGTCACGGTCCGACTGGAAGTTACCGTCGTGTAAAGCGTTATGTCGTCGACATCGACGTCGTTGAATTCCGTTTGGGCGACTGTGAGATAGGGGGCCTCCGGCAAGTCTTCGATCTGCTTGTCTTTATCGGAGCAGGCTCCGAACATCAGGCCTGCAAGCAGCGTACAGACCGGAATGAGAAAACGGGACATAAATTTCATGTTAGAGGTTGGTTTGAGTTGAAGGATATTTTTCCCGGCCGGGTCGGATACGGCGCGTCCGCCGGAAAAAGGAACAGCTCCGAACCAGCCGATTCGGAGCTGTTCTGCTCGGTTAGTGTCGTTGTGCGTTAAGGCAGGCTGACGGGTTCCCATTTCAGGCCGTCGGATGCCAGATCGTTGCGGTAGGACGTGTGGTCTTTGACGACGTCACCCTGGCCTTCGTCGAACTTCCAGTAGGTGACCAGACCGTCCGCTTTGGTATCCACGTCGTAACGGCGGCCCTCCTCGGCAAGCTCGGTGGCGGTCAGCGCCCGGTTCCAGATGCGAAGCTCGGACATCATGCCCCGGAAATCACGTGCAGGCTCATACGAGTAACCTACCCAGAAGCAGCGGGTAATCTGCTGTCCCGAAGGAGCCTGCTCGTCGTTGTGCGCGACGCCGAAATTCACCGTCGCGGGAACATCCGTCGTCGTGGACCCTTTCTCCACGCCGTTGATGAACACCTTGACCGCTCCGTCGCCGAACGTGACGGCGATATGCGTCCATTCGTTGAGGTTGACCTTCATGTCGCTGTTGCTCAACTTGCCTTCGACCGGACCCCAGGTTCCCTGTCTGCCGGAATCCCAGCATACCTGAACCTGGTTCCAGGGAATACCGACATCGCCCAGACGAACGAGGAACTTGCCCTCGATGCCCATGATCGTCGACAGGCTGCCGCTGGTTCTGGAAACAGTCGGGTTCACCAGCGCTTCGAGCGTGAACGCCGACATGTTGGTCACCGGCGCGGGATCGGTCCATGCGGGCCATGCGCGGGTGCCCGTCATATTGACGGCCGTGCTGATCATGCCTTTGGTTTTCTGCGAGAACATCAGGACGACGGTCAGCGGCTGCGTGCCCGCTGCGGGCTCCTTCTCGGTGAGGGTCGCCGTGCAGGAGCGGATGGTTCCTTCGGGCAGATCCTGATAGGTGAATTTCAGTTTGCCGTCGGCGAAGCTGTTGTATTTGAACCAGTCACCGGCCGACTCGGAGAGCGTCACGTCGAATCCGACGTTGGCCGTTACGGGAATCTCGATCGTCGAACCCTTGACCTCCAGATAGTAGGATGTCTCGGCCACTTCGATCCTGGACTGGGGCATCTGCTTGACTTTCAGAATATCCTCACCGCCTTTGGGACCGGTGATCTTCACCGAAGCCTCGCGCGGGCCAAGCCCGTCGTTCTGCGTCATGTCGAAATACATGATGACTTCGGTCTCGGTCGCGCCCTGAACCGTCACGCCCTTTGTCAGCCAGCCCTCCTCGGTCGAGGTGATTTCGGCTGCCAGATCGCGGTACGGGACATTCGTGTTCAGCGTCACGGCGATTTTGTCCTGCTTCGTATAGGCGAACTTCAGCTCCTTCTCCCCGACGATCTCCAGGGTGTAGATGACACCGCCCTTCACCGTGATCCGGAAAGGCACGCTCTTGCTGCCCATCTTGAAAACGTAGTCGGCGACCTTGTCCTCTTCGGTCTCGTTGGGATCGACCGCGAAGGTCACCTCGGCGCCGTCGCTGCCGGTAGCGGCCGATGGATGCACGAAGGTATAGGAGCCTTCGAGCGTCCATTCGTCCGAACTGGTTACCAGCACCGAGACGTTTCCGCCCTCGCGGGGCAGGATGTTCGATTCGGGAACGAACGCGATTTCGAGCTGCTCCTCGGTCTGCGAGGCTCTCTTCTTGAGGGTGATCGCATAGGAAGCCGTCTCCTTGCCGCAGGTGAACGTATAGTTGAAGGTCTGGTCTTCCTCCTTGTCGTTGGCTTTTACCGTAAACTTCACGATGTCGCCGTCCTTGCCCTTCAGGGCCGAAGGCGTCACGTAGTCGTTCGTGTTGTCGGAGAGCGTCCACTGACCCGAGCTGGTGACCATTACGGACGCCTCGCCGCCCTTGCTGCTGACGTTGGCCGTTTTCGGGGTGATGGCGATCTTGTCCGGAGCCGGAGCCGGCTCCTCGTTGTCTTTATCGTCGCAGGCGCCGCACAATACGAGCGCGGTTGCAGCGAAGAGAAACCATTTTGCTATTTTCATGGTATCGGTTGGTTTTGGTTTTTGTGGGAAAAAGCGGCGGTATGCAAGCGCGTGCGTTTTTCATACCGCCGCCATAAACTGGTTGGATTGCTATTCTTCGTAACGGGTAGGATCATACCTGCCTGCTCCGGTCTTTTTGTAGTAACCGGTTCGCGGCATCAGTTCCTGGTCGTAGAGGCCTTTGGCAGCAGCCGACAGCTTGCTCCAAGGCTCGCGGCCCAGTACGGGATCGAGTGCGAACCACATGCACCAGCCGTAGCCGGCCTCTTTGGCCTGACGGGCCGAATCTTCGCTGACCCAACCGCCTCCGAGGTTGCACTCGACGGACATGAACGAACACATCGACTTGTCGCCTCCGGCTACCGGCGAAGCGCTGCCGCCGTAGTTGGCATTGACCATATCGACGAACTCCGCCGGCTGGCGGCCGTTGATCGCCGGCATGCCCGAGCCGTAAACGCCCCAGTAGAATACCGCGGTCATCGTCTCCCAGGGCACGTCCTTCTTCATGTAATAGTTCGCACGCTCCAGGAAGTAGGTCGCCTGCTTCAGCGAGGTGCTGCTGCCCGTGAAATACTCGTTCGTGGGAGCCTTGTAGTACTCCGAGTACTCGTCGTCCATACAGATACCGTCGAGACCGTATTCGACGCACATCTCGGCGATATGCTCGGCGAACACCTCGGCGCCCTTTTCCGTCAGGTTGGCCGGACCGCTGCCGTCGTGGTCGCCCAGAACGCCCATCAGCACCTTGATGCCCCGGTCGCGCAGCGGCTGGATGTACAGATCCTTGTCCTTGAGCAGCGCCGTGACGTTGTCGTTATAGTGCATGTAGGGCTTGCCGCTCTGCGTATCCCAGTGGATGTTGCCCGAGAAAAGCACGACGGCGTCGAAGAACAACTGACCGTCCGCCAGTACATATTCCAGCGCATTGAGCGGGTTGGTGTCGTTCACCTCGAAATAGAGGAAGTTCCGGACCGTTTTCGAACCCTGCTGCTTGACGATGAAGTTCACGCGGGCAGCGTCCGTTTTCACGGTCACATTGTCCGATTCGGCCACGGCCTGCAGGGGAACCATATAGGTGTCCTTGGTGTTGAGTTCTGCGCTCGGGGAGAGCGTAACCTCGATCGTGGCGCTCGTAGCACCGGCTGCGATCGTCACGATGTTGTTATTGGACATGGCAACGCTCGCTTTGGGGAAAGCGACGTGCTTGGTCCCGTTGAGATAGTTGAACTCCGCAACATAGGCCTCGTCGAAGTTGATCTTCACCCGGGTTTCGGCTTCGGCGGCCTTCTCCAGTTCGAAGGTGAGGGTTTTCTTGACCGCTTGAGGCTCTTTGTAGGGGAACGTGTGGCTCAGCGCGTCGGCGGTCGTCAGCGAACCGGCGATCTTGTCGGTCGGATCAGGCTCGGTCGAGGCGGCCTTCTGCGTCACGGAGATCTTCACCGTCTTCTGCTCGGCGGTGATGACGATCTGGCCCACATGGGCGTCGCCCGTGTTGTCCTTGGCATTGACCGTCAGCTTGTCGCCCTCCTTCGTCGCGGTCATCCACTCCTCCGGGAAGGTGTAGGTCCACTCGGAAGCGTTGGTCGTAACGGTCAGCACGACGGCTTCGTTGCCCTTGGCCTCGAAAGCAATGGGATCCGAAGGCGTTACGCTCAAAACGATTTCACCGACTTCGAGCGCTTCCTGGAGCACGTTGATCTTGACAGGCTCGGCGTTTCCTGCCGAAATCGTGATGCGTCCGGGACGCTCCGATTCCGTCGTATTGGCTTCGGCGTTCACGGTCAGCTTGTTGCCGTTCTGCTTGACCGTGATCCAGTCGGTTTTCTCGACACTCCATTTATCGGCATCGGTGACGACGGTCAGGACTACGTCCTCGTTTCCGTCGGCCTTGAACGAAATGTCGGTCGAAGGCGTAACTTCCAATTTATTTACGCCGTCCGTGTCGTCAGAGTCGTCGCAGGAGACGAATGCCCCGGAGATGGCGAACATCCCTGCAAGAAACATCAAAAATGATCTTTTTTTCATGTTTTAGTAATTAAAAGGTTAGTGAATAGTATTTGTGTTGTCGTGATTGTCTAATCCTCCGCGGGAACCGATACGTTCTGCCAGTTGGCGTTGTTCTTCGTTTCCAGGTGGAAGCCGTTTCCCGAATAGTCCTTGATGACCTTGTCCTTGGTGTTGTTGTCGTTGAATTTCCAATATGAAACCAGACCCGGGGATGCGGGGTCGATCTTGTAGAAGTGATCTTTGGCATTGATCTCCTCGGCGGTGAGCACCTTGTTCCAGACGCGGATCTCGCCCATCATACCGTCGAAACTGCGCTTGTCGTCGTAGGAGTAGCCGATCCAGAAGCAGCGGGGCTTGCCGTCGCTCTCGTCGGAGTGGGGAACCGCAAAGTTGATCTTGTCGATCAGCACGGGATTGCCCTGCTCGTCCTTCTTGTCCGTGACGGTCTGTCCCGATGCCTTCAGCTTGCCGTCGAGGTAGACACATATATTGCCCTTATCGAACGTCACGGCGATATGATACCAGCGGTAGAGCTGCAACTTGAGCGAGGACGACGTTATGTAACCGCGGTAGGTCGAACCCTCGTCCTTGGTGCAGAACGCGACCTGCACCTGGTTCATGGGGATGTCGGCGTCACCCACGCGCAGCAGGAAAACATCCTCGATGCCCATGATCGTCGAAACCTCCTTTTTGAACGAGTTGCCGTAAACGAGCGCCTCGAACGAGAAGCGTTCCATGTCCTTCACCGCTTCGGTGTCGCTCGTCCAGTTGGGCCACGCGCAGTTTTCGTTCATGTCGACCACGACGTTGACCAAAGCAGCTTTCATGAAGACGAAATAGACCGTCCGGGCACTTGCGAGGACCTCCATGCCGTCGGCCGAAACGATCGTCATCGGAAGCACGTAACGCTCCTTGTTTTCGATAGGCAGTTTGTCGAGCTTTTTGAACGTAAAGGCGAGCGGCTCGCTCTCGACCAATCCCGTCCGGATGACGGCCGAAACCTGCGAGAAGTCGTAATATCCCCCGTCCGAAGGAAGCAGCTGCGCCGTCGGATCGTCGTAGAACGTCCGGTAGCGGTCGAGCAGTTCGGGAGCCTCGGCGAACGAAACGGTGATGTCCTGGGCGACGGGCTGCGCCATGGCGACGGTGATCTCGCAGGTCTGCTCCTCGGTCACGTCGAGCGCGTCGCGCATGACGCGTACCTCGGGAGTATAGCTCGCGGCCGAAATGAATACCTTGTTGTCGAAGTGGTGTTTGCCCTCCTGGTCGCCCTGGCAGCCGGTAAACGCCAGAGCCAGAAGGATGCACCAGGCAAATCCTGATTTATTGATGATCGTTTTCATTGTCGTTGTCGTTTTCGGGGTTCAGAATACCGATGGCCTCGCGGATGTTTTTGTAATTCGTCAGGTTGTTGAAGTAGTCGTTCGCAGCGTCCAGCACGCAGAGGCCCACCTTGTCGTAGTCGACTTTCGTGTCTTTCGCCGGATCTGCGACCCATGCCGCCGCAACCTGAACCGACGCGCCGGTCTGTTCGCCGGTCTCAAGCGACGGAACGGAGGCTTCCATGACGAAACGGTCGGAGAACTCGCTGAACTTCGCCTCTCCGAGTTTGTCCCTGGTGTCGCGCAGGTGGTTGCGGGCCCACAGCGTCAGGTCCGAAGCGGTCTTCCGGCTCGCGTCGGCGACGAGAATGATGAATTTGCTGTCGGGCAGCAACTCCGGGTTCAGCAGGTTGGGGATATAGGCGGCTCGCGTGAAAAGCAGCAGATCGGGATTGCTTTGGCACCACGTCCTGACGCACGCCATGAAGGTTGCCTGCCCGTCGGCGATCTCGTCCCCGGGAGTGGTCGTATAGGAGATCACGACGCCGTCGAAACCGTACCGGTTGCAGTTCGAGAGCTGCGTTTCGGTCTGCGCTTTGCAATAGGCCGGGAATTTCTCGTCGGTGTAGTCGCTCTCGTGCTCCGTATCCGCGGCGGCCTCTTTCAAGGCGTTCCACACACTCTGGATCGCCGCGTAGTCCACGATGTTGAGCGAATGCGTGCCTTTCGTCGAGCGGACTTCGGCGATCTCGGCCACGATCTC
This sequence comes from Alistipes sp. i18-0019-D1, assembly GCF_042852885.1. Lineage (NCBI taxonomy): Bacteria > Pseudomonadati > Bacteroidota > Bacteroidia > Bacteroidales > Rikenellaceae > Alistipes > Alistipes sp. i18-0019-D1. The sequence goes on from NZ_AP031424.1 coordinate 505,767, forward strand.
CGGATGCAGGTCGTCGACATCGGTCATCAGCAGGTAGTCGACGCTGTCGGGCATGGCCGTCGGATGCTGGTTCTGCCGGTTCGGCATCGCGGAGGTTCCCTGAATTGTCATCATCACCACCTTGTGCCCGCTTTCGTCGGCCTTGAAATCCCGGAGCGCGGCCAGGTAGGCCGGGTCGTCCTGCCGTATCTGGGGCAGGTAGTCCTTGTTTTCGGCTTCGGTCCACTCGCTGCAGGAGGCCAGAAGGGCCGCTGCGGCAAGAGCCGGAATGAGTATGTTTTTCATGTCGAATTTCATTTTATACGTTTTAAACTGCATGAGCGGTTATTTGACGTCGGGGTTGCAGTCCCACCAGATGCGGGTCGCCATGTTGTCGCTGCCGCCCAGCAAGGCCACGGCCTTGGCGTAGTTCTCGGCATTGCTGGTCCTCTCTTCGGTAGGATAGGGCATACGGCGGGCGCCGAGTTTCGAATCGACGACGCTGCTCTTGTTCGCCGTGGCGGGAAGCAGGCGCGGGAAGCCCGTGCGGCGGTAGTCGGCCCATGCCTCGTTGCCCAGCTGCCAGTTGGCGATCCACTTCTGGGTGATGATGCGTTCCTGCATCTGGGCTTTCGACGCACTGTCGTCCCAGGCGACGCCGAGCCGGGAGAGGCTGTTGTTCTTGTCGCTGTTCGCACCGCCGTTCGGGTCGATGTAGGTCTGCGGGAGCGTCGTGCCGGCGAGGTATTCGGCGACACCCGTGACACCCCACTGCTCGAACGAGAGGCGAACGCCCTCCTCGTAGAAGTCCCTGGCCGTTCCGGGGCCCATGTTCATGTCGAAGACGGCCTTGGCCTCGGCCTTCAGGAATGCGACTTCGGCGGCGTTCATCCAGTAGAGCGGCGTCTCGGCGTCGTTCTCGAACTTCACACCCGAATATTTGCGTCCGATCGTGTTCAGCGAAGGAATCTCGATGCCGCGGCGTATGCCCACATAGTCGATGCCCTCCCATTCGGACTTGATGAAATACTTGTCGCGGCGCGGATCGTCGTAGCCGTTCATGTAGCAGATGATGTCGGCTGCCGCGTGGGTGTCGCCGCCCGTATTCGACCCCTCCGGCTGGTTATACAGACAGGCGGCCCGCAGCGGGTTGCCGTCCTTGCCGAAGGCGACGGAGGGCAGTTTGGCGTTGTCGCTGTTCGACGTGAAAACGCCGACCTTGTTGCTGACGGCCTCCTCGGCCAGCTGCCGGGGCGTCTTGCCCTTCGAACTGGTGAAGTCGGTGTAGACGACACGCATCGCCAGGCGCAGTTTCATCGAGTTGGCGAATTTGCACCACTTCTCGGCACTGCCTTCGTAAACCGGGTCGGTCGAAGCCGTGATGGCCTCGCTGCTGTGCGCCGTCAGCATCTCGATCGCTTCGTCCAGCTCGTCGAACATCTGCCGGTAAACGTCGGCCTGCGTGTCGTAGGGAACCTGAATCTTACCGCTGATTCCGATTTCCGAGTAGGGAATCGGGCCGTAAGCGTCCGTTACGCGGTTCATGGCGCAGACTTTCGCGATTTTGGCGATGGAGAGCACGATCGGGTCCTCCGAAATGCCGTTCAGTTTCATCAGGTTGCTGTAAAGCACCGGGATGATGCGGTCGCTGTACATGAACACGCGCGTCCAGTCGTTCGTCGGGTTGTAATTGGAGATGGTCGTCTTCCAACCGTTCTGCGAGTCGGCGAAATAACCGCCCTGCGTACCGCCCAGCAGGGCGTCGGTGAACTGCGTCGTATTGACGTCGGGCGAAATGATCGTTCCGAAGATGGCATTGAGGTAGGAGCTGATGGCATAGCCTTTCCGCTGCATCTCCTCTTCGGTGACCTCGTAGGGGTTGCTGTTTATTTCGAGGTAATTGCCGGTGCACGATGCCCCGCTGCATGCGAGGGCCAGGACAAATACCGATTTGATAACTGTATTTTTCATAACGGTTGCAGCTTTAGAATTTGAGTCTGAGGTTGAATCCCACGTTCCGCAGCGACGGCATCATGAAGTAGTCGACTCCCTGATAGTAGTTGCCCGTCGTAGCGATCGACTCGGGGTCGAACGGCGCTTTGTTGTAGATCATCCAGAGGTTGCGGCCTACGAGGGATACGGTGATCTCGCAGACGTTGCGCAGCCATTTGCGGGGGATCGTGTAGCCGATCGAAGCCTCCTGCAGACGGACGTTGGTCGCCGAGTAGGTGTAGAACTGGGGCAGGGAATTGCCGCCGGCCACGGCCGAATACCAGACGTTGGCGTCTATCATGTCGCGGCCGTTGATCAGGACACCTCCCCTGTCACGCGCCGCCGCCGTGGCTTCCGACACGCCGAAATAGTCGAGCGTGGCCTGTGTGCGGGAGAAGACGATGCCGCCCAGACGCGCCGATACCATGAATCCGAAATTCAGGTTCTTCCAGCGGAAGTCGTTGCGCCACGACATATTGGCGTCGGGCAGTACGGAGCCCAGTTTGATGAACTTTTTCACATCCTCGATCGACTGGGTGGGCAGGTTGCCTTCCTCGTCGACGTAGATGGCGTTGTTGTTGTCGTATTTCAGATCGACCAGCGAGTAGAGGTCGCCCAGCGTGCCGCCTTCCATCAGCAGGAAACGGGCGTCGCCCAGACCGCCCATGTCGAGCAGGTCGATGCTGAACTGTTCGCCGGTCGCCGGGTTGATGCAGTTGTTGGCCAGCGAGGTGATCTTATTCTTATTGGTCGAGAACGTGTAATTCGTGTCCCACGAGAAGTCCCTCCAGGTGTTCTTGTAACCCAGCGCCAGCTCGATACCGCGGTTGCGGACGTTACCTGACTGGATGATGATGGAGGAGTAACCCGAACCGCCCGGAATCTGCGGGTCGAAGGTCTGGTTCTGCGTGCGCGAATTGTAGTAGGTCAGATCGAGGTTGAAGTGTTTGAGAAAACGCATGGTGAGGCCGGCCTCGAACGATTTGGTGCGCTCGGGCTGAAGGTGGAAAGCCGGATATTGCGTCTGGAGGTTCCAGCCCAGACCGCTCTCGTCCCAGCCGTAAAGCGGATTGGCGACGTAACGCGCGAACGATACGCCGACCGAAGCGAACGAACCGCGGAGTTTGATGTAGGAGAGGTTTTCGGGCATGTTGCCGATGATTTGCGACAGCACGACCGAAGCGCCGATCGACGGATAGAAGAACGACTTGGCGTTCGAGTGCGGACCCGCCAGCTGCGAAGGCCAGTCGTTACGGCCCGTCAGCGTCAGGTAGTACGTGCCCTTGTAGCCGATTTCGGCCGACGCGAAGACCGACTGGGTCTGTTCGCGCCAACCCTCCTGCAACCGGGTGGTCCGGGTCGAATTGCTCAGGTTCTGGATGTTGAACACGTTGGCCAGTCCGGCCTTTTCGCCCGACTTGCCGTCGGAAATGGGTCCGCGAATCTTCATGGCGTCGTTCTTCATGTCCGAGAAGGACGCGCCGACGTTGGCCTGCAACGACCAGTCGTCGCCGAACGTCTTGTTGATATTGACGAGGGCGTCGCCGTAAACCTGGCGGTCCATGCTTTTCGTAATGCCGAAAAGGCCGTTCTCCGACAATTCGGTCAGCTGCGTATTCGTCGAGGCATAGGCTTTCTCGGTGTAGGTGTTGTGCGAGTTGTCGACGCGGATACGCCCCGAGACATTCAGCCAGTCGAAGATGTCGTAGGAGAGCGCCGCATTGAGCATGTAACGGTCCTTGCGGTTCTCGCGCAGGTTGCGGTAGTTGACCCAGTAGGGGTTCTGCATGGTCATTCCGGCAGCGCCGATGGGCCAGTACTGCGTGGAAATCTTGTCCACGGGATCGTATCGTTCGTACATCTTGATCTCCTCCCAGTCGTTGCCGCGGGGAAAGAGGTAGGCGCCCACGATGGGGTTGTTGTAGGTACCCTGATTGACCATGTTGCAGTCTTCCTGCAGCACGTAGCTGGCTCCTACGTCCAGCCGCATCTTTTCGTTCAGGAAAGAGGTCGTGTTGCGGAAGGTGAAGTTGTAGCGGTCGTAGCTGTTGTTGGGCACGATGCCGCGGGAGTTGATCGCCGCGGCCGAAAAGTAGGTCTGATTGCGCTCCGTACCGGCGGAAAGCGAGAAGCTCTCGTTATTGGCCGTGCTGGTGCGGAAGTAGTCGTGACGGGGGTCGTACCCCATTTTGTTGGCGCTGTTGAGCGCCTTGCCCCAGCTCAGATGCTCGGCCCCGTCCGGCACGCGGAGGTTGCCCGTGCCGTAGCGGTTCTGGAACTCGGGAAGGACGAACGGAGTCATGATCTCGATGCCGCTCGTCACGGTGACGGAGAGCTGCCCGGCCTGTCCCTTTTTGGTCGTCACGACGATGGCGCCGTTGGCTGCGTCCGAACCGTACAGTGCAGCTGCCGCAGCGCCCGTCAGCACGGAGATCGACTCGATGTCCTCGGGGTTGATGTCCGCGATGGGATCGGTCGTGCCCTGCGAACTGAACTCCGTGCCGCCCTCCTGAGCCTTGGTGAACATCGGCACGCCGTCGATCACGTAAAGCGCATTGGAGGTCTGCGAAATGGACTTCATACCGCGCATGATGACCTTCGAAGCGCCGCCGACGCCCGCCGACGAGGCGTTGATGTTCACACCTGCGACCTTGCCGTTGAGCGAATTGATGAAGTTGGCGTCCTTGTTGGCCGTGATGGCATCGGAATTCACCTGCTGCACGTTGTACGACAGGGCTTTCTCGGCGCGTTTGATGCCCAGGGCCGTAACGACGACCTGCTCGACTTCGATGGACGAGTTGGACAGCCTGATGTCGAAAGTCGTGCGCGAGCCGATAGGCACGACACGGGTTTCGTAACCGACGAAGCTGACCGAAAGTTCGGGGTTGTCGACCGAGGCGGGGACCGTCAGGGCGAAGTCTCCGTCGATGCCGGTGGTCGTTCCGACGGTCGTGCCCTTGATCAGAACGGTGGCTCCGATAATGCCCAGGCCGCCGGAATCCTTCACCACGCCCGAGATGGCCGTCGGCCTCGCTGCGGCAACGCGCTTCGACAGCACGATGTTGGGAACCGTGATCTCATAGGTGATGTCCGTGTCCTTGAACAGCAGCGGCAGCACCTCGTTGAGAGGCTTCGAATCGGCCTTGATCGAGACGATGCGTTTCGTGTCGATTTCGTCCGTATAAAGGAAAAGATACTTGGTCTGCTTTTCGATTTCGTTCATGACGGTCTTCATCGGAACCTTCGTCATGTCGAGCTTCACCGCGATTTTCTGCGTTTGGGCCACGGCGGGCGCACCGCACAGGAACACGGCGAGAATTAGAGTAATCAGGCATTTTATCTGCCTAATACTTAAATTTTTCATAAGTTTGCTGATTTAAGATCAATAGGTTAGCAATCGAATCACTGTTTATCTCCCGCCGGCGGACACGACCGTGTCCGGACGCGTCGGCGGTGCAGCATAAAAGTGTCTTGAGGCAGAGGCGGTTTATTCCATAGAGTCGGTTTAGATTTTAGTTATTTTTATGTGGATCGTATTCGTCTCGTCGTCGCGCGTATAGGAGAAGTTATTGGTGATCTGGAGCAGCTTCAGCGCATGGTCCACACCGTCCGACACGCGGATTTTGCCGTGGTACTTGAGTTCGGGCATATCCTCGGGATTGTCGATCGTGATCCGGACTCCGTAATAGTTCTCGAATTTGCGGATCACCTCCCCGAACGACAGCGTGTTCAGGTTCATCAGCCCGTCGACCCAGCGGAAGTCGTCCGGATCGGTTATCCGGTTGAGTTTGAGATGTCCGTCGACCAGGTCGATCTGATCGTTGGGCGAGAGAATGAAGGATTCGCCGCCGACGAGGCGGTTCGAGATTTTCAGCCGCCCTTCGAGCAGCGCCGCCGAGAAATCGGCGGTCCGGGCATCGGCCAGGATGTTGAATTTCGTACCCAGCACCTCGGCATCGCAGGCGAATGTTTCCACGATGAACGGACGGCTGGCGTCGTGTTCCACCTCGAACATGGCCTCGCCCGAAATCTTGACCCGGCGTGTCTTTCTGGAAAAAATCGAAGGGTATTCCAACTTGGCGCCCGAATTGAGCCATACGGTCGTCCCGTCGCTCAAGGTGACGGACATGCTCTGCCCGTTGGGCGCGGTAATGGCCATCATGTCCTGGGCACGGTGTTCGAGGACCCTGTCGGCCAGATAGTGGCTCAACCCGGCACACACGAGCAGCACGGCGGCGGCTCCGGCACTCCATTGAGCCGCCCTCTTCCAGAGCGAAACGGTGCGTCTGCGGACACGAGGCTGCGCCTCTCCGGCCAGGATATTGAGATTGGAAATATAATCGAGCCGATCGAGATACCGCTGATTTTCCGCTGACGCATCCAACCAGTCGAGCACCTCGACGAGTTCCTCTTCCGAGGTCTCGTTTCTCAAGTATTTCTGCAATAAAAGATCGTCCATGTGTTCGTGTTATATAGTAATAACAAACACATGGACGGGGTAAGTAGTAAAAAATGCTGTTTTTTTGAAAAAAGATCGGAACGAGCTCCGGGCGGCCCTGCGGACGCTATCCTACCACCGGGACGAAAGCAGCAGGGTGATCAGTACGGCCGGGAGGTAATCCTTCAGTTCGGTGCGCATCAGGCTGAGCGCCCGGCGGATTTCGAAATTGACATGGCTGACGGAAATTCCCAGTTCGGCGGCGATCTCGCTGTACGTCATATTTCTGATCCGGCTTAACAGGAATACGCTGCGGGTCATTTTCGGCATCTTGCGGACTGCCTGTTTCAGGATGGCGCGAATCTCCTCGGAAAAGAGCAGGTCGGGATCGCAGGCCGACAGCGAGCGCACGTCGGCATGCAGCCGGCGCGTCAGCGTCGAATGCATGTCCTGTTCCGCCCTGCGGTGGCGGATTTGAGCGTTGAGATGGTTCAGGCAGCGGTTTTTGACCGAGGTGAGGATATAGGCCGGCACATTGATGTCCGCCGGCAGGTTTTCGTGCATTTCCCAAAAGGTCATGAAACTGTCCGACACCAGGTCTTCGGCGGTCTCCCGATCGCGGACATAACGGTATGCCAGGGCGATAAAACGGGGCTTGAATTCGAAAAATAACTTCCCGAATTCCGTGGAGGAGATGCTGCATGTCTTGACGTCTGCCATTTGAAGTCCCGTCTGCCCGATACACGAAAATACCGGCGACCCCGATTCAGGATTCGCCCATTACAAAAATCCCCCCCCCCGATAAAAATCGGATCGGGAGTCATTGATAATGTTGTATTTACCGAATTATTCAATTTCCCAGATGCTTTTGTCGGACAGGAAACCGTCGGTGGTTCCTATCATCGACAAAGATAGCAATAAAAGTGATAATTGAGCTGTTTGCGGTGAAATAGTTTTCCGATACGGAGTGGCCGAAACGGCCCGGACGACAACAAAAACGGCCCCGGAACCGCTTTGCGAAAAGAGCGGACGGATGATTTCGCCTATATATATTATCGGTATAGGACGTCGGCCGGATTTCCGCCGCGCCCGGAACGCCGTCCGAGGAGATTCCCGACGACCGGACATGCCCGGTTTGCGGCGTCGGCAAGAGCAATTCCGAAGAGGTCGAGGAGCAGCCCGGAAAGCGAGGCGCAGCCCCGAAAAGGAGCGCCCCGCGGCATTTCGGAGAGCCGTTTCAAAAAAATCGGGGGGGGGTATACAACCTTCGCCGATTTTTGCTATTTTTGTCCGTCGCGCACGGTGCGCGGTTAAGAATCAAATCAATACAATGATGAAAAAAATCCTATTCCTGATGGCTGCAACGGCCATGATGTGGGGGGGGGTGATGCAGTAAAGGCACAGACCCTCGAACCCGAATTCGAGGGAGAGGTCGTCGGCGTATTCCCCGACGGCTCGTCCAAGAAGCTCGAAAAACACAACGTGCGGATGCGAACGGGCGCCGGCGTCTACATCGCCGGATTCGCAGCCAGCAAATCCAAAACAAAAGTACTCGTGGAAGGCGGTTCGGCCAGCGTGCGGTTCGACGCCGCGCAACCGATCGCGCTCATCGTCCGCGCCAAGGACAACAAGGCCGACCCCATGTCCATCGTGCGCGTCTTCCGCATGAAGAGCACCAAGAAAAACCGGTCGGCGGTGATCTCGGCCGTCGGGTCGTTCTCGGTGAACTCCAACACGATGGACTACCTGCGGTTTTCGGCCGAGAAATACGGCGAAAGCTCCTACCGTCTGACCTTCGACGAACGCCCCGCAGGCGAATACGGCATCATCGTCTCGAACCCCAACAACGTGGACGAGAAGATGGTGATCGTCTCGGCGTTCGCCATCGACGGCGGAGCCGCGGCGAAAGAGTAAGCCGGAACCACACGGTTCCGATCAGTGCGGTGCAGAGCGATTCTGCACCGTTTTCGCTTATCGCGGAGCAGGTAAAGAGCCCGTGAGAATCGAAACGTCTTCGGTCAGTGCGGTGCAGATGTCGTGCATCGTGAAGAATCCCCGGATGGGTAGTCCTCGGCGGACGTCCCATTCGGGGATTCGAGGGATGTGCGGCAGGTGCGCCGCAATCATCGAAAACTAATTGATGTTGGGCAGGAACGAATAATCCTTCGCGTAGCCGAGCATCTGTCCCACGTAGTCGGCCGGGTAGGAGATCTTCACGTCGACGATCCTGCCGTCCTTCTCCACCAGTTCGTATTCGGGATTGACGAAACCGCCGTAAGGCTCGATGTCGAGCGCATAGTAGCGGTCGCGGACCTCCTTGTGCAGCTCGGGATCGACCGTGACGGCATACTGCTCGACCAGCGCCTTGCCGGCTTCGTAGTCGCCCTCGGACTTGATGCGCTGCACCTCGCGGAGCATCTGGCCGAACAGGTCGCGCAGTTTGCCGAAGTCGTTGACCACGGCGTAGGTCTTGCCGTTCTCCTTCACCAGCTCGATCACCTTGTCGGCCTTGCCGCGCTCGTAGCACCACTCGCAGATCAGCTTGCGGTTGCGCATGTGCGACTCCTCGACGTTCTTGCCCGGCTCGATGCGCGCCAGCTGGGTCATCATGCCGTTGAGGATATACTTGGCATAACCCGCCTTGGCGACGTCGAGCGAGGGAATCAGCCCCAGTTCGACCAGCTTCGGATCGCCCAGGTAGTAAAGCCCGAACAGGTCGGCGCGGGTCTCTTCGAGCGTCGAGCCGTAGCTCTTCAGCTCGCCGCCCTTGACACCCGGAGCCAGCTGGCCCGAGCCGTGCCCCAGGCACTCGTGCAGGTCGGTGTGCAGGTCGTCGGCCAGCTTGCCGTACCGCTCCATCCGCTCGCGGTCCTCGGCGCGGAGCACGAACTCCTCGTTGAAACCGTTGCCGTGAGCAGCCATGTCGTAGGCATAGGTGATGTTGTCGATGGTGACCGACTTCGAGCCGTACTCCTTGCGAATCCAGTCGGCATTGGGCAGGTTGATGCCGATGGGCGTCGCGGGATAGCAGTCGCCGCCGAGCATCGCCACGGTGATGACCTTGGCCGAAACGCCCCTCACGACCGGCTTGCGGTAGGCCTCGGCCACGGGCGAATGATCCTCGAACCACTGGGCGTTGTCGGAGATCACCTCCGTGCGGTGGCAGGCCTCGGTGTCCATGAAGTTGACGTTGGCCTCCCACGAAGCCTTGCGGCCCAGCGGATCGCCGTAGTCCTCGATGAAGCCGTTGACGAAATCGACGTTCGAAACGGTGTCCTTCACCCAGCCGATGTTGTAGCGGTCGAACTCTTTCAGATCGCCCGTCTTGTAGTAGCTGACGAGCGCCGCGATGTTGGTCTTCTGCGGCTCTTTGGCCACGGCCTGCGCCTTTTCGAGCCAGTAGACGATCCGCTCGATGGCCGGCGAATACATGCCGCCCAGCTTCCAGACACGCTCGCAGATGCGTCCCGCGTCATCCTTCGTCAGCTGCGAGTTCAGTCCGTAGGAGACCGGCTCGGGGTTGCCCGCATCGGCGGCGGCCATGTCGGCGTAGAACGCCTCGGCCTCGGCCTGGCTCACGTTGTGGTAGTAGTTGCTCGACGAGGTGAGCAGCAGGTCGTCGCCGGCCTTCTGGTTGAGCTTCGTCGGATAGAGCGCCGGATCGAAGATCGCCCGGCAGACCTCGCCGCGCAGGGAGTTCAGGGAGCCGAACTTCTCCTCGGGGATGGTCTCGATCGCGTCGAGCAGGTAGCCTTCGGTGAATTCGGGCACGAACTTGTCGTTCGAGTAGTGGTGGTGGATGCCGTTGGCGAACCATACCTTCTTGAGATATTTCTCCAACGCCTTCCACTCGGCCGTCGTGCGGTCGCCCTTATAGTTCTCGTAAACCGTCTCCAGCGTGCGGCGCACGGGAAGGTTCACCGGGCAGTTCTGGTCGAAAAGAATGTCGCGGCCGCATTTGGCAGCCTCGGAGAGGTAATAGATCAGCTCCTTCTCTTCGAGCGGCAGGGCGTCGAAACCGGGAACTTCGTAACGGATGACCTTGATGTCGTCGAAACGGTCGACGATCCACGGCATATCGCCCTTGGGGCCACCGCCGCACGAGGTCAGTGCGGGAATGATGAGTGTCATAGATACAATAGTAAAAAGCTTTTTCATGCTCGTTCGAAATTAGTATTCCTACAAAAGTAATGCTTTTTCTGCGATTTTCCTTCTTTATGTCTGCGGGAATTTCTACCTTTGCCCCGCAACTCGTTTCAAGAAAGAGATGAAAGTATTTACAAGCGTCAAGGAACTTCGCGCCGAACTGGACCGGACGGAACAGTCGGGTATCGGCTTCGTACCCACGATGGGCGCCCTGCATGCGGGCCACCGCTCGCTCGTGGAGCGCGCCCGCAGGGAGAACGCCACGGTCGTCGTGAGCGTCTTCGTGAACCCCACGCAATTCAACGACAAGAACGACCTGCGGCACTACCCCCGCACCCCGGAGGCCGACCGGCGCCTGCTGGAAGAGGCCGGCGCGGATTTCGTGCTGATGCCTTCGGTCGAAGAGATATATCCCGAGGAAGACACACGGATTTTCGATTTCGGGCAGATCGACAAGGTAATGGAGGGTGCGACGCGCCCCGGACACTTCAACGGCGTGGCGCAGGTCGTCAGCCGCCTGTTCGACATCGTGCGCCCGGCACGCGCCTACTTCGGGGAGAAGGATTTCCAGCAGATCGCCGTGATCAAGGCGATGACGGCCCAGTTGAAACTGCCGGTGGAGATCGTCGAATGCCCCATCGTCCGCGGAGAGGACGGACTGGCGCTCTCGTCGCGCAACACGCTGCTCGACGAGGCGCACCGCGCCGCAGCGCCGCACATCTACGCCACGCTGCGCGCAGCCGTGGAGAAATCGCACGAAATGACGCCCGCCGAACTGAAGGCATGGGTCACGGCAGAAGTGGAGCGCAACCCGCTGCTCAAGGTCATCTACTACCAGTCGGTCGACGCGCTGACGATGCAGGAGGTCGCCGCATGGAGCGACTCGGAGCGTATCCAGGGCTGCATCGCCGTACAGGCCGGGGAGATCCGTTTAATTGATAATATCTGTATCCGATCATGAAATTCCAGATTGAAGTCATCAAATCGAAGATCCACCGCGTAACGGTCACGCAGGCCGACCTGAACTACGTGGGGAGCATCACCATCGACGAGGCGCTCATGGAAGCCGCCAATGTGATCGAAGGCGAGAAGGTCCAGATCATGGACATCAACAACGGAGAGCGTTTCGAGACCTACACGATCAAGGGCGAGCGCAACAGCGGCTGCGTGTGCCTGAACGGCGCCGCGGCACGCAAGGTGCAGGTGGGCGACGTGATCATCATCGCATCCTACGCGCTGATGGATTTCGAGGACGCCAAGCAGTTCCGCCCGTGGATCGTTTTCCCCGACACGGCGACCAACCGGCTCGTGAAATAACGCGCCCCGGCGCGGCGGCAGGCCGACCCGACACAAAATCTCCCCGAAAAAGGAGGTTTTTTCGTTTAATCCGTTATCTTTGCAGAAGATAACCCCTGCGGCGGCCGCGCGCCCCGGCCGGTCCGGACGAATCCGCCCGGCTCACCGGATAGTTCCGCCGCCGCAGGGCCAAGCACTTTTCGATGGACATAACCCTCTCCATAGCCGCTTTCGCGCTCTCGATACTGGGCATCATCGGCTGCATCGTACCGGCCCTGCCGGGCGTGGCGTTGAGCTACGCCGGACTTCTCTGCGCCTGGTTCACCTCCTACTCCCAGATGACCTCCGGGGCGATCTGGCTGTGGCTCGCCGTGACCGTCGCCGTGAGCGCCGCCGACTATTTCCTGCCCGCATGGATGACGCGGCGCTTCGGCGGATCGCGCTCGGGAGCCATCGGGGCCACGGCAGGCGTCTTCGCCGGGTTCTTCCTCTTTCCGCCCGTGGGGATCATCCTCGGCCCGTTCGCGGGCGCCGTGCTGGGCGAACTGCTCAACGACCGGAGCGACGTTCCGAAGGCTTTCCTCGTGGGATTCGGGTCGTTCCTCGCATTCGTCGTCGGCACGGGCGTCAAGCTGGCCGCCTCGGCAGGCATGCTGATCCATGTCGCGGCCGACACCTACCCCGCTCTCCGGGACTGGTTCGCAACCACTTTCTAAAACATATCGCATATGAAAAGGTTTCTACTACTAACGGCGGTCATCCTCGCGATGCTCGCTTCGGCTTGCAGCAAATACAAGTACGAAACGGTGTCGAACGATCCGCTGAAAACCCGGATTTACACGCTCCCCAACGGCCTGAAGGTCTACATGAGCGTCATGAAGGAGCAGCCCCGCATCCAGACGGCCATCGCCGTGCGGGTCGGCGGCAAGAACGACCCTGCCGAGACGACCGGCCTGGCACACTACTTCGAACACCTGATGTTCAAGGGAACCGAAAAGTTCGGAACGTCCGACTACGCCGCCGAAAAGCCCATGCTCGACGAGATCGAACGGCTCTTCGAGGTCTACCGCAAGACCTCGGACGAAGCCGGACGCGCGGCGATCTACCACCGCATCGACTCGATAAGCTACGAGGCTTCGAAAATCGCAATTCCCAACGAATACGACAAACTGATGGCCGCCATCGGCGCCAACGGGACCAACGCCTTCACGTCGCAGGACATGACCGTTTACGTCGAGGACATCCCTTCGAACCAGATCGACAACTGGGCTAAAATCCAGGCCGACCGATTCCTCAATCCCGTGATCCGCGGCTTCCACACCGAGCTGGAAACCATCTACGAAGAGAAGAACATGTCGCTGACGCAGGACAGCCGCAAAATCTGGGAGGCGATGGACGCCGCGCTCTTCCCCAACCATCCCTACGGCACGCAAACCGTGCTGGGAACGCAGGAGAGCCTCAAGAACCCGTCGATCACCAACGTCAAGAACTACCACAAGACCTACTACGTGCCCAACAACATGGCCGTCTGCGTCTCGGGCGACTTCGATCCCGACGAGATGATCGCAACGATCGACAAGTACTTCGGCGGCATGCAGCCCAACCCCGACCTGCCGAAACTGGAATTCAAGCCCGAAGAGCCGATCACCTCACCCGTGGTGAAGGAGGTCTATGGTCCCGAGGCCGCGCGCGTCATGCTGGGCTGGCGACTGCCGGCCGCAACGGATCCCTCGAACGACGTGGCGGACATCGTAGGTTCGGTCCTCTACAACGGGCAGGCCGGCCTGATTGACCTCGACCTGAACCAGCAGCAGAAGGTGCTCTCGGCCTACGCCTATGCCTCGACGCAGCCCGACTACGGAACGTTCCTCATGGCGGGCAGTCCGAAAGCCGGACAGTCGCTCGACGAAGTGCGCGACCTGCTGTTGGCCGAAGCGGCGAAGATTCGCGCCGGAGAGTTCGACGAAGGGTTGATCGAGGCTTCGGTCAACAACTACAAGATGCAGATGATGAACGAGTTCGACAAATACGACCAGCGCGCCATGTTCTACGTCTACTCGTTCATCTACGGCAAGGAGTGGGCCGACGACATCCGCCAACTGGACCGCATGGAAAAAATCACCAAGCAGGATGTGGTGGACTGGGCCAACAAGTACCTCGGTCCCGAAAGTTACGCCATCGTCTACAAACGCGAAGGCAAGGACCCCAATGAGCAGAAGATCGCAGCCCCGAAAATCACGCCCATCGCCACCAACCGCGACGCGCAGAGCGCCTTCCTGGCCGAGATACAGAACTCCGAGGTGAAGCCCATCGAACCGGTGTTCGTGGACTACGGGAAAGACATGTCGCAGTTCGAAGCCCGCAAAGGCATCGACGTACTTTACAAGAAAAACGAAAGCAACGACATCTTCTCGCTGACCTACGTGTTCGACACGGGCACGGAGAGCGATCCGGCCCTCAACCTGGCGTTTGACTACCTGAGCTACCTCGGCTCCGAATCGCTGACGGCCGAGCAGATCGCCTCGAAAATGTTCGGCATCGCCTGCTCGTTCTCGATGCAGGCCGGACCCAATTCATGCCATATCTCGATCAAGGGATTGAGCGAGAACATGGGCCAGGCGATGGAGATCGTCGGCGGACTGCTGAACGACGCCAAACCCGACGAGGCGATTCTCGCCAATCTCAAGGCCGACAGGATCAAGAGCCGCGCCGACAACAAACTCAACCAGAGCCGCTGCTTCGGCGCCCTGCAAACCTACTTGTTCTACGGGCCCGACTTCATCCGCCGCACGACACTCACCAACCCGGAACTCGAAGCCATAACCTCCGAGGCGCTGCTGGCGAAGGTTCACGACCTGCTGGGCAAACGGCACAAGGCTCTCTACTACGGCCCGCAGTCGGAAACGGAAGTGAAGGAGGCCCTGGCCGCACACCACAAAACGCCTGCGGAACTCCAACCGCTCGAGAAAAAACACCTGCAGCTGCTGCCCACGGACGAAAGCAAAGTGCTGATGGCCCAATACGACGCCAAGCAGCTCTACTACCTCCAGTATGCGAACCTCGGCAAACAGTTCGACGTCACGGCCGACCCCGAAATCACGCTCTACAACGAGTATTTCGGCGGCGGCATGAACTCGGTCGTGTTCCAAGAGATGCGCGAGGCACGCGGCCTGGCCTACTCGGCTTCGGCATACATCATGCAGCCGCACTATGGCGACATGAAGTACGGCTACATGGCTTTCATCGCCACGCAGAACGACAAGATGCAGACGGCGATCGAAGCTTTCGACGAAATCATCAACCAGATGCCCGAATCGGAGGCTGCGTTCAAGATCACCAAGGAAGGGTTGATTTCGCGCCTGCGCACCGACCGCACGGTGAAGGAACAGGTGCTGTGGAGTTTCATCAAGCTGCGCAACATGGGCCTCGGAGAGGACCGCGACAAGCAGATCTTCGAGAAGGTGCAGGCGATGACGCTCGCCGACGTGAAAGCCGCACAGGAAAAGTGGGTCAAGAACCGCAAATACGTCTACGGCATCCTGGGTGACATTCAGGACCTCGACCTCAACTACCTCAAGACGCTCGGCCCGATCCGTACCGTTTCGCAGGAGGAACTGTTCGGGTATTAAACCCGGTCTTCCGAACAAAAGCCCCGGCTCGACGAGCCGGGGCTTTTGTTTGAAATAACCGCGTATTCGGTTCCGAACCTACGACTAATAGCGATAGTGCTCGGCCTTGTAGGGACCGTCCTCGGGAACGCCGATGTAGTCGGCCTGACGCCGGGTCAGGCGGGTCAGTTCGACGCCGAGGTTGTCCAGGTGCAGGCGCGCCACCTCCTCGTCGAGGTGCTTCGGCAGGCGGTAGACGCCGACCGCAAGCTCCTTCTGCCACAGCTCCATCTGTGCGAGGCACTGGTTGGTGAAGGAGTTCGACATCACGAACGAAGGATGGCCCGTGGCGCAGCCGAGGTTCACCAGGCGGCCTTCGGCCAGAATGAAGATCGAATGTCCGTCGGGGAAGGTGAACTTGTCGACCTGCGGCTTAATGTTCAACTTCACAGCCCCGGATTTTTCGAGGCGCGCCATCTGAATCTCGTTGTCGAAATGGCCGATATTGCAGACGATGGCCTGGTCGCGCATCCGCTCCATGTGCTCCAGCGTGATGATGTCGCAGTTACCCGTGCAGGTGACGTAGATGTTGCCTTCGGCCAGCGCACTCTCGACGGTCTTCACCTCGAAGCCCTCCATCGCGGCCTGCAGGGCGCAGATGGGGTCGATCTCCGTGACGATCACCCGTGCGCCGTAGGAACGCATCGAACGGGCGCAGCCCTTGCCCACGTCGCCGTAGCCGCACACGACGACCACCTTGCCGGCGATCATCACGTCCGTGGCGCGCTTGATGCCGTCGGCCAGCGACTCGCGGCAGCCGTAGAGGTTGTCGAACTTCGACTTGGTGCACGAGTCGTTGACGTTGATGGCAGGAACCAGGAGTTCGCCGGCCTCCTGCATCTGATAGAGGCGGTGTACGCCCGTGGTGGTCTCCTCGCTCACGCCCTTCCATTCGGCGACCGTACGGTGCCATTTTCCGGGATCCTCGGCCAAAATCCTCTTCAGCGTGCCGAGGATCACCTCCTCTTCGTAGGACGAAGGTTCGCAGTCGAGCGTCGTGGCGTCGTTCTCGGCCTTGTAGCCCTTGTGGATCAGCAGCGTGGCGTCGCCGCCGTCGTCGACGATCAGTTGCGGACCTTTGCCGCCGGGAAACGAAAGGGCCATGGCGGTACACCACCAGTATTCGGGCAGCGTCTCGCCCTTCCACGCGAAGACCGGAACGCCCGCGGCGGCAATCGCGGCGGCCGCATGGTCCTGCGTCGAGAAGATGTTGCACGAGCACCAGCGCACGTCGGCGCCCAGCTCCACGAGGGTTTCGATCAGCACGGCCGTCTGGATGGTCATGTGCAGCGAACCCATCACGCGTACGCCTTTCAGCGGCTTCTGGGGGCCGTATTTGCGGCGCACGGCCATCAGGCCCGGCATTTCATGCTCGGAAATTTCGATCTCCTTGCGGCCCCACTCGGCCAGCGACATGTCGGCGACCTTGTAGGGAAGTGTCAAATCCAAATACATATTCCTATCTGTTTTTTAAAATATATTCCTTGTCCCGTTCGATTTGCGCCCGTAGCTCCTCGATCGAGGCGAATTTGCGCTCGTCGCGGACCTTTTCGAGCAGTTCGACGCGCAGCAGGCGACCGTACAGTACGCCTTCGAAATCGAAAATATGGGTCTCCAGACGCCGTTCGACACCTCCGACCGAAGGGTTGCTCCCCAGATTCGACATGGCGTCGTAAGTCCGTCCCCCGACCTCGGCCCGCGAACGGTAGACCCCGTCGGCAGCGGCAATGCCCTCCGGGACGGCCAGGTTGGCCGTCGGAAACCCCAGCTCACGTCCCAAGCGGCGTCCGTGCTCCACAACGCCTTCGATCAGAACCCGCTCCATCAGATTTTTTCGGTCAGTTTACGCACCAGCCGGAACTGCGAGAAGAACTCCTTGGCAAAGACACGCAGGACCGTATAGGAAGGTATCGCCAGCAGCATGCCCAGGATTCCGGCCAGCGACCCGGCAATGAGAATCACCAGGAAGATTTCGAGCGGATGCGCCTTCACACGCTCGGAATAGAGCGTCGGCTGAAGGATGAAATCGTCCATCCCCTTGAGGATCAGCAGCGACCCGGCGATCACGAAGGCCGTATGCCCCACGCTCATGCCCTCGATCGGCGAGACGATGCCCACGAAGACCGAAACCACGCCGCCGATCAGCGGCCCGGCGTAAGGCACGACGTTCATCACGCCCATGATAAGACCGATGAACCCCGCGTCGGCGGCCTTCATCCCGAAAGCCATCATCACCAGCGTCACGGCGATCGTAAGCAGGAGGCTTTCCGAAAGGATACCCGTAAAGTAGCGCGCCAGCAGGACCGTCACCGAATCCAGCGCACGGGTGATGTTGTCGTGATAATGTTCCGGGAAAACGGAGGTGACCATCGCGTAGAACAGGCCCTCCTCCTTGAGGAAGAAGAACGTAATGAACGAGACGGAGAAAACGGCGATCACCGACGAAAGCACGAGGTTGATAACCGACGAGAAGATCGTGTTGAGCGAATTGAAGTCGATGATCTGCCGGAGGGCGGCGGTCAGTTCGTCGGAGAGCGAGAAGGTGCTCGCGGGCAGCGAAAAGAGCGTCTGCAAATCGTGCTGCATCCGGGCGATAGGCTCGCCGATGCTCCCCACGACCGCCGCGAAGTCGACGTGGGCGAACTGGTTTATCTTGTTGAAGACCAGCGGCACGAACAACGAGCAGAGCATGGCCGCCACAGCCCAGATCACCACGAGGGTCGCCAGTGCGGCCAGCCAGCGGGGAACCTGCCAGCCCTTGAAATGAAGTCCCGAAAGGAACTTCACCAGCGGATTGCCCATGACGGCCAGCACGGCCGAAACGAGGATGTAGACGACGATCGAGGAGAAATACCAGACCAGAAAGAGCACGGCCGCGGCAACCGCCGCGCCCGCGATGAACCGCAGGAAGGTCTGGGGCGTCGCCTTCATGGCGCTATTCGTTTTCGAGGTTCTTGCGCAGCCGGGCGATCGGAGTCTGCGAACCCACCGTGGGATCGCCGATCTCCACCAGCAGTTCGCTGTCCTTGGGGACGAGTACGTCGACGCGCGAGCCGAACTTGATGAATCCGCAGACGCTGTTCTGCTCGACCTGATGACCGACGGTCATATACGAGATGATGCGCCGTGCGATGAATCCCGCAATCTGGCGGAAGAGCACCTTTTGGCCCGAGGGCATCCGCACCACGGTCGTCGTGCGTTCGTTCTCGGTCGAGGATTTGGGGTGCCAGGCCACCAGAAAACGCCCCGGATGGTATTTGAAATACTCCACCTCGCCGCCCACGGGAACCCAGTTCATGTGGACGTTCGTAATGGACATGAAGATCGAAATCTGCAGCATCTCCTTCTTGAGGTACTCGTCCTCGGTGACGACCTCCGTCACGACCACGCGGCCGTCGCAGGGAGCGAAGACCAGATCGGCATCGTGGATGCGCACCCGGCGGGGTTCGCGGAAGAAGGCCACGATGAAGAACCAGAACAACAGCAGCACGAGGGTGCTGAACCACAGCAGCGAGACGTTCGCATCGTGGACCAGCAAATGGTAAAACAGCCACCACAGAAGCAGGCAGACAGCGCCCGAAATGCCGATGATTTTGTATCCTTCCTTATTGATTCTCATAACAGGGTTAAGTTTGCAGTTACATCACAAAAAGCATATAGACGAAGACGAACGGCGCCGAGAGCAGCATGGCGTCGAAGCGGTCCAGCACTCCGCCGTGACCGGGAATCAGCGTCCCCGAATCCTTGACCCCGGCAGCGCGCTTGAACATCGACTCCACCAGGTCGCCCAGAACGCCCGTCGCGGCCGCGACGAGCGCCAGTCCGGCCCACACCCAGTAGCTGCCGTCCATCACGCGGGCGGCGACGAGTCCCATGGCAACGGCCCCGGCGATGCCGCCGAAGAACCCTTCCCACGACTTCTTGGGCGAGAGGCGTTCGCACAGGCGGTGTCTGCCGACGGACATGCCCACCAGGTAGGCGAAGACATCGTTGGCCCAGATGATGAAAACATAGAAAATCATCACCCAGGGACTCCACGCTTCGCTGCCGATGATCGGAATGTAGCACATCAGCGAGAACGGCAGCGCCACGTAGACGACACCCATGAACGTGATGCCGATGTTGGCGGAGGGATTCTCCCGGCGGCGGTAAAGCTCGCAGATGAACATGGCGGGAAGCAGCAACAGCAGAAGGGCCATTCCGCAGGCAAAAGCCTGCCGGGCGTTGCCGAGTATCTGAATGTCGTCCGAAACGAATGCGAAGTTCAGTGCGAAAAGCACGAGTCCGGCAACCAGTCCGACGACCCGCTGGGGCTTGTTGCCCTGCTCCTCGGCCAGGGAATAGAACTCCGTCATGCCGGCGATCAGCAACGCCGCCAGCAGCAGGCCGAAACTCCATTGCGACCATGCGATAGCCCCCAGCATCACCACGGCAAGGACAGCCCCGCTCGCAGTGCGCACCCAGAGGTTCTTCATTTTTTCACTCATCGGTTTTTTAAGGGTGTAGTGGGTTTCAACGGGGTTATTTGGTTTCGGGTGCGGCAACGGCCGGAGTTACGGGAGCCGGCTGGGTCGTCGCGGCGTCGGTTTTCCCAGGCTCGTCAGCGACTGCGGCGGCCTGCTTTCCGGCCTGCGGCTCCTCACCGACCGGTTCACCGCCCCCGGTCCTGGCTTTCGCCTCGGCTTCGCGGCGTTCGCGTTCGATGTCCTTCTTGCGGCGGCCGAAGATGCGCTCGACGTCCTCGGTGAAAACCACTTCGCGGGAGAGCAGCAGCTCGGCCAGCTCTTTCAGGCCGTCGGCATGTTCGCGGAGCACCTTCTCGGCCATCTTGTAGGCCTTCTCGATCACCTGCTTGGCCTCGGCGTCGATCTGCTGGGCCGTCAGTTCCGAATAGGGCTTCGTGAAGGCCATGTCGCTCTGTCCCGTGGAGTCGTAGAAGGAGAGCGTGCCGACATTCTCGCTCATGCCGTAGTAGGCCACCATGGCATAAGCCTGCTTGGTGACGCGTTCCAGGTCGTTGAGCGCCCCGGTCGAAATCTCGCCGAAGGTCAGCTGCTCGGAAACACGGCCTCCGAGCGTGGCGGCCAGTTCGTCCATCATCTGCTCGCGGGTGGTGATCTGACGTTCCTCGGGCAGATACCAGGCGGCGCCCAGCGCCTTGCCGCGCGGGATGATCGTCACCTTGATCAGCGGACTGGCGTTCTCCAGAATCCAGCTCACCGTGGCATGTCCCGCCTCGTGGAAGGCGATCACGCGCTTCTCCTCGTCGGTGATGATCTTATTCTTGCGCTCCAGACCGCCCACGATGCGGTCGATGGCGGCGAGGAAGTCCTCTTTCGAGATGAATTTCTTGTTGTGACGCGCGGCGATCAGCGCGGCCTCGTTGCAGACGTTGGCGATGTCGGCACCCGAGAATCCCGGGGTCTGGCGCGCCAGGAACGAACGGTCGAGCTGCGGATCGAGCTTCAGCGGACGCAGGTGGACGTTGAAAATCTCCTCGCGCTCCTTCACGTCGGGAAGTCCCACCTCGATCTGGCGGTCGAAACGCCCGGCGCGCATCAGCGCCTTGTCGAGGATGTCGGCGCGGTTCGTAGCCGCAAGCACGATGACGCCCGTATTGGTCTGGAAGCCGTCCATCTCCGTCAGCAACTGGTTCAGCGTATTTTCGCGCTCGTCGTTGCCCGAGAACCCGGCGTTCTTGCCGCGGGCGCGGCCGATGGCGTCGATCTCGTCGATGAAGACGATGCACGGGGCCTTCTGCTTGGCCTGCTCGAAGAGGTCTCTCACACGCGAGGCGCCCACGCCGACGAACATCTCGACGAAATCGGAACCCGAAATCGAGAGGAACGGCACGTTGGCCTCCCCTGCGACGGCCTTGGCCAGCAGGGTCTTACCCGTTCCCGGAGGGCCTACGAGCAACGCGCCCTTGGGAATCTTGGCGCCCAGCTCCTTGTATTTGTCGGCCTTCTTGAGGAAATCGACGATCTCCATGATCTCGACCTTGGCCTCCTCCAGGCCGGCCACGTCCTTGAATGTCACACGCTTGGAATTGTCCTTGTCGAAGACCTGCGCCTTGGCTTTGCCGACGTTCATGATGCCGCCTCCGCCCCCGGCGCCCGCGCCGCGCGACATGGAGCGCATGATGAAGAACCACGCACCGATGATCACCACCCACGGCAGCAGGTTGATCAGAATCGAGGTCCAGTCGTTGGCCTTGTTTTCATAGATCACCGGAACGGTCTGCCCCGACTTCTCCTCGGCGGCCTTCAGGTCCTCGCGGAACGAGTCCACCGAGCCGATGGTGAACGTCAGCTGCACGCCCGACTCGGGCAGGCGGCGGAAACGCTTGTCCACCGAGTCGTTGCGGTATTTCTCACCGGCATCCTTTTTCAGAAACACCTGCGCCTGATCGCGGTTCACGACCTGGATCTTCTCCACGTCGCCCTTCTCGACCATCTCCTGCACGGTGGTCCAGTCGCTGGGCAGCGGCGCTTCATTGCTGCCGTCGAACAGATACCAACCGATGATGAACGCACCGATCAGACCGTAGATCCACAGCATCGAAGGCCGCGGCATGTTCATATTCATTTTATTGTTGTTCTTGCTTTTCTGTGCCATAATCCGGATTACTCTTCGTATTCATATTTCACCAGCGGTGCGTCGGCCCACAACTCCTCGAGCTTGTAGAAGCTCCGAAGCTCGGTCTGGAAAATGTGCACCACAACGTCCACATAGTCCATAGCGACCCACACGCCGTTCTGCTGGCCTTCGATGCGCCACACCTTCTCGCCCAGTTTTTCGAACACTTTCTCCTCGATTTCGGCGGCAATGGCGCACACCTGCGTCGTGGAATCGGCGTTGCAGACCACAAAATGCGAACAGATCGCCCCGTCGAATCCCGAGAGGTCCAACGATACAATATTCTTACCCTTTTTATCTTCAATCGCGCTGACGATCGTTTCGATCAGTTTATCCATAAATGTTCAATAGGTATCTATAACCTTGCAAAGGTATGAAAAGAGAATGAGATTTGAAAGCAACGCGGTAAAAATCGCGCCGCAAGCGGGCATATTGTTCCGGAAGCGATTCATTATTTCGCCCTTTTTGTTGGCGATTTCGTTTTTATCACTACTTTTGAGGACACTCCAACTAACCCGTTTTCATTTTATGCGAAAAATCTTCATGCTCTGTCTGGCCGGCGCACTCGCCCTGGCGGCAGCGTCCTGCAAAGAGGACAAAAAAGTAGTGACCCTACAAACGATCACCGTCAGCGGCCAGATGTACGAGGTCAAAAGCGCCTTCTATACAGAAAATCCGGCCGAAGAAGGGGGCGAGGCGGGCTTCATGCTCGGGCTTTTCCCGACGGTACTCACGACAATCCCGGAAGAGGAGCCCTCCTTCTATGTCGGAATCGAGATCTCGGAATCGCTCTGCGGAAAGACCATCGACCTGACCAAACCCATTGTAAAGAGCGGCACACTCGAACCCTACCTCGGCATCATCGCGTCTGCCGACGGCACAACTATCGAGATCGACAACTCCGAAGGGTCGATCGACATATCCGTCCAGGAGGCCGACTCACCGCTCACCGTTACGTCCGGAACCCTGAAGGTGACCAAAAACGGCGGGGACTTTTCCGTCAAATTCTTCGTGAACCTCTCCGACGGCCGCTACATCGCCGCCGACTGGAAAGGCACGGCGAAAAAAGTAGAGATACCCGGGTAAGGGATGCCCGATCCGAAACATTGCGCCCGGCAGGAGAACTGCCGGGCGCAATGTTTTATGACCGCGGAAGCTATGCCTTCGCTGCCGGGACGTTGGCCAGGATGGTCTCGGTCAAGGCCCGGATGATCGAGTTCTTGACGTAGGTGCGGCGCACGGCGACGGCGATCTTGCGCGAAGTCGCACCTTTCGAGAGGGTTTTCAGCCGGTCGCGGCGGTCCGAGGGAATGTATTCGACGGCCATTTCGGGAATGATCGTCAGGCACGACGTGCAGTCGACGATGCGCATGAGCGTATCCAGCGAACCCGATTCGAACGAATAGTGCGACGGCATCGAACGCCTGGCCTGGCAGAGTTCGATGATCTGGTCGCGCATGCAGTTGCCGGGACTCAGGATCACCAGGTCCTTGAGGTCGATCTCCTCGATGCGGATGTTCTGCCGTTCGTAGAGCGGATTTTCGGGCGACACGTAAGCGTAGAAGCGGTCGTTGAAAAGCTCCTGTTCGAGGATGCCCTCGCCGCAGGTTCCGCTGGCGACCAGCGCCGCGTCGATGCGGTCGCGCTTGAGCGCCTCGACGATGTCCGAGGTGATCATCTCGGATATTTCCAGTTCGACCTTCGGGTAGTCGCGCACGAAGGCCGGGATGAATTTGTGGAGCAGGTAGGGCGCGATGGTCGGAATGACCCCCAGCCGCAGTTTGCCCGCGGTTTCGCCCTTGAGTTCCGAAACGGCCTCCTTGATGTAATTATACGCCTTGATCGTCTCGCGCGCCTGCTCCAACACCACCTCGCCCGCCTCGGTGGGAATGACGGGCTTTTTCGAACGGTCCAGAAGCACCACGCCAAGTTCCTCTTCAAGTGCCTTAACCTGCATACTCAAAGAAGGTTGCGTCACGAAGCAATGTTCGGCGGCAAGCGAGAAACTCCCGCAGTTGGCCACGGCCAACAGGTATTCGAGTTGAATTATCGTCATAGCAGGCGTCTATTTGAGAGAGCGAAGATATAAAAAAAATCTATATACGGCAACTTTTTCGCATTGCCGCATAGTTTTTCGTATCTTCGGGGTCGTAACGACCCTTTTAGGAAGTCGGAAAGTTTTGCCGCACCGAATGCAATTCGGTTTTGGCGTCGTCAGTTCTTTTTCGTATCTTCGCCCGCAAAATGTACTTTCTCTAAAAATATGGCAAAAATCATCCTCACCGGCGACCGTCCCACGGGCCGGCTCCACCTGGGTCACTTCGTGGGTTCGCTCCGCCGCCGCGTCGAACTGCAGAACTCGGGCGAGTTCGACAAGATATTCATCATGATCGCCGACGCACAGGCGCTCACCGACAACGCCGACAACCCGGAAAAGGTGCGTCAGAACATCATCGAAGTGGCCCTGGACTACCTGTCGGTAGGTCTCGACCCTGCGAAATCGACGCTCTTCATCCAGTCGCAGGTGGCGGAACTGTGCGAACTGGCGTTCTACTACATGAACCTCGTCACCGTACAGCGGTTGCAGCGCAACCCGACCGTCAAGGCCGAGATCGCCCTGCGCGGATTCGCCGAGGGCGCCGCCGAAGGCGACACGACCCAGCGTCAGGGCATCCCCGTCGGATTCTTCACCTACCCCATCTCGCAGGCGTCGGACATCACGGCCTTCAGGGCCACGACCGTGCCCGTGGGCGAGGACCAGGAGCCGATGATCGAGCAGACGCGCGAGATCGTCCACAAATTCAACGCCGTGTACGGCGAAACGCTCGTCGAACCGGAAATCCTGCTGCCCGAAAACGCGGCCTGCATGCGCCTGCCGGGAACCGACGGCAAGGCCAAGATGTCCAAGTCGCTGAATAACTGCATCTACCTTTCGGATACGGCCGACGAGGTCAAGAAAAAGGTGATGGGCATGTACACCGATCCCGACCACCTGCGCGTGGAGGACCCGGGCAAGGTCGAAGGCAACACGGTGTTCACCTACCTCGACGCTTTCAGCCGCCCCGAGCATTTTTCGAGATATTTGCCCGAATACGCTTCGCTCGACGAACTGAAGGCCCACTACCGCCGCGGCGGGCTGGGCGACGTGAAGGTGAAGCGCCTGCTGATCGCCATTCTCAACGAGATGCTCGACCCGATCCGCGAGCGCCGCCACTACTACGAGGCCCGCATCGGCGAGGTGTACGACATCCTGCGCGAAGGTTCGGAGAAGGCCCGCGCCGCGGCTGCCGAAACCTTGGCGGACGTCCGTGCGGCCATGAAAATCAACTATTTCGACGACAAGGAACTGATCGCCGGACAGACCGAGCATTTCGCTCACAACAAGTAGGAAGATGTCCTTCCGCGCCGACCGCATCTACCTCGAATTCCTCCGGCTGACCCGGAGACTCTCCAACCAGCAGATCATGATGCTGCTGGCCGTGGTGGTCGGTGTGCTCGCAGGGCTGGGAACCTACCTGTTCGAAATGCTGCTGCACGGCATCAAGAGCGGGCTGATACGCTGGTTCCCGGTGGACAGCGCCCATATCCTTTTCCTGATCTACCCCGCCGTGGGCATCATCCTGGCGACGCTGTTCGTCAAATACATCGTCCGCGACAACATCTCCGAAGGCGTGACTCGCGTCCTCTACGCCATGTCGAGCCGCAACTCGCGCATCGCCCGGCACAACTGCTGGACCTCGATCGTGGGCGGTGCGACGACCATCGGATTCGGCGGCTCGGTGGGTCCCGAGGCCCCGATCGTGCTCACGGGTGCGGCCATCGGTTCGAACATCGGACGGCTGGCGCGCCTCAACTACAAACACACGACGCTGCTGCTGTGCTGCGGCGCGGGAGCCGCCCTCGCGGCGATCTTCAAAGCCCCGATCACGGGCGTGGTGTTCGTGCTGGAAATCCTGATGCTCGACATCACCGCCGGGTCGGTCATCCCGCTGCTGATCGCCTCGATCACCGCGACGACGATGGCCTTCATGCTGCGCGGCTTCGACCCGATCCTGGCCGTGACGCTGGCCCCCGCGGATGCTTTCGAACTGTGGCAGATCCCGCTGTTCATCCTTTTAGGCGTGCTGTGCGGGCTGATGGCGTGGTATTTCACGTCGATGAACTCGCGGGTCGGAGGCTTCTTCAAGGGCATCGACAAACAGTACAAGAAATGGCTGTGGGGCGGCGCGATTCTGGGTATCCTGATCTTCGTCTTCCCGCCGTTGTACGGCGAGGGTTACGAGGGTTTCACCTCCCTGATGCACGGCAACGCGCAGGAACTGTTCAACAACTCGCTCTTCTACCGCTTCCGCGACATCGACTGGGTGATCATCCTCTTCGTCATCGCCACGATGTTCTTCAAGGTCATCGCCATGTCGACGACCAACGCCGCGGGCGGCGTGGGCGGTACGTTCGCGCCGTCGCTGTTCGTCGGAGCCTTCACGGGCGCCTCGCTGGCGCTGGTGTGCAACACGCTGTTCGGATGGGAGGTGTCGATCGTCTCGTTCACGCTGGTCGGCATGGCGGGCGTCATGTCGGGGGTGATGAACGCCCCGCTGACCTCGATCTTCCTGATCGCCGAACTCTCGAACGGCTACGGGCTGTTCATTCCGCTGATGATCACCGCCTGCATCTCGTTCGCCGTGGACTACTACCTCGACCCCGACTCGATCTACACCAAGCAGCTGCGCCAGAAAGGCGAACTGCTGACCCACGACAAGGACCAGTCGGTCTTCGTCTTCCTGAAACTCGAAGAGCTGATGGAGACCGATTTCCTGCGCATCAAGGAGAACATGACCCTGGGCGACATCGTGCACATCATTTCGACGGCCCGCCGCAACATCTTCCCCGTGATCGACAACTTCGGCCGGCTGATCGGCGTGGTGCAGCTGGACGACCTGCGCGAAGACATGTTCAAACACGAGAAATACGGACACCCGATCTCGGACTACATGATTCCGCCGCCGGACAAGATCATCGAACACGAGGCGATTTTGAGCGTCATGGAGAAGTTCGAGGACAAGCACGCCTGGATGCTGCCCGTCGTGGACAAGCAGGGCCGCTACCTGGGATTCATCTCCAAGTCGCGCATTCTGAACGCATACCGCGAACAACTCGTAAAGATCCAGCAATGACCGCGGAAAACACCTTTCCCTGGGCCGAAGAGGCCGACTGCGCCGTCACGGTGTGCGACACCGGAGGCGTGATCCTCTACATGAACGAAAAGGCACGGGCGACCTTCGCCAAACACGGCGACCTGATCGGCCGGAACCTGTTCGACTGCCACAACGAGCGGTCGCGCGAAACGATCCGCCGCATGCTCGCATCGGGAGGCACGAACGCCTACACCATCGAGAAGCAGGGCGTGCGCAAGATGATCTACCAGACGGCGTGGAAGGAGCGCGGCGAAATCCGCGGGCTGGTGGAAATCTCGATGGAACTGCCGGCCGAAATGCCGCACTACATCAGGAAATAAACAAGGGGAGGCTTTTACAAACCTCCCCTTGTTTTACGGAAACGGCCCGAAACCGGCCGCATCGCTACAACTTGATGTCGTAAATCTGGATCACTCCGGACAACTTGCCGGCGGCGTCCGTCACGAGCAGCGAGGTGACCTTGTTGCGGGTCATCATCTTCTCGGCTTCGATCAGTTTCTCATCCGGCGAAATGGTCTTGGGATTGCGCGTGGCGATGTCGGCAGCCGTGATATTGAAGAACTCCCCGCGCAGGCGCTCCATCGCGCGGCGCACGTCGCCGTCGGTGACGATGCCCTCGATCCGCTCGCCGTCGCAGATCACGATCAGCCCCAGCCCGCCCTTCGAAATGGCGTGGATCATCTCCGCGGCCGGGCAGCCGGGAGCGACGACGGGCAGGTCGTGGTCGCGCATGACGTTGCCCACGGTCATCAGCAGACGCCGCCCGAGGCTTCCGCCCGGGTGCAGGCGCGCGAAATCGACGCTCGTGAAGCCCCGCATCTGCATCAGCGACACGGCCAGCGCATCGCCCATGGCGATCTGCGCCGTGGTCGACGAGGTGGGCGCCAGGTGCAGGATGCACGCCTCCTCCTTCACCCCCACGTCGAGGTGCACATCGGAGTTCTTGGCCAGCGCCGAGTCGGGGTTTCCGGTCATCGAGACCAGCTTGTTGCCGTTGGAGTGGATGAAGGGAACGATCTTGAGAATTTCGTCCGTCTCGCCCGAATAGGAGAGCGCGACCACGATGTCCTCCTTCGAAATCATGCCCAGGTCGCCGTGGAAAGCTTCGCCGGGGTGGAGAAAGAAACTCGGGGTGCCGGTCGAGGCGAGCGTCGCGGCGATCTTACGCCCCACGAGGCCCGATTTGCCCATGCCCGTGATAATACATTTGCCGCGGCTTTCGAGGATCAGTTCCACGGCCTCGGCGAATGCGTCGCCAAGGGTGTCTTCCATGCGTTTGAGCGACAACATTTCGGTATGGATCGCCTTGCGGGCGACCTCCAGAATCTGTGCCTTGGTCGTATCTGTCATTGCTTAACGAGAGTTAGAAGGGTACTTTACAGCAGGCTTTTCACAAGGGACTCCAGGTCGTCGAGCCGCAGCATGTTGGCCGCATCACTCAATCCCTTGTCGGGATCGGGATGCACTTCGAAGAAGAAGCCGTTGGCCCCGAACGCCTTGGCCGCGTGCGCCATGGCAGGCACGAATTCGCGGTTGCCGCCCGTCTTGCCGCCCGCCGCGCCGGGACGCTGCACCGAATGGGTGCAGTCCATCACGACCGTAGGGGCGATTTTGAGCATGTCGGGGATGTTGCGGAAATCGACGACGAGGTTGTTGTAACCGAACGAGTTGCCGCGCTCGGTGAGCCAGATTTCACCGGCCCCCGCCTCGCGGGCCTTTTCGTAGGGATAGCGCATGTCCGCGCCCGAAAGGAACTGGGCCTTCTTGATGTTCACCGTCCTGCCCGTCCTGGCCGCGGCGACCACGAGATCGGTCTGGCGGCAAAGGAAAGCGGGTATCTGGATCACGTCGACGACCTCGCCGACGGGTGCGGCCTGCCACGATTCGTGGATGTCGGTGAGCAGCCGCAGGCCCCACTTCGCCCGCACGTCCGAAAGCATCCGCAACCCCCGTTCGATCCCCGGGCCGCGGAACGACGATACGGAGGTGCGGTTGGCCTTGTCGAACGAGGCCTTGAAGATGATTTGCGTACCGAGGGAGCGGTTGATGGCCGCGAGCCTTTCGGCCACGGCGTCCAGCAGTTCGGCCGATTCGATGACGCACGGTCCTGCGATGAATATCGGACTTCCCATAATTATGAATTGTGAATGATGAATTGCGAATCGAGAAAGCGTTCCGCCTTCTCAAGGTCTTCCGGCGTGTCGATGCCGATGGTCTCGACCTCCGAAATACCGACCCCTATTTTGTAGCCGTTCTCCAGCCAGCGCAGCTGCTCAAGCGATTCGGCCAGCTCAAGCGGCGACTGCGGAAGCGCCGTCACCGCCCGCAGCACGTCGGCGCGGAAGGCGTAAAGCCCGATATGCTTGTAAAACGTGTGGCGAGCGAGCCACTCTTCGCGCGGAACGCCCCGCAGGTAGGGGATCACCGAACGGGAAAAATAGATGGCCCGCGACTGCGCGTCGAGGACGACCTTGGGAGAGTTGGGATTTTCGAGGGCGGCCAGCCCGTCGGCCTCGGCGAAGGGTTTCACGAGCGTGGCGATGTCGGTCGACGGATCGTCGAAACAGCGTTTCACGGTCTCCAGCTGCGAGGGCCGGATAAAGGGTTCGTCGCCCTGCACGTTGACCACCACGTCGTACTCCGCACCGAGGCGTTCGTAGGCTTCCCGGCAGCGGTCCGTACCGCTCCGGTGGTCCGGGGAGGTCATTTCGACCCGTCCCCCGAAAGCCCGCACGGCGTCGCGGATACGCTCGTCGTCGGTGGCCACCACGGCGTCGTCCAGCACGCCGGCGACCTGCTCGTAGACCCGCTCTATGACGGGCTTGCCGCCCAGCCGTGCCAGCGGCTTTCCGGGAAAGCGCGTCGAAGCGTAACGCGCAGGGATGATTGCGATGAATTTCATAGGTTATTCCTGTTCCGCAAGGGCGGTGCGCTGCTGCTTGGTCAGCTTCGCCGCCGCGAGTTCATACGAATCTTTTACCATATCCAGCAGCACCCCGTCGGGCACGTCGCTGCCGAAACGGACGCTGATCCAATGCCGCTTGTTCATGTGCCACCCGGGACCCACGCCCTCGTAACGCTCCCGCAGCTCGGGAATGAGCGCCGGATCGCATCGCAGGTTGCAGAAATCGAACTCCACGGCGTTCACGAAACAGAACCACTTGTCCGCCACATAGAAGACGAGCAGGTTGCGGTCGTATTCCGAAGCGGCCTTGCCGAACGGAAAGTCGTCGTGTGCGCCCGGAAAGGAGAGGCAGTGCGTTCTGAAATCTTCGATGTTCATTTTCCCGTCGAAAAGCCGCCCGGACTATTCCAGAGCCAGTTTCAGCACCTCCTCATTGGTCTTCACGTAGTGGAACGTGAGGCCCGCGACATATTCGGGTTTGATCTCGGCGATGTCCTTGCGGTTCTCCTCCGAGAGGATCAGCTCCGTGATGCCGGCGCGTTTGGCGGCCAGGATCTTCTCCTTCACGCCGCCCACGGGCATCACCCGCCCGCGGAGGGTCGTCTCGCCCGTCATGGCGATACGCTCCTTCACCTTGCGGCCCGTATAGCTCGACACGATCGAAGTGACCATCGTGATGCCGGCCGAAGGACCGTCCTTCGGGATCGCGCCCTCGGGAACGTGGATGTTGATGTCGTTCGTTTCGAACAACTTGGGGTCGATGCCCAGTTCCTTGTGGTGGGCCATCGTCCACTCGTGGGCGATCGTCGCCGACTCCTTCATCACGTCGCCCAGGTTGCCCGTGAGGCTCACCTTGCCCTTGCCGGGCGTCAGCACCGACTCGATGTAGAGGATGTCGCCGCCGACCTCGGTCCACGCAAGGCCCGTCACGACGCCCGTCATGCCGCCCACTTCGTACTCCTCCTTGAGGAACTTGGGCATGCCGAGGATTTTCTCTACGTCCCTGATCGAAATTTCGGGCGCGAAAGCCTCGTCGAAAGCAATCTGCTTGGCGCGGGCGCGGGCGATCTTCGCCAGGTTCTTGTCCAGCGAACGCACGCCGGCTTCGCGCGTATAGCACGCGATGACGTTCTCGACGACCTCCGGGGTCATCGTCATCTCCTGCTCCTTGATGCCGTGAGCCTCGCGCTGCTTGGGCAGCAGGTGGTCCAGCGCGATGCGCACCTTCTCTTCCAGCAGGTAACCGGCGATGTTGATCATCTCCATGCGGTCGCGCAGCGCCGGGGCGATATTCCCGACGTTGTTGGCCGTGGCGATGAACAGCACCTTCGACAGGTCGTACTCCATGTCGAGGTAGTTGTCGTGGAACGTGGTGTTCTGCTCCGGATCGAGCACTTCGAGCAGGGCGCTCGACGGGTCGCCGTGGTTCGAAACGGTCACCTTGTCCACCTCGTCAAGGATGATGACGGGGTTCGACGAGCCGCACCGCCTGATGGTCTGGATGATCCGGCCCGGCATGGCGCCGATGTAGGTGCGGCGGTGTCCGCGGATCTCCGACTCGTCGTGCAGTCCGCCCAGCGAGATACGGCCGAACTTACGGCCCAACGCCGCGGCCACCGACTTGCCCAGCGAGGTCTTGCCCACGCCCGGAGGGCCGTAGAGGCAGAGAATCGGGGATTTGAGGTCGCCCTTAAGTTTGATGACGGCCAGGTGCTCCAGCAGCCGCTCCTTCACCTCGTCCAAACCGAAATGGTCGTGATCGAGCTGTTCGCGGGCGCACTTGAGGTCGAGGTTGTCCTTGGTCACGTCGTTCCACGGCAGTTCCAGCAGCAGCTGCAGGTAGGTCATCTGCACCGAATACTCGGCCACGGCGGGGTTCAGCCGCTCGACCTTCTGCAACTCCTTCTCGAAGGTTTCGCCCACCTCCGCGGGCCAGTTCTTCTTCTTGGCCTCCTCGCGCATCTTCTCGATGTCGGCATCGGCGCCGTCGCCCAGCTCGTCCTGGATCGTGCGCATCTGCTGCTGGAGGTAATAGTCGCGCTGCTGCTTGTCGATCTCCTGCTTGACACGCTCCTGAATCTGGTTCTTCAACTCGGCCAGCTGCTGCTCGCGGATCAGGATTTCGAGCAGCTTGCGGGCGCGGGCCAGCAGGCCGGGGGCCTCCAGCAGCGACTGGCGGTCTTCGTCCGTCAGCTCCATGTTGGAGCAGATGAAGTTGATGATGCCGCGTTTCGAGTCGATGTTCTTGATGGCGAAGGCCGCCTCCTTGGGCATCGACGGCGAGACGTTGATGATGTTCAGCGCCACGTCGCGGATCGAGTCCACGAGGGCCTCGAACTCGATGCTCTTCACATCGGGAGTCGAATCGCGCAGGGCCGTCACCCGGGCCTTGAAGTACGGCTCGGTGGTGATGTATTCCGTGATCTCGACCTTCTCCAGACCGTTCAGGATCACCGTGAGGTTGCCGTTGGGCATTTCGAGGATCTTGATGATCCGCGCGGCCGTGCCGACCTTGTACATGTCGTCCGGCGCGGGGTCTTCGACATCGCTTTCGCGCTGCAGCACGGCGCCCAGGATGCCGCCTTCGGCATTCACGGCCCGCACGAGGTTGATGCTCTTGTCGCGGCCCACCGTGATGGGCGTGATCGCGCCGGGAAAAAGCACCGACGAACGCAGCGTAAGGATGGGTATGATTTCAGGCACTTCGACCTCCTCCACAGGCTCGTCGCCGCCGGTCACGATGGGGATCACGCGGTGATTGCCGTCGAGCAGCTCGGGGACGAGATTCACGTCGTCTACTTCGATGGTTTCGATCTTATCTTTTTTGCTCATAGGATATACAGATATATAATGTTGCAAAGATAACGATTTTTTAGAAATTTTATTTTATCTTTGACAGAATGTTAATAACTTTGCATCCCTGAAAACAAAGTTAAACTCAACGCGCCATGCAAATCGCAGACAAATACGCACCGCAGCAGATCGAATCCAAATGGTACGACTACTGGATCGACCGGGGGATTTTCCACTCGGAACCCGACGAACGCGAACCCTACACGATCGTCATTCCGCCCCCCAACGTGACGGGCATGCTCCACATGGGGCACATGCTCAACAACACGTTGCAGGACGTGCTGGTGCGCCGCGCCCGCATGTCCGGGAAAAACGCCTGCTGGGTTCCGGGCATGGACCATGCGTCGATCGCCACGGAGGCCAAAGTCGTGGCGATGCTGCGCGAAAAGGGGATCGAAAA
The DNA here is from genome assembly GCF_042852885.1 of Alistipes sp. i18-0019-D1. Taxonomy (NCBI): domain Bacteria; kingdom Pseudomonadati; phylum Bacteroidota; class Bacteroidia; order Bacteroidales; family Rikenellaceae; genus Alistipes; species Alistipes sp. i18-0019-D1. Next base: position 539,278 of record NZ_AP031424.1, read on the forward strand.
AACCTCGCTAACACGCGAAAAATTTCTCGAATACGCCTGGGAGTGGAAGGAGAAATACGGCGGAGTGATCCTCCGGCAGCTGCGCAAGCTGGGCGCCTCGTGCGACTGGGACCGCACGTGCTTCACGATGGACGAGGCCCGCACGGAGAGCGTCCTGCGCGTCTTCTGCGACCTCTACGAGAAAGGCAAGATCTACCGCGGCGTAAGGATGGTCAACTGGGACCCCGCGGCGCAGACGGCCCTTTCGGACGAGGAGGTGGTCTTCAAGGAGTCGCACGGCAAGCTCTACTACCTGCGCTACAAGATCGAGGGGACCGACCGGGCGATCATCGTCGCAACGACCCGTCCCGAGACCATCCTGGGCGATACGGCACTGTGCGTCAACCCCAACGACCCGCGCTACGAGTGGCTGGCCGCGGACGCCCGCGTCGTCGTGCCGCTGGTGGGCCGGTCGATTCCCGTGATCCGCGACGAATACGTCGACATCGAGTTCGGAACGGGCGCCCTGAAGGTGACTCCGGCCCACGACGTGAACGACTACATGCTGGGTGAGAAATACGGGCTGGAGACCATCGACATCTTCAACGACGACGGCACGATCAACGACAAGGTGGGCCTCTACGTGGGTCAGGACCGTTTCGACGTGCGCCGCAAGATCGAGAAGGACCTCGACGCCGCGGGTCTGCTGGAGAAGACCGAGGAGTACACCAACAACGTAGGTTACTCGGAGCGCACGGGCGTGGCCATCGAGCCGAAGCTCTCGATGCAGTGGTTCCTCTCGATGCAGGAGCTGGCCGGGCCGGCGACGAAGGCCGTGATGGAGGACGCGATCCGTTTCGTGCCCGAGAAATACAAGAACACCTACCGTCACTGGATGGAGAACATCAAGGACTGGTGCATCTCGCGCCAGCTGTGGTGGGGCCAGCGCATTCCGGCCTACTATTTGCCCAAGGGCGGCTTCGTGGTGGCTCTGACGGCCGAGGAGGCGTTGGAGAAGGCCCGCGCGAAAACGGGCGACGCGTCGTTGCAGACGGCCGACCTGCGGCAGGACGAGGACGTGCTCGACACGTGGTTCTCGTCGTGGCTGTGGCCCATCTCGGTGTTCGACGGCATCCGCTTCCCGGACAACCGGGAGATCAGCTACTACTACCCCACCGACGATCTGGTGACCGGTCCCGACATCATCTTCTTCTGGGTGGCCCGCATGATCATGGCCGGCTACGAATACCGCGGCGAAAAGCCCTTCGGCAACGTCTATTTCACGGGCATCGTGCGCGACAAGATCGGCCGCAAGATGTCCAAACAGCTGGGCAACTCGCCCGACCCGCTGGACCTGATCGAAAAGTTCGGCGCCGACGGCGTGCGCATGGCGATGCTCATTTCATCGTCGGCCGGCAACGACGTGATGTTCGACGAGGCGCTGTGCGAGCAGGGCCGCAACTTCGGCAACAAGATATGGAACGCCTACCGCCTCGTCAACGGCTGGCAGGTGGACACCGCGGCGGTGCAGGGCGAGAACAACCGGATGGCCGTCAAGTGGTTCGAGCAGGCTTTGGGCCGCTCGCTGCGCCAGATCGCCGAGGATTTCAAGTCGTACCGCATCTCGGAGGCCTTCAAGGAGGCTTACCGCCTCTTCTGGGACGATTTCAGCGGCCTGTACCTCGAAATGGTGAAGCCGGCCTACGGACAGCCCATCGACGCTCCGACGATGGAGGCGACGAAAGGCTGGTTCGACGCCCTGATGCGTGTGCTGCACCCCTTCATGCCGTTCGTCACGGAGGAGATCTGGCAGGCCCTCGCGCCCCGAGCCGAAGGAGCCTCGATCTGCGTGGCGCAGATGCCCGAGCCCGTGGCCGAAGACGCCGCGATGCTGGCGCGCTTCGAGCTGGCGAAGGAGATCATCACCTCGGTGCGCAACGTCCGCAACCAGAAGAACCTGCCGCAGAAGGAGGCGCTGACACTCAAGGTCATCGTGGACGAGAACTATCCTGCGGAGTTCGCCCCCGTGCTGGAGAAGATGGCCAATCTCGCGACCATCGAGACCGTGGCGGAGAAGGACCCGGCGGCCGCGGCGTTCATCGTCAAGACCACGCAGTACTTCGTGCCGATGGCCGGAAAAATCGACGCCGAGGCCGAACGCAGGAAACTCACGGACGACCTGGCCTATTATGAAGGATTCCTCGCCTCGGTGATGAAGAAGCTCTCGAACGAGCGGTTCGTCGCATCGGCCCCCGAAAAGGTCGTCGCCAACGAGCGCGCCAAGCAGGCCGACGCCGAAGCCAAGATCACGGCGATCCGCGAACAACTGGCGGCGCTCGGGTCCGGCAAATAAGCATTAAAACCGCCGTCATGCCCCCACGATACAGACTCTTCCTGCTCTGCGGTGCCCTGACCATGGCGACTGTCTGTGCGTATGCCCGGGGATTCAGGCTGGAAGGCAGGATCGAGGGGCTGCAGGCCGGAGACACCCTCCGTTTCGAACGGATTCTCCTGCCCTCGTGGAAATACGCCCCGGGATTCGACGTCGTAGTCCGCAAACCGGGCGCATTCCGCTACCGGGGAAAGTCGGAACACGACCGGTACTACCTGATGACCTACCGTCCGAAAGCCGGAAGGGCCGCGGCCGGGGATCGCGGAGGCAAACCCGTCATCGTCAGGCCCGGCGACCGGATCGACATGACCGGATCGGCGGATGCGATCTATTACTGCCGTCTCGGCGGAGGCATTTACGACGAGCCTGCGTTATCCAGCCTGCTGGCGGTCGATGATTCGCTCGGCCGGATCCGGGGCCGTTACCTGGAAAATGCACGGGAAGCGTCGGAACGAAACGATGCGGCGGCCAGCCGGGAATGGAGCGAAAAATTCAGCCGATTCTACGACGGCAATCCCGGCGTAGACCGGAAGAATATGCTGCGAAAAGCCTACGAAGCGGCCAATCCGCACGGAAGCCTGTACCTGTTGATCGACAAGATACCTATGTTGTCGTACACTCCGGCCAAGGAGGCGCACAAAGCGTACGAGACATTATCCGAAGGGTTGAAAAAGAGTTATTTCGGTCGGATGTACGCAGACTGCATGGCAAGAATGGAACAGCTCGCCGAAGGGAAACCGGCGCCGGATTTCACGCTGGTAACGACCGAAGGCCGCACGGTCACCAAGGCAGATTTCAAGGACCGATACCTGCTGCTCTACCATTGGGGATTGTGTCCGGGTTCGATCTATATCGACCGGCAGGTGCGCGATCTGTCCGAAAAGTACAGGGAAAAAGGGCTGCAGGTGGTGGGACTGACCGAATCCATCGCCGATATCCGGAGCGTATACGAAAGCCTGCCCGCAGGCGAAAAAACGCCGTCGGCGGGTGTGGACGACATACGCCCCGTGCTGGCCGGCATGCTGGAACACGGATGGATCGAAGCGGAACTGGAAACCGGTCATCCGGAAAACCGGCAGATCATGGAAGCCTATGCCATCGAAGGCTGGCCGTTTTTCGTTCTGATCGGTCCGGACGGCACGATACAGGCCCGCAATTACACAAACGCCTTTTACCAGGCGAAAAAGATTCTGGGTGGGGAACCGGGCGGAACGGCCGCCGAATGAACCGCGAAACGGCCGGCGGCGGTACGACAGGCACAAACCCCGAAACCGGACCGGGGCATCCCTTATAATTTTTATGTTTGATCTCTAATCTACGAATATTTTGCCGCAAATCACCATCTACACCGACGGTTCGGCTCTCGGGAATCCCGGCCCGGGAGGCTACGGCGCAGTGCTCCTCTCGGGACACCACCGCAAGGAACTGTCGCAGGGATTCCGTCTCACGACCAACAACCGCATGGAGCTGATGGCCGTGTGCGTGGCGCTCGAAACCCTCAAGTTCGAGGGGTCGGACGTGGTCATCTACTCCGACTCGAAATACGTCGTCGACGCCGTCTCGAAAGGCTGGGTCTTCGGCTGGGTACGCAAGGGATTCGCGGGCAAGAAAAACCCCGACCTCTGGATGCGCTTCCTCAGCGTGTACAACCGCCACAACGTCCGTTTCGTCTGGGTCAAGGGCCACGCCGAAACGGTGGAGAACAACCGCTGCGACTTTCTGGCCGTGGCGGCGGCCAACGACAGGGCGCACTGGCTCGAAGACACGGGCTACGATCCCGCGGAGCGGTAGACGGCTGTACCGCCGCTCCGTTTTTCCGGTCTGAAGTTCATCAGAATTCATCGAATTATCGTACATTTTTCGCTTTTCGGGTTATTATTCCTATCTTTACGCCGCTAATTGCGTAACCAACAAACATACGCTCCGAATGTTCAAAACATACATGCGGCTGTTGGGTTTTGCCCGGCCGATCAAGAAATACGCGATCCCCTACTTCTTCTACTCGCTTTTCTACGCGTTGTTCAACTCGCTGACGTTCATGCTGATCATCCCGATCCTGAACACCATGTTCGACGCGAACTACGCCTTCGAATACGTCGAAAAACTGCCTCCCGTGGAGTTCAACCAGGACTACCTCGCGACACTCTTCAATTTCGCCTACTCGCACATCTTCGAACAATACGACCGCCAGAACGTACTGATGCTGCTGGCCATTGTAGCCATCTGCATCAGCCTGATGAGCAACCTGTTCCGCTACCTCGGCGCATGGACCATGGAGAACATGCGCACGCGGACCCTGCAACGCATGCGCAACGAAATGTTCTCGCGCGTGATGGACATGAACGTGGGTTATTTCTCGGACCAGCGCAAGGGCGACATCATTTCGAAAATCACCTCCGACGTGGGCGTGGTGCAGTTCTGCATCACCAACACCCTCCAGGTCTCGTTCCGCGAACCGTTCCTCATCATCGGCTATATCGCGATGATGATCGCCATTTCGTGGGAACTGGCCATCTTCTCGGTGCTGTTCCTCCCGGTGGTGGCCCTGCTGATCGGCAGCATCGTGAAGAAACTCCGCCACCCGGCCCGCACCAATCAGCAGCGCATGGGCGAAATGGTCTCGACGCTCGACGAGTCGCTCTCGGGCATCAAGGTCATCAAAAGCTACAACGCCACGGAATACATCAAGCAGAAATACTACGCCATCAGCGCCGACCTGGCTCGCCTGACCCTCTCGATGGCCCGCCGCCAGCAGCTGGCATCGCCGATGAGCGAGTTCCTCGGCATCACGGCCGTGGGCGTGATTCTCGTCTTCGGCGGTTCGCTCGTGGCCAAGGGCGCGCTCGACCCCGGCGGATTCATCGCCTTCATCGCCATCTTCTCGCAGATCACGCGCCCCGTGCGCACCTTCATCGACCAGTTCGCCAACATCAACCAGGGAATCGCCGCCGGCGAACGCATCTTCTCGATCATCGACACGAAACCCGAAATACAGGACAAACCCGACGCCCGGGAACTCACGGGGCTGAAAGAGAAGATCGAATTCCGCGACGTGCACTTCTCCTACGACGGGGAGCGCGAAGTGATCGACGGCATTTCGTTCGAGATACGCCGCGGGCAGACCGTGGCGCTGGTAGGTCCCTCGGGAGGCGGCAAGTCGACGCTGAGCGAGCTGCTGCCCCGCTTCTACGACCCCACGGCGGGCGAGATACTGATCGACGGCGTCTCGCTGCGCGACTACACGCAGGAGAGCGTGCGCGCCCACATGAGCGTCGTGGCGCAGGACACCGTGCTTTTCAACGACACCATCGAAAACAATATCGGCATGGGCAAGCGCGGCGCCACGCACGAGGAGGTGGTCGAGGCGGCGAAGGTCGCCAACGCCGACTGCTTCATCCGCGAATGCACCGACGGCTACGGGACCAACATCGGCGACCGGGGCGTGAAACTCTCCGGCGGCCAGCGCCAGCGGCTCTCGATCGCCCGCGCAGTGCTCAAGAATCCCGACATCCTGGTCCTCGACGAAGCCACCTCGGCACTCGACACCGAGAGCGAAAAACTCGTGCAGGACGCCCTCAACAACCTGCTCAAAGGCCGTACGTCGGTGGTCATCGCCCACCGCCTGTCGACCATCCACAACGCCGACCTGATCGTTGTCGTCGACCACGGACGCATCGCCGAACGGGGCACGCATAACGAACTGATGGCACGCAACGGCATCTACGCCAAACTGATCGAGATGCAATCCTTCGACTAAAATGACGGAACGGGAAAAGATGCTCGGCGGCGAGTGGTTCGATCCCCGGGATGCGGAACTCACCGCCATCCGGGACAACGCCACGCGCCTGATGCACCGCCTCAACGTCGAACTCTGCGGCCACGGCGACGCCTACCGCGCCGCGCTGCACGAGTTGTGCCCCGGCTGCGAAGGATTCATCCGCGAACCGTTCCGCTGCGATTACGGACTCAACATTTCGGTCGGCGAAGGGTCGTTCGTCAATTTCGACTGCGTGTTCCTCGACCTGGCGCCGATCCGCATCGGCCGCCACACGCTCATCGGGCCCAAAGTGCAGCTGCTCACCGCCCTGCACCCGTTCGACGCGGCACAGCGCCGCGCAGGGCTCGAGGCGGGCCGCCCGATCACCGTCGGCGACGACTGCTGGCTGGGCGGAGGGGTGATCGTCTGCCCGGGTGTCGAGATCGGCGACCGCTCGGTCATCGGCGCCGGAGCCGTCGTGACGCGCGACATCCCGGCCGATTCGGTAGCTGTCGGAAACCCGGCGCGCGTGATCCGCACGCTGCCGCGGCCAGGCGAAACCGAATAGTCCGCCGATACGCAAAAAATCATCCGGACAACAGTTCGTTTTCTTCCGAAATTTTCTATTTTTGCAGAATCATCGAATAAGGGTATTTCCGCCATGCACTCCGAACAAGCCGCCCCCGACCTGCTGCAAAAATCACTCGACGCCTCCGGTATCGGATGGTGGCGGCTCGACTTCGGACAGCGCGAGATGACCTGTTCGCAGCTGGCGGCGGAACTTTTCGGCGCAGACCGCACCCGCATTTCGTTCGAGGAAGTCTACCTGCTGCCCGGCGAGGAGCACCGGGCACGCATTTACACCCGCTGCGCCGCGCTCAAGGTCTCCGACACGCTCGACGAAACGTTCGTCACGGCCAACGGCGGCAGATGTCTGCAAGTCAGAGCCGTGGAGGCCGGCAACGATCCGCGGACGGGCGTCCGAACGGTTTTCGGGACCGTACGCCGCATCACGGAAGGCACTCCCGAAAATGCCGACCTGGCCTCCATCAATCAAAGTTACAAGGCGACGCAACGCAATTACAGCCACCTCGCACAACTGATCGAACACCTGCCGATCGGCTACCTGCGTGTCAACATCCTGCGCGACAAATCGGGCGAAGCGGTCGATTACCTGCTTTCGTACATCAACCAGCAGGCCGGCAGCATATTGGGCATCCGCACGCAGGACCATGCCGGGAAAACGGCCCGCGAAGTGGGAATAGACCCCCTGAAACACATCCCTACATTCGAGCACATCCCCTCCCGTTCCTTCTGGGAGCAAACCGGGAAAAGCCCGGACGGCAAACGCTCCTACCGCTGCCTGATCTATAACACGCCGGGCGACGACGACGAACTGGTCATCCTGCTCGAGGACATCACCGACGCCACACGCAGCCGCGAACAGCTGGACGATTTCGAGAACCTCTTCAACCTGGTTTCGGACTTCGCACACGTGGGCTGCGTCAACTACAACCTCCTTACGGGAGAGGGTTACACCAAAGGTCCCTGGGTACAGAACTACGGAGAGAGGGAAGATACGCCCGTCTCGCAAATCATCGGGACCTGGCAATACGTACATCCCGACGACCGGGACAGGATGAAACAACTGCTCGCACGCCTCGAACGCGGAGAAATAACCTCCTGCGCCGACGAAGTGCGCGTCATCCGCCCGGACGAACCGATGCGCTGGCTCATGACGCACGTCATCTGCCGCGACTACCGTCCGGAGGAGGGCGTGATCGACCTGGCGTGCGTCAATTACGACATCACCAAACTCAAACGCACCGAGGAGGAGCTGCGCGAAGCGAAGGAGCGCGCCGAAGAGTCCAACAAACTCAAGTCGGCGTTCCTGGCCAACATGAGTCACGAAATCCGCACCCCGCTGAACGCCATCGTCGGCTTCTCGGAGTTGCTGGCAAACGAAAACAGGGACGAAACCCGCCGGGAGTACACCGACATCATCCTGCGCAACAACACCCTGTTGCTGCAAATCATCTCCGACGTGCTGGACCTGGCGCGCATCGAGTCGGGACGCATGGACATCGAGCGCACGCAGTTCGACGCCCGGGATCTATGCCGGGAAATCGCCGACTCGCTCCGCCTCCAGCGCCGGCCGGGCGTGGAACTGCGCGTCGAGGAAGGGCTGCCGGAACTCTTCATCACGGAGTACCGGCAGGGGCTTGCCCAGGTGTTGAACAACTTTACGCGCAACGCGCTGAAATTTACCGGAAAAGGATCGGTGACGATCGGATTCCGACGGATTCCCGGCCACATTCGCTTCTACGTCCGCGACACGGGCATCGGCATCGCGCCCGAAGACCGGGAACGCATCTTCGAACGTTTCGTCAAACTCGACACATTCACCCAGGGGACCGGACTCGGGCTTTCGATCTGCAAGTCGATCGCCGAACAGCTGGGCGGCTCGGTCGGCGTCGATTCCGTGACAGGCGAAGGCTCCTGCTTCCGGATCGACATCCCCTCGGGGGAGTAACCCCGGAAAACCGCCCCGCCCCGGGCGCAGAGCCGGACGGGAAACGGCAGGACCGCTTGCCGCCCCGAAGCCGGACAGGAACGGCTCCGACGCGGGGAGGAGCCGGGCGGCGAGGAGAGCCGGACGAAGGAAAGGGATCGGCGAACACCCGCCCGCAAACCACCGCTTCCCGAAACGGACATCCATAAATCGAACGCTTCAAGTCCGTTTTTCAAATCTTTTTTTATATCTTTGCCAATTGTCAGAAAATTAGCGAAGAAATTTCTTACCGATATGAAGTTCAAGGAGTATAAAGGCCTCGACCTGGCAGGCGTAGCCGCCGACGTGCTCGGCGAATGGGACGCACGCGACACGTTCCACAAAAGCATCACGACCCGTGAGGGCCATCCCACGTTCGTATTCTACGAGGGTCCCCCCTCGGCAAACGGCATGCCCGGCATCCACCACGTCATGGCCCGCACGATCAAGGACATCATCTGCCGCTACAAGACGCAGCAGGGATACCTCGTGCACCGCAAGGCCGGATGGGACACCCACGGACTGCCCGTGGAGCTGGGCGTCGAGAAGAAACTCGGCATCACCAAGGAGGACATCGGCAAGAAGATCTCCATCGAGGAGTACAACCGCACGTGCCGCGAGGCGGTGATGGAGTTCACGGGCAAGTGGGAGAACCTCACGCGCAAGATGGGCTACTGGGTCAACATGGACGATCCGTACATCACCTACGACAACAAGTACATCGAGACGCTGTGGTGGCTCCTCAAGCAGCTCTTCGACAAAGGCCTGCTCTACAAGGGCTACACCATCCAGCCCTACTCGCCCGCCGCCGGAACGGGACTCTCGACCCACGAACTGAACCAGCCGGGCTGTTACCGCGACGTGAAGGACACGACCTGCACGTCGCAGTTCCGCGTGATCCGCGACGCGAAGAGCGAGAAACTCTTCGATGGCGTCGAGGGCGACCTTTACTTCCTGGCCTGGACCACCACGCCGTGGACGCTGCCTTCGAACACCGCGCTGGCCGTAGGCCCGGCGATCGAATACGTGAAGGTCAAGTGCCGCAACCCCTACACCGACCAGCCGCAGACGGTCATCCTGGCCAAGGACCTGCTGGGTTCCTACTTCACCAAGAAGATGGAAGGCACGTACGAGATCGCGGAAAAGACATGGATGGGCCCCGAACTGGAGGGCATCCGCTACGAGCAGCTGATCCCGTGGGTGAAGCCGGAGGGCGACGCGTTCCGCGTGATCGTCGGCGACTATGTGACCACTTCGGACGGTACGGGCATCGTGCACATCGCCCCGACGTTCGGCGCCGACGACGACCGTGTGGCGAAAGTCGCCGGCATCCCGCCGCTCTTCATGGTCGACCGCGCGGGCAAGAACCAGCCGATGGTCGACAGGCAGGGCAGATTCTTTTTGATCGAAGACCTCGACCCGGAGTTCGTGGAGACGCACGTCGACGCCGCGAAATACGGGGAGTATGCGGGCCGCTATGTGAAGAACGCCTACGACGAGCGGCTGTGCGACACCGACCCGACGCTGGACATCGACATCGCAGTGATGCTGAAAGCCGAGAACAAGGCCTTCAAGATCGAAAAGCACACCCACTCCTACCCCCACTGCTGGCGCACGGACAAACCGGTGCTCTACTACCCGCTCGACTCGTGGTTCGTGCGCACCACGGCGCTGCGCGACAAGATGATCGAACTGAACAAGACGATCCGCTGGAAGCCCGAATCGACCGGCACGGGCCGCTTCGGCAAGTGGCTGGAGGGACTGGTGGACTGGAACCTCTCGCGTTCGCGCTTCTGGGGAACCCCGCTGCCCGTATGGGCCACGGAGGACTACTCCGAGGTGAAGTGCATCGGATCGGTCGAAGAGCTGATGGGCGAAATAGAGCGTTCGATAGCGGCGGGCGTCATGCAGGAAAACCCGTACAAGAATTTCAGGGTCGGCGACATGTCGAAGGAGAACTACTCGACGGCGAACATCGACCTGCACCGCCCCTATGTCGATTCGATCGTGCTCGTCTCGTCGAAGGGCGAGCCGATGAAGCGCGAATCGGACCTGATCGACGTATGGTTCGACTCGGGCGCCATGCCCTATGCGCAGGTGCACTACCCGTTCGAGAACAAGGAGGGCTTCAGCGAGGTCTACCCCGCGGATTTCATCGCCGAGGGCGTCGACCAGACGCGCGGCTGGTTCTTCACGCTGCACGCCATCGCTTCGATGCTGTTCGACTCGGTGGCCTTCCGAAACATCATTTCGAACGGTCTGGTGCTCGACAAGAACGGCAACAAGATGTCGAAACGCCTGGGCAACGCCGTCGATCCGTTCGAAGTGCTCGACACCTACGGAGCCGACGCGACGCGCTGGTACATGATCTCCAACTCGCAGCCGTGGGACAACCTCAAGTTCGACAGGGACGGCGTCGACGAAGTGCGCCGCAAATTCTTCGGAACGCTCTACAACACCTACTCGTTCTTCGCCCTCTACGCCAACGTAGACGGCTTCACGGGCCGCGAAGGGGAGATTCCGATGGAGCAGCGTCCCGAAATCGACCGCTGGATCATCTCGCTTTTAAATACACTGGTTAAGAACGTTACCGAATCCCTCGAAAACTACGACCCGACCCCGGCCGCCCGCGCCATCCAGGAGTTCGTGGGCGAAAACCTCTCGAACTGGTACGTGCGGCTCAACCGCAAACGGTTCTGGGGAGGCGGCATGTCGGAGGACAAACTGGCGGCCTACCAGACGTTGTACACCTGTCTTGAGACCGTCACGATGCTCGCAGCGCCGTTCGCACCGTTCATCTCCGACCGCATCTTCACGGACCTCAACGCCGTGAGCGGCCGCCACACGGACGAGTCGGTGCATCTCGCAGCCTTCCCGAAAGCCGACGAACGGCTGATCGACGCCCGCCTCGAAGAGATGATGTCGCTGGCCCAGAAGGTCTCGTCGATGGTGCTGGCCCTGCGCCGCAAGGTGTCGATCAAGGTGCGCCAGCCGCTGACCAAAATCCTGATCCCGGTGCTCGACCCCGCGACGGCGGAGCGTATCTCGGCCGTGAAGAACCTCATCATGGGAGAGGTCAACGTCAAGGACATCGAACTGATCGAGAAGACCACGGGACTGATCACCAAGCGCATCAAGCCCAACTTCAAGACGCTCGGGCCGCGCTACGGCAAGTGGATGAAGCAGATCGCCGCCCTCACGGCGGAGTTCTCGCAGGAACGCATCGCCGAAGTGGAAGCCGCGCCGGAAACGGTGCTCGACCTCGGGGCGGAGCGGATCACCGTGACGCCCGCCGACTTCGAGATCACCTCGGAGGACATGCCCGGATGGCTCGTCGCCTCGGAAGGAAAACTCACCGTGGCGCTCGACATTACCGTCACCGAGGAGCTGAAAGCCGAAGGTGTGGCACGCGAGTTGATAAACCGCATCCAGAATATCCGCAAGGACTCCGGATTCGAAGTCACGGACAAGATCCGCGTAGAGATCGAGCAGAAGCCCCTGGTGGCCGACGGAATCGCCCGATTCGCCGGTTACATCGCTTCGCAGACCCTCGCCGTGGAGGTTCGCACGGCAGCGGAACCGGCAGGCGAAACGGTCGTCGAAACCGACGTGGACGACGAGCCGCTGCGCATCGCCGTGACGCGGATATAGCCCCTTATATATTTTGGTAAAATTTGGTAATATCGGAAATATTGCTTAATTTTACACTAAACCTTAAAAGAGAGGAGACTATTATGGCAGACGAAAGAACCAGATACAGCGACGCCGAACTCGAAGAGTTCCGGCAGCTTATCCTGAAAAAGCTTGAGAACGCGCGTGCGGACTACGAGCTGTTGCGCGCCACGATCACCCATACCGCCGACAACGATACGGAAGACACATCGCCGACGTTCAAGGTGCTGGAGGAGGGCGCCGCAACCCTTTCCAAAGAGGAAAGCGGTCGTTTGGCTGCCCATCAGATGAAATTTATCCGCAATCTCGAAATGGCGCTCGTACGCATCGAGAACAAGACCTACGGCATCTGCAAAACGACCGGAAAGCTCATCCCCAAGGAGCGGCTGATGAAAGTGCCCCATGCAACGGAATGCATCGAGGCCAAAGAGGGCCGCAGGTAAGGCGGGGCGTTCCGCGCCGAACGGCATATGAAAAAAGACGACCTTCGGGCCGTCTTTTTTGTCTTCTCCGCAGGAGGGGGGGGGCATGGCAGAAAAGAGAAGAAGAGAAGCGGGCGGAAAACAGCGATTATAAGCCATTCGGGGAGCCGCACCCGCCGCCGAGACGGAATAATCGGGATTCATGGGCGTCGAATCCTCAATTTAAGCCCCTGGGCCGCACTTTTTGCCGAAAAAATCCGTTATCTTTGACACAATGTTCGCCCGGTTCTGCATATTTTCCCTGATCCTGATCGGAGCGGCAACGGTCTTTTCAGTCCGTGCCGCGGGGCCTGCCATGCACACCCCCGACCGGTTCACGCCCGACAGCGCCCGCGTGGCGAATCCCGACGCATCGGCGCGCAACCAGCGTCTCTACGACAGCATCCAGTCGAAAACCAGCCGGCGCGCCGTGCCGCGCATGCTTTACCGGATGCTCTTCGTAAAACCCGTACTCGACACCACGATGAGCGGCCGCGTGACCGATGAAAGCCGCCTGCTGGAACCCTACGCCGGAAAAACAATCGGCGACATCACCATCGAACGCCAACAGGTTTTCGATCCCGGCGGCAACTGGCTCGAACGTACGGCCAACAAGACCCACATGCTCACCCGCGACCGCGTCGTCCGGCGCGACCTGCTGTTCCGCCCCGGAGACAAACTCGACCCGCAGCTCATCGTGCGCAACAAACAGCTGATCCGCTCGCGCGACTACATCTCGGACATCGACGTCACGGTGCTCCCCGACCCGGCGGACTCGACACGCGTGAACCTCCTGATCACCACGCGCGACAGCTGGACCATCTCCGTCGACGGAGGATGGCATTCCGAGGGCCGGACGATGGTGGGGCTTTCCGACGCCAACATCTTCGGGTCGGGCAACAAACTCAAATTCATGACCAATTTCAGCCGCAAGGACTTCTCCTACGGCGGCAACATGGTCGAATACGAAATCCCCAACCTGCTCGGAACCTTCTACACCGCCGAATTCGGCGCCGGACGCGACTTCTACAACTCGACGCTCAACCTCGGCATGCGCAAGGACTTCCTCAAACCGACGGACTACGAGATAGGACTCACGTACAGCGACGTCAAAGCCAAGCGCTACATGATCGAACAGGACACGTCGCTGCTAGTGAAGGAGCGCAACCTCGACGTCTGGGGCGGTTACTCGCACTACCTGCGCGGGATCAGATCGAGCGCTTACCTCTCGGGACGCTACAACTACCGGCGCGTGAGCCGCAGACCCCTCGTAGCCCCGGACTACAACCCCGCGCTGCACGACCAGGACGCCCTGCTGGTCAGCGGGGGGCTCTACCGCGAGAAATTCTACACGGCCAACATGATCTACGGATTCGGTACGCGCGAGTACCTCGCGACGGGTTACAAGGCCGAAGTGACGACGGGCTATTCGTGGGGCGAATTCAACGACGCCCTCTACCTCGGCACGAGTTACGAAACGGGTGGTTTCCGCGGACTGGGCTACATCATGGGCGGCTTCACGCTCGGAAGCTACATAGACCTCGAAAACGGCATGTGGCAGCGCAGCGCCGTCGACGTCGACCTGCGGTGGTTCTCCAACCTTTTCCTGTTCAAGCGCAGCCGCATCCGCCAGTTCCTCGCCTTCAACTACACGCAGGGCTGGAACCGCGCGACGGGCAGCGACGAGAGCATCCGCTTCACACGCACCGACGGCCTGCAAGCCCTCAAGGAGTACATCATCGGAACCAACCGCATGATCCTCAACACCGAAACGGTGGTGTTCACCCCCTACCAGCCGCTGGGATTCCGCATCGCCGTCTTCGGGTTCGCCGACTTCGGACTGATCGGCTATTCGCCCAATATCTTCAAGAACGACTTCTTCACCTCGTTCGGAGTGGGCGTGCGGCTACGAAACGAACGGCTGGTGTTCAACACGATCCAGATCCGGCTGGGCGTGGCCTTCGGCAAGCGCGGACTGGTCGAGAGCGAGTATTTCCGCCTTTCGAACTCGACGCGCATGGAGCAGTACCGCTACCGCCCGACACGACCCGAAATCGTCGAATTCAAATAGGCACGCACAAAAAAGCGGAGGATTCTTTCGAATTCCCCGCTTTCGTGAACTTTTTATCTGCTTATGGTTTTTCCTTTAAGCCTTTACCTGCGGGCGCGGATTTCGACCACGCCGTTGCGCCCCTTCTCGCCGTAACGCTTCACGGCCTCGTCGCCCTTGTAGACCTCCATGCGCTTGATCCTCCCGGGTTTCAGCCGTTCAACATCCTTTTTCGACGCCTCCCTGCCGTTGATACGGATCAGCATGCCGTCGGGAAATCCGCCTTTCAGCGTAACCTGTCCCTTATAAACCGACACCGAACTCTCCGGCGTTCCGTGAATCGTCACCCGGTCGGCATGCCCGGCATCCGCCGAAAGTTTAAGCGACGTTCCCACCGCTTTCTGCGCTTCGGAAAGCTGTGCCGAAGTCTCCTTGCGGGCCGCTTCAAGCTCTTTCTGGGCCTTGTCGAGCGCTTTCTGCGCCTGCTTCCAGGCGTCCGAATCCATATACTTGCGGGCGTATTCCATGCCTTCGCGGGCCGCTTCGATCCCGGCTCTCCCGGCTTCGATACCCTCCCGGGCCGACTTCGCGGCAGCCTGTTGCGCAGCGGCGGCACGCTTGGTCGTAATCATGATCACGGCATCGAAACCCTGTGCCTTATACATTTCGGGCGTCATGGAATCCTTGATCACCGAAACGGACTGTATCTGCTCCGGATCGATCGATTCAAGTCCGGAAAAGACCTGCACCCCGTCGACCAGAATGATCGGATTTCCCTTCAAAGAACCCGTGGTACGGATGCCTGACAAGTTGGACTTACCCGATATTACGACCGTCTTGGCGGAGTCGGCCGACCGGTTTCCCGATTTGAGTCCGTAGCCGATCACCCGAACATCGTCCGGCAGGTCCGCCCCGGTCGTCACCGAAACCACCGTCCCTTCCAAGCCGTCGATTCCGTTCAGCGTTACGACCTGACCCGTCGCGGACGAAACCGCGGCGGTTTTCGTTGAACCGGACTTCTCCGGGTTCTGTCCGCCCTCCTTTTTCAACGTTACAAGAATCACGCCGTCTTTACCCTTTTCCCCGTAAACAACCTTCGACGTCGAATCCTTGAGCACGGAGATGGATTCGATCCGGCCGGGATCGAGGCTGTCGAGCGTCGTCACCTCCCGGCCGTCGACCAGAATCAGTGCCTTTTCCATCAAATTTTTCGTAGATTTTCCGCTTCGTATCACGACGGTCCGATTTTCTTTTTTAATTTTGTCCTCCGGAAGGGGAACGAGGACGGTTTCGTCCGAGAGCGGTTCCTGCGGAAAGACATACGCGGTTTCGGCGAAAGCCCCCAGGGCGACGGCCGTGAGCGGCAGGAGCAGGAGCGCCCTGGCTCCGGCCCACCGCGACGATTTTTTACGTAACATCATGGTAATACGGTTTTTAAGTTTACTGTGATTGAAGCTGTTGGCGACTGAGTACCACCTCCCGCCGGCAGCTTTCTTTATTAACAACATCTGGTAACTCCGGGCGTCGACGCCGCTGTCGAGCACTGCCTCGTCGGCTTCGTATTCGTGGATGGCCCGCAGTTCGCGGCGCAGCAGCCACATCGCGGGATTGAACCATTGCAGGCAGCCCGCGACGTCGGTCACGATCAGGTCGAACGAATGGCGCAGCCGCAGGTGCGCCCGTTCGTGAAGCAGGATGGCATCGCCGTTTTCCGCCAGGTCCCTCTCGGACATCACGATATAGCGCCCCCAGCTGAAAGGCGTCACGGGCCGTTCCGTGCGCACCAGCACAGCCCCGTCCTCCAGCCGTTCGCGGCTCCCGCAGCGGATCAGGCGCAGGACCCCGGCGAGCGAACAAAGCGTCCACAGCAGCGTGGCGGCAGCCCCGAGAAGGAATGCCGCCCCGGCAAGCGTCTCCCACGGAAAAGGTTCGGGAAGCGGTTCGGCGAAGGCCGTCGTAACAGCGTCCCCTTCGGGGATTTCCGGCAGAACGGGGATTTCGCGGTAGACCGTGATCACGCACAGCGGCAGCACGAACGAGAGGAGCATCGCCCCCAGAACCACGATCCGGTTGAAGCGATGGAAGGTCTCACGGCTCAACAACAATTTGAAAAAGAGGTAGAAGACAGCCAGGCAGACGCCGACTTTCAGGCTGTAAATCATCAGGTCGTACATGGCGCTACCGGTTTTGGGTTTCGATGCGGTCGATCAGGCAGCGCAGTTCGTCGACCGAGATTTTCTCCTCCTCGACCAGCGCCGAGACCGCCCCGAGGTAAGAATTCTCGAAATAGCGGCTGATCACGCTGCCGAGCGTCGAACGCGAAAACTCCTCCTCGCTCACCACCGGATAGTATTGGTAGGTGCTGCCGAAGGAGTTGTGGGCGACATAGCCCTTGGCTTCGAGCGCGCGGACCATCGTCGAGAGGGTGTTGAAATGGGGTTTGGGATCGGGCGACAGGGCCACCAGTTCGCGTACGAACAGCGGTCCGTGCTCCCAGAAGCAGCGCATCAGCTCCTCTTCCCTGCGTGTCAGTTTTTCGGAATTCTCTTTCATATTTCTTTCAAACAATCTTTATCTGATATCGTTTTCAGTCGGAACGCCTGCACACCCTCCGGAAGAGAGGAGGCGTCCGACTGACGCCGGATTCGTCCTGCGATTTCCCGGACACACCCGGCCGGCAATGCGTCCTCCGGAACAGTCGCCCATCGCTTCATCGGTCCTTTTTCATGCACCCGGGAACAAAGGTAACTAAAAAAAATTCACATACAACTATTTTACATAGTTTTTAAACTAAAAAATTTAGTTATGCCGTTTTTCCCGGAATTCAAAGATTAATACGTATATTTGAATCATGGTACTTATAGCAGACAGCGGATCGACCAAATGCACCTGGATCACGGGAGACGGCACTCGCACGACACAGCTGCGCACGCGGGGAATCAACGCCGTGCAGCACTCGGCCGAACAGATACGCGAAGCCCTCGGGGAACTGCCCCCGCACCAGGGTGTCACGGCCGTGCGGTTTTACGGCGCGGGGTGCGGCGAGACTTTCCCGGAGGCGAGCGAAAAACTGCGCAGGGAGCTGGAAGCGCACTTCGGAACGGCGGATATTACGGTCGAATCGGACCTGCTGGGCGCGGCGCGGGCGCTCTGGGGCCGCGGGGAGGGCATCGCCTGCATCCTCGGCACGGGATCGAACTCCTGCCTGTGCCGCGACGGCGAAATCGTGTGCAACATTCCCCCGCTGGGCTATGTGCTGGGCGACGAGGGCAGCGGGGCCGTGCTGGGACGCAACCTGTTGAACGGCATCTTCAAGGGGCACATTCCGCTGAAAGAGGAGTTCCTCGCGGCGCACGGGCTGAATTACGAGGAGATCATCCGCCGCGTCTACCGCGAGCCTTATGCCAACCGGTTCCTGGCATCGTTCGCTCCCTTCATACACGCGCACACGGATTGCGTCGAGGTACGCGAAATGGTCCGCCGGTCATTCCGTGACTTTGCGGCCCGCAACCTGAGCCGCTATCCGGCGGGACTTCCCGTCTCGCTGGCGGGCGGCGTGGCGGCTCATTTTGAAGCATTGCTGCGCGAGGCGCTGGAAGCGGAGGGTTACCGCGTTGAAACCATTGTAGAATCGCCCGCCGAAGGGCTTTTGAAATACCACCATGGAGCATAGAATCACCGAACAGGATTCGGTCTACGACGACCTGCAACGGATGTCGGTGCACGACATCCTCACGGGCATCAACCGCGAAGACGCCCGTGTGCACGAAGCCGTGCGGCAGACCATCCCCGTCATGGAGCGACTCGTCGAACGTATCGTCGAACGCATGGAGCGCGGAGGGCGGATGTTTTATATCGGCGCCGGAACGAGCGGCCGGCTGGGGGTCACCGACGCTTCGGAACTGCCCCCTACCTACGGCGTGCCGTTCGACCGGGTGATCGGGCTGATCGCCGGAGGCGACGGCGCCCTGCGGCGCGCTGTGGAACATGCCGAAGACGATACCGAAGGGGCCTGGCGCGACATGGCGCCCTACCACCCCACGCCCGGCGATGTG
The DNA here is from genome assembly GCF_042852885.1 of Alistipes sp. i18-0019-D1. Taxonomy (NCBI): domain Bacteria; kingdom Pseudomonadati; phylum Bacteroidota; class Bacteroidia; order Bacteroidales; family Rikenellaceae; genus Alistipes; species Alistipes sp. i18-0019-D1. The sequence goes on from NZ_AP031424.1 coordinate 558,195, forward strand.
CTGATCGGCATTGCGGCATCGGGAACGACGCCTTACGTGATCGGCGGACTGCGCGAGGCGCGCCGTCACGGACTGCTGACGGGTTCCGTCACCTGCAACCCCGCGTCGCCCGTAGCGGCCGAAGCGGAGTATGCGCTCGAAGCGGTCGTAGGACCGGAGTTCGTGACCGGATCGACACGCATGAAGGCCGGAACGGCCCAAAAATTGATGCTCAACATGTTGTCTACGGCGGTAATGATCCGGCTGGGACGCGTCGAAGGCAACCGCATGGTCAACATGCAGCTGACCAACGACAAACTCGTGGCACGCGGCACGCGGATGGTCGCCGAGGCGTCGGGACTCGACGAGGCGGAGGCCCGGAGACTGTTGCTGCGCTGGGGCTCGGTGAAACGGGCATTGGAGGAGATCGAAAAATAAACAAAACAAATAGATATTTCGAGGTACAAACCGTTTTCGACCGCCGTCATTGCCGTCTGCGGCGCCATCTACAAGCCCCGGCCCTTCCCAAGGGAGGGCGGCACATGCTCCCGACGGTTGAAACGATAAAGCGCATGATCGCATAAACAGAACCATGGCCAAACTTTTTTCCGACCGTGAAATACGCGCGACAGCGGTATTCCTGCCGCTGGCCGGGCTGCTGATCGTAGCCCTGATGCTCGTACGCCCGGCAGCCGATCCCGAAGCTGCCCGCCGCGCCGAGGCCGAGATGGAGGAGGCGCTGCCCGCGGACAGCGTCGAGATGTCGCACTTCGACCCCAACACGGCGACGCTCGACGACCTGCGGCGGCTCGGACTTACGAAGCACGAAGCGGTGAGCCTGCTGAAATACCGGGCCGCGGGGAAGGTGTTCCGCATTCCCGAGGACCTGACACTCTGCTACGGCATCGGCGACTCGCTCTACCGGCGGCTCGAACCCTGGGTGCGCATCGGCCGCAAATACGCCATCGCACCTGAAAAGTACCGCACGGGGCGTATTCTCCCTGAACCGCTCGCACCCGGGCCGTTCCGCATCGACACCGTGAGCGCCCGCTACCTGCGCGCCATCGGGGCCTTGTCGAAGCGTCAGGCCGAGGTGTTCATCCGCTGGCGGGATTTGAGCGGCATCTACGATATGGAGGACCTCAGCGAATGCTACGTCGTGAGCGACTCGGTGGCCACGGCGCTGGAACCCTACGTCATTTTCCCGGAACGGAAGGCGCGGCCGATCGAACAGCCCGTGGAACTGAACACGGCCGATTCGGCAACGCTGCGCTCGGTCACGGGCATCGGTCCCAAGACCGTCGTGGCGATCATGCACTACCGCGAACGGCTCGGCGGATTCGTCCGCGCGGAGCAACTCGCAGAGGTTCCGGGAGTGAGGGAACGCAATTATGAAAAAATTTTGAAACAAATTTACTGCGATAGTTGCGAAATTCGGAAAATTGATATTAACTTTGCAAGCCCGAAAGTGCTGGGGAGACACCCCTACATAGCACCGCAGGCATTACGAAAATTGCTGAAAGCAAGACAGTTGAAAGGAGGTTGGAACACCGCTGGAGAATTGGTAGAACAGAACATATTGACCCGCGAGGAGGCAGCACGGCTGGCTCCTTACCTGCAATTCGGGTCGGACAGCGGACCTGCCGACGAATAAACGACTTTTTTCGGGGAACGTGCATCCGGGATGCGCAACCCGCAGTTTTCAAAACGAACAAACGGATTCAAAACAACAAAAAACAAAGAATATTATGATTATCATGCCGGTAAAAGAGGGCGAAAACATCGAGCGCGCCCTGAAAAAGTTCAAACGTAAATACGAGCGCACGGGCGTCCTGAAGGAGCTTCGCCGCCGCCAGTACTTCACCAAGCCTTCGATTGCGAAGCGCGAGGCGATGCAGCACGCCGTTTACGTGGAGCACATGTACCGCGACGACGAATAAACCCGCGCCACAGCGGAAAAAACGGACGATTCCTTGCGGAATCGTCCGTTTTTCTTTGCCGCAGACCGTCCGTCATTTCAAGAAATCGGCCCGCAGGGGCGAGAAGATATCGAGGAGGGTACCCGCCTCCAGGCAGAACAGCTCATGCGGCTCGTCCGGAGCGACGTAATATCCGTCGCCGGGGCCGAGCGTTCGGCGGGTCTCGCCGACGCACGCTTCGAAGCGCCCGCTCACCACATAGGTCGCCTGGGAGTGGTAATGCGTATGCCGCGCGCCGACGGCGCCCTTTTCGAAGGCTACCTTCACCACCATCAGGTGCGGGTCGTAGCCCATGATCTGGCGGCGGAGTCCTTCGCCGCAGGATTCCCACGCCGTTTCGCGTTCGGGAATGAATGTGTTGCTTCGGGTTTTCATCGGTTCTCTCTATTTTCGAGCGACGCGATCAGCGTCGCCATGTTATCGATATAGGTCCGCAGACAGATGCCCTCCACCGGTTCGGTGACCAGCGAAGCCGTGTTGTGCGGATTGCCGAGGGTCTGCTCGTAGGTGTCGGGCACGGGGTCGTCCGCGCTGCCCGGCCCGATATAGGGAACCAGCACCCAATTCAGCGGCCCGATCCAGCGGCCTTCGCCGTCGAGCGACGAAAGGACGGCGTCCGCGTGCGACGGATCGGCGGCGGCGATGGCCGGAGTATGGTAACGCGGCAGTTCCAGCCGTCCTTTTCCCAGCATCGGGGAACCTGCGGTAGCCTCGGCCACGGGAAGGGCGCAAAGCGAGTCGTACTGCCGCTGAAGGCCGTCGACATCGATCACTACGAGCGCGGCATAGTGGCCGATAATGTTGTGCGGGTTCTGGTCGATGTAATAGACCCCGTTATCCACGTGCAGGCCCTTGCGGTGCATGTACAGCGGCGTCAGCGTCCCGGGCCTGACGAAGCGCGGGCAAAGAAGGCGTCCCTTGCCGGGTTTTCGGCCCAGCCCGGCGGCCGAGGCCTCGTCGAGCGCCGCGGCACGCAGGAAATCCAGCGCCGCGGGGATGCCGTCGAGGAATTTACGGTCCCCGGTGAGGCGGTAAAACTCCATCAGCAGGCGGATGCAGTCGCGGGTACGGACGGTGGAGACCGCCGCAGGTTCGAAATCACGCGCCTTGGCGGGTGTGAGATCGAGGTAGTACTGGTCGGCCCAGCCCGCTGCGGGAGTTCCCTGCTGGAGGGTCCGCACACAATTCATGGCCCGGACGAGCGGCTCCACCGCCCGGGCGTCGCCCAACACGTAAGCCACGTGCATCAGGATCTCGATGTTGTTGGGAATTACGTCGTCGTTGAACGTGATGCAGGCCGAGTAGTCGGGCGTACCGTCGGCGTCGGGATGGTCGTGCATCAGCGGCCAGCGCTGGGGCCAGCCCCCGACGGGATACTGGCTTTCGAAGATCATGCCGACGGCTTTGTCGAGCGCCGGCTTGAACTGCGGATCGTTCTTTTCAAGGTAGATGCGCATGAGGAAATTGAGCGCCGAGGCCGTCACATCGTCGTCGAACGTGGCGTTGCCGTAGTAGTGACCGTGCTCGCCCATGCCCCAGGCGTTGCGGCCGATGGTCTCGAACCACCGCCGTTCGGAGGCCGCTCCGGCCAGGTCGAACTTGTAGTTCCAGCCCCCGCAGGGAAGCTGTCCGCGGATGAGGATGCGGGCCGAGCGCACGGCCATGTCGTAATAGAACTCGTCGCCCGTGGCGTGGTAGGCGTCGATCATCAGCTGTCCCACCTCGGGGGTTCCCTTCTCGACCCACACCATCGTGGGGTAGGCTTCCAGTTCACCCCAGCGGCGTGAAAGGTCGGCGGTGTAGTTCCAGACGAACCCGCCCTCGGTGCTCACACGGTCGTACATGAAGCGGGTGGCTTTCTTCATGGCCGCAAGGAGCTTTTGGGAGTCGTTTTTCGGCGCGGCCGCCGCAGTGGAGAGGCTTGCCGACAAAACCAGCAGCAATAGGATACGTTTCATTCGGTTCAGGGTTTTTCTCGGTTGTTCTGCCGGTCGGCAATCGACCCGACAAGGCTGTTCAGGTAGCGTTCGAGCCACGTATATCCGCTCGCGGGATCGGTTTTCGCCCCATCCGCCGCATCGGCGGGGTCGAGTCCGTGCTGTCGTTCCCAGACATCGGGAATGCCGTCGCCGTCGCTGTCCTCCGGAGCGGCCGCCTGCCGGTACTCGGGCCAGCCGCCGACGGCACGCTGCGTATCGACGAAGCCGCCCGTACTGCCGTTGCCTCCATCCGTCACGGTCGCCGTGCCGGTACGCACATCGCGCACGATGCGTTCGTCCACGGCATCCCGCACGTGCGAAGCTCCGGCCCATGCCAGCACGAGCGCACAGGCGCGTTTCGCGTCGTGGGTCGTGGTGTGGCCTTCGGCAAGTCCGTTGACAGGCATCGGACTGTCGAGCAGTTCCCCCTTTTCACCGCCGGTCCTGGCGTAGCGGACCCCGTCGTAATTCGACCGCGAGATCGCCCGGTTGCCCTCCATGACGTTTCCCGACATGTAGAGCGTGGGATAGGGCGATTCGTAATAGACGCGCTCCTCCTTGTTGTGCAGGTCTGGGGTACGTCCGTAGGCGGTGATAAAGGCCGCCGTGCCTTTGTCCGGAGTCGCCGGACCGGGCTTGTAATAGTTGGCGACCATGTTGAAGCGCCCGCCTTCGCCGCCGTAGGTGTTATTCGAGCCCCAATTGTAGATGACGTTATTGCGAAAATCGACCACGCCGCGGAAATCGTCCAAAGCGACGTTGGGCAGGTACAGCAGCGGATGGTCGAAACGCGGATTGCGGCTGTCGTGCGAAGCGAGAAGGTTGTGATGGAACGAAGCGTTTTTGCCGCCCCAGATGCCCCCGTAGCCGTGACTGCCCTTATCGTGCAGCGAACGGCGCAGACTCTCGGAAAGGATGCACCACTGCATCGTGAAATTTTCGTTGGCATAGAACGAGGCGCATTCGTCCGTACTCCAGCTGATCGAGCAGTGGTCGATCAGGACATTGCGGCAGTAACGCCCCCCGAGCGCGTCCTCGTCGTGGGCCGCGGCGCCCATCTCGTCGCCCATGCGGAAACGCAGGTAACGCAGCACGACATTGTCGGCCCGCACGGCCACGCCGAAGCCCGCAATGCAGATGCCGTCGCCGGGAGCGCTCTGGCCGGCGATCGTCACGTCGCCGCCCGTAATGTTCAGCCGCTTCCGGAGCCGGATGACGCCGGAGACCCGGAACAGAATCGTCCGGGGATATTTGCGGGTCACGGCCCAGCGCAGCGATCCCTCCTGATCGTCGTCGTCCAGGCGCGTCACATAGAGCACACGGCCGCCGCGGCCCCCCGTGGCGTACATGCCGCCGCCCTCGGCGCCGGGAAAGGCCGGAAGCCGCGGCGACGCCGCCATGGCTGGGAACGGAGCGACAAACAGCAGAAACAGAAGCAGTTTTTTCATGGTTTTATCGGTTTTTCGGGTAGTTTCAGGCGTTGCGCATGTCCGTTAACGTTAACGGATCGTAGAACAAAAGTACGACAATTCATCTTTTTTCCAAAAAATTCAGACCGGACTTCTCCTCTTTATTCTTCGGTGAGGTAGAAATCGACATTGTAACGCGTCAGGATGTCGATCGAACTGTAATTGTCACGGCGGGGCGGACGCTGGCGAAGCACTAGAAAGTCGATCAGGGACTTCACGGCCTTAAACGCCTCTTTATCCGTACGTTCCGCTACGAGCACGGAGATCGTGCCGTTTTTCAGCGCACGCATGTTGGCTTGCAGCATGTCGAAACCGAGCAGCTTCTTGTCCCGGATGCCGCGGATCTCCATCCAGTCCGAGATCAGATGCGCACGCGAATTAAAGGTGATAATATGCCTCACGTCGGGATGCTCTTCGAAAAAAGCGTCGAAAAGCCGCATGTTATAGAGAAAATCGAAGGGCGACATCGAGCAGTCGGTGAGCGTGCAGCCGGGGTTGTTATCGTTCAGGTAGGCCAGGAATCCCCGGTGGCGGTTGAGCGTCGAATCGTTGGGAGGGGCCTCTCCGCGGTCGATATTGAAACTCACGACCTCTCGCACGCCGGGGTCGTTCCCCACGAGCAGGTCTGCGGCCAGATAGCCGCTTTCGAAAAGCGGCATGCCGAAGTAAGCGAGATAGTCGGTATTCCCGGGTTTGGTGTCGATATAGGCAACCGGAATCGATAACGACGTCAGATGGTGCACCAGACGAATGGTTTCCTCCTTATAAATAGGTGCGATGAAGAGGGCGTCGGGCCGCGCGTCGATCGTGTTGCGGCAGGCCCCCCGGAACGACTCCAGCTCGAACTGGTTGTAGTAAAAAATCTTCAGGTCGATATTCAGTCCCTGCGACTGTTTGACGGCCCTCGTAATGCCGTTATAAACCAGCTCCCAATACTCTCCGGTCTGGAAATAGGGAATGATGGCGACGATGGAGAAGTCCTTCCGACGCGACAGTATTGAGGCGTATATATTTGGTTTATAGCCTATTTCATTGATAACATCGAAGACTTTCTTGCGGGTTTTCTCCGAGACGCCCTCGCGGTTGTGCAACACACGGTCCACGGTCCCGATCGACACCCCGGCCGCTCGCGCAACCTGCTCCATCGTTGCTGTCTTATCCGATTCAATCATAGCCTGCGACTCGATAAATTTAGGTTGAAAATGTAGTTTTTCGCCAATTTGCGGTGTGTAAATATATCATTTTTTTTGCGAAAAATTTGCATCCGGAAGGAATTAATTATAGATTTGTAAACGTTAAAATAGTCTAAAAAGCCATTTTCCAACTATAATGTAAGCATAAATATACTTAAAATCAATATTTTACAAACATACAGCAAGATTAGATCAAAAACCGTGTACGTTAACGAATAGTGAACTGAAAAACTTCCCGACCCATGAAAACCTCCCGATTTTTCGGAATTCTCCTCGCCGCAGCCCTGCTTTTTTCAGCAGGAGAATCGCTAGCACAACAGCGAAAACGGCTGTTCACCATCGGCGATTCGACCATGTCCTACAACAACAAGCCTTACGATCCCGCCTACGACCGGGGCTACGGCTGGGGCGACGCGCTCAAACGGGTGTTCGACACCACGCGTCTCGAAGTCCGCAACTGTGCCCGTTCGGGCCGCAGCTCGAAAAGTTTCATCGACGAAGGGCTCTGGGACAAAGTGCTCGCACAGCTGGAGCCGGGCGACTGGCTGCTGATCCAGTTCGGCGGCAACGACCAAAAAGCGGACCCCAAGCGCCACACCGATGCCGAAACTTCGTTCCGCGACAACTTCCGCCGCTTTATCCGCGAGGCGCGCGAAAAGGGGGCCGAACCCCTGCTGGCAACCTCGGTCGTACGCCGCCGCTTCGACAAGGAAGGGAAACTGATCGACACCTACGGTCCCTACATCACGGCGGTAGAGGCTGTCGGGTCCGAATGCAACGTACCGGTCATGGACCTCAAGACGGCCACGTGGAAGCTGGTCGAACAGGCCGGCGTCGAGGGTTCGAAGCGCTATTTCAACCACATCGAACCAGGCGTGGTCGAACGTTTTCCCGAGGGTAACGCCGACAACTCCCACTGGAACTACGACGGCGCCTACGAGGTAGCCCGGCTTTTCGGCGCCGAACTCACCGAAGCGCACCACCCCCTTGCCGACTACCTGCTGAAATAAACCGTAACCGAATATGAAAACCCTGAAACTCCTCCTCTGCATGTTGCTGCTTCCGGCGGCGGAAGTCCTGGCCGAAGGTCCGGTGACGCTCTACGCGATCGGCGACTCGACGATGGCCCCCAACACCAAGTGCGACGAAGACCCGGGCGATCCGGGACGCGGCTGGGCCGAGCCTCTCCAGCGGTTCTTCGACCCCGCGCAGCTCGTCGTGCGCAACTGCGCCGTCTCGGGCCGCAGCACCAAGAGCTTCATCGACGAGGGACGCTGGCAGAAAGTCCTCGACCGCATCGCCCCGGGCGACCTGCTGCTGATCCAGTTCGGGCACAACGACGCCAAGAAGAGCGACCCGAAACGCTACACCGACCCCGAAACGACCTTCAAGGAGAACCTGCGACGCTTCGTGAACGAGGCCCGCGGGAAAGGCGCCACGCCGATCCTGGCGACCTCCATCGTACGGCGGCAGTTCAACAAGGACGGCACGCTGCGCGATTCCCACGGGCGTTATGTCCCGGCCGCGGCCGAAGTCGCCGCCGAGTTGAACGTCCCGTTGGTAGACATGAACCGCCTGACGGGCGAACTCGTCCTGAAATACGGTCCCGAAGAGTCCAAGAAACTCTACCTCTACGTCGAACCCAACGTCGCCGAACGCTTCCCCGACGGCAATGCCGACGACACCCACCTCTGCATACGCGGGGCCGAGGAGTTCGCGGCGCTCTTCGCCGAAGCGTGCGCCGCCGCAGGCAACCCGCTGGGCCGATACGTGAAACCGAATCCCGCCCGATAACTCAACCTTAACCCCCAACCTGAAACCGCTATGACCAAATTTTATCTGACCCTATGCTGCCTGCTGACCGCCCTTGCACCGGCGGCGGCCCAGCAGTTGACGGGCGTCGTGACCGACAACAACGGCGAACCGCTGTTCGGCGCCGTGGCGGCCCTCAAGGGCAAGACCGCGGCCACGACGACCGGCATCCGCGGCGAATACGCCCTGCAGGGCGCGGACCTGCGCAGGGATACGCTCGTCTTCACCTACGTAGGCATGAAAAAGCTCGAAGTGCCCGTCGCGGGCCGCACGAAAGTCGACGCACGGCTCGAAGCGATGAACACGGCCATCGACGAAGTGGTCGTGATCGGATACGGAACCGTGCGCCGCGCCGACCTCACAGGAGCCGTTTCGTCGGTCTCGGCCGAAGACATCGTCCGCACCCCCGTCAACAACATCGCCGAAGCCATCTCGGGCAAACTGGCCGGCGTGCAGGTGCTCACCACCGACGGCGCCCCCGACGCCGAGGTCTCGATGTACGTCCGCGGCCGAAACTCCATCACGCAGAGCAGTTCGCCGCTCTACATCGTGGACGGTTTCCCCGTCTCGTCGATCTCCGACATCTCGCCCTCGGACATCCAGTCGATCGACGTGTTGAAAGACGCCTCCTCGACGGCCATCTACGGTTCGCGGGGCGCCAACGGCGTCATCATGATCACGACCAAGAGCGCCCGGCAAAACGGCGTCAAAGTGACGTTCAACGCCTATGCGGGACTGAAATACGTGACTCCGATGCCCGACATGCTCGATCCTTACGAGTACGCCCTCTGGCAGTACGAACAGTCGGTCTACCGGAACTCCGTCGGCTCGATGTACGAGCCTTATTTCGGCGTTTACGAGGACATGCACCTCTATAAGAACTATGCGGGCAACGACTGGAAGAAGATCGTCTTCGGGCGTTCGGCCACCACACAGAACTACAACGTCGCGCTCACGGGCAAGGGCGACAAAATGACCTACTCGGCCAGTTACACCCGTCAGATGGACGACGCGGTGATGATCACCTCGGACTTCGTACGCGACAACTTCACCTTCAAGTTCCAGCACAAGCCCTCGCGCAAGGTGACGCTCGACTTCCAGTCGCGCTTCTCCGACACGAAAATCTCGGGTTCGGGGGCCAACGAACAGAGCGGCGGACGCAGCAGCGACCCGCGCATGCGCTACGTCATGCAGTACTCGCCCATCCCGCTCAAGGGACTCTCGACGGAGGGCTTCGACGACGACGAATTCTACAAGAACAGCGGCCTGTTCACCCCGACGGAGTATATCCGCGACAACGACCGCATCCAGAAACGCCGCAATCTGGCGCTTTCGGGAGGATTCTCCTGGACCATCGTCAAGAACCTCGTCTTCCGCTCGAGCCTCAACCTGGAGTTCAACTGGAACGAAAACCAGCGGTTCTTCGGCATCACGACCTACTATGCGCGCATGAACGCTGTGGTCAAGGACCGCCCGGCCATCGAACTGACGAACACCGACTCGCGCCGCATCTCCAACTACAACACGCTCAGCTACGACTTCAAGGACCTGCTGCCGAAGAAACACCGTTTGAACGTGCTCGTCGGACAGGAACTGAACACCACCAAGTCCCGGACGCTGACCACCGACGTCGACGGGTTCCCCGTGACATTCTCCGCCCGGCAGGCGTTCCGCTTCACGACCGAAGGCACGGCCGTCTCGACCAACAACTTCTACGCGACGCCCGACAACCTGCTCTCGTTCTTCACACGCATCAACTACTCCTACGACGACCGCTACCTGGTGACCGGAACGCTGCGCGCCGACGGGTCGAGCAAGTTCCAGAAAAGCCAGCCGTGGGGCTATTTCCCCTCGGGCGCCGTGGCCTGGCGCATCTCCGAAGAGTCGTTCCTCAAGGAGGCCGAATGGCTCTCGCAGCTGAAACTGCGCGCCAGCATCGGCCTGGCGGGCAACGACAACATCCCCGGCGGCCAGACCCTGGCCGAGTATACGTCCGACAACACGCAGCTGCTGCCCTTCGAAACGTCGGTTTCCTACTGGTCGCAGGGCAAATACATGACCAACCCCGACCTGGTGTGGGAAACCACCGTATCGCGCAACGTGGGACTCGACTTCGGGTTCTTCGACAACCGCCTGAACGGCAATCTGGACCTCTACCTCAACACGACGCACGACCAGCTGATCCTCTTCCCGATCAAGGGTGCGGGCTACACCCACCAGTACCGCAACATGGGCAGCACGCAGAACAAGGGCATCGAACTGGCGCTCAACGCCGTGCTCGTCGACAAGCGCGACTACTCGCTGCAATTCTCATTCAACATCGCGATGAACCGCAACAAGGTGCTCGACCTGGGCGGACTGGACCGCATCGAAGCCTACTCGTCGTGGGCCTCGACGCAGATCGACTACGACTTCGTCGTGACGCCGGGCCAGTCGCTGGGGCAGATCTGGGGCTACGTCTCCGACGGCCGCTACCCGGCCTCGGACTTCACGTGGACCGGCTCCTCATGGCAGGCCAACGAAGGCGTGCTGGACAACTCGCACATCGCCGGCAACGGCTGGGGTCCGGGCGCCGTGCGCTTCCGCGACCTGGGCGGCGACCCCGACGCCATCTCTGCGGGAACCGACCGCACCGTGCTGGGCTGCACGCTGCCCAAGGCCACCGGCGGATTCTCGCTCGCCGGGCGCATCAAGGGATTCGACTTCAACGCCAACTTCACCTACACGCTGGGCAACAAGATTCTCAACGTCAACAAGGCCGAATACACCTCGACGGCGGGCTACCGCTACCAGAACCTGCTGACGGCGATGGACTCCGGCAACCGCTGGCAGAGCATCGATGCCGCAGGACAGCGCATCACCGACCCGGCGCTGCTGGACGAAATCAACCGCGGCACCACGATGTGGACCCCCATGAGCGCCTACCGCTACGTCAGCTCCTACATCGTCGAGGACGGCTCGTTCCTGCGCCTCAACTCGGCCACGATCGGCTACTCGCTGCCCGAGGCGCTGCTGCGCAAAATCCGCCTGACCCAGCTGCGCATCTACGTCACGGGAACCAACCTCTTCTGCTGGACCGGCTATTCGGGCTTCGATCCCGAAGTGGACACCCGGCGCTCCACGCCCCTCACCCCCGGCGTGGACTACTCGCCCTACCCCAAGACCCGGGGCTTTATCGTCGGACTTAACCTTACCTTCTAAAGATGAAAACGCTGAAAACCATCATACTCCTCGCCGCAGCCGTCTGCCTGTGCTCCTGTCTGAACGACTTCCTGGAGGCGAAGACCGAGTCCTCGTTCACCGACGAGGCGGTCTTCTCCGACCCCACGCTCGCCACAGGTGCCGTGATGGGCATCTACGAGTCGATCAACTTCAACTCGTTCAACGGCCGTCTGTGGGCCTATCACGGCTACAACAACGACACCGAACGGCATTTGAGTTCCACGTCTGGCGTGACGCCTGCCCAGAACGACAGCCATTCGGCCTACGCCGTCTACAAATACAGCGAGACGGACAACTATTTCGGCGACGCCTTCTCCTATGCCATGATCGCCATCGAGCGGGCCAACAACTGCATCGGAGGACTGCGCGCCTACGGCGATACGGAGCATAACGCCGACATGGCCTACCTGCTGGGCGAGGCGCTTTTCCTGCGCGCCTGGATTTACTACGAACTGGTGGGCATCTGGGGCAACATTCCGGCCCGCTTCGACGCGCTTTCGAACGAAAGCCTCTACGCCGGGCGGGCGGACCGCGACGTGATCTGGAAACAGCTGCTCGCCGACCTCGAAGAGTCCGCACGGCTGATGCCGTGGCCCGGTCAGGGCGTCACGAGCACCGTGCTGCGCCCCAACCGCGCCGCCGCCAAGGCGCTGCGCGCCCGCATCGCCCTCACGGCGGGCGGCTACGCCTACCACCTCTACGGCGAGCTGAACACCGCGCAGCTGAGCGCCGATCCCGAACTGACGGTCGAGAAGACCTACACCATCGCCCGCGACGAGTGCCGCGAGATCATGCAGCACGAAGGCAGCGGATTCATCCTCGAAAACGACTTCGCCAAAATATTCAAGGACAACTGCGCCGCGAAGGTCTCGGCCGGAGGCGAACCCCTCTGGGAGCTGCCCTTCAAGTACAATTCGCGCGGCAACTGGATGGTCGCGGCAGGCGTTTACCACCGCGGCCCCGGGGGCAGCGGAACCATTTCAGCCGACAGCGACCCCTACACCAGCGTCTACATGGGCGGCACGATGGGCGTCGTTCCCACGCTCTATTACGACTTCGACGCGAAGGACAAGCGGCGCGACATCTCGGTCGTGGCGTTCCGCTGGGCCGACGGCGTGCAGGAACTGACGCGCCCGAGCATGATGACCGGCGGCAAGCTGCGCGCCGAGTGGAAAGACCCCTCGCTGGCCAAATTCTCGGCCAACGCCAACGACGGCATCACGCCGATCGTACTGCGCTACGCCGACGTGCTGCTGATGTTCGCCGAGGCCGACAACCGCCTCAACGGCGGTCCGACCGACGAGGCGAAACTGGCCCTCCAGCGCATCCGCGAACGGGCGTTCGGAACCTCGCAGGCCGAATGGATCGCCGGCGTCTCCGGCTCCGAAGCCGACTTCCTGAAAGCCGTCCAGGAGGAGCGGCGCCTCGAATTCGTCGGCGAGATGATCCGCAAGCAGGACCTCATCCGCTGGAACCTGCTGAAGACCAACATGGACAAGGTGAAGCAGGACATGTACGATCTGCGGACGCTTTCGGGCGGCTATGCTGACGTTCCGGCCTACGTCTTCTGGAAATACAAGAGCAACGCCGCCGGGGAGCGCGAGATCGTCTGGTACGGACTCAACCGCGGCGAAACGGCGCCCGGAACCGAAGGACAGCAGGTCACCGACCAGGCGGCGCTCGACGCCTGGATGAAGGCCGGAGGCTGGCGCAACTGGAATCCCTCGGGCAACGCCGCACCCGCACCCGCAACGCCGTCGCTGTGGATCACCCCCTCGGCCTCGTCGGGTTACCTCTCCGACGCCTACATCGAGGCGCAGTATCACACCGATCCCGACCGCAGACTCGACATGCCGCTGCCCTCGTCGGTCATCATGAACAGCCAGGGCCATTTGAGCAACGCATCACTGGGCTACAACAACTAAAACCGCGCGACCAACCATGAAAAACGCCATCCATACCCTGAAATTACTCGCCGCCGTGCTGGCGGCAGGACTCGGCGCCTGCCAGGATGCCGCCGTCGAGGTGTACGACGCCTCGCTGAACAGCCTGCTGCGGCCTTCCGCAGTGACGGCCGTCGCCGCCGATTCCGAGCACATCGCCGTATCGTGGCGCGGATCGGCCGGCGCGTTCCGGCTCGAATACGCCCTGAACGAAGATTTCGCGGGCGATGTCGCCGTCATCGAACCCGTCGAGGACAACAAATACACCGTCGGGGAGCTTACGGAGGCCACAACTTACTATTTCCGCGTGATGGCCCTCTCGGACAAAACGGGCGTCTCGTCGTCGGAATACTCCGCCGTGGCAACGGCCCGAACGCTCACCGAGCCGAAGATACCCAACGTCAAAGCCTCCTCGGAGATGGTCTACACCACCTCGCCGTGGTCCGTGACCTGTACCGTGACGATGACCTGGGGTGAGGCCGGAACCGAGCCGGAAGCCATTTCCGAGGTACGCGCCACCCCGACCGCAGGCGGCCAAGCGCTGGTCTTCCCCGTCTCGGAGGAAGAGGCCGCGGCACAGCGGACCGCCTTCAGCGAGGGCGTGCTCACCGACACGGAATACACGCTGGAACTCTACGCCGGCAAAAAGATGCGCGGCACGTGCACGCACCGCACCGTTCCCGGACCCGTTCCGGCGCTCTACGCCTCGGCGCAGCTCGACTTCACGACCGACCCCGTAAGCGCCTCGGCCGAAATCCGCTGGGAACTCTACTACGTCTCGCCCGAGGAACTTTCCGAAATCGTACTCACGCGCAAAGGCGTCGAAACGCCCGAGCGGCAGGTTCCCGTCACCCCGGCCGACATCGCCGCAGGTTCGGCGACCGTGACGGCACTCGCGCCCGGCGCGGAATACACCGCCGCACTGAAATCCAAAGACGGCAAGACGATCGCCTCGTCGGAATTCACGACGCCGGAGGCCCCCGGGCAGGATGTGATCGTCGTACGCCCGGGCGACGACCTGGCAGCGATCATCAGTGCGCCCGACCGTCAATATGAGACCGTCTATCTCGTAGCGGGCGAATACACGGTAACGGCGGACGCAGCTATCCCCATCGCACGCAATCTGGAACTCTACTCTGACGATCCGGCACGCACAACGATCTCCATAACCAAAAACTTCCAGCCCGAAGGGACATTGGAGCAAATCATATTGCGCAACCTGCGCATCGAATGCTCGACCTACCTGATGCAGGCGAGAAGCGATTACGACATCGCGCTGCTCCGCATCGACAACTGCATCGTAGACCTCAACTCCGGTGCAACCGGCGCTTCGACGCTTTTCAACACCACGAAGGGCACGGCCACCAAACAGATGCTGCACCAATACGAAGTGGTCAACTCCATTGTTTTCTCCAACGCGGGGCAGACACAGAACATCGTCTACGGTTCGGCATCGGGCAGCATCGGCGAGTTCGAAAAGATCGTCATGCGCCATTCGACCTTCTCCAACTGCGCCCGCGGTCTGATCTATGTGACCAATACGGCCGACTGCACTTACGAGATCGAGCTTGAGAACTGTACGCTCTACAACGTCGCCTCGGCCGGGAGCAATGCGCTGATCGACATCCGCATGGCGGGTACGGCGAACGCCTCCGGGCGCAGGATCGCATTGCGCAACTCGGTAATGTGGTTCGGCAGCACAAAGGGTTACCAGGTGCTTCGTTTCGCCGGAAGCGGCGAGGGCCAATATGTTCCCAAAGAGCAGATAGACTGTGCGAACTTCTACCACTTCGCCTCGCAGACCCCGGCTTTCGGGTCGAGCGCCTACAACGTCGCCGACCGGATGACCCCCTACGGCGGCACACCTGCCGAGCTGTGGCAGAACCCCACGGCCGACCCCTCGGCGGCAGGAGCCTCGTTCCGCATCAAGGACCAGTCGGTGCGCGCCGCGCAGGAAGCCGCCGGAACCACACTCGGAGACCCCCGCTGGGAATAATACGACCGAACGATGAAACGGACCCTTCTCACAGCCGCCATCTGCCTGCTCGCCGCCTGTACGGACGGCGGGCAGCAGCCCGGCGCCCCGCTGAACGCCTCGCGCAACGGCGAAACCGCCTTCGAAGCCATCGAAGGGACGACCGTGCGGCTGGAGGAGTACCTGCGTGTCACGGGCGGCGTGCCGCCCTACGGCTACGCGACCTCGCTGCAGGGGGACTTCTCCCCCTCGCTCGAACGCACCGTGCCCGCTCCCGAGCACTCCCCCGCCCAATACGGCGTCTACGTCCGCGACAGCCGGGGCGACCGGACCGAAAGCCCGGTGGTCGTCTCTCTGAAAATCCTTCCCGCCGGCGGGGAGCGGACACCGGCCTTTCCCGGTGCCGAGGGCGGCGGGCGTTACGTCACGGGAGGCCGCGGCGGCAGGGTTTACTACGTCACCAACCTGCTCGACGCCTACCCCGTGCCTCCCGAAGGGTCGCTGCGCTGGGCGCTGACGCAGCCAGGGCCCAAGATCGTGATGTTCCGGGTTTCGGGCGTCATTCCGCTGGCGGCGAAACTCTACATCCGCAACGACGGGCGTTACGCCGGGCAGGGATGCGACATCACCGTTGCGGGCGAGACTGCCCCGGGCGACGGCATCTGCCTGAAGAACTGGCCGCTGGCGATCACTTATGCCGAAAACGTCATCGTCCGCTTCCTTCGTTTCCGCCTCGGGGACGATTTCGACACCGGATCGGCGCAGGACGCCTGCGAAGGCCAGAGCAGTTCCGGCGTGATCCTCGACCACTGCTCGATGAGCTGGAGCGTGGACGAATGCGCCTCGTTCTACCGCAACCGCGACTTCACGCTCCAATGGTGCATCCTCACCGAGAGCCTGCGTCTGTCGACCCACGAAAAGGAGTCGCCTCACGGCTACGGCGGCATCTGGGGCGGCCGCGACGCATCGTTCCACCACAACCTCATCTCGCGCCACGACAGCCGCAATCCGCGGTTCGACGCCGCATCGAGCTATCCCGAAGCATATCCGGCCTCAGAGTGGCGGGGCAACGTCGATTTCCGCAACAACGTCGTCTACGGCTGGGGCGGCGAAGTCTCCTACGGCGGCGAGGGCGGGCATTTCAACCTGGTGAACAACTACTACAAGGAGGGTCCCCACTCCCCGGCGCGCAACCGCTTCCTGACGGCCTATGCCGCGACTTCGCTGACTCCGGCAGGCATTCCGGCAGCCTATCCCGAGGTCTACATCGACGGAAACCGCTACGAAACCCGCTCGGGAACAGGACTGACGCGCATTGAGGAAGACAATTACAACGGGATCGTCTGGTCGGGAGCCGGCGGCGAGGGGATACCCGCTCCTCCGGGCCGCGTTCCGGAATTCCCCATCGGGGGCATGACCGCCCATACGGCGACCCAGCCCGCCGCCGAGGCGTTCCTCGCGGTCGTCAATGGCGCCGGAGCGTGGCCGCGCGACAAGGTCGACCTGCGGGCCGCGACCGACGCCCGCAACGGCACGTCGACCGGATATACAGGCACGGCCGAACCGAGCAAGGCGGGGCTGATCGACTCGCCGTCGCAGGCAGGCGGATACCCCGCCTACGAAACGGCCGAAGCCCCGGCGGACAGCGACGGCGACGGCATGCCCGACGCCTGGGAACTCGCCCGGGGACTCGACCCGTCGGACCCGGCCGACGGAGCGGCGAAAAGCCTCTCCGAAGCCTACACCAACGTAGAGATTTACCTGCACGAATGCGCCGCGGCATTGCTCCGAGAGAAACGCATCAACGAAAAATAAACAACAAACGCATTAAACTATTCAACGACATGGTAACCCGACTGACCAAAGGAAGACTCAAAGTAACGATCTCCGAAACCCGCGCCGAACTGGGCGAGGTGGCCGCCCGCGAGGTGGGCGCATACATCCGTTCGCTGCTGGAAACGCAGCCCGAAGTGAACATCATCTTCGCCTCGGCCCCCTCGCAGAACGATTTCCTCGCAAACCTGCTGCTGGAAGAGATCGACTGGTCGCGCGTCAACGCATTCCACATGGACGAATACATCGGCATCGATCCCCACGCCCCGCAGGCGTTCGGACAGTTCCTCCGCGACCGCATCTTCTCCAAGAAGACCTTCAAATCGGTGAACTACATCGACCCGAAAGCCGCCGACCCGGCCGCCGAATGCGAACGTTACGCCGGACTGCTCCGACAGATGCCCGCCGACATCGTGTTCCTGGGCATCGGCGAGAACGGCCACCTGGCCTTCAACGACCCCCACGTGGCGTTCTTCGACGACCCGCTCACGGTCAAGACCGTCGACCTCGACCCGGCATGTATCCGCCAGCAAGTCAACGACGGCTGTTTCAAGGCCATCGAAGAGGTTCCGACGCACGCCTACACGATCACCATCCCCGAACTGCTGTTCGTGAAGAAACTCTACGCCATCGTGCCCACCATCGCCAAGGCAAACGCTATCAAGGGGACGTGCGACGGCCCGATCGTCACGTCGTGCCCGGCGTCGATCCTGCGCACGCACCGCGACTGTACGCTCTATGCGGACCGCGACAGCGCGTCGCTGGTAAGCAAATAACGCCAAAACCGCAAAAAATGAAAAATTTATTGATAACTTGCATCTGCGCACTGCTGGCGTTCCCCGCAGGAGCCGCCACCCGGTGCGTCGCCGCAGGCGACGACCTGGGACGCGCCATCCGCACGCTCAAGGACAACGACACGCTGGTGATCGCAGCGGGCAGCTACGCCGTCGAGGGCACGCTGGCTGTGAAGCGCAGCACGGTCATCGCGGGCGAAGCGGGCGCACGTCCCCGCATCACCGTCGGGTCGTTCCGGATCGGCACGGGAGCCGAACACCTCGTGCTGCGGGGGCTCGACCTCACGCTCGGCGGCAAACACCTCGTCGACACCCCCTCGGAAGGGAGCGTGGAGATCGGATTGATAGCCATCGAGAACTGCACGGTCGACCTGGGCGGCAGCACGGGCGCCGGGCTGGTGGGCAGCCGCACGTCCGGTACGGCGCGCAACCTCATCGGAGAGATCCGGGTGGAGGACTGCGTGGTCTTCAACGGCGGATTCCCGCAGCACTTCGTCTATTCGGCGGCCAGCACCTCGCAGACCGCCGTGGGCAAAATCCGGCTCTGCGACAGCACCTTCGCCGACATGGCCCGGGGCGCCGTGGTGACCAACGCCAGGATGCAGACCCGGGTCGAGATCGAACGCTGCACGTTCTACGACATCAACCGCGCGGACAACAACGCCGGAACCATCCGGCTGGGCAACGCCGAAGCGGACATCCGCGTCACGGAATCGGTCTTCACCTTCGCAGGTCCCGCCAGCCGCTTCATCGTCGCTGGTCCCGGCAGCAAAGTCGCCGTGGAAGACTCCTATGCCACGGGCGAACTGGCCTCGATACCCGGCGCACGCGGACTGAAGACGCTCCCGGCAAAAGCCGCCGAAGCCTACGAGGCTCCGGGTCGCAACCCGCTTGCGGAAGGCGTCTCGCTGCGCCTCAGGGAAAACAGTACGTCCGGTCGGAAGATCGGAGACCCGAGATGGAACAAACAAATGAAACGAATATGAAAATCAACGGATTAAGATGGATCATACTGAGCCTGATCATGCTCGTGTCCATCATCAACTACCTCGACCGCGGCACGCTCAACTACATGTGGGTCGCCAACACCAAAAGCGAATACCCGGCCGACAGGGCGGTCTACGATGCCGCAGACGGAACCTACACCCTGACCGCCGCAGACGGCACGACGGTCGTGGCGCCTGCCGACCGCGTCGCACAGCAGGCGGACGGCAGCTACGTCTACACCGCCGTGGGCGGCATCGCCGCCGAACTGGGCATCCTCGACCCCGCCATGCCGGAGGCCGAATTCAAAGCGCAGTCCAAGAAACTGCTGGCCGACATCACGATCTTCTTCATGATCGCCTACGGCCTGAGCCAGCTTTTTTCCGGAAAACTCTACGACCGCATCGGCACGCGCCGCGGCTTCGCCTTCTCGGCGCTGCTGTGGGGCGCTGCAGACGCTTTCACGGCCTTCGCCGCCGGATTCAAGTCGCTCACGGCGTTCCGCTTCATGCTCGGCCTGGGCGAGGCGGGACCGTGGCCGGGCACGACCAAGTCCAACGCCGAATGGTTCCCGACCAAGGAGCGGGCGCTCGCGCAGGGGCTGTTCAACGCCTCGACCTCGGTAGGCTCGATCCTCGCCCCGATCGTCATTTCGTTCCTCTACCTCGCATTCGGCTGGAAAGCAACTTTCGCCGTGGTGGGTTCGCTGGCCGTGCTGTGGATCATCCCGTGGCTCTGGGTGAACAAGAAAGGCCCGAAGGAGCACCCCTGGATCACCGACAAGGAACGCGACTACATCCTCTCCGGGCAGCCCGAAGGACACAAGACCGAACCCTGCCGCTGCAAAAGCTGGGGCGAACTGCTGCGCGAGCGGAAAAACTACGCACTGATCGTGGGCCGCTTCTTCATCGACCCGGTCTGGTGGATCTTCGTAACCTTCATTCCCATCTACCTGATCGAGGTGTTCAACCTCGACATCCGCGAAGTGGCCATGTCGGCCTGGGTTCCCTACGTGGGCGCCGCCATCGGGGCATTCGCCGGAGGATGGTTCTCGGGACTGCTGCAAAAGCGCGGACGTTCGCTCAACTTCGCCCGCAAATGCTCGATGATCGTCGGCGTATGTATCGCCCTGCCGGGCGTCGTGGGAGCCACGATGGCTTCGTCGGCGACCTTCGCCGTCGTGATGATGGCCCTGATTCTGGGCGGCTACCAGTTCGTGCAGTCCAACCTGATGACCCTGGCCGCCGACTTCCACTACGGCCGCACGGTCGGCTCGCTGGCCGGGCTGGGCGGTGCTGCGGCGGTGCTGGGCACCATCCTCGCGATGATCGTCGTACCGATGATCACCCGCGCGGGCTGGGCACCGTTCTTCATCTTCGGCGGCCTGCTCTTCCCCGTATCCCTGCTTGCCGTGTTCCTATTCGGCGGGCGCATTCAGAATATCGACGAAGAAAAACAGCGATAGCATGAAAACCCTGATTCCCATTTTCGGACTGCTGGCGTGCTGCCTTCCCGCGGCCGCCGAAGGCCCCCACCGGGTGAAAATCGTCAACGCCGCGGCGGTGATGCCCTCCAAAGTCGTGGAAAACGCGACGATCCTGATTGAAGACGGCCGCATCGCAGCCGTCGGAACCGACCTCGAGGAGGCATTCGAAGGCGCCGAGGTCATCGACGCGGCGGGCCGCTACGCCGCCCCCGGCTTCATCGACGTGCACTGCCACGGCGGAGGGGGCCATGACTTCTCGGACGGCACGGTCGAGGCGATGCTCGGCGCCGCCGAGATGCACGCGCAGCACGGAACGACGCTGATCTACCCCACCACCGCCTCGTGCTCCAACGCGACGCTTTTCAGCCTGTTCGACACCTACCGCAAGGCCGCGAAACGGAACACGCACGGCGCGGCGTTCGGCGGCATCCACATCGAAGGCGGCTACCTCTCGATGGAGATGAAAGGCGGACAGGACCCGCGCTACATCAAGAATCCCACGCCGGAGGACTATAACGCCATCCTCGCCAAAGGCGGCGACCTGATCGCCCGCTGGACCTTCGCGCCCGAACTGCCGGGCAGCGCGGCGCTGATCGGCGAGCTCTCCCGCCGCGGCATCCAGATGTCGATGGGTCACACTTCGGCGCTCTACGACGAGGCGGTCGACGCCTACGATGCCGGAGTGAACAGCATCACCCATTTTTACTCGATGTGCTCGGGCGTCACGCGCCGCAACGCGCTGCGCTACGCCGGGGTGATCGAGGCGGGCTATCTGCTCGACGGCATCTACGTCGAGACCATCGGCGACGGCATCCACCTGCCCGAACCGCTGCTCCGGCTGATCTGGAAAGTGAAGGGGCCCGACCGCATCGTCGGCATCACCGACGCCATGCGCGGTGCAGGCATGCCCGACGGCCCGACCATCCTGGGCAGCCTCGACGACGGCATGGCGGCGATTATCGAGGACGGTGTGGCGAAACTCCCCGATCGCAGTTCGTTCGCCGGATCGGTCTGCACGACGGACCGCGTCGTGCGCAACTACATGATCAAAGCGGGCGCCTCGCTGCCCGAAGCGGTGCAGGTGATGACCCTCTCCCCCGCACGGCTGATGCGCATCGACGACCGCAAAGGCTCGATCGCCCCGGGCAAGGACGCCGACATCGTGCTTTTCGACGAGGGGATCGACATCTCGCTGACAATGATCGGAGGAAAGGTCGTCTACCGGAAATAACGCCGGAAACGGTTTTTGATTTTAAGCCGGAGAGTTCCGTGCATCGTGAAGAACGGGACGGATGGATCGTACATGAGGTACATTCCATTCGTCCCGTTCGAGGGATGTGCGGGAATCGCCGCTTACAAAGGGGAAACTACCGCAGGAAGAGCAGTTCGCGATACTTCGGCAGCGGCCAGATCTGGTCGTCGACGATCTCCTCCAGCTTGTCGATATGGCGGCGGATCTCGTCGAAGCAGACAGCCACGGTGTCGTGGTAGGCAATGGCCTTTTCACGCGGGTCCTCGATCCGGTTGGCGACCTTGCGGGCATCGATCATCTCGCCGGTGAGCTTCTGGATCGAGGCCGTATGGTCCTGGATCTTCTTGATAAGCAGAATGTCCGACGAGGCGTTCAGTCCTCCGATCTGATGCATCTTATAGACCTTGTCGAGCAACTGCGCCTCGTATTTCGAAGCGATCGGCACGATGTGGTTCATCGCCAGGTCGCCCAGCACGCGGCCTTCGATCTGGATTTTCTTGGTGTAGGTCTCCCACTTCACCTCGGTACGGGCCTCGAGTTCGACCTTGGTGAAAACCCCCATGTCGCCGAACATCTTCAGGCTCTCCCTGTCCAGGTAGCGGTCGAAGATCAGCGGCGTCGACGTCTCGCAGTCCAAACCGCGCCGCTTCGCCTCGGCCTTCCACTCGTCGGAATAGCCGTTGCCGTCGAACCGGATGGCCTTGCAGGCCTTGATCATCTGCTTGAGCACCTCGTAAATGGCCTTCTCCTTCTTGGCCCCGGCCTCGATCTTGGCGTCCACGGCCTTCTTGAACTCGGTCAGTTCATATGCCATCGCCGAGTTGAGCACGATCATCGCCTCGGCACAGTTGTCCGACGAACCCACGGCGCGGAACTCGAAACGGTTGCCCGTGAAGGCGAACGGCGAAGTGCGGTTGCGGTCGGTGTTGTCCAGCAGCAGCGTCGGGATGTGCGAAATGCCGCTCATCTTGAAGACGTTCTTGGCGTCGAAACGGATGGCATCGTCGCCCTTCGATGCGGCCAGCTTGTCCAGCACGGCCGACACCTGCGTTCCGAGGAAGGTCGAGATGATGGCGGGAGGCGCCTCGTTGGCGCCCAGCCGGTGGGCGTTCGTCGCGCTCATGATCGACGCCTTCAGCAGACCGTTGTGCTTGTAAACCGCCGAAATGGCGTTCACCAGGAAGGTGATGAACTGGAGATTCTCCGAAGCGGTCTTGCCCGGGCCGAGCAGGTTCACGCCCGTATCGGTTCCCAGCGACCAGTTGTTGTGCTTGCCCGAGCCGTTGATCCCCTTGAAGGGCTTTTCGTGCAGCAGCACGCGGAACTGGTGGCGGCGGGCGATCTTGTCCATAATGGTCATCAGCAGCTGGTTGTGGTCGTTGGCCAGGTTGGCCTCCTCGTAAACCGGAGCCAGCTCGAACTGATTGGGAGCCACCTCGTTGTGGCGCGTCTTGACCGGGATTCCCAACTTCAAGCACTCGTATTCGAGGTCCTTCATGAAGGACATCACGCGCGTCGGGATCGCCCCGAAATAGTGGTCTTCCAACTGCTGGTTCTTGGCCGACTCGTGCCCCATGAGCGTACGCCCCGTGAGCATCAGATCGGGACGCACGGCCCAGAGACTCTCGTCCACGAGGAAATATTCCTGCTCCCAGCCCAGGTAGGAAAAGACCTTCTCGACATTCTTGTCGAAGTAGCGGCACACCTCCGTGGCGGCCTTGTCGATGGCCGTCAGCGAACGCAGCAGGGGCACTTTGTAGTCGAGCGCCTCGCCCGTGTAGGCGATGAAGACCGTAGGGATGCAGAGCGTCGTGTCGACGATGAAGGCGGGCGACGTGGGGTCCCAGGCCGAGTAGCCGCGGGCCTCGAACGTATTGCGGATGCCACCGTTGGGAAACGACGAGGCGTCGGGCTCCTGCTGCACGAGCAGCTTGCCGGAGAACTCCTCCAGCACGCCGCCCTGGCCGTCCGGCTCGGCAAAGGCGTCGTGTTTCTCGGCCGTGCCGCCCGTCAGGGGTTGAAACCAGTGGGTATAGTGGTCCGCACCGTGCTCCAGCGCCCACTGGCGCATGCCCGCCGCGATGCTGTCCGCAACTTCGCGCGTGAGCGGCGTGCGTTTTTCCATCGTATCGAGCAGAGCCGCATAGGTGCGCTTGTCGAGATACTTCCGCATGGCCGCACGCCCGAATACCTTCTTTCCGAAGTAGTCCGACGGGCGTCCTTCGGGAACTTTCACCTCGACGGCCGTGTGATTTATGGCCGCATCGACCATCTTGAATCTGAGTAATGATGACATATACCTGACTGATTAAGGATTAGTGTTCGTAGAAAAAACCGCGCGGGGAAGGACCCGATAATTGCAAACTAAAACCTAACCTGAAATTCAACCGGACAACTGCCTCCCGGCAGGACCTGCCGACCTAACTAACCCGGGGTCGCTCCCCCGCTGCGGTGCATCTTTCGTTCCGGTTACAAATGTACGAATTATTCCGTTACGTTGTTTTTCCAAAATCACTGTTTTTTCAAAAAACATGTATTTTTTTCATCGTTTCCCTGAAAAAACACCCGTTTTTCACCACATACACCCGAAATTTTCGGTCATTTTCCGAAAAACACCCTCATTTTTCACCAAAATCCCAATAAATCCGATTTTTCGTTTTTCTCAAAAATCAAGGATATAAAGACCAATTTTCAACCAATTTTCCACACCGGACACACTATCCGCACCGGGCCGTCCGGAAATGCGGCGGGCAGCGATATCCGGAAAAAACCCGCCGCACTGTTATTTTCGTAACAATTTCTTGTTACAATTCGGTAATTAATTTGTACCTTTACGTGCAATTTTGAAACAGAACGAAACTACACACATACTAATCTCTAAATAGTCATGGCAAATACCAAACGTGAAAAGCTGTTCACCGAGTTCCCGCCGGTTCCGACCGAGAAATGGGAAGAGGTGATTACAGCCGACCTGAAAGGAGCCGATTACGAGCGTAAACTGGTGTGGCGTACGGGAGAAGGATTCAACGTCCGCCCCTACTACCGCGCCGAAAACCTCGAAGGCATCCGTTTTCTGGGCTCGCAGGCAGGCGAGTTCCCGTACGTCAGAGGTACGCGCAGCCACAACCGCTGGCGCGTGCATCAGACCGTCGAGGTAAAATGTCCCAAGGAGGCCAACGCCGAGGCGCTGAAACTCCTCAACTCGGGCGTCGATTCATTGGGCTTCTCGATCGCGAAGGAAGGCTTCACGGCCGAAGAACTCGATCAGCTGCTCGCCGGAATCTCGATCCCGGCCATCGAAATGACCTTCTGCGGCGCGCAGACGGGCAGCATCGCCGAACTGGTGATCGCCAAGCTCGAAAAGGAAGGCGTAGCCTCCGAAGCGCACGTGGCGTTCTCGATCGACCCGCTGGTGAAGGGCCTGTCGCAGAAAGGCGACTTCTGCTCGCCCAACGGCGAAAAGTGCTTCGCGAAGATCGCCTCGCTGATCGAAAAGACCCGCGAGTACAAGCACATCCGCATCGTGACCGTTTCGGCCGGCATCTTCTCGAACGCCGGATCGACCATCGTCGAGGAGCTGGCGTTCGCCCTCTCGGCCGGTAACGACTACATCGCACGCCTGACCGACGCCGGCGTGGACGCCGAGCTGGCGGCCCGCAAACTGCGCTTCTCATTCGCGGTGACCTCGAACTACTTCCTCGAAATCGCCAAGTTCCGCGCGGCGCGCATGCTGTGGGCCAACATCGTCAAGGGTTACAACCCCTCGAAGAACTGCGCCTGCAAAATGCACATCCACGCCCGCACGGCGGACTGGAACCAGACCGTTTACGATCCCTATGTCAATATGCTCCGCGGCACGACGGAGGCCATGTCGGCCACCATCGCCGGCGTACATTCGCTGGAGGTGACGCCGTTCGACGCCGCATTCGAAAATCCCACGGAGTTCTCGAAGCGCATCGCCCGCAACGTCGAACTGCTCCTGAAGCACGAATCGCACTTCGACCAGGTGGTGGACCCCGCAGGCGGTTCGTACTACGTGGAGAACCTCACGCAGTCGATCGCCGCCGAGGCCTGGAAGCTCTTCCTCGAAATCGAAGAGAAGGGCGGCTACGCCGAGGCTTACAAGGCCGGCTTCATCAAGGAGCGCGTAGAGGCTTCGGCCGCCGCCAAGGACAAGGCCATCGCAACGCGCCGCCAGACGCTGCTCGGCGCCAACCAGTTCCCCAACTTCACCGAAGTGGCCCCGAAGGAGATCACCGCCGAGGCCGTCACCCGTCCCGCTGCCGAAGGCAACGTCCTTACGCCCTACCGCGGCGCCATGGCCTTCGAGGCGATGCGCCTGCACGTGGACCGCTCGGGCAAGCAGCCCAAGGCGTTCATGCTCACCTGCGGCAACCTGGCAATGGCCCGCGCCCGCGCCCAGTTCTCGTGCAACTTCTTCGCCTGCGCCGGAATCCGCGTGCAGGACAACACCTTCTTCAAGTCGATCGAAGAGGGCGTGAAGGCCGCACTCGAATCGAAGGCCGAGATCGTGGTGGTCTGCGCTTCGGACGACGATTACGCAGAGGCCGCACCGAAGGTGAAGGAGCTGCTCGCCGGCAAAGCCATTCTCGTAGTCGCAGGCGCACCCGCATGCGCACCCGAACTGGAGGCCCAGGGCATCACGAACTTCATCTCGGTGAAGTCGAACGTCCTGGAGACTCTGAAGTTTTATCTTAAAGAAATGGGCATCTGATCATGAGAGCTAAATTTTCAGAACTGACATATGACGGAGGCGGGCAGAAAAGCTGCTGCGCCTCGAAAGGCTGCGGACAGGTTGAGCCGTGGCTGACGGCCGAGCGCATCCCCGTCAAGGGCGCCTATACGGCCGAGGACCTCGAAGGCATGGAGCACCTGAACTACGCGGCAGGCATCGCCCCGTTCCTGCGCGGCCCCTACTCGACGATGTACGTGATGCGTCCGTGGACCATCCGCCAGTACGCCGGCTTCTCGACCGCCGAGGAGTCCAACGCATTCTACCGCCGCAACCTCGCCGCGGGACAGAAAGGTCTGTCGGTGGCCTTCGACCTGGCCACGCACCGCGGTTACGACGCCGACCACCCGCGCGTGGTGGGCGACGTGGGCAAGGCCGGCGTGTCGATCTGCTCGGTGGAGGACATGAAGGTGCTGTTCAACGGCATTCCGCTCGACCGGATGTCGGTGTCGATGACCATGAACGGCGCCGTACTGCCCATCCTGGCCTTCTACATCGTGACGGGCCTGGAGCAGGGCTGCACGCTCGACCAGCTGGCCGGTACGATCCAGAACGACATCCTCAAGGAGTTCATGGTGCGCAACACCTATATATATCCGCCCGAGTTCTCGATGCGGATCATCGCCGACATCTTCGAGTACACCTCGAAGAACATGCCCAAGTTCAACTCGATCTCGATTTCGGGTTACCACATGCAGGAAGCAGGCGCCACGAACGACATCGAGCTGGCCTACACGCTGGCCGACGGTCTGGAGTACCTCCGCGCCGGCGTCAACGCAGGCATGTCGATCGACGCCTTCGCACCGCGCCTGTCGTTCTTCTGGGCAATCGGCATGAACCACTTCATGGAGATCGCCAAGATGCGCGCAGCGCGTATGCTGTGGGCCAAGATCGTGGGGCAGTTCAACCCCAAGAACCCCAAGTCGCTGGCACTGCGCACCCACTCGCAGACCTCGGGCTGGTCGCTCACCGAGCAGGACCCGTTCAACAACGTGGCCCGCACGGCCATCGAGGCCATGGGCGCCGCACTGGGACACACCCAGTCGCTGCACACCAACGCCCTGGACGAAGCCATCGCCCTGCCGACCGATTTCTCGGCGCGCATTGCGCGTAACACGCAGATCTACATCCAAGAAGAGACCAACATCTGCCGCGAGGTCGACCCGTGGGCAGGTTCCTATTACATCGAGACGCTGACCAACGAGATCGCCCACAAAGCCTGGGAGCGCATCGAGGAGGTCGAGAAGCTGGGCGGTATGGCCAAGGCCATCGAGACCGGCATTCCGAAGATGCGTATCGAGGAGGCGTCGGCCCGCAAACAGGCCCGCATCGACTCCGGCGAGGAGAAGATCATCGGTATCAACGAATACCGCCTGGAGAAGGAGGCCCCGATCGACATTCTCGCCGTGGACAACACGGCCGTGCGCGAGAGCCAGATCAAGCGGCTCAAGGAGTTGCGTGCCAACCGCGACGAGGCTGCCGTGAAGAAGGCGCTGGCTGCCATCACCGAGTGCGTGAAGACCAAGCAGGGCAACCTGCTCGAACTGGCCGTCGAGGCCGCCAAGGTCCGCGCCTCGCTGGGCGAGATCTCCGATGCCTGCGAAGTGGTCGTAGGCCGCTACAAAGCTGTTATCCGTTCCATTTCAGGTGTTTACTCTTCAGAAGTGAAAAACGACAAATCCTTCGAGCGCGCCAAGGAGCTGTGCGCCGAATTCGCCAAGAAAGAGGGCCGTCAGCCGCGCGTGATGATCGCCAAGCTCGGCCAGGACGGACACGACCGCGGCGCCAAGGTGGTCGCCACGGGTTATGCCGACATCGGCTTCGACGTCGACATGGGTCCGCTGTTCCAGACTCCGGAGGAGGCCGCCAAGCAGGCCGTCGAAAACGACGTGCACGTAGTCGGCGTATCGTCGCTGGCCGCCGGCCACCTGACGCTCGTGCCGCAGATCATCGCCGAGCTGAAGAAGCTCGGCCGCGAGGACATCATCGTCATCGTCGGCGGCGTGATCCCCGCACAGGACTACGATGAACTCTACCGCGACGGCGCCGCCGCCATCTTCGGCCCCGGTACGCCGATCGCCACGGCAGCCATCAAGATCCTCGAAATCCTGCTCGCCGAGTAAATTCCCGGCATCCGAAAAGAGAAACGCCCGGTCTTAAGACCGGGCGTTTTTTTGTTCCGAAAAGACAAGGTTCGCAAAAAATCCATATCTTTAACACGGTACTGCGTCACAAACCTTCAAAACTTCACGCTCATGAAAACCCGCTTCAAAATCGGCATCTGCCTGCTATTGGCCGCAGGATTCGCGGCTTGCGACAAAGACGAAACGCCCGTGGTCGGGCAACTGAAAGTCGAATACATAAATATGGAGGCAACCTTTGTCAACATATATACGGAAGCCGGTAACGAAATCTACTCAAAACAAAATCCCAAATCCAACTTCACGGTGGATCTGAATCCCGGCAACTATGCCATCCTGTCAGGTTCATCAGGCAGCAGCGGTAGCGGCAAAGAGTATTTCCAGATTCAGGCCGGACGCACGACACGCGCCTCATATCATAATTCCGGCACGCCGATCATCAACTACGAATAGCTTTCCGATTTACGCTCTGCCGCGGGTTCCGATTGCAGGGCCGAAAACAAAAAAATCCTTTCCGGAACTTTTCGGGAGGGATTTTTTTATCCGCCGGAGACTGGAACGGGAGTTTTTGCGTTATCTTTACAACTGAAACTGAAAAACACAAATTCATTCCAACGTTCCACTCTCATGAAGAAAACCCTCATTCTGTTGCTTGCCTGCTGTGCCTGCATCCGGTCGCAGGCGCAGACTCCGGAGGCGACCGCCGCACCGGAACCCTCCGCAACCCGGACCGACAGCACCCTGACATTCCCCGAACCCGAATTCATCGGCCAAGCGCTGGCTATCCGGCCCGACAACAGAACCGAACAACTCGTCCAGGAGAGCCTGGCCCCGCGCCACCGTTCGTCCACCGGGCAGAAACTGTTCGGCATCGGAAAGGACCACATCGACGAAATGACGCTGAAAGGCACACAGTCCCCCGTCCGGTTCCGGAAGAACGACGGCATCGCCTTCATCATCCGTGTTCCGGACAACCTGATCGACCCGATGTCGGTGATCAGCGTCTTCCGGTTCAAGGTCAAGAAGAAGATGCGGATCGCCGAATACGCATCGGTCGGAACCTTCGGCGACCAGCAGCGCAACACGCTGGAGCGGCAGCCCTTCACCTCGCGCCGGTTCGGAAGCAGTTCCTACCTCATCATCCTCAAGGATGTCCAGGAGGGCGAATACGGCATTACGGTGGACGCATTGGGCAGTCTCAACGTTTCGACATTCGGAGTGGACGAGTGAACCCGCATTCCATGACAAACAATCCCCGCAGCTGAAGTTGCGGGGATTGTTTTGTTCGGATGCCTATGGAATCAGAGGCAGGCCTCCAGAATCCGGCGGGCCATGGCGCCGTCGACGTTCTGCGCCTCGCCGAACCTGTCGCCCGCGGCGTTGAAGCGGCGTTCGATCTCGGCAATCGTCTGCTCGCCGATGCCCTCCTCCGAAAGGCGTGTCGAGAGGCCCAGCGAACGGAAGAACGCCTCGTTGGCCGCAATCGTGCGGTCGATACGCTCCTCGTCCGAGCCTTCCGTAACGCCCCAAATACGTTCACCGTATTGCAGCAGTTTGCCGCGTTTCTGCTCGCGCAGCACGCGCAGCGTGCCGTTGATGACGATGGCCAGCGTCGCGCCGTGCGTCAGGGAGTGCAGCGCCGTCAGCTCGTGGCCGATCATGTGCGTCGCCCAGTCCTGCGTCACCCCCATGCGGATCATATCGTTCAGGGCCAGCGTCGCCGAAAGCATGTACTCCGACATCGTATCGTAATCGCGTTCGTCCGCCAGTGCTTTGGGAGCGATCTCGACCACCGTATGCAGGATGCCTTCGGCCCAGCGGTCCATCAGCCGCGACTGCCCGGGAGTGGTCATATACTGCTCCAGCACGTGCACGAAAGTATCCGCGAGTCCGCAGGCGATCTGCCGCTTGGGCAGCGAATAGAGTGTCTCGGGATCGAGGATCGAGAAGACCGGGTAATCGCCGTAGAAAGCATACTTTTCCTTGGTTTCGTAACGCGAAATGACCGCTCCGGAGTTCATCTCGGAACCCGTGGCCGACATGGTGAGGACCGTGGCCAGCGGCACGGTCTTGCCGGCCTGACCCTTGAGCACGATGTCCCACGCATCGCCGTCGTAGAGAAGGCCCGCGGCGATGAGTTTCGTGCCGTCGATGACCGAACCACCGCCGACAGCCAGCAGGAAGTCCACCTTCCGCTCTTTGCCCAGCGCAATGGCCTTGCGGAGGGTCTCGACAGAAGGATTCGCCTCGATGCCCCAGAACTCGACCAGGTCGCGGCCTTCGAGTGCGGCGACGACCTGATCGTAGACGCCGTTACGCTTGACACTGCCCCCGCCGAAGGTCAGCATGATACGTTTCCCGGCGGGAATGAGTTTCGGCAGACGGGCGATCTGGCCCTTGCCGAAAACCAGTTTGGTAGGATTGTGATAGATGAAGTTGTTCATGGCGAATATTTATTTATTCTATATGAAGATCATGAATAACCGGACGGTTCCGAAACCGGATTGCATATAGTTCGGCGGAGCCTTCCGAGTGTTAAAAAGGTCGTTACGACCCTAAAGATACGAAAAAAGCCGGATTGCACAGAGGATTCCCTACCAATTTTCGATCAGTGCGGCGAAAGCAGCATATTTGTGCCTGAACGAAGCAGGGCGCGGATGGGCAGTACCGAAATACGTCCCATTCGCGCCCTGCAAGAGCAAGTGCAAAAGATGCACCGTAAAATCAAAAGTTTAGAAGTACTTGCCGCGCAGGTCCTGAATCTTGGCCATCTGCTGGATAGCCGGAATGGCGAACTGCTGGGCCATGCCCTCGGCCATGGCCTGGGCACGGACTTTCTCGCCTTCGGCAGTCTGCCGGTCATCGGTCGTGACATCCTCGACCTCGAAGACATAGATGCCCGAAAGTCCCTTCACGGGAGCCGACAGCACGCCCTTCTCGGCCGATGCGATAGCGCCTACCAGGCGAGGCTCCATGCCCACACCGTTCACGTAGAACGAACCGAAGGTCACGCCGGAGAACTCCTCCACCTCCGAGCCGAAGCTTGCAGCCTGCTCGGCGAGGGTCGACCCCGAAAGGCTCTTGACGATAGATTCGTATTTCTTGTCGCGGAGCAGCTGCGAACGGATCTGGGCCGAAACCTTATCCAGCGGTGCATACTCGTTGTCGTCGATCTCGGTCAGCGTGGCGATCACGTAGTCCTTGCCCACGTTGAAAATCGCCGAAAGATCGCCCTCCTTCGCACCGTAGGCCCAACGAGCCACCTCGCGCGAATCCTCAAGGCCGCGGATCGTACGGTCGCCCTGAGCGATCGCAGCCACGCGGGGCGTCACGGCAGCCGTCGAAGCGGCATCGGCGAATGCGGCGGCCGAACCCTTGGCGTTGACCATGAACGAACCGGCCTGGTTATGCACGTCGCGGCGCGTGGCGGCCGAAGCCTCCACGGGATAGGTGATCGTAGCCACCTGCACGTGTTTCGAAGGTTTGTCGGCACGGTATACCTGCATCAGCTGGATGGCGTCGCCCGAAGCGATCTTCACGATGTCGCCCTGTTTGGCATTGGCCAGAGCGGCGGCGAACTCGCCCGAGAAAGCCGAGAAAGGCAGCACACCCACTTCACCGCCGTTGGCGGCCGTAGCGTCGTAAACCGAATAGCGGGCAGCGGTCTGCGCGAAATCGCCCCCTTTCTTCAGCGCCGTCAGCAGGCTGTCGGCAAGCGCCTCCTGCGTATAGGGCAGCACGATGTGGCGCACGCCCACCGAGTCGGGAACCATCTTCGAGTCGAGCACGCGGGACATCGTCCACTCGTTGTTCTTCAGCACGGGACCGTACATTTCGCCCGCCATCAGCGCCTTGGCCTCCTCGTCGGAGAGCTGTGCGGCGGAAACATAGCTGTCGGCGATCTTGCCGTTACGGTTGGCGCGGACGAAGGTCTTCACCTCCTCGGCGGCGGCGAACTCCTTACCCACCTCCGTCACGCTCTTCTCAAGCGCCAGCAGGTCATCGTCCGTGGGGGACACCTCGAATACGACATACGAAATCGTACGCGACGGGGTCTGCTTGAACTGGTTCTTATGGCTGTTGTAGTAAGCCTTCACATCACCCGACGACACCTTGACGAGCGAATCGGGAATGGCCGAGAACTTCTTGCCGGCCCACTTGCCCGAGAAAGACTTGTTGGCAGCCTCGACACCGCGGGCGACCTCCAGCGAATTGACGTAAACGCCGCCCTTCACCAGTCCGAAATACTTCTGCACCCCGCGCTCCAGACGGGCCTGCTCGTTGAGCTGCGCCCAGGCATGGGCCGCCTCGGGATTGGTCTCGGCCTGCGCGAGGAACTGGCTGATGGCAGCCACGTTGTACTCGCCCGTGCGGGGATCGGCGAAAGCGTTGTAGAAAGCCTGCGAAGGATGCTGTCCGCTGACCATCGCCAGACGTTCCGGTTCAGTGACGCGAAGCCCCATCCTGTCGAAACCGGGCGTCAGCACGTGCTTGGCGATCAGCGCCTGCCAGGCGGCATTGGCCAGCATGGCCGACTGCTGCTCGTCGCTCTCCTGCACGTTGTTCTGCGACTTGATCTGCTCGTACTGGTCGTAGTACTCCGAATAGTTGATCTTCTCGCCGTCGATCACACCGACACGCGGGTCGTTGCCCGAGAAGCCCATTTCGGTCTTCAGAGAGAGGATGAATGCCAAGAGGGCCAGTGCGATGATGATCGAAAGCACGATGCCGAACTTGGTTCGTAAAGTGTTTAAACTTGCCATATAAATTGTTAATTATTCGTATTGTTTCGAATTATCAGCCAAAGGTAGTAAAATTAATTGTAAAAAGAACAGAATAAAAGCAAAAATATACGCACGCTTTGCCGCCGTAATCCCCGCCGGGGCGGGAATTTACCGGAAACACGGCGGAATCCGGCGGGCGCTACAATTTCTTCACCCGCGCCAGTTCGATGCGCGAACGCGTCGTGCGGAGAATCCGTAATTGCAGGCCGCCGATGAAAACCGTCTCTCCGGCAGAGGGAATCCCCTCGTAATTGAAGATGATGAAGCCCGCCAGCGTGTCGTACTCCTTGCTCTCCTCGATGCCGAGGTTGTATTTTTCATTCAGGTATTTCACCTCCAGGCGGCACGAGAGGACATATTCGTCGGGGCCGACCTGCTTTTCGGTGAGGTCCGGAATGTCGTGCTCGTCCTCGATCTCGCCGAAAATCTGCTCCAGCACGTCTTCGAGCGAGATGACGCCCGCCGTGCCGCCGAATTCGTCGATCACGACGGCGATGTTCGAGCGGTGCTTGATGAAATTCTCCAGCATCAGCTGCAAAGGCATGGTCTCGGGAACGAAATTGACCTCCATCATCACGTCGGCGATCTGCCGGGGCCGCGTGAAGAGGCTTTTCGAATTGACGTAGCCCACGATGTTGTCGATCGATTTGCGCCAGACGAAGATGCGCGAATATTTCGAGTCGACGAACCGCGCCGTGAGCTGTTCGATCGAGGTATCGTCGATGTCCACGGCCTCGACGTCCACGCGCGGAACCATGCAGTCCCTGACGCGCAGGTCGGCGAAATCCAGCGCGTTCTGAAAGAGTTTCAGTTCGTTGTCCGGCTCCGAATGCTGCTCCGAGTTATTCGTATCGAGCAGCGCCGCAAGGTCCTCGCGGTCGAAACTCGGAGTGATGTTCTGCTCCTCGACGCGGCGGCCCAGAAGGCGCAGGATGCCGTGGGACAGCAGCGTGGTGAAGCGCGCCACCGGATAGAGAACGACGTAGAAAAAGTAGATCACCGGCGCCAACGCGCGGTAATAGAAATTGGGATTGTTCCTGAAAATCGACTTGGGAAGGAACTCGGCGAAGAAGATGATGATGACCGTCGAAACGGCGGTATCCACGGCGACCGAGCCGCTCCGGGCGAGCTGCTCCCACCCCAGCGAAGCGTAGATGCCGCGCAGAAGCATCGACATCGACAGCGAATAGACGACCAGCGCGATGTTGTTGCCCACGAGGATCGTGGTGATATACTGTCCCGGATGACGGGCGAAAACCTCGGCAATCTGGTCGAACATGCGGTTCTGCTTGCGGTCGATCTCCAGCTTGAGGCGGTTCTTGCTCGTAAAGGCAATCTCCATCCCCGAGAAAAAAGCCGACAGCAGCAGCATTACGACGATCAGGACGACGGTGGTAAGCATCGCTTTCAGTTTTTGAGTTTGGGTTCGGTGGAAACCGCCTCCTCACGCGGAACCGGACGGGCCTCCGCCCGGGAGTCGTCGAGCATTTTCTGCGGCCGGCGTTCAACCTCCGCTTCGGGCCTTTCGACCTGTCTTTCAGCCGTTCCGGCGGGAATCTCCCGGGCCGGAGCAATCGCAGCCCTTCCGGATTCGGACGCTTGAACGGCGGGCCGGCTGTCGGACGGCTTCGGAACCGGACGCACGGCCGTGGAATCCGCGGCGGTGGAATCGGCGCTTTGTTTCATCTCGACCTCCATACGGCCCTTCATGCGGCGGAAACGCCAGTCCTTGAACTCCTCGTCCGACTCGAAACCTTCGCCGATGAAGACGTCGCGGCCGTTGTTCTGCACGATCTTCGAATCGACGTTCGAATAGATTTTCTTGGTCCGCGCATTCCAGAACAACTGCTGGGTGTAAAGGGTTTTGCCGTCGGATTTCTCGACGACGACGTTGCCCTTGGCCTCCCACAGTTCGCGGTTCTCGTAATAGATGGCGTAGTTGGCCGTCAGCACGGCATCCACCGTGGTCAGCGAATCGTTCTGGTACGTAGTGATCTTCACCCCCTTGCGGAATTCGCGGTAAGGCTCGCGGGCCAGCGAATAACCTTCGAGCAGCGGCGTGACGAAATGGTACGACCGGCGGCCGTTCTGCGACATCACGACCGAAAGATCCTCGCTGTATTCGGTCATCATCGTCTCCTCGGAAGCCGAAGCGCGGCCCGTATCCTTGTCCGCACACGAGAATAGCAAGATAGCACTCCCCATCACGGAGAGTGCTACCCTGATCGTTCTTGTCATGCGTTTTCCCATCGAAACCTGTCGGGAGCGTGGTTTTTAGCGGGGACGGACAGTGGTGGTGATACCGGCGGCCGTTCCGCAGGTCACCGTATAGCGCGCACCCTCCTGCAACTCGTTGAAGAAGCACTCCTCCGAGCTGGGGAAAACCGAACGGAACTTGCCGAGGGAACTCTTGGCGTGCTCCATGTACTCCGAATCGGCCGGGAGCAGTTCGACCGCCTTGGCCATCGTATCGTAAGCGGCCCAATAGGTCGCCAGACCGGCGAAACCGCTGCACGAACCTGCTGACGAAGCATAGCACTGCGCCAGGATGAAGTACGGCACACCGTCCTCGGGATTCAGGTCGCGGGCCTGGCGCGCGGCGGCGGCAGCTCCCGGAATGTCGTTGGACACGAGGCCCACCAGCGCGATGCGCACGAGCAGTTTCTGACGCTCGGCAGGGTCCTTCTCGACATCCAGCGCCTCGTTCAGGTAGGTCTTCGCCTTCGCATAGTCCTTCTTGTTCTGGAAAGCCTGGGCCAGGAACATGGCCGT
This sequence comes from Alistipes sp. i18-0019-D1, assembly GCF_042852885.1. Classification (NCBI taxonomy): domain Bacteria; kingdom Pseudomonadati; phylum Bacteroidota; class Bacteroidia; order Bacteroidales; family Rikenellaceae; genus Alistipes; species Alistipes sp. i18-0019-D1. The sequence goes on from NZ_AP031424.1 coordinate 594,545, forward strand.
CTCCGACGAAGGTTTCACCTGGTAGTATTTCTCGGCGATCGAGAAATAGAAGTCGCCATCGCACTTGGCGCGCGACATCAGGGCCACGGCCTGCGAAAGCAGCGCCTCGTCGTCGGGAGCGGCGGCCAGCTTGCCCTTGAAGAGTTTTTCGAGATTCTCACAGCTCGCAGCGCCGCTCAATCCGAACGCAGCGTCGAACTGGCTCTTGTACTCGGCGGCAGCGGGGTTCTTCTCGAAGAACGGCGTCAGACGGTCGTACTCGGCGATGATTTCGTCGGGCATCACCTCGTCGGTATTCTTATAGTCGTCGCAGAGGTTCGAGAAATAAGCCACGACAGTCTCGGGATCGGTGTTGTCGCCGCCGGCCTCGATGGCTGCGCGGAACGCTTCGCGGATACCCTTGCGGTCGGCGGGTTTGTACATCAGGTATTCACGGGCCTTGCGGTCGAGAATATAGGGCGTGCCGTATTTGGGATGGTCGCCGAAATACTCGTTGCGCAGGTCGTAAACGATCATCAGCGAGTCGGTGTACGTGTTTTTCTCGGCGATGCTCTTGGCGCGCGCGATCTTGTTCTTATAAAGCGTGATGCCACGCACGAAGGTATTCTGCGAAGCCTTCGGGCATTTGTCGAGCAGTTCCTTGAGGTAATGCGCGGCAGCGTTGTAGTCCTTGTTGTCGAGCGACTCCTTGAGGAAGTTGCTGTTCAGGATGTTCTGCTCCCGCTCCTGAGGAGTGTCGCCCCAGACCGCGTACTTCGGATCACTGAAATCTTGCTGTGCCATCGCTGCGACTGCAAAAAGCGCACACGCAGCAGAAAGCAGGAATTTAACGTTTTTCATCGGTCAGATTAATTTTTGTGTTGTTCTATCTTTTATTTTTGCTTGCCTGTCACATCAATCGAACTTGGAGCGCATGAACCAATATTCGCCGTTCTCCATCTGTCCCGCGAAGAGCGTGAAGCCGATCGCAAACTTGAAATACTGCTGCCGGACCAGCCCCAGGCGGTCGGCGACGTTATAACCGCGGCGGCCGTACTCGACGCCGATGTCGATGGCCGAGAAGGCGCCGCGCCTCACCGGGATGCCGATGCCCGCCGTCACGGCGTACTGCGAGAGCTTGTCTCCGTTGAAAGTCTGGTTATAGGCCCCGTAGCGGAAACCCGCACGGTAGGACCAGCGTTTCAGCAGATGGCGCGCATCGTAACGGTTCGGAGTGTATTCCACGCCCATCTTGATCGTGCTCGTATTGGTATAGGCCACCTTGTATTCCGTCTTGTTCTCCCCGCTGCCGCTGGTTCCCGTCATCTCGTAGCCCGAGTTGCGGCCGCCCCAGTTCTGGAAAACGTAATCCACGCCGACGGCCCACCTGCCGGTCTGGTAATAGGCTCCCACGGCCAGCTGCCGGGGCAGCACCAGCTTCAGGTGCGTCGTATCGCCCTTGACCACCGTGTTGTACAGGTCGCCGATATAGAGGCTTTTCGTCACCTCCGGGTTCAGGTCGCCGCCGAAGTCGTACGTCGCGCCGAGCGTCAGAATGCGCTTCGCGTTCAGAATCGCATTCCACTGCACGCCGACCTGCCCCTTGATGCTCGAAATGCTGTAATTGTCCTGGCCCACCGTCGAGGTGAAGGTCCCTTCGCCCGTAATCGCGGTCGGGGTCATCACGAACGTACGGTCGATGTCGCCCCAGTAGTACTGTGCGGCGATACCCACCGAAAAATTCTTGAACGGCTCCCAGCCCAGGCCCACCTTGACCTCCGTCACGTCGCCCTCGCCCTGGTAATTGTACTGAATATTGCCGACGTTGGCGTAAATGGGGTCCTCGGGGTCGTATTCGTGGTAATACTTGGTCCTGTAACCCACCGAACTGTAAGGCGTGAGGCTGAAACCGAGTCCCAACCGCTTGGCCACCGGCATCTGGAAAGCGATGTCGTGGAAGTTGAACGTGTTGTAGGCCGTCCGTTTCCCGACGCCTTCGACCGTCTGGGCGTTGTAGTAGTTCTGGCCCTCCAACCCGAAGTTGAAGAGGAAGGTCTTCTGCGGAGCCGCACTGTAAGCCGCGGGGTTGAGCAGGTTAACCGTGCTCACCGAACGCATGGCCACACCCGCACCGCCCATCGAGCGCATCTGTAGCGTACCGGGGGTATTCTGTTCGCCGATGCCGTACATCGTATAGGGCGAGAATGCGTTAATACTGCTTGTCTGGGCCGAAACGGCAAAAGGAAACATCGCTGCAGCCGCGACAACCAGCTTAATCAAGGTATTCTTCACTTGCATTGTACTCTAAAATTCGATCCAATCCGCAAAAGACCAGATTACAATTTGCAAATATCGTGTTTTTAATTCTTTTCGCAAAGTATTTCGCGTCCCCGCCGGTAAAAATTACGCATAAATCGTCGATTTTTTTCTCCATCCGGGCCATATAGCCCTCGATTTCGAAGGTCAGCGAGTTCATCACCCCCAGGCGGATGGCCTCTTCGGTGGTGAGTCCCTGCAACTCCCCGCTATCGGTCGGGCCGCACAGCGGCAGGCAGGCCGTGTAGTCGTGGAGCGCCCGGAAACGGGTTTTCATCCCCGGCGAGATGCACCCGCCGCGGAACGTGTTGTCGGCCGTCACCAGGTCGATCGTCACGGCCGTGCCGAAGTCGACGATCAGCACGTTGCGCCCCGGGTAAAGCACCGTGGCGCCCACGGCGGCGGCCAGCCGGTCGCGGCCCAGCGTCTCGGGCGTACGGTAGGCGTTGGCAACCGGCACGGGGGTCTGCGAGGTGAACTCCAGCAGGTAATCCGCACGCGGGCGGACCATCTCCGTCACGTCGTCCGCTTCGCCGCGCGTCGAGGCGACGACGGCCTTCGCGGCCCTGCGGCCCTCCAGCAACTCGTCGAGCATCGACGGATGCAGCCGCTCCACGCAGCGCTGGGCAACGATCCGCCCGCCGTCGGAAACGGCCAACTTGACAAGGGTATTGCCTATGTCTACGATCAGATTCAAAGCTGCTGCAGCGTTTTGTATGCGTCTTCCACGTCTTTGACATTCCTAACGGTCATCGCCAGCCGATTATTGTGCTGTTTGAGCACAAATCGGTCGGGCCGCTGCGTAACCCGCTGCAACAGGGTCATGAAGGCCTCGCTCTTGTAGAAAGGCGAATTCTCCTCGCCCACGAAATGCACGATCATCAGTCCGTTCTTGACCTTCACGCGCTCCATGCCCAGGCGGATGGCCTCCCAGCGCAGGCGCACGACGTTCAGCAGCTCCTTCGCGGCGCGCGGCAGGGGACCGAAACGGTCCGCGAGGCGGCTCTCGAAGGCCTGCAAAGCCTCCTCGTCCTTCGTCGAGTCGAGTTCGCGGTAGAGTTTCAGGCGCTCGGCCTGCTGCGAAACGTAGGCGTCGGGCAGCGCGGCCTCGACCTCGATGTCGATGTGCGCGTCGTCGATGAAACGCATCTCGTCGACGACCTCCTGCTCCCCGTCGCTCAGACCCGGGACGTGAAGCCCCTCGGCACGCAGTTCGGCCACCGCCTCGTTCATGATCTTCTGGTAGGTCTCGAAACCGATGTCGGCGATGAACCCGCTCTGCTCGGCCCCCAGCAGGTTGCCCGCACCGCGGATGTCGAGGTCCTGCATGGCGATGTTGAACCCGGAACCCAGGTCGGAGAACTCCTCGATGGCCCGCAGACGCCGCCGCGCATCGGACGACAAGAGTTCGTTGGGCGGCGAAAGCAGGTAGCAGTAGCCCTTCTGATTCGAACGCCCCACGCGGCCGCGCAGCTGGTGCAGGTCGCTCAAACCGAAATTCTGGGCGTTGTCGACGATGATCGTATTGGCGTTGGGGATGTCGATGCCGTTCTCGACGATGGTCGTCGACACCAGCACGTCGAACTCCCCGTAGATGAAGTCCATGATGAGTTTTTCCAGCTGCTCGGCGGGCATCTTGCCGTGCCCGACGGCCACGCGGGCCTTCGGGCAGAGACGCGTGATCAGCCCCTGGAGGGCCGGCAGATCCTCGACGCGGTTGTGGACGAAATAGACCTGGCCGCCGCGTGCGAGTTCCGCCCCGACGGCGTCGCGGATGATCTCCTCCGAGAAAACGTGCGACTCGGTGAGGATCGGCTGGCGGTTGGGCGGCGGGGTCGAGATGACTGACAAATCCCGCGAACCCATCAGCGAGAATTGCAGCGTACGCGGAATGGGCGTGGCGGTAAGCGTCAGCGTGTCGACCGAAACGCTCATCTCGGTGAGCTTCTCCTTGGCGGCGACACCGAATTTCTGCTCCTCGTCGATGATCAGCAGCCCCAGATCGCGGAACACGATCTGCTTGCCCAGCATCTTGTGCGTGCCGATCAGGATGTCGATCCTGCCCGAGGCGAGATCCTCGCGGATCTGGCTGACCTCCTTCGCGGATTTCGTGCGGTTGATGTACTCCACCCTCACCGGGAAATCGCGCAGACGCTCGGTGAACGAACGGTAGTGCTGCAAGGCAAGGATCGTCGTGGGGACCAGCACGGCGACCTGCTTGCCGTCGACGGCGGCCTTGAACGCCGCGCGGATCGCCACCTCGGTCTTTCCGAAACCCACGTCACCGCACACCAGCCGGTCCATCGGCTGGTCGGACTCCATGTCCTTCTTGACGGCCGCCGTGGCCGACTGCTGGTCGGGGGTGTCCTCCCAGCGGAACGAAGCCTCCAGTTCGTGCTGCAAATAGCTGTCGTGCGAGAAGGCGTACCCCTTCGACGCCTTGCGCTTGGCGTAGAGGGCGATCAGTTCGCGCGAAATGTCCTTGACGGCCTTCTTGGTGGCGTTCTTCAGCTTCTGCCAGGCGCCGTTGCCCAGTTTGTAGACCTTCGGCGGCTCGCCGTCGCCCGACTTGTAGCGCGAAATGCGGTGGAGCGAATGGACGTTGACGAACAGCACGTCGCCGTCCTTGTAGACCAGTTTGATCGCCTCCTGCATGCGCCCGTCGCCCGCAGCGATCTTCACCAGCCCGTCGAAACGGCCCACGCCGTGGTCGATGTGCACCACGTAGTCGCCCGGGCGCAGCTGGTTCAGCTCGGCGACGGTCATCTGCTCGTCGCGCCGGATCTCGCCGTTGATGCGGTAACGCTGGTAACGGTCGAAAATCTGGTGGTCGGTGTAGAGGCACAGTTTCAGGTCGTTGTCCACGAAGCCCTCGTGCAGGGTCGCCGACAGCGACCGCACGACGGCCTGTCCGCGGCCGATCTGGTGGAAAATATTTTCGAGACGCTCGACCTGCGCCTTGTTCTCCGAAAGTATATAGGTATCGTAGCCCCGCAGCGCGTTGCGGATCATGTCATCGGCCAGCATCTCGAAATTCTTGTTGAATTTCGGTTGCGGCGCTGTCGAGAACTTCACCGCTGCGACCGCCGGCCGCTCGGGAAGATTGTCGCGCAGCAGGAAAATCCGGCTTCCGGAAAGGTCGGCCAGCAGCGAATTGCGGCTCGTCAGCAGCGAGTCGATCTGATCGGGATGCTCCATGTCCGAGAGCGTCCTGCGGCGGATGTCGTTGACCCTACGCAGCACGAAATCGGCGTCGTAGAACCACCAGGAAACCTCCGCACCCGCAAACTGCGCGAAGGAGACCTTCGCCGAGGCGGGAATCCCGGCGTTCAGGTCGGGAATGATCTCCACGCGGTCAAGCTTGTCCGACGACAGCTGGCTCGAAATGTTGAACCGCCGGATCGAGTCGACCTCGTCCCCGAAGAAATCCAATCGGTAGGGCTTGCTCTCCGAGAAGGAAAAAACGTCGACGATACCGCCGCGCACCGAGTACTGGCCGGGTTCATAGACGAAATCGACGCGCGTGAAGGCCGCATCGACGAGTGCCTGCTCCAGCACCTCGATCGAAATCCGGTCGCCGACCTTCACGCCGATGGTCTCCCGTTGCAGGGCTTCGGCGTCGGCGACCCGCTCGGCCAGCGCCTCGGGGTAGGTGCAGACCACCAGGTAGCCCTTCCCCGTGAAATTCCGCACGGCGTGCATCGCCGCCGTACGCTGCACCACGCCCTGCGCATCCTCGGCGCCGTAGGCCGCCGAACGTTTCCAGGACGAGGGGAAGAAATAAACCTGCCGTTCGTCCAGCAGGTTGTAGAAGTCGTTCAGGAGGTAGGCTGCGGCGTCACGGTCCTCGGCGACAAAGACATGCACGCCCCCGGATTCGGCCACGGCCGCCGCGGCATAAAACGAAAGAGCGCCGCCGACCAGCTCTTCGAGGTGGACGGTAGCACTCCTGTTTTCATATTCGCGGCACAGTCTGCCGAGGGCTTTCGACCCGGCGGCGAACTGCGCCAGCTGCTCGCGGGCGGTTGCCATACCTTATTTGGTTATAAGGTCGTTATCCTTCTTGTCATGGTAGTGGATTTCGACGATCCCGACACTCTGGTCCTCGGCGATCTGAAGGCGCACCTTGTACTTCCACTCCCAGCGGCGGCGCAGCGACCAGAGGCCCTTTCGGAGGAACGCCGCCACGTAAGGACTGACGACCAGCTTGATGAACTTGTGTCCGCGGTCCTGCGTGAGGAACGAAATCTGGTTCTCGATCTTCTTGTCCAGCAGCACCGTAGGTTCGATCTTACCCGAGCCGTTGCACGTCGGGCAGACGTCCGAAACGCTCTCGACGGCCACGGGGCGCACCCGCTGGCGTGTGATCTGCATCAGCCCGAATTTCGTGAGCGGCAGCACCGTGTGCTTGGCCTTGTCGGTGGCCATCAGTTTCACCATCTCGTCGAACAGCGCCTGTTTGTTCTGCGCCTTGTGCAGGTCGATAAAGTCGATGATGACGATGCCTCCGAGGTCCCTCAACCGCAGCTGGCGGGCGATCTCCTTCGCCGCGGCGAGGTTCACGTCCATGGCGGTCTGCTCCTGATTGTCCTCGGCCTTGGTGCGGTTGCCCGAGTTGACGTCGATGACGTTCATGGCCTCGGTATGTTCGATGATCAGGTAAGCGCCGCGTTTGAGCGACACGTACTTGGCGAACAGCGACTTGATCTGCTTCGAAATGTCGAAGTTGTCGAAAATGGGCACGTTGCCCCTGTAGAGTTTGACGATCTTCTCCTTCTCGGGGTCGATCTGGCGGATATAGTCGCGGATGTCCTTGAACATCGCCTCGTCGTCGACGGCGATCTGCGAGAAGGAGCCGTTCAGCGAGTCGCGGATGATCGTGTTGGCACGGTTCATCTCGCTCATCAGCTGCGCCGGGACCGACGCCGCGTTCTTCTTGATCGCCGCGCAGGTCTTGCGCCAGCGGTCGATCTGGGTCTGGATGTCGTGCTCGATGTCCTCGTCCTTGGCCTCCATGGCCGCCGTGCGGATGATGACGCCGAAATTCTTCGGCAGCACCGCCGCGGCGATGCGCTTGAGGCGCTTCTTCTCATCCGCCGAGCGGATTTTCTGCGAAAGGAAAACCTTCGAGGTGAAGGGGACCAGCACCACGTTGCGGCCGGCCAGCGAAATGTCGGCCGTCAGGCGCGGACCTTTGGTCGAAATGGCCTCCTTGGCCACCTGGACCATGATCTGCTGTCCCACCTGGAGGTATTCGCCGATCTTCCCGGTCTTCTCGACGGGCGGTTCGAGTTTCATGCTCTCGACGCGTAATCCCCGCTTTCCGGGCTGCTGCGAGGCGACGAGCTTCTGCAGCGAGGGGAACTGCGGCCCCAGGTCGAGGTAGTGGATAAAGGCGTCCTTTTCGTGCCCGATGTTGACGAATGCCGCGTTCAGTCCCGGCATGATCTTGCGCACCTTCCCGAGGTAGATGTCCCCCACGGCAAAGCCCGTCTGGCACTGCTCCTTGTTCAACTCGACGAGCACCTTGTCCTCGCACATGGCGATCGAGATCTCGGTCGGGTTTACGTTTACGATTAATTCTCTGTTCATCTATCGTGTGCCGCGCTCCGGGAAACCGGGCGCGGTATGGCTGAAATTAGTACTGAAGCCGCGTTTTGCTGTGAAGTGGCGGCGAACTCCAAAGGGAAAAATGGATGCCGGAAACATCCGGCGGAACGCGGGGTCCGGCATCCGGAAAACCCGCGAAAGAGGCGGAAAAACCGCCCGAAAAATCGGAAACCCGAAAATAGGTAAAGCTAAAAGAACCCTTTGGCCCCTTTAGCTTTATCTATCGTTAGCACAAAGGTGCTACCCTACTTTTTCTTGTGACGGTTCTTACGAAGACGTTTTTTCCGCTTGTGGGTAGCCATCTTGTGACGCTTATGCTTCTTTCCGTTTGGCATAGTCCTTAAATTTTAAGAGGTTCTTTATTTATCCGTTATTTCACCTTCGCTGCGAAGCTCTTTGCGGGCTTGAAAGCGGGGATGTTGTGTTCGGGAATGGTGATCGTCGTGTTCTTCGAGATGTTGCGGGCAACTTTCTTGGCACGCTTCTTCACGATGAAGCTGCCGAAACCACGGAGATACACGTTATTCTTCTGGGTGAGCGACGTCTTGATGCTCTCCATGAAAGCCTCGACGATAGCCTGCACCTGCACCTTCTCAACGCCGGTGCTTTTAGCGATTTCGCTTACGATATCTGCCTTTGTCATGTTTATATAGTATTTAAAATTAAGTTCATCCAAAATGATTCGGACTGCAAATATACGCTTTATTTACATATCCGCCAATAATCGGCAATTTTTTTTCACTTTTTTCCCGCGGCAGTGTAGTCTGCACGTTCACAACACGATAACAAATATCGGGCAAAACCCGGGCCAAAATTAAAATATTCTATATCAGTTATTTATTCCGAAGGCTCGACGCAAACGCCAAAAAACCATTAAACAACTGTATTACAAACACATATTAAACACATATCCCGACAGAATAAAGAATAAAGTCATCACTCCGAAGAATATCCCGATCAGCCGCCATGTCATCACCTTTTTCAACATCGTGGCTTCCGGCAACGACAACCCGACAACGCCCATCATAAAGGCGATAGCCGTCCCCAGCGGAATGCCTTTGGTCACGAAGACCTGCACCACTGGAACGATTCCGGCGGCGTTGGCATACATCGGTACGGCGCAAACGACAGCCAGTGGCACGGCAAACCAATTGTCTTTCGACATATATTGCTCGAAAAATCCTTCGGGCACATACCCGTGCATCGCCGCACCTGCACCGATACCGATCAACACATATACCAGCACACCCCGCACAATACCCCACGCATCGCGCACAATGACGGGAAGCCGTCGAACGAACGGCGTGCGCTCTTCGGTCCAAACTTCCGATTTCGTATCGGACTGCGCCTGCAACTGCCGCACCCACGGCGAAAGATAGCGCTCCAACTTGAAGCGGCCGAGTACGAAGCCGCCGATCATGCCGAGCAGAATGCCGCTCACGACATAAATCGCCGTCGCCCGCATGCCGAACGAACCAAGGAACATCGCCACAGCAACCTCATTCACAAGCGGCGAGGTAATCAGAAACGCAAATGTCACACCCAAAGGAATCCCGCCCTTGACAAAACCGATGAACAACGGGATCGACGAGCAGGAGCAAAACGGCGTGATAGCCCCGAACAGCGATGCAAAAAGGTATTGAAACCCGTACAGTTTGCGGGTCGCAAGGTAATGGCGCAGATTGTCAATCGGAAAATAGGCATTGACGATTCCCATTACCATACTGATCAAGAACAGCAGGATCAGAATTTTGACACTGTCGTAGAAAAAGAAATTGACAGCACTTCCGAAATGTGTTTCGGCACTCATCCCGAATACGCCGTAGACAAGCCGGTCGGCAAATCGTTGAATCATCGTTTTAACAGAAATAAATTACTCCATAATAAATGCCCACGGCTATAAAAAGCAAGCCTACAATCCGTGTGAGCCACTTTTGAATCGCCTGCATCCGGTTGTAGAATGCGCCCAACCCGGCAACGCTGTACGCCAGCAGCCATGCGACGATTACCACAGGAAGCCCCGTAGCGACAGCGAATACGGCAGGCAGGAGATAACCGCCCGTTTCTGCGGCCGACATCGGAATAAGCATTCCGAAATAGAAAACGCCGCTCGTCGGGCAGAACGCCAGAGAAAAAAGAATGCCGAGCCACAGCGCACCCCATCCGCCACCCCGCCCCATCCGCTCGCCGCGCCCCGAGAATCCGAAATTCGGCAGATTGAGCCGATGTCCGAAGAGCATAAACAATCCGATCAGAATCAGTGCCGGAGCGATCAGCAGTTCGCCCCATTTGCCGATTGCCTTCTGAATGGCGAAAACACTCGCCCCCGCACGCAACACAGCAATCAGCACCGCACCCAGCAACGTGTAGGCCGCGACACGTCCGAGCGTGTAAAGCAAACCGCTGAAGAAAATGCGGCGGCGGTTTTCCAAATCCTTCGAGATATAACCCACCGCGGCGATGTTCGTCGCCAGCGGGCAGGGGCTTACGGCGGTCAGCAGGCCGAGCAGAAAAGCTGTCAGTATCGGAACGGTCGAGCCGTCCAGCAAGTGCTGCAAATATTCCATACCTATTCGCCCAACTGTTTTCGAATTTCGGCACAGAGTTCCGCTTTAAATTGCTCCGGATTCGTGCGAGCATTGGCAAAGGCGAACTGCGTCAAATCGGTTACGGTTTCTTTCCCGTCCCGCCATTTATTCAGCAACAGCGCCGACCACGTTACTTCATACCTGTCGGCCAACGTTTCATTTTCCGGCTTTGCAATGTCGATAATACGAAAATACACCTCTCCGGCCCCTACCTGCCCGGCGAAATCGGTTTCGGCGACCTCTTTCACGCCGGTTTCAATCGCGATACAAGTTGCGCAGCGTTTTGCCCCGTAGAAACAAAGCACTTCGACACAATCATCCTGCTGTCTGTCGGCAACGGTTTTTCGCGGATGATTTCCGCAGGCGGCAAATACTGCGGCAGCCACAAGCAACAATAATCTTTTCATGGCGAATTATTTTGTCAGCAGTTCCTTGACCTCTGCAAGCGATAATTTTCGCCCTTTGGCTACGACCTGCTCATCCACGACCAATGCCGGCAGGGTCATCACATTGTAGGACATAATCTTCATAATATCCTCTTCCTTTACGACCGTTGCAGTCAATTCCAACTCGGCGACCGCCTGCTTTACCGTTTCGTGGAGTACCTTGCATCCGGCGCACCCCGTTCCCAATACCTTAATCTCCATATCTGTTTTTCATTAGATGTAATTCGCCGAACAACGAACAATGCCGATAAAAAAAACGTTCATCCGCAGCAGGAATCTTTGTCCTTACAGTCACAGAAGAAACCGACAAAAAGATTGCGCGCCACCGTCCAATTCGCACGGTTGATACAATAACGGACTTTCGGTGTTTCAATTTCACCCTGTATCAATCCGGCCTCTTTCAACTCCTTGAGATGCTGCGATACGGTTGCCTTGGCAATCGGCAGTACTTCGTGGATATCCCCGAAAAAGCAACTGTCCTGCCTGACAAGGAATTGCAGAATAGCCATCCGTGCCGGATGCCCCATCGCCTTGGCAAAGCGGGCGATTTGTTCCTCCTGGTCCGTATAGGTCTTTTTCGTCATATCCGTCATTATTGTTCGCAAATATACAAACAATATTCCGTTCCGGCAAAAAATTACCGCAATATTCACACAAAACCGGAGCCGACCCAATAAACCGCGGGGTTTTTGCGTTTGAAGATAAAAACATTAATTTTGCAAATTCTAAATCCGATAACGGTATGGTCAAAATACTCTGGGTCGACGACGAAGTCGAACTGCTGAAACCCCACGTGCTGTTCCTGCGGCAGAAAGGCTACGAGGTGGACACCTGCAACAACGGATACGACGCGATCGACATGGCTTCCGAAGGAGCCTACGACCTGATCATCCTCGACGAAATGATGCCCGGCATGACGGGACTCGAAACCCTTCCCAAGATCAAGGAGGTGCGCCCCACGACGCCCGTGATCATGGTCACCAAGAGCGAGGAGGAGAACATCATGGACAAGGCCGTGGGGTCGAAGATCGCCGACTACCTCATCAAACCCGTCAACCCCAACCAGGTGCTGCTCTCGATCAAGAAGAACGTGCACCAGCAGCAGCTGGTGACCGAGCAGACCACCGCCGACTACCGTTCGGAGTTCGGCCGCATCTCGTCCTCGCTCCAGATGGCCGACACGTTCCAGGACTGGTGCGCGCTCTACCGCAAGCTCACCGCGTGGGAGGTCGAACTGGCCGAATCCACCGACCAGAGCATCAAGGAGGTGCTGACCTACCAGAAGAGCGAGGCCAACCAGGAGTTCTGCAAATTCGTGCGCCGCAACTACTACAACTGGATCAACAAGCGTTCGGACGACACCCCCGTGATGTCGCATACGCTCATGCGCACCAATATCTTCCCCGTCGCCGACGAGAATCCCAAAACCACGCTGCTGCTGATCGACAATTTCCGCTACGACCAGTGGCGGTCGATTTCGTCGCTGCTGCGGGGCTGGTACGACGTGGCGCAGGACGACTTCTACTGCGCCATCCTCCCCACGGCCACGCAGTACGCCCGCAACGCCGTCTTCGCGGGGCTGATGCCGCTGGCCATCGACAAGCTGATGCCCAACAAGTGGCTCAACGACAACGAGGAGGGCGGCAAAAACCAGTACGAGGAGGAGTTTTTGAAGCGGCTGATGAGCCAGAACGGCAAGTCGTGGAAGTTTTCGTTCGACAAACTGGTGCGCCCGGAGCAGGGCCGCAAGCTGGTGGACAACATCCAGAAGGTCTACGACGCCGACTTCTCGGTCATCGTCTACAACTTCCTCGACATCCTCTCGCACGCACGTACCGAGACCGACATCATCCGCGAACTCACGGAGGACGACGCGGCGTTCCGCTCGCTGACGCGCTCGTGGTTCGAGCATTCGGACCTCTACACCATCCTCAAGCTCCTCTCCGAACGGGGACACACCGTCGTCATCACCTCGGACCACGGCACGATCCGCGTGGACAACCCGGTGAAGGTGACCGGCGACCGCGAGACCTCGGCCAACCTGCGCTACAAGACGGGCCGCAACCTCGCGTACAACTCCCGCGAAGTCTACGAGATCCTGAAACCCGAGGACGTGCAGCTGCCGTCGAGCAACCTAACGTCGAGCTACATCTTCGCCTACAACACCGATTTCCTCGTCTACAACAACGACGCGAACCGCCACATCCGCTACTACCGCAACACGTTCCAGCACGGCGGCATTTCGATGGAGGAGATGATCGTACCGTATATCGTTCTAAAGCCAAAACAATAGATGAAAACCATTCACATCACCTCGCAGGACGAGCTTCCGCAGGTCGCCGGGGCGATCATCGGCTCGCTGGGCCGCCGCACGGTGGTCGCCTTCCGCGGCGAGATGGGCGCGGGAAAAACCACGCTCATCCGTGAAATCGCCGCAGAACTCGGGGCCGCCGACACCGTGACCAGCCCCACGTTCGCCATCGTCAACCAATACAAGGGCGAGGGCAACCGACGCATCCACCATTTCGATTTCTACCGCATCAACGACCTGCGCGAAGCCTTCGACTTCGGTTACGAGGAGTATTTCTACTCGGGGGACCTGTGCCTGGTGGAGTGGCCCGAGAAGATCGAGCAGCTGCTTCCCGACAACGTGATGACGGTGCGCATCACCGTCGACAGCGACACGGCGCGCACCTTCGAGATCGACTGACCGGCCCCGGCATGGGGGGGGGTATTCGCCCGCAAGATCGCCGACGACACCGACCTCGCCAGATTCAGGAAAGCCGTCCTCGGCGAATGAAGACCCGATTGCGGGACGGATCGTTGCGGTCCGTCCCGTTTCGTTTTACGCAGTCGAAGAGGCCGGATGTTGCCCGTACCGGAAAAATCCCTATCTTTGCGCCAACCATACCCTTTCCACCATGAAAAAAGCCCTGAAAATCGCTGGCATCGTCCTGCTTTCGCTCATCGGACTGCTGCTGGTCCTCTTCCTGCTGATCCGTTTCGTCTTCCGCGAAGAGGCCATCGATTATCTGACCGGCCTGCAAAAGGAGCAACGCACGGAACTGCTGCGCAGCGCCGGTCCTTACGCCGCCGAGCCGGACGCCGACTACCGTTTCACCTATATACAGGATACCGCCCGGGCACGGGAAATACGCGACTATTTCCGTCTCGACACACTCGTCGATCCGGCAGCTGCGACCTGGGACAAGGCGCGCGCACTGGCAACATTCGTCGCCGAAAACATTCCCCACGCCAACCAGAAGGTCCACCCCGAAGTACGCAATGCCACCGCCTTGTGGGAGTACACCCGCACGGTAGAACCGGCCTTCAACTGCCGGCTGCACGCGATCCTGCTCCATGAACTGCTGCTCGCCGAGGGAATCACGAACCGCTTCGTGACGTGTCTTCCGGCCGATTCGCTCGACTCGGACTGCCACGTGGTCAACGTCGTCTGGCTGCCCGAGCACCGGAAATGGGCCATGATCGACTCCGACATGCAGTCCTGGGTCGCCTCGCCCGAGGGAGAACCGCTTTCGCTCGAAGAGATGCGGCAGCGCACCGTCGCCGGAGAACCGATGACCGTTCACCGGCTTCTCGGCACGCGCGACCCCGAAAACTACCTCTCCTACTGGGCCAAGAACCTCTACTGGTTCATGTGCTGGGAGCAAACCGGATACGACAAGGAGGTCGAATACGAGGGCCGGGTCATCGCCCTGCTGCCCGCAGGATTCGACGGGTTCAAACTGAACGAAGCCGTCCGAACCTCCGACGACGCCCGCTTCTGGGCCGCACCCGACACCGACACTACATTCTAAAACATAACGTCAACATGCAGGAATACATTTCGAAACAACACCGGATTCTACGTCCCGCCGAGCAGATTTACGCCGTCATCAGCCGCTTCGACAACCTCACGCCCGCCGTCGCCGACCGCGTCGAGGAGTGGCAGGCCACCGAGGACACCTGTTCGTTCAAGGCCAAGGGCTTCACCGTCCGTCTCCGCATGGAGGAGCGCGTCGAGCCGCGTCACGTCAAGATCGTGGGCGACGACGGGGGAATTCCGATGGATTTCGCCTTCTGGATTCAGCTCCACAAGGTTTCGGACACCGACACCCGCATGCGGCTGGTGCTGCACATCGAGCTGAACATGATGATGAAAATGATGATCGGCGGCAAGCTCCAGGGCGCCATCGACCAGATCGCCGAAGGCATCGCCCGGGCAATGCAGGCGCAGGCGTAAGACGCCTGTTTCAGGGGCAACCCCAGGACGACAGGCTTCCGACCCCGGCCGCTGCTTCCACTCTGTAAAATACATTGTAGAAAACAACCGCAGACATGAGACCGACCGACTACATCGCTTCGCTGTTCAAACCCTCCGGAGGACCCGGAGAGGAGCCTGCGGCCTATGATTTCGACCCGATCAGCAGCTATTTCTACAATCGCTCGGCCGAAGAGGAAGCCCTCCAGACCATCGATGCCGAGACGACGGCGGACCTCGACCTGAACGCCGTGTTCGAGCAGATCGACCGCACGACTTCGCGCGTCGGCCAACAATATCTCTACGCCCGGCTGCGAACCCTCCGGGGCGAGGAGGACGCCGCGGATTTCGACCGCCGGGTCGGTGTTTTCGAAAACGACGACGAACTGACGCAACGGTGTGCCGGGCATCTTGCACGCCTTTCGAGCGACGACGCCTACGACTTCCAACGGCTGATCTTCGACACCCCGGTCAAAGTCCGCCGCATCGGACTGGTCTATGCGCTGACCACCGCCGCCATCGTCTCGCTGCTCCTCGCGCCCTTCTACCCGTTGCTGCTCCTGCTTTTCATGGCGATCTACGCGGTCAACCTGGTGATCCACTACGGCAACAAACTCAACATCACGCGCTACGCTTTCGCCGTGCGGCAGCTCGCCGCAGCGCTGAAAACGGCCCGCTACCTCGCCTCGGAACAGATTCCCGGCTCGGACGATGCCGCACAGCCGATCCGCCGGGTCGCCCAGGTCGAACACCGCAGCCGCATCGTCGGCGCGCAGGGCGACGGCGGCAACGATTTCGCCGCCATCGCCTGGCTGGTGTTCGAACTGGTGAAGATCGCCTTCAACATCGAAACCATCCTTTTCCACCGCTTCACCGGCAGCATCACGGCCCACCGCGAAGCCATCCACGACGTATTCCGGTTCATCGGCGAGACCGACGCGGCCATTTCGGTCATGCGCCTGCGCCGCGGCACGCCGACCTGCCGCCCGACATTCATCGAGGGCAAATACCTCGAAGCCGTGCAGGTCGTACACCCGCTCATTCCCGGCTGCGTGGCAAACACGCTGACGCTCGACGGCACGGGACTGCTGCTCACCGGATCGAACATGTCGGGCAAAACCACCTTCGTACGCACCGTGATGCTCAACGCTCTGTTGGGCGAAACGATCTGCACCTGCTTCGCCGAGGGATTCACGGCTCCTTACATGCGGCTCCACTCCTCGATCCGCATTGCGGACGACGTGTCGGAAGGCACGAGTTACTACCTGCAGGAGGTGCTCACCGTGAAACGACTGCTCGAAGCCGCGGAACAGCCGTCGCCCTGTCTGTTCGTACTCGACGAACTGTTCAAGGGCACGAACACCACCGAACGCATCGCGGCCGGAAAGGCCGTGCTCGCACGCCTCAACCGCGGGCCGCACATCGTGCTGGCCGCCACGCACGACATCGAACTGGCGGAACTGCTGCGCGGCGACGACTACGAACTGCACCACTTCCGTGAAGAGGTGGCCGACGGGCAGCTGGTTTTCGACTACCGACTGCACACCGGTCCCCTCACCACACGCAACGCCATCCGCATCCTGGAACTGTACGACTACCCGCCCGAACTGATCGCCGAAGCCCTCGACACGCAGGAGCGACTGCTCGGCGGACGCGACACTCCCGTCTTATAAACGGGGGAGGGCATTCCGGAACGGGAGAGGAACGGAACATGGCCGGAAATCCGGCGACCGTCCGCCGTTCCTGAACCCCGGTTCGGAACCGGGTCAGATCCGCGGCTTCTGCAACATGCGGATCACCAGCGAAGCGGCGTAGATCAGCATGCCGTACATCACCGAGATAAACGACACCCTGAATCCGCCGGCCAACAGCGACGGGGAGATGTCTCCGGCCATCTGAATGACACCGAAAGCCTGGAACATGCCGAGAAACTGATAGAAGATCCCGGTCACCAGCGCCAGCAGACCGATCTCCTTCACCCATGCGGGCGCCTTCCATGCCGCGAACAGCATGCAAATCAGTTCGGCGGTCAGGATGGACATTCCCAGCTTGCCGCCTGCAAGAAACAAATCGAACATAACGCAAAAGTTTTAAGTCATCGCGGGACCATTCCCGTATTGCAAAGATAGGCTGCCGCAGGCCGAAACCACAAAAAAACAGGCCGTCGAATCCCGCTCTTGTCCGGTCGAAACCCGCCGATCGGCCCCGGAAGCGGTTTTTGCGGGACCGGAGGAGACACCGGAGGCATATTTTACCTATATTTGTAAAAACGGATTCTTCGGATGAAACAGTTTCTGCCCGTCGTCTGGTGGCTCTCGGCCGCACTCGTCATCGCCTTTGTCCTCGTGGGTTTGGGGTATCTCTTCGCCGACGCCCTGCTGCTCGGCGTACTGTTCCTGCCGGGTATGCTCACGGCCCGCTACTTCGTGCCGCAGCTGTCGTTCGAAAGGCGCAGGGAGGGAATCCTCAATGCCGTCTACCTCGCGCTGGCGATCCTCGGCATCGAATACCTCTCGCTGATGCTGGGCCATGCGGTAGCGCTCGGAACCGGCGAAGGCGGAATGCCGGGGCTGCTGCTCAACCCGCCCTTCATCCTGCTGCTCCTGACGGCCTTCATCGCCCCGGAGATGGCCCTCGAAAACCACCTCGAACGCCGCTGCCCCTACGCCCCTTCGATCAGCTTCGTCTCCGACCGCCGCAAAATCACGCTCGACCCGGCCGAAATCCGCTACGTCGAATCGAACGACAGCGAGGTATGGATTCACACCGCCGAGGGCGGCGCCTACCGGACCAAAACCCGCATTTCGCAATGGGAGACACAGTTGGACAGCCGTTTCCTGCGCATCCACCGCTCGTTCATCGTCAACACGGCACGCCTCGACCGCTGCTGCTCCGGGCACGTGGAGATCGGCGGCATGACGATCGAAATTTCGCGCAAATACCGGGAGGCCGCGCGCCAGCGGCTCAAAACCGCCGCCGACGCATAGCCCTGCAGCACGGAATTTGCCGCACGGGAATTATTGCCAACACATGCGGCGTTCCGGCCATTGTCCGGCGGCCGCAAAAGCGCGATCTTTGCAACATAAAACATCACTCCGGAAGACGGGAGGACACCCCGGAGCGGCAAATAAAGGAAAACTATGAAAAAGTATGATGCCGTCATCATCGGCTTCGGCAAAGGGGGCAAGACCCTCGCCGCCGAACTGGCCGGCCACGATCGGAGCGTCGCCATGATCGAACGTTCGGACAAAATGTACGGGGGAACCTGCATCAACATCGGCTGTATACCGACCAAGGCGCTGATCCACAGCGCCGGGCTTGCGGCCGCGTCCCATCCGCTGACCTTCGAACAGCGCAGGGCCTACTACCGGAAGGCCGTCGCCGAAAAACGCGCGCTGGTCGATCTGCTCCGCGACAAGAACTATCACAAACTGGCCGACGACCCCCGGATCGACGTCTACACGGGCGAAGGGCGGTTCCTCTCGCCGGAGAGCGTGGAGGTGAAGACCGCGGAGGGCGTCGTGCAGCTCGGCGGAAAGCACGTCGTCATCAACACCGGGGCCGAAACGGCGCTCCCGCCCATCCCGGGCATCGCCGAAAGCAAACGGATACACACCAGCACCTCGATCATGGAGCTGGACGAACTGCCCCGGCGGCTGGCGGTCGTGGGCGGCGGATATATCGGGCTGGAGTTCGCGTCGATGTACGCCTCGTTCGGTTCGGAGGTCACCGTGCTCGAAGGATTCCCGGAACTGATCCCGCGCGAGGACCGCGACATCGCGCAGGCAGTCCGCGAGGTTCTGGAAAAGCGTGGAATCGCCTTCCGGCTGAACGTCAAGGTAGAGTCCTTCCGCGACACGGCGGACGGGGTGAGCATCGCCCTCTCGCAGGACGGGACCGCCTCGCGCCTCGAAGCCGACGCCATACTGCTGGCCACGGGCCGCAAACCGGCCACCGCGGGACTGAACCTCGCAGCGGCAGGGGTCGAGACCAACGAGCACGGAGCGATCCGGGTGGACGAACGCCTGCACACCACGGCCCCGAACATCTACGCCATCGGCGACGTGACGGGCGGACTGCAATTCACCTACGTTTCGCTCGACGACTACCGCATCGTCCGGGACGAACTGCTGGGCAGCGCCGCGCGCACCACGGCCAACCGCGGCCCGGTCCCCTACTCGGTCTTCATCGAGCCGCCGCTCTCGCACGTCGGCCTGCACGAGGAGGAGGCCCGCAAGGCGGGATACGACATCCGGGTCCGGAAAATCGCCGTCGCCTCGTTCCCCCGGGCGCGCATCCTGGGTTCCGCGGAAGGGGTTCTCAAAGCGGTGATCGACGCCGAAACCGACCTGATCCTGGGCTGCACGCTTTTCGGGCCGGAGTCGAGCGAGGTCATCAACACCGTGGCACAGGCCATGAAACACGGCGTGACGGCGCGGGAGCTGAGCAATTCCATCTATACGCATCCGAGCATGAGCGAGTCGCTCAACGACCTGTTCGCCCGATAAAACGATAAAACGAAAGGACCCGCCCGCAGGCAGGTCCTTTTTCATTTCACGTCTGCGGAAATTCGGAGCCGGTCGAGCACCGTCCGCACCGTGGGATAACAATCGCCGGCGCGCGCCGCGGCCTCCCCGGGCGTGCACCACGCCACGGCGTCGATCCCCTCCTCGGTCTGGGGCGTCAGGCCGGAGCATCCGGGCGTATGCAGTTCGTACCAATGGGTTCGTTTCAGTTCCCAACGTGCGGTTTTCGGAAAATAGTAGGCGTGCAGCGTCTCGCACAGCGGACGCACGACCTCCGCCGCCACGCCCGTCTCCTCCTCGACCTCCCGCGCGGCGCACTCCTCGATGCGCTCCCCGCTTTCGAGGTGGCCTTTGGGCAGGTCCCAGCGGCCGTTGCGGTGGATCATCAGCCACTCGCCGCAGTCGTTCACCACCACGCCGCCCGCCGCCTCGACCGGCGTGAACTCCGCCGCAAAGGCCGCGAAAACCCCATCGGGATCGTCCGAAACGACGGCCACGGTATTGTGCGATTCGAGAAAATTCAGTATCTTGTCGCGTGATATGCCGCCGCCGGCTGTCGCCGCAACGGCGTACCACGCCCCTCCGGGGGTTTCTGCCGTGAACGCCACGGCCTTATCGGCGAAATAAACGGTACGGTTCATGTTTTCATCGGAAATTCGCGAACAAATATACGTAAGAAACCTCAAAAAATGAAAAAAATTCTCCTGATGACGGCTATTGCAGCTATGGGCCTCGGCGGATGCGACAAGCGTCCCGAGCCTCTGAAGATCGACAATGCGCTGACGGCCGAAGAGATCGCCGCCGGGCGCCTCACCCCCGAGGTGATGTGGAAGATGAGCCGCGCGGGCGCATCGTCGCTTTCGCCCGACGGCCGGACGCTCCTCTACCAGCAGACCGACTACAACATGGCCGAGAACCGCGGCGTGACGACGATCCGGGTCGAAGACATGGACTCGAAGGCCGTGACATGCCTGACGGACTTCACGTCGAACAGCCTCTCGCCGAAGTGGAGCGCCGACGGGCAGCACATCTATTTCCTCTCGGACCGCGGCGGTTCGATGCAGGTGTGGCGGATGAACGCCTCGGGCGGCGACGCGACGCAGATCACGGGCAGCGGCGACAGCGAGGGCATTCCCGACGTGGAGGGCTTCGGCGTAAGCCCCGACGGAAAACACATCTGGTGGGTGCAGACCGTGCAGACGGCCGACCGCCGTTCGTCGGACATCTACAAGGACATGGACAAATCGAAAGCCCGCATCTACGACGACCTGATGGCGCGCCACTGGGACTACTGGGACGAAGGCGAATACCGCCACATCTTCGTCGGCGAGTTGGGCAAGGGACTCGTGACGGGCGGCAGGGACATCATGCCCGACGCGCAGTGGGACGCGCCGCTGGCCCCCTATTTCGACATGGCCGAGATCGCCTGGAACAACGCCGGGACGATGCTGGCCTACACCTGCAAACCGCTGACGGGAACCGCCTACGCCGTGTCGACCGATTCGGACATCTTCGTCTACGACCTCAAAAGCGGCGCGACGCAAAACATCTGCAAACCCGCCGGCATCGAAGCGAAACAGAACGACCTGCCGGGCTACGACAAATATCCCGTCTGGTCGCCCGACGATTCGAAGATCGCCTTCCTCTCGCAGCGCCGCGCAGGCAACGAGTCGGACAAGGCCCGCCTGTTCGTCTACGACTGCCATACCGCCGAAATGCAGGACCTCACCGCCGACTTCGACTACAACGCCCAGAACGTCGTCTGGAGCGGCGACGACCTGATCTATTTCATCGCCCCGATCGAGGCGACGCACCAGATCTGCCGCGTCGCACCGTCGGTCGGCGAGGTGGAGGTCCTCACGAAGGGCGACCACGACATCAACGCCTTCACGATGGCCGGGGAGCGGATCGCCGCCGAGATGTGCACGATCTCGATGGCCACGGAGTTCTTCGGGATAAATCCGGAGGACGGCTCTTTGGCGCAAATCTCGGCCATCAACAAATCTGTCTACGACCATATCCGGATGGGCGAGGTGCAGAAACGCTGGGTCAAGACCACCGACGGCAAGCAGATGCTGACATGGGTCATCCTGCCGCCCGATTTCGACCCGTCGCAGAAATATCCCGTGCTGCTCTACTGCCAGGGCGGCCCGCAGAGCGTCGTATCGCAGTTCTGGAGCTACCGCTGGAATTTTCAACTGATGGCCGCACAGGGATATATCGTCGTCGCGCCGAACCGCCGCGGCCTGCCCTCGTTCGGACAGGAGTGGCTCGACCAGATTTCGGGCGACTACTCGGGCCAGAACATCCGCGACTACCTCTCGGCCATCGACGACGTGGCCCGCGAGCCGTGGGCCGACCGGGACCGCATGGGCTGCGTCGGGGCGTCGTACGGCGGCTATTCGGTCTACTTCCTCGCCGGATGCCACGAGAAGCGTTTCAAAGCCTTCATCTCCCACTGCGGCATCTTCGATTTCGACTCGATGTACGGCCAGACCGAGGAGTTGTTCTTCGTCAACAACGACTACGGAGGCTCCTACTGGGATACGGCGAACGCCACGGCACAGCGTTCCTACGCCAACTCGCCGCACAAGTTCGTCTCGAAATGGGACACGCCGATCCTGATCTTCACCGGCGAGAAGGATTTCCGCATCCCCTACACCCAGTCGCTCGAAGCCTTCACGGCAGCCCGCGTGCTGGGCATTCCGGCGCGGCTCGTGGAGTTCGAAAACGAAGCGCACCAGGTCTTCAAGCCCCAGAACTCGCTGGTCTGGAACCGCGAATTCTTCGGCTGGCTCGACAAATACGTAAAATAGCCGATCCGGCTGAAAACGAGGGCCGTCCGGAATTCCGGACGGCCCTCGTTCGCTGTCACACTCTCAAATACGTCATTTTACACCATTTCAGTCCCGGAGCTGTTTTCGGAATCAGCCTGTCCGTTGAATAAATCTGCCGTTTCGTTGAATTTATTTTCATCCGGTCCCTGCCTTACTTATATTTGCTTTTGACTCAATCAACAAATTTTGACCATGAAAAAAGCAAGCACCAATCACAAGGAGGGGGGGGGATTAGCTACGTCGTACCCCTGATTGAACGAATCGACGTACATGTAGAGAAGGGATTCGCCGCAAGCGACGATCCCGAAAACGGCGGCGGAGGCGTGACCGAGCTTACGTCCTACGACGATCCCTACGACAACTACTAAAGCGGAGGAGCCATGAAAGACATCTTCCGCACACTGCCGGTTATCGCTGTCATGACAACGGTAGCCGCCTGTTCCGGCGGCATCGAGGAACAGAATCCCAACGGCCCGGCAACGGGCGACAAAATCCGCATCGAATTCACCGCCGAAAATCCCGGGACCGGCATCGGCCCGACGCCCGCAGCCGAAACGCGCACCAGCATCCACATCGGCGACGGATCGTTCGTGTCCCGCT
Organism: Alistipes sp. i18-0019-D1; assembly: GCF_042852885.1. Lineage (NCBI taxonomy): Bacteria > Pseudomonadati > Bacteroidota > Bacteroidia > Bacteroidales > Rikenellaceae > Alistipes > Alistipes sp. i18-0019-D1. Next base: position 617,708 of record NZ_AP031424.1, read on the forward strand.
GGGACGACGGAAACGAGATGACCCTGCTCTACGGGAGCACTGCCGCCAAGGCGACTTACAGCAGCGCGACCAAAAAATTCGCGACCGAAATCACCCCGGGGACGCAGGATTTCCACGCCTTCTCGCCCCACGTCGAGAACTCCTATGCCGGCAGCGTCTTCACGATTCCGTTCGGGAACCTGCGTACGCAGGACGGCAACAACTTCAACCACCGCTACGATCCGCTGATCACCACGGCGGCCCGGACCGCCGACCCGGCATCCGACGAACTGGTCTTCACGCTCAAACGGCTGACTTCGATCCTGAAATTCGAAATCTCGGGCGGCAGCGATCCGGTAAAGGCCCTGTTGCTGACGGCGGACGAAAACCACCCCGTCTCCTCGTCCGGGTTCATCGGCGCGACCGACGGCACGGGCGGCATCGACACGAGCGTCCAGAACGGCATTCCGGCGGCCTCGAACGTGATCGCCATGACTTTCGCCGAAGGCACGGCTCCGACGACGGCCGGCCTGCACGCCTACTTCAACCTGCCGGAAGGCCAGTACGAAAGTCTGAAACTGGACATCATCACGGAAAACGGCCAGATCGGAAGCATCGATCTGGCGGGCCTTCCCGCATTCGAGGCCGGCGAGCTTTACCGCCTGAAAAAAACCGGCGCACCGGCGTTCGCACCGATCGAAAAGCCGTCTCTCGACTGGCCCGGACAGGACATGGACATTCCGCACGAGATCATCGATGAAGACGGCGACATGGTGCTGGATTATCCCGCGGCAATCACGATCAACGCCCCGGCAGGCATCGCACAACTGTACGTCGACGTCGTCTCCCCGGCGCTGAATGCCCTGGAAATCGGACGGCTCGACCTCTTCAACGAGACACAGCTGCCCATCGGGATCAACTACTCCGACCTGGGCCTGAACTGCACGACCCAGATCCAGTATCAGAAATCCACGCTGTTCGACATTACGCGGCTCGTTCCGATGATTCCGCTGCTGAAAGACGGTCTGGGCAGCCTGGTTTACGGCGACCACACGTTCAACGTCACGGTCGTCGACCTGGCGGGCAACACGGAAACCCGGCCTCTGACCTTCAGGTGCAACCGGGTGGAGTGCTCGGCAAGCGACCTGTGGGCCAACACGGGAACGCTGTCGATCTACGCCGTCGACCCGCAAGCCCGGTCGGTCGTCGTGAAATACCGGGCGGAAGGCGCTTCCGCATGGCACGAGCTGACGGCCTCGGCCGTCGACGCCGCCAACGGGACGTGGAAAGCCGACATCACGGCGGACAATGTCTGGAGCCAGGAGACGAACCCGAGCGGACTCACGATATACATTCCCGATTCCGACGCCGGCATCTTCGCGCAAAAGAACTATGAATACGAACTTCTGGTCGACGGCAGCCTCCTGGAAACCGGGAAATTCGCTCCCGAAAACAACGGAGGCGACGAGATCGACAAATTCACATCCGGCTCCACCTGCTTCACCACGAACAGTTCGAACGCCACTTTCTGGGGCAGCGGCAACAATACCTTCGCATCCTCGCTCTGCACCTTCTCCGATCCGTATGCCTATTTGCAGGGCCGGAAAAATGCACTGATCGGGATTCTGGCCCCGGGCAACCTGTTCACCGGCACATTCAAATTCGAATTGCTGAAACAGACCGGCACGGTAGGATTCGGGCAGAAATATACCTACAGCGCCCGTCCGACAGCCCTGACACTGACCTATAAAGCGGCATTCGACGTTACGGGGAAGGGATTTTACAAAAAATGGGAGGACAGCTACCATACGTCGATCACTTCGGGACAGGACCAGGCGAGCGTTGTCGTATGCATCATCGACTGGGAAGCCCGGCATGAAGTGGCCTCCGGCAACAAAGCGGCCCCGACCGGAGTCTGGAATCCCGAATCGCTGTACGGACTGAACGAAACGGAACGCGCCGGGCTGATCGCCTACGGCGTCGCCTATCCCGATGCCGACGCCAATGCCGACACGCCGCTGACCATTCCGCTCCGTTACTACGACAAGGACGCCGCCGCGCCGAACGGCAGCTACACCATCATTATCTCCTGCGCAACGAGCCGTTACGGCGACTACCTGAACGGCACGGAGAACGATTTTTACGCCAGGGATTTCGCGTGGGTCTACTGATCCCGCGGACGGACCGGAGCTGCGCTCCGGCGAATGCAAAACCTCCCTGTTTCCGGCAGGGAGGTTTTTTACCCTCCGCACCCCCGGAAAGGAGTATCCGGGAGGGCAAAAAGGGAGCTGTTCGTGATGAAAATCTCGGCGTTCGTTGAATTTATTTCCGCGAACGGGAACACGTGCCTATTTTTGTACACATTACAGATAAAAGAATCTATTCTATGCGAATAAATTTCCGGATTATTTTGCTCGCGCTGCCTCTGGTCTTCGGGGCATGCTCCGATTCTTCGGATGCGGACACCCGGCCCGCGACCGAAACAATCAGCGTATCGGTAGGCTCCGGCCCGAAGATCGACATCGAAGCCGAAGACAGGTCCCGCACCCAGCTCGGCGAAGACGGCGTATCGGTCAAATGGGCTTCCGACGACCAGATCGCACTCTGGGCCGTCAACTCCCGATCCGAAACCGCGTTCAGCAAACAGGTTTTCAAACTCTACCACTACAACGCCGAATACAACACGGCCAGATTCACGGGCGACATCACACCAATGCCCGAAGACACCTATACGTATTATGCCGTGTCGCCCGTTCCGCCAGAAAGCGACGGCACGCAGGCCACCTACGAGATTCCTGCCGTGCAGAACGGCGACTTCAACGGCGACTGGGACGTGATGGTGGCCGAGCCGGTCGAGGCTCCGGCCCTGGAGAAGAACGACACCGGTGAGACGGTGCAGTTCCAGTTCCGCCACAAGGTTCACGTGCTGAAGATACGCATTCCGAAGAACGATCTGGGCGAAAAGGTCTCGGAGATCACGCTGGCATTCCCGCAGCCCGTCACGGGGCGCATGACGGTCGATGCCGCCGACCCCGATGCCGCGCCGACGCTCACCGGCGGCGACAACACGCTGACGCTGCGTTTCGATACCCCGAAAGATGCGGGCGACGCGGTTTTCGCCGTCATCGCGCCGATCGAACTCACCGCCGACCAGGCGGTGACCATCACCGCGATCTGCGAAGCCGGGGAATCCGAGCCGCGCGACATCGCCGGCAAGCACTTTTCCGAAGGCCACACCACCCCGATCGCCTACCACATCCCCGCCATCGGCCGCTATTACACGCGTCTGAACTTCTCGCTGCCTGCGGACAAGGGCACGGCGACGCTGGGCGAGACGGTCGAAAAGATCACCCTCACGGCTCCCGAAGGCTCGCTGTTCGACAACGGCACGAACGTCCGCCAGTTCACGCCGGACGCCGAGGGCAAATACACGATGGTGCTCAAACCCTCGTGGACCGACAACCTCTCGGGAAAGACCGTCACGGTGCGCTACGAATCGGAAAGCGCCGTCGTTTCGAACACGCTGACAATGCCGCAGATCACCGAATCCGGCAGCAGCGACATCACGTTCAGCGTTCCCTACCTGCTGGCGGAGGATTTCAGCAAGGCCTCCTCGTTCACGGGCGGCAGTTCCACATCCGGTTCGGCGGCGGGCAACGACCTGTCCGACAAGGGCCTTTCCGGATGGGTCGGAGGACAACGGCTTGAAATAGATGCTGGTAAATGCGCAGTTCTACGAATGTATAGCAACCTCGGCGGTCCCTACCACTCCCGTATCGACACGGCTCCCATTACCTCCATCAAAGAGGGCAAGACGCCCCGTGTCAAAGTAACTTTCAACTGCGACTGGAAGAAAAACAAAAGCAAGGAGATGAAAATCACCGTAGGCCTTTCGACCGAAACGAATCTCAACTCCTCGATAAGCAACAGTACCAACATCACGCTGACAGACAATAAATCGGCGTCGGCAGACAACATTCCGACTTCACACGAAACGATGATCTCCTCATTCGGCAGAAACAGCCGTATCGCCTGGAAAACGAATGGATCAAACGGAGGATTCGTGTTTGCTTATGACAACGTCTACCTCGACAATATCAAAGTATCCATCGTCAACGAATAACCGCCATGAGAAAACTGCTTTATATCCTTGCATCGGCGGCTGTCGCAGCCGGAGGATGCTCCGAGAAGAAAGAGGCCCCGGCCGGAGAGGGCTGCGGAACCATCCGCATCGTCTGCGAGGCCGACGCCACGATCGACGCCGCATCGACGGTTCCGGCCCAGAGCGCGACCCGCGCTGCGGCAAAACCCGCCGGAGAGGATTTCGCCCTGCGGATCACGGGCGAAGATTTCGACCGCACGTGGGAGACGGTCGCGGCGTATAATGCCGAGGACACCTCCTACTCCTTCCCCGAAGGCCGCTACACGATCACGGTCACCTACGGCGATCCCGAAGCCGAAGGCGTGGACAAACCCTACTACGCAGGCTCGACCGAAGTCGAGGTCGCAGCGCGCCGCACCTGCACCGCGCAGATCACGGCGAAGATCGGCAATTCGCAGGCCCTGGTACGCGCCACCGAGTCGTTCAAAAAATATTACAACAACGCGGAGTTCTCCGTGACGACCGGAGCGGGCAATGTCTTCACGTTCCGTCCCTGCGACGCGACCGAAGCGGAATCCGTCTGGGTGCAGGCCGGTAAGCCGCTCACCGTGAAGGGCACGGCCCGGGGCCAGAGCCAGGACGGCACGTCGGAGGGTCCGCTCTACACCTTCACCCCCGAGCCGCTCGAAGCGGCACGCCCAGCCACGCGCCACATCTTCACCCTCGACGCCAGGAAGGCCGGCAGCGCAACGCTGACCGTCACCCTCGGCGAAGGATACACCGAGACCGTGGACCTCGACGTAGAACTCAACGACGAGGCCATCGAATAACGCAAATAAAAACACCGAGATATGAAAACCTTTACCAAGATTCTGACGGCTATGGCAGCGACGGCGCTGCTCGCGACCGGCTGTGTGAACGAAGATCCCGCTTATAAGAACAACGAGCCGGGAACGCTTCCCGATCCCAATGCCAAAGGCTACCTGACGCTGGCGGACATGAGCATGCGCGTCGTGGTCGACACCGATACCGAAACCCAGCCCGACGACACGTCCGACGAAACGGCCAAGCCCACGACCCGTGCGGAAGAGGCGCAGCCCGACGTCGACGCATACATCGTCGAAATTCGCGACGCATCCGGCAAGCAGGTGCTCAAGGAAACCTACGGCAACCTGATGGTCTCGATCGGCGAGGCGGGCAGGCTGGAGCTTCCGGTGGGCAGCTACACGATGGAGGTCCGTTCGGAAGAGGCCGCCACGACGCCGGCAGCCGAATGGGAACGCCCCGTCTATTTCGGTTCGCAGGAGTTCATCATCGAGAAGAACCGAACCACATCCATCGACGAGGTCGTCTGCACGCTGAACAACATCAAGGTGACGCTGATGTGCTCGAAAGACCTCGCCGACCAGCTCACCGACGACACCAAGTCGACGGTCTCGCTGGGCGAAACGACAATGACCTTCCTGAAGAACGAAACCCGCGCGGCCTACTTCATGCCGCAGGGCGAGACCAACACGCTCAAATTACACCTCGAAGGCGCTTTCGCCGATGCGCCCGACGCACCCGTCCGGATCAACAAGAGCATCCCGGGCGTCAAGGCCGGACAATGGCGCAAACTATCCATCGTGATCACCTACTCGGACAAGGGCGACATCAAACTGGACATCGACGTCGACGACTTCGTGGAGGACGACGAAATCCCGGTCAACGATCCCGACAACCCGGGCGAACCCGGACTTCCCGTCGCCCCGACCCTCGAATGTCCCGATTACGACCTCACGAAACCCTTCCAGCTTCTGGCCTCGATGTTCGACGCCCAGGGCAACTACACCCAGCCGTTCGCCTTTGACCTCGCCTCGCCCAACGGCATCGAATCGTTCGCGGTGAAAATCACGTCGGACAACGCGGAGCTGGCCGGCATGGTGGCCGGAATCGGCGGTCCGGAATTCGACCTCTGCACGATCGGGGCGTCGGATCCCGCCTACACGGTTCTCGCAGGCCTCGGCTTCCCGCTGGGCGACGACCTCAAGGGAGCGACTTCGAAGAGTTTCGACATCGCCGGAGCCATGAAACTGCTCTATCCCGCATACGAGGGCACGCACGCATTCGCCTTCGAGATAACCGACGCCAAAGGGCTTTCGGCCCGGGCATCGCTGACGCTCGTGGTCGATCCGGACAACGAAGGCCCTTCGATTGTCGGCGTAGATTTCAATATCGACGAAACGCAAACGCCGTCCGCAGACCGCGACACGGAGATCGACATCACGGCGCAAACAGGCATCAAATCGCTCGACGTGACCATCGACTGCGACAACCTCGACGCCAAGGAGCTCGGCAAGATGGGCATCCCGGCCCGGTTCGATCTCTGCAATATCGAGGGCTTCGAGGATACGGACGGAACCATGCATCCGGCCGAAGATGTCCGGAAAGCGATTTCGGCCCTCGGATTCCCCATCGATGATGCCGTCAAGGACAAACCGTCCATCCGGCTCAAGATCGACAAGATGTTTACCGGATTGCTGGCAGGCTTCCCCGGCAACAACAATTTCATACTCACGGTGACGGAGAACAACGGCCTCAGCACGACCAAGACCTTGAAATATTACGTACCGGTGAATTAAGGCTGACGAATTATGAAAAAATATATTACCGCCGCCCTGCTGTTCTGCGCCGCGCTGACTGCCGCCTGCTCGAAAGAGACGGCCGGGAGCATCGACGCAGGCGACACGGGGGCGCTCGAAATGCGGGTTTCGGCCACGCGGGCCGAGGCCGACGGGGAATACGACCCCTTGCAGCATCTTGCCGTACGCGTCTACCGCGGCAGCAACGAGCTGCTGCGCCAATACACCGGGGAGACGCTCCCCGCGCGGCTGGAACTGCTCGCGGGCGAGTACCGCGTAGAGGTCGACGCGGGAGAAGCCGTCCCTGCGTCGTTCTCGAAGCGTCTCTACAAAGGAGAGAAGACCTTTACGGTGGCAGCCGGCCAGACGACCGTCGCTGAAGTGGAGTGCAAACGGCAGAACGTCGTCGCCGAAGTGAAATTCGACGCCACGGTTTCCGCCGCTTTCGGCGAGAATTTCCATGCGTGGGTAGTCGCCGCCGACTCGTTCGACGCCGAAAAGGCCGAGTCAGGCAGCGTCCCGGCACTGAACTACACGGCCGACGGCACGGGCTACTTTACCATGCCCGAGGGTGTGACCACGCTCACGACCCGCTTCGAGGGCACGCACCCCGACCGCGGCGTCATCGTCAAGGAGGGCCGATTCGAAGGCGTGCAGACCGGCGGCAAATACAGCGTCTCCTTCCGGTTCTCGAAGGATCTGCCGGGCTTCATCGAATGTTTCGTCGTCAAGGTGGACACCTCGACCGACGACTATGACGACACATTCCCGTTCAGCCCCGAGCCGAGCATCGAAAGCGACGGCTTCGACATGGACCAGCCGCAGGATTTCATCCCCGGGACGACCGCCCCGAAACGTTACATGATAACGACGATGGCCGCCGTAAGGAGCGTCGTGATCGGCATCGGCGACGACAGCTACGACGTGCTGAACGACACGACCGAGGGTATCGAAGTCGTCAGGGAGAGCGACTTGAGCCTGACGGTCACCCTTTCCGACGCCTTTTTCGCAGGCAGGCCGGGCGGCAGCCATCCGGTAACCATCCGCGTCGCGGATTCGGCCGGCGCCGAAGCCACCGCCATCTCGGAATACCGTCTGCAAGGCCTTCTGCCCATTGAAAAGACGGATTACGACCTCTGGACGAACAGTCTCACGCTGCGCGCGCTGGTCCTCGACCCGAACGTCACGGCGGCGACCTTCGGGCTGCGCGCCAAGGACGGGCAGTGGCTCGACGCCGAGGGCGTAAGCGCCGGCGAGGGTCTCTATGCGGCCACGTTCACGGCCGAATGGGAGGAATCGACCAATGCCGCGGGCCTGACTGTCTACACGCCCGTTGCAGGTACAGGCGTCTTCGCCGGCAACAGCTACGAGGCGCGGGCGGCACTCAATAACGAAACCGTCTCCTCGGCAGAGTTTCAGGCCGCTGCCGGGCAGGTCATCCCCGACGGGGATATGGAAAGCGAATCGCTCCCCTGTTTCGGCAAAAGCACGTCGGAATCCACTACGTTCTGGGGCAGCGGCAATGCCGCAACTTCGGGACTGTGTGCGCAGTCGACCAAACCCGGCATGGGCGGCAACTACTGCGCCAAGCTCGAATCGCAGTCGGCGTTCGGCCTGCTCGCCGCGGGCAATCTCTTCTCGGCAACGTTCCGTTTTGCGAGTCTCTCGGGAACGGCCTGTTTCGGAATGCCCTACCAGTGGACAGCGCGTCCGACGGCCTTGCGGCTCAAATACCACGCCACCGTGGGCGCCGTCAATAAGGGGACCGTCACCGAAGAGCACGAATACATCCAGGACGGCCAAGACCGTTCACGTATCTTCGCCGTTATCGTCGATTGGAACAGCCGTCACGCGACTGTCGCCGGTATGGGATCGCCGACAGGCATGTGGGACCCCGCCAAAACCGCCAAAACCGACGAAGGCCCCGTCATCGCCTACGGATCGCTGCTGATCGGCGAAACCACACCAGGCGACGCGATGACGACCGTGGAGATTCCGATCGAATATTACGACAGAACGACCAAACCTACGGGCGCATATACACTCGTCATCTCCTGTACGACGAGCGCCTACGGCGACTTCAAGGTCGGTTGTCTGGGCAATGTCATGTACGTAGACGATTTCGAATGGGTATACTAATCACTAAACGCAAGCAGATGCGCAAGCTATTCATCCGCACGCTCGCCCTCGCGCTGTGCCTCACGGGCACGGCGCAGGCGCTGCGCGCACAGGAAACAACCGCCGCCCAAACTGCGGCGACAGCCGACCAGCGCCCGAAAACGATCAACGAAATGCGCCAGGAGCGCGGACTTACCGACACGCACAACCTGTTCGTGCCGAAAGGACAGTGGATTTTCGGCGGTACGGCCTCCTACTCGACCCATACCAACAAAGGCTACCAGTTCCTCGTCATCGAGGGAATCAACTCGAAAGGCTACACCTTCCGCGTCAGCCCGCTGATCGCCTACGCCTTCCGGGACAACATGGCCCTCGGAGGACGCTTCATCTATTCGCGTACGCTGCTCAAGCTGGACAACGCCGAGCTGCACTTCGGCAACGAGGAGACGGGCACGAACATCGTGGCCAGGGATTTCTACTCGCTGAAGCAGACCTATTCGGCGGCGGCGATCTGGCGGCAGTACATCCCGCTGGGACGCAGCAAACGCTTCGCGCTGTTCAACGAAATGTCGCTCTCGGCCGGCGGCACGCAGGCGCGCTTCGCCAACGACTCGCCCGTGAAAGGAACCTACGAAACCGGCTACACCCTTTCGCTGGGCATTTCGCCGGGCATCATAGCCTTCGCTACCAACAACATGGCCGTCGAAGTGAACGTGGGCGTGATGGGCATCACCTACAACCACACCAAGCAGGTTCACAACCAGGTCACCGTGGGCAAGCGCAACACGAGCATGATGAACTTCAAGGTCAATATCTTCTCGATCGGCCTCGGCATGGCCTTCTATCTCTAAAAACGGCATACTATGACACGAAGCATACTCTGCACCCTGCTGATCATGATCATCTCTTGCGGCAACGCGCTGTCGCGGCCGACCGCCGTGGCCGGAAACCCGGAGGAAACGGCCGCTGCGGCAGCAGCCGCAATCGCAGCCGCCGCAGCCGAAACGATCTCCACCGAAGACGAAGTTCCGGCCTCGGAAGCGGCAGCCCCGGCCGACGGACATGCCGGACAAAAGCCAATGCAGGCCCTCAAGGCCGCTGAAGCCGAGTCGCCGATCCGCGGCAAAAACCGGTTCCTGCCCACGCGCCGGCGCATCGACCGTGAGATCAACAAACTCAAGTTCGCCTACAAGGGCGAGGTGATGATGGGCCTGACGGCCTCCTACGGCACGATGTCGAGCGACGACACGGACATCATGCTCATCCTCGACGGCATCGACGCCGACGGCACGGTGGCCACCGTCAAGCCCTTCATCGGCTATTTCTACCGCGACAACAACTGCCTGGGCGTGCGCTTCGGCTACCGCCACATGGACGGCAACCTCGATGCCGCACGCTACGACCTGGGCGAAAGCAACGACGCCTCGGGCAGCATCCCGAAGGTCAATTTCAACAGCGACAACTATTCGTTCGGCATTTTCCACCGCTCCTACGCGGGACTCGACCCGAAGGGCCGTTTCGGACTGTTCGCCGAGTTCGAACTCTCGCTGTCGACAGGAACGTCGAAACTCTCCTACCAGCCGGACACCGCCAGCGACAACATGAAAACCACCCTCAGCGACAATACGCAGCTCAAATTAGCGTTTAATCCGGGAGCTGCCGTCTATATCTTCCCCAACGTCTGCGCCACGCTTTCGTTCGGTCTGGGCGGCATCCAGTACACCTCCGTCACGCAGAAGGACGACGCCGGCAACAAGATCGGCACGCGCAAGGCTTCGAACATGCGTTTCAGGCTCAACGTCGCCGCCATCAATTTCGGCATGACGATACACCTGTGGGACAAGAAAAAGAGATAAGTTATGACCAGATACCTGAAAACAGCACTCCTTGCAGCCGCGGCGCTTCTTGCGTCGTCGTGCATCCACAACGACATCCCCTATCCGGTCGTCGAACTCCGCATCGCTGGCGTCGAAGGCCAGGGCTTCTCGGTCTCGGAAAACAACGTCACGTCGCGGGTGGTCACCCTCTCGCTCGACGAAGCGACAGACATCCGCAACGTGCGGATCGACGCCGTGGGTTACGACGCCGTCATCCACAGCATCCAGCTCGACAAGAAGGAGGTCCTGCAACAGATCCGCAGCTCCCGGGAGCTGACCGGCACGTTCGACATGCGTTCTCCGATCTACACCACGCTTTCGCTCTATCAGGATTACGAATGGACGATCCGCGCCGCGCAGACCATCGAGCGCCGTTTCAGCGTGACGGGACAGATCGGCGCCACGGAGATCGAGGAGAAAAACCGCATCGCCCGGGTCTATGTCCCCGGCGGCACCGACCTGGAGCACATCGAAGTCACGGAACTCAAACTCGGTCCCGCCGACATCACGACCTATTCGCCTTCGCTCGAAGAACTTTCGGGCAGCAGCTTCGAATCGGTGCGCTTCGTAGACGTCACCTGCCACGGGATCACCGAACAGTGGCTGCTTTACGTGGAGCCTACCAATGTAAAGGTCGCTCTCCGGGCAACCGACCTGTGGAACAATACGGCCACGGCCACGGCACTCGTCTCCGCCGAGGAGTATGCCTCGGGCGCCGCGCTGGAATACCGCATCAAGGGCGACACGGAGTGGCAGAGAATGCCGGAGAGCAGCTACGATGCCGGCATCCTGACGGCGACGCTCGCGCCCGAATGGAGTTCGTCGACCAACCCCTACGGTCTTGCCGTCTACAACTTCGTACCGGACAAGGGTCTCTTCGCAGGTCACACCTACGAATTCCGACTGACGGTCGGGGGCGAGCAGACCCAGCTGATGGAATATGTGGCCCCCGCGGGCAACACGATTCCCGACGGCGACATGGAAGACAGTTCGCTGAGCTGCTGGACACAGAACAACAAGACCGCGGAGTTCTGGGGCAGCGGCAACAACACCTTCACCAGGGGACTCTGCACGCAGGCCACCTTCGACGGGGGCACACGTGCCAAACTCCAGGCTACGTCCGCCGTGGGAGTCCTCGCCTCGGGCAACCTCTTCTCGGGACTTTTCCAAAAGGACGTTCTGACCCGGGGTGTCGTGTCGTTCGGCCAGCCCTACGCCTGGAAAGCCCGTCCCAAAGCGCTGAAACTGCAATACTATGCGGAAAAAATCGGCATCGCCGACATCGACAAGAATTTCGGCGCACCGATCAGGGAGGGCGATCAGGACAAGGCCCGCATCATGGTCGCCATCGTGGACTGGAACACCCGCCGCGAGGTCGGATCGGGCACGGAAGCCCCCACCGGGACCTGGGACCCGGAAGAGGCGACGGCGGTCGACGAGGGACCGATCATCGCCTACGGCTCGCTCTTCATCGACCAAAGTTCGACCGGCGGCAAGATGATCGACGTACAGCTTCCGCTCAACTATTACGACCGGACGGCCAAACCGTCGGGACTGTATCAGATCGTGATCTCCTGCTCGACGAGCGCCTACGGCGACTTCATGGTAGGCTGCAAGTCGAACGTACTCTACGTCGACAATTTCGAGTGGGTCTATTAGACGACCCGGACCTCTGAAAAAGGCGCTTCTTCCCGAAGCGCCTTTTTCAATAACCGGCAAAATGCCCCGAAAAGCCGGACGCAAACATCCGTTTCCGCCTTTTTTGCCGGATCATAAAAAATATCCGAAGCCAGGGGTAGGGTTTTCGGGGGCTCGTCCGTGATATAAATAGAATGAAGACACCCGAACATCCCATTGAAGAACTGATAACCCGCCAGCTCGACGGTGTACCCCTCACCGACACGGAACGCCGAAAGCTGCACAAGTGGCTCGAAGCGTCCGAAACGAACCGCCGCGCTTTTCTTCGGGCTTACGAAGCCTGGGGCGACGCGCATCTTGCAGAAACCCGGTTCGACACCGGACAAGCCTTCGAAAATATCAGGGCCCGGATCGCCGAAGCGTCCAAACCCCGGCCTATACTACGGCTGCAACTGCGCCGTCTGGGCATCGGCATCGCAGCGGCAGCCTGTGTCGCGCTGGCGATGGCCAGCTACCACCGGCTGCAACTGGCATCCGTCCCGGACATCGAAGCCTTTATCCGGCAGGCCGAAGCCCCCGTATTCACGCAGAAGGAGGTGCAACTGGTACTCTCCGAACAGAAAACCCTCCTGCTCGAAACCCAAAAATCGACGATCCGCTACGACTCGACCGCCATCCAGATCAACAACGCCGAAAAGACCATTCCCAAGAAAGAGGCCGCGACGTTCAACCAACTGGTCGTTCCCTACGGCAAGCAGACCACGCTGACGCTCGCCGACGGAAGCCGTGTCTGGATCAACGCCGGGTCGCGGCTGATCTACCCCGTCGTATTCGAAAAACAGAAACGCGAAATCTATGTCGAAGGCGAAATCTACATGGAGGTGGCGCACGACGCCGAACGGCCGTTCTCGGTGCATACGGGTAAGATGGATGTCTGCGTTCTGGGAACCAAATTCTACATATCGTCCTACGGCCGCGACCGCACACAGGAGGTCGTCCTGCTCTCCGGTTCGGTGAGCGTGGCCCCCGCCGGGCGGCCTGACCACGGCATCCGCATCGTCCCCGGCCAACAGGCTGTCCTCGGGGCTTCGGAAACGTTGGAGGTTCACGAGGTGCAAGCCGAAAGCTATATCAGTTGGATTTACGGATACCTGCCTTTCGACAACGACCGCCTGTCGAATATCCTCGAACGCCTCGCGCGCTATTATAATTGCCGGATCGAGTGTACGCCCGAGGCCGCTGCGCTGACCCTCTCGGGCAAACTCGACCTGAAGGACGACTTAACCGAAGTGCTGAAGATCCTGAGCGTCACGGCTCCGATCCAACTGCAAATTATCAGTCCCGGAAATTTCCGGATCGACTACAACCCGGCTTCCAGCCGCCTAAACTGACCTGCCTATGTAACAGACCATCCCCGAAAAGAGACCGGATGTCGTCCCACAACGACATCCGGCGTGATTGAAAATCTAAAATTACCCTACTTTAAACTTCAAATCTTTACAAATGTACAACAAAAATGGTAAAATCGGTCTCTCCGAGGCCGATAATGGGGGATTATTCCGCCTATTCCGGATAACGCTCCTGTTTTTGCTGGCTGCAATCGGGTTCATCCGGCCCGTCGGCGCACAAACGGCAGAGGAGGCGAAAACCATCACGCTCGACGTACAGAACCGCCCTATCAAAGAGGTCTTCACGCAGATCGAGCGCCAAAGCGACTACATTTTCGTCTACTACGACAACATCCTGGACATCCACCGCAAAGTCACCCTGAAAGTCGCGAATCAGTCCATTTCAACGGTTTTGAAACAGTTGTTCGCCGGAACCGGCAACACGTGGAAACTCTCGGGACGGCAGATCGTCATCGGCCGGTCCGCGTCCCCGGGCACCGGAGTGCCCCAGAAGATCGCGCGTATCACGGGCGTCGTCAAAGACCCGAACAACGAACCGCTCATCGGCGTCACGGTCCGCGTCAAAGCCCGTCCGAGTATCGGTACGGCCACCGACATCAACGGCAAATACCTGCTCGACGTGTATCCCGGCGAAGTGCTGGAATTCAGTTATGTGGGCTACAAACCGCAGGATGTTCCGGTCGCAGACCGGGAAATCGTCGACGTGGTGATGCAGCAGAACGACGCGATTCTCGACGCCGTGGAAGTCGTTGGCTACGGCGTACAGAAAAAGATCAGCGTCATCGGCTCGCAGCAGACCATAGCGACCAAGGAGCTGAAAGTTCCCGTCGCTAACCTCACGCAGGGCCTTGCAGGCCGCGTATCGGGCCTGGTTTCAGTCCAGCGGACCAGCGAACCCGGCTTCGACGACGCCAACATCTACATCCGCGGCATCTCGACCCTGACGGCCAGCATGAGCGCTCCGCTGACACTCGTCGACGGCGTCCCCCGCTCGTTCGCCAACGTCGACCCCGAGGACATCGAGAGTTTCTCGATCCTCAAAGATGCGTCGGCAACGGCCGTTTACGGTGTCCGCGGCGCCAACGGCGTCATTATCATCAACACCAAGAACGGTCTGAAAGGGCGCCCCAAATTCAGCGTACGCTATACGGAAGGCCTTACCAAACCGACCAAGATCACCGATTTCGCCGACGGCGCGACCTACATGGAAATGTCGAACGAGGCATCGCTGACCCGCGGCGGCGGCCGGCTTTACAGCCGCGACATCATCGAAAAGACCCGCCGCGGGGATGACCCCTACCTCTACCCCGACGTAGACTGGATGAAAGAGATCCTGCGTGACTTCAGCCGCAACCGTTCGGCCAACGTCAACGTGCAGGGCGGTTCCGACAAGGCGGTCTACTACATCGGCCTGGCCTATTACGACGAGAACGGCATGTATAAGGACACGAAACTGGCCGACTACAATTCGAACACCTTCTACCGCCGTTACAACGTCACTTCGAACCTCACGCTCAACCCGTTCCGCACCACCGAGATCAAACTGGGCATCCAGGGCTACCTGGCCAACGCCAACTACCCGGCCTCCTCGCAGGCGAGCATCTTCGAATCGGCCTACTTCACGCCCCCGACCTACATCGCACCGCTCTATCCCGACGGCAAGCTCGGAGCCTTCTCGGGCGGCAACCTCAACCCCGTCGCACAGCTCGGCGCAACGGGTTACGCCAACCAGTGGCGCAGCCAGGTCTACTCGAACCTGCGCGTCACGCAGCAGCTCTACAAAGGGCTTTCGATCTCGGGCATGTTCTCGTTCGACACCTACAACTACACGAGCAACCGTTTCACCAAAACCCCGAACACCTACCACGCCACGGGACGCGACGCCAACGGCAACCTGCTCTACGAGCAGACCCGACAGGGAACCGAGAACCTCGCCTACAGCCTCAGCGCCAAGGGCAACCGCGCCATCTACCTGGAGGCGGCGATCAACTACCGCAACACCTTCGGCAAACACACCGTGTCGGGCATGATGCTCTTCAACCAAAGCGACGAAATCAACACCAAAGCGTCGAACGTCGAAGAGGCCCTTCCCTACCGTTTCCGCGGCTTGGCGGGACGCTTCACCTACTCCTTCGACGACCGCTATTTCGGGGAGTTCAACTTCGGATACAACGGCTCGGAAAACTTCGCTCCGAACCACCGCTACGGCTTCTTTCCGTCGGTCGGACTGGGCTGGGTGATTACCAACGAACCCTTTTTCAAGGGGGGGGGAGCCACGGAAGTGATCCAGTACCTCAAACTGCGCGGCACATGGGGCCGTGTCGGCAACAGTAATATCAGCGGACGCCGCTTCGCCTATCTGGCCACCGTCAAAGACAACAAGGACACGAGTTACCAGTTCGGCAAAAACATGGATCAGACCTACGGGACCACAGCCATTGACGAATATGCCGTGGACGTGACATGGGAAATCGCAGACAAAGCCAACATCGGCCTGGACATGCGCCTGCTCAACAACAAGTTCAACCTGCAGTTCGACGCCTTCAAGGAGTCGCGCAAAGGCATCTACCTGCGCCGCACGAGCATCCCGTCCTATTTCGGCATGATCAACGCTCCCTACGGCAACATCGGCAAGGTCGAGAACAAGGGCATCGAATTGTCGGTCAGCTACGCCAATTCGTGGAACGACTGGTCGTTGAGCGTCATGGGGAACTATTCGTTCAACCGCAACAAAGTCCTGGAGGACGACAGCACTGTGGCCTATCCCTGGCAGAGAACCATCGGCAACAAGGTCGACCAACGGTTCGGACTCATCGCGCTGGGACTTTTCGAAAGCACGGAAGAGATCGCCGCATCCCCCGTACAGGTCGGCGACACACGCCCGGGCGACATCCGCTACAAGGATATCAACGGCGACGGCAAGATCGACGAATACGACAAGGTTCCCATCGGCTGGGGAAGCGTTCCCGAGATCATCTACGGCTTCGGATTCTCCGTGGGCTGGAAAAGCCTCTCGCTGTCGGCCATGTTCCAGGGCGCGGCCCATGTCGACGCGATGCTCAGCGGCGAAGGCGTACTGCCTTTCGCACAGGGATCGAGCCGCGGCAACCTGTTGAGTAACATCACCGACCGCTGGACCGAAGCCAATCCCCGACAGGACGTCTTCTACCCCCGTCTCTCGATCGGAAACATGAACATGAACTACGAGGCCAGCACGTGGTGGCTCAAAAGTACCAGCTACCTGCGCCTGAAGAACATAGAACTCTCCTACACGCTTCCCGACCGCTGGATGAAACGCATACATATCAACAATGCGCGCATTTTCATCCAGGGCGTCAACCTGCTTACGTTCAGCAAGTTCAAACTGTGGGACGTGGAACTGGGCGACGGCCGCGGCGCCAAATACCCTAATATCGGCTCCGTCAGTCTGGGTATCAACTTCAACTTCTAAAACTCCCGACAAGCTATGAAACTTAAAATAACACTCCCATTACTGACCGCTCTCTGTATCCTGACCGCCTGCAACGACGACTTCTTCGACCAGGTCCCCGACGACCGGATCACCATCGAGCAGGTCTTCCAGCAGACCTCCTATTCCGAAAAGTACCTGGCTACCGTTTACAGCTACATCCGCGACGAATCGCACCGCACCAACGGCGTGCCCTGGGACCCCTGCTCGGACGATCTGGATGTCACCTACGACCGCGAAGATTACAACTCCTTCAAAATGAACCTCGGCAACTGGAGCGCTTCGTCGAATTACTACGAATACTGGACCCACTACTACCGGGGCATCCGCTCGGCGACCTATTTCATCCAGCACATCGGCTCGAACCAGGAGATGCTCGACGACCCCACGCGCGGTCCCATCGTCGTCGAACAGTATAAGAACGAAGCCCGCTTCCTGCGCGCCTGGTTCTACTACTGCCTGCTGCGCCAGTACGGTCCGTGCGTACTGCTGGGCGACGACGTGCTTTCCGGAGACCTCGACCGAGACGACGTGAAGATGAACCTGCCCCGCAGCCCCTACGACGAATGCGTGGATTATATCGTCCGCGAACTCGACGACATGATCGACAACAACCGCCTGCCGCTGCACTTCACCACACAGGCCGACAAGGACTACGGCCGCGCGACGCTGGCCATGTGCATGGGCCTCAAAAGCCGCGTGCTGCTGCTGGCCGCCAGCGACCAGTTCAACGGCAACCCGGCCTACGCCAACGTGGTCAACACGGACGGCAAACACCTCTTTCCGACCCGGAAGGACCCGGAAAAGTGGAACCGGGCCGCGCAGGCCGCCAAAGCAGTCATCGACCTGGGCATTTTCGACCTTTACAAAGAATACCACAAGGACGGTACGCTCGACCCCTACATGTCGTGCCGCAACGTCTTCCTGGAGAACTGGAACAGCGAGGTCATGATGGTCCGCATCAGCAACTCCCTGCAACACTGGGAGCGCTCGGCATCTCCGCGTCAGTTCAGCGGCTACGAGAGCATGGGTGCGACCCAACAGCTCGTCGACGCCTTCCGCATGAAGGACGGCACGGCCATCACCCCCGACAAGGAGAGCGGCTATTCGACAACCAATTACGCAGACACCAAATCGGGCTGGGTATTCGCTCCGGCCGGGACGCGCAACATGTTCGTCAACCGCGAGCCGCGTTTCTACGTCAACATCTGCTTCAACGGCGCCTACTGGATCGGCGACCAGAAAACCCGCATCCAGCTCTACTACACCGGCGGGTCGGGCAAGAAGGGCACGTGGGATTTCCCGCGCTCGGGCTATATCGCCATCAAGAACGTCTCGCCCTCGTCCAACCCCAAGAACAGCAACTACATCAAGCGGCCCTTCGTCATCATGCGCTACGCCGAAATGCTGCTCAACTACGTCGAAGCGCTCAATGAATACGATCCGGGCAACCCGGACATTGAGACCTACCTCAACCTGATCCGCGAACGCGGCGGCCTGGGTCCCGTCCAAAGCGATCTCAACCAGAACCAGATGCGCGAGCAGATCCGTCTGGAGCGCCGTATCGAACTTTGTTTCGAGCAACTGCGCTACTTCGACACCCGCCGCTGGCTGATCGCCGACCAGACCGACGGAGGACCCTTCTACGGCATGAACGTCGATGCCGGCAACAGCTTCACCGACGAAGCGTTCTACGAGAAAACGGTGTTCGAGACCCGTGTGTTCCGGCCCGAGTTCTACCTTTTCCCCATTCCCCAGTCCGAAATCAACCGCGATCCGCAGATCGTCCAGAATCCCGGCTGGTAACCGTTAAAACGAATAACAATCATGAAACTTACCGAATACCTGACTCTCCTCTGCTGCGGAGCGCTTTTCGCCGCCTGCGAAAACCCGGTTCAGGATGACCTGAACGTGGACAACCCCGAGAACTATACGCGTATCTACACGGTCAACGCCGCTGATGACACTTCCAAGAACACCCTTGTCTTCCCGCTCGAACGCGACACGTCGTTCATGGTCTATGCCAACCTGAGCGGCATCCGCAATCCGGGCTGCGACGTGACGGTCAAATTCCGGGTCGCGCCCGAACTGGTCGCGGCCTACAACGAAAAGAACCAGAGCAGCTATCCGATGATGCTCGACGGAAGCTATACGGTCGAAAACTTCGAAACGGTGATTCCCAACGGGAAATACATCTCCTCGCCCGTACGGATCGCCATCAACAGCCGGGCTTTCGACGGCGTGGGCGTCTTCCTGCTGCCCGTCAGCATCGAAAGCGTGACGCCCGGCCTGGCGATCAACGAATCGTTGCAGACCGCCTACCTGCGCATCAACGGCTACTACACCGAAAACCCGTTCCCTGCATATGACAAGAGCAGCTGGTCGATCGCGGGCTTCTCGACCGAAGAGGCCGAGGCGACGACCGCCTATCCCAACCGCGGGCGGGCCGTTTCGATCATCGACGGCGAGAACAACACCTATTGGGGCACGCAATGGCGCAGCGCCAAACCCGGTCCGCCGCATTGGGTCGCCGTCGACATGGGCGCACCCAAGGAACTGCACGGACTCACGATCCGCGGACGGTCCGACAAAGAAGGCTCCGACGTTCCCAAGAGCAGCGGCAACCCGCGTATCTTCAACATCGACGTGAGCGACGACAACCAAAACTGGACCCATGCAGGGACCTTTACCGTCGAAAACCGGATCGAGAACACGGTATACCTCGACCACAAGGCAACGGGGCGCTATTTCCGTATCTTCGTCACCGCCACGCAGGCCGATCTCTACCAGACCTGCATCGCCGAAGTATGGGCCTTCTGATCCGACAAACAATATTAACTTCAAACGAGAGACCATGAAAAAAACGATATGCCTGTGGACGCTCCTCCTGATTGCCGTTTCATGCACCAACGACGACAATTACAACGACCGCCACGGCGACAAAGCCGTCATTCCGCCCAAAGGCCGGATTCTCCGCGTAATGACCTACAACATCTACGGCGCACGCGCCACAAGCCCTGCCAATGCAGCCGACCTGGACGCGCTGGCCGAGGTGATCCGCCGGCAAAACCCCGACTTCGTGACCCTCAACGAAGTGGACGCCTTCACCAACCGCACGGGAAAGGACGTACACCAGGCCCGCGACCTCGCCGCCAAACTCGGCATGGAGTGGCACTTCTCGAAGGCCATCGACCGCGACGGAGGCGAATACGGCGACGCCGTACTGTCGAAGCACCCGATTCTCGAAACACGCAGCTACCGGCTTCCCTGCGCGGCCTCACAACCCGGCGAGGACCGCTCGCTGTGCGTCATCCGCGTCGAGATCGACGGCAAGGATCTCTATGTCGCCTCAACGCACCTCGACCATCTTTCGGGCGATGCGAGCCGCATGGTGCAGGCCAATGAAATCCGCCGCATCCGCGACACGGATCTGGGCGGGGACCTCATCTTGTCGGGCGACCTCAATGCGATTCCCAGTTCGAACGTCATCGCCACGATGACGGCGTTTCTCACCAACGTCGGAACGATAGACCAGTATACCTTCCCTTCGGACAGCCCCACACGCAAGATCGACTACATCCTGTATGCCCCGATCGAACACTTCGGCGTGCAGAACTGTACCGTAGTTTCGCGCGCCGACCAGCAGGTCGACGGAGTCGACGCTTCGGACCACCGTCCCGTGGTGGCCGACATCCGGTTCCAGACCGAGGAAGACCTTGTCGAAACACAGGAGTAAACTGTCCGAAGGATGAAAAAATTGCTATTCACACTCCTCGGGCTGGCGGCGTCACTGACGCTGCCGGCCCAGGATTTCAGGATTACGCACGGCCCATGGCTGTGCGACATGACCACCGACGGCGTAACCGTCCTGTGGACCACCGACAAACCCGCACTGTCGTGGGTCGAAGTGGCCGAAGACGACGGACGCAGTTTCTATGCCGCCGAACATGTCCGTCATTACGAGACGGTCGCAGGCCGCAAACAGGCGCACAAAACGCTCCACAGCGTGAGGCTGAAAAACCTGCGTCCCGGAACACAATACTGCTACCGCATTTTTTCGCAGCAAGTCGTCGAATGGAAACACGGGGACAATGTCCTCTACGGCAAAACCGTCGCCAGCGACGTTTACAGGCAGGCTCCGCTCCGGTTCCGGACATTCCCGGCCGCCGGAACCGACTGTTCGTTCCTCATCCTGAACGACATTCACGGACGCGCCGACGAGATGTCTGAACTGTGCCGGGAGGTCGACTTCCGCAAACACGACTTCGTGATGCTCAACGGAGACATGTCCAACAGCACCGAAAGCGAGGAACAGTTATTCAGGGATTTCATCGACGCTTCGGTAGGTCTTTACGCTTCGGAGACCCCGATCTTCTACAACCGCGGCAACCACGAGACACGCGGCGTATTCGCCGACCGCCTGCTCGACTACTTTCCGACGCGCGACGGTCGCTACTACCAGCTCCGCAAGGTCGGATCGGTTTGCTTCCTGTCGCTCGACTGCGGCGAAGACAAACCCGACTCGGACATCGAATACGGAGGACTCGCCGACTACGACGCTTATCGGCGCGAAGAGTGCGAATGGCTCCGCGAGGCGGTGGCGTCCGAGGCTTTCCGCAATGCTTCGGCACGCGTCGTCTTCCTGCATATCCCGCTCGACGCCGGCACATGGCACGGCAGCAAACACCTGCGGGAACTGTTCCTGCCGATCCTCAACGAGGCCGGCATCGACGTCATGTTTTCAGGCCACACGCACCGGTACGGTTTCCACCCGGCGGACAACGACACCCGTTTCCCCATCGTGGTCAACGACAACCAGAGCTACGTGCAGTGTGACATAACGGCCGACCGAATTGCGGTCCGGATCATCGGCCCCGGCAGACACGTCACGCATACGCACGAATTTCCGCTCCGCTAACCGGAGCAGGCGAACGAAAAAAGGGCAGCATCTCGCAGGATGCAGCCCTTTTTCCATTTTTCAAAGGAAAAGTCGCAGGAAGCCGCTGCGGCCGAGCCGTAATCGGAGTTTTGCCAATGCCGAGCCGATATGCTTCTCGACGGTCTTGACACTGATGTTGAGCCGTTCGGCGATCTCCCGGTTTTTCAGCCCCGTCATGCGGCTCAGCAGGAAGACCCGGCGGCATTGCTCGGAAAGGCCGGAAATGCAGAAATCGATCTCATCGCTCAACTGCGACAACTGAAACTCCTCTTCGATATGGTCGGCGACAAGCGTGCGAATACAGGTATCCAGCCCGTCTTCGCCCGGCTCCCCGCCCCGCCATTTCCGGGAGCGCAGCAAATCGATGGCGCGGTTCTTCACGGCAACGGACAGCAGCGGCTGCAACGGCCTGTCGAAGTCCACCTCCGCACGCCGTTCCCACAATGCAAGAAAAACATCCTGTACGATGTCTTCCGACGCCTTACGGTCATGGACCATCTGAAAAGCCCGTGCACACAAGGATTCATAGTGATCGAGGAATAACTGCTGAAAATGCGCCGAAAGATTCTCCACTGTTTTCTCAAAATAAGCCGGAATAATCCAAGCCATCATATCAAAGATAGTGATAATTCGGGAAACTGCAAAATTCAGGCTGTCTGTATCTTTCAAAGTTCGGATTTCGAAACCGTTCCGCGGGATAGGAACACAAAAAAGGCAGGACCCCGAAAAGGGTCCCGCCTTTCATTTATCCTGCCGCCGTTACCTCCCGGCAATGCGGCAGTATCTGTCGTAGCGTCCTATCACGTCGTTCACGTAAGCCAGCGTCTGCCGGCTGCCGGTGAATCGTCCGCATCTGACCACTTCGTTCTCGTAGAATTCCGGCTCGGCCTTCAGCGTAAGGTACCGGGCCACGACCTCCCACGAGTTGGGGTTTTCTCCGTTCAGGCGGGCCAGACGGCGGGCGTCGTTCACATGGCCGATACCGCTGTTATACGAGGCCAGGATGATGCTCATGCGGTCCTTTTCAGGGGTCCCCTCCGGAAAACGGAGCGACGACATGATCTTCGACATCAGCTTGTTGGCCAGCCAGATATTGGTCTCGGGATCGGTGATCTCGGCCGCGGGGACGTCGAACTGGCGTGCCACCGAGGGCATGATCTGCATCAGGCCGCGGGCCCCGCTGCGCGAGGTGATGTCGGGCGTGAAACGCGATTCGTGGTAAGCGATGGCGCTCATCAGGCGCCAGTCGTGGCCCTCCTCTTCGCTGATGTTGCGAATCAGATTGTCGTAGGCCGAAATGACGTAACTGCCCTCGGGGAGCAGCGAGTGGTGCATCCCGGCCAGTTCGTTCAGTGCGTCATCCGTCGCGGGAGCGCTGAACTGGGCGTTGAAGCCGTAAAATGTCGTAAGAATGGTTAAGAACGCAAACGTTAATACGGTCTTTTTTAACATAAAAGGTTGTTTTGCGGGCAGCTTACACCGCGCAGAACAGCACGTCAATCATAGAATCCCCACGAGATACCGATTTTGAACATGCCCGGATTGAGCGGATAGCGAGCCGCCGAGAAATATTCTCCGTTACCGAACAGTCCCTTGTTCACATGCTGATATTTCAGGAATATCCGCATTCTCTTCCACTTTCCCATGACGAAAGCGTCCATGTAGGGGTAATTCCCCGTCTCGACCTCCCGTTGGTTGTAATACACCGACAGTGCCGGATTGTAACTGGGCGCATAATACCTGGTATTATAGCGTCCGTCCAGACCGATCTGCAGGCGCAGCACATCGCGCACGACCCAGAATTCGTAGTAATACGAAAGGAAGGCGCTCAAAAGCGGAACGGGTACAACATCTTGATCCGTACTCCACTGCAACAATACCCTGTTGTCCAAATGAAGTCCGCCTAAGCGGAAATCTTTGCGAGCATACACACTCGTGAGGCTGACGTTCCCGCTGTGCTGGGCGACGTTGCTGTCCGACGCATAGTAAATCTTGTCGGAGACGACTCCCTGCCATGCCCCCGCTTCGAACGCGAAATCGGGAACCGAAAACTTGACCTCGAACCGAGTTTCATTCTCCTTGCTTAAAGGAGTGTTCCATATATAATGGTTAGAGAATAGATTCTCCTGCCAGTAGTTCGGCGAACGGCGGTCCATCGAGAACCGGCCTTCGAGAATCAGGGGGTGTCCGCGGAGATAGCCTTTCAGCGCGAGGTGCGCGCCGATCGAAAGGTCTCCGCCTCTGTATCCCGACGGGTAGAAACGAAGGTTTCCGTCCCAGTCGACATATTTTTTTATCTTTCCGCTGACGGAACCGTAGAAGAAGTAACTCGTCTTGTTGACCTTCGTGTACTTCCCCGTCAGGTAATCTTTCAGTTCGAATTGCGAGTAGGTGTGCATGTCGATGCCGATGCCGGCGTCGAGCGTTCCCACGATCCCGTTCCGGTCCCAGGGCTGCGCCTGCACGAAAAAGCGGTTCGAAATGTTCCGCTCGTAGATCGAGTCGCGCGTCTCCGCAGGGTTGATGAACCAGTCCTGGTAGTAACTGAGCGTGTCGGCCACGAAACCGCCGTTCTCGTCGCGGTGGGCGCGTTCGTTGATGTAAGGCTCGTTCTTGTCGGTGTAGACCTTACTCCACGAACTGTACTCGAACGAATGGCCGATGTACACCGCCGAAAGATTCGCCATCGAGAAATCGCTCTCCGTAAGCCGCTGCAACGGAATGCCGTAGGACTGCGTGACGAAGAAGGCGTTGTTGCGGTAGAGGTTCTTGGCCTCGGCGTCGGCCAGGCGCATCGGCACGCCCGAAGGCATTTCGAACGTCGTGTCCGCAATGGCCCACTCGCCGACCACGCCGCCGTTCTCCTGCTGCTCGATGTGGTTGTTGTAGTACCCCGCATGGACCGAATACCGCTTGCCCGTGTGGCTGATAGCCACCGAAAGGTTGTGGTTCTTGGTCCGCGACCAGACGTACTGGCCGCGCGTGCCCCGCGCCTTGTAGTCGATGTTGAATCCCGTCGTCGGGGAGATGTTCTGCGCATGCATGATACCGAAATTCTCCTCGCGGAAACGCTTCTGCCCCGACTCCGCGTAGTTCATCCGGATCATCGGCCTCTTCGTGTTGTAGAAGGGCACGTTCTCCATGTTGTAGGTGTAGGCGTAGTAAGGACTCGCAAAACTGAAGTCAAAGAACTGCGGACGCCGGAAATAGTTCAGCGGCAGCGACGTCTGGCCCAAAGCTCCCTGGGCGATGTCGCCCACGTCCTCCCGGTAGAACGGATAGTCGATCCGGTAATCGGTCAGCGTGGTGTCCAAAGGCCCGATCTCGACGCGGTTGAAATCGCGGCTCACGTGCCATTTAAAGTTGTTCAGCGCGCGGATCGAGTCACTGAAAAAATAGGACTCGAGCGGCTTGCGGATTTTCCGTTCCTTCTTGGTGGTGTCCTGCGGCTGCTGGTTCTCGCCCTCCTCGCCTTCGGTCTGCTCGTAGGGATTGCTGCCGTAGAGGTTACCCGTCTGGCCGTTGCGCTGGGCGCGCTGAAGGGTTTTCGCATCGAATCCCTGGGAACGCACCGCGGAAGGCGCTGCAAAAAACAGACCGAGCAGGAGCGTCAGCAATATGCGGTTCGAAAATCTCGACATGTCAGCCAAAGAGCGGAAATCCGCGGCAAATATAATTAAAAAAATTTAAATACACAACTATTCGGCTTTCCCACAGCCTTTTGCCCGGCAGGCAAGCCCCCGTACGAGCGAAACGAGGATATACAGCACGATGATCGCCGGCACGGCGTAAGTGCGCAGGAGAACGGCTGCCACAACGGCTGCGGCAATAAATCCGTAACGCAGTTCGTTTCCTTTCCAGCCGAAGCCGTGGAACTTGAGGGCGAACATCCTCACGTTCGAAATCATCAGCAGTCCCACGACCACGGCAATGGCCGGAATCGCCTCACGCGGAAGTTCCAGCCCATCGGTCTCGAACAACAGCCCCAGCGAACCGCAGAGCATCGCCGCCGCCGGGCTGGGCAAACCGCAGAACTCCGTACGCTGCGTGTCGTCGATGTTGAACTTCGCCAGCCGCAACGCGGCACAGGCCGTAAAGACGAAAACGATCAGCCCCGGATACCCCGCAGGCAGCCAGACGCCCGGAAACCACTGATAGAGCGAATACATGATCGCCGCGGGGGCCAGTCCGAATGAAATATCGTCGGCCAGCGAATCGAGTTGCAGCCCGATGGGCGAACTCTGATTGAGCAGGCGCGCTACGAAGCCGTCGAAAAAATCGAACACGGCGGCCAGAACCATCAGGCCGAAGGCCAGTTTCAGGTCGCCCCAAACCAGCGCCGAAACCACCGCTACCGTGCCGCAGAGCAGGTTCGAGAGGGTCAGCAGATTGGGTATCGTGAAGAGTCTGATTTTCATTGCCGGGGCGAAAATTTAATTTTCCAATAGGCGGCAAAGTTACTAAAATATTTTTATCTTTGTCGAAGTTAACTCCATATAATAACTCATGGGAAGCAATAAATATTGTGTCATCATGGCGGGCGGCATCGGATCGCGCTTCTGGCCCAAGAGCCGGCAGTCGATGCCCAAGCAGTTCCTCGACATCCTGGGGACGGGTAAATCCTTCATCCGCCACACCTACGAACGCTTTGCAAAAATGGTTCCTGCGGAGAATTTTCTCGTGGTGACCAACGACAAATACAAGAATCTGGTTCTCGAACACATTCCGGAAATCGGCGAGAGACAGGTGCTCTGCGAACCCGTGGGCCGCAACACGGCCCCCTGCGTGGCCTATGCGGCCTACACGCTGCTGAAACGCAATCCCGATGCCGAGATGATCGTCACCCCGGCGGACCACCTGATCCTCAACGAAGACGATTTCCGGACGATCATCGCCGAGTGCCTGGCCTTCGCTTCGGAGCACGACGCGCTGATGACCGTGGGCATCAAACCCACGCGTCCCGACACGGGCTACGGCTACATCCAGGTCTCGGACGACAAGCCCATCAGCAAGGTCAAGTGCTTCACCGAGAAGCCCGACATCGAACTGGCACGGGTGTTCCTGCAATCCGGAGAGTTTTTCTGGAATTCGGGCATCTTCGTGTGGAAGGTGCACTCGATCGTCGAGGCCTTCGAGAAATACCTCCCCGAGCACCACGCGCTTTTCAGCGGCGTGATGCGCGCCATCGGGACCGACGCCGAACGCAACGTCGTGGAGATCGCCTTTTCGGAATGCCGCGCCATCTCGATCGACTACGGCATCATGGAGAAGGCAGACAACGTCTACGTCCGCTGCGGCGAGTTCGGCTGGAGCGACGTCGGGACGTGGGGTTCGGTCTACCAGCATTCGCGCAAGGACCGCTATGCCAACGCCGTACCCGAAGAGGGATGCTACCTCTACGAGACCCGCAGTTCAATCGTTTCGCTCCCGAAGGAGAAGATCGCCGTGATCAGCGGGCTGAAGGAGTACATCGTCGTCGACACGGACGACGTGCTGATGATCTGCCCCCGTTCCGAGGAGCAGAACATCAAGAAATTCATCGACGAGGTCAAGTTCCACAACGGCGACAAACATATCTGATTCCTCGTCCAAAAACGGGGTAGCCATGTTAAAAAGCAAACCATTCCATGTGGTTTGCTTTTTTGTATCGAGAAATCCGGATCAACGGCAGCGCCGGTCCGGACCTGATTCATTTTTCACCGCTCCCCGACCGCTCCTTCACATGGCTTACGAAATATTTGGGTAAGACCCCGAACTGTTTTTGGAAGCATTTGGCAAAATACGATGCCGAATTAAATCCGGTCATATAACAAATTTCATTGATCCGGTATTCACCGTCCAACAACAATTCGGCCGCCTTTTGCAGCTTTATCAATCGGATAAAGTCGTTAGGAGGCATATGCAGCAAGCCCTTGATTCTCCGATGCAGATTGGAACGGCTCATCGCCATATATCGCGCAATGTGGTTAACCGTAAGATCCTGTTCGGATATATTGCTGTTTATAACGTCCGTCAACCGATTCAGGAACAGCTGATCCGCTTTGTTCAGGCGGTTCGGATCCACGGAAAAACAAGTCCCGATAAGCGGGGATTCCCTGAACTGCGACCGATTTTCCAATATCGTAGCAATCTGCGCCATTAGGTAATCGCTTGAAAAAGGCTTCTCAATGTATGCGTCTGCGCCGGCATCCAACCCGGATATTTTGGATGCCGTGTCCGATTTGGCCGACAACATGACAATCGGAATGTGCGAATAATTCTTTCGGGCTTTCAGAAACTTACACAACTCAAACCCGTCCATTTGAGGCATCATCACATCGGTTATGATAAGATTCACATCCTCATTGTCCAGTATTCCGAAAGCTTCATCGGCATTGTCAGCAACGGAAACCTTATACGATTTCGACAACAGCCGTCGCAGGAAATCCAACATCCCCTTATCGTCGTCGATAACCAGCACATGATATAATTGTCCGTCGGTTTTGGGCCGCAGCGGAGCCGGCATCTCCGGAACAGGATTCGTTCCCTCCCCGCATTGCGAGATATTCGTTTCGACCGTGGCGAGACACACTCTCCTCTGCCAGGGAAGGTCCACGACGAAACGGGATGACGACGCATCCGAAAAGACCGAAATGTTACCCCCATGCTGCTCTACCAAATGTTTTACCAACGACAAGCCTAGTCCGGTTCCGCCTTTAGCGTCCCCTTTTATCTGGAAAAACGGTTCAAATATTTTCCCGAAGTAGATTCCGGGAATAGCATCGCCGTCGTTTTCTATGGAAATGACGACCCGGTCCCGTTCCGAAGCGACCTCAAGGCAAAGCCCGACCTTATTCTGCGCATGTTTCACGGCATTGTCCAGCAGATTGCACACAATCTTGGTCAAAGCCTCTTCATCCGCATAAAGCACGACCGGATCATCGGGAACCGAGACGACGGACCGGATTCTCTTCTGCTGCATTTTCTGGGAAAACTGCAGCATACACTTTTCCAGCAGATCATTCAAATTCACATCCGACCGATTGAGCGCGAACCCCATACTGTCGATTTTCTGAAAATCGAGCAGTTGATTCGACAGGTTCAGCAGCCGGTCGATATTGGCCCCCATGATTTTGAGATTCTCCTTATAATCCGAAGGCTTGATCCCCGGACGGATGATTTGTTCGTAAGGTCCCCGGATCAATGACAACGGAGTCCTTATTTCATGTGTTATATTCGTGAAAAACGCGATCTTCGCCCTATATTCCTGCTGTTCCTGTTTCCGCTTCAACTCCTTGATCTCGAAATCGCTCCTTTGTTTTGTTTTACGCACATACCAGCTAACATACAACCAGATAATCACGGCTATGGACAACACGTACACGACATAAGCCATCGTAGAGGCATAATATGGCGGACAAATCTCGATTTCAAGCCGGGCCGGCTGATCGTTCCACATTCCGGTTCCATTGGCTCCCCGGACCTCAAAAACATATTTCCCGGGAGGCACATTGGAGAATGTCACACTCGGCTGCTTTATTTCAATCCAGTTGTCAATATAGTTGCGCATGATATACCGGTATTGATTCCGGCTGGAGGCATCGTAGCTGAGCATGGCAAAATCTATGGTGAACGAAGACTGGTCATATCGGAGTTTGATTTTATCCGTATACGGCATGGAAACATTCAGCGGGGATCGCGGGCCGCAGATTTCGGAGGACCGGTCGTTCAGTTTCAAATCGGTCATTACGACAGGAGCGAGATTGCTGCTCGTTATGAACTGCTCCGGAGAAAAACTCACAAAACCGTTGATCGTACCGAAATAGAGTTTACCGTTCAAATCCCTGAATCCCGATTTATAATTGAATTGATTGCTGGTCAGACCGTTACCAGAGGTATAAACTTTCAGGTTCCCCGATAAGGGTTCATAACAAACCAGACCTTTGTTCGTGCTGATCCATAAATTTCTATTTCTATCCTCGATCACTTTGTACACGACATCGTTCGGAAGTCCGTCCCGGGTCGTATACGCCTTCAAAGCGCCCGAAGAAGGCGTATAGCGCACCATACCCCGCCCTTCCGTACCGAACCAGATATGAGAAGCGCTATCCTCATTGATACTGATAACATGTTTGAGAAGACCTTCATCCCCGCATTCCACCTGTCCCCACTTCCCCGTATAGGGATTATAGGTAATGACTCCCCGATTATATGCGGCAAAATAGATGATCCCGTCGTCTCCCTGGTAAATATCGTATATAAACAAATTTTCAGGAATCTCCTTTACGAGGTCGAACGTTCTGTCTCCGGGATTAAACAGGCATAGCCCGTAAGTCAGCCCGACCCAAATGCGACCGTCATGATCCCGGAATATCGAGAAAATACTGTCGTCGGGAAGTTTTTGCGAACCCGATGCGACAATCTCATTCGTTTTCAGATCCATTATATTGAATCCTCCGAAGAAAGTCCCGATATAGAGCCGGTCGCCATCCACACATAATCCGTGTACGTTATCGCAGGAGAGACCGCTGTTACGGCTGTTGTATTGAGTGAATTTTCCGGATACGGGATCAAAACGGTTCAGTCCCTGATCTTCGGTCCCGATCCAGATGATACCGTTTTCATCCTGAACGAATTCCCGCACGGCCTTCCCGCTCAACTGATCGGAATCGCCGATGGGATAAAACTTATCGAAAATCAACGACGACGAGGGCGGAAGATAATTGACGCCTCCGAAATACGTTCCGATCCACAAGGCTCCCTCCTTATCGCAATAAATGGAATATACGGCTTTACAGGACAACGAATAGGGATTTCCCAATTCCTGATTTATGTGCCGTGTTTTCCTGGTCACACAATCATATATGTATATGCCGTTTTCAGTCCCGACCACAATTTCCCGGCTGTTACGGACAAAAATAGCCCTCACGAACAAATCCCCGCGTCCGGGATCCAAAAGCAACGGCCGACAGGTTCCCATATAAGGATTAAATGAAAACAGACCGTCTTTCATCGTACCTATAAGCAGTCGATTCTGCTTGTCCAATACAATCCGGCTGACATCCGAAAGTCCTTTCAGGCGGTGGCGGATGAACCGATCCGTTTCCCGGTCGTACCTGTCCAGCCCTCCGTTCTGGCTGCCCACCCACAGATTACCGTCTCCGTCGAAACACAGGTCCCACACATGGATCGAGCTGAGCGAAGTCGTGTCACCCGGAACCGGTTCATATAATTCGAGGGATTCATCCCTCCGATCATATCGGAAAACGCCCTGCCAGTTAACCCCGATCCACAAATCGCCCGCCGAATCGCATTTGATGGAACTGACTTCCCGGGAAATCACATCGCCCCTCTCCGTCGCCACGTCGAATTTGCGGAAATTTTCGGTTTTCGGATTATAAATGTAAACTCCGACATTGGTCCCGATCCAAATCCGGCCATCGGAATCTTCGTGCAATACGCGGATGAAATTATTCCCGATCGACATCGAGTCAGCCGCATCGTGTTTGAATACCCGGAACCGGTAGCCGTCATACCGCGTCAGTCCGTCTTTCGTTCCCAGCCAAATGAAACCGAGATGATCCTGCAATATGCAACACACCGTATTCTGGCTCAATCCGTCTTCTACCCCAATATGTGTAAAGTACAAATTATTGGGGAGTGTAACCTGCGCCGACAAATGCGTACAATAAAGCAATACGACGAATAATACATTGATGAATTTCATATCGAGAAAGTAGATGACAGACTTTAGAGACAACTCCAAGACATATGGGATTCGCAGAAATCGCAAGCAGATTATTTAATTTAAAATTATAGCTTAATTTCCTAATTTCAAAATCCGATTCTGTCAAAAAACAACCCAAATGTCCAATCACAGCCCGAATTCAAGGTAAAATCCGCCGTTGTCGACATCCATAACACTCTTTGGTCAGATTGTAGCATGCGACGTCCCGGAACGACTTTATATTTGTAACAACCGCTATCCGGCCCTCCGAACTTCAACAACGAACCATTATGAAACAAGTTCTCATCGGCATCCTCTGTCTGACAGTATCACTTCACGCCTTCGGACAACGGAACTACAACGGACCGTATTCCGGCAAATACCTCGACCGCGTGGCATTCCCGATCGGAGGGATGGGAGCCGGCATGTTCTGCCTGGAAGGGACCGGTGCGGTCTCTCACATGTCCGTACGCCACCACATGGACTTTTTCAACGAGCCGGGCATGTTCGCAGCCATCCATTTGAAAGGCGTGAAAAACGGCTCCAAAGTCCTTGAAATCAAATGTCCCGACTGGAAGAAATTCGGTCGTCCCAACTCCGGCCGCGGAAACGGACAGACACTTCTCGGCATGCCCCGCTTCGACAATGGACAATTCACATCCCGGTTTCCGTTCGCCGAGATTGCCTTACGGGACAAAGACATACCCATAGACATTCGGATAACAGGCTGGAGTCCCTTTATTCCGACCGACGCCGACAACTCCGGCCTGCCGGTCGGAGCCTTGGAATACACGTTCACGAATACGTCCGACGAGGCTGTCGAGGCCGTATTCTATTACGGCGTCAACAATAATTTCATGTCCGCAAAGCATAAGTCGGCGGCAGCTTCGATACTTCCGACTGCTACGGGCTTCATCCTCACGCAGGAGGCTGTCCCCGACGGCAGGGAACCATGGGTCGAAGGCCATTTCGCCATTTTTACCGGGGACCCGGCGACAGTCGTCAACCACTGCTGGTTCCGGAGCGTATGGTTCGACCCGCTGACATTCGCATGGCGGGATATAAGCGAGGGGAAACTGACTTCGAATCCACCCTCGAACGATGCCAAAGCGGCTTCGCTGGCCGTACCGCTAAAGCTCGGACGGGGAGAAAGCAAAACCGTAAAAGTACATCTGGCATGGTACGTCCCCTCATCGGGCAACCATATCGGAGGCGACGCCCGCAACGACCGGGACCGGGGTCCCTGTTACGATCCGGCCGACTACGAGGAAATCCCGTATTATTATAAACCCTGGTATGCCTCACGGTTCGAAAGCATCGATGACGTCATCGCATATTGGAGAACGCACTATGACGATCTGCGAAAAAAATCGGAACTTTTTGCGGATGCTTTCCATGCATCGACACTTCCTCCGGAAGTGACGGAGGCCGTAGCCGCCAATCTGTCCATCCTGAAATCCCCGACCGTAATGCGGCAACACGACGGACGGCTATGGTGCTGGGAAGGCAATAACGATTCGAGCGGAAGCTGCCACGGCACATGTACGCATGTCTGGAACTACGCCCAGGCCCTGCCGCACCTGTTTCCCGACATGGAGCGCACTCTGCGCGAAACGGAATTCATGGTCGACCAGGACAGCCGGGGACATCAGACATTCCGGGCGAATCTTCCGATCCGTCCCGTCGAACACGGATTCCATGCCGCATGCGACGGCCAGTTGGGAGGCATCGTCAAAGCCTACCGGGACTGGCGTATCAGCGGGGATACGGAATGGATAAAGCGGCTCTATCCGCTGATTAAATCGAGTATCGACTATTGCATCCGCACATGGGACCCGAAAGAAAAGGGTATCATCGAAGAACCGCACCACAATACATACGACATCGAGTTCTGGGGACCGGAAGGCATGAGCATGAGTTTTTACGCGGCGGCTCTCCGCACAATGGTCGAATTAAGCAAAACGTTCCGGGACGATCCGACCCGCTACGAGTCGCTGCTGCACAAATGCCTCGCCTACATGAACGGGAAACTGTTCAACGGCGAATATTTCATTCAGGAGATTCGCTGGACCGACCTCCAGGCTCCGGACCCCACGAAACAAGAACGTTATTACCGCGGCTATTCGCCCGAGGAAACAGCCGTACTTATGCAGGAAGGGCCTAAATACCAGTTCGGGAAAGGCTGTCTCTCCGACGGGGTCATCGGCGGCTGGATGATCCGCACCGCAGGGCTGGACGATCCGATGGACCCCCAGAAAACAGCCTCGCATTTGCGTTCCGTACACCGGTACAACTACCTGCCCAGCATGAAAAACCATGCGAATCCCCAAAGGCCGACATTCGCCATGGGGGCCGACGACGGAGGGCTTGTACTCTGCAGCTGGCCGCACGGAGGCCAGCCCAGCCGGCCGTTCGTTTACAGCAACGAAGTATGGACCGGAATCGAATACCAGGTTGCCGCGCACCTGATCTTTCTGGGCGAAACGGAGAAGGGGCTGGAAATCATACGCACGGTCCGGAACCGGTACGACGGGCGAGTCCGCAATCCGTTCAACGAGTATGAATGCGGACATTGGTATGCACGGGCCATGTCGAGTTACAGTCTGCTGCAGGCATGGACGGGAATCCGTTACGACGCCGTCGACAAAACACTTTATGTTGACCCTGCAACAGAGGGCGACTTCACCTCTTTCCTCTCCACGGCAGGAGGCTTCGGCACCGTGGAACTGAAAAACGGGAAACCGGTCGTCACGACCTGCTACGGCAATATCGACATCCGGCATTGCATGCTGCGCGGTAAAAAAGTGAAAGTCCGGACCATTCGCTTATAACACAGAAAAGAGGAGGCCTGCGCCCTCCTCTTTTCCGGCATGAACGGCCCCGAATATCCGTCACGGCAACAACTGCGACATCCTGGCCGCAAATATCGCGGCCATCTTTCGCTGAATGTACTGATCCTTTCCCCGCAACGGATGCCACCCGACCCGCACTCCATTCACCACCTGCGTATCGTCGGCATAAATCAGACTGATCTGCCCGCCCGTGACGGGATGCGGCATATGACGCGAGAATCCGATGTTGGCATCGAATTCCACAAGGGGAAGCCCCCACTTCGCAGCCAGTTTCCGCACGCTTTCATTATAAACCGTGCGCGCATCGTGCCAGTGCGTACACAGGACGATCAAAGCCGGCTTACCCGATCGGGACCGGTAGTACTTCGAATCCGGGTCGTCCCGCAGATTGTAACAATCGGACATATACCGTTTGATGACAAAATCGAACCCTTCCGCATAATTTCCCGTTTCCAGACAGGAAACGCATTCCTCCCAGCATTTACCTTTACCGAGGTCTTCGCTGACGTACACATCCCTGTCATGGACCTGCATGATCACCAGCGCATCCATCCGTTCGAGTTCTTCACGGGAATACAACGTACCGTCGAGCATCATCTTCACGGTGGATAAAACGGACTGCCCGCCGACGGCCCGGTTGATCGGCGTCGCCCCGATATGCCCGCAGCCGGTTTCGAACCAGGTATTGGAAGGCGACGCGAAAGAGGCACCCGTCAATACGAACGTGTATCCCGGATTTTCATCCTGCCCGCAGACAGCGGCCGGGTAAAACAACAACAGAGCGATAGACGCAATAAAATAACAGAATTTCATAACTCGCAAAATAAAAAAACGCCCGGCAGCCATTCCTGCCGGGCATTCCGGTTTCACAATGTCAATAGCACGGCCTCACCGTTTCCTGCACCTCGGTATAATCGCCCGAAGCGTTGGTGATCACCGTATACTTCAGGTCGAACGATTTCGTTGCCGGATCATATGTACTCACCGTTCCGTCCGTATTGGTCAGGGTCCATGAATAATTGCCGTAATACCCCACCAGATCGACCGTATTGTCTTCATTTATCGTGAGCCGGAATAAATTTACGGCGTTCGTTCCCCAGCCGCCGATAAAATTGCAGTCGTACGTATTGTCATTCGCACGTTGCAGAATCTTTCCGTAATTGGACCATGCAATCGGATTACCGGCCTTACCGCCCGTATATTGGACACGCGAGCCCGTGGAAACATAGGTCAGGAACTGCTTCGCATACCGTTTGGGAATCGTATCGCATGCACCTTTTTCGGGAATATAATAACAGACCACCTCGAACGAAGAATTCTCGTCCCCCAGCACATTGCCCACATCGTCGAACTTCGTCACCAAAGCCTGATTGGTCGGGTCCTTCTTCGAAGTGACATGTATCGTTTCCCGTTTTCCCGTCGATTTTTTCGTATAAACAATCTCCGAGCAGACATTCAGCATATCCGCATCTCCCCAGACTATCTCGATCGAATTACTCTGCGTCTCCGCATTCGGCGTGACCGCAACCGACGAAATGGCGCGCTGCCGCAGACCGTTCATATAGGCATCGCCATATACATGGCCCGAAACGGTCTGGGTCATGGAATACAGGCCCTCGACATTGCGGTTATACACCTCGAAATTGAAATTCCCCTCCCCGAGGCCCTCTATGAATACAGAATCTTTCTGCATTCCGGGAGTCGTCCTTACAAAAGGTTTTACAAGCGAATCCTGCCTGAAATTCCAATAGATGACGGTGCTGTCAATCTTGGGGTCCGAATTCATATACCAGCTCAGCATCGTCCGATTAAGGCCGCCATGAGCTTTCAGCGAATCGACCCGGCCGATATAGATTTTTTCCGGCCGGCCGGAATATTGCTCATGGATGCTGTCCATATCTCCGCAGGCAGTCACCGCCAACGAAGCCGCTGTCCCTGCCAACAAAATTCCAAATATGATTTTCATAGTCTAAAGTCTTTTATTTCTGGGGAACCGTATTATCACCGTACATGCTGAGCTCGGACAACATGAAATAATCGTTCAAAGCCCGCGGAGGATATATATCGGGTTGTGAGCCGGCCCCGCTCCACGTACGGCGTACGACAAACCGTATATAATGAATCGGTTCGGCATCAATGGGGAAATCGAAGGAGAAGCCCGCTCCGCAGGCCGCCAGAAATATCTCCTGCTGGTTGGCTCCTTCCGGCACATCCGGCTTCACGATCTCGAATTCACCGAGGCATTGCCAGTCGTTCTTCCAATGCTCTTTCGCGACCGGATCGCCGCCCTCTTCCGGTTCGTCGAATTCCGGAATATCCTGCCAATAATAATCATGCCCGGAGAGCATCTCCGTTTTCAGCGCGGAGGTTCCCCACACTTCGAAATTACGCACGTTGATGCTTCCGAACGGTTCCGATGCGGTCCGCAAACGGGGATACAGCACAACACGGCTCATTTTCATATGCTCGCCCAGATCGATGGTAAACATGTGTCCGTTTCCGAATTTGCTGCCGGACAGCCAGGCGTCCCCACTGGTACTGATGGACGTGTGCCAGGTTCCGTTGCACACATTGGAAAACGCCCAGGTATCGCTTACGACATCACCCGGCAACCTGACGCGGGAAAACGGCTTTTTCGACATCGTCTCATAATAAGGCGTCGTAGTCAGTTCCAGGGTATCGGACGTGTTCCCCCAGTTATCGATCAGACACGCACCGAACGTAGCCTCTTCGGCCTCGAATCCCCGGAACGTCTCCTTCACCTCTTCGAGCCGGGAGAAACGGTATTCGTTATCCCGGAATTCGCCCGTCTCATCCTTAACGAGGAATGCGACTCCGACCTCCGTGTTGAAGCGGTTCTTCCAGAAAACCGACACACCGCCGAAATCGGTCACGATCGAAAGCGTCTGCCGGACGAGGTAAAGCGGAGCAGTCAGGGGTTCGAACGTCCGGACGACGGGCTCCGATTTGACACCGTTCCGGGCAACGGTGTAGAAGGTAACCGTTACCGGATCGGTCGTAGCAAATCCTTCCATACGAATGGTATTGCTGTAAACCGACGATCGTTCGACGCATTTCTTACCATTCCGTTCATACTCGGCCATGACATACATGACCTCTTCGGAATCCGGGATCGAATACGTAGCAATCCCGCCTCCGTTAATCGGCGTTATGACATAATCTTCGATCACGGGAGGCTCCGGACCTGCCGGGCCTTCATCTCCGCTGCATCCGGACATCGCCGTCAGAGACGCCGAACACATTAAAAACACTATCGCTGCATATATCCGTTTCATATCGATTCTTTTTTTCATTACCACCCGAACGTCTGTTCCAGATTTCTGTTCACAAGCAAATCATTGAGGCTTACTGGCCACAGATACTCCTTAAACGATACCGAACGGCCCGTATACACCTCTTTCCGGACATAATAGGCTTCGGCCTTGCTTCCAAGGTTATCCCACCCATAGGTTGCCTGGGACCAATGCTGCTGCGCTGTTTTCCACCGGCGCATGTCCCAAAAGCGCTGGCCTTCGAAAGCCAGTTCGATAAGCCGCTCCCGCCGGATGATCTCCCGCATATCCGCCTTGTACTTGGGCCGATCGGGATAATTGGAATACTGGTTCCAGGCATTTACGACCCCTTCCAGACCGTTTACGGCCCGCACTCTGTCGATCCACTTGTAAACCTCGTCATCCGGTTCGTCCTTCACTTCGTTGAGCGCCTCGCTGTAAAGCAGATACAAATCCGCCAACCGTAGCAACGGCATCCGATAATTATAACCGCTGTACACGGGTCCCGTGGACTGGCCCTGGCTGGCACTCGTCTCGAATGCGACGAGTTTCTTGACCATATACCCCGTAACAGAGCCATTTCCAGGTTCCCCGTATCTCATTTTGAGCATATTGAAACTGGCCCCCGCATTCGAAGTCGTGGTCGTCAGTTCATAATAGCCCCGGTCGAAACCGAGACTTCCGTAAAATCTCGGCTCCCGTTCCATATTCAATTTCGCCGTGATTTCATTGACCCCGACAAAATGTCCGCTGAACGTGCCGGCCTTCACAATGTCGAAATTATAGCGGTCGGCATAGGGCCACGACTTGTCTTCATCAATGGGGACTCCGTTGCTCGTATAGAACAGTTCCGCCATATTCGCCGAAGCGGACATCTGACCGATCTCGGAACGCGTATCCTCGCTGAAAACCTTGGCCATCAACGTCCGCTGCATATTCCCATACGACGGGAAAGCCCCGAGTCCCGAACCTTTCCCCTGGCCGAAACTTGCCGTAGACACCCAGACCTGTCCCGGATTCCATCGTTCGGTCACGGCCTTGCGGACTGTCATGGATTTAGCCTGCTCGTCGTCCATGGCCATCGACCCGGTAAATTTGCTTTTATCGAATTCATAAAGCGCGTGTCCGGCAAAATGGCACGTGTCGATCGCTTCTTTCAACGCATCCGCAGCCCGTTCCCACTTTTCCCGGCTGAACGTCGGAGAGACCAGATGCTTTCCCCGGTTATCGGTCCAATTCGCATAGTCCGAATTTCCGTTGAACAACGGGCTGGCCGCGAGTACGAGGGCTTTGGCCCGGATTCCCAGCGCGATGCTCTGCGTAATGCGTCCGTCATCCTGAATAGGGTTGGGCGGGGTCGTCGGCAAATCGGGTGCGGCCTCCTCAAGCAGGTTCACGATGTAATCGATACATTCGTCCACGGGCTCCCGATACACCATCGTCTCTTCAGCAGGGGTCGAAATATCCAGATTTTTGTCGACGATGGCGACCGGGCCGTACAAAGACACCAGCCAATAATGATAGTAAGCCTTCAGGAACTTCACCTCGGCAATCCATCGTTTCCGCTCATATTCCGGAATATCCTGGGGCGTGCCTATTCCTTCCAGAAAAATGTTGCAGTAACGGATCGCCCGATACATTGTCGGCCAATAGTTCTGCTTGGGACTGTTGGCATTTTGCTGCCCGTTCGCTATGGCATACGCAGCAGTTCCGACAATCCAGTGCATGCTGCCGATCTCAAACTCGTCGTGGCTGGTAAAATAGGCCGGATAATCGTATGGATTCGTCGGGTCCGGCAGGAACGAATAACAGGTAAAAAGCGCCTTTTCGGCCGCCGCCCTGTTCTTGAAGGCGTCTTCGATCGTCGGAGCGTCGTCCGGCACGACATCCAGAAAATCACAGGCCGTCATCAAGGTGATAGCACCCAGAAGCGATATAAAGTATCTATAATGTTTCATGGTCGTTTTCTATTAAAAATTCAAATTCAGGCCAAGATTGAAAACCCGCTGAAGAGGATATCCGAGACCGTTTCCGGCCATTTCCGGGTCCCACATCTTAAAGTCGGACAAAACGAACAGGTTGGTCGCATTGAAATAGATCCGCGCCTTATCCATCTTCACCTTTCTGGTCCACTTCACAGGCAGCGTATAGCCGACTTCGAGTTTTTTGAGTCGCAGGAAAGATCCGTTCCGAAGCCACCAGGTGCTGTTCACCGTATTATTGGGCACTACATCATCGGCCAGTCTCGGCCATAAAGCGTCCAGCTTACGGTTGTCCTCCGACCAATGGTCGTCGGCATAATATTTCAGCAAAGCCCGCTGCCCGTTATTGAGGAACGGCGCCGTCTGCGTCGGACTGATCATGAATGAAGAGCGGCCCGATCCCTGGAAAAAACAGGAAAAGTCGATACTCTTGTAACCCAACGAGAAGCCTACGCCGTACACGACCTCGGGGGCTGTCGGGAATCCGATCGGAACCATATCGTTGGAATCGATCACCTGGTCGTTGTTAATATCCTTGTATTTGATGTCTCCGGCCCCATACTGAATGCCGCTTACCGACGATACGGTCTGAACGGGAGAATTCTTCACATCTTCGTCGTCGATGAAAAGACGCTCGGCGATATACCCGTAAATCTGATTGATCTTTTGTCCCACATGCGAACGCCAGGGCGTATCGGAAAAATCGGCCTCTTCATATTTGGTATATTTCCCGATCGCATACGTATAGTTGAACATCGCCGTAAGCCAGAAATCGGGATTAAAGGACTTGTTGAAATTCACCGAGACTTCGAAACCCTCGGAGTGCGCCTCGCCGACATTGGAGGTCGGCGTATATCCCAGCCCCATGGTGCTCGGTATGTCGGCCCGCGTCTGAAGGATGTTCCTCCGCTTGTCAAAAAAGTAATCCGCCTGAATGTCCAATGCGTTCCAAAGTCCGAGCTCTATGCCGAAATCCGCCTTCCGGGCAATCTCCCACGTAATATCGGGATCCGCATAGCGGTTGATGGCGATTCCGGGACGCGAATAGGTCAGATCCGTTCCGAATGTGTACCCGCCGGCCTTCATGTTTATATTCGACAAATAGAAAAACCGGTCTTTGAGATTTCCGATCTGGTCGTTTCCGACAAGTCCGTAAGTCGCTTTCAGTTTCAGTTTGGTCAGCACTTTTTTCACCGGCTGCATGAATTTCTCGTTGGAAACCATCCAGCCGAGACCGATCGACGGGAAAAATCCGAACCGATGGCTCT
Organism: Alistipes sp. i18-0019-D1; assembly: GCF_042852885.1. Taxonomy (NCBI): domain Bacteria; kingdom Pseudomonadati; phylum Bacteroidota; class Bacteroidia; order Bacteroidales; family Rikenellaceae; genus Alistipes; species Alistipes sp. i18-0019-D1. The sequence goes on from NZ_AP031424.1 coordinate 658,961, forward strand.
TTGCGAATCGTTCGGATCCGTTATAGCCGAAATTGCCCTCGACGAAATAGCGGGAATCGTAACCGTAAGCGAGTCGCCCGGACAGCGAAATATTCCGGTTCGGCAACGACTCGTACAACGACCACACCTCCGTAGTCGTGGCATTCCGGATCGTACCGACCAACATTGCCGTAATATTGTGTTTCTCCGCGATCGTCTTGGTGTAATTGGCGCGAAGTTCCCCGTACAAGGTCGAAGTCACGTATTTGTTTCCACCGTTAAAATCGAGGTATTCGGTTCCGTCGTCGGGATTGAGCGACTGCAACCGGTATTCGTTATTGGGCAGCCCGGCGACGGGGGCGTAATAAAACGGCACGAATCCACGCTGCAAATCATAGTACGAGTCCCGCTTCAGATTGAAAATTCCCGACAACACCAATCCCTCCAGCGCATTCTCGAACGTATGCGTCAATTCGACCTGGCTCGTCATCATCGAAGACGAACTTTTCTTGAATCCGCTCACCATTTCAGCATACGGATTCGTATAGACGAGTTTGCCGTCCTGGGTCTGATTTCCGAAAAGGGTATGCGTCGTATGGGTGTGCTCCTCATCCGGCTCATAAAAAGGAAGAAACATGACCGGAGTGGCATTACGCGCCGCGCTGAACATCTCGCTACCCTCCTTTTTGGGTCCCGTACGCTCATCGAACGTCCCGTAGAAGCGAATGACCGCCTTGGTCCTGCGCGTCAGTTTGATGTCGACATTCGAGCGCAGCTGAAACCTGTTCAGCTTGATATTGTTATCGAAATTATTCCGGCTGTCCTCCTTCAAAATACCCTGATCCCTCAAAAAATTGGCGGACAGATAATATTGTACGGCCTTACCGCCTCCGGTAATGTTCATGCTGTAACGCTGATTGATGGTAAAATCCTTCATCATGTAATCGTACCAATCGACAGACGGATAAAGCACCGAATTTCTTTTAAGCTGCGTATTCATTATCTTCGCGGTAGAATAGGGCATCATCTTTTCCGCGCCCCATCTTGTCCTCACAGCCTCGTTGTGCAGTTTCATATAGGTAACCGGATCGGCCAGTTCCACGAGGCTCGTGTTCATGGAGGTCGAGATCTCGGCCCGGACCGAAAGCCGCACGCTCTCTTCCACACCGCGCTTGGTTGTCACCAGAATAACTCCGTTCGCACCGCGTGCACCGTACAGAGCCGCAGCGCTGGCATCTTTCATGACCGAAAAACTTCCGATGTCGTCCACATTGAGACGGGCCAGATCGGAGGAACTCATTTCGATTCCGTCGATCAGAATCAACGGGTCTTTTTTACCGGCGCCGAACGAAGTCACTCCGCGAATGAAAAATTCGGCGTCGTCGAGTCCCGGCTCGCCCGAACGCTGGTACGCAATCACACCTGCCAGCTGACCGGCAAATGCACTCGTAAGGTTGCTGGCCGGAATACGCAGTTTCCCGGGATCGACGGTCGACACGGATGCGATCACGCTCTCCTTCTTCTGCGTTCCGAAAGCCACAACCACGACATTTTCAATTTCCTGCGAATCGGGCTGGAGCACCACGGCAAACCGGTCGGCCTCCTTCGCTTTGATCTCTTGGGTTTTATAACCCACATAAGAATATACGACGATATCTTCGGTATTCACAGTCAGTTCGTATTTACCCTCCGAATCCGTGGTAACGCCCTTGGTGGTACCTTTTATCGTAATGGTGACGCCCACCAGCGAAAAACCGTCGGGATCGACTACCCTGCCGGTCAGTTTCATCGATTTCGAACCCTGTGCGGAAGCCGACAAGGCGAACAACAAAGAGAGACAAAGGACCCGGAAGGCCGCTGTTATTGGCTTTCTTTTCATGGATTTATGTTTTAAAAATCGAATTAATCGTTCATCGAATGGGCATCCATTCCATGAACTGCATTCATCGTATCCTCCTGGCTGAGGTAAATGAGTATGCCGCGGCGCACTCTTTTGAAATAGGAAAAATTGCTGTCATAATTGTCGAAGTTCATGACAATGGCATTGATGTATTCGCGCGCCTTGGCCGGATTTTTCCGCTCCAGCATTTTCAGCAATTCATAATCATAAATGCCGTCCCTCATCGCTTCAAGCCGGATCGAAGAGTATAGTTTGCGGTATCCCGGATAGGTTATGTTGGCATCGCCGGCCGGAAGTTTACCACGGTCGCGCGAAGCGTCGGACGTCAGCGGGTCGCTGCCCCAGAAATTCAGTCCCCAGTGAAGATAGCCGACAAGACCGTATTTGTAATTGATCCAATGCAGAATACGGGTTTGCACGAGCGGCTGTTCCAGGAAACGGTTGGCATAATTCCCCCGGGGACCTACACAGGTGTAGAACCAGATTTCTTTCCCCTGTTTTTTGAGATCCTGGTAGAATTTCCAGTCCCGGTGTATCACGTCCAGCACCGGAACCCACACGTCGATCGTTCCGGCAAGCTCCTTGGAAGTAAGCACGGCGTCGAAGACAGGAACCCCCGGCAGGTGTTTTTTCACATATTCGCTGATTGCCCCGTACGACGGCGCATTCCGTGCCGTCGGCTCGTCGGCAATATGCTGCATGTAGCGGCTATACCACCCTTTCTCTTCGAGATGGGCTTTCAGCGCGGGCAGATACTGATCCAGATAGTTCTTCGTCCGGGGGTCCGTGATGGGCAGAATCACCCGGCGCAGTCCGTTTTCCACCTTATTGGGAGCGGCCGTCCCTTTGTATTTCCGGGTTTCCTCGTTGTCCGGAAGCAGAATCTCGACATGGAACGGTTCGTCCCAGGCGCCGGAGCGCCAGGCGAGATGCCCGCCTTCGATTCTCTTCAGAGGGGTCTCTCCCGCCGCATCGAAAAGCTCCACTTCCCGGTCGAACCGGCTGAAGTCGAAGGTATATTTACCGTCATCGCAGGTCGCCAGCACATGCCAGGAAGGATATATCCGATGAACGTTCTGTTTGTGCGAAACCATCATTTGAGCATGGACGCCGATCAGTTCCCAATATAAGTCGCTGTACAGTTCGACCGGAGCCATTCCGTTGAGATAGCTCAATGTCACCGGCGAGGTGTGTGCGGACCAGTTGCTCACCAGAAGCGAAGTCTCCCCGATCGTAACGGGAAAAACCCGCACATAAAACTCTTTGCTCCACGACTGTTTTTTCCGGTCGACCTGTCCTTCTATGACAAGCTTGCCCTTATAAAGGCCCGGTTCCGTATTCCTGGCAATCGGAACGGTGACCCACACCGGCTGCACATCGTTCACCTCCATATCCATTTCGACATCCGTCAGAATCGGATCGGGGAAATAATCCGACGGGGTACGCAGCAGATCCTTGGACGTCGGCTGATACTTCCGGCCGGCCCTTACATATCCGACCCAACCGGTCTGTGCTCCCTCGATCTTTCCGGCTTCTCCGGCAACAGATTCCACATAAGCCCGCATCTCTTTCACCTCCCGGTTGGACTTGATGACCACCTGAAGCGTCGCATATTCGCCCCTGGCGACTGCAAGGGTATCGATTTCATCCACGAAATAGCGCCGGTCCTTGAACACTTTATCCAATGCGTCCACCTGATAAAGATAGAGCACAGGATCTTTCGCGTGCAGGGCTGTCAGACAGCAGAACACGCCGCAAAAAATTAGAATAAGTTTTCTCATACGGTTAATTTTAGATTGGTTAGTGGTTCACTGTTATTCAAAAAAGCCGGTTGTCGGCCTTTGCCGTAAGCGCATGAATCAGGGGTTTGTAAAAATCCAGGGCCGTATCCGAAGCATATTCTCCGCGTTCAACCAATCCCAGAAACTCCTTTCCTCTCCGAAGCGCCGTTTCATCTTTTTGTACGGCAGTCCATCCATCGGCCAGTTCGCGGGCTTTCGCCTCATCTCCGGCTATATGCCAGGCCGCGGATTGCAGAAGCTGGTATTCCGGAGTATTTACATGCGAACCGACAAGACGCTGTAAGAAATGCTCCCGTTGCCCTTTCAGCCCCTCCCGTTCCGCGGCAACGAACGACAGCCAGTCCTCGAGCCTCGTGTCGATCACCTCGTCATACGGCTTGCCGACGCCGAGATTCCGCGGCCACAATTTCGCCTCTTCAATTTTATCCAAGGCCGCTTTAGGCTGCTTTTTCAGCATTTTATCCACCGCCAGCATCAACTTGATATGTTTTTGCAGGTTGATTCCGTCCTTTGCGCCCTCGAACGGAAGGATGCGGGTTTTCGCAAGGACCCGTTCGGCTGCGCCATACTCTTCATTGCAAATCAAGGCTCTCACCAAAAGCGTTTCCGTCGGGAAATGGTCCCGCTTCCGCCGGCTGAACTCTTCGATCACGGACAACGCTTTCCGATTTTCCGAATGCCGCATGTAAAACCGGGTGAGCGCATGTGCATAGCGCCACTCCGAGCTGTCGAGCGCCACGGCCTGCTTGTAATCCGCCTCCTGCAGCGTCTTGTCGGGTTCGAGACTCGCCCTCGTTATGTAAAACGGCGCGAAATCGGGTTCCCGGCCTTGTTTTCGCAACAACATCAAAGCCTCGGCATCGTTATTCCGGGAATAGTGGACAAGCGCCAGCAAATAGGCGCTCCGCCAGTTTCCGCTCTCCCTCATCGCCCATTCGAATACCGGCACGCTCTCCTCGCGAAAAGGAAACACAAACGAGACATCGGAAATATCCGCCTTTTTCAACAGGTCCCGATCCTGCGACAGGTATGCGCTCCAATACGCAGTTTCCGCATCGCCCGGCGACAGCGACAACACTTTTTCCGCCCGGCCGACCTGCCCGATCGAATAATACCAGATTGCCAACTCCAAATAATTTTGCACAGCCATCTCATTTCGGATCAGCGACTGAAAGGTGGTCCGGTTTTTCTCATCCGGGTCTGCCCAGTAGCGTTCAAAGCGCACGAAGTCATTGAGCGGATCGCAGTTTTCGATCGTCGAGAGCACGGCGTCGGCGTCTTCCGAGAGGCAATCGGACGCCATATACAACATTTTCAGACCTTCAATGTTATAGGCATTCCCGATCAAACTCTTCCGGGCATACTGAACGCCCTCTGCATATTGTCCGTCCCTGACATACAATTTGGCCAACTGCGTACAGGCCGCACTACGATATTCATTCGTAAGTGCCGCGACTTCGAATCCGTCTATCGCATCGTCAGTCCGGCCGAGCCTCATCGCCGCACATCCCATCAGGTAATTGGCCTCTGCATCGTACGTATCGACGGCAAGCGCCCGCATCGAACAATCGAAAGCTCCCTGACAGTCGTTCCGGTTAAGCAGCAGGGCGGACATCAGATTGAGTCCCGGCACATAGCACGGATCATACCCGATACTTTTCCGGGCAAAAGGTTCGGCGTCGGCATAATTACGAAGCCATACGAGATACTGCCCCCGCACCCATTGTCCGTAAGCCGTTTCCCAATTGAAATCCCCGGGGGCGACCATCGGACGGGAGAGCGTCTTGTCTCTGCCCGTCCACAACTCCACCCCGGAAGCCATCACCCGCCCCAGAGAGTCCGGAGAGACCCGCACTTCCATCCGGAAGGGTTTTCCGGGAGACCAGTCGGCCCTCCGCTCCGCAATCACTCTTCCCGATTTGTCATATACTTGCAATACGACGGATTCGCGGCGAAGCGGAGAGACGGCTATCTCCGTACCCGATTCCGTCTCCTTCAGATTGACGACGCCTTTCAACGTCACGTCGGCCGCCCCTTCCGTCCCGTGATACGGGAACCAGTATTCCGTCCACATATCGGTTCCATAAGGGGCGAAACCGGTCTGTTTGTAAGGAGTCCGAACGCTCGTAACCATATTTTGATTGAACAGACGACCGCTTTGAAGCTCCACGTACTGCCCCGCATTATCCGTAAGCAATTCCTCCCAGATGTCACCCTGATCCGACAATGCCCAACTGAACATCTTCCGTCCCAGCTTGTCGTCCCGCTCGCTGTAATGCATCATCCCGAAATTCCGGTCGGCCCACCATGTTCCGAAATATTTGTCGCGCGTACCAACGATGTGATACGATTTAGACCACAGAAAATTATTCTCACGCCATTTCGAAAGATCCTTGCCGTACTCCCTGTCATAGGGCCAATCGTGAATAGTGCCGTCGTGCCGCACGACCATCGTTCCGGGATAAACGAATTCCAGATCGTCCGTCGCCGAAACGCCCGAATTGGCCCAACTGTAATAAGGCTGCGAAACGCCCGAGTTATTATGCCACACGGAATTCGTCTCAAACCACATTCCATCGGCCGGCAGCCGAATATCGACACTCCAGGTCGTCCGCGTCAGCAAATCGAGCATCCGGATGATACAGCTCGCACTGCCGTCCGCATTTTCGCGGGTCAGATAATCCACGGGATACGAAGTCGTAGGGCTGTGTCCCACCACTCCGTAATTAAACTCGATACCTCCGCTCGTCCAGGGACCGCGCAGGGAAATATCGCGGAACTTGACTACGTCGTTGTCATAAATATACGCGAGACCCGTCGTTTTGTCCGTAGCGCCCCACACTTTGCCTCCGATTTCCGGCATAATGGTGACAGCCACATAATCATTCTCCAGCACCACGACATTCCATGCTCTGTCTTCCGCCCGGTCCGTGAATCCGTCATACCGAAAATACGGATATATCTTTCCCCGTACAGCTATCGGATTAGGGTCTGAAAAAGGATATGTTTTATACACCGTGCGTTTCTCCCTCACCGTGGCCCGCTGCCCTCCTTCTGCGACTGCGGCAGAAGGCTGCACAAGAATATAAAAAAGGAAAATCAGGATAACGTGTTTCATGACATTGTCGTTATGATTATGGCAAGTCGTTTCCGGCTATTTTGCCATCTGCGGGACCATGTAGTTTTTATCTATTTCCATCATATAGGCTCCATCCCTGTATCGGAACATGACGTTGCTGATGAACATGTTCCGCGGATGTATTTTCTCTTTGCTGTTGTGCGCATGGAACACGATACGCAACCGCCCCGTTTTATCTTTGAACATGGCGCTGTGTCCCACGCCGACCAAGTCCCCGGGGAACTGCAATAACGGATTATGATCGTATTTGGTCCACGGGCCGGCAGGAGAGTCGGCCGTCGCGCATCCGACGCCATAATTGGGGCTTTCGTAGCTATTTGCCGAGTAGGTCATGTAATAAATACCATTATGTTTTATCACGAAACAGCCTTCGTTCACCCGCGGCCATACAGTCTCCCATTCCTGGGAAACATGGATACATTTCTGCATTGTCCCGGGTTTAATCCGGAGCAAATCGTTTTCGAGTTCACACACCCAGATATTGAGACCGTCGTTAAAACGGTCGAAATACATGTATTTCCGGCCGTCGTCATCGATGAAAAGAGTGTTGTCGATACACTTCTCCCCTTCGATCATCGGTTTCCTTTCCTTCTGCACGAATGGTCCCAAAGGCGAATCGGACACTGCGACACAGATATGCGATTGCGCGGAGAAAAACATATAGAATGCTCCGTCTATACAATACACCTCCGGAGCCCAGAACCAGCGGTCTCCGTATACGTCGTCCTTATGCAAGGCCAGGCCTTCGGCGGCCCGGCCGGAAGCCTTGCGCCAGGTTTGCAGATCATCGGATTCGAAAACGGCGATTCCATTTTCAGCCTTTGTCCCGTAAGCGTAATACGTACCGTCATGCAACAGAATAAAAGGATCGGCCAAAGGTACATTCACCATCGAACGTTCTTTCTGTGATTCCGAACCCGACTTTTTCTGTCCGGAAGTTCTCAAACCACATCCGTTCAATAACATCAAAGTCGTCAATACAAAAATTGCTGATTTCATTTTCATTCGAATTCCGTTTTTAAGGTTATAGCAAATGTAAGGGAACCCCGATCCTTTTCGGGAAAGTATCTCGCCAAAAAATACGACAGTCCGGCACCTGTCGCGCAAAGCCATTACACAATGATTACAAGAAAGTTACACAAAATAAATGTAAGTTTGTAGCATAATTTGACCGGAATACGTCATTAATAACGAAGCGGAAGCGATGTAAAACAGTTTCTTGCAAAATCCGATTTAATTCCTATCTTTGCCTCACCGGTCGATCCACAGATGGGAACTTGTATCCGCCGGCACCGATTTTACCTCACAATCGTTATCTCAAACAATACCTCGAAAGTGATAAGCAGACCTTTATATCACGCTGCAAAACACCACCGGACGGTAAAACAGAAAAAACGCTAAATCTTCGTTACACACCCTATATGTCGGAATTATACGAACTTTTCAGTCAATATCCCCGCATCTCGACCGACACGCGCCGGATCGAACCGGACTCCATCTTCTTCGCCCTGCGGGGCGATACCTTCGACGGCAACCGTTTCGTCGCCGAAGCGCTCGAAAAAGGCGCGGCCTACGCCGTCTCCGACGATCCGCAGGTCGCCGCTTCCGATGAGCGGCAGCGTATCCTGCTCGTCGACGACACACTGAAAGCCCTTCAGGAGTTGGCCCGGGAACACCGCCGGGCGCTCGGAATCCCAATCCTCGCCATCTCGGGCAGCAACGGCAAAACCACCACGAAAGAACTTGTCAGCCGCGTGCTGGCCGAGCGGTTCGAGGTCTACGCCACCCGCGGCAACCTCAACAACCACATCGGCGTGCCGCTGACGCTGCTCGCCATGACCCGCGACACGGAGTTCGGCGTGGTGGAGATGGGCGCGAGCGCCTGCGGCGAACTGGCCCTGCTGGCATCGGTCGCCGAGCCGAACTACGGCATCCTGACCAACATCGGCCTGGCGCACCTCGAAGGCTTCGGGGGACCCGAAGGGGTTCGCCGCGGCAAGGGCGAACTGTTCGATTTCCTCGCGGCGAACGGAGGCCACGCCTTCGTCCCGGCCGACGACGAAATCCTGACGAACATGGCCTCCGAGCGCAATCCGCTGGCCGCGGAATATTACTCCGTATCGCTGGCCGACGGCATCGAGAACCACCTGGACGGCAGCTACAACCGGTTCAACATCGCGGCCGCCGTCGCCGTGGGTCGCTATTTCGACGTTCCCGACGAACGCATCCGCCACGCCATCGCCGGTTATGTCCCCGACAACAACCGCTCGCAGCGTATCGGGACGCCGCGCAACACGCTCGTCGCCGACTGCTACAACGCCAACCCGTCGAGCATGCGGGCTTCGGTCGGGAATTTTCTCGCCGAGCCGCTCGAAGAGCGCCAGCGCCGGGTGCTGATCCTGGGCGACATGCTCGAACTGGGCGACTGGTCCGGACGCGAACACGCCGCGATCATCGCGATGGCCGCGCAGGACCCCGGAGCGGAACTGCTGCTCGTAGGCCCGGAATTCGCCAGAGCCTACGACGGACTCGCGGAAAAGCCCGCGAACGTCACACTCTGCCCCACGCGCGACGACCTGATCTCGCTGCTGAAAGTATCCCCCGTGGAAAACTCCCTCGTGCTGGTCAAAGGCTCGCACGGCATGGGGCTGGAACAGGCGCTGGAGATGCTCTGACCGCTGCCGGAAACCGACCCGAAAACAACCGGAATAACCCCGACCCAAAATAAACCGACCCATGAAAAAACTACTCGTTATCCTTCCCCTGCTGGCACTGCTCTCCTGCACCGGCGTCCCCTCGCAGACCGTTCTCTCGCATTTCGACTGGACCGAACCCGCCGATCCGCAGGGAGAGCAACCCGAAACCTGGAACGGAGTCGAAAAACCGCTCGTCACGTTCGGCTCGACGGATATCCGCTATCCCCGCGCGACACCCTGCGCAGATGCCGTGACGGACCAAACGGCCCTCACGGGCTGGCGCGGCGAAAAGGTCTCGGCCCAGGCTGTCGTCTCTACTCCTGAAGCCATCGACGGCCTGACCTGCACCGTGGGCGACTTCGTCGCGGACAACGGAGCCAAACTCGCCGGCATCGCCCGCGCGCGTTTCGTCAAATACGTCGTCAGCGACCGTTTCCTGCCCGACCAACCCTGCGGCGCACGGCCGGAGAACAACCCCGCCCACCTCGAAGCGGACCTGCTCGACGAGGCGGCTTCACTCGACGTGCGCGCCCGGTCGACCCGTCCCGTCTGGATCACGGTCGACATCCCGCGCGACGCCGCCCCCGGCCGCTATACGGCTCCGGTTGCGGTAAAGGGCAAAGGCATCGACAAAACGCTGACGCTGTGCCTGAACGTCACCGGCCGCACCCTGCCCGCGCCCTCGGAGTGGACCTACCACCTCGACCTGTGGCAGCATCCGGCGGCCGTGGCCCGTGCCGAAGGGGTAGAGGTCTGGAGCGACGAGCATTTCGAACGGATGCGGCCGACGATGCGGCAGCTCGCAGACGCCGGGCAGAAAGTCATCACGGCAACGCTCAACAAGGATCCCTGGAACAACCAGTGCTACGACGCCTACGCCGACATGATCGTCTGGACGCGCCTGGCCGACGGCACGTGGGAGTATGACTTCACGGTCTTCGACCGCTGGGTGCAGTTCATGCTCGACCTGGGCATCGGCAAGTACATCAACTGCTACTCGATGCTGCCGTGGAACAACATGCTCCACTACAAGGATGCCGTGACGGGCGAATTCGTCGACGTCAAGGCCGATCCGGGCACGCCGGCCTTCCGCGAAATGTGGGGTCCGTTCCTGCCGGCCTTCGTCGGCCACCTCCGCGAAAAGGGGTGGCTCGGCATCACCAACATCGCCATGGACGAGCGCTCGCCCGAGGTGATGGCCGCCGCGACGGCCCTGCTGAAGGAGGTCGCACCCGAACTGGGCATCGCGCTGGCCGACAACCACAAGATCTTCAAGCAGTATCCCTACATCAAGGACATGTGCGCCAGCATCTTCGGCCCCATCGAACAGACGGACATCGTCCAGCGCCGCAGCCAGGGGCTGACGACCACCTTCTACGTCTGCTGCTCGTCGGGGTTCCCGAACACCTACACCTCGTCGGGACCGGCCGAGGCGACCTATTTGAGCTGGTACGCCGCCGCGGAGGATTACGACGGATTCCTGCGCTGGGCCTACAACTCGTGGGTCGAAGACCCGATCCGCGACTCCCGGTTCCGGAAATGGGCTGCCGGCGACACCTACATCGTCTACCCCGAAGGCCGCTCGTCGATCCGCTTCGAACGGCTGATCGAAGGCATTCAGGACTGGGAGAAAATCCGCATCCTCCAGGCGGAATCCGCCGGCGACACCGCCAAACAGCAAACCCTCCTCGACCTGCTGGAACCGTTCCGTTCGCCAATCCCCTTCGACGGCTGGGAACAGACCCTTCGCGACGCCCGCGCGACGCTGAACACGCTCTGACCCGCCGCTGACGCCCGACCCGGATTCCGCCAAAGCCGCCACCGCATTTACCGGCAATCCGCAAACACACTGCTTCCATACGAAAAACGAGCGATGCCGCGGCATCGCTCGTTTCGTTTCAATGTTTCAGCACCCGTCCGGGCGGCAGGTCGATATGAGGAGGCTCGGCCAGCGTCTTTCCCCGGTTGTAGGTCTGATCGTCGGGAAGCCCCCTGCGGCCGGTTCCCTCCTGCATCAGGGCTTTCAGCTCGCCGAGGTGGTAGCGGTAAATATCGCGCGGCAGCGCGCCATGCTTCCGGCACAGCGAAGCCGCCATGCCCACCACTTCGCCCATCATGCCGGTCGTCCGCATCACGCGCACGGTTCCCAGCGCCACGTGCGTCACGCTGATATTCCGGCCCGCCATGAAGAGGTTGTCGACGTTACGCGAGTAGAAGCAGCGGTAGGGAATCGGATAGGGGTGAATCGGAATCTGCACCGAAATGGCCTTGAACTCGCCCCCGGGGAAATGACGGCCGTTGACCGAATCGGGGTAGTGCAGATCGATGCTCCACGACGTCGCGGCCGTGCCGTCCTCGTGAAAAACATAGCGGCGGATGTCGTCCTCCTTGAGCACGTAATCGCCGATCAGGCGGCGCGATTCGCGTTTCCCGGCGACATAGGCCACCCATTCGAGCCGGCGGCCGCGGAACTCGTCGTTGGCTTTGAGGTCGTTTTTCAGGTAGCTCCAGTTCGAGTAGACCGCCAGCAAGCCGTAGTCACGGATGCGCTCGAAGTCGTCCACCTGGTTCCGGAACATCCCGGTCTCCCAGGTCCACTGTCCGCGGATCACGCGTTCGCAGCTCTCGTCGCTGAATTTCAGTCCGTATTCGAAACGGGGGAACTTCGCGCTCCCCGGCTCCTCCACCGAGTACCACTGCACCGATGCGCCCATCGTCATGCTATCCTGTTTTTCGGGGGCTTCGAGTTCTCCGAACTGCGCCCGGGATTCGCGCCCCATCAGGTAATCGGCCCCGGCCAGATAGCCCACCGCACCGTCGCCCGTGCAGTCGGCGTACACCGGAGCGCGGAACACCACGCGCTCGCCGGTCTCGACCTGTTGCGCCACGATCTCCGTAATGCGCCGTCCCTCCATCGAGACCCCGTTGGCACGGTAGCCCAGGAAAAGCGTCACGTTCGGCTCGTTCTTCACGAAATCCAGCTTCCGCTCGTCCTGGTAATAGTCGGGCGTCCCGGCGTTCATACCCTTCGGCGAGGCGAACTCCCGGACCATGTTCCCCAACTCGGGATAAGGACCGACCCCGAGGCGGCCGCCCAGCAGCACACGCACCTCCGAGCTGTTGTTGCCACCCAGCACCGGGCGGTCGTTGAGCAGCGCCACGCGGCATCCCAGCCGCGCCGCCGAAACCGCCGCGCACATTCCGGCCAGGCCGCCGCCGACCACCACCAGGTCGTATTCACCCGCATCGCGCGGCTCGGCAGGCCGGTTCGACAGCCGGTCGCGGAACGCGGCCAGCTCCCCGGCTTCCGCGGGCGGTTCGCGCCGCTCCGTCGAGAAGTAGAGCGCATCGCAACGGCCGTCGAATCCCGTCAGGTCGTGCAGGGCGATCTCGGCCTCGGTTTTGCGCACGGCGACCTTCCCGGCGTACTGCCACTGCCAGCAGTCGCCGCGCCCGCCCAGCTCCGCGGCCAGGCGGCGGCCATTCACCGAAACGAAAAACCGCCCGGGACCTTCGCCCGCATACCACGGCGAAGTCCAGTTATAGGTCCTCACGTAAACGTGGTAGACGCCGCGTTCGGGAAACCCGACCGACGCCACCGCATCGCCGACGGGACGGCCCAGGCCGTGCGCCAGCAGATAGGGCGAACCCATCCTGTCCATGAACTGCTGGTCGACGACCCAGCCCCCTTTCCTTCCGAACGCCTCGGCCTCGACCAGCAGTTCGGCGGCACGTACCCCGGTCAGCGAACAGAGTCCCAGCAATAAAATCCAAAATTTTTCTTTCATACTCTTTTTACCTATTTATAACCGATTTGAAATTTCGTTTCGACAACCAATATCGGCATTCCGAACGGCATATACAACACCCGGAGGGCAAAAAATCGTCGGGAACGGTTGCGGGAACGCTCCCGACGATTTTTTCGGCAAAACGCTTGTTTTTTGTTTTCGGGTTTCCTTATCTTTAGTATTGCGAAACCAAGACTTAAAACAAATCAACCATTTAATTCAAAGCATTTTACACCATTCCGAACACCCGGAGGTTCCGGATCGGAAAAATTGCAGGAATAAACCCTCTACAACCTTAAATCCATGAAGCGAACTCTACGATTCACCCGGGCAGTCTGCTTCGTCTGCCTGCTCCTTGCGGCAGCGGTCGCACATGCCCAGCCGCGCACGGTCTCCGGCACGGTCGCCGACAAACAGACGGGCGAACCCATGCCCGGCGTCAGCGTTGTCCTGAAAGGCTCCACGCTCGGCACGACGACCGACAGCAAAGGCGCCTTCCAACTCAAACTCCCCGCGCAGCAGAGCACGCTGCTCTTTTCGTTCCTGGGGTACAAACCCCTCGAAGTTCCGACGGGCAGTAACAAGGACGTATTCGACGTCCGACTCGACAAGGAGACCCTCGACATCGAACAGGTGGTCGTGGTCGGCTACGGCGTACAGAAGAAGGTCAACCTCACGGGCGCCATCTCCACCATGGAGGGCGACGACATCTCCCGGCGTCCGGTCATGCTGGCCTCGTCGGCCCTGCAAGGGCTTTCGGCGGGCGTCACCGTCACCCAATCCTCGGGCCAGCCCGGCTCCGACGGCTCGACGATCCGCATCCGCGGCGTGGGCACGCTCAACAACTCCGACGCACTGGTGCTGGTCGACGGCGTGGAGGGCAAGCTCGACGGCGTGAACCCCAACGACATCGAGTCGATCTCGGTGCTCAAGGACGCCGCTTCGGCCGCCATCTACGGCTCGCGCGCGGCCAACGGCGTGATCCTCGTCACCACGAAGATCGGCACACAGGAGAAGTTGAGCGTCAACTACAACGGCTACGCCGGATTCCAGCGGTTCACCACCCTGCCGGAGTTCGTCAACGGATACACCTATATGAAGGCCATGAACGACGCCTATGCCAACCTGGACATGACTCCGCTCTACTCCGACACCTACCTGCGCGACTACCTGCGCTACAAGCGCATGGACCCCGACAACTACCCCGACACCGACTGGCAGAAGGAGGTCTACACCGGTTCGGGCTTCACCCAGAGCCACCACGTCAGCGTCAGCGGCGGCAAGCGGGTCAATGTGCTGGCGTCGTTCGGTTATCAGGACCAGGACGGTCTGCTGCCGCACTTCTCGTCGGACCGCTATTCGTTCCGCCTGAACGCCAAAATGAACATCACCAAGGCCATCGAGGCCTCGATACTCGTCGACGGACGGCGCGCCGACATCAACTCCCCGACCGGCTCCGCGGCGGTCAAGAGCAGCGTCAACCGCATTCCGAACATCTATCCGGCGCGCTTGAGCGACGGCCGCTGGGGCACGGGACTCAACGGCAACAACCCGCTGGCGCTGGTCACCGAAGGCGGCATGAACAACGGCGTCTACTATAACCTCCGCGCCAGTTTCCAGGTGACCGTCAGGCCGTTCGACGGCGCGAGCGTCGAATTCAACTTCACGCCCAAATATTCCAACTCCCACGTCCGCAAGTTCAACAAGGCCATCGAGACCTTCGAACCCGGCCGCGAGACCCCGGCCTACACCTCCCCGGCCAAGAGCAGCCTGAACGAGAGCGACAGCAAGACCACCGAGAACCTGCTGCGCGTGATCGCCCGCTACAACAAGACCTTCGGCAGCCACGAGATCGGCGTCCTGGCCGGTTACGAGCAGATCGCCAGCAAGACCCGCGACATGGGGACCCGCCGCGAAGGTTTCCCGCTCACCAACTACCCCGAGATGAATGCCGGTTCGACCGAGAACATGAGCAACTCGGGCGGCGCGAGCGAATGGGCGCTGTTGTCGTGGTTCGGACGCATCAACTACGCCTACAAGTCGCGCTACCTGTTCGAAGCCAACGTCCGCGTCGACGGCTCGTCGCGTTTCGCCCGCGGCCACCGTTTCGGCACGTTTCCCTCGGTATCGGTGGGCTGGCGCCTCTCGGAAGAGGAGTTCCTCAAAGAGGTGCGGTGGATTTCGAACCTCAAGCTGCGCGCCTCGTGGGGCCAGCTGGGCAACCAGCAGATCGGAACCTACCCCGCCTACACCACCATCACGCTCGGCCCGAGCTTCATCTTCGGCGGCAAACCGGCCGACGGCGGCGTGCAGAAATCCTACGCCAACGCAGGCATCACGTGGGAGACCACCGAGACGACCGACGTGGGTCTCGACGTGGCGCTGTTCGGCAACAAGCTGAGCGCGACGTTCGACTTCTACAACCGCAAGACCAGGGACATCCTGCTCACCCTGCCGCTCCCCGGCATCACGGGCATGAACGAACCCTACCAAAACGCCGGCGTGGTGCAGAACCGCGGCTGGGACCTCGAACTCAAACACACCAACACGGTGGGCAAATTCAGCTACCAGATCGGTTTCACCCTCTCCGACGTCCACAACAAAATCCTCGACCTGAAAGGCGCCGGGCCGATCATCAGCGGCTACAACCTCAAGGCCGAAGGCTACCCCATCAACTCGATCTACGGTTACAAGGCGCTGGGACTGTTCCGCACCGAGGAGCAGCTGGCCGAAAGCCCCAAACAGACCTTCAGTTCCTACGATTTGGGCGACATCCGCTACGCCGACCTCAGCGACGCGGGAGCGGCCAACACCATCGACCGCGAGGACCGCACGGTAATCGGCAACCAGATTCCGCGCTTCGTCTACGGCCTGAACATCAGCGCGCAGTGGCGCAATTTCGACCTCTCGGTGCTGATCCAGGGCGTCGGCAAGAAGGACGTGATCTACACGGGCGACGTGGTCTGGGCGCTTTACAACGCCGGCAAGATGCAGACCTGGCAGACCGACTACTGGTCGAAGGAGAACCCCGACGCCTCCTACCCGCGCCCGATCGCGGCATCGTCGCACAACAACTTCCAGAATTCGAGTTTCTGGGTCTACGACGCGGCTTACCTGCGCCTGAAGAACCTCCAGGTGGGCTACACTCTCCCGGCACGCCTCACGCGCAAAATATGGATCGACAAACTGCGCGTCTATTTCACGGGCGACAACCTGCTGACCTGGGACAAAATGCCCAAGGGCTGGGACCCCGAGACCCCCAGCGGCGACGCCGAGATCTACCCCATCGCCCAGACCTTCGTCTTCGGAATCCAACTTACCTTCTAACCTGAAAACGCCATGAAACTCAAATACAGCCTCATCCTGCTGGCCTCCGCGGCGTTCGCCTCGTGCCAGGACTTTCTGGACCGCTATCCGCTGGAGGAACCTGCCAGCTCGGAGTTCTACTCCAACGAAGACGAGCTGACGCTGGCCGTCAACGGCGCCTACCGCAGTCTCTACTGGCTCTCGAACGACGACGTTCCCTACCAGCTCTTCATCGACGGCGCCACCGACATCGTCTACATCCGCGGAACCTACGCCAACATGACCGACATGCGCCGGGGCGAAGGCTCGGCCGAAACGGCTACCTTCAAAACCATCTGGGACACCTTCTACGGCTACATCGCCCGCTGCAACAACCTGCTCGACAACATGCACAACGCCCGGGGGCGGGTCAGCGAAACGTTCTACAACCGCATCGAGGCCCAGGCCCGGTTCCTGCGCGCCTACAACTACTTCTACCTCGTCAACCTTTACGGCGACGTGCCCTTCGCCGAGCACGTGCTCGACTGGCAGCAGCCGCGGCTGCCGAAGAGCCCGAAGGCGGAGATCGTCGCGCGCCTCTACGCCGACCTCGACTTCGCCAAGGACCACCTGCCCGCCAAGTGGACGGGCAACGACGCAGGGCGCGCCACACGCGGCGCGGCATTCGGTCTGAAAGCCCGCATCGCCCTCTACGCCAACGACTACGAGACCGCCGCCGCAGCCGCCGATTCAGTCATCCAATCCAAGGCCTACGAAATCTACCCCAGCTACGAAAAACTCTTCCGCCACAGCGGCGCCGGCTCGTCCGAAGCGATGCTCTACATGCCGTTCCTGCTGGGCACGCAGACCAACCAGATTCCCAAATACGTCGGAACCCGCCTGGCCAACTGCTACTCGATCATCGTCCCCACACAGGTCCTCGTCGACATGTACCAGTGCACCGACGGCCGACGCATCGACCGGTCGCTGGCATACGACCCGAAGAAACCCTACGAAAACCGCGACCCGCGGCTGGGTTACTCGATACTCTACCCCGGCCAGTGGCATGCGGGCTATAAGTTCGAGGTGCACCCCGACTCGACCAAGACCAGCGCCGTGATCAACGGCGAGACCGTGCGCATCAACAATACCGAGGTGACCAACGCCTACGGCACGTTCACGGGCTACATCGAAAAGAAATATTACGACGAGTCGGACGTTCCGGGCAAGATCACACAGTGCGAACTCAACTTCATGCTGATGCGTTACGCCGAAGTCCTGCTCACCTACGCCGAGGCCCGCATCGAACTCAACCGCATCGACCAGTCGGTGATCGACGCCATCAACGCCGTACGGCAGCGCAAGGACGTGATGATGCCCGCCGCGACGCTCTCCATGTCACGGGACGAACTGCGCGAACTGGTGCGCTACGAACGCACGATCGAGCTGGCGATGGAGGGCTTCCGCCTGCTGGACATCCGCCGCTGGAAGATCGTCGAGCACGTGCTTCCGGGCTACATGCTGGGCAAGCGGACCAAGGCCGACTGGTACACGCCTGTCGTTCCCGCCTTCAGCGACTACGGCAAACCCGAATATCCCGACGAGTCGATCTTCCAGAAACTCGGATTCGCCTCCTTCAACCGCGACATCCAGTACAGCTGGCCCATTCCCCAGGCCGAGATCGACCGCAACCCCCTGTTGAAAGACTAAAAATGAAAACCATGAAATCTATGAAAATCCGCAAACCGAACCTGCTGCTGTTCGCCGCGCTGACGCTGCTCTGTTTCTCATGCAGCGCCAACGACCACAAAGCGCAGCCCGTCACCCAGCCCTACGGCATGAAGGCGCTGCCCTACACCACGGCCGTCGAAGTCGTATGGCCCGCCCAGGAGGGCACTTCACGCTACGAAGTGCAATACACGGAAGGCACGGACTTCACCGCCGCAACCGCCCGCGAAGTGACGGGCGAAAAACTGCTCGTCGAAGGGCTGAAACCCGACACCGAGTATTCGGTGCGCGTGCGGGCCGCCGCAGGCAGCGACTGGACCGACTGGAGCGTCACCAAGACGGTCACGACCTACAGCCTCGAAATCAGCGTCGGCACGTTCAACCTGCTGGGCGCGACCTACACCTTCAAAGGTTCCTGGGACGTACGCAAAGGTCCCGCCAGAAAACTCATTCTGAGCGATCAGTTCTTCCCCGACATCCTGGGCACGCAGGAGACCGCCAACGAACAGCAGATGAACGACATGATCGCCATGCTCCGGGAGCACTACGACTACCGCGCCGGAGAGCACGAAACCATGTCGGCGCACCTCGTCTTCTGGAAAAGGGAGCGGTTCGAACTCGTCGAGGCCGAAGATGTCGACATGATGGGCGACAACTACCCCGGCAAATACCTCACTTCGCGCTATGCCAACTACGTGCGGCTGCGCGAGAAGGCCTCGGGCAACGAAATTCTCGTCTACGACATCCACCCGCGCGCGGGCAACGACGTCGAAACGCAGAAACTCCGCGAGATGACGGCCAAGGGGCTCACCACGGCGGCGCTGCGCAAGGCCCGCGAGACGAATCTTCCGGTCATCATCACGGGCGATATGAACAACTACCCCACGACGATGATCGAAGGTGTGGCGGGCACCCCGCTGACCCTCACGAGCAAAGGGTTCCTCGACACCTACGCCATGACCGAAAACCGGACCAACGGCGACTTCAGCACCCACTGTTCGCAGGAGAACGTCGCCGAAGACGGGTCCCTGACCGTCGGCAGGAACGGCACGAAGCGTATCGACTACATCTACGCATATCCCTATGAACGGGCGGCGGCTTCGGATTACGCCATCGTGATCGACTTCGCCGACGACACGCACACTTCGGCCCGCGTGCCGATGCCTTCGGACCACCTGCCCGTGCGCACGACGCTCCATTTCCGTTACTAACCCCCAAACCGATCCGACAATGAAAAAGATATTCCGCCATCCGGCCTGCCTCGCGGCTTTCGCCGCCCTCGCGTGCCTGGGCTGGTCGTGCGACGACCAGCCGGAGGAACTGCCCTGGTTCCTGGACGTCAACCTGAAATTCTCGGCCCGCGTAACGCCCCGACCGGGGCAGGAGGTGAAATGCCAACTCTACTACAAGGAGGTGAAAGGCTCGGAATTCACGGCGCTCACGCCCGACATGGAGGTCGGCGCTGTACTGACCGAAAAAGACATCGCCGAAGGGCTGCGCCTGACCTTCGACCCCGTTCCGCGCGAGGCCGAAAAGGTCTACGTCTCCTCGTGGGTCGACATCGACGGCGACGGCACGCTGAACAAGGGCGACCTGGCCGCGTTTTACGGCAACTGCCGCTTCGAGGACGTGGCCTCCGGCGCCGCTTCGCCGACCAATGCCGGCGGGGACTATGCCATCAACCTCAACCACATGCTCATCTACGGCGATGAACTGGTGGCGCGCGACGCCACCGACATCGAAGGCAACGTCTACAAGACCGTAGTGATCGGCGGACAGGTGTGGTTCAGGGAGAATCTCCGCACCACCCGTTTCGCCAACGGCGACGCCATCCCCACCGGGTTCGACGACACCGCGTGGATGAACCTCTCTACGCCGGGATACGCCCAGGCCCCGGGCACGAAGCTCGAGGAGGACGGGCTGCACTACAACTGGTACGCCGCGTCCGACGCCCGGGGGCTTTGCCCCGAAGGGTGGACCGTGCCGACCGAAGCGGACTGGGAGACGCTCGAAGTCACCATCGGCATGGACGCCGCGACGGCCGCCAAGGACGGCTGGCGCCACACCGCCTACGAAGGCGAAAAGCTCAAATCGAAGGAGCGGGGATTCGGCGGCTCGGACGAGTTCGGCTTCAGTGTCCTGCCCTCGGGCGAGCGCATGAAGGACAACGGCACGTTCAACAACATCACCAACTACGCCTACATCTGGACGGTGACGATCAACCCGAAGAACGCAATGCAGGCCTACCGGCGCATCTTCCGCAGCAACTACCGCAACCTCAACAAGCAGCCCATCAAGTTCACCGCCGGGTGCAACGTGCGCTGCATCAAGGTACTCGACGAATAGGCGCGCGGCCGGGACAACGAAAACGGGCGGGCCTTTCGAAAAGGCCCGCCCGTCGTTTAGGGAAAAAGAAACTCAACGGTTCCGGTCGGTCGATTCGCGGACATTGATCCGGGCATCGAGCACTTCGGTCCGGTCGGGCGTGCCGGGTTTCTCGATCTTTTCGAGCAGCAGTTCCGCCGAAAGCCGTCCCATCAGTTCGAGCGGCTGGGCCACCGACGTCAGCGACGGAGTGAGCAACGGGGCCGTCGTCGACTCCGTAAAACCCATCACCCCAACCTCCCGGGGAATGCGGATGCCGTGAGCCTTCAACGCCCGAAGCACCCCGAAAGCCAGCGGGTCGCCGAACGCGTAAACCGCATCGAACCCGACGCCTGCGGCGAAGCTCTCCTCCGTCAGTCGCACGCCCTCTTCGAGCGTGATGTCGCGGCAGTTGCACACGAGGCGTTCGTCATAGGGAATGCCGTGATCGCGCAGCGCCTCGCGGTAACCCCGGTAACGCGGCTCGGTGTTGTATATCCGCTCGGGACCCCGGAAATAGAGCACCCGGCGATAACCCTGCTCAATGAGGTGTTCGAAGGCCAGGTACGACATGCGACAGTCGTCGATGCAGACCCGGCTGGCCGGAACGGCCTCGCACACCCGGTTGAAAAAGACCAGCGGAATGCCCGTGTCGAGCAGGTGGCGGTAATAGTCGACGTTGTCGTCCTGATGGGTCATCGAAAGGATGATCCCCTCGACCATGTTGTCCTCCAGCATCCGGAGGTTGCGGCGTTCGATCTCGCTCGACCCGTTCGACTGGGTGATCAGCACGCGGAACCCGTACTCTTCGGTGACGTTCTGTATCTCGGCGATGATGCGCGGGAAAAACGACCCCGAGAAGCCCGGCACGACGATACCGATGGTCTTGGTCCGGCGGCTCAACAGGCTCAACGCACTCGGATTGGGCTTGTAATGGAGTTTCTCGGCCATCTCCAGCACGGCCTTCCGGGTCTCGGGATTCACGTCGAAACGGTCGGCAAGGGCACGCGACACAGTCGATTTGGATATGTTCAGGGCATTGGCTATATCCTTGATGGTAACGTGTCTCTGCATAGGCTTCAAAACGGATTGATCGGGTATTCCCGACGAAGTTAAACATTTTACGCCGTTTCTCCAAAAACAACGAAAATAGGACTATCTTTGCTATTCCTGATTTTTCCGTTTTTGCAAACGCTCGACTATATCACCATCGTCCTCCTGCTGGCGGGGATTTTCGTCGCCGGAAGCCTCTTTTTCGGCTCCGGGCACAACCTGCGGAGCTTTTTCGCCGGCGGCGGCAACATTCCTTGGTGGATCGGGGGCCTATCGCTTTTCATGAGTTTTTTCTCGGCCGGGACCTTTGTCGTGTGGGGTTCGATCGCCTACACCGAAGGGTGGACCGCCGTCACGATCCAGTGGATGATGGCCGGAGGCGGCGTGATCGCCGGACTGCTGATCGCACCCCGCTGGAACCGCACGGGCTGCCTCACGGCCGCCGAGTACATCACGCGGAGATTCGGCGCCCGGGTGCAGAAATTCTACACCGCGCTGTTTCTGTCCGTCTCGCTCTTTTCGACGGGCACGTTCCTCTACTCCATCGCCCGCATCGTCGAAACGGCCGTCGGCATCTCCTTCATCACGAGTATCCTGGTTCTCGGACTGCTCTGCATCCTCTACGTGGCCATCGGCGGCTTCCGGGCCGTCGTGGTGACCGATGTATTGCAGTTCCTGATTCTCACGGCCGCCGTGGTCATCGTCCTGCCGCTGGCTTTCGAACGGATCGGCGGCACAGACACACTCTTCCGGCAGACCCCCGAAGGCTTCTTCCGCCCTGCGGCCGGGGAATATACGTGGGGTTTCATGCTCGCCTCGCTGCTCGGCAACGCCTCCTCGCTGGGCGGCAACTGGGCCTTCGTCCAGCGTTACACGAGCGTCGCCACCCCCGCCGCAGCCCGCAAAACGGGGCTGCTGTTCGGCGCCCTCTACCTGGTATGCCCCGTCGTCTGGATGCTGCCGCCGATGCTTTTCCGCCTCCACGAGCCTTCGCTCACGGGCTTCGGCAGCGAAAACGCCTACCTGCTAATGTGCCGCGAGGTACTGCCACCGGGACTGCTCGGGCTGATGCTCGGCGGGATGATCTTCGCCACGCTCAGTTCGTTCAACACCATCCTCAACACCTCGGCCAGCGTCGTGACCAACGACCTGCTCAAACCCCTCCTGCGCCGCTTCCCGGAGCGGACGCTGATGCGCGCAGCGCGCCTCTCGACCGTCGTTTTCGGAGTCCTGGCCGTCACCTTCGCGCTGTTCATCCCCCGCTGCGGAGGCATCGTCAACGTCGTAATCAGCATCGGCGCCATGACCGCCGCCCCGATGTGTCTGCCTGTCGTCTGGTCGCTCTATTCGAAGGGGCTCTCCGGCCGTGCCGTACTCGGCACGACCCTCGCGGCGCTGGGCATCAACCTCGCATTCAAATTCGCCGTTCCCCTGCTCTTCGGATTCTCGCTCTCCCGGGCCGGGGAGATGGCCCTCGGCGTACTCGGCCCGGCGGTCATCCTCGCGGGGCACGAGGTCTGCCGCCGGTTCCACAAACCCGCCACGCAATCCCCGATGCCGCAGAGGTCCGCAATCCCCGACGACGGTTCCGCCGCCCGGAACAACCGTTTCAGCCTAAAGGTGATCGGCGTCGGCGCAATGCTCTCGGGGGCGCTGGTCTCGGCGCTCGGCATTCCGGCTCTCGCCGTCAGCCGGTTTCCGCTGGGCATCGGCCTGCTCCTGCTGGCCGCCGGACTGCGGCTCTATTTCCCCAACCGTCGGATCTGAACCCCGCGTCTCTGCCCGCCGCCCCGTTTTCCGCAGGAAGCGGGGCTTTTTACTGCGTATTCTTAAATTATTTTGCTATTTTTGTACGATTGTAAACCTTCAAATCAAAACAATGACACTCAACGAATACCAGCAGCACGCCCTCGAAACGGCAATCTACCCCGACGACCGCCGCATCATCTACCCCACGCTCGGCCTTACGGGCGAGGCGGGCGAAGTGGCCGACAAGGTCAAAAAAGTGATCCGCGACGCCCACGAGGAGTTCACCCCGGAAAAGAAACTCGAAATCGTCAAGGAGATCGGCGACGTCATGTGGTACTGCGCCACTCTCGCGCGCGACCTGGGCTACGAACTGGACGACGTGGCGCAGATGAACGTCGACAAACTCCGCTCGCGCATGCAGCGCAACCACCTGACGGGCAGCGGCGACAACCGGTAAATCAATCTCAAAAAACGCGCATACATGGAACCGAACAAAATCCAGACTTCGCTGCCCGAAAACGCCTACCGCGAACTCAAGCCGGGCGAAGCGTACACGCCCGTGATGCCGGCTTCGTCCAACCCGAAGGAGGTGACGCCCTATTCGGTCACAATGGGCATCATTATGGCCGTCGTCTTCTCGGCCGCCGCGGCATTCCTCGGCCTCAAGGTCGGACAGGTCTTCGAAGCGGCCATCCCCATCGCCATCATCGCCGTGGGCATGGGGTCGGTGCTGGGCAAGAAGAACATGCTGGGACAGAACGTCATCATCCAGTCGATCGGCGCCTCGTCGGGCGTGATCGTCGCCGGAGCGATCTTCACCCTCCCGGCACTCTACATCCTGGGGCTCGACGCCGCCTTCTGGCAGGTATTCCTCTCGTCGCTGTTCGGCGGACTGCTGGGCATCGTCCTGCTGATCCCCTTCCGCAAATACTTCGTCAAGGAGATGCACGGCAAATACCCCTTCCCCGAGGCCACGGCGACCACCGAAGTCCTCGTCTCGGGCGAGAAGGGCGGCTCGCAGGCCAAACTGCTGGCCGTGGCGGGACTCGTGGGCGGATTGTACGACTTCGTCGTCGGCACGTTCGGCCTGTGGACCGAGTCGGTCTCGACGCGCATCTGCGAATGGGGCGCTGTCGCCGCCGACAAGTTCAAGGTGGTCTTCGGGCTGAACACCTCGGCCGCCGTGCTGGGTCTGGGCTACATCATCGGCCTGAAATACGCCATGATCATCACCGCAGGTTCGTGCCTCGTGTGGTTCGTGATCGTCCCGGTGGTCGGCTCGCTGGCCGAAGCGGTCGACCCCGCCGCGATGCTCTCGCTGCTGGGCGTCACACGCGCCGACATCGTCGCCGACCCGCAGTCGATCTTCACCGCCGAGAACCTCTTCGCCTTCATCGGCAAGCCCATCGGCATCGGCGGCATCGCCATGGCGGGCATCATCGGCATCGTCCGCCAGTCGAAGATCATCCGCCAGGCCGTAGGCCTCGCGGTCTCGGAGTTCGGAGGCGGCAAAAGCGCCGCCGCAGCCCCCGAGCGCACGCAGCGCGACATCTCGATGAAACGCATCCTCACCATCCTGATCGCCACGCTCATTTCGGTCTTCGTCTTCTTCCACTTCGGGCTGCTCGACGGCTGGGTACAGTCCGTCACGGCCATCCTGATCGTCTTCATCATCGCGTTCCTCTTCACGACCGTCGCGGCCAACGCCATCGCCATCGTGGGAACGAACCCCGTCTCGGGCATGACGCTGATGACGCTGATCCTCTCGTCGCTGGTGCTGGTGAGCGTCGGGCTGAGCGGCACGACGGGCATGACCGCCGCGCTGGTGATCGGCGGCGTGGTCTGCACGGCCCTGTCGATGGCCGGCGGCTTCATCACCGATCTGAAGATCGGCTACTGGCTCGGCACGACGCCCCGAAAGCAGGAGGCGTGGAAATTCCTCGGCACGTTCGTTGCTGCGGCCACCGTGGCCGGGGTGATGATCATCCTCAACAAATCCTACGGATTCGTGGGCGAAGGGGCGCTGGTGGCTCCGCAGGCCAACGCCATGGCGGCGGTGATCCAGCCTCTGATGACCGGCGGCCAGACCCCGTGGATGCTCTATTTCTGCGGCGCGGCGCTGGCGCTGGTGCTGACCTCGATCGGGGTTCCGGCCCTCGCCTTCGCGCTGGGCATGTTCATTCCCATGGAACTCAACGCCCCGCTGGTGGTGGGCGGACTGGTGGCCTGGTTCGTCTCGAACCGCTCGAAGGACGAGGGGCTGAACAAGGCCCGCTTCGACCGCGGCACGCTGATCGCCTCGGGCTTCATCGCCGGAGGTGCGCTGATGGGCGTGGTAAGCGCCATCCTGAAATTCATCGGCGTCGACTGGTTCCTCTCGGGCTGGGCCTCGTCGAACGCCGCCGAATGGACTGGCCTTGCGATGTACCTCGTGCTGATCGGCTACATGGCCTGGCACACGATAAAAGCCAGGAAAGAAGACTAAAGAAACAGTATTTTCTCCGATTGCAATCCGGTCGCGCCGCGACAAGCCCCCGCCGAGGCGGGGGTTTGGGGGTGGGTCAGACTTTCAATCGGCGCCGAAGGCGGCGGGAACAGCCGGCCGAAGCGAAAACAGCGTATGCATAAATCTCAAAATCATGGACTTGAAAGAACGCTTTCTGAAATACGTATCGTTCGACACACAGTCGGACGAAAACAGCACGACATTCCCCTCGACCGAGAAGCAGAAGGTCCTCCTAGCGGCCCTGCGCGACGAGATGGAGGCCCTCGGGATGACCGAGGTCTCGATGGACCGGTACGGCTACGTGATGGGCACGATCCCCGTTTCCGAAGGGTGTGAGAACGCCCCCGTCATCGGCTTCATCGCCCACGTGGACACCTCGCCCGACATGAGCGGCAAGGAGGTGAAACCCCGCGTCATCGAAGAATACGACGGCAGCGACATTCCGCTGAACGGCCAGCTGACGATGCGGGTCGCGGATTTTCCCGAACTGGCCTTCTTCAAGGGTCACACGCTCATCCACACCGACGGCACGACGCTGCTGGGCGCCGACGACAAAGCGGGCGTGGCGGAGATCATGACCGCCGCGGAATACCTCCTGGCGCACCCCGAGGTGAAACACGGAAAAATCCGCATCGGCTTCACCCCCGACGAAGAGGTGGGCCGCGGCGTGGATTTCTTCGACGTGAAGGCCTTCGGCGCCGATTTCGCCTACACGGTCGACGGCGGCATGGAAGGCGAACTGGAGTATGAAAACTTCAACGCCGCGAGCGCGAAGATCGAAATACAGGGCCGCAACGTCCACCCGGGCTACGCCAAGAACAAGATGATCAACGCCATCGACGTGGCCTGCGAACTGCAGGGGCTGCTGCCCGCTGCCGAGCGCCCGCAGTTCACCGAGGGCTACGAAGGGTTCTACCACTGCGTAGGGCTGAACGGCACGGTCGAGAACGCCTCGATCAGTTACATCATCCGCGACCACGACGCCGAGAAGTTCGAGCAGAAAAAGGTCTTCATGTGGGCCGCAGTCGACCTGCTGAAAAAGAAATACGGCGACGAGGTGCTGACGCTCACGCTCAAGGACCAGTATTTCAACATGCGCAAAATGGTCGAGCCGCACCCCCAGGTTATCGACAAGGCCTTGAAAGCGATGGAGATGGCCGGTGTGAAACCCCTCGTGCGGCCCATTCGCGGCGGCACGGACGGCGCACGGCTCTCGTTCATGGGCCTGCCGTGTCCCAACCTCTTCACCGGCGGCATGAATTTCCACGGCAAGTTCGAATACTGTTCGCTCACGACGATGCGCAAGGCGCAGCAGGTGATCCTGAACCTGGCAGCTCTTTGGGCCAAATAAATGATAAATGATTGAGGCTTGACCGTCTGCAATCCGGGCAAAATCCGGTTGCGTTGCGACAAGCCCCCGCTTGAGGCGGGGGTTCGGGGGCGGGTCGGATTTGGAAACGCGGCGGAACGCCGCGACTACAAGCGGCAACAGAACTCCGGCGGCGGACAGGCTGCGATCTAACAACGGATCTCTTATGGACAATTTCGGTTTTCTCAAGGTAGCGGCGGCCGTTCCGCACGTGCGGGTCGCCGACTGCGACTACAACGCCGAACGGATGGCGGCGATGGCCGAAGAGGCCGCCCGGCGAGGCGTCGAGATCGTGGTGTTCCCCGAGCTGGGCGTCACGGCCTACACCTGCGGCGACCTCCTGTTGCAGCAGACGCTGCTCGACGCGGCCGACGAGGCGCTGGAGCGCCTGGTGCGCGCCACGCGCAAACTGCCCCTCACGCTGATCGCGGGCGCCCCGCTGCGCCACGGGTCGACGCTCTACAACTGCGCCGTGGTCTTCACGCAGGGGCGTGTGCTGGGCGTGGTTCCCAAGACCTACATTCCCGACTACGGGGAATTCTACGAAAACCGCTGGTTCGCGTCGGGCGCCGGGATTTCCGACGAACATATCGCCGTCGCGGGGCAGCGGGCCGACTTCGGTGCCGACCTCACGTTCGAGGTCAACGGCACGGAATTCGGCATCGAGATCTGCGAAGACCTCTGGACCGCCGTACCGCCCTCGTCGCAGCTGGCTCTCAACGGCGCGAAGGTGATCTTCAACCTCTCGGCCTCGCCCGAATCGGTCGGCAAACACGCCTACCTGCGGCAGTTGGTCGCCCAGCAGTCGGGACGCGCGATCGCAGCCTACGTCTACTGCTCGGCGGGCTTCGGCGAATCGACCACCGACCTCGTTTTCGCCGGCAACGCCGTCATCGCCGAAAACGGCACGGTGCTGCGCGAGGCCGCACGCTTCTCGCCCGAAGAACAGCTGGTCGTCGCCGACGTGGACATCGAGCGGCTGGAGTTCGAACGCCGCCGCAACACCTCGTTCCGCGCGAACGAAGGGGCCACGGAGAACACCGTGATCGAAATGGAGATTCCCGAGGGGCTTCGCGGCGTGGTGCTCGACCGCGACATCGACCCGATGCCGTTCGTACCCAAGGACGAGGCGCACCGCAGCGAACGCTGCGAGGAGATTTTCCGGATACAGTCGCACGGCCTTGCGCAGCGGATGGTTCACACCCGCTCGGAAAAAGCCGTCGTCGGCATCTCGGGCGGCCTGGACTCGACCCTCGCGCTGCTCGTGACGGCCCGGACCTTCGATTTCCTCCACCTCGACCGCTCGGGCATCATCGGCATCACGATGCCCGGATTCGGGACCACCGACCGCACCTACAACAATGCGCTGGAGCTGATGCGCGGACTGGGTGTGACGATCCGCGAAATCCCGATCCGCGACGCCTGCACACAGCATTTTCAGGATATAGGCCTCGACCCCGAAAACCGGGGCGCGGCCTACGAAAACGCCCAGGCGCGCGAACGCACGCAAATCCTGATGGACGTGGCCAACATGGAGTGCGGCCTCGTGGTCGGCACGGGCGACCTGTCGGAACTGGCGCTGGGCTGGGCGACCTACAACGGCGACCAGATGTCGATGTACGGCGTCAACGCCTCGGTTCCCAAGACGCTGGTGCGCCACCTCGTCAAGTGGGTCGCCGCGACGGAAAAGGACGCCGCGACGCGCGCCACGCTGCTCGACATCATCGACACGCCGGTCAGCCCCGAACTGCTCCCGGCCGACACCGAGGGCCGGATCGCACAGAAGACCGAGGACCTCGTGGGTCCCTACGAACTCCACGACTTCTTCCTCTACAACTTCCTCCGTGCGGGTTACGGTCCGGCGAAAATCCTGCTGCTGGCCGAGCAGGCCTTCGACGGCAGCTACGACCGCGCCACGATCCTCAAATGGCTCACGGTCTTCTTCCGCCGTTTCTTCACCCAGCAATTCAAACGTTCGGCCATGCCCGACGGCCCGAAGGTGGGTTCGGTAGCCCTCTCGCCCCGCGGCGACTGGCGCATGCCCTCCGACGCCTCGGCCGCGGCATGGCTGCGCGAACTGGAATCGTTGTAACTTATGGATATGACGTGAAAGCAATGACCGGAATCGTACTTGCTCTTTTCATCATCATCACCGCCCTTAGAGTCGCGAACATCATTAAAGAGCGGCCACGAGTCAACCGAATAAGGATCGAACCGCGGAAAGCAGGTTACAGCAGAACTGACGCCGTAAATTTCGTAAAACGTCTTGAAGAACTCGGCTATTTCAAATACGCCGCACCTTCGGACGTAGAACCGCTAAAGCGGGATTTGATCGACTATTACAGTCCGGACGGCGACCTGCCAAGCATCAACGACGAAGAAACAGACACGCCCAAAGATTACAGATGTTATCTCTGCGACGGCGAGGAGGTTTATGAAGAGGACGGCATAATCAAATTATTGAAGGAGTTGCAGCCGACATTCGACAAACTCGGTTTCCAATGCGAGATAACCGACCACTTCGAAGAATGGGACTGTGAAAACGACTGGCTCAACCACCGAATAACCATCAACGGAACGGAATATGTGCTTTTTAAGAACTTTACCGGGATAGGCTGGGGCGAAGCGTTGGCACGAATAGCCAAGATCCTAAACCGGGAGTTGGAGAAACAGGGTAAAGATGAAAGAATATATCTGGCGATGGGCGGCAACGACAGTTGTTGCATATTCCTCACCGAGGAGCTTTACCGATATATTTATTCGATCTACAAAAATCCATACTACAAACCGCTCGAACCGTGCGAATGGGAAAAAGTGATGGGTGCGAAACCGATGCACTACGACTAAAACACAAATAAACGAAATGATTTCAAACTTGAAACGAATACTGATCCTTGTCACGTTGCTGGCCATCGGCTCCACCGCCGCAGCCCAGGACTGGAAAGAGGCCCTGAAAAAAGCCGCCACGGCCGCCGCTGACAAAGCCACTGACGGTAAACTGACCCAATACGCCCTCGCCGGAACCTGGAACTATACAGGTCCGGGCGTCAAGTTCGAAGGAGGCGACATCGCCTCGGAAGTCGGCGGCGCAGCCCTCGAAGCCACCGTCGTCAAACAGCTCGAAAAGGCCTATGCCAAGGCGGGCATCCGCCCCGGCGCCGGAACGTTCACCTTCGGCAAGGACGACGACACCTTCACCGCCACGCTCGGCTCCCACACCCTCTCGGGAACCTACGAATACGACGCCCCGACACACGTCGTGACGCTCCATTTCGCCAAGGGCAAACTCAACCTGGGATCGGTTCCCGGCCACGCCTACATCAGCGGGCAGGAACTGGTGCTGGTCTTCCCGGTCACCAGACTCGTCGAGGTCGTCACGGCGCTCGGCAGCAAAGTCTCCTACTTTTCGACGGCCTCGGCGCTGCTGTCGAAATACAAGAACGTCTATGTCGGCTTCGCCTTTTCGAAATAACAGGGGCGTTCCGGAAAAAAAGCCGAAAAAAATTTGAAAAAATTTCGATGACGGATTTACTGCAAATCCGTCATTTTTCGTTACGGATTTTTATTGCCGAAGTCCAACCGCCTCGCAGACAGTAAGCAAATGCGGGAAGCGGGTAAATAAAATATTTTACGAAATTCTTAAAGAAGTTGCAAAACTCCGATAAATGTTCTAATTTTAGGGGCGAGAAACAAATACAAACCCCTCAAAATCGAATCGCTTATGAACGAACAAGCCCAACAGTACGTCGAAGATTTCATGGCCCGGCTGATTGCACGCAATCCCGGAGAGCCGGAATTCCATCAGGCCGTCCGTGAGGTGGCCGAGTCGCTGGCCCCGCACATCGTGACCAGCCCGATCCTGCAGAAGATGAAGGTGCTGGAACGCATTGCCGAACCCGAGCGCGTGATTATTTTCCGCGTACCGTGGCTCAACGACAAAGGCGAAATCGAAATCAACCGCGGCTACCGCATCCAGATGAACAGTGCCATCGGTCCCTACAAGGGCGGTATCCGTTTCCACCCCTCGGTAAACCTCTCGATCCTCAAGTTCCTGGCTTTCGAGCAGACCTTCAAGAACAGCCTCACGACCCTCCCGATGGGCGGCGGCAAGGGCGGTTCGGATTTCAACCCGAAAGGCAAGTCGGATAACGAAGTGATGAAATTCTGCCAGTCGTTCATGACCGAGCTGCAGCGCCACATCGGACAGGACACCGACGTTCCGGCGGGCGACATCGGCGTCGGCGGCCGCGAAATCGGCTTCATGTTCGGCCAGTACAAGCGTCTGCGCGACGAATTCACCGGCACGCTCACCGGCAAGGGCCGCGACTGGGGCGGCAGCCCGCTGCGCCCCGAAGCCACGGGCTACGGAACCTGCTACTTCGCGCAGGAAATGCTCGCCACGCGCAACGACTCGTTCAAAGGGAAGACCGTCTGCATCTCCGGCTCGGGCAACGTCGCCCAGTACGCCTGCCAGAAGGCGACCGAACTGGGCGCCAAGGTGGTGACGCTCTCCGACTCGTCGGGCTACATCCACGACCCCGAAGGCATCAGCCCCGAGAAACTGGAATACGTCATGGAGCTGAAGAACATCTTCCGCGGCCGCATCAAGGAGTACGCGGAAAAATATCCGTCGGCAACCTACTATCCCGGCGAACGCCCGTGGGGCGTGAAGTGCGACATCGCCATGCCGTGCGCCACGCAGAACGAGCTGAACGGCGACGAGGCGCAGGCGCTGGTCGACAACGGCTGCATGTGCGTCGCCGAAGGCGCCAACATGCCCTCGACGCCCGACGCGATCCGGATTTTCCAGCAGCACAAGCTGCTCTACGCTCCGGGCAAAGCGGCCAACGCCGGCGGCGTCGCCACCTCGGGACTCGAAATGACCCAGAACTCGATACGCCTCACCTGGTCGCCCGAGGAGGTCGACGCGAAGCTGAAGTCCATCATGCAGAACATCCACGCGGTCTGCGTGCGCTACGGAACTCAGTCCGACGGCTACATCAACTACGTCGTGGGCGCCAACATCGGCGGCTTCATGAAGGTCGCCAACGCCATGCTCGCCCAGGGCTGCGTCTAACAGGCAGTCCCAATACGAAAAAACCGGCCGGAAACTGTTTCCGGCCGGTTTTTCATTTTTCCGGGAATGTTTACAGAAAGAGCACCGCGAGGACGGACACAGCGAAGCCGCCGCAGAACCCGGCCAACACCTGCCGGCCGTTGTGACATCCCAGATAGAGGCGCGCCGATGCGAGCGCACCGGCACAGAGGATGGCGACCATCAGCGGAACGAGCATGTTGCCCACGCCGACGACGTTCATCACCACGAGCAGCGCCACAACGGCCCCCATGCCCGTCAGGTGGAGGCTGATCTTCCAGTAGAACGACACCACGAGGCACAGCACCTCGCAGCAGGCCGCGGCGATCATGAATTTGCGCAGGAAGATCGCCGAAGGAATCTTCGCGATGGTGATGGCGCACAGCACGTAGCAGACGGCCCCGACGAGCAGCGGCAGGAAGCGTTCCTTGCGGTCGTCGATCCGGTAGTCCGAAATGCGGCCCAGCGAGCGCAGCACGCCGAGCGTCAGGAGCGGAATGATGATCGCATAGAGCGCCACCACCCACAGCAAATAGAACTTCACGTTGGGAGGATAGTGCGAAAAGGTGGTCATCGTCAGCAGCACCGCCATCAGGTAGACGGGCAACAGAAACGGGTGCAGAACCCAGGATATGCCGTTCGAAAGTTTTGTATAATTCATTGCTTCATTCATTAAAGTAACCCCGTGCAGTTTCCGGAGAAAGGTACGCAGAACCGAATCGGAGACCTGAAAGCCTGTCCTCTAAATCCCCTACTCGGAGGGGACTTATCGCATGCGACCGGAGCTCTGCCGGCAAGTTCCCTATATCTGCTTTCGCAGGCGTGCCACCGGGATACCGAGCATTTCGCGGTATTTGGCCACGGTGCGCCGGGCGATGCGGTAACCCTTCGAATTGAGAATGTCCATCAGCGTCTCGTCGGTCAGCGGGCGCCGCTTGTCCTCCTCGTCGATGCACTGCTGCAGGATGTTCTTGATCTCGTAGCTCGACACCTCCTCGCCCGAATCGGTCTGCATGGCCTCCGAGAAGAGCGATTTCAAGAGGATGATCCCGAACTGCGTCTGCACGTACTTGCTGTTCACCACGCGCGAGATGGTCGACACGTCCAGCCCCGTGCGGTCGGCGATGTCCTTGAGGATCATCGGCCGGAGTTTCGACTTGTCGCCGTCCTTGAAATACTCCTGCTGGTAGTCCAGAATGGTCTGCATCGTGCGCATCAGCGTGTCGTGCCGCTGCTTGATGGCCGAAATGAACCACTTCGCGGAGTCGATCTTGTTCTTCACGAACTGAATGGCCTCCTTGTCCTTCTCCTTCACCAGCCCGTCCGAACCCACCATTTCGCGGATCATGTCCATATAGCGGCGGTTGACGCGCACTTCGGGAACGTTGTAGGAATTCAGCGAGAGGTTGAACCGCCCGTCCTGGTAGTCGAGAATGAAATCCGGAATGATATAGGGCGTGGTGTCCGTGCCGCCCTCGACGTAGAGGTTGCCGGGCTTGGGCGACAGATGCCTGATCTCGGCGATCGCATCGCGGAAATCGTCCTCGGAAATCTGCAGCCGCGCCATCAGTTTCTCGTAGTGCTTCTTGACGAACTCGTCGAAATAGTTGGTCAGAATCTTCTTGGCCAGCCGCCGCGGACGGGTGTTGACCGGCATCTGCGCCATCTGCAACAGCAGGCATTCGCGCAGGTCGCGCGCGCCGATGCCCGCCGGCTCCAGTTCGTGAATGATTCCGAGCAGGCGCTCCAGCTCTCCGGCCGTCGTTTCGAGGCCCATCGTGAAGGCGATGTCATCGGCCACGGACTCCAGGTCGCGGCGCAGGTAGCCGTCCTCGTCGATGCTGCCGATCAGGTAGACCGCCAGCCGCATGTCGCGCTCCGGCAGATTGCGGTAGCCCAGCTGCTCGACGAGGTATTCCTGCAACGACCGCCCCTCGGTCAGATAGACGGGACGCTGCTTGTCGTCCTTCGAAAAGTTGTTGATGCGGCTCTTGTACGACGGCGTGTCGTCCTCCCGGAGGTATTCGTCGACGGAAATCTGCTGGGGCGGCTGCTCCTCGTCCTCGGCCGAACGCTCCTCCTCTTCCAGCACGATATTGTCTTCGATCTCCTGTTTGATGCGCTGTTCGAGCTGCACGGTGGGCAGCTCCAGCAGCTTGATCATCTGGATCTGCTGCGGAGAGAGCTTCTGCTGAAGCGAAAGTACCTGTTTCTGATTAATAGCCATATTGGGTCCAAATTAAGAATTGTTCAGCATTCCGAATTTGGTCTCTTCATTTATCGGGTTTCAGGGTTTTCGAAAGTCGTTCAGGGCGGGCGGATTCCGGTTTTCGGGAAGTCGGGCGCGGCAGGAGCACACTCAAGTATGTGGCTGTCGCGGACGGCGAAGGAAGGCCGGAAGACGCCGCACTCGGACGGCTTTCGTTAGAAGTCGGCGTGCTGGGGCGTCCGCGGGAACGGCTGCACGTCACGGATGTTGGTCATGCCCGTCACGAAAAGCAGCAGGCGGTCGAAGCCCAGGCCGAAGCCCGAGTGCGGCGCCGAACCCCAGCGGCGGGTATCGAGATACCACCAGAGTTCCTTCTCGCTCATGCCCAATTCGGCGACTCTCGCATGAAGTTTGCCATAATCGGCCTCTCGCTCCGAACCGCCGATGATTTCGCCGATTCCCGGGAACAATACGTCCATGGCGCGCACCGTCTTGCCGTCGTCGTTCTGCTTCATGTAGAAGGCCTTGATGTCCTTGGGGTAGTTGATCAGGATGACCGGACGCTTGAAGTGCTCCTCCACGAGGTAGCGCTCGTGCTCGGATTGCAGGTCGCAGCCCCAGTCGCAGGGGAATTCGAACTTGCGGCCCGAAGCCTTCAGAATCTCGATGCCTTCGGTGTAGTCGAGACGCTTGAAATCGTGCTCCAGCACAAAGTGCAGACGCTCCAGCAGCCCCTTGTCCCACATCTTGTTCATAAATTCGAGGTCTTCCATGCAGTTGTCCAGCGCATACCGGATGAGGTATTTGAGGAAATCCTCGGCCAGTTCCATGTTGTCCTCCAGTTCGAAGAAGGCCGCTTCCGGCTCGATCATCCAGAACTCCGACGCATGGCGCGGGGTGTTCGAGTTTTCGGCACGGAACGTGGGGCCGAAGGTGTAGATGCGGCCCAGCGAGAGTGCGCCCAGCTCGCCTTCGAGCTGGCCCGACACCGTGAGGTTGCACGCCTTGCCGAAGAAGTCCTGCGCATAGTCGACCGCCCCCTCCCCGGTCCGGGGCAGGTTGTTCATATCGAGCGTCGTCACCTGGAACATCGCGCCGGCGCCTTCGCAGTCCGAAGCCGTGATGATCGGGGTGTGGAAATAGTAGAATCCGTGTTTGTTGAAATATTCGTGGATGGCGTAAGCCATGGCGTGACGGATGCGGAGCACCGCACCGAACGTGTTGGTGCGCGGACGCAGGTAGGCGATTTCGCGCAGAAACTCCAGCGAATGCCCCTTCTTCTGCAGGGGATAGCTCTCGGGGTCGGCCGTACCGTAAACCTCGATTTTTTCGGCCTGCACCTCGACGCCCTGCCCCGCGCCCGGCGAAGCCACCAGACGGCCGTCGACGCGGAGACAGGCGCCCGTGGTCACGGGCTTGAGCTGCTCCTCGGAGATTTTGGCCAGATCGACCACCACCTGTATATTACCTACGCACGACCCGTCGTTCAGGGCGATGAACGCCACGTTCTTGTTACCGCGCTTGGTGCGCACCCAGCCTTTTACGACGACGTCGGTATCGACAGCGTCCGATTTCAGGATTTCTACGATTCTCTGCGTTTTCATATCTCGATTTTGTCTGTGTTTCCAGTCGTTTTTTCCGAATTGACAAAGTTAACGATTATTTGCGATTTGTCAAAAAAAAAGTACCTTTGGTGCCGTAACGACACTTCCATGCGTCGGAATGTTTCACCGGGCCGCATGCAATTCCGTTTTGAACCCATTCAACTTTTTTGTACCTTTGGCTTCGCCTTAGATACTCCCGCTCGGCAAATTGCAAACGCGTTTGCTTTTGCCCTCGTTTATTCGTATCTTTGTCCGGATTATACACCCCCGCAAACGATGAAACGAACGATATTGACGGCTGCGCTGGCAGCCTGCACGCTCTCTGCGGCAGCCCAGATCATGGAGGAGAGGAATCCGGTCCCGATGGCGGCCGGAGGGGGCCGCGTCTACCGCACGGAAGTCGTCCCCTACGACGCGCGCCACGACGCCGAGGCCCGCAACCGCGAAGCCGGAGGCTACTGGATGGCCTTCAAACCCGAGGTGGCGGCAGCGGGCGACGCCATATCGGTCGTGGGCCAGACCGTGGACATCCCCTACGTCTGGACCGACGGCGACGTCTACCTGCACCTCGAAAACACCCGCTCGGCCTACACGCTGTGGGTCAACGATCAGCTCGTGGCCGAGGTCGAAGACTCGGCGACACCCGCCGAGTTCTGCCTTACGCCCTACATCCGGCAGGGTAAGAACTCGCTGAAACTGATCCTGCGCAACGCCGCGGCCGAGCAGCTCAACGCCATCCCCGCCAAGCGCAAACCCTTCGAAAACAGTTACCTCTACTATCAGAACAAACGCGCGATCGGCGACTTCGAGATCGCACTCGTGCCCGATTCGACCCGCCGGTTCGGCATCCTCGACCTGGCGATCGTGGTCCGCAACGCGTACAACTACGAGGAACCCGTCACCGTCGGTTACGACATCTATTCGCCGCAGGGCAAGCTGCTCGATTTCAACATGACCGAAATCACGATCCCCGGCCGTTCGACCGACACGGTGCGTTTCAGCCCCTTCATCTACCACACCTACGAGAACAAATGGGAGGCCGGGAGCAAAACGCCGCCGCTTTACAAGGTGATGCTTTTCACGCGCCGCAACGGAGTCTACAAGGAGTATATGCCCCTGAAGATCGGCTTCGGCAAGACCGAACTCGTCGACGGACGCATCATGCGGCTGGGTAAGGAGCTGAAACCCGTCAAGGCCGAATACAACGCCGCCGCCGACCGCAAGACGACGCTCGCGGAGCTGAAAGCCCTGAAGGCCAAAGGAAAGAACACGATCTGCCCGGACTATCCGCAGCCCGCATGGTTCTACGAGTTGTGCGACTCTCTGGGCCTCTACGTCATCGACCGGGCGAACATCAACGCCCCGGAACGGAGCGGCGACCGCACCGTCGGGGGCACGCCGTCGAACGATCCGAAACTCGTCGGCGACTACCTCGAACGCGTGAAGGCGATGTACTACCGTTCGCGCAATTTCACCTGCGTCATCGCCTATGAGCTGGGCGGCCCCTCGGGCAACGGTTACAATATGTACAAGGCCTACCAATGGCTCAAATCGGTCGAAAAGTCCCGTCCGGTGATCTACGCCGATGCCGACGGCGAATGGAATTCGGACTTGTAAATACGATAACCAAATGAAAAAACTACTGCTGCTGCTGCTCTTCGCCGGTCTGCTCGACACGGGAAGTGTCCTGGGATGGGGACGCGAGGGGCACGAGACCATCGCCAAGATCGCCGAGCGCAACCTGACGAAAAAAGCCAGGAAGCGCATCGAGAAGTACCTCGGAGGCCACTCGATCGTCTACTTCGCCAAATGGATGGACGAATACCGCCACACCCCCGAATACAAGTTCACCAACAACTGGCACACCGCGCCGGTCAACGCCGAACTGCGTTACGAGGATTCGATGCTCACGACGGGCGGCAACGCCATCTACGGACTGGAGCAGGCCATCGAGAACCTGAAGAACTACCGCAGCCTCACCGACTCGGCCGTGGAGGTCAACCTCAAGTACGTCATCCACCTGACAGGCGACATGCACTGCCCGGCGCACATCAAGTACACGACGCACGACATGAAATACGACGTGCTGTTCGAGGACAAGTACCACAAGCCGCACAAATTCCCCATCCACAGCGTCTGGGACAACGAGATCATCACCACCACGCGCATCTGGTCGGTCAGCGAGTGGGCCGGCGAGCTGGACCGCCTTCCGAAGGCCGAAAGGCAGGCCGTCGCCGCCGGGACGCCGCGCGACTGGCTCCACGACAGCGCCGTCGTGTGCGAGGCGCAGTTCGAATGGGCGAAGCCCGGCCAGCGTCTGGGGCAGGATTTCCTGAACGAGGCCTTGCCGCTGGTCGAGCACCAGATCCGCAATGCCGGATACCGTCTTGCCCGTGTGCTGAACGAACTGTTCGGATAGCACCCCCGGACCCGAAGTCCCGATGCCGCGCCCCGAAGCGCGGCATCGCCGTTTCCGGGCTGGAAAAACGATTTGTCCGAACCGAATAAAAAGGCTATCTTTGCGCCGTACTGCGCCCGACGCACGCGCAGGCGGAACGCAATGACCATAGAGCTGATCGTCATAGGAAAGACCGATTCGAAAGAGATCGCCGCGCTGGTGGAACTGTATGCCCGGCGCGTAAATCACTATTGCCGGTTCGCCGTCACCTCGCTGCCCGACGTGCGCAACACCAAAAACATGACCGTCCGGCAGCAGCGCACGGCCGAAGGCGAAGCCATCCTGCGCCAGCTTGCCGACGGCGACTACGTGACGCTGCTCGACGAACGCGGCGAGGAATACCGCTCGGTGGAGTTCGCGCTGTGGCTGCAAAAGCGGCTGAACAGCGGCGTGAAACGCCTGGTACTGGTCATCGGCGGTCCCTACGGCTTCTCGGACGAAGTTTACGCGCGCGCCGACGGCCGCCTGTCGCTCTCGCGCATGACCTTCTCCCACCAGATCGTGCGGGCCATCTTCGCCGAGCAGATCTACCGGGCCTTCACCATCCTCAACAACGAACCCTACCACCACGAATGATGCAGCAGCGCCCCGCCATAGCCGTCCTGACCACCAATGTCCTCGTAGGCGTGGGTCTGCGCTCCATCCTCGAAAAAGCGGCCCCGACGGCCGATGTGGAGTTGTTCGGCGATTTTCAGGAATTTGCGGACGCCGATCCGGAGCGGTTCATCCATTATTTCGTCACGGCGCAGCTCTTCGCGGCGCACAACGCCTATTTCCGCGTCCGCAGCCACAGAACCATCGTCCTCACCAACGGACAGACGCCCGCCGGGATGCACTGCATCGACGTGCAGTGCGACGAGGAGCGGTTCGTGCGCTCGCTCATGCAGCTGCAACACAGCGTCCGCCGTCCGGAGCACGCCCTGCCCGCCCCGCCGCAGGCCGCGCAGCCGCTCACGGAACGCGAAGCCGAAGTGCTGACGCTCATCGCCGGCGGACTGATCAACAAGCAGGTCGCCGACCGGCTGGGAATCGGCCTGACAACCGTGATCTCCCACCGCCGCAACATCATGGAGAAGCTCGGCATCCGCACCGCCGCCGGGCTGGTGGTCTACGCCCTCGCGGCGGGCTACGTCGATCCCGACGGGATGTGACGCGCCTCCTCATAAATTAGGATTGCACCGACCGAAATAAAACCGTTACTTTGTACACCCGATAACCGCAACCGACACATGCACCGCAAATCGCTCGTCATACCCCTGCTGCTGCTGGCCTCCGCGGCCGCGGCCCGCGCCGCGGGCGGCAACGGCCCGGCGCCGGACACGGAGACGGCCGACACGGTGATCGTGGTGGACAAGGTGCAGGTGACGGCCATCAAACAGGGACTGGTGCTGCGCTCGCAGCCCGTCGCGGCGTCGATCGTCGGCAGCCGCGCCATCGAACGGGGCCGCATCGGGGCGGTGAAAAACCTCTCGCAGACGGTTCCCAACTTCCACGCCCCGGACTACGGTTCGCGCATGACCTCGTCGATCTACGTACGGGGACTCGGGGCGCGCATCGACCAGCCGGTCATCGGACTTAACATCGACAACGTTCCGGTGCTGAACAAGGACAACTTCGACACGGAGCTGGCCGACGCCGAGCGCATCGAGGTCCTGCGCGGCCCCCAGTCGACGCTCTACGGCCGCAACACGATGGGAGGCGTGGTGAACGTCTACACGCTCTCGCCGCTCACCTACGAGGGCGTGCGGCTCATGGCCGAATACGGCAGCGGGGATTCCTACCGTTTCCGAGCCTCGTCCTACTACAAGCTCGCGCCCGACCTCGGCATGGCCGTGACGGGCTACTACACCCATACGGGCGGCTTCTTCGAAAATCAGTGCACGGGCGAAAAGTGCGACCGGGAGCGGCTGGGCGGAGGACGCTGGAAAATGCAGTGGCGCAGCCGCCGGGGAGTGCGCATCGACAACACGCTCGCGTTCTCGGTGCTGGACCAGGGGGGCTATCCCTATGCCTACGTCGGCGAGGACATCGTGCGCGACGGCAAAACCGTCATCCGCAACGGGGAGATCGCCTACAACGACCCCTCGTCCTACCGCCGCACGACCGTCAGCGACGGGCTTACCGTGCGCTACGACACCGAAAAGTACTCCGTCTCGTCGATCACCTCGTACCAGTATTCCGACGACGAGATGAACCTCGACCAGGACTTCACGCCCGAATCCTGGT
Organism: Alistipes sp. i18-0019-D1; assembly: GCF_042852885.1. NCBI lineage: Bacteria > Pseudomonadati > Bacteroidota > Bacteroidia > Bacteroidales > Rikenellaceae > Alistipes > Alistipes sp. i18-0019-D1. Next base: position 699,911 of record NZ_AP031424.1, read on the forward strand.
TCACCCTCCGGCAGGCCCGGCGCGAGCACGCCCTGACCGAGGACGTCGTGTTCCGGTCGCGCGACGGGCGGCGCTACGGCTGGCTGTTCGGGGCCTTCGGCTTCTACCGCCACGGAACGATGGACGCCCCGGTGAATTTCAAACGGACGGGCATCGAGGAGCTGATCCTCGGAAACGCCAACGTCAGCCCCGATCTGGTCTACACGATGGATGCCGACGAACTGCCGCTCTACTCCGATTTCCGCATGCCTTCGTACGGCGCAGCGCTCTACCACGAATCACGCCTTACGCTGGGCCGCTGGCGGATCACGGCCGGCATACGCGCCGATTACGAACGCACACGGCTGCGCTATCACAGCAAAGCCGACATGAGCTACTCTTTAAGCGTCAACGGGGGAGCGCCGTTTCCCCTCGGAATCGCCATCGACGAGACGAACGAGATAGCCCACTCCTATACCGAAATACTCCCGAAATTCTCGGCGATGTACAGCTTCGATGAGATGCGCAACCTCTACGTTTCCATAGCCCGGGGCTACAAGGCCGGAGGATTCAATACGCAGATGTTCTCGGACATCCTGCAGGAGAAAATCAAATGGCAGATGGCTTCGGGAATCCCTTACGAAGAGCCGGACCTCATGTCCTATAAACCCGAATACAGCTGGAACTACGAACTGGGCGGCCATTTCTCGTGCATGGACGGCGCCGTGCGGGGCGATTTCGCGCTGTTCTATATCGACGTCCGCGACCAGCAGATCACGGTCTTTCCCGAGGGGCAGACCACGGGCCGCATGATGACCAACGCAGGACGCACGCGCAGCCTCGGGGCCGAAGCGGCATTGCAGGTTTCGCCGTGGCGGCAGTTGGACATCAACCTGGCCTACGGCTACACCGACGCCCGGTTCGTAAAGTACGAGACCACCGTGAAAGACGACGCCGGCACCCCCGTGCGCATCAGCTACAAGGACAATCGCATCCCCTACGCCCCGCAGCACACCCTCTCGGCCAATGCGGCGTGGACCGTAGCGACGGGTGTGACGTGGCTCGGCGACGTAGTCCTGCAGACCGGGGTCCGCTGTGCGGGGCGCATCTGGTGGAACGAGGAGAACTCGCTCTCGCAGCCGTTCTACGCCCTCGCGGACGCCTCCGTACGGTTCGAACACAAGCACTATTCGCTCGACATCTGGGGCCGCAACCTCGGAGGAGCGCGTTACGACGTCTTCTATTTCAAGTCGATCGGCAACGAGTTCGTCCAGCGCGGACGCCCCCGGACTTTCGGCATCACCCTGAATATAAACATATAAAAAATAATCTCGTTATGAAAAAATTCTTCCTCCTTCTGTTCGCCGCCGCGGCATTCGCGGCCTGCAACGACGATGACGGTGAACCCAAGATCCGTTATGCCACGATCAACGACGGTATCGTAAACGGTCTGATGCAAGGTATCAATATGCATTTCTACGGCACCGCTACGGTCACCGAAGAGCAGCAGAACAGCACCTACACCGACAATGAAGCCTATTTCGAGTTTGCGGGCGGTCCGGAAAATTTCTCCCTCTACATGCACAAAACGCGCTTCGCCGCCAACATGCCGCCCCTCGAAATGAAGATTCCGCATACGGCTTACACGGGCGACGGCAATTCGATCGCCTTCTCCGAGGTGAGCATCGTCCCCGAAGTGAACCTGCCCAACAGCACCGGCGGCGGATACAGCTACCAGCCCATGCCGGCCTACACGCTTACCGAAGTCGAAGGGGCGATCGACGGCGTCAACTGCCGCGTCAGCTTCATCTGTAACGTTCCCAAACTGGGAACCTATCGAATGGAATACGAAGGCAAACTGATTATCAAAGAATAAATTCACAAAGTCATGAAACCCGAATACAAACCTTTCGTAGACTCCCTGATCGAACTCTGCATCCGGGAAGACATCGGCGACGGCGACCACACGTCGCTTTCGTGCATCCCCGCCGACGAGCACGGACGCATGCGCCTCTTGTGCAAGCAGGAGGGCACGATCGCCGGCATCGAAATCGCACAGCTGGTGCTGCAGCGCCTCGATCCGGAAATGAAATTCGAACAGATCCTGCACGACGGCGACCGTGTCGCGCCCGGCGACGTGGCCTTTTACGTCTCGGGACGCCTGCGCTCGCTGCTTCAGGCCGAGCGCATCCTGCTGAACATCATGCAGCGCATGAGCGGCGTGGCGACCCAGACGGCCGTTTACGTCAAGCGGCTGGAGGGTCTCCACACCAAGGTCCTCGACACGCGCAAGACCACGCCCGGCATGCGCGTGCTGGACAAAATGGCCGTGAAGCTGGGCGGCGGCGAGAACCACCGCATGGGACTCTTCGACATGATCCTGCTGAAGGACAACCACATCGACTTCGCCGGCGGCATCCGTCCCGCAATCGAAGGCGTGCGCGAATATCTCAAGGCCAAGGGCAAGAATATCCCCATCGAGTGCGAGGTCCGCTCGCTGGAAGACATCGACGAGGTGTTCGCGGCGGGCGGAGTCGACCGCATCATGTTCGACAATTTCACGCCCGAAATGACCCGCAAGGCTGTCGAGAAGGTCGCCGGACGCTGCGAGACCGAATCGAGCGGCGGCATCACGCTCGAAACGATGCGCGACTACGCCCAGTGCGGCGTCGACTTCATCTCGGTGGGCGCGCTGACGCACCAGATCAAATCGCTCGACATGTCGCTGAAGGCCTGCGAATAACCGATGAAGCGCCTGCTCCATACGCCGCTGGCACTGCTCGTGTGGCGCATCGCACTGCTCTACGCGGTGCTGATGCTTTGCCGCGCGGCGTTCTGGATCTACAACGCCGCCCTGCTCGGTCCGCTGACGTGGGGTGAGCTGGGACCGCTGCTGGCCGGAGCGTTGAAATTCGACACGGCGTCGGTCGTCTATGCCGACGGCGTGTTCATCCTGCTGTCGCTCGTGCCCCTGCACCTGCGCGAACGGCGCTGGTACCGGAGCATGCTGTTCTGGTATTACGTGGTCGTCAACGCCGCGCTGGTCGCGGCCGCGAACCTCGCCGACACGGTCTATTTCCGCTACACGCAGAAGCGCTTCACGGCCGATGAAATCTTCTTCGCCAACAACGACAACTCGTTGCAGTTAGTCGGTAAATTCATGGCCGAGAACTGGTATCTCGTGCTGCTGTGGGCGGGACTCGTGACGCTGCTGGCGTGGGGTTACCGGCGCCGGGTGCGGGAGGAGAGCCTCTTCAGCCGCGGCTGGGCCTACTATGCCGGCGGCACGATCGTCTTCGCCCTGGCGGCGGGGCTGAGCGTCGCCGGGATGCGCGGCGGCATGACCCGCATGACCCGTCCGATCACCCTTTCCAACGCCACGCTCTACACCGCCGACAGCGGCAAGGCCAACCTGATTTTAAGCAACCCGTTCTGCATCCTGCGCACCGTCGGCAGCGCGGGAAGCGTCAAATACAAAAAACAGTTCACCCCCGAAGAGCTGCCGCGGCATTTTACGCCCGTGCACCGGCCCGCCGACAGCGCAGCCGTGGACCTCACGGGACGCAACGTCCTGGTTTTCATCATGGAGAGCATGTCGGCCGAACACTCCGCGTTCCTCCATCCGGAACTCTACGCCGATCTCCCGGAAAAGGGCTTCACGCCCTTCCTCGACTCGCTGATGCGCAACGGACTGGTGTTCAAACGGATGTACGCCAACGGCACACGGTCCATCCAGGCCATGCCTTCGGTGCTGGGAAGCATCCCCTCGTTCCGCACGCCGTTCGTGCTGATGCCGCAGTCGTTGGGCGAGAGCCGCCAGCTGCCCGCCATGCTGGCGGACAAGGGCTATGCGACTGCCTTCTTCTGCGGCTCGGAACGCGGCTCGATGGGCTTCGGGGCCTATGCCCGTTCGGCAGGCGTCGAGCGGCTGGTGAGCCGCGAGGACTACGAGGCGAAGCACGGCACGGGGGATTTCGACGGCTACTGGGGCATCTGGGACGAAGAGTTCCTGCAATTCACGGGCGAGGAGCTGGCGGCGATGCCCGAACCCTTCTTCGCCGCGCTGTTCACCCTCTCGTCGCACCACCCGTTCATCGTACCCGAAAAGTACGCCGCGACGCTGCCCGATGGCTACACCCGGATTCACAAGGGCGTGGCCTACGACGACCGGGCGTTCCGCCTCTTTTTCGAACGCTTCGGCGGCGAGGAGTGGTTCCGCCGCACGATCTTCGTCTTCGTCGCCGACCACGTGTCGTCGGAGAAATTCGCGGAGGAGACGCGCTCCTACCCGGGCAACATGCACATCATCGGCTTCATCTACACCCCCGACGGCGCGCTGCGGGGCGAGGTCGGCGAGGTCACGCAGCAACTGGATATCATGCCCACGGTGCTGGGCCTCGTGGGCAACACCGAGCCCTACTTCGCTTTCGGGCGCGACGTGCTGAACGAACCGCAGCGACCCCGCTGGTCGGTCAGCTACGACGGGCGGTTCCGTGCGCTGACCGGCGAAGGCGCGGTCGTGCTCGACGATTCGGACATGGATGTACAGGAATGCCCGGCCACCCCAGCCGCCGACAGTCTGGCACAGAATTTCCGGGCGCTGGTCCAGCAGTATTACACCCATATCGAGAAAAAGAGCTATACGGCAAATGATTGAATTCAAACCCGTGCGCCTCGAAGACCGGGCGGTCATCGAGCGTTATACCATGCCCTCGGGCATCTGCAACTGCGACCTCGCCTTCGCCAACATGTACTGCTGGCAGGCGGTGTTCCACAGCGCGTGGGCCGAGATCGGCGGATTCCTGGTGATCCGCTTCCAGATCGACGGCGGCGAGCGCATCGGCTACATGCAGCCCGTCGGCGAGGGCGATTTCGGCCCGATCCTCCCCCTCCTGCGCGAGGACGCCCACGCCCACGGACAGCGGCTGCGGATCATCGGCCTGACGGACGAGGGCCGCGACACGATCCGCCGGGTCGTTCCCTGCCATTTCGCGTTCGAGTCGGACCGCGCGCTGGAGGATTACGTCTACTCGGCCGACGATCTTCGCAACCTCGCCGGACGCCGCTATCAGCCCAAGCGCAACCACATCAACCGCTTCACGGCCGAATATCCCGACTACCGCTACGAGGAGCTGACGCCCGACCGCTTCGGGGAGTGCATGGCCCTCGAACGCGAATGGCGCAAGGCCCACGAAGGGCACACCTCGGAGCTGTGCGCCGAACAGCGGGCCATGCAGCGGGCCTTCGAACACTTCGGAGAACTGGGGCTTATAGGCGGCTGCATCTACGTCGGCGACCGCCTCGCGGCCTTCACCTACGGCTCGGCGGTCAACGACCACACGTTCGACACCCACGTCGAGAAGGCCGACACGGAGTTCGACGGCGCCTTCACCGTCATCAACAAACTCTTCGCGCAGCACCTCCCCGAGCGTTTCACGCTGATCAACCGCGAGGAGGACCTCGGGCTGGACGGACTGCGGCAGGCCAAACTCTCCTACCACCCGGCGTTCCTCCAGCACAAATTCACGGCGATCTGCATGCACCCCGACGAGTTGGCCTGCAAAGACCTTTGGATGAAGGCCTTCGGCGACGACGAACAGTTCGCCGACTCGTTCATCATGCGCTATTACTCCCGCCGCCGGATGCTGACGGCCGAGGCCGAAGGCCGCACGGCGGCGATGCTCCACCTGCTGCCGTTCCGGACGGAGCTGGGCCGCACGACCTATATCTACGGCGTAGCGACGGACCCCGCGTTCCGGGGACGCGGACTGGCCTCGCAGCTCATGCGCGAAGCGATGCGGCTCATCGCGGACCGCGGCGACGACGCGGCGTTCCTCATCCCGACGCCCGGCAAGGAGTGGCTCCGGGAATTTTACGGACGCTTCGGCTTCGCAGGCGACGTTCCGACGGAGTTCGTTTCCGCGGACCGCTTCGACTTCGGCACGGGCGACGCGGCCGCCGACCGGGCGATGGTCTGGCGGCGCACCCCGGAAGGGCCGCTCCCCGAACAGCTCACCGCCTCCTGGCATTCATAGCCCGGGACTCTCCTCCGCGAGAGTCTTTTTTTTGCCTGCGCCGGAATCCGCCCCACCCTGCTGCTCCCGGCGCAGGCGACAGCCTGCTCCGAACGGCCGGAACCGGTTCCGGCAACACCTCCGGTTCCGCCCGGCACTCGTCTTCGCCACACCGTTTTCCGCCCGGCCGTCGCCGAAAAAACAGTCATCCGACAGTTTCGTTTCATAACCATTCCATAAATCAAGGACAACGAAAAAGAGATAAAAGGGAAATACTTAATCTTTCAAGCGAAACATGAGCAATATTTAAAATTTTTTATTTGCAAAAAAAGTCCTCCGATTTTGTTTTTTAATAAAATAAGTTTAATTTTGAAATACGTTCGAAACACAATCGAAACTAATTTAAGTTATATTTGAAAAGTTTTTCAGACAGGAGCGACAGCGCTAAACAGATGGTTACCATATATATAATGGGAGACGGGAAGACCGGCAGGGCGACAAACGGGGACTTCGGGACGGAGTTCCCGACCGGAAATTTCCGGGCCTCTACGGCTCTCGGATAACCGGTAATTACAAAATCGCATACAAATAAAAAAATATAAAACAAGGACTAAAAATGAAAAATGTAATAAAGTATTTGTTGCTGGGACTCATCGTCGTCTCGCAATTTTTCGCCTGCGGCGGCAGCGATGACAACAAGACGCCCGCAGACAATTTCAACGTGCAATTCACGGTTCCGGGATCGGTAGACGTCACCGAAGGCGGCGAGTGCACGTTCGCCGTAACCGGTGGGGGGGGGAAATCGCCCCTAACCACTGACACATTCATTCTTGAGTCGGACGCAGGCATCTCCTATGTCTGCCCCATCATCAACACCTCTTCCGAAAGTTTCACCGTACGCCTGGCCGACGGGTGTGAAACGGGTTACTACAAAGTCTTCGTCAAAAGGGACACGCGCAAAAAATCGTTCGGAAGAATCTACATCAACATCGTCGAGGACATAGGTTTCGAACCGGATGCGGGCACCACGGTCTACGGGATCGTGTCGTCGGCCGGCGTCGGTGTGAAAAACGTCGTAGTGTCCGACGGCGCGGAAGTAACCGTCACGAACGAGGAGGGCATCTACCAGCTCAAATCGGCCAAGAAATGGGGATATGTCTTCATCTCCGTTCCGAGCGGCTACGAAGTGCCGTGCGACGGCGTGCTCCCGCAGTTCCACCGCGCGCTCAAAAACAGCCCCAGTGTCGTCGAAAGAGCCGATTTCAAACTCGAAAAGGTCGACGGCCAGGACTCCTACAAAATCTTCATGCTCGGCGACATGCACCTCGCCAACCGCACGAACGACCTCCGGCAGTTCGCCGAATTCACCTCCGACCTCACGGACTACATGACCCGCCACAAGGGCGAGAAGATGTATGCGCTCACCCTCGGGGACATGACCTGGGACCTCTATTGGTATTCGAACAGCTACTATTTCCCCCAATACCTGAACACCATCAACAGCCAGGTCAAGGATCTGCCGATCTTCCACACCATGGGCAACCATGACAACGACTTCAAGACCACGTCGGACTACGATGCGGCGGTCAAGTACGTGGATCAGATCTGCCCGACCTACTACTCGTTCAACATCGGCAAGATCCATTATGTCGTCATGGACGATATCGATTGCAGCGGCTACGACGGAACCGATTCCCGCAATTATGTCAAGAGCCTCTCCGGCGAACAGCTGGACTGGCTGGCGAAAGACCTGTCGTACGTAGCCAAGACGACCCCCGTCGTCGTTGCAATGCATGCGCAGGTATTCTATCCGACCACGACGGGATTCAAGATCGACCACGATTCGGCCAATACCCAGCGGCTTTTCGACATTCTCGACGGATATACGGTCCATTTCGTGACGGGGCATACCCACATGACCTTCAACGTAACGCCCGACGCCTCGATCGTAGGCGGGCGGAACTTCCGGGAGCACAACTCCGGTTCGGTATGCGCTTCGTGGTGGTGGTCCGGCAACCTCACGTCCGGAGTTCATGTCGGGACCGACGGAACCCCGGGCGGCTACGGCATCTGGGACATTTCCGGGACCGATTTAAAATGGCTGTACAAATCGACGGGTTGGCCCGAAGAGTACCAGTTCCGCAGCTACGACCTCAACAACGTGCATTTTTCGATGGACGACGTGCCGCTGATGCCCGCGGACGTACCCGCCTCGGTGAAGAAAGTCTATCAGCAATACGTCGACGCCTATCCGCAGAACAGCAACAACGAGGTGCTGATCAACATCTGGAACTGGAATTCGGACTGGACGCTGAACGTCACCGACGAAAACCACAAGACGCTGCCCTACACCGAAGTCTGGGCCTACGACCCGCTCCATATCGCGGCGCTTTCGGTCAAGCGGTTCAACAATGCGGGACTCAAGTCGACGCCGTCGTTCGTCACCTCGAAGTTTACGCACTTCTTCAAGGTGAAGGCGGACAATCCGGACACCGACCTGGTGATTACCGTCAAGGACGAATTCGAAAACGAATGGACCGAAAACATGCAGCGGCCGAAAGCATTCTCCACGGATGCCTACAAACGCAAATGATCTTCGCCACATACCAACCACAATCACCATTCACTAACCAACAAACACAGATCTTATGAGAGTATTTAGACCATTGGTTCTATCTCTGCTTCTGGTATTGGGAGGGGGACTAACAGCCCTTTCAGCCCAAAACAGAGAGGTATCGGGAAAAGTCCTCGATGCCAATCAACAGCCGCTTGTGGGAGTAGCCGTTCTGGTCGATGGTACGACCAAAGGCGTTACAACTTCCGAAAACGGCAGCTTCAAAATCCAGGTTCCTTCGGGGGAAACCGTTCTTCATGTCACCTGTCTGGGCTACCTGCCCCAGAAAGTGACGGTCCCCTCAAGCCGGAACAGCATCACGATCTACCTGCAGGAGGATGCCATCATGCTCGATGAAACCGTCGTAATCGGCTACGGCACGCAGAAAAAGGTCAACCTGACCGGTGCCGTTGCGACCGTAGGGAGCAAAGAGCTCGAAAACCGCGTCACCCATTCGCTGGGCAGCATGTTGCAGGGTTCCGTAGCGGGTCTCAACATCACCACCTCTTCGGGTAAACCCGGCAGCACGCCGGCAATCAACATCCGCGGCGTCAACTCGATCAACTCGGCCGACCCGCTCGTGCTGGTCGACGGCGTGGTGGGCGACCTGAACCGCGTCAACCCCAACGACGTGGAGTCGATCTCGGTCATCAAGGACGCTTCTGCAGCAGCCGTCTACGGCGCCCGTGCAGCCTTCGGCGTCATCCTGGTCACCACCAAGAACGGTACGGCCCAGGACGGCAAGGCTACGGTGCGTTACAGCGGCCGTTTCGGCTGGGAGGAGGCCACGACCTCGACCGACTACGAAAACCGCGGTTACTGGTCGGTCTATACGATCAACAAGTTCTGGCAGGCCGACTCCGGAACGAACTATGTCAAATACAACGATCACGACATGCAGCAGCTGCTGGCGCGCGTGAACGACAGGACCGAGCATCCCGACCGTCCGTGGGTCGTCGAGGAGATCCGCAACGGCCGCAAACAGTGGGTCTACTACGGCAACTACGACTGGTGGGACATGCTCTTCCAGCAGCGGCGGCCCGTGCAGCAGCACAACATTTCGCTCAGCGGCGGCACGAAGGACATCAAATACCTCGTTTCGGGCGCCTATGACCGCCAGGAAGGTATCCAGCGTGCACATCCCGACGTATATAACAAGTACAACCTGCGTGCGAAACTCGATTTTCGGATCAACCGGTGGGCGACGCTCTCGAACAACACGTCGTTCTTCTCGTCGAATTACAAGTCTCTGGGAGACGGCAGCGTAGACAACACCATCGCTTACAGCGCCCGCCACGCACTGGCCAACTTCCCCATGAAGAACCCCGACGGATCGTGGCTTTACAGCACGCCGTATCTCGATTACAAGATCGCCAACGGACGCCACATCCTGCTCAACGAGGGCACGCACCGCAACGTCGACCGCTCGAACGACTTCTCGAACACGACACGCCTGGTCATCACGCCGTTCAAGACGCTGAGCATCACGGGTGACTTCACCTACCGTCTCTACCAGAACCGCAATACGAGCCGCAGTTCCGCAATGAACTACCGCGAATACCCCGACGGGCCGCTGCTCGCCTACGACACGGGAGCGGGCATGAACCAGCTCGACGAAGTGGTTCAGACGCGCAACTACTATTCGGCCAACGTCTACGCCAACTACGACGAAACGTTCGCAGATGCCCACCATGTGTCGGCAACCGCCGGATTCAACTACGAAACGTGGGCCAGCAAGAACGTCTCGGTGGCAGGCATCAACCTCTCCTCCATAAACCTCGACGACCTGAATCTGGCAACGGGATCTCCCACGGAGGGCGCTTACGGCGGCGGCCAGAACGAATACGCCCTGGCAGGCTTCTTCGCCCGTATCAACTACGACTATAAAGGGCGCTACCTCTTCGAGGTGAGCGGACGCTACGACGGATCGTCGCGTTTCGCCCCGGGAAACCGCTGGGGCTTGTTCCCCTCGGCATCGGCCGGATGGCGCATCTCCGAGGAGCCTTTCTTCGGCAACGCCAAAGACCTGGTGGACAACCTCAAGCTGCGCGCTTCGTTCGGCAGCCTGGGCAACCAGAACGTGTCGTCCTACTACACCTACATGCGCCTGATCACGAACCACGATTTCGACAACTACACCTTCGACGGCAGCATAAAGGGCAAATACTCCTCGCTGGGCGCCCCCGTAGCCTCCGACCTGACGTGGGAAACCGCCCAGCAGTGGGACCTGGGTCTGGATCTCACCATGCTGAACAACCGGCTCAACTTCACCGGCGACGTCTACATCCGCGACACGAAGGACATGCTGACCGACGGAATGGCGCTGCCCGGCGTATACGGGGCCGATTCGCCCAGCATGAACTCCGCCGAACTGCGCACGAAGGGCTATGAACTCTCCGTCAGCTGGCGCGACCAGTTCAAACTGGCCGGCAAACCGTTCGAATACAGTGTCGGTTTCAACATCAGCGACTACAAGAGCGTCATCACCAAATACGACAACAACCCGAACAAGTCATTGACCAACCTGACAAAGGGAGATTATTACGTCGGCATGGAGATCGGCGAAATCTGGGGCTTCAAGACCGACGGATTCTTCAAGACCACCGAAGAGGCGCAGGCCTATGCCAAAGAGGTCGACCTGAGCTACAGCTCGGGCCGTCTGACCGGCGGCTGGCAGGCAGGCGACCTGAAGTTCCTCGACCTGGACGGCAACCACATCTGGGGAGTCGGCAGCGACACCGTGGACGATCCCGGCGACCGGACGATTCTGGGCAACTCGCTCCCGACGTTCTCCTACGGCATCAACGCCTCGATCCGCTGGATGGGCTTCGACGCTTCGGTCTTCTTCCAGGGAACGGGCAACCACTACTGGTACCCCCACGCACAGATGATGCCTTTCTGGGGCTGCTATTCCTATCCCTACCTTTCCTACCTCCCGACGGATTTCCTCGGCAAGGTATGGGCGGAAGACAATACCGACGCCTATTTCCCGCGTGCAAGAGCCTATTCTTCATCGGGAGGCTATCTGAGCAAGGTCAACGACCGTTACCTGCAGAATATCCGCTACCTGCGCCTGAAGAACCTGACCGTCGGCTACACGATCCCCGCGACCCTCACCAAGAAGGCCGGCATCGACCAGATCCGCATCTATTTCTCGGGCGAGAACCTCTGCTACTGGTCGCCGCTCAAAAAGAACTCCAAGTACGTCGATCCCGAAGCGGCCATCAACCGCAGTTCCGACGTGAGCAACAACGCCTACTATCCGTGGGCCAAGACGTTCATGTTCGGCATCGACATCACCTTCTAATTTCAAAATCCGAATATCATGAAGCGATTAATCATATTGGCAGCAACGCTGATTGCAGGATTATCGGCCTGCGACTCCCTGCTGGACAAAGAACCGTTGGATCGGGTGACGCAGTTCGACTATTTCAAGACGAAAAGCGACCTGGAACTCTTCTCCAACCCCTTTTACGACAACCTGCTGGACAAGACGCCCTACGATGAGCAGAACGACCTGCTCGTTCAGATGACCCTCTCCGATATCCTCTACGGAGGCGACAAACGCACCGTTCCCAACACCGGCGGCGGCTGGTCGTGGGGCAACCTGCGCCGCATAAACACCTTGCTGGAATATGTCGACCAATGCGAAGACAAGGACGCTGTGCTCGAATATACCGCCTTGTCCCGGTTCTTCCGCGCCGCCTTCTATTTCGACAAGGTGAAACGTTTCGGCGACGTGCCCTGGTACGACACACAGCTCGGATCGGCGGATCCCGACCTCTACAAGGCGCGCGATTCGCGGGAGCTGGTCATGACCAAGATGATCGAGGATGTCGACTTCGCCATCAACAGCGGCGGTCTGACCGAGGAGGTGACGCCCTACCGCGTCAACAAATGGGCGGCACTGGCGCTGAAAGCGCGGTTCTGCCTCTTCGAGGGAACCTACCGCAAATACCACGGCATCAACCTCGAAGGACATGACTACACCTATTATCTGGAGGAAGCCGCCAAGGCCGCCAAAACGATCATCGACGAAGGTCCCTACAAGCTCTACTCCACCAAAACTCCGGACAAGGACTACATGATGCTCTTCGCACAGGAGAATGCCAGCACCGAAGAGTATATCCTCGCCATCCGGAACAGCTACGAGGCCCAGGTCTACCACAATGCGACGGCCTACACGCTGCTGCCGACACAGGGCCGCCCGGGCTACACCCGCAAATTCATCAACATGTACCTGAAGAAGGACGGCACCGCATTCACCGACCAGGAGGGGTGGCAGACGCTGCCTTTCACCGAAGAGGTGAAGGACCGCGACCCGCGCCTGGCGCAGTCGATCCGCACCCCGGGTTACAAGCGCATCGGCGCCAAGCGGGTGCAGGGACCCGATCTCGGCGTCACGATCACCGGCTACCAACCCATCAAATTCGTTCAGGACACGACGGCCTCGGGAGGACAGATCGACCGCAACGACCGTTCGACCTGCGACATGCCGGTTTTCCGCTATGCCGAAGTGCTGCTCAACTATGCCGAAGCCAAGGCCGAACTGGGAACGCTCACGCAGAATGATCTGGTTATCACCGTCAACGAAATCCGAAGCCGGGTGGGAATGCGGGGCCTCGACATGAACGAAGCCAACAAAAATATCGACTGGTATCTTGAGTCCAAAGAGTACGGCTATCCCAACGTGACCGGCGCCAACAAGGGCGTCATTCTGGAAATCCGCCGCGAACGGGCCGTCGAGCTGATCCAGGAGGGTTTCCGCCTTCAGGATCTGTATCGCTGGAAAGCCGGCTATTGCATCGACCAGGCCATTTCCGGCATGTATTTCCCGGGCCCCGGCGAATACAAGCTTGCGGGCAAAGAAACGGCCGATCTGATTCTCTATAAGGCAGGAGAGACCAAACCCCAAGCCGGCGAAGGAGTTTCGGTATACGAACTCGGTTCGGACATCATTCTCTCCGAGGGGGACAAAGGCTATGTCTTCTATCACAAAACCGTTCTGCGCACTTCGTTCAACGAGGAACGCGATTACCTCTACCCGATTCCCAGCGGCGAGCGTTCGCTCAACCCGAACCTCACGCAGAATCCGGGATGGAGCGACGGACTCGATTTTTAAGTCGGAAATAACCTAAAAAACAAGATTATGAGATTTGTAAAATATATGACAGCCCCGATCCTCATGGCGGCCCTGTGTTCCTTCTGGGGCTGCGACAAGGATGAGGACCATCTTTCCGAAGCTGTTCTGGCAAGTGCCAATACCCTGAATTTCGAAGCGGAAAGAGCGGCGGAAAAGATCATCACCATCTATGCCGACGCCGACTGGGTGACGGAAGTCCCCGACTGGGTGACGGTCACGCCCGACTCGGGAACCGGCGTCATGGACGTGACGATTTCGGTGACCGACAACATGCGCGACGGTGCGGAGGACAATCCCCGCAAAGCGGCCCTCGTCTTCAAGGGACGGACTCTTGCAAGCCGCGCCGAGGTGCTCATCATGCAGAACGGAGACAAATACCGCGATGTGAAGGAGTACACGGCAGGTGAACTCGCCGCCCTGGCGGACGAAACGGTCATTTCCGTACCGTCGGCGATCGTCGTGGCCGTGACGACCAAAGGCTTCGTCATCAGCGACGACCGGAATACGGACAATATCTTCGTCTCGAACAGTACGGCGGTTGCCGTCGGCGACAAGATTTCGCTGCTGGGAACCAAGTCGTCCGATTCGCAGAAACTCGCTACGGTAATCGACTGCGACGAGGTGACGGTTCTGTCCGGCGGAGCGGTCAACTACCCCGAGCCGGAGGACATCAGTGCGAAAATCGACGATTACACCTCCTCCAAACGGGGATACGTCACCGTCAAGGGCATCTTCAACGGCAGCAGCCTCTCCGTTTCGGAGGACGCCAAGTATTCGGTCAGCGTCGTGGACGCACCGGCAAGCCTAGGCCTTTCCGCCCTGACCGGCCATATCGTAACCGTCACCGGCTACTACGCCGGGTTGGCCGAGCCTGTACAGCGCATCATGGCCACCGATGTCGAGGACAACGGTCTGAACGAGATCGTCTATTTCATGGAGAACTTCGAATGGCTCGATCCGTGGGCGGAAGCCGGAAGCGCAGGCCGGACCGTCGAGAATGACGATCTCGGTGCAACCGCCCCGCAACTTCCCACTCCGAAAATCGACGGTGTTTCGGCCCTCGACGCTCTTCTTGCAAAAGGGTATGAATTCCTGCGCGTCACCACCAAAACCGAGGGAGAGTGCATTTATCTCCAGCGCAATTACCTCAAGTTCGGTAAAACGTCGTATCAAGCGGGTATCATCCTTCCATCGATTGATAACATTCCGTCGGGCGCCGAACCCAGGCTTTCGTTCGACTGGTGCCCGATGCGCCAGGGATCCGGTAAGGTCGACCCCGTGAACCTGATTATCATCGTGGAGAACGACGGCCAGGAAATACCATTCGAGGTTCCGACCCACGGTTGGGAAAACGATCATAAGCTCGAATGGATCAAGGCCGAAATTGCGTTGACCGGGGTTGCGATCACCAAGGACACCAAGATCACGATCCGTCAGACGCAGTGGCCCGAGGCTACGGCCAACCGCTGGTTCCTCGACAACATCAAAATATCCGAGCCGATAAAACTCTGATAACAGGAACCCTGTAAAACGGAATCAGCCGTTGACCCATGGGTCAACGGCTGATTTTTTTCAGCGGCGCCGCAAAAAAGCCGACGTTTCCGCTCTGTTCTGCCGGCTATCGGCCCGCCCGCCGCAGGAAACACTCGATCGTGTTCTCCATCAGGCAGCAGATCGTCATGGGTCCGACGCCGCCCGGCACGGGAGTGATCACCGAAGCCTTGGGTTCGATGGCCGCAAAGTCTACGTCGCCGCACAACTTGCCCGTCTCCGGGTCGCGGTTGACCCCCACGTCGATCACCACGGCGCCGTCCGACACCATATCCGCCGTGACGAACTTCGGCCGCCCGATGGCCACCACCAGAATCTCCGCCCCGCGCGTCACCTCCCCGAGGTTGCACGTACGGCTGTGGGCCATCGTCACCGTGGCGTTCGCGTCCAGCAGCAGTTTCGACACGGGAAGTCCCACGATATTGCTGCGGCCGATCACCACGGCACGCTTGCCCGCGATCTCCACGCCTGCGGCCCGCAGCATCTTGAGAATGCCTTTCGGGGTGCAGGGAAGCGTGCAGGGCTGTTTCTGCCACAGCGCCGCGACATTCAAAGGGTGAAAACCGTCGACGTCCTTCGACTTGTCGATGGCGGCGATCACCTTGTCCTCGTCGATGTGCTTCGGAAGGGGCAGCTGGACCAGAATGCCGTCCACCTCGTCATCGAGGTTCAGGGCCGCGATGATGTCCAGCAGTTCGGCCTCGGAGACCGACTCCGGCTTGCGGATCGTGGTATTGCGGATGCCCACCTCGGCCGATGCCTTGGCCTTGCCCGTCACATAACTCACACTGCCGGGGTCCTCGCCCACGAGGATGACCACCAGATGGGGCACGCGCCCATATTTCGCGGGGAAGGTCTTCACCTGCTCCGCCATTTCAAGTTTCAGTTTAGCTGAAAGTTCTTTTCCGCTGATGATTTTTGCCATATATCGCTCGTATTATCTTTTCAAAAGGTATGTAAAAATGCAGAGTACAGAATCCGATAAGCCACAATCCACCCATACTCAAGGCTTGATTGGGAACTGCGAGCATCGGTCCCTCTTCGACGCAGAGCTCCTCCGCACCGATATAGAACGACGAAACACACATTATCAAACCGAGCAAAATTCCGCAGGGAGCTAACCACCACCTCCGGCGCCACCAGTCATTCAATCGGTAGATGAACCGCAAAGGCAACCCAACTACCCCCAGTACGACGACCGTTACGACGGTCAGTAACAGCATCCACGCCGTATTGAGAGCGAAAGCAAACGCTCCTTCCACACCGCTCCAATCCCACCAGACCGTCACTGCAAGATTCAACGCGGTGATCAGCCCCACGGCCAGCGGAAACTGATAAACGATGTGCCACTCACGGCGGACAAGGCTCGGAAGACGCATCAATCGTCGAATGCCCGGTGACCGATGTCGGTGCGGTGGAACAGATTGTCGCAGTCGATGCGGGCCACGCCGGCCAACGCATTCTTGCGCGCCTCGGCCAGATTCTTACCCGTCCCCACCACGAACAGCACGCGGCCTCCGGCAGTGAGAATACGGTCGCCGTCGGCCCGGGTTCCCATGTGGTAAACAGCCCCTTCGACACGGTCCAGGCCTTTGATCTCATGTCCTTTTTCGTAATCGCCCGGGTAACCCTTCGAGGCCAGGACGACACCCAGCGTGGCAAAATCGTGCCACTCCAGCTGCGTGTCGCGGCCCTCGGCCACGGCGCAGAAGATGTCGACGATGTCGCTCTTCAACCGCGGCAGCACCACCTCGGTCTCGGGATCGCCGAAACGGGCGTTGAACTCGATGACCTCGATACCCCGCGCAGTCTTCATCAGTCCGCCGTAGAGCACGCCTTCGAAAGGACACCCTTCGGCGATCATCGCGTCGGCCACGGGCTGCATGATCCTCTCCATGGCATACCGCTCGTCGTCGGCCGTGATGAACGGCAGGGGCGAATAGGCGCCCATGCCGCCCGTATTGGGCCCCTCGTCACCGTCGTAGGCCCGTTTGTGGTCCTGCGCCAGCGCCATCGGCCACACCCGGCCGCCCGAAACGAAGCACATGAACGAAAACTCGGGTCCCTCGAGGTAATCCTCGACGACCACCTTACCCTCGCCGAACTTGTCGTCGAGCAGCATGTCTTTCAGAGCCGCTTCGGCCTCGGCCATCGTCTGGGCGATCACCACGCCTTTGCCGGCGGCCAGTCCGTCGTATTTCAGCACCGCGGGCAGAGGGCGCGCCCCGACATAGGCCACGGCCTCGGCATAGTCGGTGAATGCGCGGAAACCCGCCGTCGGAATGCCGTATTTGGCCATCAGGCACTTGGCAAACTCCTTCGACGACTCGATGCGCGCCGCGGCCTTCGTGGGACCGAAGATGCGCAGCCCCGCGGCCTTGAAGCAGTCGACGACTCCCGCCGCCAGCGCCACCTCGGGACCTACGACCGTGAGGCCGATGCCCCGCTCCGCAGCGAAATCGCGCAGGCGCTCCACTTCGGTTTCGCGGATCGCCACGCACTCGGCCTGCCGGGCAATGCCCGCATTCCCGGGTGCGCAGTAGATTTTCCCGACCTGCGGCGAACGCGACAGCGCGTCGACAATGGCGTGTTCGCGGCCGCCGGAACCTATTACCAAAACTTTCATAAACAAAATACTTGATATTAAAAGTGCTAAACACAGTCTTCGACTGCTGATCCTTACCGCTTTTTGGCCGGCAACTAACCGCGGGGGTTCCCTGCGGAGGCTTATGTACTTTTTGGCCGCAAAAAGTAGTAAAGCCGCGGTCTTCGCCCGCTGTTCTTTGCCGCTTTTTGCCGCCCAAAAAGCAGCGTAAAAACCAACCCGCCGCCAAAAAAGCCTGAAAGACGCGGCCTAACGCTGGCTCCGGGCGACGGTCCCGCGAAAGCGACATGCGGATGATTTTAGCGCTACCTTTTGACACCAAAAGGCAGCGACTCGCCGCGGTTCGATCATTCTACCATCAAAAAGCACATAACCTTCGTGGCAAATGAGAAAGGACGAAAGATGTCCCGTAAATCGGAAATCGTCAGTGCTTGAAATGGCGTTCGCCGGTAAAGCACATGGCGATACCCTTCTCGTCGGCCTTCCGGATCGAATCCTCGTCACGGACCGAACCGCCGGGCTGCACGATCGCCGTCACACCGTACTGGGCGGCCAGCGTCACACAGTCGTCGAAGGGGAAGAAGCCGTCCGAAGCCAGCACCAGGCCCTCGGTGACGCCTGCGGCATGCGCCTGCTTCAGGGCGATCTCCGCCGAGCCGATGCGGTTCATCTGTCCGGCCCCGACACCCAGCGTCCGGCCGTCCTTCACCGCCACGATGGCGTTCGACTTCACATGCTTGACGATGTGCCAGCCGAAGTTCAGGTCCTCCATCTGCTCCGGGGCAGGCTGAACCTTCGTGACGCACATCTCCGCCGTAACGGCCTTCGTCGCCACGTCGAGGTCCTGCACCAGCAGACCGCCGTTGACGCTCACATACTGTTTGGGATCGACGTCGCCCTTGTCCATCTTGACTTCGAGCAGGCGCAGGTTCTTCTTCGTCGAGAGCACTTCGAGCGCCCCCTCGTCGAACGCAGGAGCCATGATGATTTCGAGGAAGATCGGCTTCATCAGCTCGGCGGCCTCGCGGGTCACCGTGCAGTTCGTGGCGACGATGCCGCCGAAGATCGACACCTTGTCGGCCTCGTAAGCCTTGGTCCACGCCTCGACGACGTCTTTGCCCGTGGCCGCGCCGCAGGGGTTCATGTGCTTGAGACCCACGCAGAACGGCTTGTCGAACTCGCGCACGATGCACAGCGCGGCATTGGCATCCTGGATGTTATTATACGACAGTTCCTTGCCACCCAGCTGTTTGGCAAAAGCCAGCGAATAGGGAACCTCTTTCTCCTCGCGGTAGAATTTGGCTCCCTGGTGGGGATTCTCGCCGTAACGCAGCGACTGCACGAGGTCGAACTCGAGGAACAGTTTTTCGTTCAAACCGGCCTGCGCACGCATATAAGTCGCGATCATCGCGTCGTACTCGGCGGTATGCGTATAGGCTTTGGCCGAGAGTTTCAGACGGGTGGCCTTTTCGGTGTTGCCGCCCTTCCCGATCTCGCCGAGGATCTGCGCATAGTCCGCGGGGTCGCACACGACCGTCACGTCGGCCCAGTTCTTGGCCGCCGAACGCAGCATCGAGGGTCCGCCGATGTCGATGTTCTCGATGGCGTCCTCCATCTTCACACCCGGCGTCTCGATCGTCCGGCGGAACGGATAGAGGTTCACGCAGACCATGTCGATAAACTCGATGTGGTTGTCCTTCAAGGCTTTCAAATGCTCCGGATCGTCGCGGCGGGCCAGCAGTCCGCCGTGCACGTTGGGATGCAGGGTCTTCACGCGGCCGTCGCAGATCTCGGGAAATCCCGTGACGTCGCTGATGTTGATTACCTCCACGCCGCTGTCGGCCAGCAATTTCATCGTGCCGCCCGTGGCGATCACCTCCCAGCCCAGGGCACGCAGCCCCCTGGCGAACTCCACGACACCGGTTTTGTCACTTACGCTAATTAATGCTCTCATAATCTATTTTCAATTTTACCGCCGAACTCTTCCGACCGCTGCCGTCGTCGCCTGCGGCGCCGTTTACAAGTCCGCCCCTCCCTGAACCCCTCTCTCGGGAGGGGCTTATCGCATGCGAGCGGAAGCGATTCAATTGTCAATTGCACAACACGGCAAAACGAACCCGTTCGACGATATTAAACTACCTACCTTATTAATTTACCAATCGTTTCAATATACAGCGGATATTCCACGGCGTGAATCATCTGCTCCAGTTCTTCGATGTCATTTCCCTCGTAGGGAAAGGCCCTCTGGGCGATGATGCGCCCGCCGTCCAGCTCGGCATCGACGTAGTGGATCGTCACGCCGAAGACCTTGACGCCGTATTCCAGGGCCTGCTCGATGGCGTGCGCCCCGCGGAAGGCCGGCAGCAGCGAGGGATGGATGTTGATGATCCGCCCGCCGTAGGCCCCCAGCAGCACGTCGCCCACGATACGCATGTAGCCCGCCAGACAGACCAGTTCCACGCCCTCGGTATCCAGCCGCGCGACGATCTCCCGTTCGTAGTCCGCCTTCGAAGCGTACTGTTTCGGGGCGAAGACAAACGCCCCGACCCCGTGCTCCGCAGCCCTTTCGACCACCTTCGCACCGGGTTTGTCGCAGACCATCAGCACGACTTCGGCATCCAGCACACCCTGCTCGCAGGCCGTGACGATGGCTTCGAAGTTCGTGCCGCTGCCGCTGGCGAAGACTGCAAGGCGCCGCATCCGTCTACCGGATGACGACACCCTCGGTGTCCGTTACGCGTCCGATGACCGTGGCCCGCTCGCCCTGCTCCGTAAGGATGCCGATGGCCTTCTGCGCCTCGGCGGCATCGAGTGCGATGACCATGCCGATACCCATGTTGAAGATATTGAACATCTCGCGGTGGGCCACCTTGCCGTATTTCTCCAGGAAGCGGAACACGGGCAGAATCTCCCATGACCCTTCGTCGATCTCAAGCCCCTGACCCTCGTGCAGGATGCGGGGGATGTTCTCGTCGAAACCGCCGCCCGTGATGTGGCTGATACCGTGCACGTCGCAGTTGCGAACCACCTCCAGCACCTGCTTCACGTAGATTTTCGTCGGCGTGAGCAGCACCTCGCCCAGCAGTTTGTTCGAAAGTTCCGGATAGGACTCGCGCAGGTTCAGGCAGTTGTCCGCAACGATCTTGCGCACGAGGCTGAAGCCGTTGGAGTGCACGCCGCTCGACGCAACGCCCACCAGCACGTCGCCGGCCCTGACCTTCGATCCGTCGATCAGCTGCGACTTCTCCACGACGCCCACCGTGAATCCGGCGATGTCGTATTCGCCCTCGGCGTACATGCCCGGCATCTCGGCGGTCTCGCCGCCCACCAGCGCACAGCCGGCCTGACGGCAGCCCTCGGCGACACCCGCTACGATGGCCTCGATCTTCTGGGGTTCGTTGTGCCCCACGGCCACGTAGTCGAGGAACACCAGCGGTTCGGCGCCCTGCGCCAGCACGTCGTTGACGCACATGGCCACGGCGTCGATGCCGATCGTATCGTGCTTGTCCATCTCGAAGGCCAGCTTGAGTTTGGTTCCCACGCCGTCGGTCCCGCTCACGAGCACCGGCTCCTTCACCTTGAGGGCCGAGAGGTCGAACATCCCGCCGAAAGCGCCGATGTTCCCCATCACACCCAGACGCGAGGTCGAGGCCACATGCTTTTTGATGCGCCGCACCACTTCGTATCCGGCTTCGAGATTCACGCCGGCCTTTTCATAAGATTGTGCCATATTTTTTCCTTGCTAACATTTTACATCCTTGTTGGCCTCGTCGGGCGACTGGTACAGCGCCGTGGGATAGTGTCCCGTGAAGCAGGCCATGCAGAGTTCCCTGCGGTTGCCCGCCTTCAGCAGCGACGCCGGCGAAAGGAACACCAGCGAATCGGCACCGATCTCCTCGCAGACACCCGCCGTGTCCTTGCGGGCCGAGATCAACTCCTCGCGCGTCGAAGTGTCCACACCGTAGAAACAGGGATCGGTCATCGGGGGACTGGCGATGCGGACGTGCACCTCGGTGGCTCCCGCCTCCTTGAGCATCGTGACGATACGCCGCGAGGTGGTACCGCGCACGATCGAGTCGTCGACCAGCACCACGCGCTTGCCCCTGACGATCGAGCGCACGGCCGAAAGCTTCATCCGCACGCCCTTCTCACGTAGCTCCTGCGAGGGCTGGATGAAGGTGCGGCCGATGTATTTGTTCTTGATCAGTCCCATTTCGTAGGGAAGACCGCTCGCCTCGGCGTAACCCATCGCGGCGCTGAGGCTCGAATCGGGAACTCCGACCACGATGTCCGCCTCGGCGGGCGCCTCCTTCCAGAGCAGGCGCCCCGACTCCTTGCGGTAGGCGTGGACGTTGCAGCCGTCGATGTCGCTGTCCGGACGCGCGAAATAGATGTACTCCATCGAGCACATTTCCGAACGTTTGTACATCGAATAGTCGCGGCTGCGGATGCCCTGTTTGTCGATCGTGACGATCTCGCCCGGCTCGACGTCGCGCACGAACTCCGCACCCAGCACATCGAAAGCACAGGTCTCGCTCGACACCACCCAGCCGTCGCCCAGCTTGCCGATCGACAGCGGGCGCAGGCCGTATTTGTCGCGGCAGGCGTAGATGCGGTTGGCCGTCATGATCAGGAAGGCGAAGGCGCCTTCGAGCATGTTCAGCGCGTCGATAATCGAGAAGATGCGCGGCCGGTCGTGGTAGCGCGTCTCCTTCTTGATCAGGTGGGCCAGGATCTCGCTGTCGGAAGTCGACTGGAACAGGCTGCCCTTGTTTTCGAGGTGGCGGCGCAACAGTTCCGAATTGACGATATTGCCGTTATGCGCCAACGCGAAGTCGCCCGTGTTGTGGCGGAAGAGGAAAGGCTGCACGTTCTCGATGCCGCCGCCCCCGGCCGTGGTGTAACGCACATGGCCGATGGCCGTGGAACCTTTCAGCGTGGCGAGTTTCGCCTCGTCGAAAACTTCCGTCACCAGCCCTCCACCCTTGATGCGGCGGAACGTGCCGCTGTCGTCCACCGAGACGATGCCGGCCCCCTCCTGCCCGCGGTGCTGCAGGGCGTGGAGACCGTAGTAGGTCAGCGACGCGGCGTCCGGCACTCCGTAGATGCCGAACACCCCGCATTCCTCGTGCAATTCGCGGTCGCGGATCACTTCCATCATACTATCCGACGATTTTTTGCAGGCGTGCCAGAATCTCCTCGTAAGCCTCGCGAACCTTGCCCAGGTCGCGGCGGAAACGGTCCTTGTCGAGTTTCTCGTTGGTCGTGGCATCCCACAGGCGGCAGGTGTCGGGCGACACCTCGTCGGCCAGCACGATCTCGCCGTCCGACGTCTTGCCGAACTCGATCTTGAAGTCCACCAGCTTGATGTTCATCTTCAGGAACAGCTCCTTGAGCACCTCGTTGATCTTGGCTGTCATGGCGTACATCTCGTTCAGCTCCTCGTAGGTAGCGGCGCCCAGCGCCACGGCGTGGTGGTCGTTGATCAGCGGGTCGCCCAGCTCGTCCTTCTTGTAGCAGATGTCGAAAATGACGTTCGAGGGCTGCGTACCCTCCTCGATGCCCAGACGCTGGGCCATCGAACCGGCGATGACGTTGCGCACGATCACCTCCAGCGGAATGATCGTCACCCGGCGGCAGACCTGGTCGCGGTCGTTGATCGTCTCGATGTAGTGGGTCTTCACGCCCGCCTTCTGCAGCTCCTTGAAGATCAGGGTCGAAATGGCGTTGTTCAGCACGCCCTTGTTCTCGATCGTGGCTTTCTTGATGTTGTTGAAAGCCGTAGCGGCATCCTTGTAGTGGATGATGATCTTATCGGGATCGTCCGTGCGGAAAACCTGTTTTGCCTTGCCCTCGTAGAGCATTTCGAGCTGTTTCATGTTGTTTGGGTGTTTTTTGATTATTTGATTCGTTGTCTCATTTCATATCGAAGTCCACCACGATCGGACGGTGGTCCGAGGGATGCCAGAAATTCGAGAGTTTGCCCGGGTCGCGGACCGGCCCGGTGTAGGCGTCGGTCACCACGTCGGCATGCGTGACGCGCTCATAGAGCGGCGGCGTGCAGTAGACGAAGTCGATGCGCGACTTGCCGCCCGTCGTGGTCTTGAACTCACCCGGGTATTTCTCGGCAATCACGTCCACATAGGGCGTATTTTGCAGGATGTAGTCGTGGACCAGGAAACGCGTGTCGCCCGCCGGATATTTGTAAAACCAGTTGTCGCGCGACGAACGCGAATTGAAGTCGCCCATCATCATCCAGAGCTGCTTTTCGGCACCCGGAACCGAATGGATCGTATGGCTGCAGATGTATTCCATCTCCATGCGGCGGTATTTGTCCCCGCCGTTCTCGGCACGGCTCGCGTCGCGGTCCTTGGCCTCGTAGGCATAGCCCTGCGGCCAGGTGTGGAGCGTCACGATGTTGACCGTCTTGCCGTTCTTCTCGATGCGCGCCCAGCCCGAGCCGTGCGTCACCACGCTGTCGGGCTTCGCCCCGACGATGCGCCCGACGTTCTCGATCGGGTATTTCGACGTGATCACCTGCGGGTAATTGTCGCGGTGTCCGCCCACATACCAGTATTTATGACCGTAACGGGCAGCCAGTTCGCCCCAGTTCCCGACCAGATAACGGTCGGCGGCATCCATCTTGTCGGCCGTGCCGGTCTTGTAGATCGACTGCGCCTCGCACCACACGCACACGTCCGGATCGTACGCCCTGACCCATTCCACGAACTTGTCGTAGTTGTCGCCCTGCCCGGACCACATCCCGTTCTGGATGTTCCAGTACAGCAGGCGCATGTTGTTTTTCGGGTTCTTCGGGTTTTTCCGGGCATGGACGCAGACCGGAGCGAGCATCGCCGCAAGAAGCAGCACGCTGCAAAAACGGAACAGGGAGGTTTTCATCGGTTATCGGTTTTAAGGTTATTGCATTTTGCGGAAATACGCCACGGCGTTGTCGAACAGCGACTGCTGCTTGTTGCCGGCGATATTCCTGAACAGGTTGTTTTCATAACGCTCCGTGTGGCCCATCTTGCCGAGAATCAGTCCGTTCTGCGAGATGATGCCCTCGATGGCGTACGACGAGCCGTTGGGGTTGCAGGGAGCCTCGGCCGTGGGATTTCCTGCGGCATCGGCGTACTGGAAGGCCACCTGTCCGTTGGCGAACAGCTCGCGGGCGAGCGCCTCGCTCACCACGAACTTGCCCTCGCCGTGGCTGACGGCAATCGAATGCAGTTCACCCAATTCGAAGCCACGGAGCCACGGGGAAGCGGTCGTCGCGACGCGCGTGGTGACGATCTGCGAAATATGACGGTTGACGTCGTTGCGGAACAGCGTCGGCGAATCCTTGGTGACCATGCCCAGACGGCCGTAAGGCAGAAGACCCGACTTGACCAGCGCCTGGAAACCGTTGCAGATGCCCAGGATCAGGCCGCCGCGGTCGGTCAAAGCGTGGATTTCGTTGCGAATATCCTTATTGTTCAACACATTGACGATGAATTTGGCGCTTCCGTCGGGTTCGTCGCCCGCCGAGAAACCGCCTGCGAGCACGAAGATGTGCGCCCGGCGGATATGCTCCTTCATTTCGGCGATCGAGCGCAGGACGTCGTCGCCGGCGATGTTGCACAAGACGCTCGTCCGGACCTCGGCCCCTGCCTTGCGGAACGCCTTGGCGGTGTCGTAGTCGCAGTTCGTGCCGGGGAACACCGGGATATAGACCACCGGGGTCTCGACCGCCTCGCCGGGATAGGTGAAACTCTTCGGCGCCGGCCGCGAGGTCATCACCTCCGCCGAGTTCCGGCCCTTGTCCGGGTAAACCGCCGCAAATTTCTCCGTATTGGCCTTGTAAAGCTCTTCAAGCGGCATCTTCGTCCCGTTGACCGTCAGCGCCTCCTCGGCGACGGTGAAGCCCAACTGTTCGGCGCAGGGATATTCGAGCGTGCCCTCGCACTCGACGAGGATCGAGCCGTAGGCGTATTCGTAAAGCCGCTTTTCATCCATCGTCACCTCTGCGCCGATACCGTTGCCGAAAGCCATCTTCGCGAGGCCCTCCCCGACGCCGCCGAAGCCCACGGACCACGCCGAGAGGATTTTCCCGGACTCGGCCTGCCCGCTGACGAACGCAAAGTTCTCCTTCAGCTGCGCCGTATCGGGCATGCGGTTCTCCAGCGGAGTATGGCGGACGAGATAGATGCGGTGTCCGGCGCCTTTGAGGTCGGTGGAAATGACCTTCGAAGCATCGACCGTCGTGATGCCGAAGGCCATCAGCATCGGCGGTACGTTGATGTCCTGGAACGTACCCGACATCGAGTCCTTGCCGCCGATCGAAGGCAGTCCCAGCTCGACCTGCATCTTCAGCGCCCCGAGCAGCGCCCCGAGCGGCTTGCCCCACGACTCGGGATTCCGGGTCATACGCTCGAAATACTCCTGGTAGGAGTAGCGCATCCTCTCGTAACGCGCGCCCGCGGCCACGACCTTCGCCGCAGCTTCCACGACGGCATAGGCCGCGCCGTGGTAGGGACTCCACGAAGCCACGTAGGGGTTGTAGCCGAAGGCCATGACGCTGGCCGTGTCGGTATAGCCGTCGGTGGGGAGTTTCTGCACCGAAACCTGCGTCTCGCTGCGCTGCATGCGGCCGCCGAAGGGCATCAGCACCGTCGAACGGCCGATCGTCGCGTCGAACATCTCCACGAGGCCCCGCTGCGAGACGACATTGTTATCCTTGAGGTTATTCGTAAAACGCTCGGCGAGGGTCTCCCCCGCCACTTCACGGGCAAAGGGATCGCGGTTCTCCACCGCACCGATCCGCGCCTCGGCATAATGCTTCGCCCCGGCGCTGTCGATGAATTCGCGCTTGAGGTCCACGACCATGCGGTCGCCGTTGAACATCCGCATGCGGGCCGTGTCCGTCACATCGGCCACGTGCACCGCCTCGATGTTCTCCTCGCGGCAGTATCCCATGAACTCCTCCATGTCCTTCGCCTCGACCACCACCGACATGCGCTCCTGCGACTCGCTGATGGCGAGTTCCGTGGAGTTCAGACCGCTGTACTTGGTCTTCACGCGGTCGAGGTAGATGTCCAGCCCGTCGGCCAGTTCGCCGATGGCGACGCTGACGCCGCCGGCACCGAAGTCGTTCGATTTCTTGACGAGGCGCGTCACCTCCGGACGGCGGAACAGCCTCTCGAGCTTGCGCTCCTCGGGAGCGTTGCCCTTCTGCACCTCGCTGCCGCAGGTTTCGAGCGACTTCGCGTCGTGCTCTTTCGAAGAGCCGGTCGCCCCGCCGATGCCGTCGCGGCCCGTGCGGCCGCCGAACATGATGATCCGGTCGCCCGGTGCGGGACGCTCGCGGCGGACGTTCGAAGCCTTCACGGCTCCCACCACGGCCCCCACTTCGAGGCGTTTGGCGACGTAGTCGTCGTGGTAAATCTCACGGACATGGGTCGTGGCCAGTCCGATCTGGTTGCCGTAGCTCGAATAACCCGCCGCGGCCTTCTTCGAAATGACGCTCTGGGGCAGCTTTCCGGAAAGGGTCTCGGAAACCGGCAGGTAAATGTTTCCCGCACCCGTCACGCGCATCGCCTGGTAGACGTAGCTGCGGCCCGACAGCGGGTCGCGGATGGCACCGCCCAGACAGGTCGAAGCCCCGCCGAAGGGTTCGATCTCCGTGGGATGGTTGTGGGTTTCGTTCTTGAATTGCAGAAGCCATTTCTCGGTCTGCCCATCGACGTCGACGTCGATATAGACCGAGCAGGCGTTGTTCTCCTCCGAGACTTCCAAATCGTCCAGCAGGCCTTTCCGCTTGAGGTAACGCGCGCCGATCGTCGCCATATCCATCAGGCAGAGGCTCTTGTGCTCCCGGCCCAGTTCGCGGCGGATACGCAGGTACAGAGCCAGCGAATCTTCGATCTCCGCCTTGGCGAACGACTCCTCGACGGTGATGCCCTCGAGTTCGGTCGTGAAGGTCGTATGGCGGCAATGGTCGCTCCAGTAGGTGTCGAGGATGCGCAGTTCCGTTTCGTAGGGATCGCGCCCCTCCGAACGGAAGTATTTCACCACCTCGCGCAGGTCGTCGGCGTTCATCGCCAGGCCCATCTTCCGGCAATAGGCGTCCGATTCGGAATCCGCCATCTCCCGGAACCCTTCGAGCACCTCGACGGGCTTCACCTCGGCCTGCTCCATGTCGCTGAGCACCGAGAGGTCCTTCTCACGCGATTCGACGGCGTTGATGTAGTAATGCCGGATCTTCGCCAGCTCCCCGTCGGTCGCCTTGTCGTCGAAAACGAGCAGTTTCGACGAGCGGATGCTGACCCGGGCTTCGGGATCGATCAGCCGCACGCAGTCGACAGCCGAAGCGGCGCGCTGGTCGAACTGCCCGGGGAGGTACTCCACGGCGATATACCTGCGCCCCGCAAGATCGAACGTGTCGGTCACGGAGTCGGTCACCACCTCGCCGAAAACCGTATAGCGGCTCTTTTCCAGCAGTTCTTTGCTGAAGCCGAAAAGATCGTAGACGCAGAGCAGGCGCACCTCGCCCAGCGACAGGTTCAGATTGGTGTTCAGCTCGCGGCGCAGGCTCTCGGCCTCGACCCGGAAGCGGGGCAGTTTTTCTACGAAAATGCGGTAATTGGTCGTATTATTCATTATTTCTGTTTATATTTCATTCATCGTTCAGCGGCTCCATACGCCGTCATTACGGCCTTTGCCCGTGTATACAAGCCTGACCTTCCCCCAAATCCCCTCCTCGGAGAGGACGACTCGCCTGCAGGACGACACAATCTGTTATTTCACAAACCGGCCTGCCCATTCGGCCTCAAACCGTGCGGCATCCATTCCCACGAAAGTGATGTGGCCCATCTTGCGTTTGGGACGGCTTTCCGTCTTGCCGTAAAGGTGCACGTAGACCCCCGGGAGGTTCTCCGCGGCGATTTTCTCCGCGGCTTCGAGGTCCTGTCCCAGAATATTTTTCATCACCGCGGGAGCCACCGGCTGCGGCTCCTGCAAAGGCTCCCCGACCAGATAGCGGACCAGTTCGCGGAACTGGTTCGTGGTCGCCCCCTCGATGGTGTAGTGACCCGAGTTATGCGGGCGCGGGGCCATCTCGTTGAAGTAGATTTCATCGCCTTTGATGAAATACTCGATGGCCAGGATACCCCGATAACCGCAATCGCGCATGAAACGCTCGCTCTGGGCCTTCATCCGCCCGAGCACCCCGGAATCGACTTCAGCAGGTACGATGCACAAATCCAGAATCCCGTCGCGGTGGACGTTGCGCCCCACGGGAAAACTCACGACCCGCTCGCCGTCGGCCACCATCACGATGCTGGCCTCGGAATCGAACGGCACGAACTCCTCCAGGATGCAGGGAACCGCGAGCAGGGGCAGCGCCCCGGCGATGTCGGACTCCGTCTTCAGCACCCTCTGTCCGTGGCCGTCGTAGCCCAGCGTGCGGGTTTTCAGCACGGCGGGAAGCCCCAGCCGCCGCACGGCTTCGCGCAGCGACGCTTCGTCGTCCACGGCCTCGAAACCGGGCGTGCGCAGCCCGTGGGCACGGGCGTTCGACTTCTCGCGCAGGCGGTCCTGCGAGTCGTAGAGGGGCTTGTAGCCCTGCGGGATGTTGTATTTTTCACACAGCGGAATCAGAATGTCCCCCGGCACGTTTTCGAATTCATAGGTCACCGCATCGCTGCGGCGGCACAGCTCCTCGAGCGCCGCGGCATCGCCGTAGGCCGCGACGATACGATCGTCGCAAACCCTGAATGCCGGGGCGTCGGCCGCCGGATCGAGGCACACGGTGCGCACGCCCAGTTCCCGCGCCTGCTCGGCGATCATCAGGCCCAGCTGGCCTCCTCCTATGATACCGATGGTCTTCATCACAATTCGGCTTTCAGCACATCCGCGGTCTGTTTGGCGCGGAAAGCATCGAGTTTCGCCGCCAGGGCGGCATCCTGCAATGCGAGGATCGACACGGCGATCAGCGCGGCGTTCTTCGCGCCGTTGATGGCCGTCGTGGCCACGGGAACACCCGCGGGCATCTGCACGATCGACAGCAGCGAGTCCAGCCCGTTCAGGGCGCGCGACTTCACGGGAACGCCCACAACGGGCAGCGGAGTCATCGAGGCCACCATGCCCGGCAGGTGCGCCGCGCCGCCGGCCCCGGCGATGATCACGCCGATACCGCGCTCTTTGGCCGTCTTGGCGTATTCGCACAGCAGATCGGGCGTGCGGTGGGCGCTGACCACCCGTTTTTCGAAATCCACACCGAACGCTTCGAGCGTGGCGGCGGCTTCGGCCATCACCTCGTAGTCGCTCACAGAGCCCATAATCACGCCTACTTTCATATGAATTCGTTTTTTATCATCACTAAAATCCATCCCCTAAACGGGCGGAGAGCCGGCCCCAAACGTTCCAACCTGCCGCCGCCCCTGAAACCCGTCTTTCAGACGGGCGAAAAAACAAACCGCCACGACATCGCATGTCATGGCGGTCTGGTATCTATCCGAGCACCCCACGAGCAGGCATCTGCTGCCCCAGGGACTCTGCACGCCGCATCTCTCGCTGACACGCCCGCGAATAGAAGGCAGCGGCCTGGCCCTGCTGTTTCTTTCGTTCGCGTTGGTCGATATTGCAGCCTGAAATCATGGGAATTAACCTAACAGTTGTAAAAACAACGTTACAAAAGTAGTGCTTTTCGGCATACTTTCAAAATTCCCGGACAGATTCTATCGACAATTTATCGACAATCCTCCCGGCTCATCGAATAGGGCGCATCCCCGGGCTTCGTGCCGCGATCTTTTTCGGGTTCCGGCTGCATGTCGAAACGGATCTTTGCCCCTTCGAGCAGCTCTCCGTATTTGAGGAATGTCCTGCCGGCGGCTTTCCCGTCGACGGTCATCCCGCTGACATATCGGTTTTCGGGACCATTCTCGGGGGCTTCGATTTCGACCGTTTTCCCGTTTTCGAGATGAATGGCCGCTTTTCGGAACAGCGGCGAGCCGACCACGTATTCATCCGATCCCGGGCAGACGGGATAGAATCCGAGTGCCGAGAAGACGTACCATGCCGAGGTCTGGCCGTTGTCCTCGTCGCCGCAGTAACCGTCGGGTTTCGCGGAATAGAGTCGGTCCATCACTTCGCGGGTCCAGAACTGCGCCTTCCACGGCTGGCCGACATAGTTGTAGAGGTAGATCATGTGCTGTGCGGGCTGGTTGCCGTGGGCGTAGTTGCCCATGTTGGCCACCTGCATTTCGGTGATCTCGTGGATGCGCGCGCCGTAGTAACTGTCGTCGTAAATCGGCGGCACGACGAACACCGAATCGAGCATTTCTCCGAATTCGGTTTTGCCGCCCATCAGGGTTGCAAGGCCCTCCGGATCGTGGAACACCGACCAGGTGTAGTGCCACGCGTTACCCTCCGTGTATGCGTCGCCCCACTTGTAGGGGCTGAACGGAGACTGGAACGTGCCGTCTTCGTTACGGCCCCGCATCAGGCGGGTTTCGGGATCGAAGACATTGCGCCAGTTCTGCGAAGCTTTTTCCAGCATCGCGACATCCTCCGTCTTGCCGAGTTTAGCGGCCACCTGCGCGATGCACCAGTCGTCGTAGGCGTATTCCAAAGTGCGGGCCACGTTCTCGTTGATACCCACGTTATAGGGCACATAGCCCAGCGTGTTGTAATACTCGTGTCCGAGCCGCCCGGTCGAGGAGACCTGCGGGTGCACCTTGTCACGGCCCGCGAGCATCGCCTCGTAGAGCGTGGCGATGTCCTCCTGCGGGGTGATACCCTTGAGAATGGCATCCGAGACCACCGAGGCCGAGTTGTTTCCCACCATGCAGCCGCGATGGCCCGGTGATGCCCATTCGGGCAGGAAACCGCTCTCTTTATAGGTATTTGCAAGACCCGCCTGAATCTCGGCGTTGACCGAGGGATAGACGAGGTTCAGCAGCGGAAACAGACTCCGGAACGTATCCCAGAAGCCCGTATCGGTATACATATATCCCGGCAGCACCTCACCGTTATAGGGGCTGTAATGCACAGGCTTGCCCGCCGCATCTATTTCGTAGAACTTGCGCGGGAACAGCGTCGAACGGTAGAGGCACGAATAGAACGTGCGGTATTGCTCCTCCGTGCCGCCCGCGACTTCGATACGTTCCAGCACCTCGTCCCAGCGGGCCTGCGCTTTTGCTTTTACGGTTTCGAAATCGTCGGTGCCCAGCTCCGTTTCGAGGTTGCAGACGGCCTGCTCTGCGGAGATGAACGACGAGGCCACGCGGGCGTTGACCCGTTCACCGCGGCGGGTGGTGAAGTAGACCGCCGCCAGTGCATGGTCGCCCGTCACGGCATCGCCCTTGATCTCCTGCCCGCCGTCGAAAATGCGGTAGGTTTCGATCGGCTTATCGAAGCGGATAACAAAATAGTTCCTGAAATTCGCCGGAACACCCCCGCTGTTGCGCGTCGTGTAGCCCGCGACGGTGTGTTGGTCCAATACCTTCACCTGCGAACCCCGGTCGAAGGCGTCGATCACAACGCCGCTCTCCGCGCTCTCGGGGAATGTGAAGCGCAGCACGGCGGCGCGCTCCGTCGGGGTCATTTCGGCCACGACATCGTGATCGGCGAGGTAGACCGAGTAATAATAGGGCTTCGCCGTCTCGGACTGGTGGGAGAACCAGCTTTGGCGGGCGTTTTCATCAATCCTGTCTTTGCCGCGCACGGGCATCAGCGAAAACTGTCCGTAATCGTTGATCCACGGCGAGGGCTGGTGGGTCTGCTTCAGACCCCGGATCGTGTGAGACCCGTAGGTATAGGCCCATCCGTTGCCCATCTTGCCCGTCTGGGGCGTCCAGAAATTCATGCCCCACGGAACCGCAACGGCCGGATAGGTGTTACCCGTCGAGAGCGTATAATCCGACTGGGTTCCGACAAGTGTCGAGACATATTCCGAGGGGCGCAACGGCGGCTCGGATTGCGGGGTCCGGCAGCAGGCCGCGGCCAGGGCCGCAAAAATCAACAATATGAGATTCTTCATTTTTTATTCCAAATTATCGAATTGGGTAAAAAGACAAGCTACCGGGCTTTCGCCTCGCAGTAGGCGCAGCGGCAGGTCCCGTCCGCCTGACGGTGGAACAGCCGGTCCACATCCTCCGAAGCGGAGATGCAGCGGCGGTTCGGGCACTCGTATTCGTTCACGACATACTGTTCGCTGAAAACCGGGGTGTGTTCGAAGGGCCTGTTCTCGTCAGCCCAGCGCAGCAGCGTATAGATCAGCGCCATGCGCACGAACTTGCCGTTCTCGACCTGCCGGAAATAAGCCGCGCGGGGATCGTTGTCCACGGCGCGCGTGATCTCGTTGACACGCGGCAGCGGATGGAGTATGATCATGTCCTCCTTGGCAGTCTTCAGCTTCTCGGGGTTGAGCACGAAGCTGTTCTTCACGCGGTCGAACTCCTCCTCGTCGAGGAAACGCTCCTTCTGGACGCGCGTCATGTAGAGGATGTCCAGCTCGGGCATCACCTCCTCCATGGTCTCGACCTCGCGGAACTCCAGACGCGAGTTCTCGGCCATCTCCGCGAGCATGTAGTCGGGCAGGCGCAGTTCCTGCGGAGCGATCAGGATCACCTTGATATTCGAATAGCGCGACAGGGCCTTGATCAGCGAGTGGACCGTGCGGCCGAATTTCAGGTCGCCGCAGAAACCGATCGTCATGTTGTCGAAACGGCCTTTCTCGCGCTTGATCGTCAAAAGATCGGTCAAAGTCTGCGTGGGATGGGCGTGGCTGCCGTCGCCGGCGTTGATGACCGGGATGCCCGCATACTGCGAAGCCACCAACGGCGCACCCTCCTTGAAGTGACGCATGGCGATGATGTCCGCGAAGCAGCGGATCACGCGCACGGTGTCGGCCACCGTCTCGCCCTTCGACACCGACGAGGAGTTGGCGTCGGAGAAGCCGATGACCTGACCGCCGAGTTCGAGCATCGCCGCCGTGAAGCTCAGCCGCGTGCGGGTCGAAGGCTCGTAGAAGAGCGTGGCCAGTTTCTTGCCCCTGCATGCCTCGCTGTACTTGGCGCGGTTGGCGATGATGTCCTCGGCGAGGGCCACGATCTGTTCGGTTTCCTGAACCGTGAGGTCCGTGGGATCAATTAAATGTCGCATAGGTTTTCATTCATTTACAAAGTTTCCGATTTTCACCCAATTCTGATTTTAGGGGAGCGAATTTCGGCCCGACCGATGGTCGGCACGGATGGGCTGCACCGAAGTACCGTCCATTCGTGCCGAACGAGGAAGGACGAAAGGCGCCCGCCAAAATCGGAATTATCGCATCCAGCTCTCGTCCGCCGGATTGTTCCGGAACGCGATCAGCCGCGCCTTGTCTTCGGGCCTGATATACCCCTCCTCGGCGGCCACTTCGACGAGGGCGTCGAGGTTCGACAAACTGTAATTCGTGACGTTCGCCTCCCGCATGCGGTCGAGACCCTTCTGCATCCCGTAGGTGAAGATCGAAGCCACGCCGAGCACCTCGGCGCCGGCTTCGCGCAGGGCGTCGACCACCTCGATGCACGAACCGCCCGTCGAGATGAGGTCCTCGATCACGACGACCTTCTGGCCCTTTTCCAACTTGCCCTCGATCCGGTTGCCGCGGCCGTGGTCCTTCTGCCCCGAGCGCACGTAGCCCATCGGCAGGTCGAGGATCGTGGCCGTGATGGCCGCATGGGCGATGCCGGCCGTGGAGGTTCCCATCAGCACCTCGGCTTCGGGGAATTTCGTGCGGACGATTTCGGCGAGGCCCGCCTCGACATGGCCACGAACCACGGGGGCCGTAAGCGTCAGGCGGTTGTCGCAGTAGATCGGGCTTTTGATGCCGCTCGCCCAGGTGAAAGGCTGTTCGGGACGCAGGAATACCGCGCCGATCGACAGCAGGTCTTTAGCAATTCTCTTCTCCATAATTTTCAACGAAGTCCCGGCAGGTTTCTTCCTCCGTTTTTCACGATGAAACCTGCCGGGACCCCGTTAAAGCACCTGCGGTGCCGGTTTCATCGTGACATTTCCTCCAAATCACCCCTTGACAAAGGGAAACTTTGCGATTCGGATTCTCTTGAATTTCTATTTCAGGTTTTTAGTTTTCAGTTCTTCGGCGACCCAGCGCACCCATTCATCCACATTGTCGGTCAGTTCCCCGGGCAGCGGCAG
The DNA here is from genome assembly GCF_042852885.1 of Alistipes sp. i18-0019-D1. Classification (NCBI taxonomy): domain Bacteria; kingdom Pseudomonadati; phylum Bacteroidota; class Bacteroidia; order Bacteroidales; family Rikenellaceae; genus Alistipes; species Alistipes sp. i18-0019-D1. The sequence goes on from NZ_AP031424.1 coordinate 734,995, forward strand.
CGGAATGCGCACATCGGGCGCAATGCCCGCGGAGTCGATCCCGCGGCCTTCCGAAACCCGGCAGGAACGGGTCGTGGGGAGCATCATCCACCGGGTCGAGTCCTGCGGAAAATAAAGTATTTCGCAGTTCGAGAAATCGAGGCACCCGAGCGTATTGTCCTGCCCGTAAACGGTCGTCCGGCGGCTGCTGGCCCTGACTTCGAGCACCAACTGTTCACCCGAGGAGCCGACTTTTCCATCGATCAGCAGCCCCGCCCGGCGAGGCCGCGGCGAGACGGAATCGTAACGGATCCGGTAAGTTTTGCGCTCCCCGGCGAGAAATTCCCCGGCCGGGGTCCGCTCCATCCGTGCGATCTTCGCGCGTCCCCGCTCCGTATCGCCGGCAAACTCCCTCACGTGGGCGATGGCCAGGTCCGAAACGCGGTACTCCATGGCATCCTCCACCCCTTCGTGGTCGTAGAGCAGTTTGAGCAGCGGTTCATAGGCACTGTCGCTCCCGCCGCCGTTGCCGCGGATGTCGAGGATCAGGTTTGCACATCCCGAGGCCAGATAAGCCCGCACGGCAGTCCGCACCCAAGCGGCCTGTTCTTCATTCAGGTCGCACGACGGGAAACGGATCAGATACGTTTCGCCGTCCACCCGACAATGGGTGAACTGCGGGTCATAACGCTCCATCCGTGCCGCGTAATCCGAAGGTCGGCGGACCGATTTGGGCCGGTAAGTCCTTACGCCCTCCGTTCCGAGGTGCGAATCATCGAACCAGCCGAGATACTCGGCAACGGCGTCATACGTGTCGCGCCCCGAGGCGATCCCGCTCCGCAGCCGCTCTTTCAGCGCCGCATATTCCGCCGCGCGGTTCGCGGTCTTGTCCGGATAGCCCGCATAGGCGCGCTCCACCGCGTCGACGGCAAAGTCGAAGTCGGACACGGCGCCTCCCGCAGGGGTTTGCGCCCCGGCAGGCAGCAGGCCGGCAACGGCCGCAACAAGCGGCAAAACACACAGTAAGATTCTCATTTATTCCAGCGCCGAGCGTAAAATCTTCTCCACCTCCTCGGGATAGATGCCGCCCTCGTGGACCTTCACGCCGTCCACGTAGAACGTAGGCACGTAGTAGTAGTCGAATGTGTCGGCCACATCGGGCTGTTCCGACTCCTCGATCATCTCGATCCCGACGGCGGCCAGCTCCGGATGGGCGGCACGCGCCTCCTCGATGTAACGCAGCGCTTTCTTGCAGAAGGGACACGATTTCAGGTAGAAAAGTTTTACCGGTTTCATATTTTCCTTATTTTAAAAGGTTTGTCCGTTATCCGACGAACTCGGCGACACACCGGCGGTAAGCCGCCACGGGGTCCTCCGCCGCGGTGATCGGGCGTCCCACGACGATGAAGTCGGAACCGATCTCCCGGGCGCGGGCCGGCGTCGTGACACGCACCTGGTCCGCCACGTCGCCATCTGCAAAACGCACGCCGGGCGTGACCGTGAGGAACTCTTTTCCGCAGGCCCCGTGCACCATGCCGGCTTCCAGCGGCGAGCAGACCACGCCGTCCAGCCCTGCGGCCCGGGTGTTCTGCGCGTATTTGACGATCGTGTCGTCGATCGAAGCGTCGATCAGCAATTCGCTGCGCATGCGCTCCTCGCTGGTCGAGGTGAGCTGCGTCACGGCGATCAGCAGGGGCCGCGTGCCGTCCTCGCGCGTAAGGCCTTCAAGCGCGGCCTTCATCATCTCGATCGTCCCGGCCGCATGGACGTTGCACATGTCCACGTCCAGCCGCGACAACACGGCCATCGCCTTTTTCACGGTGTTGGGAATGTCGTGGAGTTTCAGGTCGAGGAAAATCCGGTGTCCCCGGCGCTTGATCTCCCGCACGACGGCGGGTCCCTCGGCGTAGAACAGCTCCATGCCGATTTTCAGAAAAGGTTTGCGCTCCTCGTCCTTAAAGAGGTCGAGGAACCGGAAGGTGTCTTCCGCCGACTTGAAGTCGCAGGCAATGATTACGTCGCGTTGCATCTCTATTCGATTATTCCGATTATGTCACTCAATTTTTCAATGCCCAGCCGCTCCATTTCGCCGGGCAGCGCCTCGACGATCTCCTTCGAGGCATAGGGATTCACGAGGTTCGCGGCTCCGACCTGCACGGCCGTGGCCCCGGCCATCATCATCTCGATAACGTCGCGGGCCGTCGTGACGCCGCCGCACCCCATCACGGGAATCCGGCACGCCCGGGCAACCTGATAGACCATCCGCAGCGCAACGGGGAAAACCGCGGCGCCCGAGAATCCGCCCATCGTGTTGGCGACGACCGGACGACGCCGGGCGACGTCGATACGCATGCCCAGCAGCGTATTGATCAGGCAGATGCCGTCGGCCCCCGCCTCCTCGCACGCCCGGGCGATCGCGACGATGTCCGTCACGTTGGGCGAGAGTTTGATGAAGACGGGCTTCGTCGTCACGGCCTTCACGGCGCGCGTCACCTCGGCGGCGGCGTCCGGGCAGGTCCCGAACGACATGCCCCCGTGCCGCACGTTGGGACACGAGACATTGACCTCGATCAGCCCCACCTGCTCCTGCTTGTCGATACGCTCGCAGCAGTAGGCATATTCCTCGACCGAGAAACCCGATATATTGGCGATGACGGGTTTTCGGAAGAAGGTTTTCAACCGCGGCAGCTCCTCGCGGATCACGGCGTCGATGCCTGGGTTCTGCAACCCCACGGCATTGATCATCCCCGCACCGCACTCGGCGATGCGCGGCGTGGGATTGCCGAAGCGCGCCTCGCGCGTCGTGCCCTTGAACGAGAACGACCCGAGGACGTTGATGTCATAGAACTCGCGGAACTCGTTGCCGTAGCCGAAGGTTCCGCTGGCCGGGACGACCGGATTGTCCAGCCCGAGGCCGCACAGTTCGACCGATGTGTCTACCATATGATCTCTCCTTTCTCCAAAACAGGTCCCTCCTTGCAGATGCGTTTGTAGCCGTATTTGGTCTTGCACGAACAGCCCATGCAGGCGCCGAATCCGCATCCCATGCGCTCCTCGAACGACAGCTGGCCGTCCTGCTCCACGGCGTTGTAGAGCGCATGGAGCATCGGCAGCGGCCCGCAGGCGTAAAAGTAATCGAAATCCATCTCCCGTTCGGCGATGGCCGTGGTGACGAAGCCCCCGACGCCCCGCGAACCGTCGACCGTCGAGACGGCGACCTCGCAGCCCAGTGCGCGGAACTCCTCCTCGTAGAAGACCTCCGAGGCGGTGTTGAAACCCAGCACCACCTGCACGGGTTTTCCTTCGGCAAGGAGCCGTTTCGCCAAGTTGTAGAGCGGCGGCACACCCACGCCGCCCCCGACCAACAGGGGTCTCCGCGCGTTGTTCTTCGTCGAGAAGCCGTTGCCGAGGCCCGTCAGCAGGTCGAGCGCTTCGCCCGGCCGCATGCGGCTCATCTGCTCCGTTCCCCCGCCCACGACCTTGTAGATCAGCACAATCAAGCGATCATCGTAATCACAGACCGAGATAGGACGCCGCAAGTACTTGCCTTCCAGCGCGATATTGACGAACTGCCCCGACGCCGCGATCCACTGCGTGTCGCCCGCGAGCGTCATCCGCCACACCGCGTCGGTGAGCGGCTCGTTCGTGAGGATTTTATAAATGCCTTTCTTATACATTCTTTTTTCAGCACTTTTGATCCGGCAAAAGTGCCACAAAACCGGCCGACGATCGCCTTCGCCTACTTCATGCGACCTAACGCTGGAAACGGGCGCCTATTCGTGGGTTTGCAAGCAAACCGGCCCCGTTTCCCGCGCTTTTAGTCCGCATTCCGTTGACGGCTCCGGCGTCTTGTCGGGATCAATTTATTTTGCGCAATTCTATTATACCGACCGTCCGGAGCGTACGCCATCTCCCTCCCTGAAGGAGGGCCGGGGTGGGGTCAGACTTGTAAATAACGCCGAAGGCGGCAACAACAGCGGTCGGAAGCAACGGTACGGCAAAGTATATACCGTTTACTTTGAATCGATCGTCGAAACCCGCAGCGTGATCTCCTCCAGCACATCCAGCAGCACCTTCACCGTCTCCAGCGCCGTGAAGACCGTCACGTTGTTCTCGACGGCCGTGCGGCGTATTTCGTAACCGTCGAGGCGCGTGTTGTGCTGGTTGATGTCGATGGTGTTGATCACGTAGCTGACATGCCCCTGACGCAGCGCCTCGATGATCTCGTTGCTGCCCTCGTTGAGCTTGCGGCGCGTACGGGTGCGGATGCCGTGCGCCCGCAGGAACTCGGCGGTCCCGGTCGTCGCCTCGATGTTGAAGCCCAGATCGTAGAACCGCTTCACCAGCGGAAGCGCCTGCTCCTTGTCGTGGTCGGCGATCGTCACGAAGATCGTTCCGTAGTTCGAGACGTGCATGCCCGTGGCCTGCAACGCCTTGTAGAGCGCGCGCGTCAGTTTGTCGTCGTAGCCGATGGCCTCGCCCGTCGATTTCATTTCGGGCGAGAGGTACGAATCCATGCCACGGATCTTGGCGAACGAAAAGGCCGGAGCCTTGACGTACCAGCGCTCCTTCTCACGACCGTAGACCTCCGTGATGCCCTGCTCGCGGAGCGACTTGCCCAGAATCACCTGCGTGGCGATGTGGGCCATCGGCACGCCCGTGGACTTCGAGAGGAAGGGCACGGTGCGCGACGAGCGCGGGTTGACCTCGATGACGTAGACGTCGTCCTCGCCGGCGACGATGAACTGGATGTTGTACAGGCCGACGATACCGATCCGAAGGCCCAGCTTGACCGTATAGTCGATGATCTTGTCCTTGGCCTTCTGGCTCACGCTGAAGGTCGGATAGACGCTGATCGAGTCGCCCGAGTGGATACCCGTATGCTCGACATGCTCCATGATGCCGGGGATGAAGACCTCCTTGCCGTCGCAGATGGCGTCCACCTCCAGCTCCTTGCCCATGATATAGCGGTCGACCAGCACCGGCTGGTCCACGTCGATCTCCACGGCGGTTTGCAGGTAGTGGCGCAGGCGCTCCTCGTTCGAGACGATCTGCATGGCGCGGCCGCCCAGCACGTAGCTCGGACGCACCAGCACCGGATAGCCGATGCGCGCCGCGGCCCGGACGCCCGACTCGATGTCGGTAACGGCCTCGGCCTCGGGCTGCGGAATTCCCAGCTCCTCCATGATCCTCTCGAAGCAGCCGCGGTCCTCGGCGTTCTTGATCGCCTGCGTGTCCGTGCCGATGATGGGCACGCCCAGCTCGGCGAGCGGTTCGGCGAGGTTGATGGCCGTCTGTCCGCCGAGCGACACCACGATGGCCTTCGGTTTTTCGAGATGGATGACGTTCATCACGTCCTCCACGGTCAGCGGCTCGAAGTAGAGCTTGTCGCTGGTGGTGTAGTCGGTCGAGACGGTCTCGGGGTTGTTGTTGATGATGATGGCCTCGTAGCCCGCCGCACGGATCGACCAGATGGCGTGCACGGTCGAGTAGTCGAATTCGACGCCCTGGCCGATGCGGATCGGGCCGGAACCGAGCACGATGATCTTCTCTTTCCCGCTGACGATCGACTCGTTTTCTTCCTCGTAGGTCGAGTAGAAATAGGGCACGTAGGAGGCGAATTCGCTGGCGCAGGTGTCGATCATCTTGTAGACCGGGAAGACGTTGTTCTTCTCGCGCAGACGGTACATTTCGTTCTGCGAAAGGCCCCACAGCTGACCGATGTACTTGTCGCTGAAACCCATGCGCTTGGCAGCGCGGAGCGTCTCGACGTCCATCGGGTGTGCGCGGACGACGTTTTCGAACTCGACGATGTTCTTGAACTTCTCCAGGAAGAACATGTCGATCTTCGTCTTGTCGTAGATCAGCGCCAGGTCGACGCCGTTACGGATCAACTGGCCGATGGCATAGAGCCGGTCGTCGGTTCCCCCCTTGATGTAGGCGAGCAGGTCGTCGTTCGACCACTTGTCGAATTTCTTGTGGTAGATGTGGCAGACGCCCGTTTCGAGCGAACGCACGGCCTTGAGCAGCGACTCCTCCATCGTGCGGCCGATGGACATCACCTCGCCCGTGGCCTTCATCTGCGTGCCGAGCTTGTTCGACGCGTCGGAGAACTTGTCGAAGGGAAAGCGGGCGACCTTCGTCACGATGTAGTCCAGCGTCGGTTCGAACGAAGCCGGCGTATTGGCGATCCGGATCTCGTCGAGCGTGAGTCCCACGGCGATCTTCGCGCTGACGCGGGCGATGGGATAGCCCGAGGCCTTCGACGCCAGGGCCGAGGAGCGCGACACGCGGGGATTGACCTCGATCAGGTAGTATTTGAACGAGAGGGGGTCGAGTGCGAACTGCACGTTGCAGCCGCCCTCGATCTTCAGTTCGCGGATGATCTTCAGCGCCGAGTCGCGCAGCATCTGGAACTCCTTGTTGGTGAGCGTCTGGCTCGGGGCAACGACGATCGAGTCGCCGGTGTGGATGCCCACCGGGTCGATGTTCTCCATGCAGCAGATGCAGATGGCCGTGTCGTTGCGGTCGCGCATCACCTCGTACTCGATCTCCTTATAGCCCTTGATGCTTTTCTCGACGAGCACCTGGTGCACGGGCGAGAGCGAAAGGGCGTTGCGCATCATCTCGCGCAGTTCGGTCTCGTCGTCGGCGAAACCGCCGCCCGTGCCGCCCAGCGTGAAGGCAGGGCGCAGCACCACCGGATAGCCGATCTCCTCGGCCACCGCCACGGCCTCCTCGATCGACATGGCGATGTGCGAAGGAAGCACCGGCTCGCCCAGCGACTCGCACAGCTCCTTGAACAGCTCGCGGTCCTCGGCGCGCTCGATCGACTCGAACGACGTGCCCAGAATTTCGACCTGGCACTCTTTCAGAATGCCCTTCTTGGCCAGCTGCACGGCGAGATTCAGACCCGTCTGTCCGCCCAGCCCCGGGACGATGGCGTCGGGACGCTCGAAGCGGATGATCTTGGCGACGTATTCCAGCGTCAGCGGCTCCATGTAGACTTTGTCCGCAATGTGCGTGTCGGTCATAATGGTAGCGGGGTTCGAGTTGGCGAGGATCACCTCGTAACCCTCCTCCTTGAGCGCGAGGCACGCCTGCGTACCCGCATAGTCGAACTCGGCGGCCTGTCCGATGACGATGGGACCCGAACCGATGACCAGAACCTTCTTGATATCTTTTCTCCTAGGCATTTTTGTGCTCCTCCATTATTTTTGTGAACTTCTTGAACAAATAGGCGCTGTCCTGCGGACCCGAAGCGCTCTCGGGGTGGTACTGCATCGAGAAAACCCGGTCGGCGGCGCACTCCACGCCCTCGGCCGTGCCGTCGAGCAGGTTGACGTGCGTCAGCGTAAGCCCCGTGCCGGCGAGCGAATCGACATCCACGGCGTAGCTGTGGTTCTGGCTCGTGATTTCGAGTTTCCCCGTCACGAGATTCTTCACCGGGTGGTTGGCGCCGCGGTGACCGAACTTCATCTTGAAGGTCCGGGCGCCGTAGGCCAGCGAAATCAGCTGGTGGCCCATGCAGATTCCGAAGATGGGCAGCCTGCCGCGGAGCTGCTTCACCAGTTCGATCACCGGCGTCACGTCCTCGGGATTGCCGGGTCCGTTCGAAAGCACAAGCCCGTCGGGATGGAAGGCCATGATCTCCTCCACGGTGGAGTTGTAGGGCATGACGGTCACGTTGCACCCCACACGGTTCAGCAGACGGATGATGTTGTACTTGATGCCGCAGTCGACGGCCACGACGTCGTACTTGTGGTTGGGGACACGCGACATCCAGCGCTTCTTGCAACTCACACGCGAAACCATGTCGCGCGGCATGACGTATTCGCCGAGTTTGCGCAGGGCCTCGTCGCGCGGCGTCGCCACGTCGGTGATGAGCACCTTCTGGGACCCCTCGTCGCGGATGATGCGCGTAAGGGCGCGGGTGTCCACGCCCCAGATGGCCGGAATGTCGTGCTCCTCGAAGACCTCGTTCAGCGTCTTCGTATAGCGGAAGTTCGAGGGCGAGTCGTTGTACTCACGCACGATCATGCCGCCGATGGTCGGCGTTTTGGTCTCGTAATCCTCATCGGCCATACCGTAGTTGCCGATCAGCGGGTAGGTCATCACGACCATCTGATCCGTATACGACGGATCGGACATGATCTCCTGATACCCCACCATCGAGGTATTGAAGACGATCTCGTTGATGGCCTCGCGGTCGGCGCCGAAACCGTATCCGTAGAACTCGCGGCCGTTCTCCAAGACAATTTTTTTCGTAAAAGCTTTCATCCTTATCTGTTTGATTCGTAGTTATCGTCATAAACCTCTTTGCCGCCGACCACCGTCAGCACGGCGCGCCCCTGCACCTTCCATCCGGCGAAGGGCGTGGCCCGCCCCTTCGAAAGGAACGTCCCGGGGTCAACGGCATACTCCGCCCCGAGATCCAGCACCGCAAAATCGGCGGCATCGCCCACCTCCACGCCCCCTTCGAGCGCGAAGATCCGGCGGGGATTCACCGACATCAGCGCGACGAGCCTTTCGAGGGTGATCACCCCCTCCAGCACGAGGTATTTGTACAGCAACGGGAAAGCAGTCTCAAGCCCCACGATGCCCATGGCGCTCCCGGCCAGTCCGCGCGCCTTCTCGGCGGCGGTATGGGGCGCATGGTCCGTGGCGATGACCTCGATCGTGCCGTCGGCAATGCCCTCCAGAAGCGCCCGGCGGTCGGCGCGGCTCCGCAGCGGCGGGTTCATCTTGAAGCGGCCCTCCTCCCGGAGGTCCTCGTCGCACAGCAGCAGGTAGTGCGGCGCCGTCTCGCAGCTCACTTTCAGCCCTTTGGCCCTGGCCTGCCGCACCAAATCGACGCTCTCCTTCGTGGAGACGTGACAGACATGGTACTGGCAGCCGGTCTTCTCCGCGAGCGCGATGTCGCGTTCCACCTGCCGCCATTCGCTCTCGGAACAGATACCCTTGTGTCCGTGCTCGCGGCAGTAGACCCCGTCGTGGATGTAGCCCCCGCGCAGCAGGTCGTCGACTTCGCAGTGGGCCACTATGGGCTTGCCCACGGCGGCGGCCCGGCGCATCGCCTCCTCCATCAGGGCGTCCGACTGCACGCCGCGGCCGTCGTCGGAGAATCCGACTACCTCCGGGGCGAGGGCCGCGAAATCGACCAGTTCGCCGCACCCGCGCTGGCCCATCGTGATCGTGCCGTAGGGTTTCACGCGCACCACGGCGTCGCGGCGGATAATCTCCAGCTGTCCGCCGAGCGTCGCCGGCGTATCGGGCGCAGGGTTCAGGTTGGGCATCGAGCAGACCGTGGTATACCCCCCGCGGGCCGCGGCGGCCGTACCCGTCGCGATGGTCTCCTTCTGCGGGAAGCCCGGCTCGCGCAGGTGCACATGCACGTCGACCAGCCCCGGCACGAGGTGCCGCCCCCCGAGGTCCACCACCCGGTCGCCCGGCCGCGGCTCCCCGGCGGCCGCGATGCGGCCCCCTTCGACGGCGATCAGCCCCGGCTCGAAACGGCCGTTGCGGAAAATTTTCGCGTTGGTGTAAAATGTCTTCATTCGTCGCTGGACACAAAAAAATAGGGCAACCAAAACAGTTACCCTAATAAAACAACAATACCCAAATCCGTCGGAGACTGGAAACCCGACCAGTAATCCTGCTGCCAGAACGCTTGCGCCGATGCTATGTTGGGTTTACAATTCATAGGATTCAGGTGTCACTATAATTGTGCACAAAGATAGGGCATTTTCGCCGCCCCTGCAAAACTTTTCCGGAAATTTTTTTCAACATTCCGTGCACATCACGCCGCCCGCACGCCGTATGCGGCGGTCCGAAAGGCGCATGTCCGCAGATTCCGGCACGACAGGCCCCGTCATTCCGGAACCGCCCGCCCCGGGCGGTCTACCGCACAATGACCAGGTCGACGCCCGCTTCCTCGATGATCGAGATCATCGGTTCGGGAACCCGCTCGTCGGTGACGATCACGTCGATGTCCTCCAGCGCGCAGATGCGGCCGAAACCGCGCTGCCCGAATTTCGACGAGTCGGCCAGCACGATGACCTGCGAGGCGGCGCGCATCATCCGCCGCGTGAGTTTCGCCTCGTCGATCGTCGAGGTCGTGATGCCGTGCTCGGGGTCGATGCCGTCCACCCCGAAGAAGACCTTCGAGCAGATGCAGTCGTCCAGTTCGCGCGCGGCCTCCTCGCCAAGCACCGACAGCGACTTCTTATGCACCGAGCCGCCCAGCTGCACGACGTTGACGTTCTCCGACTCGTTCAGCAGTACACCCAGCCGCAGGAACGGCGTGACGATGTTCAGGTGATGCCACATGCGCATCTTGATCTCCTCGGCGAAGGCGTAAACGGTCGATCCCGAGGCCACGATGATCGAGTCGGTCTCGCCGAGCATCTCCACCGCACGCTGGGCGATGCGCCGCTTGGCGTCGCGATTGATGTTGTCCTTCACGTGCACGTCGAGGTCCGCAACGTGGGGATTGGCCGGACGCGCGCTGCCGTGCACCTTATATAATAAGCCTTTGCTTTCGAGAATCTTGATATCCTTGCGGATGGTCACCTTCGTAACGCCCAGTTCGTTGGCAACGTCGGTAATCCGGACGAAACCGTGCTTGTTCAGGCTGTCGAGAATGTATTTGTGCCGTTCGGCAATACTCAACATATCGGTTGTTTTTTAAAGAGTTAAACAGCAACGATACAAAAAAAAGGAACGGAGGGTTCCAAAACCGGATAACATGCGGTCCGGCAAAACGTTCCAACCTCCCAAAAATGTCGTTACGACATCAAAGATAAGAAAAAGTTTTCTTTTATCACAAAAAAAGGGTCCGAAACCCGTCACGGGCCGGACCCTCCCGGACCGAAGTCCGTATCATCATCTAAAATGGAACCTTCAATTCCCTCATTCCGCCTCGGATTCGTAGCCGTCGGCCTTGGCGCCCCACATCAGGAGGAAGACCAGCATGCCCACGAGGGCCATGCCCAAGATGCCGACATAGGCCCAGTTCCAGCCGTAGTGCTGGGCCACGAAGCCCAGTCCCACACCCGAAACGAGCGTCGAAGCATAACCGAACAGCCCCGTGAGGCCGTTGGCCGTGGCGGCGGCCTTCTTCGTGGCCTGATTCGCGGCGGCAATGCCGATCAGCGCCTGCGGGCCGTAGATGCAGAACCCTGCGGCGCAGAGCGTGGCGAACAGCAGCCAGATCGGCGCGTCGGCGGGCAGCTGCCAGAAAAGGAAGACGAACAGTGCGGCGCCCGCCATGCAGAAGACGCAGGTGCGGTGCGCGCGCCCCTTGAGCCACTTGTCCGTCGCCCAGCCGGCGAAGAGCATGCCGAGGATACCGGCGATCTCGAACATCGCCACGAGCCATCCGGCATGCGACATCGAGACGCCCTTGGACTGGCTCAACAGCGAGGGCCCCCAGTCGAGCACCGAGAAACGAACGATGTAAACGAAGAAGTTGGCGAAGCCCAGAATCCAGATCAGCGGATTCTTGAAGACGTATTTCATCAGGAACGCCTTGTGCTCGGCGCCCTTCTTTTCGGTTTTCACCTGCTTGGTCTCGGTTCCCTCCAGTTCGGGAAGCCCCACCGAGGTCGGGGTGTCGCGCAGGAAAACCACCAGGCCGATGGCTCCGGCGAAAGCGATCGCCGACGGAATCCAGAAACACCATTTCCATGCCCCGACATGCGCCGCGGAGGTCATCACGCGCTCCATACCCGCGGCATCGTCGGGCGAAACGCCCAGGTTGGCGGCGATGGAAGCCACGGTGTCGGGATCGCCCGTCATGTTCGTCCCCAGCGTCCCCATGATGTAACCGCAGAGAATCACCACGAGGCCCGCGCCGATCGAGTGCGAGGTATTCCACACCGACATCTTCGTCGCCAGCTCCGTAGGCGGAATCCAATGGGTCAGCAGACGCGCGCAGGGCGGGAATCCCGTACCCTGCAACAGGCCGTTGACGACCCACATGACGCCCATGAAGAGGATCATCGTGTTGCCGAACTGGTCGCCCGAATGCTCGCCCGTGATCCAGTAGGAGACGTCCTCGCCGAATCCGAACGCGAAGTTGGCCAGCGCGCACAGCGCCAGGCCGATGGCCATGTACCAGCGGGCGTTCATGCGGTCGGCCAGGATGCCGTTGGCGAAACGCGAAAAGCCGTAGATCAGGCCGTTCAGGGTGAGGAAGATACCGAGGCTCGTCTTCGAAATGCCGAGATCGGCTTCCAGACCGGGCATGGCCAGCGAAAAGTTCTTGCGCACGAAGTAGAAGAGCGCGTAACCGACCATCGTCGCGATGATCGTACGCATCTGCCAATACTTGAAGCGCTTGGTTTGTTCAGATGTCATTTCGAAATGAAAGTTAGTAGTTTCAGAAGCCAAATATACAACTTTCGGAGCGATATTCTAAATTATTTTCGTGATTTTTCCGTTTTATCGCCCGGAAGCCGCACACGGCTCTATGCGCCCGGGACCGGAGCCGCGGCGGAGCGAGCCGGTTCGCCAGAACCCGGCGCAGGGCTTCCGACCTCCCAGACGCCGCCCTTGCCGAACAGCCGGTCGAGCCACTCCTCCATCCAGCCGCAGCGGAAGGCGGTGTCGATGACCGTATAGCGGCTGCGCATGTAGGGAATCTTCCCGAACGCCTCGCGGAAACGGGTGCGCGAAACGCCGATCTGTTCGGGTTCATAAGGCGCCCCGACGAGTTCCAGGCGGCGGCGCACCTCGTCGAAAGGAATGATCTGCCGGCGGATGCGTTCGCGCAGTTCGGGCCACGCCTTTTTGAGCCGCGTGAGCTGGTCGCGCAGCCCCTCCCTGTCGACATATTTGTCGCGGGTCTCCTTCAGGCCGCGGGCCACGAATTCGGGATCGTCGTTAAAAATAGCCCGGATGTCCCGCTCGGTCTCGTCCCACGATTTCCACGCAGCGACGCACCTCTCGATGTCCAGCTGCTCCACGGGGGCGTCGAGCAGCATTTCGAGAAAGGCCGTCGAGGCCAGCGTGCCGATACCGACCTTGAAGCCGTGCGACACCGAAGCGCCGTTGTATTTCAGGTGCTCCATGTCCCACAGATGGCTGAACTGGTGTTCGGCGCCCGAAGCCGGGCGGCTCGACTGCGTGGCCTGCATGGCGAAACCGCTCAACAGCAGCCCTTCGGCCAGCTGTTCGACCTTCTCCAAATTGCCCGCATGCACGTCTGCGGGATCGGACAGAGCCTCTTTCAGCCCGTCCTGCACCAATCCGAAGGCGAAATCGTCCATCGGCTCCGACCCCACGGCGTCGGAAAGCATCCAGTCGGCCCCGGCAGGGATCTTGGCGATCAGGTCGGCGTAGCCCGAAGCCGACATTCTGGCGGGCGCAGCCGCCGAAATCGACGGATCGAGAACCATGCCCAGCGGCGCCGGACAGTCGAAGGTCTGCTTGTTGCCGTCCTTGGTGATCGAGGCTCCGTAGGCCGTGTAACCGTCCATCGAAGCGGCCGTGCCGACCACCATGTAACGGCGGCCGTTGTGGTGGGAGCAGAGTTTGGTCAGGTCGTTGATCACGCCCGAACCGACGGCCACGGGAACGGCATCGGTCGCAGCCAGCACACCGTCCAGCTCCTCGACGAACGACCATTCGGCGTAGAGTTTCGGATCGGCGAACACGTGCGGTTCGTCCTGCCCGATCCCCGCATCGGCGAGGATGCGGTGCACCTCGCCGCCGGCGACGCGCCACGTATTGGTGTCGGCGACCACGACGGCGCGGCAGCCGGGAAACAACTCGTTGAACATCTCCGCCGTCCGCGGAAGGGTTCCGACGCCGATCACCAGCGCTTTGGTGTCGGTCGTGCGCTGAAGGGCGCTCTCTACCTTATTCATATCTGCTTGATTTTACCGTTTCCAATTTTTCACAAACGAAACCCGCAGGAAAGCTCCCGGGTTTCCCAAAACAAAGGCAAATATAAATATTATTTTCCTTTCGACAGCCAAAAGCGACGAAAAAATTTTCCTTTCACGATGCATTTTATTTCTTTTCGGATTAATAAAACGAAAAATTGGATAAAAGAAAATAAAAACATACCTTTGGATTTCGAACCGATACAACTTTCACCATGAAACGACTTACCCTGCTGCTGGGCGCGCTCCTGCTGACGGCCGCCGCCCTCGCCCAAACCGCCGTGCCGCCTACGGTACGCATCGCACACGGACCCTATGTACTGAATGTCACCGAAGACGGCTTCACGGTCGTCTGGGACGCGAAGGCCGACGCCATCGGCTGGGTCGAACTCGCCCCGATGGACGGATCGCACTTCTACTCGGCCGAACGGCCCAGGTATTACGACTCGCATCTCGGACTTTGCCGCGTCGGACGCATGCACCGGGTGCGGATCGAAGGGCTCCAACCCGGCACGACCTACCGCTACCGCATCATGCAGCGGGGAATCGTCCTGAACGAGGGCAACCGGCGCGTCATCCTCGACGACGGGGACGGCAGCGAAGTGTACCGGCGCAAGCCCTACACCATCAGAACCCTCGACCCTGCACAGGAAAAGGTCGATTTCTGGATGGTCAACGACATCCACGCCCGCGACTCCGTTTTCCAGCTGCTGATCAAGGAGGCCCCCGAAGCCCAGCCGGACTTCGTCTGCCTGAACGGCGACCTGGCCAGCCAGACCGAGACCGAGCAGACGCTCTGGGACGCCTGCCTCGGGTCGGCATCGAAAATACTCACGCCCGCGGGCATCCCCCTCGCCGTGACGCGCGGCAACCACGAGAACCGCGGCGCCTATGCACAGCACTGGCTCGACTATTTCCCCACGCCGACCGGCGAAACCTACTACACGTTCCGCCGCGGCCCGGCCTTCTTCATCGTGCTCGACGGCTGTGAAGACAAGCCCGACAACGATCCCCGCTATTACGGCATGGGCGACTGGAACGAATACCGCCGGCAGCAGGCGGAATGGCTGAAAGGCGTCGTCAACAGCGACGAATTCCGGGCGGCCCCCGTGCGCATCGTGCTGATGCACATGATCCCGGGCAAGGAGGACAGCTGGTACGGCGAGCAGCAGATCCGCAGGCTGTTCGTCCCCGAACTCGCCGGCAAAGGCATCGACCTGATGCTCTGCGGCCACTACCACCGCTACCACTGGATCGACGACGGCAGCCGCGGGGTCGACTTCCCGATCCTCGTCAACTCGAACAACGACTGCCTCCGCGTGTCGGCCGACGCGAAGGGCATCGACCTGAAGGTGGTCAACACCGCGGGCGCCGTGATCAAACAACACCGCATCGACAAAAAGAACAAATAACGACATGGAAAACAAACCCTTTCACAAGTACCGCTCCGTCTGGGAGCACGCCGAACTGATGGAACGCCTGCGCCGCATCCGCCACGTGGCGCTCGACATGGACGGCACGATCTACATGGGGATGTCGCTGTTCCCCTACACGCAGGCCTTCCTGCACGGACTCAAGGAACAGGGGATCGGCTACTCGTTCCTGACGAACAACCCGTCGAAAAGCATCGCGGACTACCTCCATAAACTCGACACGCTGGGCATCAGGGCTTCGCGCGACGAGATGTACACCACGGCGCTGGCCACGATCGACTACATCAAGACCCATCACCCTGCGGCCAAGCGGCTGTTCCTGCTCGGCACGCCGTCGATGATCTCGGAATTCGAAGCCGCGGGCTTCGAGTCATGCGCCGACTCGGCCGACGACGTGCCCGACGTGATCGTGGCGGCGTTCGACATGACGCTACGCTACGAACGGCTGTGCCGCGCGGCCTGGTGGATCAAACAAGGAGTGCCTTATATCGCCACCAACCCCGACCGGGTGTGCCCCACCGACCTGCCAACGGTGCTGGTCGACTGCGGCTCGATCTGCGCCTGCCTCGAACACGCCACGGGACGCCGCCCGGACATCACGCTGGGCAAGCCCGACCCGAACATGCTTTCGGGCATCCTCTCGCGCCACGGGTTGCAGCCCTACGAGATCGCCATGGTCGGCGACCGCATCTACACCGACGTCCAGATGGCCCACAACGCCGGGGCGATGGGCGTGCTGGTGCTCTCGGGCGAGACGACGCTCGACGTGGCCGGCAAGGCCGACCCGCAGCCCCACATCACGGCCGACAGCATCGAAGTGCTGGGCGAACTGATCCGCGAAGCGAACAGGTAGCAGCGGCCGGAACTTCGCTGCCGGAACTTCGCTGTCCGACGCCATGCCGCCGATCCGCCGCCCCGGCGGGGTTTCGGTCAAACAGAAACGCCCGATAAGTTACGACAATGGTCCTATCAGAAAATACCGAATCCTTGCGGGTTCGGTATTTCGTTTTATGCACTATCTTTGCGGTAGTAAAACCCGGTAAACCGGACGATTTACAACGTATTCACCGAACAAACGAAAACGATCCGCATGGAAGAACACAATATCCTCATACCCCTGCTGCTGACGCTCGGAGCGGGCCTCGCCACCGGCATCGGCAGCGCGATCGCCTTCTTCGCCAAGCGCACCAACAAACGGCTGCTGTCGTTCTCGCTGGGCCTCTCGGGCGGCGTGATGATCTATGTCTCGTTCGTCGAACTGTTCCAGCAGGCCAACGTGACCCTCTCGGCGGAATGGGGTACGCACACGGGCGCGATCGTCACCGTGGCGAGTTTCTTCGCGGGCATCCTGCTGATCGGCGTCATCGACCGGCTGGTCCCCTCGTTCGAAAACCCCCACGAAGCCCACAGCGTCGAAGAGATGGACCACCAGCCGCACAACCCCCGTCTGATGCGCATGGGCGTGATGACGGCGCTTGCCATCGGCATCCACAACTTCCCCGAAGGCATCGCCACCTTCACCTCGGCGGTGGACAACATGGCCCTCGGCGTGGCCATCGCCGTGGCCATCGCCATCCACAACATCCCCGAAGGCATCGCCGTCTCGATCCCGATCTACTATGCCACGGGCGACCGCAAGAAGGCTTTCCGGCTGTCGCTTCTCTCGGGCCTCGCCGAGCCGGTCGGCGCCGTGCTGGCCTACCTGGTGCTGATGCCCTTCATGACCCCGACGCTGATGGGCTGCATCCTGGCCGGCGTGGCCGGCATCATGGTCTTCATCTCGATCGACGAACTGCTGCCCGCAGCCCGCGAATACGGCGAGGCGCACATCTCGATCTACGGCGTGGTGGCCGGCATGGCCCTGATGGCCGTAAGTCTGATTCTATTAGGTTAAATCATGGATATACTCTTACTGATCGTCGGCCTGGGGCTGATACTCGCGGGAGCGAATTTCCTCACCGACGGCTCCGCGGCGCTGGCACAGCGGTTCCGCGTCCCGGAATTCATCATCGGACTCACAGTGGTCGCCGTCGGGACCTCGACACCCGAACTGGTCGTGTCGGTGCTCTCGGCCATCGCGGGCAAAAGCGACGTGGCGATCGGCAACGTCGTGGGGTCGAACATTTTCAACGTCTTCGTCATCCTGGGCGTCTGCGCCCTGATCCGCCCCCTGCCGCTCACGGCGGGCAACATCCGCCGCGACATTCCGTTCGGGGTGATCGCATCGCTGCTGATGCTGGCGCTGGCCGCGGACTCCTACGTTTGCAAGGGTGCGGCGGACCGCATCGGACGCATCGACGGCATCGTCATGCTCCTGCTCTACGCCGCGCTGATGTGGTACACGATCCGCACCACGAAACGGCCCGAAGCGACGGTCCTGAATGCCGGAGCGAAACCCGGAATGGCCGGGTGGCTCATGGCCGTGATGATCGTCGGAGGCCTCGCCGGACTGGTTTTCGGCGGCGAGATGTTCCTCCGCAGCGCCACGGAAATCGCCCGGAAACTCGGAATCAGCGAATCGGTGATCGCCATTACGCTCGTGGCGGGAGGCACATCGCTGCCCGAGCTGGCCTCGTCGCTCGTGTCGCTGTTCAAGGGCAAGGCCGACATGGCGCTGGGCAACGTCATCGGATCGAACATCGCCAACATCCTGCTGATCCTGGGTCTGAGCGCGACGATCCATCCGCTCTCGATGGGCGGCATCACAGTCTGGGACCTGCTGATGGTCGTATTGAGTTCGGTGCTGCTGTTCCTCGCGGCCTTCACGTTCAAACGCCGGGCGATCGACCGTTGGGAGGGTGCGATTTTCCTGGCGATCTACGTCGCCTACATCGGGTATCTGATCAGGTAACGGTCGACGAGCCGCGGCACGGCATAGTCGCCCGCTGCCGCGACCGGGACGGCCATAGCGGCGGCGGCAGGGGTAAACGCAGGGGTTTCGATGCGGTGGAAGACCGCATGGAGCGTCTGGTGGGAAAGCTGGTGGCGGGGCATCGCAACACTGCGCACCAGATGCCACGGGCCGTCGCCCAGCAGGCGGCGGAACTGCGGCAGGGCCGCAAGGTCCGGCAGTTCGGCGGGAGCGTCGGTCTCGATCAGCGGAAACTCGTAAAGCCCTTGCCAGATGTCGCGCCCCTCGCGGCGGTGCAGCAGGACCCGATCGCCCGAGGTGATGTGCAGGTAATTGAACCAGCGGTCGCGGACCCGGGTTTTGCCCTGCTTCACGGGACGGTCGGCGACGGTTCCGGCAGCGAGGGCCAGACAACGGTCCGCCAGCGGGCACGCCTCGCAGCGGGGCGACGCGGGCGTACACCGAATCGCCCCGAAATCCATGATCGCCTGGTTGTAACGACCCGGATGCGCGGTATCGAGCTGCGACTGCGCCAAACAGGCGAAGGCCCGTTTTCCGGCCGTGGTGTCGATCGGTTCGGCGAGGTCGAAGAGCCGCGAGAGCACCCGGTAAACATTGCCGTCGACGACGGCGCACGGGGCATCGTAAGCCGCCGAACAGACGGCCGCGGCAGTGTAGTCGCCCACGCCGCGCAGCGAGCGCACGTCGTCCGGCGACACGGGAAACACCCCGCCGAAACGTTCGACGACCTGCCGGGCGGCGGCAAGCAGGTTGCGGGCGCGGCTGTAATAACCCAGCCCCTGCCAAAGTTTCAGCACCTCGTCCTCGGGAGCGGCAGCAAGCGATGCGACATCGGGAAAACGCTCCGTGAAACGAAGGTAGTACTCCATCCCCTGCGCCACGCGGGTCTGCTGGAGGATCACCTCCGAGAGCCAGATGCGGTAGGGATCGCGCGTACGGCGCCAGGGCAGGTCACGGCCCTCGCGGGCATACCAGTCGAGCAGTATTTCGGCGATGCGGTTCATAACGGAAGACAAAAATACGACTTCGGAATCAAATTTGAAGCATTCCGACCCAATTAAAACGAGATGCATATGGAAAAGAAGCACACTTTGGTAGACAATGCCGCCGAAAAGCGTTACGAACTCGACCTCGGAGACGACATCGCCCTGGCCGAATACGTTCTGGGCCGCGGGCTTATCGTACTGACGCACACCGAAGTGCCCCCGAAGTACGAAGGCCGGGGCATCGGCAAGGAACTGGTGCAGGGCGTGCTGGAGGACATCCGCAAAAAGGAGATCAAGGTCGTCCCCCAATGCCCGTTCGTCGCGGCCTATATCCGCCGCCACCCCGAATGGATGGATTTGGTGCTGACCGCCGAAAACAAGTAGGCCCGGACCGGTTCAACCCCGCAAACATCGGCCCGCAAGGGCCGTCCTGCCGCGAAACCGGACTCTTTTCGAAGGGTCCGGTTTTGCATATCCGCATACCTCCTCCCCTCTTAATAAATATAGGTATCCATTTTTCCGAAAAATTTCCGGCTTGAAATTTGGTTTATTTTATAAACTACTTTATATTTACAACAGATTTACAAACCGAGCAGCTGCTCACAACCGGAAAAAGCCATGGAAATCACTCCCGTCCGCACCGACAAACGCCGCCTTTTCGCGCGCTGGTTCACCCGCCGCCTGACCACCTACGCCGTGGTCTGCGCCTTCCTCGCCTTCGTCAACTGGCAAACCTCGCCCCGCTACTGGTGGGTGCTGTGGGTCATCGCCGGATGGGGCCTGAACATCGTGCTGTCGCTCGTCTGGTACCTGTTCGACTGCGACGACGAATGCAATTACCGCAACCACTAAACATACACACCATGAAAACTTTACTCGCAACGCTCGCCGCCCTCGTCCTGGGCACGGCCGCCACAACGGCCAAGACGCTCGAAATCACGATCGAAGATATTCGCAGCGACAAAGGACAGATTCTCGTAATGGCCACCGTCGCCGGGCAGGAACAACCTGTTTACGGCAAAGCGGAGGCAAAAAAAGGATCGGTGGCCGTGACCCTCACGGGCCTCGAGGCCGACGCGGCGGAGGTGTCGCTGTTTCACGACGAGGACGGCGACTACCAGATGAAAACGGGCGACCGCGGCCCGCTGGAGGGCTATGCCGCCAGGAAGTGTAAGCTCCCTGCCGAGAAAAACACCGCGAAGATACGCCTCTACTACCCCGCCGCCGAAAACGAATAGCCCATGCGCCGCCTTGCCATCCTGTTTCCGCTTCTGCTCACTCCGGCATTCGCCGCCGCACAACGCCCCGCCGTCACGGGACGTGCGGATGAAGCCGGCGGAGGGGTGGCCTACGCCACGGTCACCCTGCTGCGCGGGGACCGGCAGGCCGCAGGCGGGGCCACCGACGCCGAAGGGCGTTTCCGCCTCACGGCCGACACGGGCCGTTACCTGCTCTCGCTGCGCCACGTGGGATACGAACCGCTCGAACGGCCGCTCCATCTCGGTCCGCAGGGACTCGACCTCGGGGAACTCCGCCTCACGGCGGCCGGAATCGGGTCCGTGACCGTCACGGCCGAAGCGGTGACACGCGAGAGCGACCGGTTCGTGGTCAGCGTCGGCGACGGCCCGGCCTTTGCAGGTCGCGACGGGGAAGAGCTGCTGCGGCTGGCCCCGGGTGTCCGGATTGGCGACGAGGGCATTTCGGTCAACGGCGCTTCGGGGACACAGGTCTACGTGGACGGGCGCAAACTGAAAGGCTCCGCCGAACAGACCGCATCCTACCTCCGGAGCCTCACGGCGGCCGACATCGCACGCATCGAGGTCGTGCCGCAGACCGGGGCGGAGTTTGCGGCGGACGCACGCGGCGGCGTGATCCTGATCACCCTGCGCCGCCGCAGGGCCGACGGGCTGGACGGCCACCTGCAAGCCGCGACGACCCAAAGCTCCGGTTTCGGGGTCTACGCCCCTTCGGGCCGCCTCGGAATCCGCTCCGGCCGCTGGACCGTCAGCGCCTCGGCTGCCGGAGTCTTCACACCCCGGGCCGAAAGCCATTTCACGGAGAGCCGCAGCTACCCGTTCAGCGGCAAAAGCCGCACCGAGGGCCGCAGCAACTACGGCCGCGGAGAGTTTGCGGCGATCTTCGATCCCTCGCCGCACCACACCGCGGGGCTTTCGGCCGAATACACCGCACGCGGCCTGCACATGCCGACCGCGTCACGGACCGAGCTAAGCGGCACGACGACCGACAGCCGCTACCGCCAGCGCGCGGACGGCGGGACGCTGACCCTCACGGCCAACTACGTCTGGCGCATCGACACGCTCGGCTCCGAACTGAAACTGATCGCCGACTACACCCGCTACGCCTCCGACGGAGACAACGATTACCGAACCCGTTACACCTCGGGAACGGATGCCCGCGATTCGCTCTACCGTTCCGACGACCGGTCGCGCTACGACATCCTGACCGCCGAACTCTCGCTGACGCACCGCCTGGCCCACGGCCTGACCCTGCGCGCAGGAGGCCGCTGCACCCGCAACGGGATGGACGACCGCAGCCGTTACGAGGCCCGGCAGGACGACACCTGGCACGACCTGGCGGACTACGGCTACGCACGGCATTACACCGAGCAGACCGGGGCGGCATACGTTTCGCTGGCGCTGAAGCGCGGCCGCTGGGACCTCTCGGCGGGACTGCGGGGCGAATACACCGCCATCGGGTCGGAGAGTCTCGACCGCAGTTACTTCGGGCTGTTCCCGAACCTCTCGGCCAACTACACCCTGAACGGCCTGCGGACCTGGATGCTGGCTGCGCAGTGGAGCCGCAATATCGAACGCCCCTCGTTCCCGGCGCTCAACCCCGTGCGAATCCAGCTCTCGGATTACAGCTACCAGACGGGCAATCCGGCGCTGCGCCCGACCTATATCCACCGCCTGTCGCTGACGCTGATCTGGCGTTACCGCTACGTGCTCTCGATAGGCGGCAATCTCCACCGCGACCTGATCCGCGAAGTGGCTTCGGCCGACGCCGCGAATCCCGATGCAATCCGCATCCGGCCCGAAAACCACTGCACCGAGAACCACTGGTTCGCCTTCCTGACGCTGCCGCTGAAAATCACCCGCTGGTGGGAACTCAAACTCAACGCCGTGGGTGTGGCCCAGCGCATCCGCCTCGAACGACGCGACACGCCCGCCACGCACGGACTGCTGTTCGCCGACGCCACGGCGGCCTTCACCCTGCCCGCGGAGTTTTATGTCGAAGCCGTTTACCGCTGCCAGAGCCGGCTCTATTCGGGAAACAGCGAGGTCGGACCCCGGCACACACTCGGAGCCACGGTCAAAAAACGTCTCTGCAAAAAGCGGCTGACGCTGTTCCTTACGGCACAGAATCTCACGGACTGCGGCTGGGAGTTCGTATCCCGGACCGACGGCATACGCCGCGTGGTGAAGGGCCGCCAGCCGTGGTCGGGCCGCGCATGGAAAATCGGCGCGTCGTGGAATTTCAGCTCCGGGGAGCGTTTCCGCACCCGGAAAGTCGAAAGCGCCGCAGACTCCGAGCGCAGCCGCCTCGCCAAAACGGACGGACAATCGAAATAAATTCGTAACTTTAACCCCAAAATCAACCCTCATGGACGACAAAAACCTCCAAGCCGACCAGAGCATCGAACTCATCCGGCGGATGATCCGCGACACGCGCCGCCGCCTCTCGGCGGGAAGCAGCAACCTCTTCATCCTGTGGGGATACCTGCTGGCCGCGACCGCCGTAGGGATCTTCATCCTGCTGACCGTCACCGGCAGCCGGGCCTGGCAATGGCTGTGGCTCCCCGCGCTGGCCGCCGGATGGGCCTTCACCCGGTGGTACAACCGCCGCCGTGCCCCGCAGGTCAAAAGCTACACCGACCGCCTGCTGGAGCAGATCTGGGGCTGTGTGGCAGGCCTGGCAGCCTTTTCGACCTTCGTGATCTGCATGGACCGCGAATGGCCCGTCGACCCGCTGTTCCCGGCCCTGCTGCTGATCAGCGCGGGGCTGTATATCTCGGGAACGGTGATCCGTAACAAGTACATGTACTACGCTTCGTGCTTCCTGCTGCCGGTGGCCTTCGGCATCATCCGCGAAACGTGGATCAACGCCAACCCCGACGGCAACCTCATTCAGTTCGCCGCAGCAGTCCTCATCGGGCTTGCAGGCTCGGGATACGCACTCAAAAGACAGGTCAAACGCGACGCCGCAAAGACGCCGGAAAACGAACAGTAAAATGGAAGAGCGCAAACTGGAAGCCGCCGAAAGCCTGGCGCTGATCGGCCGCATGATCGAAAACACCCGCAGCCGCATGGTCCGCAACTCGGGCCGTCCGTTGCTGGCATGGGGCTACGCCACCGTACTGACGACGCTCATCGTCTGGGGCGCAGTCGTCTATTTCCAAGACCCGCGCTGGAACTACCTCTGGCTGCTGCTGCCCCTGCTGGGCTGGCTGCTGATGTGGGTTTCGCGCGAGAAGAAGTCCGAAGGCGAGGTGCGCACGTTCGTCGACCGCGTGATCGGGAATGTCTGGACGGTAATGGGTCTTTCGGCGTGGTTCGTCAGCATGCTGGCGCTCTTCACGCCCATGCGTCTGCCGATACTCTTCATCATCCTGCTCATCATGGGCATGGGTACCGCCGTGACGGGACTGATCATCCGCTTCACACCCACCGTCGTCGGGGGCGTCGCGGCCATCATCCTCGCTCCGTTCACACTGATCGCCGGCAATATGTGGCAGCCGCTGCTTTTCATCGCCGGCTTCGTGGTAATGATGGTCGTTCCGGGGCATATCCTCAACTACAAGTCGAACCACCCTGCCCGATAACGCGATGTTCAAAGAGCTGAATCCCCTGCTGCACTCCGAATTGAGACTGGCCGTCGTTTCGATCCTCATCGGGGTCGAAAGCGCCGACTTCGTCTTCATCCGGCAGCAGACCAGAGCCACGGCGGGAAACCTCTCGGTGCAGCTGGACAAACTCGCCAAAGCGGGTTACATCGAGGTCGAAAAGACCTTCCGTGGCAAGATTCCCTGCACGGTATGCCGCATCACCGACGCCGGACGCGACGCCTTCGCCGAATACGTCGAGGCGCTGCAAAGCTATATAAAGAAATAGGCTGCGGCCTTGTCCTGCTCCCAAAAAGTTTCTTGTTTAACTTTTGGAGTGCAGTACAGGATTTTATCCGCGAGATGTTTTTTCCAAAAAAACGCCAGAATACCGCGGTCTTCGCCTGCGGAGGGTTATGTAACTTTTTGACCGCAAAAAGTACCAAAAACTCTCCGACGGATGCCTCTGCCTACTTCGTCCCGTCTAACGTTCGAAACGGGCGCCTATTCGCGGGGGCGCACGCGCCCCTGCCCCGTTTCTTACCACTTTTAGCCGGGACTTCGTTTAACGGCTCCGGCATCGAATCGGATTCATTCGCCGCCTTTGGCGGCGTAAGAAGCGCAACAACCGGATCGGAAACACAGCATCCTGCCATCGCCCCTGGAAGCGGTTTAAAACCGCCGCATTATCGTTCGGAGCGGAAAAAGAGTCTTCTCCGGCTCGCGCGCCCGGAGCGGGAGGCTGTAAAGGCTTGATCTTACTGCGCCCGCTCAGCGCGGGACGGAGAAGACTCCCGCAGAGAACGACATGCGGATGGTTTTGGTACTTTTGACATCAAAAGGTACAAAACCTCTTGCGGTGACAGCCGCGAAACGTTTGCTCTTTAGAGAAAAATTTCTATCTTTGTCCCTGCGAACATAATTCATAATAAACTTTCTTGCAATGGCTTTCAAAATCGGAACGCTACTACTAAAGGTATGCACAGAGTCGTTGGGGAGCAATCCCGCGAACGACACCGGTTTTGAACTCGCAAGAGGGATGGATTGTGTTCGCAGCTGTGCATTTTTTTATTTATGCGAACACAATCCATCGTCCGCGTTCCGACGCCGACACGCCGCAAGGCCAGCCGCAGGCGGTTCCCGCCGTGCAACCTCCCAATTCGTTTCCATTTTCATCCGCCGGATTAGCAAATAATTGCTAATCAACTTGCTATTCTCTTTGTTGTGCCCTGCGCACGATAAGGGCAGCCCTTACTATGCCAAATTTCTAACAATCAATCGAATGGAAACGAATCAAAACCCCGTGCAGGAAAACGCTGCACAACGCATAGCCCCCGAACCGGGACAGCCCGCCGAACGCCTTTACAATCCCGCCGAAGCCACCCGGATCGTCCAAACTTTGACGGACGGCTATTTCGATCCCGAATATATCCTGCTGTTCGGGAATCTGGCCGGCGGCACGCCCCACAGCGACGCCGTGGCCTATGACCTTTTGATGGTCGTGCGCGAAACTCCCGAATACGACTGGATACGTGCGAAGCGGATACTCCGGTACAGAATGCCCGTCAAACACCGGGATATTGCATACATCAATCTCTATATTATGACGTTGAACTACGTCGAATCGAACAAGACGCCCTTTCTCTATTTCGCGCACTCCGAGGGCGAATTGCTCTATTGCAGCGATCACTGCCATTTCCGCCGCCCGAAACACCCGATCGACTTTGCCAAAGCGTATGCCGATGCCAAATTGCATTACGACACGTTCCGGATGCTGGGCAACGAGCTGATCGAGCAGGCGCGGGAAGCATTGAGCGAAAGCCGCAATATACGTCTGGCCGCACTTTTCTTTGCGCAGGCGGCGGTCTATTTCTACCACACGCTCTACTACGTCTATCACGGTCAGGAGTTCGACAGCCACGATCCGGTGGTGATGCACGACCGGATGCGGACGCTTTCGACGAAATTGATGCTTACCTTCGACGATACGAATATCGAACGGATCTTCACGCTCCCCTGCCTAAAGAAATTTCTGGTCAAAGCGCGTTATGACCTTGGTTTCGATCTCGCGCCGCAGGAGTTGGAAATGCACCTGCAACGTGTGGAGAAGATGGGCGATATTATCGAAAACTACGCCGGCCTGCGGCTGGAGCTTTATAAAGAGTTGAGCGAACGGCAATAGGCGGTCAATCATCCGAACGAGCGGGGGCTTGCGGGATCGTGGAAATCCCGGCAGGCCCCCGTTCCGTTCATGCCGCTTTTTGAGGCTTTCGGCGGAGCGGCCGGTCACGGGTTGGAACCCGGCAATTTCCCGTTGTTTTGCACGCCATGCTTCTCATGTAAGCGCATGGTCGGACCTGCCTATGGTCCTTTCGGTTCTCGAAACTGTGCCCGGAGGTCGGACGTCCCTCCGTTTCTGCAAATCTTTAGCTGGCTTCAGGCGGTCTTTGATTTGCGGCTTCCTATCTTGCAACGCAGTTTCACTAAATTCTATTCTATGATGCACTCACCAGATTTAGTCGGCATGTCCCGCCTTACCTACATGGGACAGCCTGTATTCGCGGGCAGGACCCGTAACGAAACCCGTCCTGATTTCATCTCCTGCTTCGCACTCCACATCGAGGAGTGTGAACAGACGGGACGAAACGGTTCGACCGCAAACTACCGGATGGCATACCGTATGCTCGTCCGCTATGCGGGCGGGGGCAAGCTGCCTCCGGAACAGTTCACCGCCGAATGGCTCGAACGTTACGAGCGGTGGCTCCTGGCGCGGGGCCTCGGGACCAATTCCGTCGTATTCCACATGCGCTCCCTGCGGGCCGTTTACAACCGGGCCGTCGAACAGGGGCTTTTCCCCGCTGCGGGCGGCAATCCCTTTCGCCGCAGGCTCATCAGACAGGTGGCGACCCGCAAACGCGCTCTGCCGCGCGAGACACTCCGGCGGATCGGCGATGCCGATCTCTCGGCCTTGCATCCCAAATACGCGCTGGCGCGCGATCTTTTCATGTTCAGTTTTTACACCCGGGGCATGTCGTTCGTCGATATGATCTATCTGCGCAAAAGCGATGTCCGCGACGGCGTGCTGACCTATCGGCGCAAAAAAACCGGTCAGATGCTCTCCCTGCGCATCGAAGCGCCCCTGCGGGAAATCATCGACCGCTACGATAACGATTCTCCGTATGTGCTGCCCGTCCTGACCGCCGACGACAGCTACCGCGCCTATCGCCAGCAGCAGCGTGAGCTGAACAAATTCATCCGTAAAATCGGCGAATTGCTGGAAATCTCCGAGCCGCTGACATTTTATGTGGCCCGCCACTCATGGGCGACGCTGGCCCGCGACTGCGGCACGCCGCTGACGGTGATCAGCGCCGGCATGGGGCATACCTCCGAGCGGACGACGCGCGTCTATCTGGCGCAGCTCGACCGCAACGTCATCGACAAAGCCAATCGGAAAATTATCAATCTGTGACGATCGGACCGATTCAGGCGACATTCGGATCAAATAGATACAAGGGAAAAACCGTGCGGATGACAGAAACAAGGCCCATTACTGTAAATAATGTGTCTTCAGGACATAAATGATTGCTATTTAAGCAATTCCCGTCGTCTGCAAAGGTAAGGTTATTTCTGATTATAACCAAATGTTTTACATTAAAAAAATGTATATAATCTGTTAGTCGCCTGATTATTATCACTTTATATCTCTGTCTCATTTCCCGAACCGGGTCACGGACATAAAATCCGGTTCTTGCTCTTCATTGTGTCCAAATATGCTATTTTTTAGCTGACTGTCAGCGCTTTAGGTAAACAAGACCCATTATTTACAGTAATGGGACTCGGGAGAATAGTGCAACTGTTTGAATTAAAACGGATTACAAATTGACACTCTCTCTTAAGATTTTGTGGGCGGTGAAGATTCTG
Source organism: Alistipes sp. i18-0019-D1 (assembly GCF_042852885.1). Lineage (NCBI taxonomy): Bacteria > Pseudomonadati > Bacteroidota > Bacteroidia > Bacteroidales > Rikenellaceae > Alistipes > Alistipes sp. i18-0019-D1. The sequence goes on from NZ_AP031424.1 coordinate 762,918, forward strand.
CTCACATTGCGCAAGGCGGCGGAAGCCGGGGTTCCTCCTATGAAGAGCCCCGAATTGCTGGCGGCCTGCCTGACTCCGAATGCGGATACCTATATGTACCGCCGCGCCCTGCGGGAACTGGTTGCCAAAACCGACTTCGTGACCTGCGACATCCAGTCGAGCCGGACCACCTACGAGTGGAACCCCAACGTCCGTCCGAGCCTGTACGATCTGGTCATCCGGCTGGAGGGCGGCATGCACGAAGCCTCGAACGCCTTCTGGTCGTACGAGAATACCTATACGATGCAGCCTTTGTACAAGGTGAACAAACAGTACGACGCGCTGACGCGCGAATACCTCTCGAATATCTACGTCGACGAGCTCGACTCCCCGGCGCTGTTCAAACGGAACAGGTTCAAATTGCCTCGCATTAACCTGCGAACGCCGGAACATACGGAACAACACATTTAAAATTATAAAAAATGAAACATCTCTACATCATTGTACTGTTCGTTTTCGCGGGCGGAGTCGCTTCTGCCCAGGAGAACGGCAACCGGGATGCGCAGAACCGCATCGTACGGGGCCCTTATGAGACCAATCGCTTTTTCGATAATGTTTTCGTCGGAGTGGCCGGAGGTGTGAATCTCTATTTCGGTGAGAACGACTCCGAAGGAAAATTCGGCAAACGTCTGGCCCCGGCGCTGGACATCCACGTCGGCAAATGGTTCACGCCTTCGATCGGCGCGCGCGTCGGTTACGCGGGTTTGCAGGCCAAAGGCTGGACCACCGCCGGAACGCTCTATGCCAAGAGTGCCGACGGCGGCCTGTTCCGGGAGAAATTCGGCGTGATGTACCTGCACGCCGACGCCATGTGGAACTTTTCGAACGCCGTGAGCGGCTACAAGGAGACCCGAACGTGGAACTTCGTGCCCTTTGCCGGTGTCGGCTGGGCGCGCTCCTACGGCAACGACACCCACGACAACGAGATCGGCTTCGACGTCGGCCTGCTGAACGTGGTGCGCCTGTGCAGCTCGCTCGACCTGACGCTCGAAGCCCGCTGCCTGCTCGTCAACCAGCGTTTCGACGGTGTGACCGGCGGCCGCCTCGGCGAGGGGATGCTTTCGGTCACGGCCGGTCTGGCTTACAAGTTCAACCGCCGCGGCTTCGTGCGCGCCTCGAACGTGCAGCCGGTGGACATTACGCCCTATCTCGACCGGATCCGGAACCTTGAGGAGAACAACACCGACCTTGCGTCGAAAAATTCCGTCCTGAACGACGAGAACGAGAAACTGCGCAATGCGCCCGCCAAGGTCGTCGTCGAACGGAAGGTCTCCGCATCGCCCGTGGTGCTCTTCTTCAAGATCGGCAAGGCCACGCTCGACAGCAAGGAGCTGACGAATCTCGAATTCTATGTCCGGAATGCCATCAGGGCCGACGAGGACAAGACCTTCACGCTGATCGGTTCGGCCGACAAGGCCACCGGCAGCCGGGAGCTGAACCAGCGCCTGAGCGAGCAGCGGATGGAGTATGTCTACAACCTGCTGAAAGACAAATACGGTGTCCCTGCGGACCGTCTGGTCAAGAAGGCCGAGGGCGATACGAACAACCGCTTCGCCGAGCCGGAGCTGAACCGCGCCGTCATCGTGGAATAATTCAATCAAATCATACATAAACGTTACATCCAAAAAGAAGAAGCCATGAATAAATTGTTAATGCCTTATGAGGCACCGGAGTTGTCTCTGATCTCCGTCCGCGTCGAAAAGGGGTTTGCTGTAAGCAGCGACATCGAGCCGGGAGAAGGCGGCGGTGAACTGGGAGACGAAACCTACTGATGAGATCGGAGACCCGAAAACCAACATTCAAAACAAAGAATGCACTATGAAAAAATTATTGGTTATAGCGACTCTTGCCGCAGTCGGCATGGGCGCATGCAGCAAGGACGACGGCGTTTCCGCTCCGGAGGACTTGCGGAAATATGTTCAGGTGACCATCCCCGAGAATGCGGCTTCCGACGAAACCCGTACATCGGTTGACGGCACGACGACCTCCTGGGTCGCAGGCGACAGGGTAGCCGTCTCTCTCTACAACGGTTCCACGACGGAGGTCTGCGAATTCACGGCCGACAGGTCGGGCGCTACCACGACCTTCTCGGGCAGCGTGCCCGTCGGCAGCTACACGTGCGCCGCAGCCCACTATCCCTTCTGCGCCGCCACGTTCGACGCCGTCAACAAGACCTTCACGCATACGTGGGGCGATGCTTACTGCTCGACGGATCTGGCCGCCTACGACTTTATGTTCTCGACCGTGTGCGAAACTCCGTTCGTAGTCGACGAGACAACGACGGTTCTTCCCGTCGCGCTGACTTTCAGACCGCTGATGGCCCGTATCGGAATGAAACTCGCTCTGGGCGCCAACGAAACCCCGAAATACGTCACCTTCACCACCGCCGACAATGTGCTGCCGACGGCCGGCACGGTCAATGCCGACGGAACTTTCTCCGCTTCGGCCCTGACCAACTCGCTCACCGTGGAGACTGACCGTAAGGAGTTCACCGTGGGCCTGCTGCCCGTCGGGGCCGCTTCGAACATGAGCGTAGAGGTTACGACCACCGACGGCATGACCTATTCGGACAAATCGTTCCAGTTGGCCGGTCTGAAGCGCAATACCCACTATACGATGAATGTTCCCTGCCGTACGAAGCGCTTTACGCTTACGGTTCCCGATGGCGTAAACTCGCAATACGGGACGGACACCTATGGGGATAACGGATTTTTCCAGGTCGAACCGCAGTATGATCCGGAAAGAATTTTTAACAACTGGTATTTCCTCCGCTCCGAGATCAAGAGCGACAAGGACGCTGCCGGCGGTGACGTACTCAAGAACAGAAATCGTATTCAGTTACAGGCTACCCTCGCTAACAGTGCACGAAACGGTGCGTTTGTAACGCCTCCGATTCAGTGCGACGGAACCAAAAAGGTGACGGTGTCCTTTACGGCGGCCACCAATACGATTATTGCTAATCCGGTTGAATACCGAATCGGCGTGACGGACAATGGCGCTGATATTTCGGAGAATTTCCTCCGGAGTTTTGACAATATTCAGTCGAGCCAGACAGGAACGTGTCCGTGGAGATACAGCGGTTCCGTATCCCGGACCCATACCTTTACGGTTGCGAACGGACAACGGATCATGATGAAGCTTTACACTACCTGCGGTTCCACCTATCATTTGGAACTCGCCGACTTTACCTATACGGTCGAATAGGTCTCGGCACGGCAAAATACATACGATCGGGACGGATGCAACAGCCGTCCCGATTTATATATAACCATATCCAGCATGAAAGCAGTTTATACAAAACCGGAACTGGAGGTCTTCGCAGTTGCGGTGGAAGCCGGTTTTGCAATTTCGCAGCCCGACGGGGGAGAGTTGGGTCCGATTTCGGAGGACTATTCGGATAACGGGGATTTAACCTATTGAAAATAAAAAAATATGAAATACAGTTCTGTTTTCCGCTTGCCGCTGCTGGCGCTTCTGCTGACGGGATGCGGGAAGGACGATGCCGGAACGACGGCATGGCCCCGCCCCGAAGAACCGGCAGCGGCGGGCGATCCCGTCGCCTGCCGCCTTTCGATCGACAACGGCGATCCGTCGCCGGAGGCTGAGACCCGGACGGCATACGGCCCGCTGACGAACGGCTTCTGGCCGATCTACTGGCGCAGCGGAGACCGGGTGGAGGTCATCTCTCCGCAGACGACTCCGCAGCGGGCGACGGTCGAGGTCCGCGTTTCCGGTGCGACCGAAAGCGAGGCCGATTTGAGCGATACCGGGATGGTCTGGGGCGAAGGGCTGCACGACTTTTACGCCTTCTATCCCTCCGGTGCGATCCGGGCCAACAGCGGTTCGATCGTCGTGGCGGCGGTTCCCGCCGTCCAGACCTGCAACAACGGGGAGTGCAACATGCGGTATGCCTACATGTCGGCCTGCGCCGAAGGCGTGGAGCGCGGCGGGGAAGTGTCGTTCGCATTCCGTCCGCTGATGACCACGGTGACCGTGTCGGTGGGATTTTCCGAGGCCGTCGAAGTGCAGAAGCTCGTCCTTTCGAGCGAGAACGATGCCGTGGCGGGACAGTTTACCCATGACATTGCGACGGGCGGCAGCACGGTCGATCCGGACCGGAGTTCCAATGTGCTGGCGCTGCATCTGACGACGGGGAGCGTGCCCTACATCAAGCTCAATGCCGGTTCGAAAATCGTGGTGACGGCCTTTATGCTGCCGCAGGACATCCGCGGTCTGACGTTGACGGCCGTTACGACCGAAGGCCGGACTTACAGCTACACCACGCCGGCGACGCTCCGGGCCGGACACCGCTATTCGTTTTCGGTCGGCGACATGCCGGCCCAGGCCCAGCGCATTGTCTCGGACCGGTCCGACTGGATGAAATACCTGCCCGACAACACCTACCTCTCGCAGGTCTCCATTCCCGGATCGCACGACGCCTGCGCGATCTACGGCTCGCACTACGAATATAAGAGCGGTATGCCGCATGAGAGATACCATTTCAAATGGCTTCTTTCCTGGTTAGGCAACACCAACATAACGAAAGTCACCAAGGCGCAGGAACTTTCCATCGAGGAGCAGCTGGCGGCGGGCGTCCGCATGTTCGACCTGCGTCCCTGCGCGTCTTCGGCTTCCGTCAAGGACCTTCCGATTCATCACGGCATCTCCGTGCTGGGCGATCCGGCCCGCGGCGGTTATACGCCGGGCGCGTCCGGTAGGCAGGAGCTGTCGCCCTTCCTGCTTTCGCAGGTGCTCGACCGCTTCGTGCGTTTCCTGGAGGAGCATCCGGGCGAGACGCTGCTCGTGCATATGAAATATGAGAATACCACCACCAACGCCAATAAAAGAGGGTGGAACAAGAGTGTCGTGAGCTACATCAAGACCCGTTGTAACGGCCGCATTGCCGACTTCACGCCGCGGATGACGCTCGCCGACGCCCGGGGCAAGATCCTGTTCGTCATTCGCGAGGATTATAAATCGGACAATGACGGGGAGTATCTCGGGGCCTACCTGAACTGGACGAACGATAAGGTAGTCTTCGAAACCACGCTCCACGGCAACACCGGCGAGGCGGCTCCGATCAAGGTCAACGACCTCTATAACATCAAGAACGGTTCTTCGGACGGTGTGAGCAAGTATTCGGCCATCGACGACTGCATCGCCTACACCTACAATGCGACGGACGTCTCGCGCTGGTGCATGAACTACGTGAGCTGCTATGACAGAGACCATTGCAGCGTGACGGGGCTCGGCGTCCTCGGGGCCTTGGGCGACTATGATTATTGCGCCAACCGCTACAACCGCTACACGGCGGACAAGCTGAACCGGCCCGATTTCCGCGGAAACGCCGGCATCGTGCTGATGGATTTCGCCGGAGCTTCGAACGCCACGATGACCTACGGGCAGACCTGTTCGAACATGGCGGTCTACGGCGACGACCTGGTGAAGGCCGTTATCGGCGCCAACAACAAGTGGGACCTGCGCCGCAGCGAATAGGCGCTGTCTGCTGTGAAAAAAGAAGCGTCCGGTTGCCGGACGCTTCTTTTTTTGTGGGTGCATGTGGTGTCAGCGGCCGGTGAAGAGGTTGAACTGGTGCAGCAGCGTGAAGGCGAAGAAGCACCCGATGATCAGGCACATCACCGCGAGCAGTGCGTTGAGCACCCGCGGCGAGGGTTTCGTGGGCCGCCCGGCGTTGTCGCGGATGTATTCGCGGAAGAAGAGGTACAGCGCCGGGACGATGCTGCACGCCAGCAGGTAATCCTCCGGGATGCCGAAGAAGTAGACCTTCGAAAGCCCGATCAGCGCCCAGTGGCAGAGGAACATCGCCAGTACGATGTTGATTCTCTCCGAAAAGGCCAGCATCAGCCCGATCGTGAAGACCGCCACCGAGCAGGGCATCACCGGCGAGGTGATCATCGGGAAGGTGCGGCCCAGCAGGAGCGAGAACAGCGGGTAGACGAGCGGCATGACGAACAGCAGCGCGGCGAACGCCGTGTGGTTGCCCGTGCGCTGGAGCGAGGCGTGCTTGACCGCCAGGTCGTAGACCCAGATGCACCCCATGATGGCCCAGAACAGCGCCAGCAGGTCGTGGTGCTCGCGCGGCTCGCAGTAGACGAGGTAGTAGACCCCGGCGATCCAGAAGTTCAGGAGCGCCATGAAAATCTTCATAGCGGTCCGCACGGCGGGCGAGGGGCGGAAGTAGAGCAGCAGGGTCAGGACAACGGCCGCCAGCACCAGCGCGAGCTGTGCGGGCCATGTCGCGGCGTTGTAGGAAGCGATGGTATTCCAGAAAGTCTCCATGCGGAAGGTTTATTTCGCGTTTTTTCTGCGCCGCGTGAGCGAGAACGCCCGGCGGTTGAAGACGAAGATCGGCAGCGTGGCTCCGGCAGCCAGCAGGGCGATGACGCTCAGCGACACGGTGGCGTTGAGGAAGAACAGCTGCATGTACTGCATGCCCTGTCCCGGGTCGTTGAGCGACTGGAGGAACATGATGAGCGAGAAGACCGTCTTGTAGGCGTAGATGCCCGGAACCATCGGCAGCAGCGCCGGGATGTAGAGCGCCGTCATCGGGCAGCGGATGGCCTTGCCCAGCCAGAGGCTTCCGAAACCGATGGCCGTTGCGGCGCAGAGCGACGCCGTGGCGATGTCCATGCCGGCGCAGTTCATCAGGCAGAACCGCAGGGCGTGTCCCACGGCGGCCAGCAGGGCGATGCGCGGGAAGGCGCGCATCGGGGGATCGGAGACGGCGCCGAAGCCGACGGCCGCCACGGCCGCGAAAAAACCGTCGAGAAGAATGTCCGCAGCGATCATAACAGGCTGTTTTTAACCATTAACAAAGTCGCCGAAAGTCCGATGGCGATGCAGATGATCAGCAGCAGGGCGTTGATCAGCCGGCTGAATCCGATCAGGATGTGGCCTTCGACGATGTCGATCACGCCGTTGATCAGCGGCACGCCCGGCACGAGGTACAGTACGCTCGTGGCGAGGGCTGTCTCCGCCGTGCAGTCGAAGCGCAGGGCCGCCGAGGCGCACAGCGAGGCCATGAAGGCCGAGATGATGAAGATCAGGAAGTGGTTGACGCCGTGCGCCTGCATCCGCTGCCGGGCGGCGAAGCCCACGAGCGTGGCGGTGAAGACGATGCCCGCGGCCGTCCAGTCGCCGCCGAAAAGACGGCAGAACGAGGCGTTGGCCAGTCCGACGGTCACCAGCACGAAGATCGGGTCGATGCGCGGTTTGTCGATCAGCTCCCCGTAGCGCCGGCGGATTTCGCCCAGGGGGAGCCGGTCGTCGAGGGCGTCCCAGCTCAGGGCGCTCAGGTCGGAGTTGCGCTCGAAGCTGATCGGCAGGGCGGGAATCTTCACCACGCGGGTGATGGCTTCGCCCGTCGCGTCGTCGCGGACCGTGAGGATCGTGCTTTTCTGGAAACTCGACAGCTGAATGTCGACTCCCTGCGACTGTCCGATGCGCTGCGAGTTGCGGATCACGCGCGAGGTGTGGACGCCGGATGCGAGCAGATAGGTCGCGTAGTCCGCAATGAAATCGAGGATTTCGGTCAGTTCTTGTCTGGTTTTCATAGCGGCTGCAAAAATAGTTCATTTCCTCCAAACGGCCCGTCTCCGGGCCTGAAAAATCTGTCCGGCGCGTGATTTTGCCACCGGCCTGCGCTGCGGGCCGTCCCCATGGCGGTTCTCCGGATGGTTTCAGCCCGGCGGTTCGGATGGTTTCGGGGACAAACCGGGGCTTTTTTAGGCGGAACGGATAAATTTTCCTACCTTTGCTTCCCGGTATGAAAGCATCTTTCAAAAAGTCATACGCCTCGCTGGGGGCTGATAAGTTGGTCCTTCTGTGGCTCGGGGTGTGGTGGATCGCGAACCTCGTGCAGGCCGGCTTTACGGAGCTTGCCAACGACGAGGCCTACTACCACATGTTCGCCGAACGGCTCGCGTGGGGGTATTTCGACCACCCGCCCGTGACGGCGCTGCTGGTCTGGGCCGGAGAGCGCCTCTTCGGCGGGGAGCTGGGCGTGCGTTTTTTCTTCACCGTGCTGCAACCCCTCTACCTCTGGATCCTGTGGCGTCTGATCCGTCCGGCGGATGCCGGCCGCCGCGATGCGGGACTGTTCGTCGTGCTGTCGGCCGCGACGCTGATGCTTCAGCTCTACGGCTTCATCGCCGTGCCCGACGGGCCGCTGATGTTCACCACGGCGCTGTTCCTGCTGACTTTCAGATGGTTCTCCGGCGGATGCCGCCGGGCATGGCTGTGGATGGGCGTCGCCATGGCGCTGATGGCTTACAGCAAATACCACGGCGCGCTGGTGGTTCTCTTCGCGCTGGCCGCCAACCCGCGGCAACTGCTGCGCCCGGCCCTGTATTTAAGCGGCGCGGTGGCGTTGCTGCTGCTCGTTCCGCACCTCGTGTGGCAGTACGAGCACGACTGGGCGTCGTTCGCCTACCATCTTTCGGGCCGCAATTCGGTCTTCAAACCCGGTTACGTCGTCGAATTCCTGGCCAACATGCTGGTGGTCTTCAACCCCTTCTTCGTGCCGCTCTACGTGCAGGCATGGCGGAAAGTGAAGCCGCAGACCCCCGTCGGGCGGGTGCTGAAGCTCCTGCCCGTGGCTTTCATCGCCTTCTTCGTACTCTCGTCGCTGCGCGGTTACGTCCAGCCCCAGTGGGTGATCGTCGCCTGCTTCGGACTGGTCTACCTGCTCTTCACCTATGCCCGGCGGCATCCCCGCACGCGCCGTTACGTGATGCGGGCCGGGGGCGTGACCGTCGGACTGATCGTCCTGGTGCGGCTGGTGATGATCTTCAACCCGCTGGGCATCCGCTTCGAGGTGTTCAACAACCCGGAGAGCTACACCGCCATCGCCGCCGAGGCCGACGGCCGTCCGGTGGTTTTCCGCTACGGTTACGCCGTTGCGGCCAAATACGCGTTCTATACGGGCGGCGAGGCCTATTGCCAGCCCAATATCCGTTATCGCACGCACCAGTGGCAGTTCCGTGACGACGATTCGCGGTTCATCGGCCGTGAGGTGCTCGTCGAGTGCCCGGACGGGACCGTCTCGGACAGCACGCGGCAGGTGCGTACCCTCACGATGGCCAACGGCAGGAGTTTTAGGTGGTTCGTCGATCCGGCTTTCCACCCCGTGCGATTGGTGGACATCGCCTTTGCGGGTCTGCCCGAAAAGGTGGCCGCGGGCGAGACGCTGCGCCTCGAACTGCGCATCACGAATCCCTATCCCTATGCGATCCGCGTGGGCGGGGGCGACACGCAGCTGGTGATGCTGTGGAAACACGGGCGTTTCCGGGTCGACGAGTTCCCCACGGGCGAGACCTTCACGATTCCGGCCGACAGCGTCTTGACGCGCGGGGTGACGTTCACCGTCCTGCCGCAGCTGGCCGGCGAGAGTTTCGACGTGGGGTTCGCCCTGCGCCGCGAGGGTTATACGAATTGGTTTAACGGAAAATCCGTCCCGACGGAGGTCGGAAATTTATGATAGAACAGTTCTTCAAATTCTGCGTCGTCGGCGGCTCGGGCGTCTTCGTCGATTTCGGTATCACCTATCTCTGCAAGGAGTGGCTGCGGCTGAACAAATACGTGGCCAATTCGCTGGGGTTCCTCTGCGCTTCGACCTCCAACTACATTCTCAACCGCGTCTGGACGTTCCAGAACGAAAATCCCGACATCACGGGCCAGTACCTCCGGTTTCTGGGCATCGCGGCTGTCGGGCTGGTGATCAACAACGCCACCATCTACGTCCTGCACGGTCGTTTCCGCCTGAATTTCTACCTGGCGAAACTCTTTGCCATCGGCGTGGTGACGTTCTGGAATTTCTTTATGAATTATTTCTTCACCTTCTGACCGGGCCGTGCTTCCGGTCCCGCATCATTGGCGTTTGCGGATACGGCGGAAGGGGAGTTTGAGCACCCCGAAGAATGCCTCCCCGAAGATTCCTCCCGACATTTTCGACGTTCCCTCGCGGCGCTCGACGAAGATGATCGACACCTCCTTGAGCCGCATTCCCAGCCGCCAGGCCGAGTATTTCATCTCGATCTGGAAACCGTAGCCCTTCATGCGGATGGCGTCGAGGTCGATGGTCTCCAGCGCACGGCGCGAGTAGCAAACGAACCCGGCGGTGGCGTCGCGCAGCGGCATGCGCGTGACGATGCGCACGTACATCGAGGCGAAGTAGGACATCAGGAGGCGCGACATCGGCCAGTTGACGACGTTGACCCCCTGCACGTAGCGCGAACCCACCACCACGTCGTAACCTTCGGCCGCGGTGCGGTAGAGGCGCACGAGGTCGTCGGGGTTGTGCGAAAAGTCGCAGTCCATCTCGCAGATATAATCGAATCCGTTCTCCAGCCCCCAGCGGAACCCCGCGAGGTAGGCCGTCCCCAGGCCCAGTTTTCCGGCCCGTTCCATGAGGTGGAGCCTCCCCGGGAACTCCTTCCGGCGCTCCTTGACGATCGCGGCCGTGCCGTCGGGCGAACCGTCGTCGATGACGAGCATCTCGAAGGGTTCGGGCAGCGAGAAGACCTTGTCGATCATCGCCGAAATGTTCTCTTTTTCGTTATAGGTCGGAATGATTACCAGTTTGCGCATGGCGGATGTTGTATCTTTTGAAATTACAAAGATAATATTATTTTGCAAATCACGGTTATTTTGTGCGCCGTTTCAAGGCGCGGGCCGCAGCGAAGTAAAAGTACGCTTTTTTCCGCACACAGCCGCAACGTTTCCGTTAAAAAGGTTATCTTTGTGCTGAAATGAAACTTGAGGTGCGACAGGTGACCCAAGTCACCGATTCCCTGCTCGAAGCGTTCGGGCGGCTGATGCCGCAGCTTTCGCCGCGGCTGGAGGCCCCTTCCGGGGAGCGGTTGCGGGCAGTGGCGGCGGGGCCTTCGGCGGCGCTTTTCACCGCGGAGTCCGGCGGCGCTGTCGTCGGGGTGCTGACCCTGGTGTGGTACGATGTGCCGTCGGGGCGCAAGGCCTGGATCGAGGATGTGGTGGTCGACGCTGCGGCCCGTGGAATGGGTGCGGGCGAAGCGCTTGTGCGCGCGGCGCTGGCGCATGCCGCCGTGGTCGGGGCCGGGAAGGTGATGCTCACCTCCAACCCTTCGCGCGGGGCTGCGCGCAGGCTGTACGCAAAAATGGGATTCAAGGAGGCGGAAACTACGGTTTTTGCCTGTAAAACGGATACGGAATGAAAAAAATCGTGAAGATCGCGGCTGTCGTCGCGGTCGTTATTCTGGCAGTCGCCCTGATCGCGCCGATTGCGCTCCGGGGCAAGATCGCCGACATCGTGAAGCGCGAGGCCAATGCGATACTCGCCGCCCGGCTGGATTTCGAGAAACTCGACATCAGCCTGCTGCGCCATTTCCCCAACGCTTCGGTGGAACTCAAGGGACTGACGCTGGTGGGCGCCGACCGTTTCGAAGGCGACACGATCGTCGCCGCGCGGCGTATTTCGGTGGTCGTCAATCTGATGTCGCTTTTCGGCGACAGCGGGTTCGAGGTGACGAAGGTCATCCTCTCGTCGCCTGCGGTGCATGCGCATAAACTCGCCGACGGAGCCGTCAGCTGGGACGTGATGAAACCCTCGGACGCTCCCGCGGAGGAGGCTTCCGCGGAAGAGTCCGCCCCGTCGTCGTTCCGGCTTTCGGTCCGCGACTTCCGCATTTCCGACGCCGCTATCCGCTACGAGGACGACTCGACGAACATGCGGTTCTCGACCGCGCCCCTCTCGCTGCGCCTCCGGGGCAACATGTCGGCCGACCGCACCGACCTCGACCTGCGGCTGACGGCCGCCGCCATGCGTTTCGTGTCGGGCGGCATTCCGCTGTTGAGCGGCGCCGAGGCGGAGCTTGTCGCCGTGATCGACGCCGACCTTGCGAACAACCGCTTCGCCTTCTCGCGCAATACGCTGCGTCTGAACGCCATTTCGGTCGGCCTCGACGGCTGGGTCGAACTGGACGGCGATGCCGTGCTCATGGACCTCAAGGCCGGCTGCGACAAGGTGCAGTTCAAGGACGTGCTGTCGCTGATCCCGGCCTTCTACACCCGTGAGTTCAAGAACCTCACGGCGGGCGGCGAACTGTCGATGGAACTCTGGGCCAAGGGCGAAATGCGCGGCCCGGCGCTTCCGGCATTCGAACTGAAAACCGAGGTCCGCGACGGCAGCTTCCAGTACTCTTCGCTGCCCAAGGCCGTGACGGACATCAACATCGCCGCCAGGGTTTCGAATCCCGGATCGGTGATGGACAAGACGGTCGTGGACCTCTCGAAATTCGGACTCCGGATGGCCGGAAATTCCGTTGCCGCGACCTTTTACGCCACGAATCTCGTCAGCGACCCCGTTTTCCGCGCTTCGGCCGACGGACGGGTCGACCTGGGAGCCGTGAAGGAGGTCTATCCGCTGGAGGAGGGCGTCGATCTGGGCGGTCTGATTACCGCGGACCTGAAACTTTCGGGCCGCATGTCCGACATCGAAAAGAACCGTTACGAACAGCTCGGCGCGCAGGGAACCTTCGTCGTCGAAGGAGTGGGGCTGACGCTCCCCGGCCTCCCGGCAGTCCATATCCGCCGCGCAGCGGCCACTGTCACGCCCGCCGCGATGACGCTCGGGGAGTTCGGCCTGACGGTCGGCAAGAGCGACCTTTCGGCCAACGGCCAGCTGACCGGCTACATCGGTTACCTGCTGCGGGGCGACCTGCTTTCGGGGCGTCTCTACGTGAAATCGGAGCTGCTCGACCTGAACGAGATCATGGATGCCATGCCCGCTTCGGAAGGCGAGGCTGCGGCCGAAGAGGCTTCGGCGGAACCGGTGCGGGCCATCGAGGTTCCGCGCAACCTGAACCTCTCGCTCAACACCGACCTGCGAAAGGTGCTTTTCGAAAAAATGACGATCGGCGACATCTCGGGCGAGATGCGCGTTGCCGGCGGTGCGCTGTCGCTCGAACGGCTTGCGCTGGGCGTCTTCGGCGGCAAGGCCACCGCTTCGGGAAGTTATTCGACGGCCGCCGACCCGGCGCGTCCGGTTCTGAAGCTCGACGCCGCCGTTTCGGGGGCTTCGTTCCAGAAGACCTTCGAGGAGCTGGAGACGGTGCAGAAACTTGTGCCGATCTTCGCCAAGACGGGCGGCGACTACTCGCTGTCGCTCGACCTGGGCACGTCGCTCGACGCCGCCATGTCTCCCGACCTGCGGTCGCTCAACGCCACGGGCGAGATCAGGTCGGCCAATATCCACGTGCAGAATATCGAGGCGTTCGATGCCCTGGCCAAGGCGCTGGGCAACGACGAACTGCGGAAAATCGAGGCCAGGGATGTCGCCATTCGCTTCGCCATCAAGGACGGGCGCATCACCACGCAGCCCTTCGACCTGAAGATGGGCGGCGTGAACATCAATCTCTCGGGTTCGACGGGGCTGGACCAGACCATCGACTACAAGGCCAAGGTGGCCGTCCCGGGCGGAAAGACGCTCCAGTCGGTCGGCGTGAACATCGGCGGCACGTTCTCCTCGCCGAAGATCACCCTCGGGGTCAGGGAGGCTGCCGAGGAGGCCGTGAAGAACGTCGTCAACGAGCAGATCCAGAAGCTCACGGGCAGCGAATCGCTCTCGGAAGAGATCGCCAGACAGGCCGAGAACCTCCGCACCGAGGCGAAGCGCGCCGGCGAGAAGCTCATCGCCGCCGCGCAGGAGCAGCGCGCCAAACTCGTCGAGGCTGCGGCTTCGAAGGGGGCTTTGGCCAAGATCGCCGCCGAGAAGGGCGGGGATAAGCTGGTGCAGGAGGCCGAGAAGCAGGCCGCCAACCTCCAAGCCGAGGCCGAGCGGCAGATCGAAAAACTCACGGCGAAAAAGGAGTAGCCGGAATGGTTGCGATATTCGCCGTCATCATCGGAGGCATTGTGACGGGGCGTCTGCTTATCGGCTGGCGCCTCGCCTTCGTACAACGTCTGATCACCTTCATTATCTGGGCGCTGTTGTTTCTGCTGGGCGTCGAGGTCGGTTCCGATCCGGCGGTCGTCGGCTCTCTGGCGACGCTCGGGGCGGCCGCCTTTGCGATCTTCGTGCTGTCCGTTGCGGGGAGCGTCTTCGCAGCATGGCTGCTGTGGCGGCGCATTCGCGGCCGCACCATGTCTGCGGGCGACGGCGGAGATGCGGCCGAAGCTCCCGTTTCTGCGCGGACGGCCCTTCGCGGCAGTCTCGTGATCGTCGCTTTTTTCGTTGCGGGATGTGTTGCGGGGCTTCTGATGCCGCTCGACGTGGCCGGATCGCGAATCAGTGCTTATGTGCTCTATGCGCTGATGTTCTGCGTCGGCGTGACGCTGGGCAACGACCGCACCCTCGCAGGGCGGGTCCGGCGGCTCGATCCGCGGCTGGCACTGCTGCCCGTGGCCACGGCTGTCGGCACGCTGGCCGGGGCAGCCCTCGCTGCGCCGCTGCTCGGCGGATGGTCGCTGTCCGACTCGCTGGCCGTGGGCGCGGGATTCGGCTACTATTCGCTTTCGAGCATCTTCATCGCCGACCTCCGGGGACCGGAGCTGGCGACGATCGCCCTGCTTTGCAACGTCATGCGTGAGATCTTCACCCTGCTGGCCGCGCCGCTCGTGGCGCGCTGGTGCGGACCGCTGGCCGCCGTGTCGATCGGCGGCGCGACGACCTTCGACACCACGCTGCCTATTATCACGCAGGCTGCCGGGCGGCCCTATGCCGTGGTTTCGATTTTCCACGGCTGTGCGCTCGATTTCAGCGTCCCGTTTCTGGTGACGTTCTTCTGTTCGATCTGACAATGCGGATTGGCCGCATGGTATTGCCGCTTTTCGGTCGGTAACTAACCGCGGGTTTCGCCCGCGGGAATTTTATGTACTTTTGATGTCAAAAGTACTAATTAAATCTAACTATCTGACAAACAGTGTGTGGTAAAAGCCGAGGTAATGATTTGTCAACTCTACATCGCGTGTCCTTTACATTCCATTTAACTTGTCAAAGACTCCGATACAAAGATACAAAATATGCAGAATATAGGCAAAAAATCTTTTAATATTGAAAATAAGATAATTGCTGTAATCCTAAAAACCAAAGTTGATTTTACAATTGATAAATCGCTCAATTTCGGTAGGGTGAATTTCATATAAAGAAAAGCTTCGTCAAGGTTGCGGGCGCTTGATGTCAGTTCTCATTTTCGTTTGTAAATATAGTTTTCGTCCAGTCATCCAGCCACGTTGAAATCGCCGGGCAGCAAGGAATAAAAAACCGTCACGTTTTCGTCTTCATCGAGCGCCACTTCAAGACCATCTCTAATAATATGCATGTATGGATTTCGGCGGTAAAGTTGGCCCTTTTTAGGATTCCCAATTGCATACCCGAATATCCGGGTGGATATAAAAAGTTACTGTAAAAATCGTTATTCGTCCTCCTTGTTCAAGATGTAAAGTAATGCCTCGGTAAATCTCGTGCGATCCTTTTTGCGCTCCAGAACACGGCGTTTGACATCGGTCGGATCGCCGAGTTTGACATGCAACGTATCCTCGAAGACCCGAACGACCAGATTGAACGGAGCGGCCGTACCGTCGGCCAGCAGCAAAGGCTTCGGGGTCATCCGATCGAGCCCGCAAAGGATTTCCGAAACGCTGATTGCTGAATGCTCCTTCGACCAATAGAGCGGTGACTGAGGGGCGGACCCGGAGATGAAATACTGCGAATGTTCGAGGCGATAATACAACAATTCTTTTTCCATGCGGATAAATTCGATAGCCATGTCGATAAACCGGGATAGATAATGCGGCGGTGGAGTGCCCTGCTCGGAAACCCGGCGAAGAAGGGAGTGAAATTGAACATGCGCGTAGTTCAAGGTTCTTAATGCCGATAGAGCATCCGTATCGTCGCCGATGGCTGTGACCTGTCGTGCAAAATCGTGAAAGTAGTTCCGCAATCTGTTTTCCGAAACGACTTTCCGAGTCGGCGATTTTAACAAAGCCCGATATAAAGATGTGCGTAACAATCTATCCATCTGTATTTGTATTTTTGACGGCCAAATGGCTCGACCATTGCATAAGGAATTATCTACGGCAAACAAAATGACCTGTTTCCATCTTATTTGTGTGATTGAGTGATGTTTATTGGAAAAAACATACCGGGATTTCTTCGGAATCTATTTTTTATTTATATCTTTGTATTGCTATCCGTCGAAAGACGGGCAGCATTTGCTGCGAAGTAAACGTGGAAATTTACAGTAAGCGGCAGATTCACAGTCCCGCGCCCGCAGGGGCGAGGTGTTTTCAAGAGCAACGACCTTAACGGGCGTGGGCTTTGTGTTATTGCTTACGGGTTTTCCACGACCTACTTCGCGTAATGCATCGCCCCGCCCGTTATTTTTTCGGATAGCACAATTTTAATTTGAAGAATTATGCTATATTTACAGAAATATTTATCGGAATCTTCTTGTATAATCAATAGAATTCTATAACTTCTTTTTGGCCGCAAAATTGATAAACATAAAAGATGAGTTGTAAGTGATTAAAAAAGGCCATAGCAGGCACTTGCTACATATACATTATTTGCGATGTCAATTTTGTGAAACCCCGTATATTCTGAAAAGAGTTTACGGGGTTATTTTCTTGTATATTTTGTTTTAAGGCTGTTTTAATGGTGTTCGAATGCCTTTAATAGCATTCACATATGGGCACAAAAAGCCCGCACACCGGTTCCAGAATGGTGTGCGGGTTGCAAACGCCATAGCGGACGAGAGTACGATGCCGATTATCGATAACGAGAAACATCGTACCGTAAAAGGCTATATGTGGTGCGTGCGCGATGCTGTGGCGGGGAATCTGTTCTTCCACTACGACATGGGCTCCCGTAGTGCCCGCACGGCAATGAAACTCCTAAAAGATTATCAGGGGGGCGATCCAGAGCGACGGGTATAATGTCTACGACCGCTTCGAGGGGCTGCAAGGCAAGCTGATGCTCGGATGCTGGGCACATGCCCGACGTAAATTTACCGAAGCGCTCGAGGAGAACCATACGCTGGCATCCGAGGCTCTCGTATACATCGGAAAACTCTACCAAATAGAACGGCAGGCCGATGAAGCGCTGCTGGACTACGAACAGCGCCGGGACAAGCGCAAAAAGGAGGCATATCCGCTAATCACAGCCCTTGAAAAATGGCTGGAACAAACCTATCGACAAGTACTCGACCCCAGCCGTATCGGGAAAGCCATAGCTTATACCTATGCCATCCTGCCTAAATTATCCCGCTATGTGCTGGACGGACGATATCGTATCGATAACAATCTCGTCGAAAATGCCATCAGACCTCTGGCCATCGGACGCAAAAATTATCTGTTTTGCGGCAACGATGCTGCTGCCGTAAGAGCTGCAATCGTATACTCGCTGATCGGATGCTGCAAGGCCGCACAGGTCGATCCGAGGATATGGATGGAAGACATCCTATCCAGAATGCCGCAATACGAACTCGGAAAGAAGGACTTCGCTGAACTACTCCCTGAAAACTGGCGAAAAGCACACACCACAAGTGCATTATAAACCTCTCCTCGCTGTCATGACTGCGTAAGCACTGTCATTGGGCTGTCACTACAACTACTGACACACGACTGACGGACACTATGCTGTCTCTACCATGTCACTAACGCTAATGACATACTGATGACAAGGCTGATAACTCCAAATATGCAATTTATCGGATGCTTACGTAATATTGTGATGCAAGGGAAATCCATAGGTGACTTTAGTCGACGGTCAAATACCCATTATAAACGACAAGCGGGAATGAAGCAATTCATTCCCGATATAATGCTTTCTGAAAGATTCCGATATTCCTGTTAAATGGAGTCAGGCTTTCTGATATGTGCTATAAATGATTGCCAGATGCGAAGCAGATATACTTCATGAAGAACATCGCAATAAATCCATTTTTGATTGTGCCTGCGTAGAATTTTATTCCTGATTCGTTTAATGAGAATCCGGGAATCAGTATCAAACGCAGGCGGTTCCAGAATATGATTCAGTAAGCGTTGTTCGATATCTGGTATTCGTTGAAACGCTGGAAGCAAGGAGCGATCGACCAATCCTGAATCGTAGATCATGCCGTTCAAAGCATTCCAGAATGTCATTAGATTGCATTGTTTTAAAATTCCAATTAACGCCTTCCAGTTAATTTCATGACCGTGTTTTTTAATAAATAGAGCCCAATCGGTCAAATGACGAAGCGCAATACCTGTCGGTAGATGCCGCGAGGTATGACGTAACAGGAATAGAGCATGTGCGGTCGGAGAAAGTGTTTGTAATCCGGTGCGAGAATCCTGGCTGTATCCCTCTTTTTCGATAAAGTTATGCATCGCGCACTCAAGAATTCGATCGATACGATGCGTCTTTGTATCGAAAAAAGTATCGTGATTCTCAATGCTCACTCCTTTATAGGTAAATGTGGCGTGTTTGGGATTTTCGTAATTCACCCTGATTCCTCGATTTTCGATCCACCGATTTCCATCGGCGAATCCTCCCGACATCCAGCAATCGATATCTCCGCATTCCCGATGTTGCGGCACCGGATAACAACTGCTCAACGGAAGACCCTTGAAGATCACCATACGGACCTCTGCTTCCCGAAACAGCCGGTCGGACAAATCATTGGCTATGGACAATTGCCGCTGATATTTATCTTCGATTTGTTTTATGTTGTATGCCCATTGTAATTTCAGGTTTCGATCCGGCTCTTCTGTAGTTGTAATTCGTCTTTGCGTAACATATTGCTGCAATCCATCCCATATGATCGCCAATATTCCGTGTTTGACAGCCAATCTGTAGAGCTGCGGCCAGTCAGTTTCCCCGAATCGCATATTTGTTATATCTTCCTCAGGAAGAGTGTGAAGTCCAGCGCGCAACAAGACAAGTAATTTGTCATGGGTATGGTATGAATTGCAACCGATATCAGGTTCATGCATATCGTTCGATTATATTCGGCGTGTGATGATCTTTTAAGTATCAACATGTTATGATCGTACCTAAAAGGCTCTGTAAAAGGTCTTTTTTATTGTAATACCACTTTAATTATTAATATTTATTCGTTAGAACATTCCACCAAAAAGGCATGGCTTTGAATAGTCTTTTCATTTTCGACCATTTAAAACCGGCCAAAGATCGATAAAGTCCTTCCAGCTGGTGCTTTCGCCACCATTCAGGAGCCCGTGATACTTTGCCGGTGTAAACATCGAAACTTCCGCCCAGGCCCTGATATATAGCGTCGTGTCTTGCAGCCATCTCCGCCATCAGCAATTCCTGTTTAGGCGACCCCATTGCTACAAAAATTATATCCGGTCTCAGTTCTTCGATATCTCTAAGCAAGAGTTCTTTTTCTGCTTGCGTCTTGATATATCCATTCCGATAATTCGCAATTATAATATTCGGAAAATCTTGTTTTAGTTGACGGACTGTTTGTTCAATTACTGCTTGCGTGCCGCCGACCAGGTAATAACTTTTGCCTTGCTGCCAGGTCATTGCTATTATTTTCAGCCACAACTCGCATCCGGCTATCTTGATTACATTTTGATATCCTTTTTTTCTTAATGCGACTACCGCTCCGATGCCGTCACAATAACCGCAGTTTTGGTTAATAATTTCGCGTGTCAGATTGGTTGCATGAAGTATTTTTTCCGCATTGACAGCGACAAGAATTCTTTTATGCGCATCTATATGCGCAAGCAACTCTTTGTCGGAGGTAAAAGGGTATACTTCTACCCCGTTTATTGAAACCTTGTTCATAATTTTAGATTAAATTCGATTCTTGAAATAAACTCTGTAAGCGGTTGATTATGGTGGGCTTCCGGAAGCGTAGTTCATTGTACTTGACCCAAAACGCTGTTCGTCTCATTTATCGGACTATCTGCTCGTATGTACGGGCTAATTTTGGGAACATGGAGCGGCAGGAATGAATTATAAGATCTGTCCGTATTTCCCGGTTTGGATTCCTTCCCGGATTATTCGTGCCGGATTACCTGCGACTATGCAGTTAGAAGGAATATCCCTGGTTACGATTGCACCGCTGCCGACCACAACGTTGTCACCAATATGGATCCCGCACATGATGATGGCATTCGCTCCGATGAAGCACTGCCTGCCTATGTAGGTGTCGGCATGAATTCCTCTACAAAAGTCATGGGTAAAAACGGCCGCACCCGATGCCGTGTAACTTTCGTCGCCGATGTGGATACCTCTCGGATACACCTTGTCCAAATGCGTTCCGAAAGAAATCCTTGCTGATCTGGCTATATCCATTCCAAGTAATTTGGTGGAATAGAAATATTTCATCCAGATTGCTGCCAGTCTGATGGATTCCCTGAATATCATATTCTATATTTAATAACAGTTGCTGGATTACCTGCTGCTACGGCATATTCGGGTATATTCTTAGTAACGACGCTCCCGGCGCCTATAACGGCTCCTTTCCCGATTCGTGAAACTTTCCCGAGGATGATAACACTGTTTCCGATCCAAACATCATCCCCGATAGTCAATTGACTTTTAGAATAATTACCCTGCTTGCCGATCAATTCGTTCTTGTGTTCGAATTTATGGCCGCCGCCTAAGATTTTTACATTAGGAGCGATCATGACATAATCCCCTATTTCCAATTCACAATTCTGAAGGTGAAAATGGGAGCCGAGACCGCTCCCTTCTCCTAAACGGATCTGGTTCCTGCCGAAATAAACATGGCTCTCGATATTTATCCATTTGCCGGTCCTTGCAAAAATTCTACGGCAAAGCGCTCCTCTGAACCGCCTTGACAATTCGCCTAAAATAGGATTGTTTCTATTTGGCAGATAGTATCCGATCGCGTAATAAAGTATCGTGCAGATCCCCCCCCCTCTCAATATATTGAGTTTCATACAGTCAGAAATTTTTTGATGTCATCTTCGAATTTTTCAGTCACTTTCGAAGCAAGAAAATGGTCCCTGGCATATTGCCGGTTGAAAGTGGAAATATGTTCTACGAGCGAACTGTCTCCTATCAATTGTTCTATTTGTTGTGCGTAATCGTGGCTGCCTAAAGACTCCATAAGGAATCCCATATCCTTGTTTTTCCAGAAATCCCTGACGCCTCCTACCGGTCTGGACAAGACCGGCAGGCCGAACGCCATTGCTTCGAGTACCGAGGTAGCCATGCCTTCCTGATAAGTCGGGAGGATGTACAAGTCTGCATCCAGGTACATGTCGCGTAACTTATTCCCGGTTATATTGCCTTTGAAGATGACATTTTTGATTTTTCGGTCCGCGGTGTATTTTTTTGCATCGGCCAGTGCCGGGCCGTCTCCGCATACGGTAAGCCGTAACTGCGGATATTTCGGTTGTAGTTCCTCGTAAGCCCTTAACGTGATGAAAATGCCCTTTTCTTTGACGATACGAGCTACAAAGAGTATGTTTATGATATTTTTTCGAGCCGGTATAGTTACTCCCGCCAACATTTCATCCGCAACTTTAGTAGTTGTCAGCACAATGGGGCAGGTTATGCCGATTCTCTGCAACTGATTTCGGAAGCCGCTATAGAGCGTATAAATGAATGCGGACTTATTATAACACCATCTGAATAATTTACCTTTTTCGGCGAGCCGTGCCGCATAATCCGTATCGAAACCGTGAATGAAGGTTACTGCTGGCCTCCCGAAAGCTCTTGTGAGGAGTAGAAACAACCCGTCCCGGATGACCTGGGCTTTGCGTAAGGAGGGATTGATAATAACGACATCGTATTTTCCCCTAATCGAACTCCATATAAATCTGAAATAATCATATGGATACAATAAAATTGTCAGCCAGGTGGGCGTTTTGTCGGAGCGCTTGCCGTAAAACAGGTATGAAACGTGTTCTGTCCAGTATGGGGAAAGACCGAGGTAATGGTTTGCTACACCACCTAAACGATGTATCTCGGGCGTAATAATCAATATTTTCATTATAAAGTTTCCAAAAATGGGATCATTGTACCAGTTACGATGGCCTCCCATGTACAATCTTGCAATGATGCACGTATCTTTTGTTCTGCAAAAAGATGGTTGTTTGCTTCGATATATTCCAACGCGGAAGCGAAATCTTCGGCAGTGTCGTTTATTAGGATGCCATTGTCTTGGGTAATCAATTTCTTATTTTCGTCGGTCGCAGTAGCTATTACGAAAAGACCGGACATTGCATATTCATAGGTTTTGGTAGGAGGTTGTATGTTGTAATAGTCGGTAATGGGTACGAAACATACGCCGACGTTGCATTGCATCATAATACCTGATAACGCTTCGTGTGGAACTTTGCCGTGGAATACGACCTTGTTTTCGAGACGAAGCTCCATGCTTAACTCTCGCAGCTTTTTTTCCGTATCGCCGAACCCAAATCCTACGATATGGTAAACAATATCGGCATGAGGATTTCGGATGATGAACAGAGACAACCCTTCGATGGTCTTATGCAAATCCCTACCGTCAAAAGTACCGACATATATCAGTCGAATATCTTCATAATGTTTTTTTGCGGTAGAGATCACGTCCGAACCGAGAGGCAGAATCACAGATTTCTTTTTTCCGATAGGTAGCTTTTTCAGTATACCTTCCGATATTGTCGAAACAGAATCATAAACGGCAACTGCTTGTTTAACTTGGTAATCATAGCGCTGCCTGAATACTGCATTTTTGCTTACGGATAGCGTTCTGATGTCCAGGTGCATCGTTTTCCGGGGTAGAATCTTTTTGAGTATTACGCACCGCTCAAAAAAAACGACGATCACGATACCTTGGAAGTGAATCAGATGATAAAGGCATGTTGCAAAAAATGAAATACCGTTGAGGAATCTCATCTTTCGGGACCGAACCGAAATGACCTTAACTCTGTCGGTATCTACCCCGGGGTCAGGCAAGCCCAATCCGATATATGTGACATCGTATTTGTCCCTCAGGTTCAGGCACCATTTGTACGAATCGATCAAATAGCCGTAAGGGGCTTTGTTAATAATTAGCAGCTTTTTCACACCTTTTCAAAGAAGAAATGATAGAGAACCGTCGAATAACTGTCTACCGGATTAATATACCCTTTATAAATTGTAATGGCGATGTAGGAAAAGCAAAGTATACAGGCGAAAAGGAAGATGTCTTCCCGCCTGATCACTTTCTTCAGATAATAGAGAAGATAGGCCGTCATAGGCAAGCGGAATATGGTGAAATACTCCGTAGGGCGGATCATTTGATGGACCGTGTTCATCACCAGATAATACCAGCATATTCCAATAAAGAAAAGTAGAAAGAACATATCGATCTTGGTCTGCTGAAACTGTTTCCTCATCTTCGGATAATAGATGATAATCAAGATTTCCAGCAGCAGAGCCGCGATCTTGGTGGGTCCCCAGTCGAATCTTACCAATTTGGTCACACCTTCATTCATTGCATCGAAAACTCCTCCGTATCTGTCAAATCCGACCGTATCCAGAAGCGGACCCAAAAAAGAAAGGGAGCTGATCCAAGTAGGAGTAGAACCTAAAAAAATACATATGAATAGGATAATCAGGTTTTTTGCTGTCGTGTCTGAAACTTCCTTTTTCCTTCCGAGCAAATAGAAAGGTAAAAGAATCAATGCGGAATGGTGAATGGTATATGCAAGAGCAATGAAAAGCAGATACGGTTTGAGTCTCTGCTCTTTTATAAATCGGACAGCCCATACAAACGCACAGGCTACAACCGTTTGCCTGATGCCGTTCATCCAGGTTAGGAAATAGGGCCCAAGCATGATACACAGTGCCAGGTAAGGTATTATGTAACGGCTGTCTTTCATTGCTGAATACACAAATCCGATCTGAACCGATGCCCATAATGCAAAGAAGAAGAAAAAATGCGCATCCAGAATTGCCAGTAACCGAGAAATAAGCAGGAACCCGATTTCAAAATCATCTCTGTACAATTCTTCGCCCGACAATATCTCGTTATAACTGTTTAAATACCCTATGTAATCCACTCCCACCTTATAACGTGCTCCCGCTATAAATGCGAAAACGATCACCGACCAAATCATATCGGCCGTCCAAAACTTGCGGGAACAGTTCGGATTCAAATAGGGTAGTGCCAGCTGATATAAAATCAAAGCTGTGAATGAGTATACAACTATACTTTCCAGCATGATCCTTATTTCAGATTGTCAACGAAAGCCACACGGCCAATCACCTTTGCTGGTACACCACATACCACTGAGCCGTCGGGAACATCGTGGACTACAACTGCATTCGCACCGATGATGACGTTGCTGCCGATGGTGATACCGCCTAAAACCTTGGCTCCGGCACAAATCATAACGTTGTCTCCGATCGTGGGCCGACGGTCTCCATTATAACCAATGGTAACTTGCTGGAATACCTTGCAGTTTTCTCCGATAGAATCTGCATTGATGATGGTGGAGAATCCATGCTGTACTAAAAAACCTGCTCCAATTTTCGGGCAACGTAAATAAAGGCAACTTTCCCCTTTAATGATACCGGAAAATAGATTTCCTGCAGGACCGACCCGATAATAGTACAAAGAACGGAACTCTTTGTATACGGCAAACAGATAAATCAGGCCGGTGAAACCATACGGACCTTTCTTCCATTCGCTCCATTTACCTGCATCGCTCTGAATGAGATTGCGTCTGCGGGTACCGATCAGCAAATAAAGCAGGCCGATGATCGGAAAGAATAGTACGGATTTGAATCCTATGCTGATCTTACGCATGAGTTTCGATAAGTTGACTGTAGTATGCTTCGAGCTCGGAAACGATTGTATCAATGGTGTAATAGTTCCTGATTTTCTCAGCTGCCTTTTGGGCGATATTTTCCCTTAAAGTTTCATTCTCTGCGAGCATTTCCATTTTTTTACAAATCTCATCCGCATCATGCGGGTCAACGAGCAAGCCGTCAACGCCGTCCTCGATCACCTCCCTGCCGGATGCCGCCGCAGTAAAAATCAGCGCCTTACCTAATGCCATAATTTCCAAAGCCACCATACTGAAATTTTCGAAAAATGAGGGGACTGCACAAAAAGTAGCATTTTTCAAGTACCTGCAGACTATTTCTCTCTGTTGATAACCGGTAAATATTACCTGATCCCGCAGCTCCTGTTTTACCATGGACTTCCCTTTGTCGATCTCTCCGCCTCCAATCATTATCAACTTATAATCAGTATGTTTGAGTGCTAATTTATTGTAAGCCTCGATAAGTTTGAAAGCGCCCTTGGTTTCCACGACCTTTCCCAGGAAAACAATGTTTTTGGTGCGTTCACCTCCTTTGGAAATAGCCTCTGCCATCTTTAGAAGTCCCTTCAAATTGAGTGGATTGTAGATCACGTCGATCTTCCGTTTTATGCCCAACTTGTCATTTACAAAATTTGCGGAGAACCTGCTTACCGCAAGAATCCTTGTAGCGTGGTTGAAAAAGGAGGAGTCATTGTACCTGTCCACCGCTTGGATGTTTCCATTCCGGTAATAGGAAGCAAATGACTGGCTACCGTGGACACGGGCAACCACAGGAATATCGTATTTAGGAAAATCGATCTTCACCCGAGATTTATAATAATCGGAAAGCTTCAGGTAATCAGGAAATTCAACCAGGTCGATTTGCTTTTCCCGAATAATTTTTCTAATGAATTCATGGGTTTTGACAAATTCTTTTTGAGCCAGTCTGGCCAGCAATCCCGATCTCTGAAGTAATTTCAGCGAAAGTGTTTCCACGCCTGTTTCAGCATTTTTGAATATCCATGCAAACTTACTGAAATAGGAGAGGCGATAGATTCGGACACCATTATCGATTGTGTAGGCAGGCAGCGTCACTTCCGGTAAAACGCCGCTGACTACATATACCCTATGCCCTCTTCGGGCCAGCTCCTCTGCCACTATCTTCGTTACGGTACCTATCCCTCCGCTTTTTACCGGAGGGTATTCGTCACAGGAAAAGAGTATATTCATATTGTCTATCCGAAATACTCGTTACGAGCAAACAACAATTCGTAGAAATCTGTTGCGCAGGCCTTGAACCAATCCTTATACCGATGCGCCGACTTGTATTTATTCCTATAGGAGCGGCAGACGGTCGCCCAGAATTTCATCCTGAAGCCGAGCGGTTGTAGCTTGGCATAAAGCAGGCGGGTATTCTTCAGCCTGATCAGGAAAAGCAGGGTCTTTTCCGCGGAAACCATGTGGCTGACACTTTTGCCGAGAATCCTGTAGACAGCCGTATTGTCGCCTAAATATTTTATTTTCGATAAGCGGCTTATTTCAAGAACAAGTGCCAAATCCCCTCCGAAATACCTGGAGGTGTCAAAAATGGGCCTGTTCCTGTCGAATTCGGTTCGGTATACCCAGGTGCAGGGGCCCGCGAAGCGAGCATTAAGAATGTAGTCCTGATGTGTATCGGTCATATTGAGCATCGATTCGAACATACCGGGTTCAAGCCTGTTCTCATTTTGATAATACCGGCTGAAATTCGTTCTTACCATGCCGTAATCAGGATGGGATTCTAAAAAATCAACCTGTTTTTGGAGTTTGAGCGGATCCGTCCAATAGTCGTCTCCTTCCAGGTTGGCCGTATATTTCCCTTTACAGGCTGTGATCAGGATCCTGCGCAGGGATCCGTCGTGTTTGGAGAACTGATTTTCCTGTTGCAGGATCGGTTTAATGATCGCGGGATATTTTTCGGCATATTCCCTGATAATATCCTGTGTCCCATCCGTCGATGCATCATCGTGTATGACAGCTTCGAATCTGAAAGAGGTCCGCTGCATGACAATTCCTTCGAGACATTGCCTGATATAGTCGACTTGGTTGTATGAGGTGCAGCAGACCGTTAACAGCAAGGGATGACTATCCTCCATGCTCCGATTGTTTATATGTTTTTCCATTTATTTATGACCGGTTTTCGCTTGCCGGAACAGAGTATGGGGATATCCTCCACCTCTTTTATTTCCAAATCCGCATCTTTCCCGAGAATCTCCTTAAAGAGTACTATCGCCTCCGACAGTTGTTCTATTGAACCCGATTTCAACATCAGCCTTAGCTGATATCGTTTCTCATCGAGTTGTACAAATTGCCACTGAGAAACGATGTCGTAGTTTTTAAGTATGCGGCCGTATGCAAGAGGGGATACGGCCTTGCCGTCAGTTGAATACGTGAGATCAAAACGCCGTCCGTACAGTTTGTCAATCACGGGATACCCGTTGCTGTATTCGTTGGGCGGCATCATGATGCAGGTATCGCCGCAATCATAACGGATAAGCGGAAAGGCATAATTGTGAAGGTCGGTGATGACGATGCGTCCGACTTCTCCATAGGCAGCAGGTTCAACGCTATCCAATTTCAGAATCTCGAAGATATAACTGGAATGGTTGAAATACATCACGTTGTCCGTGCTTTTTGTCGGTACTTTTTCCTGAGCAAGTATGCCGCATTCTTCATCTGCATACTGCGAAATAATTTCGCAGTGCATGCACTCTTTTACCATTTGCCTGACATCATCGTACAGAGCCTCGCCTCCGGCTATGATTACCTTGAGATGTGGAAATCTCCATTTTGTCGGAGCATTTTTGACATATGTCGCCAGGTTGGCAATTGTCGTCGAATACCCCCGTATGCAAACTACTTTTTCGGTTACGAGAAGGTTGCATAGATTCTCCAGGTCCTCAGGGCCGAACTTGCTGATATCGAACGGGATGATGTTTTCTAATCTGATTTGGCTGTTTGTCTTGCTCTGCCATTTGTTCCAAGTCCTTAGGTGTACGAGTTTTTCATGCGTGGTAAAGCCTACCATGTGGCCGAAATATTTTAATTCGGCAATTCGCCGCTGACGTTTGATCGTATCCTGAGGAATAGCAAGGGGAACTCCCGTCGATCCCGAAGTGCGTTGAATATGAACATCCCCGATCTGGCTCGGAATTTCCGACGGAACTACCTGGATCCTGCTCATATTCTCGATGAGCAACATCTTGTTCATTATGGGATAGTCTGTCAAGGTAAGGCTACTGAAGCGAGCGTAAAATTCGGTGTGCTTTTGCGCATGCATCAACAGCGCATGCAGTTTGTGCTCGATGATCGATGCACACTGTTCTTTGGTATGGGTGTCGATATACCTGACATCATTGTATTGTTTCCCTATGGGGGAACCTTTTAGGTAATCCGTTATCCAAAACCGGGAACGAAGATAGAAAGCGTTGAAATCCATTCTGATTAATTCTTGAAATAACGATCGATCACGTCTCCCATATAATCCATATCGGCCTTATCGTAATTCTGATCAATGGGAAAGCAAAGGATGGTGTTATATAATTGTGCGTCTTTATCGCTTAACGTATACCTGAATTTTTCGGGCATTGTCCACAATACGGTTGCGTAGATGTTTTTTCCAGCCAGGTATGCCTGTAATTCCCTGCGATTTTCTACCATAACCGGTAAATAGTAGGGAACGACTCTTTCACCAGGCAAACCGAAAGGAAGGTATAGCGCCTTGTATTTGACAATACGTTTGTAAAGTACCGCGTAATTGGATCTTCGACGGTCGGCGATCTGTTTTAAATCCTTATGGTTGAAAATCGCTTTGGACAAAGAAGACATTCTGTAAGGCTTCCGCCTCGAGTCGAGTATCTTCTCGGCCACGGAAAAAGACTTAAGAAAAGCCGCCTTATCGCCTTCACCTTTTGCCAAATAGTCGCTTTTGGACATAAATGCTTTCATTTTCGCCATTACAAGTTCCGTGTCTTCCTCAAGCCGACCGGTGGTAAGAGGTCCCCGGAATACAGCTCCGTCGGGGACCGGCAGCCATTTTCGGATGCTTCCTATCTGATAATCCGATTTCAGACGATCGAAAGAGGAGAGCATGATACAGGTCAGATCGTTGATGATACAAATGCCTTGCTCTTTCAGCTTATTGATATATTTGGGGTTATCGTTGACCGTGTCGAAACCAAAATAGGAATGAAAAAGTACGGCAGAAGGTTGAATCGTGTCGACTTTTATTTTAAGGTCTTTCCAGTCGATCATAAGATTCCCCTGGATCGAATATGGGATTACCTGCCACCCATTTTCAACGAAAGGTTCTATGACGGTGGAACAAGTATATGAAGGGATGAGGATCTTTTTAGAGGTTGATTCCTCTGCAATAAGCCGTAATCCGCTTCTGCAAGTCGATAGGTGGATTTCATCGGAGGCAATGAGGACGAATTCATCCGAAGACTCCGTCCGGTTGATTTTTTCGATTTCGGCAGAAGATATCCATTTCCCACCGCCTATTTCGCGTAGTTTATTCATTGTCGATAAAATCCGTGATTCTGTGGTCCGACCGGTAAATCAGATATCCGTTCCGATCCCTGTTTCTTGCTGCAGCGGTGAGGTGGAAATTGTCCAAGTCCATGGTCATCTCTACCAGCCACGGTTTGCCTTTTGCAGCTCTGAAGAACGGTAGCCTACATGCGGTTTGCTCGCATAGATAATAGACTCCTGAACAATGATTCTCTGTTATTGTCGGAACCCTGAAAATACCGAGTGCGACTTCTATCATACCGCGGACATAATCGTAACCCGTACTTAATTCGACAAGTTGGTTGGATATTTCATCTCCTCCTCCTCGGGCATTAATCTCAATGAGATAAATATGATCCTGGCTGTCGATTTTTAACTCTGTGTGGGTGGCTCCATTCTCGAAACCGACGGCGGAGAGCAGACGTGGGATGGTATTCAAAATGTTATCACGTACCTTCGGGTTTACGGTCGATGGCTGATGGTGCGCCAGTTCCAGAAAATGAGGGGCGCCTGTCGTTTGCTTGTCCGTAATCTGAATGACGTGGTGCCTGCCTTCAAAAGAAATGGTTTCAACCGAAACCTCTCGGCCCTCGATAAAGTCCTCTATCAGAATGGCCTCGTGCGGTTCCGCCTCTGCATAACGTACGGCCTGTCGAAACTCGACAACCGTATTGACGAAAGAAACGCCTCTCTTACCTGCTCCAGGAACCGGTTTTACTACACACGGTAGAAACCTCGGAGAACCGTCCTTGTAGTTGTAATAACGTATCGGTGTCAGACCTTCAACGTGTTGGGATATTTCACGAGTATAGGTTTTATCTCTTGTCGCTTTAATGACACTTCTTTTCGTACCGTGAAGATTCATGGCTTCAGCAATGAAAGCTACCAGTTCAGAGGTTTTGTCTGATGCGTTGGATACGATGCCGTCGATTTTTTCCTGCATGCAGATACGCAGGATTTCCTCCTCTTCGGTAATGGAGACGGGATAGAATCTGTCAACCATATCTTTGCACACGGCACCTTTTTCCCATGCAAAACATATGGTTTCTATATTCATCTCCCGAGCTTTTTTACATAAGTAATATTGTCCGGGGGAAGCTCCTATGATTGCCAGTTTCATAAGCTGTACGGAGTATATGTAAGAAACTTGATTTTAGCGTTATATCTTTCGCCGTTGTGTCCTGTCAAAGGTGAGTATCACACGACGAGAGGAATACTCTCGACGTGGATATATTCATTCAAATGATTGGATACCTGCTGCATCTCATCCATCGAGTCGAATTTGGCGATTACAATACCGATAGCCGCATTTGCTCCCCGGAAAGAGCGGACATGACCTCCAGCAGGTATATAATCATGACGCTCTACAATCTTGTCATTCAGGCGATCATCGATCGTTACCTTAGCAAGGATTCCGTCCTTTTCGGCATGAATGACAAGATAGGCGAAGAATCCCTGCTTATTTACGGTCTGGGCATACGGTTTGCGCTCCATGGAAAAATTCAGCATTGCTTCAATGAAATTGAAACCGGAAGCGTACTGAATTACATAAGGTGTATAGTTTCCTCCACTGCGCGCTCCGACGTCAATCAAATAAGCCTTTGAGTCGGCCTTGCTGATTCTGCTTTCGATATTCATGCAGCCATTCATAAAACCGACCTTGTTGATGAACATTTGAATTTGCTGCTCGACTTTTTTCAGCGTCTCTTCCGAATGAACCGAGGGCCATGTGGTCGATACCGGGACCAGATTGTTTATACCGGCATCAAAATGGTGATCACCTAAATAGATAAAGACTATTTTACCGTCCTTTACAAAGCAGTCACCATGAATCTGAGGACCGACCGGATCGATGAATTCTTCCACGATAATCTCTTTGCGGGTGGAAAATTCCAGCGCATACTCGCAGGCACTGCACAAATCCTCTTTTGCGACGACCTTTGTTACTCCCTTGCTGCCGGCAGCATCGACCGGTTTGATCATGACCGGAAAATGGAAATCCAGCGGCTCCATTTCGGGCATGTCTCGTTTGGTATATTTCCGGAATAAAGGAGCATTGCAACCATTTTCGCGGAGGAACGTTCGAAATTGATCCTTATTCTGTATGATCTCAATAGCTTCATAGCTGCCCAGTCGGGCCAATCCCATTCGGTCGCAGATATATGCAGCCGTGATAACGCCTGAATCCGTAAATGTCAGTACGCCGTCAATTTTGTTTGCTTCGGCCCATGTAAGAATCCCTTCTTTGTCTGTAGTACTGTAGTTTATATATTCGTCGGAGTACTTGTGAGCAATGTTGTCAGGTAGATAATCGCAGGTGATGACACAATAACCCCTCGCCTTAGCAGACTTGATAACGGGCAGCAAAGTCGCATCGCCGCCCAATAACAGTAGTTTTTTCATTATGCCAGGGTGCTGTTAATGATGCTTGCAATACGCTTTACCTCCTCTTTGGTCAAGTCATAATACAGCGGCAGACAGAGAATACGGCTTGCAATGTCCTCCGATACGGGCATGCCCGCATAAGGAATCAGGTCCTTGTAGGTATTGAGCGAGGGATAGAAATATCTTCGTGGGAAAATATGTTCGTCATTGAGTGCTTTCTCGACTTTGAGCAGCGTCGCCTCCGAATCTAAAATTACCGGAAAGTAACTATAGTTGCAATCTCCGTTGATCTTTTGGAATTTTAAACCGGGAATTGCGCAAAGCAAATCCTTGTAGCGCATGTATTTTTCCTTCCGGTCGTCTAACGCAGCCTGCAGGTATTTAAGATTGGCAAGGCCCACCGATGCATGTACTTCAGTCATCTTGTAATTTGAACCGACCTCGGCAATATTGGACTTGTCGTTCGAAAATCCGAAGAAACGGATGCGTTTCATCTTTTCATGAAGAGCGTCGTTGGTCGTAAAACAACCCCCGCCTTCGCCCGAGTTGAGCATTTTGGTAGCGTGATAGCTGGTGCATGAAACATCTCCGTATGCAAATATACTCCTCCCCTTGTAGGTAACGCCTACGGCATGGCAGGCATCATAAATTACTTTGAGACGATGTTTTTTCGCTATAGCATCGATGGCCTCGATGTCACACGGATTGCCAAACACGTGCACCGGCATGATGGCGACCGTTTTGTCCGTAATCTTTTCTTCCAGTTTGGCGGGATCGAGATTTAATGTCTCGTGGTCGATGTCGGAATATACGGGGGTGCATCCTTCATACATGATCGCACTGGTTGTTGCGATAAAAGAAAACGGCGTCGTTATAATTTCGCCTTTAAGCTCCAATGCCTTGATGGCCAGTTGTAGGGCAATCGTGCCGTTGACGACGACAACATGGTTCTTTAATCCATGCCATGCAGCTACCTTTCGTTCAAATTCCTGGAGTACAGGACCGTTATGGGTCATAACTCCACTCTTCCAAACATGTTGCAAAATTTCAGTTACTTCGGTGAGCGGCGCCAATGTTGGCATTGTCACATATATGTTTCTGTTTGCCATATTAAATATTTTTTCAATATAAATCAGATTGATTCGAAGCGGATAATCTTTTAAAGTCATCGACGAAAGTGGATTGCCGTTCGATTACTCGATAGTTTTCTTTCCTGGCTTCTTCGTCGGCCAGGCATTCATAAAAACGACGAATGGATTTCTCGAATGCATTGTCGGCAGGTAGTATTGCAGTGGCGTATTTCTGGTTGTGCTTGATGATCATCTCAGGCTTTAAACCGTCGGGAGCAGTCAAGATACGGCCCGTAGTTAGAGTCCCCGTGCTGCCCCATGCTTCGAGTTCGCATTTGTAGTCATTGTCCATACCGAAACTCATCTGCACGATGACTTCCTGCCTGTTCACCATAGTAGCCGAGCCGAAAACGTCCACATCGAACTCGCACTCATAATAACTGTTGGCATGAACGAGTCGAGCGGACTCCCCAAGCAGGTGATCGGCATACTTGATACAGTATCCGCCGGCGTCGAGCAAAGCTCCGCCTCCGAGGACCTTGTTGTAGCGGAAATCCGAGGATGCGCGGCGAGGAAATCCGAAAGAAATCCGATAGCAACGGACCTTGCCGATTTCTCCTTCTTCTATGAGTTGGTCAATAGCTTTCAACTGATTATGATAGACAAACATGTAGTTCTCATGGACGGCGAGACCTTTTTCTTCTGCAATCCGCAGCAGTTCTCGTGTATCTGTAAGATCGGTTGTAAAGGGTTTTTCCACGAAGGCATGTTTGCCGCACTCAAGAACACGTTTGGTCCATTTGAAATGCAGTGCCGGTGGAAGAGGTAGATATACGGCATCGATTTCGTCGGAACGAATCATCGTTTCGTAACCTTCGAAGATTTTTCCGCCATAAATGTCGATAAACGGTTGAGCTTTGATGCGTTCGTTTTCGATGGATGCACATGTTTTGTCAGTAACATTCTCCGCTCCGGCCCACTCTGCAGGCGAGGCAATGGCTACTCCGGCGAAAGTAAACTCCTTCACATTGCGTAGAGAGGGAAGAAATCTCCTGAAGGCGATCTCCGAAGGACAGATAATACCTATTCTGATCATAAAATTTTTAAGCTATCGGTTTTTTATAACTCATTTTTATAATTCAGAGCTGAAATCAAACTCCTGGCCTGGATATTCAAGTAGTTGTTGAATCGCAGGAACTTATATATTTGACGGAGGCTCATCCAGGTAAATCTAGCCGGAAGTGCAAGCGGAAAATTTTCGTCGGCCTCAACGATCATATTGCGGTTCTGTTCTTTGTAGAAGCGACCGCCTTCTTCGGATTGCAGCGTATCGAAAATGATCTGATCTCTCCTTGCGTGAAGCACGTATTCCGCGAATTCCGGTTTGCATGCCGTTTCTGCATAGACGTTTCCAGTCAGGCATTGAACGGTAGGGGCAAGCTCGATTACGTCGAAGTTTCCGCATTCCAATTTGGCTTGCACCAGGAAGTGATAGACACCGTTAATCTTTCTGATGATGAATGCACAAAGTCCCTGCTGCATGGGCTGGACGAGAGGCTGACACCAGGAAGCTACCTCTCGGTTGGAAATGGTAACATTAACTCCGATAATCTTGAAATACTTTTCATCGTCACGGACAATTTCCATACGGGTCTTTTTCCATCCAGGCATCTCATTGACAGGACAAAAATTCACGAAGAGATCGTATTTTGCTTTCAGGCCCGTCAGCCAGGAAAGATGATCGCGCGTGCTGATAAAAGCGTGGTTGGTCGTAGAAGACAGGATCATGTCCTTACCGAACTGCGACATTACGTTCAAGCCGTCCAATGGTGTTATATAGTCGCTTATCTTCAGACCGGAAAGAACGGTCCGTGTATCCATGTTGACCATATTGTCGCAGTGCATGAGTTTCTTGATCTGGCCCAGGGTCATCCATCGAAAATCCTCGAGCACGGGCACGTCCTTCTCCACCTTGATGATGATATTGCGATTCCGCTTGCGCATGAAACGGGCGCCCTGCTCCGACTGGAGTTGGTCTAGGATGATATTCTCGGGTTTCGCATTGACGAAATATTCCAGGTAGTGAGGTGATTTCCCCGAGTGCACACACGAGTAATTGCTTTTAGTAGCCTGGAGCGTGGGTGAAATCTGAACGCAATTTACATTCCCGGGTTCTATTTTCGCCTGCATCAAACAATATAGAACGCCGTCGATCTCTTTTGTGAGAATTCCCAGATAACCTACCTCCGGTTGGAGAATGATCGGTTGTCGCCAATGCGAGTTACAATCGTAATCCGTAATTACATCAACGCCGACAATTGAAAAAAAACGACCGGAATCATGGTGCAAACTCCCGTCCGGATCGGAATGCCACAATTTCATACGATCAAACGGTATTTGTTCGATCTTGACCTCAACTTGCCTGTTGCGTTGAACGATCCATTCCTTGATCTCCTCTGTCGAGTTAAACGGATTGGAATCAGTTAAAAGGGAACGTATAATCATACATGTACGAATTTAATTTTTCCGGTTGCGGCATTAAGTACGCATCCTGGACTCGTCCTGTGGTGCCTCTGATCCGCTGTCCTGATCTCATGATAAGATTGCGGATAGTTTCAATTGTGTCTTTATGGCATTCAGTACGATACTCTTCAATTCCAGGTATTCGCTCAATCGGAAGATTTCACAGAGCGTAATTTGAAGGATGGCGCCGACTCCTATCTGGATGCATAAAACGATAATCGGCTTGACCGGAAGGTACGAAATGCTATAAACCGACATTGCCATACACAGGCTGACGGCAAAGGATGGTAGTATATCCTTTACTTGCTCCGATATGCTGTAATTCAGGAGCGGTTTGGAGTAATATGCGTTGATATAATAGGCGGTTATACCCGTTATCACGCTTCCTATCAACATCCAATAAATACCTACGAAAATGCCCAGCAGGATTGGAATAACGGCAATGAATTTCTTTAAAATCTGTATTTTAAGGAAAAGATCGCTTCTTCCTCGTACCTGCAGTAAACTGAGGTTGATGGCATGTAACGGATAAAGAAACATTTGGAAACATACGATCTGCAGAAAAGGTACACAAGGCAGCCATTTATCGCCTATAAGTACTCTGATCATCGGTTCGGCCACTGCAGCCATTCCCAACATCAAGGTAAAGGTGATGAGCATCGTGGTCTTAATCACTTTCTGATAACCTCTTTTCAATCGGATCAAATCATCCTGAATCTTGCTGAGAGCCGGAAAGGATACCGATTGGACGACCGATGTCAGGTTGGAGGAAAATATCGATCCGAATTCATTGGCTTTCGTATAGTATCCGAGTGTTGCCGGGGCATAAAACTTTCCAATGACTACCTGATATATTTGATTCCAAGTTGTATCGATGATTCCTGCAGCCAGTAATTTTGATCCGAAACCGAAAAGCTCTTTGAAACTTTTCCAGGAAAAAACAAGTTTGGGCAACCAATGGTTATAGATCCAAAGTAGAAGGGTATATACACCCTGTCTGGATATTTGTTGACCGACAAGGCTCCAAATGGCATAACCCTTATAGGCCATTGTGATACCGATGACGCCGCTGGTCAGGGAACTGCCCATGGAAATAAACATCTTACCCTTAAAATCCAACTTTTTCAGCAGGATGGTATTCTGTATTATCGAAAGAGCATTGATGATGAGCACACAGCCCATCACTTTTCCCAAAAGATTCAGCTGCGGCTCGTTGAAAAAATCGGCTATGAGCGGAGAGCAGACGTAGAAGACAAAAAAGAGGATGACACTAAGAATTAAATTCGTATGGAAGACCGTATTGTAATCGTCTTCCGTACAATCGTTCTTTCTTATCAAAGCAGTCCCTAATCCGCTCTCGACAATGCTGTTGAATACGGCAATGAAAATAAGGACGATGCCGATCAGACCGTATTCCGAGGGGGATATGAGCCGAGCCAATACGATACCGACAACGAACGAAATTCCACGGTTCAACACATTATCGAGGAAATTCCATCCGAACCCCTTTATCGTTCGGTTTTTAAGATTTTCTTCACACATTTATATACATGTATCAAGCGTTGCCATACATGGATTCGTAGTATTTCTCATACTCGCCCGAAACGATATCGTCCATCCACTCTTCGTGTTCCAGATACCACCTGACAGTTTTTTCAATGCCTTCCTCGAATTGCAGTGACGGTTCCCATCCGAGTTCTCTTTGGAGTTTGGTCGAATCGATGGCATAGCGCGCGTCATGCCCCAACCGGTCGGTTACATACGTAATCAGGTCCAGGTCGGCACCTTCCGGCCGGTTAAGGAGACGATCGACGGTTTGGATGATTAGTTTGACGATGTCAATGTTTTTCCACTCATTGAATCCGCCGATATTATAGGTCTCGGCAACGATGCCTTTGTGAAAAATCACATCGATGGCTCTTGCATGGTCCTCCACGTACAACCAATCACGTACGTTTTCCCCCTTGCCGTAAACCGGAAGCAATTTGCGACGACGGATGTTGTTGATAAAAAGAGGAATCAGTTTTTCCGGGAACTGGTATGGACCGTAGTTATTCGAACAGTTGGTCACAATGGTCGGCAGTCCGTATGTATCGTGGAAAGCGCGAACGAAATGATCGGATGATGCCTTGGAGGCCGAATAGGGGCTGTGCGGGTTGTATTTGGTCGTTTCATTAAAGAAATCCACCCCGTAAGCTTTCTGCCGTTGCGAACTGGACGCGGGAGAGATAAACGGAGGTTCAATTCCTTCCGGGTGTGTCATCTGGAGTGCTCCGAAAACTTCATCGGTTGAGATGTGATAGAATCGTTTACCCTCATATTTCTCCGGTAGACTTTCCCAATACATTTTAGCCGCCTGTAGCAAGCTCAATGTGCCCATTACGTTGGTCTGGGCAAACGTAAAAGGATCCCTGATACTCCGGTCCACATGACTCTCTGCGGCCAGATGTATGATGCCGTCTACTTTTTCGTCTTGCATCAGGCGGTAGAATGCATCAAAATCGCAGATGTCCAACCTTGCAAATTTGTAGTTGGGATAGTTCTCAACATCAGCAAGGTTGGCAAGATTGCCTGCGTAGGTCAGTTTGTCGAGATTGATAATCTTGTACTGAGGGTATTTCCGCACGAACAGACGGACGACATGACTCCCGATAAAACCGGCCCCACCGGTAATTACTATAGTTCTATTTGGCATATTAATTTCCCACTTTAGAGAGAATATTGGTAGAATTTATGTCACCCTTCAGTTCGTCGATGACTTTGAGGAGGTATTGTCCATATTGGTTCTTCAACATCGGTTGCGCAAGTTCACGCATCTTTTCTTCGGTTATCCAGCCATGGCGATAGGCTATTCCCTCAAGGCTAGCTATCTTCAACCCCTGGCGTTTTTCTACGACTTCAATGTAGGTTGAAGCCTCCGACAGCGAATCGTGTGTTCCGGTATCCAACCAGGCGAAACCTCTCCCAAGCAGTTGTATTTTCAGCTCGTTCGCTTTCAGGAATTCTTGATTCACCGTTGTTATTTCGTACTCTCCGCGAGCGGACGGTTCGATGTTTTTTGCGATTCGTACCACCTTGTTGGGATAGAAATAGAGGCCGACGACTGCATAATTGGATTTGGGACGAGCGGGCTTTTCTTCTATGCTCAGGCAGTTACCCTGTTTGTCGAATTCCGCGACACCATAGCGCTCCGGGTCCTTAACCCAATAACCGAAAACGGTCGCTTTACCCTCTTCTTCCGCCATCTTTACAGCCTGTTTCAACATGCTGGTGAAAAAACTACCGTAGAAAATATTATCCCCCAATACCAGGCACACCGCCTCTTTTCCGATAAAATCGGCTCCTATCGTAAAAGCTTGTGCAAGTCCATCCGGAGAAGGCTGTTCTGCATATTCAAAGTGCATCCCATAATCGCTTCCGTTCCCGAGCAAACGCCTGAACCCCGGAAGATCATAGGGTGTGGAGATGATCAGAATCTCTCGAATACCGGCCAACATCAATACCGATATCGGATAATAGATCATCGGTTTGTCGTAAATCGGCAATAATTGTTTTGAGATGCCTTTTGTAATGGGATATAGACGGGTTCCTGAACCGCCCGCGAGAACGATACCTTTCATATGATGAAGATTTAGGGAATACTTGTTTAACAGATTTCCGTCCTGTTCTGCTTGGAGGCAGAATCCTTGCATATATCCGTTGCGTGAACAGGCAACGTAATTTCATAAACGAATGAAGACAACGTTTCCTGCCCTAAATTCGTTGGACTTGCCGCTTTGATGGAATTAAATATGATAGGTTCCTTCCAACGGACAAATATTGAAGCAATCAAGAATAACTTTTCCTTTCAGTTTATTCCAATTCTGTTTGATATGATCGTGCTTCACCATAAGTACGACCAAGTCGATGCCTTCGAGAAATTCATCGAAATCATGATATTGATTGGCTACGATGTCTGTGGAGACAAACGGATCATATACTTTCAGCGGACGCGCCAAGTGCCGTTCCTGGGCCTCCAGCATCTGCAAGGTCGGACTTTCGCGGTAGTCATCAACATTCTCCTTGTAGGTCAGGCCGTACAGACCTACCTTGCGATTGTCCGTTATTCCCTCTTTCTGCATGATCTCATAGATTCGGTTGAGCACGAAAGCGGGCTGCGAATCATTGGTCTTCATCGATTCGTCGATCACCTTTGCGAGCTGAGGATAGTCTCCCACCAAAAACCACGGATCGACACTGATGCAGTGGCCACCTACTCCAGGACCCGGCTGGAGGATATTCACTCGAGGGTGCATGTTGCATATCTTGATGATCTCATATACATCCATATCATCGTGACGGCATATACGGGCCAGCTCGTTGGCGAAAGCGATGTTGACCGCCCGGAACGTATTTTCCACCACCTTGGTCATTTCGGCCGTACGAATGTCCGTAACGACGATTTCACCCAAGCAGAACGAGGCGTAATAGCTCTTCACTTTCTCGCCGATATCCCGGCTGTCGGCACCGATCGTGCGGTTGTTGTGGAGCAACTCATAAACCATGTTCCCCGGAATGATCCGCTCGGGTGCATGTACGAGATTGATGTCGTCTCCTGTTTTGAAGCCTAACGCTTCTATTTCCGGACGGATATATTTGTCGATTGTTCCCGGTGAAATTGTGGATTCAATTACTATCGTAGCTCCCTTGGGGCATACTTTCATTATATCTTTCACCGCTGCCACCACATAACAGGCATCGACTTTCTTCGAAAACTTGTCATAAGGTGTTGGAACGGAGACTATATACATGTCTGTCTGCTGGTATTGGGTTGTGAATCGTATGCCTGATTTCACCGCAGCTTGGAAGAGTTCGTCAATGCCCTCTTCGCTGAAAGTGGTTCGGCCCGCATTCAGCGTATCGATGAGTTTGCGGTTGTAGTCTGTACCCACGACCTCGACACCGTGGGATGCCATCATCAAAGCAGTGGGCAACCCGATATAGCCCAGTCCAATTACGTTTATCATTTTCTTTTGAGTTAGTTTAAGGCTTCTACTATTCTTTTGCAGGCCAATCCGTCTCCATAAGGATTGACGGCTCTGCTCATCCGATCGTATGCTGCGGCATCGTCAAGAAGTCTGCTGACTTCTTCCGTTATTTTATGGCGGTTTGTCCCTACCAAATGGACTGTCCCCGATGAAATCGCTTCGGGGCGCTCGGTAGTATCGCGCATTACCAATACCGGTTTTCCAAGTCCGGGAGCTTCTTCCTGAATACCGCCGCTGTCCGTAAGTACAATGGTCGATTTATTCATTAAGTAGACGAAAGACAGATATTCGAGCGGCTCGATGAAGAACATGTTTCCAAGATGGCTTAGATCAGCGCCGAATACCTCATGGATGGGTTTACGTACGTTTGGATTAAGATGCATCGGATAAACAAAGTCCACATCCGGATATTTCAGTGCCAGACCTTTGATGGCATGGCACATCGAAAGGAAGCCGTCGCCGAAGTTTTCCCGCCGATGTCCGGTGATGAGCACCAGTCTTTTACCGTCAACGAGCCGATCGACGTCGTAACCGGCATCGTTAAGAATTTTCTTCTGTTCATTGCCGAGCGTTTCATCCGTTCGGAATTTTTCCACGACCCTGTAAAGAGCATCAATCACGGTGTTGCCGGTCACGAATATCCGCCCCGATACTTTTTCTTCTTTCAGGTTGTTTTCCGAAAGGGGTGTCGGAGAAAAATGGTATGCGGCTATTCGTCCCGTTATCTGACGATTCATCTCCTCTGGCCATGGACTGTATATATTGTGAGTCCTCAGTCCGGCTTCTACATGGCCTACCGGTATCTGCTGGTAGAATGCTGCAAGGGCGGTTGCCGTAGAAGTGGATGTATCGCCATGTACAAGAACCAAATCCGGATGCACCTCTTTCAAAATATCCCGCATGCCGATCAGAACCCGAGCTGTAACGTCGTAAAGATCCTGACCTTGCTTCATGATGTTGAGGTCGTAGTCGGGTGCAACTTCGAAGATTTTGAGTACCTGGTCAAGCATTTCTCGATGCTGTCCCGTAACGCAGACTATGACTTTGAATTTCTCTGGATGCTTTTGGAATTCCTTGACAAGAGGACACATTTTTATGGCCTCCGGTCGCGTTCCGAAAACAAGCATTACCTTTTTCATTTTTTTATTTTTATGGTTCGGAATGGGTTGAATAGCGATGATTGTCTTTTATAAACGATCGAGCGCTGTTATAATAGCTTGATCGATAAGTGGACTCGATTGCCTTTTAGATTCTGTCCATCGTTTTCTGAAGCCAGATGAAAATTCCTGTGCGGCTGACATGGGTTCTGTAGCCTAATTGACGCATTATGCCGAGGAAGCGCGTGTTTTGTCGGATATGCCACTGCATGAAATGGTAGGTTCCGAACGTGGCGAGCAGGCTCATTGCCACCACGGCGTAGAACTGCATATCGACCGAGGCCCCGAGAGTCATGAGCAGCCACCAGGCCAGGACGATAAGAAAATTCATGGAGAGGATGGCCACGGTGGTAGCCACATGCGAACAGCCCAGCTCGATGAACATATGGTGCAGATGCGTCTTGTCGGGTCGGAAAGGGGATGCTCCATTGAGCAGCCGGGTCGCCATGACCCGTAGCGTGTCGAACACCGGCACGCTCAGCACGGCCAGTGTGAATGCCACCAGCCCGACCCGCTCGCTGACGTAGGATGCCGACAGAGAACCCTGCTTCAGCACCGCAATGACGAACACCGACATGACGCCCCCCATTACCAGCGTGCCGCCGTCGCCGATAAACATCTTGGATGTTTTTCCGAACACGTTGTGCATAAAAAACGGAATGAGCGCTCCGCCCGATACGGCAGCCAAAATGGCCATCGGGGTGTCCCCCGCCAGGAAAAAGAGCACGCCGAACAGGATGCAGGCCATGATGCAAAACCCGGAGGAGAGTCCGTTCACCCCGTCAATGAGATTGATCGCGTTGATGATTCCCGTCGCGGCGAAAACCGTCAGCGGAATGGCCGCCCAGACAGGTATCTGTCCGATGCCCCACAATGTATGGAAGTCGTCGATACTGTATCCTCCGACGAATATAAGCAGCAGGATCACGATGATTTCGACTAGAAACCGAAACGCCGGCGACAGGTTGAGTATATCGTCCATCGTTCCGGTGTAGAGCATGGCCATCATGGCCATGATGATAACCAGCATGTGCGTGCCGTTCATTACGGGAGCCATGCAGCCCATACTGACGACCACCCCGAAGAATACCGCCACGCCGCCGAGCACGGGCACCGGCGTTCGTTGGAGTTTGCGGGCATCGGGGTTGTCGACGATGTTTTTCAGATTGGCAATCTTCACCAGCCGCGGATGAATCCATGCCACCAGCAGCAGGGAGATGCAGAATGGAATAAATACAAGGTAAAGAGGCGTCATAGGCGTAAAGGTATGTGTTCG
Source organism: Alistipes sp. i18-0019-D1 (assembly GCF_042852885.1). NCBI lineage: Bacteria > Pseudomonadati > Bacteroidota > Bacteroidia > Bacteroidales > Rikenellaceae > Alistipes > Alistipes sp. i18-0019-D1. Next base: position 805,693 of record NZ_AP031424.1, read on the forward strand.
ACGGGTCAGTGGTCAGGGAGCGTCTATCGTTGCTTCACGCAGCCCGCGGGCCCAGGCACGGTAACTCTTGGACTCGATCCGCAGGCCCGACCGCAGGACGACGCGGCCGGATGCCTCGTTGCCGCCTGAGCAGCTTGCGGCGACGGATTGCAGGCCGCGGGGTGTTACGACGGCTGTGGGCATCATCAGACTCTCGGAGTATGCAGTGATGCAACCCGCGCCGCACACCTGCGCCAGCCGGTCGAGCAGGAATGCCGACATGCCGCAGGCCAGCCACATCCCCGCCTCGTCCAGAAAGTAGAGGTGGACGGTCGAAGCGTCGTTGCGGCACTCGTTGAGGGTAACGGTCTGCAAGTCGGTCATCGTATCAGAGGAATTGCTGTATTTCGTTGCGGTGCCAGCGGCTATACTGGGCGGCGGAAATCTCCGTAGCTATGAGCTGTTTGTACTCCGCGTCGTCGTGCTTGAGCGGGTGACGCCGGACATAGGCGTTCAACTCGCTGTCGGGGATGCTGGCCATCACCACGGGAAACGGGTAGTCGGGGTGGGTGAGCACGCTGATTGCAGGCGCTTTGAAAAGACGACAAAGCAGGTAGGCCGACTGTTCAAATCCCGCCCAGTACTCACCGGTTCCGTAGAGGTGAATGCTGTTGATGTTGTCCTGCTCGCGGCGTACGATCTCCATCAGGCGGGTGTCCACCAACCGCATCAGCCGTATTCCGCAAGGCTCGTCCGAAGGTCGATTGTCTCTCATGGTTCTTTTATTTACTTGCGATGCCCCAGCCACATGTCGTAGTCGTCCAGCCGACGCATGAGCTGCACTTTGCTCTTTTTGGGGTTCTCCTCCGCCCGCCACGGATCGACCAGGGCATGCGCCCGGTCGTAATAGATGCAGTTATCGGTGCATCCGTAGAGCGTTACCAGCAGCAAGGCCCGCGACTGCTCGGCCCTGACGGCGGAAAGAAGTGCCTGCATCACCCCGACGGTGCGCTGGCAGGCCTTTTTGTCGCCCAGAATCGTGTATGCCGGCAGCAGGAGTGCGTAGAGTTTGCACCGCGTGACGTCGGAATCCATCCTCAAACTGCCGTACTGCAACCGGGTTTCTTCGGCCAGTGCGCGATCTTTCTCCGTTAGGGTTGTGCTGTGGTAGCGCTGTAGGGCTTCGTGCAATGCGAGAAACAGCCGGTCGTTGTTCAACCGGGTATAGATGTGCGTGTTGGCCGTGTGGAGCGCGATGACCTCGTATTGTCCGGGGAGCACATGCAATAGCGGCACCCACATCCAGTTATCGATGCAGACCATGATATCCTTGCGTCCGGCGCCCGGCTGGATGATGACGCTCGCCTCGGCGTTTTTGAATTTTCCCTCGGTAATCCGCACCCGGTCGCCTTTCATCAGTCGCTCGGGTTCGGGGGTGTAAACCGGCACCACGTCGGCATAGGAGCGGGCCACCCACCGTAGGTTCCGCATTGCTTCGTCCATGAGGTAGGGATAGTGGCTGTTTTTGCCCTCTTTCACTCGCGGAAGAAAACTGTAAAGCGAGAGTCGGGTTTGCATCAGATGGTAGATTTCATTCTCTGAAGCTTTGACGAAAACGTAATTGTAGAGCAGCGGACGGGCTGTTTCGACCCAATGCCCGTTTTTCTGTGTTACTTCCACATAGGTCGGGGCGAAAAACTCGAATGGCGGCTCCCCGCTGCGCTTCCGGCGCTCCGCTTCGGCCTGCAATTCGCGGGCGCTGCCGCGGTGGCAGGAGGGCAGTGTCAACACATACCACCGGATGGCGCGACTGTTCTGCATACCCGCCAAGGGTGGGGCGGTCGCGGCTTTTTCTATGGCAGCCGATGCTCCTTTTTTGTTCACCTGCTGCCTGGTGCGCTCACTCATAGATACTTCTCGACCATGTCGGCAGGTATACGCAACCTGCAGATTAACAGAGATTTATTATCGAGCATGAAAGCGATTCCCAAAAATTGTATCCCTTTCTGCGTCCGGTTACGTCGTGCGTACCGTATCGGGTAATGTATCCGCCCCGGTCGAACGGCGTACGGTTTCTGTGTAAGAAACCATACTTTTACTACACAAAAGTATGGAATATTGTTTAAACGACCAAACTATTTCGTCTAAATCTTATGCTGAAAAATCCCCCCCCCCCTCCGAAAAACAGCCTCTGAATTAAGTATTTATGTCTGTTCCAAACCGTTAATATTGCCCGAATGGACAATAACGCGCCCTTTCTGTTGCATTCTTTCTTGTAATGGGAAAAGTACCTGAGATCTCGAACTATCAGAACTGTTTTGCGGAAAATGCTGACTTATTAGGCAGATAGACAGCACTTTGCCGGTTGTTATTGGTTTCTTACACAGAAACGGTTCTATTCAAAACCGAACAACTTTACGATTGATCTCTATCTTTGCAACCATTCCATCGTTTGTTTTGCCGGATTTAGTATCTCGATATTCAGAGCTTTCAACTCGCGGGTCCGCTGCTCCAAAGCGGCGATTTGCTGCGTGATTGTGACGTTCGAAAAGTGCGCGTTGACGGCTTTTACAACCTGATTATGTAGGCTAAGCATCCGGCGCCTTGTCATATTTCTATAATAGGTTTCCCAATACTCGCCTCCGAACCGGACATACACCTTCCAGCGTATCCGGCTCTCCACTAATATTGTCAGTCTAAAACGTTCCATGATGTATTTTTTGATGACAGCTACTACAAACAGCCATAGTCTTTCGACGTCTGGCAATCATCAATTTTTCCCAATTCTCCTTGCCTTTCAGTTCTCCGAGTTTACGCACATGGTGCATAACCAGATTATCCGTAGCACCGCACAACTCACATTTCTGAGCTTTCAGCCTGTTTATAAGGCTTGTGGTGCTGACGCCGGGCATTGGATTTGGGCATCTGTCAATCGACCGATCATAGGAAGGTCTTTTTCTTTTGAACCCTTCATTGTATAAGCAGCGTTCTTTTGCTTTGCCGTTTTTTACCGTATATCTCACTGTAAAGACTCCATTGCGTTTGTATTTCTGGCAAATTCGTCTTACCGTGGTTCGGTATTTCCCAGCAAAGGTTTTGTACATACTGTACTGCATGATGTAGTGAAAAGTGTTCAGTTCAGAAGCGTTGTTAGCTATCGAGTAATAGTTGTAAAACCCTCTGATCTCGGCATTGTAACCGTCAAGGATCTCAAGGTCGTCATTATTGATAAGTTCCGACCGGTGTTTGGGAATCCATTGCTCGTGCCCGTTATGATAGCTGAATTTCAGCACCCCGAGTTCCAACAACTTTTTCTTTATCACTTCGGTCGTCACCTTTAATCTGACCTTATTTCCATACACACGGGACAGGTTTCCCCGCTTGTTCCGTTTTTGCAGGTTCGACCTGCGGACAGTCACCTCATATCCGAGGAATTTTGCAGGCTTTTCAGTATGAGTGACGAGCGTTTTTTCATCGGATAATTCCAATGCCAATTCGTTTGCAAGGAAACGCTTTATATCGTCCTTGATCTTTACGGCATCTTCTTTACTGCCGATAATTCCTATCAGGAAGTCGTCGGCATACCTCACATATTTGAGCCTTTTGAAGTTCCTGTCCATAGGAGCGAAGCACGGCATCGCGGATCGGGTTTTGTCTATCTCTTTGAGCCGTTTGACGAGCACTTTTCTTTCTACATCGTTTGTCGCTGTTTTGAGTTCACGCATAACCAGCCTCTTTTGGTAAGTGAGGACTTCGTATTCACGGCACGCTCTTACCCTGTTGCCCCTGTCGAATCCGGCGGCATATTCCTTCATGTACTTATCCAGCTTGTCCAAATAGATATTGGCCAATATCGGACTGATAATTCCACCTTGCGGCATTCCGCTGTACGTTCCATGAAATTGCCATCGTTCCAAGTAACCCGCTTTCAGAAATTTTCTGATAAGTCGTATGAATCGTTCATCGGAAATACGTTTCTTTAAGATGTCGATCAGAATATCATGATTGACATTGTCGAAGAAACCTTTTATATCTCCTTCGATGAACCACTTCTTACCCGTAAAAGTCTTCTGTACGACATTCAATGCGGTGTGGCAGCTGCGATGCAGACGGAAGCCGTATGAAGTATCTTCAAAATGACCTTCGCAAATAGCTTCCAGTACCATTCGTACTACCTCCTGCACCAGTTTGTCATCGAAAGAGGGTACGTCGAGAGGTCGTGTCTTTCCGTTTTTCTTCGGGATATGCACTCTTCTCGATGGCTGGGGAGAGTAGCTTTCGTCTTTCAACGAAAGGATCAGTTTCTCAATGCGGAAAAGGCTCATACGGTCGATGGTTTCCCCGTCTGCACCTTGTGTCATATTACCCGGCTTGGAATAGATGCGTTGATACGCCAGATAATACATTTCCTCATTGAAAAGAATACGATAAAGCCTCTCAAACCTGTATTCCGTGGTTTGACTATGCTTTGTCAGACTGTTTAATACTCTTGCGGGACTTCTCATAATGCCTCTCGCATTTTCCGTTAATCGTATTAATGGATATTAGCTGCCGCCTTTCGTCATGTGCGAGGCTTTCCCTCGCGCGGACTACTACGGAGGCTCCGTTACCATGCCGGATATTCATAGACCTTCGTCCAATAGCCTTACGGCATTCCGGTTTAGGTAATCCCCGTTTACGATATAATAACTATGGCGCGACAGATTGTCGGATATGACGTCCGCCTTTTACTGCTTATTACAGTTGCGTCGTGATAAGTTCTTGCTCTCTCTGTACAACTACTACAATGAGAGTATCACGATATGACGAGTATAGTTACCCTAACGTCACAGTTTCGCTAGGTACCGCTCAGGCTGTCATTCAATCAATCCGGATTTTATCCTCATATCTGTCTTTCATCACCCCATTCAGTCGCAGTCCGGTAACTGACTGACTTATGGTTTACCCCGACATGCTACACTCCCTGTCCGGTTTCCCTTTCAGATAAGTCGGTTGATGATAGGTTATTTGCAAAGAACACTTACCTAATAGCTTGCCATCGCTATATTTATTATATCACCTTGACGGGCGCACAGTTGTTCGCAAGTTTCTGAAACTGGAAGTAAAAGTCGTTCAGCCGGGCGATGAATTGCGCCTTCGAAGGGTCACGTCTGACGACGACGAACTCCTCGCCGAAGATACGTTTGACGATAAAACGGCTCCGGTTATGCTCCAGTCCGACCTTACAAAGCAACTCGTTGAAGCGGATATTCTGCTCTTCATTGAGGCGGAACGAGTATTTATAACCCGGTGTTCGGGGCTTCCTGTCGGTTATGTCTGTCGGTTTTCGGTCAGTATCCATACTATCGGTTAAAAAGGCGTTCGACTTGGGAGAACGCCCGGCCTCGCAGAGCGAGCACCTTTGTCGGACAAATGCCAATTTGTCGGACAAAGGTACAGCTCGCTCGCCTCAAGTGAGGCGAAAGACCCGCCGCCGAAAATCCGGAACGACGATTCTGATAAACTCTTGGCGGGGGGCTTGGGGCCGGGTCGTTTCCGGGTGCAATATTACAACCGTCGGGAGCCGAAAAAAAGCCCGGCGAACGGACTGGAGCGGTCGTGGGCGGACATTAGTTCGGAAGCGTTTTACCCTGTTGTATATTGCGGCAGAAAGGAATTTTTCATTATTCGGATACTTGAATTTATAGCTCTCTGACAACTTCTCCAATTTTATCCTCAGTGATAAATTCGGGGATGTACGGAAATAGAAAAATATAGATTTCCAGAAATCTGAATCGGAATATAAATAACTATAAATATGGAAATTATCCTTTCTGCAAAACAATAAGAACCTCTAAATATCCAAAAATGATGAAACAAGCAAGCATTTCGATCTGCAATCAAAAAGGGGGTATCGGGAAATCGACATTTACGATGTTACTCGCCAGTCATCTGCACTACACATTAGGCTATGACGTACTGGTCGTGGACTGCGACTATCAGAGTTCAGATATGCGTGTCGTAGAGTCAATAGCCCGTTGGGTAGCGTCCGGGGCGCAGAAAGCCTCCTTTTCCGACGGTAGCGACCAGCAAAATGCCGGGGATGGAAATCCGCAAGGCTCGCCCCTCGGGCGATTCGCATGGCCTTGCGGATTTTCATCTCCGGCGTTTAATTCCCTGCCGGCGGAAAGAGATTACAGGGATATATCAGACTTTTTTGTTTTGAAGGGTGAGACGATATATGCTGTTCTCACATGGCTCCGTATCGTTTTTCCCAACTGTCTGCTATTTCTATACAGCCATAAATTTATCCGCCAGCTTCTCCTTGAGCATCTCCACCTCCCGGTCGATCATCGGCTGGGTCACCTTCGCATAGGTCTGCGTCGTGGTGATGCGTTTATGTCCCAGCATCTTCGAGAGCGTTTCCAGCGACACACCGTTCATCAGGCAGACCGTCGTGGCGTAGGTATGGCGCCCGACATGGAAGGTCAGTTTCTTGTCGATGCCGCATAAGGCGGCGATGCGCTTCAGGGAGCGGTCTACCGTATTCAGATGCGGCATGAAAGAAAAGACGCGCTCCGCACCATCGTCCCGGCAGCGTTCCAGAATGGACAGGGCCGCAGGCAGCAGTTTGACGATATACTGTGTGTCCGTCTTGCAGCGGTTGCCTGTAACCCACCAGTCGCCGTGCGCATCCTGTTCGAACTGTTTCCAAACAAGGGATTTCATATCCGCGTAGCAGATACCCGTAAAACAGGAGAAGAGGAACAGGTCGCGGATGAGGCGCTGTTTCTTCGTGCGGAGCGCAGCGTGCTGGAGCGTGAGGATCTCTTCCTCGTTCAGGAAGGCACGCTCCGGCGTGGGTTCGTTGTAACGGTACGAGGCGAACGGGTTGCGGGGCATGATTCCGTCGTTGAAAGAGACTTTGACCACATTGATCAGGCAGTCCAGATAACGGCAGATGCTCGTGAATTTAAGCGCTCGTTCCGTCTTCAGGTAGACATGGAACTGTTCGATGAACGACTGTTCCAGTTCGGCAAGGGCGATGTCGCTCACACGGTATTTCGCCGTAAGGAACGCCTGCAGGTGTTTCATCGTCGCAAGATAGCGGTACCATGTGTTTTTCGAGCGGTCGACGCCGATACGCCCGTGCAGATCCTCCGTGAAACTGCGGAAAGTCTCCAGCAGGGTGCGGTAACGTTTCCCGAACCCCAGCCAGGCGTTCTTGACCTTCTCGGCCGTCACATAGCTTTCCCGGTCGCGGATGTCCCGATAATGACGGTCGATTTGAGAGCGGATATCGTCCAGATACCGGTTGATACGGTCCGCTTCGAGGCTTCGGCCCTTGGCACGGCCGCCGCGGACTTCCCACAAACGCTCCGGAACCGTGAGCTTCGCACTGAACTGCGAAATCGTGCCGTTGACCGTGATGCGGCCCATGACAGGAACCGCCGACTGTGTTTTTTCCTTGTTCCTTTTCAGGTAGAACAGAACCTTGAACGTGCTGCGCGTAAACTCTGCTTTTTAAGGGGTACAAAACTAATTTCAGCAGAGTCTCCGATCAAGATGAACGAAAATGCAATAGACGGAAAATCACCGTTTTATGAAATGAGAGGCATTCTCGAACAAGGTAATGTTTTGGAAACCGAACCCTCGTTCGACGATGCCGCCGGCTGTCCATTCGAAAACTTCTACAGGGCGAACCGAACCGAAAAACAGCCTGATTGTCAATACCACTGCGCTTATTTGCCCGTTTTGGGGATTTGTTGTACTTTTGGTGGCAAAAGGTACCCAAAACCATCCGCATGTCGCTTTCGCGGGATCGGAGTTCGGCGACGCTAAAACGGGCGCCTTCGCGGGTTTGCGGCGCAAAGGAATGCGCCGCTTCGACTGTGGCGGCTCGGCAAAGCAAGCTTTGCTCTCGCCTGCTGGACGTCGTTGCGAGCAAACCGGCCCCGTTTTTACACGCTCCGCCTTCACTCCGCCCTTTTTCCGCTGCAAGCGATAATGCGGAGGCTCAAAACGGCCGATTGGCGGCCGCGGTGCGGTCGCAAGCGGAAAAACAAAAACGCCAAAACATTAACGAATAATGTTTCAGCGTTTCCGAAAAGTACCCGGAGCCGATACACAACCTATACAACAACATCCAATCAAAAGAATATATAATATTAATTATTAGCTATTTATAAATATTTACAACTCTGTCATTTGAGCTTGTTTTGAGTGTTTTTCGTTATTTTTTACACCTTTATTACACTCTGAATTAAAAAATAATTATATATCTTTGCGCCATAAGATCAGGAAGATACAAAACTACTAAATTCCGGGATTATGGCAAAATTGCAAGCAAAGACCAAAGAAAATCCAAAATTGATGCAAAAAACGCTAGCCGACGGTCGGCAAAGTTTGTATCTGGAGTATTACATGGGCTACAACAAGGTAGTCGATGAAACAACGGGTAAGGAACATATCAAACACATACGCTCTAAAGAATTTTTGGGCTTATACCTCTTGCCCAATCCCCGCACGCCGGAAGAGCGGCAGAAGAACAAGGAAACATTGGCCCTTGCCGCTGAAATTCGCATCGACAAGGAAAAGGTATTGGTTGCCCGTCGATACGACAAGGCTGCACCCGTGAAACAGAAAGTCAATTTCTTGGAGTTCTTCGATGCCTATGTCAAGAATTACAAAAAGAAAGATATTCGAATGATGGAAGGTTGCCTGCGACGGTTCCGGGGATTTCTTGCGGAATCCTATCCGAGTATGCAGACCAATATCAGGCCGGATCAGATGACCAAGGAGATGATGATCAAATTCGTGGACTATCTGCAACAGCACTCTTTCGGCGAGGGTGCACGTGGATTTTTCCAACGGTTCAAAAAGGTTATCAAATATGCCATAGACCAAGACATTCTGCTAAAGAATCCCTGTACGGGTGTTCCCTGCGTTGTCGATGATACTGCTTTGCGAAAGGACGTGTTGAGCCTTGAGGAGATTGCACAACTCGCAAATACCCCTTATCAAAATATGGATGTACGCCGGGCATTTCTATTCTGCCTGTACGCCGGATTAAGGTATTGCGATGTGGTCGATCTGAAATACAGCAACGTCGATTATGCCAACAAGACGATCCGGTTTGACCAAAACAAAACCACCGGGCACTCGACACATTCGATTGTCACGATACCATTAAGCAATACGCTATTAAAGTTGATCGGCGAACGCCCGGAGAAAGACGGCCCCATCTTCACACTGCCGAGCCACACAGGATGCCTGAAAGCCCTGCGGATATGGGTTGCCCGTGCAGGAATTGAAAAGCACATCACATGGCACTGCGCCCGCCACAGCTTTGCCGTGAATCTACTCGGCGAGTGTCACACCGATATTAAGACTGTCGCGTCCCTGCTTGGCCACAGCGGATTAAAGCACACGGAGAAATACACCCGTGCCGTCGATTCGCTCAAAGAAAAGGCGGTTAATGCCTTGCCGGAGTTGACAATTTAAGTTTTTAATTTATATTTGCGATAAAATCAATAAGTTATGGGGAATATACAGGACATCATAAGAATCTTTTCAGCTAATATCCTATTGGCTGAAAAAGAAGATTTATCCGTCAAAATATTAGCAGAGACGCTTATTATTAACGGATTAGGTGGACATCAACCAATTAAAGAAATGACAATAAACAATGCAGTTGATTATCTTGCTCATCATCATAAACAACAAATTGATTGTCGAAAAAATTTGTCGGACATAGAAAAAGAAGCGAAAAAAAGAGCAATAGATACCCAAAGTGAATTCTTAAAACAAGGAATCAAAGAAACATTTAAAGCACAGGCCTTGCTTCTTTGACATGAATATCAATTTTCTTGCTTCACTCAACAATAGGCAGTTAACGGCTTTGACCGAGCTGTTCAACGGCCAACGTGTATTCCAGCCAGAAGTCGATACAAATACGGTCGCCGCCTTGTTCATGTGCAGGCTCAAAGAACCGTTGGTCGTTTGCAATACCCGTACCCTCTGTTACATTTTCCACATCTTGGGCGAAGAGCAGTTAATTACTCCTATTTGGCAAGCCGTAGCAGCAAAGCATAAGTGCTTCGTATCGCTCAACGGCAAGCCCATAAACCGCAACACACTTTCAAGTGCAAAGTATTGCGCAGTCAATTCCGACTCTCCCTACAGAGCCTACCTTATCAAAAGCTACATCGGCATCCTAAAAAACACTAAATAACCCTTACAACATCCCGCAAGGACACTTTGCCTAGCCAAGAGTGAGCGAGAGTGAGCATATGAGAACAATCCGCCTCGATCACCCTTATATTTGCCGCTGATAATTTATTCCTTGTCTAACTAAAACACTATCTATGGAAAATGAAATCAGTATGGAGCAGCGGCTGAACCGCATCGAGCAGCTGCTCGCAGGGCAGAAGAATGTCCTTACTTTCGATGAGGCTTGCACTTACACCGGGATTTCCCGGACGTACATGTACAAGCTGACCTGCGGGAGCCGTATCCCGCATTACAAACCCAACGGCAAAAACATCTATTTCGACCGGGCGGAGTTGGAGCGCTGACTGCTCCAGAACCGAATCAAGCCTGCCGCAGAGATCGAGCAGGACGCAGCCAATTACGTAGTAAATTCCAAGACCTAAAGACGGGATCAGCAACTATCGCCGACCTCGCCCTACGAGATTATGCGGATCTCTGCGGGCGAAGGTCGGCGAATCTTTCCAACGGCCCACGCTCCCCATCAGGCAACAATAAAGTAGGGTGGCAAGTTTGTGTTTTCGTAAACGAAAACGAGGCTTGCTCTCGCTGGTCGGCGCGTCATCCCGTTGGTCTAATCATTAAAATTCCAAGTATGAAAAGAACCTTTAACAAGGGCGGCCGTCCGGTGTTAGAAGCCGCCCAAAGACAGAAGTACATCGTCAGCGCAAGGCTCGACAGCGAACACTATTTCCGGCTGAAGAAGTTAGCCCGCATATCGGGCTGCCGTCCGTCCGAGATTATCCGGCAACTTATCGGACGCGGGTGAGTGCGTGAGCGAATGCGTCCGGAACATCTGAATTATATGGTGCAGTTGAAAGGCATTGCCCGCAACCTCAATCAACTCACTCGCTCGGCCAATGTCGGCGGATTTGCGGCGGTAATTGTGTCCCACGCGGCAATCATTACCGAGATCGAGGACTTTCTAAAACAGGTGCGCCATGATCGGTAAGATTATCGCCGGATCATCCTTTGGTGCGACGGTCGGCTATGTAATGAAAGAGCAGTCGCGGATATTGGGTTTTGAGGGTATTGAGCCGCCGGGCGTGTCGGACATGGTGCGCGATTTCAAAGACCAAACGCTCCTCAATCCCCGGATCAAAAACGCAGTCGGACATATATCGTTATCCTTCTCTCCGAAAGATGCCGACCGACTGACCGACCCGGCTATGGCGCAGATTGCACGGGAGTATATGGAGCGCATGGGGATTCGGGACACGCAGTTTCTAATTGTCCGGCACACGGATCAAACGCATCCGCATTGTCATATCGTCTACAACCGGGTCGGAAACGACGGGCAGACCATATCGGACAAGAATACCAAAATCCGGAACGGCAAGGTTTGCAAGGAGCTTACAGCCAAGTATGGTTTATACTATCCGAAAGGCAAAGAGCAGGTGCGGCGTGAACGGTTGCGGGAGCCGGACAATACCAAGTACGCCATTTACGACGCTATCCGGGGTTGTCTGTCCGGTTGTAAGTCGTGGGATGATCTGGAGAAACGATTGCAGGAACGAGGTATTACGACCACATTCAAGTATTGCGGGAATACCGACCGCAGGCAGGGCGTATTGTTTGGTATGAACGGTTACACCTTTTCCGGCTCGAAGATCGACCGGGCTTTCAGCTTCTCCAAGTTAGACCGTCGTTTCTCGCAGGTACAGCGGATCGTTACTCCCGTCGCACAGCCCCGCTATTCGGCGCAGGCGGTCGGGAATTTATCCGCAGCAGCAGGTCGTTATCGGTCGGCGTTTGCCGGGTTGTTCGGCAGTCGCGGTAATTCGGGCGAATCCCTCGATTTAGGCGGCTTCGGCGTGGCGGGCGGTATGACTTTACCGCCGGGCTGGTGTTGCGGCTCAATCACCCCGGAACAGATGCAGCGGAGGATCGGGGAATCCCACGAGGAACACATAGCCCGCGTTACGGCCCTGATCCGGCAGGCGACCGAAGCGATGCTGATCGAACAGGCCGAGCGAAGCCGAAAATTACGCACAATTAAAACCAACAAACCAAAATTCAGAATACACTAACCGATATGGATAACACACAAAACAACATCCTTACATTAGATATGTACGAGGATTTGAAAGAAGAAATCATCAAAGCCCTGAAATCCGAGGTGTCAAAATCACAAGGCAGGGATAATGCGGCATTGACCCAGAAGATCGAAGAAATAGCCGAAACATCGGCACACACTGCCGAACAAGTCGCAAACCTGTTAAACCGCATCGGGCAGATTGAATTCAAACCCGTAATCAACACCTTGCCATCCGACAATTCGGGTATAAAAATGCTGTTCAAATATATTTTCGGCTCATTGAAGCAGATCGGGACAGACGTCAAACAGAATACACAGGGAATAACGGCATTGCAGGAACAGGTAGCCAAAATGAAGACAGAGGTCGATACGGAAAAGTTTGAGCACCTGACGAATCACACCATTTACGAAATGCAACAACAAATCCGCTACCTGAAACAGCCGCCTATCGTACTGAAAATTATTATAGGCCTTGTAATCGTCGCATTGGCTACAACATGCGCGGCAGGGTATTATATCCGAGACAGGCGGGAGTGGAAAAACACCGCGAAATACTGGTACGAACAAAGCCAACAGAACGTCCAGTCAAAAGCCAAGAAAAAGTAGGATGACAAAAAAGGGAGCTTGCGGGCTTGTCAATGATCTCGCAAGCCCCCTTTTCGTTCGGATGATCGACCGCTTACGACCGTTCGCTCAATTCTTTATAAAGTTCCAGCCGCAGGCCGCACAGGTTTTCGATAATCCCGCCTGCTTTACGCACACGCTCCATGTGTATATCCAACTTTTGAGGTGCGATGTCGAACCGGATGCCATACGGAGACTTTTGCAGGAAACTCTTCAGACGCGGCAGCGTGAAGATGTTTTCGATATGATTGTCGTCGAAAGCAAGCATCAGCTTCGTGGAAAGCGTCCGCATCCGGTCGTGCATGATGACCGGATCGTGGCTGTCGAACTCCAGACCGTGATAGACGTAATAAAGCGTATGGTAGAAATAGACCATTGCCTGCGCCGAGAACTGCGCGGCCAGACGCATATTGCGGCTCTCGCTGAAAGCGTCCTGCGCTTGTTCCAATAGTTCGTTGCCCTGCGTGCGGAACGTGTCGAAATGAAATTTGGCATCCGCATACGCCTTGGCGAAGTCGATCGGGTGTTTCGGACGCTGGAAATGGTAGCTGTCGCTGCAATACAGCAACTCGCCCTCGGCATGGGCGAAGAAGAGGAACGGCGTCGCGTTCGATTCAACGTAGCTCAACGTCATGATATAGAGATTAATGTAGGTAATCTTCCGGCAGCTGTAGGGCACTTTATAACGCAGGATGCGTTTGGTCTGAATCCAATCGTATTCCGGGGGTTCACGAACGACCATCAGCAGGTCATAAGCCATTGCGTCGCTGTGCGGCGTGCCGCCGACCAATTTACCGAACAATAGGATATATTCGGGATCGAAATAGCCGTCTGTCAGGCATTGGACGATCCGGGCGGCTTCGGCAGGATCGTAAAGTCGTTCGGCGGGCTGTTCGAGTTCGAGGGCTATGCGTTGTGCAGAGTTTTCCTGCACGGGGTTTTGGTTTGCTTCCATTTGATTGATTGTTAGAAATTTGACATAGTAAGGGCTGTCCTTATCGCAGGTTTTCGGCAATAAAGAGAATAACAACTTGGTTAGCAATTATTTGCTAATCCGGCGGGTGGGAATGGAAATGAATCGGGAGGTTGCACGGCGGGAACCGCCTGCGGCTGGCCTTGCGGCGTGTCTGTACGGAGTACGGACATGATGCATTGTTCGCATAAATATAAAAATATGCGCAGCTGCGAACAATACATCACCCTTTTACAAGCTCAGCAAAGTGCCGTTCGCGGGTCGCTAAACCCCAACGGCTCTGCGCATACCTTTAATATGGTTGCTTTGCTGGCTACCACGTAAAAGAATTTTATAACATATTGTTCGCAGGGGCAAAGTTAAAAAGAAATTTTGAGAATGCTAGATTATTAGTTATATTTGATATATTGAATTTTTCAGGCATTAAATCGAACAATAATATAGTATGTCGTATGAGCATAGATAACAACTTAATATATAAGTTAGATAATATAGAAAGAGTTGAAATAGACACATTGCGCAAGTCTCTCAAGGCAATAGGGTTGATTGGCAAAAGTTAAATATATAGAAACTATAGTAAATGATAATAATATTGTAGCTTATAAGATTTACGAAATTATCCCAATGATTGCATAATTGACGAAACAGAATTAAGTAACGAATTATTTTAACAATAAACAAGTTATTATGGATAATAGATGGAATATTCTGCTTACTCCTGAAACGTTTAGAAAGCGGACAAAAACGATACCTATAGACAAAAGAAATCCTTTCGAGCAGGATTATGGCAGACTAATATCAAGTGCACCGATAAGGCGGCTTCAAGATAAGACACAAGTATATCCATTAGAGCAAAGTGACTACATAAGAACTAGACTTACACATTCATTAGAGGTTTCTTATATAGGCAGTTCAATCGGAACTAGTATAGAGAAAATACTAATAGAGAAAGAATTATACGATCCCGAACTATCAAATCAATTAAGTTCATTATTAAGAGTTGCTGGACTTATCCATGACATAGGCAATCCACCATTTGGTCACTTTGGAGAAGAAGCCATAAAAGACTTTTTTGTCAAGTTTTTTAATACAAATCAGCTAATTGGATTATCCAAACAAGAGAAAGAAGATTACATTAATTTTGATGGCAATATACAGGCCTTTAGAATATTAAGGCGATTATATTGGTTTAAAGATGAGAATAGTTTCAATTTGACATTTCCCGTTTTTGCAACTATTACAAAATATCCTGCAAATTCAATTGACGGAAATAAAGGTAAAAAAACGAATGAAATAAGATTAAAAAAATATGGTTATTATACATCCGAAGAAGCCGACTATAAAGCTATAAGCGAGACCCTTAAACTCAATCTTAAGCGACATCCCGCAGCCTATTTATTAGAGGCTGCAGATGATATTGCATATTGCGCAGCAGACATAGAGGATGGGGTTAAATTAGGGGCTATAAGCTATGAGAAGATAAAAGACGTATTTACAGAAAAACTTGATAATAATAAAGACCTTATAGAAATTTTCGACAAGATATATCAAAGTACAGACAAGAATATTGGAGACCGTCTGATGTTTGCGACACAACAATTGAGGGTTATTGCACAAGGCAAAATGATTGATGGCGTAATTTCAACATTTGTGAGTAACTATGAAAAAATAATGACCGGTGAAGTAGAAGACGAATTGCTTTATCTATCAAATGCTTCAGACATAAGGCAAGCTTTTAAAGAGTTAGGAAAAATTGTTTATAATGATAAACAAATTACACAAATTGAACTAGCTGGCTGGGAGGCAATCCAGGGGTTATTAGGCATATTTATTTCTGGAATTATGGAAGAAACGCCTCAAAGCAGTCGACTCTACAGAAACATTTCTTCAAGCTATAGATATATCTTTGAAAAATACCCTAACCAAAGCACATCAGACCAATATAATAAGATACAACTTATCGTTGATTTTATAAGCGGAATGACTGACTCTTATGCAATATCATTATATCAAAGATTGAAAGGAATTAAATTATAATGATCAAACAAATTAATGATTACAAAGAATTTAAAAGGTTATTTCTTATAAAGTTTAAAAATACTTTAAAGAATAGCCCTGAATTTGAACAGTTTATTTATAAATTACTAACATATAATGTTGCTTATATTGTCGGTGGATATTTAAGAGATATCATTAATAATAAATCTTCCCGCGACGTAGATATTATTACAAGTGCAGATAAAGATACATTGGTAAATCAAATCAAATCCCATAATCTGAACTACAAAGTCAATCGACATAATGGAATAAAAATAATATTAAATGGTTTGGAGGTCGACATCTGGAATATTAATGACAATTGGGCATTCCGAAATAAGGTCGTTAAATTCAAGACTCTAAATTCAGTTTCAGATATAGAAGATAAAAAGTTATTAGAGAAAATTGCAAACGGATGTTTTTATAATTACGATTCAATTGTATTAAACATTCAGACTCTTAATTTGCATGCCCAGAATTACAACAAATTAGCCAAGTCAAATAAACTAGATATTCTTCAAAAGCATTACCTTTACCAAAAAAGGAATCATACAATAGAGGCTAACATCTTACGAGCATTCTATTTACATATAAAATTCAACATTGATTTTTCAGACAATTGTAATAGATATATAAAGTTAATGCTAGCAAAAATAAAAGACGAAGGCAAAGATCCACAACAAAAGCTAGGGAAATATCTTATACAATATCCTAAATACGCAGATTATCTAAATGAAGCAAACATCAATAATCTTATTATAAAATTTACTCAAAGAACTAACAGCCCTCAAAAATCATTTGATTTTTGAATAATATCGACTTCTTTATAGTCGATTAGCGTTTGATAATCTTCTATTTTATAGAGTTATGAAATTTGATGTATTCCAATTTACACTCACCATAATTCATATTTC
Source organism: Alistipes sp. i18-0019-D1 (assembly GCF_042852885.1). Taxonomy (NCBI): domain Bacteria; kingdom Pseudomonadati; phylum Bacteroidota; class Bacteroidia; order Bacteroidales; family Rikenellaceae; genus Alistipes; species Alistipes sp. i18-0019-D1. The sequence continues at coordinate 822,506 of NZ_AP031424.1, forward strand.
ATTCTGTCGTTTTTTACACCTTATTTACGCCCCAACAAAAGCAAAACGGCGCTTAATCAACTGATTAAGCGCCGTTTTACGTACCCGGAGCCGGGGTCGAACCGGCACGACATTGCTGTCATTGGTGTTTGAGACCAACGCGTCTACCGATTCCGCCATCCGGGCATTTCCGCGAGCATTACACGGCGAATCGGGTGGACAAAGATAGGCGATTTTCGTAACTTTTCAAAAAATACGGCTATTTTTCGAAAAAGGCCCTGATTTTTTTCGCTTTCGCCGCCCCGACCAGCGCCGAAAGTTCTTCGATATTGGCCGCACGGACCTTTTCCACCGTGCGGAAATGGCGAAGCAACGTCTGGATGGTCTTGTCCCCGACCCCCTCGATCTGCTCCAGTTCGCTGTGGATAAATGCCTTGCTGCGTTTCTGCCGGTGGAAGGAAATGGCGAACCGGTGCACCTCCTCCTGAATGTGGGACAGGAAGTGAAACAGGGGCGAAGTAGGACGGATACCGACCAGCACGGGCGGAAAGCCGTAGAGCAGTTCGGCGGTGCGGTGACGGTCGTCCTTGGCCAGTCCGGCAATGGGGATGTCCAGCCCGAGGCGCTCCAGCACCTCGTGAATGACTCCCATCTGCCCCTTTCCGCCGTCGGCGATAATGAGGTCGGGCATTTCGGCCCCTTCGGCCATCAGGCGCGTATAGCGCCGGAAGACGACCTCCCGCATCGAAGCGTAATCGTCGGCCCCCGCCACGGTCTTGATGTTGAAATGGCGGTACTCCTTGCGGGAGGGTTTTCCATCCCGGAACACCACGCACGAGGCCACCGGATGAGCGCCCTGCAGGTTGGAGTTGTCGAAACATTCGATGTGCCGCGGCTGTCTGTCGAGGCGCAGTTCCTTTTGAATGGCATTCATCAACCGCTCGGTATAGCGTTCGGGATTCTTGATTTCGAGGTTTTTCAACTGCTCGGCGCGGTAGATACGGGCGCTCTTCTGCGAGAATTCCAGCAGTTCGAGTTTCTCCCCGCGCTTCGGGACCGTGAACGTCACGCCTCCGAACAGCAGCGTCGTCGAGGGCAGCAGCGGCACGATCACCTCGCGGGCCAGTTCACCCCCGGCGATATTTTCGACGATGTGCTGGATGGCCAGCGTCAGCATGTCGCGCTCGTCGCCCCCGATACCCGTCGAGAGTTTCACGGTCTGCACGCCCACGATCGAACCGTGGCGGATACGCACGAAATTGCACCAGGCCACATCGTCGTCCGGCAGCAGCGAGAAGACGTCGACATCGACGATCTTCGCACTGACGATCACCGACCGTCCGGCATAGTTGTCCAGGGCGTCGAGCCGCTGTTTGTACCGCTGCGCCAGCTCGAATTTCAGCTCCCCGGCCGCACGCGCCATCTCCCCTTCGAGGTATTGGCGCACGGGACGCAGGTCGCCTTTCAGCACCGAAACAACCATGCCGACCAGCTGCGCATACTCCTCTTCGGATTGCAAACCGACACACGGACCCTTGCAGTTGCCCAAGTGGTATTGCAGGCAGACCGAATACTTGCCCTTGGCGATCGGTTCCGGAGCGAGGTTGAGTTTGCAGGTCCGCAGGGGGACCACCTCGCGGATGAAGTCGAGCACGCTGCGCTGCATCATCACCGAGCCGTAGGGACCGAAATACTGCGAACCGTCGCGCGTCAGGATACGCGTCGACTGCACACGGGGAAAGTGCTCGCGCCGCACGACGATCCACGGATAGGTCTTGTCGTCCTTCAGCAGGATGTTGTAACGCGGTTGGAGGCTCTTGATCAGCGAATTTTCCAGCAGCAGGGCGTCGGTCTCGCTTCCCACGACGATATGGCGGATCTCGACGATCTGCTTCACCAGCACGCGCACCTTCGCGCTGTGCTCCTTCGACTGCACGAAGTACGACGACACCCGCTTGCGCAGGCTCTTGGCCTTGCCCACGTAGATGATCGTCCCCGAGCGGTCCACAAACTGGTAGACGCCCGGCGACAGCGGCAGCAGGGCCACCTGCTCCTTGAGACTCGGTTTTTCCGTTTCAGCCATACGCCCTGCAAATTTAGCAAATATATCGGAAAAACGAAGGTCTATAAAAAGGTCGCATTTCTTGTTTAATCCGTCGAATAATTATATATTTGCATCTCACTATTTCAGCACAATCCATGCCTATGAGAAAACTTATCCTCCTGCTCCTGTCCGGCGTGCTCTCCACCGCATGCGTGGACAAGGATTACGATCTGGGAAACATCGACACCGACAACATCGCCATCGGCGACGAGGGGTCGCAGTTCCGCATCCCGCTGGTCAAGGTGCTCGTCTCGAAGGACGAGATCAAAAACAACGACGGCGACATCGAAAAGATCTTCCGCGAAGCCGACATCTGGTTTCCCACCCAGCTGCCCGACGACAAATTCGTCGACCTCGTCAAATTGCAGAACGAGCCGGCGTATGTAAACACGCTGCTCCGAACGCTGCGCGAGGAGATGCAGACCAGCGACGCCAAACTCGCATCGGTCGTCGATTTGGTTTGGGACAAATACGCCGCGGATTTTCTGCCGCTTCTCAACCTGACGGCGCCCGACGAGCAAACCTTCAAGACGGCATTCAAAACCGCCTACCGCAACGACGCATCGCTGCGCGAACGGCTCGCGGACGAAGTCAGCGCATTGGCCCGCACCTACCTGACCGGCTCGCTCGGAATAGACCAGCTCGAATACGAAGTCGGCCATATCGACATCAGCAGCGACATAGTGGACATGCTCGCCGACAACCTCGACCCCGAGGGCACGCCCAACGCCAGGAACACACTGTTCCTCTACGGCCAGATCACCAGCAGACTGCCCCTCTCGCTGCGCCTCGATCCGCGCCTCTCGCCCACGGAGGTCACGTTCCAGGTCGAGGTCGGCGTCGACAAGACATCGAACGACATCCCCGAAACGCAACTTTTCGCCGAAGACCTGCGGCAGATCGTCGAGGGCATCACGATCCGGATTCCCGTGACGCTCACAGAATACTATCCCGGCAAAGGATTCAGCGACGACCAGTACCAGATCGTCATCAGCCTGAGCCTGCTCAAGAACGGAGGACTGAAACTCGACATCTAAACCGCACTCCATCATGAAAAAAATATACACCCTCATCGCGGCGGCGCTTCTGGCGACCGGCGCCGCAGCTCAGAACCCCACGGCCTATTTCATGGAGGGTTCGACCTTCCGCAGCCAGTTCAACCCGGCGTTCGCACCGCTGCGCGGCTACGTCAACATCCCGGTCATCGGCGGCATGAACATCAACGTGGGCGGCAACCTCGCCGTAGACAACATTCTCTTCTCCCGCGACGGCAAGCTGGTGACGCTGCTCGACAGCTCCGTGTCGGCCGCCGACGCACTCTCCGGCCTCAAGCAGGACAACCTGCTGGGCATGGACTTCCGCATGAACGTCATCGGCTTCGGCGCCTTCACCAAAAACCACAAGAATTTCTGGTCGTTCGACCTCAACGTGCGGGTCAACGAAGACGCCAACCTGCCCTACTCGCTCTTCGAATTCATCAAACTCGGCAAGGAGGGCCAGATCCGCAACTTCGGCACCTCGATGGACTCCTACCTCGAGGCGGCTTTCAGCTACTCGTTCCCGCTGATGGACGACCGTCTCTACGTCGGCATCCGCGGTAAATTCCTCGCCGGACTCGCCCGTGCGCAGGTCACCTACGACCGCTTCGACATCTCGCTCCGCGAAGACCGCTGGGCTGTTCTCACCCAGGGTACGCTGGACCTCACAGCCGCCGGGGCCGAAGTCGAAATGAACCCCGACAGCGAGACCTTCGAAATCGGCGATCTCGACTTCAAACCCACCAAACCCGCAGGATACGGTTTTGCACTCGATCTGGGCGCCACATACGACATCCTGCCCAACCTGCAGGCGTCGCTGGCCGTAACCGACCTGGGATTCATCAGCTGGAGCAAGAAGAACTCCGTCATGGGCGTCTCGACGCAGGAGACGGAATTCACGGGCGCCACGGTTCCGGAAAACGCCTCGGAGCCGGTTCCGGATTTCGACCTCGAAATGCTGAAATTCAACCAGGTCGACGGGCGCAGCACGACCAAGATGCTCCGCGCGTCGATCAACGCGGGACTCGAATACGAAGTGTGGCGCCACAAAATCGGCATCGGCCTGCTTTACACGGCCCGTGTCTGGAAGTACAAGACCATGCACAACATCACCGGATCGGTCAACTTCCACCCCGTACGCTGGTTCACGGTTTCGGGAAGCTACTCGGTGATCGACAACCGCGGCGGAGCCGTCGGCCTGGCGCTGAACCTCTGTCCCAACTGGATCAATTTCTATCTGGCGACCGACGTGCTGACTTCGAAGCACACGCCGCAGTGGGTCCCCATCAAGCAAAGCACGATGAACGTAACGCTCGGACTGGGCATACCCATCGGCAAGCGGAGCCACCGCATCGCGGCCTACGTCCGCGAAGGCGACAGGCGCTGAACCCGCACCCCGCAAACAGGACAATTCCCGGCTCGATGAGCCGGGAATTTACTTTGCGAATGCTTCCCGCAGGCCGGACCGGACACCCGGACAGGCGGCCGCAGCGCGAAAAAAAGCGGATTTGCCACCCGAAAAAGACACATACCTTCGGAATTTTGGACGCACCCATATCACTTTCAGGCAAAGCGGTTGCAAATCCCGAAACTTTCTTTATCTTTGTCACGTAAGGAATCCGGAAATGTTTTCCGACATTCCCTCAATCCTTGAATATTGCGGCGGCCCTAAAATCTGTGTGAAGTTGCGTCACTACTTTTGAATTCTTCAAAAACGGGCCGTCGCAATCTTTTCTTCACTTCCAGCAAAAACCATACCGTTTTTACCGTCGGCTTCCAGCCGCTCCAACGCCGCACGCGTCGCCGTACGCCCCGCTTCGAGGATCTCCTCCGAACGGTAGAATTCGAACATGCCGTAGCTGTCGGCGGGCAGCTCGACCATGATGTCGGGTTTGTACAGACGACACATCAGCTGCGTGATGCGCTGCTGCATGATCTGCGACGAAGCGATCAGCACCTTGTAATAATTCAGCGACGCATTGGCCCGGTGGGCGGGGTCGGCCCCGAACTGGGCGCTGACGTCCACGGCGACCAGCAGGTCGCCCTCCTCGCGCCGCACGCGGTTCAGCGGCAGCGGGTTGACCGTGCCGCCGTCGACCAGCACCCGGCCGTCACGGTGCACGGGTCTGAAAACCGAAGGAATCGAAATCGAAGCCCGGATGGCATCATACAATCCCCCGCTGTCGAGCACCACTTCGCTGCCCGTCAGCAGGTCGGCCGCCACGGCGGCGAAAGGCACGGGCATCTGCTCGATCTCCACGTCGGGGACCAGTTCCTTCATCGCCTCCATCACCCGGTCGCCCTTGACCAGCCCTTCGGTGCTCAACGCAAAGTCGACCAGACTGAAAACCTTGTATTTATCGAGTGCGCACATCCACTCCTTGAACGGTTCGAGATATCCCGAGGCATACACGCCCCCGACCAGCGCCCCCATCGAGGTCCCTGCCACGGCGCCAATCTCGAATCCCTGACTCTCCAACTCTTCGATGGCCCCGATATGGGCCACACCCCGTGCGCCGCCGCCTGCCAGCACCAGCGCCACTCTTCTCTTTTTCATATATTTCCTTTATTAATACGGTCCCGAACCTTGTTCCATGCGTGGGTCCCGAAAAGACAGCTTGCACGCATCGTGCCGCACATCTCGCGCAAACGCGACATCGGCGCGACGAAACCCAGCGCCGAGGCATCGACCCACGGACGCACCGAAGGATCGAACAACGCCAGGAAGACGCTGCGTCCGCCCCGGCGGTTCTCCTGCACGGCCTGCGTCACGACGGCGCTGCATCCCGACCCGAAAGGCGCGCACACGGCGTCGTCGGCATTGTTGTCGTAAACGGCCCACGACACCAGTCCCGACAGCACGTCGGGCGTGGCGAAAAACAGCATTCCGTCGGCCGCGCCGAAAGCCTCCGCGGCCTGCGGCGTATCGACGCGCGCAAAGTTGAGCCACGCGCCGGAAGCCTCCGGCACACCGAGCCGCCCGATAAACTCCAGCACCATTTCGGGCGTCTGCTTGTAGTGCTCCTTCTGCGACACGAAGGTCGGCACGAACGGCGGCATCGGCGCAAAGCCGGTGTAGAACTTTCCGCCCCCGCAGCCGATATTCCCGGCATTGAGGCTCACCGGGAGCCCCTCGCGGGCTTCGGCCAGCGCCTTGAAAAAGCACCCTTCGACTTTGGGCACGGCACGCACCGGCTCCTCCGAATACCAGAACAGCAGCGGCAGTCCCGCGGCCGGTCCGAACGCCTCCCCATAGGCGGCGGCAAACTCTTTCGCATCCATCATTCAATCCGTTATCAGGTAATCCATCGCCACGTCGTGCGGCTCCGCAGGCAGTTCCCCGACCAGCTGGTGGGCAAAACACACGCCGACTTTCACGGCGTGCACGCCCGGCTGCGCGAGGTATTTGTCGTAGTAGCCCCGCCCGCGGCCGCAACGGACTCCCGCGGAGGTGAACGCCGTGCCGGGAACGATCACGAGGTCGATCTCCGACGGGTCGCACGCCTGCGCCTCCGGTCCCGGCTCGGCGATGCCGAAAGCCCCCGGGCGCAGCGTCTGCGGGTCGTATCGGTAAAACCGCATCGCGTCGCCCTCGACACGCGGGACCACGATGCGCTTCACGGCGCTCCATCGCACCAGCGCCTCCGCCGTGTCCGGCTCGTCGCGGAGCGAGCAGAAAAACCCCACCGTCCGGGCCGCGCCGAAAGCCTCCAGCCGCCCGACCCGGCCGAATATCCGCCGCGAGGCTTCGGCACGCTCCGCAGGGGCCATTCCGAGGTTCCGTCCGCGCATCGCGGCGCGCAGTTCTTTTTTGGTCATAAAACCCTCCTTTCAGGCATAAAATTCCCGTCCGTTTTTATTGTTATTCCGCAAACAATGGCTATCTTTGCGTGCGTAAATCAAAAGCGCCGGAACACAAATCATTAACAAATATAACAAATTAAAATCATTATGAGCTGTTTTCTATCTAATTCCTCGCTTGGCAAGAAGTTAGTAATGAGCGTGACGGGCGTGTTCCTCGTGCTCTTCATCCTCTTCCACATGTCGATGAACATCACGGCGATCATCTCGCCCGAAGCGTACAACATGATTTGCGAGCTGCTGGGCGCAAACTGGTACGCACTGGCCGGAACGGCCGTACTGGCACTGGGCGTATTCGTCCATTTCCTCTACGCCGTCATCCTCACGCTGAACAACTACAAGGCGCGCGGCACGCAGCGTTACGCCGTGACGGTGCAGGAGCCGGGCGTGACATGGGCTTCGAAAAACATGCTCGTACTGGGCTTCATCATCCTGGGAGGCCTGCTGATCCACCTGTTCAACTTCTGGTCGAAGATGCAGCTCGTGGAGATTCTGGGCGGGCACGAGAACTCGCTGGGCCTCGACCCCGCGGACGGCGCCTCGCTGATCGCCTACACCTTCTCGCAGTGGTACTACGTGGTGATCTACCTGGTGTGGTTCGCCGCCCTGTGGTTCCACCTCACACACGGCGTATGGTCGATGTTCCAGACCGTGGGCTGGGCCAACGACACGTGGTATCCCCGCCTGAAGTGCATCGCCAACATCGTGGCCACGATCGTATTCCTCGGATTTGCCGCCGTGGTGCTCGTCTACTTCTTCTGCCCCTGCATCGCAGGCGTCTGCTAATCACCCCATTGTAGAATAATAAACACACAAACGATATGGCTTTAAAATTAGATGCTAAAATTCCTGCCGGTGCTCTGGCCGAAAAGTGGAGCAACCATAAGACAGCTATCAAGGTCGTAAGCCCCGCCAACAAGCGCAAGCTCGACATCATCATCGTCGGTACGGGTCTGGGAGGCGCCTCCGCAGCCGCTTCGCTCGGCGAACTGGGCTACAACGTCAAGGTATTCTGCATCCAGGATTCGCCCCGCCGCGCCCACTCGATCGCAGCCCAGGGCGGTATCAACGCAGCGAAGAACTACCAGAACGACAACGATTCAGTCTACCGCCTGTTCTACGACACGATCAAGGGCGGCGACTACCGCGCCCGCGAGGCCAACGTCTACCGTCTGGCCGAAGTCTCGAATCTGATCATCGACCAGTGCGTGGGCCAGGGCGTCCCCTTCGCCCGCGAGTACGGCGGCCTGCTGGCCAACCGTTCGTTCGGCGGCGCGCAGGTATCGCGTACGTTCTACGCCCGCGGCCAGACGGGCCAGCAGCTCCTGCTGGGCGCCTACGCGGCTCTCAACAAGGAGATCGCAGCCGGTTCGGTGAAGAGCTACCCGCGCCATGAGATGCTGGACATCGTCATCGAGGACGGCGAGGCAAAGGGTATCATCGCCCGCAACCTCGTGACGGGTGAGATCGAGCGCCACGGCGCTCACGCCGTCGTGATCGCCACGGGCGGCTACGGCAACGTCTTCTTCCTGTCGACCAACGCCATGGCGTCGAACGGCTCGGCCGCATTCCAGTGCTACCGCAAGGGCGCCGGCTTCGCCAACCCCTGCTTCACGCAGATCCACCCCACCTGCATCCCGGTTCACGGCGACCAGCAGTCGAAGCTGACGCTGATGTCGGAGTCGCTGCGCAACGACGGCCGCATCTGGGTTCCCAAGAAACTCGAAGACGTAAAGGCCATCCGCGCCGGCAAACTCAAGCCCTCGCAGATCGCCGAGGAGGACCGCGACTACTACCTGGAGCGCCGTTACCCGGCCTTCGGCAACCTCGTTCCGCGCGACGTGGCTTCGCGTGCCGCCAAGGAGCGCTGCGACGCGGGCTTCGGCGTGAACGAGACCGGCCTGGCCGTATACCTCGACTTCAAGACCGCCATTGCGCGTCTGGGCAAGGATATTATCAAACAGCGTTACGGCAACCTCTTCGACATGTACGAGGAGATCACCGACGTCAGCCCCTACGAGGAACCGATGCAGATTTTCCCCGCCGTGCATTACACGATGGGCGGCATCTGGGTCGACTACAACCTGATGACCACCATCCCGGGCCTCTACGCCATCGGCGAGGCCAACTTCTCGGACCACGGCGCCAACCGCCTCGGCGCTTCGGCCCTGATGCAGGGTCTCGCGGACGGTTACTTCGTGCTGCCCTACACCATCGGCGACTACCTCTCGCACAAGATCCAGGCCCCGAAGGTGAAGACCGACACCAAGGCCTTCGACGAAGCCGAGAAGGGCGTGAAGGAGAAGATCGCAAAACTCCTTTCGATCAACGGCAAGCAGTCGGTGGACGACATCCACAAGAAGCTGGGCCACATCATGTGGGAGAACGTCGGCATGGCCCGCACGAAGGAGTCTCTCGAAAAGGCCATCGTCGAGATTCAGGCTCTGCGCAAGGAGTTCTGGAAGGACGTGAAGGTCGTAGGCAAGGAGAACGACTTCAATGTCGAGCTTGAAAAGGCGCTGCGCCTGGCCGACTTCCTGGAGCTGGGCGAGCTGATGGCCCGCGACGCACTCAACCGCGAGGAGTCGTGCGGCGGACACTTCCGCACGGAGCACCAGACCGAGGAGGGCGAAGCCAAGCGTGACGACGAGAACTTCGTATATGCCGCCGTATGGGAGTACAAGGGCATGGACCAGGCCCCGGAACTCACCAAGGAGCCGCTGAACTTCGAGTTCGTGCACCCCGCACAGCGCAACTACAAAGATTAAGGCCATTTGACGTTGAACTTTAATATCGAATCGAAACTATGAATTTTACATTAAAGATATGGCGTCAAAAGGACGCTAAATCCAAAGGCGCTTTCGAGAGCTACAAGGTGGAGAACATTTCGGCCGACACCTCGTTCCTCGAAATGCTCGACATCCTGAACAACAACCTCATCCACGAGGGCAAGGAGCCGGTGGCCTTCGACCACGACTGCCGCGAGGGTATCTGCGGCATGTGCTCGCTGCACATCGACGGACAGGCTCACGGTCCCAGCCAGGGCGCCACGACCTGCCAGATCTACATGCGCAAGTTCAAGGACGGAGCGACGATCACCATCGAGCCGTGGCGCTCGGCGGCGTTCCCCGTCATCAAGGACCTCGTGGTGAACCGTTCGGCCTACGACCAGATTCTGCAGGCCGGAGGCTTCATCTCGGTACGCACGAACTCGGTTCCCGACGCCAACGCCATTCCGATCTCGCAGGCCGATGCCGAGGAGTCGATGGACGCCGCTGCCTGCATCGGCTGCGGAGCCTGCGCCGCAACGTGCAAGAACGGTTCGGCCATGCTCTTCGTCGCCGCCCGCGTGTCGTCGCTCGCCAAGCTGCCCCAGGGCCGTGTGGAGGGTGCTCGCCGCGCCAAGGCGATGGTCGCCAAGATGGACGAACTGGGCTTCGGCAACTGCACCAACACGGGAGCCTGCCAGGCCGAGTGCCCCAAGCAGATTTCCATTGCGCATATCGCCCGTCTGAACCGGGAGTTCCTCTCGGCCAAGTTCGAGGACTAACCGCCGCCGAAAGCGATAACAACGAGGGCCGGAACGAATGTTCCGGCCCTCGCATTTTACGATAGATCCGCGACCTTTTGATGCAAAAGGTTGCAAAGTGTCATCGCAACCCCCAAATCCGGCGTATTACGCCGGTGATGTTGGGTGCCTTTCAGTGACAAAAGGTACTAAACTATTTCTTCGGCCTTATCGTCGAAAGCCGCGCCACCTGCTTGAGGTCGAACCGCCCGTAGATATTCACCGCGACGGTCTCTTTCGCGCCGTAAGTCAGCATCAGCAGTTCCGAATTATTGTAGAATTCCGCTTCGCGGATATAGAATTTCGTGGTCTGCCCCTCCTCGGTCCCGGACATCACCAGCTGGAATTTATACTCCGGCTTGGCGGCCAGCTCCTCCGCATCGGCGACGAACCGCTCACCGTCGCCCGTGCCGAGGGCCACGATGCGGATATATTCGATGCCGGCAAGCAGTTTAGCCAGTCCTTCATCCCCCTTCTCCGCGGCTTCGCGGCTCATCATCCGCATCATTTTCCGTTCGAGCCGCACGCTGGTGAATCCCTCGGCTTCGGCATAGCGGTCGAAGAACTTCCAGGAGGCGTTCTGCGCACGCGCCAGCAGCGGCAGCGTGACCAGCAGGATCAATATCAATCGTTTCATGGCAGGTTCGTTTTACAAAAAAATACAAATTCCGAGACTCAGCGGATGAGAGACCGGTCCGGCACTCTTTTTAAAATAGGAGGTGACGCCGTAACGGGCATAAACCCCGATACCGCAATACGCGACCGAAGCGCCGACCCCGAATTGGAACGTATTCACCCCGGAAAGCCTCTGCATCACACGCGGCTCGGGCATCGCATAGACCGCATCGGTCCAAACGGCAAAATCGCAATAGGCCGCAGCCGATATGCGGAGATGCTGCGCAGGCCGGAGTGTAACCCGCAGAGGAACTCCCAGCGACAAAGTTGTCAGGCCTGACTTTTTCGCCGTTTCGCCCAACGCTTCGGGAACAACGCGCCCGTCCCGATTGCGCAGGGTGATCGAACGGTCGGACAACCGATAGTTGTCGACCGTCATGGAAAATCCGGCCGAGAAAAGAATCCTCCGGCGACGGTCGAGCCGGACATGGATTCCGGCAAGGTCTTCGGCGGCATGGAACGACCTGGAGGTCTGCAAATCGAGAAAATCGCCCGATTCGGACGGATAACCGCCGTAATCGACACCGGACAGCCGGTTGAAGCCGAACTCGAAATTATCCAGAATATAGTATCTCACCCGCCGGGATTTGCCCAGTCGCCCGGGTCCTTCATCCATCTGCCCGAGCGTGATGCCGAAACCGGCCACTTCGAGAACAATGCTGTTTTCATCGACTCCCTTACGCATGGCGATCAAGTCGCCGCCCACGTTCCCGAACCGTCGAACGGTATCGCACGAACCGACCCTTCCCTCATTTTCCGGCAGACCGTTGCCCGCATGTGCATGAAAGCACACGGCGACGGCGATTCCTAAAATAACTCGTTTCATGGCAGCAGTTTTTTTACATGAAGACACAAACACCGAACGATACCGGATGGCAGGCCGGTCCCGCCCCGCTCTTGAAGAGCGGCGTCACGCCGTAGCGGACATACAAGCCGAATCCGCGGTAGGAAACCGAGCCTCCGAATCCGAACCGGAAGGGATTGACGCCGGAAAGGGAACTCTTCTCCTTCGGCTTCTTATAGATCGCGTTGGACCCGAGCGTGAAGTCGCAATACCCCACGACGGCAACGCGCAAATGCCGGACCGGGTCGAACGAGAACTGCAACGGAATGCCCAGCGACGTGATGCGGAGTTTCGACTTGTCGGCCTTCTCGTCCAGCGGCAGGGGAACGATCATTCCCCCTTCGCGGCCCAGCGTAATCGAATTGTCGGACAAGCGGTAGTTGTCCACCGTGTAGCGCAGCCCGGTCGAAAACTCGAACCGCCGCTTCCTGTCGAGCGCCACGCTCAAACCGACGGGCGTAATGCCGAAGTGGAACGAATTGCCGCCCTTGATGTCGAGGAAATCCCCCGCTTCGGCCGGATAGCCCGCATAATCCGCGCCGGTCAGGAAATTGAAGCCCAGTTCGACACCATCGAAAAACAGGCCGCACACCCGCGGATAGGACTTCACTTGCTGTTTTTCGCCTCCCGCGGCCTGCCCGAGCGTGATGCCGAAGCCCGCCACTTCGAGAATCATCCCCTCCCCGTCGGCGGCGCGCCGCATGGTCACCGGGCCGGTGCCGACATCCCCGATCCGCCCGAGGGAATCCGCGGCCGTCGAATCCGCAGTCTGCGCCGACGCGCACAGCGACAGCAAAATGAAAAGACCCGTAAAAACCAATCGTTTGTTCATGGCAATGTCGTTTTTTTAATTGCTTCTGATCAGTTCGTCGACCATCCGGCCCGACGCATCGAGCGCCGAAAACGATTCGAGGTAAACCGTCGCCTGCATGGCCGCCTCCTTGTCGTAGACCGCCCGGCCGTCGATGTAGCAGTAGGGCTTGCGCAGCAATTCCGCGCAGAAGAAAAGCCCGAGGGCCACGACAGCCGCAGCCGCAAAGCCCCACAGCGGCGACATGCGCCGGCGCAACGGCACCCTGCGCCCGGCGGGAAGACGCTCCTCCGCCAGCGCATCCAGCCCCGCGAGCATCGCCTGCACGTCGCGCAGCGCAGCCGGCACTTCCTCCGCCTCCCGCAGCCATTCGCGCAGTTCGCGCTCCTCGGCATCGGTCGTCTCGGCCGCAAACCAGCGCTCGGCCAACCGTTCAATCCGTTCTTGTCGTTCGTTCATCGTCCATCATTTTTTTCAGTACCTCCCTCAAAGAGTTCCGGGCGCGGGAGAGGATCACGCGCACCTGCGCTTCGTCACAGCCGACCGTTCCGGCGATCTCGCGGGTCGGATACCCCTCGATGTCCTTCAGGTGGAGCACCTCGCGCTGCCGCTCGGAAAGACATCCCATCGCCCGCCGCACCAGTTCGCGCATCTCCCACCCCTCGGCCTCGGCTGCCGCCGAGCGTTCGGTCCACCCCGCCAGCGTGTCGTCGCGCCGGCCGCAGGCCTGCCGTCGGCGAAGACAGTCGTAACAGCGATTCCGCACGGCCCGCATCACGAAGGAGTCGATGCTGCGGCATCCGTCCAGCCGCGCCCGCTCGGCCCACAACCGCTCGAGCAGGTCGTGCACCGCGTCCTCCGCTTCCGCCGGAGAGAGCAGCAAGCTCTGCGCGTAGCGGAACATCCGGTCGCGGAGCGGCACGACGAGCGAGGTGAATTCTGTTTCCTTCATGGTATCTGTAAGACGAAACTGGCGTGCAAAACGCAACATTGCCACGCCAAATATCGCATTTTTTCCGGCGCAAAGCCTCCGCAGAGGCTAAAATTTACACCGTTATAAATATAAGTATAAAAATATTTTCAAAAAATAAGGTACTTTGTATTGCATAATACTAAAATTCGTATTATATTTGCATTGTAATAATAGTAAAACCCGCAAAACATTAAACCGCGACAATACTTTTACGACCATGAAAGAGACTGTAAACGTAAACATCGGCTCCGTGGCATTCATCCTCGACGAGGACGCCTACCGGGTACTGGGCAGTTATTTCGACGACATCCGGCGGCGCCTGCCGGAGGGTGACGCCGAAACGATGGGCGACATCGAAGCCCGCGTGGCGGAGATTTTCCGCGAGCGGGTCGCTTCGCCCATGCGGGTCATTACGCTCGACGTCGTCCGTGCGACGATGGCCCAGATGGGCAGTCCGGCCGACTTCGGCGAACCCCGCGGCGCAGGGCGGCCCGAGGCCGCCGAGGGACAGGCCGGAACCGAATCCGCCGGGCAGCCGCCCCTGCGCAAACTCTACCGCTCGCGCACCGAGCGTTCGATCGCCGGCATCTGCGGGGGTCTGGCCGAGTATTTCGACTCCGACCCGACGATGATCCGGCTGCTGATGCTCCTGCTGATCCTTTTCGGCGGACTCTCGATCTGGGCCTACATCATCCTCTGGATCGTCATTCCCGAGCAACCGGCACGCAAATTCAATATCAACAACAAAAACCGATAAAATTATGGCAACGAACGAAAACAGACGGTTATTCCGTTCCCAAGACAGCATTATCGCAGGCGTCTGTGCCGGCCTGGCCGAATTCTTCGGACTTGACACATCGCTCGTACGCATCGCGACCCTGATCCTGATTTTCTTCGGAGGACTCTCGCTCTGGGTTTACATCATCCTCTGGCTGATCGTCCCGAAGGCCCCCAAAAGGTTAAACGCATAGCACCATGGCTGAAGACAACGTAAAAGCGCAGATGCGCAAAGGAATCCTGGAGTACTGCATCCTCGCCATTCTCTCCCGCGAGGACTCGTATGCTCCGAAGATCATCTCCGAGCTCAAACAGGCGGAAATGATCGTAGTCGAGGGTACGCTCTACCCGATCCTGACCCGGCAGAAGAACGCCGGACTGCTGACCTACCGCTGGGAAGAATCCCCCCAGGGCCCGCCGCGCAAGTACTACACGCTCACGGACAAAGGCCGCGAATACCTCGCAACGCTCGACGAAGCCTGGGATGAACTCGTCGGACAGATCCAACTCATCCGCCACGGAAAAAACGATTGACCCTAAAAAAACAATACCATGAAAAAGTTCCTGTTGATAGCCGTCCTGATTGCAGCCATGCTCTCCGTAACCGCTTATGTCGCCTGCATCGCAACGCCCCTGCTGGGCAAAACCATCAAGGGCAGCGGCAATATCGTCACCAAAACCGTCCCGGCCCCCGATTTCGACGGTATCGAAGCGTCGCGCACCGTGAAAGTCATCATCTCGGACAAGGTGTCGGACATCCGCATCGAAGCCGACGACAACCTGATCGACCTGGTGGTGGTCCGGGCCGTCAAAGGCAAACTCGAAGCCACCCTCGACCAAAAGGTGAACAGCATCCAGAACGCCAACGTCACGATCACCGTCCCGGCCAACGGAAAAATCCGCTCCCTCGACGCTTCGAGCGCCTCGAAGATCGTCAGCGAAGTGATGCTCAAAGCCGACAAATTCAGCATCGAGGCTTCGAGCGCCGCCCGGATCGAAACTGCGGTAGAAGCCACCTCGTGCACCATCGAAACGTCGAGCGCCTCAAAGGTCGAGGCTTCGGTCGAGGCCGGAAGCTGTTCGCTGGACGCTTCGAGCGCTTCGAAAATCACCCTCGAAGGTTCCGCCCGGACGTTCAAGGCCGACATGAGTTCGGCATCGAAACTCGACGCCGAAAAATTCTCGGCCGTCAACGCCACGATCGACACGTCGAGCGCCGCAAACGTTTCGATCGACTGCAGCGGGAAACTCACCGCCAGCGCTTCGAGCGGCTCTTCGATCCGCTACTCGGGCGACTGCCAAACTTCGCTGGAAAAGTCGAGCGGCGGCAGCATACGCAAACTCTGAATTCCGAAACGACGCGACAACCATGAAAGAGGTTAAAAAATGCAGCATCTCGGGCGTGGCGTTCACCATGGACGCCGACGCCTACGAGGCCCTCGAAACCTACCTCGAAAGCCTCAAGACAACCTATAAGGACACGGCCGACGGCGCGGAGATCGTCGCCGACATCGAAGCCCGCATCGCGGAACTGATCCTCTCGACGCAGGACAACACCCGCATCGTGGAGAAACCGCTGATCCTGAACATCATCCAGCAGATGGGTTCCGCCGAAGACATCTCCCGGGAGAGCGTCGACCGCGACCTGCACTGCGACACGCCGCGCATCCCCCGCCGGCTGTACCGCGACACGGAAAACGCCAAACTGGGCGGCGTCTGCGCCGGCATCGGCAAGTATTTCGACATCGACCCCGTGTGGGTGCGTCTGGGGCTGTTCCTGCCCCTGCTGTTCACCTGCTTCGGATGGATTCCCTTCCTGCACTGGTTCAGCCCGATGTTCGGCAACCTGTTCGGCATCTTCCTGATCTGCTACTTCATCATGTGGTTCGCCGTTCCGGCGGCCCGTTCGGCGCGGCAGAAACTCGAAATGAACGGCGAGAAGATCACCGCGCAGTCCATCGGCGAGGTCACCGCAGCTACCGCCACGGCCTGCGCCGAACCCGACGCCAAGGCCAAACCGATCGTCGCCGAAGTCGTATCGGTCTTCGGCAAGGTGGTGCTGATCCTGCTGAAAATCATCGCCGGATTCATCGTCTTCGGACTCATCATGGCGGCCTGCGCCCTGATCATCGGCATATTCGCCCTGATCGTCGGCGGCGAAGGGTTCTTCACGCCCGCCGTCTTCGGCAACACGGTGTCGATCTGGATCGCGAGCCTGGGCATCCTGGCCGCACTCATCCCCATCATCCTGCTGATCTACGTGCTGATGTGCCTGATCGCCTCGCGCAAACCCGGCGGCAAGACCGTGCTGGCGATCTTCCTGCTGTGGCTGGCCTCGATCATCGCCGTATCGTGCGTGGCCATCCGCGAGAACGTGGGCGACAAGTTCCGGACGAAACGCAGGGCCCTCGAACAAATATTCCAGAGCGAAATCGTCATCGACGGCGACACCACCACCCTCGAACGGCTGCTGGAAGATTACGACGACGAGAGCGTGATCGAGGAGGGCCGCAAGACGCTCCACATCTCCGTGCCTTCGAAATCCATCGACATCACCGTCGACAAGAAGCAGGGCGAACTGCGGGTCAACGCCGACGGCCGGAAGGTCTCGGTCAAAGCCTCCGAGAACAGCGACGAAGCCTCGGTAACGATCCGCCGGGAGACCGACGCCGCCGACAGCGCCAAAACGACCCGCGGCAGCGCCGCCCGGACCCTGTAAGCGAAGCCGGAAATCATTCGCGTTAAAATAAAAAGTTCCCGGAAGTGCGGGCGGCATCCTTTTTGGGCCGCCCGTATTTTTTGAAATTTTTGAAATATTTTCGTACCTTTGAACGGTTTTGTTTTTAACAAATGAGAGTATGGCCGGAATCAAGAGCATAGGCATTCTGACATCGGGCGGCGACGCGCCGGGCATGAATGCGGCAATCCGCGCGGTGACGCGCAGCGCGATCTACAACGGATTTACCGTAAAAGGAATCATGCGCGGATTCAAAGGTTTGGTATTCAACGAGATCGTCGAATTCAAATCGCAGAGCGTAAGCAACATCATCCAGCTGGGCGGCACGATCCTGAAAACCGCCCGCAGCGAGGAGTTCAAGACCGTGGAAGGCCGCAAGGCGGCTTACGACAACATGGTGGCCGCGGGCATCGACGCCCTGGTGGTGATCGGCGGCGACGGATCGCTGACCGGCGCGGGACTTTTCGCCGAGGAATACAACGTTCCGATCGTGGGGCTTCCCGGAACGATCGACAACGACCTCGGGGGAACGGACTCGACAATCGGTTATGACACGGCACTGAATACGATCATGGAGTCGGTCGACAAACTGCGCGACACGGCGTCGAGCCACGAACGCCTCTTCTTCGTCGAGGTGATGGGCCACACGGCAGGTTACCTGGCGCTCAACAGCGCCATCGCGACGGGTTCCGAGGCGGCGATCATCCCGGAGATGGACACCGAGGTCGACCAGCTGGCGGAACTGATCAACCACGGGTTCCGCAAAAGCAAGAACTCGGCGATCGTGATCGTCGCGGAGAATCCCAAGACGGGCGGCGCCACGGCACTGGCCGAGCGTGTGAAGAAGGAGTTCCCGCAGTACGACGCGCGGGTGACGATCCTGGGGCACATTCAGCGCGGCGGCTCGCCGACGGCCGTGGACCGCATCCTCGCCTCGCGCATGGGCGAAGCGGCCATCGAGGCGATCCTCGACGGACAGCGCAACGTGATGATCGGCACGATGAACGGCAAGATCGTCTACGTGCCCTTCGCCAAGGCCGTCAAACACGACAAAGGCATCGACCGCGGGGCGCTGGAGCTGGTGAAAATCCTGTCGATTTAGACACCTCCGCCTGCCCGCCGCCGAACGGCCGCAATGCAAACGAATTCAACAAAAACCCGAACATAAGCGAATGAAACGCGTAATTGGCATCGGCAATGCCCTGACCGACATGCTGGTCAACCTGAAAACCGACTCCGTGCTGGGGAGGTTCAAATTAGCCAAAGGCTCGATGAGCCTCGTGGACACACGGCTCCAGACCGAGATTTCGAAATCGGTGGCCGGACTCCCCTATTCCCTCTCGCTCGGAGGATCGGCCGGCAACACCATCCGCGCCATGGCGCAGCTGGGTTGCAGCGTCGGTTTCATCGGCAAGGTGGGTCCCGACACCACGGGCGATTTCTTCGTGCAGGCACTGGACAACCTCGGCATCGAGCCGATCATTTTCCGGGGCAGGGAGCGCTCGGGCAAATGCGTGTCGCTGATCTCCGCCGACGGCGAGCGCACGATGGTCACCCACCTCGGCGCAGCGCTCGAACTCTCGGCCGGGGAGATCGAACCGTCGATTTTCGAGGGGTACGACTGCCTCTACGTCGAGGGCTACCTGGTGCAGAACCACGACCTGATCCTCAAGGCCGCCCGTACGGCCAAGGAGTGCGGGCTGAAGGTCGCCATCGACCTGGCCAGCTTCAACATCGTGGCCGAGAACCTCGAATTTCTGCGCAATCTGGTGTGCGAGCACGTCGACATCGTCTTCGCCAACGAGGACGAAGCCAAGACCTTCACCTGCGAGGCCGAGCCGCTGAACGCCCTCCAGGCCATTTCGCAGATGTGCGAACTCGCCGTCGTGAAGATCGGCACGAAAGGCGCGCTGATCAAGCAGGGCGAGGAGGTCGTGCATGTGGGCATCATGGCTGCGGCCAGGCGCGTGGACACCACGGGAGCGGGCGATTTCTATGCCGCCGGATTCCTGGCGGGACTTTGCGACGGACTCTCGCTGCGCCAGTGCGGCACGATCGGCGCCATCACCGCCGGCAAGGTGATCGAGGTCGTCGGCACGACCTTCGGCGAAGAGGCCTGGGCCGACATCCACCGGCTGGTCAACAAGGTCAAAAACGAAAAATACCTGTTTTAGAAACAAGGGGTTGAACGATCGTTCAACCCCTTGTTTTCAACATATCGGCGCATATCCGGATTCCGGGAAATGCGCTGCCGGCCCGTGTTCCCACGGCGTCCCGCCGTATCCGCAAATTCCGTCCCGCACAAGCCCCTCCCGAGCGAGGAGCCATGCGCCCGGAACCCGCGACTCTCAACGTTCTATCTTCGAGAACAGCCCCCGGCTGATCCCCAGACGCATGCGCAGCAGCCACCGCGATTTGCGGGGCGGCATCGTGCAGCAGAGCACGAGCGTCGCCGCCCATTTGGCGATCTCCAGCACGAAGGTCTTCGGCAGGCGGCGGTGGATTTCGGCCCGCAGCCGCTGGCTCACACCGACGTTGTAGCTCAACCGCCGGAAATAAGTCCCGGTGAGTTTCGCCGGCGGAATGATATGCCACATCACCGCCCCCGGCACATACCAGATCGTTTCGCCGCCGAGCAGGAGGCGTTCGAAAAAGTCGTTTTCCTCACCGCCGATCAACTCGCCGTTCACGCGTCCCAGCGTCGGGTCGAAACCGCCGTAACCGGCCAGCCCCGCACGGCGGAAAGCCATGTTCCCGCCCCCGGGGACGCGTCCCGCCGGGAACGGACGCACCTCCCCTCCGAAATCCATCGGATTGGCGATCGGCATTTCGACGTATTTCGACATCCACGCCGGACGCCCTGCGGGGTATTCGGCGATGATGCGCCCCCCGGCCACGACGGCCCCGGGACGGGCTTCGAAAAATTCGAGATAGGCGCGCAGAAACCCTTCGTTGACCCGCTCGTCGTCGTCGATGAAGGCCACCAGCGGCGCCTGCGCCTCCCGCAGTCCGCGGTTGCGGGCGTACGACACCCCCGGTCCGTCCTCCGCGACGAGCCGCAGTGCGCACTCCGGATGGGCCGCGGCAAAGGCCGCAAAACGCGCTTCGGTATCGTCCGTGGAATTGTTGCTCACCACCACGCACTCCCACTCGGCACGCGGCAGATCCTGCCGCACGACGGATTCGAGCGCCGCAACGAGTTGTGCGGCACGGTTGTGGGTGGGAATGACGAGCGAGATTCGAATCATCGTGCGAATGTAGCAATTTATCCGTAAAAAACCCGTATATTTGTCCGAAATATAAAAAGCGATACGACTATGTACAAACTGATTCGTACCCTTCTGCCGGTCCTTGCCGCGGTGATCGCCACGACTGTCTCGGCGCAGAGCGTCAGTTGGAAAAGCACGGTGCAGCACCTCGACGGCCAGACCTACCGGATCGTGCTGGAGGCGTCCATCCCGGCTCCCTGGCACATGTACGACATGGGTCCCTACGAAGGCGGACCCAACGCCACTACGATCACGTTCACCCCGGGCGAAGGCGCCCTCCTCGAAGGAGGCGTCGAGCAGCTGACCCGTCCCGAACGCCACTACGACAAAACGTTCGGAATGGAGATCGGAACCTTCGCCCGAAAGGCGCAGTTCGCCCAAAGCGTGAAACTCACGGCCCCGCAGGCGACCGTCACGGCCGAACTCGCATGGATGATCTGCAACGACACGAGCTGCCTGCCGCCCGACGATACGGAGCTGACGATCAGCCTGCCCGCAGGCGCGACGCCCGCCGTGCAACCCACGGAGTCTCCGTCCAAGGAGAGCGCCGCGGCCAAGGAGACGACCCCGGCAGCCGAAATCGCTCCCGCGCAGAAGGACGCCGCAGGCGGCGGCTCGCTGTGGGGGCTGATCATCGAAGCCATTCTGTGGGGCTTCGCCGCTCTCTTGACCCCCTGCGTCTTCCCGATGGTCCCGATGACCGTCTCGTTCTTCATGAAAGGCTCCGGAAGTCCCGCGCTGGGCCGCATCCGCGCCGGTATGTACGGGTTCTTCATCGTGGCCCTCTACACGCTGCCGATCGCGGCGATCATCCTGATCACCCGCGTCGTGGGCGGCGACGCCGTGACGGCCGACATCTTCAACTGGCTGGCCACGCACTGGCTCCCGAACATCCTCTTCTTCCTGGTGTTCATGGTCTTCGCCGCATCGTTCTTCGGAGCGTTCGAGATCACGATGCCCTCGTGGATGGTCAACAAAACCGACTCGAAAGCCGACTCCAAAGGCCTTGCAGGCATCTTCTTCATGGCCCTGACGCTCGTGCTGGTGTCGTTCTCGTGCACCGGACCCATCGTCGGCTCGGTGCTGATCAAATCCACCGCCGGGGAGTTCTGGAGTCCCATCGTGACGATGCTGGCCTTCTCCGTAGCCTTCGCGCTGCCGTTCACTGTTTTCGCCTTCTTCCCCTCGATGCTCAAAAAGCTGCCCAAGAGCGGCGGATGGCTCAATTCGGTGAAGGTCGTGCTGGGCTTCATCGAAGTCGCGCTGGGCATGAAGTTCCTCTCGGTCGCCGACCAGACCTACCACTGGGGGCTGCTCGACCGGGAGATCTACCTCGCCGTGTGGATCGTGACCTTCTCGCTGCTGGGACTGTACCTGTTAGGCAAAATCAAGTTCGCCCACGACAGCGACATGCCCTACCTCGGCGTAGGACGCCTGGCGCTGGCGATCATCACCTTCTCGTTCGTCGTCTACCTCGTTCCCGGCATGTGGGGCGCCCCGCTCAAAGGCCTTTCAGGCTACCTGCCGCCCCTGCACACGCAGGACTTCGTGCTCGGACAGGAAAGCTCCGGCCCGGTCCCGGCAGGCGGCGACGCGCGCATGCTGCTGACCGTCGACGGCCAGAAACCCAAACACAGCGACTTTCTCCACCTGCCGCACAACCTCGAAGGGTTCTTCGATCTGAAAGAGGCCGAGGCATACGCCGCCAAGGTCGGCAAACCGCTCTTCATCGACTTCACGGGCCACGGATGCGTCAACTGCCGCGAAATGGAGGCCCGCGTATGGTCCGACCCGCAGGTGCTGGACATCCTGCGCAACGACTACGTGATCGTGGCGCTCTACTCCGACGACAAAAAGGTGCTTCCCGAAAGCGACTGGGTGACGACCGACTCGGGAAAAGTGCTGAAAAGCCTCGGCAAGATCAACTCCTACTACGCGCTGAAGACCTTCGGGGTCAACGCCCAGCCCTACTACGTGTTGCAGGGCCGCGACGGGAAGGAGTTGGTTCCGCCCCGCGGCTACGACCTCAACGTGCAGGGATTCGTGGATTTCCTCCGCAGCGGCGTCGAAGCCTACGGCAAACAGAAATAGGGAGTCACTCCCCGAAAAAAGCCTGCGGCCTTCCGGCCGCAGGCTTTTTCAGTATTCCGAACGAAGAATCAGTCCGAAAACTCGTCGAACATCGTCGTGCTCAAATACTTCTCGGCCCGGTCGGGGAAGACCACCACGATATTGCCCCGTTCGATCTTCTGCGCCGTACGCACCGCCGCCAGCATCGCCGCGCCGCTCGACATGCCGGCGAAGATCGCCTCCCTGCGGATGATCTCCCGAGCCATGGCGATCGCCTCCTCGCTCTCGATCATCTCCTGCACGTCGATCTGCGACGGATCGTAGATGTCGGGCACGATGGCCTCCTCCATGTTCTTGAGTCCCTGGATGTAGTGGCCGCGGATCGGCTGTGCGCAGACGACCTTGATGTCGGGCTTCATCACCTTGAGAAAACGCGAAAGACCCATCAGCGTCCCCGAGGTCCCGATGGCGCAGACGAGGTAGTCGATGTTGCCGCCGGTCTGCTGCCAGATCTCCAGCGCCGTCGACTGGTAGTGGGCCAGGTAGTTGCTGGCGTTGGCGAACTGGTCGGGCATGAAATACTTGTCGGGAGCGTCGGCTACCTTCTTCCGCGCCAGGCGGATCGCCCCGTCGGTTCCCTCCTCGGCGGGCGTCAGAATCACCTTGGCCCCGTAGGAGCGGATGATCTTCCGCCGTTCGATCGACACCGCTTCGCTCATCACGATCTCCACGGGATAGCCCTTGACAATCCCCACGATGGCCAGCCCGATGCCCGTGTTGCCCGACGTGGGTTCGATGATCGTCTTGCCGGGCGTCAGGCGTCCGTCCTGCTCGGCGGCCTCGATCATCCGCAGCGCAATGCGGTCCTTGATGCTTCCCGTGGGATTGAAGCCTTCGAGCTTGGCGAAGATTTTCACTTTCGGATTGGGGCACAGCCGGTTGATCCGAACCATCGGGGTCGTGCCGATGGTCCCCAGAATATTCTTTTTAACCATAAATCACCTCTCATTAAACCGCGTAAAGATAATCATTTTCCGGAAAAAAGATTAATTTTGTGAAATGTCACGTCCGTTCGTGGAGGCAAACGGGTCCCGGCCTCACGAAACGGCATCCCCGGACAAGGACCCACCCTACCCGAATGAACCCATCGAGATTCAGGCCGGCCGCCGGCATGGCGTTGCTGACCTTCGCCGGAATTCCGGCGGCACAATGCGCCGACGCGCATCCGAAACGCCACAGACAACAGCCGCCGAACATCGTGCTCATCCACCTCGACGACATGGGTTACGGCGACCTGACCGCAACCGGGGCCACCGGATACCGGACTCCCAACATCGACCGGCTCTGCGCCGAAGGCATGCGCTTCACCAATTATTACAGCGCCCAGGCCGTCAGCAGCGCCTCGCGCGCCGGGCTTCTGACGGGATGCTACCCCAACCGCATCGGATTCGCCGGGGCGCTCGGCCCGAAATCGAAAATCGGACTCAACCCCGACGAGGAGACCATGGCCGAGAATCTTAAAAAAGCCGGTTACGCAACCGCCATCGTCGGCAAATGGCACGTGGGATGCCGTCCCGGGCTTATGCCCCTCGACCACGGTTTCGACGAATACTTCGGGCTGCCCTACTCCAACGACATGTGGCCCCACCATCCGCAGACTTCGGCCTATCCGCCGCTGCCGCTGTACGAAGGGCGCGAGGTCGTCAACCCGTCGGTCTCGGCCGCGGACCAGGCGCAGCTCACCACCTGGTATACGGAACATGCCGTCGACTTCATCACGCGCAGGTCCGAAGGCCCGTTCTTCCTCTACCTGGCCCACTCCATGCCGCACGTGCCGCTCTTCGTCTCGGACAAGTTCAAAGGCAAAAGCGAGCAGGGACTATACGGCGACGTGATGATGGAGATCGACTGGAGTGTGGGCGAAGTGCTCAAGGCGCTGGAAAAGAGCGGCGCCGACGCCAATACGATCGTCGTATTCACTTCGGACAACGGGCCGTGGATCAACTACGGCGACCATGCCGGCTCGACGGGCGGCCTTCGCGAAGGCAAAGGAACCACCTTCGAAGGCGGACAGCGCGTGCCGTGCATCGTCCGGTGGCCGGGAACGACGCCCGCCGGGACGATCTGCAACCGGCTGGCCTCGTCCATCGACCTGCTGCCGACCTTCGCGGAGATAGCGGGCACGCCGCTCCCTGCAAAGCAAATCGACGGCGTAAGCATCCGCAGCCTGTTCGAGGGCGTCCCGGACGCTGCGCCGCGCACGTCATTTCTGTTCTACTACCGGAAAAACAGCCTGGAAGCCGTGCGCAACGGACTCTACAAACTCGTGTTCGCCCATCCGGGCCGCAGCTACGAAGCGTTCCTGCCCGGCAACGGCGGACGCCCGGGCAAGGTGACCGAAGGGCACGAATTCCCGATGGCGCTCTACGACATGCGCCGTGATCCCGGCGAACGCTACGACGTGCAGAGCCAGCACCCCGAAGTGGTCGAGGAGCTGATGCGGATTGCCGATGCAGCGCGCGAAGACCTGGGCGACGACCTCCGGGGAATGCCCGGCAGAAACAGGCGTCCGGCAGGCCGGGCCGAATGAACGACGAGGGGCGGGTCCGCATGGACCCGCCCCTTGCCTTTACAGCAGGAGAACGGACTATTTCCGCTCCTTCCCGTCCCCGGCAAACGCCGATTCGATCTCCCGCTCCTTCCGACGGCGCTCTGCGGCCGTGGGGGCTTCGCCCTCCCGGACCAGTTCGTCGATGTTGCGTTCGAACTTCTCCTCGCAAGGTTCGCAGGCGGTGTTTTTGTTCTCTTTCATGGCTTTGGAAATTTTATGGTATCGACTCCTGCCGCTGCAAATAGCGCGCCGCAGTCATCCCCCGACCGGACAGGTCTGCCCGAAAAGCGCTCCCCTCGCCCTCCCGGTCGAATCCTCGCCGATCTCCCCGTTCACCCACTCCACGACCGACTTGCAGATCGCCAGCCCCAGGCCGACGCCCTGCGCAAAGGGAAAAACACTTTATCCGGAAATTTCGCTATCTTTATGCGATACTGACGCAACCCCCGAAAACATGAAAATCGAAAAATCCCCGCTCCCCGAAAATTCAGCGGCAGCGCATTATCCGAACGTAGACTACAGCGACAGCTTCCGCTGCCGGCTCCCGAAGGCGGCGGCGATCCGCCCGGACAACCTGATGCTCGCATTCTGGACCACGATGCCCGGATGGCTGCGGCTGCTCTTCAGGGTCCGCAACCTGCTGGTCAAGCCTTTCGGGCTGAAGACCGGGGAAGGCGTCGACACGGAAGCATTGCGGGAAGCTCTGGAAACCGGCGGAAGCTGCCATATCATGTCCGTAGCCGAAAAGACACCCCGGGAAACGGTCATCTCCCTCGACGACAAACACCTCAAAGCGTGGCTATCGGTCTACGTCGAAGAGCGTACCGTCTACCTGATCACCCTGGTCCGGTATCACAACAAACTGGGTGTCGCTTATTTCACACTGATCCGTCCGTTCCACAAGCTCGTCGTGAAAAGTCTCTTCAGAAGCGTCATGCAAAAGCGGGGATTCTAGAGGGCAGGTTGCGGAAGGCGATATAATTGCCAATTCCTCCGGACGGAAATCCTATCCTCCGGATCAGATAGTATGAAATTAAAAATCCGGCCGCCCGAGTGTTTCCTGTCGCTTTCGAGAGCACTCTCCGGAATCAATCCGAATGTCGTCATCCGCCGCCACGCCCATCGACAGCGGAACCATCTATTCCGATCCGACAAACAAAAAACGGACAATTCCGTAGAATTGTCCGCTTTGGTAGCGGGAGGAGGACTCGAACCTCCGACCTTCGGGTTATGAGCCCGACGAGCTGCCAACTGCTCCATCCCGCGATATGTCTTCAGATAGGATCTATCGCTTTTGCGTGTGCAAAGATAAGACAAAAATCCGGATTGTGCAAATATTTTCGTGCACTATTCATCCGCACACCCCTTACCAGGCTCGCTATCAGCAACAAAAAAATTACTTTTTATATTTCTCGCACGTCATCTCCATCCGGAACTTCTGATACTCATCCCCGGAAACGAAGCCGCTGCTATTAAAAATATATTCGCCGCCCGGCGAGGCGATACGCATCCGTTCATCGTCGTTTTCGACAAACGTCAGTTCCCGAATCTCCAGTTCGACCGGTTCCACACGGTTTCCATATCGCACATCCATCCGTAGCCGGCCCGCTTCGAGCCGTATTTCGCCATCTATTTGAGATCCTTTAACCATACTTCGGAACCCGACATAAGCAACCCCGATTCCGATGGCCAAAGACGACATGAACGCATACAAACGTATCTCCGGCGGCAAAAGGCCGAAAAAGCCACGGGAAGAATCGCCCTGAAAATAATCGACCGCCAGATACAGCGACCACGAAGCCGGTATCCCGAAGAAAATCAGATTAGTCATCAACTTCTGATTGCGCCTTCCGTATTTATACTGTCCCATAATCAATGAATATTAGCGGCCACGATCTCCGCCAGGTCGCGGATTTCACCTTTCGTTCCGCGGCCGAGGGCCTTTTTGCAAAGCGGACAGGCCGTGACGATCACTTCGGCGCCCGTGGCGTCGAGTTCCGCTGCGACCGACTGCGCGATCCGTACCTGCTGACCGTCGGAAATCGCCGTATTGGCCACCGAGGAACCGCAGCAGAGGGCGTTCTCGCGCGTCGAGGCAGGTTCCAGCAGCTTGCCCACGGCTTCGATCACCGCACGCGGCTCGTCGTAGATGCCGCTCCCGCGCCCCAGTTCGCAAGGGTCGTGGTAGGTGAAACGCGTCTCTCCGCGCTCCGGCGCGAGGCGTCCGGCACGAATCAGCCGCAGGATATATTCCGAATGGTGCAGCACCTCGATCCCCGGCAGGTCGTAATCCTCGCGGAACACCTTGAGGCAGATCGGGCACGAAGTCACCAACGTCGTGATGCCGTGCCGGCGGAACAACTCCTCGTTGTAACGCATCATCCTGTGCGCCGAATCGGTCTCGCCCGCCAGTTTGAGCGGACGGCCGCAGCAGACGCCGCCTTCGCGGTCGGCCCACCAGACCTCCTCGCCCGCAGCGCCGAAAATCGCCGACATCGCCGACATCGTGCGCGGCGTCAGCAGGGTCATGCATCCCGCGAAGTAACCCACCTTGCCTTCGCCCGCGGAACGGTCCAGCCCCTTGAAATAGCCGTAGCGGCGTTCGTCGGGGACGTTGCGCATCTTGTCGCGCGAGTTGACGCGGAGCGTATTGAGGTCGATGCCGACGGGACATTTCTCGGCACAGCGGCCGCACATCAGGCAGTTGTCGGCCGTCTGGAGACGCAGCATGTTGTAACGGCGGTCGCGCAGGAAATAGACCGACTGCACGTCGTCGACACCCAACACGCTCTGCAACTGGCAGGGGTCGATGCAGATGCCGCAGCGCGAGCATGCCTCGACCTGGAAATTATCGAAAGAGGACTCCTTTTCGCCCGAGCGCAGGTTGTAATGACGCAGGAAGATGAGAGGAATCTCCGTAAAAATGTGCATGTAACGCGAGAACGGCAGCGCCACGAAGAACACCCCGAGGCACGAGGAGTAGAACCACCACGCCGCGGTTTCGAGATTCATCAGCGGCATCATGCCGATATGTGCGGACATCCACGCCCCGAGGCTTCCGGTGAGGAATCCCCCGCCGCCGTAAAGCGCGCACGTGGCGCTTTCGGCCACCAGACGCGCCGGGAATACGAACCACAACGCCGACAAGGCCACCCGGTCGCCCGGGACGTGCTTCGTCGTGCGGCGCATGCCCATTGCCCGGGAGTAGAGACGCTTTCCCCAGGCCAGCGCCACGCCCGAAAGGACGAACAGCAGCAGCAGGTCCATCGTGAAATCGAAGAGGGGCTTGTGCTCCAGCCCCGTGGCGAAATACTTGAAAAAGACGTGCCCCTGCAACGGTACGTAGCGGAACCCGAGATAGGAGACGGTCTCGATCCACCCCACGGCGATCAGCAGGAACCAGCCGAAAGCCAGCGACATGTGCATGTACCCCAACAGGGGGTTGACCTTGAAGATGCGGCGGTGCAGCAACGACTCGCTCACCACCTCCCACGCCGCCCCGAAGGTGCGGCGCGTCGGCAGTCCGAACAGAATCCGTTTCTTATCGGCGCGGGGCAGGCGGTAGAGCCACGTCCCCCACTTCCAGGCCAGGACAGCAAACATCACCGCGGCGCCGATGATGAACGGCAGACAGAATGGTGCGTAGAAAGTCATCGTCAGAAATCCCCCAGTTTACGTTTGATAAGCATTACCACGCCGCGCGTATTGATGCCGCGCGGGCATACCAGCCGGCATTTGCCGCACAGCATGCACTTGTTCATCTCCTCGTAGGCCCCCTGGTATTCGCCGCGGCGCACCAGCGTGTGAACCCTGCGGAAGTTAAACTCCGTGAGGTTGCCCGCCGTGCAGACCGCCGTGCAGGCCCCGCACCCGATGCAGGTCTGCAACTCGGGCATCTCGCGCAGGATCTCGTCGCTCTTGCGCAGGTTGTTGCGGTCGATGTCGATGGCCCGGGGCTTCGAAATGGTGTATCCGAAATTGATCGCCGCCATTGCTATGCCTCCACGTATTTGGCCGCGGCGTCGGCTGCGGCGATACCCTCGTTCAGCGACTCGCCGATGTTCTTGGGCGCCGTAACGGTCCCGGCATAGAAAATGCCGTCGATGTTGCTCTTCACGTTGCCGAGGAACATGTCCCGCGGGGCCATGAAGCCGCTCGGAGCGCGCCGGAGTCCTGCCCCTTCGGCCAGCGCGGCGTTGTCGTCGTTGGCCCGCATGCCCACGATCAGTACCAGCATGTCGACGCTCATGCGCAGGGGCCGGCCCGTCAGCGTGTCCTCGGCCTTGATCTGCACCCTTCCGTCGATCGTCGGACTGGCCTCCGAGATGCGTCCGCGCAGGAAGTGGATGTTGTATTTCTGCTGCGCCTCGCGGTACATCTCCTCGTAGCCGGGACCGAACATGCGGATGTCCATGTAAAAGTTGAAGACGTCGGCCTCGGGGAAGAGCTGTTTCATCTCCATGGCCTGCTTCACGCCCGTGATGCAGCACACCTTCGAGCAGTGCTGCTGGCACACCTTCTCGTCGCGCGAACCCACGCAGTGCAGGAAGGCGATGCGCCTGGGGCGCGAGCCGTCGGCCATGGCCACGCGGCCCTCGTTCAACATCCGCTCGATGTCGACCGTCGTGAAGACGTTGTCGTAGATGCCGTAGCCGTACTCCTCCTTGATCGAGGCGTCGAAAAGCGTGAAACCGCTGGCCACCACCACCGAATCGCACGGCAGCGTCCGCCCGTCGGCGAGCGTGACGCTCTGCTTCGTGAAGCCCGTGACCTCCGTGGAGGTCATCACCTCGATTCCGCACTCGTTGACTCTGCTGCGCAACTGGGTCAGCACCTCCCCGGCGGGGGTGAACGACGGGAACAGCACGTGCCAGCCCCGGAGCTTGCCGCCCAGTTCGGCCTCCTTCTCGATGATGACCGGGCTGATGCCCTGCTCCGCCAGGCGCAGGGCCGTCTGCATGCCCGCAACGCCGCCGCCGATGATGATAACTCGTTTTTTCATTATTCTCTGATGTCGTAAATCGTATCCGTCGGGCAGCAGTTGACCACCGCCGACTCGGGTTTTCCGATATATTTCCCGTTGCGGCCCAGATACTTGGCCGCGGGGTCGTACTCGACGCCCATCTTGTCCAGCAACGGTTCCACGTCGACCTGGTGCATCTGCATGCCCAGCGCCCAGGGGTCGTAGCCCAGCACCAGCCCGGCCATCTCCTCATAGGTCAGCACCGGGATTCCGTGGCCGTTCTGGCCGTAGGTCGTGCCCTCCATTTCGGCAATGGCGTACTGCCACTTGTCGAGGAACATCGCGCAGCCCGGACAATTGGCCACGATAAAATCGGGCTTGTAGGGCGCCATGCTCTCCAGTTTCTTGTGCGAATTGGCGATCGAATAGCCGCGGTTGGCCTGCACGAGGTAGTTGCGGAAACCGAATCCACAGCAGTGCCGGCGTTCGGGATAGTCGACTACATCGCCGCCCCACGACTCGACCATGCCGGCCAGTACATACGGAAATTCCGACCCTCCGATACCGGATTTCGGAAATATCTTGGCATAGTGGCAGCCGATGTGCTCGACGACTTTCAGCGGTTCGCCCGTCGCGGCGTTGACGAGCCGTTTCCGGGCCTTTGCGGCGATCTCCTCCCGGAAATGGAACACGATGTCCGAGGTGTGGGCCAGGCTCGCGGGCTTCTTGAACTCACGCCGGGTCGCCTTCCAGAGGTTCTCGCGGGTCTTCTCCTCCGTCTCGGGGAACTCGTGCCATGTGGCCAGAATCTCCGAATAGACACCGAACGAGGTGATGCACGAAGTCACGAGGTTCTCATACCCCGCCTCGCCCATCAGCGCGAACTGCCGCGCCACGACGGTCATGATCGTCTCCAGCGGCACGATGTCCGAATGGTAGCCGATACCCGTGCACGACGAGTGCTTGGGGTCGTCCGTGAGGTCCTTGCCCAGGTCGTTGCGCAGCATGTCGATAAACAACTTTTCGCTGCCCGGGAAGAAATTCTGCCGGATGCAGCTGCGCGCGTAATAATAGTGGTCGTCGGCGATCTCCTTCTGATAGTCCTGCCAACTCTTTCGCTTCATGGTCATCTCAATAATGCTCGTTGCTATTGTTCAGGAAGACATCCATCATGTACTGCTGGTCGGCGCCCTCCTCGTAGCCCAGTTCGCGGGCCTTGCGGTCGGAATGCCGCTCGATGGTGTCGAACATCTCGCTGCCGCCGCTGACCTTGAAGATCTCGTTGATCTCGGAGAGCGACTCCTCGTCCAGACGGCGCAGGGCACCGGCGCCGTGGCGCATGTAGACGGGCGTGAACTGCCCGTAAATCTCCCGGTCGTTGTCGTAGACCCATTTCCAGACGGTCCCCTGCTCGGGATGCAGGTCGGGTTTCACGAGGCGCGGAACGATGCAGTAGCCCGTGCGGAGGATGTTCTCGCCGATGATGCGTTTCAGGGCCAGCTGCTGGCGGCCCTTCTCGCTCTCGACGAAGAAACCGAGTTTCTGCGACAGCGTGCGCAGCGCCTGGATCACGTAACCCGGCGTATTGCCCCGCGGACAGCGCGGACGGCACGACATGCATTCGCCGCAATACCAGATCGTGTCGCTCTTCAAAAGCTCCTCGATGGCTTCGTCGTCGCGCGTCTGCACGATGGAGACGATCTGGCGGGGATCGTAGTTGTAGAACTCGGCCGCCGGGCAGACGCCCGTGCAGACCCCGCAGTTCATGCACGACTGAAGGCCCTCCTTCATCCGCACGTCCTCCATAAGCATATCGAAGTACTTGGTAGTCATATATTCATCTCTTTTTTTTCGCAGGTTCTTTCCGCTTTCGGTCGTCCCTGGCTCACGGCGTTCCACCGTGTTTGCAAGTTTGACCCCTCACCAAACCCCTCCCAAGGGAGGGGCTTGTCGCATCGCGTCCGGAATGCGGACAAGACGAAACCGGGAAACATAAAAAAACCTTTGCAGTGCAAAGGTAGGGAATCCGGCCGAGCCGGGTGGTGGTATAAATGCGTAATTTGCCCGGGCACCTACGGACGCTCCCAGGTTTCGAACGCAAAGGGATACGGATACTCCTCCCCGCAGGGGAACGACTCGGAATCCGTGAGCCGCCATTCGCGCTCGTCCCACGCGGGAAACCGCGTGTCGCCCTCGTAGGAGCGGAAAACGCGTGTGAGGTAGAACCTCCGGGCCAGCGGCAGCGCCTCGGCGTAGATCTGCGCCCCGCCGATGACGAACACCTCCTCGTCCTTGGGAAAGAGTGCGACGGCCTCCTCCAGCGAGTGCACGACCGTGCAGCCCGGAATCGCGGCCTTTTGCCGCGTGACGACGACGTTGGTGCGGTTGGGAAGCGGGCGCCCGAGCGACTCCCAGGTCTTGCGGCCCATGACGACCGGATGGCCCGTCGTCACGGCCTTGAAATGCCGGAGGTCCTCGGAAATGTGCCACAGCAGGGCATTCTTGTCGCCGATAACGCCGTTTTCGGCAACGGCTACGATAAGGCTTATCATAAAGTCGTTTTGTTTTCGAAAAGAAAGAAGCTCCGCCCGGCCACACGGGACATAACGGGCAGGACACCGTTCCTATCTGGGTCTAATCATAATCTGTTCGAGGAGCATGGTTTCGGCTTCGCTTTTCTCGACGCCGATGATCCAGTCCCCATACGCATAATATTGAAACCGCCCGGCCTTCCCGGAAGCATACGGTTGCAGAAGGCGGCAGAGATCGTCGGCAAACGATGTCTTGTCGACAAGATTGAACCAGGAAAAAGAGGTCACTCCTTTACGGGTTTTACCGATAGCGAGCACCATTTCGCCGGGTTTCCCCTGCTGATAAATCGGCGCATCCGCATCGTCGCTCATACACGTGAGTCCCAGGGACGACATCTCCTTTTTCCAGGCTTCGAAATCCTGCTCCGCATAGCGTATGAGCAGATCGATCGTAGGGACGACAAACCGAATGCCATGCACCTCCCTCATCGCAACGGATCGCTGCGCAAAAGCCCCGGTGACCACCAGCAGAAACAACACGAGCAGGCTAAATGTCTTTTTCATAAGCAACGGTCTTTTTTTCACGAACGGCACTGCCGGGAAAACTGTCAGAACGACATCGGGGCCTTGATCGCGGGCCACGGGTCGTAATCTTCGAGCGTGAAATCTTCGTAGCGGAAGTCGAAAACCGACTTTACGGCGGGGTTCAGCCGCAGCGTCGGCAGCGGACGCGGCTCGCGCGACAACTGTTCGTCGACCTGCTCCAGATGGTTCAGGTAGAGATGCGTATCGCCCAGCGTATGGATGAACTCGCCGGGCTGCAAGCCGCACACCTGCGCCATCATGGAGGTCAGCAGGGCGTAGGAGGCGATGTTGAACGGCACGCCGAGGAACGTGTCGGCGCTGCGCTGGTACAACTGGCACGAGAGGCGCCCCCCGGCCACGTAGAACTGGAACAGCACATGACACGGCGGCAGGGCCATCGCGTCGATCTCAGCGACGTTCCACGCCGAGACCAGGATGCGCCGCGACTCGGGGTTCGTGCGGATCAGCTTGACGGCCTGCGCGATCTGGTCCACGACGCCCCCGTCGGGCCGGGGCCACGAACGCCACTGGTAGCCGTAGACATGGTTCAGGTCGCCGAAGCGGTAGCCTTCGACCGGCGATTCGACGCCCGCCGAGGCGAGGAACGTCTCCCGGCCGACGGGCAACACCCCGTGGCGCACGCACAGTTCGTTGTAATGACGGTAGGCGTCGTTGTCCCAGATATGAACGCCGTTCTCCACGAGGTATCTGATATTGGTGTCGCCCCGCAGGAACCACAGCAGTTCGTGGATCACGCCCTTCAGAAAGACCTTCTTGGTCGTCAGCAGCGGGAAACCCTCCGCCAGGTCGAAGCGCATCTGGTGGCCGAAGATCCCCTTGGTCCCGGTTCCCGTGCGGTCGCCCCGCACGACGCCTTCCGTCTTGATCCGGCGCAGCAGATCGAGGTATTGTTTCACTGAATCGTCATTTAATCGTTCAACCTATATTCGCTCCGGGCCGCCGCATGCGCCGCCTCCAGCGTCGTTTACGAAGGTCTTACCCCAGCATTTTCAGCGTCATCTCCCCTGCCGCATCCAGCACGGCGTAGGAGGGATTCCCGGCCCAGCAGCCGAGATTCACCACGTGCAGCGACCCTTCGCGGTAGTCGCGCGGGAAGTGCATGTGTCCGAAAACGAAATGGTCGACCGCATGCGCCCGGGCGTACTCGCGGGCGTACTCGACCAGCGGCTCGGTGTGCGGCTCGGAAGGTCCCGTGTAGGGTTCGGTCAGCACCGCCCCGCGGACCGCCTCCTCGCCGTGCCCCTTGCGCGACTTGCCGCTCCACCAATGGCCGAAGCGCAACGCCCAGTCGGGGTGCACGCCCCACGAAAAGAGCCATTTCAGCGTCCGCGAACGGAAAATGCGGTTCAGGAACTTGAGCATCGGCTGCCCGTCGATCTTCATGTTGTCGCCGTGGGCGATGAAGACTTTTTTGCCCGAGAGGGTCATCACCTGCGGCGCGGTGTGAATCTCCAGCCCGCACTCGCGCGCGAGGTAGTCGCCGACCCACATGTCGTGGTTGCCCGTGAAGAAAACCACCCGGACACCCCGGTCGGTCAGTTCGGCCAACTTGCCCAGCGTCCGCACGAACCCCTTGGGGACCACGCGGCGGTATTCGAACCAGAAATCGAAGATGTCCCCGACCAGGAAGATCGCCTCCGCATCCCGGGCCGCGTCGTCGAGCCACGCCACGAAACGCCTTTCGACCGCCCGCGCCGTCGCGGCATCGCCGGCTCCCAGGTGGATGTCGGATGCGAAATAATACATGATTCTATTTTGTCAGCTCGTCCAGTTTCGCTTCGAGGCTCTTGCCGTAGATGTTCTTGGCCACGATCGTGCCCTCCTTGTCGATCAGGAAGTTCGCCGGAAGCCGCTGCACGTTGTAAAGCCCGAGGGCCACGGACGAGCGCCCGCGCAGGTCGCTGACCGAAATCCACGGCAGCTGCTGTTCCTGCACGGCGGTGATCCACAGCGGCTTCGACGTATCGACGGCCACCTGATAGACCTCGAACCCGACGGGTGCGTCGGCATATTTCCGATAAAGTTCCTTCAGATCGGCATTCAGCGCGTTGCTCGACCCCAGCTCCGCCGACCAGAAATCCAGCAGCACGACCTTCCCCGCCAGCGACGAGAGACGGATCTTCTTGCCGTAGATGTCCGTCATTTCGAGGTCCGGATGGCGAGCTTCGGTGATCTGCGAAGTGAGGCTGATACGGGCGTCCATGCGGGCGATCTCGGCCAGCAGCGATTGCAGGTAGGGCGACTCGGGGTAGCTCTCCTGCAACGCCTCGGCAACGGTGCGGTAGTAGACCACGTCGCTGTCGCCGTTGAACAGGTACGTGTCGCCCGGCAGCCGCTGGTAGAGGGCGTAGACCGCCGCCAGCGACGCCTTGTGCTCGATGATGAACCGCAGCTGCTCGCGGCGGATGCGGTAGTATTCGGCCGTATAATCCTTGATCAGCGCCTTGCGCTCTTCGTCCGTGAGGTTGCGCGCGAATCCCGCGCCCATGTTCTCCAGCCGCTGCGCCCCCGTGACGAAGGCCTGGTAAAACTGCCGCAGCAGTTCCGACTCGGAGGAACCCGCCACCGTATAGTTGCGGATGACGCTGCCCACGGAACTGACCGTCAGCCGGTCGCCGCCTGCGATCAGCAGCGGAATGCGCTCGCCGTCGTAGATCACATTATATAAGGAAGGGTTTTTCGCCACGCCCGTGAGTTCCATGCGGTAGCTGCCGTCGGGAGCCAGCGCCGCCGAATCCACGACCGACTGCGTCAGCGGAAGAACCTGCTCCAGATAGATATTTTTCGCGTCGCCGCCGACGAAGCGGCCCGAAATCTTCACTTTCGACGACTGACAGCCACACATCAGGGCGGCCGTCGTAAGCGTTACGAAAAGCGTTTGCTTGTTCATTTACGATCGTTTTCGCGGTTAATGAAGAACAAAGATATAAATTTTCCGCAAATACGCGCCCTTTATTTCGACGAATTGCGGTGCGGCCCGTTGTTTTTCGTGAAATTGCGGTAGGGCTGCTGGTTGCGGTTTTTCTGCTGCCGCTGCTGCTGATGGGGCTGGCGATGCTGCTGCGGACCCTTTTGGGGACGCGCCGAAAAGGGCTGTTTATAGTCGCTTCGGAGATTATTCAAGGCAACTTCGTCGATTTGGATAGCTCCCCCGGACATGCGCTTGATGTCTTTTACGATCACTTCGTTACTGGGATGCTCCTGGTTGTATTCGTAGCTCTTCGTGCGCATGTAGCGGGCCAGGTTGTCCACCGTGCGCGAGACCGTCCGCGGGTTGCGCTCGTCGGCCAGACCGCGGATCATACGCTCGACGTATTTGCCGTAATGCTTATAGGCGATCCGCCCCTGGGAATAGGACATCCGGCGGGGCGATGCGGTCAGCTCCTGGCGCGAGGGCTGCGGGTAGGGCGAGTCCACATCGAGCTGAAAATCAGACATGATGAAAAGGTGATCCCAGAGTTTGTGGGTGAAATCGGCCGTGTCGCGCAGCAAAGGATTCAGATTGCCCATCACGGCGATCACGGCCCGC
Source organism: Alistipes sp. i18-0019-D1 (assembly GCF_042852885.1). NCBI lineage: Bacteria > Pseudomonadati > Bacteroidota > Bacteroidia > Bacteroidales > Rikenellaceae > Alistipes > Alistipes sp. i18-0019-D1. The sequence continues at coordinate 859,451 of NZ_AP031424.1, forward strand.
GCCTGGCGGTTGCGCTCGCGGCGGTCCTCGATCGCCAGCAGCGAGTCGATCATCTCCTGGATATGGCGCCCGTACTCGGGCAGGTACAACTTGCGTCGTGTGTAATTGTAATTCTTTTTCATATTGTATTTGCGGTCCGGCACACTAGTGCGATTCGTCCGCCGGAGCCTCCGGCAAGACCTTTGCGGTAGACCGTTTAAAGATCGTTTTCATCATTATCCGCACTCCGGAGCAAGACCTCCGGGATTCGTTTTACACGGCGGAAAATCATAACTTTGGGACAAAAGTAGGTAAAATTTCGGAAAAACAAGCTATGGCAAAGGTTTTAATTCTGGACCAATCAAAAAGCGTGCGAAACATTCTGCGCGAGCGGTTGGAGTATGAAGGGTTCTCGACGGAAGCCGTCGAGGACGAGGCCGCGGCCTCGGTATTGTGCGAGAAGATCCCGTTCGACGTGATTCTGTCCGACACGGAGTGCAAGGTTCCGGACGCCGGTATCCCGTTCATAGCTCTCTCGTCCGATACGTCGATCGACACGGCGGTCGAGGCCGTGCGCAACGGAGCGCAGGATTTCCTCACCAAACCCATCGACATGAACCGGCTGCTGCAATCGCTGCACCGCACCATCGACAATCCCAACCCCGCGCCCGCGCAGGCGCCCCCTGCCGCCGCACCCGTGCGCCGCAGCCGCCGGGCGCATCCCGCCGAGGCCGAACGGATCATCGGCGTCTCGCCCGAGATCGAGCACGTCCGCCAGCTGATCGACAAGGTGGCCCCATGCGAGGCCCGGGTGCTGATCACGGGCGAAAACGGCACGGGAAAGGAGCTCGTGGCCCGCTGGCTCCACGCCAAGAGTGTCCGCGCGGCGGCGCCGTTCGTCGAGGTCAACTGCGCGGCCATCCCCTCCGAACTGATCGAGAGCGAACTGTTCGGCCACGAACGCGGAGCCTTCACCTCGGCCGTCAAACAACGCAAGGGCAAGTTCGAGCAGGCCGACGGCGGCACGCTCTTCATGGACGAGATCGGCGACATGTCGCTCGCGGCGCAGGCCAAGGTGCTGCGCGCCCTGCAGGAGAGCCGCATCAGCCGCGTGGGCAGCGACAGGGACATCGAGGTCAACGTGCGGGTGGTGGCCGCCACGAACAAGAACCTTCGCGAGGAGATCCATAAGGGCAACTTCCGCGAAGACCTCTACCACCGCCTCGCGGTGATCGTGGTTCGGGTTCCGCCGCTGCGCGAGCATGCCGGGGACATTCCGGCGCTGGTCGAGCATTTCATCCGCACGATCTCGGCCGAATACGGCTCCGTCCCCAAACCCATCGACGCCGATGCGCTGGCCGACCTGCAACGGATGCCGTGGAGCGGCAACATCCGCGAACTGCGCAACGTCATCGAGCGTCTGATCATCCTCTCCGGCGACCGCATCACGGCCCGCGACGTGAAGGAGTATTGCTGACGCCCCCGCCCGCTTAAGAAGCAGGGTTTAATTGCGGCTGGCGGCTTCATCCCGCTCTCCGTCCGGTTCTGCGCCCGGTTAAGAACCGGGATTTAGGGAGGGGGCCGTTTTGCGGGCCGGTCGCGATTCTGCGCCCGCCCGGTTAAGAAGCGGGCCGGCGTTACAGCAGCCCCAGCAACTCGTCGGGACGGTCGACCAGATGCCGCGCGCCGGCGGCAACCAGTTCCGCACGGTCGCGGAAACCCCACGTCACACCCGCCCCGCGGACCCCTGCCGCCGCCGCGGTCTCGATGTCCACCCCCGAATCGCCGACGTAGAGCACGCGATCCTTCGCCACCCCCGTCAGCGCGAGAATCTCCTCCACGACTGCCGGGGAGGGTTTCAGCGGCACGCCGGGACGCTGCCCGAACACCGCGGCGAACGTCACGCCGGGAAAAAACAACCGGATCAGTTTCTCGGTCCCTGCCTGAAACTTGTTCGACGCCACGGCCAGCCCGACGCCGCGCCGCACCAGTTCGCCCACCAACTCCGGAATGCCGTCGTAGGGACGCGTATGGGCGTCGATGTGCTCGGTATAGTATTTCACGAAATCCGCACGTACCGCGGCGATGGTCTCCGGCGTGCGCAGCGGTTCGGGCAAGGCCCGTTCCACGAGCCGCAGAATGCCGTTGCCCACGAAATGACAGTACTCCTCGTAGGTGTGCTGCGGCAGTCCCCGCACACCCAGCACGGCGTTGCATGCCACGGCCAGGTCGCCGATCGTGTCGAGCAGCGTGCCGTCGAGGTCGAAGATGACGAGTTCGGTTTTCATTTTTTCCGTTTTATGTTCCATCCCACGGCCGCCACGAGCAGCGACATCAGCGGAGAGACGATGTTGAAGATGCAGTAGGGCGCGTAGACGAAGGTCGAGACGCCGAGCACCGTGGCCTGCGTCATGCCGCACGAGTTCCACGGGATGAGCACCGAGCAGACCGTGGCGGAATCCTCCACCGAGCGGCTCAACAGCCGCTCTTCCAGCCCCCGGTCGGCGTAGAGGTCGCGGAAAAGCCGCCCCGAGAGGATGATCGAGATATACTGGTCGGCGGTGCAGAGGTTGAAGAAGATGCCCGCGCCGACGGTCGACGCCACGGCCGAAAAGGTGCGGCGGACCCAGCGCAGGAAGATCGCCGTCAGCGACCGCAGCATGCCGCTGCCGGTCATCACCCCGCCGAAGCACATGGCGCAGATGATCAGCCATACGGTGTTGAGCATCCCGGCCATACCCCGCGTGGCGACCAGTTCATCCAGCGGCGCGCTCCCCGTGGGGATGGCCGTGGGGCCGAAGCAGGTCATCAGCACCCCCTTGAACCCCGACATGAAATCCAACCCCCCGACACCCGCCACCCGGGCCACCATTTCGGGCTGCGCCAGGAGCATCGCCCCGCAGGCGAAGACCACGGCCGAAAACAGCGTCACGATGGCCGGGAGTTTTCGCGCGATGAGTATTCCCGTGGCCAGCGGCACGACGAGCAGCCACGGCGTGATGCGGAACGTGGCAGCGAGCGCCGCGGCGTACATTTCGGCATGGGTCGAGGCTCCGTGGTCGAGCGCCAGGCCCGCGACGGCGAAGACCCCGAGGGCAATGAGCATCGACGGCACGGTGGTGTAGAGCATGTAGCGGATGTGGGTGAAGACCCCGACGCCGACCGTCGACGAGGCCAGCACCGTCGTGTCGGAGAGCAGCGAGAGTTTGTCGCCGAAATAAGCTCCCGAGATGATGGCTCCGGCGACCCAGCCTTCGGGAAAGCCCATCGCCTGGCCGATGCCCATGAGCGCCACGCCGATGGTGGCGATGGTGGTCCACGACGATCCGGTCATCAGCGATACCACGGCGCAGATGGCGCACGAGGCGACGAGGAAGAACGACGGATGGAGGATTTGCAATCCGTAGTAGATCATCGTCGGGACCACGCCCGAGACCATCCACGTACCGGCGATGGCGCCGATCAGGAGCAGGATGACGATGGCCGACGCCGAGGCGCGGATGTTGTCGATGATGGCTTCTTCGAGCACGGCCCAGCGGCAGCGGTAAATGCCGATCGAGAGCATCACGCAGACCGACGTGGCCGACAGCAGGGCGATCTGGCTTCCGCCGTTGATGGCGTCGCCGCCGAAGGCGCGGATCACGACATAGAGGAGTCCCGTCAGCACCGCCAGCGGAATGGCCGACACCCACGGAGACGGCAGTTTTTCAGCGTTCGTCTTCATATTCTCTTTTTACGAAGGGCAAAAGTACGAAAATTCTTCGGACTTGCGCCATCGGAACGCCCGAAACGCGGTTCCTCACAGGTGACGACCGCGGTTTGGGCTGCGGGGCATAGCTACCTTTTGTACTCAAAAGCACTAAACGCAGTCTGCGACTGCACTCGGTACTTTTTACGAAAAAAGCACAACGAATCCCAGCAGCCGCAGCATGCGCCTAAATCCCGGTTCTTGACCGGGGGAGGGTACGCATTTCCGTCCTTATCGTATCCCGGAATCGTTTTTTTCGGGCCGGGGATTTCCATATTTCCTTTTTTCTGCCTAACTTTGATAGAACATCCAACACGCAGCAAAATGGAGACGCTCCGCAAAGTGATCCGGTTTTACGTCGAGGGATTCCGCGAAATGACCGTGGGACGGACCCTGTGGGCCATCATCCTCATCAAACTCTTCATCATGTTCGCCGTGCTGAAAGTCTTTTTCTTCCCCGACCTGCTGGCGGGCAAAAGCCCTTCGGAAAAGGCCGGCTGCGTGCTGGAAAACCTGACCGATCCGAAGAACCGGCTATAAGGGCGACAGCCCCCCCCACGAATACAAACGACTATAAAGCCAACCTTACACTATGCTTTCCGACTACCTATCCACCGTCGACTGGTCACGCGCACAGTTCGCCATGACAGCCATCTACCACTGGCTGTTCGTCCCGCTGACGCTCGGGCTGGGCTTCCTGATCGCCATCATGGAGACCCTTTACGTCCGCACGAAGGACCCTTTCTGGCTCCGCACGACCAAATTCTGGATGCGCCTGTTCGGCATAAACTTCGCCATCGGCGTGGCCACGGGCCTGATCCTCGAGTTCGAATTCGGGACCAACTGGTCCAACTACTCCCACTTCGTGGGCGACATCTTCGGCGCCCCGCTGGCCATCGAGGGCATCTTCGCCTTCTTCCTCGAATCGACCTTCATCGCGGTGATGTTCTTCGGCTGGCGCAAGGTGAGCCGGGGTTTCCACCTCACGGCCACATGGCTCACGGCCTTCGGCGCCAACCTCTCGGCATGGTGGATTCTGGTCGCCAACTCGTGGATGCAGTACCCCGTGGGGTGCGACTTCAACCTCGAAACCGTGCGTAACGAGATGACCTCGTTCTCGGCCGTGGCGCTGTCGCCCGTGGCGGTCAACAAGTTTTTCCACACCGTCACTTCGTCGTTCGTCCTGGCGGCGCTGTTCGTCGTGGGCGTCAGCGCATGGTACCTGCTGCGCCGGCGCGAGCAGCAGATGGCCCGCAAGAGCATCGCCATCGCCTCGGCCTTCGGGTTCGTCTTCGCGCTCGTCACGGCCTTCACGGGCGACCGTTCGGGGGCCATCGTCGCGCGCGTGCAGCCCATGAAACTGGCGGCCATGGAGGCGCTCTACGACGGACAGAAGGGCGCCCCGCTCACGGCCGTCGGCATCCTGCGCCCCGAGGCGCAGCGGACGAACGACGACGACGCCTTCTATTTCAAGATCGACATTCCGAAGATGCTTTCGCTGATGAGTTTCCGCTCTGCCGACGCATTCGTTCCGGGCATCAACGACCTGGTTTACGGCAACGAGAAGTACGGCGTGATGTCGGCCGCCGAAAAGATCGAACGGGGGCGCGTGGCCGTCGAGGAGCTGGGACGCTACCGCACCGCCCGCAAGAAGGGCGACACGGCGGCCATCGCCGAGATCGAAGCCAAATTCGACCGCTCGACGCCTCGGGGTGCGGAGTTCCTGCGCGAGCATTTCGCCTATTTCGGCTACGGCTACCTCGATTCGCCGCAGCAGATCGTGCCCGACGTGCCGCTGCTGTTCTACTCGTTCCGCGTGATGGTAGGCGCCGGCTGCTTCTTCATCCTGCTGCTGGGCCTCGTCTGGTGGCTGAATCGCCGCGACCGCCTCGCCTCGAAACGCTGGCTGCTGTGGACGGCCGTGTGGACCGTCCCGCTGGCCTACCTCGCCTCGCAGGCCGGGTGGGTCGTCGCCGAGGTCGGACGCCAGCCGTGGGCCATCCAGGACCTGATGCCCGTGGGCGTCGCCGCCTCGAAAATCCCCAGCGGATCGGTCTCCACGACCTTCTTCATCTTTCTGGCGCTGTTCACGGCGCTGCTCATCGCCGAGTTGAGCATTCTGTTCCGGCAAATCAAAACAGGCCCTAAAAACGACTAAACCATGGATACAATAACCCTACTCCAACACTACTGGTGGCTGATCATTTCGCTTTTGGGAGCCATCCTGGTCTTCCTGATGTTCGTGCAGGGAGGGCAGGCGCTGCTCTACACGATCGGCCGCACGGAAGAAGAGCGCAACATGCTCGTCAACTCGCTGGGCCGCAAATGGGAGTTCACCTTCACGACGCTCGTGACGTTCGGCGGGGCGTTCTTCGCCTCGTTCCCGCTCTTCTACTCCACGTCGTTCGGCGGGGCCTTCTACGTCTGGATGGCCATTCTCTTCTGCTTCGTCCTGCAGGCTGTGGCCTACGAATACCGCCGCAAACCGGCCAACGTCTTCGGTGAAAGGACCTTCAACGCCTTCCTGCTGATCAACGGCGTGCTGGGTCCGCTGCTGATCGGCACGGCCGTGGGAACCTTCTTCACGGGGGCGGAATTCACGGTCGACCGGCTCAACCTGGCCAACCAGGGCGGTGCGGCGGTGATCTCGCAGTGGGCGACGCCGTGGCACGGGCTGGAAGCCGTCGCCGAGTGGCGCAACGTCCTGCTGGGCGTGTCGGTGGCGCTGCTGGCCGTGACGCTGGCCTGCCAGTACTTCATGAACAACATCGACGACGAGGTGATCTTCCGGCGGGCGGCACACCGCATGCGCACGTTCGCCGTCCTGTTCGTGGTCTGCTTCGTGACGTGGCTCGTGGCGCTCGTCCTTGCCGACGGCCGGGCTGTCGATGCCGCGGGCCGAATCTCCGTCGAACCCTACAAATACCTCCACAACCTCGTGGAGATGCCCTACGTCACGGCCGTGCTGCTCCTCGGTGTGGTTTCGGTGCTGTGGAGCGTCTGGCTGGGGTGGCGCGGCAACCGCCATGCGATCTGGTTCGGAGGCGCCGGCACGGTGCTCACGGTGCTGTCGCTGCTGCTGCTCGCAGGATGGAACAACACGGCCTACTACCCTTCGCTCACGGACATGCAGTCGTCGCTGACGATCTATAACTCCTCGTCGAGTCTCTTCACGCTCCGCACGATGGCGTGGGTCTCGCTGTTCGTGCCGTTCGTGGCGGCCTACATCTGGTACGCCTGGCGTGCGATGAACCGCCAGGCGATCACCCGCGAGGAGATCCGCGGCGACGACCACCAGTATTGAACAAAAAAGCGGGGGCTTCGGCCTCCGCTTTTTTATCAACCCGCTCCCGGTCTATTTCTCCTCTTTGTCCCCGAACGGATACTGGTTCTGGTGCACGTCCTCGAACCGCATGCCCTTCTCGTAGGTCTTCATGGCGCGGCGCGACATGCCCATCGACGAGAATCCGCCGTCGTGGTAGAGGTTCTGCATCGTGACCTTGCGCGTGAGGTCCGAGAAAAGCGTCAGCACGTAGTCCGCACAATCTTCGGCCGTGGCGTTGCCCAGCGGCGACATGTTCTCGGCGAAACCCATCAGGTCGCCCAGCCCCAGCACGCCGCTGCCCGCGGTGGTCGGCGTCGGCGACTGCGACACGGTGTTGATGCGCACATGCTTCTCGCGGCCGTATATGTAACCGAAGCTGCGGGCTATGGACTCCAGCAGCGCCTTGGCATCGGCCATGTCGTTGTAACCGTAGAGCGTGCGCTGCGCGGCGATGTACGAAAGGGCTACGATCGAACCCCAGTCGTTGATGGCGTCCTTCTTGCGGGCCACCTGGATGGCCTTGTGGAACGAGATGGCCGAGATGTCGAGCGTCTTCGAGAGGTAGTCGTAATCCAGATCGTCGTACGTGCGGCCCTTGCGGACGTTGGGCGACATGCCGATCGAGTGGAGCATGAAGTCGAACTTGCCGCCGAAATGCTCCATCGTCTTGTCGATCAGGTTCTCCAGATCCTCGACGCTCGTGGCGTCGGCCGGAACGACAATCGTATTGCATTTTTCGGCCAGCTTCGAGATGGTTCCCATGCGGATAGATACGGCAGTATTGGTGAGGACGATTTCGGCTCCCTCCTCCACGGCTCGTTCCGCCACTTTCCAGGCGATCGACTGCTCGTTGAGTGCTCCGAAAATCAGACCTTTCTTTCCTTTCAATAAATTGTATGCCATCGTAATTCAGTTTAAAAATTCGGACAAATATAACAATTATTTTTGAATTGGCCCACCGACCGCCCCCAAACGGCCCCGAGTGCTGTCCCTGCTGTGGCCGCCCGACATTCCTTCATTTAGGCTCGGCCTGACAGGCGAACGCACGAACAAAGCGTCTTCGCCCCTGTTCGTGTGCTCGTCTGTTCGTGGGGCACATTTCCTTTTTTTCATACACTGCGCCTTTGTTGCGGCTGTTCATTGCCGCTTTTTGGTCGGCAGCTATTTGCGGCTGTCACCGCAAAACACTTGTTTTTTCAGAAAAAACCTCTACCTTTGCCTCTGCGAATCATATATTTCTACAACTTTTACTGTCGGTGCTCAATAAAGCAACCGCATTTAGAAAAGGTATGCGTAGAGTCGTTGGGGTTTAGCGACCCGCGAACGACACTTTATTGAGCCTGTAAAAGGGGGATGTATGGTTCGCAGCTACGCATCCTTTTTTATTTATGCGAACCATGTATCCCGTCCGCGTTCCGACGCCGACACGCCGCAAGGCCAGCCGCAGGCGGTTTCCGCCGTGCAACCTCCCGATTCGTTTCCATTTTCATCCGCCGGATTAGCAAGTGACTGCTAACCAATCCGTTATTCTCTTTATTGCCGAAAACCTGCGATAAGGACAGCCACACTATTGTCAAATCCGTAATACTTAACAACATGGAAACGAATCAAAACCCCGTGCAGGAAAACGCTGCACAACGCATAGCCCCCGAACCGGGACAGCCCGCCGAACGCCTTTACAATCCTGCCGAAGCCGCCCGGATCGTCCAATGCCTGACTGACGGCTATTTCGATCCCGAATATATCCTGCTGTTCGGGAATCTGGCCGGCGGCACGCCCCACAGCGATGCCGTGGCCTATGACCTGCTGATGGTCGTGCGCGAAACCCCCGAATACGACTGGATACGTGCGAAGCGGATACTCCGGTACAGAATGCCCGTCAAACACCGGGATATTGCATACATCAATCTCTATATTATGACGTTGAACTACGTCGAATCGAACAAGACGCCCTTTCTCTATTTCGCGCACTCCGAGGGCGAATTGCTCTATTGCAGCGATCACTGCCATTTCCGCCGTCCGAAACACCCGATCGACTTTGCCAAAGCGTATGCCGATGCCAAATTGCATTACGACACGTTCCGGATGCTGGGCAACGAGCTGATCGAACAGGCGCGGGAAGCATTGAGCGAAAGCCGCAATATACGTCTGGCCGCACTTTTCTCTGCGCAGGCGGCGGTCTATTTCTACCACACGCTCTACTACGTCTATCACGGTCAGGAGTTCGACAGCCACGATCCGGTGGTGATGCACGACCGGATGCGGACGCTTTCGACGAAATTGATGCTTACCTTCGACGATACGAATATCGAACGGATCTTCACGCTCCCCTGCCTAAAGAAATTTCTGGTCAAAGCGCGTTACGACCTTGGTTTCGACATTGCGCCGCAGGAGTTGGAAATGCACCTGCAACGTGTGGAGAAGATGGGCGATATTATCGAAAACTACGCCGGGCTGCGGCTGGAGCTTTATAAAGAGTTGAGCGAACGGCAATAGGCGGTCGATCATCCGAACGAGCGGGGGGGGGCATCCCTGCTGCTGGTTACAGACAGGAATGAGGAATTACGTCGCATTCGCTCCGTGATCCCTCGGATTCCTCAAGTTGCAAACGAAAAACAAACGACAGACATCACCTCTTTCGAGGTGATGTCTGTATACAGTACTCCTGCAAAGCAGTAACCGTCGTTTGTTATTCGCTTGATGCGGAAAGTGAGGGATTCGAACCCCCGGAACCTTGCGGTTCAACGGTTTTCAAGACCGCCGCGATCGACCACTCCGCCAACTTTCCGGGGACAAAAGTAGCATCGTTTTTCCATTCCGCCAAATCTTTACCGCGATTTATCGTCCGCAACGGCGGCCCGAAAATCAAAATCGGACGATAATTTTCTTCTTTATCCGAAAATTGCATATCTTTGTCAGTGAGTTAGGACCGAGAGGTTAGTTTCTTCACGCACAACACCATGAACAAAGCGCAGTTTGTCGAGGCCATCGCCCTCGACGCGAACATCTCGAAGGTAGACGCCCGCAAGGCCGTCGACGCCATGATCCGGGTCACGGTGCAGTCGCTCCGCGAGGGCGAACGGCTGACCCTGACGGGATTGGGTACGTTCAGCGTGCAGCAGAAATCCGAACGCGTGGGGCGCAATCCCCGCACGGGCGCCGCAGTGAAGATTCCGCCCCGCAAGGTCATCAAGTTCCGTCCTACGGCCGAGGTCGAGTAACACCCCGTCCGCAAAAACACCGTAACATGCCCGAAATTTCACTCCGCGCCGAGCAGATGCCGGCCTCCCCGATACGCAAACTCGTCCCGCTGGCCGACGCGGCCCGCGCCCGGGGAACGAAGATCTACCACCTGAACATCGGCCAGCCCGACCTCCCTTCGCCGAAGGAGGGGCTCGAATCCCTGAAACATATCGACCGCAAGGTGCTGGAATACAGTCCCAGCGACGGCTACCGCTCGCTGCGCGAAAAGCTGGTGACCTATTACGAGCAGTACCAGATCAAACTCTCGCCCGAGGAGATCATCGTCACCACGGGCGGCTCCGAGGCCGTGCTTTTCGCCTTCATGTCGTGCCTCAACCCGGGCGACGAAATCATCGTTCCCGAACCGGCCTACGCCAACTACATGGCCTTCGCCATATCGGCGGGCGCCGTGATCCGCCCGGTGGTAGCCTCCATCGAGAACGGATTCGCACTGCCCCCGATCGAGGAGTTCGAGAAGCTGATCAACGACCGCACGCGCGGCATCCTGATCTGCAACCCCAACAATCCCACGGGTTACCTCTACACCCGCCGCGAGATGAACCGCATCCGCGACATGGTGAAGAAATACGACCTGTTCCTCTTTTCGGACGAGGTCTACCGCGAATTCATCTACACCGGTTCGCCCTACATTTCGGCCTGCCACCTCGAAGGCATCGAACAGAACGTCGTGCTGATCGACTCGGTGTCGAAACGCTACTCCGAGTGCGGCATCCGCATCGGCGCGCTGATCACCAAGAACAAGACGCTGCGCAATGCGGTGATGAAATTCTGCCAGGCGCGCCTCTCGCCGCCGCTCATCGGGCAGATCGTCGCCGAAGCGTCGATCGACGCACCGCGGTCATACAGCACCGAGGTCTACGAGGAGTACATCGAACGCCGCAAATGCCTGATCGACGGACTGAACCGCATCCCGGGCGTCTACTCGCCGATCCCGATGGGAGCTTTTTACACCGTGGCACGGCTCCCGGTCGACGACAGCGACAAGTTCTGCGCCTGGTGTCTCTCGGACTTCGAATACGAAGGCGAAACCGTCATGATGGCCCCGGCGTCGGGCTTCTACTCCGATCCCGAATGCGGCCGCAACGAGGTCCGCATCGCCTATGTCCTCAAAAAGGAGGACCTCGAACGGGCCTTGCTGATCCTGAGCAAGGCGCTCGAAGCCTACAACGCCCGAAACAAAGAATAGACGGAAGACCTGCCCTGCAAAGCAGGTCTTTTTTATAAAGGTATCCCATTTCCGTTTTGCCGAGGCCCCCGGCCCGAACCGGGCAATTCGGCCAAAACTATGCCATTTAGTACATTTTTCGGGAATTTTAGGCCAAAAAGTTTGGGCCGTGGGGATAGTTTTCCTACTTTTGCCCCCGATTTTGCATGCCGGCGAGGCATGCCGAGTATAAACCAAACTAATTCGTTATGAAAAAACTTTTCCTCGTTCTGGCCGCCGCTGCCATCGCCTCCGGCGCTTACGCCGAGGGTTATCAGGTAAACAATCTCTCCTCGAAACAGAACGGTATGGGCCACGTGGGCACCGCGCTCAAACTCAACTCGGAGTCTTTGCATTTCAACCCTGCGGCAGCCGCTTTCCAGACCTCCAAATTCGATATTTCGGCCGGCATCACGGGAATTTCCTCCTACGTAAGATACAGCAACATCGACTATTCGGGCGAAAACCGCATCAAAGCGGAGTCCGACAACAAGATTTCGACCCCGATGTACGTCTATTTCAACTACAAACCTACCGAGCGGCTGGGCATCGGCGTCAGCTTCACCACACCGTTCGGCTCTGCCATGAAATGGCCGTCGAACTGGGCCGGTGCGCACCTCATTCAGGACATCAACCTCACGGCATTCCAGATTCAGCCCACCGTGTCGTATAAAATCTGCGACAAACTCTCGGTAGGTGCGGGTCTGACCGTCGCCTGGGGCAACTTCGATCTTTCGCGCTCCATGTTCCCCGTAGGCGCCGCGACGAACAATACCATCGCCGGGATTCTCACGGCCAACGGTATGGGACAATACGCCCCGCTGTTTACGAACGCAGGCGACAATGCGCTTCTTTCGGCCAAACTGGCCGGTGACGCACAGGTTGCCGTAGGCGTCAACGTCGGTATCATGTGGGACGTGCACGAACAATGGACATTCGGTTTCAACTACCGTTCGCGCCTGAATATGAAAGTCAAGAAAGGCACGGCGGAGATGAACTACCACTCGCCCGAGATCAAGCAGGTCATGAGCGCCACGGGACTTATCCCGCGCCTGGACGAAGGCACGTTCAACGCCGAACTCCCCCTGCCGACCAACCTCACCTGGGCCGTCGCATTCCGTCCGGCCGAAAAGTGGGAGTTCGCCGTCGACCTGCAATGGGTGGGCTGGAGCGCCTACAAAGAACTGAACGTATCGTTCAACGAGCCGGAACTGAAGATCGAGGACATCAACTCGGTGAAGAACTACAAGAATACGCTTGCATTCCGTTTCGGCGGCGAGTACAAGGCCTGCGACCTGATCCAGGCGCGCATGGGTATGTATGTCGACGAAAGCCCGGTGCGCAGCGACTACCTCAATCCCGAAACCCCGTCGATGACCAAACTCGCCTATACGGCAGGTCTGACGATCAATCCGGTAAAATGCATGTCCATCGACGTGGCCTACGGTTACGTAGCATCGGCCGACCCCGAGCGCACGGGTTCCTACCCCTACTTCAACTCACTGACCTACGGCGCCGTTTACCAACAGGCTCTGACTGCCGGCGCCTCGGAGACCGAAGCGGCCGCATCGGCGGCCAAAGCCGCGAACCAGCCCTTCTCGGGCAACTATGCACTGCATGCCCACACATTCTCGATCGGTGTAAGATTCCGTTTCTAAAAACAGAAAAAATCACTATCTTTGCCGGTGCGTTTGGCGACAGACGCACCGCATTGTTTTCAACGGCTCCATAGTTCAAGGGATAGAACGAGGGTTTCCTAAACCCTAAATTCGCGTTCGAGTCGCGGTGGAGCTACAAGAAAAGGAGGAATAAATATTCCTCCTTTTCTTATGGAATTTTACCTATCTTTGCTCCCGTAAAATCACGATTATGGAATCGCTCAAAGAGTTATACAGGATCGGCAGCGGCCCGTCGAGCAGCCACACGATGGGCCCCAAGCGAGCCGCCGAACAGTTTGCGGAACGCTGCCGCGACGTCGACGCCTACCGCGTGACCCTCTACGGATCGCTGGCCGCCACGGGCAAGGGCCACCTGACGGACGTGGCGATCCTTTCGGTCCTCGAACCGGCCGCCCCGACCCAGATCGTCTGGAAACCGGAGGTCGTGCTCCCCTTCCACCCCAACGGCATGCTGTTCGAAGGGCTGAAAGGCGGCCAGGTCGTCGATGCGTGGACGATTTTCAGCGTCGGCGGCGGCGCGCTGGCCAACGAGGCCTCGCGCCTCGAAACGCCGCAGAGCATCTACCCGCTGTCGACCATTTCGGAGATCAAGGAGTGGTGCTACCACGAGGGCAAAACCTTCTGGGAGTATGTGAGCGACTGCGAGGGTCCCGAAATCTGGGACTACCTCGACACGGTCTGGGAGACGATGTGCGCGACCATCCAGCGCGGCCTGAACAACGACGGCGTGCTGCCCGGAGGGCTGAAGGTCGCCCGCAAGGCCTCGACCTACTGGGTCAAGTCGAAAAGCTACACCGACTCGCTCTCCTCGCGGGCCAAAATCTACGCTTACGCGCTGGCCACCTCCGAGGAGAACGCCTCGGGCGGCACGGTCGTGACGGCCCCCACATGCGGGTCGAGCGGCGTCATGCCCGCGGTGCTCTACCACCTCTCCTCCTCGCGCAACTTCCTGCGCGTCCGCATCCTGCGGGCGCTGGCCACGGCCGGGCTTTTCGGCAACGTCGCCAAGACCAACTCCTCCATTTCGGGCGCCGAGGTAGGCTGCCAGGGCGAGGTCGGCGTGGCGTGCGCCATGGCTGCCGCCGCCGCGTGCCAGCTCTTCGGCGGAACCCCCTCGCAGATCGAATACGCCGCCGAGATGGGTCTCGAACACCACCTGGGCCTCACGTGCGACCCCGTGTGCGGACTGGTGCAGGTCCCCTGCATCGAACGCAACGCCATCGCCGCGGCCCGCGCCTTCGACGCCAACGCCTACGCCACGCTCTCCGACGGCTCGCACATGGTGAGCTTCGACAAGGTCGTGGAGGTGATGAACGAAACGGGCCACGCCCTGCCGAGTCTCTACCGCGAGACCTCCGAAGGGGGCCTTGCCAAACGCTTCAAACGTTAAGTTCCGGGCACGCCGGAGGCATCCTTTCGGGCGTGTGACGATTTTTCCCTGTAAACGGATAAAATTTCCCCGTCGGACAACCTCCGGCGGGTTAATTTTGTTATCAGCAAACGTCAACCTAAAACCACAATACGTATGAAACGAATTTTACTGCTTCTGCTGGTCGTTCCGCTGCTCGCCGGAGCGTGCGGCGACGACACCACCACCGAAGATACCCCCGATCCGCCCGCAACGACGCTGCCCGCGGGAACGAAGGACGATCCCTTCGGCGTGGGCGACCTCGCGGCCGCCGCCGGGAAATCGGCCGTCTGGATCCGGGGTTACGTCGCCGGGGCCGAAGCCGATGCAAAGGCCGCCGTGCGTTCCGTCGGTTCCGACACCCCCTCGCGCAGCAACATCCTGCTGGCCTCGAAAGCCAACGAGTACCGCCCCGACAAGTGCATCCGCGTGGAACTGCCGGATGAATCGGACGTTCAGGCCCGTCTGAACGTGGTCGACCACCCCGATCTGATCGGCAAAAAGGTCCTGCTCCGTGCCGACATCGTTGCGGCAAACGGCTCCGTGCGCATCGCCAACGTCACCGAACAGGAGGGCGGCAAGGAACCGGTCGAGAACCCCGATCCGGAACCCGATCCCGATCCGGAACCCGATCCGGACGTTCCGACGCCTCCCGTCACGGGCGACGTCGAACTGGACAAACTCTACGGCTATGCCGAAGGCACGACGGGCGGCGCCGGCGCCACCGAGGCCAACATCCACCATTTCGACGACGGCAAGAAGTTCGGCGAATGGCTCTACCTGCGCGAGAAGAACAAGACCATGACCCCCGCGATCGTCTGGTTGAGCGGTACGTTCCACAAGGACGACGGCTACCGCTCGGGCAAGCCCTGGTTCGACATCAAGCGCACGGGCAACCTCACGATCAACGGCACGAACGACTTCTTGATGGAAAACGTCGGGTTCTTCATCAACGAATCCTCGAACATCATCATCCGCAACATCTATATCAAGATGCCCAAGGCCGACGACGGCGCCGACGGCATCTCGATGCAGGAGAGCAATAACGTCTGGGTCGACCACTGCACCTTCGAGTCGATCAACCAGACGAAGGACTACGAGGACGGCTCGTGCGACGTGACGCACCAGACCTACAACGTCACCGTATCGTGGTGTCACTTCATCAAGACCCAGAAATCGTGCCTCGTAGGCCACTCGAACAGCCAGACGGCCGACACGAAGATCACCGTGACGTTCCACCACAATTTCTTCGACCTGTCGAGTTCGCGCCATCCGCGCGTACGCTTCGGCCGCGCCCACGTCTACAACAACTATTTCAACCAGGTGACCACCTACGGCGTAGGCAGCGCCTACGGCGCGATGGTGCTCGTCGAGGACAACTGTTTCGAAGGCGTGAAACTCCCGACCGACATCTGCACCTACCCGGCCAAACCGAGCGGCAGCAGCTGGGTGTCGAACCTCACGGGATCGGTGGCCGGATACCTCTACGAACGCGGCAACCTCTTCAACAACAAACCCGCCGACGCCACGTCGCCCTACCCCTTCACCAATGTGGAGTACAAGGCCTACAACGGCGAGAAGATCGCGACGCCGTATACCTACGACGACTTCAAGCCGGCGTACAACTACATCGTGGACCCCGTCGGCCGGATCGCCGAGATCGTGCCTTCGGCTTCGGGCGTGGGTAAACTGACGGGCTATTCCGCAGCGCCCAAAGAGGTGGACAACGGCGGCATCACGGGCGGCGGAACGACCCCGGACCCCGACCCGGGAACCGATCCCACACCCGGCGGCAGCGACCTGGGCAACGGCTGGACACTGCTCTCCAACGGCACCACCGCCGCAACGGCCGTCTGCAACGGGGGCCAGTTGGCGCTCACGGCATGCGGCAAATTCGAAAGCGGCACGCAGACCCTCGGGTTCGTCTACCGGGAGGTCACGGGCAACTTCGTGGCTACCGCGCAGGTCGACTCCTTCTCCGCCCTGAAAGACACCAACCAGGCGTTGGCCGGGCTGCTGGTCACTCCTGACGCAGGAACGATCTCGACCGGCGATTTCATCCACGCGATGGCCGCCCGGAGCCTCACGGGATTCTACTACTCCAACCGGACCGAAGCCGCCGGAAAGGGCAACAAGGGCGCATTAGGCGCACCGGCAGCCACAACCGAGGGGGCAAAGCCCATCGTGCGGCTCGAACGCGCAGGCGACAAATTCACGGCGTCCTATTCGCTCGACGGAGGCGCAACGTTCGGCGCGGAAAAGTCCGTCTCCATCAGCGGATTGCCCGACAAACTGCTGATCGGCCTGGCGGCCAACAGCGGCGACAGCAAGAAGGCCTCGGAAGCCGTCTTCAGCAATGTGAAGATCAACGGTCAGGCGGTCGCATTCGAATAAACAGCCGGACGCAAACACAGTACACACGGCGAAAGTCCGGGTCCGTCGCGGCCCGGACTTTCCGCATTCCGGTCTTTCCGACCGCCCCGTACTTTCCGTGTCTCCGAACACCCGGCTCCTGCGTCTTTGCAACCCGGTTCGCCCCTCCGACAACCAAAAATCCCCTTCCGGCTCTCCGGAAGGGGATTTTTTTCAATCTATTTCAGGCGGGATCACTCCCGCGTCGCAGACTACTGCGCCTGCTGGAGCGACTCCAGATCGGCCTTCGAACCGACTACGAGGTCGTCGTAGTCGCGCAGGCCCGTACCGCCGGGGATCAGGTGACCGCAGATCACGTTCTCCTTGAGGTTCTCCAGCGGATCGACCTTGGCCTGGATGGCCGCCTCGTTCAGCACCTTGGTCGTCTCCTGGAACGAAGCCGCCGAGATGAAGCTCGAAGTCTGGAGTGCGGCGCGGGTGATACCCTGCAACACCTGGGTCGAAGTCGCGGGCACGATGTCGCGCACCTGCACCGGCTGCTGGTCGCGGCGCTTGAGGCTCGAATTCTCGTCGCGCAGCTTACGCAGCGAAACGATCTGTCCGGGTTGCAGCGACGTCGAATCGCCGGCGTCGGTGACGACCACCTTGTCATACAACTCGTCGTTCACGTCCATGAACTCCCACTTGTCGACGATCTGGTCCTCGAAGAAACGGGTGTCTCCCGGGTCCTCGATCTTCACCTTGTTCATCATCTGGCGGACGATGACCTCGAAATGCTTGTCGTTGATCTTCACACCCTGCATGCGGTAGACCTCCTGCACCTCGTTGACGATGTACTCCTGCACCTTCGTCGGGCCGAGGATATTGAGGATGTCGCTCGGGGTGATCGCACCGTCCGACAGCGGGCTGCCGGCCTTCACGTAGTCGTTCTCCTGCACGATGATCTGACGCGACAGGGGAACCAGATAGCGTTTCACGTCGCCCTGCTTCGAGGTGATGATGATCTCGCGGTTACCGCGCTTGATCTTGCCGAACGCCACCTCGCCGTCGATCTCCGATACAATGGCGGGGTTCGACGGGTTGCGGGCCTCGAACAGTTCCGTAACGCGCGGCAGACCGCCGGTGATGTCGCCGCCCGACTTGCCGACGGCGCGCGGAATCTTGATCAGGATGTCGCCGGCCTTGATGCGGGCGTTGTCCTTCACGACCACGTGGGCGCCCACGGGCAGGTTGTACTGCTTGACCTCCAGACCTTCGCGGTCGACGATCTTGATGACGGGGTTCTTGGTCTTGTCCTTCGACTCGATCACGACCTTCTCCGAAAGGCCCGTCTGCTCGTCGCGCTCGTCGCGGTAGGTGATACCCTCGATAACGCTCTCGTAGGAGGCCTTACCCTCGTACTCCGAGATGATAACGGCGTTGTAGGGGTCCCACTCGCAGATCAGGTCGCCCTTCTTGACCTCGGAGCCATCCGCCATGAAGAGCGTCGCGCCGTAGGGCAGGTTGTGCGTATAGAGCACGATATCGGTCTTGGGGTCGACGATGCGGAACTCCGACTGACGCGAAATCACGATGTCGATCGCCTCGCCGGCTGCATTCTTACCCTTGACAGTGCGCAGCTCGTCGATCTCCAGACGGCCTTCGTATTTCGAAACGACGTTGGTCTCGACAGCCGTGCCGCCGGCCACACCGCCGACGTGGAACGTACGCAGGGTCAGCTGCGTACCCGGCTCGCCGATGGACTGCGCGGCGATGACGCCGACGACCTCGCCTTTCTGAACCATGCGGGCCGTAGCCAGGTTGCGGCCGTAGCACTTCGCGCAGACGCCGCGGCGCGACTCGCAGGTCAGCACCGAACGGATCTCCACCGACTCCAGCGGCGATTTCTCGATGGCTTCGGCGATCGGCTCGGTGATCTCCTCGCCGGCCTTGCAGATCACCTCGCCGGTCAGCGGATGAACCACATCGTTCAGAGCCACGCGGCCCAGAATACGGTCGTAGAGGGTCTGCACCACGTCGTCATTGCGCTTGATGGCCGTAGCCGTCAGTCCGCGCAGCGTGCCGCAATCCTCCTCGTTGATGATCACGTCCTGCGCCACGTCCACCAGACGGCGCGTCAGGTAACCTGCGTCAGCCGTCTTCAGGGCGGTATCGGCAAGACCCTTACGGGCACCGTGGGTCGAAATGAAGTACTCCAGCACCGAGAGTCCCTCCTTGAAGTTCGAGAGAATCGGGTTCTCGATGACCTGCTGACCACCCTCGACACCCGACTTCTGCGGCTTGGCCATCAGGCCTCGCATACCGCTCAGCTGACGGATCTGCTCTTTCGAACCACGGGCGCCGGAGTCGAGCATCATGTATACCGGGTTGAAACCGTCGTTGTCCTTGATCAGCGTTTCGATCACGGCCTTCGTCAGCTTGGTATTGATATTCGTCCAGACGTCGATGATCTGGTTGTAGCGCTCGTTGTTGGTGATAAGACCCATGTTGTAGTCCTCCATGATGGAGTCCGAACGTTCGTACCCCTCCTGCACGAGCTTCTCCTTCTCTTCGGGGATGATCACGGCATCGAGGTTGAACGACAGACCGCCGCGGAAGGCCATCCGGTAACCCATATTCTTGATGTCGTCGAGGAACGCGGCCACCTTGTCGGCACCGGCCTTCTTCATCACCACGGCGATGATGTCGCGCAGCGAACGCTTCGTCAGAATCTCGTTGATGTAGCCTACCTCCTTGGGAACCACCTGGTTGAAGAGGATGCGGCCGATGGTCGTCTCCTTCAGCACGCGCACCTCGTTACCCTGCTCGTCCAAATCGTCGACCATACACTTCACGATGGCGTGCAGGTCGGCCCGGCCCTCGTTGTAGGCGATGATCGCCTCCTCGGCGCCGTAGAATACGCGGCCTTCGCCCTTCACGCCCTTGCGGGGCTTGGTGATGTAGTAGAGACCGAGGACCATGTCCTGCGAAGGGACCGTGATCGGCGCGCCGTTCGCGGGATTGAGGACGTTGTGCGAACCCAGCATCAGCAGCTGGGCCTCCAGGATGGCGGCGTTGCCCAGCGGCAGGTGTACGGCCATCTGGTCGCCGTCGAAGTCGGCGTTGAACGCCGTACATGCCAGCGGGTGCAGCTGCATGGCCTTGCCCTCGATCAGTTTGGGCTGGAACGCCTGGATACCGAGGCGGTGCAGCGTCGGGGCGCGGTTCATCAGCACGGGGTGTCCCTTGATGACATTCTCCAGAATGCCCCAGATCACGGGGTCCTTGCGGTCGATGATCTTCTTGGCCGACTTCACCGTCTTGACGATGCCGCGCTCGATGAGCTTGCGGATCACGAACGGCTTGTAAAGTTCGGCGGCCATGTCCTTCGGAATGCCCATCTCGTGCATCTTCAGCTCGGGACCGACGACGATGACCGAACGGGCCGAGTAGTCGACACGCTTACCCAGCAGGTTCTGGCGGAAGCGGCCCTGCTTGCCCTTGAGCGAATCCGACAGCGACTTGAGCGGACGGTTCGACTCGTTCTTCACGGCGTTGCTCTTGCGCGAGTTGTCGAACAGCGAGTCGACGGCCTCCTGCAACATGCGCTTCTCGTTGCGCAGAATCACCTCCGGGGCCTTGATCTCGATCAGGCGTTTGAGGCGGTTGTTGCGGATGATGACGCGGCGGTAGAGGTCGTTCAGGTCCGACGTGGCGAAACGTCCGCCGTCCAGCGGCACCAGCGGGCGCAGCTCGGGCGGGATCACCGGAATCACGTTCAGCACCATCCACTCGGGCTTGTTCTTGCCCTCCGAGGCGCGGAACGACTCGATGACGTTCAGACACTTCAGCGCCTCCGACTTACGCTGCTGCGAGGTCTCGGTCGAGGCCTTGTGGCGCAGGGCGTAGGACATCGAGTCGAGATCCACCTGCTTCAGCAGCGTGTAGACGGCCTCGGCGCCCATCATGGCGACGAACTTGTTGGGGTCCGAATCGTCGAGCGACTGGTTGCCCTTCGGCAGCGCGGCCACCACGTCGAGGTACTCCTTCTCCGAAAGCGTGGCCAGACGCTCGATGCCCTGCTCCGAGGCGGCGCCGGCGTTGATCACGACGTAACGTTCGTAGTAGATGATCGCCTCGAGTTTCTTCGACGGAATGCCCAGCAGGTAGCCGATCTTCGAAGGCAGCGAGCGGAAATACCAGATGTGCACCACCGGAACCACCAGCGAGATGTGTCCCATGCGCTCGCGGCGCACCTTCTTCTCGGTCACCTCCACGCCGCAGCGGTCGCAGACGATGCCTTTGTAGCGGATGCGCTTGTACTTACCGCAGTGGCACTCGTAATCCTTCACCGGGCCGAAAATCCGTTCGCAGAACAGACCGTCGCGCTCGGGCTTGTAGGTACGGTAGTTAATGGTCTCGGGCTTCAGCACCTCGCCGCTCGACTGGGCCAGAATCTCCTCGGGGGAGGCCAGGCCGATCGAAATCCGGCTGTAACCATTATTCGGTTTATTGTCTTTGGTAATTGACATATTTGTTCTCGTTTTTCTTTTCCTCTAAAATACACCTTACTCGAGTTTCACCGACAGAGCCAGACCGCGAAGCTCGTGCAGCAGCACGTTCATCGCCTCGGGAATGCCCGGTTTGGGCAGATTCTCGCCCTTGACGATGGCCTCGTACGCCTTGGCGCGGCCCATCACGTCGTCGGACTTGATCGTCAGAATCTCCTGCAGGATGTTGGCGGCGCCGAAGCCTTCGAGCGCCCAGACCTCCATCTCACCGAAACGCTGACCGCCGAACTGCGCCTTACCGCCGAGCGGCTGCTGCGTGATGAGCGAGTAGGGACCGATCGAACGCGCGTGCATCTTGTCGTCGATCATGTGGCCCAGCTTGAGCATGTAGATCACGCCCACCGTAGCCGGCTGGTCGAACATCTCGCCCGTTCCGCCGTCGTAGAGGTACGTACGGCCGCTGTGCGGGATACCCGCCTGCGCGGTGTATTCGTTGATCTGGTCGAGCGAAGCGCCGTCGAAAATCGGCGTGGCGAACTTCAAGCCCAGCTCGCGGCCGGCCCATCCGAGCACGGTCTCGTAAATCTGGCCGAGGTTCATTCGCGAAGGCACGCCCAGCGGGTTCAGGCAGATGTCGACGATCGTTCCGTCCTCGAGGAACGGCATGTCCTCGTCGCGCACGATACGGGCCACGATACCCTTGTTACCGTGGCGTCCGGCCATCTTGTCGCCCACCTTCAGCTTACGCTTCTTGGCGATGTAGACCTTGGCCATCTGGATGACGCCCGTCTGCGGAAGCTCGTCGCCGTTGGTGATGTTGTACTTCTCGCGCTTGATGGCGGCGTCGGCCTTCTTCCACTCGATGGTGTAATTGTTGATGGTGGCCTCGATGAGCGCATCGGTGTGGGCGTCGCCCGTCCAGTTGCACGACCCGAGGTTCAGATACCCCATCACCACGCCGGTCTTCTCGTCCGTCGACTTGCGGGCGATCTCCTCCAGCATCTTCTGCGAGAATTTCGTCCCCGCGGGATAGAGTTCCACCCCGAAGTAGTCCGTAACGCCCGTGGAGGTCTTGCCCTGAAGCAGCGTCCACAGTTTGCCGACCAGACGCTTCGTAAGTTCCGCGATTTCGGCTGCGAACTTCTCGTCGAGCTTGTCCAGCTGGGCCTTCTCGGCGCTCTTGCTCTTTTTGCCCTCCTTGTTGGCGCGGCTGTAAAGACGGGTGTCGATCACCACGCCGTGCAGCGACGGCTGGGCCTTCAAAGAGGCGTCCTTCACGTCGCCGGCCTTGTCGCCGAAGATCGCGCGGAGCAGCTTCTCCTCGGGCGACGGATCGCTCTCGCCCTTCGGGGTGATCTTGCCGATCAGGATGTCGCCCGGGTGGATGTTGGCGCCGACACGGACGATACCGTTGGCGTCGAGGTCCTTCGTGGCGTCCTCCGAGACGTTGGGAATGTCCGACGTAAGCTCCTCGACACCGCGCTTGGTGTCGCGGACCTCCATGATATATTCGTCGACGTGCACCGAGGTGAAGATGTCCTCACGCTGGATACGCTCCGAGATCACGATGGCGTCCTCGAAGTTGTAACCCTTCCAGGGCATGAACGCCACCTTGAGGTTGCGGCCCAGGGCCAGCTCGCCGTGCTGCGTCGAGTAGCCTTCGGTCAGAATCTGCCCCTTCGTCACCTTGTCGCCCGTCAGCACGATGGGCTTCAGCGTCACCGAGGTATTCTGGTTGGTGCGACGGTAGCGCGGCAGCGTGTAGGTCGTCACCTCCGGAGCGAACGACGCGAGGATCTCGTCCTCCGTACGCTCGTATTTGATCTGAATCTTCGTCGCATCGGCGAAAACCACCTCGCCGTCGCCCTCGGCAACGATCTGGATGCGGCTGTCGGAGATCATGTCCTTCTCGATACCCGTGCCGACGATCGGGGCTTCCGAAGTCACCAGGGGCACGGCCTGGCGCATCATGTTCGAACCCATCAGCGCACGGTTGGCGTCGTCGTGCTCCAGGAACGGGATAAGGCTCGCGGCGATCGAGGCGATCTGGTTCGGAGCCACGTCCATCAGGTCCACTTCGCTGGCCGTAACCACGGGGAAATCGGCTCCTTCACGCGCCTTGATACGATCCGGCTCCAGGAAGTTGCCTTCCCCGTCGATCGGGGTGTTCGCCTGTGCGGCGACCAGGTCCTCCTCCTCCTCGGCCGAATAGTAGTGGATGTGCGAGTTGTCCATATCGACCTTGCCGTTCTCCACGCGGCGGTAAGGCGTCTCGATGAATCCCATCGGGGAGATCTTCGCATAGACGCACAGCGACGAGATCAGACCGATGTTCGGGCCTTCCGGCGACTCGATCGGGCAAAGGCGTCCGTAGTGCGTGTAGTGCACGTCTCGCACCTCGAAACCGGCGCGGTCACGCGAAAGACCGCCCGGGCCGAGGGCCGACAGACGGCGTTTGTGCGTGATTTCGGCCAGCGGGTTGATCTGGTCCATGAACTGCGAGAGCTGCGAGGTTCCGAAGAAGGAGTTGATCACCGACGAAAGGGTCTTGGCGTTGATCAGGTCCACCGGGGTGAACACCTCGTTGTCACGCACGTTCATGCGCTCGCGGATCGTACGCGCCATGCGCACGAAACCGACCGAGAACTGATTCGACAGCTGCTCGCCCACCGTACGGACGCGGCGGTTCGACAGGTGGTCGATGTCGTCGACGTCAGCCTTCGAGTTGATCAGCTGGATCAGGTATTTGATAATAGCGATGATGTCCTCGCGCGTCAGCGTGCGGATGGCCGGATCGGTGTCCAGATCCAGTTTCTTGTTGATGCGGTAACGGCCCACATCGCCCAGGTCATAGCGTTTGTCCGAGAAGAAGAGCTTCTCAATGACGTCGCGCGCCGTAGCCTCATCGGGCGGCTCCGAAGCGCGCAGCTGCCTGTATATGTAAACCACGGCCTCCTTCTCGGAGTTGCACGGGTCCTTCTGCAGGGTATTGTAGATGATCGAGAAGTCGATGCCCGAGAGGTTCTCCTTGTGCAGCAGAATCGTCTTGGCGCCGCTTTCGAGGATTTGGTCCACATGCTCCTCCTCGAGAACCGTCTCGCGGTCCACGATCACGTTGTTTCGTTCGATGGAAACCACCTCGCCCGTGTCCTCGTCCACGAAGTCCTCGACCCACGTCGAGAGCACCCTCGCGGCCAGCTTGCGGCCCACGGCCTTCTTGAGGTTGGCCTTGTTGACCTTCACCTCGTCCGCCAGGTCGAAGATTTCCAGGATCTGCTGGTCGGCCTCGTAACCGATGGCACGCAGCAGCGTCGTGACGGGCAGTTTCTTCTTACGGTCGATGTACGCGTACATCACGTTGTTGATGTCCGTAGCGAACTCGATCCACGAACCCTTGAAAGGAATGATTCGCGCCGAGTAGAGCTTGGTTCCGTTCGTGTGCATGCTCTGTCCGAAGAACACGCCGGGCGAACGGTGCAGCTGGGATACGATGACACGCTCCGCGCCGTTGATGACGAACGTACCGCGTTCGGTCATGTAGGGGATCGTACCGAAGTACACGTCCTGAACGACAACGCCGAAATCTTCGTGTTCGTCGTCCGTGCAGTAGAGCTTCAGCTTGGCTTTCAGCGGAACGCTGTACGTCAAACCGCGCTCCAGGCACTCCTCGATCGAGTAACGGGGCGGATCGATATAGTAGTCGATAAACTCCAGAACGAAATTGTTCCGGGTATCCGTGATGGGGAAATTTTCCTGGAAGACCTTGTAGAGGCCCTCGTTCTTACGGTTTTCGGCCGTGGTGTCCATCTGGAAAAAGTCCCGGAATGATTTAAGCTGTACCTCCAGCAAATCCGGGTACGGAACCCGGTTCTTTACTGTCGAAAAGCTAATTCTTTGTTGTGTTTTTGCTGCGGACATCGTAAAATCCAAATTAGTTGAAGTGTAATGGGTTACGCTCCCCAAAATGTGCGGGTCATTATCCCGGCAATGCTCCCGTATGAAGGCGTCATACGCCCCGGGAGCATCCTATATTCCAAAAACCGGACACAGCTCCTGATCGGCACTTCCGGTCTTTAGACCAAGAAAAGGCATAGAGCTTACACACCGGTAAGCCCTATACCTGTTCGTCTTCTATTGACGCTTAAGCAGCAATGCTACTTGAGCTCAACTTCAGCACCTGCTTCCTCGAGCTGGCCTTTGATCTGCTCAGCCTCCTCCTTGGAAACACCCTCCTTAACGGCCTTGGGAGCACCGTCAACGAGTGCTTTAGCATCGCCCAGCGAAAGACCTGCGATGTCCTTCACTACCTTGATAACCTGGAGCTTGGCCTGACCTGCGGCCTTCAGAATAACGTCGAACGACGTCTTCTCTGCAGCAGCAGCCTCGCCTGCGCCTGCAGCGGGGGCTGCAACGGCAACAGCGGCAGCAGCCGGCTCAATGCCATACTCCTCCTTGAGGATCTGTGCGAGTTCGTTTACCTCGGTAACCTTCAGGTTTACCAGTTCTTCAGCAAGTTTCTTTACGTCTGCCATAGTTGTAAGCTTATTAATTTGTTTTTGATTCTTGTTTGTGAAATTAGTTGTTTCTCGATTCGAGCGTCTTCACGAGGCCCGCAATCTTTTGGCCTGCATTAGCCTGCAATGCAGAGATAACATTCTTGGCCGGGGACTGGAGCAGTGCGACGATGTCGGCGATAAGCTCTTCCTTCGACTTGATGTTACACAGAGTGTCCAGCTGATTGTCACCCACGTAAACGCAACCCTCGGCGAAAGCCGCCTTCAGAACGGGCTTCTCCGACTTCTTGCGGAATTCCTTGATCAAAACAGCGGGAGCTTTCGCAACGTTGGCGAACATAATCGAGGTAGGACCCTCCAATACTTTTACCAGATCAGCATCGGCCTTCTCCACCTTCTCGAGGGCTTTGCCCAGGAGGGTGTTCTTAACGACCACCAGCTTCACGTCGCTCTCGAAGCACTTGCGGCGCAGGGCAGCGGTCTGCTCTGCGTTCAGCGACTCGATGTCGGCGATATAGAAGTGAGGATAAGCCTGGAGCTGCTCGGCAAGGCTGTCAATTACAACCAGTTTTTCTTCCTTAGTCATCTCTTCTCTCCTCCTTCTTATTTGGTTTCTACTGATTTGGAATCAATCTGCACGCCGGGGCTCATGGTGGTCGAGAGATAAACACTCTTCACGTAAGAACCTTTGGCAGCAGCCGGTTTCAGCTTGAGAATCATATTCAGCACCTCTTTCGCGTTGTCCACGATCTGATCTGCCGAAAACGAAACCTTGCCTACCGTCGTGTGGATGATACCGAATTTATCGACCTTGAAGTCGATCTTACCGGCTTTCACCTCCTGGACGGCCTTGCCGACTTCCATCGTAACCGTACCGGTCTTGGGGTTCGGCATCAGTCCGCGGGGACCCAGAATACGGCCCAGCGCACCGACTTTACCCATCACATTGGGAGTACAGATGATCACGTCAACGTCGGTCCAGCCGGCCTTGATCTTGTCAACATACTCGTCCAGACCTACGTAGTCTGCGCCTGCAGCCTGTGCCTCGGCCTCCTTCTCGGGAGTGCACAGCACCAGCACGCGCACCGTCTTACCGGTTCCGTGGGGAAGCGTCACCACGCCGCGGACCATCTGGTTCGCCTTGCGGGGATCGACACCCAGACGCACGTCGATATCCACCGAAGCGTCGAATTTCGTGAACGTAATTTCCTTCAGAAGAGCGGCAGCCTCCGAGAGCTTGTAAGCCTTACCGGCTTCCACCTTAGCGTAGGCGATCTTTTGATTTTTTGTCAACTTACTCATCTTCTTCGCAATTACATATTAGGAAATTCTCCGACGACACTGATACCCATACTGCGGGCAGTACCGGCAACCATGCGCATAGCGGATTCCAGCGTAAAGCAGTTCATATCGGGCATTTTGTCCTGCGCGATTTCGCGGATCTGATCCCACGTCACCTGACCGACCTTGTCGCGGTTGGGCTGTGCGGAACCTTTCTGCACTTTAGCTGCTTCCTTGAGCTGGATAGCTACGGGCGGCTGTTTTACAACAAAGTCGAACGACTTATCGCTGTAAACCGTGATGATGACCGGAAGAACCTTTCCCGCCTTGTCCTGCGTACGAGCATTGAATTGCTTGCAGAAGTCCATGATATTGACTCCCTTAGAACCCAATGCGGGACCAACCGGGGGCGAAGGATTGGCGGCACCACCTTTGATCTGCAATTTAATAAATGCAGCAACCTCTTTTGCCATAGTTTTCCTTGGTTAATTATTCTTTTTCTACTTGGGTGAAACTCAACTCCATAGGAGTTTTGCGCCCGAATATCTTCACCGATACCGTGAGTTTCTTGCGCTCGTTGTCGACTGCCTCGATAGTACCTTGGAAGCTCGAGAAAGGACCGTCCGTAACCTTGACAGTCTCGCCGACAAAGAAGGGTATTTCGTTTTCCTCCTCCTGTGCGTTCAGCTCGTCGACGCGGCCGAGGATGCGCGCTACCTCCTGCGGACGCAGGGGCGTGGCGTTCATCTTGCGGCTGTCCTCTTTGGTGTCGCCGAGGAAACCCAGCACGTTGGGGGTATTGCGAATTATAATCGGAATCTGGCCTACGAACGCAGCCTCCACCAGCACGTAGCCCGGATAAGAAACCTTCTCCTTGGAGACCTTCTTTCCGTTGCGGATGGTATAGACTTTTTCAGTAGGGATCAGCACCTGGGAGATGTAGTCCTCAAGGTGGTTGTGGCGGATTTCAGCCTCGATATACTCTTTGACCTTCCCCTCCTTGCCACCGATTGCGCGGACGACATACCATTGTTTCTTAATCTCGCTCATCGTTCTGCAAACAATTAACGGCCAAGACCGCCCAGGGTCTTGTAAATGCCTGCCATCACGTTCTCGAACGTCACGTCCATCGCCAGGACGACCACGGCGAAGATGACCGAAGCCACCATCACGACGATCGTAGAACTCTGGAGCTGCGGGAACGTAGGCCACGTCACCTTGTTTACAAGCTCGTTGTAAGATTCTTTAACGTATTTGAACATATCTTCGTCTTTTACTCTTGGCAGGAGCAGAGAGATTCGAACTCCCATCAACGGTTTTGGAGACCGCTATTCTACCCTTGAACTATGCTCCTAAAAGAGGGAGGCGATGCGGATGACCGCCTCCCGGAATATTCGGATGTGAATTACTTCACGATCTTCAGGATCTGACCTGCACCTACCGTACGGCCACCCTCGCGGATTGCGAAACGCAGACCTTCGTTGATAGCTACGGGGTAGATCAGCTTCACGGTGATGGTCACGTGGTCGCCCGGCATAACCATGTCGACGCCTGCGGGCAGGTGAACCTCACCCGTTACGTCCATCGTACGCAGGTAGAACTGGGGACGATAGTTGTTGTGGAACGGCGTGTGACGGCCACCCTCCTCTTTCTTGAGGATGTAGACCTCGGCCTCGAACTCGGTGTGCGGAGTGATCGAACCCGGCTTGGCAACCACCATACCGCGCTTAACCTCCTTCTTGTCGATACCGCGGAGCAGCAGACCTACGTTGTCGCCAGCCTCGCCCTCGTCGAGCAGCTTGCGGAACATCTCGACGCCCGTGCAGGTCGACGTGAGGGTCTTCTCCTCGAGACCTACGATCTCGACGGGATCGCCTACGTGGATGATACCGGTCTCGATACGGCCCGTTACGACGGTACCGCGGCCGGTGATCGAGAACACGTCCTCGACAGGCATCAGGAACGGCTTCTCGTTCTCACGCGGAGGAATGGGAACATATTCGTCAACGGCAGCCATCAGCTCCATGATCTTCTCCTCCCACTGCGGCTCGCCGTTCAGGCCGCCGAGTGCGGAACCGCGGATGATGGGAGCGTTGTCGCCATCGTACTCATACTTGGAAAGCAGGTCGCGAACCTCCATCTCGACCAGGTCGAGCATTTCGGGATCGTCCACCATGTCGCACTTGTTCAGGAAAACGACGATGCGCGGCACGTTCACCTGACGGGCGAGCAGTACGTGCTCGTTGGTCTGGGGCATCGGACCGTCCGTAGCGGCAACGACCAGGATAGCGCCGTCCATCTGGGCAGCACCGGTAACCATGTTCTTCACATAGTCGGCGTGGCCCGGGCAGTCTACGTGCGCGTAGTGGCGGTTGGCCGTCTGGTACTCAACGTGCGAGGTGTTGATCGTGATACCACGCTCTTTCTCCTCGGGAGCGTTGTCGATCGAGTCGAACGAACGGAGTTCCGACAGACCGTTCTTTGCCAAAACAGTCGTGATAGCAGCGGTAAGGGTGGTCTTACCGTGGTCAACGTGACCGATGGTACCGATGTTTACGTGCGGTTTCGACCGGTCGAATTTTTCTTTTGCCATAGTATTAAGTATTTAAAGTATTGTTAAAAATTGTCCTAAAGTTTTAAAATTCATTTCGCAGAACAAGCGAGCGACACAAACTCCCCATCATCGCTGAACGGAGGCGTTCGTATCACACGCTGCTGCGCACTGGAGCGGAAGACGAGGCTCAAACTCGCGACCCTCAGCTTGGAAGGCTGATGCTCTATCAACTGAGCTACTTCCGCAAAAACAGACCGTATCAGAGTTATCCCTTCCCTCGCACCGCCTCTCCGCGGCGTCCGGGGTCCTGCAACTCCAACCGGCACTCTCTTTTTAGTGGGAAGTGATGGATTCGAACCACCGAAGGCGTACGCCAGCAGATTTACAGTCTGCCCCATTTGGCCACTCTGGTAACTTCCCTTGTTTTGCTCCTCTCCCGTGAGGAATTCGCTTCGCTCGTCTTTCCCGGAGGAATTGGCTCGTTTCACTCGGCTGCGCCTCGTTCCACTTCGCCGATCCCGCTTTGGGGAGGCCTTCGTCCTGCCGCCGCTCGTCGTCGTAAAAAGCCCTCGTTCCTTCGGAACTCCCAGCCTCAAAATAGTTCGTCGCTTCAAACAAGTTTGACCGTCAAACTCTTTTTCGGCTGCTGCCATCGGCAGGGTCTTTTTAGCTCCTCCTCGCGTCGGCTTTCCGAGCCGATGGAGGGATTCGAACCCCCGACCAGCTGATTACAAATCAGCTGCTCTGGCCAACTGAGCTACATCGGCAGTATTCACCGTTTTGGATTGCAAAAGTAGGCATAAAAAATTTACCTCGCAAATTATTCGGGATAAATTTTCTACTTTTTAACTCTTCTCAAAGAACCGCGCCCGAACGCCATTGGTTCACGGGCGAAATCGGGTGCAAAGATAGGAAAAGTTTTGGATAACACAACAGCTTCTGAAAAAAATATCGTCTTTCGCACCCAACTATGTCATCCGCCGGTCCGGCCGGCATCCGTTCCCCTTCCGGACAGCCTATTTCCGAATCCGGCACACCTATTTTATATAGGCGGTCTGCAAACTTTTTAGTATCTTTAAACCTTGAAAAAACTTTTACTGCATGAATGCCATCCCCCTCTTCGGCCCTTACGCGCTCCGGCGGCTCCGCACGGAGGACGTCCCGGACATCTTCGCCTCGATCGACACCCAGCGCCGCCACCTGGGCCGCTGGCTCCCGTTCGTGGCCGACACGCACCAAATCGAGCAGACCCGGCAGGTGGTGGCCGGGATGCTCGCCGACACGGCCAATCCGGTCTACACGATCCGCGACGGCGAGACCTTCGCCGGACTGATCGGCTTCAAATCGGCCGATGCCGGAAAGCGCAGCATCGAGATCGGCTACTGGCTGCGCGAAGAACAGCAGGGCAAGGGGATCATGACGGCCGCCGTGCGGGCGCTCTGCGACCTTGCGTTCGGGGAGATGGGCATGCGGCGCGTGGAAATCCGCTGCGGCACGGGCAACCTCCCGAGCAACCGCATTCCGCAGCGTCTCGGCTTCCTCCGCAGCCACGTCGAGGAGCAGGGTGAACAGCTCTCCGACGGAGCGTGGATCGACCTGAACGTCTACGTGCTGGAACACTGAAAACCAATCGACCGCCGCCCCGGACTCATCCGCAAAACCGGCCCGCCACGGTCTAATGGCGTATGCCGCGCCCGGCCCGACGACGACGTGCCCGGTCCGTACGGTATCGCACCGAAAAAAGGAGATCTCCTCGGAGGTCTCCTTTTCATCCATAGCGGCCGTCGGCCCTATTTCTTCTTGATCGAGCTGATCAGCTGCGCGGGCGTCGCCTGGAGGTAATTCTTGCAGAACCGGCTGAACTGCGTGTAGTGGCGGAACCCGTACTTGTTCATCAGTGCCTTGGTGCTGTCCTCACCGTCGCGGATGTCGCTAAAGACCTTCAGCGCCTTCTGACGCATCATCCAATGGTAAACGCTGTCGTTGAAGTGCTCGGCGAAACGGCGTTTGAAAACCGAGAGGCTCATGCCCGCCAGCGAAGCCAGTTCGGCGACGCCCTGGGCCTTGTCGTAATTGTTGCAGACGAAGACGCGGAAATTGTCCTGCGGCTGAATCATCGACTGGAAGAAGTAGGCATGTTCGGTAGGCGTGTAGAGCACCTTGATCATCATGAAAAGCTCGGTGGCCTTCATCCGGTGATAGCGGACGCAGTTGAACATCTGGCGGATCGTAAAGAATGTGCCTAAAAGCCGTTCTATGGCCGGATGCATCGCAAGCGTGGGAACCGATTCGGTCGGAACGACCGAGTCATAGGGCATCACCTTGTCGAAAATGTCCTGTTCGCAGAATTCGATCCGGTGGATGAGCGACAGCACGACCACGTGGGTCTCGTCGTCCTGAGCCGTCACCACGAAGCGTTCACTGCGGGCGAGACATACGCATTGTTTCGACGTAACCAGGCGCACCGTATCGTTTCCGTGTTCCAGCCTCAACGATCCCGACATGACGAAAAGGATGCGCACCATGCGGTCCGCGGGGAACGTCACCCCCTCTCCGGCCGCAAACGTAAGCTGTGAAAACCGACAGTAGGTCGAATCGCCGATACGGCGGAACGGTGCCGGAAACGTGGGACAACTACTACAATCCGCAGTACAACTCTCCTTCAATGCCGACTCCTCAAACTGCGGTTGGGGTTGATAATCCATAACTTATTTGATCTGTGTGACGTGATTTCACGAACAAAATTACAAAAAAAATCAGAAAAGCAAACAAATTAGCTCCCGCGACGACAAAAAAGTCCCCGCCACGACCGGCAGGGACCCTGAAAGGCACTATTACGACGAAAAAATCGTCTATTTGTAACTAATGATCAGAATTTTCGAAGACTCCCAGAAACGCACGGGATCGGTAATGAGCAGTTTCTCGACGATTTTGTTCGAATCGGTCACCAGTTCGTACGAACCTTCGGGATGCGAAGTGACGAGCGTCGCCTTCTTCTGTCCGACGGGGATCTCCGTCAGCAGGCGCGAATCGGCCATCGTGAAGCTGTCGAAATTGCTGTTCCGACCGACGGTCAGCGTCCGTCCGATGAATCCCTGCTTGTTGATGATCTGCGCGTCGCGCAACTCCTTCTCGGCCCCCACGATGTAGTAGACCGTATTGAGCTGGTTCTGCAACTCGACCTTCTCGCCGCTCAGGTTCTCGACCTCGGCGCTGCGAACGGCCACCTCCTCGGTCAGACTCTTCACCTCGTCGCCCATCCGGACGAGGCTCTCGCGCAGCTGCTCCACCTCGGTTTTCTTCTCCGCCAGCTGCCTGTTCATGTCGGCGATCATCTTCTCCAGGCCGTCGATACGCAGGTTGGCCTTGCGCAGCAGGGCCGCCGAACGTTGCAGCGATTCGATCTTCGAGCGGTTCTCCCGCAGCAGCCGGTCGATGGCCTTGATGTCGTTGCTGATCTCCTCGACGGGACGGCGGCCGCCCTCCGCCTCCCCGGCCACGGTGATCAGGTTCTCGCGCGACTTGATCAGCGCGAGATTCTCCGAGATGGCGTTGATGTCCGCGAACACGGCGTTGATCAGCGAGTCCTTCGCGCTGACGACCAGCTGCTCCAGCGAATCGCTCCGGCTCTCGGCCTCGACGACAACCTGTCTGCTCACACAGGAGGCAAGGAGCGCAACGACGCCCAGCGCCGCGGCGGTCGCGATATGCTTCATCTTGTTTTTCATGGCTCCGACTTTCTAAAGATTACGATCTTGTTTGCCTTCGGGCGCAAATATATACATAAAAACAAAACCTTGTGCGGATTTTTTCACAAAGACCGGAAATTCCGTGCGGAGAACAAAAAACAACGGGCCGCAACCCTCGGTTGCAGCCCGTTGTTTCGTAAATGCGCAAGCAGATTTACTTCGCATTCTTCTTATCGTAGCGTTTTGCGTAACGGCTCATAAACTTATCGACGCGACCAGCGGTGTCAACCAACTTCATCTTACCGGTGTAGAACGGGTGCGAGGTGTTGGAAATTTCCATCTTATACACGGGATAGGTTTCGCCGTTCACTTCGATGGTCTCTTTTGTCGAAACGGCGGACCGACACAAAAACACGATGTCGTTGGACATGTCCTTGAACGCCACCAAACGATAATTCTCCGGATGAATACCCTTTTTCATTTCGCTGTTTTTGTTTTTAATTAATGCTTAAGCGCGACAAAGGTACGAATTAATTTGCAACAAACAAGATCCCGTGCACTTTTTTTCACACTCGGGCGTCCGGAGGGTTGCGCAATCTGAATACTTTTTCTATCTTTGCGCCACCGAAGCGCCCCTGCGGGCGCAGGACCGGGCCCATAGCTCAGTCGGTCAGAGCAGCGGACTCATAATCCGAAGGTCGTGGGATCATGCCCCTCTGGGCCCACAGAAAAAGAGGTTACGAACCGTCGTAACCTCTTTTTCCGCATTTCAGGCCGGACTTCCCGTTTCCGGTGGACCGGAACCGCGGTCTGCTGCAAAATAATTCGGGAAACGCGGTTTTTCATAAATAATTTTTACCTTTATACTCCACTACCGACGTTGCCGGCCCCTGCCCGAACCGGGGAGGCAACCAGCAAACGACCGCGAACAAAATGACCGACAACGAACTGGCCCGGGAAATCCGCGACGGGAATCAACTGGCATTTACCATGACTTATGATAAATACCACAGGCAGTTGTACGCCTTTGCGTACAGGTACGCCCGCAACGGCGCCCTGGCGGAAGATATCGTGCAGTACACGTTCCTCAAACTCTGGGAAACCCGTTCGAAACTTCTGCCGGCCTCCGGTCTGGCCGGCTACCTGTTTCGCATTGCGAAAAACCGGACGCTCAACGCCCTGCGCGATTACATACCTACACAGTCCGAATACCGGGAAACAGCAACTTCCGCAAGCGAATTCCTGCCCGACCTGGAGCGCCACAACCTGATGGAACAACTCGACAAAGCCATCGAAAAACTCTCGCCGCAGAAAATCGCAGTCTGCCGACTGAAAATCCACGAAGGACTCTCCAACGCCGAAATCGCCGAACGGCTGGGCATCTCGGTCAATACCGTCAAGGTCCTCTATCACCAGGCCGTCACACAACTGCGCAAACTGATGAAATCGGGTTACGCCATTCTGCTCGTCCTGCTGGTCTCCCGCTGACGCCTTCCGCACAATCTTTTTTCAGAAAAACGAACCGGGCATAATACTTTTCCCGCCGCCGTGTGTATTCTAATAAAACACGCGCCCCCAAATGAAGCAAGCCAAACGCACAACTATTATATACAGCCGGGAATCGCTCCTTGCCTATTTCGACGGGAAATGCCCTCCCGAACAAGAATACAGCATCCGGCTTTACCTGAAAACCCCCGCCGGACAACAGGCGGCCGCGGAATTGATGGACACGGACATTGTCTCGCAGCTCAACAGGAAAGGCGGAATCGCCGGACCGACGCCTCCGGCCGACCTGCGGGATAAAATCCTGCGGGAAATCGGGCAACGCATCCGACGCGGGCAGCGCATCCGAACGCTGTCCCGCATCGCGGCCGTCGCGCTTCCGCTCGTGTTCCTCAACCTGCTGCTGCTCGGCCGCCTCTACGACTGGGGCGGAGAGCAAGTCGCCTATCAGAAGGTCTACGTCCCCGCCGGAGAACAGCTCCGGATGCTGATGGCCGACGGCACGTCCGTACTGCTCAATTCGGAAACCACACTGGAATACCCGGCTCGCTTCGACCGTCGGAACCGAAACGTGCGCCTGCAGGGCGAAGCCTATTTCGATGTCGCCAAGGACCCGCACCGCCCCTTCCGGGTCGAAACCGGCGACCTGACGGTTCGCGTACTCGGCACCCGGTTCAACCTCAATACATCGGCTCCGGAATCTACGTTGCTTTACCTGCAGGAGGGCAGGGTCAACATCGAAGAGCATCTCTCCGGAAAACGCCGCAGCTACGACATCACCCCGGGGCAACTCTTCGAGATGAACCGCATTTCGGGCCGTTGCAGCCTGTTGCCCAACGCCGACACGGCGGCCGTCGTCGGCTGGATGCACAAACGCTATTATTTCAAGAATACCCCGCTGAAGGACCTGCTCGAGTTTCTCGAACGCAACTACGGCGTAACGTGCCGTGTGACGGACAGCCGACTCTACAAATACACCTATACGATCAACTTCAACAACGAATCGGTGGACCAGATACTCTCCGCCATGGAACGGATCACCCCCATGCGCATCGTCCGGGTCGCCGACTCGATCACCATCCATCCGCTCGGCAGGTAGCGGCAACCAAATCCGATGAACCAAAACCCGAAAACAATGACATAGATCCCCACCCTTCCCGACAAAAAAGGGTCGGGTATGCCCCACATACCCGACCCGGTGTCAGAACCAGTACACAAATTACCCAATCCTAACAACTACAAATGTATGAAAAACAAATTACAATCGGCGGAAAGTCCGGCAAAAAAATGCCCCTGCGCCCGACTTCTCTGTCTGTTTTTCCTTTTCACGCTGTTCTCGGTCCCGGAACTGAAGGCCCAGAAGGTGACCCTGCTGTTTTCCGATGCGAAAACCGAACGGATCATGGAGGAGATCACCCGGCAGACCGGCCTCCCGTTCGCTTTCAGCCGTGAAGTCGTGGATGTGAACCGGACCATCTCGATCCAACTGACCAATGCAGAGTTGAGCTCGGCCCTCACGCAGATATTCGCCGGAACCCGCATTTCGTTCCGAATTACCGACCGGCGCATCCTCCTGGCCGACCGGGAGACCATGAAACAGAGCGGCTCATGGATCGTCACCGGCAAGGTCACCGATGAAAACGGCGCTCCGATCGTCGGAGCCACCGTTCTGCTGCAAGGCACGACCCGGGGCACGACAACCAATGCCGAAGGCGACTACCGGATCGCGATTCTGGAAACCGATACATCGCCTACGTTGCTCTTCTCGTTCATCGGGTACGACCTGCGCAACATCCCCGTATCGTCCACCCGGTCGATTGTCAACGTCACAATGAAAAGTTCCTCGACCGCCATCCAGAATGTGGTGGTGACGGCCCTCGGCCTGACCCGCGAGGAAAAATCGCTGGGTTACGCCGTCTCGAAGGTCAACAACGAATCGCTGAACACGACCGTTTCGAGCAACTGGCTCAACTCGATGGCCGGCAAGGTCGCCGGGCTCAATCTCGAAGGAACTTCGTCCGGTCCGGGCGGTTCGATCCGCGTCACGCTGCGCGGCGAAGGCTCGCTGTCGCACGATAAGAACACGGCGCTCTTCGTGGTCGACGGCATCCCCATCAACAGCGAGATGACCGCCAGCAGCTCGGCTTCGCAGACCTTCGACGCCGACGCACCGATCGACTACGGCAACGGGGCGAGCGACCTCAACCCCGAGGACATCGAATCGGTATCCGTTCTGAAAGGCCCCGCAGCCACGGCCCTTTACGGTTCGCGAGCGGCCAACGGCGCCATTATCATCACCACCAAATCGGGACGCACAGGCAAGGGCATCGGCGTCACGTTCAATTCCTCGTTCACTTTCGAGCGCGCCGGCTACTGGCCCGACTTTCAGACCGAATACGGCGCCGGCAACGGCAACCTGACCAACATCGACCAGCAGCGCTACTACAACTACTGGAGCATAAAGGCCGAAGATGCCGAAGACGGAATCGCCGCCCCCGACCGCATCTATTCGCGCATGGGGTTCGGTCCCAAATTCGAAGGACAGATGTTCTACCAGTACGAATCGCGCGACTGGGAGACGGGGAAATACAAAAAGCTGCCCTGGAAATACAACGACAACTGGTACAAGGGGCTTTTCCGGACAGGCATTACCTACAACAACAGCATCTCGGTCGAAGGCAGCAACGGCAAGGGGAATTCAGTGCGTCTCTCGCTGCGGGACTCTCGCAACGACTGGATCATCCCCAACACCGGCTACAAGAGCCAAAACATCAGTTTCTCGCTGGTCCAGAAACTAAACCGGTTCATCACCTTCAAGGGCAAAGTCACCTACTACCGGAAGAACAGCGATAACCTCCCCATGTCGGGCTACAATCCCGCGGCTCCACTCTACACGCTGCTGTGGAACCCCACGGTGATCGGCGTCGACTCCTATGCCCGCGAGTATGACAACGACCGCATCCGGCAGATGTACCAGGCAGGCACGGAATACCTGCTGATCAACTCCTCCTACGCCGACAACGTCTATATGCAGCTCTACCAGCAACTCAATACGCTCGACCGCGACCGCGTCTACGGCAACGTAGCCGTGACGCTCGACCTGCACAAGAATCTGACACTGGACCTGCGCTCGGGCGTCGATTTCTACAACGACTTCCGCACCCAGCAGAAGCCTTGGTACTCATCGAGCTACCAATACGGGTACTACAAGGAGCAGACCGTACGCAATTTCGAAATGAACAACGACTTCCTGCTCACTTACAAGAAGCGCTTCGGGGATTTCGACCTGACGGCTTCATTTGGCGGCAACAACATGGTCTACAACTACCAGAACGTCCAGCTTACGGCCAAGGACGGCCTGCAGGAGTACAACATCTTCAAGATCAGCAACTCGAAATCCATCCCATACAGCTACGCGCGGCGCAGCAACAAGTCGGTCAACAGTTTCTACGGACTGATCAACCTCTCGTGGAAGGATATGCTCTTCCTCGACATCACCGGCCGCAACGACTGGTCGAGTGCCCTTGCCCGCGGCAACAACTCCTATTTCTACCCCTCGGTAAGCGCCAGCATCCTGATCGACAAGGTATTCAACTTCAGCGACAAGGCCCCGTGGATCAACCTGCTCAAGGTGCGCGGTTCGTGGGCCAACGTAGGCAACGACACCTCGCCCTACAGCCTCAATCATGTTTATTCGACCAGCAGCTTCGCCAGCGCCTACTACCTTTCGGGTACGATCCAGAACCCAGACATCAAACCCGAGAACGTCGAGAGCTACGAAGTGGGACTCGAAGCGCGGCTGTTCAACAACCTTTGGTCGTTCGACGCCACCTACTACAACTCGCGCACGACCGACCAAATCATCGGCGTCCCCGTCGACCAGACCACCGGCGCCACAAGCAAGTTGATCAACGCCGGCGAGGTCCGTAATCAAGGCGTGGAACTCTCCACACGCATCGTCCCCGTCCGGACCGAGCACACCCGCTGGGAAATCAACCTCAACTGGAGCAAGAACTGGAACAAACTCGTCAGCCTCGCCCCGGGTGTGGAGGTATGGCAGCTGAATTCGGGCATGAACATCAGCGGCAACATCTACATCAACGCCTACCCGGGCAAAGAACTGGGACGCCTTTACGGCCGCGGGTACAAACGCGCCCCGGAAGGCGCCTTCTACACCGACGCCCAGGGCCGCAACATCAGCTGCGCCGGACAGGTCATCGTCGACCAGGCCAGCGGCGCTCCGGTGCTGACCGGCACGGAAGACCCGCTGCTCGACCTGGGCAGCATCTATCCCGACTGGAAGGCGGGCATGACCCATACCTTTTCATACAGGAACCTGAAGATGGCCCTCACCTTCACCGGACAATGGGGCGGCAATGCCTATTCGGTCACCCACTTCGCGCTGGCCTACCAGGGCAAACTGAAGAACTCGCTACCGGGACGCTATGCAGGCCTGGTTCACGAGGGCGTGAACCTCAATACCGACGGCACTTACCAGAAGAACGCCACCATCACACGGGACATCGCCGACTACTACTCGACTTATGTCTACGCCCGCGAGAACGCCGAGAACAACACCTTCGACACCTCCTTCCTCAAACTCAAGGAGCTTCGCATCGAATACGCCCTGCCGTCGAAAATCTGCCGGAAAACGAAATTCATCCAGGGGGCTTCGCTGGCCTTCTACGCCACCAACCTCTTCTGCTGGACCAATTTCCCGATCTACGATCCGGAAGCCGGCTACATGGTGGGTTCCTCCATCAGCCGGGGTATTGAAGCCGGAGCCTATCCCCTGACGCGCACCTACGGGTTCAACCTCAAACTGAACTTCTAACTTCGAGAAACCATGAAAAGACTCAAATACCTGGCCGTTGTCGCGTGTGCCGCTCTGGCCGCGGGCTGCGAACACATGTTCGACGAATACAACAGCGACCCCAACAATACAGAGATGTGGCAAATCCACCCCGAAAGCATGATGGAGCAGTTGTTATTTTCGGCCGCAGACGAACTGATGTACGGAACCTGGCAGCTCAACGGCGAACTGATGCAGTACACCGTCAATCTCCA
This sequence comes from Alistipes sp. i18-0019-D1, assembly GCF_042852885.1. NCBI lineage: Bacteria > Pseudomonadati > Bacteroidota > Bacteroidia > Bacteroidales > Rikenellaceae > Alistipes > Alistipes sp. i18-0019-D1. Next base: position 899,529 of record NZ_AP031424.1, read on the forward strand.
GTCGGAAAACATCCACCGCTATATCATTCGCGACAGTTACGCCAACACCCCCTGGAACTACCTGTCGAAATGGGCCGCCAATGCCGACCACATGCGCCGGCTGGCCATCCTCAAGGAGGAACCCAACTGCCAGGCGATCGCGCTGACCATGCGGGCGCTGATGGTCTCCAACCAGACCGACCTGTTCGGCAGCATCCCCTTCAGCGAGGCCTACAAGGGACGCGATACCGTCGCCATCACCCAGCCCAGATACGACACCCAGCAGGAGGTCTATACCCGGCTGCTGCAGGACCTGGAGCTGGCCAACTCGCTCTACGACGTTAAAAAGCCGTTGCAAACCCCGACCAAAGACCTGATCTATGGAGGCGACGTGAGCAAGTGGCGGAAATTCACCAACTCGCTCCACCTGCGCCTGCTGATGCGGTTGAGCAACCGCAACCAGGAGATGAACGTCACGCAGCGGATCCAGAAGATCGTGAACGACCCAACGACCTATCCGGTCTTCACAAGCAACGCCGATAACGCCATTCTGACCTTCACCAACATCTCGCCGAACGTCAACCGTTTCGGCAAATACACCGAGAAGAGCTTCTCCTCGAACACCCGCGTCATGGCCGAATACATCATCAGACTGATGGACGGTCTGGGCGACCCGCGCCTGGTCATCTACGCCCGGCAGCAGAACAACGAGTGGAAAGGACTCCCAAGCGGCTATCCCACTACCGAGACGATCAATGACGGCAGTGCCACGCTGAACAAGGAGGTGCTGGGCGATTACACCTCCCCGTCGACCTACATGCGCTACGACGAGGTGCTGTTCATCCTCGCTGAAGCGACCTATCGCGGCATGCTCCGGGGCGGCGAGATCGAGGCCCAGAAATACTACGAACAGGCGATTCTCGCCTCGATCGACTTCTGGGACAGCGTCAACCCCTCGTCGGTGCGTGTAACGCAGGCGCAAAAGGATCAGTATATCCAGAAGACGACCTACAACAACACCCTGGAGCAGATCATGACCCAGAAATACATCGCACAGTTCTGGTGCGGCTACGAGGCCTGGGCCGACTACCGGCGAACAGGCTATCCGGTGTTGATCATCGGTACGGCCACCGACAACAACGGCATTCTCCCCACGCGGCTGATGTACCCCTCGCGGGCACAGCAGACCAACAGCGTCCACTACGAGGAGGCGGTCCGCGAGATGGGCGGCGATAACATGCGCATTCCCGTATGGTGGAGCCAGAAAGCAACCAGCAAATAGTCATTCACCGTAACCCAACGATTTCATGAAAACGACAAAATACAATCTCCGGAGCCTGCGCAGCCTTGCCGCCTGCATATTCGTATGCGCGGGCGCCCTGGGCGTCTCCTGCCAGGAGGACGACACGCATTCGGAAGATCCTTACATCCGCTTCACCGAGGAGATCACATCCCTCTCCTACGACAAATCCGGCGGAAAACAGGAGATCGAAATGTACACCAACATGGGAAACTGGACCGTCGAAACCTCGTTCGCCGAGGACGCCGAATGGCTCGACATCTGGCCCCGCGAAGGACACGACAGCGGCCGCTTCACCGTCACCGTCGGCAAGAACGAGGAGGCTTACACCCATTTCGGGACGGTCAATGTGGTCATCGGCGGCAAATCCGTCAAATCGTTCACCGTGCGCCAGCTCTCCAGCGACGTGGAGTTCCGGCTGGATATGGGCGGCAACAACATGACCGCCTCGGCGCAAGGGGTGGATTTCACCATCGGACTGATTACCAATGTAGGCTGGAAAGCCGAAGCGCTGGGCGATGCCGCAGCATGGATCACCGTCGGAGAAGCGACCGAAAACACGCAGGTCCTCACCGTCCGCCGGAACGACGGGGACGAGCGCTCCGGACAAGTGCGGTTCTACGCCCTCGGAACCGGGCTGGAGGATTTTCAGGCCACCGTCAACATCAAGCAGTTCGACCAGGCGCACGACCCCTACAACGGTACGCAGCTGACCGTTGCGGAACTGATGGGCAAACTCACCGACGGCATCGGCCGCATCACGGAGAACTGCTGGGTGGAAGCCACCGTCGTCAGTGACCGGAAACTGCTTAATTTCGACAGTAACCAGCTGGTCGTGCAGGACGACAGCGGCCGCGGCATGCTCCTCGAATTCGCCAACGCGAAGGACAACACCTACCAGCTCAACGACAAACTCAAGATCCACCTCTACGAGGCCGAATTCGTCCGCGATCCCGTCACGCTCGGATCAAAACTGGCAGCCTTCACTCCAAACTCGGTCTTCGAGCAGTCGGAAGGCGCGCCCGTCACCCCCGTCGAGACCGGCATCGACCAACTCGACCGGTATGAGAATACGCTGGTGAAACTGCCCGAAGTCGAGTTCGCCGTACCGCTGGGAACCTATTACAACAGCCAGGAAGAGGGATATGCCATCACCACCGTACACGCCGCGTCGGCCCCCTACAACGACGGCTTCGCCCGCTACGGACACATCCTGCGCGACCGCGGGGGCAACACGGTCAAACTCTATACGCTCAGCTACTTCCTCCAGCGTTATGCCCAGATCATCCCCCAGGGCAGCGGCTCGGTGAGCGGCATCGTGCTGAAATATACGAAGAACGGAGTCACGGAGAACACGCTCCGAATGCGAAAACTCGACGACATTGCGGTATCTGCCGACGCCGCGACACGCGTGAGCAATACGCTGGTGCAGTTCGGGCCGTTCGACTGGAACGCCCTCCCGCTCGAAACCGTCACACCCGTTGTCGGCAGCGGCGAGGTCAAATCGACGGCTTACCGGGGCGTACAGAGCGCCGGAGCGCTGAACTACGGCTGGAGCCACACCCGCAAAGACACTCCGGCGGCAATTACCATAACGCCGAACGGCAAGCAGACTTCCGATCCCGCCGTCACCCAGCAGATGATGTATCCCTACCTCTATTCCAGCAATTTCTGGAACTTCACCGGATCGACCATGAATCGCTCCGGAAGCGACGATCCCGATTACAAGGGCGAGGCCTGGGTATTCAATATTACCGATTTCCGGCCTTCGGGCGGCGACCTTATGCTGGTCTTCACAACGGCAAGCAGTTGGGGAGGCCCGCTCAAAATGCACATCGAATGGGCCGATGAGGAGAACGCCGCGCTCGACGAATACCACGCAATCGCCGACTATTTCAGTCCGATGTGGAACGAAGGCTCCTCTTACCATCTCAAGCAGTTCAGCGTGGCACTGCCCGACGAACTGAAAACGAAGTCGAAATTCACGATCCGCTTCCGCAACATGGCGAACCTCCGGGCGCCCAACGACGGTGGCGCACTCTCCTCGGGCGGATACTCGGGAATCGGGTTCTGGGCCATCACGGAGCGGAAATAATCCATTGCCGGTCCCGGAGGGAAACCACCCCGGTTTTTCTCCGGTATCCGGCAGGCAGGCATCAAATTACGAACCTTCAAAGCAATACGAAATGAAACTCGATAGATTCTTTTTAATCCGGCTGCTGCGCATCCTGCTCCTGCTGCCGCTCGTAACGGGCTGTAAAAGCGACGACACCGCACAGGACCCATTCCAAAAGGGAAAGCTGGTCACCGACCTCTATATCCCGGGCACGACCTTCTACACCTCGACCGTCAGCGAACTGACCATCCAAGGCAAAGGGTTCCGGCCGGGCGACGCGCTGTACCTGCGCAGCGAGGACCGCGAAGACACGCCGCTGACGCTGAAGGCCCTCGACGCGGCCTACGTCACCTTCGCCGTTCCGCAGCAGATCGAAACGGCCGAATACACGTTGATCCTTCTCCGCGGGACGCAGGAACAACCGCTCGGCATACTGAATTTCCGCCAGAGCATCAACCTCGACGTCCCCGACAAGGACCTGATGACCATCAAGGGCGCCGTTTTCTGCGGCAGCACTCCGGTCGTCGGCGCCATCGTGTCGGACGGCGAGGAGGTCACCACCACCGACGACAACGGCTACTACTGGCTCGGATCGCGCAAGTACCACGGCTACGTCTTCGTCACCCAGCCGTCGGGTTACCAGCCCCTCACCGAGAACTCCATGCCCCGGTTCTGGCAACCGCTCACCGAATCGCAGTTCGTCTGTGAGCAGCACAACTTCGAACTGGAAAAAGTCGACAACGACAACCACGTGATGTTTGTCACTTCGGACATCCACCTGGCCAACCGCGTCAACGACCTGAAACAGTACAGGGAACTCTTCATTCCCGAGATCAATGGGGCCATTGAAAACTACGGCAACCGCCCGGTCTATACGATGGTACTGGGCGACATGACCTGGGACCAGTTCTGGTACGACACCAAGTACAACATGGAAAGCTACCTCAAGACGCTGGCCGACGCTAAAATCCCGACCACGTTCTACCATCTTCCGGGCAATCACGACAACGATCCCTACTACGCCGGGGATTTCCAGGCCGAAGCAGCCTACAAGCAGTACCTCGGACCGACCTACTACTCGTTCAATCTGGGCAAGGTCCATTACATCGCCCTCGACAACAACGTCTACATCAACAACGGCGCCTCCGTCGGCTCGTCGGGTGACCGGTCGTTCCGCAACTACCTCACCGAGATCGAACTCAACTGGCTGAAAAAAGACCTCGCGCAGGTCGACAGGAACACGCCCGTCGTGGTCGGGCTTCACTGTCCCATCTTCGGGTTCAACAGTTCGCTGGAGATCACCAACGCCATGAGCAGCCAAGTCGACAACGACAACCTGATCCAATGCTTCGAGGGGTTCTCCGACGTCCACATCCTCACCGGGCACACGCACTACACCCACAACACGGTCTATTCGGAATCGATCATGGAGCACAACACCACGGCCATCTGCGCCACCTGGTGGTGGACAGGCTACTATGGCAACGGGCACATCAGCCGTGACGGGACCCCCGGCGGCTACGGCGTCTACGAAATCGACGGCACACAGATCGAATGGCATTACAAGGGGCTGGGACTTCCCCGCGAAAAGCAGTTCATCACCTATGACATGAACACGGTAAAAAACTACTTCCGCACCAACCAGATGGCCGTCAGGTTCCTCAAGGCCTATCCCACGCGCGACGACTACAAGGACGTCGGCAACAACGTGGTCTACATCAATGTCTGGAACTGGGACCCCGAATGGACGATCTCGGTCAGCGACGGCGTGAAAGAACTGCCCGTAGAGCAGATTTACGGGCTTGACCCGCTGCACACGGCCAGTTACGAAGTGGCCCGCGTCTCCGACGGCGGTTCCTACACGGCCGCCTTCGCCACACAGCCGAGCATTCATCTCTTCTCGGTCACGGCCCCCGACGCCAACACGACGCTGACGGTCACCGTCACGGACCGCTTCGGAAAAACCTACAAAGAGGTGATGTCGCGCCCCAAAGCTTTCGCCGTAAACATGCAGTAGAACCCTAAACCAGCAAACGCAATGAAAAACATCCGCATATATTCGTGTTCCGTTCTTCTGCTTTGCGCAGGTCTTCTCGGGGCCTGCAGCGACGACCCCGAAACGGAACAGGCATACGTACAAACCGACTCCCCGACTTTTACGGCCAACAAACGCGGCGTGGCTGCCGACGGGGAGACGCTGCGCATCGGCGTCCGGTCGAACACCTACTGGATCATCCGCCAGCAAGCGGAGGATGACTGGTTCACACTCTCGCCCAAAGCCGGTTCGGGCAGCCGGGAGGTGGAGGCGGCGATTGCCGCCAACACCGGGCAGGAGCGCAGCGCCACGCTCGTCTTCGAGACCGAGCAGGGACGAATGCAGCAGATCACCCTCCGGCAGGAGGGCCATAACAGCACGGTGCGCTTCCTCAACGACGACTTCGGAACGGGCACTTCCGCCCAGTCCGTCGCGCAGTTCGACGGCTGGAACCGCAACGGCATCGGCAGCCTGCGCTGCCAGTACTGGGGCAACGACGTCAACGTCGACGCCGGACAGCCCTCGGCCGGTTACGACGGAGCCTCGGGCGGCAACGGCATCGTCTTCGCCGCCGACTCGGCCAATTTCATCCTGGGCGGCATCGCCCTCAAGGGCGACATCAATTTCAACCTTTCGTTCGGTTGCACGACTTCGCAGGCGATTTTCAATCCCGGAGAGCTAAAAGTATTTTTCAGCAAGGACCTCGTGAACTGGACACCCATCGCCTACGAACGTTCTTCGTCCGCAGGCTGGGAGCGGGTGAACATCCCTTTCTACCTGCCCGAAGGCGTCGACCAGCTCTACGTACGGTTCCTGGGGCGCAAAGCCGATGCCTACCGGCTCGACGACGTGACGCTGGCCGAAGGCGACGGACGCGGCGAGACGATCACCTTCATCGAGGACATCGTCGAATACGAGGAGATCACGGTCTTCGACGAGACTTTCGACTGGTGCGTGGGTCCCAACAGCACGCTGCCCGGCAACGACGGCAAGAATATGACCACCGTCAGCAACCGCAACGGCTGGGAAGGCAACCTGGTCTACATGCACAACGGGTTCCCGAAAGTGGGGACCTCGTCGGGTCTGGGCTACCTCACCAGCCCGGCGATGACAGCCGTTGGCGAAAAGCGCGTCGACGTGACCGTGACCTTCAACGTGGGAATCATGGGCAGCGATTTGAGCGACATCCGACTGATCGTACTCAACAGCGGATCGGTCGAGGGCAGCGAATCGAAGACCTTCACCATCGAGAGCGACAATTACTGGGAAACCCGGAGCTGCGTCATCAACGGTGCGACCAAAGAGACCCGGATCCGCTTCAGTGCCATCCAGGCCAAAGGAAACCGCTTCTACATCGACAATGTAAAAGCTACGTTCACAGACGTAAAAGAGAAACTCTGACTCCGACACAAGGGTATGAAAAAGGAGGATTGCTTTTCGGGCAATCCTCCTTTTCGTAACGTCCGAAGGGGAATTACTCCAACTTCGCCGCGTCGGCGGCCATCTTTTCGTAGATGGCGACCATCTCGCCGAACGATCCCTCGCCGCGTTTGAGTTCGTACATGAAGACACCCTTGTAACCGGCCTTCATCAGCGCCTTGTACAGCGCGGGCCAGTCGGTCCGCCCCTTGCCCGGAAGCCAGTGGCGTTCATCGACCCCGTCGTAATCCGAGACGTGAAGGGTCGCGATCCGGTCGCCGCACGCCTCGACGAAGTGCAGCAGGTCCTCCGAAAGCAGGTGGTTCGTGTCGAAACAGATCTTCACGTCGGGATAAGGGGCGATGATGCGCAGCAGCTCGGCCGAATTCCGCCCGAGACACGTGCGGGGCAGGTCCTCGATGCACAGCTGCGCGCCGATCCGGGCCGCCTCCCCGCGCAGCACGCCGACCGAGGCGATGCTGTTCCGGATACGCTGCTCGCGCTCCCCGTCCGCAATCGGTTCGGAACTGGGATGCAGCACCAGTTTCTCCGGTCCCACCTCACCGCAGATGGCGATCATCTCGGTCAGGAATTCGAGGTTGGCCATGCGGGCGCTGTCGTCCAGCACCGAAATGTCCAGCTTGCGGGAGAACGGGAGATGGCACGACCAGACCTTCAGACCGGCCTCGTCGGCCATGCGTTTGGCGTGCAACGCCTTCTCACGGATTTCAGCCACGGTCCCGCGGCCGCTGATACCGATTTCGACATACTCCACGCCGGCCTTCGCGGCGGCGGCCATCTCCTCGGGACTCATGCTGCTGGTCGAACTGCCGACCCCGAGGCACTGGGCCGCCAGGTTCGCGGCGCACACCAGTGCCGCCGCCGTAAACAGGATTCTTTTCATCGCTTCCGGTTATTTGGTGTAGTTTTTCACGCAGCGGACGTTCAAATAAATGTTCTTGGCCGCCTCCTGATTGGTCTTGGTCTGCAAGTTCAGACTCGTTCCGCTGATGACCAGCGAACGTGCCGTCGATTCGTTGGTCTGCCCGATGAACCACATGTAGCCCCATTTGCCCAGCGCGCTGCTGTTGAAACTGCCGTCGGCCTTCTGATACCCCAGCGGATACCAGCCGAAACCGATGCTTTCGGCCCCGTCGACGAATTGCTGCAGAGCCTCTCCGGCGTCCGTAAGCGTCAGATTCGCCTGATTCCAAACACCGCCGTCAACGATACGGCCGTTGCCGCCGCGCAGCCACGCGCCGACGTTGCCCGTGTTCTTGACCGTGCAGCCCGACTTGTAGAACCCGGCCTTCGTAATGGCATTCTCGGGTTTCCCGTCGTGACCGCCGGAGAAGGTGTAGCCGCCCAGCGCGAAATCGTCGGGAATGGCGTACTCGCTCTTGATCGACATGATCATGTCCCACCAGTCGTTGGCGTTGGCCACGTGCCAGCCTTCGGGACAGTAGCCGCGTATCTGGACGCCGAATTCGCCCTCCTCCGTGCCGTCGAGTTTGAACGGGTTGCCCACGTCATCCACCCCTTCGTAGCCTGGTATATAGGGACACTGCTCCGGCGTGCAGCCCGAGATGCCGGTCATCGCCTCGTACCAGGTGTAGTAACGGCCCTTCGCGTCGTTCAACCGCTGCAAATGCGACGCCTCCAGCCCTGCGACGGTGAAGGTCGTCAGGTCGGGCGCAACGCCCAGGTTGCCCTCCCCGCCCGCTTCGTGGCAGTTCTCGGTCATCCACCAGCGTTTGCCGTACTTCTTGATCGTATAGCCCGGCAGTTCGATGGGAACCGACACGGTGATCGCCGCGAAATATTCGCGCACCTTGCTCGTACCCAGTTCGTTTTTGGCCACCACCGACACCGACTGCGCGGGAATCACCACGTCGTCGTTGACCACCCTGACGGTGATGACATTGGTTCCCTGGCCGTCGATGATCGAGATTTTCGATTTTTCCTGATCGGCGATCGTCCATTCGTAGGTCTCGGCCCACTGAACCTTGGTCACCGAGAAGGTGAACTCTTCGCCGCCGTTGCAGGTGAGCGTGGCGGGGACTTTGGTGATCGGTCCGGGCTTCTTGGGAACGGTCATCTCCTGGATTTCCTCCTCGGCATCGCGTTTCACAGCCTCGGTGCAGGCGAGCAGCGCCGCCGCTGCGGCCATGCACGCCGCGGTCATCATGTATTTTCGGATGTTTTTCATCGTTTTTGCATTTTAAGTTTTACAAAGTGTGAACCTCGGGATACCCGAACGGATTTTCCACATACCAGCGGGCCTTGTAAATCTGGTAGCCCGCACGGTTGAACAGCCGGTTGCCCTTCAGGTCGCACACCTCGGCCGACCACCAGTTGCTCCCGCCCGACGTGGGGCGCATGACGATCGTGGGATAGCCCTCGGGGCCCGTCGAAACGCTCTTGATGGTGTTCTGCTGGAAGATTTCCACGTCGAGGAACTTCTCCGCCGCACAGTCGAACTTATAGACATGCTCGTTCGTCGAGACGTACATCGCCTCTTCGCCGTAGACCGGCGCCAGGTCGTGGGCCATCGTGTTCCCCGAGGCCATGTCGTAGGAGCGGACCTGCGTCAGTTCCGGTGCCGTGCGGTTCCCGTTATAGGTGAGTTTCAGCAGCTGGGCGCCGGTCGCCGTCCAGAGGCAGCCGCGCTTCCGGTCCCAGACCACGTTGTGGGCCGAATGGACCGGCATGGTGAAGGCGGGCCTGGAAACGTAGCTGTCGGCGCCGTTGTACACGTAGACGCTCAACAGGTTGCCCGTGCTCGACGCCACGACGATATTCCCGTCGGGCAGCACCTCGGCCGAGTGGGGGTTTCCGCCCGGCTTGGCGTAGAACATCGCCTTCTTGTCCGCAATGCGGATCAGCGCCACGCCGCCGCCCGAAGCCGTGACGAGCACGCACGTACGGTTGTAGACCGGTTTGGCCTCGTCGGGCAGATTGAACCACGCCTGTTCCGCGGCCGAAAGCCCGCTGTCGGAGGCCTTCCACTCCCAGGCGATCTTTCCCGTCGGCTGGTCAATCATCACGATCCGGTTCTTCGCCTGCTCGGTCAGAATCATCACCCGGGTAGCCTTGTCCAGTTCGATCGTCTCCTCCTTGTCGTCGCCAGGCCGCCAGGGAACGTAAGGTCCCTCTTCCTCGTCTTTGCTGCAAGCCTGAAGGAGGAATGCGGCAGCCAGTATCCACAGATATTTTTTCATAAATTGCCAGTTAACGGTTGTCGGATCAATAATTGGGATTCTGTTCGAGCTGCTTGTTCAGCAGGATCTGGTCCGCCGGAACGGGCCACCAGTAGTCGCGGTCGGGATCGAACGCCCGGACGGCGATGTCCGTGCCCGCATAGTCCTGAATCACGGCGTTCATCACCAGCTCGGCGGTCATCCAGCGGCGGATGTCGTTGTAATAGAGTCCCTCGCCGGCGAACTCGATGCGGCGCTCGTGGCGGATGATCTCGCGCATCTCGGCCTGGTTCTTCGAACCGTAGGCATAGATGGGCATGCCGACGCGGCCGCGCACGCGGTTCACGGCGTCGTAAACGGCGTCGGACGGCGTTGCGTCGACCTCGTTCTGCGCCTCGGCGAACATCAGCAGCACATCGGCGTAGCGGATGAACATGTAGTTGGTTTCGCCGTTACCGTCGTCCGAATCACGCTTCTGCGTGTCGTAGATCGAGAGTTTCTTGTGCGCGAAGCCCGTGAACTGGCACACCTCCCCGGCCGGGCAGTTGGCCTTGCCGAGGAACGTGCTTCCGGGATAGAAGTTCGTCGCCGCGAAACGCGGATCGAGGTTGTCGTACTTGCCCATCGTGGCCGCGCCGTCGGTCGTCGTCCGGTAGTCCATCACCAGGTCGAGCAGCGGCGCGTTGTTGCGGTACTGGACGCTGTAGACGTTGAACGAATTGACGGCCGTGTTCTTGGTCTTCGAAAATTCGATGTTGAAGACACACTCGCAGCTGTGCTCGTTGGCCGGCAGGAACAGTTTCCGGTAGTCGCCGAACAGGTCGTAACCCGCCTGGGCCTCCTTTTCGATCAGGGCGCCGGCGGCCTCGGCGGCAGCGCGCCACTTTGCGGCGTCGTTCGAGGGGTTGACCAGCTTGCTGGCCTCGAAAAGCAGCAGACGGGCCTTGAGGGCCATCGCCGCGCCGAGCGTGGCGCGCCCCTGGTCGGCGGCCTTCGTCCACTGCCAGTCGAGCAGTCCGCGGTCGATGATGTCGTTCAGGTCGTCGAGGATGGCCCGCACCACCTCCTCGCGCGAGGCGCGGGGCAGCGAACCGTGCGCATAGACGGGTTCTTCGAGGATCAGCGGCACGCCGTTGTAATAGGTCACCAGCATGTAGTAATAGAGCGCGCGGAGGAACTTGGCCTCACCCTCCATCTGCACCCTGCGGTCGTCGGCCACCACGGCGCGAGGCAGGCGGTTGAGATGGGTGTTGCAGCGCCCGATGCCTTCGTAGCACTTCTTCCAGCGGTTGGCGATGATGCCCGAGCTGTTGGCCGTATGGGTCCCCTGGGCGATGACGTTGTATCCGCCGGCATTGTTGTAATTATAGGCGTTGGGCGTGCAGGTCTCCTCGAGCAGCGGCGCCGAGTCTCCGAACAGTGCGCTGTTGGTCAGTATGTTGTAACAGCCGGTCATGGCGGCCTCGGTTCCCTCCTCGGTTTCCCAGAACGTCTCGACCGTATATTTGTCGGTGGGAATGGTGTCGAGGTTGCAGGAGGCCAGCGCCGCCGCACCGCAAAGCATCAATCCGAATAGTGTCTTTTTCATAATTTTCCGTATTTGAAACAATTAGAAAGTGATGTTGAAACCGAAGTTGATCGTCCTGAGCGAAGGATACTGCATCAGGTTGGTCGACGAGAGGTCGATCTCGGGGTCGAACATCTTCAGCGGGGAGATCGTGAAGAGGTTCTCGCCGTTGACGAAGATCTGGCACTGGCTCATTCCGAGCTTCGAAATCCACCTCTTGGGCAGGGTGTACGAGAGCTGCAGCTGCTTGCAGCGCAGGTACGACGCGTCGTAGAGCCACTGCGTGTTCTTGTAGTCGTGCATTTCGGGCGCGCCCGTTGCGGTGTGGAGGATCGGCAGACGGGAGTTGTGGTTCTCGGGGGTCCACGCGTCGGTCGCCCACTCCTTCAGCACGCCCGCGCCGTTCCAGAACGGGGCCGCGAGGTTGCCCGAAAGGTAGGTCTTCACGTCGGCGACGCCCTGGAACTGCGCCGAAAGCTCGAGTCCCTTCCATCCCAGCGAGAAGTTGAAGGCGTAGGTGATGCTCGGCGTGAGGTTGCCGCTGACGGCGCGGTCGCCGTTGTCGATCTTGTCGTCGTTGTTGAGATTCTTGTAGCGGATGTACCCCGGTTTCACGCCGCTGCCGACGGTCACCGAATTGGCGATCTCCTCGTAGCTGTTGTAGAAGCCGTCGGCCTGGTAGAGATACCACGCATCGATGGGTTCGCCCTCGCGGATGATGTTGAAGGTCTTGATGTACTCCTGCCCGTCGAGGTCGACGACGATGTTCTTGTTGTAGCAGAAGTTGCCGCCGAGGCTGTAATGGAAATTCTTGACTGTGCTCCGCCACTGGAGGTTCAGTTCGACGCCGTCGTTGGCCACCACGCCGATGTTCTGCTTCGGGCCGTTCAGGTTGCCGATCTGCGCCGGGATCTTCACGTCGCGCAGGATGCCTTCGGTACGTTTTTTATAGAGGTCGACGCTGAACAGCAGGCGGTGGTCGAAGGCCTCGAAATCCAGTCCGAGGTTGTAGGTGCGGGTGGTCTCCCACGAGATGTTCTCGTCGACGAAGTCCTTGATCGCCGCGCCGCCCGAGAGCACGTCCCCGAAGCTGTAATTGTAGTCTTTGCTCGCCAGCACGGCCATCAGGTACTCGTAGTTGCCGATGGCCTGGTTGCCCATCTCGCCGACCGAGCCGCGGAGCTTGAGCACGTCGATAGCCCGGGCGTTCTGCATGAAGTTCTCCTTGTCGATGCGCCAGCCGACCGACACGGCAGGGAAAAAGGCCCAGCGGTTGCCCTTGGCGAATTTCGACGAACCGTCGTAACGCGCCGTCACGTCGATCAGGTATTTCTCCTTGTAATCGTAGGTGACGCGCCCGAAGTAGGAGAAGAGCAGTTCGAGCGACGATCCGCCCGAGATCTCATCCATCGTGGCGCCGACCGACAGGGCCGTGAGCTGGTTGTTGAAGTAGTCGCGTTTCTTGGCCTGGAAGTTCTTGCCGTCGTAACGCTTGTACTCCGTGCCCGCCATCACGTTCAGGTTGTGGTTGCCGCCGAAGCTCTTGCCCCACGAAAGGGTGTTGTAGAAGGTGTAGTTGATCGAGTTGTTATCCCAGTCCTTGGCCGAGACATAGGCGCTGAAGTCCTTCCGCTCGAGGGTTTTGGGATTGTAGGTGTACATCGCGTGCTTGAAGTCCTTCGAATAGTGGTCGATCTTCACATAGCCCAGATTGGCGTTGTACTTGATGCCCCACGGCAGGTCGTAGCCGATGTTGATGCGGCCCAGGATGCGGTGGTACTGGCGGCGGGTGTTACCCTCGTGCAGCTCCATGAGCGGATTCTCGGGATTGTTGCGCCCGGGGGTCGAGAGCCACGTCGAGAGCCACTTGCCGTCGGGCAGCTGCGTGCCGAAGATCGGCAGGGCGCGGTTGATGACGTTGACCGTCGTCGAGACGCCGTAGATCGGGTCGGTGTTGTAGCGCAGGTTGCCCAGCAGGCTGACGCCCACCTTCAGGCGCTTGGTCACCTGCGCGTTGATCTTCATGTCCCACGAGAAGCGTTCCGCATCGTCGTTGGCGACCATGATGCCGCGCTGGTTCATGTAACCGCCGCCCAGCGAGTAGGAGATCTTGTCCGTGCCGCCCGAAACGCGGGCGTTGTACTGCTGGAGGAACCCGTTCTGGTAGCAGAGGTCGTACCAGTCGGAGGCGGGATAGATGTAGCGGTCGTGCTTCATGCCCTCCTCGTATTCGAGGATGTCGTCGCGGTTGTAGGTCACCGTCAGCTTGCCTTCGTTCAGTTCGGCCTGGTTGCGCATGTTCATATACTGAATCGGGTCGGTCACCACGTCGGGGACGTAGGTCGCCGACTGAATGCCGAAGTTGGCGCTCAGCTTCACCACCGGTGCGCCCTTCTTGGCCTGCTTCGTGGTGATGAGAATGACGCCGTTGGCGGCCTTGGAGCCGTAGATCGAGGCCGAAGCGTCCTTCAGCACCGAGATCGTCTCGATGTCGCCGGGGTTGAGTTCGTTGAGCGAATACTCCATGCCGTCGACCAGCACCATGGGACTGGAACTGCTCATCGTGCCGACGCCGCGGATACGGATCGTCGCGCCGTCGCTGCCGGGCTTCGCCGAAGCCTGGTTGATGTAGACGCCGGGCATCGAATAGAGCGCCTGCGAGGCGTGTGTCATCGGCTGGTTCTCGATCTCCGACATCTGGCGCACGGCGACCGAGCCGGTCAGGTTGACCTTCTTCTGTACGCCGTATCCGATCACCACCACGTCGTCGAGGAGCTGGTTATTCTCCTTCAGCACCACGGTCAGATGGGTCCGGTTGCCCACTTCGACCTGCGCCGCGTCGTAACCGATGAACGACACGCTGAGCCGCGCGCCCGCAGTCACGTTCAGGGCGAATTCGCCCTTCGAGTTGGTCACCATGCCGTTCGTCGTGCCCTCGACCAGCACGTTCGCGCCCACGATCGGGTCGCCGGCCTCGGTCTCGACGCGGCCCTTGAGCTGGTATTCCCTGCCCGGACCGGCCGGATCGGACTTGTAAAGCACGATGTGGCGGCCTTCGAGTTTGGCCAGGATCCCCTGGTCGGCGAGCACGCCGTCGAGCAGTTTCAGGACGTTCTGATCGCGCGCCTCGACCGAAACGCGCTTGCGGAGGTCGATTTCGCTCTCCCGGTACCAGAACGAATAGCCGCTCTGCGTCTTGACCGCTTCGATCACCTCGCGTACGGTGGCGTTCTTCAGCGTCAACGAAATCACGGGATTCTGCGCGTAAAGAGCCTGCGCCGCCACCGTGAACCAACACAGCGTCAGCAATCCGCTCAGCCGGCACAGCGTCCGCTGGCCGAAAAGGTCCCGGAAGGACCTCCTGCTGGTAGAATTTTTACTCATAAGGATTGAAATTTAGGTTGTAGTGAAAAAGTTGGATTGAATCTCTATCGGTTTCTGTAAAGTTCGAAATGGTTCTTGCGGCTGCGGCAAAGGATGCGGCTGTCGGCCGAGATGATCCGCATGATTTCGTGGATGTTCTCGCCTTCGACGAACTCGCCCGTGAAACAGATCCTGCGCAGCCGCTCGTCGGGGATCGCTATGCTGACGTTGAACTGCCTTTCGAGGCTCCGGGCGATCGACGCCAGGGGTTCGGCCCGGAAGTAGAGCCTGTCCTCCTGCCACGAGAGCACCTGCTCGACGTTCACCCTGCGCAGCGACAGCAGTCCGGAGGTCCTCTCGAAGAATCCCTGCTCGCCGGGACGCAGCCGCACGCTCCGCGACTCGGGACCGCCGTCCACCAGCAGGCTGCCCGTCGCCAGCGTGATCTGGTAATTCTCGTCCTCGGAATAGGCGTGCACGTTGAAAGTCGTTCCGAGCACCGTCGAGACGACCTGTCCCATGACGACGACGAAGGGCCTGCGGGCGTCGTGCTCGACCTCGAAATAGGCCTCGCCGTCGACCTCCACGCGGCGTTCGTCGCCGAACAGCGCGGGATAGACGATGCGCGTGCCGCCGTTGAGCCGCACCCGCGAACCGTCGGGCAGCACCACGTCGGACTTCACGCCCAGAGGCGTCGAGACGCTCACCGGCTGCGCCGCGGCGACCAGACGGCTTTCGGTCCGGCGTCCGCCCATGAACCAGCTGCCGCAGACGACGCCCGCCATCACGGCCGCAGCCGCGGCGTAGCGGACGATCCGCATCCGGATTCCCCGGCGGCGGATGCGCGAGCGCACGTCGGCCCACACCGCCTCCCGCATTCCGTCGGCCATGGCGTCGACTCCGGGTCCCACCCGGATGCCGTCCAGCAGCTCCACCAGCCTGCGGCGGTCGCGCTCCGAACCTTCGATCAGTTCCGCCATCTCCGGCTCCCTCTTCGTATGCTGATATTGCATGATTTCTCCTTTTTGGTCGTATACACATATAGAGTGCGAAAGCCGCGGTTCCGTTTAAGGGAACCGCGGCTTTTTTTCGTTTTTTTCATTCCGGCAGGCGTCAGAAACGCGCCGTGAAGAGGAACAGCAGCAGGGAAACCAGCTTCAGGTCGGGATAATGCGTGCGTATGCCGGCCACGATCCTGTCGACGGCGATCTTGATCTGGACCCGCACCGTGCTCTCGGAGAGCGACAGCGCCTCGGCGATCTCGCGCGACGACAGCCCCTCCTGCCGGTTGAGCAGGAACACCGTGCGGCAGCGTTCGGGCAAATCGTTTATGAGACGGCGCACCAGCTCCTCGACTTCGGCCTCTATCAACCGGCTATCGGGAGCGTCTTCGCTGTGGGGGGGGGGAATTTCGGTCGATCAGCGAGATGGGAATCTCCTCGAACGAGAGGCAGCGGCGGCGCGTACGGGACTCCTTCAGATACCGGTTCGCCTCGTTGCGCGCGACGACGTAGAGGTAGGCGTCGATGTTTTCGATCCTCCGCAGCGCGACGCGGGACTTCCAGACGGCGACGAAGACGTTGCTCACGACCTCGCCGCAGGCCTCCCTGTTGCGCAGAAAATAGTAGGCGAACCGGAAAACGCTCCGGTAATAGAGATCATAGAAAACCCGGAAAGCGTAATCGTCGTTCTCGCTTACGGAAACAAGCAAATCCTCAAGTTCTTTTTTCTTCTCCACGTCCGGGCATGTTCAGGCTTTCACAAGACAAAATTAGGAAACTTTTTCAGAACCGCAATATACAGTTCCGTTAAAATCCCGCGACGCGGCCCCGGAGCGGCAGCCGCAAAGAGAGAGAGGGACCGCGCCCTCCGCACGGTCCCTCTCTCCGCCGGCCTGCGGCCGGATTATTTCCCTTCGTCGCCGCTGCGGATCTCCTTGCGGCGGATCTTGCCGCTGATGGTCTTGGGCAGCGACTCCACGAACTCGATCACGCGCGGGTATTTATAAGGAGCCGTGATGCGCTTCACATGGTCCTGCAACTCCCTGACCAACGCCTCCCCGGCCTGCCCGCGGTAGGCCTCGGCGAGCACGATCGTCGCCTTGACGACCTGGCCGCGAATCTCGTCGGGAACGCCCGTAATGGCGCACTCCACCACCGCCGGGTGGGTCATCAGGGCGCTCTCCACCTCGAACGGACCGATGCGGTAGCCCGAACTCTTGATCACATCGTCGGCACGCCCCACGAACCAGTAGTAGCCGTCCTCGTCGCGCCACGCCACGTCGCCCGTATAATACACCCCGTCGTGCCACGCCTCGCGGGTCAGGGCGTCGTTCAGGTAGTAGCCCTTGAACAGCCCGAGGGGCTTGCCTCCGTCGGTGCGGATCACGATCTGCCCCTGCTCGCCGTCCTCGGCCGAACGTCCGTCGGGCGTCAGCAAGTCGATCCGGTACTGGGGATTGGGCACGCCCATGCTCCCGGGCTTGGACTTCATCCAGGGGAACGTCGCGAGCGTCAGCGTCGTCTCGGTCTGCCCGAAGCCCTCCATCAGGCGGATGCCCGTCAGGCGGAGGAAGGTGTCGTACACCGCGCCGTTCAGCGCCTCGCCCGCCGTGGTGCAGTACTCCAGCGACGAGAGGTCGTATTTGGTCATGTCCTCGCGGATCAGAAAGCGGTAGACCGTCGGAGGCGCGCACAGCGACGTGATGCGGTACTGCTCGATCTTGCGCAGCATGTCCGCGGGCGTGAACTTCTCGTGGTCGTAGACGAACAGACAGGCCCCGGCCAGCCACTGCCCGTAGAGTTTGCCCCATGCGGCCTTGGCCCATCCCGTGTCGGCGATCGTCAGGTGCAGGCTGCCCTCGTGCAGGTTGTGCCACAGCAGTCCCGTGGTGATATGCCCCAGCGGATAGGTGAAATCGTGGGCCACCATCTTCGGCTCCCCGGTCGTTCCCGAGGTGAAGTACATCATCATGATGTCGTCGTTGGCGTTCACCCGCTCCGGGCGCACGAAAGGAGCCGCCTTCTCGATGCCGGCGTGGAAATCAAGAAACCCTTCGGGGACCTCGGGGCCCACGCTGATCAGCAGTTCGGTCGTGGGGCTTTCGGGCATGGCCGCCGCGATGTGGTCGGTGATCACCCGTTCGCCCGCCGCGACGATGGCCTTGATCCCGGCCATGTTGCAGCGGTAGACGACGTCCTTTTTGGTCAGCAGGTGAGTCGCGGGGATCGCCACCGCACCCAGCTTGTGCAGCGCCAGAATCGAGAACCAGAACTCGTAGCGGCGCTTGAGTATCAGCATCACCACATCGCCCTTTCCGATGCCGAGGCTCTGGAAATACGAGGCCGTGCGGTCGCTTTCGCGCTTGATGTCGGCAAAGGTGAACTGGATTTCGGCGCCCTGGTCGTTGGTCCACAGCAGCGCCTTCTTGCCGGGCTGCTCGGCGGCGTATGCGTCCACCACGTCGTAACCGAAATTGAAATTCTCCGGAACCCGGATGTGCAGGTTTTCCCGGTAATCCTCCTGCGACGAGAAGGAGGTCTGGGTCAGGAATCGTTCTACCATACGCTTACATGATTATCGCCAGGAACCGCACCGTTTTGCCGTCGAGGGCCTTCATCCCGTGCGGCTGGCCCGAATCGAAATAGAGGCTGTCGCCCGTGTCGAGGACGATCTCCTTGCCGTTCAGCCCGATCAGCAGGCGGCCTTCCAGCACGTAGTTCATCTCCTGCCCGGGATGGCAGTTCAGGTGCATCGGGACGTCGTCCGCCGCCGGCTCGACCGTCACGATGAAGGGGTCGATCTTCCGGTCGCGGAATCCCGCCGCCAGCGCCTCGTACTTATAGGCCTTCTGCCGTTCGACCGACACGCCCTTCCCGGCGCGGGTGATGAAATAGGCGTTCATCTTCGGCTCCTCGCCGAACATCAGCACGTCGAGGCTGATCCCGTAATGGCGGGATATGGTCTGCAGCACGTTCACCGAAAAATCGGCCTTGCCGCTCTCCATCTCCCTGTACTGCTCGACCGGGAGGTTGCAGCTCGCGGCCACCTCCTCCTGGGTCAGTTCGAGCGCTTCGCGCAGCCCGCGCAAACGGGTCGCAATCGACTGAATAGGGTCACACATTGTCTTTTCGTTTTAAATAATAAGGTCCGCGCCGCGGGTCCCGGACGAACAGGTAACAATCCGGAAGGCCGCCCGGACGGCTCCTGCGCATCGCACGGGCCGTTTTCACTGGATGCAGGCCGTAAATATACTAAAAACTCTTAAAAACCGCAACTTCACACTCCGTTTCCGCTCCGCATCACCGGCCGCACCTATAATCTAATAGCGAAGCGTCTCGCCGGGCGAGAGGGGCAGCCACCCCTCCCCGGCCGCGTTTTTCGCCGGATGCAAAAAAATCCGGTCCAGATTTTGTTTTTTCCCGCAGAAACCCTATATTTGTCCCCGACAACCGAACGAATGACGATTTTCAACCATATCCATCATCACCATCACCACTTTACCGAGGGGTAGGTCGATTATGTATATGTAAACAATTTTTTATAGCATACATGAAGCTCACCCCCTGCGGGTGGGCTTTTTCGTGTGCCGAACCGCAGGTGGGTGTCCGAAAGAAGAAAACAATCAAACACACACCGAATATGTTGCGAATAGCCATCCAGGCCAAGGGCCGACTGAATGAACAGAGCATCGACCTGCTTTCCGAAGCAGGCATCCGCGTTGCCGAGAGCAAACGCAAACTCATCTCCCGTGCGGAAGGGTTTCCGCTGGAAGTCCTCTACCTGCGCGACGACGACATCCCGCAGGCCGTCTCGATGGGCGTCGCCGACCTGGGGATCGTGGGGCTGAACGAGGTCGCCGAGAAGGGCTTTCCCGTCGAGCAGATCATGGACCTCGGGTTCGGAGGCTGCCGTCTCTCGCTGGCGGTGCCCAAAACGACCGCCTACGAGGGCCTCGCGTTCTTCCGCGGCAAGCGCGTCGCCACCTCCTACCCCAACATCCTCGCCCGCTATTTCGCCGAGAAGGAGATCGAAGCCGAGATCCACACCATCGAAGGCTCCGTGGAGATCGCCCCGGCGGTAGGCATGGCCGACGGCATCTTCGACATCGTCTCCTCGGGCGGCACGCTCATCTCCAACGGGCTGGTCGAGGTCGAAAAGGTTCTCTTTTCCGAAGCGGTGCTCATCGCCAGCCCGGGACTCGACAGCGACAAACGCCGCGAAACGGAGCAGCTGACCTTCCGTTTCAACTCGATTCTCGACAGCCGCGGCATGAAATACGTGCTGATGAACCTCCCGAAGGAACGGCTCGGCGACGCCATCCGGATACTCCCCGGCATGCGCAGCCCGACGGTGCTTCCGCTGGCGCAGGAGGGGTGGTGTTCGATCCACGCCGTCATCTCTCAGGACCAGCTCTGGGAACGCATCGAACGGCTCAAGGAGATCGGTGCCGAAGGCATCCTGATCCTGGCACTCGAAAACATGATCCGCTAAAATTCCGGAACCGTCATGGAAATTCTGAAAATCCACAACAATCCCGAACGCGCCGAGTGGGCTGCCCTCACCGAGCGCTTCACCCGGCAGGAGGAGGAGATCACGCGACAGGTGGCCGAAATCCTCGCCGACGTAAAATCCGGCGGCGACCGCTCGCTGCGCGAGATCACCCGCCGCGTCGAGGGACGCGATCCCGGGACGTTCGAGGTCCCGGCCGACGTGCGCGCCGAAGCCTCCGCACTCATCCCCGCCGCGCTGAAAGAGGCCCTCGCCACCGCGAAAACGAACATCGAGACCTTCCACCGCGCCCAGCTGGCGCCCGAGGTCGACACCGAGACGATGCCGGGCATCCGGTGCGTGCAGCGCGCCGTGCCGATCCGCCGCGTGGGCCTTTACATCCCGGGCGGCAAGGCCCCGCTCTTCTCCACGGTGCTGATGCTGGCCGTCCCGGCCCGCGTCGCCGGCTGCGGGGAGGTCATCCTCTGCACCCCCGCGCGGCCCGACGGCACGATAGCCCCCGAAATCCTCTATGCCGCCGACCTGTGCGGCGTCGACCGCGTCTTCTCCCTCGGCGGGGCGCAGGCTGTGGCCGCCATGGCCTACGGCACGGAGAGCATCCCGCGCGTCGACAAGATTTTCGGCCCCGGCAACCGCTACGTCACCAAGGCCAAACAACTGGTCGGCGCCAACGACGTGGCCGTCGACCTGCCCGCCGGCCCCTCGGAAGTGCTGGTGCTGGCCGACGACGAAGCGTCGCCCGCCTTCGCCGCCGCCGACCTGCTGTCGCAGGCCGAACACGGGGGCGACAGCCAGGCGGTGCTGGTCTGCCCGTCGGTGGAGTTCGCCCGCGACACCCAGCGGGCCGTCGGCGAGCAGCTGCTCCAGCTGCGCCGCGGCGAGACCATCCGCGAGGCGCTGCGCCAGAGCCGCATCGTGGTCCTCGACAGCCGCCAGAAGATGATCGACTTCGCCAACGCCTACGCCCCCGAGCACCTGATCGTCTCGATGCGCGACGCATGGGACGTCGCGGCGCAGATCACCGCCGCCGGGAGCGTCTTCATCGGAGCGTGGTCGCCCGAAAGCGCCGGGGACTACGCCTCGGGAACCAACCACACGCTGCCCACGGGCGGCTGGGCGCGGGCTTACAGCGGCGTGAACACCGACTCGTTCCTGCGCAAAATCACCTACCAGGAACTCTCGCGCAAGGGGCTTGCAGCCCTCTCCCCGACGATCATCGCCATGGCCGAGGCCGAGGGCCTCGGAGCGCACGCCGCCGCCGTGCGCGTCCGCATGAAAGGAGGTGCGCTGTGAGACCGCTCGAAGAACTGGTGCGCCCCAACATCCGGGCGCTGAAACCCTACTCCACGGCCCGCGACGAGTTTTCCGGCGGGGAGATCACGACGTGGCTCGACGCCAACGAAAATCCCTACGACAACGGCGTCAACCGCTACCCCGACCCGCACCAGAAGGTGCTCAAACAGAAGATCGCCGCGCTGAAAGGCGTACGCGGGGAGCAAATCTTCATCGGCAACGGCAGCGACGAGGCCATCGACCTCTGCTACCGCATCTTCTGCCGCCCGGGCGTGGACAACGCCGTTTCGATCGCCCCGACCTACGGCATGTACCGCGTCGCCGCCGACGTCAACGACGTCGAGATGCGCGAGGTTCCGCTCGGCGCGGACTTCTCGCTTCCGGTCGACGCCCTGCTGAACGCCGCCGACGAACACACCAAACTGCTGTGGCTCTGCTCCCCGAACAACCCCACGGGCAACGCCTTCCCGGCGGCCGGCATCGAGCGGCTCGTCCGCCGGTTCGACGGCATGGTCGTCCTCGACGAAGCCTACATCGACTTCGCCGCCGGGCCGGGATTCCTCGCACGCCTCGGCGAATTCGGGAACCTCATCGTCCTGCAAACCCTCTCGAAGGCGTGGGGCATGGCAGGGCTTCGCCTCGGGCTGGCATTCGCGTCGGAAGCCGTCGCCGGACTTTTCGCACGCGTGAAATATCCCTACAACATCAACAGCCTGGCGCAGGAAGCGGTCGCCGAACGGCTCGCACAGGACGTCTCACCACAGGTGGCCCGACTGTGCGCCGAGCGCGAAAGGCTCCTCCCGGCCCTCGCCGCCTGCCCCGCGATCGAGCGGGTCTACCCCTCCGACGCCAATTTCATCCTGGTCCGCACGCCCCGGCCCGACCGCATGTACGACGCGCTGATCGCCGCCGGGGTCATCGTCCGCAACCGCTCGCGCATCCCGGGGTGCGAAGGATGCCTGCGCATCACCGTCGGAACCCCCGCGGAGAATGCCCGGATGCTCGAAACCGTCAAAAATTTCCGTTTATGAAAAAAGCCCTCTTCATCGACCGCGACGGCACGATCATCGCCGAACCCGCCGACGAACAGATCGACAGCCTCGAAAAACTCGCGTTCGTCCCCGGAGCCATCTCCGCCCTGAAGGCCCTGACGGGCCTCGGGTTCGACCTCGTGCTGGCCACCAACCAGGACGGCCTCGGCACGGACTCCTTCCCCGAGGAGACCTTTTGGCCTGCGCATAACAAAATGCTCTCGACGCTGCGCGGCGAAGGCGTCGCGTTCGGCGACCAGCTGATCGACCGCACGTTCGAAGCCGACAACGCTCCCACGCGCAAGCCCCGAACGGGCATGTTCGGAAGCTACCTCAACGGGGAGTACGATCTGGCTGCGAGTTATGTCATCGGCGACCGCGCGACCGACGTCCTGCTGGCCCGCAACCTCGGAGCGCGGGGCATCCTGCTCGCTCCCGCCGCCGAAGGGCTGCGGATGCTGGAGGAAACCGGCGCCGCCGACGCCTGTGCGCTGGTCACCGACTCATGGGCCGAGATCGCCGAGTTCATCCGCCGCGGCGAACGCCGGGCCGAAATCCGGCGCGAGACCCGCGAGACGCAGATCACCGTCCGCCTCGACCTCGACGGCCGCGGGGACTTCAACGGCAAAATCTCCACAGGCCTGCGTTTCCTCGACCACATGCTCGCGCAGATCGCCCACCACGGCGGCGTCGCGCTGGCCGTCGACGCGCGGGGCGATCTGGACATCGACGAACACCACACGATGGAGGACGTGGCCATCACCCTGGGCGAGGCCGTCGACCGCACGCTGGGCGCGAAGGCCGGCATCGCCCGCTACGGCTTCGCCCTGCCGATGGACGACTGCCGGGCGCTGGTGCTGCTCGACTTCGGGGGCCGCATCGACTTCGAGTGGGAGGCCGAATTCCGCCGCGAGCGGGTCGGCGACGTGCCCACCGAAATGTTCCGCCACTTCTTCCACTCGTTCGCGTGCGCCGCACGGTGCAACCTCCAAATCTCGGCCCGCGGCGAGAACGACCACCACAAGGCCGAAGCCATCTTCAAGGCCTTCGCCCGCGCCCTGCGCATGGCCGTGGCGCACACCCCTTTCGATTACACCATCCCCAGCAGCAAAGGAGTCCTATGATAGCCGTCGTCGATTACGCCACGGGCAACCTGCGGTCGGTTGCCGACGCCCTGCACCGCGCAGGGGCCGAATTCACGCTCACGGCCGATCCCGCCCTGCTGCGCGGGGCCGACAAAGTGATCCTCCCGGGAGTCGGCGAGGCCTCGTCGGCCATGTCGCAGCTCCGCCGGCGGGGACTCGACACGGTGATCCCCTCGCTCACGCAGCCCGTCTTGGGCATCTGCATCGGCATGCAGCTGATGTGCCTTTCGAGCGAGGAGGGCGACGCCCGCTGCATGGGCATCTTCCCGGCGCGGGTCCTGCGGCTTCCGGCCGCGGCGGCCGACGGCACGCGCCTGAAGGTCCCCCACGTGGGCTGGGACACCGTCTCCGGCCTCCGCACCCCGCTGTTCGACGGAATGGCCGAGGACACCTATGTATATTACGTCCACTCCTTCGCCGCCGAGCCTTGCGCCTCAACCGCCGCCACGACCGGCTACGGCCGCCCGTTCAGCGCAGCGCTCGCCCGCGATAACTTCTTCGGCACGCAGTTCCACCCCGAAAAGAGCGGTGCGGCGGGCGCGCGGATTTTACGGAATTTTCTAAACCTCTGACACCATGATCGAAATCATACCCGCAACGGACATTATAGACGGTGCGTGCGTGCGCCTCACGCAGGGCGACTACGCCAGCCGGAAGACCTACTACCGCGACCCGCTCGAAGCGGCGCTCCGCTTCGAGGAGGCGGGCATCCGCCGCCTGCACATGGTCGATCTCGACGGCGCGAAGGCCTCGGAACCGCGCAACCTGGCCGTGCTGGAACGCATCGCCGCACGGACCTCGCTCGAAGTGCAGTACGGCGGGGGCATCAAGAGCCGCCAGGCGCTTTTCGACGTCTTCGCCGCCGGAGCCCGCCGGGCCATCTGCGGCAGCCTCGCAGTCCGCCAGCCCGATCTTTTCGCCGCATGGCTCACGGAGTTCGGTCCCGAGCGGCTGATCCTCGGCGCCGACATCCGCGACGGCGCGGTGGCCATCCAGGGCTGGCTGGAAAGCTCGGCCCTCACAGCGCCGCAGCTGATCGAACGTTTTCTCCCGCAGGGACTTGCGCAGGTTATCTGCACCGATATTTCACGTGACGGCATGCTGTGCGGCCCTTCGGCGGTCTTCTACGCCGATCTGCAAAGTCGTTTCCCGGCGGTGGAAATCACCGTCAGCGGCGGCATCGCGTCGATGGCCGACATCGAAGAGCTCGACCGGCAGGGCCTGCGGAGCGTCATCGTCGGCAAGGCCCTCTACGAAGGCCGCATCACCCTCAAAGACCTCGCGCGATGCTTGCCAAACGCATAATCCCCTGCCTCGACATCCGCGACGGACAGACCGTCAAGGGCATCAACTTCGTGGGGCTGCGCCAGGTCGGCGACCCCGTGGAACTGGGAGCGAAATACGCCGCCGAGGGGGCCGACGAACTGGTCTACCTCGACATCAGCGCCTCGGAGGAGGGCCGCCGCACCTTCACGGAACTGGTCGGACGCATCGCCGCGCGCATCGACATTCCGTTCACCGTCGGGGGCGGCATTTCGTCGGTCGACGACGCCGGACGGCTGCTCGACGCCGGGGCCGACAAGATCACCCTCAACAGCGCCGCCGTGGCCAACCCCGCACTGATCGACGCCATCGCCGCCAAATACGGCTCGCAGTTCGTCGTGGCGGCGATCGACGCCCGCACGGTCGAAGGCCGCTGGGTCGTGACGACCCACGGCGGCAAACGCCCCGCCGGGCGCGAGCTCTTCGCCTGGGCCTCCGAGGCCGCCGACCGCGGCGCGGGCGAAATCCTCTTCACCTCGATGGACCACGACGGCACGAAGAACGGCTACCCGTGCGACACCTTCGCGCGGCTGGCCGAACTGCCCGTCCCGATCATCGCCTCGGGCGGCGCGGGCACGGCGGACCACATCGCCGACGTGCTGACCCTCGGGCGCGCCGATGCGGCACTGGCGGCCAGCATCTTCCACTACAACGAGATCCCGATCCCCGTGCTAAAACGGGAGTTGAAGAAACGCAACATAAACATCAGATTATAATACAACTATGAAAATCGAAGCAAAACCGTTTCCGGCGCTCGACGCCGAGAAACTCCCCGGCGGGCTCATCCCCGCCGTCATCCAGGACGACCGCACCCTCCAGGTCCTCATGCTGGGCTACATGAACCGCGAAGCCTATGAAAAGAGCCTCGCCGAAGGCCGCGTCACCTTTTACAGCCGTTCGCGCCAGTGCCTGTGGACCAAGGGCGAGACCAGCGGCAACTGGCTCGACATCGTGTCGGTGGCCGCCGACTGCGATGACGACACGCTGCTCATCCGCGTCATCCCCCACGGCCCGACCTGCCACACAGGCTCGAAAACCTGCTTCGGGGAGGCCGTACCCGAGACCGAAGGCTTCATCCGCTACCTTCAGAGCGTCATCCGGGGCCGTCATGCCGAGATGCCCGAAGGCTCCTACACCTCCAAACTCTTCAACCGCGGCGTGAACAAGATCGCGCAGAAGGTCGGCGAAGAGGCCGTGGAGACCGTCATCGAGGCCGTGGCCCAAAACCGCGAGGCGATGATCTACGAAGCCTCGGACCTCGTCTACCACCTGCTCGTGCTGCTCGAAGCCACCGGATGCTCGATCGCCGACCTCGAAAAAGAGTTGGCGCGCAGACACTCCTGACCCCTCCCGGGAGCGTTTCGGCGCCCGGAAAAGCCGCTTCGGACGAAAGAATGTAACGAATTGTTTGCATTTTTCGCCCGAAGCGCTTATTTTTGCAGTTGAACACCGTCTGCGTCAGCGTCAAAGACCGCATGAAAACCGTAATCACATCCGAATACGAAGCCCTGTTCCGCCAGCATTTCCGGCTGGCGACGCTCTACGCGGAACGCATCGTCGGTTCGGCCCACGAAGCCGAGGACATCGTGCAGGAGGTCTTCATCGCGCTGCTCGACGCCGATTTCAGCCAGATCCGCCAGAAGGAGAGCTATCTCTACCGCTGCGTGCGCAACGCAGCGCTCGACCGCCTGCACGCCCGGATGAAGAACCGCTTCTACGACATCAACTCGAAGGAGACGGTGCGCCTGGCCGCCGAGGAGAGCGCACTCGGCGACGAACAGGTTCTGGTCGAGCAGATTGCGGTCATCTACCGCCGGATCGAGGCGCTGCCCGAGCAGGGGCGCCGCATCTTCAAGATGATCTGCATCGAGCACAAAAGCTACGTCGAGACGGCCCGCCTGCTCTCGCTCTCGCTCCACACCGTGAAGACCCACATGTCGCGTTCGTTCAAAGCCCTGCGCAAGATGTCGATGTTCTTCCTCACGCTTTTTTAGGTCCCGGACGGCCGGAATCCGCACCCCGAATCCGATTTTAATCCGAACCGATTTCGCCCCGCCGCACCGAAAGGACGAAATCCGGAATCCGCTTTTGCATTACAATTCGTAACCGACCCGTAAATTTTTCACAAAAAAACGCCGACATTGTATGTCCGGCGTTCGTTTTTTCGGTCTATTCCATAGGAAACGCTGTTTCCGGCCACACCAACCAACCTGAAAACACGGAAAACGACATGAGTTTCGAAAACCAGATCAAAGAAATACTCAAAGCCCGCCTCGAAGGGACCGCCACCGAGGAGGAACTGGCGATCCTCCGGGAGTGGCTCGACCGCTCGCCGCAGAACCGGGAACTGCTGGAACTGCTGGAGGAGTCGGCAGAGTGCCTCCCGCTGCTGGGCCGGATATACGGCTACGACCAGCAGCGCGTATGGGGCAACATCCGCAAGGCGGCCCGCCGGCACCGGATACGCACGCTGGCCGTCACGGTCCGGAAATATGCGGCGGCAGCAGCCGTGGCGGCGCTGCTGGCCGGCGGCGGCTGGCGGGCACTCGACCGCCGGGCCGAACGGCTCGCGCGGCAGGCTTACATCGAGCAGGTGACGCCCGGGGTGCGGGGCGCCGTGCTGACCCTTTCGTCGGGCGAGAGCGTCGCGCTCGAAGCGGACGGGCCGCGGATGCTCGTCGAGCAGGACGGCACGCGCATCGAGATCGCCGGGGAGGAGCTGGCCTACCACAGGGAGGAGGCCGAGGAGGAGATTCCGATGACGAACACCGTCACCGTGCCGCGCGGCAAGGAGTTCTCGCTCCGCCTCTCGGACGGCACGCAGGTATGGCTCAACTCCGAGTCGAGCCTCGTCTTCCCGGTCCGCTTCGGCGACGGGCCGCGCGAGGTGACCGTGACGGGCGAAGCCTACTTCGACGTAGCGCACGACGCCTCGCGGCGGTTCGTGGTCCACGCCGACACGGTCTCCGTAAGCGTCTACGGCACGGCGTTCAACATCTCGTCCTACGCCGACGAGGGCACGATCGAGACCACGCTCGTGAGGGGCAGCGTCGAGGTGCGGAGCGGACACCGCCGCGCGATGCTCCAGCCGGGCCAGCAGGCCCGCGTGGGGCGCGAAGGGGCTATTTTCGACGTGCGGCAGGTCGCCGCCGAAGATTACGCCGCCTGGACCCGGGGACTGTTCACCTTCAACGACGAACCGATCGCCTCGATCTGCCGCAAACTCTCGCGCTGGTACGGCGTCGAAATCGTCCCGCGGGGCGTCGACGCCGACAAGGTGCGCTACACGGGCGTCGTGAAACGCTACGAGACCTTTGCCGAAATGGCCCGCCTGCTGGCGCGCACCGACCAGATACGCGCCGATGTCGAGGAGGGAAAAATCGTGCTCTGCATCGACCGTGACGACGATTGATGCCGGTTAGTTGGAAAACCGCCCGACGGGGCGGCATTCGTGTCACTTAAAACATAGCTATTATGAGGAAACTTTACCTATCAGTATCACACCGGAGGCCATGGTTCGCCGTGTGCGTGTGGCTGCTGGCGATTTCCGCCTGGGGCGTGCCCCGGCAGGCGACGGCGAGCGAAGCCCACCAGCAACGCAGGGAACGCATCTCCGTATCGTTCCGCAACGCGTCGCTGGCCGAAGTCCTCCAACGGATCAAACAGCAGACGGGATATTACATCCTTTATAATAGCGACGCCGTGCGGGGGATCGGAGGCATCTCCTTCAGCAAGGCCGACGCCCCGGTGCGCGAAGTGCTCGACGAAGCGCTGCGCGGCACGCGGCTCGAATGCTCGATCGACGACGACACCATCGTGATCCGCCCCCGAAGCCAGGGGGAGGGCCATAAGGCCGCCCCGCAGAAAGCTCCGGACAAGATCGTCAGCGGACGCGTGACGGATACGGCCGGTGCGCCGCTCGTGGGCGTGAACATCCTGGTCCAGGGGACCGGCTCGGGAGTCGTGTCGGGTTCCGACGGCGGATTCTCGATCCGCATGCCCGAGGGCCGCGACAACCTGATCTTCTCTTACATCGGCTACGTCTCGCAAACGCTTCCCTCGGCACAGACCAGACTGGTCAGACTGGTGCAGGACGAGCAGGAGATCGAGAACGTCGTGGTGACCGGTATCTTCACCCGCAAGAAGGAGAGCTACACGGGTTCGGCCACGACCATCACGTCGAGCCAGCTGGCCCGCGTGAGCAACCGCAACGTCTTCGAGAGCCTGAAAAACATCGAACCGTCGCTCTACATCATGGACAACACACTGATGGGTTCCGACCCCAACACGCTGCCGGACATGCAGCTGCGCGGCATCACCACCTTTCCCTCGGAATCCACGGGCGTGAATATCAAGGGCAACTACCAGAACCGGCCCAACCAGCCGCTGTTCATCCTCGACGGGTTCGAAACCACGGCCGAGAAGGTGATGGACATGGACATGACCCGCATCGAAAGCATCACCATACTCAAGGACGCCGCGGCCAAGGCCCTCTACGGCTCGAAGGCCGCCAACGGCGTCATCGTCATCGAGACCAAACGCCTGGCCGGCAATCAGGAGCTGGTGACCTACACCGGAAGCATCGAGGTGTCGATGCCCGACCTGACAAGCTACAACCTCTGCAACGCCTGGGAGAAACTCGAAGCCGAACGCATCGAGGGTGTCTACACCTCGGCGAACCCCCAGACGCAGGTGGACCTCACCAAACGCTACAACGCACTCAAAGCGCAGGTGCTCGGCGGGCTGGACACCTACTGGCTCGCAAAACCCCTGCGCACGGGAGTCGGCCACAAACACACCCTCTCGGTCGAACTGGGCGACAGCCGCAAGCTGCGGGCGATGATCGACTTCTCGTACAACAACGTGGCGGGCGTGATGAAGGGTTCGGAGCGCACGGTGCTCTCGGGCGACGTGAACGTTTCGTACCGCAAGAAGAACTTCCTGTTCCGCAACATCTTGAGCGTCAGCAACACCAAGAGCGAAAACTCGCCGTGGGGCGATTTCGGGGACTACGCCAGGATGAATCCCTACTGGAGCGCCGTCGATCCCCAGACGGGCCAGATCACCCGCTGGGCCTACGACGAGGTGGCCAACCCGATGTACGACGCCACGCTCGGAACCCTCGACCGCGAGACCTACACCAGCGTGACGGACAACTTCTACGCCGAATGGCAGGCCACCGAGGCGCTGAAACTCACCGCCCGCCTCGGCATCGCCGTAAAGCGCAGCGACGCCGACGAATTCTATCCGGCCAAACACTCGAAATTCGCCACCTCGGCCTACAAAAGCACGAGCATGCTGCTGCGCAAAGGCTCCTACCAGCTCGACAACGGCAAGAGCAGCGACATTTCGGGCGAAGTCTACGCCAACTACGCCAAAAACTGGGGCAAGCACTACCTCTACGTCAACGCCGGGGGCCGGATCGCCGAAAACACGTACAGCGCCTACCAGCACTACGCCGAGGGATTCCCCAACAGCCAGACGGCCGACATCACCTTCGCCCGGCAGTACGCCCAGGACAAAAAGCCCGTCGGAATCTCGTCGATCACGCGCGAAATCAGCTTCCTGGGAACCGCGTCGTACAGCTACGACGACCGTTACAACGTCGACCTCACGTTCCGCGAAAGCGCCTCGTCGCTCTACGGCGCGGACAACCGCTGGTCGTCGGCATGGAGCGCCGGCGTGGCGTGGAACCTCCACAACGAACCCTTCCTGCGCGGCCAGGACCTTCTCAAGGAGTTCAAGATCCGCGCCTCGGCCGGACTGACGGGCAACCAGAACTACGACACCAACGAAGTGCTGGCCACCTATCTCTACTATACCGGGGCCACCTACCACGGACAGACGGGCGCCTACCTCTCGAAGATGCCCAACCCCGCCCTCAAGTGGGAACAGCGCATGGACTACAACGTGGGCGCCGACATCATGATCCACCGCGCCACGATCGCCTTCGACTACTACAACTCGGTGACCGAGAACATGCTCACCGACGTGGCGATCCCCACCTCCACGGGTTTCGACACCGTGAAGGACAACCTGGGCAAGGTCCGCAACCGCGGCATCGAGGCCAAGCTGAGCTACACGCTCTGGCAGGGCAAGCAGGGTTTTTTCAGCCTCTTCGGCTCGATCGCCTACAACAAGAACACCATCATCAGCCTCTCCGAAAGCCTCAAGACCTATAACGAAAAGATGATGGCCCAGGCGCAGGACAAGGGCAACTCGACGCCCGTGCTGATCTACCAGGACGGAATGCCGATGAACGCCATCTGGGCCGTGCCGTCGCTGGGCATCGACCCCACCACGGGCCAGGAAATCTACGTCAGGAAGGACGGCTCGCTGACCTACGAATACGACGCGCAGGATCAGGTCGTGGCCGGCATCAGCGACCCCAAGTACCGCGGCAACTTCGGCTTCGCGGCCGAGTACAAGGGCTTCGGGTTAAGCGCCACCTGCACCTTCCTCGGCGGCGGACAGAGGTACAACACCACGCTGGTCAACAAGGTCGAGAACGTCGACATCCACTACAACGTCGACCGCCGCGTGCTCTACGGCCGCTGGCAGACTCCGGGTCAGAACGCCATGTTCAAGAAACTGGGCTCCTACACCGACGAAAACGGCAAGCAGCACGACGAAAAGACCCGAGCCACGACGCGCTTCGTGCAGGACAACGACGAACTGACATTCTCGTCGCTGAGCCTCTACTACGAGTTCAACCCGCGGCTGATCAGCAAAATCCGCCTCAAGCGGCTCAAACTGGCCTTTTACATGAACAACATCGCCACGCTCTCGTCGATCCGCATCGAACGCGGCACGACCTATCCCTTCGCACGAAGCATGTCGTTCCAGCTGACCGGAACCTTCTAACGCAAACCACCGAAGCCATGAAAAACAGCATCAAATACCTCCTTCTGTCCGCCGCAGCCCTCGCAGCCGTTTCGTGCGAGAACTGGCTCGACGTGACACCCCCGTCGGAAATCCGCGCCGAGGACCACTATTCCTCGGCCGAAGGTTTCCAGCAGACGCTCATCGGCTGCTACCTCGCCATGGGCGAAGCCGACCTCTACGGCGAGAACCTGACGTGGCACATGGTCGAAATGCTGGGACGCCAGTACGACGCCCGCAAGAACGCCGCCGCAGACGACTACGACCTCGACCGGTACAACTACAAAACCACGAAATCCACGGCCGTGATCGAAAAGGTCTGGGAGAAATCCTACTCGGTGATCACCAACGCCAACGACGCCCTCGACTACATCGACCGCAGGAAGGACGAACTCGACACAATCAACTACCGCATCATCAAGGGCGAGCTGCTCGCCGTGAGGGCCTACGTCCATTTCGACCTGATGCGCCTGTTCGGGTGCAGCGACCTGGCCGGACGCACCGACCTGGAGAGCCGTCACACGATCCCCTACCTGACGAGCGTCGACAAGGACGCGGCGCCGCAGCTGACCTACGCCGAGACGCTCCGCCGCATGATCGCCGACCTCACGGAGGCCGCGCGCCTGCTGGAGATCGACCCCGTCCGGGCCAGGTATCCCGAGAGCATCTATACCGAAGCCAACGTCGACAAATTCTACGATTACCGCCAGATGCACCTGAACTACTTCGCCGTCAAGGCCCTGCTGGCGCGCGTCTGCATGTGGGAAGGCAGCGACGAGAACAGGCACACCGCACTGCAGGCCGCCCTCGAAGTGATCGGCGACCCGGCATCGGTCGGAATCGCCGGCGGGCTGACGCTGCGCACGTTCACCGACGCGGCCAAGGCCCCCACGACCGAGATGTGTTTCCCGAGCGAGCATATCTTCGCGCTCGGCGTCACGGACATGGCCAGGAAAATCGCAGGCAACCTCAACCGCGAATACAATTCGAACGACCGCCAGTACTACACGCTGTGCATCAAGAACTCGATTGCCGACGATCTTTTCGAAATCAAGGGCGCCGGCATCTCCGACTGCCGCTACAAACAGCTCTACCACAACACCGACTACTGGCCTGAGGGGACCAAGACCCCTTCGAAGCTATATCAGCAGACCTCGACGGGCGCCGACTACCTTTACAAGGACCTGATGCCGCTGATCCGCTTGCCGGAGATGTACTACATCGCCGCCGAGTGCCGCATCTCCGGTCCGGACAAGGACCTCGGCGAAGCCCGCAGCCTGTTGCAGGAGGTGCGCAAGGCCCGCGCGGTCTACGACGAACTGGATGCGAACCTCGACGAGGCGGGCCTGATGGCCCAGCTCGAAAAGGAGTACCGCAAGGAGTTCATCTGCGAAGGCGTGGTCTTCTATTTCTACAAACGGCTGGGCTACGAGAAGCTGCCCCGCCAGAGCGACGTGATGAGCGGCAGCAAGGTCATCGACGACGCCGTCTACATGCTGCCCTACCCCGATTTCGAAATACAGTCGGGACGCGTACAGTAAGTCGAACGATTAATTGTTGAGAAGAATGAAAAAACTGATCTGCATACTGCTGGCCGCGGCGACGACGGCCGGCTGCGAAAAGGACGACCCGACACGCTACGACATGTCGCAGGGAAGGGTCTGCTTCCCGGGAGCCGCACCCAACGAAACGGCCGAATATCCCGGATACTCGAATTCCGACAGCACGTTCTACGCCTCGATGACCTTCAAGCAGCAGCCCGAAGGGGCCGCCGAGGCAGTGATCGAGGTCCCGGTGAAACTCATCGGCGGGGCCTCCGGCTCCGACCGGCAAATCGGCGTCCTCGTCCTCGAAGAGGGAACCACGGCACAGCCCGGGCAATACGAAATCCTCGGCGCGGAGGTTCCGGCCGGGAAGACCTACGGCGCCATCCGCATCGAGGTCGCCAAATCGGCCGACCTGGACACACAGCAGCGCGAACTGACACTCTGCCTGACCGATTCGCCCGACCTCCGGGTGGGACCGGACCGCTACCTGAAAGCCAACGTCTCGTGGCACAACATGCTGCCGCGGCCCACGACGAACAAGCAGTGGTCCACCTACAACGCCTTCATCGAATCGGAGATCGCATCGGGCAACTCGTCGCCGGACGCCTACAGCCAGGCGGGCCACCAACTGCTGCTGGACATCTTCGGCTGGGAGGTGTTCCCCGACTGGGGACCCGATTACAGCTACTACATCGACGCCTGGCGCGCCAGGGCGCAGGCCTGGTACGACGAATGGAAGGCCGCCAACCCCGGCCGAAAGCGCATCCACGAATCAGGCTCCATGAAGGGCCGGGAGGTAACGATCCGCACCAAGTAAACAACCAACGACCATGAGAAAACACACCCTATATCTGTTGCTGGCAGGCTGGGGCCTGCTCACCGCGTCGTGCTACGACGACAAAAGCACGTTGCAGACCACCCATATCCCGCCCGTGGAGATCGAAGTGCCGGAAGCCATCGCCTCGCAACTGACGGTGGTGCACAACGCGCGGCTCGACATCACGGGCATCCGCATCACCAAAGACGGCAGGGAGAATCCCGAGGAACTCGCCTACGAATGGACCGTGAGCCAGACCGACAACGACTCGGAGGCGATTTCGCTCGCCACGACGCGCGAGTTCCACGAAGTGATCGACCTGCCGATCTCCTCGAAGGGCTACCTGTTCCTGCTGACGGTCACCGACACCGCCCACGACCTGAAGTACCAGTACAAGTGGACGCTCATCGTGACGGCCCAATACAACGAAGGGCTTGTGGTGGCCTACACCAAGGACGGAACCACCTCGGACCTGGGACTGATCATGCACCCGCAGCTGACCGAGACCTACTCGGGCGCGGAGCAGGGAACCGTCGAAAAGGAGCTGGTCAGCCGGCGCAACGGCGGTCCGTTCCCGTCGGCGGTCACCCACATGCTCTACACCTACGACAAAACCGACAAGAAAAACATCCTCTGGGTGTCGACCGGCGACGACCTGATGCGCGTGGAGACCGACTATTACGAAATCCTGGGCCACAAGGAGGAGGCGTTCGTCTACCTGCCCGGAAAGCTCGACGTCCGGAGCCTGCTCAACACTTACCAGTGCACGATGATCCTCAACGACGGCGACATCTACGAAACGCTGCTCAGCCGCGGACGCATCTCGACGCCCGTCAGCGGGACCGAGACCATGACCGTCGACAACGGCGTCGTTTCGGCCCACTCGGCCCCGGGCAGCGCCCGCAGACCCAGCACGATCTTCTACGACCGGGAACAGGGCAAGTTCTGCTACGGCTACAACCAGACGTTCTATGCCTGCGGCAGCGTGGCCTCGTCGCCCTTCGACCCGGGGAACGCCCCCGGCCTGCGGTGCATCGCGGGCGGCATCAGCATCGACAACGCCACCCATACCCTGCTGATGCAGAAAGCCGACGGCAACCACGCGCTCTACACCTTCGGCAACTACTCCGCTTCGGCCGGCGCACCCACCGCCAAGCTGATCTACGAAATCCCCGCGGAGGCCAACGCCGTCATCGCCGAAGCCGTGAGCTTCGTCTTCTCGCGCCTCGACCCGATCCTCTACATCGCCACCCGCAGCGCCGTCTACAAGGTGATCTTCACGACGGGCAGCGTCAATTTCGACCCGGCGCCCGTCTTCACGGCCCCGGCGGGCGAGCACATCACCCAGGCCCGTCTCTACCTGCAGGGCTACTACGCCATGGAGAACTACGACGGTTCGTCGACCCTTCCGAGCAACGCCTCGCTGGCATGGAACGCCCGCGCGGTGACGGTGGTCACCTCGAAGGACGACATGAACGACAAGATACACGTCGTGCCGCAGGTCAACTTCGGCAGCGGACAGCTCGACCAGCCGAACGCGCTGGTGTTCGACGGATTCGGCAAGATCCTCGACTTCACCGTCGCCGGGCTTTACAAGTAGCCGGCGCCGGACCCGAAACACAACCGATGCCGCAGATGTTTTTAGAGCGTCTGCGGCATTTTTTTACTTTTTTTGTTATATTTGCTCCGGTTTCACGCCCGAAAAGCGACTGAAACCGCTCGAAACAAAAAAGCATCAGGACGGACCCGACAAATGCACAGCGAATCCAAACGGTATGATTTCGAACGGCTCTACATCGACTGCCAACCCCGGCTGACGGCCTACGCGCTACGGTTCGTCAACAATCCCATCGAGGCGCAGGACCTGGTTCACGACTGCTTCATGGCGCTGTGGGACCGGCAGGCTCCCCTCGACACCGAAGAAGCCCGCATGCTGCTGTTCGCCATGACCCGCAACCGCTGTCTCAACTACCTGAAGCACAAAAGCATCGTCGACAAATATACGGTCAGCTACCTGGCCCGGGCGAAAGTCGGGGAGGAGCGTCTTTACAACTACGATTTCTCCTTCGCCGAGAACGGGCATCCCTACCTGTACCAGGAGTTGGAACAGCAGATACAGCGCATCATGGATTCGCTGCCCGAACGCTGCCGCGAAGTGTTTCTCCTCTCCCGGTTCCAGGGGTTGAAGAACCGGGAAATCGCCGAACGGCTCCACATCTCCCTGCATACGGTCGAGCGGCACATCCAGCGCGCCCTGCGCATCTTCGCCGAGGCACTCGAACGCGAACAATCCGTTTACCTGCAAATACTGATCCTCGCCTGGCTGATGAACCAGCCGTCCTGAAGCCTTCCAGGCGCGAATTTCAAAAAATATGCGGATTTTTTCCGGAACCGGGGGGGGGGTAAAATCCGCCCCGGTTGTTGTATTTATGTATGCGTACAACAACCGCCCCCATGAACGAAAGCCTGAAAGAACTCGCCGTCCGCTATTTCGAAGGACACATCGCCCCCGAAGAAGAGTGCGAACTCTTCGGATTCCTCGCCGCCTCGCCGGAAAACGCCGCCCGGATGCGCGAATGGGAACAGGAGTGGAAACAACGGCACATGCCGCCGGCCGACGTACTCCGTTCGCTCGCCCTGCTCAACGAGAAAATAGAACGGCGCGAAAACCGGATCCGTGCCCGCCGCCGCTGGCTTCGGTTCTCGGCCGCAGCAGCCGTACTCATCCTGGTCTCGACCTTCACCACCCGGTATTTCATACACACCGAAGCCCCCGTGCAGCTGTTCTCCGTACAGGCTCCCCAGGGAACCAACAGCCGCATATCGCTGCCCGACGGCAGCCAGGTGTGGCTCAACGCCGGATCGACCCTGAGCTACCGGTCGGATTTCAACCGTTCGTCACGCGACATCGGCCTTTCGGGCGAAGCCTACTTCGAGGTGGCCCGCAACGCCGACCTCCCCTTCCGGGTGCAGGCCCGGGGCTGCACGTTCACCGTACTGGGCACTAAATTCAACATCTCGGCCTACGACGACGATCCCGACGTGCTGGCCGCTCTGATGGAAGGTTCGCTGCAATTCGAATCGTCACGCAGCGCGGAAACGATGGTTCCGGGCGACCTGATCACCTACGACTGCCGGACGATGGAGGCGTCGCGCAGGCAGGTCGACACCGACCAGTTCCGCAGCTGGATCGACGGCATCATCCGCTACGATGCGATCTCCCTCCCGGCCCTGCTCCGGCGGCTCGCCCGCGAGTACGACGTGAAGATCGAACTCTGCACCGACGCGTTCGACGACAAGACCTTCCGCATATCGCTCACCGAGGCGCAGGACATCGAATCGATCATGAGCGGGCTGTGCGACATCCTGCCGATCAGCGTCAGACGCGACACCTGCGGCTACCGCGTCGACAGCCGCCCCCGAAAAACCAAACCCTGAAAAACTTCTTTCCAAACAAACCTAAATCTTAAAACCTATGCATGTAAATCTCCTATTCAAGAAGATTGCAGCGTTGATCCCGTGCCTGCTGCTGGCAGCCGCACTCAACGCGCAAACCGTCACCAAAGCCTTCCGGAGCGTTCCGCTGAAAACGGTGCTGGAGGAGGTGGAGCGGCAAACCGGCTACTCGATCCTCTTCGAGAACGAGGACGTCGACGTCAGCAGTCCGGTCACGGCGACATTCAAGGACGCAACGCTCCGGACCGTCCTCGACACGGTGCTCGACAAATCGCTGCGCTATACCGTTAAAGGGGGGGGGAAACTGGTCACCATCTCCCGGCGTTCGCCGGTCTCCGCTCCGGCGGCCCCGAACGGGGAACTGACCGTCTCCGGCACGGTCATCTCCTCGACCGACAACCAGCCCATCGTCGGGGCCAACATCTACGTTGAAGGCACGAACGTCGGCACGACCACCGACGCCGGCGGCAACTACAAGCTGACCGTGCCCGCTTCGGCCAAAACGGTCACCGTTTCGTTCCTGGGCTACGACACCAAAAAAATCTCCGTCCGGGACATCCATCTCTTCAAACTCATCACGCTGGCCGACGCTTCGAACAAACTCGAAGACGTGGTGGTGGTCGGCTTCGGCGTGCAGAAGAAGGAGTCGCTCGTGGGCGCCGTGCAGTCGGTCAAGCCGAGCGACCTGCAAACCTCGTCGAGCAACCTCTCGACCTCGTTCAGCGGCAAGATCGCCGGCGTGATCGCCGTGCAGAAATCGGGCGAGCCGGGCGCCGACGGCGCAAGCTTCTGGATCCGCGGAATCTCGACCTTCGGATCGGGACAGTCACCGCTGCTGATCCTCGACGGCGTGGAGATCACCAACCAGATGCTCAACAACATCCCGCCCGAAACCATCGAGTCGTTCTCGGTGCTCAAGGACGCCACGGCCACGGCCCTCTACGGTTCGCGCGGAGCCAACGGCGTGATGATCATCACCACGAAAAACGGCCGCGACTCGGAGAAGATGACCATCAACCTGCGCGCCGAGTTCGGCGCCTCGGCCCCGACCCGCGTTCCGAAGGTCGCCGACGGCATCACCTACATGGAGACCTTCAACGAGGCCCGCACCACGCGCGGCGAGAAACCCTATTACAGCAACGAGAAGATCCTGGGAACCAAACTGGGACTCGATCCTTACGTCTACCCCAACGTCGACTGGTACGACATGCTGTTCAAGGACTGCACCTTCAACCAGAACTTCAACTTCAACATGACGGGCGGCGCCAAGAAGATCGACTACTTCCTCAACGCTTCGGTCTACAACGAGAACGGCATCATGCGCAAGCCCGAGGCCTCGAAATTCGACACCAACATCAACGCGCAGAAATACCTGTTCCAGGCCAATGTCTCGGCCGACGCCACCAAGACCACCCGCGTGTCGCTGAAGATGAACACACAGCTGCACTACCGCCACGCCCCGATCCAGAGCGTCTCGGACCTCTTCGCCTACGCCATGACCGGCATGCCCTGCGAATTCCCCGCGACGCTGCCCGGCGAGGACTCGGACACGTTCGTACGCTTCGGCACGAACAACGCCTGGAACAGCGGCTTCTTCACCAACCCCTACGCCCAGCTGTGCCGCGGCTACGGCGACCAGTTCCGCGGCCACTTCACCTCGGCGCTGACCGTCAACCAGAACCTCGACTTCATCACCAAGGGCCTGAGCGCAACGGGCATGGCGACCTTCTACAACCGCGTCTACTCGGCCGTCTACCGCTCGTTCACGCCGTTCATGTACCAGCTGACCGACTACGATGTCGACGAGGCGGGCAATTACAGCTACACCAGCAACTCGACCAACACGGGAACCACCTACCTGGGCACGACGCGCGGCAAGGACGGTTACCGCGAGCTGGCGTTCCAGGCAAAGATCGACTACACCCGCACGTTCGGCAAACACGACGTGGGAGCGACGATCGTCTACCTGCAGAAGGAGCGTAACATGAACATCTCGGACGAGCAGGAGTACGCCGCGCTGCCCTACCGCCAGCAGGGACTCGCCGGGCGCGTCACCTACGGATTCGACAAACGCTACCTGTTCGAAGCCAACTTCGGCTACAACGGTTCGGAAAATTTCGCCGCAGGCAAACGTTTCGGATTCTTCCCGTCGGTGGCCGTGGGCTGGGTGGTTTCGAACGAGCCGTTCTGGAAGGGTATCAAGGAGCAGGTCAGCCTGTTCAAACTTCGCGCCTCGTACGGACTGGTCGGCAACGACGTGATTTCGTCGGATTACAGCGACCGCTTCCCCTACCTCACGACCGTCGACATGGGACAGGGCTACGACGTCTATATCGGCAACAACTTCGAGCGTAAGTACGGTCCCATCCTCTCCGTCTACGGCAACCCCAACGCCACGTGGGAGGAGAGCCGCAAACTCGACATCGGCGTGGAGATCGGCCTGTTCGACAGCCTGAACATCATCTTCGACTGGTTCAAGGAGAAGCGCTCGGGAATCTTCATGCAGCGCACGTCGCTGCCTTCGACCTTCGGCATGTCGGGCATCACGCCGTGGGCCAACATCGGCAAGGTCGACAACCACGGAGTCGACATATCGGTCGACTACAACAAGGCCTTCTCGAAGGACCTGATCCTCTCGCTCCGCGGAACGTTCACCTACGCCCACAACGAGATCGTGGAAATGGACGAACCCAAATACAAATGGGCCTACCAGTACAAGGCCGGACACCCGATCAACTCGATCCAATGCCTGATCGCCGAAGGGCTTTTCAGGGACGAGGAAGACATCGCCTCCTCGCCCTCGCAGGACATCTACGCCACGACCTACCCCATCCGCCCGGGCGACGTGAAATACCGCGACCTGAACGGCGACGAGATCATCGACGACAACGACATGTGCTGGACGGGCAACCCGACCGTCCCGGAGATCATCTACGGATTCGGATTCTCGCTCAAGTACAAGGGATTCGACTGTTCGGCCTTCTTACAAGGACAGGGCAAGGTGTCGATCATCATGTACAACTACCACCCCTTCGCGACAGCCGCGACGCCCGGTTCGGGACTGATGCAGTGGATCGCCGACGAGCACTGGAGCGAGGACGACCCCAATCCCAAGGCTCTCTACCCGCGCCTGTCGCCGCTGTGGAACAACAACAACACCAAGGCCAGCACGCTCTACGTGCGCAACGGCAAGATGCTGCGCCTGAAGACCGCCGAGATCGGCTACACCTACAAGAAAATGCGCGTCTACGTCTCGGGAACCAACCTGCTGACCTTCGCCCCGTTCAAGTACTGGGACCCCGAGAAGGGTTCGGGCAACGGCCTGGGATACCCGCTCCAGCGGACGTACAACCTCGGATTCCAGTTCAATTTCTAACCCAACACACAGCAAAAGACCATGAAAAAGATAATCTTCGCACTTTCACTGCTGCTGCTATGCTCCTGCTCCTACCTCGACGTCGTGCCCGAAGGCAAAGCCTCCGAAGAGGACATCTGGAAAACGGAGGAGCAGGCCGAGAACTACCGCTACTACATGCAGACCTACATGCCCAATCTGATCGGGTACGACTGGTCGCCCGACCAGTTCGCCGGCGACGACTTCATCACCGGAGCCCGCGGCACGACCTACTATTTTTCGAGCAAGAGCCTGCTCTACGGCGAGGAGAACGCCAACCTGACCTATTTCGGCCGCTGGGCCCCGAACTGCACCAGCGGCGGCACGAACTACGATATCTACCGCGGCATCCGCTACTGTTTCTACCTGCTGGACAACATCTACAAAGTTCCCGCAGTCTCGCAGGAAAACGCCGACCGTTACGCGGGCGAGGCGTGGTTCCTCGTAGGATATTACCACCAGTGCCTGCTCGAATACTACGGACCGATCGTACTGGTCAAGAAGTTCATCCCCATCGACGCGCCCGAATCGGAGATCCTCACTCCGCGGACGCCTTACGACGAGTGCGTGAAGTACATCGCCGAGTGTTACGACAGGGCTGCCGGGCTGCTGCCCGACGTGGTCGGCGAGTCCGAACTGGGTCTTCCCACGAAAATGGCCGCGCTCAGCTACAAGGCCCGCCTGCTGCTCTACGCCGCCTCGCCGCTGGTCAACGGCAACGCCGACTACATCGGATTCAACAACCCCGACGGCACGCCCCTGATGAACACGACCTACGACCCGGAGAAGTGGAAGCGGGCGCTGGACGCGGCAGCGGCGGCGATCGCTCTGGCGGACGAGATCAATCCCGACACGAACAAGCCGAAATACGATCTCTACGCCTCGGCCGATTCGAGCCTGCCCGACGACGAACGCGGCCGCAAGAACTACCACGACGCCTTCGTCGAAGAGACCTGGAACGGAGCCGAATTCATCCTGGCCAAAGGCGCGCAGAGCGGCATCCAGGCCTTGCAGCGTTACGGCGGACCGCGCTCGATCAAGGGCAACATGTCGAAAGGCTGGAAAACGACCCTCGTGCCGACGATGGAGGCCGTCGAGATGTACTACACCAAGAACGGGCTGCCGCTCGACGTCGACCCGCTGACCAAGGACGAAGACCTCTACAGCGTCGCCCCGGGCGACAACACCGCCCGCCTGCACCGCAACCGCGAACCCCGCTTCTACGCCTCGATCGGTTTCGACCGCGGCACGTTCGAGGTCGACGACAAGATCCTCACGCTCCAGCTCCGCGGCGGCGAACTGCACGGCTCGACGCTCAAGGAGACCGACGAATACCAGAGCTGCACGGGCTACCTCTGCCAGAAATGGATTCACAAATCGAGCTCCTACAACCAGTCGAAGAACTCCTACAACTACCGCAAATACGCCTATCCCTACCTGCGGCTTCCGGAGCTGTTCTACAACTACGCCGAAGCGGACTTCGAATACAACGGGTCGCTGAGCAGCCAGAGCCTCGAATACCTCAACCGGGTGCGCAAACGCTGCGGACTGCCCCGCTTCCAGGATTCGTGGGCGCTGGTGGGCGGCATTCCCTCGGGCGAGGAACTGCGCAAGGTGCTGCACCAGGAGCGTTCGATCGAGTTCCTGTTCGAAGGACGCCGTTTCCACGACCTGCGCCGCTGGAAGGAGGCTCCCGAGGTGATGAACAAGGAACCCCGCTCGTGGAACCGCGACGGAAAGACCCAGGAGGATTTCTACCAGGTGATCCCGGCCAACCAGGGAGGCCGCGTCCGCGTTTTCGAATCGCCGAAGAGCTACTGGCTGGCCATTCCCATGAGCCAGATCAACAAGAACCCCAACCTGGTGCAGAACCCGGGCTATTAATCGATTGTCACACGCCAAACAACAAGATAAAGAGATGAAAAAACTGCTCTGTTCAATACTCGTCGGCCTGGCCGCACTGTCCGTAACGGGATGCGACGACGACGAAGCGAAACGCCCCGATTTCGCCGTATCGACGGCCCAATGGACCTTCTCCCAACAGGAAGGCATGCAGCGCATGATCGTATCGGCCCCCGGCGCATGGACGCTGACCGGGATTCCCGGCTGGATGACCGTGACGCCCGCGGAGGCGGCCGGTCCCCGCGAGATCACGATGACCTACACGACCAACGAAACGGGCGCTCCGCGCAAAGCCACGCTGACCGTCACCTGCGGGAACGAAACACGCACCATCGGCGTGGAGCAGGAAGCCGCCGTTCCGGAACCTGCGGCCGCCGGACTCCGCATGTAACCGCCCGGCGCGGCCCGTAACCAGGAAAATGTCACAAATTTATATCACTGTGACATTTTTTTATGCTTTCGGCGTTCGTTTGCTGCGTTAAAATAATTACTTTTGTAAAAATTCACGAAAGCATTCGGAATCCCCTTCCTTTGCAAAACGAAACTTCCCGTTTTGTAAAGGAAACGAACCGGGTGATTTTCGTACGCGACAACCGCCAACCAAGAAACCTCTAATATTGAACTCATGAAACCGAACCCAAGCCGTAATCTGTTCCGCACCCTGTTCGGGGCGGGACTCCTCGCAGCCAGCCTCTGCTCCTGCTGCCCCAAGCACAACACCCTCACCCAGGCCGAAATCGCCGACGGCTGGCAGTTGCTCTTCGACGGCAAAAGCCTCGACCAATGGAAAGACTTCAACGGAGACTCGCTGACGATGCCCTGGCACGTCGTGGACGGCTGCATCCAGGCCAAAGGCGACGGGAGCGACCTGTCGGGATACATCGTCACCAAAAAGCAGTATGAGAACTTCATCCT
The DNA here is from genome assembly GCF_042852885.1 of Alistipes sp. i18-0019-D1. NCBI lineage: Bacteria > Pseudomonadati > Bacteroidota > Bacteroidia > Bacteroidales > Rikenellaceae > Alistipes > Alistipes sp. i18-0019-D1. The sequence goes on from NZ_AP031424.1 coordinate 943,724, forward strand.
CGACTGGGACTGGAAGCTCTCCTACGGCGGCAACAGCGGCATGCTCTACCACGTGGTCGAGAATCCCTATTTCAAGGTTCCCTACGTCACCGGGCCGGAGTACCAGCTGATCGACAACGAAGGCTGGGAGGCGACCAACGCCCCGACCCGGCTCGAAGAGTGGCAGAAGCTGGGCGTAGACTACGCCATGCACCTGCCGAATGCTGATTCGCTGTTCGTGAATCCGCAGGGGGAGTGGAACTCGTCGCGCATCGTGTGCGACAACGGCCACGTGGAGCATTGGCTCAACGGCCGCAAGATCCTCGAATTCGAAGCCTGGACCGACGACTGGTTCGCCCGCAAGAACAGCGGCAAGTGGGAGACGGCTCCCGAATACGGACTGGCGCACCGCGGCGTGCTGTGCCTCCAGGACCACGGCTACCCCGCTTCGTTCCGCAACCTGAAAATCAAGGAACTGCCCCGCAAGGCCGGCCGCGAGGCCGAACTCTTCAACGGCCGCGACCTCTCGGGATGGGAAGCCTACGGAACCGAGAAATGGTATGTCGACAAGGACGGCCTGCTGGTCTGCGAGAGCGGTCCCGACAAGAAATACGGCTACCTCGCCACGCGCGAATACTACGATGATTTCGACCTGACGGTGGAGTTCAAACAGCTGGCCAACGGCAACTCGGGCGTCTTCTTCCGCTCGTTCGTCGAGCCGCCCGTGAAGGTCCACGGCTGGCAGTGCGAAGTGGCTCCGAAGAACCACGACACGGCGGGCATCTACGAGTCCTACGGCCGCGGCTGGCTGGCGAAGATTCCCGACGAGAAGGAGTCGATCCTCAAGGAGGGCCAGTGGAACACGTTGCGGCTCAAGGTCCAGGGCGACCGCGTGCAGACGTGGCTCAACGGCGAAGAGATGGTGGACCTCACCGACGCCAAAATCGGAGCGGCGCAGGGACGCATCGCCCTGCAGATTCACGACGGCGGCGGCATCAAGGTGCTCTGGCGCAACCTCCGGCTGACGACCCTGTAAACAAACGGCGGTTCCCCCTTCCGGACGGAACCGCTTTTTCCATTCCACATTTATCGACAGCATTCAAAAACACAACCTGAAATACTATGAGTAACCGCAGAGATTTTCTGAAAAAGGCAGGCGGACTGGCGCTGCTGACCCTCGTGCCGCGCAGCGTGCTCGGAGGCCCCAAATTCGTCGCCCCGAGCGACCAGCTCACCAAGGGCATCATCGGCGTGGGCGGCATCGGCAAGAGCAGCTACCACTTCACCTCCAACGATGCGTGCCGCCTGGTGGCGGTGTGCGACGTCGACCGCAAGCACCTCGAAAGCGCCGTCGCGCTGGGCCGCAAGAAGTTCGACAAGACTCTCGAAAGCTATCACGACTACCGGGATCTGATCACCGACCCCAACGTCGACATCGTACACATCGCCACCCCGCCCCACTGGCACGGTATCATGGCTGTCGAGGCGGCCAAGGCCGGCAAGGACATCTGGTGCGAGAAGCCGATGACGCGCACCATCGGCGAGGGCAAGCGCGTGGTGGAGGCCGTCAGGCAGAACGGGCGCATCTTCCGCCTGAACACCTGGTTCCGATTCAAGGACACCTTCTACGGACTGGGTACGACGGTAGAACCGCTCAAGAAACTCGTCGACAGCGGCCTCTTGGGATGGCCCCTCAAGGTGACCATCTCCGGAGCCACGGGATTCACCTGGAAATTCTTCTGGGTGGGGCAGGAGAACCTCCGTCCGCAATCCGTTCCGGAAGAGCTGGACTACGACATGTGGCTCGGACCGGCACCCTACAAACCCTACAACAAACACCGCGTGCATGCCACTTTCCGCGGGTACTGGGACTACGACGGCGGCGGCCTCACGGACATGGGCCAGCATTACATGGACCCCGTGCAGTACCTGCTGGGCAAGGACGGCACGTCGCCGGTGAAGATCGAGGTCGACGCTCCGCAGCAGCATCCCGACGCCGTGGGCATCTGGCGCAAGATCGTCTACACCTACGACGACGGCTGCCAGATCGTGCTCGAAGGCGAGGGTTACGAGAGCAAGGGCAAGGTTCCCTACATCGAAGGACCGCTGGGCAAGGTCTACCAGGGCTTCGAGTGCACGATTCCCGACGTCATGGAGAAGATCGCCGAAATGCCCGACCCCGAACCGCAGAACACCGATTTCCTGGCATGCGTGCGCAACCGCGAACCTTTCGCCCTCGACGAGATGAAGGGCCACCGCAGCTCCACGCTCGTAAACCTCGGCACCTGCGCCCTGCGCCTGAACCGCACGCTGAAGTTCGATCCCGACAAGCAGCTTTTCGTCGGCGACGAGGCCGCCAACCGCCTCATCGACCAGCCGATGCGCACGCCGTGGAAAATCTGATAACGTCCAAAACCTGAAAAAAACATGAAGAAGATCTTTATCACCATACTCCTCGCCGCCCTGATGCCCTTCGCAGCAGGGGCGCAGGACGCGCGCCAGCGCACCGCCGAGACGATCGTGGCGGACGCCCTGGCCCAACCTCCCGGCCCGGACGCCCAAGGCGTTCGACAGCCTGATGCAGGAACTCGCGGCGACCGGAGCCGACGGAATCCGGATGATGGCCGGCATGCTCGTGCCTGCCGCCGAAGGCAAGAACGCTCCCGTGGAATACGCCCTGAACGGCGTGGTGAGCTACGTCTCGGCCCAAGGCCGCGGGGAGCTTGCCCGGGAGGTGCGCGCCGGACTGACGGACGCCGTCGCCGCCTGCACGGACAAACCCAACCAGGCCTTCCTGCTCTCGCTGCTCCAGCTGTGCGCAACGGCGCAGGAAGCACCCGTATTCGTGAAATACGCAGGGGACAAGTACCTCGCCGACTACGCCGTGCGCGGACTGATCTCCACGCCCGGAACCGACGAAGCGATCCTCGCGCTGATCGACGCAAGCCCGGCCCCGAACGCCCTGCTGGCCTATGCCGCAGCGGAAAAGGGCCTCGCGGCAGCCGAACCCGCGCTGCTGAAGTGGGCCGCCGACCCCGCGGCCGGCACGCCGGCCAAAGAGGCCGTTTATAACGCACTGGCCAAGTGCGGCACAGCCGCCTCGATCGCGCCGCTCGCCGCAGCCGCCAAGGCCGACGGCTACGCCTTCACGAAGACGGACGCCACGGGCGCCTACATCGCCCTGATCGCACGCCTCGCCGCCGCGGGCAACAGCAAGGCCCTCGCAGCAGCCAAGGCGTTGCAGAAAACCTCAATGCCGCAGAACGTCCGGGCCGCAGGGCTGGGGATCGTACTGCGTTCGGATGTCAGAAAACAGACCTCGGAGGTACTCGCAGCGCTGAAAGACGCCGACCGCGAATACCGCTGCGCTGCGCTCGACTTCGCCGGCGATTTCGCCGACGACGCCCTTTACGCCGCCATCGTGAAGAAGATGCCGTCGCTCTCCGACGCTGCGAAAACCGACGTCGTGAGCTGGCTGGGCGCACGTCATGCCGCATCGCAGGCCAACGCCGTGATTGCAGCCATCTCCTCGCCCGACGAAGAACTGGCTCTGGCAGCCATCCGCGCCGCCGGAAAGATCGGCGGGCAGGAGGCACTGAACGCGCTCGTCGCACAGCTGGCAGGCGCACACGCCAAAGAGGCGGCGGCGGCCCTCGCGGCATTCAACGGAAAGCCCAACGCCGCGTTCGTAGCGGCACTCGACGGAGATCCCGCCACGCAGGCCAACGCCCTGAAGCTCGTCGCCAAACGGCGCATCACCTCCGCCGCCGGCAAGGTGTTCGCCCTGCTGAACTCCCCTGACAGGGAGGTGCGCACGGCAGCCTACGACGCGCTGGCCGGCGTCACGACCCCCGCAGACTTCAACCGTCTGTGCGGCCTGCTGAACAAGGCGCAGGAGAATGACGTGAAGGCCCTGCAGGCCGGATTGAAAAACGCCCTGGCCAAGGAGGCTCCCGACATGCAGTACAAGATGGTGGCAGGGCAGATGGCCGCAGCGCCCCAAAAAGCCCGGTATTACCCCCTGCTGGCGCAGGCGGCGACCGACGACGCCATCCAGGCGCTGCTGAAAGCCGACGACCGGAAGGCCGCATTCGCAGCCCTGCTCACGGTGGAGAACCCCTCGATGATCGAAGTGCTCTACCAGCTCGCCGGGGAGAACCCCGCATGGACCGACGCCGCAATATCGCGCTACGCGGATTTCGTCACCAAGTCGCGCAATACGCCGATGCGCAAATACCAGCTCTACCGCCGGGGCCTGGAGGCCGCACCCGCGGCCAAGGTGCAGAACAAACTGCTCAAAGCCCTCTCCAAAACCCCGGTATTCCCCGCCCTGACGTTCGCCGTGAACTACATGGATACCCCCGCGACGGCCGAAACGGCGGCGCTGGTCGTGAAGACCGTCGCCGCGAAGAACCCCGCGCTGGGCGGCGAGACGGTTGCCGCAGCACTGAAAAAGGCCCTGCAGGTATATGCCGGGCTGGCCAAATCCGACGCCGACGCCGGTTACGCCGTCGACGAGATCAAGGGCCTGATGGCCAAACTCCCCGCCGGGGGATATGCCCCGGTATCGCTCGAACCGGACGGCTGGAAGGCCGTGGTCGGCGATCCCGAGACCCGCAAGGAGATGAAGGCCAAGGCGCTGGCGAAAGCGCAGCAGGAGGCCGACGCGGCCATGGCGAAGAACTGGACCGCCACCGGCGGCGTCCTGACCGGAGCGGCTGACGCCGGCGTGATAGGCTCGGCGAAGAATTACGAAAATTTCGAACTGATCCTCGAATGGAAGACCGAAGCAGAGGCCGGGCTGGGCGTCCGCTCGATTCCGCAGATCGCCCTCGGCGGCAAGAACTCCGGAGCCCTGACGGGCAACAGGCTCCACGACAACACCTCGCCCAAAGCAGCCGCGAACAGCCCCCGGGAGTGGAATACGATGCAGGTGAAGGTCGTCAGCGACCGTGTGACGGTCCTCCTCAACGGCGTCACGACCGCGGAAAACGTCATCCTCGAAAACGCCTGCAACAGGGAGATCCCGGCCTACGCCCAGGGACAGCTCCTGCTCATCGCAGGCAAGGCGCCCGTAAGCGTCCGCGAAATGTATGTCCGCGAACTGCCCGCCACGCCGCGCTTCGAACTCTCGGAGGAGGAGGCACACGAAGGCTTCGAGGTGCTGTTCGACGGCATGTCGATGCACAAGTGGACCGGAAACACCACCAACTACGTCCCCGTGGACGGCACGATCTACGTCACGGCGCAGTACGGCGGCTCGGGCAACCTCTACACCAAGAAGGAGTACGGAGATTTCGTCCTGCGATTCGAATTCGCGTTCGACCGCGAGGGCGTCAACAACGGAATCGGCATCCGAACGCCGATGGGCGTCGACGCAGCCTACCACGGCATGGAGATCCAGGTGCTCGACCACGACGCCCCGATCTACAAGAACCTGCGCGTCTACCAGCAGCACGGATCCGTCTACGGAATCATCCCGGCCAAACGCGTGAAATTCCCGCCCCTGGGAACATGGAACGTCGAGGAGATCCGCGCCGTGGGAGACCGCATCACCGTCACGGTGAACGGTGAAGTGATTCTCGACGGAGACATCCGCCAGGCCTGCCAGGGACACAACGTGGCCCCCGACGGCGGCAAAAACAACCCATACACCGTGGACCACAAGAACCACCCCGGACTCTTCAACCCCTCGGGACACATCGGACTGCTCGGACACGGAGCAGGCATCAAGTTCCGCAACATCCGAATCAAGGAACTGACCGCGGAGAAAGCAAAAAAATAGTCCCCCTGCGACCGAAAACGAACCCGCCCGATATTCGGGCGGGTTTTCTTGGGCCGCGAGTGCGGCGAATCGCAAAAATAGTGTTATATTTGCGGAGAATAGACCGGAGCGCAGCCTTCGCGCCACCGAGTTCCGAGTAAGAAACCTAAAAGAAAAAACTATGTTCATCCCTTGCGCAATCGGTTACGGACAGATCATCGTAATCGTATTGGTAGTCATCCTGCTCTTCGGAGGTAAAAAAATTCCCGAACTGATGCGCGGACTGGGCCGCGGCGTCAAAGAATTCAAGGATGCCGTCAACAAAGACTATACGGCCGAAGACAACAAACCCGGAGACAAGCCCGGAGACAAATCAGACTCCGAAAAGACCGAATAATCACCCCTGCTCCGCTGCGGCAAACAACTGAACATGAAAAAAAAGGATCCGGAGCCGTCGGAGATGACTTTTTTCGAGCACATCGACGCCCTGCGCCCTCATCTGGTGCGGGGTGTGATGGCGATCGGAGTCATCGGACTGGTGGCCTTCTTCTGTAAGAGTTTCATTATCGACACGGTGCTGTTCGGGCCGCAAAGCCCGGACTTCCCCACCAACCGCATGCTGACATGGGTGGGCACTCAGTGGGCGCATATCGCCGAATGGATCAACGGCGTGCTCGGCACGTCGCTCGACGCCGATCCGGCGACCTTCCACATCGCCAACGACCGTTTCTCTATCATCAACACCTCGCTATCGGGGCAGTTCAATCTCCACATGAAGATCTCCCTCCTGACGGGACTTGCAATGGCCATGCCCTACACGCTGTGGGAGTTCTGGCGTTTCGTGCGCCCGGCACTCACGCCGAAGGAGATCCAGGGAACCCACCTGTTCGTATTCTGGGTGTCGCTGTGTTTCTTCGGAGGGCTGCTGTTCGGCTATTTCGTCATGGCGCCGCTGTCGATCAACTTCTTCGCCAACTACCAGGCCAGCGAGTTCATCACCAACATGTTCGACATCAGCGACTACCTGACCACCGTCATCATCGTCTCGATAGCCTGCGCCTTCATGTTCGAACTGCCGCTGCTGATCTACTTCCTGACCCGCATGGGGCTGGTTTCGGCCGGATTTCTGCGCAAATACCGCCGGCACGCGCTGGTCATCCTGCTCGTCGTCGCAGCGATCATCACCCCGCCCGACATCTTCAGCCTCATACTGGTAATCCTGCCCCTCTACGGGCTGTATGAATTGAGCATCAAACTCGCGGAGCGGACCGAGCGCAAACACGCCCGCGAGGAGGAACAAACACCGGAAACCGCGGAATAGGAGAGCCATGGAGCGAACGAGCGAAGCGAAGCCCATCACGATCGTAGCCATCGGGGCGGGCAACCGTACCAACAAATACCTGGAATACGCGGTCCGGAACCCCGGCCGGCTGAAACTGGTCGGCGTCGCCGAACGCAACGACATCCGCCGCCACGCCGTCGCCGCGAAATTCGGGCTGACGCCCGAACAGTGCTTCGCCGACTACGAACGTTTTTTCGAAAACCCCGTTCCGGCCGACGCCATCCTGATCGGCACGCCCGAGAACATGCACTTCGAACCCTGCATGAAGGCCATCGAGGCGGGTTACAACGTCCTGCTCGAAAAGCCGATCGCCCAGTCGCTGCCCGAATGCTGCCGTATCGCCGAAGCGGCCCGGCGCAAAGGGGTCATCGTCGGCGTGTGCCACGTCCTGCGATACCACCCCTACTTCATCAAGATCAAGGAGATCGTCGACTCGGGCCAACTGGGCCGGATCATCTCGATCAGCCACCTCGCCGCCGTGGGGCTGGACCGCACGACGCACGGATTCGTCCGCGGGATGTGGCGCCGCGAGGAGATCACCAATCCGATGCTGATTTCGAAATGCTGCCACGACATCGACTTCCTGCTGTGGCTCACCGAGGCCCGCTGCCGGAAACTCTCATCGTTCGGGTCGCTGCGCTGGTTCCGTGCGGAGAACGCCCCGGCCGAAAGCACGGCCCGGTGCATCGACTGCCCGCTGGAAAAGGAGTGCCCCTACTCGGCCGTGGACCTCTACTACAACCGCCGCGACTGGATTTCGAATTTCGACGTCCCCGAAGGCTCGACACTCGACGAGGTCATCCTCCGCCAGCTGCGCACGGGCGACTACGGACGGTGCGTGTTCCGCTGCGACAACGACGTGGTGGACCACCAGATCGTCTCGATGGAGCTGGAAAACGACGTCACGATCTCGTTCTCGATGGACGCCTTCACGCTCGGTGACCAGCGTGAAACCCACATCCGGCTGACCCACGGCGAAATCGACGGCGACGAACGCACGCTGCGCGTACGCCGGTTCCGCGGCGGGGAAGAACAGGTCTACGATTTCTCGGGCATCCTCGGCAAGCCGTTCCATGCCGGTGCGGACCTCAACCTGGTCGAGGATTTCGTCGACACGCTCAGCCGCCGGGATCACCGTTTCCGCACGTCGATCGCCAACTCGGTCGAAAGCCACCGCATCTGCTTCGAGGCCGAGCGGAGCCGCCTCACCGGGCAGACCGTCATCCTCGACCAAACGCGCTGATCCCCCGGGCACAAAAAAGCGGGCTGTAACTTTCGGTTACAGCCCGCTTTTCCGTCAGCGTTATTCGACGGCCAGTTCCCGGTCGATCCGGTCGGCCATGTAGCGGCAGAAACTGCGCGTGTCGGTCCGGGGAGCCGTCGCGGCTCCCCGCCGGTACATCGCCTTCATGTCGAGCAGCAGTCCGTAGAACAGATGCTCCCGGAAGGCGGGAATCACCCGCGGCGTCCGGTAGCCGTAGGCGGCACTCTGCACGTCACCGGCGCCCAGCGGCGTGAAATCGTCGGTCCGCGGCTCCGCCGACACGTCCGGAAGCGCCCCGGCATCAGCCGCCGCAAACAAATCGCCTCCGTCGGACAGCGAACCGCCCCCGTCGGACAGCGCAAAGGCGCTTCCCGAACCCGACGAAGCCTTATCTTTGACGTTGGCCGCGGCAACGGTAGACTTGAGCAGCGACTGTTGCAGGTTGCGGGCATGTTCCGTCAGCGGTTCGCGCGAACGGATCCGCTCCTCGAACCACGCCACGAGGTCCTTCGCCATGCGGTCGGCCGTGTAGGGATCGTCGGCCTTCGAAGCCGCGAGGTCCAGCGTTCCGAGTTTTTCAAGAAGCGTGCGTGCGGTCCGGCGCTGGAGGTATTCGCACGCCTGCACACGGTTGTAAACGTTCTTCGACACTCCCTGCCGGTCGATCCAGCCGAGGTCGGCGGTCAGGGCGAGCGCCTCGCGCAGGGCACGCCGCTGCACTTCGCGCGGCACGGCCGTACAGGCGGGCCGGGCCGTCCCCTCATAGACCGGATTCATATAGACGCCCCCGATGTAGCGCATCAGCTGCGAGGCGAGGGCGTTGACGCGCAGAACCATGTCCGTGAGCAGCTCCTCGCGGAACTTGTAGTCGCCGTCGCGGCCCGAAAGCCACTCGTCGCCGTGCTCGGCGACATATTTCAGATTGGCCGATTGCAGGGCCACGCTCCGGAACAGATCGTCGCCCAGGTCTCCGGCCCCCACGCGGGGATCGTAAGCCCCCGAGGCGTACTGCGCGAAGAAAAAACGAGGGTCACCCTCCTTCGAGGCGAGCAGGCGGCGCAGTTCCGGGGCTTCGTCCTGCGGCGTCACGGCTCCCGGAACGGGTTTGTAGAGCCACTCGACTGCCAGATAATCGTAAGGTCCCAGCGCATCGGCCACGAGCTTCACGCCGCGCTCCTTGTCGCCCGGCTGCGCGACGACGTTGTAGAACACGTCGTCGGTGATCGATGACGCCAGGCCGTTTTTCCGCGTAAACGACGGCGAGCGCAGCGAGTCGGTCGGATAGGCCGACGAGGCGGCGTAGTTGGGCATCACGCCGAAGGCCGAGGCCGCACGGCGGGCCACCATGACCGTCAGGGCGTCGGCGATCTGACGCGCCGAAGGCTGCGTGGTGCGCGCCTCGGGATCGGCGGCCGACAGCGTCAGGAGCAGCTCCTTCTGAATGGCGGCCGTGAAATTGAAGGGCACGAAGATGTCGGTCCCGAGAATTTCGCCGCTGCGCGGATCGACCCACGAGGCGGTGTAGAGTTCCGAATTGGAGGTTCCCGTGCGCCGCACGCAGTTGTTATAGAGGCTGTTGTCGTTGAAAGCCGGATCGGCCGGGAAAGGCTCTACCCGCACGACATCCTCGCAGCCGATCTTCGCGAAGGCGTCGTTCCACAGCAGAAGCCCCCGCTCGACGGCGGCATAGGCCGAAGCGTCGAAGGCCGTGTCGACGTAGAATACCACGGGACGCACCTTCCCCGCGCTGTCGACGATCGAACGGCGGCAGGCGTAATAATCGGTCTTGGCCTCCTGCTCCCGGTCCGAGAAGCGTTTGAACGCCTTGGCCGCCAGACCGAGCCGCTGGTCGCAAAGCCTCATCCGCCGTTCGGGATCGCCCAGCACGCGGAGCGTGCGGCGGGCGACGATCGACTGGGGCTTGTCCTTCCACAGGTCGAGCACACCGAGGAAGCTGACCGTCGTGCCGTAGGAAAGCTCTCCCACCACCGAAACGCACCCCTTTCCGCCCGTCACGCCGGTCAGCATCGAACGGTCTTTCTTGTAATCGGCCTTGGCCGTCATCCAGCCGCCGTAGGTGTTGCCGCCGTCGGAGTCGATCGGGCGCAGGCGTTTGGCGTCCCCGACGAAAAGCGCCGTGACGTCGACGACGGACGACTTCTTGTCGGGCGTGCGGGCTTTCACGGCATACGAGGCCGCGATCGGGCCGATGTTGCTCCGCCCGACGGCCTCACGCATCGCGGGGCTGCCGTCGACGATCACCACCGGAGCGAACTCCCGCATGTAGAGGAGCGTGTCGCTCTTCCCGCGGCCGAACTCGACCATGTAGGGCGGCACGGGCTGCTGATGGGCCAGCCCGTCGCCGGGATCGCCCGTGCGCTCGATCGTCGTGGTGATCATCAGCCCCCGGCCGAGCAGCGAATCGGGCAGTTCGAGGTAGAGTTTGTCCGCAGCCAGGTGCAGGGTCAGCCCGCCTCCGCGGACAGTCTCCACCCGCTTGTCCTTGAACAGTTTCTCGTAGGGAGTCGCCTTGGCGGCGGTATCGGCGTCCTGCTTCTTTTTCTTGTCGCGCTTCTTGTCCCCGGCCCCGGCTTCCACGGCGGCCGAACCGGCCGCCCGGACGGGCAGAGACGCCGCCGGCAGCAGCAGGATCCCCGCCAGCAGCGAAAGAAAAGCTATCTTAAACAGTTTCGTCATGATCCGGAAGGTTTATTTTTTCAACGCTTTCTCGATGTTGCGCAGCAACAGTTCGTAGTGCAGGCGCGCTTCGCCCGTCGCCGAAGCGCTCTTCGAGCGGAGCATCGCGCGCAGTTCGAGCAGCGCGGCGTAATCCCCGGCCTCGGTGTTGCGCGGGTCGTAATAGTTCAGGCGCGGAGAGCCGTAGCCCAGCAGCGGCGCAGTGTCGACGCGGTGCGCGGCGGAAAACGCTTCGAAGGGATCGCGGTCCCAGCACTCCCCGCAGGCGGTGAGCGCCGCGGTGCGGGCCGCATGCTCCTCCAGGAAGGCGGGAACGGGTATCAGTCCCTCGTCGGACACCAGCTTCTTCTCCTCCCGCGCTCCGGTCCCAGTGTATTTCAGCCCGGCCGAAAGACCGAGACTGCGGACGTATTCGCGCTGGAGCATCATCTCCAGCGCATCGGGCGTGCGGCCCTTCAGCGTCGAAGCCCACACGAAGTCATAGACATCCCTGCGGCACTCCTCGGGCGTGTAGGCGTCCTTTTCGGCCAGCGCGGCACTCAAAGCCACACGCGCCGGGGCGGCCACGACGACCGACACCAGCGAGGCCATGATCGACTCGGCGGGCGAGCCCATCAGCGGCATGTCGCGGATCAGCTCGGCGTTGTCCAGCCACTTCATGTCCTTGAGCTGCGCGAGGCAGAACAGCAGGGCTTCGCGCTGGCGTTCGCGCGGCACGCTGCGGTAGGCCTCCACGGGATCGCCCTCCATCTTCTCGGCGAAGTAGATGCCGCCGACGTTGGCCAGCACGTGGTTCAGGTAGCGGATGTACTGCGTGAGCACCTCATCGTAGAGGGTGCGCCGCTGGGAGAAATCGGGGTCCTGGGCACCGATCCAGGCGTTCATGCTGCCGAGAATGTATTTCAGATTGGCGATGCCGTAGCCCGAGGCCTTCACGGCGTCATCGCCCAGGTCCTCCGACTGCGAACGGGGGTCGATCGAGCGGCTGAACTGCTGCTTGCCGAAACGGTAGACCGAATCGGCGGCGGCCTCGGTCATCCACTTCGAAGTGACGGCATACTCGTCGACAGCCGTCGCAGCGTCGGGCACGGGCGTGTAGAGCCACTTCACGGCGTAGTAGTCGTAGAGGCCGAAACGCGGCGGGGTGAGTTTCACGCCGCGCTCCCGATCCCCGGGCCGGGCCACATAGTTGAAGCGCGCATAGTCCATGATCGAAGTGGTCGTTCCGTACTTCTGCGTGAACGACGGCGAGCGGAGCGAATCGACCGGAATCACCGCCGAGGCGCTCATGTTGTGCATGTAACCCAGGCAGTGGCCGACCTCGTGGGCCACGACGTAGCGCAGTCCGTCGCCGATCACCTCCTCGGGGATCGTCACGGCGCGCACGCGCTCGTCGGCCTGCGCCGTCTGGACGAACAGCCAGTTGTTCAGCAGCTTCATCACGTCGTGGTAGACGTAGACCGAAGCGTTGAGTATCTCGCCGCTGCGCGGATCGACCCACGAGGGGCCCATGGCGTTGGCAATGGCGATCGGCGCATAGCGGATGCACGAATACTTGATGTTGTCGGGATCGAATTCGGGATCGTCCGTCGGATAGGGCTTTGCGGCGATGGCGTTTTTAAACCCGATGCGCTCGAAAGGCTCGTTCCACTGGTCGACGGCCTCGAAAATATGCTTTTTCCACATCTCCGGAAACCCGTCGTCGACGTAGAAAACGATCTGCCTCTTCGGCTCGACCCGCTCGCCGCGCTTCCAGGCCTCCATGTCCGACGGCTCCAGCCGCCAGCGGTGGGCGTAGTAGATCACCTTGGCGCGCTGTTCGCGCTCGCTGAAAAGCACCTTGCCGGTCGGAAACACCGACATGCGGCTGTCGGTGATGCGCGGACGGTAAGGCTCGCGGGGCAGCAGCACCAGCGAACGGGTCATCACGGCCGTCAAGGGCTGGTCCTTGACCAGCGTCGTGCGGCCGCGCGTGAGCGAGAAAATATAGCTCAACGTACTGCGCACCACCACATTGTCGCTGAAAGCCTTGATTTCGCCCAGCATCGAACGCTCCTTCTGGAAGGTCTTCTTCAACTCGAAAGCCGTATAAAGCCCGTACTTCGAGAAGGGCGACATCTCCTCCACGTCGGCCACGAACAGGTCCGTGACGTTGACCACCACGGCCGTGCTGTCCCGGTTCCAGGCCTCGATCTTGTAGTTGCGCAGGATGGGGTCGGCCGTGTTCCGCTTCACCGCCTCGGCCAACGCGCGGGAAGCCCCCGTCTCGTCGGTGACGTTCTCGCAGTTGACCGTACGCAGCTGGACCGAACGGTCGGTGCGCGTGAAGACCACGTGCAGCGGATAGTCCGACTTGGAGCCGGTGGTCGCCGCGGCGTTGTCCGAGACCTCTGAAATGGTCGACCCCAGCAGCATCTCACGGCCGAACAGCGAATCGGGAATCTCGAAATAGAGCTTCCCCTTGACGTCGTGCAGGCGGAACATGCCGTCGGCCACGGTATGCTTCTCCTTGAAAAGTTTGTCGTAGTCGATTTCCTTCGGTTTTTCGGCCGAACGCTCCGTCTTCTTCGAAGCGGAGGATTTGGGCTTCTTCGCCGTCGCCGTCGCCGCCGTGAGGCAGAGCAACAGCACCAATAGTTTTCGGATCATCTGCTGAAATTTAGAATTGTGTTCGAGGTTTTTTTCGTCCCGGTTCTTGCGCCCGTTCCATTATAAAGAGGGGATTTTGCCGGAAACGACATACACGGAGGCCGAAAAAAAATGGGCCGCATCTCACGACGCGGCCCGCTCATCCCTGATTTTCAGCGGATCAGTACATATACTCGGTTTTGGATGGGTTGCCTCCCTGCTGCGACCACGACGCGGCGCAGCCCTCGGCCGCACCCTTCACTGCGAAGACGGTGGGTTTGTCGTCCTTCATGCCGTTGACGTAGATCGTACCGTCGTAGGAGATCGTCGGCGACGAACGCAGCTCGTCGGCCAGCTTGATCTCCGCCACGCGCGAACCGTCCTCCGGGCGGAGTTTCACCAGCTTGCCCGTGGTCCGGTCGTTGTAATAGACGAAGCCCTGGTCGTCGACGGCCGGAACGCCGTTGATGTCTCCGTCGGCGGCGTGCTCCCAGCGTTTCACGCCCTGTGCGGAGATGGCCGTGACATGGGCCGCCACGCTGCCGGTCTTCTGCGTCGCGGCGTAGACCGTGCCGTCCTCGCCCAGCGCCACGCCCATGCCCGACTGGCCGCAATCGCCCTTGACGGGACAGTACCACTCCGGTTCGGGCGTCTGCCCGTAGACGGTCTTTGCCGGATCATAGCAATAGACGACACCCCCGCCCAGGCTCTTGTCCGCGCGCACGCCCTGGTTCTGGAACAGGATGTAGACCTTGCCGCCGGGACCCGACGCAGGCTGGGTTCCGTTCGGGGCTTCGCAGGTTTTATCCTCGCCCATACCGCCGTAGTTGTGCTCGCGGCCGTTCGACTTCACACAGGAGAATTTCCATTTGCCCGCGCCGTCGGGGAAAAAGACGCGCATGCCGTGACTGCCTCCCGTACCGGCGATCACCATGCCGTTTTTGAGCGGCAGCACGCCGCCGTAGGAACCGCCGTTGACATGCCGCTCGTCCACCAGGTCGCCCGACGATTTGTCATAGACCTGGAAATTCTGATGTCCTGACGGAGCGTTGCGCATCACGACGAACAGGTATTTTTCGGTGATGGCCGGCGAAAGGAACCGGAAGCTGGTGTTCACGCCCGTATTCACGTGCCAGACCTGTGAACCGCCCCCTGCGCCGCCGCTGACGGCATAGAAGGAGCTGCCGCCCGCACCCTTGTTCGGCTCGTTGAAGCCCGCCAGCGCGTAGACCGTGCCGTCGGCGTCGACCGAAGGGGTCGGTGACTGGACTTTGATCGAACCGCTGTTGTTCGCGGCCGACGCACCGTCCCTGCCGATGTCGAAGGCCCAGAGACGCTCGCCCGCCTTCGTAAAGCAAACCAGCGAATAGCCCGTCGAGGTCACATAGACGTACTCACCGTCGTGACTTACGGCAGGCGACGTGCCGTAGACGTAGGCATCCTTCGTGTCGTCGTAGGGATACGACCAGAGCAGGTCGAGGCTGATGGCGCCGCGGCCCACGTCAATGGTCACCGTCTTGGTGTTCCTGCCTTTCTTGTTGTCGGTCACGGTGAGCGAGACCTCCGTAGCCCCCTGCGCCGCGAAGGTGAATTCGGGATTCTGCTTGTCGGAGGTCGTGGTTCCGAATTTCCACTCCCAGGCCACCACCTCGCCGTCCTCGTCGGTCGAAAGGTCGGTGAACTGCACCGGCTCGCCCGCCACGACCTTCTCGGGCGACCACGTGAAGTCGGCCACGGGCCGGATGTTGTTGTCCACGACCAGAATGGTCTTCTCGAACGACGACTTCTTCGCCCCGCGGTCGGAGGTGACCGTCAGCTTGATGACGTACTCCCCGGCCTGATCGTAGGAGATGTTCTCCGGGGTGGTTTCATACGAGACGACGCCCTTGCCCAGTTCCCATTTGCAGATGGCGATGAGGGCGTTTTCGGCCGTCGAAGTGTTGGTGAGCACCACCGGATCGCCCACGTCGTAGGACTCCTTGTCGGTGGTGAACGAGGCGTGGACCGCCACCTCCTCGTCCGGCTGGCAGGAGGCGGCCCCCAGGAGGGCGAAAGCGGCCAGCATATAGATAAATCGTTTCATTTCAATCGGTTTTGAGTTTTGGTTGCAGGATTACTTGAACTCCAGCACGGCCGCAACGGGATAGTGGTCCGAAATGTAGGGGACCTTCTCGTAACGCTGGTCGACGGTGGCGAAGCGCATGGGCGTGAAGCCCGAACTGAAGATGTGGTCGATGCGCGGGTAGTTGGTCGCCCCGCCGAAGTTGTTGAACGACGCCTTGTTGTCGGTCACGGGAGCGGTCGTGCGCGCGTCGACCATGAACTTCTTCACGCCGTCGAAAATCGGGCTGTCGAGCATTTTGTTGAAGTCGGCGGTCAGCAGCGTCGGCTGGTTGTCGGGATTGAGCGACCTGATCTTCGCCTCGATCAGCTCCATCGACTTCTGGGCCGCCACCTGCCCCACATGGTCGATGTGGGTGTTGACATAGAAGAACTTGCGGCCCGACTTGTAGTGGGTGAACAAGGCCCATGTCGCCGTGCGGTAGGTCGAGGCGTCCCAGCCGACCGACGGGGTGTCGGGCGTCTCGGAGAGCCAGAAAGTCCCCCACTTTTCGAGTTTCACCGCATCGTCGAGGTAGTAGATGGCCATGAACTCACCGGCGTTCTTGCCGTCGGTGCGGCCCACGCCGACGCTCTTGTAGCCCGCGCAGTTCTCGTCCATGTAGGTCTTCTGGTCGAGACGCGCCTCCTGCACGCCGAGCACCGTCGGCTGCTGGTCGGCGAACATCGCCGGAACGGCCTTCTTGCGGTTGTCCCAGCTGTTCGCGCCGTCGTCGCCCGCGCTGTAACGGACGTTGAATGACATAACCCGCAGCTGGTTGTCCTCCAGGCCGGGATTGATCGGATCGACAGGATCGTCGCCCGGTTCAGGTTTGTAGAATTCCGAGTAGTCGGGCTTCGGATCGCTGCACCCGGCGGCGAAAACGAAGGCGAAACTCAACGTAAACGTCAGTAAATAACGGAGTATGCTCATGGTTTTGCTTTTTATTTATTCGTTGTCCCACTCGGGATTCTGCGAGATCGTATAGCCCGCGTTCCTGTAATCCCGGATCACCTTGGCGGGAATCGGATAGAGATACTGGCGTCCGTCGGGATACCAGTAGCGGTCGCCTGCGCCGGTCTTGTAGACGAGGTCGTAACCCGCCACGGCATTCGCCTCGGCATAGAGGCCCACGCCGTCCTGATTGACACGGACGGCGATGTTCTTGTAGGCCGCCGGAGCCGACGCAACCTCGCCTTCGGTGAAATAGTAGTCGTTCACGCCGTCGCCGTTGACGTCGACGGGCTGCTCCAGGCCGGGGATGTGGATGCCGGTCCACGGCAGGGTCTCCATCAGAGAGCCGCACTTCCAGCGGCGCAGGTCGTCGAAGCGCATGCCCTCGGCGACGAGTTCGATGGCCCGCTCGCGGCGGATTTCGAGCAGCACGGGGCTGGTCACATCCGGGTAGAAGGTGCTTTGCAGGTAGCTGTCGACGGTCGTGGGCAGCGTCTCCGTGCCGCCCGTAATGCCCGCACGCTTACGCAGCGCGCCGACCGTGAGCGCCCATTCGGAGTCGGTGATCAGGCCCAGTTCGGCCTGCGCCTCGGCGTAGTTGAGCAGCACCTCGGCATAGCGGATCAGCGGAATGCTGTTGATGTTCTTCGCACCGCCGTCGTACTTCGACTCGTCGAGCGTGTACTTGATCACCTGGTAGCCCGTGAGCGAAAGGTTTTTGATGTCGGCGACGGCCGTCTTGCCGTCCCACAGGAAATTGCGGCCGCGCACGGTCTGCTCCAGGCGCAGGTCGCGCCCCTCCATCTCCTCGGCGAAGGATTTCACGGCGTAGTCGGCGGCGGCGGTGAAGGGCGTGCCGTCCTGCTTGAGGTAGGTGTGGACGAACGAGCGGACGAGGCTCCAGCACAGTCCGTACGAGCGGGCGTTGAACCACCAGTTCTGCTCGCCGAAGATACCGGACTTCTCGTTGGCGCAGACGGCGAGGATCACCTCCTGCGTCAGCGGCGTCTCGTTGTAGAACAAATCGCGGTAGGCGCCCTTCTTGCCCGCGGCGGTGTTGAGCGAACAACCGCTGTTGTCGATCACCAGCTTGGCGGCCTTGGCGGCCTCGCGGTACAGCTCCTCGGGGGTTATCTCAAGCCCCGTGAGGTTGTGGTAACGGCGGTAGGCCGCTTCGAAGAGGCAGACGCGCGACTTGAGCGCGGCGGCAGCCCAGCGCGTGAGCGTCGCGCTGCCGGTCGACGAGGTGGCCTGAATATGCTCGTAGGCGAAATCGAGGTCGGCGATCAGGTTGCGGATGATCACGTCGCGGCTGTCGCGGTCCTTGTACATCACGTCGTTCTGGTAGGACTGGATGTCGTTGGGGAACCAGGGCACTTCGCCGTAGGTGGTCAGCTTGTCGTAGTAGAACCACGCACGGAACCAGCGCGCGATGCCGAGGTAGTTGTCGCGCGTCTCGGCGTCGACGGTGCAGTATTTCGGGTCGTTGCAGCCGTCGATGAAGTAGTTCACGTTCTTGAGCGTGCCCCAGCTCCAGCTGGTCGCGGTCTCGGTGTTGTAGGCCCCCTGCTTGATGAAGGTGTCGGTGTTGCTGACGGCTCCCACATCGCACATCTTGTCCTGCATGAAGCCGTTCTTGAGCGTCGGCAGGGCTTTGTAAAACGAATTGGAGTAGAGCTCGAGACCCGATTTCGATCCGAAAATCATCGACTTGTCGGCTTTCACCTGCACGTTCTCCGTCAGGTCGCACGATGTAGCGAACGCAACACAGCCCACGAGCAGACTCCGGATATAGGTTGATCTTTTCATAGCGCGTAAACAGTTTAATAGGTGATCGAGATGCCGAAGCTGAAGCTGCGCATCACGGGATAGTTATGTCCGTCGCCCTTGTTGTCGGAAGAGGAGGACTGGAGGTCGGTGTCGGACTTCTTGTTGGCCACCGTCACGTCGAAATCCTTCGTGTAGCGGTAGAGCGGCGACCAGCTCCAGAGGTTCTCGCCCGAAAAGTAGACCGAGACCTTCGAAAGGCCGATCTTCGAAATCCACCGTTTGGGCAGTTCGTAGCCGAACTGAAGGTTCTTCAGACGGATGTAAGACACGTCCTGCAGGTAGCGCGTGTTGATGTTGGCCGTGCCGGCGTTCATCGGGCCGTAGTAGCCCACGTAGCGCGGCAGGTAGGCGTTCGGGCGCTCCTCGGTCCAGTAGTTTTGCAAATGCCACGTCGGAACCTGGTTGTAGGGACGGTTGTACATGCCCCAGAAAAGGCTCTCGTCGCTGGGGAACCACTGCTGTCTGCCCACGCCGTCGAACAGCGCCGAGAGGAAGAACCCGTTCCAGTCGGCATTGAGCGAAATGGTGTAGAGGTAGCGCGGCTCGGAGTTGCCGATGATCTTCCTGTCGCCCGGATCGTCGACCGTGCTGCTGCCGCGGTCGATGGCGTCGTTCCCGTTCAGGTCCTCGAAGCGCATGTCGCCCGGATAGGTGATGTACTTCTCGGAGGTCTGCATGATGTCATTCTTGTAGCCCTTGCCGCCGAACGCCGCGTCGATTTCGGCCTGCGACTGGAACAGCCCGTTGCAGACGAAACCCCAGATCTCGCCCAGACGCTGCCCCTCGTAGTAATCGGAGAGCTTGCGCGAGGCGTTGTTATAGCGGTCGATTATGGAATAATAGTCGGCCAGCGTCGCCTTGATCCCGAAATTGAAGGGCTTGCCCGCCAGCTTGAACGAGTCGTTGTAGCTCAGCGCGATTTCATAGCCGTAGGTGCTCATGTCGGCGTAATTGCCCTTGGGAGCCGTCGCGCCGAAGGTGTCGGGAAGCGTCGGGCCGACGGTGTACATGTCGACCGTCTTGCGGACGTAGTAGTCGGCCGTGAGGTTCAGCCTGCCGTTCAGGAAACCGGCGTCCAGTCCCACGTCGAAGGTCTTGGAGGTCTCCCAGCCGATGTTGTCGGGAATCTGCCCCGGGAGGCTCGTATAGCGCAGCTTGGCCTGCCCGTAGAGGTAGCGGGCCGCATCGCCCGAACCGGTTCCGAAAGTCGACAGCCCGAAGGTTTCGAGGTAGGTGTAGGGATCGACGTTGCTGTTGCCCAGCGCACCGTACGAAGCACGCACCTTGAGGTTCGAAACGGCCTTGGGGCTGACGTTCCAGAACTTCTCCTGCGAAACGCGCCAGGCGGCCGAAGCCGAGGGGAAGAAGCCCCACTGCGAGTTGTCGGGGAATTTCGACGAACCGTCGTAGCGGCCGTTGACTTCGAGCAGGTAGCGGTCGTCGTAGGCGTAATTGAAACGGAAAAAAGCGCCCACGTAACGCCAGCGGCTGCCGCCGGCGGTGATCGACATGACGTCGCCCAGCGCGAAGTTGATGTTGCCGGCGTCGGGCATCAGAAGCCCGTTACGCTCGGAGTAGGTCGACTTGTAGTCCTGCTGCTCGTAGTTGTAACCGGCCAGCGCCTTGAAATAGTGCTTCTCGGCGAAGGTGTCCTCGAACTCGGCGTAGGCATTGGTGGCGATATAGGTCGTCAGTTGCAGCGACTCCTTCATCACGTCGTCGGTCTCGGGCGTGCCGAGGTAGATGGTTTCGCCCTCGTAGGCGCTGTAAGGAATGGCCGTGGTCTTCTTGGTCTCGGTGTAGTCCTTGGTGCGGAACGAGAAGTCACCCGTCAGGCGCAGGCGGTTCTCCAGCATCGTGACGTTGAGCGTGGTGGTGTTCTTGAGCGTCTTGGTCGTACGGTCGAGCCAGTTGTTGCCCGTCACCAGGCCGCCGATGGCATAGGCGCCCGACTTGGTGAGCGTACCGTCGGGATTGAAGATCGGCGACGAGGGGTGTCCCTGGTCGTTGACCGAACGCCACAGCACGCCGCCGCCCTCCTTCGAGTAGCCCATCGGCTGACGGTAACGGTCGTGCGTATAGTCGAAATTATTACTGATTTTCAGCCACTTGAATACCTGCGAGGAGACCTTCGAACGGAGGTTCATCGTGCGGTAGGTGTCGGGCGTGAAGTTGAACAGGCCGTCGTAGTCGTACAGACGCCCCGAAAGGTAGTGGCTGATCTTGCCGTTCGAACCGCTGACCGAGACGTTGTGCGTCTGGGCGATCACCGTATTCTTGTAGAGCGCGTCGTAGTAGTTCGTATTGCCGTAGTAGACGTATTTGCCGTCGGGATCGACGGTCGTTTCGAGTTTGTTGCCCGCCAATTTGCGCTGGCGGAAGGTGTCGAGCCACGCACGCGAAAAGTCCTGCGAGTTGTTGAAGCCCGTCGGCTCGTTGAAACGGTAGTTGTACCATGCGTCGTAGAAGAGGCGCGAATAGACGTAACCGTCGTCCACGACGTCGGGAATGGCCGTGGGCTGCTGGATGGAGACGTTGCCCGTGTAGTTGATCGTGAACTTGTCGGTGAGCTTGCCCGGGTCCTTGGTGGTGATGAGCACCACGCCGTAGGGTGCGCGCGAACCGTAGATGGCGGCCGAGGCGGCGTCCTTGAGCACCGAGACCGACTCGATGTCGTTGGGGTTGAGCATCGCGGGGTCGCCCTCGACGCCGTCGATCAGCACCAGCGCCGACCCGCCCGCGCCGATCGACGTCTTGCCGCGGATGTTGTACGACGCCGAGCGGTTGGGCTTGCCGTCGGCCAGCGAGATATTGAGGTTGGGGACGGCGCCCTGCAACATCTGCGTGACGTTGGCCACGGGACGGTTTTCCAGAAGTTCCGAGGAGACCTGGTCAACGGCGCCCGTCAGGTTGGCCTTCTTCTGCGTACCGTAGCCCACGACCACCACCTCGTCGACGAGCGTGGCGTCCTCTTTCAGTTCCACGGCGACGAACGAACGGTTGCCGACCGGAATTTCGGCGGCGGCGTAGCCCAGCGCCGAGACCTGCAGCACGGCGCCGTCAGCCAGGCCCTCGAACGAGAACGAGCCGTCGGTACCGGAACTCACGCCGCGGGTGGTCCCCTTGACGATCACCGCGGCCCCGACGACGGGCTGGTCCGCGGCATCCCGGACGATGCCCTTAACGGACTGCGGCGCGGCGGCACTCTGCCGGGGGGGGGAAAGGTAAATCTTGCCGTCGCGGATCTCGATCTCGACCTTGTCGTCGGCCAGCAGCCGTTTCAGCGCCGCACGCACGTCGACATCCTCGACGGCGATGCTGACGACCTTGTCGGGATTGACCGTCGGACGCGCATAGTAGAACGTGTAGCCCGTCTGCTCGGTAATCCGCCCGAACACCTGTTCGAGCTTGGCATTCCGGAAATTCAACGTCACTCTCTGCGCCCGGGCCGTCAGGGCCGTCCCGGCTACACAAAGCAGCATCAGAAATAGTAGTCTGATTCGTTTCATACAGATTAGTTTAGGTAGTTGTTTACTAAAAAGCCCGTTTGCGCGCTTTTCACAGAATAGACACGCAAACGGGAAAAAACGATGAGCCGAAACTCTTTTTTTATCTGAAACTTACCTTTATTTCGGTTTTGGAGCGTTCGAAACATACCGGGGAGATCAGCTCCATTTCGCGCAAAACATTATCCAGCAGCGTGTTGTCGGTCGTAAAGGTGTAGGATATGGGTTGCGGGGGCTGTTGCGTCAAATCGAAGCGCACGTCGTACCACCGCGAGAGGGTTTCGAGCACCTCCCCGAGCGGCGTGTCGCGGAACGAGATCACGTCGTCCTTCCAGATCGAATAACGCATGGCATCGGCGCCGCGGACGATCCGCCCCTCTCCCGAACGGCGGTCGTAGAGCAGCTGTTCGGAGGGCGACAGTTCGAAACGACCGCCACGGCGGTCGTCGAGCACCACGCGGCCCTCGTCGAGCGTCACGGCGACGATGTCGTCGCCGCCGTAGGCCTTGACGTTGAACGACGTGCCGAGCACCTGTATCTCTCCGCCCTCGAACTCCACGACGAACGGCCGCCGGGGATTGTGGGTCACCTCGAAATAGGCTTCGCCTTCGAGCCGGATGCGGCGTTCGAAAAGCCCGAACTTGACGGGATAGTGGATTTTCGACTCGGAATTGAGGTAGGCGACCGTGCCGTCCTGGAACAGGCACTGCGTGCGCCGGCCCCGGTCGACGACGAATTCGCCGTACTCCGCGCCCGAGAAGATGCCCCCTACCTGACGGTCGAGGCGCAGGGCGACGCCCAGCACCAGCGCGACGGGAATCAGGACCGCGGCGACACGGAAGAGGATGCGGCGACGGCGTCCGCGCGTGAGGGCTGCTCTGATCCGCGCGAAGATGCGCTCCGAGGCGACCTCCTCCCGCTCGTAGTCGCCGCAGAACTCCTGCCGGTCGAAATCGCGGCCGATGTAGCGGCTGGCCCACGCCTGGCCCGGACCGGTGGCGAGCCACTCGGCGACCGAGGCCGCCTCGGCGGCTGTGGCGCGGTTTTCGAGCGTCTTATGCAAAAGTTCTTCCGAAGGTCTGTTCATAAAAATAAGGTTTGCAGGGTGACGATAAGCAGAACGATACGGCCGAAGCGGCTTTTCAGGAGTTTGACGCCCTCCTGGTAGTGCGAACGGACGGTGTTGACCGAGAGGTTGAGCATTTCGGCGATCTCGGGGTTCGAATAGCCCGCCTTGCGCAGGCACATGACCTGCCGCTTCTGGGTCGGAAGCCCCGCGATCACCGCATCGAGCACCTGCGAAAGGTCCTCGCGCTCGATCTGCGCGTCGAGCGGGTCGGAAGCCTCGGGGACGAGCTGCGCCAGGCGGTAGCTGTGCACCAGCTCGGTATTGCGGCTGCGCAGGTAATTGAGGATGTAGTTGCGGGTCATCGTGTAGAGGTAATTCCGCAGGCTCAGCATGACGGTCATGTCCTGCCGCCCGATCCAGAGTTTCACGAAGACGTGCTGCACGGCGTTCTCAGCTGCGGAACGGTCCTTCAGCATCTTCAGGGCCACGGCATAGAGTATCCGGTGGTACTTCGCATAGACCTCCCGGAAAGCCTCCTCGCTCCCCTGCTTGATCCGCCGGAACAGCTCCCGATCCTCGTTTTCCTGGATGAAATCTTCGGTCATACAAGAGCAAAGATAGCATTAATTTCAAATTTGCAACTCCCTGCCGGAAAAACAAAAAAGCCGCAGCTTTCGGGCTGCGGCCTTTCCGGCTTGCGGATCAGCGGATTCCGTATTTCCGGAATATCTTGCGCAACTGCGGTTCGAGATGGCGGGTCATGTGCATGAAACCCTGGTCGGAGGGGTGCGAGCCGTCGACCGTCCCGAGGTGATCCGTGCCGATCATCCCCGGGGAGTCGATGAAGTAGATGTTCCGGTCGTCCTTCATCAGCCGCCGGATGCCCGCTTCGGCGGCGGCGCGCTTGTCGGATTCGAATTTCCGCGCCCGGAGGTTGAAATTCCCGGTTTCGCGAACCTCGGTCTGAATGAAGATCAGCGGCGTCGAGGGATGCGCCTTGCGGACGGTCGCAACGAACGAGTCGAGCCGCTCCCCGATCTCCCGGGCACTCGGGTTGGAGAAGGCGTCGAAAACGAAGGCGTCGGCCTCCATCTCGGCCAGCATCCGTGCGAATTCGGGTTGCAGCTTGCACTGTCCGCTGTAACCGAGATTCAGGAAATCAAGCCCCATTTCGCGGGCCAGCCGCGCCGTCCAGGTCATGCCGGGACGCCCGGCCGAAGCGCCGTGGGTGATGCTCGACCCGAGCACTACGATCCGGTGGCGGAACGGGTTCGGAACGGCCTCGATGCGGCTATCCCCGTCGACACCCAGTTCCAGCGAAAGCACCTCGTCCCAAAGGGGGAGGTACAAGAGGCACGTCTTCTCGCCCTGGTCCATATACTCGACCAGCGCGCTGTCGTGGTTATCGCCCTTGGGCCAGCCGAAACCGGCGTAGACCCACTGCCCGCCGCGCTCGATGTAGAGGTCGAGTCCCTTGCGGGAGATGGCGGTCATGTTGTGGCCCAATCCGTATCCGCCGGTTTTCCACCGGGCGCGGATCGTCCGGCTGTCGGTGCGGAAAACGACGGCCAGTCCGGTGGAGAAGGCCGAGTAGTTCTTCACGGGCTGCCAGAGCTCGTAACGGGCGGTGTCGACCCGCTGGAACGGTTTGGGAGTGGGCATGCTCTTGCCGATGACGGTCAGCGTCGCGGCATCGACGTAACGGAGCGGTTTCTTCTCCTGTGCGCCGGCGGCGTTCAGCGTCAGCAGCAACACGGGCAGCGCGAGGCTGCGGAAAACGAGGGAAAGGTTCTTCATGGTATCGGAGTTTGGTTGTATCCGGGTTTGCCGGCCGTCCGGCGGGTTCAGAGTTTGTAGAGCGCGTAAACGGGATTGTGGTCCGAAAGGAACGGAACACCGTAACGCCCGGAATCGGCGAGGGTCCGGTAGGCCAGCGGCCGGGCATTGCGGGCGAAAATGAAGTCGATCCACAGCGAGCGCTTGCCGAAGTCGTTGAACGTCGGAAGTTCGTCGGTCACCGGGGCCGCATGGCGCGCCGACTGCATCCACGCCTTCAGCGGGTCGAGCAGGGCGTTGTCGTAGGTCGTATTCAGGTCCCCCGAGAGGAACACGGCGGCCTTCTCCCCGGCGATCTGCTTCATCCGGGCGACCATCATCCGGGCCGATTCGGCACGGGCCTGCTTGCCGATATGGTCGAAATGGGTGTCGAAATAGAAGAACTCCTTCCCGGTTTTCCGGTCCTTGAGCTGCACCCACACCGTGACGCGGCGGCACATGGCGTCCCAGCCCCGCGAAGGGCATTCGGGTGTGGGGCTGATCCAGAAGAACCCGCTGTCGAGCAGGATGTATTTCGAACGGCGGTACATGATCATCAGATGCTCGCCGCCGTCGGGTTTCTTCTCGATGTCGGTCGCGGCGTCGCGGCCCATGTCGACCTCGGCGTATTCGGGGAGGTTCACCTTCAGATAGTCGATCTGCGGCCGGTGCGGCTCCTGGAAGCCGATGACGTCGGGCGATTCCGCACGGATCATCTCCACGCAGGCGGCACGCCGCGCGACCCAGCCGTTGTCGCCGTCGGCGCCGGGCTTGTAATAGCGGATGTTGAACGACATCAGTTTCAGGTCGGCCTTCGCAGCGGCGGAGGCCAGCGCCTTGTCGTCCTGCGCCCGCAAGGGCAGCCCAAGGCCGAGAAGCGCAACAAAAAGCAGTAGTTTTTTCATAATGAACAAGGATGCCAGCAAGCCGGACGAATCCGAAACCGGACGGTCCGGCGAACTCTCCGACACAAAAATATCGTTACGGCACCAAAGATAATTCAAAAAAAGCAAAAAAAGCAAACCGGCCTCTGCTTTTTGCACAGATTACAGCGCGATGCCTGTTGCAACAGGCGGCAAAAGGAAAGGGACGGGACCTTCGACGGAGCCGAGCGGGACGGGACGCACGCCGCGGTTCCGGGACAGGAATGCCGCATCCGCCGATCTTCGGACGTCAGACGTTTTTTCCGCGGAAAAGGCTCCGAATGTCCCGGAAAATTGCTACCTTTGTCACAAACAAACCCTATTTATACTATGGAATTCGAAGGAACCGTTTACAAAATACTGCCCGTGACGAAGGGAACGTCGGCACGCGGTGAGTGGCAGCGTCAGGATGTGGTTTTCGAAATGAACGAAGGCTCTTTCGCGCGCAAAATCTGCGTTACGTTCTTCAACAAGCCCGAAGATGTGGCCCGTCTGAAAGAGGGTTCGGCCTACAACGTCTCGGTCAACATCGAGTCGCGCGAATACAACGGCCGCTGGTACACCGACATCCGCGCATGGCGTCTGCAGCCCAAGCAGGAGACCGCGGCGGCCCCGATGCCCGACATGCCGCCCATCGCCGAGGAGCCTTCCTACGCCTCTGCGCCCGCACAGGTCGACGACCTGCCGTTCTAAACGGACCCAACCGAAAAACTCCGGCCTTCGATGATTCGAAGGCCGGAGTTTTTTTAGATACCTATTTATAAAAAATCCGGATGTGCATGCGCTCATCCGGATTCATTTTTCACGGTCCGACTATTTTGCGGGAGCAGCCTCGGGCTTCTCGGCCGTTGCGGTCGAATCGGCCGGAGCAGGCTCCACGTAGGGAGTGACGTCGATCAGCTCGACCTCGAACTCCAGAGCCTCGTTGGGACCGATGTCACGGCCTGCGCCGCGCGCACCGTAAGCCAGGTCGGCGGGAATCCAGAGCGTGATCTTGCCGCCCTTGCCCACCAGCTGCAACCCTTCCGTCCATCCGGGAATCACACGGTTGAGCGGGAACTCGACGGGTTCGTCCTTGTCGAAATCATCGGGACGCTGCTTCTTGATCATCTCCTGCTGCTCCTTCGAACGGTTGGCGAACTTCGAGGTGTCGAACACCTTGCCTTCGCGGGTACGGCCCGTATAGTGCACCTTCACCACGTCGCGCGGGTCCTTGGGCATCACCGATGCGTCGCCGGCGTCGGTAACCTTATAGAGCAGGCCCGACTCGGTCTTCTTCACGCCCGACTTCTTCTCCGTCTTCTCCAGCCACGCCTTCGAAGCCTCGGCGTTCTCGGCCGGACGCTTCACCATGAAGTAGTACTGCAAGTACTGGTTCACCTCGTCCTCGGTCATCTTGGCGTTGTTGTCGCGCACGTTCTGCATGGCCTCGCCGATCCAGACCAGCTGAATGGGCATGCCGCTCTGTGCGATGTTGTAACCGATGTCGTTACCGAAGGCATAGGAGATCTCGGTACGCTCCTCCTCGCTCTCGAACATGTCGGGATCGGCCGCGGGATACTCCACCTTGGTCGTGTCGCCGCCGGCCAGGCGCACGCTGTCCGCCTCGGCGCGCTTCTGCGCCACGGCCTGCGCACGCTCGCCGCGCTTGGTCATAAAATATTCGCGCAGCATATCGAGCGACTTGTCGTGCTCCTGGGTGGCCTTGCCCAGAGCGCCTTCCCGGACACCCTTGTCCACAGCCTTGAAATCGAACGGAATATCCTTCATTTCGTAGCTCATGCCATAGCCGATGTTGGCTCCGAGCGAATACGACAGAGAGTCGAACTCGGACAGACTGCCCAGCTGTACCCCGCCCTTGTTTCCTCCGCAGGAGGCGAGCATTGCGGCACCCGCGAGCGCCGCAGCAAAAAAGATTTTTTTCATTGTTGTTTTCACTATGTTTGATGTTTCCTTTATATTGTCGCCGTCGCACGCGCAAAGACAGTGCAAACCGGGAGCAGAGGCGAATTTATCCGGCTCTGCCGAGGCGCCGCCTATCAAAGCGCGGGCTTATTCCCCGCAAAGATATAAAAATTTTGTTAACGAAATGATTCCGAGCAACTATTTTGGCGAAATCCCCGCGGCCGGACGATCCGGCCGCGGAACCGGCGGCGCCGGACGGACCGTCAACGCCGCCGCGACCGGGTCGTATACTTGTCGAGGTCGACGAGTTCGATCTCGAAATAGAGCGTCGCATTGGGAGCCACGCCCAGTTCCTTGTCGCCCTCGGCGCCGTAGGCTGCCGACGAAGGCATCCAGGCGTTGATCTTGCCGCCCTTGCCGATGAGCTTCACGCTCTCCTGCACCCCGCGCCGCAGGTTGCGGACCAGCGAACGCACCGTATCGCCCCGCTCGTAGGAGGAGGTGATCTCGTCGCCCGCCGCCGTGCGGATCACCCACCGCAGGGCCACGCTGTCTCGCTCGGAAGTGGGAATCAGGTTCTGGTCGCCGACAGCCGTAACCGTGTAGGTCACGCCCGACGAGGTGCGGGCATAGGAGCGGTTCGACTTGGCGATGTCGAGGAGGAACTGCTCCTCATAGGCGCGGGCCTTCTCGGGAAGGGCGTAGTTCACGTAGCTCAGATAGAACGTCTCGGCATCGGCCGCCGAGAGCTTGGGATTGCCGCGGAAAATGTCGCGGATACCTTCGCAGACGGCATTGACGTTGATCGTCGAATCCATTCTCAGCAGGTTCATGCCCACGTTCATGCCGATGACGTAGGCCACCGAATCGGTATCGTTCCGGAGTTTCACGCCGCCTCCGCCCGAGTTTTTCGAGCAGGCTCCGGCCAGCAGCAGCACGAGGACCGGAAGGATCGAGAAGGTCTTTTTCATCATTATCGAATCTTTTTTGCAAAGATAGTGCAAGGTGCGGGCAGAAGCAAATTTATTTGCCTTTGCCGAACCGCAGTCCTTTGAGGGCGAAGCCGATACCAATGCAGGGCGCGTGTCCCTCCCCGCATTCTGCCGCGCCGGTCCGGACCGGGCGCCATTTCCGGCAAAGGCCGCGCAGGCGGCGGATAGCTACCGCCCGTCCTGCCGGGTCCGGCGGTTTTTCACCGAAAAGGCCAGGATCAGCAGGCACCCCACGACGGCGGCAGCCAGCGAACCCATCAGGATCGCGATCTTGCCGCGGTCGACCAGGTCGGGGTCGGTGAAGGCCAGCGAATCGACGAACAGCGACATCGTGAAGCCGATACCGCCCAGGCAGGCCACGGCCAGCAGCATGCGCCATGTAGCCCCCTCGGGCAGCTCGGCCAGACCGGTCTTAACGGCACCCCAGCTGGCGAGGAAAATGCCCAGCGGCTTGCCGAGGACAAGACCGAAGAAGACACCCATGCCGATCGAACCGATTTCGGGCGAATAGTGGAAAATATTGAGGTATTCGAGCGACGTGATCTCGACGCCGGCGTTCGCCAGCGCGAAGACCGGCATGATCAGGAACGTGACGTAGGGCGCCAGTCCGTGTTCCAGGCGGTAGCTCATGCCCACCGAATTGGCCGACAGGTCGTGCATGCGCCGCAGGTAGAACCGCTGTTCCTCGTTGGGGAAATCCTCGTGCGAGGCGGCACGGAGCATCAGCGCATTGAGCCAGCGCATCTTATGGGCGAAATACTCCTTGCTGTAACGCGGTTCCATCGGGATCAGCAGGGCCATCGCCACGCCCGAGATGGTCGAGTGGACGCCCGAGTAGTAGAACAGCCCCCAGACCACGAAGGCCGGGACCAGGTAGGAGAACATGCGCTTCTCGCCCATCTGTTTCATGAAGTAGACCCCCAGCATGATGACCAGCGCCACCAGCAGGCAGCCGATCTGCACCTTGCCCCCGTAGAAGAGCGCGATGACCAGGATGGCCCCCAGGTCGTCGGCGATGGCCAGCGCCGTGAGGAAGATTTTGAGCGACACGGGAACCCGGTTGCCCAGCATCGAGAGGATGCCGATGGCGAAGGCGATGTCCGTGGCGGTGGGGATTCCCCAGCCGTTTGCGGCCATCGTACCGTGGTTGAACGCCGTGAAGAATATCGCAGGAACCAGCATGCCGCCCGCGGCCGCCAGCACAGGAAGGATGGCCCGGCGTGCGGACGAGAGCTGACCGCAGACGATCTCGCGCTTGATCTCGAGACCCACGGCAAAGAAGAAAATCACCATCAGCCCGTCGTTGATGAACTTCTCGACGGTCATGCCCCGCGGGAAGATCCAGTCGATCACCCCGTCCGGCGAACGGACCATCAGCGAGAGATCGGTCTCCAGCAGGTGATGGTAGTAGAGTTTGGTCGCGGGGAGGTTGGCCAGCAGCATGGCGGCGATCACGCACACCAGCAGCACCACGCCTCCGGCCCAGGGCGCTTCCAGGAAGTTGCGGCCCCGAAGCCCCATCATGTGTCGCTGGCGGACCCAGCGGTACATCGAAAAAAGTCGCATTTATCAGTCGTTTTATTTTTCGTTTGACTTGAGGGTCTGCCCGCAGAGTTTCCAGAGCATGCGGGCGCCCGTGATGGCGTCGATCCGGTCGTCGGCCGCGGGGCACACCTCCACCACGTCGAAACCGATGATGCGGCGTCCCGAGCGGGTGAGCGTGTCGAGCAGCCAGACGGCCTGGTTGAACGTGAGGCCGCCGGAAACCGGCGTTCCGGTGTGAGGGCAGTTTTCGAAGGTCAGTCCGTCGATGTCGAAACTCACGTAGACCTCCTGCGGCAGCGCGTCAACGATACGGCGGCACTGCGCATCCCACGTCTCGCCGCGGAAAAGGGCGGCGGCGAGCGAAAGGTCGTCGAAGGTGGCGACGCGCCCGGAGGAAGCGGCCAGCGCGGCCTCCGACTCGCTGAAGTCGCGCACGGCGACCTGGGCGATCTTCGTCACCTGCGGCACGTCGCGCAGGACGTTGAACATGACCGAGGCGTGGGAAAACTCAAACCCCTCGTAGGCGTCGCGCAGGTCGCAATGGGCGTCGACGTGCAGGATGCCGAACGCCGCATGGCGCGCGCCCAGCGCCCGGATCAGCCCGTAAGGCGTCGAGTGGTCGCCGCCGACCAGCCCCACGGTCTTGCCCGCATCGAGCCAGCGCGAAGCCTGCGCCTCGACGTTGGCGTTCATCGCCATGCACCCCTCGTTGACGCGGCGGACCTTGCGCACGACATAGTCGTCCTCCAGGCAGCCACCCCCTTCGAGGTGGTCGATCACTCGTGCGGCGTCGGTCCGCAGGCGCTGCGAAGACTCCTGCAGCGAATAGTCCACGTCGGCCGTAGCGATGCCGCGGCGCCAGGCGCCGGGGGCCAGCGGATCGTAAAAATCCAGCTGCGTCGAGGCTTCGATGACGGCGTCGGGGGCATAAGCCGCACCGGCCCCGTAGGAGACCGTCACGTCCCACGGCGCCGAGATCAGCACCAGTTCCGCCGTTTCGGGAGCGAACGGAAGCCCGAAATAGGTTCCGTTGTCCACGCCGACTCCATCCGGGTCGAAGATTTTCTGTTCCATAACATGCTTTTGAACTGCAAAGGTACGCATTTTTTATTTTTTACCTATCTTTGTTTACTTAAAGACGAAAATCGACGAAAAAACACCCATATCATGAAAATCATTGCTGACAGCGCCATACCTTTTCTGCGGGGCGTTCTGGAGCCGTTCGCCGAGGTGGAATACCTCCCCGGAACGGCGATTTCGGCCGCCGCCGTGCACGACGCCGACGCGCTGGTGATCCGCACCCGCACGCGGTGCGACGAAAAACTCCTGGCGGGTTCGCGCGTAAAGCTGATCGCCACGGCGACCATCGGCTTCGACCACATCGACACGGCGTGGTGCGCGGCACACGGCATCGAAGTCACGACGGCCGCGGGCTGCAATGCCCGGGGCGTGCTGCAATGGGTCGGCGCGGCACTCGTTCACCTCTCCCGCACGCAGGGATGGCAGCCCGCCGAACGCACGCTGGGGATCGTGGGCGTGGGGCACGTCGGGTCGCTCGTGAAAGCGTATGCCGAAGGGTGGGGATTCCGCGTCGTCTGCTGCGACCCGCCGCGCGAGGAGCGCGAGCGGTGCGGGTTCCGGCCGCTGGAGGAGGTGGCCCGCGAGGCCGACATCCTCACCTTCCACACGCCGCTCGACGCCTCGACGCGCCACATGGCCGGCAGCCGCCTGTTCGGCCGGATGAAATCCGGCGCCGTCCTCATAAACTCCTCGCGCGGGGAGGTGGTCGACGGCGAGGCTCTGCTCCGAAGCGGTCTCGGCTGGGCGCTCGACGTCTGGGAGCACGAGCCGAACCCTGATCCGGCGCTGCTGGAAAACGCACTGCTCGCCACGCCCCACATCGCGGGCTACTCCGAGCAGGGCAAGGCCAACGCCACGGCCATGTCCGTCGCCTCGCTGGCCCGCCGTTTCGGCCTGCCGCTCGACGGGTGGTATCCGCCCCAGGCCGCCCCGGCGGTTCCGCGGCCGATCTCCTGGCAGGAACTTTGCCGGACCATCGGCGGGGCATACGACATCGCGGCCGAAAGCCGCCGCCTCAAGGAGCGGCCCGGGGATTTCGAATCCATGCGCGACCATTACGCCTACCGCCGCGAATATTTTTAGCACAAACGGCACGGATTGCACACACACCGGTGTCCGAAAAAGGCGAAACCCGCTTTTTATTAGCTAATTCGTCCTTTTTTAATTACCTTTGCCCGCGATTATCAGTTAAGAACCATGTACCGGAGAGTCATAAAGCCCGTACTTTTCTCGCTTACCATCGAGCAGGCCCACCACGCGGTGCTGCTGTTGCTGCGCATCATCGGGCTGATACCCGGCGGCCGCTGGCTGCTGCGCAAATGCTACGCCGTGGAGCATCCGGCGCTCGAACGCGAGGTGTTCGGCATCCGCTTCGCCAACCCCATCGGACTGGCGGCCGGATTCGACCACAACGGCGAGGCGTTCCGTGAACTGGCCGCGCTGGGATTCGGATTCGTCGAGGTAGGAACCGTGACGCCCCGTCCGCAGGCAGGCAACCCGCGGCCGCGGGTGTTCCGCCTCCCGAAGGACAACGCCATCATCAACCGCATCGGACTCGCGAACCGCGGGCTGGAAGCCACCATCCGCCACCTGCGGCGCCCGCACGACGGCGTGATCGTGGGCTGCAACATCGGCAAGAACACCTCGACCCCCGCCGAAAACGCTCCGGCGGACTACCTCAAACTCTTCCGCAGCCTCTACCAGTATGCGGACTATTTCACCGTCAACATCAGCTGCGACAACGCCTGCCGCGAAGGCACGACGCACACGCGCGAACATATTCTCCAGATACTCAACCCGCTGTTCGACTTCCGGCGCGGGCAGAACCAGTTCCGGCCGATCATGCTCAAAATATCGCCCGACATGCCGGACGAGGTGATCGACCAGATCACCGACGTGCTGCTCGAAACGCCGCTCGACGGTATCGTGGCCACCAACGGGACTCACAGCCGCGAGGGACTCCACACGAGCCGCACGGCGCTCGAAAAGATCGGCAGCGGACGCCTCGGCGGCGCCCCGCTCACGCGCCGCGCCGTGGAGATCGTACGCCGCGTCCACACCCGTTCGGGCGGAACCTACCCCATCATCGGGGTCGGCGGACTGATGTCGGCCGACGACGTGCGGGCGATGCTCGACGCCGGGGCCGACCTCGTACAGCTCTACACCGGCTACGTCTACAACGGTCCCGGAATGGTCAAAGAGGTGTGCCGCGCGCTGATCGCCGACGCGGAAGCCCGCCAGGCGGCGGAAAAGGCCGCACGGCAGGCCGCCGCATTGGAAGCCGCCGAACCGAAAACCGCTGTATCGGAAGTCTCCGCTCCGGAAACCGAAGTCCCGGAAGCCGCCGAACCGACATCCCCGGCCGACGCCCCGCAAACACAGCAGAAACCCGCAGAAAAACAGGAATCCATCCGGTCATGAAAGCGACAATCATCACCATCGGCGACGAAATACTCATCGGGCAGATCGTGGACACCAACTCGGTCTCCATCGCCAAGCACCTCAATGCGGCGGGCATCGTGGTCCGCGAGAAAATCTCGATCGGCGACGACCGCACGCAGATCATCGAAACGGCAGAGCGCGCCCTCGCCGCATCGGAGGTGACCGTCGTCACCGGAGGACTCGGCCCCACGAAAGACGACATCACCAAAAAGACCCTCGCGGAGATGTTCCGCAGCGACATGCGCTACGACGAACAAGTGGCCGTGCACGTCGAGAAGATGCTCGCCGAACGCGGTATCGAGTTCAACGAGCTCAACCGCTCGCAGGCGATAGTCCCCGCATGCTGCACGGTGCTGTTCAACGCCCACGGCACGGCACCGGGCATGTGGTTCGAGCGCGACGGACACGTGATCATCTCGCTGCCGGGCGTGCCGTTTGAAATGGAACACCTGATGGAGGACGAGGTGATGCCCCGCCTGAAGGCCCGCTTCGCGCTGCGGCAGATCATCCACCGCACGATGATCACCGCGGGACTGCCCGAATCGATGCTCGCCAAGCGCATCGAAGCGTGGGAAAACGCCCTGCCCCCGTACCTGAAACTGGCCTACCTGCCCAATCCGGGCGCGGTGCGCCTGCGCCTGTCGGCCTACGAGGTGGAGGGCGAGAGCGTCGCCCGCGAAATCGAGAGCCGGTTCGAGGCCCTGCGCAAGATCATCCCCCACAACATCCTCGGGTTCGAAACCGCGACCATGCAGGAGGCGGTGCACAAAATACTCACCGCGCGCGGGCTGACGCTCGCCGCGGCCGAAAGCTGCACGGGCGGCTCGATCGCCGCACGGTTCACGGCCATGCCCGGCGCTTCGGCCTACTTCCTCTGCGGAGTGGTGTCGTACAGCAACGAATCCAAAGCCGAACTGCTGGGCGTCGACCCCGCGGACATCGCCCGCTACGGAGCCGTGAGCGAGCAGGTGGCCCGCCAGATGGCCGAGGGCGTCCGCCGCGCGGCAGGCGCCGACTACGCCGTGGCCACCACCGGGATCGCAGGACCCTCGGGCGGCTCG
This sequence comes from Alistipes sp. i18-0019-D1, assembly GCF_042852885.1. Classification (NCBI taxonomy): domain Bacteria; kingdom Pseudomonadati; phylum Bacteroidota; class Bacteroidia; order Bacteroidales; family Rikenellaceae; genus Alistipes; species Alistipes sp. i18-0019-D1. Next base: position 978,621 of record NZ_AP031424.1, read on the forward strand.
GCGGAAAAACCGGTCGGTACGGTGTGGATCGCCGTGGCGACACCCCGGGAGACGGTCGCAATCCTCAAACAGTGCGGAACCGACCGGGGACAGATCATCGACCGCGCCGGCGCCTTCGCCATCGGCCTGCTACGCGACTGCCTGAATGGAAACTAAACACCTCCAGCCATGAATAAACTGCTCGTCATGCTGGCTGCGCTCTCCCTGACAGCCTCCTGCAACTGCTTCAAACCGGAAAAGAGAGTCCACCGCCTGCTGACCGACCGTACGCAGACGCTCGCCGTGGCCGAAAGCTGCACGGGCGGGACCATCGCCGCGCGGTTCACGGCCATGCCCGGCGCCTCGGCCTATTTCAAAGGCGGCGTGGTGGCCTACTGGAACCAGACGAAAGAACTGCTGCTGGGCATCTCCCGCGACACCATCGCCCGCTACGGCGTGGTGAGCGAAGAGATCGTGCGCAAAATGGCCGAGGGCGTCCGCCATGCCGCCGACGCCCATTACGGAATCGCCACCACCGGCATCGCAGGCCCTTCCGGCGGCACGCCCGAACTCCCGGTGGGTTCGGTCTGGATCGCCGTCAGTTCGCCCGAACGCACCGTGTCGCGGCTGATCCGCGTAAGAGGCAACCGCAGCAAAGTCATCCGCAAGGCCGGTTCGGCGGCCCTCTCCCTGCTCGAAGAAGAGATGCTGACGGAAAAAACAGCCCGTTATAATCCTTAAAAAAGCGAATTTATATACTTTTTTATTTGGTTTTTTCGGTTTTTGCGGCTAATTTTGTGCACTTTTAGCCCAAAATGTAATGAAAAACGCCCTGCTACTTCTGGTGATACTGGCAGCATCGGTATCGCCGGTTGCCGCCCAATCCTCGGCCGACGGTCTCGACAGCACGCTCGTAGCTTACTACCGCTGGTGCAACCGCCACAAACAGGACCCGGAAATGCTGCTCAAGGCCGACACCATGTTCCGTCTCGCGGGCGAAAAACAGAACCGCCGCATGCAGGCCGTAGCACTGTGCCTGAAAACCGACTACTACTATTACACCAACAAATTCGACTCGGTCAAAGTGTGGGTGGCGCGCACCCAGCAGTTCACCCGCCAGCACAACCAGCCGACGCACTACTATTTCGTCTGGACACGACTGATCTCCTACTACACCAAGTACAGCAAATACACCCTCGCCCAATATGAATTGGAACGCTTCCTCGACCAGGCCATCCGGGACGACTACAAACCGGCCATTGCCGAGGCATACAAGCATTTAGGACACATTTACCGGACCAAATCGCTCTACAATACGGCCATCGACACCTACCTCAAGGCCATCGATGTCGCCGAGCGGAACGGGCTGAAAGAGGTGGACGTCTCCGACCTTTACCTCCAACTCGGCGAGATGTACACCCAGCAGCGGAAATACGACCAGTCCGAGAGAGCGCTCCGAATGGCCGAAAAGACCATCCTGCTCCCCGAACATATCTGGCGCGTGCGCATCGCCCAAGCGAATCTCCATGCCGAGGAAGGGGAGTTTGCACGCGCCCGGCAGCTCCTGCGCGAAATCCGCGACGGGAGCAACGGATACGCCTCGGAAAACAAGATCAGGGAGATCGAACTCTCCATCTACAAGCACTCCGGCGAACTGCACAAGGCGCTGGAAATCGTCAACAAACAGCTGGCCCCCTATGAAAAAACCCGGGACAGCACACATTATTTCTATATCCCGATGCTCGGAACCCGGGCCGCGATCAATTACGAACTGGGCAACTACAAGGCTTCGGCCGAGGACCTCTCGCGGCAAATGGCTCTCGCACAAAAGAAATACGACCAGAGCAACCGGGAGACGCTGAACGAATTCGCCACGCTGTTCGACGTCGAACGCCTCGACCGCGAAAAGGCCGAAGCGCAGCAGCAGGCCCAGGCCGAACGGCTACGCCGCGCCCGCGTGTTCGAGATCAGTTTGGGTGTCATCCTGCTGCTGGCTTCGATATTCATCTTCATCCTGACGCGCCTCAACCGCCGCCTGGCCCATGCCAAACACGCCGCCGAGCAGGCCAGCCGCATGAAGGGCGTCTTCATCCGCAACATCACCCACGAAATCAACACCCCGCTGAACGCGATCGTCGGATTCGCCGAACTGGCCTCGACGGCCCCGGAAAACGACCCCGAGCGCGATGCCTACATCGACATCATACGCGAGAACAGCGGGTTCCTGCAGAAACTCGTGGACGACGTGCTCTACATCGCCGACCTCGAATCGTCGGACACCCCGCCCGTCAGTGCGCAGGCCGACATCAACGCCTGCTGCCGGGAGTGCATCCGCGGGCTTTCGAAACACGGCATGGCGGAGACCGCGATCCGGTTCCTTCCGGAACGCGAGAAATTCACGGCCGGAACCTCGTGCGTGCTGCTCACCAAAGCGCTCACCGAACTGCTGCGCAACGCCGTGCGGTTCACCGGACAGGACGGAACGGTATCGCTCTCCTACGCCGTGGCACAGGACGGCCGGAGCGTCACCTTCGCCGTTGAGGATTCCGGCCCGGGCGTCCCCGAAGGAGAGCAGGAACACATCTTCGACCGCTTCGTCAAAATCGACCCCTACGGCCAGGGCCTCGGGCTGGGACTGTCCGTGTGCCGGCTGATCGCCCGCACGCTGGGCGGCGACGTGCGCCTCGACACGCGGCACGTCCCCGGAGCGCGGTTTCTGCTGACGATCCCCGTCGAATAGCGCAAATGCGCCCCGAATCGGGTCTCCGGCCGAAAAAAAAGACGGCCGCTTTTGCTATTTGCCGAAAAGGTTGTATATTTCTGCATGTATTTAATCTTTTAATTGATAATCAATTAATTACACTCAAGGCGACGTATTGAGAGTAACAAATTGGTAACAAAAATATCTAATTTCTACGATTTTTTCACAGATATAAGATATTAATACATAGATTCTTGCGAATCCTCAACCTTGACTGGTTGGGGATTTTTTGTTGCAATTTTTTAATCAAAAGCAAAAACCGATGATATACTATATATAAATATTAATTAAAAATTAAAATTTCATAAATATGAGAACAGAATTACAAACTGAACTACAAGAGATTAAACAATTGTTGTTGTTGAACAACAAAACCGTATTGACACCCGACGAAGTATCGTTGATGTACGGACTGAGTAAAGACTACTTGTATCACCTGACCAGTGAACGGGTGATCCCGTTTCATAAACCGAACGGCAAAAAAATCTTCTTCGACAAGGAGGAGGTAGAGAATTGGTTGTTGCAGAACCGACAGGATACCGTCGAAGAAACACAGCAAAAAGCAACGTTGTACAATTTGAAAAATATGGGAGGGGTACGATGACGAATATATATTATAAATCAACGTATCGAACGACTATGGCGAACAATATCAATATCATGCAGTGGATTTGTACCGAGAATCACTCGATGACCTCCGACGAATCCGTTGCACATATTAATATTGTTTTTAATACAAAATATTTGTTTGAATCATGTTCGATACTATCAATATAAACCTTCGATCAATTGATACCCAACAATTGAATTTTGTCAAGACGGTTACTCGTGATCTGAATGTCGATACAACCACATCCCGATATGGAACCACATATATTTCCCATATTGACAATCTGACTATCCGAACAACGACACAAGGAGTATCCATCGGCAACGGCAGTCTTTGCAAGTTTCTTTACGGGAACAACGTGGTCAACTTTACGAGGACTGACACCCGACTTGCATTTGAAAAATTGTCCGACACGTTGCATATCTCGTTGAACAATGCAACTGTCTCCCGGATGGATGTTGCATACAACTTTGAGGTTACCTACCCTCCGGAATCCTATTTCTACCACTTGGGGAATTTGCCTTACTACAAACGACTGGAACAGTTGTACAACGGTGTAGAGGGATTGTATTACAGTTCGGTCTCCGACAAAAAACAATTGGTATTCTACGACAAGATCAAGGAGACGATCCATCACAAAGATTACATTCCACCGGAATATCAAAACAAGAATTTGTTGCGGTATGAACTTCGTTTTAAACATCACATCAAACAAATTTTCAAAGTGAACAAGGTGGCTGTTCCGATGTTGTATGATGTTGCGTTCTACAATCGAATTGTCGATTATTGGAAATCGGTATACCGAAATATTGTCAAAGTCAACGAATACGAGATCGACATCACCGATTGCCAAGGGATTCGGGACTTGAACAAGATCGGGATGTTGTTGTTGGTTGAACGAGAAGGAGGAATGATTGAGTTTTTCAAGAGAATGGATCAGCAATTTAAACTCGGAGAACTGGACAAACGGCAACTCTCGGAGATTAAACGACAAACTAAATTGTTATTGCAAAACAAATCGATAGGAGTAGTCCGTAGTCCTCTTATCGAGGAGTTGAATACACTCGTTGAGGGGGTGTAAACAAATATACAATCACAAGAAAAACCGAGAAAAATTCGTCAAAAAATGATGATTTTTCTCGGTTTTTCAATTGATTTTTGTTGTGAATATCAATCCAAAAAATGAAACGATTTGGAATTGCAATTGATATATCACTTGTAGATCACATTTGCTTGGTTATCGGTACGTTCGGTTGTGAGAACGATGATGTTTCACAGAATCGTTTCCCATAAGATGTAATTGTCAATTCTATCTGGTGACCTTGATAAGAAGCAATTACATATCCCTCACGAGAAAGAATATCGACATAATAATCTTGGAAATTATATTGATCCGCAAAAATCTCATTCATAGAATACAACCTTTGCATATTGCCATCTGCTAAATCTTTTTTATATAATTCTAATAAAATGTGATCTAAGATTTTATTTTTGTAATCGCTAATTTTATTCAATATCTCCGACATAACAAATGGCATTTAAGATTAATAATTGAACATTAATTCATGGGATAACCATCGACATAAAGAGTTGTATGAGGATCAAAGAATTTTAGGAAATCCGGATAAATACTTGACGTGTATTGGTATTGGTTTCTTGTCATATATACGGATTGAAGATTGGGATTTTCCATACATATAATTAAACAACCATTACGATTACACATGGTGACATCTATTGAATTAGTCAAATTATTATTGTGTATGATTGCACCTCCTAACTGTGTATTATGTGTGAAATCCAATGTTTCTATTTTGTTATTATAACCAGTCAATTGTTGCAGTCTTGAATTTGCCGATAAATCAAGTTTAGTCAACTGATTGTTTTCACAACTTAATACCATCAGATTTTTGCACTCGGATAAATTTAGTTCCCGTATTTTGTTATTACTGCAATAAATCTGAGAGAGATTCGGATTGTTTGAAATGTTTAAAGATGAAATCGTATTCCCAGAACATTCGCCGGGGAAATTGAATGTTGGAGAAGATATAAATTTTCCATTCGAATAATCCAATATTGTCAATTGACCGTTTTGGGATATGTCCAAATCTGTTAGTTGATTGTCATTACAATATAAGGCAGATAGTTTTGTATTGTTTATTGTACTAATTGACGATAATCTATTGTTCCCACAATTTAATAATGTCAATTGTGGATTATTCATGACATCCAACAGGGAGATTTCATTTCCAGAACAATCCAACGTACTTAAAATCGGATTTTGAGATACATCCAATCCAGATAATTTATTGTTGGTGCAATATAAAATCTCCAATTTCGAATTTTTGGTTACATCCAATATCTCTAACAACGGATTAGATTCAATTCTCATAATAGCAAGTTGATCGTTTTTACCGATGTCGATCGACTGTAACGACTCATTGTTGGTACAATCCAATTGCAGAATCTGTGTATTCGCAAATGATAATACAAGATTGTTATATGATGATTTATCAATAGTCATCATATATGATTCTTCTATACTACTGCTATTGTCCGTAATGACGTTCTTGCCATTTTCAAGCAAATAGAGTGTTATCAAATCCTTGCAATTACTGAAATCCAATAATTGCAAATCGTTTCCATAGCAAGACAGGGTTTGCAGAGAGGTGTTTTCACTTGTATCCAGTTCTATAATCTGATTGTTGCTGCAATCAAGGATTTTGAGTTGCAAGTTTCCTGTTAAATCCAATTTTGCAATAGAGTTATTGCTACAATTCAACGAAACAAGATTCGGGAAATTCTTGATTTCTGCAATTGACGTAATTCCCAGACCACTACAATCAATAGAAATGATTTCGTTTACTTCTGATTGGGAGAGAAACCCATTTTCATCCTTATCAAAATTCGTTAAGATATATTCTTCGAATTTTGAATCTTCAAATTGGTAAGGTTCTACTTTTACAGAGAACGAGAACATGACAAAACTCTTGGAATCCGTCCCCATTGCAGTAATTGCAATTTCACCACTCTCTTCTGCAAAAGTATTCTCTTGGGGAGGTGCAATAACAGTCATTACATCTCCAAGAACAGAGACTTTCCATCCGTCAGGTTTCGAGATTGAAATTTTGGCAATATTGTTCTGTACAATATCAAACGTTCTTGTTTCACCATATACAAACAATTGCCGATCAGAAACATTTGATACAGTAAAAGATACCCCTTTAGACAAGGGGATAGACACTACCTTCCCATCGGTGAATGTAAAATACACGAAATTATCGTCATAACGGACATTGTTGAAGAAAGAACTACCGTCAACCCCATCTTTTCCGTCTGTTCCATCCTGTCCGATTGCTTTTACATCTTTTCCATTTGTATCTTTCAGTCTTTGAATACCATTCCCCATGTCGATTGTCCAATATCCTTCGGAATCGACACCCAAAACCGGAGTGATGCCATCTTTGCCGTCTTCTCCGTCAGAACCGTCCTTACCATCGGTTCCATTCAAGGATTCCAGCCATTCTTCGATGGTTCCGGAATATCCTTTCTCTACTGCCAGTTCGTATGCAGATTTGCCATTCGATCCTTTCAATGATTCCAACCACTCGTCCAATGTCCCCTCATATCCTTTTTCAACAGCAAGTTCATATGCAGATTTGCCGTTCGACCCATTGGTTCCATTCAAGGACAACAACCATTCTTCCAATGTTCCTGTATATCCTTTCTCTACTGCAAGTTCATATGCAGATTTCCCCTCGGAACCATTCTGACCATCTGAACCTTTCAATGATTCCAACCACTCCTTCAATGTCCCCTTATAACCTTTTTCAACTGCAAGATCATATGCAGTTTTGCCATCTACTCCGGAAACTTTCAGTTTATTTCCATCGTTATCCAACAACCAAGTCTTGTTTCCATTGGTTGTGATTGTCCAATAATAGATACCTTCGTAGATGTCAATACCGATAATAGGGGAATCTTTGCCATCGATTCCATCCTTGCCATGTTTAATGGTAATGGTATTCCCTTTTGCAAAAGTGATTGTATATCCACTCTTGTCTGCAAGTTCTTCTATTTTGACAATGTAATCCCTTGCATTGATTGCATCGATGATACTCTGAATCGAACTGATGTCCGAGTTCATGGTTTGTACCGTTTTCTCCAAGGATGCAATCCGATCTTTCAGATCATTGACATTTTGCCACAGTTTACTGTCGTCATACTCGTCACTGCAACTTACAAACAGCAATGTAGCAATACACAACACCGATAGAATTTTTTTCATAGTAACTATTGTTTGAATTGATTGAACATTCAAATTGTAGTTACCATTCAACTCCCAAATGGTGGATTCAATCAAAAAAGAAAGTGTGGAGTTGTTTGTCTATCTGGATAGAGGTTCTGGTAAACCCAAGGACAAATAAACAATACCCCACACTTGAATAGTATATATCCGAACGATACATAGCTATACAAGTGACGAGTGCCATTGTTATCCTTGTCCTTTTGAAATTTACCAGATTTCTATCCAAGGATGATGCAAAACACTTTCATCAATAATATGTCTGTCCCCGAAGGAACACCACAAAGGTATAAAAATGTTTGCTAATATCAATACACTCAACGGGGTATTGCAGAACAAATTTAACCCGAATATTCCAAAAAATCACTATTTTACTTTCAGTATCTTCTCAGTATGTTGCCGGTTTTTCCTCTCGATAAATACAAAAAAACGAATCTACCTATGGATTTTCCTACTTACAAAGTCACCGAACGAACTTATCGATACGGAGTTCGTATCCCCGATTCCAATTTCTTCGATTATCTGGTCAGTACCTATGATCTTGTCGTCGATAAAGAGGGTAAAATCTCCCTCTACGATACTTTACGAATTACGAAGATAGATTGTTCCCACCGAGGGATCGAGTCGTTTGCAGGGATCGAATCGTTCCCGAATCTGACCTATTTGAATTGTGGATGGAATCCCGTCAAAAAACTCGAATTACGGAATCACTATAAACTGAATTATTTGTTTTGTCCCGGATGTGAATTGTCCCACCTCGATATAATGTCGTGTCATTTCCTTACGGTTCTGAATTGCAGGTTCAATCGTCTCCGAACTTTGAATCTCGACTATTGTTATTCCCTACGATTTTTGTCGTGTTGCAACAATTTACTTAAAACACTCGACGTCACACCTTGTTCCGATTCGATACGGGTCAACCGTAACGACAATCCCGGTCTTTTTGAGATAATACACCGAGTTCAACAAAGATCAATATAGGGGAGGGATACTATTGACTGCCTTTCGTTTCGTTCTGTCAACGACTTTTGCATATTGCATGGTGGTTCCGATATCGGTATGTCCCAATATCTCCTTGACGGTATAGATGTCCACACCGGAGTTCAACAACAAAGTTCCGCAAGTGTGTCTGCTGCAATGGAACGTGATGTGTTTTGAGATACCCGAATCCGACACCCACTTTTTCAGGGTTTCACGGATTGCATTATCCGAAGGTAACGGAAATACCGAATCGGACGAATGTTGTTCCGGGAGTTGAGAGATTGCATTGTCCGACAAGGGAATGTAGTTCTCGATCTTTGTTTTTTTCTGTCGAAAGTTGAGTTGCATTTGATTGTCCGATCCCGTCGTAATGTGGTTCCACGTCAGATTACGGACATCCGAAAGTCGTAATCCCGTAAAACAACAAAATAAAAATGATCTTTTGACAACTTCGTTCCTACTGGGGGTGGCAATCAATTTTTTGAGTTCCGATTCGGTCAGGTACTCTTTGTGAGATTGTACTGTCGTCGGGGAATCCACCGATTTGGTCGGATCATGGGCCAACAATTCATCTTTGATTGCCTGATGGACAATCATTTTCAACGAGGCAAAAATATTGTGTTGAGTCGATTGTTTGAGGGTTCGTTTCTGTCTGCCGGAATTTGCCGATATTGCAGAAGACAAATATCGGACGAATCCGTTCAGGTACTTGACATCTACATCTTTCAACAGAATTCGATCACCCTTGTATTTTTTCAGGTGGTATATCAACATCCGTAGAGAACCGGGAACCCCGTTTTTGCCGATCTTCTGTTTGTTATTACTGACCTGTTCGATGTATTGTATCAAATTGACATCGGGTCTTTTGCTGGTAAACCCGTGTAGATCATTGAAGAACTCGACGGTTCTTTGGGATTTGATTGCATTTGCCAACCGGAGGGTTTCCTCGTTTTTAAGTCGGTCGGATTTTGTTCGTTCGGGAACAAGATACAGATGCAAAAATTCGTATCTACGATCTCCTCTGTAATACAGATCGAGGTACAGGGACCGGTTCCCACTACCGGTCGGTTTACTTCGCAATTTTATGATTCCATTATTTGTCATATTTTATTTTTAATATTTACATATTATATGAGGGAAATAATGAATCGATTAAATTTGTCCGGATTTTTTATTGGGATTTTCGGAATTTTTTTCGTATATTATAAAGTAACAACGGGGTAACAAATCAAGACCAGCAAACAGTCGTGTAAAACAGTTATTCACAGATTCCGGATTATATTTCTGACGAATGGAATGAATTGACTGCCATTTGCTGCCGTTCAATGATTTTGTATGTTTTATTGATTTCTTTTTGCCGATAAATAGTTTTGTTGTATATTTGCACTCCCTTAATCGGGTTTTAACCAAAAATAATCAAACAATGAAAGTTTGCGAAATCACAGGCAAGGTGGCGATCGTGGGAAATAACGTCTCGCACTCGCACCACAAGACCAAGCGCAAATTCAGTCCCAATCTGAAAACCAAGCGCTTCTGGTCCGAGCAGGAGGGTCGCTGGATTACCCTGAAGGTATCCGCCGCCGGCATGAAAACAATCAACAAGAAAGGGCTTGCAGCCGCTCTGCGCGAAGCTGCCGCACCCAAAAGCGTGTACTAAAAACAACGAGTAGCAAATGGCAAAGAAAGGCAACAGAGTTCAGGTCATCCTCGAGTGCACCGAACAAAAAGAGAGCGGCGTTGCGGGAATGTCCCGTTACATCACCACCAAGAACAAGAAAAACACCCCCGACCGTCTGGAGCGTAAGAAGTACAATCCTTTCCTCAAGCGGGTTACCGTTCACCGTGAAATCAAATAGTAAAGAAGCTCTATGGCAAAGAAAGTAGTCGCAACACTGAAAACCGGCACGGGTAAGCAGTTCACCAAGTGCATCAAGATGGTCAAGTCGGACAAGACCGGTTCCTACATGTTCAAGGAAGGTGTCATCGCCAACGACCAGGTAAAGGATTTCTTCGAGGAGAAGAAATAAGTATTTTAAGAGCACGACTCTTAAATACAAAGGGCATCTTTCGGGATGCCCTTTGTGTTTTCAGGATGTCGGCGGCAGGCCGTTACCGCCGCCGCGCCGTTTCCCGGATCAGGCGGCGGGTGTTGCGGACAAACTCCCCGACGCCGTGCACGGATTTCACGTACTCGCACGCCGCAGCGGACAGCTCCTTGCGCCGCGCCTCGTCCTTGATCAGCGTGCGGACCGCATCGACGAAGAGGTCGACCTTGTCGAATCCGTCGCCGAGCACAGGTCCGGTGTAGATACCGAAGCGCGAAGTCATCCCGTCGGGGTTCTGACAGCTCACCAAAAGCGTACCGCAGGCCAGCGCTTCGAGGAACGTCACGGGCAGCGCCTCGTGAATAGACGTGTTAATCAGAATCTTCGCCTCGCGGATGCGGCGGAACTTCTCTTCGCCTTCGAGGTGTCCGACGAAATGGAGGTTGGGAATGCCCGTGCGATAGGGCGCCATGATCTCCTCGTTACGGTCCTTCTCGATCTGCGACTGCCCGACCAGGTAGAACTCGTATTCGGGCATACGCTTGGCGACCTCGCAGAACAGCCACGCCCGTTTAACCGAGGCGATGCGGCCGACGAAAACCACCTCGTCATGCTTGACGCACGTGTCGGGGTCGAACCCGGTCTCCACGTCGATCGGATTGGGCAGGTACTCCACGGGGGTCTGTCCGGCGAGCCGGTAAAGGATGCGGGCCTTGTCGGCGAGGTAGCGCCCCTGGGTAACGAACGACACCCGTCCTTGTTTGAAAAGCCGATTTACGGATTCATAAATCCGGGTGTTCCAGTAACAGGTTTCGGGGAACAACCCGACTGTCTGAATCTCCAGCCAGTCGGTCCAGGGCCGCGGGTCCTGCACCCAGAGCAGCAGCGGCGTATCGCTTTTCCCCTCGTAGTGGAGCATATCCCACGTCATCTCGGGCGCGAAGTAGAGGTCGTAATGCTTGCGTTTAAGCCACCGGGCGATAAAATGGCGGCCCGGCAGGCGGTAGAGGAAAACGTTATCCACGCGAATCCGCGAAGCCATCGAGAGTCCGTGATGCCGCCCGATCAGCACGTCGATCCGGATGTCGTCGCAGGGAATGTATTTGGCAATGTAGTTGCGCGCAAGGAATCCGATGCCACCGATGGCCGTGCCTCCGCCACCAAAAAATTCATTGACGATCAGCGCGACCCGAATGGGTTTCACCCCGGCCGGCTGTTTGCGCAGGAACGCCGGCAACGTTTTCTGCACGGTCTGCCGCAGTTGCAGCCCGTAGCGGGCCAAACGGTACGGCGTACGGGCCAGGTAATGATAATAAAGCCCTTTCAAGGCATTGGGGCAGAGCGCAGCCGACCAGGGTTTCCGGGCGCCGGTGTAGTGGACGACAACAGCCCCGGAACGCCGGTCGGGATAGTCGCGAACATACTCCGAGGTGAAATTGAACCGATCGGGCAGCTCGAGAATCCGCCCCCGGCAGACGATATTGATAATATCCTGGTCCTGAAAACGGATCCGCCCCTCCAGTTCCTGCGTCGCAGCGCACAATTTGCGAAAAAGCCCTTCCCTGCGCATCTCCGCGAGGTTCAACACCAACACCCCGGCGTTGACGTACAATTCGTCCAACTCGAACCCGATCTCCGGCTTGTAGTGAAGCAATTCAATTCCCCGGTCGCGCACTCCGGCACACAGAAATCCGCCGAGGTCCGTATTCCACAACTCCGCAAGACTCCCCCGGACCACCAGGTCGGCGTCGAGGTAGAGGGCCTTGTCGAGTTGCGGAAAGAGTTCCGCAATGGCATACCTATAATAGGTGTGCCGCGAGACGTGGGGGATGTTGAGTTTCAGTTCCCGGAAAACGGCGTCGTCGACGACACGGACATCCAGCCGGCAATCCGCATGGCGTTTGGCCACCGCGTCGAGCCGGCGCCGGCTGCCTTCCGACAATCCGTCGGTCAATATGCAACAGTCGAACGCCAGTTCCGGGTTGTTTTCCAGTACGGAAACCAGCATCACACAGCAGTGCTGCGCATAGCTTTCGCCGATAGCGACGAAAAGATTTATTCGCTCCAAAGAATGCATGTTATAAAGATGGTCAGAACCTGTGCACGGCGCGCACGAGGAATTTATTGTATTTCGGAATTTCGATCACATAAGGAGGCTCGATGCCCATATGGGTCGTGTAGGCGTTCTTCTCGTCCATCTCGGTCGAGGAGAAATAGTAGACCAGGCGGTCCATGCGCTTACCCCCGGCGCCCTTGAGCGAGTCGTTGAATTTGTTGCGGGCCTGGCGGTTGTTCTGTACGCGGGTTCCGCCGTTGTAGTTGTGGCCGATGGTCAGCAGTTCGTCGATGGCCGGCAGGTACCAGCCTTCGCCCTTGTCGCGACACCATTTGAAAGCCGGAAAATCGTCCCACGAGAGGTTGTTCGCAGCGATGTACTGCGCCACCTTCTCCATGTTCGCCACACCGTCGGTGCGGTTGTCGGCACCCGCAAGGCGCAGGTCCGGCTTGCGGAACTCGCTCCAGTGGAGGTAGATTTCATCGAGCGACACGACCAGTCCGTGCTGGCGGTCGTCCGAAAGCTGGCAGATCACGCCCCGGATGCCGTTCTGATCGTAAAGTTCGCCGATTTCATATTGCTTGAGCACATACCGGCCTCCGGAAACGGGCTGCACGGCAGGCGCAGCGGGAGCGGCCGGGGTCTCGGGAGCAGCCGGGGTGGCCGGAGTCAGCGGCGTCGCGGGAATGGTTTTGGTGTAATACTCCTTTTCGCCGTTGGCATACCGGATGTAATGGATTTGCGCAACGGGAAGCACGTAGGTCGGACCGTCGGGGTTCGAAAAACGCTTGTAACGCACCGCTTCGGGCGTGATTTCGATCACTTTGGCTTCGATCTTCGAGGCATCGGTCCTGACGATCAGGTCCTGGGCGGCGGCCGTCAGAGCGCCGCACAGCGCTGCGAGCAACAGCAGAATGGTTCGTTTCATCATTGTCAATACAGGTATATACGACAAATATAACGCTTTTTTCCAAACTTTCTTGTTATCATCGGTGTCGCGACGACACTTTTAGGAGTCGGAACCTCTTTTTCGCCCCGAAGGCGTTCGGGTTCGACCCCATCCGGCTTTTTCGTCTCTTCGGTGCCGGGGTCGTAACGACCCTTTCATGTATCGGAACGTTTTGCCGAACCGGACGGCGATCCGGTTTTGGAACCGTCCTGCATTTTTCCTATCTTTGCAAAGGATTAATCCTTAAGACATGGCATTTTTCGATATTTTCAAAAAGAAACAGGATACGCCGCCCACCGGGGAGCAGGCGCAGAAACAGCAGGAAGAGCTCTCCGCCGGACTCGAAAAGACCAAAACGGGGCTTTTCTCGAAACTGGCGCGGGCCGTGGCGGGCCGGTCGACGATCGACGCCGGGGTGCTCGACGACCTCGAAGAGGTGCTCATCTCGTCGGACGTGGGCGTGGAGACTACCGTGAAGATCATCCGCCGCATCGAGGAGCGCGTGGCCCGGGACAAATACATGAACGCCTCGGAGCTGCAATCGATCCTGCGCGAGGAGATCGCGACGCTGATGGAGGATGCGCACGGTTCGTCGGAGAATTTCGGACTGGACGCCACCGAGGGACAGCCTTACGTGGTGATGGTCGTGGGCGTCAACGGCGCCGGCAAGACCACGACCATCGGCAAGCTGGCTGCGCAGCTCGGCAAGGCGGGCCGGAAGGTCTGGATCGGCGCGGCGGACACGTTCCGCGCGGCCGCCATCGACCAGTTGCAGGTGTGGGCCGACCGTGCCGGAGCGACGATGATCCGCCAGCAGATGGGTTCCGACCCCGCATCGGTGGCCTTCGACACGCTCACCTCGGCCAAGGCCAACGGCGCCGACGTGGTGCTGATCGACACCGCCGGGCGTCTGCACAACAAGGTGGGCCTGATGAACGAGCTGACGAAAATCCGCAATGTCATGGGCAAGGTGATTCCAGGCGCGCCGCACGAGGTGATGCTCGTGCTCGACGGCTCAACGGGGCAGAACGCCTTCGAGCAGGCGAAGCAGTTCACGCAGGCCACGCAGGTCACCTCGCTTACGATCACCAAGCTCGACGGCACGGCCAAGGGCGGCGTGGTGATCGGCATCAGCGACCAGTTCCACATCCCGGTGCGCTACATCGGCATCGGCGAAGGCATCGACCAGCTGCGCATCTTCGACCGGAAGGAGTTCGTCAACGCGTTGTTCGGCCATGAAAAAAATTAACGTCATAACGCTCGGATGCTCGAAGAACACCGTCGACAGCGAGCATCTGATGGCACGGCTCGCGGCCGCCGGGTACGAGGTCCTCTTCGACAGCGACCGCACCGACGCCAAGGTCGTGGTAATCAACACCTGCGGATTCATCGGCGACGCCAAGCAGGAGTCCGTCGAGATGATCCTGCAGGCCGCGGCGGCCAAGCAGGCCGGAAAGATCGAACGGCTGTTCGTCGTGGGATGCCTCTCGGAACGCTACGCCGACGAACTGCGGGCCGAGATTCCCGAGGTGGACGAATACTTCGGCGCACGCACGTGGGACGGCATCGTTCGTGCGCTGGGGGCCTCGGAGGACCCGGCGCTGGCCACCGAACGCCGCCTGACGACCCCGAAGCACTATGCCTACCTGAAGATTTCCGAAGGCTGCAACTGGAAGTGCGGCTACTGCGCCATCCCGCTCATCCGCGGCGGCCACGTCTCCGTCCCGATGGAGGAGCTGGAGGAAGAGGCCCGCAAACTGGCCGCGCAGGGCGTCCGGGAGCTGATGGTCATTGCGCAGGACACGACCTACTACGGCATCGACCTCTACGGCCGGCGGATGCTCGCCGAGCTGTTGCGCCGCCTGTGCCGCATCGACGGCATCGAATGGATCCGGCTCCACTACGCCTATCCTGCCGGATTTCCCGACGAGGTGATCGACGTGATGGCCTCGGAGCCGAAAATCTGCAAATACCTCGACATTCCGTTCCAGCACATCTCCGATGTTCAGCTCGTGTCGATGCACCGCCGCCACACCAAGGCCGAGGCCATGGAGCTGATCGGCCGCCTGCGCGGGGCGATCCCCGACCTGGCACTGCGCACGACGCTGCTGGTGGGTTATCCGGGCGAGACGGAGGCCGATTTCGAAGAGCTGCTGGCATTCGTGCGCGAGGTGCGTTTCGAACGGCTGGGCGTCTTCCCCTACTCGGAGGAGGAGGGGACCTGGTCGGCCGAAAACCTCCGCGACGACGTTCCCGAGGAGGTCAAGCAGCGACGCGCGGAGCGTATCATGGCCCTGCAGAACGAGATCTCGCTCGACAACAACCGCCGCCGCGTGGGACGCACCGAACGGGTGATCATCGATTCGCGCCAGGGCGACTGGTATGTCGGCCGCACGCAGTATGATTCGCCCGAAGTCGACCAGGAGATCCTGATCCCGGCGTCGGAACGCCGCCTGCTGCGCGGACATTTCTACGACGTGACGGTCACCTCGGCCGCCGACTACGACCTCTACGGGGAGATTGCCGCAAAATAATTTTTTGCTTTTTTACGTTTTTTTCGTACCTTTGAAAAGTAAACCGGAACTTTACCCGAAGGCCATGGCCGACAAGAGCGTGATAACGAACATCGAAGCCCGTGTGCGGCAGCTGATCGACGACCACAAGAGGCTGTCGGACCTTTGTGCGGAACTGACTGCGCAGCGCGACACGCTCCGCTCCGAGAAACGCACGCTCGAGGAACGCGTCAGGGAGCTGGATGCCGAACTGGCGCGCATGCAGCTGACCGAAGGGCTTGCGGGCGGAGGCAGTAACCGGGAAAAAGCGCGGGCACGCGTCAACCGTCTTATGCGGGAGGTGGACAAGTGCATCGCGTTGCTGGGCCAGCCGCTGGCGGCCCCGACGACGCAGGAGGCCGAATAAACGGCCCCGGGGAAAACGGCCGGGAGGCCGGAGAAGAGGACGACGGAATAAACGAAACGAAAAAAATGGCAAAACAGGCAATAACCCTCAAAATAGCAGGCAAAAGCTATCCGTTCAACATCGAGAGCGGGAAGGAGGAGATGTACCGGCTTGCCGAACGGGAGGTGAACAGCTACCTCGCACTGATAAAACAACAGAATATCAAGAACTGGAACGACCAGGACTACCTGTCGATGACCGCGCTGAAATTCGCCATCGCGAACGTCGGAATGCGGCAGAGCCGGGAGGTCGACAGCGAAGATCTCCGGCAGCTCGAAAAAATCGGCACGGAAATAGATGCGTATCTGAACGACCCGAAGCAGTGACCGACCGAAGGCCTCCGCAAACGGGAGGCCGGTAGAGGGGAGGCCGGCGAAGGGGAGGTGCCCGGGACAATACGCATCGTACGAAAAACGTTCTTTTACATACAAGAATCTACCCGCATAGATTCCTTACAGCTTTGCGAAACTGAACATTTTTTAAATTGGGGCAACTCAAGGCGCTTCAAAATCAGGCCTTACCACCCTCACGGGGAGTACGTTACGGCGTACCGTTGGAAGATTGCGATTGTCGGAGCCCCCACACATGACTGATCGGCAGATTCGTCAAACAAGACTAAGGAATCCTATGCGGTTTTTTTATAACTACAATTAAAACCCTATTAATAACTAAAAACAAACAAGCAAAGACCCATGTATAGTATCATTTTGGCTGCCTCAATCTCTGCCGTGGTCGCCGTCGCAATCTACGCGGTCGTAACGAACCTCGTGGTCAAGACGTCGATCCGCAAGCGCCGCGAAGCCGCCGTCAAGGAGGCTGAAGCCGAGGGAGAGATGATCAAGAAGGAGCGCATCCTTCAGGCAAAGGAAAAGTTCATACAGCTCAAGAGCGAATACGACCGTCAGGTCAACGAGCGCAACCAGAAAATCGCCCAGAGCGAGCAGCGCGCCAAGCAGATCGAGCAGAACCTGCAGAACCAGCAGCGCGAACTGGAAAACAAACTCCGTGAGAACGACCGTCTGAAAGAGCAGATGCAGAACCAGCTGCAGATTCTCGAACACAAGAAAGAGGAGGTCGACCAGATGCAGCGCGAACAGAACGCGCGTCTGGAGCAGATTTCGGGCATGAGTTCCGAAGACGCCAAGAACATCCTGATCGAGAACATGAAAGCCGAGGCCAAAACCGAAGCCGCCGCCTACATCAACGAAACGGTCGAGGAGGCCAAGCTGACCGCCACAAAAGAGGCCAAGCGCATCATCGTAGCGTCGATTCAGCGCGTGGCGACCGAGACGGCCATCGAAAACGCCGTGACGGTGTTCAACATCGAGAGCGACGAGGTCAAGGGCCGTATCATCGGCCGCGAAGGCCGCAACATCCGCGCCCTGGAGGCCGCAACGGGCATCGAGATCATCGTCGACGACACTCCCGAGGCCATCATCCTCTCGGGTTTCGACCCCGTACGCCGCGAAATTGCGCGTCTGGCCCTGCACCAGCTCGTCACCGACGGCCGCATCCACCCCGCACGCATCGAGGAGGTGGTCGCCAAGGTTCAGAAGCAGATCGAGGAGGAGATCGTCGAGGTCGGCAAGCGCACGACGATCGACCTGGGAATCCACGGACTGCACCCCGAGCTGATCCGCATGATCGGCAAGATGAAATACCGTTCGTCCTACGGCCAGAACCTGTTGCAGCACGCCCGTGAAACGGCCAACCTCGCAGGCATCATGGCATCGGAACTGGGTCTCAACCCCAAGATCGCCCGCCGCGCCGGCCTGCTCCACGACATCGGCAAGGTGCCCGACGACGAACCGGAACTGCCGCACGCAATCATCGGCATGAAACTCGCCGAGAAGTTCAAGGAGAAGCCCGAGGTCTGCAACGCCATCGGCGCCCACCACGACGAGGTGGAGATGACCTCGCTCATCGCCCCGATCATCCAGGTCTGCGACGCCATTTCGGGCGCACGTCCCGGAGCGCGCCGTGAAGTGGTGGAGAGTTACATCAAGCGTCTGAAGGAGATGGAGGACATCGCCCTCTCGTACCCCGGCGTGATGAAGACCTACGCCATTCAGGCCGGACGCGAACTGCGCGTGATCGTCGGAGCCGACAAACTCTCGGACCAGGAGTCGGAGGGACTTTCGCACGACATCGCCAAGAAGATCCAGGACGAAATGACGTACCCGGGTCAGGTGAAGATCACCGTCATCCGCGAGACTCGCGCCGTTTCATACGCGAAATAAACAATGTGACCCGGGTACGCCATCCGGTTCGCTGACAATCCTCCCTAAATCCCTCCTTTGATAAGGAGGGACTTTTTTTACCGGGTCAGGTGAAGATCACCGTCATCCGCGAGACCCGCGCCGTTTCATACGCGAAATAAACAATGTGACCCGGGTACGCCATCCGGTTCGCTGACAATCCTCCCTAAATCCCTCCTTTGATAAGGAGGGACTTTTTTTACCGGGTCAGGTAAGATCACCGTCACCCGCGAGACCCGCGCCGTTTCATACGCGAAATAAACAATGTGACCCGGGTACGCCATCCGGTTCGCTGACAATCCTCCCCAAATCCCTCCTTTGACAAGGAGGGATTTTTTTCGTACCTTGCAACCATGAACTCGGAACTCGAACAATACATCGAACGGGAGATCATTCCCCGCTACGAACATTTCGACGCCGCGCACCGCACGGACCACGTCCGGACGGTCATCGCGCAGAGCCTTGAACTGGCCGCACATTACGACGCCGACCCCGGCATGGTTTACACCGTCGCCGCCTATCACGACACAGGTCTCGTGAACGGCCGCGAACGACATCACATCGACGCCGGACGCATCCTCGCGGCCGACGCCGAGTTGCGCCGCTGGTTCACCGAAGAGCAGATCGCGGTGATGCGCGACGCCGTGGAGGACCACCGCGCCTCGTCGGACCACGAACCCCGCACCGTTTACGGCCGAATCGTGGCCGAAGCCGACCGGGTGATCGACCCCGAGACGATCATCCGCCGCACCGTCCAGTACGGACTGGCGCACTACCCGGAACTGGACCGCGAAGGGCAGTATGCCCGCTGTCTCGCACATTTGCAGAAGAAATACGCCGAAGGCGGTTACCTTCGGCTCTGGATCGCAGAATCGGAGAATGCCCGGCGGCTCGAAGAACTGCGCGGCGTGATCCGCGACCCGCAGCGGCTGCGGGGGATGTTCGACGCCGCATTCGACACGCAGACCGCGAAATAAATCCCGCAACACCGGACAGGACAACCGTTTGCAGACATCGCGCCGCACAACGGCCCCGCAAAAAAATCTCCGGCGCCGGACCAACCCCGTCCCGCTCCGCAAAAAATCCCGGACGCCAGCAAAAGGCATCCGGGATTTGCGCTCGAAGCGATGCAAAGTCTACTCGGCATCGTGCGGGAAATATTTCATATACTGTACGCGCTGGTAGAAATCGCCCTCCGAGGAGCCGTAGTCCATGCGTCCGCGGAACTCGTCGAGCGACTCGAAGCCCTGGCGGGAGGCCCACGCGTCGATGAACCGGTTCATCTCCCCGATTACCTCGTAGCCGTATCTGTGGATCGCCGTGCAGACCTGCACCGCCGCCGCTCCGCAAAGCAGCGACTTGACCGCGGCGGCCCCGTCGTGGACACCGGTCGAAACGGCAATGTCCAACTGCGGAAGCGCATGGGCGCACAGCGCCGTGCTGCGCAGGACATTGCGCAGTTCGCTCGGCTCGCTGAACGGATCGCCGTTCACCAGGCACATCTTCTCGATGTCGATGTCCGGCTCGAAGAAACGGTTGTAGAGCACCAGTCCGCCGGCTCCGCGGCCCAGCAGCGCGTCGCCGACCGACAGCACGTTCGTAAGGCGCATCGGCAGCTTCACCGACACGGGAATCTTCACCTCGGCGGCAACCTTGCGCACGATGTCGGCATAGTGGCTCTCTATTTCCTGCGCCGAGGCCCGGCGATCTGTCGGAAGCAGGAAGATGTTCAGCTCCAGCGCCGAAGCGCCGGCCTGCTGCATGGCCGCGGCATATTCGATCCACACATCGCCCGCGCCGGCGCAGTTGATGCTGCCGATGACGGGAATGCCCGTCTTGGCGGCATCGGAAACCAACTCCAGCAACTCCGCCTTATAGGCTTCGCCCAGATAACGTTCGAGGTATTCCCCGGCATCGCCGTAACCTTCCATACGGTCGAGCGAGGCGGCCTGACGGTAAATCTGCTCCTCGAAAATAGACTTCAGCACCACGGCGCCCGCGCCGTTGCGGACACACTGCTCGACATTGCGGATCGACGCGGTATAGGGCGAACTGCTGACTACGACGGGGCTGGAAAGGTCCAGCCCGAGATATTTCGCTTTCATAGAGTAAATCGGTTACGGTTTATACGAACGGAATTTTCACCACTTCGGCCTTCACGGGCTTCTCGCGGATGATCACAGCGATTTCCGTGCCCGGTTTGGCATAGGCCGCCTCGACGTATCCCAGCGCCACGCCGACTTTCAGGCAGGGAGACATGGTTCCCGAAGTGACGTGACCGATCCCGGTTCCGTCCGGCGCGGCGATCGCGTAGCCGTGGCGCGGAATGCCCCGCTCGACCATTTTCAACCCCACCAGCTTGCGCCCCACGCCCTCGGCTTTGAGGCGTTCCATCGCGGCGCGGTCGATGAAATCCTTGCCCTCGGCGAATTTCGTGATCCACCCCAGCCCGGCTTCGAGCGGCGACGTGGTGTCGTCGATGTCGTTGCCGTAGAGGCAAAAGCCCTTCTCCAGACGCAGGGTGTCGCGCGCCCCGAGGCCGATGTTTTTCAGCCCGAACTCCTCGCCGGCCTCCCAGAGGGCCTTCCAGAGTTTGTCGCCGTCTTCGTTGGCGACGTAGATCTCGCAGCCGCCCGACCCGGTGTAACCCGTGATCGAAAGGATGGCGTCGCACCCGGCGACGGGCATCTTCTTAAAGGTATAATACTCCATCCCTTCCACCGGCTCGGCGCACATTTTCTGCACGATCTTCATGGCCAGCGGACCCTGCACGGCCAGCTGGCAGATTTCGTCCGAAGCGTTGTAAAGTTCCCTGCCGTGGCCCGCCTCCATGCCGAAGGCCTTGCCCTCGGCGCAGATATGCTTCCAGTCCTTGTCGATATTGGCGGCATTGACGCAGAGCATGTAGGTTTCGGCGTCGATGCGGTAAACCAGAATGTCGTCGACGATGCCCCCGCGGCCGTTGGGCATGCAGGTGTACTGCACCTTGCCGTCGAAGAGCTTCGAGACGTCGTTGGTCGTGATGCGTTGCAGCAGGTCGAGCGCCCGGGGACCCTTGACCCAGATTTCGCCCATGTGGCTCACGTCGAAGACCCCGGCGCCGTTGCGCACGGCCATGTGCTCGTCGGTGATGCCCGTGAATTCGATGGGCATGTTATAACCCGCAAATTCGGCCATCCTGGCCCCTGCGGCGATGTGATACTTGGTGAATACGGTGGTTTTCATATATAACGTGTGTTTGATGCAGGCTTCATGTCATTCCGAACGGCGCTTGACCCCCAGGCGCGGACAGCGGTGGAACTCCTTCGTCCGGTCGAACAGGTAGCGGTAGGTGGTGTGGACCTTGTGGCGCGTGGCGCAGACGTAGGTTTCGATCATGCGGTTCATCACGGGGTTGAAGTCGCCGATCCACGCCAGTTCCATCGATTTGTAGGGATTTTTGGTCCGCTCGAGGAACTGCCAGTACTTGACCATGATGGCCGACTCGACGCCCTTGCCGTGAAATTCGGGAGCGATGCCGAAGATGATGGCGAAGATCCTGTCACACGACTTGCGAACCTTCAGGTCCCACATCAGGCGCAGTTTCTGCCACAGCCCGAACTTACCGTGGAACTTGCCGATCAGGCGGTTCAGGTCGGGGACGGTGATGAAGAAGCCGATCGGCTCGTCGTTGAAATAGGCGAAGAAGATGATATTGGGATCGATGATCGGTTTCATCTCGTGGACCATCTCCAGCGCCTCCTCCTGCGTCATGGGCCTCACGCCAGAGAAGAGCGACCACGCTTTGTTGTAGATGACGCGGAAACTCTCGGCCGCCTCCTCCAGGTTCTTCATGTCGATGTTCTCGACACGGTAGCCCGGGACCGTATAGAGCCGTTCGGCGCGAGCGAAGATCTGCTTGTTGGCCTCCGAATCGTTGACGCGCCAGATGAAACTGTGCTGGTTAAAATAGTTCTGGAACCCGTAGTTTTCGAACAGTTCCTTATAATAAGGGGGATTGTAGGGATTCATATAAAGCGGCTGAAACTCGTAGCCCTCGACCAGCAGCCCCCACCAATCGCGGCGCTGTCCGAAGTTGATCGGACCGTCCATCGCCTCCATGCCGCGGCTGGCCAGCCACATGCGCGAGGCTTCGAACAGCATGTCGGCGACCTGCTGGTCGTCGACCGACTCGAAAAAGCCGCAGCCGCCCGTGGGCTGCTCCTCGATGGCGGCCTTCTCGCGGTTGTAGAAGGCGGCGATGCGCCCCACGACTTCGCCCCGGGTGTCGCGCACCATCCAGCGGATGGCCTCGCCGTCGGCGAAAAGCTCGTTTTTCGAAGGGTCGAAAACCTTGAGGACGTCCACATCCAGCGGACGGACCCAGTTGCGGTTGCCTTTGTAAATCTTTTCGGGGAAGACCAGCCACTCGCGTTCCAGGGCGGGGGTGGTGACCTCCTGCAGGGTATATTTCTCCTTGCTCATCTTGTCTTGCGGTTATTTTCAGCGTTTCCGATTTCAAAGGTAACAATTTTTTCCTTATTTTTGTTGGTAGAACAAATTTAGCATCCGAATGAACAAAAGCCTGGAACAATACATGCCCGACGGGAGCAAACTCCCCTACCGCTTCATGAAATACCGGATTCACAAAATCCTGCTCGTATGCTGCAGCTACGACGGGTACATTCTGGAGGAGGACGGGCACATCGAGTCGCAGATCAACCAGGAGTACATCGACCTCAACATGTCGAACCCGCCGTCGCTGACGCGCGTCAGCTCGACGGCCGAGGCGCTGGAGGCGCTGGCCCGGGACGATTCGTTCGATTTCATCCTCACGATGTACAACGTCGGCGAACCCGACGTCTTTTCGTTCGCCAAGATCGTCAAGGAGCGGCATCCCAATACCCCCGTGGCGCTGCTGACCTCCTTTTCGAAGGATATTTACCGCCGCATCGAGGAGCAGGACCGCTCGGGACTGGACTACATCTTCTCGTGGCACGGCAACACGGAACTGATCATCGCCATCATCAAGCTGATCGAGGACAAGATGAACGCCGACGAGGACATCCGCGAAGGAGGCGTGCAGGCCATCCTTCTGGTCGAGGACTCGATCCGCTTCTATTCCACCTATTTACCCGAGATCTACAAACTGCTGCTGCTCCAAAACACCGAATTCCTGAAGGACGCCTTCAACGAGCAGCAGCAGGTGCTGCGCAAACGCGCACGCCCGAAAATCCTGCTGGCACGCTGTTACGAGGAGGCCGTGGAACTGTACGAACGTTACAAGAAAAACCTGCTGGGCGTGATCTCCGACGTGGGGTTCGTGCTCCGCCGCAACGACCCGCCCGAGAGCGAGAAACTCGACGCCGGCATCGACCTCTGCCGCCGCATCCGCGAAGACAATCCGCTGATGCCCGTACTGTTGCAGTCGTCGCAGGTGGCCTTCGGCAAGCAGGCCGCGGAGCTGGGCGCGGGATTCATCGCCAAGAATTCCAAGACGCTGCTCTCGCAGCTGCACGACTACATCGCCGTGGAATTCGCTTTCGGGGACTTCGTCTTCAAGGACCCCGACACGGGGACCGAGATCGGCCGCGCGAAAGACCTGACGCAGATGCAGCAGATGATCGCCACGATCCCCGACCGGGCCTTCGAATACCACACGTCACAGAACCACCTCTCGAAATGGCTCTACTCGCGGGGACTGTTCCCGCTGGCAGCGTCGATCCGCCAGTACAACAAGAGCCACTTCTCGTCGGTCGAAGAGCACCGCCGCGTGCTGGTGGGACTCATCCGCGACTACCGCACGCTGCTCGGACAGGGCGTCGTGGCGCGTTTCGACACCGAGACCTACTCCGACGCCGTGGCCTTCGCACGCATCGGCGAGGGATCGCTCGGCGGCAAGGCCCGCGGTCTGGCGTTCATGAACTCGATGCTCATGAAGCACCGCCAGTACGACAAGCACGAAAACGTGCGCATCATGATCCCGCGGTCGGTGGTCATCGCCACGGAGTTCTTCGACGACTTCATCCGACACAACGGCCTTAAATACATCATTTCGCAGGATTTCTCCGACGAGGAGATCCTCTCGGAATTCGTCAGTTCGGTGCTTCCGTTCCGGCTGCGCGAGGCGCTGAAAAGCTACATCCGCACCGTGCGCACGCCGCTGGCCATCCGCTCGTCGTCGAAACTCGAAGACTCGCACTACCAGCCCTTCGCCGGCATCTACTCGACCTACATGATCCCCTACGTCGACAACGAGGACCAGATGCTGCGCCTGCTGCTCAAGGCGGTCAAAAGCGTCTACGCCTCGGTCTATTTCGCAGCGTCGAGGGCCTACATCCAGTCGTCGCAGAACCTTATCTCGGAGGAGAAAATGGCCGTGATCATCCAGGAAGTGTGCGGCACGGAACAGGACGGGCTGTACTTCCCCACCTGCTCGGGCGTGGCCCGCTCGATCAACTACTATCCCATCGGCGACGAGCGCCCGGAGGACGGCGTCTGCAACATCGCCATGGGCCTGGGCAAACTGGTCGTGGACGGCGGACGCACGCTGCGCTTCTCGCCCCGCTACCCGCAGAAGGTGCTCCAGACCTCGACGCCCGAGCTGGCGCTGCGCGACACGCAGAACGAAGTGCTGGCCCTGAGCCTCCGGCCCGAGGAGTTCCGCACGTCGATCGACGACGCGGTGAACCTGCGCCGGCTGGGCCTTACGGAGATCGGCGGCTTCCGCAACTCGAAATTCGTCTGCTCGGTCTGGGACCGCGAGAACGAACGCATCTCCGACAGCCCGTTCGACCAGGGACGCAAGGTCATCACGTTCAACAACATCCTCAAATACAACACCTTCCCGCTGGCCGAAATCATCTCCGACATCCTCCAGATGGGCGCCGAGGAGATGCGCTGTCCCGTGGAGGTGGAATTCGCCGTCAACATGGACGTGGCTCCCGGGCAGCGGCAGGTTTTCAACCTGTTGCAGATCCGCCCGATCATCGACAACCAGGACAACCGGTCCATCGACTGGAACGAGGTCGACGCCTCCCGGGCGCTGATCTACGGCGAACAGGCCCTCGGCATCGGGCAGATGACCGACATCGCCGACATCATCTACGTGAAGTCCGACGCTTTCGACTCGCTCTCGACCGAGAAGATCGCCGAAGAGCTGCTGATGCTCAACAACCGCATGCGCGACCAGGGACGGCCGTACATTCTCGTAGGACCCGGCCGCTGGGGCTCCTCGGACCCGTTCCTCGGGGTTCCGGTCAAGTGGAACCACATCTCCGAGGCCAAGGTGATCGTCGAGTGCGGCATCGAGAAGTTCGACGTGGAGCCTTCGCAGGGCACGCACTTTTTCCAGAACGTCACCTCGCTGGGCGTGGGTTACCTGACGATCAACCCCTTCCGCGGCGACGGCCTCTTCCGCGAAAAGGAACTCGACGCCCGGCAGGCGCTGTACGACGGAACGTACCTGCGGCAGGTGCGCTTCGACCGCCCGCTGTGGGTCTGCATCGACGGGCGTTCGAACAAAGGGATGGTGCGCGAAGGGAACGACGATTAGGATTTCGAATAAATTTCCCCGAAAAGATTACAATCTGTCGGAAATATTTTTATATTTGTGAAAGAATAGAACCCGAACTGAACATGCAAACCAACCAAAAACCGATAGAGCTATGAACGTTAACAAAATTATGGCGGAACTCGAGCGCAAGCACCCCGGCGAAAGCGAATACCTGCAGGCCGTGCGCGAAGTTCTGATGACCGTGGAGGATGCTTACAACCAGCACCCGGAATTCGAGGCAAACCGCATCGCCGAACGCATCGTGGAACCCGACCGAACCTTCACGTTCAAGGTCGTATGGGTCGACGACAAGGGCGACGTGCAGGTGAACACGGGCTACCGCGTGCAGTTCAACAACGCCATCGGCCCCTACAAGGGCGGACTGCGCTTCCACCCCTCGGTGAACCCCTCGATCCTGAAATTCCTCGGATTTGAGCAGATCTTCAAGAATGCCCTGACGACCCTTCCGATGGGCGGCGCGAAGGGCGGTTCGGATTTCAATCCCAAGGGCAAGTCGGACCGTGAGGTGATGCGTTTCTGCCAGGCCTTCATGACCGAGCTGTGGCGTCACATCGGCCCGCAGACCGACGTTCCGGCAGGCGACATCGGCGTCGGCGGACGCGAAATCGGCTATCTCTACGGCATGTACCGCAAGCTGGCCCAGGAGAACACCGGCGTGCTGACGGGCAAGGGCATGACCTACGGCGGTTCGCTGATCCGTCCCGAGGCGACGGGCTTCGGAGCCGTCTATTTCCTGCGCCAGATGCTCGAAAAGGCCGGCATGGACATCAAGGGCCAGACCATCGCCATCTCGGGCTTCGGCAACGTGGCCTGGGGCGCGGCGACGAAGGCCACGGAACTGGGCGCCAAGGTGGTGACGATCTCGGGTCCCGACGGTTACATCTACGATCCGGAAGGCCTCGACGCCGAGAAGATCGCCTACATGCTGGAACTGCGCGCGTCGAACAACGACGTGGTGGAACCCTACGCCAAGAAGTTCCCCGGCTCGACGTTCTTCGCGGGCAAGAAACCGTGGGAGGTCAAGGTGGACATCGCCATGCCGTGCGCCACGCAGAACGAACTGGACGGCGAAGATGCCAAACGCCTGCTGGCCAACGGCGTGAAGGTCGTGGCCGAGGTTTCGAACATGGGCTGCCGCCCGGAAGCCATCGACGCCTTCATCGCGGCGAAGATTCCCTACGGACCGGGCAAGGCCGTGAACGCCGGCGGCGTGGCCACGTCGGGTCTCGAAATGACGCAGAACTCGCAGAAACTCAACTGGACGGCCGAGGAGGTCGACGCCAAGCTGCACCAGATCATGTCGTCGATCCACCACGCCTGCGTGGAATACGGCACCGAGAAGGACGGCTACCTCAACTACATGAAGGGCGCCAACATCGCCGGATTCATGAAGGTCGCTAAGTCGATGGTCGAGCAGGGCGTGCTGTAAGCCGAAAGGCCTCATACAACCGAAAATCGGAACTTCCCGGCCGGGAGGTTCCGATTTTTTCAACCCCGGCAAAAAAGGTTGCACAGGCAGCTATTATTTCGTATATTACACGCAACCAACCCGCACAGTATGCGTCACTCCTTCCTGATCGCCTGCCTCGCGCTGTCGTCGTGCGCCGCTTCGCAGTGTCCGCAGCTCTACATGAGCAGAACCCGCGGCGGAATGCCGTGTTATTTCACCGACGAATACGGCCACGCCGTTTTCGGGAATGCCCGTTACGAAGACGCCCGGCAGTTTATCGGCGACCGGGCCGCCGTACGGCTCAACGGCAAATGGGGGTTCATCGACCCCACGGGCGCAACGGCCATCCCCCTGCAATACGACTGGTGCAGCAGTTTCGGGGAATACGGGTTCGACAAGAGCGTCGCGATGGTCAAAAACGAAGTCGACAAATTCAAAGTGCCGATTCTCTCGGATTGCCCGACGGCCCTGATCGACCGGAAAGGCAACCGGGTCACGCCGTTCTACGGGTTCATCTTCCCGGTCCGGGACAAGGCGGCGTTCGTGAACGACGGTCGCACGGATTTCGCGGATACCCGGTTGCAGAACCTGGGCTTCGCCGACGGGAAATGGGGCTGCGTCGATCCGAAAGGCCGTCTCGTCGTGCCGTGCGTCTATGAACTGGCCTACCTGCTCGAAAGGACCTACGGATTCGCAATCGTGCGGCGCGACGGCAAGTGGGGCGTGCTGAACGACCGCGGCCGGCCGATCGTCCCGTGCGTCTACGACGCGGTCTATTACAAGTCCGGCCATACCGTCATCGACACGCAGGCCGACACGGCAGAAGCCGGGAAGAGCGTCGCGGCTCCGAACGGCGGGTTCCGGGAAAAACTGCTCTACATGCAGAAAGAGGACGAAACAGAGATTTTCACCGAGAAAGGCAGGCGGGTGCGCGGCGAATAGGAGCCGCCATCCGAAAAAAGGTCCATCCGCCGAACGGATGGACCTTTTCATTATCGGCCAAACGGTTACAGCCGCGCCTTGATGGCTTTCGACGCCTCCTCGTAGCCGGGTTTATCCAGCAGGGCGAACATGTTCTTCTTGTACGCCTCGACGCCCGGCTGGTCGAAGGGATTCACACCCAGCATGTAGCCGCTGATGCCGCAGGCCTTTTCGAAGAAATAGAGCAGCGAGCCGACGACTTCGGCGGAGATTTCGGGAATCTCGATGCGGATGTTGGGAACGCCGCCGTCCACATGGGCCAGCTGAACACCCAGTTCGGCCATGCGGTTGACCTCCGAAATACGCTTCCCGGCCAGGAAGTTCAGCCCGTCGAGGTTCTCCCCGTCGGCCTCGATCAGCACCTCGGCGGCGGGTTTGGCCACCGAAATGATCGTCTCGAACAGGGTGCGCTCGCCGTCCTGGATATACTGGCCCATCGAGTGCAGGTCGGCCGTCAGCGTGACGCTCGCCGGGAAGATGCCCTTACCCTGCTTGCCCTCGCTCTCGCCGTAGAGCTGTTTCCACCACTCGTTGATATATTGCAGTTTAGGCTCGTAGGAACCCAGAATCTCGATCTTCTTGCCTCCGTCGTAGAGGATGTTGCGCACGGCGGCGTAGACGGCTGCCGGATTCTCCTCGAAAGGCACGCCTTCGGCCGTGGCCTTCTCCATCTCCTGCGCGCCGCGGACGAGGGCCGCGATGTCCACGCCGGCGACGGCCAGCGGCAGCAGCCCCACGGGGGTCAGCACCGAGAAGCGTCCGCCCACGTCGTCGGGAATGACGAACGTCGGATAGCCCTCCTGCGTGGCCAGCGTCTTCAACGCCCCGCGCGCCTTGTCGGTGATGGCCACGATGCGCTCCGCAGCCTCTTTCTTGCCGTAACGCTTTTCGATCTCGGCCTTGATCAGGCGGAACGCGATGGCCGGCTCGGTCGTCGTGCCCGACTTCGAGATCACGATGGCGGCGATCGAATGCTCCTTCAGCGCGGCAAGCAGTTCGGCGGTGTAATCCTCCGAAATGTTCTGTCCGGCGAAAATGACCGTGGGGTCCTTCTGCTCCTTGTGCAGGAGTTTGAAGGGATCGCTCATGGCTTCGAGCACGGCCTTGGCGCCGAGGTACGAGCCGCCGATGCCGATGCAGACGACCACGTCGGCCTTCGAACGCAGTTTCGCGGCCTCCTTTTGGATGGCGTCGATCTCATTCTCCGAAATCGACGAGGGAAGGCGCACCCAACCCAGAAAATCGTTGCCGGCACCCTTGCCCGAATGCAGCAGGGCATTGGCAGCCTGCGCCTTGGCCTCGATGTCGGCGGAAATCTCAATGCCCGTCTTGGCAATGTCCAATTTCACATTTTTCATCATATCGCTAAATTAATTTGGTTGTCAGTTCCTGCATGCACCTGCGCGCCGAGGCGCCCTCGTAGAGCACCCGGTAAACCATGTCGGCGATGGGCATGTCGACCCGGTGGCGGAAGTTGATGTGGCGGATACAGTCGGCCGCGAAATAACCCTCGGCGACCATCGTCATCTCGTTCAGGGCGCTCTTGACGGTACAGCCGTGGCCGATGAGCAGTCCCAGCCGCCGGTTGCGGCTGTAAACAGAATAGCAGGTCACCAGCAAATCGCCCAGGTAGGCCGAGACCTGCGTGTCGCGCTCGGCGGGATAGCTCTCCTCCAGAAAACGGGTCATCTCGCCCGCCGAATTGGCGATCAGCACGGCGAGGAAGTTGTCGCCGTAGCCCAGCCCCACGGCAAGGCCGACCGAAAGGGCGTAGATGTTTTTCAGAATAGCGGCGTATTCGATGCCGTAAAGGTCGGTGGAGTAGCTGAACCGGACATTGTCGCCGGCGAAATGTCCGCCGATGCGCCGCGCGTTTTCGGGATCGGTGCAGACGACCGTGAGGTACGAGAGCTTGCCGCGCGAGACCTCCTCGGCGTGCGAAGGCCCGGTCACCAGCCCGATCTGTTTATACGACAGTCCGTAATGGTCGTGGATGTACTCCACGACGGTCTGATAGTCGCCCGGGACGATGCCCTTGATGGCCGAAACGACGAATTTGTCACGGAGCGGAACGGTCAGCGGGGCGAGGAAATCCTTGAGGTAGGCCGAAGGGACGGCGAGGATCACGATGTCGGCGTCGCGCACCACGGCGTCGAGGTCGGAAGACGGGGCGATGCTGCTGCGGTCGAACTCCAAATCGCTCAGATAGCGGGGATTGCGTCCTTCCGTGCACAGCGATTCGAGCACCTCGGGATTGCGGACATACCACCCTACGCGCCGGCCGTTGGCCGCAAGCAGTCCGACGATGGCCGTCGCCCAGCTTCCATAGCCGATGACCGCGCAGCGGGCTTCGGTTCCGATTTTATATTCCATGCGGAGATTCAGTTTTTCCAGCACAAATGTAATTAAAAAAAATTAGAATAAAATACAAAAATTTCCGGGGCTTTTTGCTACCTTTGTCGGGATATGTCATCCGCCGGAACCCGAAGCGGTGTTGCGGGCACGTATCGGATTGAGAATAAAGCATTTCACGAAATAGAACAGTTGGGTGTAGGAATATGGGAATTTTTTCACTGACACAGGAGCTGGCCATCGACCTCGGAACGGCCAACACGCTGATAATTTACAACGGCAAGGTCGTCGTCGACGAACCTTCGATCGTGGCCTTGGACGTCCACACGGGCAAACTCGTGGCCATCGGCCAGCAGGCCCGCCAAATGCACGAGAAGACCAACCCGAACATCAAGACCATCCGTCCGCTCAAGGACGGCGTGATCGCCGACTTCAACGCCACGGAGCTGATGCTGCGCGGCATGATCAAGAAGGTCAAGACCTCGGGCAGCCTCTTCGCCCCCTCGCTGCGCATGGTGATCTGCATTCCCTCCGGCTCGACCAACGTCGAAATACGCGCCGTGCGCGACTCGGCCGAACACGCCGGAGGCCGCGAAGTCTACATGATCTACGAACCGATGGCCGCGGCGCTCGGCGCGGGACTCGACGTCGAAGCCCCCGAAGGCAACATGGTCATCGACATCGGCGGCGGCACGTCGGAGATCGCCTGCATCTCGCTGGGCGGCATCGTCTGCTCGGAGTCGATCAACACGGCGGGCGACGTCTTCACCAACGACATCCAAAGCTACGTCCGCCAGCAGCACAACATCCGCATCGGCGAACGCACGGCCGAGGCGATCAAATGCTCGATCGGCGCCGCCGTTTCGGACCTGGAGCAGGAACCCGAGGATTTCGTCGTGACGGGTCCCAACATGCTGACCGCCCTGCCCCAGACCGTGTCGCTCTCGTACAGCGAGATCGCCTACGCGCTGGAGAAGTCGCTCACGAAGATCGACGCGGCGCTGATGAAGGTACTGGAATCCATGCCGCCCGAGCTGTACGCCGACATCGTGAAGAACGGCATCTATCTGGCCGGCGGCGGTGCGCTGATCAAGGGACTCGACCGGAGGCTGAACGAAAAGACCGGCATTCCGTTCCACATCGCCGAAGACCCGCTGCGGGCCATCGCCCGCGGAACGGGAATCGCCCTGAAGAATATCAACCGGTTCTCATTTTTAATGAAGTGATTCTTGTGATAACGGTCGTCTTCCGCACTTCGTTTGCTGTCCGGTACCAGTCATATACGAAAACCGGCAAAGGCCGATCGGGTAATATTTTGAGTGAAACGATTGCGGGCTTCGGTCCGCAATCTTAAATTAAGGAAGAAACTTTGCGCAAACTGTTCGAGTTCATACGAAGCGTCTACGTCGTGGTGCTGTTCGTGGCGCTGGAGGTCGCGGCCATCAGCTACTACGCCCATTCCACCCACTACACCCAGGCCCGGCTGCTCGCACGGTCGAACCAGGTGGCGGGAGGCGTGCACGGATTCTTCGCGGGCATCAGGCGCTACTTCACCCTCGGACGCGAAAACCGGCTGCTGCTGGGCCGCGTCGCACAGCTCGAAGAGCGGCTCGCCCAGTACGAGGAGGCCGAGACCAACGCGCGGCTCGACAGCTACATGCAGGACATCGGCGAATCGAAATACCGCTTCGCGACGGCATCGGTCGTGGCCAACACGGTCAACCGGGCGCAGAACCTCATCACGCTCAACCGCGGACGCCAGGACGGCGTGGTCGAAGAGATGGCCGTACTCTCGCCCGACGGCGCGATGGCCGGCTACGTCGTCGACTGCACGGAACGCTACGCCGTGGCAATGTCGGTGCTTAACACCTCGTTCCGGGCCAGCGGCAAGCTCGCCGACGCCGAATATTACGGCTCGATCTACTGGGACGGACTGGACCAGAACGTGGTGATCCTCGGCGAGCTGTCGAAATACGCCGACCCGAAGCCCGGACAGGAGGTCGTGACGACCGGATTCTCGCAGTATTTCCCCGCCGACGTGCTGATCGGCTGGGTCGAGAGCGCCTCGCTCAACGAGACCCGCACGGCCTACACGGTACGGGTGCGGCTCGCGGCCGAAATGTCGCGGCTGAACGAAGTCGTGCTGGTCGGCAACCGCGACTTCTACGAAATCCGCAACCTGCAGCAAAGCGAACAAATCGAACAACATACCCGGCCCGACTAAATGTATCGCACACTACCATATCTCGGACTTTTCGCGGCGGCGGTGCTGCTTCAGGTTTTCCTGTTCGACAACCTGACCATCAGCATCTACCTCAACCCGCTCGTATACATCGTCTTCATCGCCCTGCTGCCGCTCGACACGCCGCCCGCGGCCGTGCTGGGCGCAGGACTGGCGCTGGGCGTCACGATGGACTTCGCCATGGGCGCGGCGGGAATCAACACGATCGCGACCCTGCTGATCGCCTTCCTGCGCCCGACCCTCGCCGGCATGATCTGCGGCCGCGACAATGTCCGCGAAGGAGGCATCCCCTCGTCGGCACGCCTGGGCGAACGGAAATTCATCACCTACCTCGTGGCGCTGACGCTCGTGCACCACGCCGTATTCTTTTCACTGGAGGCCCTTTCGTGGACCCACGCGCTCCACACGCTGCTGCGCATCGTCGTCAGCACGGCGGTATCGGCGGCCTTCATCTGGATCATCGCCCGCATCTTCACCGCCAAAATCCCCGTGCGCATATGAGAAACTCCGAGAGTTTCATGCGGATGCGCACGCTGCAGGTCGTCGTCCTGCTGATCTTCGCGCTGATCGTCGGGCGGCTGGCCTACATCCAGCTCTTCGATTCGCGCTACGACGACCTGGCACGCGCCAACGTGCTGCGCCACGTCGTGCAGTACCCGCCGCGCGGCGAGGTCTTCGACCGCAACGGCGAATACCTGGTGCAGAGCCGCGAGTGTTACGACCTGATGGTCATTTCGAGCGAAATCGGCAAACAGGGCTTCGACACGGCCCGCATGTGCGACGTGCTGGGACTTTCGCGCGCCCGGCTCGAACGCGAGCTGGCCAACGCACGGATGCGTCCGCGGGCGCCGCGGCTGATCATGAACTACATCTCCAAGGAGGACAAACTGCGCTTCGACGAGTGCAACTTCCGGGGTTTCTACACCGTCTACCGCACCGTCCGCCGGTATCCCCGCGAGGTGGGCGGCAACCTGCTGGGGTATGTGAGCGAGGTGAACCCCGACTACCTGAAGCGCAACCCCGAATACAAGACGGGCGACTACGTAGGGATGAACGGCGTGGAGTCGGCCTACGAGCCGCAGCTCCGGGGCCGCAAGGGCGTCCGGATCCAGGAGATCGACACCCACGGTGCGATCAAGGGTTCCTACATGAACGGCCGCTACGACTCGGTTCCCGAGCCGGGGCGCTATCTGGTGAGCACCATCGACGCCCGCCTGCAACTGCTGGGCGAGGAGCTGATGCGCGGCAAGGTGGGAGCCGCGGTGGCCATCGAGCCTGCGACGGGCGAAATCCTGATGATGGTCTCCTCGCCGACGTACGATCCCGATGAACTGGTGGGGCGCCAGCGGGGCAACAACTACATGAAAATGCTCTACAACAAGCGCAAGCCGTTGTTCAACCGCGCGGTGAAGGCCAAATATCCCCCGGGGTCGACCTTCAAGCTGGTGCAGGGGCTGATCGGCCTGCAGGAAGGGGTGCTCCGGCCTTCGGACCTGCACTCCTGCCACATGGGCTACCAGGCGGGGCGCCTGAAGATGGCCTGCCACGCCCACGCCTCGCCGCTGGACCTGCGCTTCGCGGTGGCGACCTCGTGCAACGCCTACTTCTGCTACGTCTTCCGCGACATCCTCGACAATCCCAAATACGGGAGCGTGAAGGAGGGTTACGACGTCTGGAAACAATATGTCGAGAGCTTCGGATTCGGGCGCAAACTGGGTTCGGACTTCCTCGACGAGGGCAACGGATATGTGCCCGACCGCGCCTACTACGACCGCCAGTACCGGGGTTCGTGGAACTCGCTGACGGTGCTGTCGCTCTCGATCGGGCAGGACGCGCTGGGCTGCACGCCGTTGCAGCTGGCCAACCTGGCGTGCATCGTAGCCAACCGCGGCTACTACTACATCCCGCACATCGTGAAGAAGATCGAAGGACAGGACTCGCTCGACGCGCGTTTCTACGAACGCCACTACACGATGGTCGAACCGAAGCACTTCGAACCCATCGTCGAGGGCATGTGGCGGGGCGTGAACGTCGGGGGGACCTCGACCCGCGCCCGGCTCGACGGGTGGGACGTCTGCGGCAAGACCGGAACGGCCGAAAACCCGCGCGGCCGCGACCACTCGACGTTCCTCTCGTTCGCCCCGAAGGACAACCCGAAAATCGCCATCTCGGTCTACGTCGAGAACGGCGGATTCGGCGCCTCGGCGGCCCTGCCGATCGCCAGCCTCCTGGAGGAGTACTACCTCACGGACACGATCCGCAGGCCCGAACTGCTGCAATACATCAAGGACATGAACATCTATTATCCCGCTTATGACAAGTAACCGGCATAACGGCATCTTTTACGGCGTGGACGGCTGGACCGTCCTGCTCTACGTGCTGATCGTCGTGGCGGGATGGATCTCGATCACCTCGGCGTCGTACGACGAAGGCACGGCCGACCTGTTCTCCTTTTCGCACTTCTACATGAAGCAGCTGATGTGGATCGGCACGGCATGGGTCACGGCGATCATCGTCCTGCTGCTCGACGAGAGGTTCTACCACATGTTCGCCTACCCGGCCTATCTGGGCGGCATCGCGCTGCTCGTGGCCGCGCTGCTGTTCGGCCGCGAGGTCAACGGCGCGAAGGCGTGGTTCGAGTTCGGGTCGCTGCGCGTACAGCCCGTAGAATTCGCCAAGATCGCCACGGCCCTGGCCCTGGCCCGCGTGATGAGCGAATACTCCTTCTCGATCAACCGCGCGGGCGACCTCTTCAAGGTCGCCGTGGTGATCTGCATCCCGCTCTTCATCATCATCCTGCAGAACGACACCGGGTCGGGCATCGTGCTGGGGTCATTCCTTTTCGTACTCTACCGCGAAGGGCTGAACAAATGGCTCTGCATCCCGGTGCTGCTGATCGCCGCGCTGTTCATCGTCTCGTTCCTCCTCTCGCCGATGACGCTGCTCGTGACGCTGATTCTGGTCTGCACGCTCTCCGAGGCGATGATGAACGGCCAGTGGCGCTCGCGCCTCGTGTTCCTGGCCGTCGTGATGCTGTCGGCCATCCTGCTGTGCCTCGTGATGGCGCTGATCGCCCCCGGAACGCTCGACCTCTACCACAGCCTGCTCACGACGACCCTTGCGGCGGTGGTCTTCGCCGCCGTATACGCCTACCGCTCGAACATGGCCAACATCTTCATCACGCTGGGACTGTTCGTCGGTTCGCTCATCTTCCTGCCCACCACCGACTACATCTTCAACTCGATCCTCAAACAGCACCAGCGCGACCGCATATTGAGCTTCCTGGGCATCATCAGCGACCCGCTCGGAACCGACTACAACGTCAACCAGGCGAAAATCGCCATCGGCTCGGGCAACTTCTGGGGCAAGGGCTTCCTCGAAGGAACCCAGATCAAATACGGATTCGTCCCCGAAAAGCACACCGACTTCATCTTCTGCACCGTGGGCGAGGAGTGGGGATTCGTCGGCGCGGTCGTGGTGCTGACGCTCCTGTGCCTGCTGATCCTGCGCCTGATGCGCATGGGCGAACGGCAGCAGGAACCGTTCGGACGCATCTACTGCTACTGCGTGGCGGCGATCCTGCTGTTCCACGTGCTGGTCAACGTGGGCATGACCATCGGCCTGATGCCCGTGATGGGCATTCCGCTGCCGTTCATGAGCTACGGAGGCTCGTCGCTCATCGCCTTCACGATTCTGCTGTTCATCGCCGTGCGGCTCGACGCCTCGACACGACAATTTTCCGTACACAAACTATAATATCCGATGATTCGCTACAACCCCAAAGGACTGACTACCCCGCAAATCGACGAAAGCCGCCGGCGTCACGGCGACAACGTCATCACCCCGCCGAAGGACGATTCTGCCTGGCGCCTGCTGCTGGAAAAATTCCGCGACCCGATCATCCGCATCCTCCTGCTGGCCGCCGTGCTGTCGCTCATCATCGGATTCGTCCACAAGGACTTCACCGAATCGGTGGGCATCATCTGCGCCATCATCCTCGCCACCTGCGTCGGATTCTGGTTCGAATGGGACGCCCAGCGGCGTTTCCGGAGGCTCAACCAGGTCAACGACGACATCCCCGTGAAGGTGATGCGCGACGGTTCGATTCGCGAAATTCCGCGCCGCGACGTGGTCACGGGCGACGTGGTCTACATCGAGAGCGGCGAGACGATTCCCGCCGACGGAGAACTGGTCGAGGCCGTGTCGCTGAAAATCAACGAATCGACGCTCACGGGCGAACCCGAGGTGGACAAGACGGTCGACGAAGCCGACTTCGATCCCGAGGCGACCTATCCCTCGAACGCGGTGCTGCGCGGCACGACCGTGGCGGACGGCTACGGCGTGATGGTCGTAACGGCCGTGGGCGATGCGACCGAGGCCGGGCGCGTCACGGAGCAGTCGACCGTGCAGAGCGAAGAACAGACACCCCTCGACCGTCAGCTGACGCGCCTCTCGCGCCTGATCGGCCGGCTGGGCATCCTCCTCTCGGCGCTGATCTTCTGCGTGATGCTCGGAAAGGCGATCTTCGCGGGCGGGCTGCTCGAGAGCGACTGGCTGACCATCTCGCAGCACGTTCTGCAAATCTTCATGGTCTCGGTGGCCATCATCGTCATGGCGGTGCCCGAAGGGCTTCCGATGTCGATCACACTGTCGCTGGCGATGTCCATGCGGCGGATGCTGAAGACCAACAACCTCGTGCGCAAAATGCACGCCTGCGAAACGATGGGCGCCGTGACGGTCATCTGCACCGACAAGACCGGCACGCTGACCCAGAACCGCATGCACGTGCAGGAACTGATCCGCTACGACACGCTTCCCGCACGGGAATTCGCCGAGGTCGTGGCCCTGAACACCACGGCGTTCCTCGACGCCGAAGGCCATATCATCGGCAACCCCACGGAAGGGGCGCTCCTCCAATGGCTGCATGAACACGGAGAGGACTACGAATGCCTGCGCACCGAAGCGAAGATCGTCGACCGGCTGACCTTCTCGACCGAACGCAAATACATGGCGACGATCGTCGAGAGCGGCGTCTCGGGCCGCCGCATCCTTTCGGTGAAGGGCGCCCCGGAGATCGTGCGCACGATGTGCGCCCCGGACGGAAAGGACGCGCAGGTCGCCGAACAGCTCCTCGGATTCCAGAGCCGCGCCATGCGCACGCTGGCCGTGGCATGGGCCGAAACCGCATCGGACGACTGTCTCGAAGCGGTCAAGGCGGGCGGGCTGCATTTCGCGGCGGTGGCCGCCATCTCGGACCCTGTGCGCGAGGACGTTCCGGCGGCCGTCACGCGCTGTCTGGAGGCGGGAATCGGCATCAAGATCGTCACGGGCGACACCCCGGCCACGGCGCGCGAGATCGCCCGTCAGATCGGGCTGTGGGACGACGCCACGGACGGCGACCGCAACCACATCACCGGCACGGAGTTCGCCGCCATGAGCGACGAAGAACTGCTGGAACGCGTACAGGAGCTGAAGATCATGTCCCGGGCCAGGCCGCTGGACAAGCAGCGCCTCGTCAGGCTGTTGCAGCAGCGCGGCGAGGTGGTGGCCGTGACGGGCGACGGCACGAACGACGCCCCGGCGCTCAATTTCGCCAACGTAGGTCTCTCGATGGGTTCAGGGACCTCCGTGGCCAAAGACGCCTCGGACATCACGCTGCTGGACGACTCGTTCGCCTCGATCGCCACGGCCGTCATGTGGGGCCGCTCGCTCTACCGCAATATCCAGCGTTTCGTGCTGTTCCAGCTGACGATCAACTTCGCGGCCATCACCATCTGCTTCATCGGCGCGGTGTTCGGAACCGAGATGCCGCTGACCGTGGTGCAGATTCTCTGGGTGAACATCATCATGGACACCTTCGCGGCGATGGCCATGGCCTCGCTGCCGCCCAGCCCCGAAGTGATGCGCGACAAACCGCGCCCGAGGGACGAATTCATCATCACCCCCGCCATGGCCCGCACCCTCTTCACATGCGGCACGGCGATGGTGGTCGTACTGCTGGGAATGCTCTTCCGGTGGACGATCCTGCAGGGCGGACTCACGGTGGAACAGCTGACCGTGTTCTTCTCGACGTTCGTCTTCCTCCAGTTCTGGAACATGTTCAACGCCAAGGGATTCGAGACACGCCATTCGGTCTTCACATGTCTCGCCGGCTGCCGCGAATTCTTCCTGATCCTCGCGGCGATCGGCGTGGGGCAGGTGCTGATCGTGGAGTTCGGAGGCGAGGTGTTCCGCACCGAACCGCTCTCGTGGATGCAATGGGCCGAGGTGATCGGCTTCACCTCGCTGCTGGCCGTCGGCGGCGAAATCATCCGCGCGATCCACAGAAAAAGAAAGCAGTTGCGATAAAATACGATGCTCAGACGTCTGACCGCCGCCTGTCTGCTCTCATTCGTGGGCCTGGGAGCAGCTGCGCAGTTACCGGACAGTGTGGACATGAGCGCCGGAGGGGAATTCCGGCGGCGCATCGACCGCCACACGTCGACAAAAGCCTACCGCATGTTCTTCGTCGGCACGCCGCTGATCGTAGGCGGCGTCGTGATGCAGGCCTACGACTCCGACTTCCGCCGCCTGCGCAACGGGTACAGCCGTTCGTTCCGCCACGACTACGACGACTGGCTCCAGTATGCTCCCGCCGGGGCGATGGTGGCCCTGAAAGCCTGCGGCGTCAGGGGACGCAGTTCATGGGGCCGTATGCTGGTCTCCGACGCCTTTTCGGCAGGACTCATGGCCATCGGGGTCAACTCGCTCAAATACTCCTGCCGCGTGATGCGCCCCGACGGATCGTCGCGCAACTCCTTCCCCTCGGGGCATACGGCGACGGCCTTCATGACCGCCACGATGCTCCACAAGGAGTACGGTCACCGCAGCCCGTGGTACAGCATAGGAGGCTACACCGTGGCGACGCTGACGGGCGTCACCCGCCAGCTCAACAACCGCCACTGGATGAGCGACATCATGGTAGGCGCCGGCATCGGCATCCTCGCCACGGAACTGGGATATTTCCTCGCCGACCTGATTTTCAAGGAAAAGGGACTGAATGTCACGGAGACCTGCTCGGTCTACGACCGCTACCGCCGGCCGTCGTTCCTCGGGTTCAGCCTCGGATTCTCGACCGTGCCCGGAAGCTACACGCCCTATCCCGGGATGCACATGCAGTTCCTCTCGGGACCGGCCGTCTCGGTGCAGGGCGCCTGGTTCGCGACGCCCTACTGGGGCTTCGGCGGCCGCATGTCGTGCACCAACCTGCGTGTGAAGGTCAACGGCGTTGCCCAGAACGACAACCTGGAGTGCGCGTCGATGTACGCGGGCCCCTACTTTTCCTACCCTTTTTCGATGCGGTGGCTCGTGGGCGCCAAACTGCTCGGAGGGTGCGAGATCTACAAACCGTGCCGCACGGACCTGCGCAGGCTGGAAGGACGCGCCGGATTCTCCTTCGGAACCGGACTTTCGACCACTTACCTCGCCACGCAGAACCTCGGCGTGCGGTTCACGGCCGATTACGACGTCGCACCTCCCGTGGTGCGTTCGTCGCGCGAACGGCTTCACAAACTCACCTTCGGCATGGAGGTCTGCGCGGTATTCTGAAAAAAGCGGACTCCATCGGGAATCCGCCATAGAACCATAATTTGCGGCCGCTTTTACAAGAAAGGTTTTTCTGCCTCGGCCCGCACGTTTTTAACCGTAATGCCATCCTTGACGTAATCGGGAATCTCCGCGGCGACATACTGCGAAATATTGCCGGCAGTTTGGGAGCGGAGTCGCAACAACTCCGCCGTCTGACTCTCGACCACATAACTGCTCTCCCACGGAGTGCCGTCTGTATAAGTCCCCGAAAGAAGCGCCTTCTGCTCGTACACCGTAACGGT
This sequence comes from Alistipes sp. i18-0019-D1, assembly GCF_042852885.1. Taxonomy (NCBI): domain Bacteria; kingdom Pseudomonadati; phylum Bacteroidota; class Bacteroidia; order Bacteroidales; family Rikenellaceae; genus Alistipes; species Alistipes sp. i18-0019-D1. The sequence goes on from NZ_AP031424.1 coordinate 1,019,972, forward strand.
ATACGTGCCGGTATATTTCGAATAACCGATCGTATTGAGGCTCTGGTAGAGTTCGAACGAACGGTCTGCCGCGAGATGCAGATAGATACTCCGCGGCAGTTCCTGACTGCCGTTCCATTGGGAAAGCACCCAACTGCCTGCCTCAAAAACAGGCCCGTCCACAGGAGGTTTTTCCGGCTCCTCGGAGTCCTCTTTACTGCCACAACCCACAGCCAATACGACGGCAAGTGCCGCAGCAAAAAATTTCAATCCGATTTTCATTGAGTGCATCCCACCCGCATCTGATCCTTACGGAGTCGGATTTACAAATATAGGAATTCGAATTCAAAATTCCAAGCCGGAATGCGAAAATCCCCGGAGGCAGACGAAACGGGCGGCCGTTGGCATAAAAAATGCACGTTCCGGACTGCGGCTTTTCCCCCGGCAGAACATTATGAAACTGCGTCTCGGTCTGATACTTCTGTTATTCGTGGCATCGGCAGGCATCCTCGTCTGGCTGTACTACGCAGCGACGCGCGAACCCCGGTCCCCGAAAGGTTCGCCGTGGGCCGAAACGCTCGCCGACTTGGACGCCTGCTGCCGCCGCAAACATGTCAAATCGGTGCAGTACGACCATTTCGCGGACATCGCGGCCGACGAGAAGCGTCACACGGCCGAACGGCTGTTCCGGGCCATGGCCTTCTCCGAGCGGTTGCAGGAGAATAACTGCGCGACGGCGATCCTCCGTCTCGGAGGCCATTATACGCCCCCGGGGAAGATCGTCATCTTCGGCGGCACGACCGACGGCAACATCGAACGGAGCATCGCCTACGAACGGCAGGCCTACGCCGGGCGCGGCGGAGCCGACATCCGCCGGGCGATGGAGCGCGGAAACCGCTATGCGGCGCGCATGCTGACCTGGGCCGCGGCGGGAGACATGCGGAACATCGTCCTGATGGGACACTGCCGGCAGGAGGACCGCAACGCCCCCGATACGGGCCGGTTCGCAGTCTGCCCGAACTGCGGCAGTCTCTATACGTCGGAATACGTCGACTGTTACTGTCCCGCCTGCCTGACCGGCAGTGACCGGTTCGTAAAATTCGAATAGCCCCGCGACTTTTGTCGTCAAAAGGGTCTTCAAAACCATCCGCATGCCACTCTCCACGGGATTGCCCGATACCCAGATGTTTCCGATTTCAGAGGAGCGGGGGGGGGTTGCGCTCAAACGAAGCGAGGCGCTAACGGGCTGTATCGGAATACGTCCCATTCGCGCCCCGCGGGTGCAAGGGCAAAGATGCCCTGTAAAATCGGAAACTACTCTTCGTCGGTCTCCTTCATGGTGTGGTAGACGTTCACCACGTCGTCGTCCTCTTCGAGTTTCTCGACCAGTTTCTCGACCGATTCGCGGCCTTCGGCGTCAAGTTCCTTCACGTCGGTGGGGATACGCACCGATTCGCCCGAAACGATCTCGAAGCCCTTGTCGTCGAGCCACTTCTGGATGGCTCCGAACGATTCGTAGGGCGCGTAAACCGTGATGCCGTCCGCCTCGGGGTAGAACTCGTCGACCCCCAGGTCGATCATCTCCAGTTCGAGCTCCTCGGGATCGACACCCTCGGCGGCGCGGAACTTGAAGACGCATTTGTGGTCGAACAGGAAGCCCACCGAGCCGCTGTTGCCCAGCGTACCGCCGCATTTGTTGAAATACATGCGCACGTTGGCCACGGTGCGGTTGGTGTTGTCGGTGGCGGTTTCGACGAGGAACGCGATGCCGTGAGGGCCGTATCCTTCGTAGATCACCTCCTTGTAGTCGGCGGCATCCTTCTCGGTGGCACGCTTGATGGCTCGTTCGATGTTCTCCTTGGGCATGTTCTCGGCCTTGGCGTTCTGGATCAGAATGCGCAGGCGGGTGTTGCCCGACGGGTCGGAACCTCCGGCCTTGACGGCGATCTCGATCTCTTTACCCAACTTGGTGAAGGTGCGGGCCATGTGACCCCAGCGTTTCATTTTTCGCGCTTTGCGATACTCAAAGGCTCTTCCCATAAGATTATCGTTTTTTCGGATTTTTTCTTTCGTGGTGCAAAGGTATAAAATTCGGAGTTAAAAATTAAAGATTAAAAATTAAAAATTACTTTTGTAGCGTACAAAAACACCGGAATCATGGAAATCAAGAGTCGTTTCGACCATTTCAACATCAACGTAACGGACCTCGACCGCAGCATCGCCTTCTACGACAAGGCCCTCGGGCTGCGGGAAACGGGCCGCAAAGAGGCCTCCGACGGAGGGTTCACGCTGGTCTACCTGGGCGACGGGCAAAGCCCCTTCCGCCTGGAACTCACCTGGCTGCGCGACCACGCCGCCGTGCCCTATGAACTGGGCGAGAACGAGAGCCACCTCTGCATGCGCGTGGCGGGCGACTACGACGCCGTGCGCGAGTACCACCGCGCGATGGGCTGCGTCTGTTACGAAAACCCCGACATGGGGCTCTACTTCATCAACGACCCGGACGACTACTGGATCGAAATATTACCCCTGAAATAGCCATGCAGACGCAAACCGAAATGCAGAAGGAGGTCGACGAGGCCGTGCGCACGATGCGCGCGGGCGGCATCATCCTCTACCCCACCGACACGGTCTGGGGACTGGGCTGCGACGCCACTTCCGCCGCCGCCGTGGAGCGGATATACAAGCTCAAGCGGAGCGTGAACAAAAAGTCGATGCTCGTGCTGTGCGCCTCGGCCGACATGATCGTCCGCTACGTCGACAAGGCCCCGGGAATCGCCTTCGAGGTGATGGAACTGGCCACATCGCCCCTGACGGCCATCCTGCCGGGAGCCTCGGGGCTTGCCGAAAACCTCATTCCCGACGAGGGGACGCTCGGCGTGCGCATCCCCGACCACGAATTCTGCCGCCGGATGCTCCGCGCCCTGGGGCGGCCCATCGTCTCGACCTCGGCCAACATCTCGGGCGAAGCGACGCCCGTGGGATTGCAGGACGTCTCCCGCGAGATCATCGACGGCGTGGATTTCGTCGTCAACCCCCGTTTCGAAGGCAAACCGACCCGCAAGGCGTCGTCGATCATCGCGTTCGGCGAAGGCGGCGAGGTGAAAATCATCCGCGAATAAGATGGCGCGCACGCTCGAAACCCCCATTCAGAAACGGTTTTCCGACATAGACCCCTTCCAGCACGTGAACAACGTCTCGCAGCAGATGTATTTCGACGTGGGCAAAATGGAATATTACGAAAAGGTGTTGGGCGCGGAGGTGCTGCTCGCAGACCTGCGCATCCTCACCGTCTCGACCTCGACCTCCTACCTGGGGCAGGTGCGGATGCACGATCCCGTGCGGGTGACGACCACCTGCGAACGGGTGGGAACGAAGAGCCTGACGCTCTTCCAGCAGCTGTTCGCCGGCGGCGAGTTGCGCAGCGAGAGCCGCTCGGTGATGGTCGTCTTCGACTTCGCACGCCAGCGGAGCGAGCCGGTTCCCGACGCCTGGCGCGAACGCCTGCTGGCCGATTAGTGCTCCAGCCGTCCGTCGCCGCGCAGTTTCGGCAGGCCGTGACGGACGTAATACTTATAGCCTGCCACCACGAGGATGACGCCCGCGAAGATAAAAACCGAGGCGGTGATGTTCGCGGCGTCGAAATGCGCCTGTCCGCGCGTAATGGCCAGAATGCCCGCGATCACGGGCTGGATATAGCGGTAGAGCGCCGTGTGTACCGAGGTCAGTTTCTCCGTGCCGCGGTAAAGCAGGTACATGGGCAGGACGGTTCCCAGAATGAGGATATACCCCAGTTCGGCCTGCGCATACAGCGGAAGCCGCAGGAACGGTACGTGGTCGATGTATTTCCAAAAGAAGGGCGCCGTTATGGCCAGCCCGATGATGTAGTACCACCCCATCACGACCAGCGTGCCCAGCTTCTCCAGCTGCGGCTTGATAATCACCGTATTGACGGCGATGGCCACCACGGCCGCCAGCACGAACAGGTTGCCCTGCGCACGGCTGCCGTGCGTGAGCGAAAAGCCGTCGCCGAGAATCAGGATTCCGGCACCGACGAGCGCGCAGACCACCCCCACGACCCGCGCCCTGATATATTTGCGCGGGTGCATCAGGTGGTCCATGATCAGCGTGAAGGCCGGGCCGAGCGTGGCGATGACCGAGGCGTCGATGGGCGTGGTGTAGGACGATCCCCAGAGCAGCATGTACATCCAGCCGTAGACGATCAGCAGCGTGACGATCAGAATGTTGCCCGCATCGCGCCACGTGATGCGGTAGGAGTAGCGGGAAAAAATCGCGAAGGGGATGAAGAAAACAGCTGCCGAAAGCACCTGCAACATGAATATCTGCTGGAAATCGAGGTAATTGCGCGTGAGGGAGACGTAGAACGAGAAATTCGCTCCGAAAAAAACGTTGGCGAAGACCAGGTCGAGATTATAGCGCGTTTTGCTCACTAAAAGGGAGCCGGGCAATTATCGCACCGAATTTTACCGTATATTTGCCCCGGCTAAAAGCCGGGATTTAAGGGCAGAAGCAAGAATCGCGGTCCGGAGACTAATCGGCGCTTCGCCCCATTTAGATCCCGCTCCTTAAGCGGGTCATGAAGATGGACAAAGGAAAACTGAAAGGACATGCGGCCCTGTGGGTCGCCAACATCGTCTGGGGACTCAACGCCCCGATCGGCAAAAGCGTGCTCTGGTCCGAGACCAATCCCGGAGGGGTAAGCCCCTTCGCGCTGAGCGTCTACCGCATGGTGGGCGCCGCGCTGCTGTTCTGGGCGGTCTCGCTGCTGCTGCCGCGCGAACGGGTCGCCCCGCGCGACATCGTGCTGTTGCTCCTGGCCTCCGTCTTCGGCATCCAGCTCAACCAGATGCTGTTCCTGTGGGGACTGTCGCTCACCTCGCCCATCGACACGTCGATCATCGCCACGGTGGTCCCCGTGCTGACGATGGTGCTGGCGACGCTGTTCCTGCGCGAGCCGATCACGTGGCTCAAGGCCGGGGGCGTCTTTCTGGGATGCGCCGGGGCGCTGATCCTGATTCTCGTGAGCCAGCACGGCGCAGGCCACACGTCAAGCGTCACGGGCGACGTACTGTGCATCGTCAGCGCCGTCAGCTACGCCACATACCTCACGGCCTTCCGCAACGTGATCGTCCGCTACTCGCCCGTGACGACAATGAAGTGGATGTTCCTCTTCGCCGCCATAGTCGCCGTGGTGATCTACTACCGTCCGCTGACCGCGGTCGACTACGCCGGGCTGGCGCCCCGGACCTGGGCCGGAATCGGCTACGTCGTGGTCTGCTCCACGTTCCTCTCCTACCTGATGGTTCCCATCGGCCAGCACCACCTGCGGCCCACGGTCGTGTCGATGTACAACTACGTGCAGCCCGTCGTGGCGGTGCTGTTCACCGTGGCGATCGGCCTCGACACGTTCGGATTCACCAAGGCCGGAGCCGCGCTGTGCGTTTTCGCGGGGGTATGGCTGGTGACCAAGTCGAAATCCCGGGCGCAGCTCGACGCCGACCGGCTGAAAGGCGGCAATTAGAAACCCGGGCGGCTGCTTCAGACTCCCGTTCCGCGCCCCGCGCACGAAACGGAACCGCCCCTGAAAAGCATCGCAGCCGAATAGCCGGGGCGGACGCCCCCGGAACCAAAAGGCGAACCCCGCGGGGTTCGCCTCATTTCTGCACCGGGATCAGCCCCCGTTCGGCCGCCAGCCGCTCCATCAGGGCGTAGGCCGCATCGTAATCGTTGGGAATTTCGCCGTCGAGAATGGCGTTCTTGATAATCTCCTTCATGTCGCCGATCACACGTCCCGGGCCGATGCCGTAGGTCTCCATGATCAGCTCGCCCGTGATCGGAGGCTGGAAGTTGCGGACGCGGTCGCGCTCCTCCAGGTCCTTCATCTTGCGGCGCACCAGCTCGAAATTCGAAAGGTAACGTTTCACTTTGGCGTCGATGCCCGAGGTGATGTCCGCCTCGCAAAGGGTCATCAGCGCCTCCACGTCGTCGCCCGCCTCGAACAGCAGCCGGCGCACGGCCGAGTCGGTCACGAGGTCCTCCGAGAGGATGATGGGCCGCAGGTGGAGGAACACGAGCTTCTGCACGAACTTCATGTGCTCGTTGAGCGGCAGTTTCAGCTGGCGGAAAATCGCCGGGACCATCTTCGAACCGAGCACCTCGTGGCCGTGGAAGGTCCAGCCCACACGGGGGTCGTAGGCCTTCGTGAGCGGCTTGGCGATGTCGTGCAGCACGGCGGCCCAGCGCAGCCACAAATCGCCGCTGCGGCGCGCCACGTTGTCCAGCACCTTGAGCGTATGGATGAAATTGTCCTTATGGGCGTGACGGCCCCGCTTCTCCACCCCTTTGAGGTTGTGCATCTCGGGGAAAATCCGCTCCAGCAGCCCGGTGAGTTCCAGCAGTTCGAAGCCCATCGAAGGGACGGGCGAAAGGACGATCTTGTTGAGTTCGGTGACGATGCGTTCGCGCGAGACGATGCGGATGCGTCCGGCGTTGCGGCGGATCGCCTCGAAGGTCTCCTCCTCGATGGTGAAGCCCAGCTGCGCGGCGAATCGGACGGCGCGCATCATGCGCAGGGGGTCGTCGGAAAAGGTGACGTCGGGATCGCACGGCGTGCGGATGATACACTCCTCGAGGTCCGACATCCCGTCGAAAGGATCGACCAATTCGCCGAACGTGGCCCCGTTCAGCGACCACGCCATGGCGTTGATCGTGAAGTCGCGCCGCCGCTGGTCGTCCTCCAGCGTGCCGGGTTCGACCTCGGGTTTGCGCGAATCGCGGGTGTAGGACTCCCTGCGCGCCCCCACGAACTCGACTTCGACACCCCGGGCGCGGACCATCGCCGTGCCGAAGGTCTTGAAGACCGAAACCTTCGCCTTCAGTTCGCGCGCGAGCGCCTCGGCCAGCGCAATGCCGCTGCCCACGACCACCACGTCGATGTCGGTCGAGGGCCGCCGCAGGTAGTGGTCGCGCACGTAGCCGCCGACGACGAAAGCCTGCACGCCCTGCTCGTCGGCAAGGCGCGAAATCCGCCGGAATATGGGATTCGACAACGGCACGCGGCTACTTCACGTGTTGTTTGATCGCATCGCGCCACACCACGTAACCTTCGCCCGTCAGATGCAGGCCGTCGTTGGTGTAACGCTTGTCCAGCCGCCCCTCGTGGTCGGCCAGCGCCCCCCAGACGTCGAGGTAGGTGACTTCCTTCTCGTCGCACAGCGCTTCGAGCCGCTTGTTCAGCGGCACGATCAGACGGCCGTGCTCATAGTGGTTCTTAAACTTGGCGAAAGACTCGCCGTTGACGGGCAGCACGCTCTGCACGTAGATTTTCGTCCACCGCGACTCGGACTGGAAACGGTCGATGAGCCGGGCCACGTTGGCCACGATCTCGTCGGGCGAAACGCCGGCCGCCAGGTCGTTGACGCCGATCATCAGAAACAGTTTCTTGGGATGCCCCCCGACGATCGGGTCGAGACGGTCGAGCAGCCACCCCGAGCGGTCGCCGCTGATGCCGCGGTTCTTGACGTGGCGGTTGTTGAACAGTTCGGCCCACTCGCAGCCGTCGGTGATCGAGTTGCCCAGGAACACGATGTCGCTCGAATAGACCGGGAGCACCTCGAAAAGGCTGCGCCGCTGGCGGTTGTATTCGCTCTGCGCAAAGGCCGTGCCTACGGCGAACAGCGCGGCGGCAAGGATCAGGATGCGTTTCATAGTCGTCAGATTTTAAGTTCGCGCCGGTAGAGCTGCACGGTGTTTTCCAGTCCGTAGTAGAGGGCGTCGCAGATCAGCGCATGGCCGATCGACACCTCGTCGGTCCACGGAATGCGTTCGACGAACCAGCGCAGGTTCTCCAGCGAAAGGTCGTGGCCGGCGTTCAGCCCCAGCCCCTGCCGGCGTGCCTCCTCGGCAGCGGCCAGATAGGGGGCGACGGCCCGCTGCGGGTCGTCAGGATATTCGCGCGCATAGGCTTCGGTGTAGAGCTCCACGCGGTCGGCGCCGCAGGCCTTCGCCCCGGCGACCATCTCGGCCACGGGGTCCACGAAGACCGAGACCCGGATGCCCTTCTCGTGAAAACGCTTCGTCACATCGGTCAGGAAAGCACGGTTGGCCAGGGTGTCCCACCCGGCGTTCGAGGTGATGGCGTCGTGGGCGTCGGGAACCAGCGTCACCTGCGCAGGGACCACCTCCAGCACCAGGTCGATGAAACCCGGGATGGGGTTGCCCTCGATGTTCAGTTCGGTCGTGAGCACCCGTTTGAGGCCGCGCACGTCGTCGTAACGGATATGCCGCGCATCGGGACGCGGGTGAACCGTGATGCCCTCGGCGCCGAACCGCTCGATGTCCAGCGCAGCCCGGACCACGTCGGGCAGATTGCCGCCCCGCGAATTGCGCACCACGGCGATCTTATTGATGTTAACGCTTAATTTCGTCATAATTTTTACGCTGTTTCACGGAATACGGGATGCGATCCGGACAAGCTCAAATAAATTTGGCGCATCGCTCACCTTTCCGTATATTTGCCGGTGATATGCCACGTCCCGGCGCCTTGCCGGGCCGAAAAGGCCCCGGATCGTTCCGGCGTGGTAAAGTTACTCATTTTTTCGAAACTCCGCCGATGAAAATCATACTTTTTTCCCGCGCGCAGATCGCCCACACCCCCGAGGAGATCCGCCAGCTGATCGGAACGATCGGAGCCTTCGGCTTCGATTACGCCGTCAACGAGGAGTTTGCGCCCCTGGTGCGGCAGGCCACGGAAACGGCGCTTCCGCCCGAAAGGATCTACGGCCGCTACATCGGCAAACAGCCTGCCGAAACCGTCATGGTCTGCTACGGAGGCGACGGAACGCTGCTCGAAGGGGTGCACCGCCTCTGCGGCGCGCCGATTCCCGTCATGGGCATCAACGCCGGCCACCTGGGCTTTCTGACCAGCGCCCCGAGCAACGGGCTGAACCTGATCTTCCGCGAGATAGCCGAAGGAAACATCGCGACCGAACCGCGCTCGATGCTGCGCGTCACGGGCGAATTCGCCCGGCAGCCCGAATCGCAGCTGGCGCTCAACGAATTCACCGTGCAGCGCCACGGCGCGGGAATGATCTCGGTGGAGACCTACGTCGACCGGCAGATGGTGGCCACCTACCACGGCGACGGGGTGATCGTCTCGACGCCCACCGGGTCGACGGCCTACTCGCTCAGCGCCGGAGGTCCCGTCGTGGCCCCGACGTGCCAGTGCCTGGTCATCTCGCCCCTGGCGCCCCACAACCTCACGATGCGCCCGGTGGTGATCCCCGACACGGGTGTCATCACGCTCAATGTGGACGCCCGCCGGGCCGACGCCTTCGTCACGCTGGACAACCGGACCTACCCCGTTTCGCACGGCGCGTCGTTCACCGTGGAGCGCGCCGAACAGACGATTTTTTTGGCCGTGCCGCACAATATATCATTTTACGACACGTTACGGAATAAGATGATGTGGGGAATCGACATCCGCAGTTAATCATTTATCGCATTTTTCCACAAGTTAATAGAATTTTCCCTATATTTGTGCCCTAATATGAGCGATCAGAAACGCATACCGCAACACGTCGCCATCATCATGGACGGCAACGGCCGCTGGGCCGAGTTGCGCGGCAAGGAGCGTTACGAAGGCCATGCGGCGGGCGTCGAACCCGTGCGGGCGTCGTTGCGCGCCGCGGCGCGCTGGGGTGTGAAGTACCTGACGCTCTATGCGTTCTCGACCGAGAACTGGGGACGGCCCGCGGAAGAGGTGGACTCCCTGATGGAGCTTTTCTGCAAAAGCGTCGTCAACGAAACGCCCGAACTGGTCCGCCAGGGCGTCGAGGTGCGCATGATCGGCGACCGGAGCCGTTTTTCCGAGAAGGTGCAACGCTACCTGGCAGAAGCCGAGGAGCGTACCGCCGGAGGACGGACGCTGACGCTGATCCTGGCGCTCAACTACTCGTCGCGCAGCGAAATAACGCACGCCGTGCAGCAGATCGCGCGGCGCGTGGAGGCCGGCCAGATCGCCCCGTCGGAGATTTCCGAGGGCACGATCAGCACCGCGCTCTACACGGCCCCCTACCCGAACCCCGACCTGATCGTCCGCACCAGCGGCGAACAGCGGTTGAGCAACTTCCTGCTGTGGCAGGCCTCCTATGCCGAACTGTGGTTCCCCGAAGTGCTGTGGCCCGACTTCACGGAGGAGGAGTTCGACCGCGCGGTGGAGGAATACGCACGGCGCGATCGCCGCTTCGGACTGGTTAAATAGATGACTTTACTAGATTTAAATAGATGAATTATTCCGGTAAGATATTCACGGCAGCAGCTGCCCTCGTGCTTTGCTGCTCGAATATATTCGCCCAGGAGCAGAATCCGCAGGACACGACGGCGGCTCCGAAGCCTGCGATTTCAGAAAACGCCCCGATGTTCCGAAGCGAGGGCGAACCCAGGCTCTATTACATCCGCAACGTCAACGTCCACGGCGTGCAATACCTCAACCCCGAGATCCTCAAGTCGTCGGCCGGACTGATCGCAGGCGACTCGGTCTACCTGCCGAGCAACTTCATCTCCAACGCCATTTCACGGCTCTGGAGCCAGCGTTTTTTCTCGGACGTGAAGATCGGCGCCGAGATCGAGGGCGACAGCCTCGACCTGGAGGTGCTCCTCAAGGAGCGTCCCCGTGTCTACAACTGGGAATTCGAGGGCATTTCGAAGGGCAAGAAGAAGGACCTGCTGGAAAAACTCAAGCTCAAGCGCGGCAGCGAACTCTCGGACTACGTCATCGACAAGAACAAGAAACTCATCCATAACTACTGGGCCGAAAAGGGATTCCGCAATACGGAGGTGGACGTGCGCATCGACAACGACACGCTGCGCCCGGGACAGGCCGTGACGGTGACCTTCCTGATCGACCGCAAGGACAAAGTGAAGATCGGCAAGATCAACTTCGTCGGCAACGAACAGTTCAACGACAAACGCCTGCGCCGCACGTTCAAAAAGACCCACCAGAAATCGATCAACTTCTTCAAGGGGGCCAAACTCAACGAGAACGACTACGAGGCGGACAAGGAGCTGCTGATCGACTTCTACAACTCGCGGGGCTACCGCAACGCCACCATCGTACGCGACTCGATCTACCCGATCAACGAGAAACGGCTGGGCATCGACCTCGAAGTGTCGGAAGGCAACAAATACTACATCCGCAACGTCTCGTGGGTGGGTAACTCGGTCTACGAAACCGAAGGTCTGCAACAGATGTTCGGCGTCAAGAAGGGCGACATCTACGATAAGAAGACGATGCACAAGCAACTGGGTATCGGCAAGGAGACCGATCCCGAAGCGGCATCCGTGTCGTCGCTCTACCAGAACGAAGGCTACCTGATGTCGCAGATCGAACCCGCCGAGACGATCATCGCCCCCGACTCGATCGACATCGAGGTCAAGGTCTTCGAAGGCAAGCAGTTCACCATCAACGAAGTCGGCATCACGGGCAACCAGCGCGTCGACGACGAGGTGATCCGCCGCGAGCTGGACACCCGTCCGGGAGAACTCTACAACCGCGCGCTGCTGATGCGCACCATCCGCCTGCTGGGTTCGATGGGACACTTCAACCCCGAGGCCATCATGCCCGACATCAAGCCCGTTTCGAACGAACTGGTGAACGTCAACTGGCCCCTTGAGGAGCAGGCTTCCGACCAGTTCAACATCGCCGGCGGCTGGGGTTCGGGAACCTTCGTAGGCTCGGTCGGCATCACGCTGAACAACCTCTCGATCAAAAACACCTTCAAGAAAGGCGCATGGCGTCCCTACCCGATGGGCCAGAACCAGCGGCTTTCACTCTCGGCGCAGACCAACGGCACGTATTACAAGGCCTTCGCGTTCAGTTTCACCGACCCCTGGATGGGCGGCAAGAAACCCAACTCGTTCACCCTCTCGGCGCACTTCTCGGAGCAGAACAACGCCTATTACGTATGGCAGACCAGTACGCAGTACTTCCGGACCTACGGCGTCGCAGCCGGTCTGGGCAAGCGTCTGAACTGGCCCGACCCCTATTTCACGTTCTACGCCGAAGCCAGCTACGAACGCTATGCGCTGAAAAACTGGTCGTCGTTCGTGATGACGAACGGCGCGGCCAACTTGGCATCGATCAAGCTGGTGTTCGGCCGCAATTCGGTCGACCAGCCGATCTACCCGCGCCGCGGTTCGGAGTTCAGCGCCTCGGTGCAGGCCACGCTCCCCTACTCGCTCTGGGACGGCAAGGACTACAAGAAACTGGAGCAGATCGCCAACAGTTCCAGCTCGACCACCGCAGAGGCCGACCGGGCCAACCAGGAGCGCTACCGCTGGGTGGAGTTCCACAAATGGCAGTTCAAGGCGCAGTGGTTCCAGTCGTTCCTGAAAAACTCGAACCTCGTGCTGATGCTCAAGGCCGAAATGGGATACCTCGGCAGCTACAACAAGTATAAGGTTTCGCCTTTCGAACGTTACGAAGTCGGCGGCGACGGCATGTCGGGATACAATATATACGGTATCGACATCATCGCGATGCGCGGTTACGAGGACGGCGCGCTCGACCCGGGAAGCAACTACTCGCGCGGCTACAACAAATACACCGCCGAACTTCGCTACCCGATCATCCTCAAGCCTTCGTCGCAGATCTACGTGCTGGGATTCCTCGAAGGCGGTAACGCCTTCGACTCGTGGAAGAAGTTCTCGCCCTTCAAGATCAAGCGTTCGGCCGGTTTCGGCGTCCGCCTCTACCTCCCCGTGGTGGGTATGCTCGGCATCGACTGGGGTTACGGATTCGACGCTCCGGCCAACTCCTCGACCAAGAGCGGCAGCCAGTTCCACTTCGTCCTGGGACAACAATTTTAACAGGAGCCGAACGGCCGCCCCTGCGGACCGGTGTTCAAAATCCCCTGAATCCCCTTTGCCAAAGGGTGTTCAAATAAAACGGGGCGTGGCAATAAATTTGAAAGAAAAGAGTTATATTTATAGCAGAAATCCGGAAAACCGGCTGAATATTAACTTAAAAACAACAGGAATATGAAACGGCTGATTTTAATTGCGGCATTCATTCTGACGGCAGGGACACTCGCGGCACAGAACTACATAATCGTCAACAGCGAGAAAGTGTTCAAATCGATCGACGCCTACAATACGGCTATTTCCGACCTGGATAAGCTCGCCAAGCAGTACCAGGACCAGGTAGACGCCAAGTTTGCCGAGGTCGAGGCGCTTTACAACAATTACGTGAGCCAGAAAACCTCGCTCTCGGCCGCAGCGCGCCAGACCCGCGAAAACGCCATTCTGAACAAGGAGAAGGAGGCGCAGGAGTATCAGGAAAGCCTGTTCGGGCAGGAAGGCACGCTGATGAAGAAACGCATCGAGATGATCTCTCCGATCCAGAAACGGGTCTTCGCCGCCATCGAGACCTACGCCAAGCAGGCAGGCGCCGACCTGGTGCTCGACTCGGCGAACAACCCCACGCTGCTCTACACCAACCCTTCGGTAGAGCGGACGCAGCAGGTGATCGACGCACTCAAAAAATAACCGACATCAAAACATTAACTGATAAAACTGTATGAAAAAAGCAATCAAACTGACCCTTGCGGTTGTGCTGGTGATGGGCTCCACATCGCTCTTCGCCCAGAAATTCGGACGCATCAACACCCAGGAAATCATCATGGCGATGCCCGAGACCAAGACGATGCAGGAAAACATGGACACCTTTGCCAAGGAACTGTCGGACAACATCGAGACGATGAACGTCGAATTCAACACCAAACTGCAGGATTTCCAGAAAAACTACAACACCTTCAGCGACGCCATCAAGGAGGTGAAGGAGAAGGAGCTGAACGATATGCAGACCCGTACCCGCGAGTTCCAGGAGCGCGCACAGCAGGATTACCAGAAGAAACAGAACGAACTGCTCGCCCCGATCATCGACAAGGCGAAAAGCGCCATCGACAAGGTAGCGGCCGCAGGCGGATTCCTGGTCGTGTTCGACACTTCGACGGGATCGCTGGCCTATTTCGACGAAGCTACGCTGACGGACGTTGCACCCGCCGTGAAGAAGGAACTGGGCATCACCGACGCCCCCGCAGCAGCAGCACCTGCCGCCAAATAAATCTTCATGCGGAGCATCCGCCGACAGACCATCGAGCGCCGACCTTACGGGTCGGCGTTTCCGTTTTCATGGACCGGCAGGTCGAAAAGCGCGCGGTAGTGTTCATAAAGTCGAAGAATCGGACTTTTTGAATGATAACCAGCGGATTATTATTATATTTGTCGAAATTCAAGCGAAACAATGAACAAGACAAAATCAGAAATGCCGATATCGAGTTTTACCCTGAACGAACTCGTCACAATGGCCGGAGGCGAAAGGCGTCCGGGAATTATGGGCGAATGCATCGCCGCAAACAGCGCATCGGAAATGGAGATATTCCGGTTCCCGAGCCGCCTCGACGCTTTCATCATCGGTGTCGGAACCGAAGGCGAGACCTCCCTCACGTCAAACCTGCAGGAGTTTCGGCTCAAAAAGAATTCGCTCTTCATCTTCAACCCGAAGGACATCCTGCAAGTGCAATCCAACGACCGTTTCAAGGCCCATCTTATCGTCATCACACCGGATTTCCTCAAGCGCATCAACATCGACACCAAACGCATGATGCCGCTTTTCCTGCAATTCGGCTCGCTTCCCTGCATGGAACTCACGCACGCCGAAAGCCAGTCGCTCCGGAGTTTTATCTCAATAGTCGAGCAGGAGCTGAAAGGCCCGGAGACCGATTTTTCGAGCGAGATCATCGGCGGGCTGATCGCCGCGACGATCTACAAGGTCGGGGACATCCTGACCCACTACCTCACGGAACACCCCGAGGTCGACAGCCCGATGCACAACCGTGCGGAGGAGTATTTCAAGCAGTTCACCGAACTGCTCGGCGAACACTACAAGCACGAACGCAGCGTGGGATTCTACGCCCGGCAGCTGTGCATCACGCCCAAATACCTCACCACGCTCATCAAGCGCATCAGCGGCAAATCGGTATCGGAATGGATCGACAGCTACGTGATCCTCGAAGCCAAGACGCTGCTCAAATATTCGAACATGAGCGTGCAGGAGATCGCCTATTACCTGAATTTCCCCAACCAGTCGTTCTTCGGCAGTTACTTCAAGCGCAATGCCGGCATGTCGCCGTCGCAGTACAAGGCAAAGCAGTAAAGAGCTGAACGTTAAAACGGGTAACCCACGCCGAAGTTGAGCGCCGTGTTCTTCCACTTGAAATTGTGGATCCACCGCTCGCCCGAAGGGTTGTTGGGGTTATGCAGCTGGATACCCCAGTCGAGGCGCAGCACGGCGAACTTGATGTCGAAACGCAGGCCGAGTCCCGTGTTGAATCCCAGCTGTTTGTAGAAACGGTCGAAGCGGAAGACCGTATCCTCGGACTCCCCCGAATAGTGCCGGATATACCAGATGTTGCCCAGGTCGAAGAAGGTCGCGCCGTGGATCATGCCCCAGACCGGGAAGCGCAGTTCGAGGTTGGCCTCCAGCTTCACGTCGCCCGTCTGGACCGGAAAATCGTTGTGAGGATTGGCCACCGAACCCTGCCCGAGGGTTCGGGGCGTCCAGCCGCGCATGCCGTTGCTGCCGCCGCAGTAGAACTGGCGGTCGAAAGGCACGGACGAAGAGTTTCCGTAGGCCATCGCCACGCCGCCGTAAAGCCGCCCCACCAGCGCCGTAGCGTCTCCCAACATGACTTTCCGGCTGACGCTCAAATCGGTGCGGAAATACTGCGAATACTCGATACCGAAAATCGTATACTGCTCCTTTCCTTTGGCCGGCGAGAAGAAGGCGTGCTCGACGGCATCGATCAGGTTGCCGGCGGTCTCGGCGTTGAAACGGATATTCGTGGCGTTTCCGCCGAGGTTCTTACGCTGGTTGTTATAGCCGTAGCCGAACGAAAGGCCGCCGATGAACTGGGTCTTGAAACTGTTGATCAGGTATTTGTTGGAGGTGTTGCCCAGGAATTCGGGATCGACCGGGCGCGTCATGTCGACCACGTTGATGTCGATCGGCCGCAGCGAGAAGGACGAATAGCGGCTGTTGGTCCACATGTAGGTAATGCCGGCGCTCGAAAGCGTACGGGCGTAATAGGGGCGGTCCTGGAAATTGATCGACAGTTCGACCTTGGTCTTCGGCTGGTTGACCGTGCGGAAACGGCCCGTGCGCCAGGGCACGAGGAACCGCGGGAAGGTCAGTCCGGTCGTGACGCCGAATTCGGTGGCCCGCTTGCGCTTGGCGTCGGGAGCCTTCATGAATTCGTAACCCGCCGTGAAGGAGAGGTCGAACGACTCGGCGCCGCGGAAAATATTGCGGTTCTGATAGCCGACAGTGGCTTTCAGACCGTAGAAACTCGACGTGGTGCTGCCTTCGAGGTCGACCTTGACGCTCTGCTTGAGCGTCGGCGTACAGAGGATGTTGCACGCCAGGTAACCTTCGCGCGTGTAGAGCGTCTGCGTCGAGTCGGCCGAAGCGCCGATGAAGGAGACGATGTCGGTGACGTCGGCAGACCGGGGCTGCTCCTCGAAAGCGATCTTGGCGCTCTTGAAGTACCCCAGCGCCATCAGGTCGGAGTAGGCACGGTTGACCTGCGACGAATTGTAGACGTAGTTGGGATAGAGCGGCACGGCCTGCCGGAGCACCGAAGGACGCAGATTGGGCCGTTTCTCGTAGATGATGTTCAAACCGCGGTAGTAGACCGTATCGAGCCGCGAAAGCAGCGTCGTGTCGGTCCGTGCGACAGTGGGGTCGTAATCGGGGAAAATGTTGATCCGGTCGATACGGTAGACCATGTTGTTGTCCATCACGGGCAGTCCGCGTTCGTCGTAGCCCGTAAGGTACTGCTTGACGATCAGCCGCAGGTCGATCAGCCGCTCCTCCTCGAACATCCGCGCGGCATAGGAGATGTTGTTGACCGAGAAATTGTAGTAGCCCCGCTCCTTGAGGTAGGCGGCGATACGTTCCCGCTCGGCATCGAGGACCGACACGTCGTAAATATCGCCCGTATGCAGCAGCGTATTGACGGTGTCGGGCAACACGATCTGTTCGAGGAACTTGTCCTGGAACTCGTAGGAGATGGAGTCGATGCGGTAAGGCTCGCCCTGGCGCGTGCGGAAGGTGACCGTCGCACGCTTGCGGCGCGAAACGGTGTCGACCTGGTAGGTCGCCTGCGAGGAGAAAAAACCTTTCGAATCCATGTAGACCTTCAGGTTTTCGGCGCTCTTTTCCGTCAGCCCCATGTCCAGCGTCACGGGCGCCTGCCCGATCTTGCGTTTCCAGTCGTTCCAGCGGTTGTCCTTCGCGGGGTCGGCCTGCTCGTAGAGCCAGACGTAGAAATTCGTCCCGAGGAAGCGTTTGTTGGGAGTCTGGCGCACGTACTTCTCCATGTCGGAAGCCGTGATGCGCTCCTTGCGGGGCGTGGACCGGTCGTCCTCGATCCGGACTTTTTGCAGGAAATATTCGCCTTCGGGAATGTGGCGCGTGACGCTGCACGCCGAGCACAGCAGGCCCAGCAGCGCAACGGCGAATATGCGACACGATCCCCGCACGGCGTCAGTTGTTGAAGAATCCTTTCTCTTTCAGAAGGGCGAAATAGGACTCCGAGATGGCGAGGTTGTCCTTGCGCACGTAACGCCGCTGGGTGAAGACCTTCGCCAGATTCGGGAGATCGTTCTCCGCCAGCAGGCGTTTGGTCAGCTCCGACTCTTCGCGCTCGGCCCACAGTTCGTCGATCTCGGCGGCCGTGTAATCGGTGTATTTCTCGTAGTGGACCACGGCTTCGAGCGGCAGGCGGTCGGTCAGTTCGGGCGACTCGTCGGGATAGCCCATGACCACGGTGGTGAGGGGAATGACCCCCTTCGGAAGTTCCAGAATCTGCGAAATGTCGCCCGCGGTGTAGATCGTCGTACCGAGGTAGCAGATGCCCAGCCCGTGCATTTCGGCCTCGACGCAGAGGTTTTGCGCGGCCAGCAGGGCGTCGGTCGAAGCGTTCAGGAACCACGCGAAGTTGTCGTAGGCGGGGTCGGCATCGCGCTGCTCGCACCACATCGTGAAGCGGTGAATATCGGCGCAGACGGTCACCACGCACGGAGCCTGGCGGACCATCGGCTGGTTGAAATGGCACGGCGCAAGTTTCTCGCGGAGAGCCTGATCGCGGGTCACCACCAGCGAATAAAGCTGCATATTGCCGCAGGTCGAGGCGCGCGAGGCGGCTTCGAGGCACTCGCGCAGCACCTCCTCGGGAATGGGCGTCGGGCGGAATTTACGTATCGAACGATGCTTGAAAAGCACACTTTTCATAAAGATCTGTTTTTTGAATCCTGGCATAAACAATACAATCCGCCCGCCGTTGCACGCCCGGGCGGATATTTTTCACAAAATTAGCAAAACTTTTAGAAGTTTTACTATTTTTGCCAAGACATAACCATTCAAAAAGTGCAGACGGCATTTGCAAAATACGAAGGCGCAGGCAACGACTTCATCCTGATCGACAACCGCGAAGGCGGCTTCACGCCCCGTGCGGAACTGATCGCAGCCTTGTGCGACCGTCATTTCGGCATCGGGGCCGACGGGCTGATGACCCTCGCCCGCAACGCGGAGATCGACTGTTCGATGCGTTATTACAACGCCGACGGATCGGAGGGAGAGATGTGCGGCAACGGCGCCCGCTGTTTCGCGCTTTTCGCCGAGCACCGGGGCATCGGCGGGGAGACCAAGTTCTTCGATGCCGCGGACGGGCTTCACACCGCCCGCATCCGCCGGCTGAAAGGCACTTCGGGAGAGATCGAACTGGGCATGACCGCCGTGCGGGAGATCCGCACGGGCGACGGCTGGTGGTTTCTCAACACGGGCGTCCCGCACTACGTCGAATTCGTCGACGAACTCGAAACGGTCGACGTTACCGGCCGCGGACGGGCCATCCGCCGCGACACGGCGCGCTTCCCGCAGGGCACGAACGTCAATTTCGTGCAGATCGCAGGCGACGGAGCGATCCGCATGCGCACCTACGAACGCGGCGTGGAGAACGAGACCCTCGCCTGCGGCACGGGAGCCACGGCGGCGGCCATCGTGACGGCCTTCGCGCGACAGCCCCACACGACCGATTTCCGCATCACCGTGCCCGGAGGTGTGCTTGCGGTACGGTTTTCGCATGAACAGGGAACACAAACCTATACGGACATCCGCCTGACGGGACCGGCGCGCCGCGTCTTCGAAGGAGTGTTCGACAGCGAAAATTTCTAAAACCAACCATTCATTTCCCCATGAGAACACAAAAGGGAATCCGCGAACACGACGCGGACGAACTTCGGAAAGCCAAACGTCTCGAACCGATACGCAAGAGCGGCAAGGAACGCCACGCGCTTTACAGCAGTTTCGCCGAAGAGGACGAAGAGGAGATCCTGCCCCTCAAACGCGAATCCGTCCTCGACTACCTCGACGAAGAGGAGGAATAAATCCGGATTCAATGACCGAAAAATTCATCATGGCGGGTCCCACCGCCCTGCACATCTGCGACTCCCAGAAAGGGGACAAATGCGTCGTGCTTCTGCACGGATACCTCGAATCGATGCTCGTCTGGGAAGATTTCGTTCCATTCCTCTACAAGGAACTCCGCGTGGTTACGTTAGACCTGCCCGGCCACGGCATCTCGGTCGTGACGGGCGAGGAGCATTCGATGGAGTTCCTCGCCGACACGGTGGCCGACGCCCTCCGGGCGCTGGGAATCCCCCGCTGCACGCTCGTCGGGCACTCGATGGGCGGCTACGTGGCCCTGGCCTTCTGCGAGCGCCATCCCGAAATGCTCGAAGGGCTGGTGCTGTTAAGCTCGACGCCCAATGCCGACACGCCGGAGAAGGCCGGGAACCGCCGCCGCGAAATCGCCCTCGTAAAGGCCGGGAAAAAGGATGCGCTGGCCCGCGTGGCCCCCGAAGCGGGCTTCGCCGAGGACAACCGCACCCGGATGAAAGACTACATCGAGGACCTCACCGAACAGGTCGCGGTCACCGAAGACGAGGGAATCGTGGCACTGCTCAACGGCATGATCGCCCGCAAGGACCGGAACGAAATGCTGCGCGCCTCGAAGGTTCCCCAGCTCTTCATCCTCGGCCGCAAGGACGGCTACATTCCGGTCGAAGCGGCCGAAAAGATGGTGGAAGGGCATCCGCAGGCCCGGGTCGTATGGCTCGAAAACAGCGGCCACATGGGATTCCTGGAAGAACCGGAAACCACGGCCCGGGCGATCCTCGATTTCGTCAACGGCAAATAGCGCCGTCCCGCTACTCGGCATAAATATTGAAGCTCTTCGGACGCTTCATCTCTTCGGTATAGACCCTGCCGAAACGGTCCGTCACGGTGATACGGAGGGTCGACACGGGACTTGACGCCTGCACGCTGAACAGGTGTCCCATTTTGTTGGCTGTGAACGACGGTCGGCTGCCCTTGTTCAGGCGCGGAATCGTATAGGTGATCAGGTGCAGGGGGTCGTACTCCCAGAGCCGCGTCACGGCGAGGGCGCCGCGCCCTTCCTCGGCCACCTCGATCTTCCACGCGGGGTCCCAGTTCCAGCAGTTGATGTAGACGCAGTTGTCGCTGCGCTGCCGGTCGAACGACTTTCCGTAGGCCTGCTGCGAGAACCAGTCGCGAATCGCGACCGGAGTGCCGTCGACCGTGATGGTCCTGTCGTCGAGATACGTCGCGGGATCGAGCCAGACCTTGTTCATGTCGTAGGTCCGGAACTGTATGTCGCGGTCAAGCCCCGTCCCCTTGTAATACCATGTCAAATCCTTGCCCTCCAGCTCGTAAACCCCATAGCCGCCCGGCGTTCCGTCCTTGCAGATATGACGGTCGGTATAGACGCCCGACCACCACCAGCAGGCACAGACGGCGCCCGTATTGTGGTCGATAACGGCATCCGTGAGCTGGCAGTTGCGGTTGTCGTGGCTGTGTCCCGAGAGCACGTGAACCTCCGAAAAACCTTCGAAGCAGTCCAGCAGTTGTCCGGCACGCGCCTCGTCGTAATAGGTGTTCCCGAACGAAGCATTGGGATAGGCCAGCGGCGCGTGCACCAGAACGAACAGCGGGGCCGTCCGGTCTTCGACCAGCGCGAGGTCCTTTCGCAGCCACGCCAACTGGTCTTCGGTGACATAGTTCTTATAGGACTTGTCCCCGATCGTTCCGACGGCTCCGCCGTTGTTGATATAGGCGATGTCGTCGAGGCAGACGAAGTGGGCTTTCCCGATATTGAACGAATAGTAGGTCGGCATCACCAGGTCGCGCCACTGCTGCGTGGCGGCCAGGTCCTCGGTGCAATAAGGGTCGTGGTCGTGGTTGCCGATGCAGTGGAAAGCGACCGTATTGAGGTCCTTCATCTCGGTGACGAAATCGTTGAGCGTGAAATAGTTCTTATACCAGTACTCGTCCCACGCCAGGTCGCCCATCGTCAGGATGTAGACCGGGCGCTGTTCGGTCAGGATGAGGCGGTTGACGTCGTCGACGAAATCGCGGAACTGCTCCAGGTCGTTGTTGCGGCGCGCCAGGTGGTAGTCCGTGGAGGCGACCAGCATGCAGCGGTCGTTGTCCACAGGGCGGAGCGTAAAGTCGAACTGTTCGACCGAGAGGTTCGTCGCCATGAACCTGCGCGAAATCTGCGGAATGTTCATCACCGTCTCGGGCATGTACCCCGAAGGGGTCGAAATGAAGACGCGGCCCAGCGATTTGTCCGAATAGAGGTAATAGCGCCCCTGTGCGTCGGTCGTGACGACCTCGACGCCGTCCGAAACGGCCACGCCGGGGAGCGGGTTGCCGTTCTTGTCCCGCACGACGCCCTTCACGTTCATGCCGGCGACGTCGGGCAGCTCTTCCAGCATGTCCGTATTGCGGATGCGGACGCTCACCCGACCGAGCCGCTGTTCCTGCTGCGCGCGCCGCACGACGACCGCATAGGTTCCGTCGGGCAGTCCCCGCGGAATCGTCACCACGGCCTTGTCGGCCGCGGCCTCCATCGGCAGGAAATAGACCTTCACCGTGCCGCCGCCTTCAGCGACCAGTCGGAAGAGGTCCTCTTCGCCGAATCCGTGTCCGCGGACTTCGAAGGTATCCCCCACGGCGGCCACGATCTCATCGCCTGGCAGTCCGACATCGGTCACCCAGACCGCCTCGGTCACGGGAGGCCGGATTTCGCGGGTGTTGTCCCGCTCGCAGGCGATGCAGATCAGGGAAACGGCCAGGACCGCGAAGAGCAGAACCACGCCCCGGCAAAATAACGAACTGAAAATTTCGATGCGTTTCATAGTGTCTCTTTATTCGTTGAAATTACTCGATGATCGATACCGAGGGCTGGCATTCCGTTCCGCCGCCGTCGACATTGACGATGCGCATGCCCGTATTCTGGGGTTTGGAGGCTGCCGCGCCCCGGGTCATGATTCCCGACAGGCAGCGCATCCGGAAGCGGGCCATGCCGTCCGGCGAGGACGCGGAGAGCGAGACGGTTTCAACGACTTTGCTGTATACGTCCTGCTGGAAAGCCATGTTGTAGGTGAGTTCCGTCCCGTCTTCGACCGTTGCGGTCTCCGCGTTCCGGACGGGTTTCCACACTCCGTCGTCCTGGTATTCGAGCATCCAGTATTTCGGACTCTTGTCCCCGAAGATCATCACGAACCCGATCTGCACGCGCGCACCGGCCGAAAGGCCGTCCAGGGGGCTTTCGAACAGCCAGCAGTCGCCTGTCCAGGCATAGGTCACGTTCGGGCACGACACGGGGTCCTTGCCCGTGAACGTCCACTTGGGACTCGTCTCCGAAACGCCTCCGGGGAGATACGAGAAACGGGCGGAAGAACTGCCGCGCTCGGCCGCAACGTAATGCTCCGTCGTCCAGGTCGTCTCGTAATCCGACAGATAATCCGCGCCCAGCAGCCATTGAACCCGGGATTTGGGCTGGCTGGGGACGTTCTGCACCACATCGGCTTCGGCAGAAAGCCCGTCGGCATCGTTATAAAAGCGGACTTTACCCGCGCGTGCGGCGCCCGTCGAATTGTCCGACGCCCGGAACTTATAGGTAGTGCGCCGTCCCGAACCGAACGAGGCGGACGAGGCGGAGAGTTGCGTGATCCACGGCGAGGGATCGACCGAGACTTCCGTATTGTGGTTCACGGCGACCTCGAACGTGCCGTCGGGACCGACCGTCACGTTTTTCTGCACGCAGGTAATCTGCTTCACCGGCTCCATGACGATCCCCGTCACGGCGTCGCTGCGCAACGAGGTGATGCGCAGGTCATCCAGATACCAGCAGCAGTTGTCGTCGCTTTCCGAACGGATGTTCAGACGGCAGCCGCGCGTGGCGCCCGTGATCGTCAGCGTCACGTCGTACCAGCCCTGGAAGGGATCGCCGGTCCACTTGGAACCGACGGGAACCCGCCGGAGGTCGAGGGTCTCATAGGTTCCTGCCTCGCAGTAGATCTCCAGCACGGCGTCGTAATCGCGCATGGTCAGCGCCCGGAACGTCACCGTCAGGTCCATCTGCTGCTCGATCTCGGCAAAGACGGGTGTCGTGAAACGTCCTTTCGAATTCGCCGTTCCGAATTTCAGACATCCGGCACGGGTATATCCGCGCAGGATTTCGCACCCCATGCCGAGCGGGTCGGTCGTATTGTCGGCCTGCTTGGGATAGAGGTCGGTCAGGGCCGTGCCGGCGCCCTGGTCCTGCGCGGCAACGTTGAACATCGCGTCCGAAGGTGTCGTCGCCCACGCGAAATCGTCCTCGAAGAGCACCCAGTCGAAACCCGCGGCAGGAGCCTGCACGACGGACAGCGTCTCGGCGGCCGAGCGTTCGGCCCCGACGGCGGTGATCGAAAAACGGCCCTTGCGCGAATCGCCCGCATTGGCGGCGGGTTTCACCTCGACGGTCACGGTTTCGCCCGCCGCACCCCCGGCAGGGGTGATCTCGATCCAGTCCGGCGTCCCCTCCCGGCCGACGGTCCAGTCGTAGTTGGATTTCACGCGGAAGCGGACCGGAGCGTCGCCCGCCGCAAGCCGCACGTAATTATCGGTAAGGTCTTCGACGGCGATGACCGGGGTTTGCACCCCGCGCTGCTGGCTGACGGCGATGCGCCGTTCGGCCGTGGCCGCCCGGATGATCAGCGTACCGCTCCGCTCGGCCCCGTCGTTCTCCTCGGGCGTAACCACGATGCGGACGGACGTGCCGGCTGCGCCCTTCGAAGGTGTGACGACGGCCCAGCCGAGATCCTCCGTCCCGGCCTCCCACGCCACGTTGGCATTGACCCTGAAACTCTGCGGCATGCCTTCGGCGTCGCAGACGACGCCTCCGTCGGTAAGGCCCTCGACGACGATCGAAGGAGTGTCGGACGAGGGCTGCTGGTGAATCGTGATCACATGTTCCTGCGTTCCGGCCCGGATGGCGATCGTGCCCGTACGCAGGTCGCCGAGATTGGAATAAGGGGTGATTTTCACCTGCACCAGACCGGCGGCTCCGCCTGCGGGGCTGACTTCGGCCCACTCCAGGCCCGAGGCGGCGAGCTGCCATTCCCGGTTGCTTTCGACCGTAAAGGAGATCTGTCCGGTATCGGAAGCCGCGATGGTGAATTCCTGCTCGACACCCGAAACATGCAGTTCATCGGCTCCGGGTGCAATCCCGTCGTCGTCGGAGCACGCACCGAGAAGCATCGGTGCAAAGAGCGGAAACAGCACCGCGAAAAGGTTGGATTTGAAGGGGTTCATAATGAATCGGATTGTAAGGGTTGAGATGTTGGTCCGAGCAAAAATAAAATTAAAATGCGGCATCGGCAAGCCCCCACGCAGGTCCCGTCCGACCGTCCGCGACGGCCTCCGGAGGCGTTCCGGCACTCCCGCACGTCCGGTCTTAACGGACTTGCAACGCCTTCCGGAGCCGTTTTCCCGGGAATGACGCCGCAGCGCATCCGGACGCCGCGACCGGCGGAGCCTGAACGCATAGACAAAATTTTGACACGGGCAGACAAAAATAAAACCGGAGGAATGCGTTTCTTTGCATTACGCCCCGGAACGCCCGGGCCTCGCCACGGCACGACTTCGCGGCGCGCTCCGTTCCGGCCGATAAAAAAACGCCCCGCGGCCGTTTGCACGCAAAAAAATCCTAAATTTGTTACAGGAACGCTTCCCGAGCCACTACCACCGATGAACCGGACCCCACATCTACCCGCCCCCATCTCCGTCCCGACCGCCGGACGCATGCTTCTCCTGGTGTTGCTGCTCTGCGTCTGCGGGAGCGTCTCCGCAGAGTCGCAGGCCGTCCAGCACCTCCCCAACCTGACGATCCGCAACTTTGCGCAGGACAAAGTCGGGTACATCTGGATCGCGACCGACAACGGACTTTGCCGCTACAACGGACAAACCTATTATTATTACCAGAGCGAGCCGGACGATCCGGGGTCGCTCCCCGCCAACCGCGTCCACGACATCCGCACTGACGCCGAAGGTACGCTCTGGATCGCCACTGCCGGCGGCATCTGCATCTACAACCCGCTGTACGACAATTTCGAACGCCTGCTGACCGAACGCGGCCTGCATCATATCGTCTGCAACGGGCGGCAGGTCATCTGCTCGGGACCCGCGGGAATGGTGCTCTTCGACGCCGCCAGCCGGAAGGCATTGCTCCGGAAAGATTCGGAATACCACCGTCCTCTGGTGCTGGAGGCCGACGGGCAGGGCTTTCTCTGGGGCGGCAGCGCCGACGGACGGAGCATCTTCAAGTATGACCGGGAACTGGAGGTCTGCGACTCGGCGATCCTGGCCCGTCCGGCGAGGTTCCGCTGCGGATGCCGCGACCGGCAGGGCCGTATCTGGTTCGGCACGGAGCAGGGCATCGTGGCCCTCGACCCCGCAACGGGACGTCCCGCGACCGACGCCCGGCTGCTGCGGTGTCTGGCCCACGCCGCCGGATTCAACGTCACGGTACTGACTCCGGCAGACGACGGCACGGTCTACATCGGCACGCAGGGCCACAACCTCCATGCGATCGACCTCTCGAACCACACCTTCGACCGCAACATCGTAAACCGGTTCTACAAACTCAACTACACGAGCGACTTCAGCTGCGGATTCTGCGACCGCGAGGGCAACGTCTGGATCGGTACGGCCGACCGCGGATACTACGTCCGCTTCACCTATAAAAAGAATTTCACACAAATGCCACGCCTCGGCAAACAGACGCTGGGCAAATTCATCAACGCCATCACGGTCGGGGACAACGGCACGCTCTGGATCGGCAGCCACTACAAGGGGCTGCTGGGCTACAACAACCGGGAATATGCCGCACGGTGGCACACGACGGAGAACAGTCCGCTCATGCAGCAACTCCAAAGCAACGGCATCACGGCACTCCATTACGACTCGTCCGACCGCCTGTGGGTCAATATCGACGACCGGATCGCCGTATGCACGACGGAACAGGTGGCCATCCGCAGCCATACGCTGCTTCCGGAGCGGCTGCTCGTCAACCGCTTCTGCGAGGACGCACGGCAGAGGGTGTGGGCCGCCACGCGGTCGGGGCTCGCCCTTTGGGAGGGAACCCGCCTGCAAAAAATCCGGTTCCGGGACTGCGACGTACAGGACGTCGCACTGTTGGACGACACGACGATACTGGCCGCCGTGTCCGGGGAGGGCATTCGCGCCGTCGACATCCGCACCCTCGACGCCCGCCCCTGCATCGAAACATCCGACAGTCTGATCGCCAGCGCCCTGCGGCGTCCCACCTGCCTCTATTGCGGCAAGGACGGCTCGCTGTGGATCGGCACGCGCTCGGGCGGCCTGCTGCGCTACCACCCGCAGCAGGGATTCAGGAGCTACACTCTCCGGGACGGGTTCGCCAGCAACGAAATCGCCGCCGTCACGCAGGACCCCCAGGGCAACACCTGGGTAGCGACATCCTACGGGCTTGCGCTCATCACCGCCTCGACCGAGCGCGTGATCACCTATTTCCAGACGGACCGGCTCCAGACCCAGCAATTCTATCCCCACTGCTCGCTCAACACCATGTCGATGATCTATTTCGGCGGCAACACCGGACTGGCGCAGTTCGCCCCGGGGCGCGTCATCCCCAAGATCACGAAATCGCCCGTGCCGCTGGTGCTGACCGAAATCCGGATCAACAGCGTCGTCCAGCACCCTGCGGAAGGCGAAACCCTCACCCGGACACTGAACGACACTGAGCGTATCGTCCTCAACCACAAGCAGCGGAACATCGACATCGGCTACGAGGCCGTGACGTTCCTCTCGCCGGAGAACGTCCGCTACGCCTACCGCCTCTACGGCGGCGACATCGACGAGGAGTGGAACTACGTCGAGAACCGACGCAGCGCCAACTACGCACACCTGCCCGCCGGACACTACACCTTCGAACTGAAAGCCCAGAACCCCGACGGATTCTGGAACGAGGAGCCTCGGCGGCTGGAAATCGTCATCAAACCCTCGCCGCTGCTGACGTGGTACGCCTTTCTGCTCTACATCGCCGCAGCGGGCGGGGCCGCCTGGTTCGCCAACCGCCTCTACCTGCGCCGCCGGCTGCAGAAGATGGAACTGCAGCTGGCCCGCACGGAACTGGAACGCGAAAAGGAGCTGACCAACATGAAGATCAACTTCTTCACCAATATTTCCCACGAGCTGCGCACGCCGCTCTCGCTGATCTACGGTCCGGTGAACATGCTGCCGGGCATCACCGACGAAAAACGGTCGCGCGAGCTGGTCAACCTGATCAACTACAACATCCAGCAGCTGCTCAAGCTGATCGACCAGACATTGAGCCTGAGCCGCATCGAGAACGACACCCTGCCGCTGTCGGTCTGCCGGCAGGACATCATTCCCTACGTCAGCCGCCTGACGGACGGCTTCGCCTGCCTCGCCCGCGACAAACAGATCGACCTGCGGACGACGAGCGACCCGGAAAGACGGATGGTCGTGGCCGTGGATGTCGACAAATTCAGCAAGGTGCTTTCGAACCTCGTATCCAACGCCCTGAAATACACACCGGAAGGCGGCCACGTCGACGTCGCGCTGACGCTGACGGAGACACTTCCCGAAAAGCTGGCGGGAGCCGCACCGGCGTCGCGATACCTCGTCGTGAGCGTCACCGACGACGGAATCGGCATGAGCCAGGAGGACGTAGGACGCATCTTCGAACGCTACAAACGCCTGACACAGAGCGAACGCAGCACGATCGGAACAGGTATCGGGCTTCACTACGTCAAACAACTGCTGCTGGTGCACAAAGGCAGCATCGCGGCCGAAGTGCGGCCCGAGGGCGGCATGCGCTTCACCTTCGCCATTCCGGTCGACGAAACACTCTACGACCTCGCCGGAGAGCCCGCCGTCGCCGCCGAATTCATCGACGGCATGACGGTCACCGACGCCCGGGAGATCCTGCCCGGCAGCGATCTGCCCGGGAATAGCGGGGGGGGGAATTCCGGACCGCGGCCGAAGGTCGTCCTCGTCGAAGACAACCCGCAGCTGCAACGCTACTGCCAATCGATTTTCGCCCCGCGGTTCGACGTTTTCACGGCCGACAACGGCGCCGACGGACTTGACCTGATCAACGCCGAAATGCCCGACGTGGTGATCACCGACGTCCTGATGTCGAAGATGGACGGTTACGAGCTTTGCCGCAGGATCAAGAACGACGTGCAGTTGAGTCACATTCCCGTCGTAATCCTCACGGCGAAAGTCACCGACCAGGACAAAATAGCCGGTTACCAGGAGGGTGCCGACGTCTACATGACCAAGCCGTTCAACCCCGAACTGTTGCAGACCGTCGTCGGCAACCTGCTGACCTCGCGCAGCAAACTGCGCGACATGATCCTTTCCGAATCCGGAAAGTCCGACGCCGGAACGGAAGCCGAAACGGTGAAACTCTCCGCGGCCGACCGGGCCTTCGTGGACAAACTGCGCGGACTGATCGACAGCAACATCTCGGACAGCACGCTCAACATCAACGCCTTGAGCGGCGAAATGTGCATGAGCCGCGCCAGTTTCTTCCGCAAGATCAAGTCGCTGACGGGCGTCACACCGAACAACTTCATCCTCATCTACCGCCTGAACCGCGCCGCCGAGATGATCCGCAGCCGGGAGTACCGCCTCAACGAGGTTTCCGACCTGCTGGGATTCAGTTCGCAGTCGCACTTCTCGCGCTGTTTCAAGCAGCATTTCGGAATTACGCCGAAAGACTATGCGGCGCGGGGGGGGGCCTGATCCCTCCGGAAGGGCAGATTGAGATTCTCATACATATTTTTAAGACTGCCGTGCCGGGGGTTTGACTCCGGCCGGAATACCTTTGCATTGACAAAACCAACCCCAGAAACCATGAAACGCATGCTTCGACTCGCACTGACCCTCTGCCTGCTTGCATCCGCCGGCCACTGCGCCGCACAGGCCATCGTCCGCAAATCCTTCGCCCGCGCCGAGCGGCAGACCGCCCTGCTGGACTCGCTGCTGACCGCCCCGGACCTTTTCCCCGCCTCGTGGAATCCGGACGGTACGATCAAGACCAACACGGCGCGGGGATGGATCAGCGGATTTTTCCCCGCCGACATCTGGCTGCTCTACGAATACACCCGCGACGCGAAATGGCTCGACATGGCCCGCCGCCGCACGGCGCCGCTCGACGCGCTGCGCCACTACACCAAAACCCACGACCTGGGATTCATGGTGGGCTGTCCCTGTCACCTCGCTTACCGCCTGACCGGAGACGATCACTACAAGCAACTGCTGATCGACGCCTCCGACGCCCTGCTCACCCGCTTCAGCCCCACCGTCGGGCTGATCCGCTCGTGGGACAACAAGGGCGGCGACCCGAACCCCTACCGGGTGATCATCGACAACATGATGAACCTCGAAATGCTGTTCACGGCCTCGAGACTCACGGGCGACAAACGCTACCACGACATCGCCGTGCGCCATGCCGACAACACCCTCAAAAACCACTTCCGCCCCGACAACAGTTCGTTCCACATCGTCTGCTACGACGCCGGGACGGGCCGCGTCACCGGACAGAAAGGCGGACAGGGCCATTCGGCCGCTTCGGCCTGGTCGAGGGGCCAGAGCTGGGGTCTCTACGGTTTCACGATGTGCTACCGCGAAACGGGCGACAAACGTTACCTGGACCGCGCCGTGAAGAGCGCCGAATACTTCATCCGCCATCCCCGCCTGCCCGCGGACCTCGTGCCCTACTGGGATTACGACGCCCCGGGGATCCCCGACGAACCGCGCGACGCCTCGGCAGCGGCCATCACGGCCTCGGCGCTGCTCGAACTGGCCCGGTATGTCCCCGAAAGGGAGAAGACCTATTATAAGACCGCCCGGAAAATCCTCCGCTCGCTCGCTTCGGACCGCTACCTGATCCCCGCCGGAGAGAAGTGCGGCTTCCTCATCGACCACAGCGTCGGCTCGAAACCCGCAGGCTCGCAGGTCGACGTGCCGATCATCTACGGAGACTACTATTTCCTCGAAGCGCTGCTCCGGCTGAAAAACTACAAAACACAGAAATAAGCATGAAAAAAGTTTTAGCGTCACTGACACTACTGCTCACGGTATGGGCCGCGGGAGCGCAGGAACACACGTCGATGGACAACCGGCAGGCCGACGGATACCGCGGCATCTGGTTCACGATCGGCCAGGCCCGTTCGGCCTACGGGGCCAAATACTCGGGCGGCCTGGGAACCTACACGATGAAGCACATCCCGATGGCGGTCTACGCGCCCCAGGCCGACAAGACCTTCTTCGTCTACGGCGGCACGCCCTCCGAAGACCGGAAATACCTGCTCTGCATGGCGGGCTGCTACGACCATAAGACCGGGATGCTGCGCCGTCCGGTCGTGGTTTTCGACAAGGGCGTGGACGGCGTCTGCGACCCCCACGACGACCCCACGATCCAGATCGACCGCGACGGATACGTTTGGGTGTTCGTCGCCGGACGCGCCAACAAGCGTCCCGGCATCCGCTACCGCAGCACGAAGCCCTACGACATCTCGGAATTCGAATACGTCAACGAGAGCATCATGGCCTACCCGCAGGTGCACTACCACCCCGAAAAGGGATTTTTCCTCTTCTTCACCCGTTATGACGGGGTACGGCAGCTGTTCTGCCAGACCAGCCCCGACGGCCGCGAATGGTCCGGCTACCGGCAGATCGCCTCGATCATCGACGAGGGCGAGACCAAATCGGGCCACTACCAGTTCACCAACCTCTGCGGCGACAAGCTGATGTGCTGTTTCAACCGCCACATCAACGGCGACGTGGACACCCGCACCAATATCTATTACATCCAGTCGGAGGACTGGGGCCGGACGTGGACGACGATCGACGGCAAACCCGTGGAACTGCCCATAACCCGTTCGAAAAACCCCGCCCTCGTGCACGACTACCGCGCCGAACAGCGCAACTGTTACATCAAGGACATCAATTTCGGCACGGACGGACAGCCCGTGATCCTCTACCTGACGAGCGACAACCACCTGACGGGTCCCGACGGCGGCATCCGCCGGTGGCACACCGTCCGCTGGAACGGCAGCGAATGGGTTTACAGCGAGATCACCACTTCGACGCACTGCTACGACAGCGGCAGCCTCTGGATCGACCGCAACGACGTGTGGACCGTCATCGCGCCGACCGACGCCGGTCCCCAGTACTGGGGCACGGGCGGCGAAATGGTGATGTGGCGCAGCCGCGACAAGGGACTCACGTGGGAGCGTGTCCGCACGCTGACCCACGACAGCCCGCGCAACCACGGCTATGCCCGCCGGCCGCTCAACGCCGACAAGAAATTCTACGCCTTCTGGGCCGACGGCAATCCGGACAGTTTGAGCATTTCGTACCTCTACTTCTGCAACGACAAGGGGAATGTTTTCCGCATGCCCTACTCGATGAACGCCCAGTGGCAGAAACCCGAGCCGGTTCCCGGCGGCAAACCCCGGAATTAGACACTCCTTCAAACACGACATTCAGCATGTACAAGCGACTTATCACCTCCCTGCTGCTCTGGGCAGCGATCCTCGGCGCCCCGGCGGCGGCCAAAGCCGGGAAACGCGACAGGCAGATCGCCAACCGCGTGGCGCAATGGCAGATCGACAACTTCGGCAATTACTTCTCGAAAGGCCTCCCGCGCAGCGACCAACACTGGGCCAACGGCGCCCTCTACCGCGGCATGGTCGTCTGGGGCGAAACGTCGGGCTACAAGCCCTGCGAGGAGTTCGTGCTCACCGTCGGCCGCCGCAACGGCTGGCGCATGGGACGGCGGCAGTACCATGCCGACGACATCTGCGTCGGACAGGCTTACCTGATGCTCTACCAGCGGCACGGCGACACGGCGATGCTCCGCCCCGTTCTCCAGCGCGCCGACTCGGTCATCGCCTTCCCGGCGAAGACCCGGCTGCATATCAAGGCCAGGGACGGATCGAAACGCTGGAGCTGGTGCGACGCCCTGTTCATGGCCCCGCCGGTCTATGCCCTGCTGACCCGGATTACGGGCGATCAGAAGTACCTGCAATTCATGAACAGCGAATTCTACGCCGCAACGGCGGCGCTCTACGATCCGGCCGAGAGGCTCTATTACCGCGACGCCCGCTACATTCCCAAGCGGGAGAAGAACGGGAAGAAGGTCTTCTGGAGCCGCGGCAACGGCTGGTGCTACGCCGCGCTGGCGATCCTGCTCGACACGGTCCCCGAAAGCGACCCGACGTACGACTACTACCGGCGGCTGTTCGTCGAGATGTCCGCATCGGTCGTGGCCTGCCAGGACCGGAGCGGTTCGTGGCATCCAAGCATGCTCGACCCCGAAGCCTATCCGATGCCCGAAAACAGCGCCTCGGGGTTCTTCTCCTACGGACTGGCGTGGGGCGTGAACCGCGGCCTGCTGACCGGAAGCGTCTACCGGAAGGCCGCGCGCCGGGGCTGGAAGGCCCTCTGCTCCCACGTGGACAGCGACGGACGCCTGGGCTACGTGCAGCCGATCGGCGGGTCGCCCGCCTCGACGACGCGCGAAATGACCGAAGTCTACGGCGTCGGCGCCTTCCTCCTGGCGGCCTCGGAAATCGTGAATATGTAATCCCTCGACACGGGAATCCGCGCAGGGAGGGATGCGACTTTGCGACAAAAAACAAAGACACTCGTGAAAGAAGAATCTCGTGCTTTGAGATACTTTTGACCACCAAACCTAAACAACCACCATCATGACGACCCTTAAAATCGCATGTGCGTCGCTGCTCCTCCTGTCGGGGGTCATGGCGGCGTCCTGCTCCTCGGATACGGAGACCGAAGCCGCCGACCGGGTGGAGGTCAGCGGCCTGGACGACACGGTGAGATTCACCTACGACGCCGCAGAGAGCGTCGCGTTCACCGTCGCATCGAACAAAACGTGGTCGATCGCCAAAAACGGACTCGACTGGCTGACCGTCTCGCAGATGAACGGCGGTTCGAAACTCCCGGCGACGGTCCGCCTCACGGCGGAAGCCAACGACGACCTGGAGCGCAGCGGCCATCTGACCATCTACGCCGGAGCCTTCGCGCAGACGGTGACCGTCACGCAGGAGGCCTGTCCCGTCGTGCCGACCATCACCCTGGGCGGACTTGCGGACAACACCATCGCTTTCGAATTCACCGACACCGAACCGGTCACCTTCAAACTGTACGCCAACGTCGACTGGACGGCCGACAAGCAGAACCTCGGCTGGGCCGAGGTCGCCCCGCTTTCCGGCGCGCGCAAGCAGGAGGCCACGATTACCGTGACCCCGACAGCCAACCCCGGCGACGCCCGCGAAGGCTCGATCTCGTTCCGGGCGGAGGGCATGGAGCCGGTCGTGGTGACGGTCCGCCAGGCGGCCTACCGCGACGAGCCGATGCTCGTCGTCACGGGAGCCGACGAAAATCGGCTGGCGTTCGCCAATACCCCGGAAACCCCCACCGCGCTGCACATCCTGTGCAACCGCGGCTGGACCATCACCAAAACGGACCTCGACTGGCTCACCGTATCGCCCGCAACGGGCACGGCATCCGCCGAACCGGCCGAAGTGACGCTTACGGCCGAGCCGAACGACGGCGCGGCGCGCAGCGGCACGCTGACCGTCCGCGCCGACGACCCGGCGCTGGCGGATGTCGTGATCACAGTCTCGCAAGCCGCCAAAGGCAATCCCCTGCTGGCGTGGTGGACACTCTCCGACGAAACGCTCAAGACGGTCAACGCCGGCTGGCCCGCGAGCGGGAAGATCCTCCCCGACCAGCCCGCCGGAACAACCGCCTACGGACAGTGGAACCACGTCGCCCAGACACCCGACTACACCACCAAGCTCATCATCAGCAGCGACGGCAAGGGACACTATGCCATCCAGCAGATCTGGACCGAGGACAACATGGAATTCGTCATCCCGGTGAAGAACTTCGCGGCCGGAACCTCCGTCAATTTCCGCTGCGGCATGAGCGGAACCGGAACAGCCCCCAAATACTGGTCGATAGACTATTTCGACCAGGGCGAATGGAAAACCGCAGGCACGCAGGAGTTCACCTTCCCGGTCGGCGACAAGCGGGTAACGGCGACCTTCGAGCTGACCGGCGCAAATGCCGAGACCGATATCGACCAAACGGTCACCTTCACCCAGCCCGTTGCCGACGGCAGCGTCCGCATACGCCTCCGCTGTGCCGACGGAGCCTGCCGCACAGACGGCAAATCGCTGCTGACCAAACCGGGCAGCGCCGGAACGATCCGCCTGCGCCAATGGTCGACGGGCGAACTCGACGCCATCGCCTTCTACCGGATCGACCCCTGAAAACCCCGCCGCAGGACTGCCGGCCGGTCTTCGCACCGGCCGGCGGCCCGCAGCTACAATCCCCGAACCTAAATAAACCCCATACATGGAAAAATTTCACCTCAATCCGTTTTCAATAACGCCGTCCGGGCTTCGCAGCCTGTGCATGACGCTGTTGATACTGCTGTTCGCAGCCGCTGTCGACCCGGCCGTCGCCGGGGAGCAGGCCGCCGGGACACAGCAACCGACGATCCAGGCCAAAGGCCGCGTCGTCGACACCAACGGCGCGGCGGTCGCAGGCGCGGCGGTCACGATAAAGGGAGGAACCGCCGGCGGCACGATCACCGACGCACAGGGGGCATTCTCGCTCCGCGTCCGCAAAGGCGCCCTACTCCACGTCTCGTTCCTGGGGTACCAGGCGCGGGAAATCGCCGTTGTCGACGCCTCGCCGCTGACGGTGACTCTCACCGAAGAGGCCCACAAGGTCGAAGACGTGGTCATCGTCGGCTACGGCGTGCAGAAGAAGGAGAGCGTGCTGGGAGCCATCTCCCAGGTGAGCAACGAACAGCTCGTCAATTCCGGCACGACCAACATCACCAACGCCATCGCGGGCAAGCTCTCGGGCGTGACGACCATCCAGACGAGCGGCCAGCCGGGCAACAACGACGCCGACATCTTCATCCGCGGCGTATCGAGCTGGAACGGCTCCAAACCGCTGGTGCTGGTCGACGGCGTGGAACGCAGTTTCGCGGACCTCGATCCCAACGAGGTGGCCTCGATCTCGGTGCTGAAAGACGCTTCGGCGACCGCCGTGTTCGGCGCCAAGGGAGCCAACGGCGTGATCATCGTGACCTCCCGCACGGGACGCACGGGCAAGCCGCGCATGAACGTATCGCTCTCCTACGGGCTCGACTTCCCGACGAAGATTCCCAACCACATCAGCTCGGCGCAGACGGCCTCGCTGCTCAACGTAGCGCTGAAAAACGTGCAGAGCTACGGCTCGCTGATCCCCCGGTCGGAGATCGACGAATATGCCCGGCCTTCGTCGCGGCTCAACACGATCCGCTACCCCGACAACGACTGGTTCGACATCGTCCTGCGCAACTGCGCCCAGACGGTCAATGCCAACTACAACGTCTCGGGCGGCTCCGAGCGCGTCAAATACTTCCTCTCGCTGGGCTACACCCACGAAGGCTCGATCTTCAGGGATTTCTCCGAATGGGACCACGCCAATTTCCGCTACGACCGCATCAACTACCGCTCGAACCTCGATTTCGACGTCACGAAAAGCACCAAACTGTCGGTCAAGGTCGGCGGCGTGCTGGGCATCCGCGACAAACCCACGGGCGCGAGCGTTTCGGGGCTTTTCAACATGATGTACTCCGCCTCGCCGATGATGTACCCGGCCTATTTCCCGGCATGGGTACTGGACGAGATTCCCGACAAGGACTATCCCGACGCCACGGGCGACCGCATCTCCAGTTCCCGCACGGCCTATTTCAAGAACGTGCAGGCGACGCTCTCGACGGGCGACTTCGACCAGATCACGGACAACAAGCTCTACACGGACCTCAATCTGGTACAGAAACTCGACTTCATCACCAAGGGACTTTCGCTCAAGGCCAACGTCTCGTTGAGCACCTACTATTCGCGCGTATCACAGACCGCCGCCAACACCAATCCGTCGTTCTACATCGACTGGGAGAAATACGACACGGGCGAGGGCAACCCGTGGATCTACTCCGCGGCCAGCGACGTGGTCTTCGAGCAGACGCCCTACGCCGTGACACGCGGCTCGATGGAGAACACCTATTACGCGACCTTCTACTGGGAAGGGGCGGTGGACTACAACCGCACGTTCGGCGACCACACCGTCACGGCGCTGGCGCTGTTCAACCAGCGCGAGAACATCAAGACCACGAATTTCCCCTACCGCACGCAGGGACTCGTGGGCCGCGTGACCTACGACTACAAGCACAAATACCTGTTCGAGTGCAACCTCGGCTACACGGGATCGGAACAGTTCGCGCCCGAAAACCGCTACGGATTCTTCCCGGCGGTGGCCGTGGGATGGGTTCCGTCGCAGGAGGGGTGGTGGAAACGGGCCATGCCCTGGTGGTCGAAGATGAAAATCCGCTACTCGGACGGCCTGGTCGGCAGCGACAGTTCCGATTCGCGCTGGCTCTACTTCAGCAGCTATTCGAGCGGCAGCGACGGCTACATCTATGAAAGCGCCGCCGCCAACCTCGTGGCGCAGTGGGAGGAGGCCCGCAAGCGCGACCTGGGCATCGAGATGGGCTGGCTGAACAACCGCCTGACGCTGAACCTCGACCTGTTCGACGAGAAGCGTACCAACATGCTCGTCTCGCCCAACGTCACGATGCTGGTGGGAACCTCCTACAAGGAGGTCAACCGCGGCAGCATGAAGAAACACGGCATCGACATCGAACTGGGATGGACCGACAAGACCGCCTCGGGATTCGCCTACAACCTCTCGGCGATGGTCTCGCTCAACGAGAACCGCATCACCAACTTCGAGGATGCGCCCTACGCCCCCGATTACCAGAAGACAGCCGGAAAACCCTACAAGGGGCAGACCAACGGCGTGGACATCGTCGACTCGGGGTATTACGAATCCATCGACGACATCCACAACTACCCGGCCTACACGGCCGACTGGAACTTCGTCAACATCGGCGCCTACAAATACCTCGACTACTCGGCCGACGGACAGCTCACGGACAAGGACCTGCACGCCATCGCCGGCAGCCAGTACCCGCTGGCCATCTGCTCGTTCAACGCCGGATTCAGCTACAAGGGATTCGAATTCAGCATGCTGTGGTATGCCAACTTCGGCAAGTGGGTCGAGTACAACAAGAGCTGGGAGATCGAGTTCAACAAGGGCGACTACCGCATCACCAAGTCGCAGCTCGACTACTGGCGGCCGGACAACCGCGACGCCGACCACGCCACGCTGGTCTACGGCGGCACGTCGGGACACCCGATGTACATGTGGGCGGGCGGCAGCGGCGACGCGGGCGCCAAGATGATGCTCGCGGGCCGCACGTGGCGCAAGGCCGACTACGTGGCCCTGAAGGAGGTATACCTCGCCTACACGTTCAACGCCAAGCGCCTGCGCGACCGCATGGGATTCCGCAGCCTGAGCCTCTACCTCACGGCGACCAACCTGTTCACCCTCTCGGGGCTGGTCGAAGGCGATCCCCAGAGCACCACCTTCACCTCCGGATTCTATCCGCAGATGACCAGCGTCAAACTGGGTGTCAAAATCGGATTCTAAAAACGGAAAGCATATGAAAAAACTGATACTATCCCTCCTGCTGGCGTGCTGCATCTCCGCCCAGGGCTGCCACTACCTCGACATGGACCCCGAAACCGGACTGGACGAAAACCAGGTGTTTTCGACGTGGGACAACTTCAAGGCTTACTTCAACAACGTCTACGAAGGGCGTACGGGCCAGAAGAGCAGCGGCGACAACATCAACATCAAACTGGGTTACCCGCTCTACATCGACTTCAACGACCGCCGCTTTACGTGGAACTCGC
Organism: Alistipes sp. i18-0019-D1; assembly: GCF_042852885.1. Classification (NCBI taxonomy): domain Bacteria; kingdom Pseudomonadati; phylum Bacteroidota; class Bacteroidia; order Bacteroidales; family Rikenellaceae; genus Alistipes; species Alistipes sp. i18-0019-D1. The sequence continues at coordinate 1,058,363 of NZ_AP031424.1, forward strand.
TGACCGACATGTGCGACGCCGGGCGCTGGCTCCGCGCGCAGCAGATCAAGGCCGGGGCGCTGGGCGCCAACGTCACCGAGTGGACCACCACCACGTCGCGCCGTCCGATCTCCTACTCGATGTTCCGCATCATCCGCGTGGCGAACAAATGTATCGAGAATATCGGCATGGTGCAGAACGCCAAGCTGATCGACAAGGACGACCTCATCGGGCAGGCCCATTTCGTCAGGGCTTTCGCCCACTTCACGCTCTGCCGCATCTTCGGCGGCATGCCCTACATCGACAAGGCGCTCGAAGCCGATGACAGCTGGGACATGACCCGTCTCTCGGCCTGGGAGACCTATGCCCGCTGCGCCGAGGACCTCGACCGGGCCTACGATTATTTCGTGGCCGCCGGAAAGGTGCGCCGCGATGCCCTTCCCGGCTCGGAGGGACACCTCACGAGCAGCGACATGGCCTACCCGAACGGCATCGCCGCCAAAGCCCTCAAGGCGCGCTGCCTCATCTACGCCGCCAGCGAGCTGAACAACCTCCACGGCCAGAGCGACTGGCAGGACGCCGCGGATGCCTGCGCCGAAGCCATCCGCCTCGCCCAGCAGTACGGTTACGACCTGGTTCCATTCACGGAGTGGAACAGCAACTTCTATGGCACGAAATACACCAACGAACACATCTGGGCCTGGAACTACGGCAGCAGCAAGATCAACACCACCACCTGGTCGGCGCACTTCGGTTACCCCGCTTCGAACTACACGAACGCCAGCGGCGACTGCCCGACGCAGAATTTCGTGGACCGTTTCGAGACCCTCGACGGCGATCCGCTCCTGACCGAGGCCGACCGGGCGGCAGCCGCAGCCGCGGGGCACTACAACGAGCAGGACCCCTACACGAACCGCGACCCGCGCCTGGACAAGACCATTCTCCACGACGGCAGCGTCGTGGCGGGCTGCCCGGCGGGAATCAACATCCACTACGACCCCGCCACGGGAACCTACCCGACCTCGTCGCTCAACAACAATGCCCGCACGTTCGGCATCGCCTGGGGGTCGAACGACTCGAAAGGCTACTCCAACACGGGCTACTACGTCAACAAGCTGTGGAACGGCGCGCTGGGGACCGCGGCCGCCCACCAACACACCGACCCGCTGATCCGCATGGCTGAACTCTACCTGAACTACGCCGAGGCAGTCAACGAGGCCTACGGGCCCAACGGCTCGGCCGGAGGGCTGGACCTCACGGCCGTGGAGGCCGTCAACAAGGTCCGCTCGCGGGCCGGGATGCCCGGCGTGCTCGACAGGTTCACGGGCGACGCCGCATCGATGCGCGAGCGCATCCGCAACGAGCGCTGCGTGGAACTGGCCTTCGAGGGACACCACTACTATTACGACATCCGGCGCTGGAAAATCGCCCCGCAGACGATGACCCAGACCCTGACGGGCATCTACATCGAGAAGACCGACGTCTCGGCCGAATACCCCCGCGGCCGCCGCTACATCCGCCGGGCCATCCCGTCGAACCGCCAGGCCAACTGGAAGAATGCCATGTACTACCTGCCGTTCCCGACCGAGGAGGCCAACAAGATGCAAAACTTCGTCAACAATGAACTTTGGTAGAACCCGACCGACTATGAAAAACAGCTACAAAATCCTGATAGGCACGGCGCTGCTGCTCTCCGCGGCGGCCCACGGCGCCGCGCGTCATGCCGGGCCGGGTTCCGGCGAAGAGATCACGACCGTGGAAACGCTCCGGACCGACTCCCTCGTCAGAGCCGGACGGACCATGCGCATCTACCAGAAACTCGACATGCCCTACGGCCGCACGCTCCGCAAGACGGCAGCGACAGGCAACGCCTCGACCTACTACGAGCAGGACATCGACAAATACCCGACCAACGACTTCCGCAACTCGCTCACGGGGGTCGTCGCCGGACTCACCGTGCGCGAGCTGGCGGGCGTCCCCGGCATGTACTACGGCGGAGAAACGGCCCGCACGGCCCTCTACGTGCGCGGTTTCTCCCCGGCGTATATCGTCGACGGCATGCCGGCCTACATCACCCAGCTGCAACTCGATCCCGAGGAGATCGAAAGCGTGACGCTCGTCCGCGACGTGGCCGACAAGGCGCTGTTCGGATCGCGGGCGGCCAACGGCGTGCTGCACATCACCACGCGGCGCGGACTGACCCGCGGCCGGACCATCCGGTTCGGATTCGAAAGCGGCGTCAGCATCGTGGACCGTTTTCCCGAATGGGTCGACGGCGTCGAATACGCCCGGCTCAACAACCAGGCGCGCATCAACAGCGGCTACACGCCCGTCTACTCCGACGAGGCGATCGCAGGCTTCGCCCGCAAGGACCCCAATGACCTGCAATACCCCAATGTCGATTACCGCAGCATGATGTTCACCGACACGAGGCCCTACTACAAAGCCAACGTATCCATCGACGGAGGCACGCAGAAACTCCAGTACAGCAGCTACATCGGCTATGCCGGCGAGGGCGACATCTACAAGGTCGGCAGCAAGGCCGACTTCAACCGCATCAACGTCCGCACCTACCTCAAGGCCGCCATTACGAAGGACCTCGACATCGACTTCGGATTCGCCGGAGGACTCACCTTCCGCCGCCAGCCCCGCTACGGCTACGGCAGTTCGGCGACGATCGAGTTCGAAAACGCGCTGAGCGACGTCCTCACGGTTCCGGCCGTAGCTTTCCCGCTGGTCGTATCGCGCGACGAGGAGACGGGCAACACCATCTACGGCGTCAGCTCGACCTACAAGGACAACCCCTACGCCTCGCTCACCGAGAACGGGTTCTCCACCGACCGCGGCCGCTCGGGCGTGGTCAACGCCACGCTCACCTACGACCTCGGGTCGCTGGTCAAGGGGCTGAAATTCCAGTCCTACGCGGGGCTGAACCTCTTCAACATGACCCGCATCGGCAAGAATCCCGACTACACGGCCGTCATCTACGACCCGGCCACGGGCGAGAGCGTCAAGACCTCGCACGAAGGCACGCAGGTGTCGGGCAAGTCCAACATGGGGAAGTGGACCCACCAGGGCCTCTACCTGCACGAAAAATTGAGCTACGAATACCGCAGCGACGACCACCGCGTCGGCGCGTCGGCGACCTACTACCTCGAATCGGTGGAGCGTTCGGGAAACAGCTTCCGCGAACGCCAGCAAACGCTCATCGGGACCTTCGACTACGCCTACCGCGAGAAATACCTCTTTCAGGCCGTGATCAACTACGCCGGATCGTCGATGTTCCGCCCGGGCAAGCGTTTCGGCGTCTTTCCCTCGTTCGGGCTGGGCTGGGTGATCTCCAAAGAAGGATTCATGGAGGACGTGAGGTGGATCGACTTCCTGAAACTGCGCGGCCAGGCCGGTATTCTCGGGCACGACACCTTCGGATCGCAGGAACTCTACGAAGATTACTACGTCAAAAGCTCGGGCATCAAGTTCGGTCCCTACACCACGGGGTACCAGTGGATCGGCTCGACGAACGCCTACCAGTCCTACGTCAACACCATTTCGCGGCTGGGCAACCCCGACCTGACGTGGGAGAAGCGCAAGGAGTTCTCCATAGGTATCGACGCCATGCTGCTGGGCAACCGGCTTTCGGTCGAGGCCGGCTACTACAACGCCCTGCGCGACGGCATCATCACCGACATGAGCGGCACACTGCCCGGAATCTACGGCATGGACGGCATCGACACCTACGAGAACTACAACCGCATCCGCTATCAGGGCTGGGAAGCGGCGCTCTACTGGTCGGACCGGATCGGCGAGGTGCACTACACCGTCGGCGGAAGCCTCTCGACTACACGCGGCAAGTATCTGCGCTATAACGAGAGCGTGGTTTACGACTACCAGAAAGTCACCGGCACGACGCTCGGGGCCTATCGCGGGTATGTCTGCCTGGGCAAATTCACCTCCCGGGAGGAGATCGAAGCGTCGCCCCGGCAGCTCTTCGACGACGAAGTGCAGGTAGGCGACCTGAAATACGCCGACCTGAACAACGACGGACTGATCGACAGCAACGACACGCGCGTCGTCGGCAACACCTCGCCCAAGGTCGACTACTCGGTGAGCATCAACATCCGCTACCGCAATTTCGACCTCACCGTCGTCGGAACCGGACGCGCGGAATGCGTCACGGCGATGACCAACCGCTATTTCTGGAACGGATGGAGCACCGGCGCGATCTCGGATTTCGTCCGCGACAACATCGGCGGCGACTACCCGCGCCTGGCGTACGTCAAGGCGACGAACAACTTCCAGGCGTCGGACTTCTGGCTGCGCGACGGCGGGTTCTTCAAGATTCAGAACGTAGAACTAGGCTACAACGTGCGCTTCCGCAGCCGGTCGGCCGTCAAGGGGCTGCGCATCTTCCTGCGCGGCGCGAACCTCTGCACGATCAGCGGCATCAAGGACGTGGATCCCGAGAACGTCAATGCGGGCGTCACGACCTATCCGCTCTACCGGACCTTCACCGCTGGATTCAAATTCACCTTTTAACCGAACGAGACCATGAAAAAATTGCTGATCGTCCTGTCCGCCGCCCTCCCGTTCGCAGGGTGTTCCGACTTCCTCGACCCAATGCCCAACGGCCATTATACGGACCGGAACCTGCTCGACTACCCCTCGATGATCCGGGGATTCGTCGAGAAAAGCTACGACCTGCTGCCCACCTCCTATTCGGGCGGCGAATACGTCTACCTCGACGGAGCCACCGATGACGTGGTGATCACCGCCCAAACCAACGCCATGCGGCGCTTCGCGGTCGGTTCGGGCACCCCGGCCAGCGATCCCTTCAAGACGTACTGGATACGCGACTACAAAGGCATCATGTACGCCAACAAGTTCCTCGACGATTTTCTGGGGCTGAATACCCGCTACATGATCGACAACGAGCAGAACCTCCGCGTGCAACGCTCTCTGCAAGGCGACGCCTATGCGCTGCGGGCGTGGTATCAGCTGGACCTGCTCCGCAAATGGGGCGGCAGGGGCACGGACGGACGCCTGTTGGGGTTCCCGATCGTCACCCGCCCCGTCGACGTCTTCAGCGCCGACGCCGGGGAGTTCACGCGGGCGACCTACGACGAATGTGTGGAACGGATTCTGCGCGACTGCGATTCGGCGCTCTACTACCTGCCCGAGGCCAACCGCGACTGGCTGGCCGGAGATGTCGCCGTCGAGGGCGCCGTGCGCTGGCATCGGTTCGACGGTGTGGCGGTCAAGGCCATGAAGGCCCTGACCTACCTGCAATGGGCGTCGCCGGCCTTCAACCCCTCGAACGACGAGGAACGCTGGAAGGAAGCCGCCCGCTATGCCGCCGAGGTGATGGATTTCAAACTCACGCAGGACGGCGCGCACGGCTTCGACCCCGCGGCCGCATTCGCCTGGACCGACCCGAACAGTCCCGAGATCATCTGGTCGTCGAACTACTCGAAAAGCAGCACGCTGGAGAACCTTTTCTATCCCGACGGGTTCCTCGGCTCGGGAGGTGTAGGCCCGACGCAGAGCCTCGTCGATGCCTTCCCGGCCGCCAACGGTTACCCGGTCGGCCATCCCTCGGCCGACAACGACCCGCAGAACCCCTACGCCGGCCGCGACCCGCGCCTGTACAGCACCGTTTTCTACAACGGAGCCGAAGTGCGGCGCATCACGAACAACGAGGTGATGTACACCTTCAACACCTCGGTCGGCGGACGCGACGAAGCGGGCGGGGTCAACAACACGATGACCAATTACTACATCCGCAAATACATCTATCTGGGCTGGAACAAGGCCGACGACAACATCCAGACGATGCCCAAGTCGATCTTCTTTCTGCGCTGGACACAGATGTGCCTGACCTTCGCCGAGGCTGCCAACCGGGTTTCGGGACCGACGACGCCCCTCTACGGCTACACGCCCAAACAGGCCCTCGCCTACCTGCGCAACCGACCCACCAGCGACGGCACGCCGGGCGTAGGGGCCGCGGGCGATCCCTACCTCGACGAATGCGCGGCGGCGGGCAGAGAGGCCTTCGAGGCACTCGTGCGCAACGAACGCCGCATCGAACTCTGCTTCGAGGGACAGCGGTTCTACGACCTGCGCCGCTGGGCCTCGGACGTGTCGGAACTGAACGGAACGATCCGCAGGCCCGTCATCACGCCCGCGGGAACCACCTTCACCGAGGTCGAAAAACGCAGCTACACCTCCCTCTACGTTCCCATCCCCTATTCGGAGATGGTCTGCATGAAGGGACTCGTACAGAACGAAGGCTGGTCCAACTGGGAATAACGCGAAAAACAAACCGTTTATGAAAAGAATATTTGCCGCATTGCTGGCCACGGCGCTCCTCACGGGCTGCTACGAGAAATACGTCAAGGATTACGATTACAGCGGCGTATACATCGCCTACCAATACGACCTGCGTACGTTCGTGGTCGGGGAGGGCATGAAATTCCAGATCGGCTCGGTGCTGGCCGGTGTCCTGTCGAACGACCGCGACCGCTCGGTCTACTACATGCTGGACGACGAACTGGTGACCGGAAACCTCGCACCCTACAACGGACTGGACGAGTTGGGACAGCCCTCCGAACCGTTCACGGCCTTCGAAGTGATGAGCGGCGCATCGACATCGGGCAACGTCAGCCAAAGCTACGTCACCGAGGCGGTCAAATCGAGCGGAATTCGGGAGCTGACGCCCCTGCCGCGCGAATACTTCCACGTCAGCCAGGAGGAGAAGATGACCGTCCCGCGGGGCCGCCATACCGGAACGATCACCGTCAGGGCCGACTCGGCGGCATTTCTCGCCGACGCGCAGGCGGGCAGCAAGCCCTACTATGCCTTCGGGTTCCGCATCACGAGCGCCGATGCCGACACGATCCTGCTCTCCAAGTCGTTCGAAGTGATCGCCGTGCGCTACGAGAACATGCTCTTCGGAAACTATTACCACGGCGGCACGACCTCCGTGGTCGATGCCACGGGCACGGTGCTCTCGTCCGAAATCTATCCGACGACGGTTCCCGGCGACGAGGGCACGCACGGCGTCTACACGCTCACGACCGTAGCGCCCGACGCCCTGACGACCAATTTCCGGGGAACGCAGGAAGGGTCGTTGCGGCTGACACTCGACGGAGCCAACGTCACGGTCGCCTCGACCGACGCCTCGCAGCCCGTCGAGGACCTCGGCAGCAGCTTCAATCGCGCGCGCCTGCTCCAGAACCGGAAAATATTCCTCCACTACCGTTACGCCAACGGCGACAACACCTACACGGTCGTCAAGGACACGCTGACGTTCCGCAACCGCATCCGCGACGGGGTGAACGAATGGCAGGACGAAAATCCCAAAAACTACGACTGACTCCGGCACACCGGACAGAACGGCCTTCGGGAGAATATCCTCCCCGAAGGCCGTTTTTACATTCCCGGAGACAAATTTCAGGCCCCGAAAGACGGGACTATGCGGGAATTGTTTACCTTTGCGTAAGGAGCCGCCTCCGGGCGCTCTGCAAAACCAACCAAGTCCTCCGGCATCAGGGTTCATCGCCGCGGGCACAAAACGAACGACCATGAACGTGGAAGAGATGATTTTCTGCCAGTGCTGCGGAATGCCGATGCAGGCCGCAGCGGATTTCGGCACGGAAGCCGACGGAACGGCCAGCACGGATTACTGCGTTTACTGCTACAAGGGCGGTTCCTTCACCCAGGAGTGTACGATGGAGGAGATGATCCGGCATTGCGCGCAGTTCCACAAGGAATTCAAGCACGGAGACGGCAGCAGTTATACCCGTGAAGAAGCCGTCGCAAGCATGCGGCAGTTTTTTCCGAATCTCAAACGGTGGCGGAAATAGGTACGGCCAGACGGTGAATCCGGACGTATGGCGTCTGTTTTCACCAGAATTTACGGAGACACACCTCAAACTCATGCCATGATAACCCGCCATCCACTGGGACGCCAAGATTTGCGGATTAAACGCCGGGACAAGGTGCTTGAAATCGGTCCCGGACACGACCCGATGTTTCGCTCCGATGTGATCGTCGACAAATTTCCGCACGACGACACCCACCGCTGCGGGAAGATCCTTATTTTCCCCCACCAGCAGTTCGTCGAAGCCGACGGGGAACAACTGCCGTTCAGCGAAAACGCTTTCGATTATGTGATCTGCAACCAGGTTCTCGAACATGCCGACAATCCCGCCCGGTTCATCGAAGAGATGGTCCGGGTCGGCGAACGCGGCTATATCGAGACCCCGAGCATGCTCGGCGAACTGATGTTTCCCAAGGAGTCGCACCGCTGGGTGATCCTGCTCATCGACGACAAACTCGTATTTTACGAAAAGGAGAGGATGCCGGGCAACTACCGCAACAACTACGGCGAGGTGTTTCTCAACTACCTGCCCTACCAGTCGCTACCGTTCAAGATGCTCTACGTGTCCGAACCCAACCTGCTGCTCAACCGCCTCGAATGGGAAGAGAGGGTCGAATATCTCGTAAATCCCGAAGACGACTATTACAGCAGCTTCTTCACCCGGAAATGGGACCGGGAGATGACCATGAAAATCTTCCCGCCGCGCCGGGGCCTGACCGAGATAAACCGCACACTCCGGGCCAGCTACTACCTCGTCCGGGAAAAAGTCGGACAGAAGATCCGCAAACGCCCGTCACCGATCACCCTCGACGAATACCTCACAGAACGGGACAAATAACGATCCGCTTTACAAACCGCCGCTATCTTAAATCGGTTTTATTCGTCGGGTCCTACCCCGCAGTTCGGATGTTGCGATAAACCGCCCGCGTTAAGAAAAAGCCCCCCCCTTCCCAAAGAGGGGGGGGGGCCGACTTAAGAGGCCGGGGTTAAAAGATGAAACCTTCGACGTATCTACGCAACCCAAAAAAAGAAAGCCGGACCCTGTATCAGGATCCGGCTTGAAGAGGCGGCTACCTACTCTCCCACGGGAAAACCGCAGTACCATCGGCGTAAGTGAGCTTAACTTCTCTGTTCGGAATGGGAAGAGGTGGAACCTCACTGCTATAACCACCTAAAAGAACCTATGCTTCAGTTTATCGAAGCCGTGCGAGTGATGCCTTTAGATCATCACAATCCGTCGCACCCGGTAAGAGTTGACATATTAGGGAAATGAGATAAAGAATTGCTGTAAAAAAGCCGTTCGGGTAATTAGTACTGCTCGGCTTTGACATTACTGTCTTTACACCTGCAGCCTATCAACGTAGTAGTCTCCTACGCCCCTCAAGGGAAAACTTATCTTGGGGATGGCTTCGCGCTTAGATGCTTTCAGCGCTTATCCAAACCGAACGCGGCTACTCGGCGGTACACTTGGCAGCATAACCGATACACCGGAGGTTCGTCCAACTCGGTCCTCTCGTACTAAAGTCAGGACCCCTCAATTTTCCTACGCCCGCAACAGATAGAGACCGAACTGTCTCACGACGTTCTGAACCCAGCTCGCGTGCCACTTTAATCGGCGAACAGCCGAACCCTTGGGACCTTCTCCAGCCCCAGGATGTGACGAGCCGACATCGAGGTGCCAAACCGCCGCGTCGATATGAGCTCTTGGCGGCGATCAGCCTGTTATCCCCGGAGTACCTTTTATCCTTTGAGCGATGGCCAGTCCACACAGAACCACCGGATCACTATACCCTGCTTTCGCACCTGGTCGACTTGTAAGTCTCACAGTCAAGCACCCTTATGCTATTGCACTCTACGCACGGTTACCATTCGTGCTGAGGGTACCTTGGGAAGCCTCCGTTACGCTTTTGGAGGCGACCACCCCAGTCAAACTACCCACCAAACGGTGTCCCCTCTCGAGGGTTAGAATCCAAGTACACAAAGGGCCGTATTTCAACGTTGACTCCACGAATACTGGCGTACCCGCTTCACTGTCTCCGGCCTATCCTACACATTGTGTACCCAAATTCAGCGTTAAGCTATAGTAAAGGTTCACGGGGTCTTTTCGTCCCGTTGCGGGTACCCGGCATCATCACCGGGACTACAATTTCACCGAGCTCACGGTTGAGACAGTGTCCAGATCGTTACACCATTCGTGCAGGTCGGAACTTACCCGACAAGGAATTTCGCTACCTTAGGACCGTTATAGTTACGGCCGCCGTTTACTGGGGCTTCGATTCAATGCTTCTCTTGCGATGACATCCCCTCTTAACCTTCCAGCACCGGGCAGGTGTCAGGCCCTATACGTCTTCTTTCGAATTTGCAGAGCCCTGTGTTTTTGATAAACAGTCGCCTGGACCTCTTCGCTGCGCCCACCTCGCGGTGGGACCCCTTTTCCCGAAGTTACGGGGTTAATTTGCCTAGTTCCTTAACCGTGATTCACTCGAGCACCTTAGGATACTCTCCTCGACCACCTGTGTCGGTTTACGGTACGGGTAACATATACTATAACTTAGAAGATTTTCTCGGAAGTCGACTTGGGTGAACTATCGGATTGGCCGTAGCCGCTCCGTACTGTCGGGGTTCAGCAAGGACTAACTCTTAATCTGTCCCTATACCTACGCCCTTTAACCACCTATTCCGTCAGGCGGCGTCACTTACGTTCCTTCGTCTCTCCATCGAGGTATATGTTAGTATCGGAATATTAACCGATTGTCCATCGAGATCACCGTTCGGCTTACCCTTAGGACCCGACTAACCCTGATCCGATTAGCGTTGATCAGGAAACCTTGGTCTTGCGGTGTGCGGGTTACTCTCCCGCATTATCGTTACTCATGCCTACATTTGCTTTTCCATAAACTCCACCTATCCTCGCGGAATGGCTTCGACGTCAATGGAATGCTCCCCTACCGCACTTTCGTGCCCAGAACTTCGGTGGTATACTTGATGCCCGTTTATTATCCACGCTTTGCCGCTCGACTAGTGAGCTGTTACGCACTCTTTGAATGAATAGCTGCTTCCAAGCTAACATCCTAGCTGTCTCTGCAGCAAAACATCGTTAGATCAACTTAGTATACTCTTCGGGACCTTAGTTGCTGGTCTGTGTTGTTCCACTCTCGTAACCGGACATTAGCACCCGGTCGCTCACTGCTGTAAATCATACTACTGGCATTCGGAGTTTGTCAGGATTTGGTAGGCGGTGAAGCCCCCGCATCCAATCAGTAGCTCTACCTCCAGTAGACTCTCAATTACAACGCTGCCCCTAAAGGCATTTCGGGGAGTACGAGCTATTTCCCAGCTTGATTAGCCTTTCACCCCTACCCTCAAGTCATCGAGAAGCTTTTCAACGCTTATTCGTTCGGTCCTCCAGTTGGTTTTACCCAACCTTCAACCTGCTCAAGGGTAGATCGCAAGGTTTCGCGTCTACAACCACTGACTAGCCGCCCTGTTCAGACTCGCTTTCGCTTCGGCTCCGTGCATCCGTGCACTTAACCTCGCCAGTGATTAGTAACTCGTAGGCTCATTATTCAATAGGCACGCCGTCACAGCACGAAGCTGCTCCGACCGGTTGTAAGCGTATGGTTTCAGGTTCTATTTCACTCCCCTGTTCGGGGTTCTTTTCACCTTTCCCTCACGGTACTGGTTCACTATCGGTCTCTTGGGAGTATTTAGCCTTACCGGGTGGTCCCGGCGGATTCAGACAGGATTCCTCGTGTCCCGCCCTACTCAGGATACTGCTATCTTATGACGAACTTACCTGTACGGGTCTTTCACCCTCTATGGACGAACTTTCCAGATCGTTCCAGTTCGTTGTCTGTCGAATGTTGCAGTCCTACAACCCCGGCATTGCCGTAACAATACCGGTTTAGGCTGTTTCCATTTCGCTCGCCGCTACTCTGGAAATCGATGTTTCTTTCTTTTCCTCCTCCTACTAAGATGTTTCAGTTCAGAGGGTTGGCCCATCTTTCGATGTGTCAGGTCTTCTACCTGACGGGTTGTCCCATTCAGAAATCTCCGGATCAAATCTTGTTTGCAAATCCCCGGAGCTTTTCGCAGCTTACCACGTCTTTCTTCGCCTCCAAGAGCCTAGGCATTCCCCATACGCCCTTATTTACTTTCTTACAACTTCCATCACACCCTATTGAGCTGTGTGACGGAACTCTATCTCATCTCCTTAATCATGTCAATGAACGTCGAATCTCTCGATTCCGAGTGGAGGATAAGGGAGTCGAACCCTTGACCCCCTGCTTGCAAAGCAGGTGCTCTAGCCAACTGAGCTAATCCCCCGAGTGTAGCATCGGTGTAGTCCCGTGCGGACTTGAACCGCAGACCCCTACATTATCAGTGTAGTGCTCTAACCAACTGAGCTACGGGACTGTATCCGCGGGAAAACCCCACTCGAGTATAACGTTAAAAATTACTGATTATTTCGAGAGAAAATCGCAGACCTATCTGTCGACGAAATAGTCACACTCTCCAGAAAGGAGGTGTTCCAGCCGCACCTTCCGGTACGGCTACCTTGTTACGACTTAGCCCCAGTCACCGGTTTTGCCCTAGGTCGCTCCTTGCGGTCACGAACTTCAGGCACCCCCAGCTTCCATGGCTTGACGGGCGGTGTGTACAAGGCCCGGGAACGTATTCACCGCGCCATGGCTGATGCGCGATTACTAGCGAATCCAACTTCACGGAGGCGGGTTTCAGCCTCCGATCCGAACTGAGATAGGCTTTCGAGATTCGCATCCCATCACTGGGTAGCTGCCCTCTGTACCTACCATTGTAACACGTGTGTAGCCCCGGACGTAAGGGCCGTGCTGATTTGACGTCATCCCCACCTTCCTCTCGGCTTACACCGGCAGTCCCGCCAGAGTGCCCAGCTTGACCTGATGGCAACTAACGGTAGGGGTTGCGCTCGTTATGGGACTTAACCCGACACCTCACGGCACGAGCTGACGACAACCATGCAGCACCTAGTTTCCTGCCCCGAAGGGAAATCCTGTTTCCAGAATCGTCAGTAACTTTCAAGCCCGGGTAAGGTTCCTCGCGTATCATCGAATTAAACCACATGTTCCTCCGCTTGTGCGGGCCCCCGTCAATTCCTTTGAGTTTCATTCTTGCGAACGTACTCCCCAGGTGGATAACTTATCGCTTTCGCTTAGCCGCCGACTGTGTATCGCCGACAGCGAGTTATCATCGTTTACTGCGTGGACTACCAGGGTATCTAATCCTGTTTGCTCCCCACGCTTTCGTGCCTCAACGTCAGATATAGTTTGGTAAGCTGCCTTCGCAATCGGTGTTCTGTATGATCTCTAAGCATTTCACCGCTACACCATACATTCCGCCTACCGCAACTACTCTCTAGTTCAACAGTATTAGAGGCAGTTCCGGTGTTAAGCACCGGTATTTCACCTCTAACTTATCAAACCGCCTACGCACCCTTTAAACCCAATAAATCCGGATAACGCTTGGATCCTCCGTATTACCGCGGCTGCTGGCACGGAGTTAGCCGATCCTTATTCGTACGATACTTTCAGGCTCCTACACGTAGAAGCGTTTACCCTCGTACAAAAGCAGTTTACAACTCATAGAGCCGTCTTCCTGCACGCGGCATGGCTGGTTCAGACTTGCGTCCATTGACCAATATTCCTCACTGCTGCCTCCCGTAGGAGTTTGGTCCGTGTCTCAGTACCAATGTGGGGGGTTAACCTCTCAGTCCCCCTATGTATCGTTGCCTTGGTGAGCCGTTACCTCACCAACCAGCTAATACAACGCATGCCCATCCATAACCACCGGAGTTTTCAACCAAAACCGATGCCGGTTCTGATGTTATGGGGTATTAGTACCAATTTCTCAGTGTTATCCCCCTGTTATGGGTAGGTTGCATACGCGTTACGCACCCGTGCGCCGGTCGCCACCCGGTATTGCTACCTGTGATGCCCCTCGACTTGCATGTGTTAGGCCTGCCGCTAGCGTTCATCCTGAGCCAGGATCAAACTCTCCATTGTATAAAAATAATGTATTGTTAGAGTCCTGACTATTCGTTTATCCTTTAAAAGGAAATTGACAGATAAATACTACAATTTTTCTCTCAAAATATAATCAGTAATTCAAAGAACCAGTTTAAAAAAGCTTCGCATTTTGGTTGCGAAAGAGATTGCAAAGATAAGTGTTATTTTTCAATCCGCCAAATCTTTTTTAAAGATTTTTTCCGCAGTCTCTTGCGAGACATCTGCGAAAGGGACTGCAAAGATAAGTAATCTTTTGCGAACCTCCAAAAACTTTTTCAAGAACTTTGCATCTTATTGAAATTCAGACTACAAACCCGCCTCAAGCTCCTTTATTGTAAACCCTCGACTTATTTGTAAGAACCGGTATTTCTCAAACGCGGATGCAAAGGTAGCGACTTTTTTCGAACCTGCAAATATTTGCGCATCTTTTTTTGAAAAAACCTCCATTTTCTTAAAAAACACCTCCCTTACCTATATATTAATAAAGAGAGCCAAAAACGACGGCTCCTTTTCAGGAGCCGTCGCAAAGCGATCGGCTGAAAACCAATCAGAGCCAGCCCCCATTCGCCGCGAGTCCGGACCGTGAGACGATGGCGAATTCACGCGAAATCTCCATATCGCCGGCCTCGGCCTTGACGGTAAATATCGTTACGCCGGCTTTCGGGCAGTTGAGCGTCAGCTTCGTTCCGCTGAATGCGGGAAGCGAAGTAAGTCCGACTTTCGCAAAATCTTCCGACAAAACCGATTTCAGTACGACCTTACTGTTCGCACCGCCGAAATAGCTTGCGAAGTCTACGACAGTCGCCTCGCCCGTCTTCACGTAGATCGCAGGGGTCCCCTTGATAGCCAACAAAAGTTTCAGCGCATCGATACATCCGCCGCCCATCTTGTTCTCATAGTTGGACATGGCGAGTGTAATCTTCTCGTTGTCATAGCCGTAAGAAATCTTCGTCCCGCCGAAATACCGATCGATGCCATACACCGAACTCAACAGCAGCGACGTATACTCGGCAGCCGTGAATTTCCGGCCCAACTGCGCAGCATAGGAGAGGCCCAGCGCCGCGACGCCCGATACGTGCGGGCACGCCATCGAAGTCCCCTGCATAAAGCCGTAACCATAGGAACCGCTCGATTTGCGGCCATCCTCATAATTTATTGCGTCATCACACAAAATCGTACTGAAAACACCTCCGTTGTAATAATCGACCGACTGGTCGCCGCCCGGAGCGGTGATATCCACCCACGAACCGTAACAGGTATAATAAGCGGGCTGAAACCCCCAGTCCATCGCCCCCACGGCGATCACCGGAGCATAAGCGGGCGGATACATTTTGGCATCCTGCCATAGATCGCCGTCATTGCCTGCGGCAAAGATCACCAGACCGCCCTGAATCGGAGAATCCGGATTCTCCGTCCCGGCATACTGAATAAAGGTATTCATCGCATCCTTCAGCGCATCGACATTGGAATAACCGTAATTCCACTCCTTCTCGTTATCATCCGGCGTAGTATCCTCACTGACGGTCCATCCCCAACTGTTCTGGGCGATGACGGCACCGTTTTTCAGCGCATACTCAAACGCCTTGGAGTCGGCATAGTAGTAATCGATATTGTTTTCGCCATAGCCCAGAATCTGGCACGACATGAGTTTCACGCCATTGCCGCCGTCACCTCCGGCGATGCCTCCGATACCCACGCCATTGTTGTTCACGGCCGCGATCACACCTGCCACGTGCGAACCGTGGTCGGCATATACCATGCCGTAATCGGGATCGTTGTAAGAGGATTTCCAGTCGAGCGTCGCCGATTGGTTGTAAAAATTGTAGCCGTGTTCCGACGTGGTGCCGGGTTTGGTCCAGATGTTGGCCTTCAGGTCGGGATGCTCGGTGTAGATCGGTTCGTCGATCACCGCAACAATGATGTCCGAACTGCCCGTACAAAGACTCCAGGCATCGGTCAGATTGATATCCGCACCGGTTTTGGATTTGTTGCCGGTTCCGGGGTTATCGTAATGCCACTGTTTATTCAGGAAAGGATCGTTCATGGCCATAACGGCCCGGGTAGAAACATTGGCTTTCGAATCGTTTTCGACAAAGTACGGCTTCACCGTCCCCTCTTTCATCACACGACGGTACTTGGGATCGATCGGGTATTGCACGACAGCAATCCCAGGCCTTTCCGCAAGCAACTTGCCGACTTCGGCGACATCCGTATGCTCGTCGAAATAAACCGTATACCACCGGTTGATCCCCGTAACCGAATAGCGATCCTCCCATGCAGGATCGTAAGCCCAAAGGCGTTCGAAGCGCGTAACGCCGATCCGTTCCAGCGCAGCGTCAATATCCTCTATTCCCGAGCGGGCGGCGACAGTCTCCCCGGAGCGGGTTTGCTGTGCCACGACTGCGGCAGCAGCTTGAGGCGTTAACTTCACGGCAACCGTGCCTTTGGCTGCCTTCGACAGCGATCCGGAGAAAACCGCCCCGGATTGGGTTCCGCCATCGGATGCTACTCCGGTCTGGTCTTTGGTACATGAAAACAACGCCAACAGGCCACAAACGAGCAAAATTCGTTTCATAATCTCTGTATTAAGTTTTCAAAGTTAGATTTTTTTCATAACTTATCCATTCGGAGCGGACTATTTTATAGCTCATCCGTCCCGAAACGGGATTTTTTATTAATTTTGTCCACAGAAAATACCGTGAAATGAATTTCAAGAAAATATCGCTGCTCATCGTGCTGCTGCTCATCGCAGATCAGGCGCTCAAAATCTGGATCAAAACCCACATGCACCTCGACGAGTCGATCATCGTCTTCCCCGACTGGTTCCAGCTGCGGTTCATCGAGAACAACGGCGCGGCCTTCGGCATGCACATCGCCTCGCGCGGAGGCTTCGACTGGGGCAAACTGCTGCTGGGCATCTTCCGGATCGTCATGGTCGGATTCATCGGCTGGCTGATGCACCACCTCTGCACCAAACGCAAAGACACGCCCAAGGGAGTGATCGTCGGTCTCGCGCTGATCTTCGCCGGCGCCATGGGCAACATCCTCGACAGCGCATTCTACGGGTTGATCTTCTCCGAATCGACGCCCTACACGGTGGCGCACTTCGGGGGACACTACGCCGGGTTTATGATGGGCAAGGTGGTCGACATGTTCTACTTCCCGCTGTTCCAATGGAACGGCATACCCCGCCTGCTGCGGTTCCTGGTCGACAGCAACAACTATTTCTTCGGCGCGATCTTCAACCTGGCCGATGCTTACATCTCGGTGGCAGTCGTCTATCTGCTTCTGTTTCAGTATAAGTTCTTCAGCAAGTAGATTTTTTTCGAAAAAAGAGTTGGTGTTTCAGAAAAAAGTATTACTTTTGCACACCGCAATTCCAGAAATGCCCAGGTGGCGGAATAGGTAGACGCGCACGTTTCAGGTGCGTGTGCCGCAAGGCGTGCAGGTTCGATTCCTGTCCTGGGCACTGGTAATCCCCGTAATCAGACGATTACGGGGATTTTTGTTTTCCGTCGACGGCATGACGATCAGTCCGCGGAATTGCTCACGGGCGGAAGGCTGCGGACCTCGGTCCGGCCGCCGCGGAAGAGGTATATCGCCGGTTCCGGCGCTGTGATCGTCCATCCGCCCAAACGGTACTCCCCGGCCCGGTGAACCACGGCGCAGCGTATTTTCCCGTATTCGACGGCCTGACATCCGGCATCGTTCCGGAGGATTCGCACGGCCGGATTCCGCGCGAACCGTTCGGTCCGTTTCGCGTCGCGGCACGGCAGAAAAGCGTAGGCATAGCCACCCGTCCGGGCCGGATCGTGCCCGAACCAGCATTTGAAAACCGGTCCCCGCTGGGTTTTGTCCCTGTAAAAAG
Source organism: Alistipes sp. i18-0019-D1 (assembly GCF_042852885.1). Classification (NCBI taxonomy): domain Bacteria; kingdom Pseudomonadati; phylum Bacteroidota; class Bacteroidia; order Bacteroidales; family Rikenellaceae; genus Alistipes; species Alistipes sp. i18-0019-D1. Next base: position 1,076,133 of record NZ_AP031424.1, read on the forward strand.
GGTCTATCAGGTCCCATTTCCCCTCCTGAACCTCCGTGCTGACCGCAATCGGAGCGCCGTCCAGCGACACATACCCCCGGCCGTCGTGATGCACCCACGGCAGGCCGCCGGAAGCCTCGGCCGCCCCGCCCCGGGTTACCGGACCCGCAAGGTGCGTCTGATCCAGAGCCGTGGCGATCCGGAAAATCCGGGCGTCGGAACTGCGGATGTCCGCGCCCAGCGCCACGACGAGGTCCCCGAAAAAGAATGCCGACTTGAGGGCGTGAAGCCCGTCGCGCTCGATCTCCATCGTCGTACACAGCACATCGCCCGAAGCGAGGCCGCCCACATGTCCGGAACGGTTTTTCCTGGCCGCGGCGGAGTCGTCGCTCTTCAGAGGCGCACCGTCGTCGTAAGCCGTCGTCCCGGGAATCATCCGCCAGTCCCAATGGGCGAAGATGTTGTCGTACTCCCGCCCGTGCTGCATGAACAGCAGCGCCCCGTCGGCCGAGAAGTTGGCAAGGGTGTTCTCCCGGTTCGTGAACTCGAAGCCGATCGTACGGTCGGAGTGCATGCGGATCGACGCATACCATGTCCCGGTGCGGTAGATGCCGCAGTCCGAACGGTCGTAGTAACGCGGTCCGCGCAATCCGTCCGACCGGTTGTCCGGCGTCAGGATACCTTCGGCAAACCGCTTGAAAACCCGATGTCCCGGTCTTTTCAGCGCCGCGATGTTCTCCGCAGCGACGGCTGCCGACAAGGCTTTTCCCGGACCGCTGTCGATAAACACCTGCCGGCCGCAGAAACTCGGGTCCATCACACCCCGCCAGATGCTCCGGCAAATACCCTCCCGCATCAGGTTCTCGATGACGGCGCACTGCTCGTCCGAAAACATATAAGGCGTTCCGTCGAGAACCCGGAGCCAGAACGAGATGCCCTCGGCATAGGCCAGTCCGTAGTTCCCGAACTGAATCTGGGGCCCATGCTGATGAAACGACCAGTCGGCCTGAATGCCCTCGCCGTCGGTGACGACGATCTCCCCGGCGATCTGATCCCGGGCCTCGGCGACGAGTGCCTCGTCGTCCGTCAGCAGCCCGCGCATCAGGTTGTTCCCGGCCAGCCATACCTTGTTCTGCCCCGTGCGGCCGAAGCGCGAACGCTCGATGATCCGCAGCCCTTGCTCCAGTTCCGGAGCAGAAAGTTCGCCGCGGATCATCAGCAGAATCGCGGCGAGTTTCTTGGGAACCCCGATCTCCCCGTGCCACCAGTTCAGCGACGACGGCTTCTTCGCATACCAGTAGGCAAGCCCCTCGTGCAGCAGGCCGCCGATACGCCCGTCGCCATGCCACGCCGACGCAGGGTCGGCATAGAGTTTCGCCAGGGCGTACATCCGTGTCAGGTGCAGCGACGGCTGCCACCGCCCCCTCGTCCGGTCGTCGTAGTCGATATCGGTCCAGAATCCGCCCGCGTCGAACAGTCCCAGCAGACGCCGGACCTCGGCATCCGGAAGGTGGACCGACGTGTAAAGCTGGAGCAGCAGCACGTCGTTCGCCCTCCCGTAATCGGAATAGCGGACAAAACGTTCGGTCGTCTCCCCGTCCGGGGCATAGGACATCACCGACACGTCGACAAAGGCTTGCCTCACACGGTCGAGCGGACCGGCCGGAAAAGCGCGGAGCGTCGTCAAAAAAAGCAGAGCGGCCAGGAGGGCCGTACGTAAACCATTCATAACAGTTATCAGGATACTCGTGAAACGCCTCCGTTCCGAAGGCCGGAAACCGACCCGGAAAGCGGCATGACAAATATAAATCATTTTAGACCAAATATCCCCGCCGACAGCCCGGAAAAGCGACTTTGACCGGATTCTGCTCCCCTTTGACCGGATCGAATCCTTCCCGGAAGAATACAAAATCTAATTTTGAGTGACGGAAAAACCAACCGAAAAAACTACTGTCTGACATGAGAACCCGAACCTACCGCACAGCATTGCTGTCGACCCTCCTCCTCACGGGATGCACGCCCCGGGAGACAATGCCGGAACTGACCGACCGCGTATTCGCCGCAGCCGCGGCCCAGTACGAACAGCTCGAAGGCCGGCTGACCGACGAGACGCTCCCGAGATCGGCGGCCTCCGACGGAAAATTCATCTCTTCCGACATCCGCTGGTGGTGCAGCGGATTCTATCCCGGCTCGCTCTGGTATATATATGAGTATACCGGCGACAAGACATTCCGCGAACTGGCCGAAAAAAACACCTTCAAGCTCTACCCCCTCAAACTGAAGGGCACGGACCACGATCTGGGATTCCAGATGAACTGCAGTTTCGGCAACGCCTACCGGATCACCGGCGAGCAGAAATACCTCGAACCCATCCACACCTCGGCGCGGGTACTCGCCGGGAGGTTCTCGCCCGTGACGGGCGTCATCCGCAGCTGGGACTTCGTGCGCAAGGGCCGCGACTGGAAATACCCGGTGATCATCGACAACATGATGAACCTCGAACACCTCTACAACGCGGGCCTGCTCTTCGGGGACGACACCCTGAAGACCGTCGCCGTGACGCACGCCAACACGACCCTCTGCAACCATTTCCGGCCCGACTTCACGAGCTATCACCTGGTGGACTACGATCCCGCGGACGGCCGTGTCCGCCGGAAGGAGACCGTGCAGGGCTTCGGCGACGAATCCGCCTGGGCGCGGGGACAGGCCTGGGCGCTCTACGGCTACACGATGATGTTCCGCTTGAGCGGCTACGAATGCTACCTCAACCAGGCCGAGAACATTGCCGGCATGCTGCTGGAGCGGCTTCCCGACGACGGCATCCCCTACTGGGACTTCGACTCCGACCGCATTCCCGACGACCTGCGCGACGCTTCGGCCGCGGCGATCATGGCCTCGGCGTTCGTCGACTTGAGTTCGCTGACCAACAAGCCCGAAGAAAAGGGCAGATACCTGAAAATGGCCGAAAAGCAGCTGCGCACCCTCGCCTCCGACGCCTACCTCGCCCGCCCCGGGGAGAACGGGAACTTCCTGCTCATGCACAGCGTGGGGTCGCGCCCGGACAACCTCGAAATCGACGTACCGCTGACCTACGCGGACTACTATTTCCTGGAAGCCCTGCTGAAATACAGCCGTACAACCCAAACAAAACCTAATAACAACTAACACCGTGTGTAATTATGAAACAAAAACTGACCAAACTACTTTGTTCGGTGTTTCTCGTTGCCTTTGCGATCCCTGCGATCGCCCAGTCGTCCGGAGGCAGCAGCACCCGCACCATTACGGGAAAGGTGACCGACAGTGAGGGGGCGCCGATCGTCGGCGCGGTCGTCATGGCCTCCCAGCGCGAAGCCACGACGACCAATTCCGAAGGCAGGTACACGCTGGCCGTCCAAAGCCCCGACGCGGTTCTCCGGTTCTCCTGCATGGGCTACCGGCCCCGTTCGGAAAACACGGCGGGCCGCACCGTCGTCGACGTCTCGCTGGAGACGGACAACCAACTGCTCGAAGACGTCGTGGTGGTAGGCTACGGCGTCCAGAAGAAGGTCAACCTGACGGGCGCCGTCGCGTCGATCGACTTCTCGAAGACCAGCGAGAGCCGCTCCATCATCAGCACCTCGGCAGCGCTGGCGGGCCTGGCGGCCGGTATGAACGTCACGCAAAGTTCCGGCCAGCCCGGTTCGGACAACGCGACGATCCGTATCCGCGGCGACGGCTCGTTCACCTCCGGCGCCAACGGCCCGCTGGTGCTCGTTGACGGCGTGGAATGGAGCATGGACAACGTGAACCCGAACGACATCGCATCGATCTCGGTGCTCAAGGACGCCGCCTCGGCCTCGATCTACGGAACGCGCGCCGCCAACGGCGTCATCCTCATCACCACGAAAAACGGTTCGGCCGGGAAGGCCCAGATCAGCTACTCCTACAAGGGCATCCTGCAAATGCCCTACAACGACCTGCACTTCGTTTCGGACTACGCCCGGCACATGGAGCTTATCAACGAGTCGTGCGACAACATCGGGACCTCGCGCATCTTCTCCCAGTCGAACATCGACCTCTGGCGGGAGAAGTCGTCCGATCCCTACGGGGTCGGCGAAAACGGCGTCCCGAACTTCGCGCTCTACCCCAACACCGACTGGTTCGACGAGATTTTCGAGAACGGCTACTCCCAGGAGCACAACCTCTCGATCTCGGGCGGGTCGGAGAAGATCCGCTACCTGCTCTCGCTGGGTTACCTCGACAACCAGGGCGTCATGGGACGGTTCGGCATCGACTCCTCGACCCAGAAGGTAAACTTCCGCACCAACCTCGAAGCGGACGTCACGAAGTGGTTCACGGCGGGCGTCCGGCTGTTCGGACAGCGCCAGGAATACGGTTTGGCTAACATTTCCAACGCCTTCAACGCCCTTTACCAGACCACCCCGGGCGTCTATCCCGGCTCCGTCAACGCCTGGGGCCGTCCCGCCCTGGCCGCCGAGGAGTCCTCGAACGCCAACAACATCTTCGGAATGATGTACGGCTCGGGCGGCTACAACAACTCCACCCGCGTCAACGGCTCGGTCTACGCTACGATCCGCCCGTACAGAGGCGTGAGCGTCGAGGCCACGGTGAACTACTCCCCGACCTTCGGCGAGCGGCACTCCTACGGCCGCGAAAACGGCTACTGGGACTACACCACCGACACGCGCTATTCCAGTTCCGACCTCTCGAACGCCGGGGTTTCGAACACCACCTCGCGGAACTACTACCTCTCCTCGGAAATCCTCGCCCGCTACACGGCTACCGTCGGCGACCACGACTTCGGCGTGCTGTTCGGCTATTCGGCCATGGAATACCGGACCTGGGGCTGGGGCGTGAGCAAGCAGGGGGCCACGGACTGGACGCTGAACGACCTGGGGACCTACGAAACGCTTTCGGGATCGTCGAGCACGGCCAAAAACGGCTGGGGGCTGCGCTCCTATTTCGGACGTATCAACTACGCCTACAAAAACCGCTACCTGCTCGAAGCGAATCTCCGCGCCGACGGCTCCTCGCGCTTCGGCAGCAACAACCGCTACGGTATCTTCCCCTCGTTCTCGGCCGGATGGAAAATCCACGAGGAGCGCTTCATGGAAGGGACCGAAGACTGGCTCTCGAACCTCAAGCTGCGCGCCTCGTGGGGCAAGGCCGGTAACAACCAGGGCATCGGCAACTATGCCTGGCAGGCGGTTTACGCCACGCAGAACGTCGTGGTGGACGGGTCCGGCTCGAAAGGACTCTACATCTCCTCGCTGAGCAACGCCGACCTCAAGTGGGAAACCACCGCCACGACCGACATCGGTCTCGACATGGGCTTCTTCGACAACCGGCTCACGGCGGAGGTCGACTACTACCGCAAGAACACCACGGACATTCTCTACACCCCGACGATCTACATGACGATGGGCGAGGTGTCGGGCGTGCCCTCGAACCTGGGCAGCGTGGTGAACAAGGGTTTTGAGGTCTCGCTGAACTGGAAAAGCCGCATCGGCAAGGATTTCAGCTACTACGCCGGGGTGAATTTCTCGTACAACAAAAACCGGGTCACCAAGTTCAAGGGCGATCTGGTCAAGAGGTGGACCGACGGGGTCTACTCCAACAACCTCTCCGACGTCACGGCCGGCTACGGCAGCGGCAAGCTCTGCGAGGGGCACGCCCTGGGCGAGCACTACCTCCGAAGGCTCTACAAGGGCAACGGACGCGGTTACAGGGGCGGCGCCGTCGACGTCAACGCCGGACCGAAGGACGGCATGATCCGCACGCAGCAGGATTTCGAATGGGTGCAGGCCATGCTCGAAACGGGCTACACGTTCAACGGCGTGACGGCCCTCAGCAAGGACCAGCTCTGGTACGGCGACCTGATCTACTCCGACCGGAACGGCGACGGCAACTACGGCGACGACAACGACATGGACTTCAACGGCCGCACGAGCACGCCGTCGTACAACCTCGGCGTCAACCTCGGGTTCGCCTGGAAAGGACTCGACTTCAACATGACGTGGTCGGGTGCATTCGACTACTACATCATCTGGAACGCCCTCTACTACAACGGAACCCAGACCACGAACGGACACGGCATCAGCGAACGGGTGGCCGACAACCACTACTTCTTCGACGCGGAGAACCCCGCGGACGCGAGGACCAACCTCAAGGGAGCCTATCCGCGGCTGACCTTCGGCACACCCGGCGACAACCGCCAGGCCAGCGAGTTCTACGAGTACAAGGGCGACTACCTGAAACTGAAGAACGTCCAGATCGGCTACACGCTTCCCTCCCGGATCACGAAGAAGTTCTACGTCCAGCAGCTGCGGTTCTTCGTATCGGGAGAGAACCTGCTCACCATCACCGACTACCCGGGCCTCGATCCGGAGAAAGGCTCCGCCATCGGCTATCCCCTCATGCGTTCGGTCACATTCGGAGCACAGATAACATTCTAACGACTATGAAAAAGCTATATTATACGATCCTTGCCACCGCAGCGGCCCTGACGACCGCTTCATGCGTGGACCTGCTCAACACGGCCCCTGAAAACCAGATCGCCAGCGAGAACATGTGGACCACGCCCGAACTCGCCCTGAAGGGCATGAACGGACTCTACGAGACGTTCTACAACCGCAAACAGAGCAACGGCACGCAGGTCCGTTCGGAGAACCTCGACGGCCTCAACAAGTACGGCATCGAGGCCCTGGGATTCTGCACCGACTACTACGCCAACAACTACCCGATCTACCTGCTCTACAACCAGGCGAAGCGCGCCAACGACTGGCAGCTGGCACACGAATGGAGGTTCTGCTACACGATCGTGCACGCCGCCAACGACGCCGTCACGAACCTGCACAAGGCCGGGCTGGACGCCCAGACCTACGAGCGTTACCTCTGCGAGGCGCGGTTCCTCCGGGCCTGGGCCTACTCCCGGCTCAACAAGTTCTGGCAAGGCGTTCCGGTCTACCTCGAACCCATCTCTAACGAGCAGTGCACGCGGACGCAGGAGAGCGCCGACTACGTGTGGCGCGAAGTGGTGCTGCCCGACCTGAAATACTGCATCGACAACGCGGCGTTCCCCGACAACACCCTCGGGGAGAGCAATTTCGGCCGTCCGTCGAAAGGCGCCGCCTACGCCCTGCGGGGCATGGCCTACATGTGGCTCAAGGAGTGGCAGAACGCTGCCAACGACTTCGAGAAGGTCGGCCAGTGCGGCTACGGTCTCTGGCAGGGGGAGTACATCGACTTCTTCAGCCCCGACAACGAACGCGACAAAGAGATGATCTTCGCCATCCAGTACGACGAGGAGTCCGGCTACTGCGACAACATCCAGCAGGCCGTGGGCGCCCGCGACACCTACGGCGGCTGGGACGAGGTGAAACCGGCGTCGGATTTCGTCGACTACTACCAGAACGGCGACGGCACGGAGTTCAAATGGAGCCAGGTGACCGGGCTTGAGAACTGGGACCAGCTGACGCCCAAGCAGCGGGCCGTGTTCTTCTGCCGCGACGGACTGAAGAGCAACGCGAAACTGGCTTCGCAGAAAACCCAGGCGGTCGGCATCTGCGGACAGGACATCTTCGACCGCTACTACCTCGACAACGGCAACGAGGCCCGGATCAAGGCCGCCTACGACAACCGCGACCCGCGGCTCAAGCAGACGATCGTCACGCCTTACGAGCCGGTGGACTGTTTCTGCGCGGGACTCAACGGCGACGAGAACATGATCGGCAAGCAGCTCCGCTGGCCGCTCTACCTGCAGGGAACCAGCGGCGGCGACTTCTGGCTCGACAAACGCACCTCGGCCTACTACTGCTACCGCAAGTACGTGCGTTTCCTCAAGGGCGAACTGATCGACCGGCAGCGCTGCTACACGGACTTCCCGCTCATCCGCTACACCGACGTCATCCTGCAATGGGCCGAGGCGCTGATCGAGCTGAACGAGTTCACCCCGGCGAAGAACCTCATCGACCAGGTGCGCGCCCGCGCCCACATGCCGGGCATCACGATCGGCGACCTCGACGCCATGCGCGAGGCCGTACGCTACGAGCGCCGCGTGGAATTTCCGGTCGAGGCGGTGAACTTCTTCGACGAAGTGCGCTGGGGGACCTACAAGGAGACCAAGTTCCAGGGACAGGACGTCCACGGCGGCCAGTCCTGGTGGGGCGACAACACGGTCGAGTACGCCTGGTACTGGGACGACTGCCTCTGGCCGTGGTCCGTACCGCAGGGCGAGTACCAGCGGAACGCTTCGCTCACCACCCGTCCGGGCTGGGTCTATTGATTGTTAAACCTCAATCCGTTTACCGAAATGAAAAAGATTCTCATACTGTCGGCCGCACTCCTCACCGGCTTTTTCGCCCTCTCCTGCGGGGACTCCTCGTCGGAACCTGAAGACGACCCGAACATGCCCGCCGTGAAGATCGAGGCCGCGAATATCGCCGACAACAAGGCGACCGTCACCGCAGCGCTGGAAAAGGGCAACTTCTACGGGGCCAAGATCGTGACGGGCGTCCGCGTCTCCTCCCTCACGCTCGACTACACGCGGGAAATCCCCCTGATCAAGTACGTCGAGTCGAACGGCACGGCGGTCGAACTGCCCTTCACGACACAGCTCACCGACCTGATTTTCGAGCAGGACTACTTCTGCGCGGTCGTCGTCTACGACCGTACGGGCCGCGCCTGCCACTCCGCCTACCTCACCTTCACGGCCGAGGGCGACCCGGAGGGAATCAGCAACGACAATTCGGCCGGCGACCTCGAAGACAACCCGCAGTAAAACCCAAAACGAGCAAACGATATGAAAAAGCTACTTTATAGCGTCTCAACGGCCCTGCTTCTCCTCTCCTGCAGCACGGAAGACCCGTCGCTGGAGGCCGAACCGGGCAAGGGCGGAAACGTGATCACGTTCGTCGGCCGGACCTCGCCCGAGACCCGGACCGAGATCGGCGGGAAGGAAGGCAACTCCTATCCGGTCCTCTGGTCGCCCGGCGACCGGATCGGCATCATCTCTCCGGTCGAAACCCTTTTCCAGAACGCCAGCGCGACGCTGAACGCCAGCGACGCCGGCAAGAACAGCGGCATCTTCGTCCTCGAAACCGAAACCGTCGTGGAGAGCAGCATGGACCTGATCGTCTATTATCCGTACAGTTCCTACACGACCTACGGCGACGGCGCTCTCCGGTCGTCCGTCCCCATGGAGCAGCGGCAGGCGCGCCCGGGCGACTCCTCCCACACGGGGAAGTACACCCTGGCCTACGACAAGACCGTGATCGACCCCGCCGCCGCGGCCCCGGGCAAGTCCCCGTCGGTGTCGTTCTCGCTGCGGCACGCCGTGGCGTACGTCCGCCTCGTGATTTCAAGCACGGAATATGCCGGCTACAAACTCAACGGCGCATCGCTCTGGTGTGACGGCGAGGCCATCTCCGGCGACATCTCGGTCGACGTGGCCACGGGCGAAACCCGGACCGAGACCCCGCGCAACTACGCTACCGTCGTCGTGGAGGAGCCGCAGGCCCTCTCCTCGGCGCAGGAACTCTGGCTCGTGACGCTTCCCGTGAACCTGACCGGCAAGGAGGTTTACGTCTCCGTGGCCATGACCGACGGCACGAAAAACGTGACCATCCCCGTCAAGGTCGCCGTGAAGGAGCTGAAGGCCAACGCCGTCAACACGATCACCGTGGCGAACGTCTCCCTGGCGGACAACCGGTTCGCCTGGTATCAACCCGAAGAGACGCGCTATCTCGCCGAGGGCTGGGCTTACGGCGAGGCCAACACCTTCGTCACGAGCACCGACGGCGAGGAGATCACGGTCGACGTCAGGGCGCGCGGCTTCTTCAACGGCTGCGAGGAGCCGAAATACGCCAAAATCATCTTCGCCAACAACCTCTCGGGAACCAACTACACACTGGCGATCAACGGCAAGCGGAACAACCCCGACTCCCCGGCCGACTATGCCGAGGAGGTGGAGATCGGCAGCGACTACAAGCTGACGCTCAAGACCTCGAAGGGCAGCTATCTGGGCTGGTTCGGCAAGGTGGGCATCCTGAACGCCGAGAAGAAATTCATCTGGGCCTTCACCGTCTGGTATCTCCCGGGAGGCGTAGTGGGACACCCCTACAAGAGCGGCGTGGTCATGGACCGCTACATCGGCGACAGCTACGCCCCGAACTACAACAACTGGCACGGCGTGGGAGCCTACTTCCAGTGGGGGCGTCCGTTCAGCTTCTCCTGGGGTGCGATCACCTACACGGTCGCCTCGACCAACGCGACGGACCTCAAGGTTTCGGCGGCCAATCCGGGCGTCTTCTTCAAAACCGACGGCGCCTCGAAGCACAACGGCGACTGGTGGCTCGGCGACTGGACCGGCAAGCGCACCGACCGCAAGGACGACTTCTGGGGCAACCCGAACAGCACGGCGGAGGCCGGATCGCCCGCGAACGGCACCAAGTCGATCTTCGACCCCTGTCCCAAAGGCTGGATGGTGGCGTCCCCGGCAGTCTACAAGGAGGTGCTCGCCGGCAAGGACGACGCATTCGAAAAGAACGGCTCGGTACAGTCGATGATCTACAAATACGACGGCACGAACAAGGCTTACTGGCATTTCAGCGGCCTGAAATGGGCCTCGTCGGGCGGAAACCCGAACAACAACCAGAACGACATTCTGGGCGTCTGGTCCAATTCGTCCTACCACGGCTACGAAGCCTCGGACCACAACGTCTACCAGCTCTACTACCGCACGTCGCAGGGCACGTGGAACGACGGCGGCGGCCGTGCGGCCGGCATGTCGGTACGCTGCATGCAGGACACCGAAAACCGTTGACAACCGGAATCCGGAGGAGTGCCCGGCCGCCGGGCCGGACGCTCCCCGGCTTGCGAACAAAAAACTTTACAGCCATGAAGATATTGAAAAAACTGCTTTGGTTCGTCGCGGCAGCATGCGTCCTCTCCGGATGCGCCGACGACAGAATGATCTACAAACCCGGAAGCGGGTCCGGGAACGGCGGAAACGGCGGCGGCGGAGAGCAGCCGTCCGGTCCGGGCGACTATTCGAAACTCACGGCGGCCAACCACCCGCGGATCATCATGACCGAGGACGACGTGACGGCCATCAAGGCGAAACTGGCCGCCGGGTCCGACGCCAACCTGAAGAAACTCCACGAGTGCATCATAGCCTATGCCGACAAGGCGCTCACGGCCAAGGACCTGGTCTACCAAGTCACCGGCAAGCGGCTGCTGTCCGTCTCGACCGAGGCAGCCAACCGGATCATCTCCTGCTCCTACGCCTATCGCCTGACGGGGGAGGACAAATACCTCGAAAAGGCGGAGAAGGACATGCAGACGGTCTGCGCCTTCAAGGACTGGAACTCCGCGACCCACTTCCTCGACGGGGCCGAGATGGCCCACGGCGTGGGCATCGGCTACGACTGGCTCTACGGCCGGCTGAACGACGCGACGAAGAGGAGCGCCGAGAAGGCCATCCGGGACTACGCGTTCTACTGCGCGCTCAACGGCAAGTGGAACCTCAACTTCTACACCTCGGCGACCAACTGGAACCAGGTCTGCAACGGCGGACTGGTGGTGGCGGCGCTGGCCGTCTACGAGACCTGTCAGGACGACGCGCGGAGCATCATCGACAAGGCGATCGAAAGCAACGCCTCGGTCATGCCCGAGATGTACAACCCCGACGGCAACTACCCCGAAGGCTACGGCTACTGGGGTTACGGAACGGCCTTCGAGTGCATCATGCTCGCAGCGATGGAGTCGTGTACGGGGACCGACAACGGTCTTTCGGCCGTCGACGGTTTCAAAAAGACCGGCAAATGGATTCTCTTCATGGAGGGTATGAACAAGATGGCGTTCAACTACTGCGACTGCGCGCCTTCGAGCATCGCCTTTCCGCCACTGTGGTACCTCGCCCACAAGTTCAACGACCAGTCGCTGCTGTACGGCGAGCTGATGAAGCTCAACGACGGCCGCTACACCTCCTACGACTCGCCGAAATACTTCCCCATGGCGATCGTCTACGCGAGCAAGTTCGACCTGAACAGCATTGCGCCCCCGGAGGAGAAGGTGTGGAGCGGCAAGGGCATCAACCCCGTGGTGCTGGTCCACGGCGACTGGAGCTTCACCGACACCGACAAGTTCCTCGGCATCAAGGCCGGGCGGGCGAATTACAGCCACGGCCACATGGATGTCGGGTCGTTCGTCTACGACGCCTGGGGCACGCGCTGGTCCGCCGACCTGGGCCTTCAGAGCTACGGCACGGTCGAGAACATCAACCTGCCGGGTTACACCGGCGGTTTCGGAAGCTACGACCAGGGGGCCTTCCGCTGGGCCGTCTTCCGCTATAACAACTACAACCACAGCACCATCACCATCAACGACGCCCTCCACCGCGCCGGAGGCCGGGCCGAAATCACAAGCGTCATCAACACCTCCGCCTCGAAGGGCGCCACGATCGACATGACGGACATCCTTTCGACCGAATGCGAAAGCGCCACGCGGACCGTAACGCTCGAAAACGACACGGATCTCGTGGTCAAGGACATCGTCAAGGCCAAATACAACAAGGCGGCCGACGTCCGGTGGACGATGGTCACGCGGGCCATGCCGACCGTCGAGGGCAACCGGATCGTATTGCAGGGCGCGTCGAAAAAACTCTACCTCAAGGTGACCAGCCAGAACAACGCCAAAGTCACCCTCAAAACCTGGTCCACCGTCGGCGAATCGTACGACGCGAGCAACGCGGGCTACTACGAAGCCGGCTTCGAGGCCAGGGTGACCTCCGGCCAGACGGACACCTTCACCGTGACCCTCACCCCGAACGAATAGACCGAAAACGATGAAAACAACCCTTCTGTCGATCCTCCTGTCGGTAGCGGCCCTGATCCGGGCCGCCGCCGGCAACGACGGTCTGAACCTGTTGCAGGCCGAATATTCGAAACCGGGCGTCGCCGAATCCTTCGCAGCGGGGAAAGCATGGTTCCCGTTCCCCGCCTACGAAGACCGTGCGGGCTGGGCCGCGCTCTTCGGTCCCGACGCCGGGAAGGTCATCCGGCGGGGCGAGCAGCTGCTCGACTACCAATGGCAGTACATCCCCGCCAGCGCCTACCTCGCCTTCGAGCGGACGGGCGACCGGCAGGCCATGGAGAAGCCCGAAGGGGCCAACCGCGGCGCGCTGATCGCCCTGATCCTGGCCGAACTGGCCGAAGGCAAGGGACGGTTCATCGACCAGCTCGCCAACGGCGTCTGGCTGGCCGCGCAGCAGCCTTCGTGGGTGCTCTCGGCGCACCAGGGGCGGCAGCGGACCAAACGATCGCTTCCCGACGCCCGCGAACAACTCATCGACCTCGCATCGGGGCGTTACGGCTCCATCGTCTCCATCGCCTACCACTTCTTCCACCGGGAATTCGACAAACTCGACCCCTCCATCTCGGCCGCCACGGAGAACGCCGTCCGGCGGAATATCCTCGACCCGTACCTCGATCCCGGACAGCGGCACGCCAACTGGTGGCTGGGACTGGCGTCCAGGGGATCGATGCTCAACAACTGGACCCCGTGGTGCAATTCGGACGTGATCCTGTGCTTCCTGCTGATGGAGAAGAACCAGGAACGGCTCGACCGGGCCGTGGCCCAGTCGGTGGAATCCATGGACCTGTTCCTCAACTACATCCAGAAGGACGGGGCCTGCGAGGAAGGTCCCGCCTACTGGGGCGCGGCGGCCGGTAAGGTCTACGACTACCTCCAGATCCTGTACGACGCCTCGGGCGGCGCATTCTCGCTGTTCGGCAACGAGCGCATCCGGAAAATGGGCGAGTTCGTCTCCCGCTCCTACATCGGCAACGGCTACGTCGTCAACTTCGCCGACGCCGGGGCCAGACTGAACAACCCCAGCGAACTGATCTGGAATTACGGCCATGCGGTGGGCAGCAGGGAGATGACCGATTTCGCGCTCTACTGCCTGGCCGACCCCGCGAGCGGGAAATTCCGAAACCCCGCCATCACGGGCAACGACGCCTACCGGGCGCTCGAAACGGTGCGGTTCAACCCGCTGATCCGCGAGGCCGCGGATTCGCTGAACCGCCTTGCGGCCGAAACCTCTCCGGCGGAAGTGCGCCGCAACCTGCGGCGCGGCGTACCCCCGGCCACGTGGTATCCCGAGACCGAAATGTGCTTCATGCGCAATCCCTCGGGATGGTTCCTCGGAGCGAAGGGCGGCTACAACAACGAGAGTCACAACCACAACGACGTGGGGAGCTGCGTCGTCTACGTCCGGGACATCCCGGTGCTCGTGGACGCCGGCGTGGGAACCTACACCCGGCAGACGTTCAACCACGACCGCTACAAGATCTGGTCGATGCAGTGCGACTGGCACAACCTGCCGATGATCAACGGGACCGCCCAGCCCGCCGGCGCGCAGTACCGGTCGAAAAACGCGTCGTGCAACCTCTCCAAAGGGTTGTTCTCGCTCGATCTGGCCGATGCCTATCCGCCGGAGTCCGGATGCCGGAAGTGGGTCAGGACCTACCGTCTCGCCCCGAAGGGGACGCCCTCGGTGACGATCACCGACTCGTTCGCACTCGATGCGCGGAGGCAGCCGGACGTGGAGCATTTCCTGGTCAAGGGATCGGTCGTCCTGCCGGGCGGAACGCACCAGGGACGGACGCTCCCCGACGGAGAACTGCTGATCGTCTGCGACGAAGGGCTGGTCGTGAAGATGACCTTCCCGGCGTCGCTGAAAGCCTCGGTCGACGTGATGGAACTCACCGACCGGCGATTCTCCGGCGTGTGGGGCCGGAGCCTGCGGCGGATCAACCTCGCCTCGGCGCCCGACGCCCCGGCGAAGGGCAGCTATGAATTCCGGATCACCGAACTCGGCAAAAAGTGACGGCAATGCGACACCGGATCCTCCTCCTGATCGCCGCCGCGACGGGCCTGCTGGCCTGCGCCTGCGGCGGGACCGACGCCGAACGGCTGCACCGGGCCGCCATGCGGGAGTACCTCGACCCGATCCGGCCCGGATACGAGGGGCGGAATCCCTTCTGGAACACCTTCGCGACGAAGTTCATCTACGCCCCGGCCTTCGAATTCGAACCGGTGGAAAACGCCGTGAAATACCGCTTCACCGTCTCGCACCTCGGGACCTCGATGGTCGAGTCGCCCCGTTACCGCAAGGATGCCCCGACCGAAGACCCCGAACCCCGGCGGGTCCTCGGGCCGGGCGCTCCGACGGGACGTTCGTGGAGCTTCGAGGCGGAATCCCCGCAGCAGAGCCTCGCTCCGGTGTGGAACGACATCCCGGCAGGCCGGGTGCGGGTCACGGCGGAGGGGCTGGACGCCGCGGGACAGGTCCTGGGAAAGGCCGGGGAGCGGGAATTCCTGCGGGACTTTCCCTTCCGGCCGCCCTACAACGGCAACGTGAGGCCCTATGCCGAGGCGGCGCGCATGGCCGCCCTGTACATCCACGAACTCCCGGCGATCCGCCACTGGCTCACCGCCGCGGAGCCGGACATGACCTACCGCCACAACACCTACGCCTGCAAAATCGTGGGGGCCACGATCCGGCTGGAGGTGCTGGTCGCGAAACTGCTGCCCGCGCACCGGGAGGAGGCGCTCGCCATCGCCCGGAACGCGGCCCGCTTCCTGATGGGCCGAAGCCGTCCCGAAGACGACCCGCTGGCCTTCTTCCCGCCGACCTACTACTCCGACCTGATCTCCTCGTCGCGGGCCGAAAACCGCGGCAAGACGATGACCATGGAGGCCTGCGCCGCCGGAAACGCCTTCCTCGACCTCTACGACGCGACGGGCGACCGGATCTACTACGACCGGGCGCTGGCCATCGCGGAGACCTACTCCAGGCTGCAGCACGCCGACGGCTCGTTCCCGATCAAGGTCGATTTCGAGACCGGGGAGCCGGTCAACGGCTGCAAGGCGATGCTTACGCCGGTCATGGAGTATTTCGGACGGCTTGAGGACTGGTACGGCGTCACCCGCTACCGCGGCTGCCTCGCCCGGGCCGCGGAGTGGATGCGCGGCAACGCCCTCGAAAGCTTCGATATGACCGGGCAGTTCGAGGATATGACCGTTCTCGGGCAGCAGCCCTACCAGAACCTCACCAACTGCGCTTCGGCGCCCTACGCCTCGTGGCTGCTCAAAAAGCCCGGACGCACGGCCGCGGAGCTGGCCGACGCCGTCGACCTGATCCGTTTCAGCGAGGACCAGTTCGTCTGCTGGGACGTGTTGCCCGACGACGACGGCGTCCGGACGCTCTGCACGCCCTGCGTCTACGAACAGTACGGCTACCGGGTTCCGGTCGACAACAGCACGTGCGTGGTGGCGAACGCCCTGCTGGACCTCTTCGAGGCGACGGGCGACCGGCTGGCTTTCGCCAAGGCCAAAGCGCTGGCGGACAACCTCACCGTGGTCCAGAATGCGCTGGACGGGCTGATCCCCACGTCGCTCGACGTACGCGAAGGCGCCAAGAACCGGATACGGGGTTTCTGGGTCAACTGCACCTACGCCTCCATTCTCACGCTGCTCCGGATGGCGGAACTCACCGGAGAGGCCGCCGGTTTTTCCGCCGAAGTCCCGCCCTCACGCTGAAGCGGAAGACGGCCCGGAATTCCCGAAACCAGATATTTTTCGGTATCTTGTGCCATCAATCCGATGCTTTTCCGATGACGAAAACCTACATAGCGGCCCTGGTCCTGCTCCTGGCGACAGCCCTTCCCGGGTCGGCGATCAATCCCTACCGGCGGTACGACGCAAGAAGCGGGCTGTCCGACAACAGCGTGAAGGACATCTGCCAGGACAGCCGAGGCTACATGTGGTTCGCCACGAAGGACGGATTCAACCGCTTCAACGGCTACCGCTTCGACGTTTTCGGCTCGTCATTCTCCGGCGAGCACCTCAACATCGACGTCATCCGCCCCCACTCGGACGGAATCCGCATCTGGCTGGGGTGCACCGAAGCCCTCATGCTTTTCGACCCGCAGGACGAGAGCCTCACGCGGTTCGACGCCCGAAGCAGCGAAGGGAAGGGCATCGAAAACTGCATCAGTCTGCTGTACGACCCGCTGGGCGACCTGTGGATCGGAACCGACAACGGGCTGTTCCGCTGGGACGAGCGCATCGGCCGCCTCTTCCGCTACGAGCTGGAGGAGGGCGATGGCAGCGCGTGCCGCGGGATCCGAACCATCTTCGAGGACAGCGGCGGCGAAATCTGGGTCGGAACGACCGCCGGGCTGTACCGCTACCACCGCAAGACGGACCGCTTCGGCCGGAACGCGAAGCCCAAGCCGGAAAGCTCCCTGCTGGGCGACAACGAGATCACGGCCGTCGTCGAGGCCGAGGAGGGCAAACTGCTGATCGGCATGCAGAACGGCTACCTCGGCGAATTCGACGTCTACACGGGCCGGTTCACCGAATTTCCCGCCTTCGACGCCGAGGGAAGGAAACTCTCCGTCACGCGTATCCACACGATTTTCCGGCGGGACATGAACCGCTACATGATCGGTTCGGACAGCGGCCTTTTCTTCTTCAGCCGCAAGAACGGCGTCTGGTCGGTCTCCGGAGACGACCTCGCCGACGAGAGCATCTACCGGTGTTTCCGTGACCGCGAGGGCGGCGTCTGGATCGGGACCTATTTCTGCGGCGTGAACTACCTCTCGCCCCGGCAGGACGAGATTTTGTGGTACTACGACGACGGCCACCCGGAGTCGCTCGACGGCAACGCCGTGAGCCAGTTCTGCGACGACGGCCGGGGAAACCTCTGGATCGCGACCGAAAACGGAGGTCTGAACCATTTCGACGTCCGCAACCGGAAGTTCACCAACCACACCGCCCGCAGCCACAACAACCTGCATGCCCTCTGCACGGACGGGGACGACCTGCTGATCGGAACCTTCTCGCAGGGGCTGGACCGGATGAACCTCCGGACCGGGAAGGTCGTCAACTACCGGAACATCCCCGGGGATTCCGCCTCCCTGTGCAACGACTATGTCTACGCCATCTTCCGGGCAAGCGACGGGACGATCTACGTCGGAACGATGTCCGGCATGTGCACCTTCGACAAACGCCGGGGACGGTTCTCCCGGGTGGAGATCACCGAAGGCCGGTTCATCTACGACATCGCCGAGGACACCGGGGGCAACATCTGGGTGGCCAGCAAGGTGAGCGGGATATACCGTTATTCGCCCGGCGACAGGAGCTGGAAAAACTACCGTCACGACGAACTCGACCCCCGTTCGCCCGCCGACGACAGGTACATTCGGGTCTACGTCGACACCGGAGGGCAGATCTGGTTCTGCGGCGAAAGCGCCGGAATCTGCCGCTACGATCCCGCGACGGACGGTTTCGAGAACTTCGGCGCCGACGACAACCTGCCGAACGGCATCTACTACGGCGTGCTGGACGACAGCGCGGGCAACCTGTGGCTCTCCTCCAACCAGGGCATCCTCAAATACAATCCCCAGCTGCACACCTGCGTACGCTACACGACCGAAGACGGACTCCAGAGCAACCAGTTCAATTTCCGGTCGTCGCATAAGACCGGGGACGGAACGTTCTTCTTCGGAGGAATAAACGGCTTCAACTACTTCTCGCCGTTCAATATCTCGGTCAACAAGGTCCGGCCGGAGATCGTCATTTCGTCGGTCTGCATGCACCGGGCCGACAGTTTCTCGGTCGGTTCGGAACGGCAGGCCGTCCCCGACGGGAACCTGCGCATCTCCAGCAAGACGATCTCCTTCGACATCAATTTCGAGTGTCTGAGCTACGTGGCCCCGGGGCAGAACCGCTATGCGTGGAAACTGGAAGGGTTCAACAGCGACTGGGTCTACACCGACCAGCACTCCGTGTCGTTCATGAAACTGCCCGCGGGCCGCTACGTCTTCCGGGTGCGGGGCTGCAACAACGACGGCTACTGGAGCGATGCGACCCGCAGCCTGGAGATCAGCGTACAGCCTCATCCCTTCCTCAGCCCCGTCGCCAAGGGCGTCTATTTCCTGCTGGTCGTGCTGCTGATCGTCGGCGGGGTCCGGATCATTCTCCGGCGGCAGGGCGAAAAGAAGGAAAAGGAGCTGATCCAGGCCAAGATGGCGTTCTTCACCCAAGTGGCCCACGAGATTAAGACGCCGGTCACGCTGATCAAGTCCCCGCTCGAACGAATCATCGAAACCGGAAAATGGAACAGCGACGTGACCGCCAACCTCGACATCATGAAACGGAACGTCGACCGGCTGCTCGAACTCATCCGCCAGCTGCTCGATTTCCGGAAGGTGGACAACGAGGGGTTCCGGTTGAGCCGCCGCGAAATCGACGTCAGCCAGCTGGTCGAGGAGACCGTCGCACGGTTCCGCAACTCGACCGAAAAGATCGCCATCCGCACGGACTGCCCCGATGCGCACGTCCTGTTCTATGCCGACGGCGAGGCCTTCACCAAGATCTTGAGCAACCTGCTCGCCAACGCCCTGAAATACGCCCGTTCGACGGTCGAGGTCGTCCTCCGCATCCTGGACGACGACCGGGGACGGACGCTCCGGCTCTCGGTCCGGGACGACGGGGACGGCATCCCGCCCCGTATCCGGGAAAAGGTGTTCGACCTCTTCTACCAGAAGAACCCCGATTCGGGCAAGGGCTTCGGAATCGGTTTGAGCCTGGTGAAACTCCTCGTCGAGAAGCACAACGGCCGGGTGTACGTCGACCGGCACACCGTCGAGGGCTGCGAACTTACGGTGGAGATCCCGGATTCCGGGGAATCGGCAAGGGGGGGGGGAGATTCGCGCCTCCGAACCGGCCGAAGAGACGGCCGACAACCCGGAAGACCGGCAGCCGGAAGCGAAGCCCTTCCGCATCATGATCGTGGAGGACACCCCGGACCTGCGGGAGTTCCTGGTCAAGAATTTCGAGGACACCTACGGCGTCCTTTCGGCGAAAAACGGCGCCGAGGCCCTCGCCATCCTCGAAAAACAGGCGTGCGACCTGATCATCAGCGACGCCCTGATGCCCGAAATGGACGGTTTCGACCTGCTGATGAAGGTCCGCAACGACGAAATGCTGTGCCACATCCCGTTCATCCTGCTCTCGGTGGTCGACTCCGTGGACTCGAAGATCCGGGGGCTGGAATACGGGGCCGACGTCTACATCGAAAAACCTTTCTCGCTGGGCTACGTCAAGGCGACGGTGGAGAGCCTGCTCGAAAACCGGAAACGAGCTTTCCGCCACTTCGCGTCACGGCCCGGATTCCAGTACGAGAAGGATGACATGGGCCGCAACGACCGGCAGTGGCTGGACAAGCTGACGGGCATCGTCCGCGAGAACCTCACCTGCGAGACGCTCTCCGTGGACCTGCTCGTCGAGAAGATGGCCTTGAGCCGCTCCAGCCTGCAACGGAAGCTGAAAGGGCTGACGGGCGTCTCGCCCAACGAATACATCCAGCTGGTGCGGCTGAAAACGGCCGCGCAGCTGCTCCGCAGCGGCGAATACCGGATCAGCGAGGTCTGCTACCTGACCGGCTTCAGCAGCATGTCGTGGTTCGCCAAGTGCTTCACGAAGCAGTTCGGCATGCGCCCGAAGGATTTCATCCGGCAGAACCAGGACGGAAAATAACCCCGTACCAGGAATATGGGATGCATGTCGACTGTTTTTGAACAAAAAGTGCTGACCGCCCGCGTCTGTCGTTTACTGCGGGAAATCCGGTTTTCAGGGTTTGGTCACGCGCCACTCCGCAGGGGCCTTGAAACCCTCCTTACCCTGCCCGTAGGGCAGCTCGGGATGCGCGGGACGGATCGTGTCGTAGCGGATGATGTACCGGCGCAGGCGCTCGGCTTCGGCGGCATGCTCTTCGATCCGGTTCTGCGCCTCATAGGGGTCTTCGGGATAGCAGACCAGGTAATCGCCCTTGAGCTGCATCGCACGGTTGCCCCCTTTGAGAATCAGCTTATAGTCGCCGCTGACCGCCGCGCCGCAGCCGAGGTAGAGGTCGCGCGGGAACGATGCGGTTTTGCCCGTAAGCACCGGAAGCAGGTTCACACCGTCGTAGGGACGCGGAGGCTCCCCGGCGCCGACCAGCGCGGCGATCGTGGGGGCCATGTCGACGAACGCCGCGAGTTGTTCCGAGCGTACGCCCGCCGCGAAGCGCCCTTTCCAGCAGAGGACGGCCGGAACGCGTACGCCGCCGTCCCATTCCCGGCCCTTATGGCCGCGCAGCGGCGCGCAGCTCGACCCGCCGGGCAGGTTCGGAATGCCGCCGTTGTCGCTCATGAAGAGCACCAGCGTATTTTCCAGCTGGCCGCTCTTCTCCAGTTTTTCGAGAATGCGGCCCACACCCTTGTCCATGCGGGTCACCATGGCGCGGTAGGTATAGGCATCCTTCTCGCGGGGAGTCAGCGCGGCGAATTTCTCCGGGGAGATATGCTCGGCGATCTCGTCTTCGGGGGCCTGGAAAGGCGTATGGGGCGCATTGAACGCCACGTAAAGGAAGAACGGCCCTTCGGGGGCGTACTCCCCGATGCAGCGCACGGCCTCGTCGGCGATCAGGTCGGTCGAATAGCCCTCGTCGCGGCACGACTCCCAGTCGTTGTGCCAGTCCAGTTCGCCCTCGCGTTCATGGGTGAAGTAGTCGAGCGCGCCGTTCAGGCAGCCGTAGAAATGGGTGAATCCGCGGTTAAGCGGATAATACGCCCGGCGTCCGTGGCCCAGATGCCACTTGCCGACGATCGCACGGTGGGCGTAACCGTTGGCGGCGAGCATGTCGGCCAGCGTCTGCTCCTCGGGATCGAGTCCGTAGTCGCGCCAGGGCGGAATCACGGTTTTCCGGATGCCGAAACGGCTGGGATAGCGCCCGGTCATCAGTCCCGCACGGGTCGGCGAACTGACCGGGGCGGTATAGAAACGGTTCATCTCGATGCCCCTGGCGGCCAGCGCATCGATGTTGGGCGTGGGGATGACGCTTCCGTGATAGCTCACGTCGCCCCAGCCCAGGTCGTCGGCCACGATGAACAGGATATTGGGACGTTCGCCGTTCCCGGCGGCAACGGCCGGAAGCGCGGCGGCAAGACAGGCGCCTGTTCCGAGCAGGATTTCGCGAAGTAGGTTCCGATTCATTTCGATTTTTGGATTTAGTTGTTGCAAGGTATTCATTTTCGCGGGGAAACGACGTCGTTTTTTGTTCAAAAAATGTCGCGATTTCGGCAAACCGCCCCTCGTCCCCCTCGAATCCGCTCCGAACCGGAACCCGACCGCGGCCGCAAAGCCCCGGGTTCCGGTCTCCGGCAGCATTTTGAACATTCCGTGGCCTGTTTTGGCCAAATTTTTAGTCCCCGGCTCCTATATAATGGTTATCTTGCGATCGGAACAGGACCGGAATCCGGACGGCCGCGCCTCGGTGCGGGACCGCCCCCGGCCGACGAGAACCACACGCAAACTCACAAAACTTCAAGACATGAATAACCGCACCATCCTCACCGGACTGCTGGGCGCCGGAACAGTCGCCTCGGCCACGGCGCAGGCCCCGGCAAAAGCAAAGGCGCAGACACCGCAGGGCCGCCCGAACATCGTGATCATCTACACCGACGACATGGGCATCGGCGACCTCTCGTGCACCAACACGGGCTGGATCGAAACGCCCTCCATCGACCGCCTGGCTTCGCAGGGTCTGGTCCTGAACAGCTACTATTCCTCCGCTCCGGTCAGCTCGCCCTCGCGCGTGGGACTCACCACGGGCATGTTCCCGATGGAGTGGGGCATCAACACCTACCTCCAGACCCGCAAAGGCAACGCCGCCTGCGAACAGGCCGACTACCTCGCCGCCGAAGCGCCCTCGATGGCCCGCATCCTCCGCGACGCCGGGTACGCCACCGGACACTTCGGCAAGTGGCACATGGGCGGCGGGCGCGATGTGAAGGACGCGCCATCGATCCCCTCGTTCGGCTTCGACGAGTACTGTTCGACGTGGGAAAGCCCCGACCCGGCTCCCGAACTGACCGCCACGAACTGGATCTGGAGCGACAAGGACGACGTGAAACGCTGGAACCGCACGGGCTACTTCGTCGACAAGACGCTCGACTTCCTGGTGCGCCACAAGGACAAGCCCTGCTTCGTGAACCTCTGGCCCGACGACATGCACACGCCGTGGGTTCCCGACGAGGAGTCGCAGCACAAGCAGAAGGACTGGAACTCACAGCCCAACTTCTCGGAGGTGCTCGCCGAGTACGACCGTCAGATCGGCCGCTTCCTCACGCGGCTCGACCAGCTGGGGCTGAGCGACAACACCATCGTCATCTTCACCTCGGACAACGGCCCGGCCCCGAGCTTCCGCCAGCTGCGCACGAACGGCATGCGCGGCGTGAAGAACAGCCTCTACGAAGGCGGCATCCGCATGCCGTTCATCATCCGCTGGCCCGGGGTGATCGAAGCCGGCAAGGTCGACGACCGAACGGTCGTCTGCGCCGTCGACCTGCTGCCGTCGCTCTGCAAAATCGCCAAGGCCCGGCTGCCGAAAGGCTACCGTTCGAGCGGCGAGGACATGAGCCGCGCCCTGCTCGGAAAACCCGCGGTCCGCAAAGGCGACCTGATGTGGGACTTCGGCCGCAACGAAGCGTTCATGTTCCCCCGCGACAAGTACCACCACAGCCCCTCGCTGGCGATCCGCCGCGGCAACTGGAAACTGCTCGTCAACCCCGACGGTTCGAACGCCCAGCTCTACGACATCGCCGCCGACATCAACGAAACGAAGAACCTCGCGGAGGAGAATCCCGCGCTGGTCCGCGACCTTTCGAAGACCGTACTGGCCTGGTGGGAGCGCCGTCCCCGCATCGGCGCCGGAAAACAATAATCCATCTCCGGACAGAACGACCATGAGAAACAAGACGATACCCGCCGGAAAGATCGGATTCGGGGCCTCGCTGGCCCTGCTCTCCGGCGGCACGGCCCAGGCCGCCAAACCCGCCCGGCAAAGCCCGAAACGCCCCAACATCGTGCTCGTCATCGCCGACGACTGCCGCCATTACGACCTGGGCTGCTACGGAAGCCCCGACGCCATCACGCCCAACATCGACCGGCTGGCCGCGCAGGGACTGCGTTTCGAGCGCTTCTTCCAGGCGACGGCCATGAGTTCCCCGACGCGCCACTGCCTGCTCACGGGGCTTTACCCCGTCCGCTCGGGAGCCTATCCCAACCACACGCGGCTCGACGAGGGCGTGCACACGCTGCCCGAATACCTCAAGGAGGCCGGTTACCGCGTCGCCCTGCAGGGCAAGCGGCACATCGCGCCGATCGAATCCTTCCCGTTCGAGTTCCTTTCGGAGGAGTCGCTGCGCAGCGTACACCCCGAAAAGATCGAACCGTTCCTGGCCGACGTGGCACAGACGGGCGAACCGTTCTTCCTCTACGTCGGCTCGACCGAGCCTCACGACCCGTGGACGCTCGGCGACCGCAGCCTCTGGAGCCCCGACGACCTCACGCTGCCCGGCAACCTCGTCGACACGCCCGAAACGCGCCGGCAGTTCCGCAATTACCTCGCGGAGATCAACGTGCTGGACAATCAGGTGGGCGCGGTGGACTCCCTGCTCCGCAAATACGGACTCGACGAAAACACCGTCTTCATCTTCACCAGCGAGCAGGGTTATTCGTTCCCGTTCGGCAAGTGGACCTGCTATGACGAAGGCTTGCAGACGGGCTTCGTCGTGCGCTGGCCGGGCGTGGTCAAACCCGGCACGACGACCGACGCCATGTGCGAATACGTCGACGTGACCCCGACATTGGTGGACATCGCCGGCGGAAAGATTCCCGAAGGACTCGACGGACGCAGTTTCCTGCCCGTCGTCCGGGGAGAGGCCAGGAGTTTCAAGCAGGAGGTCTACGCCATCCAGACCAGCCGCGGCATCCACGCCGGACCGGAATACTACGGCATCCGCTCGGTGCGCAGCGACCGTTTCGCCTACATCCTCAACCTCACGCCCGAAGCGACGTTCAAGTGCATGTCCACGCACCCGAAACGCGACTGGTGGGCTTCGTGGAAGGAGAAGGCCGCCACCGACGAATTCGCCCGCGGACAGGTAGAGCGCTACCAGCACCGCCCCGGCGAAGAGCTTTACGACATCGTCAGCGACCCGTTCCAGACCCGCAACCTGACCGACGATCCGAAATACGCCGGGGAGAAAGCCGCACTGCGCGCCAAACTGCTGCAATGGATGGAGCGCCAGGGCGACCGGGGGCAGGAGACGGAGATGGAGGCCAAAGAGCACATGTTCCACAAGGAGGCGGACGACACGCCCCGGCCCAAAAAGAAAAAAACCGAAAAAACGCGACCACAAAATGCCCGGATTGATTAACTTTGCAGACAAAGAACCCAAAAACCGACCCATGAAAAGAAATTTCATCGCATTATGCACCCTGCTGCTGGCTGCCTGCGGAAGCCAGGAGCCGAAAATCACCCTGTTCAGCAACGAGGCCTTCCAGACGGAGGCCGACGGCAAGCCCGTCGGTATCTACACGCTCCATGCGGGCGACGTGACCATGCAGGTCACCAACTACGGCGCACGCGTCGTATCGCTCTGGACCCCCGACCGTGCGGGCAACTACGAAGACATCGTACTCGGCTACGAGACGATCGACCGCTACATCAACAATGACGGCGAACGCTTCCTCGGCGCGGTCGTGGGACCCTACGCCAACCGCATCGCCAAGGGCAGCTTCACGCTCGACGGCACGGAGTACAGCCTGCCGATCAACAACAACGGCCAGACGCTCCACGGCGGGCTCGAAGGCCTGGACCGCGTGGTCTGGGACGTGGTTTCGGCCTCGGAAGACCGTCTGGTGATGAAGTACCTCCACGCCGACGGACAGGAAGGTTTCCCGGGCAACCTGCAGATCGAGATGACCTACTCGCTCACGCCCGAAAACGAGTTCCGCATCGACTACAAGGCCACGACCGACAAGCCGACCGTGGTGAACCTCTCGCACCACCCCTTCTTCAACCTCAAGGGCGAGGGTAACGGCACGATCCTCGACCACGTCGTGACCATCAACGCCAGCCGCACCACGCCGGTCGACTCGGTGCTGATCCCCACCGGGGAGATCGCCGACGTCACGGGCACGCCGTTCGATTTCCGCCAGCCGCACGCCATCGGCGAGCGCATCGGCGCCGACAACGAGCAGCTGCGCAACGGCGCGGGATACGACCACAACTGGGTCCTCGACCGCAAGACCGCGGACGGCATCGAGCCGGCGGCCACGGTCTGGGAACCCGCTTCGGGCCGCACGATCGAGGTGCTGACCGACCAGCCCGCCATGCAGTTCTACAGCGGCAACTTCTTCGACGGCAAAGCGAACGGCAAATACGGCAAACCGCTGCGTTACCGCGAATCGCTGGCGCTCGAAACGCAGAAATACCCCGACAGCCCCAACCACGACAACTTCCCCTCGACCGTGCTGCGCCCGGGCGAAGAATACACGCAGGTCTGCATCTACCGCTTCGGGGTGAAATAAACGCCCGCTCCGGCAGAAACACACGGACGCCGCCGCAAGGGAATCTCCCTGCGGCGGCGTTTTTCGTCCGTCCCGGAACGCCGGGTGCCTGCGGGAATCGGTCCGGGCGGAGACGCCCTGTGCCCGGAATCCGCCCTACCGGCAGCTGAACGCGACGCTTCGGGAGGCCCCGTGTTCGTCGATCACCGTCAGACGGTGACGCCCAGGAGCGGGCCGGACCGACAGTTTGTGCTCCAGCGAGGTCGCACCGAGATACCGGTCGTCGAGATGCCAGAACAGCACGGCGTTGCGGTCGCGGTGCACGGCCGTGAAGACGAGGCTCTGCTGCTCTCCTTCGAGCGACTTCGGGGCCACCAGCACGCGCCCCGGCTGGGGATAGATGATCTCGATGGGGTCGTTTCCCGCCCCGCGGCCCGACAGACCGGGGTGCAGCGGCGGCAGCGGACGGTAGTCCGGGTGCTGTTTCCGGTAGTACCACTCCTGCGCGGGCGGCAGAATGAACATCGGCCTGCGGACGATGCGAGCCGGATCGCAGCAGTCGGTCGTCACGCGGTATTTCAGGTCGGGGCTTAAATTGACGATCCGGTGGTAGGGGCAGACCTCGGCCGGGGTGGCGGTCCGCGGAATCATCAGCGTATCGCGGTCGGGGCACACCTGCGAGGCCAGGAATCCGCTTTGGCGGCAGACCACGGCGGGTTCCAGATCGCCGTAAGGCTCCGCGAACCACTCGCTCCCGGGCAGCAGGCCGAACACCTCGAACAGTACGGGCGCGGCATACCCCACGCCCGTCATCAGCGGCCGCCCCTCGCCCGAACAGTTCCCGACCCAGACACCCACGGCATAGTCGGGCGTCGCCCCGACGGCCCACGCATCGCGGTTGCCGTAGCTCGTCCCGGTCTTCCAGCCGATCTTCTTCGACGAGGCGAAATACTGCCATTCGCCCTCCTCCTCGGGACGCGTGACGCGGCTGATCGCCTCGAACATCAGCCACAGCGCACCCCGCGACAGGGGAATGTCGTCGGCCACAACGGTCGCATCGGACGCCGCGTCGTAGTGCGGCCGGCGGATCGTCTCCTGCCCGTTGAGTTTGGCCGCCATCAGCATATAGGCGGCCGTGAGGTCCCACAGCGTGATCTCCGCGCCGCCCAGAATCAGCGACAGCCCGTAATGGCCGGCGCTGCGGTCGATCGTGCGGAAACCCAGCCCCCGCACCAGCGACAGAAAATTCTCGCGGCCGTATTTGTCGAGCATCCGCACCGACGGGACGTTGAGCGAACGCTCGACCACCCGGTCGGCGGGAACCGCGCCGTCGAACGTGCGGTTGTAGTTCTGGGGCGTGAAATTCCGGTAATAGGTCGGCACGTCGGGGAAAAGCATCGTCGGAAGCGCCGTGCCGTCGTCCAGCATCCCGGCGTAGAGGATCGGTTTGAGCACGCTGCCGCTGCTGCGCCGCGCGGGGATGACATCGACGCTGGTTCCCGCGCTCCGGTCCCCGGGATCGTAGACGTTGCCGGCGTAGGCCAGCACCTCCCCGCTCCGCACGTCCATCACCACGACGGCCAGGTTGTTGATCCGGTTGCCCCGGTACTGCGCGTTGTAACGCCTCGCCAGCGCGTTCACCCGCCCCTGAAGGCCGGCGTCGAGCGTCGAGTGCAGCGCCCCGGTGCGCATCCTGCCCAGCAGGTGCATCGCCTCCATCGGCATCGGTTCGGGAGCCTCGGGCAGCGGCTCCAGCTTGGCCAGGGCACACGTCAGGGAGTCGATGTGCCCGCCGCTCCGGATCCGGTCAAGCAGTCCGTCGCGCTTCGCGCGCAGCCGTTGGCGGTTGCGCTTCATGTGGATCAGCGAAGGCGCGTTGGGCAGCACGGCCAGCAGGGCGCTTTCGGCCCACGAAAGGTCCCGCGCGCTGCGGCCGAAATAGTACCACGAGGCGCTCTCCAGCCCCACGACATTGCCGCCGAAGGGCGCATGGGCGGCATACAGGGCCAGGATTTCATCCTTCCCGCAGCGCATTTCGAGCCGCAGGGCCAGCACCGCTTCGACGAATTTTTCACCCAGGGTCCGGGGCTTTCCGCCGCGGCTCAGGCGGATGGTCTGCATCGTGAGCGTGCTCGCGCCGCTCTCGATCCGCCCCGCCGCGAGATTCTGCCCCACGGCGCGCACCAGGGCCAGCGGATCGACCCCGAAATGGCGGTCGAAACGCTTGTCCTCGTAAGTCGTGACGGCGGTGCGGAACTTTTCGGGCACGCTGTCCGTCGGAAAGAAACGCCACTGCCCGTCGGGGGCGACCTTCGCCGAGAGCAGCCGCCCGTCGCGGCTCCACACCGTCGCGGAGAACGGCTCGTCGAAGAGCGTCCGCGGCAGGGCGAAGAAAAACCCCGCGGCGGGCAGCAGGGTAAGCCCGACCGCGAGGAGGCAGATTCTTTTTTTCGACACTATTTTTGACATATTTTATATATCTTTGGTGAAAGATATGCACACCCCGCCGTATCCAACGCAAAGTTACCTAAAAAAACGCACCATGAAAACATTCCGCGCCGCATTATTTGCCCTCATCGTCCTGCTGTCCGCCGCCTGCAGCCGCCCGGCGAGCGACATCGTCGAGTCGTCGACCAACGGACTTTCGGGCGTCCGGATGCCGGTCCAGGTGACCCTCCGCGAGGGCGTCGAGCTGGCGAAAGGCGACCTGAAGGACGCCGTATCGTTCACCCCGGCGGCCGACATCGAAGTTTCCCGGCAGGGCGTGCGGATGCTGCGCATCGTCCCGAAATCGCCCCTGAAAAGCGACACCCGCTACAAGGTGACGCTCGACGCGTCGAAACTCACCGGCGGGAAGGCCCGAGGCGTCGCCCAGTTCGAATTCTCGACGCCGAAACTGCGGTTCTCCTACAACCCCTGCTGGCTGCAGCAGAGCGACGACCTGAAATACTACGTGCTGGTCGGCGAAACGGTTTCGTCGGACTACGCCGCCGCCGACTACGTGGAGCAGCGGCTCAGGATCAAGGGACTTCTGAAGCCCGAAGTGGCATGGACCCATTCGGAGGACGGCACGGTCCACAAATACCGGGTCGAGAACATCCCGACCCGCAGCGACGAAAGCTACAAGCTGACCCTCGACTTCGACCTCGACCCGAAGCGGAACGTCGAGATGGAGGTCCCCCGCAAGGGCGAATACATCGTACTGGACCATACCGTGCAGACCGAGCCGCTGGCCGTGGTCGTCACCTTCTCCGAGCCGCTCAAGCCCAACCAGGATTTCAAAAGCCTGATCCGCTTCGACCCGAAATTCCGGACCTCGGTCGACCGGAACCGCCTCTACATCTACCCCGAAACGCAACTCACGGGCAATTACGAGGTCGAAATCAGCCGCGAGGTGCAGAACAAGGCGGGACGCCGGCTCGATGAAAGCTGCACCTTCACGGCCGTGCTACCCTCGCAGGCTCCCGCGATCCGCTTCACGGGCAAAGGCTCCATCCTGCCCTCGTCCAACCGCATGAGCCTGCTGTTCGAATCGGTGAACTTCGCCCGGGCGCGGGTCCGCGTGCGGAAGATCTTCGCCAACAACCTGCTGCAATTCTTCCAGCGGAACTACTACGGCGACACCTATTTCTCCGACATGGAGTACGTCTCCCGCGTCGTCCGCGACACGACCATCGACCTGGGGGGCAAGGCCTCGACGCGGCTCGACCGCACCAACAGCTACTCGCTGGACCTCAGCCGCCTGATCACCGACAGCCGAAAGTCGATGTACCTGCTCGAAATCAAGGGCGTCGACCCGCTGATTCCGGTCGGGGACAACGACTACGACTACTATTTCGGCGACTACCGGACCTACGCCGAGCGGTCGAAGGTCGTCATAGAGTCCGACATCGGCATCATCTGCAAGAGCAGCGGCGACGGAGAGATAGTCGTCTACACCACCGACCTGGTCTCGGCGCTCCCGAAAGGCAGCTGCAAGGTCCGGGCCTACGACCGCCAGAACCAACAGCTGGCCGAAGCCGTCACCGACTCCGAGGGACGGGCCGTGCTGAAATGCGGGGACGAACCCTACATGGTTCTGGCCGAGGCGGACGGCGACGCGGCCTTCGTCCGGGTGGAGCGGGGTGCGGCGCTTTCATTGAGCAATTTCGACGTGGGCGGCACGACCGACACGAAGGGGATAAAGGGCTACCTGTTCGGCGAACGGGGCGTCTGGCGCCCGGGCGACGAGATCTACCTCACGCTGATCGTCGCCTCGGACAACCCGCTGCCGGAGAACCACCCGGCGTCGCTGGAGTTCTACAACCCCAACGGGCAGCTGGTGCAGTCGGCGGTCAGCAGCGGTTCTTCGGACGGGATTCATACATTCAAATTACAGACGACGCCCGCCTCCCCCACGGGAATCTGGCGCGCGAAGGCGGCCTTCGGCGGCGCGGTGTTCGAGAAAAACATCCGCGTGGACGCCGTCAAACCCAACCGGATGAAGATCGAGATGCGTCTGGGCGACGGACAGACCGTCGACGCCAAGGAGTTCACGGGCCGACTGACGGCCCGGTGGCTGCACGGCACACCGGCCGCAGGGTCCAAGGTCACGCTCCAGGCGCAGCTGTCGCAAATCCCGACGCGCTTCAAGGGCTATGCCGACTATTCGTTCGACGACGCCACGAAGCAGTTCGCCCCCGAGGAGCGGGAGATCGTCTCCGGCACGACCGACGCCAAGGGCACGCTGCAACTGACCACCGACCGGCTCTCCTCGCTGGAAGGGTTGAGTCCGGGGATGCTGAGCGGCAAATTCACCGTCAAGGTCTTCGAAAAGAGCGGTGACTTCAGCGTCGACCAGCAGATCGCGGCCGTCTCGCCCTACGACGCCTATTTCGGCATCGGCGTAACCGCCCAGCAAAGCGACTGGGGCGAGGAATACCTCGACAGCAAACGCGACCATGCGCTGCGGCTCGTCCTGCTCGACGCCCGGGGCCGCCCCGTGACGGGCACGGAGGAGGCGACCGTGACGGTTTACAGGATGAGTTCCTACTGGTGGTGGGACGCCTCGTCGGCGGCCTCCCAGGCCCGCTACGCCAAGAGCGCGCTCAACGCCCAGTACAAAACCCTCCGGACCACCCTCTCGAACGGCAGAGGACAGGTCACGATGCGCTGGAGCGCCGGCGATTACGGCTATTACCTCGTTCGCGTGACGGGTGCCCGGCAGGCGCATTCGGCGACGTGCGTCGTCTGCGTGTCGTCGTCCGACTACCGGGGCGACGTCTCCTCGGTGACCGACGCCGCGACACGCCTGGCCATCGCCCGCGACAAGGACAAATACGTGCCGGGCGACAGGGCGAAGATCACCATCCCTTCGTCCCCGGGCGCACGGGCGCTGGTGAGCGTCGAGAGCGGCAGTTCGGTGCGCGAAAGCCGCTGGATCGAGTGCACCGACCGGCAGACCTCCTTCGAAATTCCCGTCAGGGAGGGCATGGCCCCGAACGTCTACGTCTCGGTGACCCTCGTACAGCCCCACGGCAACACGCTCAACGATGCGCCGATGCGGCTGTTCGGCGTCCTGCGGCTTCCGGTCGAGGACGTCGGCACACGCCTTGCGCCCGTCGTCGAGATGCCCGAGTCGGTGAAGCCCGAGTCGGAAATCACGATCCGGGTCCGCGAGCAGAACGGCCAGCGGATGAGCTACGTGCTGGCGCTGGTCGACGAGGGGCTGCTGGGGCTGACGCGTTTCAAGACGCCCGACCCCTACCTCTATTTCAATGCCACCGAAGCGCTGGGCGTCCGCACGTGGGACCTGTTCGACTATGTGATCGGCGCCTACGGCGGCCGCATCGAGCAGTTGTTCGCCATCGGCGGCGACGCCGAGCAGCCCAACACCGGAGCGCTCCGGGCGCAGCGGTTCAAACCCGTCGTGCGGTTCCTCGGCGCCGAGAGGCTGGCCGCCGGGAAGACCAACACCCACAGGATCGCGCTGCCGCCCTACTTCGGATCGGTGCGCGTGATGGTCGTAGCCTCCAACGGCCGCGCCTTCGGCTCCGCGGCGAAAGAGGTCGCCGTGAAAAAGCCGCTCCTGGTGCAGGCGACCCTGCCCCGCGTGGTCTCCACGGACGAGGAGATCGAACTCCCGGTCACGGTCTTCGCCCTCGAAAAAGGGGTCGGCAAAACCGACGTCCGGGTGACCGTGAACGAAGCGTTCTCCGTGGTCGGGCCGCAGAGCCGGAGCGTCGTCCTCGGCGACGAGGGCGAACAGGTCGTCACCTTCCGGCTCAAGGCGGGCCGGCAGACCGGGATCGGGAAGGTCCGCGTCACGGCGGCCTCTTCCGACGACAACTCCGCCTCGGAGATCGAGATCGACGTGCGGGAGCCGAATCCCTACGTCACGACCTCGGAGGAGCACATCCTCCAGCCGGGCGAAACGGTCCGGGTGAAGCCCCTGAAAGCCTCCGGGACCGCCCGTCTGGAACTTTCGTCGATTCCTCCGATCGACCTTTCGCGCCGCCTCGAATACCTCGTGCGCTACCCCCACGGCTGCATCGAGCAGATCACCTCGGGAGCCTTCCCGCAACTCTACCTGCCCTCCGTCGCGGAGTGCGACGAAGAGATGTTGCAGGACATCGACCGCAATATCAAGAGCGTCCTGTCGCGGCTGGGGAGCTATCAGCTCTCCAACGGCGCATTCGCCTACTGGAGCGGCGGAACCTCACCCTCGGAGTGGGGCACGGCCTATGCGGTCCATTTCATGACCGAGGCCGCGAAATACGGCTACGCCGTCGACCGGACGACGCTCGACCGCGCGCTCAAATACCTGCGCGGCAGCACCTTCGACAATCCGCTGACGCTGGCCTACGCACAATACGTCCTCGCCCTCGGCGGCACACCCGACCGGGGTGCCATGAACCGCCTGCGGGAGAAGTCGGCGCAGGCCGGCAGCGATGCGCGATGGCTGCTGGCCGCGGCCTACGCCCTCGACGGCAACCGGAAGGTGGCCGAAGAGCTGACTGCACAGACCGCCAACACGGCGGCTCCGAAGGCCGACCCCTACGACGGAACCTACAACAGTCCCGAACGGCAGATGGCGATCGTGCTGATGACACAGACGCTGTTAGGACAGCGCGAAGCGGCGTTCCGCACGGCCCTCACAATGTCCGACATCCTGAAGAAAGACAAGTGGCTGAGCACGCAGTCGACGGCCTGGATGCTCAACACGCTGGTCAACTTCGCCTCCACGGGACAGACGGGCATCGACGCCCGGGTCGGCCGCGAACAGCTGCGGAGCGCCAAGTCGATCGCCTCCATGCCGCTCACCGCAGAGACCGAGGTGAAGAACACCGGCACGGGCAGCCTCTACCTGGTCGTGAGCCAGAGCTACACGCCCGGCAAGGGCGAGGAGGCGGAAGCCGCGAGCGGCCTGAAGATCGACGTCCGCTACCGGGACATGAACGGCGCGCCGCTCGACCCGCAATCGGTCGCCGTATCGACGGACTTCTACGCCGTGGTGACCATCACGAACACCAGCGGCTACGAGCGCTACGCCGACCTGGCCCTGACGCACATCGTCCCGGCAGGCTGGGAGATCACCTCCGAACGGGACCTTTCGGCGGTCACCTACCAGGACATCCGCGACGACCGGGTCCTGAGCTACTTCGACCTCCGGAGCGGCGAGAGCAAGGAGATCCCGATCAAGCTGACCGCAGCCTACAAGGGCCGCTACTACCTCCCCTCGGTCTACTGCGAGGCGATGTACGACAACTCGGTGCGGGCGCTCCGGAAGGGCGAATGGATCGAGGTCGTCGGGCAGACGCCGGCCGGAAACTGACCGCACGGCCCTGAAATAACGAAACATCCCCGTAATGCCAATACATTACGGGGATGTTTTTGCAGACCGGACGGTTATTCGTCCTTGCCTTCGAAGAAATAGGTGGCGTAGTTCAGCCCCGCCGTATCGTAACATTTGCGCAGGGAGTTCATACGGTGTTTGAAGTCGTCGAAATCCTTGCGGTCGTAGGACCAGCCCACCTCGGCGATGGCGGCCAGGCGCGGCAGCAGCATGTGCTTCAGGTGCGGGAACGTGGCGATGTACTCGGTCCAGAGGTTACCCTGCACGCCGAGGATGTAGGAACGCTCCCCGGGCGTAAGCTGGTCGTAGGGGTCCAGTTCGTAGACCTTGCGCATCGGGACATAGCCGCCGATGGCCATCGGCTCCTTCGCGGGAGTCTTGGTCTGGTAGTAGTCCAGGTAGCAATGGACGTTGGGCGTCATGATGACGTGGTTGCCGGCCTTGGCCGCCGCAATGCCGCCCTTCGAGCCGCGCCACGACATGACGGTCGCCGTGGGCGAAACGCCGCCTTCGAGAATCTCGTCCCAGCCGATGATCTTCCGGCCGTGCTCGCGGAGCCACTTTTCCATGCGGCGCACCGTGTAGCTCTGGAGTTCGAATTCGTCCTTCAGTCCCTCGGCCTTGATGCGCTCCTGGCACAGCGGACACTGCTTCCAGCTCTCCTTCGGGCACTCGTCGCCGCCGATATGGATAAACTCCGAGGGAAAGAGCTCCAGCACCTCGGCGAAGACGTTCTGCAGGAATTCGAACGTCGTCTCCTTACCCGGGCAGAAGACCTCCTTGCTGATGCCCCAGCGCCGGCGCACCTCGTAGCCTTCGCCCTTGCAGCCCAGCCACGGATAGGAGGTGAGCGCCGCGACGGCATGACCCGGAAGTTCGATTTCGGGAATCACCGTGACGTAGCGGTCGGCGGCGTATTTCACGATCTCGCGGATCTGCTTCTGCGTGTAATAGCCGCTGTGGGGCGTCTTATCATACTCGTTCGAGGTGTGGTGGTGGCCGATGAGCGTCTCCTTGCGCACCGACCCGACGCGCGTCAGCTCGGGGTATTTTTTGATCTCGATACGCCAGCCCTGGTCGTCGGTCAGATGCCAGTGGAACTTGTTGAGCTTGTGCATGGCGAGGATGTCGATATACTCCTTGACCTCGTCCACCGTCCAGAAATGGCGGCAGGGGTCGAGCATGCCCCCGCGGTGGGCGAAATAGGGTTTGTCGCTGACCGTCACGGCGGGCAGGACGCCTCCGCCGTCGACGACCAGCTGGTGCAGACTCTGCAGTCCGTAGAACACGCCCTGCGGCGTACCGCCGCGCACCTCGACGCCCGAAGGAGTCACGGCGAGCGTATAGGCCTCGGCCTCCAGCGAGCCGTCCACCGCCAGGCGGATGTCACCCCCGGCGGCGGTCTTCATCACCCCTCCGACGACGGGCGCGACCTCCCCGGCGAAAATCCGGGCCGAGCGGCGCAGTTCGGCATCCTTGCCGACGCCGATCACAGTCGATGCGGTTACGGTGAAAGTCCCCGCGCCGGGCGTTACCGAGAGGGGTTTGGGAACGATGCTGGCCTCGGGTCCCGCCCCGAAGGCTGCGCACGACAGACCGACGGCGCACAGCGAAAAAAAGAGTCTCTTCATATTGATTCAGGTTCTGGTTGAAATTATGGTTTCAGTGGAAATTCGTGCGTATGGACCGTCTTTTCGCGCGGACCGACGATCCGGACGCGGATCAGGCTGTCCGCAACGTCGCAGCGCACGTAGCTTCGGTTGTCGTTGACCACGACCGGGAACCGCGTACCCTGCTCCCCGGCCGGCCGGAACGAATAACAATGGTCGTGGCCGCAAAGCATCAGGTCGATCCCGGCTTCGTTGAGCACCGGCACGAAGAGTTCGTTCAGGTGGACGCTCCCGTGCCAGGCCCCGGCCGCAGGCGGGATGTGGAGCAGGACGATGCGCGCCGAGGCCGTGAGGAACTCCTCCGAGCGCACGGCCTTTTTCAGCCATTCGCACTCCTCGGTGCGGTAGGCGTCGTAATCGGCCAGCCCGTTGTACTCCGCATGGTCGTCGGGCTTGTCCTCGCCGCAGTCGAGCAGCAGGATGCAGACGTCGCCGTAGCGATAAATACCGTAGAACCGCCCGTCCTGCCCGGGGAAATAATCCCCGAGGCTGTCGGCGAAGACACCGCGCGTCTCGTGGTTGCCGCGGGTGAACAGGATCGGGGTTTCGGCGGCGAAAAGCGCGGCCGAGGCGTCGAGGTAGGCCTTGAAAAGCTGCTCCCCGCTCTCGACGCTGCTCGACATGTCGCCGTTGAAGGCCACGAATCCCAGCTCGGAAAAGTCCACATGCTTGCAGAGCCGGGTCAGGTAGTCGGCCTTGCCGTGGATGTCGTTCAGCACGAGGAAGGAGCATGCGGAACCCGCAGCCGGGAAGGTGCGGAACCCGTAGGCCCGGCGCCGAGCCGCATCGGCGTCGACGGTCTTTCCGTAGGTGACGTTGTTGACGTCGGGCCACGACTGGACCTCCTGCGAAAAGATCCGGTAACGGTAGCCGGTCCCGGGTTGCAGCCCCCGGACACGAACGGCGTGGAGCGTCCTGCCGGCCAGTTTGCGGCCCGCGACGGTCTGGTAATAGCGCGGCTGCGGGGGTGCGGGCGCAAGGCTGTCGGCGGGAGAGGCCTCGACCCACGAAAGCGCGGGCCTGCTGGTGGTCCAGACCACCGTCACCCCGTCCTGCGACATGTCGCACAGGTAAGGTCCGTGCGTAATTCGGAGTTCCTGGGCGGCGGCCGTCAGTGCGAAAGCCAGCCCCGCCAACACGAAAAGCAATTTCTTCATCCTATTTCCGGTTGATCGCCTCGTCGGCAAAGGTTTCGGTTTCCACGCGGACGGGAAACCGGATTTTACGCCATGCAAGATAGCGATTATTCGCGAAACAACCGCATTAAAGACAAAAAAAGGAGGCGAACCGGTTTCCGTTCGCCCTCTTTTCGTTATTTTTCGCGTTTACTTTATCCGTTCGAGAAGTTCCTCCTTGCGGTCGGAATCCTTGAGCATCGCCACGAAATAGCGGGCGTCGGCCCGGTTGGCGGCCGAAGGGTCGGCCTCGTAAACCTCCACGAAATGTTCGGCATGCGCAGCCAGGGCGTGCCGGCAGTCGAAGTTGACGGCCAGCACCTCCGCGCCTTCCGCGGCCTCCCTGCCGGGCGCCCACGAGAGGCCCGTGACCGTTTCGCCGCCCCCGACGGCGGTGCAGGACGCAGGATCGACACCCGAAACGTTCAAGGTCAGCGACGGATAATAGAAATACAGCCCGCCGGGCAGCGTGACGGTCAGCGTCAGCGCGTCTTCCCCGGCCCGGGTCTCCACGACGGCATGCCGGCGCAGGTAGTTGTATTCGAAATACTCCTCGGGAGCGGGCATCCACATGCAGTCGTCGCCGTCCTTGCCGTGGGTGTTGTTGAGCCACAACAGCATCTCGGACCACGTGCGGTCGGTTCCGTGCACACCGATATTCACCGCCTCGCGCTCGGCTACGGGACGTGCCAGCTGCGCTTCGATCACCCCCGGGATATCCTTGGGCTGCCAGAATCCCCGGTCGAGCACAGTCTTCACCAGATCGCCCTCCACGGCGAAAGGCCGGAGCCGCCCGCCGCCCGATTGCACGAAAATCGTCTGAATCGGATCATAGCTCATAGCCGCCGTGACATAGGTCTTGTTGCCGTTGGGTTCGGCCAGCATCTTGCAGCCGCGGCCCGAAAGGCGGTCGAGGACGATCTGCTGCGCAATGCCGTAATGGCGGAGGATCGAGTCGGGCAGGTTGACCGACGGGGTGTTCATGTCGTGCAGGGCGATGCCGACGCCGTAGTTGAGCATCTCCCGAACATCGCCCCACATCAGGCCCTTCTGCATGAAGAAACGGTAGTAATTGTCCGTATAGCCCGGCTTCACCGTGGCCTCGGCGTCCATGTAATCCCATTCGGGGGAGATCGTCGTGGTGAAGGCGAAGCGCACTTCGCGCCCCGTTCCGTCGG
The DNA here is from genome assembly GCF_042852885.1 of Alistipes sp. i18-0019-D1. NCBI lineage: Bacteria > Pseudomonadati > Bacteroidota > Bacteroidia > Bacteroidales > Rikenellaceae > Alistipes > Alistipes sp. i18-0019-D1. The sequence continues at coordinate 1,114,438 of NZ_AP031424.1, forward strand.
TCGAGCCGAGCGTCTTGCCGAAGCCGTAGGTATCGGGCGGCATGTCGCCGCCGCGCAGGTGCGCCGCCGTATAAAAATAGGTGTCCGAAAGGGGACGTCCGTTAATCGCCGCCCAGGTCGTCGAAAAAGCCGCCTGTTTGCAGTCGTCCTGCGTCAGCAGCACCAGCAGCGACTTGTTGTATTTCAGGGGAGGGATTCCGACCCGCACCTGCGAGAGATCGGTCCCGGGTTCGAACGCCAGCGTGATTTCGGCCGTTACCTGCCGGGGTTCATCGCCGAAAGGATAGACGTATTCCGCGGGGGGGGGGGAAATCGGGGTTGTCCGGATCATCGGGGTCCGGGCTTACCGGCTTGGGCATCTTGACGCAGCCCGCCAGCAGCAGAGCCGCCGAGGCGAACAACAGGGAAGAGGCGACGAGAGGTGTTTTCATAAAACAAAAGTACAAAAAAACGGACGGGTTCAAAACCGAATCGTATATATTCCGGTAAAATATTCCGGCTGATAAAAAGGCGCTACAACACCGAAGGCACAAAACCCGGACGGATCCAAAACCGAATCGTGTGCAGCCCGGCAAAACGCTCCGGCTGATAAAAGGGGCGTTACGCCCCCCGAAGGTACGAAAAATAGGAGGCGTCAGCGTTTTTTCTGCGCCTTTTTCTTTTTGCGCACCGACCAGCCGAAATGACCCAGCGCCTCGCCCAGCGCGAAATACTCGCCGTGGGAGTAGACGATCGGATCGGCCCGTTCGAGGCAGAACCGGCCCGTCGCCGGGTCGATGTAGGCCTCGTCGGCCTGGACGCCGACCACCTCGGCCACGAACATGTCGTGGGTCCCGAGCGGCAGCACCTGCCGGACACGGCATTCGATGTTGACGGGGGATTCGGCGATGAGGGGCGCGGCGACCTTTTCCGACGGCACGGCCGTCAGGCCCATCTCGCGGAACTTGTCGTAGTCGCGGCCCGAGCGCACCCCGCACCAGTCCGCGGCGCGTGCCAGACGGCGCGTCGTGAGGTTGATGACGAACTCGCCCGTGCGGCTGATGATCGCATGGGAATGGCGTTCGGGACGCACCGAGATAAAACACATCGGCGGGTCGGAGCAGACCGTCCCGGTCCACGCCACGGTCAGCATGTTATACTCCCCGGGCGCCGCGCCGCAGCTCACCAGCACCGCCGGCAGCGGATAAAGCACCGTCCCCGGTTTCCAGTTCTGCTTCATTCGATTTCTTTTTCGGAACAAAGGTACAGGTTTTTCCTTATCTTTACCGCATATGATCGCAGATTTTGTCCGATACCTCGAAGCCGAACGCCGCTACTCGCCGCTCACGGTCCGCAACTACCGCCACGACGTGGAGCAGTTCCTCGCGTGGCTGGGGGTCGACGACGCACAGTTCGAGCCGCGGCGGATCACCACGGACGACATCCGCGAATGGATTCTCTACCGCACCGAAACGGGCCGCGTGAGCGCCGCCACGATGAACCGCGAGGTATCGTCGCTGCGTGCGCTGTTCCGCTGGCTGCTCCGCACGGGAGCCATCGACCGCGACATCATACACCCGATCTCCTCGCTGCGGACTTCGCGGCGACTGCCGGCCTTCGTCCCCGAAAGCCGCATGAGCGGCATCGTCAGCGAATGCGAATACGACACCGAGGATTTCACCCGCGAGCGCAATTCGCTGATCATACTCCTCCTCTACGCCTGCGGTCTGCGCCTGGCGGAACTGGTCGGCATCGACCGCGGCGACTTCTCCGCGGACTTCTCGTCGCTGCGCATCCGGGGCAAGGGAGACAAGGAGCGGATAGTCCCGATCCTCGAATTCGTACGCGAAAAGATTTTACATTACATCGGGTTAATTGAGAGGCAAAATATTTGCATTTCATCGGAAAAAGCACTATTTTTAACACACAAAGGGAAACGCATATCCCGGACGGCGGTGTACCGCACGGTGCAGGAAGAACTGGGCAGGGCGGGCGTACAGGGCAAGAAAAGCCCCCATGTGCTGCGGCACACATTCGCCACCCACCTTCTGAACGCAGGCGCCGATATGCGCGAAATACAGGAACTCCTCGGGCACGCCTCGCTGCAGGCCACACAGGTCTACACGCACAACAGCATCGCCAAGCTCCGGGAGGTTTACGCGAAGGCCCATCCCCGCGAAAAGGGAGGCAAATGATTAACTTTTATAAACTGTAAGGCTATGAACGTACAGATTCAATCCGTGAAATTCGACGCCGACAAACGGCTCGTCGAATTCGTGAATGCCAAAATGGCGAAGTTGGACCGCTTTGCGGAGCGCTCGACCGGAGCCGAGGTCATTCTCAAACTCGATAAGGACCACGAAAAAGGAAACAAATTCGCAACCATCACGCTGCACATGCCCGGCGAGGATCTGGTGGCCTGCCACCAGTCGAAAGCCTTCGAGGAGTCGGTCGACGAAGCCATCGACGCCCTGAAACGCCAGCTGGACAAATTCAAGGCGAAATTCGAAAAACAAACCCCCACCAACCTTTAATACCTTAACTAACCAACGCCGCGACGGCCGCCTTATCGAAAGGCGGCCGTCGCATTTTTTCGGGAGCAGGACAAACGAAAGAAGAACCCGGTCCGAATACCCTGCCTACTCACCGCCCTGCTCCCTGCGGGCACTGAACCGGGTACCTGGTTTCAGATCAATAAACCCACTCGAAATCGTCGACCTGCATCGTATTCGTCGAACAACCCGTCAGGTAGTCACCGCGCACGCTGGTCGCACACGAGATCACGAGCGAGAACTTATCGGCAGCCGGTTTTCCGGCTTTCTCCACATACCAATCGATCGGAAGCGTGGCCTCGATCCAGCCGGCAGCAGTCTGCGTAATGACCAGATCGCCGTAACCGAGAATCGCACCTTCGTCGACGCTCGTCATGGTCGCGGGATCCCACATGCCGGTAGGAGCCGTCATACCCGAAGTCACACCGTGCTGGGCCGTCCAGTCGACGACGGCGACGAAAATGCGCGCGCGATCCTGCTTATCCTTGTAGGACGCTCCGTCGGGATCGTTCGAACCCACTTTGTCGATCTTGCCGACCTGCGCCTTATAGCGAACCTTCAGGGCGCGGGGACGCGCCGTCCAGGCATAGGGCTTACCGAAATTGACCGTTCCGGAAAGACCCGTGTAATTGAAATCGCCGGTGAACATATTCCCCGGGGCAAACACGAAGCCCATCACCATTTGCGCGGAAAGAATCGCCGTCCCGGCCTCCGTTTCATCCTCCCGGCAAAGCGGCGTAAAGAGTTTAGGGGTTCCGTCCTCGTTGTATTGTTCGAGGAAAGCATTGTTGCCGCTGTCCCAAAGCTTTACGCCTTCGGGATTGGGATAAGTAATCGGATACTCACCGTTACTGGCATCGAGCCAGATTCTCTTCGACCAGCCCGACATGTCGCCGTTGGGAATCTTATCCCCGGCCGCCGTAGCGAACTCCTTGCTGGCGAGGGTCTCTCCGTCCTTTGCGACACGCACTTCGTAAGTCGTAGCGGCAAAAATACCCGTACCGGCCTGAATGCTGTGAATGTCCAACTCGGCATCGTTCTTCGCCGAGGTCCAGACGGGAGCGAGGCTGTACTTCGCGCCTTCGACGAGCACGGCGTCGGTCCAGTCGGCGGCGCCCTTTACGCGATACTGCACGCTGCCGCCTTCGGGAACATTCGCAGCCGTAACGGTCGCGGTATTGGCCCACAGATCGGCATCGTTGTTATAGGTCAGAGCCGCCTTGCCCGTCAGATGGCAGGTCAGGGTTTTGGTCGTGCTCTTACCCTTCGCATCAGTCACCTTCAGGATGAACTTATGATCCGAAGTTTCATTGTAAATCTGCGCGATCATCGGAACAAGCGCCGAAATATCGAACGTCAGCGCCGTTTTGCCCGAAACGGCATCCCCGGAAGGGAACCCGAGCGCGCCGAGCGCTTCGGCCATGCTGCCGGGATTCACGAGGTTCAACTCGGTCGCCAAGCCTACCGTAGCGAGCATTTCGGCCGTCAGAGCCGGAGAGTCGATCGTAACCGTAAAGCCCTCAATAGCACCGGGAGCCGTTACCGACACCTTGACCGACATCGGAGTCGTGATCTCCTGCGGTTGGTCGATGTCGCCACCGTCCAATGCAATGGTCGGAGCTGCGGTCAGGTGACATGTGAGCGTTTTGGTCGTACTTTGTCCTTTCGCATCGGTCACTTTCAGGATGAACTTGTGGTCCGAAGTTTCGTGATAGATCTGCGCAATCATCGGAACAAGCGCCGAAATATCGAACGTCAGCGCCGTTTTGCCCGAAACTGCATCCCCGGAAGGGAACCCGAGCGCGCCGAGCGCTTCGGCCATGCTGCCGGGATTCACGAGGTTCAACTCGGTCGCCAAGCCTACCGTAGCGAGCATTTCGGCCGTCAGAGCCGGAGAGTCGATCGTAACCGTAAAACCCTCAATAGCGCCGGGAGCCGTTACCGACACCTTGACCGACATCGGAGTCGTGATCTCCTGCGGCTGGTCGATGTCACCGCCGTCCAATGCAATGGTCGGAACAGCGGGGGGGGGTGTCTCATCGTCCGTGCCGTCATCCCCGCACGCCACGAAGAGGGCGGCCATCATGGCCATAGCCATGGTCATAGACACTAATTTTTTCATAATCATACTATTAAAATAAAAATTCTATTTGCAATTTTGAAGCAAAAATAGAGGACCGGTGCGACGGCGGCAAATTAATTCAATGAACCGCACAACAATCATCACCAACAGCGTTTTTTTAATAACGAACAGAATCGGCTCGCTGAAGGAATATATCGGAAGGAAAGGAGGAGGCGCGAAAACGGTCGGGATCAATCCCGGACCGATCCCAAACAAAAAACGGCCGCACTTGCGTGCAGCCGTCGGTTTGGTAGTGGATAGGGGATTCGAACCCCTATGTCATGCGTGAGAGGCATGTATCCTAACCCTTAGATGAATCCACCGGTTTGGTTTTGTGGTGCAAAGATAACGCCTTCTTTCGAAACTCCAAAATTTTCCGGCAAAAACTGTGATTTTTTTCGTTTTTGGACGCCGCAAATGCTTTTTGAGCTATCTTTACAGATAGACATAAAAACGTATTCGCCATGAAATTCCGTACCCTCGCCCTCCTGGCCGCCGCACTGACGGTCGGGTCCTGCACGAAACGCCCCGTCCAGCCGCAGTTCACCGTCGTAAGCGCCGACTCGCTGGTCAGCGGAAACGGTTTCTCCTGCGGCTTCGAATACCGCTTCGCCTCGATCTCCAACGCCGAGGACTCCCCCGCCCTCGCAGCGATCGAACGGGCGAACATCGGCCGCTTCTTCGAACTGGAGAACTTCGAAGGGACGCCCCGGGAGGCTGCTTCGGCCGCGATCCGTCAGGTCACCAGCGACATGACGCCGCCCGGGAACGCAGCGGAAAGTAGCGCCCGCCCGGCATGGAAGGGCGAAATCTCGGCCGAATCCGAAGGGTCGGTCGTCGACACGCTCCTTTGCTACGTGATCACACGGTCGAGCTACACGGGCGGAGCGCACGGCATCTACGGTACGGAATGTTACAACTATTCGCTGGCAGGCGGTTACGAAATCACGACGGCCGACCTGTTCACCGAAGCGCAGCTGGAGCGGCTCAACCGGCTGATCCGCGAAGATATATGCAAACAGTACGGGGTCCGGAGCGACGAAGAGCTGGAGACGAAAGGATTTTTTCCGGAATACATCGGCGTAACGGAGAATTTCCTCGTCACGCCCGAAGGCATTACGTTCTACTACAATCCTTACGACATCGGGTGTTACGCGCTCGGAAGCGTCGAGGTGAGCGTGAGCCGCGAGCAACTGGCCGGACTCTGACGTTCTCCCGCCCGGAAGGAAAAGAAAAAAGGTCCGAGTCTCACGACTAGGACCTTCTTTTTCGGCGGGGAACCACCCCTCCGAAAATGAGGTTCAATCGGAGGTATTCGACCGCGGAACGAGTACCGCTCCTTTGGTCTTAGTAACGGACAATCCGTTACAACCTGCCGATTTCCTCAACCAACCTAAAACTACTAACCTAAATGAACCTTAAAACTTCACTGCAAAGATAAGGGGGATTTTTCAATTACGCAAATATTTTACGAATATATTAAATATATTTAACAATTTGGTAACATTGGCAAACCAATAAAACTACTTACCCGATTAAGTAAATACTCTCGCAAGTATTTAATCCTAAACCCATTCAACGCAACACCGCGGCCTGAAAACCCCGGTCGGCGGGATTTTCCGAAAACTGGAATCGGTTAACACCGTTGAACAAAAAACGGGCAAATACTTCGGAAGCCGGGGGAGGGCCGGAAAAATCCGGACGCACAAAAAGAGAAGTGTCCGGAAGCAGGCATAAAAAAAGCGCCTTCCGAAAAGACGCAAAAAAAAGGAAACCTGGAACCGGACCGCAGTCCGTCTTTCCCAGTTTCCTCACCAACCTAAAACTACTAACCTAAATGAACCTTAAAACTTCACTGCAAAGATAAGGCGAAAAAACCATTCGCGCAAGCTTTTATTAAAATAATTTTCAAAATTTTTGAGTTTTTTTAATATCACCAGCCGGAAAAAGCATACATACATCTGAAAATAAGATATATAGCATACATACAAACAAGGCTGCAAAAAACTTTTCTCATTCGGCATGCAGTATCGGCCGAAAAGTGCATTTATATATAAAAAGAGCCATATGACGATCATAACGGATAAATTGCTACTTTTGCAAAATGATTTCAGCAACGTCATTTTCTTTTCAGCCAGAATCTCTCCGCTCAACACCCCGGCAGAGATTTTGCACACTCGCTATTGCCTATCCTCGAACTCCTAACCTAACCAATAGTTTTACAGTACGATGACAGTATCGTTGATCATTTCCACTTACAACTGGCCTCGGGCGCTTTACCTTTGCCTCGACAGCGTGATGCAACAGACCGTCATGCCCTCCGAAATCCTGATTGCGGACGACGGATCGGGCATGAGCACCCGCGATGTCGTAAAGCACTTCGAGAACATCTCGCCGGTTCCCGTGCACCATATCTGGCATGAGGACCGAGGATTCCGGGTGGCAGCCATCCGCAACAAAGCCATTGCCGCCAGCCGTGGTGAATACATCATCCACGTCGACGGCGACCTGATCCTGCAGCGGAATTTCATTCAGGATCACATGATCTTCGCCCAAGAAGGATGCTACGTTACCGGCTCCCGGGGCATCATCACCGAGATGCTGGCCCAGAAAGTGCTCAGCGGCGAGATCACCTCGCTCTCAGCCATGACTAAAGGAGTTCGCAATAGTAATAATGCCATGCGAATTCCGATTATGTCGGTTATCTATCGGATGTTCGGGTCAACCCGATCACCGAGAAGCTGCAACCTGGCCATCTGGCGCAAGGACCTGATCCGCGTGAACGGTTACGACGAGAGTTTCGAAGGTTGGGGCTACGAAGATACCGAACTGGTACTGCGCCTGAACAACAGCGGCGTGGAACAACGCTGCATGAAGTTCCGGGGCATCGTGTTCCACATCTACCATAAAGAGGCTTCCCGGGACAACAAATCCAAGAACGAACAGCGTTACAAAGACAGCATTCGCGAACACCGGACCCGCTGCGAAAAGGGACTCGACCGGCATCTTACCCCGAAGATATCCTATGAGACCGGGGGGGGGTCAGCCGCCGTCGTCGGTGGCTGACCCGGTTGTTCCAAATCCGCCACGCGCTACTTTTCGAACGATGACTTTTCGGGGAAACGGGTCTTGAGAAACGCCCGGACCCGAGTACGATCTTCCTCGGTCATGCGCGCGTCGTCGTTCAGGCAGAACAGCGACGGGCTATACTTCTTCATAATAGATTCAAGATTCGGCAGATAAGCCGGGATACAGCGCGAGTCGCTGCCGCAACCCGAGCCGAAAGCCGCCCGAAGCAGCCGCAGAGGGCTGCGCAGTTTGTTGAAGCGGGTCACCTTGCGCAGCGAGGCGCGTCCGCGCGCCAACGCATAATAGAGCACCAAGGCACGCTGCCAGTCGTCGCGCGAGCGGAACCGGGCATGTTTCGTATGTTCCAATTCAGCTTGGAAGGTCTCGCAGCATTCGAGAAAATCGCTGCGGCGGTAAGCGTCGACATTGTGGTGGGGAGCCAGCGACGAGCACCTACCGTAACGCTCCCGCACAAGATTCTGCATCCGGAGAATCATATGACAGTAAATATCGTCATCGTGCTTTTTCAGCGACTGGACCTTAAGCCGCACGATGGGGCGTCCCTGCCTGTCAAAAAAGAACCCGGGATCGACGGGACGACTGAAGAACATGTCGTCGTTGGCATAGAGAAAATGCTCGGCCAAATCGGGAATATATGGCAAGAACCATTCTATCACAGTCGAACTGAATACCGGCAAAATCTCCGCAGGCATGATTTCCCGGTGGGAAACCACCCTTACGCGCGGGTTCGACGTATCGAGCCACGCGGGCGTCTGGTCGTCGGTTACAACGTAGATACGACGTATCCACGGCGCATATTTCTCCACCGAGCGCAGTGAATAGCGCAGTTCGTCGTTCTCGACGTAGCGGCACTCCCCCGCCACCTGGGGGTCCACCTGTCTGTCTGCCGGCAGAAATTCATTTTTCTTCGTCAACCACACGGGGTCGTTTCCATCGACCCAAAGGTATACCAGATCAATGTCCATCGCATGCATGTTTATCGGTTACACGTTTCCGCCACACCGGAATCAGATCGAACAACCGGCAGGTCTCCCAGCCGCCGCACTCCTTGATTTTCAGCCACGTAAGCCCCCAGCGGTCGAACGAACGGCGGGTGATGCGCCGGAACCTCGCATCGAGGCGGATTCCGCGGGCGTCGGCGTAGGCTACGAAGGCCTTGTGAGCCAGATATTTGTCCTGTTGCTTCTTCGGCGTCTGGCGGCTCTTGGTAATCGACGCCCCGTTGACCACATAGCGGTAAACGACGTCGGGAACCGTCACCAAAACGCCCCCTTCGCCCAGCAGGCGCATCGTATATTCCACATCCTCGTAGCAGACCCGCTCGCGGAAGCACAGTCCCAGCCGCAGCAGCATCTCGCGCCGCAGCAGCTTGTTCATCACATAGAAATCGGGCGGACAGCGGCAGGTGCGGAATTTCTCCTGCGTGTCGGCAACCACCTGCCGTTCCGTATAATGGATCGTCCACTTCGAGTAAGAGGGTCTGATCTTCAGCATCGAGGCGCAGGCGATGTCGGCCTTCGCCTCCCGGGCCGCCTCGTACAGCCGCTCGCAGTAAGCCGGGTCGATCCAGTCGTCGGAATCCACGAAAAGGATGAATTCGCCCGTCGCGGCGTCGAATCCCCGGTTGCGGGCGCCGCCCAGGCCGCGGTTCTCCTGCGAAATGACCCGGATACGGTCGTCCTGCGCCGCATAGCGGTTCAGGATGTCGATCGAACGGTCGGGACTTCCGTCGTCGACGCAGATAATCTCGATCCCGCGCAGGGTCTGCCCCGCCACACTGTCCAGACAGCGAGCCAAAAACGGCTCGACGTTGTAGACCGGAATGATAATGCTGACTTTCGGTTCCATCGGTTATCGAATATAGTTTTTTACCGCCTCGGCGATTCGTTCGCCGTCGAGCGCCGCAGAAATGATGCCGCCGGCGTAACCGGCCCCCTCTCCTGCGGGAAACAAACCGCTCGTTTCGGGATGCATCAGCGTCCCGGGATCGCGCGGCACGCGCACGGGCGTCGAGGTGCGCGACTCCACGCCCACGACCACCGCTTCGTTAGTCAGGTATCCGCGCATCCGGCGGCCGAAGGTCGCGATACCCTGCCGCAGTCCCTGCGCGATGAAGCCGGGCATCCACTCGTCCAAACGCGACGGCGTGATGCCGGGAATGTACGACGTTCGGGGCAGCGACCCGCTGGCGCGTCCCGCCACAAAATCGGCGACCCGCTGTGCCGGGGCGATCTGATGCTCCCCGCCCCGCTCCCGCGCCAGTTCCTCGAACCGCTGCTGGAATTTCAGCCCCGCCAGCTCGCCCCATTCGGCACGCAGATGTTCGAAATCCGCAAGCCGAACCTCCGTGACCAGCCCCGAATTGGCGTAGGGCGACGTCCGGCCGCTGGGCGACATGCCGTTGACCACCGACTCCGCGGCATCGGTCATGGCCGGGACGATGAACCCGCCCGGGCACATGCAGAACGAGTAGACCCCGCGGCCGTTTTCCTGGCTCACGAGCGAATAGGAGGCCGCCGGAAGGTATTCCCCGCGCGTCTCGCAATGGTATTGGATCGAGTCGATCAGCGCCTGCGGATGCTCGATGCGCACCCCCATCGCAAAGGGCTTGGCCTCGACGCGCACGCCGCGGCGGTGGAGCAGTTCGTAAATATCGCGCGCCGAATGGCCCGTAGCCAGCACGACGGCGGCTCCTTCGATCAGTTCGTCGCCGCACCATACGCCTTTTATCCGGTCGCCTTCGATTTTCAAATCGGTGACGCGGCTTTCGAAGCGGAACACACCGCCGGCCCCGACGATCGTCTGCCGGATACGCTGCATGATGCCCGGCAACTTGTCGGTTCCGATGTGGGGATGGGCCTCGAAGAGGATTTCTGGCGTCGCGCCGTGAAACACCAGCGTCTGCAACGCCTTGTTGTAGTCGCCGCGTTTCTTGCTGCGGGTGAATAGCTTACCGTCGGAGAAGGTTCCGGCTCCGCCTTCGCCGAAGGCGTAGTTCGAGTCGGGGTTCACGGCGCCGTTGCGGTTGATCTGCGCGATGTCGCGTTTGCGGGCCGAAACGTCGCGCCCGCGCTCCAGGATCACGGGCCGCAGGCCCAGTTCGATCAGCCGCAGCGCCGCGAACAGCCCCGCAGGTCCCGATCCCACGACCACGACCTCCGTGCGCCCTTCGACCGACGGATAATCGAAATGCACCGGCGCGGGTTTCGGCTCGCGGTCGGCGTACACTTCGAGCGTCAGGTTCACCTTCACCTGCCGCTGCCGGGCGTCGATCGACCGTTTCACGACCCGCACCAACGCAATATCGGCCTCGCCGACACCCAGGCGCCGTGCCGCCTGCGAGGTGTAAAACGTCGCATCGGCAGCCTGCTTCGGCGTGAGTACAAGGGTAATATGCTGCGGCATGTCCAAAAAATTACTTACAAAAGTAACCAAAAAAGCCGGATAATGGCCCGTGCCGGTTGTGTTTTGTGAATTTTTATCTACCTTTGTCCTACCGATGCGGATATGGTGTAATTGGTAGCCACGTCAGACTTAGGATCTGATGCCTTACGGCGTGGGGGTTCGAGTCCCTTTATCCGCACTTTTCAGTCTCCTTTGGGAGACTTTTTTTGTGAGCAAGCCCTGGCAATGGGATTCCGCACATCCGCAACCGAAACGCGGCATATTCCCGCACGGGCCACCGGAAATCAATAGATTGAAGGCTTCCCGGCGCCGATTTATTTGCTTATCGGATTATATTTTCATACCTTGCGGAAAGATACAAGGGGGGGGGTCGCAAAGTAGGTATAAAACCCTCATTTACAATACACAGGCACTACCAAGGGCTGAATTCTCCGACAAACCTCCGCTCCCGGTCGTTTAACTAAACCTCGTTTAGCATGAAACATTGGGGACTTTTTCTTGTCGTGCTCGTTTTTACGGCCTGTCACGACGATCAACCGGAACAAACGTATTACATTACGCCCGAAATGAGCGGAATTGCGGCCGGTTGCCCGGGAATCCAGGAACGCATCGCCATTTCATCGAACTGCGACTGGGGCATCGAAAACACGCCGGAGTGGTGCTCCGCACAGAAGGTCACTGCCGGCGGCAGGGAATATCTCGCAGTGGAAGTTATGCCCAACTACGACGAGAATCCGCGCCAAACGTTCGTAACGCTGTCGTACGACCGGACATCCATTCCCGTTTACGTCACCCAAGCGGGAGAGCACGCCCCTGCGCCGATGCAATGGTACACCTTCCCGACGAACTGGTTTTCCGACATCACCTACGAACCGTCGGACGGCAGCGGCCCGCGGAAGTATCGGATCACGGCATTCGAACTGGCCGTTTCCCCGTCGTGGAGGAAGCAGATTTTCCCCGGCAACCTGATCGACCGCCATGCACCCGGCCGGAAACTGACGGATTACGCCGACAAATACACGTTCAACCCGATTATCCTCGCCGCAAGCACCTACGGCATCAAAGAATTGGCGAAGCCCTCGCTGGAGGCGACAAACGCATGGGTGAAGGAACTCGTCGCCAAATCGCCGCACCAGAGCAGCGGGTTCTTCTGCCAGTCCCCGATCCGGTACACCTCTTACCGACAGCTTCATCTGCTGGGTCTGGGCAATGCAGGGCTTAATCTCGACGAACTCGTGTCGGGCGAATCGTATTCCGGCAAAGAGATGGAGAAACGGACGGGAATGATTTACACCTACAGCCACGAACTGATCCGAATTTTCGTGGGCGAATTCCCGCAGAACCTGATTACGGAGACGGTCAGCGATGAAGAACGCCGCGAAATGTCCTACATAAACGGCGTGGCATACGGAAGGACGGCCTGGCTGCTGGTCGAATCCGACGACAATTTTCAGGAGACCCGGAATGTCGTCTCCAAAATCATGCGGGAGGAGAGCCTGAATACGAAAGAACAGCGAATTCGGGAGAACCTCGCCGCGTATTACATCCGGTTCGACGACAAAGGCGACGTGCAGACGGAAAAGGGCGGCGACGAACTGATCGGAGCATTCAGTCGCGGAATCGGCACGCTGAGCATCCTCCCGGTGAATTTCACAACGAACCGGTTTGAAAACCACGCCGTCGGTCAAATGGAAGTTACATTCGACCTGCCGTAATCCGGCGTCCGGAAAGCACAGACGGTAAAGGCAGGGACAAGTCCCTGCCTTTACCGTTCCCGCACACAAGTGCCGCCGGATCAGAAATTGCGTCCCGTGTCCCACCACAGGCGGGTTCCGCCGTCGTCCGGCCCTCCGAGCGCCTTCACCAGCGCCGCGTACTGCTCGGGATCGGAGGTCTCCAGCGTCGCGGGGTACGGCAGCCGGCGGATCATCGTCTCGGTGTCGATACTCTGCCCCTTGCTGTGGTTGTAACGCACCGGAAACAGCCGCGGATAGCCCGTGCGGCGCTGTTCGGCCCACGCCTCGCAGCCTTCGGGATACATGGCGATCCATTTCTGGGTGATGATCCGTTCGAGTTTCAGCCCAGGACTCGCCGACTCGTCCCAGCGGGGCGACACCCGGCAGCGGGCGGCGATGTCGTTCCCCGGATCGACGGGATCGCTGTAACCAACGGCCGCCGCGTCGCTGGCGAGGTACTGCTCGCAGCCGGACGCCTGCCACTGGGCGAACGACATGGTGACGCCGTTGCGGTAGCAGGTCTCCGTATCCTCCCCGGTCCATCCCCGCAGGGCCGCTTCGGCACGCAGGAACCACACCTCGGCCGCCGTCATCAGCACGGCGTCGGTCGTCGTCTCGACCGTAAGGCGTGAAAAGGCGGCATAGTAGTTATGCGAGAAGGCCGTTCCCTGGCGGATCCCGTGGAAACCGCCCTTGAGCGGCACGGTCACCGAATTTCCGTTTCCGTCCAGAATGACCAGGTCGCTTTTGCAGGGTTCGAAATATTTTTCGAGCCGCGGATCGCCATACCCGACCATGATCGACTCCATCGAGGCGTTCATCACCGCCTCGTTCCAGTTGCGGTTGATCTCGCCCAGCGGGTTGGTATAGGTTCCCGACGTTGAAACCGCGGCGTTCGCGGGATTCGTTTCGATCACACCGTAAGACCCTTCGAGCGACTTGCGGAACTCCGCGGCCGCCCGCTCCGGAAGGACACACGCCACGCGCACCGCCAGACGCATGCGCAGCGAGGCGGCCAGCCGGATCCACGACACGTAGCTGCCGTCGAGCAGCAGGTCGAATTTCCCGAACTCTTCGGACACGCCCCGTTCGCGCACCGCGCCGGTGAGGATCGTCTCCGCCTCGTCCAGATCGTCGAAGAAACGGCCGTAAACCTCCTCCTGGCTGTCGGGCACGTATTCGTTGCCGCGGTCGCCGAAATGGGAGTAGATCACCGGGCCGTAGTAATCCGTCACACGGTGCATGACGAGCACCTTGAGAATCTTCGCAATGGCGTAGAACGCGGGCTTCTGCTCCGGCGCGGTCTGCTCCAGCCGGTAGATTTCCGGCATGATGTAGGAGTAGGTGAACTGCCACATGGAGCCGTTCCAGCCATCCTGCAGGTTGTAGTCCGAATTGTGGCTCCCGCCCTGCAACGGCTTGGGGTCGTGCATGTAGCCCGAGAACATGTCCGCATTGAGGTTCTGAATCATCTGGAAAGGCCAGTTCTTGCCCTTGCCGTAGTCGTAGTTGAAATAGACGCCCTGCTGAACGATGCCCAGGCGGTAGCCCAGTCCGTTGTCGTCGGCCTCCAGTTCCTTGTCCGTGATGCCGGACTTGTCGTCGTTCAGGTCGCGGAAATTACCCGTGCAGGCCCCGAGAACGACCGCACAGCATCCGGCGAAGAGGTATGTACGCCAACGTTTCATCCTTAAAACTCCAGTTTGATATTGAACCCGAAACTCCGCACCGTCGGCATGCCGTAGACGTCGATTCCCTGATTATCGTTGCCCGTCGAGAGGATGAGGTCGGGATCGAACGGCGCGGCGTTGTAGATGAAAAAGAGGTTGCGGGCCACCAGCGACACCGTCGCGCCGCTGAACACGCCCGTCCGCCGCATCAGTTTGCGCGGCAGCGCATAGGAGAGCGACAGTTCGCGCAGGCGGATGTTCGTCGCGTCGTACATGTAATACTCCGTCACCCCGGCGCGTCCGCCGACCAGTTTGTAGAAACTCCTCACGTCTTCGATCCTCCGCCCTTCCAATGTCACATATCCCCGGTCGCGGGCGTCGGCCGTGACCTCCGTGACGCCGTAGGAGTCGAGGTCAGCCATCGTCTGCGACAGCACATGGCCGCCGTAACGGCAGTCGACGAGCATCGACAACGACACGCCGCGGTAGGAGAAGGTGTTGCTCCACGACAGCGAGAAAACGGGATTGGCGTTACCCACCCGGACGGTATTGCCCTCGCCCACCGTCCGCGGCAGCCCGGCGTAGTCCCCTTCGGTCTCGTAGACGATCCGGCCGTTTTCGTCGCGCTCGAACGCCCGGCCGTAAATATCGCCGATCGAACCGCCCTCGACCAGCTTCATGGCGTAGGACGACGAAAAGCTCGACGGGCCGTAGACGTATTCGCGCAGTTCGTCGTGGAGCCGGATCACGCGGTTCCTGTTGCGGGCGAAATTGACGGCAGACTGCCACGTGAGGGCCTTTCCGTAGAGCGGATAGGCGCTGAGCGCAATCTCCACGCCTTCGTTCTCGATGTTTCCGGCATTCTCGTAGCGGAAGGCGTAGACTTCGCCCGAGAGGGCCGGCAGCTTGAAGAACTGGTTGCGGGTGTTGGTCTTATAATAGGTTGCGTTGACGCCCAGCCGGTCGCCGAAGAAACGCCACTCGACACCCGCTTCGACGGCGTGAGTCATCTCGGGCCGGAGATCGGTTCCGGGGGCCGCATCGGCGGCGTTGATGCCGCCGCCGGCCGTCACGTGGGCTTTGGGATTGGTAATGAACATCGGAATGTCGTTGCCCACGCGGCTCCACGTCAGGCGGACCTTGCCCAACGAAATCCACTCCGGCAGTTTGAACATCTTGCTGACCACCCACGACGCGCCCAGCGAGCAGTAGAAGAAGCCGCTGCCTTCGGCCGAAGTGTAGGCCAGCGTCGAGGCCCAGTCGTTGCGCCCCGTGACCTCGAAGGTGAGGCTCTCGGCGTATTTGACCGACGCCGTGGCGAACAGCGACTGAATCTGCCGGCGGGCGTCGATCTGCTCATCGACGTAGGCCGAACTGTCCATGACGATATTGGCGACGTTGAAGATATTGGGATAGTAGAGCGACGCGGTCTTGGAGTCCATGCGCAGCGAGTTGACCGTGCGGTCGTTGAGCGACGCCCCGGCGGTCGCGCTGAAGGTCCAGTCGGAAGAAAAACGCCGGTCGAACAGCGCCAGCACCTCGCCGTTGAAAAGCGTCTCCGAGAAGGCGCTCTCGACATACCGCCCGTTCGCCCCGGCCAGCGCCGGAGCCGTCGAGGCGTAGAACCGCTGACGGACCTTGTCCCCGAGGTAATCCACATTGCCGCGCGCCCGGAGCCGGAGCCAGTCGTTCACCTTCCAGTCGGCGGAAAGCGAGGCCATCACCCGGTTGCGCACGCTCCGGCTGCGGATGCGGTTGACGACCCAGTAGGGATTCTGCTCGAAATCGTCGCTCGGGGCGATCCACTGCTGCACGTCCAGCTTGCGGTCCTCGTCGTAGACCGCGTAATGCTCCCGGTAAGGGGTCATGTCCACGCCGCGCGGAAAGCGGTACAGACCGACCAGCGGGTTCATGTAGAAACCGCCCGGCACGGGTTTGTCCTCAACCGCCTGGCGCATGAAGCTGATGTTGCCGTCGAGACGCAGCCGCTCGCGGAACAGTTCGGAGACGGTGCGCAGGTTGAAATTGTGGCGCATCAGGCGGTTTTTCCCGGTGATGCCCCGCTCGGCGGTGTTGGCGTAGGAGAAGTAGTTCTGAACCTGCTTCGAACCGGTCGAGACGGAAACGGAGTTGATCGCCGTCACGCCCGTCCGGAAAAACTCCCCGGCATTGTCGTAAGGCTTCACGCCGCCGCGCGCGCCCCAGCTCTCCACGCCGCCGCTCACCCCGTAACGGTCTTGGAACTTCGGCAGGCTGAAAGGCGTCTGGAAAGTCAGGTTCGAGGAGAAGGTCACGGGCTGCTGCCCGACGCTGCCCTTCTTGGTCGTGATCAGAATGACGCCGTTGGCGGCCTGGCTGCCGTACAGCGCCGCGGCCGGAGCGCCCTTGAGGACCGAAACGCTCTCGATGTCCTCGGCATTGAGATTCGAGATGCCGTCGCCGCCGTCGCGGTTCCCGGCGTCGGCGACTCCGCCGATGGCCGAATAAGCCTGCTCGGGCGAGGAGTTGAGCATCGGCATTCCGTCGACCACATACAACGGCTGGTTGTCGCTGGCCACCGAACGCACGCCGCGGATACTCACCTTGGCGGACGCTCCCGCCCCCGAAGAGGTTTCACCGACCTGCATGCCGGCCGATTTACCGGCAAGCGACAGAATCAGGTTGGGCGATTTGACGGCCGTGAGCTGCGAACCTTTGATCTTGTCGGCGGCATAGGTCAGGTCGACGTAGTTGCGTTCGAGTCCCAGCGCCGTCACGATCACGTCTTCGATGGACTTCACATCCTCCTGCAAGACGATCTCCAGCTCGGTGCGGCTCCCCGGCTCGACACTGCGCGGGAGGTAACCCAGACACGAAACGTCGAGAACGGCGCCCGGACGGACGCTGATCGAGAACAGACCGTCCGAATGCGTGGCCACGCCGTTCGGGGTTCCCCGTTCCACGACGGTAACCCCGGCCAGCGGGTTTCCCGCTTCGTCGGCGATGCGGCCTCTGACCGCTGTCTTCTGCGGCGCGGTCCGCGCGCGGACCACGGGACCGGGGGCAAAACACGACCAGGCGACCAGGAGCAAGGCCGCTAAAAACCTCACGAATCCCGGACGCATTTTTTCAATACCATGCATAAGGGCGTCACTTATCACAGAATAATCCGTCACAAAAATAGCAAACTTTAACATATCGGGTATATAAAAGTACAAAAAAGACCGATTTATTCGGAATATTCGTGTTTCTTCCGGTTTTCAGCCCTCTTCCGCACACAATAGACCGTCCGCCGGACCGTTTGACGGACAGCGGCGGAGGCGATCCGGTAAAAATGGTAGGCAGGCCCGTAATCCGTATAACCGCAATTTCCCGGGAAAAGGTATCTTTGTACCGTAACCGCAGCATTATGTCAGTTCAGAGAAAAAGAAGGAAAACGATGATCACAGGTCTCATCCTCGCGGCGGCGATCGCCGCCGTGGCAATCGCCGTCCGGCCGGGCTTCGGACGCCTGCCCCGGGGCGAGCGGCTCGAAAGGGTCCGCAACTCGCCGAATTACCGCGACGGCCAGTTCCGCAACCTCGAACCCAGTCCCCTGATGGCCGACGGCAAGGGCCGCGTGCGCGGCATGCTCGAATTCCTGTTCGGAAAGAAAGAGGGAGTGCGTCCCGACCGTCCCGTGAAGGCCGTCCGCACCGACCTCCGCGCACTCGCTCCGGACAGCGCCCTGGCGGTCTGGTTCGGCCACTCCTCCTACCTGATACAGACCGACGGGCGGCGGGTGCTGGTCGACCCGGTTTTCTTGAGCGCCGCGCCCCTCTCCTTCCTCAACCGCCCGTTCCGGGGCGCGGACCTCTACCGTCCGGAGGACATGCCAGACATCGACTGCCTGATCATCACCCACGACCATTGGGACCACCTCGACCGCCGCACCGTCATGGCGCTCAAACCGCGCATCGGGACAGTCGTCTGCCCGCTGGGCGTCGGCGAACATTTCGAGTACTGGGGTTTCCCGAAAGAGCGGATCGTGGAACTCGACTGGCACGAGCAGGCTCCGCTCGGCGACGGCTTCACCGTCCGCTGCCTCCCCGCGCGCCACTTCTCGGGACGCGGGCTGCGATCCAACCAGACGCTCTGGGGATCGTTCCTGCTGCAATCGCCCTCGCGGAAAATCTACATGGGCGGCGACGGCGGTTACGGGAAGCATTTCGCCCAAATCGGCCGCGAATTCCCGGACATCGACCTGGCGGTTCTCGAAAACGGGCAGTACAACGAGGCGTGGAGATACATCCACACCCTGCCCGGCCAGCTGGCGCAGGCGGCCAAAGACCTCGGTGCAAGAGAGATCCTGACCGTCCACCACTCCAAATACGCCCTCGCCCGGCATCGCTGGGACGAACCGCTCAAAACCGAAGCGGCTCTGGCGGCCGACACCGCGCTGCACGTCCTGCGTCCCGAAATCGGCGAAGCGGTTCCCCTCGCAGCCCCCGGCCCCGCCGCGTCCCGCTAATCAGGGACCGGACCCGCCAACCAGGGTCCCGCCCCGTTAACCCGAAATCCCGTCCCGGGACTCCTCGGCTCCCCGGGCCGGCATCCGGCTGATTGTCCGGCCTTTTCCGCGTATGCGGTCCGACGGCTCTGGTACGCAAATTGCTCGGAGAGGAAGAAATTCCTCATACCATGAACAATTTTTCCTCACTGATCGAAAATTCGAAACAGGCCGTCCGCTACTGGTGGCTGCTGCTGATCATCGGCATCGCACTCTTCGCGGTCGGCGTGCTGATTTTCGTCTACCCGGCCCAGAGTTACCTGGGCATGTCGCTCGTCTTCGGATGGCTGATGCTGATTTCGGGCATCCTGGAGGTCGTGCTCTCCTCGGCCAACAAACACTTCATCACGGGCCGCGGCTGGATGATGGCCGGAGGCATCATCGAGATCATTCTCGGCATCATCCTGATCTTCAACGTCGGGCTTTCGGCCGCCACGCTGCCCATCTTCCTCGGGTTCTGGCTGATGATGCGCGGCTTCAGCGCCATCGGGCTGGGCGGCGACATGAACGCCTTGGAGATCGCCGGCTCGGGCTGGACCATCTTCACGGGCGTGCTGCTGCTGCTCTGCTCGCTGTGGATTCTGTTCCAGCCGCTGGTCATCGGCACGACGGCCGTCATCGTCTGGGTCGGCATCACGCTGCTCCTGGCCGGCATCACGGCCTTCTCGCTGGCCCTCCAGCTCCGCAACGCCCACCACTGCCTCCACGGCGACTGCTGACACGACCGGCAACGAAAAAACCGGGACGCTCCCTTTTTCGAAGAGGAGTTGCAACGCCAGATGACCACACCGCTTCGTCATAAATGTCAGGTGCGGATAAGAGACGTGTTTCTCTTCTCCTGCTTTACAGGTATCTGCCATGCGGATATGCGGTCGCTCGAATGGAAGCAATTCGAGCAGGACACTACGGGTGATTGGTGGGTTTCGGATAACCGAATGAAGACGGACTCCAAATATCTGATCAAGTGTTACCCATTCCGTTGTCGATTCTGAATAAATACAAAGGTTTGCCCGGGCCGGAGAAGTTTTTTCTTAAGCGAGCGGCAGGTACGGCGTTACCGGGAACAAGGAAAACTCGTTGGTTTTACCATTGGTAAACGACGCGTATATCTGTTAAGTGAGCTACAAGGAGTTTATCCGCGTCATGCGTCGCCAAGATAAACTGGTAAATTAAAAAAACATGTATTTTTAATTTTATGCATTTATGGAAAAGGACAAGAACGATTCTGCCTATGCATTAGTTAGTGTCGAACATTTCGAGAACTAATTAGGACATATTTCATCTTGAATCAAAGCGTATTGCTTTTTGAGTATCTTTTGAGCAAGAGCGATTATCCGATGTATTAGTCGGCTCAATCAGCCTGTGAAGTTTTGGGTATCAATCCGGGTACTCTTGAGCAATGTCGTCGACAACGTATCATACGTCCATGTATCTATCGGCCGCAATTTCTATATAACGCTTATGTGGTAATGCTTTCATTGTAACCGCTGTCTCCGGAGCAAGATAGCGCCAGGGTCTTACGTCCTTTTCGGCTTTTTCGCACGATCTCCACTTTTCGGGTCGTATTACGCGAAAAAGATCGCCTGCAGGCAGCCCCTGCCGCCTGTCGCCTGCTCCGAAACGAGCTGGCGGCATTATTTCAATATCATGGCATACGAATCATACGTCCCTTTCTCGGCTATCAGGGATTTCCGCGACGCCGAGATCAACGGCATCCCTGCCCTTTTCACCATGACCCGTCCGGACCCCGAAACCCTTCCCGCAGAAATTTCACTCGTTCGAGGTTATGGGCGGCCGGGACAGCGATTTTCAGTGGCTCGTGCCGCTGGCTATTGCAACCTTCACCGGAACATTTGTATCCCGGCGGCCCCTGCTCTGGAGAAGACCCTACTTTACCATAGATGCCTCAACTGAAGTGGAGGCCATTGCAAAGGCGGCAACCCTTGTCGGGCAAGGTATCGACGATGCTGAGGTTGAGATGAACAGATCGGCATCGAGGAATCGGGAATACTTTACGATGCGATGGACGGAATTTCAGTCGAAAAAACTGCGGTAACTCAACCATTGAAATTCAGCTCGTTTCGATAATGAGGGATGACCTTGACGCCAACGTGGCAGGCTCGGTCTGGAGCTATTGGTGGAAAAAAACCGACATGAATTGCTGGAATCCATTCCCAGCTTACGGGCGTACAAATGCCCTTCTCTTTTACATATCCTGCAATCATATGATTGAGACGCGTTCGATGCATTTCGGCTGTATAATGATTGAAGCGATTGAATAAATCGGTCAATCGTACAGCTTCCATTACGACTTTACTCTCATTAATCTCTTCGTGCCGTAGTTCATATAGTTTAGCTGCGTCGATGTGCACTTCGGCATCCCTTTCGTCTTTCCACCACGAATCTTTCCAGATCAGTTCTAAATTCAACAATAGTTCATCAAACTCGCTTGTGAATCCGGGAAACATCGTTATGATGTTTTCCAACTGCGCACAATATGAATCTTTATACGCCTTCTTGTTAAACCCATATAGCTTTTTGAAACTTTCATTGAGTTGGACCTTCTTTGCCTCGAAGAAAACTCTTTTCATACGGATTCGTCACCCTAACAAATAATTTTGCCAATAACACAAATTCATTGGGCAATTACCTTGAAGATCCGTTCGCAAATATGATTTTTCGCCAATACGTTTGAATCTATCCTTACACCTGTTCCAGTGCTCTCAACCTTTGCAAAAGTCCTTTGATAGTAACCGCGCCATCCATTTGTTGCTTCTCAAATACCATAAAATAACGATACTGCTCGCCGGCCTTATTGCCCCAGGTTCTGCCTAACTCGACCTTGGCCCGACTGTCCGAGTTATCTCTGTCGTCGCCTTTCGTTTCAAGGAGAACGGTGATCCCGTTATCTAACCAAACGATAAAATCGGGATAATGATTCATATAACCGTTGATGCAGAATCCCGTGCGGCTCGGATTCCTGTGCCAGAACAACACGTTATCCAAATTGGCGACAGCGTTTATAACCTCATATTCAAAACCGTTAATTGACTCCTCTTCTATATAAAGCCCTTTTGCCAATCCGATTGACTTAGTCTTCACAGTGATCCGTTCAGGCAGATGATACGCTACCTGACATTTTATCTGACCGGTATCAAGCCACTCTTTGAACTTTTCTTCTTGATGGGCAAACAGCAGCGACTCTATTTTCTGCCGAATTGTATTTCTCGCCTGCCAGTTGTTCGTGTACAAGTCTTCGAGTTGCTCGGAATCTACGCCCTCAATCGCCTTTTTGATATAACGTGCAACCTGTGGCTCGGAGATTTCGTCGAAACGAATATTCTTAGCAAGCATTTCTGCCAGTTGCTTCTGTTTGCTTTCCGGCGATAAGGTTGCAAAGTGTTGTTTGATATATGCCAATTGATTTGCATTCAAGTTCCTTCTCGTAACGGCGTATTCTTCTCCGCTGGATTTTTCCAGGTCTACACGCACCGCTTCACTTTCGGTTCGGGTGAAGTCGATATTGTGGTCGCATTTGTCCAAATCGAAACCTTCGGCAAGCATCGTCTTGTCCAACGGCACATATTCATCGGCAAATATCAAGTTGGCATTTATCTTTTTCACGAATTGGGGTAATACCAGTTTTTTTGCCTTGTCTGCAAAAATATCTTTAATCGGATATGTATTTATCATACCTTTAATATCATTCGGAATGTCGTTATTATCTGTCTGCTGCGCCACCTGCTGATTGTAGCTCTCATTCTCCTGCCGGGCAAAAGACTCCAGTTCGATCGCCCCCGTATTTTCGGAGGGTGTTGCAATCCCGTTTTAATCGTTTCGGTGTTTATCTGCTCATCGATGTCGTCGGTTGTCGTGATTGCAGGCGTATCGTGCACCGGCTCGTCGTCGCCGAACAGATTCGGAGACGATTGCCCGGTCGGAACGGGAGCGGGTTCTGTCTGGGCCTCGGCTACGCGGTAATCCTTTTTGCTGAAGCCTGCACGGTTCAACCCCTCTATGATATTCTCGACCGTATTCCGAAAATCGTTGGACGAGGTAAATACATATGACAGGTTAAGCAACTCCTCTTTGTGCTTGGTCGTATAGGGCAGGCGCAATACGCGGCCCAGTATCTGTTCGACATCCACCCGCGAGGTCTTGTTGGCCAGTGACGCAAGAATATAGGCAAACGGACAGTCCCAGCCCTCTTTCAGCGCATTGACCGTAATGATGTAACGCACCGGACAGTCGCGGGACAACAAGTCGGTGTTTCGGATTTCGTCTTTGTTCGCGGTCTTGATTTTTATCTGGTCTTCGGGAATGCCTATTTCGATAAGTTTGCTTTTGATTTTATCGAACGTAATATTGTCGTCATCGGCTTTCGGCTGAGCTTGGAATAGCACAATCGGGCGAATGTATCTGTCGCCCTCCGCTTCCATTGCGACTGCCTTCTGTTCCAGACTGCGCTGCATTTGTATCGCACTCGAAATAACATCGCTCGTCGAACGGTGATTGTACACGATTACCGGCAGCTTTACCATGTTGGCTTGTTTGAGTTTCATGGCATCCACGAAACTGATGATATTGCTCTTCTTGCGGGGCGTCGCCGTCAGGTCGAGGATAAAACACGGATTGATCGCCCTAAGCATATCCACACGCAGGTTAGCCTCGAAGTTGTGACTTTCGTCGATGATGACAACCGGATTCAGATACAACAGCACCTGAATCAACCCCGTTTCGTCCGATCCGTCTACACGCTTGGTCATGCTGTCGTATAACTTGGCATACTCCGCCAGATTCTCGTTTTCACGGTAAACACGCCGCCCATCCTTATTGTTAGCGGCAAACGACTGCACGCTCAACACGAAAATAGTCAGTTGCTCTCGGATTTCCGTCGGCCCGATGCCATGCCCGAACAGTGCCGCTTCTTTGTCTACAACGCACACGGCATTCCCGAAATGGCTGTCGATCTTCTGCCGGTAGGGGTGCGACGGGTTGTTCAGATTTTTGTAGGTCTGTTTCAGAATCGTATCTGAAGGAACGAACCGCCACAACTTTCGGCTTCTCGACGGGCAGATGCCTGAATATCGTACTCAACGCATTGCAGGCTATGAAGGTCTTGCCGCCGGCGGTCGGCACCTTGACTGTTACGTGTGGTACATCGGTAATGCTGTTGTCGTACGGATGCAGATAGTAGTTGTCGATTGCTGAAATCGGAATGCCCTTGTCTTCCCAGAATTTATGAAATGCCGTATCGGGGCGGTTGTATTTTTCAACATACCCGATATATGCATCCAAATCGGAGATTACCTCTTTTTGATATTGTTTGAGTTCCATACAGTCAGAATCGTTTGATGTCGCGCGGAATTTTTTTGAAAGTAATATTTTGGGCTGCCAGCACTTGTGGCGGCACGGTGCAGGTATCTGCATAAATAACATACTGCTCGGCACGCTCCGTCACGATATGCAGCGTGTCGATACAGAGCGTCGTCAGGCGATCGCGTTCGTAGTAGAAATAGTAGCCCGTAGCGTTGTAAGTGTCAAGCAAATATTTCGACGCATCGGAACGCTCGCGCTCCAAATGCCGTTTGGTCTCGGTGTAGTAGATATACTCACGAATCTTCTCCTCACCGATGTTTTCGTTGAGGTTTTGTTCCTCGTCGAACATCCGTTCGCCTAACTCGTAATAGTCGAATGCCCCGCCCGTACCGGCCACTGCATTTTTCCCCTCGCCATACCCCTGCATGACTCGACGCACCCGCTCGGCGGTAATATTCTCGGCGTAGTCCTCCATCTCCACAAGGATAAATTTGCGGTTGCCCTTGTCCTTTTTATTCAGATTCAGCACCGCATGGGCCGTCGTTCCCGAACCGGCGAAAGAGTCGAGAATAATATCGTCAGTGCCGCACACGAAATTAATAAGATATGAAATCAATGTCGCTGGTTTTGGAAAATCAAATACTTTTTGCCGAATATAGTTGTTAGAATAGTGGATGCAACTTCATTTGTATCGACTCCAAAACTGCGATTAATCATGTTCCACGGTACTTCGGGTTCATAGGAGGCTTTTTCATAAGAAGGCGAAAATGCTTTGGTCCTAATAGAAATACGTGTCCCATTTGCAATTTCTTTGTCTAAATTCGATTGCGACCATTTGAATTTGCCTAATAAACGAATGGGGCTTGTGAAAATTCCATTTCTTACCTCAACATCATCCAACAATACAATATCATAACTATCTGTTCCGTATGAACCTGCTGCATAGATTCCGTCTGTAAGACCTGTGTCTACCAAATTTGCAGGAAAAATCAACTCTTTAAGAGCATTAGTTTGATTCATTAATCCATTACTGCTTTTGCTCTCTTTTTCAAGACCTCTGAACTTAATATCGCTTCGATTCTTTTGATAGCATACAATATATTCAATTGATTTCTTCGTTTTATAAGACAGATTGGCAGGCGTTTCTGTTTTGACCCAAGAAAATATGTCGATAAAATTATTCATTCCGAAAATTTCATCGCAAAGCAGTTTCAGATTGGCGAGTTCGTTATCGTCAATCGAAATAAAAATCGCTCCGTCCTCCGCCAACAGCTTATGCAACAGTTTCAGACGCGGATACATCATGCAAAGCCACTTGTCATGACGGCTCAAATCCTCGCCCTGCTTGCCGACGACTTCACCCAGCCACTTCTTGATTTTCGGGTCGTTCACGTTGTCGTTGTAAACCCACTTTTCGTTGCCCGTGTTGTATGGCGGATCGATATAGATACACTTCACGCGTCCTTCGTATTCGGGCAGTAGCGATTTCAACGCTTCCAAATTATCGCCGTGTATGATTTTGTTGCCGCTGTTCGTCAGCGTCCGGTCTCTGTCGTTCTCCGCCCGAAATCCGTACTTGTGCTCCAGCACCCGATACGGTACATCGTGATGATGATTGACAACCTTATCTTTTCCTATCCAAGTCAGTGTAGGCATAGTAGTTATTATATATCAATTTTATTAAATGCATTTGGTGAAATCCATGAAATATGGTCGGGATGAATTAGTTTCCATTGTTTGAAATCTCTCAATAGCGACCATTTCTCAACAAGGCATTTCAAATCGGAAAATCGCTCATCTAACACACATACATAAAAAAACCACAATACATTTATTTCTGTTAATTGACTTAAAATAAATGTCATATATCTATGTTTTCCGTCTATTGAAAACAAATTTGTATCTATGTATTTTATAATCGACAACAAAGAATTAAAACAAACACATAGCGGATTTGCAAATTTGAGCAAAGCGCATCTAATTAACTGAAAAATAGCTCGTTACGCTTTGTTTTTCTATTGGGCAGAGCCAACGAAATGCCACCTCGAAGCCAAACGGTGCAGAAGTTCAGTTACCACCTCATTAATCCCGTAACGGATGCGGACTCTTGCTAAAAAGGCTCTTTTACTGCGTTTTGCGGCGATTTGCATAGCTGTCGGTAACTCACTATAAACTAATTTGTAACCAAAAAAGAAGTGAGTTATGCGAAGTATATTCAAGGTCTTATTTTACGTGAAGAACGGCAGCGAGAAGCCTAACGGCAACCTGCCTCTGATGTGCCGCCTTACGGTGGACGGAGAGATTAAACAGTTCAGTTGCAAGATGGACGTTCCCCTGCGGTTGTGGGACGTGAAAAACAACCGTGCTTCGGGCAAGAGCGTCGAAGCGCAGAGAATCAACCTTGCGGTGGATAAAATCCGTGTGGAGGTAAACCGCCGCTATCAAGAACTGATGCAGACGGACGGTTATGTTACCGCTGCCAAGTTGAAAGACGCCTATCTCGGTATCGGCGTCAAGCAGAAAACTTTGCTGAAGCTGTTCGAGCAGCACAACGCC
Source organism: Alistipes sp. i18-0019-D1 (assembly GCF_042852885.1). NCBI lineage: Bacteria > Pseudomonadati > Bacteroidota > Bacteroidia > Bacteroidales > Rikenellaceae > Alistipes > Alistipes sp. i18-0019-D1. The sequence goes on from NZ_AP031424.1 coordinate 1,141,395, forward strand.
GAGTTCGCCAAGAAAGTCGGGCATAGCAGGGCGCAGAGGACATTCCGATGCTATCAGACGGTCTGCAACCACATTCGGGAATTTGTGTCCCGTACCTACAAGCGTGAGAACATTCCATTAAAGGAACTCAACCTCACATTCATCAACGACTTCGAGTATTTCCTGCGCACGGAGAAGAAATGCCGCACCAATACCGTGTGGGGTTACATGATTGTGCTGAAACACATCGTTTCCATAGCGAGGAACGACGAGCGTCTGCCGTTCAACCCCTTTGCAGGGTACATCAACTCTCCCGAAAGCCCATTGCCAAGTGGTTCAAGGAGCAATTCGATAAGCTAAAGCAGAACATACATCGCCCCATGCAGCCGCAAGGGGAACGCAGAGGAATGAGCTATAGCCATTTATTTCACTGAAAAACAATAAAAAGTACCGTTCATCATTCCACATGAACGGCATTTTAGTAATTTTGTCCCTCATAATTGTTTTATATATAAGATTTTACAAGATGAATATCAATGATATAATAAACAGCATCTACCGGTTGCCGCAAACCTCCCTCGATACGTTGATTGCTTCGATATCGGAAGTGGAATATCCCAAAAGGTTTCATTTGCATCGGGAAAATAAAAAGGAGACGAAGTCTTATTTCATAAAGAAAGGAATCGTTCGGGCATATGCACATAAAGACGACAAGGAAATTACATTCTGGTTCGGTCAGGAAGGGGATCTGATATTTCCTTTGCAGACTCTTTTTGCAGGTCTGGGAGAATACGCTACGGTAGAACTTCTGGAAGATTGTGTTTTGTATGAAATCGATTTGGAACGGTTGCAGGATTTATACCGGAACAATATCCATATAGCCAACTGGGGACGCCGGTATGCTGAATGTGCCTGCATCAAATCGGAAAAATTGTTTATAGCACGGCAGTTCAAGACATCCTCGGAGAGGTATAGGGAACTTATAAATGAATATCCGGACATAATTCAGCGGGTACAATTAGGTATCATCGCCTCTTATCTGGGTATTTCCCAAGTCAATCTGAGCCGTATCAGAGCCCGGATAAAATGAATTTATCAAAAGTAAAATCGTTTTTTAAAACATGTAAAGAAGAAACAGATCGCAAATACCGAAATTCGCACCCCAAAAAGAATTGAAGTTATGAATTGGTTTCTTTTAGTGGTATCCGGGTGCATCGAGCTGGTTTTTACCTTCTGCCTGAGCAAGGTGAGCAAGACCGCAGGACTGGAAAAAGGTTTGTGGTGCATAGGCACGGCAAGTGCCATTGCCTTGAGTCTGTTCCTTGTGACGAAGGTTCTGAAGACTTTGCCTATCGGCACGGCCTATGCCGTCTGGACGGGCATCGGTGCCGTCGGCACGGTTCTCATGGGCATCCTCTTTTTTAAGGAGTCCGTAAGTTTCGGAAGGCTTTTCTTTATCTTTACGCTGATCGTATCCATCATCGGGTTAAAGGTCGTATCCTCCTGAATGACAAAAATATGACGCAACAAAACTTTCCATTGTGCGAAGAGGCCGTTTCTATTCTTAAAAAGAGAGACAAGAAGCTGGCTTGGCTGATGGAGCGGGTAGGCCCGCTTTCACATACTGACCTGAAAGATGATTTCCTCTTCTTCATCGAGCAGGTTATAGGACAGATGCTTTCTATCCGGGTAGCCGATGTGATGACCGGACGATTGGCAGCCCTTTGCCGGGGAGAAATAACGGCCAGTACGATATGTTCGCTGTCTGTCGATGAATTGAAAAAGATAGGTATTTCCCTGAGAAAAGCAGAGTGTATCCGGCAAATAGCGTTCATGGTGGAAAACGGCAGTCTCGATTTCGGAAAACTCAAAGAACTTTCCGATGCGGAGATTATCAAGTCCCTGACGGCCATCAGAGGCATCGGGAACTGGACAGCCAAAATGTATCTCTATAAGATCGATCGTCCCGACGTGCTTCCATACGAAGATGCCACCTTTTTGGCAGCTTACAAATGGCTTTACCGTACCCGAAATGTGAAACCGGAAGCGGTCAGACGGCGTTGCCGGAAATGGTCGCCGTACTCTTCCGTAGCTGCTATGTATCTGTATGCTGCATTCGACGAAAAATTAATCGCAACGGAACCGCCTAAATTGAAAGAGTTATAAAATGGAACGGTTATCTGTTCAGGTACATAAGCTGATAGACGAATTGGATGAAGCAGCCGACAGCCGGACGGCTTTTCGTTCCGGATCGAACAGAATAGGATGCGTCGGGTCTGATTTTTTCATAGGTCTTAAAGTGGCCGAGATAAGGAAAGTAGCCGAACGGTACGACGATATCTGTTTGGATGAAATAGAACAGTTGCTCTTGTCGGAAGTGCATGAACACCGGATGTGTGCGCTTATCCTACTCAAAAAAAGGTTCGAACAGGGAAACGAATATGAGCGGGCTGAAATTTTCGAGTTCTACATCGGCCACACGAACTGCATAAACGACTGGGATTTGATAGACAGTTCCTCTCCCTATATCGTAGGCGAATACCTGAAGGATAAACCGTGCGATGTATTGTACCGGTTAGCCCGAAGCGATTCGCCTTGGGACAACCGTATCGCTATGATGGCGACATACACGTTCATACACAACGGCAATGTCGAAGATACATTCCGCCTTGCACTTTTCCTGATGAAAAGTCCTCACCTTCTGGTACAAAAAGCCGTGGGGTGGATGTTGCACGAAGCGGGCAAATACGACCCCGTTCGGCTCGGTCTCTTTATCGATAAATACCGGCAAGAAATGTCCCGTCCCATGCTTCGTATTGCCGCCAGCGGCTTTCCGAAAGAAAAACACAGAGAGTGGTTACTGCTTTGACATGAAAATAACAAAGCTGCATTCAATTGAAATACTAAATCTTGAAAAACAATAAAAAGTACCGTTCATCATTCCACATGAACGGCACTTTTAGTGATTTTGTATAGCAAATTGAATCTACCAGAACTCGGGCCCCGCCGTTTTAGAGCATTCCAACTCCAGCAATCCCCTTTTTGCATCGAGGCCGCCGCCGTATCCCGTGAGTTTATGATTGCTGCCGATTACTCGGTGGCAGGGTACGAAGATGGAGATAGGATTGGTGGCATTTGCCGATGCGACTGCACGCACAGCCTTCGGATTGTGGATACGGCGGGCAAGCTCGCCATAAGACAGGGTCGTTCCATAGGGTATTTTCATCAGCTCGTCCCATACGGTACATTGAAATTCCGAGCCGGTAAAGACAACGGGGATGTCGAATGTCTTACGGTGTCCGGCAAAATATTCTTCGAGTTCCCCGATGGCCCGTTCGATGACGTCGGAAGTTCCCTCTTCGTACTTCGCATTCAGATATCGCCGTATGCGGCGGTCTATCGTACTGCGGCGTTTCTCCACCGCCCAATCGCAAATACACAGCTTGTCGCCGTAAGAACCGACAAGCATCTCGCCCACGGGCGATTGATACCGTATAATTTTGATAGTTTCCATATTGTTCCTTTTATTGTTGTGAAATTCTTTCATACATATTTTGCATGGTCTGTATCCGGCTTGTAAAGCATCATTGCCGCATCTATTTTCTATCGTGGAAATATTCATTAGAGTCCGCCGGAGCCTCATTCCGATTGGAATCGTCATATTCTCTTATGACGGAAGCGACGGTGATTCGGTAATTTTCAAAAAGCCTTTCACGTCCTTCCGATTGGCTCATGCGGTGGTGAAGTTCATTGCGCCACTTTTCAACGGCTTCTTCGTTCTCCCATACATTCAGCGACAACAGCTTGCCTTCTTCATTCAGGCTGCCGAACCGTTCGGAACGAATAAAACCCTCCGCATTTGAAAGCAATGGCTTTAATTGGGCAGCGAGTTCGGGATAGCGCACTTTACCCTCTGCCGTTGGCATAACTTCAAAAAGAACGACCACTTTTTCATGGCTGTTCTCGGGATTCCTCATCATTGGGTTTCTATAATTTCTGTTGTTCGTCCTATGGTTCTTCCACAATCTTGACTGCCATCTTCCGGGCGTTCTTCAAATCGCCTGCAATGATGTATCTCAACAACTTCTCGTGAGAAGATTGTGAATTTACGAAGCAATCCGTACCATCGTAAATACGGTTGAACTCCGAAAGCAGATGCAGGGAAGCGGAGCGGTAAATGTCTGCCAGTATCCGGTTGTGAGTGGCATCGGCAATGGCAATGTGGAAATTCAGGTCGGCTTCGATACATTCTTTCAACCGGTCGTCTTTCGCATTTGCCTTTCTTGCTTCAAGGGAGGACTGCATTCGCTCTATATCTTTGTCTGTTCTTCGTGCCACGGCTTTCTCCACGATCGCAATATCCAATATTTTCCTCACTTCATCGAGTTCAGTCCGGTCGGCGATACTCATATTTATACTGCCTCCGTTCGCATCGGACGCTTCGGCGACAAATGTTCCCGCCCCTTGCCGGACTTGGACAACGCCCATATTTACCAACAATTTTACCGCTTCACGGATGCTCGATCGTCCGACTTTGAACGTTTTCATCAACTCCGGTTCGGTCGGAAGTTTATCCCCGATTGTATAAACTCCTTCCGCAATCTGTTGTCTCAACTGCTCGGCTACCATATCGGCCAAAGACTTCTTCTGTATAATCATATACCCCTTCCCTGTTTTATTCATCATATCATCAGATGATTTACAAAAGTATGCATTTTTATCTGACAAGCAAAATATTTAGTGATAAAATATTGAAAAGTCTATGTTTAACGCTGTAAACAACTAACAGGAAACTTGATTGTTTGCTATATAAGGTTGCGCACAGGTATCGCTTACATAGATACTCCATAAGTATCTTAATGTTGTTTCTTCCCGGTTCTAAAAATCAGAAAAAATCTTTGAGAACCACGGTAAATGGAATGCGGAACTGTCGAACGATGATTTTCTGCGATTACAATCGATTTTGAATACATATAAAGTACATGGACTCCGGGCTGCGTGAAAACGGAGCTGGCAAGTTTCAGTTGACAGAGGAAGGATGAATAAGGTTTTTACAGCGATCGATTGAATCCTATAATAGAGAATACCCCAACTTCAGGACCGAAGCAAGGAGGAAAATCATTAGATGAAATCTTATCTAAAAGGATTAGGATAGTGTAATAATATTAAAAGTAGTTTTTAAAAGTGACGGCTGCAATATGTTGGTTGCCTGCCAACCATCACTTTTATTTAACTTTTGATAACAATAGACTTTTGAAAAGCAGGATTATGAAAACAAAGAATTTGTTGTTGGAAGCAACCGCTGTTTGCAGCGGTTCTTTTCAGGCAATCGCCTGCACGAGCATCGCGCTTACGGCTGCGGACGGCAGCTATGTACAGTCCCGCACCATCGAGTGGGCCCGCGGCGTTTTGCAGAGCGAATACGTCGTCATTCCGCGCGGCCAGCGGCTCCGCTCCTTCACGCCCTCCGGAACCGACGGAATGACTTTCACGGCCAAATACGGCGTCGTGGGGCTGTCCGTCGTGCAGAAGGAGTTCATCGCCGAAGGAATCAACGAAGCGGGATTGTCGGCAGGGCTCTTCTTCTTCCCGCAATACGGCGGTTACGAACCCTACGAACCGGCTCGGAACGACCGCACGCTCGCCGATCTGCAATTCGTAGCATGGGTGCTGACGCAGTTTTCGACGATCGACGAAGTGAAGGCCGCCGTCGGAGAGGTGCGCATCGTCGAACTGGAGCCTGCGTCGGTCGTGCATTGGCGTATCGGAGAGCCCTCCGGGCGGCAGGTCGTGTTGGAAATCGTCGGCGGGGTGCCTCATTTCTACGAGAACGAGATCGGCGTGCTCACCAACGCTCCCGGTTTCGAGTGGCAGCTCACCAACCTGAACAATTACGTGAATCTCTATCCGGGCGACGCTCCCGTCCGGCGGCTGGGCGCTGTGACGCTGCATCCTACGGGCGGCAACTCCGGGTTCCTCGGCCTTCCGGGCGACGCCACGCCGCCGTCGCGCTTCGTGAGGGCCGCCTTCTACCGCGCCACGGCTCCGCAGCGCGCCACCGGGTTCGACACCGTGCAGCAGTGTTTCCACCTGCTCAATAATTTCGACATTCCCATCGGCATCGAGCATCCCGAGGGTGAGTGTCCGGACATTCCGAGCGCTACGCAGTGGACCTCGGCCATCGACCTGACCAACCGCCGGGCCTACTTCAAAACGGCTTACAACAATACGATACGCTGTATCGATCTCGCACGGATCGACTTCGGGAAAACGGCCTATCAGTCCCATCCGCTGGATCCGAAACGGGAACAGCTCGTGGAGCGGATCGCGATTCCGGAGTAAGCGGGTGGTTACGGCACGGTTTCGGACACCTCCTCGTCGGCATCTCCGATGCTGAACTCCTTGTCGGCGAAGAGTTCGGCGAGGCCCGTGATCTGTTTCAGACGAAGCAGTTCGTCGCGGTCCATGCCGATATGGCGCATGATCCACTGGTCGGACATCCGCGCGCGGGTCAGTTCGGCGACGATCTCGCTCATCAGCTCGACGTTGTGCGTGCCCCGCGCCCGGTTGTGGCGGATGGTCGAGGCCATGCGGTTCGAAAGGTCCTTCTCGATCACGGTGACGGGCAGCAGCCCCCGTTCGCGTTCGTAGATGCGCTTCGAGGTTTTGAGCACCAGATAGCGGTGGTAGCCGTCCACCAGTTCGTAGCGGTCCCTTTCGGCGTCGTAATAGCAGACGCACGGCATCGTATAGCCGTCCTCCCAGATAGACAGTTCCAGCAGCTTCATCTCGGGCGGTGCCACGACGTTGGGGTTGTAGCTGTTCGCCACGATCTTCTCCACCGGTACAGCGCGGACGTTATAGACAGGGCTCCGGAAGTTTTTCTCGGTCGGATGTTCGTAATAGCGATTCATATTTTTCCATGATTTTCCTGCGGCGCTGCGTTTCGCTTTTGTTGGGCGAAAACCCCATGTATTTGCAGGCGTGGTCGTTTTTCAGGATGCAGATGCAGATACGCTTGAACGTGGGCAGCTGGCTGAATTCCGGCAGGTCCGTGTCGTCGAGATACTCCATGCGCACCGGACGCTTGTCGGTGCGGTAGGCGCTCCTGTCGCCGACTTCGATGCGGATGCCGGCCTTTTGCAGTCTGGCGATGGTCTCCTCGGAGAGACATCCGCCCTTTTCGCGCCAGAAACGGATGCTTACGGAGAGTTTTTCCAGATAGTTGCGCCGCGTCGGCTCCGGGAGCGTCGAGAGCAGGAAATGCATGTAACGCTCCCACGTCATTCCCTTCGGCAGACGCACCGACTGCCAGCCGACGGCCGCCGTCCTGCCGTACAGCGCCGCGAAATTGGCTCCGTCGACTCGGCCGACCATGCGTCCCCATGTGTCCGGATCTATGGCTTTGTAGAGGTGCAGGCTGGCGATGGCCGGCGAGATGAACGGACTGGCCACGCGCTGACTGTCGAGCGGCACGCCGGCCCGGTAGAAAAGGTCGTACAGCCGGTTGTAGGGCCAGCCGAAACGTCCGTTCGCCGTCCAGATGTCGGTCGTCAGCCAGTCGTAGAGCGGATAGGCGTTGCAGATGCCGCCGCCGGCCCATTGCCGTATCCACCGTTTTCCGCCGAACCGGTGGTGGTTGCGGTCGCTGTATATCGTGCGCCAGCGGTTGAAGCTCTCCTGCGTGCGGATGCCGATCAGACAGCATGTGCGCGCCGCGCCGCTGCGTGCGTGGAGCCATTCGGCGAAGCGGTTCTGGAATTCGTAGTCCCACATTTCGTCGGTGAAGAACGGGAAGTCGCGCCGCGTGAGAGATCCTTCGGGCATCTCCCGCACCCAAATCTCCCGCTTCGACTCCTCCCACGGCCGCCAGTACTGCCGGAACATCGAGGTGCAGGTCTGGACCTTGAACGGCACGCAGACCCGGTAGACATCGAGAATATCGGCGTTCGCGGCCAGCGTCCGGTCTACATAATCGAGCGTGTCGCGGTACTGGATTTCGTAATCCATGTGGAATACGCCGATCCGTCGGCGCAGTCCGTGACGCCGGATGTAGTCGATGCAGAGGTTGAGCAGCACGCCGCTGTCCTTGCCGCCGGAAAAGGAGACGTAGATGTTGTCGAAAAGGTCGAAGACCGTTTTCAACCGCTGCTGTGTCCGCTCGTAGACGTTCATGGCTGCCGTTTTTTCCCGTACTGCATCGTCACATACTGCGTCCACTCCTTCGTGGGGACGAAGCCCTCGGTGCGGAACACCTCGGCGTGGCGGAGCAGCGTCACGGAACGTATCGTATAGTCGCGGTGGTAATATTGGATGATTTCGCGCAGGAAGCGCGACAGCAGCTGCGGGTCGTCGCCCGAAACGTAGTAGTTGTTGATCTTGGCCACTCCGCCGTCGGTGATCTCCACGGGCATGAACCCAAAGACGGTCTGGCCTTCCCACGCGACGAACCACGTATGCGCACGCGAGGTCCAGAACGGGTAGTTGTTGTTCTGGCGCAGCACGCTGCGCCGCATGACCAGCGGAGCGACGAGTGTATAAAGGCGGGGCGAAGTGCCGTCCAATTTCTCGATTGTCATATCCGAAAGGTTATAAAACGACCGAATGTTATATATCTGAAACCAAATGCATTAAAAATGCATTCAATCCTTACAAATGTAAAAAATATCGGCCGTTTTCTCAAATTTTCAGATCGGGGCAATGGGCAATATCGTACTGTTTTTCTTTTGCAACAGTGTATTTTTTCTGTTGAAAAGATTATTTTTGTACTGGAACTATTCGTCCTGATTTATGAATTGTGCAAATCTCCCTACCCAAGCAGCAGTCGCCCAATATACGGAATGCGGAAAAGGACTGTGTGTGCAATGCGTACGCAACCAGCAAAAACCTCTATGTGCCGCATGCCGTGAAACATTAAGAAGCCAGGATGCCGGTTCATGTGCCTTTGCCATTTCGTAAGCAAGGTTATTGTTTTTGTTCACTCCAAATTTGGCCGGATACGCTGTTGGAAGCATGTTTGTTTTTTTGCTGGGCTGCAAAATCTTTGGGCAGAATGCCGAATTGTTCCTGAAAGCATTTGGCGAAATAGGAAGGCGTGTTGAATCCTACCAGATAGCAGATTTCGTTTACTTTGTAGGTCCCCTGCATGAGGTACTGCGCAGCTCGCCGCAGCCGGATCTGTTTGATGAAGTTGTTGGGCGTCATCCCGAATAGGTTTTTCATTTTGACGTACAATACGGAACGGCTCATGTAGATCATTTGTGCAAGATCCTCGATCGTGAATTGTGGATTCGAAAGATTGCTCTCGATTATTTCATTGATTTGATTCAGAAAGACCTCGTCGGTGGCTGTTTGTGAAACCGAAGAGATCGGAATAAGGGGCCGCTTGCTGAATACGTCCCATAACATACGCCGCTTGTTGAGCAGGCTGTTGATCTGGACGATCAGAAAGTCGATATCGACCGGTTTTTCGATGTAGGCGTCTGCACCTCCTTCAAGTCCTGAAGTTTTTGCGGGCAGACTGGCGTTGACTGAAAGCAGTACTACCGGAATATGGCAGAAGTTGACTTCATTTTTAAGTCTCCTGCATAATTCGACTCCGTCCATATTGGGCATCATCACGTCGCTGACGATCACATCCGCAGAGCTCTTTTCGAGCACCTTGAATGCCTCTGTCCCGTCGCAGGCCGTAAGGATCGCGTAGTGACGGCTTAAGGCGTGGCTCATATATTCCCGCAGGTCGCGGTCGTCTTCGACCAGTAAGATGGTTGCTGCCATCTCGGTAGAGGGGGCTGATTCTTCGGGGGCTGACGGAATGCACTCCAGTCTCATCGGAGGCGTTTCAAGGGGTGCTATTTCTGTTGGATTGACATTCGAACCTGCGACTGGTGATATCGGAAAAATTACCGTGAAACGAGTGAATACGCCGAACTCGCTTTCGACGCGGATCTCAGCGTTCATCTTTCGTGCCAGCATACTGGCAATCGAGAGTCCCAGTCCGAACCCGGGGATCGACAAATTCGTCGGTTTGTTGTAATGCCGGAAAGCATGAAAAATGTTTTTAAGCTCCTCTTGTTTAATGCCCGTACCGTTGTCTTCGACTTGCAGTTGGAAGAAATTCTGTTTATCGGACGTAAGTTCGATGACGATCCGGTCGCGGGTGAATTTCAAGGCATTGGTCAGTAGGTTGCAGAGAATTTTGCTGTATGCTTCCTGATTGATGGAGGCCATGATCGGGGACGTCCCGTCTGCTCGGAAGATCAGTTCGATGCCGTGTTCCTCTGCCAGCAGCCTAAATCCGTCTGCCGCCTGGCGCGTGCAGGCTTCGATGTCGGTCGGGGTGGTGAACATCACAGTCAGCGACTTCTTACGGAAATTCAGGATTTCGTTTGCGAGATTGAAAAGCCTGTCGCTGCTCTTTTTGATCAATTGGAGCAGGTCGATCACATCTTGTGACAACTCCTTTTTAGCGAGTATCTCGTTGGTAGGCGCCATGATCAGCGTTACGGGTGTTCGGATTTCATGGGCGATATTGGTGAAAAATTCGATTTCGGCGTCCGCTCGCTCTTTTTCCTTTTCATAACGCTGCCGTTCGATCCGTGCGCGTTGTTTTTGGAGATAGTAGGAGCGGAGCAGCCGGAATACCGACAGGCAGCAGACCCCGAGAAACAGTATGTAGAATCCGACGGCCCACCATGAGGCCCACCAATAGGCTTGGACCACGACTGTCAATGCTTCGGGGGAGCCCCATACACCGTCGTTGTTGCTCGCCATGACGTAAAATGTATAGCTCCCGGCTGGCAGATCGTTATAGGTGATTTGATTGGTGTTGTAACTGCACTCGTGCCATTCGTTGTCGTATCCTTCCATCCGGTAGCGGTAGCGGTTCTTCTGGGATGCACAGTAGCTTAAAGCCGCGAAACTGATAGAAAAGTTTGATTCGCCTCCTTTCAGCCTCACTTGTCGTCGAACATTGATATGGATAGGCTGTGCAGGCGAACCCACTACAACCGGTTGACCGTGGATATAAAATCCGGTGAAGACCACGGGCGGTACGACTTGATTGGATTGTAGCGATCTTGGGGTGAAAATGTTGAATCCTCCGTTAGTCCCCAAATAGATCCGTCCGTCAGAAGTGTACAGTCCCGAATTGAAATTGAAAATGTTGGCCAACAATCCGTCCTCGTAGTTATAACGGCGGACTTGGCCTGAGGAAATCGAATAACGGATTAATCCGAGACTGGTGGTGATCCAGAGATTGTCGTTTTCCGGAATGATGTGAAAAATGGAGAGGTTCGATATTTCGCTGTCCAAAGGCACGGCGGCATAGGTTCCGGCGTGCACATTGTAACAAAAAAGTCCATGCCCCGCTGTACCGATCCATAAATTGTCCTTGTAGAAACTGATCGACCGGATCTGACGGGGTAATGGCATGAAACTTCCGTCGGCAAGACGGATATTCGCTGAAACACGTCGCGTTTGGGGATCACAACGCAGGATACCCTGATTGATCGATGCGAACCAGAGCGTTCCTTGCGAATCGCCGCAGATATTTACAATGTCGCTATTATATCCCAGGTGGGCTACACAGGAAAAACGTCCTTTACTGTAAATATAAATACCGGTTTTGGTCCCAATCCATAATTGACCGGCTCCGTCTTTGTAAAGCGAATAAACGCTTTCGTCCCAATCTTCAGTCTGGTCTGAAAAGTGCCGAAAGTGCTCCGTATGCCCATCGGTTCCCATTCGATAGAGTCCGTTGCTGTAAGTTCCGACCCAAAGATCATCGCCGTCGACAAGCAATGCGTGGATATTCAACATCGGTGTTTGCGGATCGACAGCAACAGCCTCTAACCAGTCCATACGGGAGTTGTAACGGAAAAGTCCCCCATCGTCCGTACCGATCCATATCCAGCCGTCGGAACCTTCGCAAATTTTACTGATGACGCGGCCGCTTCCCGATGCCGTGTGGCATCTCCGTGTCGAAAAACAAGCGCTGTTGGGAGAGAGGTAGTTGACCCCGCCGAAATAAGTTGCCACCCAAAGGCCTCCTTCCCGATCGCGGCAAACATCGTAGACAAAATTATCCGAGAGGCTTCGTTCTCCGTTTTGTTGGTAAGAATAGGTTTGACATTTGCCGGTCGCCGGCTCAAAACTTGTCAATCCGCAATCGGAACCCAACATGAACCGTCCTGGCTCAATCTCCCGGATAGTATGGATTCGCCCCTTCAAGTGCGGAATTTCGTTCTTTGTCAGGTAATTGCGAAATAACCCTGATGATTTGTTATAACAAAAAATGCCTGAATTCCACCCGGCGATCCAAAGGTTACCCTGATAGTCCTGACACATCGAAAAAGCGTTTGATTCAGCTACCTGGCGATCATTGTCGCGGATCGGAATGCTTTGAAATTCGTCACGCACACGATCATACTTATAGAGATTTCCACCCGAAGTCAGACACCAGACATCCGAGAAGTCATCGGCAATGATCTCCGGTGCGTAATCTGAACCCAGACTGCGAGGATCGGCCGCATCATGGCGGTAATTGCGGATACGTCCCGTATCCTTATCATAACGAAAGATACCGTTCCCGAGCGTTGCGAGCCACAGCGACGTATTGTCCTCGGTGATGGCATTCACCAATACCGGGGTATTGTCAGCGAGAGATAGGTTCCGGAACGAATCAGATGCAGCATCATAAGTACAGAGTCCGACTTCGGTTCCGATCCACAGTGTACCTTCGCGATCTTCGTAAATGGCGTAAATGATATTGTTCCCGATCGAACCGGTATTGTTGCTATCGTACTGATAGGTGGTGAAGCCGTAAGAGTCGTAGCGCGTCAGGCCGTCGCCCGTTCCGAACCACATATACCCGTGGCTGTCTTGAAATACACAATTGACCATATTCGACGGCATGCCGTTTTCGGTCTTGAAATATTGGAATTTCATCTCCTGTACCGCATAAAGCGGAACAGCCCGTAAAAAACACGCAAGGAGCGTTAACAACATGTAAAGACGGATTGTTTTCATCGACAGTTCATGTAGTGGTATACAAAGATAATCTTTTTGCTGAAAATTACAGGGAATGCATAATCCTTTCTTTTTTACAATAATCAATTGTAATACACAGGGTTACATAGGAAATTATTTGTACATATACGAATTTTAAGGATTATATTTGCATAAATACAAACAATTCTTGCAGCCTATTTCTATTGAATTCCGAATTTTGTTATTGAATCCGGTCACCAACCATACCGGTTTACCCATTACTAATTTATTAACCTAAAAAAGTAACCTTATGAAGGCCTTTACAACAAAATCATGCAGAAATCTCTTGTGTGTGTTTTGCTTAATGTTGGGGGCGGCGGTTTACGGTCAGAACATCACCGTAAACGGAACTGTCACTGACAAAACGGGACAACCGTTGATTGGAGCCGCCGTCACGGTCAAGAGCGATCAGAACACACGCGGCGTGTCAACGGATGCTGATGGTAATTTCACCCTGACGGTCCGCCCGAATGCCGTCCTGACGGTGTCCTATGTCGGATATAAAACCAAAACCGTGCAAGTCCCTAGGGAGGGGGATCGACTGTTTATCACTCTTGAAGATGACGCTACCGCAGTCGAGGATGTAGTTGTAGTCGGTTTCGGAACCCAGAAAAAAGAATCTGTCGTCGGAGCCATCGGAACAATCAAGGCGACCGAGTTGAGTGTTCCGGTCCGTTCGCTCAACAACTCTATCGGAGGCCGTGTCGCCGGTGTTATCGCCGTGCAGCGTTCGGGAGAACCCGGCAAAGATGACGCCCAGTTCTGGATTCGAGGTATCAGCACCTTCACCGGGAACAGGAATCCGCTCATTCTAGTCGATGGCATCGAGCGACCGATGAACAACGTCGATCCATTGGAGATCGAATCTTTCAGTATCCTCAAGGACGCCAGTGCCACGGCTGTTTACGGCGTACGCGGCGCTAACGGCGTAGTGCTCATCACCACCAAGCGAGGCTTCGACGGACCAGCCAAAGTCGACGTACGCTACGAGCAGGGGTTCTCCTTTGCCACGAAACGTCCGTCTTATCTGAATGCCTACGAACGTGCGGTACTCTTCAACGAGGCCATCGATGCCAATCCCTCGGCATCCCAGGCCATGAAGTTTCGCGATGACGAACTCACGGCGTTGCGTACGGGCAGCGATCCCGAACTTTATCCCGATGTCGACTGGCAGGAAGTGCTGATGCGTGACGTAACGCTGAATGAGAAACTAAGCGTCAACATCTCGGGCGGCGGTAAAGCCGTACGCTATTTTTCAGCCGTTTCCATTTACAACCAAGAGGGTCAATACGACATCCAGCCAGGAGCTTACGATTGGGTTCCATCCAGCATCGGGCGTTTCGGAAAGAACGTCAACTATACGCGTTACAATTTCCGAACGAACGTCGACATGGACATTACGAAATACACGACCGTGTCGCTGGGACTTCAGGGCAATGTTGCCGTCAATACGGAACCTTACAAAGGTTCGTCTGATGTCTACATGTGGATCAACAACTGCGCCCCCAATGCCTTTCCCGTATTGTACAAGGACGGCAAGTTCCCGGCCCGCGACGGCCTCTACAACCCCTATATACAACTGACGCAACTAGGATACAAACAAACAACCAGCAATGAGTTGCGTAGCAACCTGACCATCCGTCAGGATCTCTCGTTCCTCACCAAAGGCCTGAGCGCTACGGTACGTTATGCCTATGATGCCGTGAACTATAACGATGCGAACCGCTCACGCGAACTCACATACTATCAGGCCGAGCGCCGCGATGACGACGGATCGCTCGTCTACAAGGTCATTAACGCCAACAAACAGCAGGATTATTTGACTTACTCCTCCAATGCCTGGGGAGACAAGACCCAGTATTTTGAGGCATCGTTCAATTACGACCGTACTTTTGGGAAACACGAAGTAGGGGCGCTGGCTCTCTTCTACCTGAAGGATTACCGGGCCAACACAGCGTCCAGCTACATAAACAGCCTTCCCAACCGCTCATTGGGGCTTGCAGCGCGAGCCACATACGGGTTTAACAAAAAATATCTGCTGGAGGTGAATCTCGGCTACAACGGTTCAGAGAATTTCCCTAAGAACAACCGGATGGGATTTTTTCCGGCAGTGGCCGCAGGCTGGGTCATTAGCAGCGAGAATTTCCTGAAAGACAACAAGGTCATCACTTGGCTGAAACTTCGCGGGTCCATCGGACAGGTTGGTTCCGACCAGATCGGGTCGACGCGTTTCGCTTATCTCTCCACATTGGCGGATGCCGGCGGATACAACAATTTCGGTATCAATTTCGACAAGGGGATGGGAGGATTGCAGGAAGATCAGCTCGCCTCTGAAGATATCACATGGGAAGTTGCTACCAAATACAACCTCGGTTTGGAAGTGGGCTTATTCAATTCTTTGCGGGCAACGGCCGAAGTGTTCTATGAGAAGCGTGAGAACATCTTCCTTCAGCCCCAGGTCAGCGAGGTGATGGGACTTCAGAAAACCATGTATGCCAACATGGGTAAAATGGACAACCGCGGTTTTGAAGTGACGCTGGAGTACAACAAGATGTTTTCAAGCGGTTTGATGCTGACGGCGCGCGGTAACTACACGTTCGCTCGCAACAAGTACATCGAGGATGGAAAATACTACAAAAATCCTTGGCAGGACATTCGTGGCACGCGTTACGGCGAACGGCTGATGTACGATGCCATGCATTTGTTCTCGCAGGAGGAGATCGACGCTTTGCCCGATTACTACCGGCAATTCTCGCTGACCAAAACACAGTTGCGCCCGGGCGATATCCGTTACAGAGACGTGAATGACGACGGCGTGATCTCGGAGGACGACATGATCTGGGGGTCGAATCCAGCTACGCCCGAATCCATGTTCGGTTTCGGAGCATCGCTGGCCTACAAAGGGTTCGATTTCTCGTTCCTGATGCAGGGTGCATTGGGTGGCACGTCGTATCTCTCGGCCGGATGGTATTTCCAGCCTTTCCAGGCGGAACGCGAACCCAAGTTCATGGGCAACCTCATCACGGAGTTCCGTGACCGTTGGACGGAGGACAATCCCAATCCGCATGCTTTCTCGCCCCGTCTCTACATGGGACAGAACGTCAACAACTATAAGACCTCGACCTGGTGGGTACGCAACAGCGATTACCTGCGTCTGAAGAACGTAGAGATCGGATATACGCTGCCCAAGCACCTCTCCATGAAGGCCCGCATCGAAAACGCCCGTTTCTATGTATCCGCAGTCAACCTCTATACGTTCAGCAAATTCAGCAAAAAGTTCTGGGATCCGGAGGTCGGAGCCGACTCTTACCCAATCCAAACGACCGTATTCCTGGGTCTTAACTTAACATTCTAATACCGTTTTCCATGAAAAAATATATCATATTCATTGCCATTCTCTTCTCCTGGTGTCTGAACGGATGTTCCGATTTTCTCGATCAGGACCCCGAAGAATTGAACACCCTCGAAAAGGTATTCTCGAATACACAGGATACCCGCAAATGGTTCTCACGAATTTACAGCGACGACTATTATCCGAAAGAACTTTACGGATCGGCCTACTATAACCACTACATGTTTGGGACTGACGATGCCAACAATGAACTTGACTGGCATATCCCCGTCATCGTATCGGGTATGTTAAGTCCCGAGCAACCGGTCGGCGGCGGCGGTTTCGATGTCTACTATTTTGAAAAATACTATCAGGCTATCCGGCACTGTAACATTTTCCTCGAAAACGTCGATAAATGTATCGACCTGCCGATTATCGAAAAGAGATACAAAACTGCTGAAGCCCGGTTCATGCGAGCCATGTACCATTTCTGGATTCTGCGCGAATACGGTCCCATTCCGATTGTCGATTATGCGATCAAATCGGAAGAACTCTCCACGAAATTCGCACGCAACAGCATGGACGAATGCGTCAAGTGGATTTGCAACGAAATTGACGCCGCCGTTCCCGACATGCTCGAAACTCGTGTCGACGACGACTATGGATTCCCAACCCAGGCAGCGGCTATAGCCATGAAATCCCGCATTCTGCTGATGAACGCAAGCCCGCTCTACAACGGAAATACAACCTATGCCAACTGGCGTAACAGGGACGGGAAACAGCTTATCAGCCAGGTCTACAATCCGGAGAAGTGGCGGGATGCGGCCGATGCGGCGAAAGCGGTGCTCGATCTTCCCCAGTTCAAACTGCTGAAACCTGTTGCAGAAGAAGGTGGAACGTTGACATTCGACGACTATGTCGATAACTACCGCCGTATCACGACGACCATCAATGACGAGATCATCTGGGCTTGTCCGCAAGCGACGAGCTGGTGGAGCATGCAGTGCTGGCCGGCCGTTTTCCACAGTTGGAACGCCCGTGACGCCGTGACGCTCAATCTTGCCAACGACTATTTCATGGCAGACGGAAGCGTTGCGCCGCCCATAGAAAAATGGTTCGAAAACAAACAATGGTCGACTGAAGACGGAAACGGCACAATTGCCAATACGTTCTGGATGTTCTGCGATCGGGAACCGCGCTTCTATGCCTCGAACCACTTCCCCAATCAGCGTGTGACTTATGCCACGAAGGAGAATCCGGACGTATGGCAGACGCTTGAATTCTGGTACGAAGGCAACTCGGGTCTTTCCAAGAGTTCGGGCGACCGTAACAGTACGGGGCTTTCTCCGCGTAAAAATATTCCGATGGACGCTACTACGGACAAGAGTCAGGCGACAGCTACCAGCAACAACATTCCGTTTCCGACCATCCGTCTGGGCGAGATCTATCTCAATTATATTGAAGCGGTTCTCGAATGCAAGCGTAACGGCGTGACGGGCGACAACGTCGATTTCGACAAAGCCATGGCACTGTGGGCGGAACTGCGCGCCCGGGTGAATCTCGATCCTATCACGAAGATTTGTCCCGAAACCGATCTTGACAGACTGATTTTGTTGCTGCGTCAGGAACGCCGCATCGAACTGGCCTGGGAAATTCATCGTTATTTCGACGTGCGCCGCTGGTTTATCGCGCATGGCGAAAATGGAGTCTTGAACACCCCGTGTTATGGCTTGGACGTTACGCGCGGCAAAAACGCCACCGACCCCGATTTCTTCACCCAGACCGAATGCAGTTTGCAACGTGTCTTCCGGCTGGAGCATTATTTCGCACCGGTTCGGGCAAGCGAGTGTGCCTACAATTCCAATCTGGTGCAGGCCCCGTTCTATTGATATATCCAGATTGTGACAAGAATGTTTAATCCACAAAAAACGAATCGATGAAAAAGAAGATATTGACAGGACTGTTGTTTCCGGCTATGGCGTTGCTGGCATCCTGCGAATTCGAACATCCCGAACCGACCATTTATCCCGATCCGGTGTTCGGGCAATCGGGACTGACAAAATTCGGCACGAACTCCATTTACGAAGATTATACGACCGAAGTCTCTGTTACTCGCGCCTCCGGCCTTTCGCAGGAGGTCACGCTGGACCTTTCGGTCGATGCAACTTTGCTTGAGGAGTATAACGAACTATACAGCACGACTTACACCCTGCTCGAAGACGAGTATTACACATTCCCCGCTACGGTCACGCTTCCTGCTAAAGTAAAAGAGGTGCTTGTGCCCGTCACATTCCGGCCGGGAGCGTTGGTGCGTGCGATCGGGCTTGAAAAGGCCAATCTGAAGATGTTGCCCATCCGCATTTCGGGAACGTCGGTCGTCACGGAAGAGAGTGGTGCGCTGGGCAGCGTGTTACTGACTCCGGTAGTCAGCGAACCGAAAATCAACGTAATTGTTCCGCAGATTGAGCCGGAACTTTCATTCATTCCTTCAATTCCGCTAACACAGGATCTCGTAATTGCTGCCAAAGCGAATTTCACGACACTTGACGTTGCGAAGATCGCTTATAAGCCCGTCATGGACAAGGTTGCCGAATACAATGCCGCAAACGGAACCGATTACGATCCGCTGCCGGCCAACACGTTTACAATCCGGGAGGATACGTTCGATCCTGAAACGCTGGAGGTGAAAAGTACGATCACGTTCGACTGTGCGAAGATCGGCGGTACGGGAACCTATCTGCTGCCTGTCGAATTGACCCAGACCGGGCCCCAGTACAATATCGACAATCCCGGCCCGGTCTATATCATTATCCGGTTGACTGAACTGAAGATCAAAGCGGACGATGGGGGTAAACTCGTGACGACGGTAACAGGCAAGGGAACTCTGAAAGTCAGCATCAATGCACCGATGACCGGAGAACAGCCTGTCAACCTGACCTACGACGCTTCGAAGGTCGAAACCTACAACAAAGCCAACGGCACGAGCTACAAGGCACTCGACGCATCGAAGATCACGGTTACGGCCACAACTGTTTCTGCAGGTAGTATCAGCTGCGACGTGGCATACGAATTCAACATTCTCGATCTTCCCTACGATGCCGACAAATACCTCGTGCCGCTCACGATTGATCCTTCGGTGCTGGTAGCCGGAACGATCGTCGAGGAGCCGTCGACGGTCTATGTCGAGGTAAACAAATCGCTTGCAGGCAACTATTTCCTGGAACCATGGGTATCGGCATTCAAAGGCACGCAGGATAAGACAAGCCAAATGAACTCGTTGATCTTCCTTTGCAGCGAACAAGGCAAGAATCCGAGCACAGGACAGAAATATTATTTTAATTACAACAATGGTTGGGCCGACGGAATCATCTACTTTGACATTTCCGACGAGCCGATGCCGGGACATGAAAATTGCGTAAAGCTTATCAATTTCCAGGACCGCGATCCGGCATGCGACCCGATTTCTGCCAACGCATCTTACCTGAATCTGGTTACCGGCGATATTGTCATCGATTTTATCATCGAATCCTATTGGGCTCCAGATCCGACGGAGGAGGGTCAGATCAAGGGTGAATTACGCTGTGTCAAACTCTCTCGTTGATATTAATTTTCAATATGGAGGCCGGGCTTCGGATTCCCGGCCTCCGTATCGGTATAAATGAATTGGAAAACCATGAAACGAAAACTATTATACTGGCTTTGTTCTTTTGCGCTGATTACAGGTTGTTCCTGCTCGAAATCAGACGACGGCAACCCGATCGTTGAACCGGAGAAACCGCCTGTTGACGACCCCTCCACTACAACACAGCTCGTCGCCAACTGGAATCTGGAGGAAGATATCGACCTGTCCAAAGCCGAGAAGGCCGAAGCAGGCAAGTGGCGCTATCTGGGCGGCTGGATGGAATCGCGCGCCACCATTTCGCAGGAATCGATGCGTGGCGTCAACGGTTCGCGCTGCATTGCCGTTGTCGCCCAGCAGGATGTGGACGTCATGCTGGGACAGAAAATTACGGGACTCGACCCGACGAAACCCTACAAGGCGACCGCCCGGATCAAGACCGAAGGTATAGCACAGGGAAAAGGCGGCAACATTTGTTTGGATTACTTATGGGCGCCGTCTTCGGAAGGTGTTACGGGGACAAAGGACTGGACCTCGGTAACGCTTGAAATCGACGAAATACCGGCCGATGGGTCCATTGTGCTTTGTATGCGCATGGGCAATACGGCCAACTCTTCGCAGGGGGTCGCCTACTTCGACAATATTAGCCTGAAAGAAAATACCGATCTCTACATTCGGGAGAGCGAGCACATTCGTCTGATGGTGGACAAGAAGTACGTTTCCATTTCCGATTCCCAGATTGACGAGTGGCTCTTAAAGCTCGACAAGGTTTACGAAGCCTACATAGAGCTTTTTTCAGGACGAAAGCCTTTCGAAGGAAAGATCGTCACGCTGCGTTCGGCCGCTATCGACGCCTGGGCCTATGCGGGCAATCCTGTACAATGGAATCAGGACTATATCAGCTCTGCGCTGCTGAATGTAGGAAAAGGCGACTGGTGCTTCGGCATCATGCACGAATTGGGGCATAATTTTGCACCCTATATTTCCAATGCCACCTATACTTTTGATTGGAATGAAGAGCTATTCGCCAATTTCCGCATGTATTATGCGTTGGAGAAACTCAATGCCGTCGTGATTACGGATGCCAATATCCTGCAACCCGACGGTTCTACGAAGACCGAAACCAAAACCTATGTCGGAGGGGATCTCAAGCTACTTTACAAATCGGAAACAACGAACTGTTACGACCGTACGATCGGAGTCAACAAAGCAGTCGAAATGGGCAATGCACTGTGTTATAAGCTGATACAGATCAAAGAAAAATACGGATGGGAGCTTTTTCGGAAGGTTTTTGACGAACTGTACAAATTACCCCGCAATACAGAGGAGGAGAACACGATGAACCAATGGGAAAAGTTCAATTACTTCATGTCGTTCCTGACCAAACATGCCGGCGAGGATATTTATGTCAACAATTTCACTTCTGCGGAAATCAACACGATCAAAGCCTATCTCCAGACACAAAAATAGTCTACATGACAGTTTATGAAAAAGGCACTATTCATATTTATTATTTCAGCCCTGTATGGAATTTGTCAGGGAAGAGAAAAAGAGTTTACCGAGAATTTCGACCGGACAAAACGTTTTACTCGGCATTGGACAGCCGATACGGGATCAATGCCCGGCAGGATCGACTATCTGCCTGACGGCGGAACCAACGGCAGCGGATGTGTGCGGATCACGAGTCAAGAACGGACATCGTTGGCCGTGAAACATAAACTCAAGGGCCTCTTATGCGGCCGGCTTTACCGGGTGAGCGCGCGTCTGAAATGCGACGATGTCCGGGATGGACGCGGAGCTGTGCTTTTTTTGGACCCGGAAGGGCTCGACCAGTCGTGGAACGCATCGGAGTTTGTTTATGGGACAAGCGATTGGCGGGAGGTTTATATGGATTTCGTTCCGGATACTTTGGGTGAGGCGACGATCTGCTGCGGACTTGGCTTTCCATGGGGTACCTACAATGGGGGTAAGGCTTCAGGTACCGTGTGGTGGGACGACATACGGGTCGGGCCGGCTCCGGATGAGTCAGTCTATACCCGTGAAAGTAAGCATATCGTGTTGAAATTAGATCGCTCCAAGGTGACTGTTTCCGATGCAGCGATCGACGCATGGCTTTCGAATCTCGACCGCATTTACGATGCTTATAGGAATTTGGTCGGCGAAGTGCCGTATGAAGGGCGCAAAATATTGATTCTGAATACGCCCGGTATTGAACCCGGTTATTGGGCATTGGCAGGAAATCCTATTTTGTGGAACAGTCATGTCGCTGTTTCTCCGTTGCTTGAACGGACTGTCGAATTCGACGATTGGGGCTTCGGTATTCTGCATGAGATCGGTCACGTGTTCTCTCAAAGCAATATCAAGGGTTCTGGCAGATGGAACTGGAATGATGAGATTTTCGCTAATTTCCGAATGTCGTATGCACTTGAAAAGTGCGGCGGAACCGTCTCGCAACGCAATGTTTGCTATCGTGGAGCCGATATTATAAACTATTATAAGATTTTCTATGACGAAACCATCGGCGCGGGAATCGCAAAAAATAACGGAGATGCGTTGCATTATACATTTCTGCGCATCAAGGAGCGTTATGGCTGGAAAGTATTCGAGCAGGCATTCCGTACGCTGTATGCGCTTGATGATACCCAGATGCCGGAACTTCAGAACGACTACGACAAATTCCTCTATTTCCTTTCCCATGTGTCTGCGGTAGCCGACGAAGATGTCGTCCGGACGGCCTATATGCCCGAAGAGCTGGCGCTGATCAGAAAATCACTTGAAAACCGATAACCACTTATGAAAATATTGCGAATTCTTCTATTGGCAGCGGTCGTTGCCTCCGTGGACCGAGCCGTATCCCAACCGGTTCATACTTTCCGGGTAAAAATCGGCATCGACCGGGAGTCGGTCGATTCATTGGGCGGGCGAGAACGGGTTATACGACATATCGAGGAGATGTTTCGCCGTGTCAACCGGGCTTTTAACTACGATGCGCGTTTCCGGGCCATTTATGATTTCGTCGTGGATTGGAATGCTTTCTATATTTACGACGGTGTTTCTGCCGACGAGGTGATGAAACCGCATCCCGACCACGATTATCTGGTGGTGATGGACGGCTACAAATCTGATCCCCGGGAGGTGGGCGGAGGCTGGTACGGCGATACGATCCAGACCGTTTACCATTCGCGGACACACAACGATCGTTTTAACAGCCCCTTCGAACCCGGAGCTGTGGATGGAATCATTCACGAGTTCGGCCATGCACGCGGTATTCCCGACATTTACGCGATGAAGGTCGATGCGGACAAGAATCCGGTCAATGGCAGGGCCTTCCACGCCGTGCGCTGCATTATGGACTATCCCTACGGCGAGGTCCATTGGAGCGATTATGCCGTACATATGATCAATATGGCCGGAGGCCGCAATGTCAATATCGATGACCTGGTGGCCGGAGCGCTGCCCGAACGCATTCGGGTTGAAGTCGCCGACGACCGAGATGCACCGGTAAAGGATGCGGCTGTGCGCTTCTATCCTGTACGCTGGTACACCTATTCCGTCAACCCCGAGCCTTGCGCTGTCTCGGAAACCGACCGGAAGGGACGTTGCACGCTACCCGTGTCGCAGGTCTTCCAACCCGAAAAAGAGTTTGGTCTCCGTTATTGCAACTGTCTGATCGAGGTCGAATCCGAGAGTGTGAAAACGTATGGCTGGCTGCCGCTCTATGAATTGCAGAACACCCGCTTCGACGGGAAGAAATGCCATGTACTGCAACTGACGCTGAAGCGGAGCCGGGCCTTGGTTCGCAAATTCGATCCTAATCGTTAACAGAAAACCGACCCGAAACCATGATCCGAAGAACCTTTTTCATTTGGTCGTTTCTGCTTGCCGTCGCCCCCGTATGGGGCCAGCGGTGGGAAATCGTTCCCGACGCGGGCATCGTCTGGAAACCCGGTAACGACATTCCGCATGAAGACCATATCGAGATGAGCGGCGAACGGATGGCTTTCGTACTCCGTTGGAACATCGACGAATCGGGGGCGTTTCACAGCGAACGCTCACTCGTCTTCCCGCTGCTACGGACCGTACCCAACAATACGCATGCAAGCCTGATGTACCGCATGGCGACCGACATCCCGTCTTTATTGGGTGTAAACAGCCTTGTATTACAGTCGGAACGTGTCGAAAAAGTCAGCCTCGACGGGGTCTTAAATGTACGCAGCACTTGGGCTATCGGACGCAACAATGTCGGTGCGGCGCGCCGGACGACACCCGTTCCGGTGCTGTCGATGCAACGTACGATTTTTCCTTCTCGCGAATTGCCTCTGATGTGTGAACGTTATGTGTTGCACAACATTGGAGCCAAGACACTCGAAATCACTGTTCCCGAATTCTCGCAAACGATTGCCACCGATCCTGAAAAAGGCGTGGAGGGCAGTTACCGTATCCGTGCCGAACTGCTTGGCAGCGGTGCCTTTGCACTCGAGCCGTCCGACTCGCTCGTTTTCGATGCCGTATTTCAGGCGTACCGGGAAGACGAAAAACCGCTGCGTCCTGACATTGCGGCGGAGTTGGCGGCCCGGCGGGATTTCGTGCGCCGCCAGATCGACGCAAAGTTGATTCTCGAAACACCCGATCCGATAATCGACACTGAGTTCCGGTTTGCCAAACTGCGTGCAGCGGAAAGCATCATCAAGACGCGGGGCGGCTACATGCACGCTCCAGGCGGAGAATCTTACTATGCGGCTATCTGGGCCAACGATCAGGCAGAATATGTCAATCCTTTCTTTCCGTTTCTCGGATACGGCATAGGCAACGCATCGGCACTCAATTCGTTCCGGCATTTTGCCCGTTTCATGAATACCGATTATCGTCCGCTCCCCAGTTCGATCATTGCCGAGGGTTCCGACATCTGGGACGGCGCGGGCGACCGCGGCGATGCTGCGATGATCGCCTGCGGCGCTGCACGCTATGCGCTTGCTCGTGGGGATCGGGCCGAAGCGGAAGAGTTGTGGCCGCTCATCGAATGGAGTTTGGAATACTGCCGTCGCCGATTAACGTCCACCGGAGTCGTTGCTTCGGACACCGACGAGCTGGAAGGCCGTTTCCCGGCCGGAGATGCCAACCTATGCACCTCAACGCTCTATTACGATGCACTGCTTTCCGCCGTCCACCTGGGACGGGAACTGGGGCTGAAAACCGCACAGACGAAACGTTATGCCCGGGAAGCGCAGGCGTTGGCGACAGCAATCGAACGTCATTTCGGCGCAGAAGTAGGCGGTTATCATACTTATCGTTACTATGCAGGGAACACAACGCTACGCTCCTGGATCTGTATGCCGCTGATCGCAGGGCTTACGGAACGTCGCACGGGAACCGTATCCGCACTGCTGGGTCCCGAACTGCTGACTGACGACGGCCTGTTGACAGAACAGGGAAGCACGACCTTCTGGGATCGCTCGACGCTTTATGCCCTGCGAGGCATCTACAACGCTGGAGAGTCCGACCAAGCCACCGATCTGTTACATCGTTATTCTCAACGGCGTTTGTTGGGTGACCATGTACCTTATCCGATCGAAGCATGGCCCGAAGGATCGCAGCGTCATCTTTCGGCTGAAAGCGGTTTGTATTGCCGAGCTGTGACCGAAGGGCTGTTCGGCATTCGTCCGACGGGATTGAAATCGTTTGACCTGACCCCATCGATACCTACAACCTGGGATCGCATGGCCTTGCGGCAGGTGCAGGCTTTCGGAGATGATTTCGATATTGTCATACAACGTATCTCCGCCAGTCGATTGCGTATCGATGTGACACCGCACAAAGGAACCCCGCTTTCATTTCTCATACGTCCCGGTGCAACGGTTCGTATAGCATTACCCACCCATTAGGCAATTATCCCTTACAACGGAAAAATTGTAATTTAACAAATCTTTTTCATGAAATGCTTTCGTATTTTTATTTTAGCGATTATTGCCGTTCTGGCGGCAGGATGCTTCGACGATAAGGCGACAGACTTCCGGCTCGAGTCGCCCGACGGAACGCTCGTCGTAACGATCTCCGCCTCTGATTCGCTGAACTGGTCCGTATCGCGGCGCGGCGTACCATTACTTGAGCGGTCGGCCATCGGTTTGCGCTTTGCCGATGGATTCACGCTCGGACAGGGAGTCCGAATCGGGAAGGTTCAGCGGCGCCAGATCGAGCGCACCGTAAAAGCCCCCTTTTATCGGCAGGCGGAATTTGAGGAATGCTGCAATGAACTGCGCATCGAGCTCGGCAACGATTGCGCCGTGACATTCAGGGCCTATGATGAAGGTTGCGCTTATCGGTTCGAAACCGGGTTTGAAGACGATCGTATTGTCCGCGACGAAATCATCGAGTGCAATTTTGCCGGTTCTCCTGCATTGCAGGCGGCTTTTTCCGATGGGTTGTGCAATGCTTTCCAGTTCCCCTATACATATTGTCGGGCCGATACGCTGCCGACCGACAAATTGATTATCCTGCCTCTGGCGGCCGATTGCGGCGAGGCAGGGCGGGTTCTGGTATGCGAATCGGACCTCGAAGCCTATCCGGGGATGTTTCTCGTTCCGCACGAAGGCCGTCTTCGCGGTCGTTTCGCTTGTGTACCGGATAGCTGCTACCTCCATGAACAGAGGTGTCAGGAAAAAGTCGTAACGCGACAAGATTTCATCGCCCGAGTACAAGGGACACGGAGTTATCCGTGGCGTATTCTCGCCGTAGCCGACGAAGACCGGGAATTCCCGGTGAATAACCTGGTCTACGCTCTGGCTTCGGAAAACAGGATCGGCGATTGTTCGTGGGTCCGTCCCGGGAAGGTCGCCTGGGAATGGTGGAACGACTGGGGACTGACCGATGTCGGGTTCAAACCGGGTATTGACACCCGGACTTACAAAGCTTACATCGACTTTGCGGCAGAGTACGGACTCGAATACGTCGTACTGGACGAGGGGTGGTCCGATCCACGCTCGGGAGACGTCATGCGCACCATACCTGCAATCGACCTGCCCGAATTGGTCCGTTATGCCGACTCGAAAGGTGTAGGGTTGATGTTATGGGTGGTCGGCAATGTCCTCGACGACCGTCTCGAAGAAGCCTGCGACTATTACGCGAACCTGGGAATCAAGGGCTTCAAAGTCGATTTTATCGACCGGGACGATCAACAGGCCGTCGAGTTGGTCTATCGGCTGGCCGAGGCCGCCGCCGCCCGGCAGCTGATGCTCGACATTCACGGAATATACAAACCCACGGGATTGAATCGGACGTTTCCCAATATCGTCAATTTCGAAGGTGTGTACGGGCAGGAGGAACTCAAATGGAGCAATCCCGACATGCCTACCTACGATGTGACATTCCCTTTCATCCGTATGGTGCAGGGACCGGTGGATTATACGCCCGGAGCTTTCAGAAATGCCACGCGCAACGGTTTCAGGATCGATTACCGCAGGCCGATGAGCCAGGGTACGCGTGCCCATCAGGTTGCAGCCTATATCGTTTTTGACGCTCCACTCGTGATGCTCTGCGATTCGCCGTCGCACTATCGGGCCGACGACGCCTGTACGCGTTTTATCGCCTCGCTTCCGGTCATATGCGACCATACCGAGGTGCTTTCGGGCGAGATGGGGCAGTATATCGTCACGGCACGCCGCAATGGCGGAACATGGTATGTCGGAGGCCTCACGAACTGGACACCCCGCGAACTGGAGATCGATCTCTCGTTCCTCGATGCCGGGTGCCATTACGAAGCGACCTTGCTCGCAGACGCGCGGGATGCGGATATCAAACCCGAAAAATATACGCTTGTCCGGCAGTCGGCGGATTCCGCCACGCGGCTGAAGATTGCGATGGCTCCCGGTGGCGGATTCGCCTTGAAATTGTCGCCCAAACCCGAAAACCACTAATATCTCTAACCTATGAAAAGAAAATTGCATACCGTATTGGCTGCAATGGGTGTCCTGTTGGCGGCATGCTCAGCGCCCGAAGTTGAGAAAACCGTTTACCTGAAAGATTTCCTGACTCCCGGGGCTGCCGAGACAGACGGCGTACCGGCCGTACGGGCTGCGCTGGAACATTGTATCGAATTAGGCGCTTCGCGGCTCGTATTGCCGGGAGGCCGGCTCTGTTTGCGTTCCGACCAGGCGGTGGAAAAATACCAGTTTATCAGCAATAACGATGAAAGCCTGAAACGCATCGCTTTCGATCTGAGCGGAATGCGGGATTTTACCATCGAAGGCAATGGTACGGAACTGCTCTTTACGGGATTCGTTTCGCCGTTCAGCATCGCCGACTGCCGTAATATCACAATCCGCAACTTGAGTATCGACTATACGCGCACGTTTCATTCCGAAGGAGTCGTCATGGCCAAAGGTCCGGATTGGCTCGAACTTGAATTTCCCGATGACTATTTCTGCGACATCGTTAACGGCTGTCTGCGTTTTCGAGATGCCGAGGGGACGGTTTATCCATTCTCCAGCCTGTTGGAATTCGACACAGAGAAACGCGAACCTGCATTTCGGGCCAACGACGTGTGGCTTTGGAGCCGTACGGTGCCTGCCGAGAAACTTCCGGACGGCAGGATACGCATTCATCATAAGGGGCTTACGGCTACAATAGGCAACGTGATGGTCTTCGGTGCGGCGGCGCGTTACAACCCAGGGTTCACGGTGTCCGATTCCGAACAGGTGACGATCCGGGATGTCAATCTGTATCATTGCGGCGGCATGGGTGTCATCGCGCAACGCAGCCGGGATATTGAGCTGAACAAGCTGGTGATCGTTCCGTCACCCTCCACGAAGGGACGCATGATCAGTATTACGGCAGACGCGACGCATTTTGTCAACTGCGGCGGCTACATCCGGATGATTGATTGCATTTTTGAAAACCAAAAGGACGACGCGACGAATATCCACGGACTTTATATGGCCGTTGAGCGGATGACGGCTCCCGATGGACTGCTTTTACGCTGGCGCAATTCGGGACAGTATGGCGTGGATTTTCTCCGGGAGGGCATGCGTGTCGAATTGGTAGACAACGACAGCCTCGGGAGCTACGCCCATCGGACCGTTCGCAGCGTAAGGCGTCTCAACAAGGTATATACCGAGGTGACCTTTACCGAACCGTTGCCCGAAGGGGTTAAGAAGCGCCATCTGGTCGCTGCCGATGAAGAGTATCCCGATGTGCTCATCAAGGGATGCCGGATGCGCGGCAACCGTGCCCGGGGATTGCTGTTAGGCTCGCGGGGACGGACGGTTATCGAGGATTGCTATTTCCACATAGCAGGAGCGGCGATTCTTTTCGAGGGCGACGGCAATTTCTGGTACGAACAGTCAGGCGTACGCGACGTTACGATCCGTAACAACATCTTTGAGAACGGTAATTACGGCAGTTTGAACTGGGGCAACGCCTGCATTGCGGTGGGCAGCGGCATTCCCAACCGTGAAACCTCGCGTTATCACCGCAATATCCGCGTCGAAGGAAACACGTTCCGCATCTTCGATCCCCGGATCGTCAATCTCTACTGTGTGGACGGTTTCAGTTTTACAGCTGACAATCACATCGAACAAACAGAGGATTACCCCGGTGTCTACGACGAATTACGCCACTTTGTCACGGCACAGTGCGATCACATAAACATCAAGAAATAAATTATTGAAAATCCGATTATCATGAAACGACTTTTGTTTGTTGCACTGGCTCTGATAATAAGTGCACAGGTTTCGGCCGAAGTGAAACTTCCGGCCGTGTTGGGCAGCAATATGGTCCTTCAACGGAATTCACAGGTGAATTTCTGGGGAAAGGCTGCACCTCGCAGCCGGGTGCGTATCGCTACCTCGTGGAACGGAAATAAATATGAGGTCCGCGCTGACGGAGACGGACGCTGGCGGACAACGCTGGCCACGGGTGAGGCCGGAGGTCCCTACACGATCCGGATCGACGACGGGAAGGAGTGTGTGTTGGAAAATGTGATGCTGGGTGAGGTGTGGATCTGCGGAGGCCAGTCGAACATGGAAATGCCCGTTTGCGGATTCATGTACCAGCCGGTCGAAGGGAGCGCCGATGCAGTTACTGATGCCATGCAATGGCCAAACATACGGATGTTCACCGTGCCGAAAGTTTCGTCCGAAGTCCCGAAATACGATTGCGGGGGAGAGTGGCAGACCGCCTCGCCCGCTTCCGTGAGCGCTTTCAGCGCTGTCGGTTATTTCTTCGGCCAAACCCTCTGCAAGGTGCTGAATATCCCCGTCGGGCTTATCACGCCGAATTGGGGCGGTTCGAATATCGAAACATGGATGACTGAAGAGGCGATCGACGCTACACCGGGGATTAATCATGATATGGCCCAATCAGGGCAGTATGAAAATAGCATTCCTCAACGGCTTTGGAACGGCATGATCCTGCCCATATGCCGTTTTACGGCGCGGGGATTCATTTGGTATCAAGGCGAATCGAATCGCATGAACTGGTTCGACTACAAGGCACTCCAGGTATCGCTCGTGAAATTGTGGCGGCATGCGTGGGGCGACGATCGGATGCCGTTTTACATGACTCAGCTGGCGCCTTACCGCTACGAAGGCGACAATTTGCGTTCGCTGGCTCTCGTAATCGAGGCCCAATATCAGGCCTCGGAGGAAATACCCCATTCGGGAATCGCTGCTACGACGGATTTGGGAAATCCGACCTGCATCCATCCGCAGCGGAAACGCGAGGTAGGACAGAGATTGGCATGGTTAGCGCTGGCGAACGATTACGGCATCAAGGGGCTACCGGCTCCCGCACCGACTTATAAGTCGATGGAGCGGGAGGGAAATAAGTTGGTTTTGAGTTTTAACAACCTATCGGCCAAGCACGATTGGAACTCTCCTAACAGCTTGAAAGGCTATCTCCCTAATGGTTATGTACGCCCCGGGGGATTCGAGATTGCCGGCGCTGATCGTATTTTCCACCCTGCGAAAGCCAACTACAAATGGTGGGAGAACAAGATCGAGGTAAGTTCGGAACAGGTTCCGGAACCTGTGGCTGTCCGTTACGCTTTTTGCAATTATTGTCCTGAAGCTAATGTTTCGACAACGATGGGGCAGCCGCTTGTACCGTTTCGGACCGACGAATGGCCCGTGGAAGACATCGGGGAGATCCGGTAATGGTTGCAGCCGTGAAAAAACGGGCCGCATGTACCTTGTTGACCTTGGGGCAAGTGTTGCCGCTGGAAGAAATTATTCGCTGTCGATTCCTTCGGGAGGGGGGGGGGTATCGAAAATCGATGTTGCGGTCGGCGATACGACGGCTTATGCGGTTTGGGTCGCCGGTGAGAAAGCGGTGGGTCCGATGGATTATACGCCGGGGGCCATGCGTAATGCCCGGAAGGATGGTTTCCAGGTGATCGACAGGTCGCCTATGAGTCAGGGTACGCGAGCCCATCAGGTGGTAGCCTACATTGTATTCGACTCGACGTTGGTTATGCTTTGCGACTCTCCGTCGCTTTATCTGCACGAGGAGGAGACCACCCGGTTCATCTGTTCGATTCCCATTGTTTTCGACGTTACGAATGTGCTTTCCGGACGTGTGGGTGAATATATCGTCATGGCGCGACGTAAGGGAGAGCATTGGTACGTTGGCGGACTGACCTCGTGGCAGGAACGAACCGCCAAAATCGATCTCGCATTTCTCGGCGAAGGGGTGCGGGAAGCCACAGTTTTCCGTGACGGTGCGAACAGTGGCCTCGTGGGTGAAGACTATGCTTTGGAGCGCCGTGAAGTAACCCGGGATACGGAGTTACGGATTCCGATGCTCGGAGGCGGCGGTTTCGCAGTCAGCCTGTCGCGGAAATAAACTCGGAACAGTCGTTACATGGGTTAAATTTATGTAAAGGCCGCGGTTGAATAATAGAAAAACATGAGATTTGGTAAATTCATATTCGAGCCCATTCACTGGACCGAGACTGATTTTCCGTTGCTGGGGGGGGGTGACTGTCGATGGGATGCAATATCGATTCATAGGACTTTCCGGTGTATCGTGGACCGCGGTCCAGCATCTTATGGATGTGCAGCCACCCGTACTATCTATGATTTTACCTGTGGTTCTGTGGATTTGAAACTCACCTTCATGGTTCCGCTGCTGATGGATGATCTTGATCTTCTGTTGCGTCCGGTGAATTATATTTCTTATGAAGTGACGTCGAATGACGGTTCGTAACATGATGTCGAGGTCTGTTTTCGGGCTGACGAGGGCATGGGCACGGAATAATACAACCCAGACTTGTGTAAAGTCAGACTACTGCGACAACCGTTTCTGCTATGTGAAATGCGATACGGAATCGCAGTAGATTTGGCCTTCAAATAGACTGGCGATATTTCTATATGGCGGCAGGTAAGGCTTCGGCCTGCGGCGATCTTCTCGCTCTGAATGTCGGGGTCAGAAAGGTCGGGGCCAACTCCGTCGACGGTTATGTGATGGTAGGATATGACGACCTTTATTCCATTCAGTATTTCGGGCGGGACATACGGTCTTATTGGAACCGGAACGGGGATGCTTCGATCGAAGGGCAGTTCGCGCTTGCAGCAGACGACTATGCCGGTTTGAAAGAACGTTGTGTGCGGTTCGACAATGAACTGATGTACGATGCCATTCAGGCCGGAGGAAAACATTACGCAGAACTTTGCGCTCTTGCTTACCGCCAGACGCTGGCTTCCCATAAGTTGATCATGACTCCGGAGGGGATCTTGCGTATCTTTCGAAAAAGTGTGACAGTAACGGTTTCATCGGCACGGTGGGTCTTTTCTACCCGTCGTCTCCGCTTTTTCTCCTGTATAGTCCGGAGTTGGTCAAGGCGCTCACAAATTTTATCTTCCATTATTCCGAGTCCGGGAAGCGGACTTTTCTGTTCCCGGCCCATGACGTTGGGACCTATCCTGTTGCCAATGGTCAGACATTTGTCGGCGACATGCCTGTCGAAGAGGCCGGAAACATGCTTATTCTCACCGACGCGATCTGTAAAGCCGAGGGTGCGGCTGATTATGTTCTCCGCCATTGGGAGGTACTCTCCCAGTGGGCTGACTACCTCGTGAAAAACGGTCTGGACCCTGCCGACCAGTTTTGTACGGACGATTTCGCCGGTCGCTTCCCGCGCAATGTCAACCTCTCGGCCAAGGCCGTTCTCGCTGTCGCCGCATATGCCGATCTGGTGGAGATGACGGTTAAGGCGGACCAAGCGCAGAAATATGCGACCAAGGCGCGCGATGGCTACATGGTGGAAGAAAACGGCTGCCGTAAGCGATCATTACGCCCTTACATTTGGCTGGGGCAATACTTGGAGCCAGAAATACAATCTTGTCTGGAACCGCGTGCTGGGCGGTGAAGTCTTCGACTGCGATATTGCCGAAGATGAGATTGCATTCTACCTCACCCGGATAAATGAGTATGGACTGCCGTTGGACAGTCGCAGGAATTGCGCCAAATCCGATTGGACCATGTGGCCGGCTGCCATGGCGCCCGACATGGAAGACTTCCCTGCTCTCATAGAACCGGTGTATAGGTTGTTCAATGAAACCGTGGACCGTGTGTCCATGACCGACTGGTACAATACCGATTCACGGACGCATATACATTTCAAAGCGCATTCTGTCGTCGGAGGGTATTTCATGAAAATATTTGATGCAAAGTATAACGGCAGATGATTTTGGCCCCTGATTGACGATTACGGCAATTTATTATACCAAAATTAATAATTTGAGCTAATTATTAAAAGAAATGCATAGTCACTACTTATACGTTATTCATGTTGTTAAGTGATTCGTCACATCGTCTAGGAAAATCGAGATATTTAAAGAAGCGGTCTTTAAACTTCAAACGTCTGGATAAATGTAAGTTCATACGTTTGCTTAAGGTCGAATTACGGGAAACCAGCGTTAATCAGAGTTGTGGACAATTGGGAGCTGTCCATGATCGTTTTCGTATTCGAATAAAACAGATTATCTCGAAATTCGAGAAACATCCCATCGGCTCGCAGGATGGGAAAGGATTGGATGCGGAAGTCCTCGTCTGATACTTCAATCCCTACGGCTCCGAAACAAGGCTCATCACCGAAGCCGAGCGTGAAGGCGAAGATTGGCGCATGTTCGGATTTTGCTACATTCATGCATGGGAGTGGAGGGGGGGGGCTGATGCTCTCCAAACTCTGATGGAAACTTCATCACAGAGCTTTTCGGAAATGAGCTCCAGCACCTCGAAGATTGCTGATTGAGGATAGAGTAACTTCCTGCCGAGCATCGTATAGGGGATGACATGTTCGTCCCGGTAAGTTTGCAAAGAGCGTTTGCTGATGCCGAACATCGAGCGAATTTCCTCGCCCGTCAGATAGACTTCGTTGAAAATCGAAGGACGCTGTTCTTTGATAAGGCGTTCGACCAGCCGCAGGACCTGAGTGAGTTTTTTGCGCAATTCCCGGAATTCTTCCGTCTTGCGTGTAATGTGTAATCAGATCGTCTGTCATCGTCGTGCTGGAATCAAATTATTGATAAGGATACGGTGTATATCTTCCTCTTTGAAAAATATTTTATTCCTTAAGGCCGTATAGGGAATGACGCCGGTCTGACGGTAATACTCAAGGCCCGCTTGGTGATACGCAGAGCCTTGCATACTTCTTCTTGTTCTTGAGTGAGCCATTTGTCCAACTTGGAAGATACTGTTGACGCCAGATGCGCAATGCGACCGCATAGACGGATTACAAGCGACTGTAATTCCCGATAAGCTGCTGATTCAATCATTTTGCACTCCATGAACGAATAGATTTAGTGAGACATTCCCCGAATGAACGGGAGGAATGGCAAAATAACAACGTTATAAAGAGAACTGTTCGAGTGTCCTGCAAGGGCCGTGTATGGCCGGTAATCGGCCTGTTAGAACTGAAAAAACAATATTTTTGTGTTGCAGAGTTGTTTGACAGGATGTCTTGCAATATTGGGTAATTCGGGGATGCGTTTTCAAATCATTACCTCACTCGAAAGACAATGCTGTAACCTAAAAAGTTACAGCGTTGTTTAAAAAAGAAGGGTCTCCCGCAGTGGGTTTCCGCAAGCGTGTAGGCAAGAACCGTAGTGTTTCGACCTTCGAAAACCATAACAAAGCCCGCCGTTGCCTCGCCTCCTTTCCGAAATACGAATATTAAGTAAAATATATGCTTTTCAAGGAGTTGAAGCGGGGCCTTATCGAAAAATTCATCGTCTATCTTTCCAGTGTCCGCAATATGCTTCCGGGCGGTATCGTCACTCCGGTCAAGAAACTGAAACTGATGGTCTTCGTTCTCTGTGCCTTTACGGGTTTGAGCCATGCGGACATTATGAAGCTCACCCACGCGGATATCCATACGGACGATAACGGGAATCGCGCCGTCCAATAAGCGATGCTGTTTCGATTCAGAATGATATTTTACGACAGGTGGCTTATGACGACGCTTCGGTTACGACTTCGTGGACGATCGACCTGCATTATTCCGATTTGAAGAATAGGCGTTTTATCCCGAATGATGCGTTCAAGGCGGTGTGCAATCAAGAGGAAATAAAGCTCTATCCAATTTCCTATAGATGCTTTTCTTCACGTAATGTCCCGAACCTCTTCATGACCGGCCGGAATATCAGCGTGACACATGTTGCTTTGAAGACCGTGCGCGTGATGCGGACGACAGCGACGATGGGCGAAGCCGTCGGAATGGCCACCGCCATGTGCCGTCGGTATGAGACGCTGCCGCGTGCGGTTAGC
Source organism: Alistipes sp. i18-0019-D1 (assembly GCF_042852885.1). Lineage (NCBI taxonomy): Bacteria > Pseudomonadati > Bacteroidota > Bacteroidia > Bacteroidales > Rikenellaceae > Alistipes > Alistipes sp. i18-0019-D1. The sequence continues at coordinate 1,177,133 of NZ_AP031424.1, forward strand.
ACCACCTGTTTGCCGGAACCGAAATCGCTGGTGGAGAAAGGCTGCGGACATCGGGGCCTTCCCAATAATCAGCAGTTCAACATCGGGTGCCGAAAAAATCATTAAAGCTGACCTGATCAATGAACAGAAACCCGCTTTTGGCATTAGTTGCAGCTTTGGCGATCTTGTCGGCCCGTAACCGTATGGGAGGGAGGGGCAGAGGAACTCGAAGGCGCATGGAACTATTCTACAGGCATTGGATAGACGACAACATCTCCAAGAAGGGCATCACCAGAGACCTCGAAGCGATGGCCAAGGCCGGCATCGATGAGACTTTCACCGGCAATGTCACCGATACGCGCCTAAATTTCGTAAGCCCGGGTGAGCAGGACCGTAAAATGGTCAACCGCGGGCAGGTATGTGACGCTCGGCGGGAGTGCGCGGAGCATGCTGTTCGGGAGGCCGAGCGATCGGGTGCCAAAATCAGGATGTTCAACTGTCCCGGCTGGAGCCCGTCGGACGGCCCTTGGGTGAAACCCAAACAGGCTATGCGCTGCCTCGCATCGACTGAATTGCGGGTCAGCGGGTCCTGCAAACTCCGAAAGCGACTCGAAGCGCCTGCCGGGTATTTTCAACAGGCTGCCGTCCATGCCCTTCCGGCTCCGGAGAGCGATTCGAACCGAGCAATGGGCAGACAATGCTCCGGGAGGGCACCAATAGCCGTTCCGAAGCTCCCTGCCGCGCAAAAAATAGCAACTTATGGGGATTGCAGGTTATGTTAGGCGGCCTTAAATTTGCAAAATAATTAAAATCTGCATAGATTTGCCGACAAACAAAGCTATCCAAACGATGATACGTGCCTTCCTCCTCTTGAGCACACTGCTCCTCTTTGCCGTATATGACGTCCACGCCCAGAAAAGCAATACGCCCTTTTACTCCATTTCGGGACAGGTGGTGAATGCCGAAACGGGAGAACCCGTAGCGCTGGCCTCGTTCGTGGTCAACAATACGATCGGCGTAGTGACCGACCAGAAGGGCGCATTCAAACTCAACAAACTCAAAGGCGGCCCCATCACCTATAATGTCTCGTTCCTCGGATACAGCCCCGTCGAGCGGAAACTGGTCCTCTCGGCAGACATCAAGGACCTCCGAATCGCCCTCACGCCGCTGAGCCTCGGACTGGAAGAGGTCGTGGTGACGGCGCAGCCCACCGGCGCCGGCTCCACGTCGAAGATCGGCGAAGAGGCCATCCGCCACATCCAGCCCATGAGCATCGGCGACATGTTCCAGTTGCTCCCGGGCAACCTGTCGGTCAACCCCAACCTGAACGGCGTGGGCCAGGCCGCCATCCGCGAAATCGGCTCCAACGCCAACAATGCCCTGGGCGCCGCGGTGATCGTCGACGGAGCTCCGCTCTCGAACGACGGCAACCTGCAGGCCCTCTCCCCGTCGCTCGCGGGAAGCGCCTCGAACCAGTCGCAAAACGGCATGAGCGACCAGACGACGGCCGGAAAAGGCGTCGATCTACGCTCGGTATCGCCCGACAACGTGGAGTCGATGGAGGTGATCCGCGGCATCCCGTCGGTCGAATACGGCAACCTGACCTCGGGGGTCGTTATCGTGAAGACCAAAACGGGCTCGACGCCCTGGGAGGCCAAATTCAAGGCCGACCCCTATTCGAAAATGGTGTACGCCGGCAAGGGATTCACGCTCAAAAACGGCAGCGCGATCAATGCTGGCATCGACTGGACGCAGTCGTTCGGCGACACACGCAAGCGTTACCTGGGCTACGACCGCATCTCCGCGACGCTGGGTTATTCGAAGAGTTTCGACGTGGCGGGACGCCCCATGCTCCTGCGCCTCAACGGCTCGTTCTACTCGAACGTCAACAACAGCAAAACCGACCCGCAGATGCAGGTCACGAGCAGCACCTTCGAAAACAAAAACATCGGCGCACGTCTGAACGCCGAGGGCAGCTGGAAGATCAACGGAGCCGCCCTCACGGCGCTCGAATACGGCTTCATGGTATCGCAGGCCTACCAGAGTGACCGGCTGCACGAATATGTGGCTTCTGCCAGCGGCGTGATCTCCAACACGCTGAAACCAGGCGCCTATGAAGGTATCTTTCTTCCGTCGTCGTACTATTCGGACTATGAAATAGAGGGCAAGCCGCTCAGCGTTTACCTGCAAGTAAAGGCCAACAAGATTATCCAACTCGGAGGAGGGGGGGGGAATTTTACCAATCTCCGGGCCGGAGCAGATTGGCGGTATGACGCCAATTACGGCAGAGGGCTTCTTTACGACATAAACAAGCCGCCGCAAAGTATTTCGAGCCAAACCTTGCGTCCCCGGTCGTTCCGGGATATTCCGGCGCTGAACAATCTCTCCTTCTTTTTCGAAGACAGGCTCAATCTCAAAATCGGGGGAACGTCGCTCGCCCTGCAGGCCGGTGTGCGCCTGACGAACATGTTCCTCGATCCGCAGGCCGGGCAGAACGACATCTTCGTCGCCGAGCCGCGTGTCAACCTCAACTATTCGCTGTACGAAGGGCCCAAGGCGGCCGTCGCCGTCACGGGCGGCTGGGGACTTTCCTACAAGATGCCCACGCTGCTCTACCTCTATCCGGACAACGCCTATTTCGACCGCGTCAGTCTGGCGAAGATTTCCAATGCCGATCCGACGAGTTCATTGGCCGTTCTGACGACCGATGTCCTGACTGACCTGGCAAATCCCGATTTCAAACCCGCCCGCAGCCGCAAATACGAGGCCGGACTCTCGTTCCGTCTGGGACGCGTGCGCGGTATGGTGACCTATTTCCGCGAGAAGCACACCGACGAATTCGGGTTCTCGACGACGCCTCACTACATGCACTACGAGACCTACGACGTACCGACGGAGGCCACTGATCTTCGATTCGCCGACGGCAAGGTGACCTACACCGACGCATCGGGCAGCACCGTCGATGCCAAAACGAAAAAGGAGGACTACATCGCCACCTACTACCGGCCCACCAACAAATCGCACACCGAAAAACAGGGTGTCGAATACAGTTTCGACCTCGGAAGCTGGCGCGCCCTGTGCACTTCGCTGATCATCGACGGAGCGTGGTTTCACATCAGGCGGACTGACGAACAGGAATATTATTCGAAGATCAGCGAGAATTACGATTACATCCGCCTCATGCCGGCCGGAAGCGGCACGCTGCAAAACCGCGTGAACACCAATTTCCGCTTCATCACCCACATCCCGCAGCTGAAACTGGTCTTCTCGACGACCATGCAGGTTGTCTGGTACGAAAGCCAGCAGAACATCTGGCAGGACGGCAGCGGCAACGACCGCTTCAGCCTCTCCGATGACGGAAAGTTCATGCAGGTCATGCCCGTCGGATTCTACGACAAGCAGGGCAACTACACCCCCTGGCAGCAGGGATTCGGGGACCGTCCGGAATATTCCCAGATGGTCAACAAATCCCTCGCAGTCGCCTATGACCGGGAAACGTTCCGTCCGTGGGTGATGTTCAACTTCCGCCTGACGAAGGAGATCGGGCGTGTCGCCGAACTCTCGTTCACGGCCAACAACTTCACGCGCACCTCCCGCTGGCACTACTACGACACCCGAACGGGTTACAAGCAGATTTACCCCGACATGTATTTCGGCGCCGAGCTGAAACTGCGTATCGGCAGCAGATAACTCGAAAAATCACCATTTGTATCATAAAAATCAAGAAACGATGAAAAGGACGAACTCATTAGCAAAGGCCGGGCTGCTCTTCGCAGCGGGCGCCTCCCTCCTGTTCGCAAGTTGCGACAACGGCAAGGACGACGACGGAGGCGACAACGGATCGAAAAAACTCCAACTGACGGTCAACCTGACGGCTCCCACGGGGTATGAAGCGGCACAGCTCCCGGCCATGACCGTGACGGCCACGAATTCCGACAAGGAACTGACCTATACCGAAACCACCGCCGCCGGGGTGGCCTCCGTCACCTTCGAGGTGTCGTCGGGCCAGTACCAGATTATGGCTACCGGCAAGTACTCTCCTACGGTCACATTCACGGGTTCGGTCGCAGCCGACGTTTTCGGGGACAAAGCCGCTACGGTGTCACTGTCCGAAGTCTACGAATCCCCACTGGTATTCAAGGAGATATACTCGACATCCAACTCGAACTACACGCTCACCGACACCTATTTCGAGATCGTCAACAACTCGAACGAGGTGCAGTATCTCGACGGACTGATCGTCGCAACGATTAATCCGCCCTATCCGGCGAACGTCAACCCGTGGGAATCGGTATATCCCCTCTATCCGGTCTATGGCGTTGCGGCGGCATTCCCCGGCACGGGCAAGGAACATCCCTTGCAGCCCGGCAAAAGCGTGGTCATAGCCAATGATGCCAAAGACTGGACAAGCAACGGGGGCACCGACCTCTCCGGTGCCGATTGGGAAGTCTATATCCAGAACGTTACGATCCCCTCTGCGGATGTAAATTATGACGCTCCGGACCTCACGATACTTTTCAATGAAAATACTCAGCGAAACCTCAATCCGGGATACTCGAAAGGCTGTTTCCTGCTTGCCAAATTGCCCGACGGGATAACCCCCGAAGCATACGTCAGCAACTCGGACAACTTCATGATAGAGCCCAATTCCACGAAGACCCAGCGAAATCTGATGATCCCCAGCGACTATCTGCTGGACGCCGTGGAAATCTGGGATGCCACGGAATCGCAACAGCTCCATCTGCTGCTGTCCAAGGACGATTCGGGACAGGCCGCCGTAACCGGATTCGCAGGCAAGAGCATCCGCCGCAAGGTGACCAAAGTCGAGAACGGCCGCGCCTACTATCAGGACACCAACAACTCGACGAACGATTTCCTGACGGGCCAGCCGCTCACCCCCGGCGTACATCCCACGAAGGCGGACTAAGACCGGCGCCCGATTCCGAGATCCCGACCGAAACGGTGCCGTCGAAAAGCGCCGTTTCGGTCTTACGACACCTCACCTAACGCATTTCTTACGATGAAAAGATACCCGGGTACCGCATTGTGCGCATTGCTACTTTTCGGCGGCGGAACGCTTCGTGCCCAGCACAAGGCGCAGCTTCCCGTCTACCAGGAAATAGAGCGCTCCGGAAACCTCTATTCCCGGAGCCACAACCCCTCGGCGCTGTGGTTCTCGCCCGTCGGGAACCTGCTTGACTTCCATGCGGATTACGACATCCGCCGGGGCGACCTGCACGATGTGGACGAATCCTCGAAAATCAATGCCTTCGGAGTCGGAATCTCCGGACAGCAGCGGTTCAACAAGGTGATCTGCTCCGGCAGCATCGCCTACAACGACGGCAAAGAGTATGCCCGGCGCTGGAACTCGACGCTTCAGATCGCTGACGACAATCCTTTCATCCTCGGCGATTCAATCCCGTCGGATTTCAACATCCAGCGCTTCAACCTGTGCGGGACAGTGGCCTACAAACCGCTGGAACGGCTGATTCTCGCCTTGAGACTCGACTACGACACTGGCAGTTCGGCCGACCAGACCGACCCGCGGCCCAAGACCGACGGCATGCACTTCGTCCTCACGCCCGGCGTCCAGTACCTGATGGGCGGCGGATTCTCACTGGGGCTTTCGGGCGGATTCGACTTGATGAGCGAGTCGATCTCGCACGAGGTCATCGACCCGCGCGAATCCTACGTCTATTTCCGTTTCAACGGGCTGGGCGACTACAGCACGATCTCGTCCGGCACGTCGCTCTCCTATCCGCGCAACTATACCGGCACGGAGTATATCGGAGCCCTGCAATTCGCCTGGACCAGCGACCGGGGCGTCGCCAACCTGCTCGAAGCGACCTATGCGTCGAGTACGCAGGAGGCCCGTGACGGAGGCGCCGCCTTCACGTTCCTCGGCGGCGACTATTCGCGCACGAGTTTCGGCGTCAGCGACCGCCTGCGGTTCGGCAACTCCCGGCGCACGCATAACGTCATCGTCGGATGGGAACACAAGCGCGTGGAGGGTATCTGGTATGAACAGACGGCCTACATCGACCCCGACAAGAACAATCAGGTCTCGTACAAGGTGCAGGCTTCGGGGCTGAAAAACAAGGAGACCGTCTCGGTCTTCCGGGCCGACTACCGTTTCGACAAGCTCCGCGACGGGCTTCCGACCTTCGCGCTGCATGCCGCAGGGCGGTATGAGGATTCGGAAACGGTCCACTACGAGGGCGACGGATACAACCGCAGCTACACCCGCATCGCCGGATCGGTCGAGGCATCGAAATTCTTCTCGTTCGGCCGCAACCGGATCACGGCGACGCTCGGCGTGCGGGGAGCCGCTCCGATCACCTCCTCACAGCATGTGCAGGAGCGCATCAAGCAAGCCTACACCGACCTGGCATTCGAATACATCACCGCGACCTGGATCGGCGGTAACGCGGCAGTACGCTACCGCCGCCTCTTCGGGAAACTGTGGGCCGGACTCTATGCCGAGGCTTCGCTGAAACGCTACATCGGCGAGAAAAACTACACCGACCTGCTCGAAGGCACCGACAGCCGCAGGTTCACGTTCGGCGCCGAAATTCTTTTCTGACACACAAAACAGCCTATCCACATATGCAGACATTCAAGAAAATACTCCTCGCGGCAACAGTGGCGACAATCGCTTCCGCACAACTTTTCGCAGCCTCGCCCCGCCGCGGCTTCGCCGTGGTGATCGACGCCCGAAGCTACGAGGAAGCCCGCCGGCAGGTCGATGACTATGCCGCCGAAATCGGGAAAAGCGGTCTGGAGGTGCACTTTGTCATCGACCGCACGGGCCAGCCCGATTCGCTCCGGCAAGTGCTCCGGCAGCTCTGGGGTCAGCCGAAAGCCCCGATCGAGGGCGCCGTGCTCATCGGCGACATCCCGGTAGTGATGGTGCGCGACGCCCAGCACCTCACGAGCGCATTCAAAATGGACCAGGCGGCGTTCGACCGCTGGGAGTCGTCGGTCCCCTCCGACCGGTTCTACGACGATTTCAGCCTCGAATTCGCCCCGCTGGGACGCGACAGCCTCCATCCCGGATGTTTCTACTATTCGCTGACCGCCGAGTCGGCCCAGCGGACCCGTCCCGACATCTATTCGGGACGCATCCGCCCCACCGATTGCAGCGGGACCTCGCGTTATGAGAAGCTTCGCAGCTATCTGGAAAAGGTCGTGGAGGCAAAACGCAACCCCGAACCGGTCGATCAGATTCTCTTTTTCAGCGGCAACGGCTTCATCTCGGAGTCGATGGTGGCCCGCATTGACGAGAAAGCGACGCTGTTCGAACACTTCCCGTGGCTCGAACGGCAGCGCAGCGGCATCAGCTACATCGACCACAAGCGCGACGCGCACATCAAGCCGCGGCTGATGAACGAGATGCAGCGCCGCGACCTCGACTTCGCCGTCCTGCACCACCACGGCGACTGGGACACGGAGTATCTGAACAACCTGCCGATGACCAACGACACCAAGCAGCAGATCATGCAGATCAAAATGTACCTGCGGGAGTCGATGCGTCACGCCATCTCGCACGATATCCCGGCCGACAGCGCCCGGGCGCGCATCACACGTCGCTACGGAGAGTTTCCCGACGCATGGTTCGCAGGCGCCGACGATCCGAAGACCCGGGCCGCGGATTCCCTCTACCTCTGGGATCTGGACCTCTACCTCTCGGATTTCGGCCGTTACAAGCCCGAATGCCGCGTCGTGTCGCTCGACGCCTGCTTCAACGGCTCGTTCCACCGCGACAGCAGCATCGCCAACGCCTACATCTTCAGCCCGGGGCGCACCGTCGCCGTGCTGGCCAACTCGGTGAACGTGTTGCAGGACAAATGGGTGGACCGCTATGTGGGCCTCACGGGACTGGGCATGAGCGTCGGCAACCTGGCCAAATACGCCCCCTACCTGGAACAGCACCTGATCGGAGACCCGACTTTCCGTTTCGCATCGGCCGACAAGCGGATCGACGTGGATGAACTGCTCCGGCAGGACAGCCCCGCAACGTGGAAACGGCTCCTCGCGGATAGCCGCTACCCTGCCCTGCAGGCGCTGGCCGTCGAAAAGCTCTTCCGCCGCGGTGCCCTTTCGTCGGCGGACCTGCTGCGCACCTTCCGCGAAAGCGACAGCCACCAGCTGCGCATGCAGGCGTTCGTCAACCTCACGGAGTGCCGCGACGACAACTTCATCGAGGCCATTGCACTCGGCATGTCCGACAATTATGAAATGGTCGAGCGCTTCGCCGCCAACATGCTCGCCAAGAGCGGCGACGAACGCCTCATTCCGGCGATGATCGCCTCCTCGATCCGCAACAACACCTCCGAGCGCGTGGAGTTCTCGCTCAAACAGGCGATGCCGATGTTCGACGGGGAAAAACTGATCGCCGAATTCGAACGGCAGTTCCCCGAGACCAATTACATCGACTCCGAAACGGTTTACAGGCTGATCCGCCACTCCATCGAAGTCAATGCAAAGCGCTGGACCGCAACGATGAAGTCGGTCATGGACCCCGAACGGACGAAAAAGGGCCGTATGCAGGATATCCGTGCGATGCGCAACTACCACGTGCATTTCATGGTCCCCGAACTACTGGATTACATGCGCCGAAGCGGCGACCCGGAGGTTCAGCAGGCCATGCTGGAGGCTTTCGGCTGGTTCACGCTTTCGGCGCGCCGCGACGAAATCGCCCGAACGGCCTTCGACATGAGCCGCGACGAATCGCTCGCCCCTGCGGTGCGCAGCGAAGCGCTGAAAACCTATAACCGCCTGAAATGATGAAACGAATCCTATTCCTGCTTCTGTTCGCAGCGACGGGGCTTCCGGCGACGGCGCAGCCCACCCGGACCTACGAGGTTCCGAAGCTGACCGACGAAGTGCGGGCCATCCGTGCGGCCGCCGCCACATGGACGCCGTCGAAACCCCTCGAAGGCTCCCTGCCCGCGAGCGTGGACAACTCGAAGCTCAAATACTTCCCGAAGGTATTCGATCAGAAAGGCGGCTCCTGCGCCCAGTCGTCGGGCATCCGCTATCTGTTCACCTACGAGATGAACCGCCTGCTGGACCGCGACGCCCAAGCCTCGGACGCCAATACATTCAGCTATTTCTACACCTGGAATTTCCTGAACGACGGCATCGACCAGGGCGGATTCGCCGAGCAGGGGCTCAACATCGCCCGGCAGCAGGGGGCCATGTCGCTGGCCGACTTCCCCGACCCCTCGAGCTACTTCACGTTCAAGTGGGCGAGCGGCTACGACAGGTACACCCGGGCGATGCAGAACCGCGTAAAGGAAATCATCTCGTTCGAGGTGACCTCGCAGGAGGGTGTCGACCTCGCCCGCCGCTACCTTTACGATGCCGGCGACGGCAGCGCCTACGGCGGCATCCTCTCCTACTCGGCGCTGGCTACCGGATGGTCCTTCAACTCGAATTATTCGGGGCCGTCGGAAACGGGCTACACCTACATGCTGACGAAGCTCGCCACGGACGGTGCCCACGCCATGACCATCGTCGGATACGACGACACGGTGGAGTTCGTCAAGGACGGCCAAACCCACAAGGGAGCTTTCATTGTCGTGAACTCCTACGGAACATGGTGGGGCGATGAAGGCCGCTACTACCTGCCCTATTACTTCTTTTTGCAGGACCGCCCGTCGCAGACCTTGAGCCACGACGTCACGGGATGCAGCTGCACGGTGCACTCCCCGCAGGTGGTATTCCGCGTAAAGGTGACCTACGACTCGCGCAACGACCTCGCCTTCACGATGGGCGTGGCCGACAAACCCTACGCCACGACGCCGACCGTCACGCTCAAATCGGCCATCGCGGCCAATCAGGGCGGCGACCACCCCATGCAGGGGCAGTACAGCGACGACAACAGCATCGAACTCGCGTTCGACTTCACGGAGGCGGTGCCCAAATACGCCTCCTACACCGAACCGAAATACTTCCTGACGATCACCCGCTCGGAGATCGGCAAGGCCGGCAGCGGCGTGATCAACGCCTTCTCGGTGATCGACTACCGGGATGCCGGCGGCCCGAAGGAGTATGTCTGCGACCTTCCGCAACCGGTCGTGTTGGAAAAGGGAGCGAATCTCTTCGCTGCCGCCACGACCGACCTCAAGACCACTTCGGCTTCGGCCGTACAATGGCTCGACAACCTCTGGGCGCCCTACACGACGCCTTATGTGGTACGCACGGCAAGCGGCAAATACGCCAAATTCGAGGTCATGAACTACGACCGGGGAACAGGCCGGGTGACGATCAAGTATCTCTATCAGGGCGACGGCACCCGCAATCTTAACAGCTTAACGGATTGACGACGATGAAAACGATGAAACAAAGACTGCTGCTGCTCGCGCTGGCGGGATGCGCAATACTGCTGGCGGGATGTGCCTCGGACGGTTCAGACAACAAAGGTCCGGCTCCGGAGCCCGCGCGGGTAAAAACGCTCTCGGTGGAGGGGCTCAGCGACGACCAATGGGTCTACATCTCGCTCGAGACCGGCAATAAGGTCGGAACGAGTCCGCTCGGCGACGCCGCGCAGGACGCCGCATGGAAAGCTCGCACGGACTGGGACATCGCCCTTTGCGGCGAACTGGTCCGGACCAACGGCGGTACGTCGGGCAATGGCCAGGGAGCCATCCAGCAGATTCCGAACAAGAGTTTCAATGCGCTCGACCAAGCGCCCGCCGACGGTTACACGACCGACACGGACGATATAGTTATCCGGCGATAAAAACCATATACGACGAAAAAAAGCTGCGCCCCCCTTCGGGTGCAGCTTTTTGTTTTACGGCATGACGGATCAGTACTGTTCGCTCTCGTTGGGGAAATCGCACTCCTTCACGTCGCGGACATACTGCTCCACAGCAGCGGTCATCTTGGCCCCAGAGCCGTTTTGTGGATGTCACGGCTGAGCGGAGTGGCGGTGATGCCGCACAGAAGATCTGCTCTACGGCGAAAGCGTCACCCGTGCGGAAAAGGGCCCCGGCGTTCTGGGTCGAACGAACCTTGTCCAGCACCACCGTGACGGGCATCTTTTCCATCGCGGCGAACTCTTCAGCCGAAGGTCTGCCGAGTTCTCCGTTGGCGATTCTGCGCAGAATGGCTTCGGAATGGTTCAAAAGCTTGGAAAGCTCTTATCTAAAAAATAAATCCTTCAATTTTTAAGTTACTATTGCAATAGCTTGTTGATTCAGCCATTTTTTCTTCGATCGAATAGAATTTGCGATCCCGAAGATTTTCCCTATCTTGCAAGAGGCTATTTGAAATACGGCATTTTCGTGCAATTAACTGAAAATAAACCGTTACCTTCTCGTTACCTATTCTATCTACAAACATGTAGCGACTCGATAAATCAAGCCGTTGCATTCCTATAGTCCCACTCTTGTTGGATACCCCTCTGCATTTAGCAAGCGGTTACTGTATCCCGGTTTCGGGCTACCGCAACAACACGTCCGGCGCGTTGAACAACGTTACGGGCAACGGCTATTCGTGGACGGCAGTGCCGAACTAGACGACGAACGGGCGCAAACTGAACTTCAACTCGGGTAGCGTCAACCCGTTGAACAACAACCGCTCCGACGGCTTCCCCGTGTGCCCCGTCCAAGAATTTACACGGCTCAAACCACTCTTGCCTGTATGGATATCGGATCCGAAGAATTGCTAACCGATATTTTCCAAGCCTATTTCGATGCGAGAAAACATAAAAAGAACACGAAAAGCCAACTCTCCTTTGAAATGGATCCGGAACATAACCTCGTCGCGTTACACGAACAGATCCGAGAGCGGACATACCGCCTCCGGCCCTGCATGTGCTTCATTACGGAGTATCCGGGCAAAGGTGAGATCTTCGCCTCGGCATTCCGGAACCACCTGCGAGGGCTGATCCCGCGTCTGAACGACTTCTTGTTCCCGGAACTGAAGCTGACGCTCCACCCCGACAAAATCGTACTGCAACACTACTCGAAGGGCGTCTTGTTCTTAAGGGCCTGCATCAGGCCGCACCGATACTATCCGGCCACACGAACCGTCAACATGTTCCATGCGGCGATCCGCAAACTAGAACGGGAATGCCAAAGGGAAAAGCCGCAGCCCGAACGACTCGCGGAAATGCCGGCCGTGATCAATTCCTACTGCGGACACCTGGCATTTCCAGGCCTACCGGATTCTGAACGGGCAGTTCCGGAAATCACCCCTGAAGCGTTATTTCGACTTCACGGCAAACTACCGTAAAGCCATACTGAAAAAAGAGTTCAAACAGCGTCGGAAACTCCCGTTCGAACAAGATACAAAAGAGGTATTAACTACCGAACAACTCAATTATAGGTTCTGTATATCAATGGTTAGAGGTTATTGACAATGCGTCTTGATATTCGTATTCCAAATATTTTAAATATTCAAAATCATACGCCCCATATACTATATAGCGTACAGCGCTTGTCAATGTGTTTATGTCCCTCAATATTCCGGAACGAAAACGCCATATCCTCCGAAATGGTTTCGTTGCTCACGACCATTTGATGGAATATGACCATCGAAGAACAGTCTATTTCCCAAAATGAGTTACTATGGCATAAATTATGCCTATTTGAAAAATCGGAACTTTTTATTGAATTTGTATTCAATAACAGGAGTTGTTTGACATGAAGGAAAGCAGATGCGAACAAATGCATACAACCGTTTCCTAACCATTACCTGCTATATGCAAATAGAGTCATAACTTTTTAAGTTACAACTCTATCTGGATGTGGATGGGTAGTACTCAAGTACGTTCCATTCGCGGATTTTGACGGAAGTGACGCAAATGCGCCGCTATCACGGAAAATCAATTACATTTTCTTTCCCACATTGGTCTTCTTCGCAACCTTCGGAGCCGAAGCCTTGGCCGAAGCGGCCTTCGGTGCTGCGGGTTTCTTCGGAGCGGCAGCCTTCTTGGGTGCGGCCTTTTTAGCCTCGCCCTCGACTACGGTAGCCTCCTCGACGGCGTCGGTAGCCTTGGCAGCCGACTTGCGCGAGCGGCGCGTCTTCGGTTTTGCCTCCGAAGCGGCTGCGGGAGCGATGCCCAGCGTGTAAGGCTCGTTGAAGTCAACGAACTCGATGATGCACATGTCGGCAGCATCGCCCAGACGGAAACCGGTCTTCAGGATGCGGGTGTAACCGCCCGGACGCTCCGAGATCTTCGGTGCGATCGTACGGAACAGCTCCGTAACGGCCTCTTTCTGTTTCAGGTACGAGAATACGATACGGCGCGAGTGCGTCGTGTCCTCCTTCGACTTGGTGACCAGAGGCTCCACGAAACGCTGAACGGCCTTGGCCTTGGCAACCGTCGTTTCGATGCGCTTGTGCAGGATCAGCGACGTGGCCATGTTCGACAGCATGGCCTTGCGGTGGCCTGCCTGACGGCCCAGGTGGTTGAAATTCTTATTGTGTCTCATAATTAATCTTTGTCAAGTTTGTAGATTGATACGTCCATACCGAACTTCAGGTTGAGCGAGGTCAGCAACTCGTCCAGCTCCGTCAAAGACTTCTTGCCGAAGTTGCGGAACTTCAGCAGGTCGTTGCGGTTCAGCTTCACGAGATCCCCCACGGTATCGACATCGGCGGCCTTCAGGCAGTTCAGGGCGCGGACCGAAAGGTCCTGGTCCGAGAGCTTCGTCTTCAGCAGCTGACGCATGTGGAGTACATCCTCATCGAACTCCTCGGCTCCGTTCGTGTCTTCCATGTTGACGGTGATCTTCTCGTCGGAGAAGAGCATGAAGTGCTGGATGAGAATCTTTGCGGCCTCTTTCAGAGCCTCTTTGGGGTGAATCGACCCGTCGGTGGTAATTTCCAAATTCAGCTTCTCGTAGTCGGTCTTCTGCTCGACGCGGTAGTTCTCGATCGAGTACTTCACGTTCTTGATGGGCGTGAAGATCGAGTCGATCGGGAGCGTTCCGAACTCGCTTTCAGCGGGTGCGTTCTCCTCGGCAGGCACGTAGCCGCGGCCTTTGCCGATCGTGAGCGTCATCTGCATCTTCGTTCCCGGGGCCAGGTGACAGATCACCAGATCGGGATTGAGGACCTTGAAGAACGACAGGTAATTCGAGATATATCCGGCAGTCAGCTCCGTAACACCCGCAACGTTAATGGATACTTTTTCGGCATCCTGATTATCGACTGTGCGGATAAAACGAACCTGCTTCAGATTGAGGATGATGTTCAACATATCCTCCATCACACCGGGGATAGCGGCAAACTCGTGATCGACACCGGCTACCTTGACAGTCGTGATTGCGTAACCCTCCAGCGAAGAGAGCAGAATACGACGCAAAGCGTTACCGACAGTCATACCGAATCCGGGCTCCAGCGGTCGGAATTCGAACTTCCCGAACGACGAAGTGGATTCAAGCATAATAACCTTCTCAGGTTTCTGGAATGCTAATATTGCCATAATAGGTGAATTTGTTTAATTACTACTTCGAGTACAACTCGACGATGAGCTGCTCCTTGATGTTCTCGGGGATCTCCTCACGCTCGGGTTTCTGCAGGAAACGGCCGCTCATCGAGGCGTTGTCCCACTCCAACCAGGCATAGCGGCTCTTCGACGAGCCGGCCAGGGATGCCGAGATCACTTCCAGACTCTTCGACTTCTCGCGAACCGACACCACGTCACCCGCGCGCAGCGAGTACGAGGGGATGTTCACGACACTGCCGTTCACGCAGATGTGGCAGTGCGAAACGAGCTGGCGGGCAGCCGCACGCGTCGGGGCGATACCCAAGCGGTAAACGACGTTGTCCAGACGGCACTCCAGCAGCTTCAGCAGGTTCTCACCCGTGATGCCGCCCATGCGGGCAGCCTGCTCGTAGGTGCGCGAGAACTGCTTCTCCAGCAGGCCGTACGTGTACTTCGCCTTCTGCTTCTCGCTCAACTGCGTGCCGTACTCCGACACCTTCTTGCGCTTGCGCGCCAGACCATGCTGTCCGGGAGGATAGTTGCGCTTTTCGAGCACCTTATCCGCACCATAGATAGCTTCGCCGAATTTACGGGCGATTTTCGATTTAGGTCCTATGTATTTTCCCATTGTTCTGTCTTTTTTTAAAACCTTGAAATTATCCTTAACCTGTGCCTGAATTATACGCGGCGGCGGTTAGGAGCACGGCAACCGTTGTGCGGCAGCGGAGTGACGTCGATGATCTCCATCACCTCGATGCCTGCGCCATGGATCGTGCGCACGGCCGACTCGCGGCCTGCTCCCGGACCCTTCACATAAACCTTCACCTTGCGCAGGCCCATGTCGTAAGCGACCTTGGCGCAATCCGCCGAAGCGGTCTGTGCTGCATACGGAGTATTCTTCTTCGAACCACGGAAGCCCATCTTGCCGGCCGACGACCAGCTGATGACATCGCCCACCTCGTTGGTGATGGTGATGATTACGTTGTTGAAAGTGGAGTGTACATAGACATTGCCCAGCGCACCGACCTTAACAACCTTTTTCTTAACTGTTCCAGTTTTCTTTGCCATAATTCTCTAAAGATTACTTCGTTGCCTTTTTCTTGTTTGCGACAGTCTTCTTGCGGCCCTTGCGGGTGCGCGCGTTGTTCTTGGTCGACTGACCGCGGACGGGAAGACCCAGACGGTGACGGATGCCGCGGTAGCAGCCGATGTCCATCAGGCGCTTGATGTTCAACTGGACCATCGAACGGCATTCGCCCTCGACTTTCAGACCCAGGTCGGCGATCGTCGAACGGATCGCACCGATCTGGTCGTCCGACCAATCCTGTACTTTGAGATCGTAGCTGATGCCAGCGGTCTCGAGAATTTTACGAGCCGTCGAGCGACCGATACCGTAGATATAGGTCAGGCCGATCTCGCCTCTTTTGTTTTTCGGTAAATCTACACCGACTATACGTGCCATATAAATTCTTTTTCTTTTTTGACTTGTTTAAAAAACATTACCCCTGGCGCATTTTAAACTTGGGATTCTTTTTGCAAATGACATAAAGTTTGCCTTTACGCTTCACAATCTTGCAATCCTCGCTTCTTTTCTTGATGGATGCTTTAACTTTCATGATTTTCAAGCAATCTAATTATTTGTACCGGAAAGATATACGTCCCTTCGTAAGGTCATAGGGCGTCATCTCCACTTTTACTTTATCTCCGGGAAGGATCTTGATGTAGTGCATACGCATCTTTCCCGAGATATGGGCCGTGAGAATGTGGCCGTTGTCCAGCTCGACGCGGAACATCGCGTTGGACAACGCCTCGATAATCGTCCCGTCCCTTTCAATAGCAGTTTGTTTTGCCATAGAGTCTTAATTGTTTATTGCCTTTTCGATGATACTGAAGTCCGTCAGGACATCGGGTCCCGATTTGCGGACCGCAACGGCGAACTCGTAGTGCGCCGCCGGTTTGTGGTCCCGCGTGCGGACCGTCCAGCCATCCCGTTCGAAAACCACCGCTTTGGTCCCCATGTTGATCATGGGTTCGATGCAGATGACCATGCCCTCTTTGAGCAATGGCCCCCTGCCGCGTGCACCGTAATTGGGAACACCGGGGTCTTCGTGCATTTTCCGACCCAGCCCGTGTCCCTCCAGTTCGCGCACGACTCCGTAGCCGAAACTCTCGGCGTACTCCTGCACGGCTGCCGACACGTCGCCTACGCGGTTGCCGGCCTTGGCCTGCGCCGTACCTTTATAAAGAGCCTCTTTGGTGACGTCCATCAGCTGCCTAACTTCCCCGGCAACCTCGCCAACGGCAAACGTATATGCCGAATCACCAACAAACCCCTTCATAAACGTACCGCAATCGACCGAAACGATGTCGCCCTCTTTGAGAACGCATTTCGAGGATGGGATACCGTGAACCACCTGTTCGTTTACCGATATACACAACGAAGCGGGAAATCCCTGATACCCGAGGAAGGCGGGAACTGCTCCGTGCGCGCGGATGAAATCCTCGGCAATCGAATCCAACTCCTTGGTGGTGACGCCCGGACGGATGTGGCGACCCACTTCCGCCAGCGTCTCCGACACCAGGATGTTGTTCTCACGGAGCAGCTCTATCTCCTCGTCTGTCTTTAAATAGATCATTTCTTCGCTTAAGAACTCTTCGGAAAAACTCCTAATGACGACCCTGAATACGTCCGGTCTTCATCAGACCATCGTAATGGCGCATCAGCAGGTAGCTCTCGATCTGCTTCAGAGTGTCGAGTACCACACCGACCATGATCAGCAGCGACGTACCTCCGTAGAAGTAGGCGAACGACTGCTGGATGCCCAGGAACTTCATAGCCAGAGCGGGCAGGATCGCCACGATCGCCAGGAAGAACGAACCCGGAAGGGTGATACGCGTCATGATGGTGTCGATGTAGTTCACGGTCTGCTTACCCGGTTTCACTCCCGGGATAAAGCCGCCGTTTCGCTTCATGTCATCGGCCATCATTTGAGGGTTGATGATAATCGCCGTGTAGAAGTAGGTGAAGGCGATTACCAGCACTGCAAGCGTGAAGTTGTACCAGAAACCGGTCATCGAGCTGAAAGCAGCCGCGAAGGCCGTACCGGAGAACAGCGCCGGAATAAACATCAGAGCCTGCGCGAAGATGATAGGCATCACATTCGCGGCATTCATCTTCAGCGGGATGTACTGACGTACGCCGCCGTACTGTTTGTTACCGACGATACGCTTTGCATACTGTACAGGGACCTTGCGGACAGCCTGTACCAGGGCGATCGTTGCCATGAAGACAAGGAACAGCAGGATCAGCTCGAGGATCAGCATGATGGCGCTACCCGAGGCAGTCTGGAAGCGGGCGTTGACCTCGGCCAACAGCGCGTGCGGGAGACGTGCCACGATACCGATCATGATGATCAGCGAGATACCGTTACCGATACCCTTGTCGGTGATCTTCTCGCCCAACCACATGATGAACATGGTTCCGGCGATCAGGATCGTCGTCGCATAGGCAACGAAGCCGAACGAATTGCCGTAAACGAACGCAGTGGGGACCTGATGGTACAGGTTGGCGATGTACGCCGGACCCTGCAGGATCAGCACGCCGATCGTCAGGAAGCGTGTCCACTGGTTCATCTTGCGGCGGCCGCTCTCACCCTCCTTCTGCATTTTCTGGAAATACGGAATCATCATTCCCATGAGCTGGATGATGATCGAGGCGGTGATGTACGGCATGACTCCGAGCGCGAAAATAGCGGCGTTGCCGAACGCACCGCCGGAGAAGACGTTCAACAGACCCAGAAGTCCGTTGCCTTCCAGCTGGCTGGCATACGCCGAACCCTCGCCCAGGGCGTTGGGGTTGATGCCCGGAATCACGACGAAACTACCCAAGCGGTAGACCAGCAGAAGCCCGATCGTGTAAATGACACGCTTGCGAAGCTCTTCGATCTTGTAGATATTCTTGAGGGTTTCTACCAATTTCTTGTTGGTCGCCAAAAGAGCGATTACCACCAAAAAGACGACACCAACAACGAGATACTGATTCATAATTTTTGGGTTCTAAGGTTGCTTACAGTTTTTCGACGCTGCCCCCGGCTGCCGTGATGGCCGCCTCGGCGCTCTTCGAGAACGCATGCGCCTTGACGGCGAGCGCCTTCGAAATCGTGCCGTTGCCCAGGATCTTCACCTTGTCGTTCGACGAGATGAAACCTGCGGCGATGAGCGTGTCGACCGTAACCTCCGTGAGCGATTTCTTGGCTGCCAGCTCCTCGAGCGTCGAGAGGTTGATGGCCTTGAATTCAACTCGTTTCAGATTCGTGAAACCGAACTTGGGGAGGCGACGCTGCAGCGGCATCTGGCCACCCTCGAAGCCGAGCTTGCGCGAGTAACCCGAACGCGACTGTGCACCCTTGTGTCCACGGGTGGCCGTGCCGCCGTGGCCCGAACCGGCACCGCGGCCGATCCGTTTATCGTGATGCGTTGAACCCTTTGCGGGTTTGAGATTATTGAGTTCCATTGTTATAATCCGTTAGCTGTTAAACTTATTCTGCGGCCTGTGCTGCCTCCTCCTTGACCTCGGCTTTCTTGGCCTTGGGGGCAGCCTTCTTGGCGGGGGCCACTTCCTCGACCTTCACGAGGTGCTTCACGCGCGCAATCATACCTTTTATGATCACCGAGTCGTCGTGCTCGACACTCGCGTTGATCTTCTTCAGCCCCAGCGCGTCAAGGTTCTTGCACTGGCGCTCCGTGGAGCCGATGCGGCTTTTGACCTGGGTGATTTTCAATCTTGCCATGTTCTTCTTGAGAATTAACCGTTAAACACCTTGTCCATCGAGATACCGCGCACGCGGGCGATGCTGTGGGCATCGCGCAGCTCGCACAGTGCGCCGATGGTCGCCTTCACCAGGTTGTGGGGGTTCGACGAACCCTTGCTCTTGGCAAGCACGTTCTTGATGCCCACCGACTCGAGCACGGCACGCATGGCACCGCCGGCGATGATACCCGTACCGGGAGCGGCCGGACGAATCATCACGAGCGAACCGCTGAAACGCGACTCCTGCTTGTGGGGGATCGTACCGTTGATAACCGGAATCTTCACCAGGTTCTTCTTCGCGTCCTCCACGCCCTTGGCGATGGCCGACTGAACCTCCGAAGCCTTGCCCAGGCCGTAGCCTACGACACCGTCTTCGTTACCTACGACGACGATGGCCGAGAAACTGAACGTGCGGCCACCCTTCGTAACCTTGGTAACACGCTGGATGCTGACGAGCCGGTCCTTGAGTTCGAGATCGCTCGTGCGTACTTTCTTTATGTTGGTATTTGACATAATCGCTTAGAATTTAAGTCCGCCTTCGCGTGCTGCTTCGGCCAGCTGTTTAACTCTTCCGTGATACAGGTAGCCGTTACGGTCGAAGGCTACTTCGCTGATGCCTTTGGCAACGGCGCGCTCGGCGGCCAGCTTGCCTACCAGGGCGGCGACTTCGCACTTGTTCTTGCCGGCGGCTGCCTCTGCGACCTCCTTGTCCAGCGAGGAAGCCGTAGCCAGGGTAACACCTGCGAGGTCGTCGATAAACTGCACGTAGATCTGCTTGTTGCTACGATATACAGTCATGCGAGGCTGTGAAGGCGTTCCGCTCACGATCTTGCGGATACGCATCTTGATCCTCTCTCTTCTTTCTATCTTGTTCAATGACATAACTTCAGACTATTTACTATTTAGCACCTGCTGATTTACCGGCCTTGCGACGGATCTGCTCGCCGACGAACTTGATACCCTTGCCCTTGTACGGTTCCGGCTTGCGCAGCGAACGGATCTTCGCGGCAACCTGGCCGATGAGCTGCTTGTCGATCGACTTGAGGGTTACGATCGGGTTGCCCTTTTTCTCGGTAACGGCCGTGGCGGTCACCTCCTTGGGCAACAGGAAATGCGTGTCGTGCGAGTAGCCGAGGCTCATTTCGAGCACCTGGCCCTTGACTTCGGCCTTGAAGCCGACGCCGACGAGTTCCTGTTTGATTTCATAGCCTTTCGACACGCCGACAACCATGTTGTTGATCAGCGCGCGGTACAGCCCGTGCAGCGAACGGTGGCGGGGCTGGTTGGTGGGACGGGTCACCAGAACGGCGGGAACTTCCTTGCCCGTATGAACGTCCGTGTGCGTGCCGACCTCTACCTTGATGTCCGAGTCAACTTTCTGGCTCAGCGTCCCGAGTGGCCCTTTCACGCTTACCGTGTTGTCGGCAGCTACCTCTACGGTAACGCCGGCCGGCAGGTTTACAGGTAATTTACCAATTCTTGACATTGTGTTGTTCTTTAATGATTTGCGATTAGTAGATATAGCACAGCACCTCGCCGCCCACATTCTCCTGACGGGCCTTGGCGTCGGTCATGATGCCTTTCGACGTGGAAACGATGGCGATGCCCAGGCCGTTCAAAACACGGGGCATGTCCGAAACCGACGCATACCGGCGCAGACCCGGACGGCTTACGCGCTTGAGGTCCTTGATGGCGTTGGTCTTGGTGGCGGGGTCCCACTTCAGAGCGATTTTGATCGACGGATGACCTTTCTCGTCCTTGTCGAATTTGTAAGCGAGAATGTAACCCTGCTCATAGAGGATCTTGGTCATCTCCTGCTTAATTTTTGAACCGGGAGCTTCAACCACCTTGTGGTTGGCTTTCACCGCGTTTCTAATTCTGGTCAGAAAGTCCGCAATAGGATCAGTCATAACGAATAGAAATTAAAAATTAATAAATTAGTTTAAATTAAAATTTTGACTTTCAGCTTCTTGACATTCGTCAATTCCCCTCCGGCCCTTTTTTTGCCCCCTCGTTCGCATACGCACACGAGGGCCTGAAGCGCGCAAATATACGCATTATTTCCCAAACAGCCAAGTTATCGCCTGATTTTTAGCGATTTTAGCCCTGCCTCCGGAACGCAGACAATGTTAGCACCCGATGTTGCTAACATGTATCTGCACAAAACTCCCGTTCAGCAAGCGGCAGCGACTTCGGAAACCACCCGGGCGCTCCGTCTCTGCGGTCCGCCCCGGTCACCTCCTCCAGCCACAGAATGACCTTCCGGCATCCCTTTCGCCGCTTTGCACAACTTCAGTTCAACCTCCGGGCTTCAACTTCCGCCGCCTTACGCAGCTCCGGTTTCCACCCTCCGGCCCCTTGGTCCGAGAAATTTGTAACCAAGCACCCAACCCTTCGCTACGCCCCACATATCGGGAAGTTACCGCTTGCGGCGGCACTTTCCCCGACACTGTGACGTATCTACACGGGCTGAACACCCCTATCTGCCCCGCTTCCTTCCGAGAGACACGCTCTCTACAGGCTCCTCACCTTCCGGAAAACGGAACTTTTATTCAGAATCGCAGGATCTGCAGGTTTCAGGCGGTCGCACGCTCGCCCCTCCCCGCACCTGCGGCTGCTACCAGCTGGCTTTCGTAACGCCCGGGATAAGCCCCTTCGAGGCCATTTCGCGGAACTGGATACGGCTGATGCCGAACAGGCGAATGTAGCCCTTGGGACGACCCGTGATCTTGCAGCGGTTATGCTGGCGGATGGGATTCGAGTTGCGGGGCAGCTTCGCAAGCGCCTGCCATGCCTCTTCGTGATCCATCTCACCGCTCTTCACCTTGGCAGCGATCTCCTCGCGCTTGTGAGCATAGCGGTTTGCGAGCTTCGCACGCTTCACCTCGCGGGCCTTCATCGATTCTTTTGCCATAGCTTATTGATTCTTTTTAGCGTTTTTGAAAGGAAGACCGAACTCGCGGAGCAGGGCGTAAGCCTCCTCGTCAGTTTTGGCCGTCGTTACGAACGTGATCTCCATGCCGAAGATCTTGGTGATCTTGTCGATGTCGATCTCCGGGAAGATGATCTGCTCGGTGATGCCCAGGGTGTAGTTGCCCTGGCCGTCGAACTTTTCATTGATGCCCTTGAAGTCGCGGATACGCGGCAGGGCCACGGCGATCAGACGCTCCAGGAACTCGTACATCTTCGTGTCGCGCAGCGTCACGCGCACGCCGATCGGCATGCCCTTACGCAGCTTGAAGTTCGAGATGTCCTTGCGCGAGCGGGTCTGAACGGCCTTCTGACCGGTGATCTGCGTCAGTTCGGCTTCTGCCACGTCGATAAGCTTCTTATCGGCGACGGCCTGGCCCATACCCTGGTTGATTACGATCTTCGTGAGCTTCGGACACTGCATAATGCTCGTGTAACCGAACTCCTTCATAAGGACAGGTTTGATCTGCTCCTTATACTGTGTCTTGAGTGTAGGTACGTATGCCATTATTTGATCTCCTCCCCTGACTTTTTAGCGAAACGAACTAATTTACCTTTTGCATCCGTCTTGCGGCCGACCTTGGTGGGTTTGCCCGACTTGGGGTCGAGGAGCATGAGATTCGAAATGTGAATCGGAGCCTCTTTCTCGACGATGCCTCCCTGGGGGTTCTGCGCATTGGGCTTCGTGGCCTTCTTGCAGAGGTTCACACCTTCGACGATGGCGCGCTGCTTCGAAACCTCGACCTTCAGGACTTTGCCCGTCTGGCCTTTGCTGTCACCGGCGATAACCTGAACCTGATCCCCTTTCTTAATATGTAATTTTGACATATCCGAAATAGTTTTTATGATTACAATACTTCGGGTGCGAGGGAGATAATCTTCATATACTGGTCGCGCAGCTCGCGAGCTACGGGGCCGAATATACGAGTACCGCGCATTTCACCCTGGTTGTTAAGCAGCACCACGGCGTTGTCGTCGAAACGAATGTACGAACCGTTGGCACGTCTGATTTCCTTCGTGGTTCTCACGACTACGGCTTTCGACACGGCACCCTTCTTGACATCGCCCGAGGGAGTCGCGCTCTTGACAGCCACGACGATCTTATCGCCGATGGATGCGTAGCGACGCTTCGTGCCGCCGAGCACCCGGATGCAGAGGACCTCCTTCGCACCGCTGTTATCAGCTACAATGAGTCTACTTTCCTGTTGTATCATAACTACTTAGCTCTTTCAATGATTTGTACTAATCTCCAACGCTTCGTTTTGCTCAGCGGGCGGGTTTCCATGATGCGTACGGTATCGCCCTCCTTGCAGGTCTCGTCGAGCGACTCGGCCACGAACTTGGTCGTCTTGTTCACGAACTTACCGTAGATAGGATGCTTCACCTTACGTGCTACTGCAACCACAATGGTTTTCTCCATCTTGTTGCTGACAACCACACCGATACGCTCTTTTCTAAGATTTCTTTCCATAGTTGTTCTCGTTATTTAGCGTTTTTTTGACGCAGAACGGTCAGCATGCGAGCTATATCTCTGCGGTTCTTCTTAATGATCGACGGGTTCTCGACGGGGGACACTGCGTGCTGCACCTTCAGCTTCGCGAGCTGGGCCTTTTCGGTCTCGATGCGCTCCTGCAGGTCCTTTGTCGAAATATCCTTGATTTCTGCACTTTTCATGTTCTGTGTCCCTTAAATTGTGGTTTCGACGTAGTCACGTCTTACGATAAACTTGGTGGTGATGGGCAGTTTTTGGGCGCCCAGGCGCAGCGCTTCCTGCGCAACTTCCAGGGGCACACCCTCTGCCTCGAAGAGAATACGTCCGGGCGTAACAGGCGCCACGAAGCCTTCGGGATTACCCTTACCCTTACCCATACGCACCTCGGCGGGCTTCTTCGTGATGGGTTTGTCGGGGAAGATGCGGATCCACAGCTGACCTTCACGCTTCATGTAACGCGTAATGGCCTGACGTGCCGCCTCTATCTGACGACCCGTGATCCAGGTCGATTCAAGTGCCTTGATTGCGAACGATCCGTATGCAAGCTGGTTACCTCTTTGAGCGATACCCTTCATACGGCCTTTCTGCATTCTTCTAAATTTGGTCTTTTTCGGCTGTAACATGTTAGTTCTGCTTTAAAAAGGTCCTACTTACTGATTGTTATTGCGACGGTCTCCGCCCCGGCGTCCGCCACGACGGTCTCCACCGCGGCGGTCACCACGGTCGCCGCGTCCTCCGCGACGGTCGCCGCGCTCACCGCGGTCGCCCGAAGGAGCCTGCGCCGAAGCGCCTGCGATTTCGAACAGGTCGCGCTGGCCGTAGACGATGCCCTGGCAGATCCACACCTTCACGCCCAGGATACCCACTTTCGTGAGGGCCTCCGTGAGGCAGTAGTCGATGTCTGCGCGGAACGTGTGCAGCGGAATGCGTCCCTCCTTGATCGTCTCCGTACGGGCCATCTCGGCGCCGCCGACACGGCCGGCAACCTGGATCTTGATACCCTCGGCGCCCATGCGCATGGTCGAAGCCACGGCCGTCTTCACGGCACGGCGGAACGACACGCGGCCCTCCAACTGGCGGGCGATGTTCTGGCCGACGATGACGGCGTCCACCTCGGGGCGTTTCACCTCGAAGATGTTGATCTGGATCTCCTTGCCGGTGAGCTTCTTAAGCTCTTCCTTCAGCTTGTCGACCTCCTGGCCGCCCTTGCCGATGATGATGCCCGGACGGGCGGTCGAAATCGTAACCGTCACCAGTTTGAGCGTGCGCTCGATGATGATCTTCGAGATCGACGCCTTCGCCAGACGGACATTCAGATACTTGCGGATCTTGGCGTCCTCGACGAGTTTGTCGGAGAAGTCCTTGCCTCCGAACCAGTTGGAATCCCAACCCCGGATGATACCAAGACGATTTGCTATCGGATTAACTTTCTGTCCCATCTGATTACTTGTTTTCTACGGTTACCATTTTGTCAACTACGATCGTTACGTGGTTCGAACGCTTGCGGATCCGGTGTGCGCGACCCTGGGGCGCTGCCTGAATACGCTTCAGCATGCGACCGCCGTCGACAAACACCTCTTTTACGCAGAGCTTCGTGTCCTCCAGACGCTCCGATTCGTTCTTGGTCTCCCAGTTGGCGATCGCCGACTTGAGAAGTTTCTCCATACGGATCGACGCCTCCTTCTTCGAGTAACGGAGGATGCCCAGCGCCTTGTTGATCTCCACACCGCGGATGATGTCGGCCACCAGGCGCATCTTACGGGGAGAGGTCGGGCAATCACGCAGAACGGCGATAGCCTTCTGCTTCTTCTCAGCCTTTAACTGTTCGGCTTTATTTGCTTTTCTTGCACCCATTTTCTACCTATTTTTTCTTGTTACCTGCGTGACCGCGGAAGTTACGGGTGGGAGCAAACTCGCCGAGTTTGTGTCCTACCATGTTCTCTGTTACATACACCGGAATGAATTTGTTTCCGTTGTGGACAGCTACCGTCTGACCTACGAAGTCAGGCGAGATCATACTTGCTCGCGACCATGTCTTGATTACCGACTTTTTATTTCCTTCCGCCTGGGCGACGATCTTCGCTTCGAGCTTGGGGTCGATAAACGGTCCTTTTTTTAATGAACGGCTCATTATGTACTCTTATTTAATTATTTTTTCTTCTTGGAAATAATAAACTTCGAGGTCGTCTTCTTCGGGTTACGAGTCTTATAACCCTTGGCAAGCAGACCCTTGCGCGAACGCGGGTGACCACCCGACGCACGGCCTTCGCCACCACCCATCGGGTGATCCACCGGGTTCATGACGACACCGCGGTTGCGCGGACGGCGGCCGAGCCAACGCTCGCGTCCTGCCTTGCCGGAGCTTTCGAGGCTGTGGTCGACATTCGACACGACACCCACCGTTGCGCGGCAAGTTACGAGTACCATACGAGTCTCGCCCGAAGGCAGCTTGATGACGGCGAATTTGCCTTCACGAGCCAGCAGCTGGGCGTAGGAACCGGCCGAACGGGCCATAGCGGCCCCCTGACCGGGGTAGAGTTCAATGTTGTGGACGACCGTACCCAGGGGAATCTCGCTCAAGAAGAGCGTGTTTCCGACCTCGGGAGCAACGCCTGCGCCGCTCATTACGGTCTGGCCCACCTGGAGTCCGTTGGGTGCGATGATGTAGCTCTTCTCACCGTCGGCGTATGCCAGGAGTGCGATGCGTGCGGTACGATTCGGGTCGTACTCGATCGATTTTACAGTTGCGGCGATGCCGTCCTTCGAGCGTTTGAAGTCGACGTTACGATACATCTGCTTGTGACCGCCGCCGATGTAGCGGACCGTCATTTTGCCGTCGTTGTTACGTCCACCCGAGCTCTTCTTGGGGCTGAGCAGCGATTTCTCCGGTTTCGACGTCGTGATCTCGTCGAACGTGCCGATAATCTTATGTCTCGTACCTGCGGTTACAGGTTTAAATTTTCTTACTGCCATCTTCGTTAGATATTACTGTAAAAATCGATCTTGTCTCCATCCTTCAAGGTGACGATCGCCTTCTTGAAGTTATTGGCGCGACCCTCCAAGAGGCCCGCCTTGGTGTAGCGGCTCTTGAGTTTGCCCATGTAGTTCACGGTGTTCACGTCCGTAACGACGACGTTGTACATCTGCTCTACGGCATTGCGAATCTGCAGCTTGTTAGCCCTCACGTCAACGATAAAACCGTAGCGATTCAACTTTTCGCCCTGAATCGTCATTTTCTCGGTCAAAACCGGCTTAATAATAATGTCCATTGTAACTTGCGTTTTTAAGCTAACATCGTATTCAATACATTCTCGGCGCCTTCCACCATCACGATGGCCGATGCGTTCATCACGTCGTAGGTGCAGACGTTCTGAGCCAGCACGGGCTTCACGTAGGGAAGGTTGCGGCACGACAGCTGCAGGTTCACGTTCGATTCGGGGAGAACCAGCAGCACCTTCTTGTCGTCGACCTTGAGCGCCTCGGCCAGAGCCACGACCGACTTGGTCTTGGGAGCCTCCATCGACATCGTCTCGACGATGCTGATGGCGCCGGCCTGCGCCTTGTAGGTCAGTGCGCTGCGGCGGGCCAGCTGCTTGAGCTTCTTGTTGAGCTTGAAGCTGTAATCGCGGGGCTGGGGACCGAAAACGCGGCCGCCTCCCGGGAACAGGGGCGACTTGATGCTGCCCGCACGGGCGCCGCCGGTTCCTTTCTGGCGCTTGAGTTTGCGCGTCGAACCGGCGACTTCGTTGCGCTGCTTCGACTTGTGCGTGCCCTGACGCTGGTCAGCGAGATACTGCTTCACGTCGAGGTAAATAGCGTGGTCATTAGCCTCCACGCCGAAGACGGCGTCCGAAAGGACTACCTTACGACCCGTCTCTTTTCCTTGTGTGTTTAATACAGCTAATTCCATACTATTTTTCAATCGTTAAATAAGCACCTTTTGCTCCCGGAATCGAACCTTTCACGAGGATGAGGTTGCTCTCGGGGATTACTTTCAATACACGCAGGTTCAAAACCTTGACCTGCTCGCCGCCCATCTGGCCGGGCAGACGTTTGCCCTTGAAGACGCGCGAGGGATAGGACGATGCACCCAGCGAACCCGGCTTGCGCGCACGGTTGTGCTGGCCGTGGGTCTGGCCGCCGACGCCGCCGAAGCCGTGACGCTTCACTACGCCCTGGAAGCCTTTTCCTTTCGAGATCCCGGTCACATCGACCCAGTCCTCCTCCGAGAAGAGGTCTACGGTCAGCGTGTCGCCGAGATTCACTTCAGGCATGTCCTTGAATTCCGCAAGTTTGCGTTTCGGAGTCGTGCCGGCTTTCTTGAAGTGACCTAACAAACTGCTGGTGGCGTGCTTTTCACTCGTCTCGTCATAGGCAATCTGAACCGCCTCGTAGGTATCCTTCTCGACGGTCTTGATTTGCGTAACAACGCACGGTCCAGCCTCAATGACAGTGCATGGTATGTTCTTACCCTCGGCACTGTAAACGGAAGTCATTCCGATTTTCTTTCCAATAAGTCCTGACATTTGTTGTCAATTGTTTGTTATAAATAGTAATAAAGTGATGTTAAGTTTTTGTCTTACCGATTTTCCGACCCATCGCCGCCTGCGGCGGCGTTTACGAGCCGGATCACCCCTCATCCCCTCTCCGGAGGGGACTTATACACCGCAGCGCGGCAAAAGCGGAGGATTGTTAAAAACCGGTAAGGCTCCGTTCGATCACACCTTGATCTCTACCTCCACACCCGAGGGAAGCTCCAGTTTCATCAGCGCGTCGATCGTTTTGGGCGTCGACGAGTAGATGTCGAGGATACGCTTGAAGGTGCAGAGCTGGAACTGCTCGCGGGCTTTCTTGTTGACGAAAGTCGAGCGGTTGACCGTAAAAATCTGCTTGTGCGTGGGAAGGGGCACCGGGCCGCTCACGACGGCACCCGTGCTCTTCACGGTCTTCACAATCTTCTCGGCCGACTTGTCCACGAGATTGTGATCGAATGACTTTAACTTGATTCTAATCTTCTGGTTCATATTGTTTGCTTATTCTATATCCTTACGTTTACCACTCGCTTTCTCGATGATCTCCTTAGCCAGGTTGGCAGGAACCTCCTCGAAGTGCGAGAACTCCATGGACGAGGTTGCGCGGCCCGACGAAATCGTACGCAGCACGGTCACATAGCCGAACATTTCCGACAGGGGAACCTTGGCTTTCACCACGCGGGCGGTGCCCTTCGACTCCATGCCGGTAACCTGTCCGCGACGCTTGTTCAGGTCGCCGATGATGTCGCCCATGTTCTCCTCGGGGGTCACGACCTCCACGTTCATGATAGGCTCCATAATCACCGAACCGGCCTTGGGAGCCGCTGCGCGGTAACCGTTGCGGGCTGCGATCTCGAACGACAGCTGGTCGGAGTCCACGGGGTGGAACGAACCGTCGAGCAGCGTGATCTTCATCGAGTCCATCTTGTAGCCGGCCAGCGCACCATTCGCCATCGCCGAAGCGAAGCCTTTCTGCACAGCGGGGATAAACTCCTTGGGAATGTTACCGCCCTTGACCTGGTCTACGAACGTAAGGCCCATGGCGCCGTCGTCGGCGGGACCGATCTCGAAGATGATGTCGGCAAACTTACCGCGGCCGCCGGTCTGCTTCTTGAAGACCTCGCGGTGCTGAACCGTCTTGGTGAGCGACTCCTTGTAGTTGACCTGGGGAGCGCCCTGGTTGATCTCCACACCGAACTCGCGGCGCAGACGGTCTACGATGATGTCGAGGTGAAGCTCACCCATACCGCTGATCACCGTCTGACCCGAATCCTCGTCGGTGTGAACCGTGAAGGTGGGGTCCTCTTCTGCCAGCTTGCCCAGGGCGATGCCGAGCTTGTCGAGGTCCTTCTGGGTCTTCGGCTCTACGGCCAGACCGATCACCGGCTCGGGGAAGGTCATCTGCTCCAGCACGATGGGTGCGTTCTCGGCGCAGAGCGTGTCGCCCGTGCGGATCTCCTTGAAACCTACGGCCGCGCAGATGTCGCCGGCGCCGACGGTCTCCATCGGGTTCTGCTTGTTGGCGTGCATCTGGTAGATACGGCTGATACGCTCGCGCTTGCCGCTGCGGGAATCCAGGACATAGGAACCTGCATCGAGCTTACCCGAGTATACGCGCACGAAAGCCAGACGGCCTACGAACGGGTCGGTAGCGATCTTGAACGCCAGGCCGCAGAACGGATCGCTCTCCGAAGCGTGGCGAACCTCTTCCTGCTCGGTTTTGGGGTTCATGCCCGTAACGGGGGGCAGGTCGAGCGGCGAGGGCAGGAAAGCCATCACGTAGTCGAGCAGCTTCTGCACGCCCTTGTTGTGGAACGACGAACCGCAGAGCATCGGGACGATCTGCATCGAGATCGTCGCCTTGCGGATCGCTGCGAGCAGCTCGTCGGCGGTGATCGAATCGGGGTCCTCGAAGAACTTCTCCATCAGCGCATCGTCGGTGGCAGCCACCTCCTCGATGAGCTTGCCGCGCCACTCGGCGGCCTCGGCCTTCATCGACTCGGGAATCTCCTTCAGCTCGAAGTTGTCGCGGACGGTCTTGTCGTCGTAATAATAGATAGCGTTATTATATATAAGGTCTACCAGGCCTTCGAACTTGTCCTCGGCGCCGATAGGCAGAACGACCGGGAGGGCCGTAGCACCGAAGTGCTCCTTGATCTGTGCGCACACCGACAGGAAGTCGGCGCCCGTGCGGTCCATCTTGTTGACGTAGCCGAGACGGGGCACGTTGTACTTGTCGGCCTGACGCCATACGGTCTCCGACTGCGGCTCCACGCCGCCAACGGCGCAGAACGTGGCGATAGCGCCGTCCAGCACACGCAGCGAACGCTCCACCTCGACCGTGAAGTCGACGTGTCCCGGGGTGTCGATCAGGTTGATCTGGTACTGGTTGCCCATGTAGTTCCAGAAAGCGGTCGTTGCAGCCGAGGTGATCGTGATGCCGCGCTCCTGCTCCTGAACCATCCAGTCCATGACGGCAGCGCCTTCGTGCGTTTCACCGATCTTGTGGGTTTTGCCCGTGTAGAAAAGGATTCGCTCCGACGTGGTGGTTTTACCGGCATCGATGTGAGCCATGATACCGATATTGCGAGTATATTTTAAATCTCTGGTTGCCATCTGTTCGGTCTCCTTATTAGAATCTAAAGTGTGCGAATGCCTTGTTGGCCTCGGCCATGCGGTGCATCTCCTCCTTGCGCTTGAAGGCTGCGCCCTGCTGGTTGTAGGCATCCAGTATCTCTGCTGAAAGCTTGTCTGCCATCGTCTTGCCGGCGCGCTTGCGGGAATAGAGGACAAGGTTTTTCATGGAAATAGAAATCTTGCGCTCCGGACGAACCTCCATAGGAACCTGGAACGTCGCACCTCCGATACGCTTCGATTTCACTTCGACTTGGGGTGTGATGTTCTCCAGAGCCTGTTTCCAGACTTCCAGCGGAGATTTATCAGCATCCTTCATCTTCTTGCCGACGATTTCGAGCGAGTCGTAGAAAATCGTGTAGGCAATACTCTTCTTACCATCCAGCATAAGGTTGTTCACGAAACGGGTCACGGCCACGTCTCCGAACTTCGGATCCGGAAGTAGAATTCGCTTTTTTGGCTTAGCTTTTCTCATTGCTATTTAAAAATGATCTGTTAGAAACTCTCTTGTTGTTGACTACTTGCCTGCCTTGGGACGTTTGGCTCCGTACTTCGAACGACGCTGACGACGTCCGTCCACGCCTGCCGAGTCGAGTGCGCCGCGCACCAGGTGATAACGTACACCGGGGAGGTCCTTCACACGACCGCCGCGGACGAGCACGATGGAGTGCTCCTGCAAGTTGTGGCCTTCTCCGGGGATGTAGGCGTTGACCTCCTTGCCGTTGGTCAATCTTACACGCGCTACCTTACGCATTGCCGAGTTCGGCTTTTTCGGGGTCGTCGTGTACACACGCGTACATACGCCTCGGCGCTGGGGACACGCAGCCAGTGCGGGAGACTTCGACTTGTCCTCCATCTTCACACGGCCGTTTCTCACTAACTGTTGAATAGTTGGCATTTCTAAAACTGTCCTTTAATTGTTAAAAAATCTATCTCCATTGTCCAAAATGGACTGCAAAGGTACGCATTTTTTCGGAAATACAATATATACGCGCCTCTTTTTTCACCATTTTTCAGGATTTTACGCCGCTTGCAATACTTTTTACTTATAGAATTTACAGCAAAATAAATCACACTTATATGTAAACCGGCAACGGATTTAGTATCAGCGTCATAAACCGAACACTCCGGACCTCGATCCCCGGCACGGACTTTGCCCTGCAAACGGCGTGCAGACAGGCCCTCCCGGCAGGAACGGCCCGAAAACAAACTGCACCGCAAAACCATGACGATCTCCAGCAACCGATTCACAAACACGCTTTTACCGGTGATTTTCACCGTGCTCGCCGGCTTCGCGGCGTGCAGTTCGGACGACGACGCCCCCGAACCGCCGAAACCCTCCGGCTACGACATCTACACAGCGGGCTACACCACGCCCGCATCGAAGGCCGTCGCGACGGTCTGGAAAAACGGACAGCAGCTCTACACGCTCACCGACGGCACGAACGACGCCTGGGCCTACGCGGTCTGCGTCTCGGGCGGCACGGTCTATGCCGCCGGCTACGAACGGCAGGGCGACCGGATCGTGGCGAAGGTCTGGGAAAACGGCACGCTGAAATACACCCCTGGCAGCCCCGGCGCCGATTCCTACGCTTACTCGGTCTTCGCCGCAAACGGCAGCCTCTACACGGCCGGGAGCGAGGAGAACGACGGGGCCTTGACGGCGAAAATCTGGAAAGACGGCGATGCGCTCTACGCCTATTCGGTCAGTCCGGCCATCTCGCAGGCCCGGTCGGTCGCCGTCTCGGGCGGCGACATCTACGCCGCAGGCAGCCTGCAGAGCGGGTTCACGAAACCGCTCGCCGTGGTCTGGAAAAACGACAAGGCGCACTACACGCTCTCCGACGGGGAGACCGCCGCCGGGGTGAACGCCCTCTGCCTTTCGGGCAGGACGCTCTACACCGCAGGCCACTCGGGCGGCGCCGCGGTGGTCTGGAAGGACAGGGAGCTGCTCTACGCCCTGACCGACGGCAGCTCCTACGCCGAAGCCACCGCCGTCTGCCGGTTCGGAAACACGCTCTACACGGCGGGCTACTACACCGACGGCTTCGAGGAGGAGGGCGTCGTCTGGAAGGAGGGGCAGGAGTTGTTCGACCTCTCCGACGGCACGGGCAGCGGTTCGATGCCCTATTCGGTCGCCGTCTGCTACGACGACATATTCACCGCCGGAACGATTTTCGGCACGACGCGGACCGCCGTCGTGTGGCACGGCGACGAGATCCGCTACACGCTCTCCGACGGCACCGGCCACAGCGAAGCCTACTCGATGTGCGTCGTCCCGCTCTACGACTGACACATCCCGCAAAACGGGGAAAAGGGGGCGCGGCCGAATGGCCGCGCCCCCTTTTACATACAACCGCACTGCCCGTCACCGGGCGATCCGGACGATCCACGCGTCGTAATAACCCTCGCCGTGCGCCACGCCGTCGACACGGATCGGACTGTGCACCTCCGCCTCGTAAATGCGCTCTTTCCGGTTTTTCTTCCAGACCACATAAAGATCGAACTCCACCTTCGTGGAGGTCCCGTCGCCCCAGTCGACCACGAACGACTGTCCTTTCAGGTCGTCCGTCGGATCGAACTCGCCGAAGGCAAGGTGATAGCCCTTGATCCTGTCGTACTCATTCGCCCCTTCGAGCCGCAGCGCCAGCGGCCGCGGCATCGTGGCCCGCGTCATCGGAACCGGCCGGACATCGGTCGTCACTTCATAACGCTTCCCGTCATACGTCACGGCAATGGGTTGGCCGAGAATCGTACCGGCCTCATCGGGATCGAGCAGGTTCACGCCCGTCGCGGCGTCGGAAACGAAAAAACAGACCGAAGGATTCACGAAATCATAGATCGGCATCTCGTATTCCACCTCCTCCGAACAGCCGGAGAGCGCACCCAGCGCCAGCGGCACACACAGCAAACAAAGTCGAAATTTACACATAAGCCCACAATTTAAATCCCACAAAAGCCACTCCCGGATAAAGATACGTTTTTTTTCCTATCTTTGCGGGAAAATCCGCAACAAAATTACACGAGATATGGAGTACAATTTCAAGGAGATCGAGGCCAAATGGCAAAGCCGCTGGAAGGCGGACAAAACCTACAAGGTGGAGACGGACCCCTCGCGGCTCAAATTCTACGTGCTGGACATGTTCCCCTACCCCTCGGGAGCGGGCCTGCACGTCGGCCACCCGCTGGGCTACATCGCCTCGGACATCTACTCGCGCTACAAGCGCCTCAAGGGATTCAACGTCCTCCACCCGATGGGTTACGACGCCTTCGGCCTTCCCGCCGAGCAGTATGCGATCCAGACCGGACAGCACCCGGCCGTGACCACCGAGCAGAACATCGCCCGCTACCGCGAGCAGCTGGACAAGATCGGATTCTCGTTCGACTGGGACCGCGAGGTGCGCACGTGCGACCCCGGCTACTACAAGTGGACGCAGTGGGCGTTCCTCAAAATGTTCTCCTCCTACTACTGCAAGGACGAGCAGCGGGCGCGCCCGATTGCGGAACTCGTCGCCGCGTTCGAAAAGAACGGCACCGAGGGACTGAACGCCGCCTGCACGACCGAGATGCACTTCACGGCCGCCGAATGGAACGCCATGAGCGAGCAGGAGAAGGAACGGATCCTCCAGAACTACCGCCTCGCCTTCCGCGCCGACACGATGGTTAACTGGTGTCCGAAACTGGGAACCGTGCTGGCCAACGACGAAGTGCACGACGGACTTTCGGTCCGCGGCGGCTATCCGGTCGAGCAGAAGCGCATGAAACAATGGCTTCTGCGCGTGACCGCCTACGCCCAGCGGATGCTCGACGGGCTGGACAAGCTCGAATGGAGCGACTCGCTGAAGGAGATCCAGCGCAACTGGATCGGCCGTTCGGAGGGTGCGCAGGTCTTCTTCGACATCCGGGATTCGGAGAAGAAACTGGAGATCTTCACCACCCGTCCCGACACGATCTTCGGCGTGACGTTCATGGTCATCGCCCCCGAGCACGAGTGGGTCGGCTCTCTGACGACGCCCGAAAACAAGGCCGCCGTCGAGGAGTACATCTGCCAGACCAAGAAACGCTCGGAGCGCGACCGCATCGCCGACACGAAGCGCGTAAGCGGCGTTGCAACAGGATCATACGCCATCAACCCCTTCACACACAAGGCCATTCCGATCTACATTTCCGACTACGTGCTGGCGGGCTACGGAACGGGGGCCATCATGGCCGTTCCGGCGCACGACTCGCGCGACTGGGCCTTCGCGCGGCACTTCGGGCTGGAGATCGTTCCGGTGGTCGAGGGCGGCGACATCGAGAAAGAGTCGTACGACGCCAAATCGGGGAAAGTGATCAACTCGGATTTCCTCAACGGCATGGATGTAAAGGAGGCGATCCAGACGATGTTCGCCGAAGTCGAGAAGCGCGGACTGGGCAAAAAGCTCGTCAACTACCGCCTGCGCGACGCCATCTTCTCGCGCCAGCGCTACTGGGGAGAGCCGTTCCCGATCTACTACAAGGACGACACGGCCTATCCGCTGGCGGAAGACAAACTGCCGCTGGAACTGCCTCCCATCGCGGATTTCGGCCCCACGGCCGAGGGCGAACCGCCCCTGGCCCGCGTCAAGGAATGGGCGACGCCCGAGGGTTACCCCTACGAACTGTCGACGATGCCCGGATTCGCCGGATCGTCGGCCTACTACCTCCGTTACATGGACCCGCACAACGACAAGGCGCTCGTCGGGAAAGAGGCGGACGAGTACTGGCGCAGCGTCGACCTCTACGTGGGCGGCATCGAGCACGCCACGGGCCACCTGATGTACTCGCGCTTCTGGAACATGTTCCTCTACGATCTGGGCTGCGTCTGCGAGGAGGAGCCGTTCCGCAAACTCGTCAACCAGGGCATGATCCAAGGCCGTTCGAACTTCGTCTACCGCATCGTGGGGACCAACAAGTTCGTGTCGCTGGGCCTCAAGGACCAATACGAGACGCAGGCGCTCTACGTCGACGTGAAC
The DNA here is from genome assembly GCF_042852885.1 of Alistipes sp. i18-0019-D1. Classification (NCBI taxonomy): domain Bacteria; kingdom Pseudomonadati; phylum Bacteroidota; class Bacteroidia; order Bacteroidales; family Rikenellaceae; genus Alistipes; species Alistipes sp. i18-0019-D1. Next base: position 1,212,990 of record NZ_AP031424.1, read on the forward strand.
ATCGTGAAGAACGACCTCCTCGACCTCGACGCCTTCCGCGCGTGGATGCCCGAATATAAGGACGCCGAGTTCATCCTCGAAGACGGCAAATATGTCTGCGGCTGGGCCATCGAGAAGATGTCGAAGTCGTTCTACAACGTCGTCAACCCCGACTACATCGTCGACAACTACGGCGCCGACACGCTGCGCATGTACGAGATGTTCCTCGGGCCGCTCGAGCAGTCGAAACCCTGGGACACGAACGGCATCGACGGCGTGCACAAGTTCCTGCGCCGCTTCTGGCGGCTGTTCTTCGACCGCGACGGGCAGCTGTGCGTCACGGACGAAAAGGCGACCGAACAGGAACTGCGCACCCTGCACAAGACTATCAAAAAGGTCTCCGAGGACATCGAGAACTTCTCGTTCAACACCTCCGTCGCAGCCTTCATGATCTGCCTCAACGAGCTGGGCGAGTGTTCGAAGCGCGAAGTGCTCGAACCGCTGACCGTACTGCTCGCCCCCTTCGCCCCGCACATCGCCGAGGAGCTGTGGGCCGCGCTCGGACACACCGGCTCGGTCTGCACGGCCGCCTATCCGGTCTGCGACGAGAAGCACCTCGTGCAGAACTCGTTCGAATACCCCGTGTCGGTCAACGGCAAGCTCCGCTTCAAGAAAGAGTACGCCGCCTCGATGACGCCCGCCGAGATCCAGGCCGACGTCGTCACGGCCCCCGAGGCGCAGAAATGGCTCGAAGGCAAAGCCCCGAAAAAGATCATCGTCGTGCCGGGCAAGATCATAAACATCGTGATCTGACACTCGCCACACTTAAATTCCGATTTATGAAACGCACCCTATCACTTATCGCAACACTCCTGCTTATGACCGCAACAGTATCGGCACAGGATTACGGACAGGCCGCGACCCTCAAGATCTGGGACAACACGACCGCGCCCCACAGCAACGGCATCACGACGCCGGAAACGGAAAAAGAACCCAACCGCGTTCGGAACACCTCCGAAGCGGTCCTCTACATCTTCCCGGCCGACAAGGCCAGGGCCACCGGCCAGGCCGTGGTCATCTGCCCGGGCGGCGGCTACGGCATGCTGGCCATGGACCACGAGGGCTACGAGATGGCCCGCTGGTTCGCCGCCAACGGCATCACGGGCGCCGTGCTGAAATACCGGATGCCCAACCACCATCCCGAAGTGCCGCTGGAGGACGCCGTACAGGCCCTGCGCATCATGGCGGGACTCGAAGCGGGCGCCACGGGCTACACGGCCGACAAAGTGGGCATCGTAGGCTCCTCGGCCGGCGGTCACCTCGCGGCGATGGCCTCGACGATCGGCAGTTTCAAACCGGCCTTCTCGGTCCTCTTCTACCCGGTCATCACGGCCGTGCAGGGCAAACGCCACCAGGGATCGTTCATCAACCTGCTGAGCGAGGAGCGCACCCCCGAGCAGGATGCGGCCTACTCGCTGGAGAGCCGCGTGACGGCCGACACCCCGCCCGCCATCCTGCTGCTCTCGGACGACGACAAGACGGTTCCGCCCGTCAACAGCACGCTCTACTACAACGCCCTGAAGGCGCACGGCATCGAGGCTTCGATGCACATTTACCCTTCGGGCGGCCACGGCTGGGGCATCCGCGACAGCTTCCGCTACAAGGAGCAGTGGCAGGACGCCGTGCTGGACTGGCTCCGCCGGATCAACAGATAGGCCGGGCACGAACCGCGCCCCGGCAACCGCATACCGGAGGGAATCCCGCGCCAGGGGTTCCCTCGGTCGGTTTTTTCGGCCCGCGCATTGCCGTTTGCCGATTATTGCGTATCTTTACGGCCAAAATAAAACACTTATGGCAGACAATACCATATTGAACCGCCTGGACGGTCTGAAACTCAAATACGAGGAGACGGGACAGAAACTCACCGACCCCGAAGTGATCGCCGACGTCAAGCAGTTCATCCAGCTGACCAAGGAATACAAGGAGCTGGAGCCGATTATCGAGACCTCGGAGCGCTACCGCACGGCCGTCGCCAACCTCGCCGAAGCCAAAGACACGTTCTCCAACGACAAGGACGAGGAGATGCGCGAAATGGCCCGCGAGATGATCGCCGAACTGGAGCCCCAGCTCGCGCAGATGGAGGAGGAGATCAAGCTGCTGCTGATTCCCAAGGACCCGCAGGACTCAAAAAATGCCATCGTGGAGATCCGCGGCGGCACGGGCGGCGACGAGGCGGCGATCTTCGCCGGCGACCTGCTGCGCATGTACACCAAATACATCGAGTCGAAAGGCTGGCGCTACGAAATCACCTCGTCGTCGGACGGCGCCGCGGGCGGTTTCAAGGAGGTGGTGCTGAAAGTATCGGGACAGAACGTCTACGGGACGCTCAAATACGAGTCGGGCGTGCACCGCGTGCAGCGCGTGCCCCAGACCGAGACGCAGGGCCGCGTGCATACTTCGGCCGCCTCGGTCGCCGTGCTTCCCGAGGCCGAGGAGTTCGACGTCGAGATCTCGATGAACGACATCCGCAAGGACATCTTCTGCGCCAGCGGTCCCGGCGGACAGTCGGTCAACACGACCTATTCGGCCATCCGCCTGACGCACATCCCCACGGGCATCGTCGTGCAGTGCCAGGACCAGAAATCGCAGCTGAAGAACTTCGACAAGGCTTTCGAGGAGCTGCGCACGCGCGTCTTCAACCTCGAATATTCGAAGTACCTCGACGAAATCGCCTCGAAGCGCAAAACGATGGTCTCGACGGGCGACCGTTCGGCCAAGATCCGCACCTACAACTACCCGCAGGGGCGCATCACCGACCACCGCATCAACTATACGATCTACAACCTCGCGGCCTTCATGGACGGCGACATCCAGGACTGCATCGACCACCTGATCGTGGCCGAGAACGCCGAGCGTCTGAAAGAGAGCGAACTTTAGCCGCTTAAAAAACCCTTTTCAGGGGCAGCAGGGGCGGGATGAGCCGCAGCCGAAACCCGTTGCCCCGGGCCGTCTAAAAAACGGCTTTCAGGAGGGGGGGGGCCGGACTTGCGCCCCGGATTCGGCTCCGGCCGTTTCAGATAAACGAAACAAGCGATGAAGATTCCCGCCGATTTCGACGCCGAGATCTGGAGCGTCGTCGCAGAGATTCCCGCAGGACGGGTCGCGACCTACGGGCAGCTGGCCCGGCTGATCGGCATGCCCGGCCATGCGCGCCGCGCGGGACGGGCGCTGGCGATGGCTCCGGAGGGTCTGCCCTGCCACCGGGTCGTCAACAGCCAGGGCCGGACAGCGCCCGGATGGACCGGACAGCGGGAGCTGCTCGCAGCCGAAGGCGTCCGTTTCCGGGCCAACGGCTGCGTGGACCTTTCGGCTTCGGGCTGGGAGGAGATCGGATAGTCCGCAGGCAATATCCCGGCCCTGCCGGCCGTTTTGCAAAAAAAGATTACGGTATGAAAAGATACGCACTGCTTCTCTACATCCTGTTTCTCGCCGCAGCCGTCCGTGCCGCGACGCCCAGGCCGCAGCCCCTGTACATCGTCAACGGCAAGGAGACGTCCGAGATACGCTCGATTCCGCCCGAGGACATCGAGAACGTCGAGATGCTCCCCGCCGACGAGGAGACCATCGCCCGCTACGGCCAGCGGGCCGCACACGGCGTGATGCTCATTACGCTGCGCTACGACCGGCCGGCCTCCTTTCCCGCGGACTCCGCCTTCGGCAGCTACATCGCCCGGCAGGTGCGCTGGGACGAGAGCGAACCCACGGCGCGCGTGGTGCTGCGCTACAAGATCACGCCCGACGGCGAGACCATCGTCCAGCAGGAGCTCGAATCGACCGACAACCGCCTCAAGCGGCGCGTGCTGAAAGCCGTGGCGGAAGCTCCGCGCTGGCATCCGGCGCAGAAGAACGGCGCGCCGGTCGAAAGCGAAGGCGTGTTGAGCATCCAGCTTCCCGAGGGCCGGCGCATGCCGCGGCAGGCGGAGCTGGTCATCCGCTGACAACTCCGCTCCCGAAACCCGCAAACCTCATCTGCAAAAGCCCCTGAAAAACTCCGAAACGTGAAAACCAACTCCCTCTCCGCATGGATTCTGGCCGTCAGGCCGTACAGCCTCGGCAACTCCGTCATCCTCGTCCTGATCGGCTCCGCACTGGCCTGGACCGACCGCGGATTCCATTGGCTTCCGGCCGTGCTGTGCCTCGCATTCGCCCTGCTGATGCAGTGCACGGCCAACCTGGTGAACGATCTCTGGGACTTCCTGAAGGGGGCCGACCAGCCCGACCGGCTGGGTCCCGACCGCGCCTTCGCCAAAGGCTACATCACCCTCGGGGCCATGAAGGCGGGCATTGCGGGATTCACCCTCGCGGCCTGCGCCGCGGGCGTCGCGCTGCTCGTCTGGGCGCTCCACGCCGGCGCGCTCCGCTACGGAGGCTGGGAACTCGTCGCCGCAGGCGCCGCCTGCATCGTCTTCGCCTGGTTCTACACCGCAGGCCCTTACCCGCTGGCCTACCACGGGCTGGGCGACGCCGCGGTCATCCTCTTTTTCGGACTGGTCCCCGTGGGATTCACCTATTACATCCAGACCGGCGCGTGGACCCCGGAGGTTCTCGTCGCCGCGCTGGCCTGCGGCCTCGTGATCGACACGATGCTGATGATCAACAACTTCCGCGACCGCGAGGAGGACGCCCGCTGCAACAAACGCACGATCGTCGTCTGCCTCGGCGCAGGCGTCGGCCGCTGGGGTTATCTCGCCCTGGGAACCGCGGCCGTCGCGCTGTGTCTCACGCTGCTCTTCGCAGGCCGCACGTGGGCCGCCCTGCTACCCCTTCCCTACCTCGCCGCACATATCTCCACATGGCGCAAGATGGTGCGCATCGACCACGGCGACGCGCTGAACGTCTGTCTGGGTGAAACGGCCCGCAACATCCTGCTGTTCGGAGCCTTGTTCACCCTCGGAATTCTGCTGGGCCGATGACTGAATCACAACACATTACCCTGCGCGAGTTGCAGCGCCGCGTGAAGTCGGCGCTCGAAGGGCAGTTCGCGCTGCCCCTCTGGGTGAGCGCCGAGATTTCGGAAATCAAGGTCAACTACTCGGGCCACTGCTACCTGGAGCTTGTGGAGAAGGGCGGCGACAACGGCGTGCCGACAGCGCAGGCCCGGGCCGTCGTGTGGCGTTCGAACTACCCCCGCATCGCAGGCTATTTCGAGGCCGAAACGGGCCAGCGGCTCGCCGCGGGCATCAAAATACTGGCCAAGGCGCTGGTCTCCTACCACGAGCTTTACGGCTTCTCGCTCCAGATCACCGACATCGACCCCTCCTACACGCTGGGCGACATGGAGCGGCAGCGGCAGCAGACCATCGCGCAGTTGCAGCAGGAGGGCGTCTGGGACATGAACCGCGAGGCGCCGATGCCGGCCGTCGTGCAGCGCGTGGCCATCGTGTCGAGCGCCAACGCCGCCGGCTATCAGGACTTCTGCAAGGAGCTGGCCCGAAGCCCCTACCGTTTCGAGCTGACCCTGTTCGACGCCTTCATGCAGGGCGAAGCGGCCGAGGAATCCATCATCGAAGCCCTGTGCAACGTCGCGGCCCGGCCGGAAAAATTCGACGCCGTGGTGCTGATCCGCGGAGGCGGGTCGAGGAGCGACCTCAACTGCTTCAACGCCTACCGCCTCTGCGCCCACGTGGCGCAGTTCCCGCTGCCGGTGGTGACGGGCATCGGGCACGACAAGGACACCAGCGTGGCCGACATGGTGGCCCACACGGCGCTCAAGACCCCGACGGCGGTGGCCGGATGGCTGGTCGAACGGATGGCCGAAACCGACGGGTGGCTCGACTGCGCCGCCCTGCAACTGAACGACATGACGAAGGCCGCGATGCACGCCTCGGAGGTGCGTCTCGAACGCCTCTCGGGCGAAGTGAGGCGGCTGAGCGGCGAACTCCTCACGCGGCAGACGCTGCGTCTGGAACATTTCACAGAGCTGCTGCCCGACGCGGCGCGCGACTTCCTCGCGCGGCAGGGCGTGCGGCTCGGCAACGCCGCGGAACTGATCGCCGGACGTTCGCCCGAACGCATCCTCCGGCTGGGATTCGCCGTCCTGCGCGCCGGAGGCCGTGCCGTGACCTCGGCCGGGAGTGTCGCCGCAGGCGAGCAGGTCGAAATCGAAGTCTCCGACGGCAGGATAAATGCAACCGTAAATTCCGGAAAAATATGGCAAAAAAAGAACTGACCTACGCCGAGGCGATGGCCGAAATCGAAAAAATACTGGCGCGCCTGCGCAACGAAGAGATGGATGTCGACAGCCTCGCCGCCGAGGTGAAACGCGCCACGGAACTGATCGCCTCGTGCAAGGCGCGGTTGCGCAAGGCCGAAGCCGACGTGAACAAAGTGCTGGAATAGGATGAAAAAACTGATTCGCTGGTCCCTGAACCACATCCCGCGCCCCGTGCTGCAACGCATCGCGGGTTGGGCCGTGCCCGTGGCCGGGCTGTTTTACAAGGGCCGCGGAGCCGAATGCCCCGTGTGCGGTGCGAAATACCGGAAGTTCATGCCCTACGGCTACGTGGAGTCGCGCCCCAACGCACTGTGCCCCAAGTGTCTGTCGCTGGAACGCCACCGCCTGCTGTGGCTCTACCTGACGCGCGAGACCGATCTGCTGACAGCTTTTCCGCGCACGTTACACATTGCTCCCGAGGTCTGTATCATGCGTCACCTCAAGCCGCACTTCCGCTCGCATCCCGGGCAGTATGTCACGGCCGACCTCGAAAGCCCGCTGGCGAACCTGCATTTCGACGTGCAGCAAATCCCGCTGGCCGACGGTTCGGTGGACGTGGTGATCTGCAACCACATCCTGGAGCACGTCGACGACGACCGCAAGGCGATGCGCGAACTGCACCGGATCCTCCGCCCCGGGGGCTGGGGCATCGTCCTCTCCCCGGTGGATGCGGACTACGAGCAGACCTACGAGGACGACTCGATCACCGACCCCGACCATCGCACGCGCATCTTCGGGCAGTACGACCACCGGCGCATCTACGGTGCCGACTATGCCGACCGTCTGCGCCGGGCGGGTTTCGAGGTCGCGGACATCGACTATGCCGCGACCCTCACCGAGGCCGAACGCAGGCTATACGCCCTGCCGGCCGATCACATTTACGTGGTTTACAAAGTCTGACAGGCGGCCGTCGAAACGCTCGTCCGACGGGAACCGCCCGACGGCGATCCGGGGCTTGGTCTTGCCGTGAAAATCGCTTCCGCAGGTTATGAAAGCGTCCTTGGAGAGGGCCAGCGAAGCGAAATAGACGGCCTGTTCGGGGGTGTGGTAGTTGTTGAAGACCTCCAGTCCTGCGGCCCCGCGGTCGAGCAGCCGCCCGGCAGTCTCCTCCCGGCCCCGGAAATTCAGCCCCGGATGCGCCACGACGGGCACGCCCCCGTTGTCGCGGACCAGCTCCACAGCATCGCGGAAAGCCATATACTCCACGGGCACGAACGCCGGGCGCCCCTGCGCGAAATAATCGAGGTAGAAGTTGATGTAAGGCATGTCGCTCCGCTCGCCGCCCTCCATATAGGGCCGCAGCAGGGGCGTATGGTATTTTGCGTCGGAGAGCATCACCTCGGCGATCAGTTCGCCCGTGGGGAGCTTGTCACCGGCGGCGGCCAGCACCGCATCGGCATCCACCGCAAAGCCCAGACGGAGGAGGTTATCGACCATACCGCCGAACGACGCCACGACCTTCGCGGCGACCGTCTCCTCCAGCCGCGCGAAATCCGCCGAACGCCAGTCGATGCCGTAGCCCAGCAGGTGCAGGTCCGTGCCCCGGTAATTGCAGTCGATCTCGATGCCCGAAATGAAGCCCAGGCCCGCAGCGGCGGCCCTTTCGGCGGCCTGGCCGACGCCCCGCACCGAATTGTGGTCGGTCAGCGAAAAGGCGTCCAGTCCGCGGGCCGAACACATATCAACGATTGCGGCGACGGGAAATTCCCCGTCGCTGCTGTATCCGGAATGGATATGCAGGTCGAAAGCATTCATAATCAATAGAGGTAAAACACGATTCCGACGAAATGCGCCGCAACCGCAAGGTTAATCAGCAGATGCCACACCATGTGGTGATAGCGGAAGCCCTTGCGGGCGTAGAACCATGCGCCGAGCGTGTAGAGCAGGCCGCCCAGCGCAATGAGCGTCACGAGGGGCGTCGAAGCGTGGCTGATGAACAGCGGGAGGAAGAAGACGATCGTCCAGCCCATGACCAGGTAGATAGTCAGACTGATGGCGGGTATCGATTTGCGGGACAGGGATTTGTAGAAAATCCCGAAAATCACCATCGCCCATTGCAGGACGGTGATGAACACCCCCTGCCAGCCGCCGATGACCGACAGCGCGATGGGCGTGTAGCTGCCCGCGATGGCGACGTAGATGAAAATGTGGTCGAGGATGTGGAAAACCTCCTTGTGCTTCGACTGCGGGTTCATCGAATGGTAGAGCGTCGAGGCGAGGAACATCAGGAAGATCGAAATGACGAAAACCGAGACCGAGACCGAGGCCAGAACCCCTCCGGGATCATGCACATAGGCCCACACGGCGGCGAAAGGAAGGGCCAGCAGCGCCAGAAGCGACATCACGCCGTGCGACACGGCATTGCCGATTTCCTCGCCGACCGTCGGCACGTAAATTGCCTTTTTCTTGTCCATAGCACAACTGTTCAATTCTACATGCCAAATTTATGAAAAATTTTCATATCTTTGCCGTCAAGGCTTCAGGTTAGGTAAAAATGGACTTTTCACGTTACGAAAAACTCCGCTCGCTCGTGCGCGCGAATTTCTCGGAGCAGACCCGGGCACTCGTCGACGAGGCGCTGGAGTATGCCGACGGGAAACTCGCCGGACTGGTGCGCTACGACGGCTCGCCCCTGCTGGAGCATGCCGCCGCGGTGGCTTCGATCGTGATCTCGGAGGTGGGCCTCGGCCGCAACTCCTCCATTTCGGCAATCCTGCACGACGTCGTGCGGCTGGCCCACAAGCAGCTCCCCGCCGAGGAGTTCCTCGCCCTGAGCGCCGACATCCGCCGCCGTTTCGGAGATCAGGTCGTGGGCATCACCCTCGGGCTGGCCAACATCTCGGAACTGAAGCTCAAGGTGGCCAAGGAGCAGGCCGACAATTTCCGCGACCTGATCGTGAGCTACTCCGAAGACCCGCGCGTCATCCTGATCAAACTGGCCGACCGGCTCGAAGTGATGCGTTCGCTCGAAATGTTCCCGCGCGAGAAATGGCGCAAGAAGAGCTGGGAGTCGATGAACCTCTACGCCCAGATCGCCCACAAGCTGGGTCTCTACTCGATCAAGAGCGAGCTGGAGGACATCGCCCTGCGATACCTCGAACCGAAGGATTACGAGCACATCGTCATGAAGCTCGAGGAGAGCGCCGAGGAACGCCGTGCATTCATCGGGCGGTTCCTCGTGCCGATCGAGCAGCGGCTCAACCGCCTCGGCATCAAATACCACATCAAGAGCCGCACCAAGTCGATCTTCTCGATCTGGACCAAGATGCACAAACAGCACGTCCCGTTCGAGGGCGTCTACGACATCTTCGCCATCCGCATCATCATCGACTGTCCGCAGGAGGCCGAGAAACAGCTCTGCTGGACGGCCTATTCGGTGGTGACGGACTTCTACACGCCCAACCCCAAGCGCATGCGCGACTGGATTTCGATTCCCAAGTCGAACGGCTACGAGTCGCTGCACACCACCGTGTCGGCCGAGGGCCGCTGGGTCGAGGTGCAGATCCGCACCGAGCGCATGGACGCCGTGGCCGAGCGCGGTATCGCCGCGCACTGGCGCTACAAGGGCGTCAACCAGGGGGCGCAGACCAGCGAACAATGGCTGGGACACCTGCGCGAACTGATGGAGGACACGACCCACTCGCTGGCGCAGCGTTTCGACGCCAAACCCGCGTCGGGCGAAATCTTCGTCTTCACGCCCAACGGCGACCTGCGGAAACTCCCCGAGGGAGCCACGCTCCTCGACTTCGCGTTCGACATCCACACCTCGCTCGGCTCGACGTGCGTAGGCGGACGGGTCAACGGCCGCGCCGTGCCGATCCGCGAACAGCTGCGCAACGGCGACATCGTGGAGATCACCACCCAGAAAAACCAGACGCCCAAGTCGGACTGGCTGACGTTCGTCGTCACTTCGAAGGCCCGCAACAAAATCAAGTCCTTCCTGCGCGAGGAGCAGGCCAAGCACACGCGCATGGGACGCGAGGAGCTGGAACGCAAACTCAAGAACTGGAAATTCGCCATCACGATCGACGAGGCGGTGGCTTACCTGGCCAAATACTTCAAACTGCGCCTCGGCACGGAGGTCTACGCGCTGATCGCCACCCAGAAGCTCGACTTCGGGTCGATCAAGGAGATCCTCTCACGCCACCTTTCGGGCGAAGCCGAAGAGGAGCGCCGCGCCGCGGCCGCCGAAATCGAACGCCAGAAGGCCGCGCTGCACGGCACGCAGGAGAAGGCCGCTCCGCAGGACGCGCTGGTGATCGACGACGACATCTCGAAAATCCAGTACAAGCTGGCCAAGTGCTGCAACCCGATCAAGGGCGACGACGTGTTCGGATTCGTGACGATCAACGCGGGAATCACCATCCACCGCTGCGACTGCCCCAACGCCAAGCGCATGCGCGAGAATTACCCCTACCGCGTGATCGACGCCCGCTGGCGGCAGTCGGCCGAAGGGGCGTTCCGCGTCACGATCCGCATCGTGGCGGCCGACACCACGGGCATGGCCAACCACATCACCGAGGTCATCGTCCGCGATCTCAAACTGGGCATCCGCTCGATGAACTTCGCACCCGCCGGGAACGGCTGCGTGGCGGGAGAAGTGGCCGTCGAGGTGCCCGGCACGGCCGTCGTGGACACGCTCATCCACCAGATCATGCGCATCAAGGGCGTACAGCGCGCCTACCGCGTCAACTAATTCCGCAAACAACTTTTTACCCACACAAACGATAAATGAATAACAACACAATCAGCGTCGTTTTCGCCGACTCATCGCACGCACATTACGCACAGCGTATCTGTGACCTGATCTATGAGTCGGCCCTGCAGCGGGGTACGGGCATCGCAAAGCGGTCGCCCGAATACATCGCCGCAAAAATGACCGGTGGCAAGGCCGTCGTGGCGCTGGACGGTGAAAAACTGGTCGGGTTCAGTTATATCGAGTGCTGGGGTCACGGCGACTTCGTCGCCACCTCAGGACTGATCGTCGATCCCGAGTACCGGCATATGGGACTCGCGGAGCAAATCAAGCGACGAACCTTCGAGCTGGCCCGACGACGATTCCCGTATGCCAAGTTATTCAGTATCACCACGTCGCTGCCGGTCATGAAGCTCAACTCGCGGATGGGGTACACCCCCGTGACCTTCTCGGAACTGACCGAGGACGAGGATTTCTGGCGCGGCTGCGAAGGCTGCTGCAACTACGACATCCTCCAGCGCAACAACCGCCGCATGTGCCTCTGTACAGGCATGCTCTACGACCCGGCCAAGGAGCCGCCGCAGAAACAGTCGCGGCTGGCCCCCTACCGGATGTTTTTCCGAAATAAAGTAAAGAAGTTGTTTCATTTGAAATAGGTCAACAAGTTATTGCCCCGGCTCCTGCTCCCGGATCTTGTTGTCGCCGCCTTCGGCGTCGTCTGCAAATCCGACCCCATCCCAAACCCTTCCCCCAGGGAAGGACTTAAATGCCGCTGACGCGGCAAAATCGGGGATTCCGGACGTCGGTTGTTCAAGTACAAATTAAAAACTGTCATAAAATGAAAAAGAAGAAAGTGGTTCTGGCGTTCAGCGGCGGTCTGGACACCTCGTTTTGCGTAAAATACCTCTCCGAGGAGAAGGGTTACGACGTTTACACGGCAATCGCCAATACGGGCGGATTCTCGAAACCCGAACTCGAAAAGATCGAGAAGCGCGCCATGGACCTGGGCGCCGTGGCTCACGCGACGCTCGACATCGAGCAGGAATACTATGAAAAAAGCATCCGCTACATGGTCTTCGGCAACATCCTGCGCAACGGAACCTACCCCATTTCGGTAAGTTCGGAGCGCATTTTCCAGGCCATCGCCATCATCGAATACGCCAAGCGGATCGGCGCCGACGCCGTGGCCCACGGCTCGACCGGAGCGGGCAACGACCAGGTGCGCTTCGACCTGACGTTCCAGATCCTCGCCCCCGAGATCGAGATCATCACCCCGACGCGCGACATGACCCTGACGCGCGAATACGAGATCGACTACCTGCGCAAGCACGGCATCACGGCCGACTACAAGAAGATGGAGTACTCGATCAACAAGGGGCTGTGGGGAACCTCGATCGGCGGCAAGGAGACCCTCCACTCGGAGCAGACGCTCCCCGAGGAGGCTTATCCGAGCCAGATCACGGCCGAAGGCGAGGAGCGGCTCACGATCACGTTCCACGAGGGCGAGATCGCGGCCGTCAACGGCACGCCCTACACGGACAAAGTCGAGGCCATCCGCGCCGTGGAGGCCATCGGATCGAAATTCGGTATCGGCCGCGACATGCACATCGGCGACACGATCATCGGCATCAAGGGCCGCGTGGGCTTCGAGGCCGCCGCGCCGATGCTGATCATCGCCGCGCACAAGATGCTCGAAAAGCACACGCTGACCAAATGGCAGATTTACTGGAAAGACCAGGTGGCGACGTGGTACGGCATGTTCCTCCACGAAGCACAGTACCTCGAGCCGGTGATGCGCGACATCGAGGCGATGCTCCTGTCGTCGCAGCGCAACGTGACGGGAACCGTGGAGCTGATCCTGCGGCCGCGCAACTATACGCTCGTGGGCGTCGACTCGACCTTCGACCTGATGAAGACCGACTTCGGCGAGTACGGCGAGGTCAACAAGGCGTGGACGGCCGACGACGTGAAGGGATTCACGAAAATCCTCGGCAACCAGATCAAGATTTTCCACAACGTCCAGAAACGCAACAAGAAATGATCCGGGCCGGCATTATCGGAGGCGCCGGGTACACCGCCGGCGAACTGATCCGCCTGCTGGTCAACCATCCGCAGGTGGAGATCGCCTTCGTCCACAGCACCTCGAACGCGGGCAACCGCCTTCGGGACGTGCACGGCGGGCTGGAAGGCGACACCGACATGCGGTTCTGCGACACGTACGACCTCACGGCGGCCGACGTGGTGTTCCTTTGTTCGGCGCACGGGCAGAGCCGGGTCTGGATGGAGGAGAACTCGATCCCCGCAGGCGTGAAGATCATCGACCTGGCGCAGGATTTCCGCGACGAGTCGTGCGGATTCGTCTACGGCCTTCCGGAACTGAACCGCGAGCGCATCCGCCGGGCGGAACGCGTGGCCAATCCGGGGTGTTTCGCCACGGCGATCCAGCTGGCGCTGCTGCCGCTGGCCGCTGCGGGGCTGTTGCAGGACGAGGTGCACGTGACGGCGGTGACGGGTTCGACCGGCGCGGGCGTAAAGCCCTCGGCCACGACCCATTTCAGCTGGCGGTCGGACAACATTTCGGTTTACAAGGCCTTCACGCACCAGCATTTGCTGGAGATCGGACGCAACCTGCGGCGGCTGGAGCCGTCGTTCGGCTACGAAGTGAATTTCGTGCCGATGCGCGGCGACTTCACGCGGGGCATCCTGGCGAGCGTCTACACGGCATGTCCGCTCGACGGCGAAGCGGCATCGAAGCTCTACGCCGACTTCTACGCCCCCTCGGCATTCACCCGCCTGACGGAACGCGACGTGGACCTCAAGCAGGTGGTCAACACCAACAAGGCGCTGCTCCACACGGCCAAACACGGCGGGAAACTGCACGTCGTCTCGGTCATCGACAACCTGCTGAAAGGGGCGTCGGGACAGGCCGTGCAGAACATGAACCTGATGTTCGGGCTGGACGAGAAGGAGGGTTTGCGGCTGAAAGCCTCGGCATTTTAATGCCCGTTTCACGGCATCCACCGTGGTTCACACTACCTTTTGGTGGCAAAAGGTAGCACCAAAACCATCCGCATGTCGCTTTCGCGGGAACAACCTCCAGCCCGCCTTGGGCGGCGAATGAATCCGACTCGATGCCGGAGCCGTCAAACGAAGGCCCGGCTAAAAGGGGCAAGAAAAGGGGCAGGGGCGCGTGCGTCCCCGCGAATAGGCGCCCGTTTCGAACGTTAGACGGGACGAAGCAGGCGAAGGCATCTGTCGGAGAGTTTTTGGTACTTTTTACAGCTAAAAAGTACATAACATTCCGCGGCTGAAAGCCGCAGTTAGCTGCCGACCAAAAAGCGGCAAAAAAATTACGATTATGCAATTATTCAACGTATATTCATTATACCCCATCGAGCCGGTACGCGGCAACGGCTGCTTCGTCTACGACGCGGCGGGAACCGAGTACCTCGACCTCTACGGCGGACACGCCGTGATCTCGATCGGGCATGCGCAGCCCGACTACGTGCGGGCCGTGCAGGAGCAGGTCGCACGCCTCGGGTTCTACTCGAACTCGGTCGAGAATTCGCTTCAGGTGAAGTTGGCGGAGAAACTGGGCCGCATCTCGGGTTACGACGACTACCGGCTCTTCCTCTGCAATTCGGGGGCCGAGGCCAATGAAAACGCCCTGAAACTGGCGTCGTTCCACACGGGCCGAAAGAAGGTGCTGGCCATCGCGAAGGCCTTTCACGGCCGCACGTCGGGAGCCGTCGCCGTGACGGACAACCCGGCGATCTCGTCGCCCTTCAACCGCACGCCGAACGTGGAGTTCACCCCCCTGAACGACATCGAAGCGATGCGTGAAAAGCTCGCAACGCGGGAATTCGCGGCGGTGATCGTCGAAGGCATTCAGGGCGTGTCGGGCATCCACTGCCCGGCGGACGAGTTCCTGCGCGCCGTGCGCGCCGCGGCGACCGAGACCGGGACGCAGCTCGTGCTGGACGAAATCCAGTCGGGATACGGCCGCACGGGGCGTTTCTTCGCCCACCAGGCGGCGGGCATCCGCCCCGACCTGATCACCACGGCCAAAGGCATGGCCAACGGGTTCCCGATCGGCGGCGTGCTGATCGCACCCCACTTCGAGGCGCAAGCGGGACTGCTGGGGACCACCTTCGGAGGCAGCCATCTGGCCTGCGCGGCGGCAATCGCCGTACTCGACGTGATCGAACGCGAAGGGCTGGTGGAGAACGCCGCGGCGGTCGGCGAATACCTTTTGGCCGAGTTGCGCCGAATGAACTCCTTGAAGGAGGTGCGCGGACGCGGCCTGATGATCGGCATCGAAATCGACGGATCGGGTCCGGAACTACGCAAAAAACTGCTTTTCGACAAACACATATTCACGGGCGGGGCGGGCGCTTCGACCGTCAGGCTGCTGCCGGCGCTGTGCCTCACGCGCGAGCTGGCGGACCGCTTTTTAGAAGCATTCCGCAGTTTGTAAAACAAGAACCTCTATGAAAAAATTCACCTGCGTACAAGACATCGGCGACCTTCGTCAGGCCGTCGCCGAAGCATTGGAGATCAAGCGCGACCGCTTCCAGTTCACGGGGCTGGGCCGCAACCGGACGCTGCTGATGCTCTTCTTCAACTCAAGCCTCCGCACACGGCTTTCGACCCAGAAGGCCGCCATGAACCTCGGGATGAACGTCATGGTCCTCGACGTCAACCAGGGGGCGTGGAAACTCGAAACCCAGCGGGGCGTGGTGATGGACGGCGACAAGGCCGAACACCTGCTGGAAGCCATTCCGGTCATGGGGTCGTACTGCGACGTGATCGGCGTGCGCTCGTTCGCGCGGTTTCAGGACAAAGCCGAGGATTACGAGGAGCGCGTGCTGGAGCAGTTCATCCGCTACTCGGGCCGTCCGGTCTTCTCGATGGAGGCCGCGACGCGCCACCCGTTGCAGAGTTTCGCCGACCTGATCACCATCGAGGAGCACAAGGCCGTGGAGCGCCCGAAGGTCGTGATGACCTGGGCGCCGCACCCCAACGCCCTGCCGCAGGCCGTGCCCAACTCGTTCGCCGAGTGGATGAACGCTGCGGGCTACGATTTCGTGATCACCCACCCCGAAGGGTACGAACTGGACCCGAAGTTCGTGGGCACGGCGCGCGTCGAATACGACCAGCGCAAGGCCCTCGAAGGCGCCGACTTCGTCTACGCCAAGAACTGGGCCGCCTATGCGGACCCCAATTACGGCAAGGTGCTGTCGCGCGACCGCGCATGGACGGTCGATGCGGAGAAAATGGCGCTCACGAACAACGCCCGTTTCATGCACTGCCTGCCCGTAAGACGCAACATGATCGTCACGGACGAAGTGATCGAATCGCCGCGTTCGCTGGTGATTCCCGAGGCCGCGAACCGCGAGATTTCGGCACAGGTGGTACTCAAACGACTGCTGGAGGGTCTGGAATAATGGAACGGATCACGGTCGTAAAAATAGGCGGTAACGTCATCGACAACCCCGCGGCGCTGAAGCGGTTCCTCGGGGAATTCGCGGCGCTGGAAGGTCCCAAAATCCTCGTGCACGGAGGCGGCAAACTGGCCACGCGCCTTGCCGAGCGGCTGGAACTGAAGGTGCAGATGGTCGACGGACGACGCATCACCGACAAGGGAACGTTGGACGTAGTGACGATGGTTTACGCCGGACTGATCAACAAGCAGGTCGTGGCAGGACTCCAGGCCGCGGGGTGCAACGCCCTCGGGCTGTCGGGAGCCGACGGCAACGCCGTCACGGCCCGGCGCCGCAGCCCCCAGCCGGTCGACTACGGATTCGTGGGCGACATCGAACGGGTGGACTCCGCGCTGCTGCGCAGACTGCTCGAAGGGGGCATCGTGCCCGTCTTCTCGGCCATCATGCACGACGGGCGGGGGACCCTGCTGAACTGCAACGCCGACAGCGTGGCTTCGGCCGTGGCGCTGGGTGCGGCGGAGATTGCCCCGACGGACCTGGTTTTCTGCTTCGAGAAAGCCGGGGTTCTGCGCGACCCGGACGACGACACGACGCTGATCCGCCAGATCACGGCCGCAACCTATCCGCCGCTCAAGGCCGACGGCGTCGTGAGCAAAGGGATGATCCCCAAGATCGAGAACGCCCTGAAAGCCGTCGAAAAAGGGGTGCGTAGCGTGACGATCCGGAGTTCCGAAAATATTTCGGACGGAGGCGGAACGGTGATTCGAAATTCATAATTCACAATTCGGAATTGGATAAAACAGTTACAGAGGCTATCGACTTGCTGAAAAAGCTGATCGCGACGCCTTCCGTGTCGCGCGACGAAGCGCGCACGGCAGACCTGCTCGCGGCGTTCCTCGCCGAACGCGGCGCGACGCCCGAACGGCTTGCGAACAACGTCTGGGTGCGTTCGGAGGGATTCGATCCGGCGCGTCCGACGCTGCTCCTGAATTCGCACCACGACACGGTGCGTCCGGCGGCATCGTACACGCGGGACCCCTACGCGCCCACCGTCGAGGACGGAAGGCTCTACGGGCTGGGGAGCAACGACGCGGGGGCTTCGGTGGTATGTCTCGTCGAAACCTTCCTGACGTTCCGCGCGCGCGCGCTGCCCTTCAACCTGGTGCTGGGAATCTCGGCCGAGGAGGAGTGCATGGGCGAAAACGGCATCCGCGCCCTGCTGCCCGCACTGGGGAGAGTGGACATGGCGCTGGTGGGCGAACCGACGGGCATGCAGGCCGCAACAGGCGAACGGGGACTGGTCGTCCTGGACTGCACGGCGCACGGCAAAAGCGGCCATGCGGCGCGCGGAGAAGGGGTGAATGCCCTCTACATCGCGCTGGACGACATCGCGCAGCTGCGCTCTTTCCGCTTCGCACGGGAATCGGAACTGCTCGGGCCGGTCGGAATCGCCGTAACGCAGATCGAGGCGGGCACGCAGCACAACGTCGTGCCCGACACGTGCCGTTTCGTCGTGGACGTCCGCACGACGGACGCCTATTCGAACGAGGAGACGGTCGAAATCCTGCGGGCGGCCCTCCGCTCCGACGCCGTGCCCCGGTCGACGCGCATCCGCGCCGCAGCGGTCGGCGGGGAACATCCGCTGGTGAAGGCCGCCGTGGCCGCGGGGCGCGAAACCTATGTTTCGCCGACCACTTCGGACCGCACGCTGATGCCCTTCCCGGCACTCAAGATGGGTCCCGGACAATCGTCGCGGTCGCATACGGCCGACGAGTTCGTCCTCCTCGGGGAGATCGCGGAGGGAATCGCCATTTATGAAAAGTACATCGAAAAATTAGCACAGGAATATGGCTGGAAAACTTTGGGATAAAGGCTACGAGCCGGACAAAATGATCGAGGAATACACCGTGGGCGACGACCGCGAACTGGACATGCGCCTGGCGCGCTACGACGTCCAGGGGTCGCTGGCGCATATCGCCATGCTCGAAACGATCGGCCTGCTGACCCGCGAGGAGCTGGAGAAACTCACCGCAGGCCTGAAAGAAATTGCCGCGGAGATCGAAGCCGGACGTTTCGAGATCGAACCCGGAACGGAGGACGTTCATTCGCAGGTAGAACTGATGCTCACCCGCCGGCTGGGCGACGCGGGCAAGAAAATCCACTCGGGACGTTCGCGCAACGACCAGGTACTGGTGGACCTCAAACTGTTCCTGCGCGACGAACTGCGGCAGATCGCCGACGCGGTGAAAGCCGTCTTCGACCGTCTGCAGGAACAGAGCGAAAAATACAAGGAGGTGCTGATGCCGGGCTACACCCACCTCCAGATCGCCATGCCCTCGTCGTTCGGGCTGTGGTTCGGGGCGTATGCGGAGACGCTCGTGGACGACATGCGTCTGGTGGCCGCAGCGTGGCACATCGCCAACCAGAACCCGCTGGGATCGGCCGCCGGGTACGGTTCGTCGTTCCCGCTCGACCGCACGATGACCACCCGTCTGCTGGGCTTCGAGGCGCTGCACTACAACGTCGTGGCGGCGCAGATGAGCCGCGGCAAGAGCGAACGCGCCGCAGCGTCCGCCATTGCCGCCGTGGCCGCGACGATCGGCCGGCTGGCGATGGACGTATGCCTGTTCATGAGCCAGAATTTCGGGTTCGTGTCGCTGCCCGACGAGCTGACCACCGGGTCGAGCATCATGCCCCACAAGAAGAATCCCGACGTCTTCGAGATCATGCGCGGACGCTGCAACCGCCTGCAGTCGGTCCCCAACGAGATCGCGCTGCTGACGACGAACCTGCCCGTGGGCTACCACCGCGACCTGCAACTGCTGAAAGACATCCTCTTCCCGGCGACGACGGAAATCAAACGCACGCTCGCCATGTGCGACTTCATGCTTGCGCACATCCGCGTCAACGAGCACATCCTCGACGATAAGAAATACGACTATCTGTTCACGGTGGAGGACGTCAACCGGATGGTGCTGGCGGGCACGCCCTTCCGCGAGGCTTACAAGCAGGTGGGCATCGCCGTCCAAAAGGGAGAATACAGCCCCACGCGCGAGGTGAACCACACCCACGAGGGCAGCATCGGCAACCTCTGCACGGCGGAAATCCGCCGCAAGATGGAGCGGGTGCTGCGGGAGTTCGAGTAGGCGCGGCGGCGAAAAGCAGGTGCGGCGCAGGCAGCAAATGCGAGCGGGCAGCAGGTGCGGACGTTTGGGCGTTCGGAATATTTTGCTAACTTTGTCTTGACCAATCCAAACGACAAAGTTATGGACATGAAACGTACGCTGTTACTGCTGCTGGGACTGGGCGCAGCGACTCTCTCCGCAGCGGGAGAGCAGAAGGTGAAGACCTCCGTGGAGCAGGTAACCCTGTTCATCGACGGAGCGCAGGTGACGCGCTCCCGGCAGATCGACCTCCCGGCCGGAAATTCGACCGTCGTATTCACCGGGCTGTCGCCCTATCTGGACGACAAGAGCATGCAGGTCAGCGCCAAAGGGCCATTCACGGTGACGGCCGTCAACCGGGTTTTCAACCACACCGACAGCCTCGAACGCTCGACCCGCCGGCAGGCGCTGGAACAGGAGATCGACAAAACGCAGCAGCAGCTGAACCGCCTGAAGGCCTCGCGCGAGGTCGTGGATGCGGAGAGCGAACTGCTGAAAACGAACTGCTCGGTCGCCAACCGGAACGTCGCCACCCCGCTGGCCGCCATCAGGGAGCTGAACGAGTACTATGCCGCACGGCTGGAAGAGCTGAAAAGCAAGGCGCGCTCCCTCGACGCGGAAGAGGAGAAAATCAACGAGCGCAGACGGCAGATTCTGGCCGAACTGGTGAATCTGGGCGGCAAACAATCGGTCCCGATGAGCGAAGTGGAGGTGCGGATCGAAGCCCCTGCGGCCTGCAGGGGATCGTTCACGCTGACCTACTACGTCCGCAACGCCGGATGGTTCCCCTCCTACGACATCCGTTCGGGCGGGCTGTCGGAGCCGGTGGAGATCTCCTACAAGGCCAATATTTTCCAGAACACCAAGGAGGAGTGGAAAAACGTCGCCCTGACGCTCTCTTCGTCGAATCCCACGACGGGAAGCATCGCCCCGCAGCTGCGGACCTGGTGGCTCGACTACGGACTCGCCCCTCCGCGCTACAACCTCAATCTGACGAGCAACACCGTGTCGGGCATCGTATTCGACGAGCAGCGCGAACCCCTGCCCGGAGCGACCGTAATGGTGCCGGGCACCACCGTCGGGACTTCGACCGACGTGCAGGGCCGCTACTCGATCACCGTTCCCAACGGAGCGACCAGCCTGCAATTCAGCTACGTCGGCTACACACCCCGGACGGAGCGAATCACGGGCAACAGCATGAACGTAACGATGCAGGAAGACGCGACGGCCCTGGACGAAGCGGTCGTCGTGGGATACGGCGTTTCGAACCAGCTGGCAGGCGCCGCACCGGGTGTCCGGATTCGCGGCACAGCGGCTTCGGACAGGAAGGTGGTGGAAGTCGATTTTGCAGACTTCGACGCCGAGAGCGCCGTGATGGAGGTGGAGCAGACGCAGAACCAGCTGGGCTACGAGTTCGAAATCAGACAGCCCTACACCATCCCTTCAGACGGCAAGAGCGTCGCAGCCGAAATCGGGAGGTTCGACCTGCCGGCCGCCTATATCTACCAGAGCACGCCGAAGATCGACAAGGACGCCTTCCTCGTGGCGGAGGCCACCGGCTGGGAGAAACTCAACCTGCTGCAGGGCGAGGCCAACGTCTATTTCGAAAACACGTTCGTCGGCAAGAGCATCCTCGATCCCGGCCAGACGAGCGACACCCTCCGCTTCTCGATGGGCCGCGACCGAAGCATCCGCATCGAGCGCACCAAGGAGAACGACTATTCGTCGCGCCGCGCCATCGGTTCGAACCAGACACAGACCGTGGCGTGGAAGTTCACCGTGCGCAACACACGCCCGGAACCCGTCGTGCTGACGCTCACCGACCAGCTGCCCGTATCGCGCAACAGCACCATCGCCGTATCGGCCGAGGAGCTGAGCGGAGGCCGGCTGGACAAGGAGAGCGGCATCGTCGCCTGGAGGCTGGAACTGAAACCCGGAGAGCAGCGCGAACTGCACCTGCGCTACGCGGTGAAATATCCCAAAGGCCGCAGCCTGGCAATCGAGTGACCCGGGAAAAGGGACGGCCCGACGACTCCGTTCCCTACGATTTCGCCCCTGCCGGAAATTGTTCCGGCAGGGGCGATTCCTTTTCCGGGAGGCCGGCCGAACCGTCCCCTGCCGATCCCGGGCCGCAGGGCTACTGCTCCGTGTCGCTCACGAACTTTTTCGGAAGCACGCCGAACTGCTTCTGGAAACACTTGGCGAAGTAGGACGTGGAACTGAACCCGACCATGTAGCAGACCTCGTTGATGTGGTAACGCTTGTCCTTGAGCAGCCGGGCTGCAGTTTTCAGCCGTTCGAGACGCAGGTAATCGTTCGGGGTCATATCCAGCACGCCCTTGATCTTGCGGTAGAAGCTCGCCCGGCTCATGTGCACCATCTCGGCGATGTCGTTGATCTTGAACTCGGGATCGCTGAGGTTCGCATGGATGATCTCCTGCAGCCGGACGATGAAGTCCGTATCGGCCGAGGAGGTCGCCATGGTGTTGGCCAGCACCAGGGGATTTTTCGAAAAGGCCTCGCTCAATTTCTGCCGGCTCTTGATCAGGTTGGCGATCACCGACAGCAGGTAGTCCGACGAAAAGGGCTTTTCGACATAGGCGTCGGCCCCGGCGTCCATGCCCGAAATCTTCGAACGGAGGTTCGTCTTCGCCGTCAGCAGAATCAGGGGAATATGGCTGTAACGCAGGTCGTTCTTCACCCGCCGGCAAAGCTCGATGCCGTCCATCTTGGGCATCATGATGTCGCTGACGATCAGGTTGATAAAATTCTTCTCCAGCAGTTCCAGCGCCTCGACGCCGTTCTCGGCCGTGAGCACCGAATAGTTCTCCGACACCTGCCGCCGGATGAAGGCGCACATCTCGGGATTGTCCTCGACGACCAGGATGCTGTAAGCCTCCCAGCCCGGGTCGCCCCGCTCGTCGGAAATGCTCTCGGGATTCTCCTCCGAGGCGGGGTCCCCGGCATCCGCGGCCTCCTGCCGGCAGACCGGAATGGTCAGGATGAACTCGTTCAGCTCCCGGTCGCCGCCCATGACCAGCGTGCCGTGGTGCAGCTCGGCCAGGGAGCGCGACAGCGCCAGCCCGATGCCCGTCCCCGTCGACTCGCTTTTCCGGGTATGGCGGAAGAAGGGGGCGAAAATGGCCTCGCGCATCTCCGGGGGCACGACCTCGCCGTCGTTGGTCACCGTGACACGGAACGCGTTGTCCAGCATCGTCAGCTCGACGCGGATCATCGTCTCCGAATATTTCAGGGCGTTGTTCAGCAGGTTGCTCAAGATTTTGGTGAAGGCCTCGCGGTCGACCTGCGCATAAGCCTCCCCGCCGCCCAGTTCCAGTTCGAAGGTCTTGTGCTGCTGCTTGGCCGAAGAGCTGAACCGGTAGAAGGTCTCCTCGACGATGTCCGACACGTTCTGCCGCGTCAGGTTGAGCGACAGGTGCTCCTTCTCGATCTTCTGGAAGTCCAGCAGCTGGTTGGTCAGGTCGAGCAGGCGGTTGGTGTTGCGGTCCATGACGATCAGGTCCTCGGCCATGTTCCGGTCCATCGTCTTCTGCTTGGCGAGGATGTTCTCCAACGGTCCCTTGATCAGCGTCAGCGGCGTGCGGATCTCGTGCGCGATGTTGGTGAAAAAGCTGATCTTGGCGTTGTACAGCTCCCGCTCCTTCTCCCGCTCGAAAGCCTGGATATGCTGCTGCTGGCGGCGGATGTTGCGGCGCGTGTGGTAAATCCCGGTCAGCACGAGTGCCCCCACCGCGAGCAGCCCGTAGACGACGAAGGCCGCCGTGGAGAGGTAGAACGGCGGGGAAACCTCGATGAAAAGCCGCTTTTCGGACTCCGCATCCGGATTGCCGGAGCCGTCGGCCAGCCGGACCCGGAAATTGTATTTGCCGTAGGGGATTTTCGAATAGGTGATCGTGGCGCTCTCGGGCGTGTACTGCCGCCACCGGTCGTCGAAGCCTTCGAGTTTATAGAGCAGGCGGCTGGTCTGCGGCTCGCGGTAGCTCAAGGCGGCGATCTGGAGCGACAGCGAGTTCTGGTCGTGCTTCAGGCGGACCGAATCCGAGCAGATGATGCTTTTGCGCAGCGGGGAGTTACGGCCTCCGACGACGACCTTCTCGTTCAGCAGCGAAAAACCGGTGATGTAGATCGGCGGCACGTAGTCGGTCTTGCGGCCGAGGAGCGTCTCAGGATTGAAGGAGACAAGCCCCTCGATACAGCCGAAGTAGACGATTCCGTCCGGCGACTTGTAACCCGACTTGTAGTTGAACTGGTTGCTCAACAGGCGGTCGGTCACGGTGTAGACCTGCCTGACGCTCCCCGTCCGGGGATCGAACAGCGCCAGCCCCCGGTCGGTCGTGATCCAGAAATAGCCCTGGTCGTCCTCGATGATCTGAAACACGACGTCGCTGGGCATACCGTCGAAGGAACCGTAACGGACGAAGGTTTGCCCGGCCGGGTCGAAACGACAGAAGCCCGAGCCTTCGGTGGTGAGCCATATCCGCCGGTTGCTGTCCTCGAAAACGCTCGTGACGTTGTCGTAGGGAAGCGAGTTCGGATCGTCGGCGTCGTGCAGGAACTGCGTCCAGACGTCGTTGCGCGCATCGTAGCGGTAGACACCGTTGGACGAGGTTCCCACCCAGAGGTTCCCGGCAGAATCCTCCCGGATGTCGTGGACCATCTTGCCGCCGTTGATCTCCGGGACGTGAAGGAAACGGTCCGTCTCGCGGTTGTAATACTGAAGGCCGTGCATCGTTCCCACGTAGATGCGCCCGCTGTTGGTCTTGCAGAGCGCGAAAACGTAGTTGCTGAAAAGACGCCCCGGCTTGTTGTCGTTGTCGTACTTGCGGATACGCCCCGTCCGGGTGTCGATCACCCGGATGCCTTTCGAGAAGGTGCTCACCCAGAGGTCGTCCCCGTCCATCAGCAGTCCGTGGACGTTGGTGAACTCCCGGCTCGGGGCGAAGAAGCCGAACGACCGGGTCGCGGGGTCGAACTGGTAAAGCCCGGCGTCCTCCGTGCCGATCCAGAGCCGCCCGTCGCTGCCCGGGCAGATCTCGCGCACGCGGCGCCCCCGGAGGCTGTGCGGATCGTCGGTGTGGTAATACTTTTCGAAATCGGAATTCCGCTGGGGCAGGTAGTTGATGCCTCCGAAGAAGGAACCGATCCACAATCCGCCCTCGCGGTCCTTGCAGAGCGAATAGACGGCATTGTCCGAAAGCGAATAGGGATCGTACGGGGAACTTTTCAGGTGCTGGTAGCGCCGGGTGCGGATGTTGTAGACGACGATGCCCGACTCGGTCCCGATCCACAGTTCGTCGGGCGAGTATTGCAGGATGTGCCGCACGAAGAGCGGCGCCGCGGGATTGTCCGACAGCTGCAGCCGGGTGACCGTCCCTGTGACGAGGTCCAGCTTCGCAACGCCCTGCTCCTCCAGACCGAGGTACATCTCGTTGTAGTCGCTCAAACAGATGCAGGAGATGATGTCCTTGGGGTAAATCTCCCGCCCGTCGGCGTCGAGGAACGGTTTGACGTTCGCAAACCGGTCCTCGGTGTAGTAAAGCCCTCCGCCGTAGCCGGCGAACCAGATGACCCCGTTCTTGTCGCTCGCCAGGCTGCGCAGCGTCTTCCGCGGCTTGTAGCGGCATTCGACCTGCCGGGTCTGCGGATCGTAGCAGTAAACGTCGTTATTCTCCACGACGATCCAGACGCGGCCCTCCCGGTCGCAGTCGAGGATCGGAACCGGCTTGGTGACCGGTTTCCCGTCGTCGGCGTAAAGCGGCACGGCGGAAAAATGCTCCATTTCGGGATCGTAGATGTAAAGCCCCGAGTCCGTGCCGACCCAGATTCTGCGGTCGTGGTCCTCGACGAGGCATTTGATGAGGCTGTTCCCCAGTCCGGTCGTCAGGCGCGGATCGTGCATGAAAGTCTTGAACGACTTCCCGTCGTAACGGCACAGCCCGTCCTTCGTGCCGAACCACATGAAACCCTTGTCGTCCTGAATGATCGAGGTGACCGTATTCTGCGACAATCCGTCGTTGATGTCCAGCCGGTCGAAATGGATCGACTGCGCACGGCCCGGAAAAACGCCGCAGAAAAGCGCAAGGACAAGCGGATAGAATTTTCCCATACGATGTTTAGGTTAGTAAAACAAATATAGATAAATTTAAATCACAAAAAAACACCCCGAAAAGCGTGCAACGAAAGCAACCGTTCACACAACATGCACAATATCAAATACTTAACACATCAAAAATACCCGCTCGTCCCGCAAAAGAGACAAAATTGAGATGATTTTTGCGTTAATAGCGACTATATTTTCTTATACCGATTTTCCCTTTTCTACCTTTGTTCTGACAAAAAACACCTAAACCTGAAACGGCACGCCGGGAGCGGCTGCCGGCTGAATGTAACCGATGAAAAAGTGCTTATCCATCCTGTTTGCCTGCTGCGCGATCGCCGGTGAAACCTCCGCCATGGAGGGCCGCCTGTCGGAACGGATTACGCTGAAAACCCCGGGCAACCCTGCCGCGACCTACGATCTGCGTGAATCCGCAACGGAGGGGGGGGGGGAATTTTAGAGGCTGACCAACAGCTGCCGCTGACCATCCGGCGGCAAAAAACCGAAACGGAGAACGAAATAAGGATCGTTCTCACCCTGACGGCGACCGATCTCCTATATTATAATGTAGAGGCGCTGTTCACCACCGGACTTACCCACGAAAACTGTCTTTTCTACATGCCCGGGTTCTGGTATCACAAGAACCTGCGGTCGCCCAAGTCGGCTCCCTCATTCCACACCAGCGACAGCTGGCAGGTCCGGGAAGACCGCCTGAGCACGCCCCTCACGGGTATCTACGACGAAAAATCGGGAACTTACTACACGGTGCTCCGCACCGATACGCCGGACTGCGAAGCCCTCGCCTGCCACAACTACGGAGATGTCATCCTCTCGGGCAAAACGTCGCTGGGATTCACCGGATTCCGCAACGCCGACGCACACGCCGCGCTGGTCTTCGGGTTCCCCTACTGCGAAGCCCCGAGATCCTATGTCCGCAAGCTGACCCTCGCGCCCGCCGTCCGGGCGTTCGAGAAACTGGAAAAAGGCGAGACGAGACGCCTGACATGGACCCTCCGCAAGGGCGTCAGCCCCTCCTATTCGTCGTTCGTGGCCGACGTGTGGAACTACTCCTTCGACGCGCTCGATCCCCAGCCCGTCAAACCCCGCTACACTCCCGCCGAGGCCAAAGCCATCCTGGCCGAATACTTCGCCCAAAGCTACGTCGGAGACTATCCGCTGAAATACACCTCCGGCGTGGAACTCCGCACGGCCGACTGCGAAAGCACGGGCATCGCCGAGATCGGGTTCGTGGGCCGCGTCCTGCTGAACGCCTACAATGCGCTGGAGTACGGCGAAGCCAACGGCCGGGAGGACCTTGCGGCGAACGCACGGTCGATCTTCGACAGCTACCTGCGCTACGGATTCACACCGGGCGGCCTGCTGCGCGAGGTGGTCGACTTCAAGCGCGAGCGCGAGACCGACGTATACAGCATCCGCCGCCAGTCGGAGGGCGTCTACGCCCTGCTCAACTACCTCGCCTACGAGAAGCAGCAGGGCCGCAGCCATCCCGAATGGGAGGCCCGCATCCGCACCCTGCTGGAGAAATTCCTCTCGCTCCAGAACCCCGACGGCAGTTTCCCCCGCAAATTCCGCGACAACCTGACCGTCGTGGACGCTTCGGGCGGCAGCACCCCTTCGGCCACGCTGCCGC
Source organism: Alistipes sp. i18-0019-D1 (assembly GCF_042852885.1). Taxonomy (NCBI): domain Bacteria; kingdom Pseudomonadati; phylum Bacteroidota; class Bacteroidia; order Bacteroidales; family Rikenellaceae; genus Alistipes; species Alistipes sp. i18-0019-D1. The sequence goes on from NZ_AP031424.1 coordinate 1,240,316, forward strand.
TGACGATGGCATACACCTATTTTAAAAACGAAGCTTACCGCAGGAGCGCTCGGCGCACGGCCGATTACCTGGAAAAGAACCTCATCTCCAAAGCCGACTACTTCTCCTCGACGCTCGACGCCAACTGCGAGGACAAGGAGGCGTCGCTCTATGCCGCGACAGCGATGTATTACATGACGTTCGTCTCCGAAGGCACCGAGCGGCAGCGCTACATCGACCTGTGCCGCGAGGCGGCCTATTTCGCCCTGTCGTGGTACTACCTCTGGGACGTGCCTTTCGCACAGGGGCAGATGCTCGGCGACGCGGGCTTCCGCTCGCGCGGCTGGGGCAACGTCTCGGTGGAGAACAACCACGTCGACGTTTTCATCTTCGAATTCGCGACGGTGCTCGACTTCCTGGCCGAAACATGCAACGAACCCCGCTTCTCGCGCACCAGCGCCGTGATCAAAAGCTCGATGCTCCAGCTGATGCCCGTCGAAGGATCGATGTTCGAAATCGGCCGCACGGGCTACTACCCCGAGGTGGTGCAGCACACCGCCTGGGACTACGGCAAGAACGGCAAAGGCTTCTACAACGACATCTTCGCACCGGGATGGACCGTGGCATCGCTCTGGCAGATGCTCAGCCCCGACCGCGTGACCACATTTTTCGCCAACTGAAAAACGACTGAAAAATGATCAGAACCCTACTGTTTCTCCTTTTCCTCATCCCGGTCGCCGCACCGGCGCAGGAGGCGCTCAAAGAGCGTGAATATATCCACACCCTGACCTCGGCGGACGGCCACGGAGGAGGGTTCGTCTGGAAGATGAAGCGTGCCGACGAGGTCGGCGTACGCTCCGAGGAGGTCTCCTCGGCCGAACTCCCGACCGAAGGGTGGCTGCCGGCGGTGGTCCCGGGAACGGTGCTCAACTCGCTGGTCCACGACGGCGTCTACCCCGAACCCTACTACGGGCTGAACAACAAACTGGAAAAGAACCGCATCCCCGACCTCTACCGCGTGGGACGCGATTTCTACACCTACTGGTTCCGGACGGAATTCCGGCTCGACCGGAAGGAGTGCGGCGGCAAAAAGGTCTGGCTCCAGGCCGACGGCATCAACTACCGTGCGGAGATCTGGCTCAACGGCAACATGGTGGGCAACACGGCAGGCATGTTCCTGCAGCGCGTCATCGACATCACCGACAAGGTCACCTTCGACCGGGAGAACGTCCTGGCCGTGAAGGTCTATCCCGTGGACATGCCGGGCACGATCCGCCCCAAGGGCGGCAAGTCGTTCGGCGCAAACGGCGAATTCCAGAACGGCGGCAACGGCGAGATCGGCCGCAACGTCACCCAGCTGATGACCGTCGGATGGGACTTCTTCTACCTCGACGGCATCCGCGACCGCAACACCGGCATCTGGCGCGACATCTCCGTCTTCACCACCGGGCGGGTCCGGCTGGAGCACCCGTTCGTCAAATCCGAACTCTCCAGGCCGAACTACGACGTGGCGCGCCAGACCGTTTCGGTCGAGGTCTCCTATCCCGACTACGTCCCGCAGAACACCTGGCGCAAGGCAAGGGTGAGCGGCGAAATCCGGGGCGAGGGCATCCGCTTCGAGAAGGAGGTGAAACTCTACCGCGGCGAGGTGAAGCAGGTCGTCTTCACCCCCGAGGAGTTCCCGCAGCTCGTGATCCGCAACCCGCGCCTGTGGTGGCCGCTGAACAAGGGGAAGCAGGAACTGTACGACCTGACGCTGAAGGTCGAATTCGACGGTAAGGTGAGCGACTCGATCTCGACGCGCTTCGGCATCCGGGAGATCAGCTCCACGACCGACACACCGGACAAATCGCGCACGTTCAGCGTCAACGGCCGGCCGCTCTTCATCCGCGGCACCAACTGGCTGCCGGAGGCCATGCTCCGCACGTCGGACGAACGCACGCGGGCCGAACTGCGCTATACGGCCCAGTCGGGCGTGAACCTCATCCGCTTCTGGGGCGGCGGCATCACCGAATCGGACTACTTCTTCCAGCTCTGCGACTCGCTGGGCATCCTCGTGTGGCAGGAGTTCTGGATGACGGGCGACACGAACCACCCCAACGACCCCGCCGTCTACTATTCGAACGTGGTGTCCACGGTGAAGCGCATCCGCAACCACCCCTCGCTGGCCTACTACGTCTCGTCGAACGAAAGCACCGAGATGCCGCAGATGGAGCAGCTGCTGGAGCGCCTCGACGGCACGCGCGGCTACCAGATGCAGTCGGAGTGCGGCGGCGTGCACGACGGAAGCCCCTACAAACAGGTCAACATCATGAGCCACTACGAGGACAAGGCCTCGCCGCGCGGCAGCCGCGTCTACGGCTTCAACCCCGAGTACGGCGCCCCGTGCCTGCCGACGGTCGAATGCCTGCGCGAAATGATGGACGAAAAGGACCTGTGGCCCATCAACAGGGAGGTTTGGGACTATTCGGACGGAAACGGATTCCACCTCATGTCGTCGCTCTACACCGACATGACCAACCAGTACGGGCCTTCGCGGAACATCGAGGAGTTCGCCGAAAAGGCGCAGTTCCTCGGCGCACTGAACTACAAGAGCATCTGGGAGGTCTGGAACTACAACAAGTTCGGCTACGGCGACCGCTACACCTCGGGATTCCTCTACTGGTATCACAATTCGGCCGTGCGCCAGGTCGCCGGACGCATGTGGGACTGGTCGCTCGAACCCACCGCGGCGCTCTACGCCGCGCAGAACGCCTGCGAACCGCTCCATCCGCAGTTCGACTACCTGAAAAACACGGTGTCGGTGGTCAACGACCACTACCGCGCATACCGCGGCTACCGGGTCACGGCCGAAGTCTACGACCTCGACATGCGGCGCATCGACGCGCAGTCGGCGAGAGTGGACCTTCCCGAAGACGGCGTTGCGAACGACGTGCTGACGCTGGATTTCGCGGCGTCGAAAACCCCGGTGCAGTTCATCAAGCTGAAACTTTTCGACGAGCAGGGCAGACAGGCGGGCAGCAATTTCTACTGGCGTTCGGACAACGAGTACAAGGGCGCCAACACGCTCACCGGCCCGGCGACGGCAGGGTTCCAGGCCCTCGGCGAGCTGGCCAGAACCAAAGTCGCGGCCTCGTACCGGACTTCGGTCAACGGCGGAAACCACTTCATCGACCTCCGGCTGAAAAACACCGGCCGCACGGTGGCGTTCTTCACGCAGATACAGTGGCTCGACGGTGCGCGCAAACCGGTGCGGCCCTCGTTCTACACCGACAACTTCCTCTGCCTGATGCCGGGCGAGAGCCGGACGGTACGTATCGAAACGGCGCTCGGAAAACTCCCCGAAGCGGAATACACGCTCGTCGTGAGGGGCTTCAACCTCGACACCCGGGAATTCAAGGTCAAAATTGATCGCCCGTGAAACTCCTGCTGCATAGCCTGTTCCTGCTGCTGGCCTTCGAGACGCAGGCCCGCACGCACTCCTGCGACGTGGTGATCGTGGGCGGGACCCCTGCGGGGATCACCGCCGCCATAGCCGCCGCACGCGAGGGGAAGAACAGCGTCATTCTGGAGCGCTCGGCCCACATCGGCGGACTTCCGGCCAACGGGCTGGGCGCCACGGACATCGCCACGCGGGGCGCCACGGCGGGACTCTTCGCCCGCTTCATCGCGCTGAACAAAGCCTATTACGAAAGCCGTTACGGCGCGGATTCGCCGCAGGCGCGCGATTGCAGCGACGGATACCGCTTCGAACCCGCCGTCGCACAGCGGACCTTCGAGCGGATGCTCGCCGAAGCGGGTCCCGGGAAGATCACGGTCCTGACCGGCCGCCAGTTCGACGCCGAGGCGCGCTACGTAGTCAAAAAGGGCGACCGGATCGTCTCGATCCGCGTCCTCGACCGCACGACGGGGCGGGAGGAGCATTACAGCGGGGCCATGTTCATCGACGCCACCTACGAAGGCGACCTGGGCGCCGCCGCAGGAGTTCCGTTCCGGACCGGGCGCGAAGGGGCCGGCGAATACGGCGAACCGTGCGCCGGAAAGATTTACCGCTGGTGGAAGCACGGTCCCGACGCCGACGGCACGACCTACGAGGGCGACGACGCGATCCAGGCCTACAACTACCGCCTCTGCCTGACGGACGATCCGCAGAACCGGCTGGCGATCCCCCGGCCGGAGCGGTACGACCGCGAAGAGTACGTCTCGCTGGTCGGCGACGTGCTCGACGGACGCAACACCGACGCCCGTTACCGCAAGGCGGATTCGGCGGCCATAGCCCGGAACCGCCGGCGCATCGAATCCGGAGAGCGGACCGCCGCGCCCGGCGACGTCTGGGGCATGGCCAAGATCACGAGCATGACCCGCCTGCCCAATGCCAAGACCGACGCCAACAACCAGCACCTCGCGCTCATCTCCACGGACCTGCCCGAAGAGAACTGGCCGTGGCCGACGGCCGACTGGGCGTGGCGCGACCGGTTTGCGGAGCGGCTGCGCGACTATACGCTGGGCCTGCTGTGGTTCGCCCAGCACGACGAAGCCCTGCCGGCCCATTTCCGCGAAGCCTGCCTCCAATGGGGACTCGCCGCCGACGAATACCGCGACAACGGCGGATTCCCGCGCCAGGTCTACGTCCGCGAGGGACGCCGGCTGGAAGGGTGCTATTTCTTCACCGCCGGCGACGCCCTGCCCGAGGCCGAAGGGAAACGGCCGCCGCTCCACCCCGCGTCGGTCACCGCAAGCCACTACGCCCTCGACTCGCACGCCGTGCGCAAACGCGAGGCGGGCCGCGTGCACCTCGACGGCTTTTTCAGCCACCCGACGGCGGTCTACACGGTTCCCTACGGCGTGATGGTCCCCCGTCGCATCGAGAACCTGCTCTTCCCGGCAGCCGTTTCGGGCAGCCACGTCGGGTTTTCGACCCTGCGCATGGAGCCTTGCTGGATGGCCTTGGGCGAGGCTGCCGGAACGGCCGCCGCGCTGGCCATCGACAGTCGCAAGGATGTCCGCGAAATCCCAACGGAAACGTTGCAGGAACGGCTGCTCCGCCACGGGGCAATGCTGGTCTACCTGCGGGACCTCAAGGCGGACGATCCCGACTACGCCCGGGTGCAGCGGCTGGCGCTGCGGGGCTTCTTTCCCGAATGGGAAGCCGGACTCGACCGGGTGCTGGACGGAGAGACGGCACGGCTGTGGAGCACACTCGCCGGACGTGAAATCACGGCCGACGGCACGACCACCCGGCGCGAATGGCTCCGCCGGATTACAACGAATCAATTCCTAAAACCAAACTGAATATGAAACGCACATTTTCCTTTTTAACGGCCCTCCTGGCCATCGTCTCGATGATGCTGTGCTGCAACAACTGCAGCAAGGACGATTCCGGCGGCAACGACACCGGAAAGGCGTATCTCCGACTCAACTTCAACGAGAAGATGGTCTCCAACTCCTCCGGGTCGCTCGAAGTGTTCGTGTCGTCGAACGCCGCATGGACCGCCGAGCCGCGGAGCAAGTGGCTCAGCGTGGACCGCACCAGCGGCAAGGGCGACCTCTCGGTCCGCATCTCCTACGAGAAGAACGACACGGAGAAACGCACGGGCATCGTCCGCTTCACCGCCGAAGGCGTCAATCCGGTCGAGGTGACCGTCACGCAGTCGGCGCTGACCTTCACCAACCCCATCACCCTCGGAGGCAACATCGCCACGATGCCCGACCCGTACATCGTTCGGGACGGCGAATACTACTACACCTGCAAGGCGAGCGGCAACGGCATCGCCATCTCGCGCTCCACGCGGCTCACCGTGATCAACAGCACCACCAAGAAATGGAGCCTCCCCTACGAAGGTCCGTCGAAGCCGTGGAACATCGCCGACCTCTGGGCACCCGAAATGTTCCACATCGGCGACCGCTGGTACGTATACTACGCCGCAGGACGCCGCGGACAGGACGGAATCACCGGCTACAGCACGCAGCGCAGCGGCGTACTCCGCTCGAAGACCGACGACCCGCTGGGCGAGTGGGAAGACATGGGCATGCTCTACACCGGAGACAACTACCAGCCCGGCATCAAACCCACGGTGGAAAACACGGAATACGCCATCGACCTGACGACGTTCGAACTCAAGGGACAGCGCTACGCCGTCTGGTCGGGCAACGAGAAGACCGACGACATTCAGCAGATCCGCATCGCCACGATGTCGGACCCCTGCACCATCTCCTCGTCGCTGGCCGTGATCTCGACACCGACGCAGTCGTGGGAGACGATGGACGGACGCAAAATCAACGAGGGTCCCGCCGTGCTCGTCAACGAGGAGAAGGGCAAACTCTTCATCGTCTACTCCTGCAACCCCTCCTGGACCAAGAACTACCGCCTGGCCTGGCTGATGCTGGACATGAACAGCGGCAACCCGATGAATCCGGCCGACTGGCAGAAGTCTGGCAGCTATGCCTTCTGGCGCTGCGACAACACCAAGGAACCCGTATCGGGCGTCAACGGACTGGGCCACTGCACCTTCACCAAATCGCCCGACGGAACCGAGGACTGGATCATCTACCACGCCATGCGCTACTCCGACGGCGGCTGGGGCCAGCGCTACCCCTTCGTGCAGAAGTTCACCTGGAACGCCGACGGAACTCCCAACTTCGGAGAAGGCGCCGGATGGGGCGAATCGCTGCTCCTGCCCGCGGGAGAGACCCTCTGAACACCACCGCATTTTAAACCAAACTGAAAAATAGCACCGGAAACCGCATGAAAAAGTTCCTTTTAGTTGTACAAACCCTGCTGCTGCTCGCAACGGCCTCGAATGTCCAGGCGCAGAAAAGCTACGACCTGAAGCATTTCCCGAAGGGATGCCAGCCCGAAGAGATCGGCGTGAGACTCACCGAACGCTACCTCCAGACCCCGCATTCGCACTGGGGCGACATCAATTCGAAATACAAGGTCACGCTGATCACCTACCCCGACGTCTGCGCGTGGCTGGGCGCGCTGTGGTTCACGGCCGGAACCGGCAACGACAGCCTCTACACCCGGCTCGTGGAGCGTTTCGAGCCGCTGTTCACCACGCAGAAGAACCTGCAGCCCAACCTCTTCCCCAAGGACCACAACGTCGTCGACTTCTACGTTTTCGGCGCCGTGCCCCTGGAGATCTACAAGCGCAACCACGACCCGAAATACCTGGAGCTGGGCATGAAATACGCCGACGGACAGTGGGAGCTGCCGGAGAACCCGCAGCACTACAAGCAGCTCTCCGAGGCGAAGAAATACGCCGACGAGGGATACTCGTGGCAGACGCGGCTGTGGGTCGACGACATGTTCATGATCACCGACCTGCAGGCCCAGGCCTACCTGGTCACGGGCGACAAAAAGTACATCGACCGCGCCGCCCGTGAGATGGCGCTCTACCTCGACCGCATCCAGCGCCCCAACGGGCTTTTCTACCACCACACCGGAACGCCCTTCTTCTGGGGACGCGGCGACGGATGGATGGCCGTCGGCATGGCCGAGATGCTCCGCATGCTCCCGAAGGACAACCCCTATCTCCCGCGCATCAAGGCGGCCTATCTGCAAATGATGGAGACGCTGCTCCGTTACCAGGCCTACGACGGCATGTGGCGGCAGATCATCGACGACCCCAACTCGTGGAAGGAGACCTCCTCGACGGCCATGTTCACCTACGCGATGATCCTGGGCGTGAAGAACGGCTGGCTCGACCGGAAGATCTACGGCACGGCCGCCCGCAAGGCGTGGATCACGCTGCTCTCCTACCTCGACGAGAAGGACAACCTCCGCAATGTCTGCGAAGGGACCGGCGCCCGAAACAGCGCCGAATGGTATCAGAACCGCCGCCGACTGACCGGCGACATGCACGGACAGGCCGCCATGCTGTGGTGCGCCTATGCCCTCTCCTGCGACGTGAAACCTTACAAACTGGCCCCGAGCCGGTAAACCGAACCCATTATGAGCAAAATCCTGAAACTGTTTCTTCTCGGAATCGCCCTCGCCGGGCTGTGCGTGGCGGGGTGCAGCGAGAAGGCGACCACCGGCACGGGCGTAAAGCCCAAACCCACGCCGGAGCCTGATCCCGATGTCGAAGAGTATGATCTGATTACCTTTCCCGACCGGAAAGACCCCAAAACGGTCGGCGAAGGCGTCGTGAACCTCTTCATCCGCTCGGGGAACTCCAACTGGGGCGACATGCACTCCTCCAAGAAGAGTTCGCTGACCTCCTACCCCGACATCTGCGCCTGGCTGGGAGCGTTCTGGTATGCCGAGGCGGCCGGGAACAACGGCCTGTTCGACCAGCTGGTGGCGAAGTTCGACCAGTTCCTCGAAGTGGACGACAAGAGCATCGAGCCGAACAAGAGCCTCGTGACGCAGATTCCCCGTACGGAAAACAACGCCGTGGACTACAACATCTTCGGTGCCGTGCCGCTCCACATCTACTATGTCAAGAAACAGCGTGGCGCGGCCGAGGCCGACATCAAGAAGTACCTCGATCTGGGACTGCGCTACGCCGACCAGCAGTGGGAGCTGCCGACCGAAAAGAAATACCTGGAGAAGATGAAGGACCCGGAGTATTATCACAACCAGGGCTATTCGTACCAGACACGTCTGTGGATCGACGACATGTTCATGATCACGGCGCTCCAGGCGCAGGCCTATCTGGCCACGGGCGACGAGAAGTACATCGAACGCGCCGCCAAAGAGATGATTCTCTACCTCGACCAGCTGCCGGGCGAGAACGGAGTCTTCTACCACGCCCCCACCGCCAAGTTCTTCTGGGCCCGCGGCAACGGATGGATGGCCGTGGGAATGCCCGAGATGCTGCGGATGCTCCCCAAAAGCGCGAAATACGACGTCTACCGCAACCGCATCCTCACCGAGTACAAGAAGATGATGGCCACGTTGAGCGCCTACCAGTACGACAGCGGACTGTGGGGACAGCTGATCTACCCCAACCAGGGCGACATGTGGGAGGAGACCTCGGGATCGGCCATGTTCACCTATGCGATGATCCTGGGCGTGAAGAATGGCTGGCTCGACGAGAAGACCTACGGCACCGTCGCCCGCAAAGGCTGGCTGGGATTGCAGTCGTACCTGCAGACCAACTTCGAAATCCGGAACGTCTGCTGCGGAACCGGAGCCGGTTCGAGCTACGCATACTACCGCGACCGGGAAAAATACACCGGCGACCTGCACGGACAGGCGGCCGTGATGTGGTGCGCCTATGCGCTGACCGAACTGGCCAACGAACGGAAATAAACGAGATTAAAAACCTAAACCTACCTGCAAGCCTATGAAAAAAGCAAAACAGACCGAATGAAAAAACATTCGGCCCGGGGCGGAACCCGCCTCCCGGACCGCGGGCACACGCTGCCCGGAAAGCCCCGAATTATCATCTCAAATCATTTAGAACCGTATGGAAAATTTTTATAAAACAAGCATCGGGCGCGTCAAAACCCTGAAAAGCGTAAGCCTCGCCCTGCTTCTCCTGTTGTTCCTGTCGGTGGACGTCGGCGCGACATACGCACAGAGCGCCTCCGCACAAGGAACCGTGGCAACGGGAAAACGACGCATCACCGGAACCGTCACCGACGCCGACGGAGCACCGCTGGTCGGCGCAACCGTCTACATCCAGAACACCAACGTCGGAACGACGACCAACACCGACGGACTCTTCGTCATCGACGTCCAGCCCAAACAGCAGATCACGGTCAGCTACATCGGCTACCTGTCGCAGACCCTGCCGACCGACGGCCGCGAAGTGATCAACGTCAAACTGCTGACCGACACCGACCAGATCGAGGAGGTCGTCGTGGTCGGATACGGCAAGCAGAAACGCCAGGCGATGGTCAGCTCGATCGCCTCCGTCGGGTCGCGCGACCTGATGCAGTCCTCGTCGAGCAACCTGACGAGCAACCTCGCCGGCCAGCTCGCCGGTCTGATCAGCATCCAGCGCAGCGCCGAGCCGGGACGCGACGACGCCGAATTCTGGATCCGCGGCATCAGCACCTTCAAGGGCGGGACCAACCCGCTGGTGCTCGTCGACGGAATTCCCCGTGACATCAACAACATCGAGGCCGACGAAATCGAGACCTTCAGCATCCTCAAGGACGCCGCCGCGACGGCCGTCTACGGCGCCGAGGGCGCCAACGGCGTCATCCTCGTAACCACCAAGCGCGGTACGATCTCGCGGCCCAAAATCTCGTTCCGCATCGAGCAGTCGATCGCCTCGCCGCAGCGCCTGCCCGAATTCGTCGACTCGTGGGATTACCTCGACCTGGCCAATGAAGCCCGGGCCAATGACGGACTCACCCCCAGCTTCAGTGCCGCCCAAATCCAGCTCTACCGCGACCGCGTGGACAACGACCTCTATCCGAACACGCAGTGGATCGACGAACTGGTCCGCAAGGCCGTGCACAGCCAGCGCTACACACTCAACTTCCGCGGCGGCGCCGAGAACGCCAAATACTTCGTCTCGATGGCCTACTACCAGTCGGACGGCGTCTTCAAGGAGAACCCCAACGGCAAGTACGACAGCAACTTCGGATTCGAGCGTTACAACCTGCGCAGCAACATCGACCTGAAGGTGAGCAAAACCACGCGCTTGAGCGTCGATCTTTCGGGACAGTACGTACACCGCCGCACGGCCAACCGTTCGGCCGACGATATTTTCAGCTTCATGCTGCACACGCCTTCGTACCTCTTCCCGGCCATTTACAGCGACGGCACGCTGGCCAGCTACGAAAAGCAGGCCGACTCGAACAACCGCAACCCCTACAACATGCTCTACAACCAGGGCTACCGCCAGGAGTGGGGCGTCAAGATCCAGTCGAACATCAAACTGGAGCAGGACCTGAAATTCATCACTCAAGGTTTGAGCGTCCGCGGAAGCGTCAGTTTCGACTACGACGGCAGCTCGGCGACGCTGCGCGACTACTGGCCGAGCCTCTACCACGCCAGCGGCCGCGACGCCGAGGGCAACCTGATCTTCACCACGACCTCGTCGGGATCGCCCGAAATCGAGGATCCCAAGTTCACCTCGACGAGCTACCTGCGCAAGATCTACATCGAGGGAGCCATCAACTACCAGCGCACGTTCAACTACGTACACAACGTGGGCGCCATGATCCTCTACATGCAGAAGGAGCAGCAGAAGAACGATCCGGTGCTTCCCTACCGCAAGCAGAGCGTCGTGGGCCGCGTGACCTATTCGTACGACAACCGCTACTTCATCGAGGGCAGCTTCGGTTACACCGGCAGCGAAACCTTCGCCAAGAAGAACCGCTTCGGCTTCTTCCCCGCCGTAGGTATCAGCTACTTCGTCTCCAATGAGAAATTCTATCCCGAAGGGCTGAAGAAGGTGATGAACAACGCGAAAATCCGCCTCTCGATGGGCCGCACGGGTAACGACAATACGGGAACCGACCGCTTCCTCTACCGTGCGACGTTCAACACCTCGGGCCACACCTTCAACCAGGGCATCGGAACCTCAGCCTCGAACGGCATGGGCGCCGGTATCTACGACCTGCGTTTCGTCAACAACGACATCCACTGGGAGATCGAGACCAAACGCAACGTCGGCGTCGACCTGGGCTTCTTTGACAACCAGATCGAACTGACGGCCGACTACTTCAACAACCGCCGCAAGAGCATTCTGCTCGAACGCAACACGATCCCCGGCGTCGCCGGCTTCCACGCAAAACCGTGGCAGAACTACGGCATCGTGGACAACTGGGGCGTCGACGCCAGCCTGAACGCCCGCCACGACTTCGGCAAGGTCCGCGTCAGCGCCCGCGGTACGTTCACCTTCGCCCGCAACAAGATCATCGAGTACGACGAGCTGAAACAACTCTACGACTACCAGCGGATCACCGGCACGCGCGTGAACGAAAACACGCTCTACATCGCCGAGCGGCTCTACACCGAGGACGACTTCATCCGCACGCAGAACCCCAACGGAACCTACTCCTACGAGCTGCGTCCGGGACTTCCAACCGTCGCGTTGCAGGGAACCCTCGGCCCGGGCGACATCAAGTACGCCGACCTGAACCACGACGGCGTGATCGACAGCAACGACAAGAAACGCGGCGTAGGACACCCCTACAACCCCGAAATAAACTACGGCTTCGGACTTAACGTCGAATACAAAGGCTTCTACGTGAGCGCCTTCTTCCAGGGCACGGGCAACTCGTCGGTGCTGCTGGCATCGGGCAACAACCACTTCTGGCCCTTCAACTGGTATGAGGACAAGTCCAACTACCGCACGCTGTTCCTCGACCGCTGGACGGCCGACAACCCGCGTCAGGACGTCACGATGCCGCGTCTGCACAGCCATTACAGCCACAACGTCAACAAGGAACCCAGCACGTGGTGGCTCCGGAGCGGCAACTTCCTGCGCTTCAAGAACCTCGAAATCGGCTATAACCTGCCCAAGACCTTCCTCCGCAAGATCCGCCTCGACGCCGTCCGCGTCTACATGCTGGGCAACAACCTCTGCGTCTGGGACGACATCGAGTACTGGGATCCCGAGCAGGGCAACCGCAACCAGGGTATGAGTTATCCCATGTCCCGCACCTTCACGCTGGGACTCGAAGTGAACTTCTAATCAAGGAGAACGAACTATGAAAAAGAATTTTGTAAAAATACTTTCCTTCGGACTGCTGGCCTGCACGGCCTGGTCGTGCAGCTTCCTCGACGTGTCCGACGAGCTGGCCGGCGGCATCTCCGACATCTCGCAGGTGTTCAGCAATGTCGACCGCACCAAGAAATGGTATTCGCAGGTCTTCAACAACCGTCCGGACTATTCGGCCGTCTGGGTCACGGACAGCCCGATGGGAAATCCCTGGACCGCTTATACCGACGAAATCTACACGCGACTGGCCAACAATGCGGGCAAGTACACCGAGTGGAACTCGTCCAACGGCAATTCGCAGCGCTGGAACACGCTCTACGAGAGCATCCGGCAGGCCAACATCTTCCTGGAGCAGGCCCGTCCGATCGTGGACGAGGGAGGTCCCGACGCCGCCCGTCTGACCGAAGCGGAGATCAAACTCTACAAGGCCAACGTCCGTTTCATGCGCGCGGCCTACCACTATTACCTGATGGAGCTTTACGGCCCGGTTCCCATCGTCGACCACTCGATGAAATTGGGTGACGACCTCGACCTTCCGCGCAACTCGCTCGACGAGGTGATCGCCTTTATCGACAGGGAACTGAAGGAGTGCATGGAGGAGATGGCGCAGGAACCCTACCACGACAACGAGAATCTCCGCGCCGTGCCCACCAAGGGCGCCGCACTGGCGCTGCGCGCCAAACTGTGGGTCTACGCCGCCAGCCCGCTCTTCAACGGCGGATGGCCCGAGGCCGTGGCGCTGACCAACAAGGACGGCAAGCGGCTCTTCCCCGACCGCGACGACTCGAAACTCCAGACCGCAGTGGAGCGCCTCCGCGATTTCCTCGACTACGCCGAGCAGGGCAGCCGCTACGAACTGCTCAACACGGGCAACCCGGACAAAGACCTCTACAACCTGTTTCAGGAGTACAACAAGGAGATCATCTGGGCCACCTCGACCAACTCGTGGGGCAAGCTGGGCGAGCAGAAGTTCGACACCTTCGCCACCCCGCGCTCGCAGCCCCAGGGCCAGGGCGGCTTCCACGTCCTGCAGGAGCTGGTCGACGACTTCTACATGAAGGACGGCAAGCCGGTCAAGGCCACCTCGTTCCTGCCCAAGTCGGAACTCTATCCGGCCAACGAAGCCGAAATGGGAACGTACAACGGCGTTCAGGTATCGAAAATGTACATCGACCGCGAACCCCGCTTCTACAACACCATCACCTTCTCGGGCATGAAGTGGCACATGAGCAACCAGGAGATCCAGTTCTACCGCGGCGGCAAGGACGACAACTCCGTAGCCGACGGCGCCCCGCTCACGGGTTACCTGCTCTACAAACGCATGAACCGCACGGTCTACGGCGGAAACATCTCCGGCGCCGTGACCTCGAAGTACCGTCCGGTGATCATCTTCCGGCTGGCGGAGTTCTACCTGCTCTACGCCGAGATGCTGAACGAGGTCGACCCGACGAACGCCGACGTGCTGAAATACGTCAACCTGGTGCGCAGCCGCGCCGGACTGGAGGACCTGGAGGTGCTCAATCCCGCCATCGAGGGCAACCAGACATTGCAGCGCGAAGCCATCCGCCGCGAGAGCCGCATCGAGCTGGCGACCGAGGGACAGCGCTACTTCGACGTGCGCCGCTGGATGATCGCCGACAAAGCGCCCGGCCAGGGCGGCCAGGGCGGCGAGTTCCACGGCATGAACGTCGACCAGCCCCAGCCCGCGTACTACACCCGCACGAAGTTGCAGACCCGCTCTTTCAAGAACAAGAACTATCTCTACCCCATTCCGCTGGACGAGATCAAGCGCAGCGACGTGCTGGTGCAGAATCCCGGCTGGTAGGTCCGTATAAACCGATAAACTTACGATGATGAAAAAAATAAGCATATTTCTGTTGGCAGCGGCCGTCCTGCTGGGCGGCGGCTGCGAAGACAGTTCCGACACGGACAAGGTGATCCCCGTCTCGGCGATCGCGCTGGATTCGTCGCTGAGCGGCGGCATCACGATGGAGGTCGGCCAGACGACGAACATCGCCGGCAAGGTGACGATACTCCCCGAGGACGCCACGAACACCACCGAATCCTACGAGTCGTCGAACGCGGAGATCGTCGCGGTCGACGGGTCGGGCGCCGTGAAGGCCCTCAAGCCGGGCCTGGCGATGATCACCATCAGCGTGGGCGGCAAGCACACGCATTTCGAGGTGAAGGTCGAGGCGAAGAAGGTTCCCGTCGAGAGCGTCACGCTCCCCGCCGAACTGGCCGACGGCGTCACGCTGAAGATCGGCGAAACGCTCGACATCGCCGGCAAGGCGATCATCACGCCCGAGAACGCCACCGAACGGACCGAGAGCTACTCTTCGTCGGTTCCGATGATCGCATCGGTCAGCGAGGAGGGCGTCGTAACGGCGATCGCAATCGGGGAAACGACGATCACAATCACCGTCGGCGACAAATCCGCCCGTTTCACCCTCATGGTCGAGAAGATAGCCGTGGAATCGGTCACGCTGCCCGAGGAACTGACCAAGGGCGTCACGCTGAAAAAAGGTGAAACGCTCGACATCGCCGGCAAGGCGACCGTCAAGCCCGAAAACGCCACGAACCGCGCAGAAAGCTACGATTCGTCGGACAAGAACATCGCCACGGTCAGCGCCGAGGGTCTCGTAACGGCAGTCGAAATCGGCAAGACGACGATTTCCGTCTCGGTCGACGGCGTCCAGGCATCGTTCGAACTGACCGTCGCCGAAGATGTTCCGGTGGCACTCGAGAAGATCGAAATCAAGAACGGAGCCACCGCCATTCAAGGCTCGGCATCGGTCGTTCTCGGAGAGAACACGACGTTCGACCTCTACGCGCAGCTCCAGCTCTCGCCCGCGAACCAGACCGAAGGGGTGAAATATATCGCCTACGGTCCGGAAGAGATCGCCACGATCGACGAAAACGGCATCGTCACCTGCAAAGGCGTCGGTACGGTCACGTTCGTCATCCTCGCCAAGAGCAATCCGGCCAATCCGGGCAACGACTTCAAGAACGCCGGGGCCAAGAAGGCCTATTTCGCCGTCAACATCACCGACCCCCACGACCTCGACCGTACGGGATGGGAAGTTTCCGCAAATTCGGGTGCGATCAGCGGCACGGCAGGAAGCAAGACGGCTGCGTTCGACAACGTTTTCGATCCCGGCGTTTTCAAAGATGTGAAAGGATCGAATTTCGGTTTGACCAAACCGACCACTGCCGACGGCGAAGTATGGTTCGTCGTGGATATGCAGAAAGAGCAGACAGTGAACTATTTCCGTCTGATGCACCAGTCCTGCCGCAACACAGACCGGAGTTGCAGGTGGAAAAAATTCTCGGCAATCCTGGGCAGCAACGACGGCGAAACCTTCACGCAGATCGCATCCGACGTCGAGGTTCCGAACCTGGACAATGCTCCGGGAATCGACCCCAACGACGGAGGCTCGCGGAATATCGACAAATACCACACGTGTTCGAATGTCAAACTCCCGAACACGGTGAAATACCGCTACCTGAAATTCGTCGGGAAGAAAGACTGCTTCACGGGAACCGCCAAGACCTGTCAGTTCTCGGAAATGTACCTCGGTCTCGACGAATAGACTTTTCGGCTCCGGCGGTCATTTGCAACCCGGCCGCCGGAGTCCGGAATCTTTAACCGAAAAAACGACATTTGAATTATGAAAAAAATATGTATTTGTCTGTTCGCCGCGGCGGCCCTGCTGGGCGCAGGCTGTGAAGACAACGTGCCCGAACCGGGTACGATGGAGGTTCCCGTGGAGAGCGTCACGCTCGACGAGGAGTTGAGCGGAGGCCTCGTCATGGAGGTCGGCGAGACACGGGACGTATCGCTCAAAGTGAAGGTGGAACCCGTAAACGCCACCGACCTGGCGGAACTCTTCTACTCCTCGAACGTCGAAGTGGCAACGGTCAGCCCCAAGGGCGTCGTAACGGCCCAGAAGGCCGGAATCACCATGATCTCGATCTATGTGAGCGGCATCGAAACCTACTTCACGGTAACGGTCGTCGACCGGATTCCCATCGACATCGAGTCGATCTCCTTCTCCAACCCGACCATGGAGGCATACGCCGGAGTCGGTTACAACCTCTACGTCTCGACCGAACCGCTCGACCAGAACGAGGGCGTGATCTTCACCTCCTCCGATCCTTCGATCGCGACGGTGGACGCCGAAACCGGCCGCATGTTGTGTCTCCGGATCGGAGAGGTCACCATTACGGCCGCCGCAAAGAATCATCCCGACATCAAGGCCACGATGACCGTTTCGATCACCGAGTTCTTCGGCGACTACGACCGCAGCAAATGGTCGATGAGCTTCTCGCACGGCTGGAAAGCCGACTCGTCCATCGGAAGCAGCGCGACCGCCGCTATCGACGGCAATGAAAGCACGACGCTGTCGATGGACCGTCCGGGCAGAAACGGCCTTTCCGCCACCGACGAAATCTGGTTCCAGATCGACCGCGGCGACAATCCGGGCAAAGTCAATTACGTGCGTATCCGTCACCGTCCGGAGGGCAACAACAACGACAACCGTCTCGTCCGCTGGTGGGGATTCAACCGCATCGAGGGCAGCAACGACGGCAAGAACTTCGAAATCATCGCCGAGCGCGTCGCGCTGACGCCCGATCCGAACGTGTACGAAAACCTGCTGACGGACAATGTCCCCATCCCGGAGAACGAATATCGTTATCTGCGGTTCATCGGCTGGAACGACGTTACCACCGCAGCTCCGCAGTTGGGCTTCTACTGCGCACGCGGCGTGGATCACGGCGGGATCAACCCGGGCAACACCATCCAGATCAACGAAATCTACCTCGGCCGCGCAAAATAAGCCGCCGGACTTTGTAAACGGAAAGGCTCAAAGAACATCTCTTTGGGCCTTTTCTTTAACTTCGGAAACAATGCAGACTACAATGCGAAAAAGCATCTTATTCTTAACCTTTTTGTGTCTCCAGGCCGGTGCGCTGCGGGCGCAGGTGACGCTGACCGAACGGGCCGCGGCCCGCACGGACTTCGAACTGGTCACCGCGGACGGCACCGCCGCCGTCTGTTACGATGCCGCGGACGCCGCGGTCGTGGGGACCGCCGCCGGGCTGTTCGCCGCGGACGTCGCACGCGTGACGGGCCGCGAAATCCCCGTCGTCGACGGGTCGGAACTCCCCGCGAAGACCCGCTGTGCGGTGATCGTCGGGACGGTCGGCCAAAGCCGCTGGATCGACGAGCTGGCCGCCGCAAAAAAGATCGACGTCACCCCCATCGAGGGCGGCTGGGAGCGTTACACGCTCCGGCTGGTCGACCGCCCGGGCCACGGACTGCGCAAAGCGCTGGTCATCGCGGGCAGCGACCGCCGCGGCACGGCCTACGGGCTGCTCTCGGTGTCGCGCGCCATCGGCGTAAACCCCTGGTACTGGTGGGCGGACGCCCCGGTGGAGCGCCGGGACCGAGTGACGCTGCGCGTCGCGGACTACACATCGCCAACCCCGTCGGTGAAATACCGCGGTATCTTCATCAACGACGAGGACTGGGGACTCTACCGCTGGGCGAAGGAGAACTTCGAAAAGGAGTTGGGCAACATCGGTCCGAAAACCTACGAGAAAGTGTGCGAACTGCTGCTCCGCCTCCAGGCCAACTACCTGGCCCCGGCGATGCACGACGCCACGACGGCGTTCTACAAGATTCCCGAAAACCGCGTGATCGCCGACCGCTACGGAATTGCGATCGGCTCGTCGCACTGCGAACCGCTGGGACTGAACACCGCCAGCGAGTGGGACTCGAAGACGATGGGCGAATGGGACTACGTGAACAACAGGGCCGGGGTGGACCGGGTGCTGAAAGAGCGCGTCGAGACGTCGGCCCCCTATGAAAACGTCTACACGCTGGCCCTGCGGGGGCTGCACGACCGGGCGATGGCCGGCAGCGAGGACCTCAACGCACGGAAAGCCACGATGCAGGAGGCCCTGCTGGCCCAGCGGCAAACCCTGGCCGACGTACTGGGCAAACCCGCGGAGGAGATTCCGCAGGTCTTCACGCCCTACAAGGAGGTGCTCGACGTCTACAACCGCGGGTTGCAGCTTCCCGACGACGTGACGATCATCTGGCCCGACGACAACTACGGCTACATGAAACGGCTGAGCAGCCCCGAGGAGCAGAAACGCTCGGGGCGTTCGGGCGTCTACTACCACTCGTCCTACCTGGGCCGTCCCCACGACTACCTGTGGATGAACACTACCTCGCCGACGCTGATGTACGAGGAGCTGCGCAAGGCCTACGATTCGACGGCCGACCGCGTATGGCTGCTGAACGCCGGGGACATCAAATCGTGCGAATTCGCCGTGGATTTCTTCCTGGCGATGGCGTATGACATCGACGCTTTCGATTTCCGACGTGCCGCCAGCTACCGTGCCGAGTGGATGAGCGGCCTGCTGGGCCGCGAGCATTTCGACGAGTTCCGGGAGATTTCCGATGCGTTCTACCACCTCGCCTTCGTCCGCAAGCCCGAATTCATGGGCTGGGGCTACCAATGGGCCACCGACAAGCACGGCAAGGAGCGGAACACGGACACCGACTTCTCCTTCGCCAACTACCGCGAAGCCGACCGGCGTCTGGAAGCCTATGCGCAGATCGCCGGTCGCGTGACCTCGCTGCTGGAGCGGATGCCCGAGAAGGACAGGGCGTGCTTCTATCAGGTGCTCTATTACCCGGTGAAGGCGTGCGAACTGCTGAACCGGATGGTGCTCCGCGGGCAGCAGAACCGCCGCTATGCCACGCAGCAGCGCGCCGCGACCGACGCGCTGGCCGCCGAAAGCCGCATGTGCCACGACAGCCTGCAGGTGATCACGGCCGGTTACAACGCCCTGCTCGGCGGCAAGTGGGACCACGTGATGACGATGAACCAGGGCTTCGCCTCCTCCTACTTCCAGCTCCCGGAACTGCGGAGCGCACAGCTCGCTCCCCGCGCCGTGCTGGGAGTCGAAGCCGAAGGCGAAGATGTGATGAAGGGACTGCGGAGCTACCACATGCTCCCGGCATTCAACACGTTCCTGCGCCGCTCCTACTTCGTGGACGTCTACAACAAGGGCGGCGGGCCGCTGCAATGGAACGCCGAGGCAAGCGACGACTGGATCGTGCTGAGCCGGACTGCGGGCACGACCCGCACCGGGGAGCGGATCGAGGTGTCGGTGGACTGGTCGAAAGTCCCCGTCGGGGATGCCGTTTCGGGCTGCCTGACGATCAAAAGCGCCGGCGGGGAGAGCCGCCGCGTGCTGGTCTCGGTCTTCAACCCGGCTTCGCCCGCCCGCGAGGAGGTGCAGGGACTCTACGTCCAGCACAACGGATACATTTCGATCCCGGCGGCGGACTTCCACCGCAAACGCGAAAACGACGCAATCCGCATCCGGCAGATCCCGAACCTCGGCATCGAGAACACGGCGATCCAGCTGGGCGACCCGACGGCTCCGAAACAGAACACCCGGAGGCGGGAGGTTCCCTGCGTGGAATACGATTTCTACACGTTCGAACAGGGTTCGGTCGACGTTTACACCTACGTTCTGCCGACCTTCGTGATCAGCGCCGACCGGGGGTATGCCGGGCACGAGGCGACGAACCTCGAAACCCAGTACGGAGTCTGCATCGACGAAGGTCCGGTGATGAACCCCTCGACCTCGTCGATCGAGTATGCACAGATCTGGTACGAGAGCGTACTGCGGAACTGCCGGGTGAACAAAACGACGCTGCACATCGGCAAACCCGGCCGGCACACGGTGAAAATCCTGTGCGGCGACGCCGGCACGGTGCTCCAGAAGATCGTGCTGGACTTCGGCGGCATGAAACGCTCCTACCAGGGACCGCCGCCCACCCGCGCCGAATAACCACCGAAAAAAGGTCCGGATCGCTCCGGACCTTTTTCATTGCGGGGAAAAGCCTCCGGTCCCCGCGAAAAAAGGCGGCAGCAGGCAGCGGCTTTTAAGCGGGATCGTTCCGGGCAGTGCGGAGAACGGGGCGGATGGAATGTACCGAAGTACTATCCATTTGTATTCCGAGAGGAGAAAATAGCGTAAATATTAGGTTTTCAATAATTTAATATTCGCAAGAATTTTCTTCTTCGGGTAATAACCGGCATAAAAAGGTAATTCCAGACGAGGTTTCGGTTTCCAGATCGTTACCTCGTCTGTTTTGTTGTGTTTTGCATAAAACAGTCATCTGTAGTTTTTTGGATCGTCCTTCATCTTGACAAACGACTCTGAAGAAATTAGTTTTCAACCCCTAAATTTCCTCGGAGTATGCGCAGCACATTCAAGGTTCTGTTCTACCTTAAAAAGGACAAACACAAAGTTCAGCCTGTTGTTCCTGTCATGGGCCGTATTACCGTCAACGGTACTATCTCCCAGTTCAGCGCCAAACTCAACGTACCTCCCCATCTGTGGGAAGTGAAGGGCGGAAGAGCCAAGGGCAAAAGCTTTGAAGCCGACCGTATCAACCGCCATCTGGATAATATCCGTATCCAGATAGGTAAACACTATCAATCTATCTGCGACCATGACGGATATGTTTCCGCCGATAAGGTGAAGAATGCCTGTCTGGGTTTCGGCAGAAAGTATAAACTGTTACTGGAGTTATGCGATGAATTCTGTAAGGATTACAAGACCCGTGTAGACGTCGACCGTACCATCCACTCCTTACTTCGTTATCAAACCTTAAGACGTGATTTGAGTCTCTTCGTCTGCCGGAACTATAAAGTCAGGGATATTCCCCTTGCGGAACCGGACCAGTCTTTTGCAGAAAAGTTTACCGCCTATCTGAAGCATGTCAGAGGCCTTGCCGACACGACGGTCAGCGTTGAGATCAAATCGCTGCAGCATATCGTCAAGAAAGCGTTTAACGACGGGCAAACAGACAAGAATCCGTTCGCCTATTACTATTATGTTGCCGAACAGCCGGAGATCGAATACCTCACCGAATCGGACACGGGATATGTTTCTGTTCTGCTGTTTCACGGGGTTGTCGTATGCCGATCTGGCGAAACTGAATTATGAGGAGTTGAAACAAACTCCGGACGGAGAATGGTGGATTAGCAGTATCCGTCAGAAGACGAAAGTCGCGTTCACGGTAAAACTGCTTCCGGTCGCAAAGGCAATCCTTGAAAAGTACCGTATTCCGACAAACCGGTTCAACAGACTTTTTCCCGGAAATCCGGATAGGGTCTTCCCGGTCGCTTCCTTGAAATACTCGGACGCCTGCCTGAAACAGATCGCCAGACAACGCGGAATTACCAAGAATCTGAAATTTCACTGCGCGAGACATACCTTTGCCACGACGGTCACGCTGATGAACGGTATTCCGCTGGAAACGGTATCAAAAATGCTGGGGCACAAATACACGACTACGACTCATATCTATGCCAAGGTGACAAACCAAATGATAGGTAATGCGATAAGCCGAATAGAGGACCAAATTGGCGAACAGTTCCAATTTCCGACTCTGAAAAAAGAAGCGGTCGGATAAATTCCGAACGGAGATTCAATCCAGCTCTTTTTTCCGCCGGCAGGGAATTTATCGCCGGAGATGAAAATCCGCAAGGCCATGCGAATCGCCCGAGGGCGAGTCTTGCGGATTTCCGTCCCCGGCGTTTTGCTGGACGCGACCTTTCTGATTGCAGACGGCAATGTTTACAGGGGTGATGTTCATGATACAGCATTTAAAAGGTTCAACAACTCGCGTTTGGGGATAGCCATTCTGCCAGATTTTGCATTTTTGCTGCATTCAGAAATGCATTCTTTCAGGAATTCAGAGTTTATGAATATCCTTTATTCCGAAAAAGGGAAAGAGCAATTTTAACAACGAATTTCGTCCCGGGACAATCGCCATCGCGCCGACACGATAGCCTTTTAGGATGATTCAAGTTCATGGCTCACAAACGCTTCCTTTTATTTCTACCGCAATATAAACAGGATAACGCTTCGGTTTCGATGTCCGCTCACGACCGCACCAGTCCGCACCGAGGGCTTGTTCCAGCGCCCGCACGGTTGTAATATTGCACCGGGAACAGACCCGGCCTCAGGACCCGTCATGGAGGACTTCCGAAACTTTCGGCAGCAATTCTTCGGCGCGGATTCTTGTTGTCGCCAGACAACAGCGAGCTGTACCTTTGTCCGACAAAGGTACTCGCTCTGCGAGGCTGGGGCGTTCTCCCGAGTCGAACGCCTTTTAACCTGAAACTATGAATACCAACCAAAAAAGAAGACAGCAACCTAAAACACCGGGTTATAAGTATTCTTTCCGCCTCAATGAAGAGCAGAATATCCGCTTCAAGGAGTTGCTTTGCAAAGCCGACTGGAGCATAACCGCAGCCGTTTTATTGTCAAAAGAATCTTCGCCGAGGAGTTCGTAGTCGTCAGACGCGATCCCTCGAAGACGCAGTTTGTCGTGCGGCTGAATGACTTTTATTTCCAATTTCAGCGCATAGGTGCGAATTATAATCAGGTCGTAAAGGTCATCAATGCCCACTTTTCCAACGTCGCTATCCCGCATCAGATCGCTCTGTTGGAGCAGCGGACCCGCGAGCTGAAGGCTTTAAGTATCGAGATTCTGAACTTCGCAAAACAGGCGAAGGAGTGGTTGCGAATATAAGGTCGGGCTCCTCGCCCGGAGGGGCTTTGTATTACAACAAGAAGAAAGTAGATAAGGATGAAGCCGAGATCCTCTATTGGCAGAAGATGCTGGAGCCGTTCGACCGATACGGACGTATGGATGTCGACGCCTGTATGGAGAGTTTCCGGCCGTACCTCGAAGCTAACAGAAGGACGACCAATACGGTTTTCCATGTTTCGCTGAACCCTTCACCCGAAGACAAGCTGACCGATGAACAACTCCGGGAGGTTGCACGCGAATATATGGAACGCATGGGCTACGGCAACCAACCCTATATCGTCTTCAAACATAAGGACATCTCGCGCGAACATCTCCACATTGTATCGTTGCGCGTCGATGAGAACGGACATAAACTGCCGCATGATTTCGAGGCCCAGTGCTCGATGGAGATATTACGTGATCTGGAACGCAAATATAATCTGCATCCGAGTATCAAGAGAGAGAAGCAGGCCGATAAGGTGGGATTGCATAGGGTAAACTACAAGGAAGGCAATGTCAAGCAGCAGATATCGTCCGTTGTCTGGTCGTGTCTGCGAAATTACAGATGCTCGTCTTACGGAGAATTCCGCACGTTGTTGGAACACTCCAATATTTCTGTCGAAGAGCGTACGGGAACCATCGACGGCAGAGATTATGCCGAAGTGGTCTACAGCGCCATGACCGACACGGCTACGGAATCGGCACGCCCATCAAATCGAGCCGTATCGGCAAGACGTCGGTTATAAAACCCTTCAAAAGTATTACGAGAAGTCGAAAGTAAAGATGAAAGAAGACGGTGCGTTCGACCGCCTGCGACAGACAGTCCGGGACGCTATGAGCCCCCACAATTCGCGGGACGAGTTCCGGCGGCTGTTAAAGGCAGAGGGTATCGACGCCGTGTTCCGCATAAATCCCGTGGGAAGGATTTACGGCGTAACGTTTATCGACCACAACGCAGGCATCATCGCCAACGGTTCGGTATTGGACTTAGCCGACACGTGGGCTTATGAAGAACAGCAACGGCTGATCAAAGAGTATCTCCGCTCCTTCTTTGATTTCGGTATATTCAAGGAACGGCCGTTGCAAGACTTTGCCGTTCAAGGTCATTTTTCCGATATAACGTTTTTCGGGGCCGTTCTCGGGGGCTTCAATCACGATATCTTTACCGTTTTCCAAATGGATCATCGCCTTTCGGAACAGCGGCGAACCTACGGTGTATTCGTCCGACGCGGGGCATACGGGATAGAACCCCAAGGCCGAGAATACATACCATGCTGAAGTCTGGCCGTTGTCCTCGTCGCCGCAGTATCTGTGGGTGGCCGAATACAGGCGGTCCATCACTCCGCGGGCCCACCATTGGGCCTTTTCTGGCTTCCTTGCGTAGTCGTAGAGGTCGATCATGTGCTGCGCAGGCTGATTGCCATGAGCGTAGTTGCCCATGTTTGCGACCTGCATTCCGGTAATTTCGTGGATGAGGACTCCATAGTAGCTGTCGTCATAGATTGGCGGCACCACAAACACAGAATCAAGCATCTGCACGAATCCTTTGCGGCCTTCCATCAGCTCGATCAGCCCATCGACATCATGGAATACCGATCAGGTGTAGTGCCATGCATTGCCCTCCGTATAAACCTAAATGTTACCAGATGCGTCTGTTGCCGAAAGCTTCGTATTATCTGCAAGATAAGAATAATTTGCAAAAGTAGTTCCGGCCTGCTCGACATTCTCGATCAGATTCAGGCGATTGTATGTCAGAGAAAGGTTATTAGCTCCATCGGTGTCCATATTTCCATTTACATCATAGGTGTAGTTATAACTTACCGAACCATCGTGCAACGTTGTGAGTTGATTGCCCGTATAAATATATCGGAACGCATTTGCCCTAGAACCGTTCTCTGTGCGGCCCAACGTGCATATATTCCCATTACTGTCGTAGGTCAGTCCTTTTTCGACAAATAGGTCGCTGGCCACATCATTGACATACTACTGCATATCGGTCAAACGAGACAAAGGATCGTAGGTAAAAGCATAGGTATTCTCACCCGCTGAGCTTTCCTGCCGCCAACTCCATTCGGAGATGTTGCAGGTATAAGAAGAAACGCTCTCCGCAACCGCGGCAAAGTCCAATTCCCGGAATCTGAGACAAATATAGAAATCTCGGATTCCAGACGTGCAGTAGGGGACAAAAGATAAACCAAGCAGCTATTAGCTGCTTGGTCATGATTAATCTTTATGAAATCATAAAATACCATAATGCTATAAATCATCCACATTCATATTATATCGTTTCTTTGAGTATTTCATACTTGCGTAACCGATTATTCAATTCTCATTGTTTTTATCTGTGATATTGAGAGTCTGCTGCAATTCTTTTATATATTGAATATAATCCGTACTCTCAATAAATTCCTTATAGTCCATAGAACTATGTTCTTCAATATATACAGTAGTTATATAATCGAAACAACGGTCCATTTGTTCCAATGTGTAATCATGGCGTCTCATAAATAGTCTGGCCCGTTCTACTTGTAGTGTATTATTAATCTCTAACAAATTAAGTCTATTATTTTCTAATAATACGAAAAACCCGAACACATCATCTCCATATAATGCACAATGATATATCATTCCGTTTTTTACTTCTTTGTCAACAGATTGCCGGGTAATTATGTCAATAATCTGGAATTTTCTATTAATATCTTCCGGTATAAATAATAAGTTTTCATTACCATATATTTTATTAAAATAATTAGCAACGACCACCTTGACAGAATCAAGAAGTGGAGATTTAGAATAAACTGGTTCAATGAACATCGCACAATTCATTGTAAAAAAGATGATAGTTACAATTAATGTTCTCATTTTTACGATTATAAAGGTTTAACTGAGATTGATGGAAAAATATTTTTTTGAGACGGCAAAATAATTGGATTATGTCTCTCTTGCTGCCTTTTTAGCTCTTGAATATGTTGTTTTTGTGCTGCATAGGCCTTTTTCTCTCTGGGAGAATTTTTTGATTTATCATCTATTCCTGGTGTTTTGTCAACAGCATGAGTACCTTCATGTACACTAACGGCACCAATACGATCTTCTTCTGATATAGAACGTAGTTGCTGAGCTTGAACGCTCGTATTTTCTGGATCAACTTGCTTTGCAATAGAGCCTTCGTAAATGTTAATATCCACTTTTAATATTTCATCGTCTTTGTTAGTCGTAATTGCTGTGCCTAATGCATTCTTGGGTCCAGCCCCTGGATGAATATTAATAGTAATATCATATGCCGCAGCAGCCATTTCATTCCAAGTATTTCTGCCTATATTCGTTTTCATCATAGCATTACCGGCCCGCATCGCATCTGTATTCTTTGCTGCATTCGTCCATTTGCCATTCTGATACAAAATATTCCCCTTAGTATCAACTATTTTCCGACCATCTGTATCAATATATTTTACTGGATTATTTCCACAAAATGCATACGGACTCATCGGATAGTATTTTTCAGACAATGGATCGCGACCGTTCCATCCGAGATGGAATCTCGGATCGGACATCCGGGCGCCATAGTCGGTGTAGGGGGCATTGACGAACGACTGCATTTCTTTGCCGTTGTAGCGATAGCGGTTATCCGAAAGCGTTCCCGTGTTCCATCGCAGACCGAAAGGATAGTAGTCGTTGCGTTCGATAACCTCGCCGGTATCGTTGACAATAGCCCGGACACTCCCCAGATGGTCCGTCAGGTGATACTGCGGAGAATAGATTACTCCGTTCGTTGTCGCAGCGGCGAGAATCCGACCGCCGCCGAATGACGCGCTCTCCAACAAAAGAACCCCGTTTTGCTTCTTATATACCAAAGAACCCAAATAATACAAGCCGTTGCCACCGGCATTTGTCGCCGAAAGCTTCGTACCATCTGAAAGATACGAATATTTTACCAGAATGGTATCGCCGCGCATCACTTTTTCGGTCAGGTTCAGCGAATTATACGTCAGGTTCAGGTTATTCGGGCCGTCCGCGGTCATATTCCCGTTCGTATCGTAGCTATATGTTCCGGTGGTAGTTCCGGACAGGGAGATTAATTGATTCCCGGTATAGTTGTAAGTGAAACTGTCTGAAACAGCACCGCCGGAGGTGCGTTGCAGCGTCTGAATGTTCCCGTTACGGTCGTAGGTCAGTCCCTTCTCGACAAACCGGTCGCTGGCCGTTCCGTTGACATATTGTTTCGTGTCGGTCAGGCGAGAAAGGGGATCGTAGGTGAAAGCATAGGTATGCTCATCCGCAGAACTTCCCTGCCGCCAGCTCCATTCGGTGATGTTGCCGGTGTAGGAAGAAGCGCTCTCCGCAAACTGAGGATCATAATAATGCAATTCGGATTCGAATAACGAATTACCGTCTCGACAGATCTGCTGTCCGGTCTGCCAACCCTGGATGTTATAGTCATAGGCCTCAGCTATGACATTGGGGGCGTATCCTACTTTTACTATTCGGTCAAAACCCCAACCCCAATCTCCTGTCGGGAGGTTATTCGCCGTTACGATGTAGTCTTTGTCATCGGGGATGGTAAACGTATCGTGGTCCGGAGCGTCTAAATCGAGCCAGGTGCCGGAGGTCATCAAAGACCGGGTATCCGCACCGATACGCACGGTCATGGAACTCCAAATCCAATCCTCATCTTCCGTGTACGCCTCGATTTCGAGACCATTGGTGGCGGTTAGCCGAACCACTCCGGCAGGATACAGGAAAAATCCAGGCGCGTACACCACATCGCTTGTACTTGCTCTGTCGCGGCGAAACGTCCAACCCCGAATGTTGGTCCCGACCGGAAGCCGGTCCAGCGTAATAGTCTCCAATTTGTCCGAAGGACCATAGGCCTTACCGCTGAGACGACCCAGTTGGTCGTACATATATGTGATCGTTGCCGGCTCGCTGCCGTTCAAGGTCGTTTGTTCTGTCAATAATCGGCCGCGGTGATCGTAAGTGAATTCCGTGAGTTTTTGATAATAATCATCCGGAGTGCTCAATTCCTGGCCCAAGGAATGCTGTTCGTGCTTTTTCAAGACATTTCCCGCAAAATCGTACTTGGAACTGTAACGGCTGATGCCACCCAGGTGATTCTTTTCGACGGTTTGGATTACGTGGCCACGATAGTCGTAATAAAAAGCCCGCCCGACAAATGCCCCGGCTGTCGTATCACCACCCAGTACCGCCATTTTTTCGTATGTTTTAAGGCTTCGCGTGCGATTGTCTCGGTCCTCTTCGGAGACCACATTCGCAACCGGCTTAAATGAGAGGTATTCCACGATCGGCGCTTTCATCAATATCATGGCCGTATTCGAATATACGGTTTTAGTCCCGGATGTGGCTTTGCGTCGATACAATGTCGTAGCAGTCAATACCGGCGGTTGATAAGTTGCCGATGTCGCACCTATAATATCGACCCAGCTCGAATCGTCCGATTTCGACTGCCATTGATAGGTGATCGGGCCTGAACCTCCCGATGCCGGAACCGAACTTGTAATAGTTGCCGGGATGTACCCGGAAATAACCGTCTGGTTACCCGAAATCCTGCCGGGGACGAAAAGCGGGCTCACATTAACAATAACCGGGGCGGTGTATGCTCGAGCACTATATGTAGCCGCACATACCCGGAACTCGGTCGTTTGCGACAACGAGCCCGGATAATACGAATATTGCGTCGCTCCGGGAATATCGGTCCAACTTCCGAAACCCACTTTTCGCTGCCATTGGACCGTGCGAATAGACGAGATATCGTTCGACGAATAAGTCAACCTCTGGGACGCCTGTTCGAAAAGTATATTTTGCGTAGAAGGAGAAACGCTGCCTACACTCAGTCCCGGCTGTTCCGTCCAAAAACTCGCTTCATAACGTTCATCGTACTCCAACTCAAAATAAAGCCGAAAATGGCAATTCAGTTTGTCCCCAAAATCACAGGCCGGTGCAATTTCAAGTTGCAGGTTATAGATATATCCGTTTGAATCACGACCTGAGAAAGAGCAACTCGTAGCGTTTATTTCTATGTAATCACCCTCCAAAACGGTTATGCGGGGAGGATTAATTTCCGGAGGAGAGAAGTGGTCAGAGCCGGTAAGTAAAAACGACGCTTTGAAATTTTGGCCGTCCTTTTTGACATATTCGGGGATCTCCATCATCTGTATCCCTTGCGCCCCCGCATCGAGGGTCGATAAAACGATGGTTGTAAACAAAGCAATGAACGTTAATATTATTTTTTTCATGATTGCGGATTTTAAATGTCACTCATATGGGATTGTATTTATTATAAAAGGTTACGAACTGCGTGGTATCTTTCAGGCCCCCCAACCGCGATGTGCAAGAAAAGCTGCCGCCTGTCAATGGGCCGAAGCCGGTTTCACAGCGATTATTTGATCAAAGCCCCAAATGGTTTCGTTGCTTATGGGCAGATTATTTCCCGTTACAATGTAGTCCTGGTCGTCTTTAAGGGTAAACGTATGCCCCTCTCTTATACTCCAACCACCATCATATAGTCCCCATAAGATCTCTTCCGTTGCGTTCATACAGTAATCAAACTCTATAATAACATTATCGCCGCTATCGTGAATAAGGCTTATCCACTTGTCCCCGTTAAGGTATATACTACGGACAGCACCAACTGGCCAAAAAATAGACGAATCCGTTTGAGTCACTCTAAATGTCCACCCGCGAATATTGGTTCCAACGGGGATTTGGTCCAGCGTGATAATCTCGGTTTCATCCTCGGAGATATATGCGTCGTATACGGTTTTCGTCAACACTATATCTTCCGAGAATCCGGAATCCAGCGGGTTGTACGCCTTAGTCACAGGAGCGGTATCGAACCGGCTTTGGAGTATCGATGGAGTTATAGTTCCCGGACTTACGAGTATGCTCTGACAGACAGGACGACCGAGAACATCATACTCGGTATAGGCCCACTGGTTCCGGTCCCGCATATTCCCATCCTGACTCATTACCAGTCGATCGCCCTTATCGTAGACCATATATACCGGATCGGCGCCGGGCAGCCGTTTTTCAAAGCAACGGTTGTGGCCATCATATCTGTAAACATAAGCCAATTCGTCGATTTCCGTGTCCGATACGGGACCGGATGCTGCGGCTTCACTTAGTTTGGGCGGCAGAACATAGCAAAGATTGCCGATATTGTCATATACATAATAAGTATCGTACATCGTGCTGTTATCTGTGCATTCAACAACCCGTTCGAGAATGACACGATCCTGAAAGTCGTTGTATGTGACGGCCGAACTACCGTCTTCATTTGTTACGGTATTCTTGAATAATGTATTGGCATTGTAAAATCCTTCCGTTTCCAGCACCTGCGAGTTGACTTTGAACCGCATCACTTCGGTTTCTGCATTCGTTTCATAGTCGAACGTGGATTTTTTCTCATCCGAACGAAAAACGTTTCCGACATTATAGGAAGCCTTTACTCGATTCAGCGGAGAAGCTTCGTACACATTTTCGGTATATGAATGGCCACCTGCATTATTGCCATAGTTGTCATTGTAATACTTGACCTGGTTCGATAAGGCAGCCGGGCGATATATACCGTAACCGTCGGTCACCGCATAGGGTAGATATTGCCGGTTTTCGCGTCTCATGGCATCGTAGTAGACCGGGGATACGATACTTTTCATCTCCGGAGACGCTCCGATGTGTACGCTTTGCGATGGATACCCCAGGCCATCATAGTAATTAATATCTGCAACACACAGCGAATCGTTCTCAGCCGTATAGGTCTGAGTCAGGATGTAATTGACATTGTTCGTAACATAAATTACGGATATCGTAACCGTATTCGAATAAGCAGTCTGAGTTCCCGCCGTGGCTTTGCGGCGAAAGAATGTATTTTTAGTCAACGAACGGGGATTGTAGGAAGCCGAGGATGCCCCTGATATAGGTATCCATTTCGAATTATCGATACTCGATTCCCATGCGTATGCGATCGGCGCCGAGCCGCCCGATGCCGCAACGGAACTCGTCAGCGTGGCTGGGGTCTCACCCAAGATGATGGTTTGATGCTGGGAGATAGAGCCGCCTTTAAGCGGGATTGTTTGTGCGAACAGCGAGGTACACACTCCCGGACATATTGTGAGCAATGTTATTATTATCTTTTTCATGACCGTCAATTATTACTTGTCATCTTATATTCGAACTTTTGCATCAGATTGCCATTTTTCCCTTTGTCATCTCTTATCTCGGACAGTCTGTTGAACGAATCATATCCGTACCGTGTTGTCCGACCGGAAGGATCGGCGATGCCGGTTCCTCCCACCAAGGACTTGTAGGTATAGACCGAAATGAGAGCATTGGGCAGTTTGCTGCGCAAGATCGCTCCATACGCCTGAAAGTCCGGAACTGGAGAGAACGAACTGCCATTGTAGTTATTGATAGCTGCAACGACAGAAGCACCCAAAGCATTCACAACCTGGGAATAGGTTGCATTCTTAATCTCGGCAACAGGATATTCGCCATTATAGGACCAAAGGTATGACGTGGGAATATTGTCCTTTTCTAAGAGTTGAAGTATATTTCCCCGGGAATCATACCGATTTATTGTATATTGTGTATAATAAGTCCCCGAACTCGTATCCAATTCGGAATAGACTTCCGGCAAATACACACCGAAACCAAACTGCCTGAATGAGGTTTTATTACCGGAAACGACGCTCCCGTTCTTTTTCCTGGTTATTTCGACAGGAATACCGATCATGTTGTTGTTGACCATTCCCGAAAGAGCACTCCCATAATCCGACGGATATTTTATATACGTCTCAATCGTATCGTCCTCATCTCCCCCGATCAGCGAGATTTTCTCGTATTTTTTCAACAGGTTCGTATCGTTGTAATCATACGCCGTTCTCAGGCTTATGCTTTTATCGCCTGGAAAGTACCGAGTTTCTATTTTTCTGTCTAATACCCATCTCTCTGAATAGAGATCATAAAACTTTGCGTCCCCTTTTTCAACCATAGGCAGCCTATAACACATCAATCCTTTAATTTTCTTTTGTTCCACTTGCTTATAGGAGAAGCTCGTTTTTTTTACCCGATTATTACTGCTGTCGAAATAAGTGATTTCTACGGGCAGCCCGTTAGTCATACTAGGTATGGATGGATAATTGCGGATAAGTTGCTCGATGTGGATAATTCGGTTAGCTGTGTTGTCAAAGCTATAAGCTATATAACCGTTATTAGTTCCATGTGTCATATTTTTTTCTTCGACATAAGAATAACCCACATACATCCCGGATGCGGCCCCCATAATGGGTGAGTATGAGTTAGAGTTCCCGTTTAAGAAGAGGCCTGCATAGGAGGGGTTAATAGGCTTCGGATTTAGAATGAAACTCAGATAGTAAACCGGGATTGTCATTAAGATCCCTGATGATACTCCATTTTTCTTATAAGTAAAAGTCCTTACAGAAGTAGTATCAGCAGTATTTGAAAGATCATATATATTCCTGATTCTTAGGCCGCCGCCAATCTTTACCAATGAGTCGAGCGAATCAAAAAAAGTATTACCGAACTCATTTAACTCGTATTCAAAATCGGTTCTACCCCCTGTCGGATACTGAATAGAAGTGAGTATGCCATATTGACTGCGATCTATGCTCGAATTTTTATTTACACCATTACATATGGATGATTGTTCATGTCCCTCGGAATCGTAATAATTAAAACGGACCGGCGGCGTGTAATGAAAACTTTGATTCCCAACCGGCTCGGGACCTTCGTTATAATATCCCCAATAATCCGTATGTTTCGAATTTTTTTGAGGTAATGGATTATTATTATAAGAAAAATTATAGTTTTGAGCCTTATAACCATCGTCCCGATAAAGAGATATACCATCTAATAATAATCGGCAGTTCAAAGCATTCAGCTCCTTATCCGCCAATGTTATAGCCGTTATGATATTACCCATATAGGAATGATTGAATCTTGCTCTGACAACATAATTATTTGACTTATTTTTCACAGTCAACCAATCCACTTTCTTTGCTTTTTTCCCATTCTCTGTGTGATCAACATCTTCCCTATTAGCATAATCTATATTTACAACTCCACCATTGAAAGATATTTTCTTTAAAAGCAATTGATCGTTCTCCGTATAACTCAAATTATAATATTTGTAAGCGTTCTTAGGTCCATCTCCAATACTGCCCCATGCCGCAAACATATAGCTGACATCCTCATTCACACTGATAGTGCTGTATATTTTTTCCTTTTCATATTCGAATTTTATCGTATCTCGTTTCGCCGTAATAATCTTATCCAGGTACCAGGCTGTTGTAACTTCGTACTCTTTTTCTTCTCTTGGCGAAAAATCTTGATAGTAACGAATCAAATGCCTCTCTTCCGGAGGAGCCTTTAATGTAGATACAAATGTCCTTGTATTTTCGCGCAGGGCACTCGAAGAGCCAAAAAGATAGGTATTTCCATAAGCATCCGCAATCTCGAAGTTGGTAGCATATCCATATCCATCTTCATAGAACTTAGTACAGACGATTTTAAGCCAGGTATCTTTATTTGAAATTATGGCTTCGGCCTTAGAAGACGTATTTGTATCACTGTCTTTATAGCGTTCAAAGAAAAAGCTTCCGGACATATTGCCAAAATTATAACTGAACATATCTGGCTCAGAGTCTTTATTATTATTTAAATATTCGAGATATTGACTATCTCTAAAATCTACAACATCGTTGTTTTCATCACTTTCAGGGAAAGATTGATCAGAATAATAACCTCCATAAGCAAAGTCGTCCCAATGCTTTATCTCCCTGACAATACATCCCCCGGCATTTAATACCCATCCTAGACCGACGCTACTGGCTTCCTGCGCAACCTTGATACCTGAAGCGTGGTATGAAAGTGCTATCGGCAGTGTAAAATCTCCCGATTTGATTTCATAGATAGGAATACTTATATTCGGTACGCCTGTATAATGACCGACTGGGATATTCCCGTAAATTCCCAATGACGATGCGTTCGGCGATGGCGGGACGATTTTGTTTACCTGTTGTTTTATATACGGATCATCCTGCGGGTCATCTGCCTGCCCGTAACTTGCCGAAATCCAGAATACGCAGATAAAGATAAAAAAATAGGAAACACGTCTCATGAATGCAGAATTTAGGGTTAATATTTTTTATAAAAGTACAATTCACGAAGCTTTGTTCTTGTGATTTTTAATAAAAAACCGGATCTTACGCCCGTATATTTAATATATTAGGAATCAGCTATTTACAGATCAAAAATCTTATCAAGGCCTTACGATAAATGTAACCAAAAGAAAGCCAGGCAGTTGAGGGCCAAGATAAAATTAGCTTATTAGGGCCAGCTAAACATGATTTCAGTATAAACGAAGGAAAATAGCTCGCTAAAAACAGTTGAAAGCACTCATTAGAAATGGAGCGAATATCCGCCATTACCATATACGTCCAAACATAAAAAAGGCGACAATCAGTCGCCTTAAAAAGATTAAAAATGAACTAAAAATAGAGGAGCCGTTACGGACGTGTAAATTTGCCGTTTTGGTATTCATAAAACTCGTGTATTTGCGGTTCCGACCAGTCATCTATATCAAACGGACGTCTTAAGAAAGATCGCTCTTTTCCCGTATAATAATACAGTTTATCGACAAAATGGGCTGCAGACTTATCCCGGAACATTATGCAGTAATAGCCATTGCATCGGAAATAGCCGATAACACTATCATCGTCTATAAAATACGTGTCATAGAACTCGGGATCGTCCAAATAAGAATACACAGACAAAGACTCGCTGTACGGATAATAGACTTTTCTGAAGTATAAATAATTGTGGTGTCGTAATACAACGCTTTCTTGTTCTGGTTGATAAAACGATCGACTAAACCGAATACCTCCGGAGAGACTTCGCACTCTTTTAATTTCCTGTATTCATAAGCCGGATTCCCAATTCGCCGTTCTTGAGGATAGCAAATGGTTTCGCACATACAGTATTGAATCCCTATAATCAAAAGTACCGACGGCAGAAATAACTTAATAGTTTTTATTGATATTGGTAATAATTTAAGATATTATCCCTAAATAGCTGCAGAGGATCATACATCACCGGAAGTCCAAGATTTCCAGCATATCGTCCGATAGTAAATATATCCAAATAACTTGACCATATCTAAATCCTCCGTATTTAGATATTTTATGTTATTTTTAAATGACATTTATATACTTGAATGCCTTTACTGACCTTAAAGAATTTCGTTGGGATAAAATTATTGCGTCGCAACCATCGATCTTCCCACATTTGAAAATAAGAATCCTGCTGATTTTCAACAGGATTCTAACCTCACGGTATCACTTATAGAAATCAAATGCTTCTTTCAATGCTTCAGCAAATTCATCACGGGACGCTTCCAACGGGCGTTTTATCGTATATTTATAAGCGCCACGTTCCTCTTTTTTTGCAGAGAAAACATCTATACAGAATTCATTATCTGTCAAATAAATCGTTAAAACTGCTGATGATGCTTTCTGTAACCCCGGCGAACCTGACCATAATTTAACCTCCGCTTTAAATCGGGCTTTCAGATCCTGCGTCGCATCGCCATAGGTCACACTCCGACAGTATTGCATCAGATCCAACGTTTCATGAATCAACGTCATACAATCCGTAGAGGCCGCATCGAATTTCTTCGCCGGTAATCCAAGAATATAAAAACCTCGTTCTATCGTATTATTCGGGAACAACCAATACAAATTATTTTTTGCATCTCGATATAAGGATACGGATTTTTGAACATAATTATCAGCCATAATATAATTATTTTATGAAATTAATCGTCATGGTAATATTATTTTGCAAAGCATATTTCATAGCCCGCTGAATTTGCTCCCATTGAACGGCGCTACCACTTCCGAACGGCAATGCCAAATCCAACTGTTTCCCAAGAATATTGCTACTTTGAATATTAATATTCTTCCATTTAGCACCGTTAAACCGGGCTAAATCATCTATATACCCTTTGAGTGTATTAAACACCTTACCAGTCTTTTGGTATGTCGGAGCATTCAAGTCCAGACTTTTGATACTTGTCGCAATACCTTTTTCAAACTTATCAATAACCGGGAAATTATTACCCCAGCCGCTCAATCGCTTTTCTATCGCCCAACCTCGTTCTAAAGGATGCAATTTCCACACACCTGATGAAGTCGAAGTCGCCAACCTCCGGACCGAATGCATAGTTCTTTGAGGAGCCTCGCCTACACCCATTGCGATTCCAAGAATTGCGCCCACATTATCCGGAGAAAAAATGCTCATCATAGCCTTGCCCTTTTCCTGTCGGGCCTGGTAAGCGGCATAATTGTCCCTGATTTCACCTACCGTAGCATCATCCGAACCTAAATAGTGATAACCAACGGACGACAAATCCTGATCACCGGGGATATTGACAATATCACCACTTCGGCCCGCAACGTAAAAGCCAATCAATCTCCCCTCATAATCAATATGATTCACGGGATTCCCCGCACAATAAGCATACGGGCTGACCGAATAATACTTCTCTGCCAGCGGATCGACAGCCAGCCAGCGGCCATAACGGGGCTGGTAGAAACGGGCGCCGTAATCATACATATTTATAGCGTCCTGGGCCTGCCACTCCTTGCCGTTGAACAGGTAATTGTTATCCGATACAGGATGCCCGGCATCGGCCCACAACATACCGTAGGGATAATAATCATACGTCGCATCAGGTTCCGATCCGCTTATGACGACGCGTGTACTCCCCAGATGATCCTGCAGGAAATACAACGGTACGGCCTGCCAGGACCCTTCGCCGGTTACGGCCCGAAAACGGCCCGAACCGAAAGGTGCGCTGTCAAAGTTGCGGGAACCTCCATTGTTCCGATATACCAAAGAACCTATGTAATCGTAGCCGGCATCGTAATTACCGATCAAAGCGCACTTGGTACCGTCGGCCAGATAAGTATAATAATCGACGGCTCCCTCGCTTTCGGTTTGGGTCGCGGTACGGGATACTAAATTAAGGAAATTATAGCTCAGTTCCAAATTATTGTATTCGTCCCGGATCAAATTGCCGCGCTCGTCAAAGCTCAACGCATAGCGGACATCGTCGTGCGCATGGTCCGTCAGGTAGTTAGGGCAATTCCCTTCGGCAAAGGAAATATCATCCACCGAATCGCTGTAAACATTGTAACGCCGAACGGCCTTGACGTTCCCATCCGGATAATAATCGAAATATTCGCTGTATTCATCTTGCCGGGGAATATCCGAGTTTCTATCGTACAGATTCGCACTCAGCAACCGATCCTGTCCGTCATATTGGAAAACATAGGCATGGCTCGATTTGGCCTTGTGTTGCCATTGAATCCCCGCGATGTTCCCGGAAAAGAGACGCGATGTAGGGAGCAGTCCCACTGTGTCATAATAGATCAGCTGCTGATCGAAATATTCGCTCTGACGGCGGGTCTGCCATCCCTGCATATTATAATCATACGTTTCGGTAACAGCGCGGTCGTCGATATAATAAGTTTTCCGACTCAACCGGCCGAGATCGTCGTATTCACAAGTTACCAACGAACTGGCCCCGTTGCGCATCTCCGCGGACTCCTGGGTTATCCGATTCCGGGAATCATACACGTAGGATATTCGGATTCCGTCGTCGAACTCGTCTGCTTTAGTATGCTGCTCGTCCGAAACCAGCGTATTACCCACAAAATCGTATTTATAACTCGTGCGCAAAATACTCCCCAGATGGGTTTTCTCGACCCGTTGAATGACACGGCCCCTATAATCGTAATAATAGGCCCGCTCGACATATTCTGGGAATTCAGCCAAGAGCATGCTGTCCTGTACGATCAGTTGCTTCTCATACGTTTTGAACCCCCGGATCTTTTCACTCACATCACTTTGCGAAACAACCCCTTCAACAGGCTGAAATGCAAGTTCGCCATCTCGCGTCGTCCCGTATTCATAGGAAGAGATCAGTGTCCCTCCAAAATTCAGAATGGGATGTTCTCCCGGAGCACAGCGCGATAGCGAGTCGTTCATCGAAAAATAACTGTACCAGATGCTGGGCTTGGCATAAACGTTCGCTATTCTGCCGAAATCATCGTATTCATATTTGAAATGCGTGCCGCGAGTTCCCCTGTAGATAATCCGGTCTTCATCGTCGTAAAAAACTATTTCATCCCGACCTCCGGGTAATCTCCGTTCCGCAACTCGCCCCAAACTGTCATATTCATACAAAAAACCGGTACTAACCGACGAAAGCCGATCGAGATGGTTGTACGTATAATGAACATCGCGGACGATATTTCCCTCCGTATCTATATCCTGCTGCAGGCGGATCCGATCCGTTATATCCCTAAATTCGACCGTCAGATTGCCATCTTCATTTTTTACGGTGTGCTTCAACAAGGCTCCCGCGGCATAAAATTCATTGGCATCATCGCGCACTTCGAAATCAGCGTTGAACCTATACGAATGCTCCTTATATTTCATGTGATTGCGAAATACCCGTCCAGCGTTCATTGACCGGAGAATCCGGGTGCGCGAGGAAGCCTCGAAGTCATTCGCTACATACGCATACTCTCCCTCTTCCGGACCATACAACCAGTCGTAAAACCCGCGCTGCGCCTCTTCGGGATTATCCCCCATCCTGACGCCTTCGGCCTCGTCCGCATAGGGCAGACAGACATGCACATCGGGATTCAGCATATTATCATAATAAATCGGCGTTATTATATTTTTGCGCCCGTCACCCGACGCATGTCCGAGAACGGTTTGGAGCGGATAACCGAGACCGTTATAATACGTAGCATCGAGTGTATAATCCTGATCGGCCGATGTAAACGTATAATTCCGCACATAATTTTCCGGCTCTTGTGGATCTTCATCATCAAAGTCAGGCAATATAACAGGCATTTGCGCCTTGCCCAACATCTCCAATTCAGCCATATTTTCCATATCTTCGTAATAGGCCAGAACCGTATACACCCCCATCGTATCCACTCCTTCGAAACGCAGGGGACTGCCCGTTCCCGACATACTACGAATTCTCGCACCTTGGTCATCACGCAAATAATACATGACCATCGGTTGCGATCCGCTGAGGTGCACCGTCAAGGCCGTACGGCCGGTATTCGTTTGGGACGAAACCCGATACGGGCGCAGAACGCCGCCTGCGGGCTGAACGAACTTAATCGTCCTCTCCACATTCCCGCTTTTATACACGAATTGTGTGTCTCCGACACGCGGGACGTTCGATATGTTAGGTCCGCATACGATCTGGTAATACAGTCGCTTATGGTCATTACTATATCCCACGATCGTAAATCCGAGATATTCACTCCATAAATTCGTAAACTCTCCGGAAAGCATTCCCAGATAAAACTCGGTTACTTCGATGGGGATTTCATCTTTCGCTTCAAGCGTTCCGGAATACACCCCACCGTCGGCTGGAAGTTCGATATCGCCGGAATAGCCGGAATTGAAAAAATCCGGAGAGAAGATGACGGCCTCATAGGCATGGACTACACCCTCACACCAGGAAGCTCCGTTTCCAACGACATACGTACCCGGGCAATCGACAAGCGAGAAATAAAAAGTCGATTTCGAGGCAATTTTAGTCTCAATTTCCACCATTTCAGCGCCTTCGCACCTGTAAAGTGTATACCAGGCACCGATTTCCGCATCGCTGACAAGGATGTCGAACCGTTGTCCCGGGAACATGTTCTCGCAATTACTACCCGAAATCGTTCCTTGAAGCGTTTCGCCGCCTTGCAGTACGACGATTCCGTCGCGATCCTCGGCTCCCCGGAAAGATATTTCCCGCCGAAATTCCTCGACCGTTATAGCGCCGATTTCAAGTTGCGCCTCGTAATTCGCATAATCGGACGATCCTCCGGCCTTTCGGACCTGCGAACAGACGATTCCGGACGACAATACATTACCATTGATAATAAATTGCAGATCGCTGCCGATCTGATAATCTTTTTCCCAGGTCACCTCGAAAGACATGATCACTGTGCCACCGGCTTGGGATACGAAAGATGGCGACACGTCCAGAATGTGGGCAATGTCTCCGAACGAGAACGAGAGATTTCCCGCAAATACGGTAAAATGCAGGAACAGAAACAGGAATAAACTTATGATCTTTTTCATGACTGTCGGCTTTACTGGTTCTTGATATGATATTTGAATGCTTTTACCAACCGCAACTTATCATCCGCAATACAACTCAGTTTCCCGTCATGATCGTATTCGTAATAAGTACAACGTTCGGCTGGGTCCCGAATACACGTCACCCCGACATTCGGTATATAGTCATAGGCGGTCATCTCCATATCATTGCGCTGATAAATGACATATTGAAGGGAACTCGGAAGTTCCGCATTGAAAACGTAGCCTTGATGACTGGAAAGCAGAATTTTTTCGAATTCATAGAGGGAACAATTCTCGATTTTCGCTACCGGATACAAACCGTTGTATCCCCATACGATGCAGGTAGGTCTGTCCGCCCGGTTTCGTATCTCCACCGGATAATTTTTGTGGTTATATCGGTAAGACGCAGCCGTAATCAGCAAGTGATCGAAATCGAATCCGCAAAATGTACCTAAACCATTTCCTGCCGGCGGAATTTTGGCTTTCTTCACACTGCTGACACAAATCATGTTGCCGTTTCTCTGAAATTCATAATAGGTTCCGTCCGTCAACTCGTATCCAATTCGGCTAGGATCCGTCGCTCCGAAAAATGCAGTAAGTGTTTTAACCGGAAACCGGATGACGTTCAATTCCTTCATATACCGATGGACCGAATCGGAATCCGAAACGATGTCATCGAGGTAGAGACGTTCTGAAATCCTCGAAGTTTTAAGCCCATAATCGGTCGTACAAACCCCGGTTTGCTGATTCAGCCGATTGTAACTATATTTTTTATGAATCATCAGCGAATCTTGACCTTCGAAATAAGTGCATGACCACTCATCTGCCAAGCAATTGTCCAGATAGTTTTTCGAAACGTACAGTTTGCTGATCGCATTTTTTACGCTGGTGCAATAGGGCGGCGTCGGTCCCTGCACCCGGTATTTATACCGTTCCACCGACCAGGGACTGAACTGGTCTTTCACATAACTTTCCTTCCGGAGCAACTTGCCTCTTAAAGCATGCCGCGAATCCGGTTCAAGGTAAGCGGCATGCACACAGGAATTATAATACGTATCCGCCTCTACGGCTCGCATTTCCGTTTCTTCGTTCGGGAACAAATCCCGGCATTCGGCATCCAAATAGCTGCTGAAATGATATTTCGTAACAGCTCCGTTGCCC
Source organism: Alistipes sp. i18-0019-D1 (assembly GCF_042852885.1). Classification (NCBI taxonomy): domain Bacteria; kingdom Pseudomonadati; phylum Bacteroidota; class Bacteroidia; order Bacteroidales; family Rikenellaceae; genus Alistipes; species Alistipes sp. i18-0019-D1. The sequence continues at coordinate 1,281,923 of NZ_AP031424.1, forward strand.
ATCGTTTCAACAACATCGGGATAGCAGATATAAGACCGGTCCTGCGTATGTGCATAAAAACCGTAGGAAGCACGTACTGCATATATAATGAAAGTCCTCTTACCTCCGGAATAAGCCTCATTCATCACGATCTGGAAATACTGCGGATAGCGCAATATGAGTCCGGAACTTAGTCCTTTGTTTTCATAGGTATATACCCGGCAGGTCGAATCCGACACAGAGGGATAATCGACGATCTTACGGATTCTGACCCCACCTGCCGGCAATGAAGTTCCGGTAGGTTTCAGATACGGCAGATTGTTGCTGCTCAAATCTCGCGTTAGGCAAACGGAATAGTCGTGCTGCTCATATTCGAATCGGGTCCAGCCTCCTGCCGGATACCTGACTTTTCGTAAAGTGCCCATGATGGATCCCGAAAAATTCGGTTCGCGTACGTCGTTGGTTACGGTTTGAACCAAATTGTCATCGAGAGATATTTGCGGCAAAAAATCATCGACATCATATCTCCCACCACCATTGTAATATCCCCAATGATCGACGGAAGTAGTCCCCTGATAGGGGAACTCCCCATCTTCATTGTTATAATCCATCGAATAATCGCCCTCCCCGGATATATATACATTCTTCAGTATCAGAACGGGATTGCTATTCAGGTTTTGAGGATGTTTATAGGAGAACAAAATCTTCCTCAACGGCCTGTTCCGAATCACATCCCGGATCTCAATGCTATCCAGTTTTTGCATAGGCCACAATAACTCTTTGGACGAAGACGCGTTGGACCGCATATATCCCTCCGTCTGTAATCTGGTGCTGTACCTGTTCTTAATCACCAGTCCGGCATCTTCGACAACGATGGAATCGAGAACAGCATAGTTGTTCTGATAAATATTATGCGATGCAACCCGAAAGGTATTCAACTCGGTTTCAAGTTCCGGAAGAAAGGGAGAATCATCACTTTTTTGAAAATGGCAAGTTCCCTGGGAAACCGACGGTTTAACGCATGCCGCACTGGAGAATAGGCGATATGTAAACCGGACCTTCCGGCCATTCGGAGCCTCGATCGACACCAGAGACCAAGTCACGGAGGTACCTGATGACGAAGGCACATCGTCACCGCTACCCCAAGACCTTTTAGTAATCCAACAGTCATCCTGACCTGCCATTCGGTCAAAATGGTACTTGAATCCGTCTCCAGTCACGATTGTGAAGCGAAACTCACCCATGCCGAACAATTCGGCATCTACTCTGTATTCGCCGGCAGGTTGTGCCGTACCATAGACAAATGCCTGAATGCTCTGCGATTTCTCTTCGAGAATCCGGGCAAGGATGAACTTTCCGGAATGGCCGTTGAATTTGAAAGAGAAAACATCGGGTTCGGTTTCGACCTTTTTCGCATCCATTCCTCCCCCACCAGGGATATAATAATAGAAAGTTCCCGTTTCCTGATCAAAATTGTGAGGGTTACGCCCGAATGGATTTCCGGTCAATGAATCCAAGGCATATTCCTGTGAGCCGGATAAGTTGGAATCGCTCCCATCGGGAACTTGCCTTACCTCACGGGAGATATAGCCTCCGGCATTCAGCGTCCATCCCATTCCGGTCGTTCCGGTCGTCGCATTAGGCATGAATCCGGACGTTGTGTAATCGAGCGATAAAGGAATCTCGAAATCCGGATCTGTGTAACTATACAACGGAATGCTGAAGTGAAGCGTCCCGGTATACAGATCGGGAGCGGTATTTCCACCGTATTTCAAAAAGTTCCATGCATCAGGGGCGACCGGAATTATTTCGCGGCCATCCCATGCCTGGGCATAACACGGCATTGCTGTAATCAGCAATCTGAACGCACAGAATGCTGTTATAATACGTAAAATAGACAATAAGGTTTTCATTTTGCAGGTTTTGAAGATTAAGATTCAGGCACCCATTATCCCACCGAGTCGGAACATGGGCATGTACATGGAGATGAGAATCACGGCGACCAGCAGTCCGACGAGCATGATCAGGGCGGGTTCAAGCATTGCGCCCATGCGCTTGATGCGGTATTCGAGCTCTTCGGAGAGCGACTCGCCCTAGCGGCGGAGTATCTCGGGAAGGCGGTTGGTTTCTTCGCCGACACGGATCAGAACTGTCTGTTTCCAATCATAAAATCTTCGCCACGCTTGTCGAAAATAAGTTACGATACTTTGGTTGCGGTAAGTTTTAGTCAACATTCAAATGTCCATTATTATACCTCCTTCCTATTTAGAGTTGTACACAAGGTACCTGCTGCTTTCATCTGAGAAATTGAAGGAACTGATTCGACTCCCAAAACAGGGCCTCGAACAGCGATAATTATCAAAAACAATCAGTAGAAAGCCCGATGCAAACAGGATAATCCGGCAACCAAGTTTGTACGAATTCAAAGGTTGACGGGTATCTCAAAGGTAAATAACAAATGATAAGATGCGAAGAAAATCAGCCGGAATTCAATGCTTACAATCGCAGATGTAATATGTTGATTATTAGTATATAATATTGAGAAATGTGTATGCGAAATCTTACATCAGAGCAACCATACCGGAGCGGTATTTCGAAGCTCTATTTTTTATTCTAAATCCCGAGAGTTAACATATTTGGGTTTGAACGTCAGAAATGGATATATTTTCGTATATTTGTTATATTAATTGATATTATGTAATAGGTATTAGAAAATATTGAAATATAGCCTAACAGCGTTTATTCCTCTCTCTTAAATTCTCCAGATTTATCAAGATGTAAAAGGATAAACAAGGGTAGTTCGTGCAAATAAAACAGCACGAACTTAACTTGTCTTTTACATAGGTTTTTGGAGATTCCTGAGAGAGGACTTGTTATAGTTCGTGCTTTATTTAGGTACTTAAAAGTAACTATATGAAGCATTTATTCTTTTTCTGCGGTACATGTTCCGCATTTGTCCTATTGCGTTGGTGTCCGGTACTGCGCAATAATCCGTATTGTAGCGGCAAATTATTTGCCAATCCATTCTACTCTTTTTTACCGGACCCGGAATTGGAAAGCTCCCCTTCGAAGCTCATTACAGTCTTGATTCTTGCAGGCGGTACTATCGTTGTTTTAATCCTGCTGATCGTATTTCTGTACTACTCAATTTACCGTATTCGTCGTCGTGTCCGTTTTATGGAACGAAGAATAGACAAACAGATTCGGTTGATTCGGAGCCTGTTGGATTTGGGTTATGTATACAACGAGTCTCCACAAGTATTCTTTGAGAAATTCAAAGATAGGATTAATATCCGACAATTAAAATCCGACGATTTGATAGATATCTCAGATAAGAAATATTCACATTTAAAAGAAGATGAACGATTCTTATGCACATTTCTCGATCAAGGATTTACACATCGTGAATTATGTACTATCTACAATATGAAGACGGTCGGGAATCTTTATGTTAAGTACCATCGTATTCAGGCTAAACTCAAACAAGGAATAAATAAGGCGGTCGGTTTTAAACATCGTAAAAATAGAGGTAAAAAACGGATAATTGATCACAATAATCCGACGTAAGCTTCTGTCTATATATTCTCTTTTAGTTTGCATTGATAATCAGATCATTGTGATATTTTTGTAAGTATTGGATTTTGGCCGGTTTGCGTTCTATCTTGCAGATTGTTGCCTAATTTTGCTATATTAATGTATTCCCCGATTATGAGCAAATCCCCATCTCTTGTTTTCTCTCGTCTCCGAGCCTTTTCTTTGCCAGAATTACTGGTTGTGCTGGTTATTATCGGTATTCTAGTTCTGATCGCGTTGCCGAACCTGATGCCCTTGATTTCGCGGGCGAAAGCCACCGAGGCCCAGCAGCAACTGACCTATCTGCATACGCTCCAGAAGAGTAATTTCTATACCTATTCGCGCTATACGCCCTCGCTGGACGAGTTGGGTTTCGAGCAGTCGAAGCTGGTCACGGACGGCGGTCAGGCCAATTACCTGATCGAGATCGTCGAGGCTTCGGAGCACGGTTTCCGAGCCACGGCCACCGCCGTTGTGGATTTCGATGGCGACGGGACGTATAATGTCTGGGAGATTAACCAGGACAAGGAATTGAAAGAAACCGTCAAAGACTGACCGCTATGCCTCCCCTTTGGCCTTATTTGCTGTTGCTGGTTCCGGCAGCACCGCTCGTATACACCGATTTCCGAATGCGGTGCGTATCGGTTTGGTCATTGGCAGTTCTCTGCGGTGAGGCTGTCGCAGTCGGATGGACCTCTTTTGGATTTCGGCCGATGTTGTTGCATGCAGGTGTCAATGCGGGCATTCTTGTGATCTTCAGCGCGGCCATGCTGGGATACCAACTGCTTCGCCATCGGCCGGTCCGAACGTTTTTTGAGCAGAGTTTCGGACTGGGGGATATCGTCATGATGATTGCGGTCGTTCCGTTGTTCGTTCCCGGTTCCTATGTGCGTTTCCTGCTTGTCTCCTGCCTCGCGGCCTTGGCCTGGTGGATGGTGAAACGCACCGAAACAATCCCTTTCGCGGGAATAATGGCTTTTGTACTTGGTGTTTATGTGTTATGTAAAACTTTCGGATTATGGAACTGACGCACACAATCCCTACCGAGGTCATCCAGCTTCTGAGCGCCTCCGAAGCCGGCGAGTATCAACTTGTCCCGGTTCGCAGGCAGGGTGCGGATGTCTGCTGCTATGGGGCCGCAGACCGGGATTACGGCGACGCCTGCGCGGAACTGGAGGTGCTTTACGGCTGGCATGTCACGGTCGAGCCGGTCGCCAATGAGGACCTGCAGCGGTTGCTGCTGCAATACTACCGCCCGGATACGGCCTCCAAAGCCCCGGCCACCGGCCGCTTGACGGATATTTCGTCGGGCCAGGGCTTCCTGATGTCGCTCGTCGGCGAGGCGTTCCGCGACTATGCCAGCGACATCCATATCGAACCTTATGAGGAGCGTTGCCGCATCCGGTTGCGCATCGACGGTAAACTCACAGAACGCTACGTCGTCGAGCGGACGCAGTATGCGCCGCTCGTGAACCAGATCAAGATACTCGCAAACCTCGACATTTCCGAAAAACGGTTGCCGCAGGACGGGCGCATCCTCTACGACCGCGACGGAAACAAATTCGACGTGCGTGTTTCGACCCTACCGACGATCTACGGCGAAAAGGTGGTGCTGCGCCTCTTGACCCGCCATGTGGAACTGCTGGAACTGAAAAACCTGGGCTTTTCCGAACGCCAGTACGACGATTACTGCCGTTCGATCGCACGGCCGTTCGGCATGGTGCTGATCTGCGGACCGACAGGCTCGGGCAAGAGCACGACGCTCTACGCCACGCTGCGGCGGCTGAACCGCACGTCGGACAACATACTGACGATCGAAGACCCCATCGAGTATACGCTCGAAGGGGTCAACCAGACGCAGCTGAAGGAGGAGATCGGGCTGACGTTCGGCAGTGCGCTGCGCACGTTCCTGCGGCAGGACCCGGACATCATCATGCTGGGCGAGATTCGCGACGGCGATACGGCGCAGATGGCCGTGCGATCGTCGCTGACGGGCCACCTGCTGTTCTCGACGATCCACACCAATACGGCATGGGGCGCCGTGGCGCGCCTGTCGGACATGGGCGTGCATCCCTATCTGGTGGCCAATACGCTGGTGATGACCGTCGCGCAGCGCTTGGTGCGCCTGCTGTGCTCGCATTGCAAACGGGAGGTCGCGGCAACGGACGAGGTGCGGCGGCTGGTTCCGGATGCCGAAGCCCACTTCGAAGCCGTGGGGTGCGAGCGGTGCTTCTATACGGGTTACAGCGGTCGCCGCGCCGTGTATGAGGTGATCCCGATGGACGACGAACTTTCGGCTGCGGCACGCAGCGGTGTTGCGGACATCGCCCCGTTGCTTGCCGCACGCGGCATCCCTTCGCTCAAAGACGCCGTCGTGGGGCTTTTCCTGCGCGGCGAAACCTCCCTCGACGAATTGATTCCCCTGTTGAACTATTAGCCTATGAAATACCTGTGCCTGCTGTTCCTGCTGTTTCCCGCTTATTGTGCCGCCCAGAGCGACTCGGCCCGCTTTGTGGCCATCGACCGCACGCTGGAGGCGCTTGTGGAGCGCGATTCGACCTTCGCCCGCACGGTAGACGTTACGGCGGGGCGCCTGCCTCTTGGGGAGCTCTTGCGCAACATTGCGCGTGCGAGCAGCGTCAACCTGAGCGTGAGGAGCGTCGAGAACGTACCGGTGTCGTGCAATTTCACCCGGGCGCGTGTCGACGACCTGGTGCGCTTCCTCTGCCGGGAGTACCGGCTCGACGTGGAGACCACGGGCAATATCCTCTCGGTCTTTCCAACCGCATCTGTTCCGCAGCCGCAGCCCGACCCGGATATCTTCTACAATGCCGCCGACACGACGCTGTTCTATGACCTGCGGGGCGAGCGGCTGATTGACGTGGCGAAGAAGATCACAACCTTTTCGGGACGGAATATCATCGTTCCGCAGCCTTTGTACGATTATAAGGTCTCGGGCTATGTGCGGGCAATGCCTTTCGACGGGGCCCTGCATACGCTGGCTTCGGTCAACGGCCTTGTGGCCGAGAAGGACGCTTCGCAGGTCTGGACCCTCTACCGGGAGCAGGCTTCGCAGCCCGAAGGCGGTTCGCCGGGGCCGTCCTATACGCGGCGGCGCCAGTTCTCGCAAAACGAACTGCAGGCCGATTCGCTGGGGCGCATCACGGCGCATATCGCCCGGGGGAGCGTGCAGGACGTTATCCTGGACCTCTGCGAACAACTGGGCCTGAACTATTACTTCAAGTCCCCGGTGAGCCTTACCACGGGCATCTGGGTTGACGATACGGATTTCGAGACGCTGCTGGCCGTGCTGCTCAAAGGCTCGCCGTATTCCTACTACTGCGAACGGGGTATCTACGTCTTCGGGGCGTCGCAGAGCGACGGGCTCTCCTCGGCGACGATCGTTCCGCTGGCTTTCCGGGCTGTTTCAAAGGTCGAGGAGATCATCCCCGCGGCGCTGAAACAGGGCGTCGAACTGAAGACCTTCCCGGACCTGAACAGCCTGATCCTTTCGGGCGACCGGAGGGACGTGGCGCGGGTCGAGACGTTCCTCAAATCGGTGGACAAGTCCGTGCCGCTTGTGACGATGGAAATCATTATCGCCGACATTACGAAAAGCAATATCCGGGAGATCGGTATCGGCGGCGGTGTCGGGAAATCACCCGTGCGAACCTCCGGGACGCTGGGGCCGGGTGTGGATATGACTTACAGCGCGGAAGCGGTGAACAACCTGCTGCAACGCATGCAGGGGACGGTAAACCTGGGACGTGTGACGCCGAATTTCTACCTGAGCCTGCAAGCTTTGGAGGAGAACGGTACGGTGCGCCTGCAATCCACGCCCAAGCTCTCGACGCTCAACGGCCACGAAGCGACGCTCACCAGCGGTGAGACGCAGTATTACAAGGAGGTGCAGAACAACTATTACGGCACGCAGAACCCCATTTCGTCAGAGTCCTACCAGTGGAAATCGGTCGATGCGAACCTTTCGATCAAGGTGACGCCCTATGTTTCGACCGATAGGCAGATTACGCTCGAAATCGAGTTCGAGCAGACCGAGTTCACGGGCCGCGAACAAGAGAATGCCCCTCCGGGAACCGCCACGCGGAGCTTCAAATCGATTGTCAAGGTGCAGAATGAAGAAATGGTGCTCCTCGGCGGCCTCGACCGCAACTCGATGGAGAAATCGTCGCGGGGCATTCCGTTCCTGGCCCGCGTCCCGGTTATCAAGTGGTTCTTCGGCAAGGAGAAGCGCAACAAGGTCGAGCGCACACTCAACGTGTTCATCAAACCCACGGTCATAGAATGAAACTGATCCCTTATATCCTGAACCGTATTTCCTTCGTCCGGGCGGAGCTTGCCGCGGACGGAAGCTGCCGTACGGAGGTTTTCGTGTGGCGTCCGGATGGTGTGACTCCGGCCGAACGGAGCGCGGCGAAGAACACACTGGCGGCGGTGGTCGTATCCGGCCACGGGATCATCACGAAACCGGATGATTCGCAGATCACAGCGCGTATCAAGGCCGATCCGGAGACATTCCTATGGAGTTCCGTGGGTGGGGCGACCTCCTTTGTCCGCCAGGAGCATCTGGGTCCACTGACCGAAGAACTCGCCGCAGAGTGCATTGTTCCGGTGCGTATTTTCTGTGCCGACGCGGGTGCGGATTTCGGCGAAACGGCCGGTGAGTTTGCCCGGCAATTCTATGCGGAACTGCGCTGGCGAACGTTTGTACGCCCGACGGCTGAATCCTCGGCTGCGGCGCAGGCCCTGGTGCGGCGGGCGGCGCTTCCGGTGCTGGGGGTGTTCCTGTGCGTGCTCGCGGCCAATGCCATGCTTTCCCTGGACCTGAACGCCCGGCGGCAGATGTTGCAGGAGGAGATCGCGGCCCGGGAACGTACGGCCTCGAACGCCGCCTCGGCGGGAGCCCGGCAGCGGGAACTGCTGGCTGAGTTTTCGACGCGTCGGGCAGTGCCGTGGGCCGTGGTGTGTGACTGTATCGCCGGGGCGGTTCCCGAACGGGTCGTGCTGACGCAGCTGGCGGTCGAGCCGCTCACCAAACGCTTCGAAGCGGGGAAACCGTTGCAACGGCTCGATGACCGGGTCGTCGTCTGCGGAACGGCTCCTGCGGCGGCCGACATCTCGGTATTCGTGCAGCGACTTCCTGCGGCGGCCTGCTGGCGCGAGGTGCGGCTCACCCATGTGGAAAAGGAACGCGACGGCGACCGGCTGGCGTTCCGCATCGAGACCGCCTTATGACACTGCCGTACAAATACCGGGGAATCGTGCTGCTGGCCGGGCTGGCCGTGGTGCTGCCGTGGATGGCGTGGCACTTCGCCCTGCACGACACCTTTACGGCGTGGAGCGACTGCCGGCGGCTGGCCGCACAGCTGGAAACCCTCGCCCTGATGGCGGCGCAGCCTGCGGCGCCCCATGCCGGAGACCGCGAACTGATCCTATCGGGCGGACTGCTCGACACGGTGCGGCGCGCCGCCGCGCAACATGCCGTGCAGGTCGCGGGCTATGAACCGCTCGTCACGGCGGAACGCGACGGCGTGGCGGTGCATACCGCGCAGCTGACCCTGACGGGCGGCTATGGGCCGCTGCTACAGGTCGTCGATGCGCTCGAACGCACGCTCCCCGCCTGCCGTCTGCGTTCGCTCGACTGGCAGGCCGCGCCGGAACGCCGGACGCGTCGGATGCAACTGACGCTGACCCTCTATATCCAGCAAATCGTACTTAAAAAATAACGCCATGAATAAACTGCTGCCCGTTTTATTTGCCCTGCTGGCCGTCGGCTGCGAGGTGCTCGAAGAGGATATTTCCGGCAAGGAGGTGCGGATTACCGCTCCTGCGGACCGGACGACGCTCGCTCCCGGAAGGGTGGAGTTCCGCTGGGCAGCCATGCAATATGCCGCCGGCTACGAATTTACGGTGGTCGCGCCTTCGTTCGGGGCCGCGGAACGCATCGTCGCCGATACGGTGATCTATGCCGATTCGCTCTCCCATAGCTATGGATGCCGCGTGGACCTCACGGCCGGGGAGTACGAATGGTCGGTTACGGGCTTCAACGGCGGTTACAGGACCCGCACCGAAGTCCGGAGCCTGACCGTCGCAGTCCCGGAAACCCCTGAAGACCCTGAGTGATGAAGTCGCGCTGGACGACATATTTGTTGCTGGCGGCCGTTGCGGCGGTCTGGGGCATCGTGGCGTGGAAGATCTTCGCTCCTGCCGACGACCGCGCCCCGGCAGCCCGCCCGAAGCCCGTGCAGCCTGCTGCCGCACGACCTGCGGCCGATACCCTGCGACTCGACTACCCGGACCCGTTCCTGAAGGGCGCGCCGCGCCATGTGACGGCCCCGCGCCCTGCCGTGCGGAACCTCCCGGCGCCGAAAGCCGCCCCTGTAAAACGGGAGCGGGTGAAGATCGCCCACCTGGGAACGGTGACCTCCGCCGGGCAGCCGCTTCATATCCTGACCCTTGGCGATCAGCAGTATGAACTCCGGCGCGGGGATTCGGCCGGAGGGTTCGTGCTCGCGAACTTCGACGCTGATTCGCTCTACCTGTGTAAAGACGGTGTGACATACGGCGTAAAACGGTGTGCGCTATGAAACCTCCGGGCACATACCTGCGCGGGAACGTGCTGCCTACGGTGGTCGTGGTGTCGGTGGTGATGCTGACGACACTGCTGGGGCTGGTGATGCTCTGGGAACAGGAGTCGCTGCTCTTCGCCCGCAGCCGGCGGCTGAGGCAGGCGCGTGCTGATGTCGAATCGGCCTATGCCCTCTGGCGACTGCATCCGGATAATGATGCCCTGACCGCTTCAGATGGTTTCCGGCTCTGCGACTCCCTGCCGCAGTCGCGGGTCTTCGTCGGGGCGGAACCGTGGGGATTGTACGAAGCTGTGCGGGTCCGGACAGCCGATTCACTTATCACAACCTGTCGTCTGTACGGCGCGGAACCCGACGCTTCGAACACGCTCTTCTATGCCGACAACCGCTCGGCGGTGACGCTTGCCGGGCAAACCCTCCTGCAGGGAGCGCTGCGCCTGCCGCAGAATGGAGTGGTCTACGGACGCGTAGGTTCCGATTTCTACCGGGGTCCCCAACTCCTGCGCACGGCCATCCTGCGCTCCGAATCCAGGCTTCCGGAGCCCGATGCGGAGGTCCTGCGTCGTGTGGCCGCGCTTTTTACCCCGCTCGGGCGATCGTCGGATGCACTTCCCGACAGCCTCTCCTGCTCTTTCCGGTGCGATTCCGCTGCCGTTTTCCGCCTCGGCAATGCCGAGGTGGGCGATTGTGCGCTCCGCGGTCGCGTCGTGCTCTATGCCGACTGCCTGCGCATCGACTCTACGTGCCACATGGAGCATCTGCTCGTCGTGGCGCGTAAGATTACCGTGGGCAGCGGCGCGCGCATCGCCGCGCAACTGTTTGCCTGCGATACGCTCGTCGTCGAACCCCGCGCCGTGCTGGAATACCCCTCGGGAATCTATGCACAGCAATATGCCGAGGTGGGTGACCGGGCCGAGGTGAACGGTTATGCCGTTGTCTGCGATACGGTCCGCCGCAAAAAGATTACGGCCAACTACCGCCAGTCGCGTACGGCGCGCCTGAGGGGTCTCGTGTGGGTCAACGGCGTGGCCCAGGTGCAGGGCATCGTCGCGGGGCGGGCTTTCCTGCGGCAGTCGGTCTACTTCTCGCCTCAAGGCTACTATAAGGATATGCTCTATGATGTGACATTGCTCAAAAATCCCGTGACGGCCCAGCCCCTCTGGCTGGCGGCTGCGCGGAGAAAGGAGGCGGCATGCGTCGACTGAAAGGAGCCTCGCTGTTGGAAGCCATCGTGGCTGCCGTACTGTTCCTGACGGTCTTTGCCGTGGTGATGGAGCTGCTGCCGCGTCTGACGGTGCGCGATGACGACGCGCTGCTGGTGGCCGAGGCCGACTACCGCGTCGGGCGGGCTTTCGACAAATACGCCACCGGCATGTGGCCCTGCGGCGACTATGCCGAGGCGTACGACTGGGGTACAGTTATGGTTTGGGTCGAAGCTTACCGCGGGTTTTCGGACCTGCAGGTCGTGACCGTCTCGGCGCGCATCGACGGCAGCCGCAAACGAATTGCCCTTAAACAGCTGGTCGAATGCCGGGACTGAACCACACGCTGCGTGCTTCGACGCTGGTCGAAACGCTGGTGATGATGCTTGTGGCGGGCATCGTCTTCTTCGCCGTGATGGACGGCCTGACGCTTTTTACCCGCCTGCAGGCCCGGCGTGCAGAGGCGTTGCTGGAAAACGGACGCCGTCGCGACGGATATTTCCGGCTGGAGTCGCTGGCGGCCTCTGCCGACAGCATTCGTACCGGACGCGAAGGAGTGGCGGTTTACTACGGCAGTCGGGAGTCGGCTCTGGCGTTATGCGATTCGGCGCTGGTCTACCGCTCCGGGGAGTTCCGGGATACGCTGCTGACGGGCGTGGCCGGGCTGCGGCTCTCCGGGAGTGCCCCCGATACCTTGGAGGTCGCCCTTGCGGAGGGGTTCACGCTCCGCTTCCCGGTAGAACTTCCGCCCCGGGAGCAATACCGAAGATCGCTGGAAGAGATCGAAGAAGGCTATGACTACGAAAAGTAAGATAACGGATGCGCGACGGGAGGTATTCTACGCCGAACTGCACGCACTGCTGACTGCGGGACTGGATTTTTCACATGCCTTTGCGCTGCTGATCGAGGGCGAGCGGGATGTGCGGATGAAAGGGCTCCTGAAGGGCCTTTACGACGGGGTGGTGGGCGGTTCGGCCCTTTGGCAGGCCATGGAGCGCAGCGGGGCGTTCCGACCCCTGGACTGCGGGGTGGTGCGCATCGGCGAACAGACGGGCCGCCTCGCCGAGACGCTCGACTTCCTGCGCGACTACTATCGCAAGCGGACCGCACAACGGCGGATGGTCTCCTCGGCGGTGAGCTACCCGCTGGTGATCCTCTGTACGGCCGTGATGGTCGTGGCCTTCATGCTGGCGGTGATCGTGCCGATGTTCGAGCAGGTCTATGCCCGCATGGGCGGCGAACTCCCGGCTCTGACGCGGTGGATCATTTCGCTCTCGAAATCGTTCCCCGCCTATGCCGCCGTAATCGCGGTTGTGGGCATCACGGCCTACGCGCTTCTCTATACGAACCGAAACCAAAAGGAAGTACAACGATGGACCTCAGAATTTTTGCTGCGTCTGCCCGTGGCGGGCGCTATTATCCGCAAAAACCACCAGGCACAGTTCTGCAAACTGCTCTGCCTGCTCTGCACGTCCGGGGTTCCGCTGCTCACGGGTGTTGGAATGCTGGCCGACGTGATCGGATTCTATCCCTACCGGCAGTCATTTACTTCGATCTGCCGTGGTTTGGAACAGGGGGAACTCTTCTCGGCGTGCGTGGCGCGCTTTCCGGGGCTGTACGACCGCAAACTCACCGCCCTGATCCGCGTCGGCGAGGAGACCAACCGCCTTGCAGAGATGCTCCGCCGCCAGGGCGAATCGCTCACCGACGAACTCGAATACGGGATCAAACGCATGGGCTCGCTTCTGGAACCCGCCCTGATCCTCCTGGTCGGTCTCTTGGTCGCCATAATCCTCATCTCCATGTACATGCCCATGTTCCGACTCGGAGGAATAATGGGGTAAAGTAATCCTGATGTTCACCTCTTAAAATGCAAAACTATGGAAAATGTTTTGATACGGGCGCCTGTCCTCTGAAATGCAATCTTTTCGGAAACTACAACTATCTAACTCTAAACCTTCATCAAATGAAAAACTTTTACTCTTTTTTGGCAGCGTTGTCAACTGCATTGCTGGTATACACAGAGCCAATTCAGGCTCAGAAGCAGCAACAGGACACGCTTCGGAATACCCGGTTATCATCCAATGACGACCCATCTTCTGAAGAACCGGCCCCACCTTGCGACTTCTTACCAGGCAATAGAATAGCCAAATTACCAACAATAAATCTGTCGGTGAAACTTCCGGCGATTTACTATAGATAGACTTATATGTTTGTTTCGGCAACAAAATGGAATAGATTTGATGTGTTATCGAACAACTACTATATGATTGCTTATTCGGATCAAATTTTGAACAGTCTTAGTTAGTATGCATCGTTAGTAAAGAGATTTAGTTCTACGTGCGAAGAATAATTTAAGGGCCAATTCGATCATTTCTACTGATTTTGAGCAGCATTTTGTTTTTCGCCTGAATCGAGCTAAAAATGAAACCCCAGACCTTCCAAATACATCAACAAAGCCTACCGCTTTATGTCTTCAGACTTGGCTGTCGACTTGAGTTTAACGTTGTAATTGGACCCGCAGACAATGCCGTTTGCCTTGAAGAAAGTCATTTTCTCTCGGTCAGAACTTCCACACTTTTTTGCATACCTCAAACTTTGAGGCAAATTACGAAATCTATTGTTAATTACTAAATCCAAGAATAGTACACATATCGAGTGCTTTATGAGGTAATACCGCTATATTGGATAAACCGGGCAATTATGAAAGCTTTTGGAACCAAGTGCAATATATTCAGCGCACACGACGAAGCTGGCCGAAATTCGCGTAAAGTTGGTTCTGTAGGAGCGTGCCTAAGTTGTGCTAAAATAGCTTTACAAAAAACGAGTAATTAATAACCTAAGACATAAAATCATGATAGAGAAAAAAGTATTTAACGAGAAACAGTTATAATATTGCAGCGGGCAGCGCCTCGCCATCGAAAGCCGTATTGTCTATTTTTCAAAGCTTTCGCAAAAATTTTCCGCCGCAGATTTTTGTTATCGCCAGAGAACAGCAAGGTTGGGGCTGGGGCCGGGGCCGCTCCCGAGTCACGACCATTTTTTAAGCTATATATGGATACAAACCGAAAACCGACTAACGGGAATGACTGGAAACTAAAAATCGAATATCACGAATAGGAAATCGCTGCTGATCGGTCTCGAATATGACTGGCCGGGGGTACATGATCCCGCAGGATACGGCCGTCATGGAACGGGTATGGCTGTTAGACGAGTCGGGAACTCCCGTTCCGGCCAGTAATCCGCTCAATAAATATTCGACAGTCCGTAAAGGATTGGAAATGCAGCAGATTTCACCCGGGACAATGTTCGGGGAAACTGTGGCAAAAAAGACGGGCAGAAAGATATTGCAGGTGGTGAATGTGCTCGGAGGATCGAATATTAGGTCCTGGATGAAAGACTCGCCTGCCATCAAAGATAAATGCAGTATTGGATACGATACGCTGCAACTCTATTCGGAAGCGGTACGCAGGGCTCAGCAAGCTATGAAGTACGGGACGCTGAGAGGTATTCTTTGGCATCAGGGAGAATCGAACTTCGGAAATCCCCAGGAATATCGTATTTATCTGAAGCGCCTTGCTGCTGATCTGCGCAAGGATCTGAATGGTCGGAAAATCCCGTTCATCGCCGGTGAATTGGGCTATTGGCAACCTTCTCATCAAAGGTTCAACGAAATGATCCGGACGATCGGAACATTCATTCCCAACAGCGATTATGTGAGTGCCCGGGATGCGGGATATCTGATTGACAGGGAAGACCCGCATTTTAGCCGGGAAAGTCAATTCCTCTTGGGAAAACGATACGCTGAAAAGATTCTGGAAACAGGAATAAAATAGATTCGATTGTGTTTCACCACGTGACATTCAAATATAAAAATTTCTCGTATGTCTTTGTGCTGTTTCCGGAACTACTTACTCTCGGTTTAACATTTTTGTGCAAGAAGCTAAAATGAACCGTTCCTTTCTCGTTACCTATTTTTATACAAATGTAACAACTTGATAAATAGAGTTGTTACATCTTTGTACCCACACTCTTCCGAAAGGAATCAGAAAACTTGAAAAAAGCAACTTTATGACCATGTTGCACATGCAGGTCAACAAGGAACTTTCCGAACCGGAGTGTGAACATCTCAATGCCGTATATAATCGGTTTATCAATCAGATTCAGCATGTTTCGAAACAGGAGAACCAATCGAAACTGGATTCTCTGCATATGCTCGCACGTATCCGGGAACGTCTGATCCGCCTGCTCGAATTCTGCGATAATCGGCGATCCATACAATACGCCTTGGTCAAATCCACCTTGTCACTGATCGAATTCGAGAAGAAACTGATTTACTTACAACTGAAATACCCCGGAATCAAGGATATTCAATCCAAACACCGGCATTTGCCCCTCAAAATCTCGAAAAAATATACGAATTCGGACCTGATGGAACTTATTGCCCCGTTATCGGCAGCCGGATTCTTCTGCCTTTATGACGGCGTTCCGGCATCGTTCATACAGATCGTCCGTGAATTCGAAATCATGTGCAATACCAGAATCAAAAGCCGCTGGTCCATTCTGAACCGCAAGAACAAACTCACGCATTTTTTCGATATCCTCCGGAACACACTTATAGAACTGAGCCAAAGATAACTTGTACCGGATTGAATTTATTTACTAAATCTTCAAAGCTATGCGCATTATTAATACAGTTAATCTACAACTGTCGGGCAATTTATATGCATCGACAGTTTGATTTGAGTCAGAATCATGTGATATAATATAACTATCGAAAAACAGTGTATTTGTCAGGATGAAGTTGCTGTGGATAGATTATTTAATTTGAAAAATCGGGACTTTTTATTAAATTTACATTTAACAAATAGGAGTTGTTTGACAGAATGGAAAGCAGATGCGAACAAATGCATACAACCGTTTCCTAACCATTACCTGCTATATCAAATAGAGTTATAACTTTTTAAGCTACAACTCTATCTGGATGTGAATGGAATGTACTTCGGTACTACCCATTTGCGCCACACGAGAGCAAGTGCAAAAATGCCCTATAAAATCGGAAATCAATAGCTGCGGGCGAACAGCACGCGGCGGTGCGACGGCTTCCCGGAGAAGACGCAGACGCCCTCCTCGTCGGGTGCATCGACCGGAATGCAGCGGATCGTGGCCTTCGTGGCCTCCTTGATCGCCACCTCGGTCTCCACCGTGCCGTCCCAGTGCGCGAGGAGGAAACCTCCCTTTTCGTCGAGCACCCGCTTGAACTCCTCCCACGTGTCGACCTTCGTAATCATCGACTCGCGGTAATCGAGCGCCTTTTTATAGATATTTTCCTGAATCTCGGTCATCAGCCCCTCGATGCGCTCCACGAGTCCCTCCTGCGAAACGGTCTGCTTCTCAAGCGTGTCGCGGCGCACCAGTTCGATCGTGCCGTTCTCCAGATCGCGTCCGCCCATGGCCAGCCGCACGGGCACGCCCTTGAGTTCGTACTCGGCGAACTTGAAGCCCGGGCGCACGTTGTCCCGGTCGTCGATCTTCACGCTGATGCCTTTGTCTCGCAACGCCGCGGCAATCGTCCCGAAGCGGGCACAGATCTCGGCGAGCTGCTCGGGGGTCTTGTAGATCGGGACCATCACCACCTGGATCGGGGCGAGTTTCGGCGGCAGGACCAGGCCGTTGTTATCCGAATGAGCCATGATCAGCGCGCCCATCAGACGGGTCGAGACGCCCCACGAGGTCGCCCACACATATTCCAACTTGCCCTCCTTGTTGACGTACTGCACGTCGAAGGCCTTGGCGAAGTTCTGCCCCAGGAAGTGCGACGTCCCGCTTTGCAGCGCCTTGCCGTCCTGCATCAGCGCCTCGATGGTGAGCGTGTCCTCGGCCCCCGCGAAGCGCTCGTTGGGCGACTTGTGTCCCACGACGACGGGCAGCGACATCCACTCCTCGGCGAATTTCTGGTAGACATGGATCATTTTCGTGGCCTCCTCGACGGCCTCTTCGCGCGTGGCGTGCGCCGTGTGGCCCTCCTGCCACAGGAACTCGGCCGTACGCAGGAACAGGCGCGTACGCATCTCCCAGCGCACGACGTTGGCCCACTGGTTGCAGAGGATCGGCAGGTCGCGGTAGGACTGAATCCAGTTCTTATAGGTGTTCCAGATGATCGTCTCCGACGTCGGGCGCACGATCAGCTCCTCCTCCAGTTTGGCGTCGGGATCGACCACGACGCCCTTCCCCTCGGGATCGTTCTTCAGACGGTAATGCGTCACCACGGCGCACTCCTTGGCAAATCCCTCGACGTGGTGGGCCTCCTTCGAGAAGAAGGATTTAGGGATGAAAAGCGGGAAATAGGCGTTCTGGTGTCCCGTATCCTTGAACATCTTGTCCAGCGCGGCCTGCATCTTCTCCCAGATGGCGTAGCCGTAGGGTTTGATGACCATACATCCGCGGACGGCGGAGTTCTCCGCAAGTCCCGCCTTCACGACCAGGTCGTTATACCACTGCGAGTAGTTCTCGTCGGACTTCGTGAGGTCCTTCAGTTCCTTTGCCATATCGTATCGGTTTTTACTTTTATTTCGGACTGCAAATATAGTAAAAAAATAAAGGCCCGTCGCAAAGGCACACCCTTTTTTCGGACACAACTTTTGTGATTAGGAAAAATAGTTGATTGATAACGAGTTAGTAAATGACACAAGTACGGATTTATCCGTATAAACATTATTTCGCTAAGGAAACTACTCTTTTCATGTAGGTTTCTATGTAGGTTAATTAATACCAATTGATTCCTACTAATGCGAATTAATAATAAGTCATTAACTAACTCGTTATCAGTCTATGTACACGATTAACATCAGGGGTAAGCAGAACCCGAAAGACACCAAGATGGTCAAGCTGGAGATAATTTTCTTCAAGACCGGTTACGCCCGTGTGCCGAAGGTTATAAACATCACAGGGCTATTAAAAGACTGGGATGTCAAGTCTCAGAGTTTCCGTGTAGGGAGTGCGGAGGCCACTACCAAGAACAAACTGCTTTTCGATTTGCGAACCAAATATCTGCATGTCGCCGATACCTGGGAGATGGAAGGCAGGAACTGGTCGCCCGTCCAGCTATCACATTGCTTCGATGAAATCAAGGCGGCCAAACCCGAGGTCAAAGTAAAGAGTGTCCAGCAGATGATCGATTATCTTGAAGAGACATTCAAAAACAAGAAACGCATCAAGAACGGTCAGATTGTCGACAGCACGACCAATGCTAAACGGTATGTCTATCTCAAGCGTGAACTGCAGGCGTTTACAAAGGAAAAATATGAAAAAGCCTTTTCCTCTTATTTCTTTACGGATATTACAGAAGAGTTTCTTCTTGACTTTGCGTTTTGGCTTAAAGAAAGAGGTATCAGAAATGGCAACAAGGCCGGACTTACACACAAACTAAGGTTGCTCCGTGCCGTATGCAGGCAGGCAGAAAAGAAAGAGATGTACGGGGTGAATATGGATAACTTCCTCTGTCTCGGTGATGATATTAATTGGCCGGAAACCACTTCAAGAGCAGTTCCGGAAACAGTCATAGCTAAAATCGCAAATGTTGACCGTACCTTGTTTACGAAAAAAGAGCAGTTGCATCTTGATTTGTTCCTGTTCAGCTACTATACCGGAGGTATGGCGAATGTCGATGTATGTAACCTGACATGGGATTTGGTCCAGGAAGACCGCATCGTCTATGAACGTATCAAGTTTCCCAAAACAGCCAAACCGGAATTACTCAGTAAAGCAAAAGCCATCATGAATAAATACCGTGGGCAAAGTTATGGAAATTATGTATTTCCTGTTTTTACTCATAAACACACGACCACTTCCAAGAAGACTACACGTGTCAAGCAAATTTCCACACGCCTTTCACAAACCTTGACGAAAGCATGCAAGATGCTGCGCATTAAAGAAAACATCACATGGTATTCCGCCCGTGGCTCTTTCATATCGAAGATGGTAGATGCCGGTAATAATCCGTATGTGGTTGCAGAGATGGCTGGTAACAGCCCATTGACCATCTATAAGCATTACTACAAGAATACAAAGCGGGAAGAAATCAAGCGGCAGATGGAAGAAATGTTCTGACCAGACATATCCATAAAGTTGTAAACACCTTGACAATTTCTCTGATGGATAAATCATACGGTGTAATGGCTGTTAAAAGTCATTGATTACCAATGTGATATTTGCAATATTGACAAAATCGCTCTTATTCTCGATTATTTTCATTACCTTTGTGGTCAATAACTTAAATAGAATTTATATGAAAGAATTGGTTTCAAAAATACAGGAAGTATATGCTACATTCTCCACGGATGCGGCACTTCAGATTGAAAAAGGCAACAAGGCCGCAGGGACCCGTGCCCGTAAGACCTCGTTGGAACTGGAAAAACTGATGAAAGAGTTTCGTAAGCTTTCCTTGGAAGAGTCTAAAAAATAACCTTTACACGTCCGGTCGTTATCACATAATGGCCGGTTCTTCTGCAGATGCGGCATAAAAACCATATTGGCAGAACGACATAATAAAATACGGAAAGCGTTAGCTTTTGTCATGCACCGAAATCTGGTAAATTTCACTTATCCGCAGGACAAACAGTTTTCGCCTATGCTTTTGCGTGGGCTTAACTTGTTTGCGGATAGGTTTACCAGAACCTCGGTGCTACGGGTTATGTCCCACGCTTTTTGGTCTTGGTACATTGAATGCTTGACGGGACTCAAGCCAAATACGGAGATATTATGAACGACATGAATCTGATGGATGAACTTTTGAAAATTCCTGCTGATGCAACTGCCGCCACCGTACAAGGCATAGAAATGCTGCTTATCGATGAAAACAAGGCGGGGGCTTTATTGGAGTCGGATCCTAATGACAACACCATCCACGAATGCCTTTTAAGCAACGGCCGTTTCCTGTTCCAATCGGACAATACCAACCTCGTTGCCCTGTATAAAGTAACAGGAGCATCTGAATAACGCTCCTGTTGCATATAATCACCTTATTTGTCTGATTTCATCCTTCCTGCAAAGGCTTTTGACGGTTTGAATGCCGGGATATTGTGGGCAGGCACTATTATCGTGGTATTCCTGCTTATGTTGCGTGCTGTCTTTTCCGCACGGTGTTTGATGATAAAAGAACCGAAGCCGCGAAGATAAACCTCCTCGCCGTTTATCATGGAAGACTTTACGCTATCCATGAATCCTTCGACAACTTGTAACACGACCTGCTTCTCCAGACCGGTCTGCGTTGCTATTTCCCTGACGATATCCGCTTTTGTCATATTAACTCTTGATTAAATACTGTCAATCCGTTCACAAAGATACATCATTTCCTGAAATATCCTCCTTTTACAAACACATATAATAAACATTAGCCGGCGTCCGTCTCTACTCTTTCGATACAAATAGTATCGAAGTATGAAGCTGACACTCAACCGCAAATTCAAAGGTCAGACCTATACCATAGGCGACCTGTCCATCGACGGCAAATTTTTCTGTAATACCATCGAAGATGCCGTGAGGGAACTTCCGGCAACCTGTCCGGATACTCCTCGCGGCCGTTCCTGTACCTGCAAGGAAAAGGTCTATTCCAAGACCGCCATTCCTGCCGGGACTTATAAAGTTACCCTTCAGTACAGCCCCAAGTACAAGAAAAAAATGCCATATCTGCACGATGTACCTCATTTCCTCGGCATCCTGATCCATTCAGGCAACACCGAGGGAGATTCCGCCGGTTGTATCATCGTGGGAAAGAATACGGTCAAGGGAAAAGTTTTGGAATCCCGTACTACATTCCAAAAACTGTATGCCATGCTCGAGTCCGAAAGGGACATAACCATTCAGATTATATAAATCGAATGGCGGTCAACAGGCTCAAACCACCCAGAAACCTGCGCATCGAGTTCAAACCGTCCCCACGGCAGTATGAACTCTGGAAACTGTTGCAACCGAACTATTGTCCCCATTGTGGCGGGGAGATCGAGCAAATCCTTATCGGTTATGACCAGCAAGGCAACCCTCAGTACAGGCCTCAATGCAGGCATTGCAAGTCGCAGAACCTGCCGCAGCTGATACTGGGAGGCGGAGCGGCCGGCGGCGGAAAATCGTATATCGGCAGCGTTTGGCTGGTGTCTTCATGTATTCGGTTCGAGAATATCCGTGCGGTGGTGGCCCGTAAGACACTCAAGTCGTTAAAGGAATCGACATGGAACACCATCAAGTCGATTCTGAAGGACTGGGGACTGAAAGAGGATACAAACTACAAGATAAACAACCTCGAAGGCACGCTCACATTCTGGAATGACTCGGTCATCATCATGAAGGAGATGGCGGATATCCCCAGCGACCCCAACTTCGAGCGTTTCGGCTCTTCGGAATATACCATCGCCATGGTGGATGAGGTGTCGGAAATCTCGGAACGGGCCGTCGAAGTACTGTTCTCCCGTCTCCGCTGGAGAACCCATGAGACATTCAAGACCCCGAGAATGCTGCTCACCACCAATCCGACGATTAACTGGGTGCGTTCCCGCTTCGTGCAGGACGAAAACGGAGACAAGGTCATCTGCCGCGAGGGTGAAGCGTATATACCTTTTTCCGTGTTTGACAACCCGAATATCGCTTTCCGTCAGGTGTACGAGGCGGCCCTGAACAAGATCCGGGACCAGGCGACAAAGGAACGCCTGCTCTATGGCAACTGGGATTTCGTGGAAGCCAACGATATGGCGATTTATAACAGTTTCGACGGCTCCCGGCATCTCGTTACCGGACTGAAAGAAAAAGCATACGATCCGACCAAGCCGCTCATCACGGTGTGGGACTTCAATGTTGCCCCCCAAATGTCGGTGCTCTCCGCACAAATAGACTATGAAAACAGGAAGGTCTATATACTGGAAGAGATACTCGGCAAGCCGGAGGAAAAGGAGAACAACACACCTGCGTTGGCACGGAAAGTACGCTTAAAACTTTACCGGGACAAGCATATTGGCGGAGTGGATGTGACCGGTGACCCTTCCGGGTTACAACGCTCCACCACCAACGAGGACGGCATCAACAACTATACCATCATCACGGACACTTTCGGCAGAGGAATCCTGCGACCGAAGGTAAAGCTGTTACGCAAGCAGCCTCCGCAGGCTACACGGTGCGAGTTCGTCAACGAGGTATTCGGGGGCTATGAAGGCTGGGAGATACAAATCGATATCAAATGTCGCAAACTTACCCAGGATCTGATTTACCAGCTTCGTAACGAGGACGGTACCAAGAGCAAACAGAAGACCACCGACCCGAAAACCGGTGTCAAATATGAACGGTATGGACACTTGTCCGACTGCCTTGACTACCTGCTCTGTTACTACCTGCGCGACAGCTGGTACAAGTTCAAGAGCGGAGGCGACGGGAACGGGTATGTGGTCTCCACATCGGTAATTCAGGAAGGATTTTCATACTAATAACGGAACAAGGATATGTACAGACGGTTTCTCAATAATGACGACTATCTTGGGATAATTACTCCGGAAGCACTAGCACAACTCACGCGGGGCAATGATGCACGATTCATCCAGGCGGAAGAATCGGCGGAGATGAGCATTGTGGAATATTTGTCAGAGAACTACGAGATTGAAAAGGAACTTGCAAAAGGAAAATATATCGCCGAATACGACCATCGAATTACCTATCCCGTGGGTGTGCATGTCTATTTCGAGGGACAAATCCATGAGGTGATACGCTCCGTCAGCGGCTATCGCAAGCCGGCAACGGCAATCTATTGGGAAGAGTGTTCCGATATCCACGTCGATGCGGGACAAGTTGTAAATTACTCCCAGTTCAACACCTATTATCCGGGTGATAAAGTAAACTACAACGGTGTTGTCTATATTTGCCTTGCCGAAAACGGGTACAAGTTCGATGATATCCGTATCCCGATGGTCGGCGGTTGGATCGAGACGGAAGTCACGTTATGGCAGCCTGTCGAGTATCCTCTGTGGTCAGTCGTTGAATATGAAGGGGCGTTCTATACTTTGATGACGCTTGACTGTTTCGATTGCAATCTTGACCCTATGGTGTCCGACTGTTGGGGAGCCATAGCCGATTACGATTCATCATACAATGCCTACGAATTGTCGGAACACGAATATGTAGTTTATGACGGACGGGTATTTTACCCGGAAACGGATGTGAACGCGGACACGCCGCAAGTCGGTCTAAACCTATCATTACACGATCCACGAAACTACAACCTCAAGAAGCATATGGTTCGATTGGCTATCTACGAGCTCACGAAACTCATTGCCCCGAATAATGTCAGTGTTGTCCGTATGCGCGATTACGAGGACAGCATGAAATGGCTTAATGATGCCGCCAAATTGCGACTTAATCCACAAATCCCCCGTAAAGTCGATGACACGAAAAAGCCGGTTACCGATTGGCAACTGGCTACTTTCCAAACAGATTATGACCCGTATCGAAACCCGTGGCTGACCTAAATAACAGTAAATACCGCTACCGGATTTGTTGTCGTAGTCTTTACCATGAACAAGAAACGAAATTACTGCTTGTTTGTTAGTTCCGTTTCCACAAGAGCCCCCCTGAACGGGTGGCAAGTTCCTTGTAATATGCCGCCAAAAGAAGATATAAATTTGGCCTTTTAGAATAATCCAATCTGCTATATTCCTTACTGCCTTTGCGGTATTTAATAATCTCAAGACATTGAATAATTATTTATTCCAATCAGCAGTTGAACTGCTGTGATTTATAAGTTTAACTGAGGTCATTTAAGCCTCGGAATTAGTTGTAAATATTTGAAAATCAAGGGATGAAAATACTTGCAAAATCCTTGGAAATCAGTAACTTAAAGTAAAAAATACCCCTATTTTTTACTTGTTATGATTCCCAAGGACAAAGAGTATAGACTAATAAAAATCTATATGTATATCTGCGATATGTACGAACAAAGCCTCAAATACCATTGCCAAAGATACAGCAATAATTCGAAACCGTTGTTCTCCGACGAGGAAATCCTCACGATTTATTTCTTTGTCGGTCATGAGCAGAAGTACACCCTCATCAAGGATATTCACAACTTCGCTAAAGAGTACTTGCGCGACTGGTTCCCGAACCTGGTGTCCTATCAGACATTCAATTACCGTCTCAACAGGATGGCCGGTGCTGTTAGGGAACTGTCCTCGCAGTTATTAAGGATGTTCAGGCCTTCTGACTGTCAGGATGATACCGTGATTGTTGACTCGATGCCGATAATCACATGCTGCGGAAGAAACCGTACAGGCAAGGTCGCCAGAGATATCGCAGACAAAGGATACTGTTCCACCAAGAACCTGTACTATCATGGACTAAAGCTTCACATGGTAGGATATCGCAGGAAAGGGCATCTTCCTCATCCGTGCCAGATAGCGCTCTCTCCTGCCTCCGAGAATGACCTGAAGGTCTTCCAGAGCGAATGCATGCCGGATCTTTTCAACAAGAAGATCTTCGCTGACAAGATATACCGAAGCAATGACTACTGGGAGCAGGAAAGACGCGATAAGGCCAATGAGTTCTACGCTCCCGTCAAGTCAATCAAAGGGGCTCCTGAAGAAGAGAAGCAGAGAAGTAAGGCCGCTGATGACATTTATTCTCAAGCCGTTTCATCTGTCAGGGAACCCATTGAAGCGCTATTCAGTTGGCTGAACGAAAAAACAAATATTCAAAGAGCTTCAAAGTGCCGCTCTTCTTGCGGACTGCTAATTCATACGATGGGAAAGGTAGCCATCGCATTTTTATACCTTATTTTCAACTACTGATTCAAATTATTTACTTGTTTTTGTGCCCGTTGGATTTAGGTTTGAATAAGGCATGAAGTCTTATCACGCACACCAACAATGTTTCATAATCAACATGAAAGTAGAGGCGTTCATCTTTCAGACTACATTGAAAGTGAATCCGATAGCGGCATGAAACGGTTCTCCCTACAGGACGGGCAGATGAGCAACTGCATGCTCTCTGCCCGTTTTCTATGGTACAAGGCAATTATAATAAAGCCATTTTTATTTTTCCCTGAAAAAAGTGTCGGTTATTTCATTGCAGAACAAAACATTTTTCTAATTTTGTATTTGAAGAAGTATTCACTCTAATAAACTGATATGTATGACAATGGATACATTGTAAAATGTCGCTCGATTTTAACAAATGATATTTGTTTGAGCGAAGCTTCGCATAAAGCGGACGTTTTTCTTGTGTGCATTAGTTACCTTACATATTCCCTTAAAAAGTGTATTAATAATTTGGCAGTGTGGAAAATTCGTGTAAACACACACACACACACACACACACACACAATTATCGCGCGTCAATATATAATAAAACATTTAATTTACAATGGATTACCGGAATCAATTATCCGGGGTTATCCTTGTCTTACGACAAAAGTTCCTATAAATACTCATCCTCTGCCATATTGTCTCAAAAAAGGCAGGATATTTTTATGGTCCGACGGTACTGGGGAGCGTTCTCTGCGCCCGAATATCGTCGGTTTTTTGTTTCCACCCATAACAGTCTGAAATCTCTTTTAGTGTTTAAGTATCTATGATTGGAATATATGGAAATAAACAAACCATGCCTGAATCCCAGAAAAAAGAACTTTTTTCCGCAGGTATTACCTATATGGTAAGTGGCGAATATGCCTTTGCCTTCTCCTGTTTCACGCAGGCAGGAAAGTCTGACCTGCCGACACTTTACAACAAGGCGTTATGCTACTACTACCTTTCTCTGTATAATGACTGCCGTTCCCTGCTGTTGGAAGCGGAGAGGCTGCTGCCACCGTTAACGGAACGTCTGCCGGAAAACCTGCCGGAAGCCGTCCTCCGCTGGGAATACGAAAAAAGCCCTGCCGGTTGTCCCATGCCGGAGGATGCTCCCGATAACCTCGCCGCCGTACAACTGTTGAGGCTGAAAGCGAAAGTGTCGGCCAGACTGCACCTGCACACGGAGGTGCGGACTATCCACGCCCGTTTGGGCAATAAATATCAACACATTGAAGAACTGATAAAAAACATACAACCATGAAATACAGTGACATATACAGACTTTATTCGACAAGTCAGCCGAAGGATGCAATTCATCAGGCGCTCCGGGAAGTGCCCGTCGATGACAGCGACGAACAGTACGAAGACCGTTCTCCGTTGCATCTTGCCTGCCAGTATGGAGACACGGAGGGGGTCAAGATACTTCTTGAACGTGATGCCGAACCCAACACGAAGGATGCAAACGGTTCCACCCCGATTCATATCCTCGGCAGAACCAGTGCCGGCTGTGCAGATGAAGACAAACTGAAAGAAATAGCCGTCATGCTCATAGAACAAGGAGCGAATATACCGCGTTCGGCCAAGAATACGACGGCCCTTATCGAGTGCATAAGGAACCGTCATTTCAAGATGGCGGAAGCGATCATAGATTCCGGAGCACGCGTCAACTCAACCGACCTTAACGGCGAGAACGTGCTTTTCGGTTTTTGTGCCGCTTCAGGCGACATCAGAAGGGATATCCGGTTCGCGAAAAAGGAACTGGACGAATCCGTACAATACCGTTACCCCGAAAACAAGATAGAGGAAATCAGGAGCAGGATTGCAAGGCTGGAGGATGATGGCGAAACCGCCTACCGACTTGCCAGAAGGCTTGTTGAAGAAGACAAGGCCGATCCGGAAGACAAGTCAAACAGTGGAAAGACAGCCTGGGATGCCGCCATAGAGAACAAGGCGATGAAGATCGCGGCCTTCCTTTCCGGAAGCGACCCCGATGTTGACGAACTTTCGGCCTTGCACGGCAACATGGACATATTCCAGGCTATGTACATGAAGGATATGGAGGCACTGGATGCCATTCTGCGTTCGGGTGCAGACCTGCAGACGGTGTGTGAGCACAAGGATATGTATGACTTTGAAAGCAAGTCGCCCCTCGCTTGTGCGTTCAGTTGGTTTGACAGCATACAGGATGCTCCGGCCATGATTCTGAACGGCGGAGCGAATCCGAATTACCGTTTCCCGAATGAAGAGACGGCTTTTTCGGTATGGGTGAGTAAGGACTATTTCTGCAAGGATACCGAGGTTTACAAGGGGCTGCTTGACCTGATGAAGGAAAAAGGCTGGAATCCCGAGCTTCCTGTTGATACGGAAGGCAACACGGCACTTGCCCTTTCCTGCCGCCATACCGGCTACAGGTTGGGTAAAACGGCATTCGGTTGGCTGCTCAAGGGAAAGGCCGACCCCAACGCCGCCAATCTTTCCGGCCAAACTCCCATGATGATTCTCTTCGGTGGTCATAAGGCGAACGAAAAATATGTGCCTTACGGCTGGTCAGCCGGTTCTGACGACCCCACGGAAATCCTCGAAAAGCTTCTCGAAGCCGGAGCTGACGTGAACAAGACGGACAACCGGGGAAACACCCTCCTGCATTATGTGGCGGCATGTTGTCGTGACAGCATGGCACAGAAAGCGATTGAACTCCTGCTGGACTTCAAGCTGCCTGACGTAAATGCCGTAAACAATGAAGGCAAAACGGCCATGGACGTGGCGGCAGACTACAACAATGACAATCTCGTAAGACTATTATTGAAATATTCTTAAACAAAGATATATGGACAACAACCAGACATTTCTCAATGCTTGCCGAAACGGGCAGAAAAGCATTGTCCAGATATTCCTGAAAAAGGGAGGAATTGACATCAACAAAAGGGATCAGGAAGGAAACACTGCTCTTTATTATGCCTGTCAGAAAGGTTACAGGGACATAGTGGCTCTGCTTCTTGACAACGATGCCGACGCGTCATGTATCAACAACCGTTCCGAAAGCCCGCTCCACGCGGCGGCACGGAGCGGCAACAAGGAAATCCTCGGGAAGCTGCTCCAGAAGGGGGCCGACATCAACGTGACGGACAATGAAGGACGAACCCCGCTAATATGCCTGCTTGACAACAAGCGTACAGATGCCGCCCTTTTCCTGATGGATCAGGGAGCCGATACGGAGGTCGCCGATGCCTCCGGCCACAAGGCCATCGACTATGCCACAGCCCACGGGCTGCGGGAAGTGGTCGCCCGACTCTCGTGCGGGAATGACCGGGATGCACGTGGCAACACCCCGCTTCATCAGGCCGTGTATAACGGACAGGGTGAAATTGTCCGCACGCTGCTCCTGTCAGACAAGTCCATGCTTGACTCGACGAATGACGGCGGAGAGACTCCGCTGATACTCGCCTGTATGCAGGGGAATCTTGTCATGGTCAACCTTCTTCTCGGGACCGGAGCCGATCCCGGCAAAGCTATGCTGAGCGGCAATGCCCCGATACATTACGCGGCCATTTCAGGTAACCGCTTTATAGGCGAGGCTCTGCTGAAGGCCAAAGCTGCGGTTGACGCACAGAATGACAACGGGGAAACCCCGCTTATTCTTGCAGCCAAGGAGGGCCACAACGATTTTGTGTCCGTCCTGCTTGAATTTCACGCGAATGTTAGCATCTCAGACAACCTCCAGCACACCGCCCTGTACTATGCAGGAGAGCGCGGCTTCAACGAAATCGTGGAAAAACTTCTTGAAAACGGAGCGGAATAAACAGGTAAGATATTCATTAACAAATTTAATATTAGAAAGATATGGCAGAAGAAACCAAGAAGACACCTCAGACACCCGAGGAAATCGCAAGAGAAGCACAGGCTCAGGCCATGAAAGCAGCACTGGAACAGGCGCAAGCCTTGTATGGCAACGTACCCGGATTTGAAGGCACCGACCTGATGAAGATGCATGAAAAGCTGATGCAGGACTCGGCCGAGATGTTCCCGGGAGTTGCGGAGGCACAGGCATACCAGGCAAAGATGATGGCAGAATCCGCCCAGGATCCCGAGGCGATAATGGAGACCTACAGCAAAAACATCGAGTTCGCAGGGAACATGATGCAGCAGGCAATGAATGCCGGATTCATGCCGGAAGGTTTACCGGATTTCTCGGACGGTTTTGACGTATATGCAGGTTGGGAAATCACCCGCAAGGGCGACAACAGCCTGACACCTGAACAGAACAGACTTCTGGCTTATGGGGCACCTCTGTTCCTATACAACGATGACAACGTGGACTCCCTTGAAAGTACAGCAGGCACGGACACCCTTAAGGAAATGCTTGAGGAATGGTGGGAAGTTACTGACAGGAAGAGTGCCCTGGAGACCATCTCATGGCTGCTGAACGAAGGCCAACATGCCGGTGCGGATCCGGCCTTGACTGAAATCCGCCAGCGTGGAATCGAGGCCATCACCGAGGAAGAAAAGGCGGACGAGGACAGCAAGATCGGCGATGCGTTCACGATAGCTGAATTTGTAATGGGAGTAAATGAAACGACGGAAGCGGACCTGCCCGAAACCGTGCTGGCATGGGACCTTGTACGTGCCGTGAACATGGCCCGTTGGGCTTTCATCTGCGGCTACATCAATGAAGACGAAATGTGGGAAGCCATCAGAACCACTGCCGGCATAGCCAAGGAATCCTTCAATTCGTGGGAAGAATACGGCAACAGCTTTGCCGTGGGACGCGGAATATGGAGAGGCGAAACAGATGACTACGAGACTGCGGATGAAGTCGTGGGAGCGCTTCTCAATAAAGAAGATTCCCCTTGGAAGGCAATCGAATGGTAGAATCCGAAAAAAATAGGATCAACAATATCTTAAAAGTTTTACGATTATGGCACTTTTCAAAAATGCAGCAACAGAATGGGAGAAAACCATGACAGAGAATGATCTTGACCAAATGGAAGCACAAGGTCTTGACGTAAGTAAATACAGGGAGAAACTGGCCGCACGGCGTGCAAAGGAGGCCGAAGAAGCCAAGCGAGACAGGGAACTGTACAAGAACCCGACACAGCTTGACAAGATGAAACCGTACATGCAGACGCCACGCAGTTCTGAGACCGAGTTCTTCAAGAAACTTGCAGGAAAGGCACCATGGCTGGGCAAAAGCAAGTGGTTGAGAAAATTCACGGAAGGATATATCGTTTACGCGGGGATTGTCAGTGCCCCGGCAGAGGCGTGGAAAGGCGTGAAGCACAAGGACGACTCTTTCCATGGTATTGGCATATACGCACTGGACAAGGGACACATGAACGATGTGGAATGGCTGAAGAGAGTGATGGAAAAGCTGCGCAACATGTGTGAAGGCAGGCAGCCGGTAGCTCCCGGATGTGAGGGCGTAGTCAGTCTTGCCAAGGAGGAGGACTGCTGGTCAACCGTGAAACTGAGTGGTGAAATCGTGGAAGGCGCCGATGTGGAAGTAAGGAAACTTGTCCTTTATTACAAGGAACTTCCCCAAGGCTATCTTCCTTCAGACGGCATCGTCCCCCACTTCTACTGGGAAGGGACAATCAGAGTCATACCGGCTGAATTGTATGTCTAAATCCATCTGAAAATATGATTATAGCCGTTATATGTATTATCGTGGTACTGCTCATAATTATTTTATGGGCAGTATTCACTAACAACAGCCTTATTGCAAAGAAGAACCGGGTCAAGCAATGCAGAAGCGGTATCTGCGTGGTCCTCAAACAGAGGAATAACCTGATCCCCAATCTTGTCGCATCCGTAAAGGCATACATGGGGCACGAGAATGAGATTCTCACCCGCATTGCCGATTTGCGGTCAAGGGCTTCGAACGCTACAGAGTCCGAGCAGATAAAAAGCGGTACGGAAATGTCCTCGCTTCTGTCAAGACTGAATGTGGCGGTGGAAGACTACCCGGAGCTGAAGGCGAACCAGCAGTTCCTTCATCTTCAGGTCCAGATCGAGGACATGGAGAATGAGCTGCAGGCAATCCGGCGCACCTACAATGCCGCTGCTACCGATTATAACAATTACATTGAAATGTTTCCGTCGTCGATAATCGCATCCTGGCGCAAGCATGAGCAGCAGGAGTTGATAGAGTTCCCGGAAAGTGAGATCAAGGAAGTGAAAGTGGGAGAATTATTCAAGTAAAGCATGGAAGAAAGTCAGAATATAGATTTCAAGGGCATTTCCCTTCACATGAAGAAAGAGATGTCCCGTATCAGGATGCTCCGGATTGTGTTCCGCATCCTGACCTCCATTGTCTATCTGTGTACCGTCGTGTGGTTCGGTTTCTGTATCTTCGGCGGATTCCTCGTGGACCGTACTGACTATGAGACTTCCGTCACCACGGGAAAATACCTCATGATAGGCTTTGCCGTATTTTTTGTACTTCATTTCGCATTCATGAAATGTTTTGCCGCGCTGAACAAGAGGGAAACCTACACGATGGCCCACATCATCTACCTGCTGTTCCCGGGAGCAAGGTACAATCCTTCCGGTTCCATACAGCCGAAAGTCTTTGCGGACAGCCGCCTGTTCGGAACGGCATTGTCATCGGGCAATTCGGTAAGTTCGACCTGTTACGGCCGTCTTGACATTCCCGTCGGAAATGACATGATGACTGTCGTGGATGCCGGTGTGACTTCAGCCAATTCGAAAGATTTCTCGGCCTTCAACTTCCTTGAAGTGCCGTACCAGTATTTTATCCGTCCGATATTCGGAGTCAGGATAGAGAGCACGATGCACAGTTTCAGGGGCATGTTCGGGTGCTGCAAGCTGAACCGCACCTTCAGGGGCTACGTGATGCTGCTGCCCGACCATCTGGAAAACAAAATCGGCTACCTGGCGCAAACAATCCAGGGAATGAAGGAAAAGTACGGGGCAAAATTCGTACATTTGGAAGACCCGGAGTTCGAGAGGCATTTTGCCGTGTACGCGGATGACGAGGTGGAAGCCCGCATGGTGCTCACCCCGGCGATGATGCGGAAGCTGACCGCCCTGCGGAAATCCTTCAGCCGTGACCTGATGCTCTCCTTCAACGGGAACATGTTCTACTACGCATCCGACACTCCGGACGGTTTCTTACGTCCCGGCAGGAAGTCGCTGGATGACGAACATCTGCTGGAACAACTGTACAGGGAGGTGAACTTCTGTCTCACTGTAGAAAATGGAATCAAATAATCAACAATAATCGAAAACGAATAAAAAGAATTACAACATGAGCGAACTTAAAAATCTGTCAGCCATTCTTGAAGGAGGTGCTGTTCCGGCCGGTTATAACGGGAAAGCAATCGGCAAATTGTCTAAGACATACCTCAAACTGGAAAACCGCAAAGTAGTAAACCTCTATCCCATCAGAACCGTGATGCACGAAGACAGCCGCTATTGCCTGTATGCCTGCCCGTTGAAAGGGACTGAAATTGACGAGGCCACCCTTCAGAGCATCAAGGCTGAAGTGGATACGCTGGAAATCGGTGAAATCCGTTATGATTCCGTACAGTCCTGTGGCTATGACTATTACATAGTAGATCCTGATACAGGCCGTCATATACTGACAGGACAACGGGATATGGATTCGGTAATGGAAATAAGCGATCATTATGACGGCGTCATCCTGTTCAGCAAATCGGTATTCTCGCCAAGAAAGGCCAATCAGCTTGATTGTGCCTATGCCTTGATCGGCATTGAAAAACAGCCCAACGAGTTCAAGATAGAGGCTATTCCTAATAGCGCGATAGGCCAAGCACCTACGATACTGGAATTTGAAGCTCCGCAGGAATCGCCTGCTGTCGAAAAATACAGGTCGGCCATGACGGTCCTGTCCATAATCATCACCGCGGCTCTGCTTATCTGGTACTTTTTCATAAAATAATATCACCGAACGAATAACTTCACTAATATCCGAATATGGCTACATTCAATTATTCTTCCAAATCGTCCATCAAGGACAATCTGACTGAAATCCTTGTCGGTGCCGGACTGATAATAGTACCGGTAGTTTATCCTTTCGGTATAAAAGTCGGTACACTTCGCATCCTCGGACCGTTACCAACAGCCATCATCCTTGCCCTTGTCGGACTGTACATGCTGTTCAGAGCCTGGCGGAAGATACATAAGGCCCGCAAGTTGGCTGCCAAAAGCTGTATCATCACGGTTGACGGCGATAAGGTGACATACCCGGTCATCGTGAAAGGAAATGTTGAGATGCGTTCTTTTACATTGTCGGAAATATCCAGTTCAAACTACAATTACGACAATGGTATTCTGACAATCACCCTCGCCAACGGCTCAACGGCCAAATTTGACGTTGATTTCTTTGACGGACTGCCACAGCTTAAAGAATTTGCGGCGCTCTTGAAAAAATAAACCGGTGAGATATGGAATGGTTGGATAAAATAAAGGATTTTCCGAATCTGATACAGCAGGAACCCCGCTACGGCTATCTGGTCGTGGCGGGCCTGCTTCTGATATGGCTTGTCGGTGTCATCTGTGGCTGGAAGTGGACGTATTCCCGTCCGGGTAGTACAGGAGGTAACTTCTGGATGAATCTGCTCGGTCCGAAAACTTTCCGGTTCTGGCTGGGAGTGATTCTTGCCGTCGGGATAGGACTGTCTCTGTACCTGTTCTCTATTTCCGGCAAATAGCTGAGTGCTCTTTCCCGGATGCCACCTGTAAACTTAAAAAGTGATTGAGTATGAAAACAATTCCAATTATAACCTTCTTCCTGTGCACGGTGATGTATGCCCATGCACAGCTTAACATCGTTCCCAAGAACGATGGACTGAAAGAGTACACGGTGACAAATGCCCACCCCTATGACAGCCTGACGAACGTGGAGAAGCGGAGTTTCACTTCCCTTCCGGGACAGACCCTGTACATGCATGGGGTAAAAAATGACAGGAACGGCTACTGGGATGCTTTCTACACGGTCAATTTCCTTACCGGGGATGACCGAACGGTGTACAAGGCGGTCAACATCAGTACCACCCCTTCTAAAGAGGTAGTGGGGAAATATTACGAGGTAGTGAAGGTCTGGACAAAGACAGACTACCTGTCGGCTGGATGCTGCCTGCTGCTCCGTGAAAAAGAAAGCGGTGATGAGATGTATTACAACCCATTCAGGTATCCGCTGAGCATGACCTGTATAGGGTAGTATTATGAGAAACTGAAACGCTTTGTCGGACAGACATTCCTGTCACTTGCCAAGGCCGTCGAGACCGAGGACGGTCAGGTAATCACCCCGGCTGAAGGTGCGGAGTACCGTTGTGTGGACATCGGCCTGAAGATGAACAGTGACGGGGCGTTTCTGCTGATGGAAGGTGCTGACGGTGTCCGTGTGGAAGCATTTCCTATAGGCGGTGACGAGGTGTACGAGTTTGTAAGCACGGCACGTATCGGCCAGCTGGAAAAACGGTACGGCGAGAAATACGGGAAGCTGATTGCCTTCCGCAAGGTCGATACCGGCATGACGAGGGAAATGGTCATCGCCGCGTGGGGCGAACCATACCACAAATCGGAAGTCAAGAAGGAAGGCAGGACTCTGGAGACATTGCGCTTTTCCGACAACCGCTATGTTGAACTGCTTGACGGGGAAGTACAGTATGTGCGCATCTATTGAACGGAGCGCAACCTTTATCTGTAAAGTCACAGGCAGGGCCTGCATTTATCGTATATTAACAGATGAAAGTACCAAGGAATCAGGGTAAAATACCTATCTTGCGCAAGAATCTTCAATAATTGACGACTCAAAAAGAAAGAACTATATGGAAAAGGATAATATCAAAGGATGCTTTGTCTCGTCCGTGTTGCTTTCACAAAATCAATGGGACAAGAAACAGTTCATCCATGACTTCGAGGAAGACTGGGGAATCGTCCTTACCGATGACGACGACAACGGGGACGTACTTGTCGGAATGTTCAGCGGCATGACATTGGCAATAGCCATCATGCCCGGTCCCGTACCCAACGGAGAAGCGGAACACTATGCACAGGGCAACTACCTGTGGAAAGATGCAACAGAAGTGGCACGACAACACGAGGCTCATATCCTCGTATCCGTGACCGGAGACCAATCCAACCTGCTGGAGAGAGCCAAACTGTTCACCAGAGCCACGTCTTCCTGCCTGAAACAGTCCTACGCTACAGCGGTATATACCGACGGTATGGTGTTCCAACCCGAATTTTACAGGGATATGGCCGCACTCCTGCAAGAAGATGAACTGCCCGTCATGGACTGGGTATGGTTCGGCATCTACCGCACACAGAAAGGAATCCCCGGCATCTATACCTACGGACTGAGAAAATTCGGGAAAGAGGAAATCGAAGTGTATGCCCCTGCCGATCTGAGTGACATCCGTGATTTCCTAATGGACATCGTGCATTATATCCTGTCGGATGATGTCACCTTGCAGGACGGGGAAACCATAGGATGCTCCGAAGAACAGAAACTTGCCATCACGCTTAGCGAAGGCATCGCTTTGGACGGCATGACATTGAAACTTGAATATCCGGACGAATGAGAAAGGTAAAGGGAAACATAAGAAAAATGCTTGCGGCCATCGTTCTCACGCTGCTGTGTTGTTCTGCCTTCGCACAGCGGATCGTGGAATCCGGTGACTTGCGAACCACCACGGACGAACAGCATGGAACAGTCGTCCATTATCTGAAGGGCGGAAAACGTCCGCTATCGGGCAAATTCCGTATCTTGCGGGGGCAGGATGAGGAAATAGTGCATTTTTCCAAAGGGGTTATGCAGGGCGAGTACAGGCGTTTCCGCAACGGCAGCCTGCGGGAAAAGGGCAAGTATACCGACGGCAGACGGCATGGTCTGTTCGTTTCCTATCATCAGGACGGAAAGACACCGCAACGGGAAGCACCCATGCAGTACGGGAAGATAGACGGTACGGTAAGGACATGGTTCAGCGACGGGAAGCCGGACATGGTTCAGGAATATAGGCAGGGCAAGCGGAACGGCAAGGAACAACGCTTTGACCCGAAAAGCGGCAAGCAGATCTACGAGGCAAACTATACCGACGACCGGAAAGAGGGAAAACAATGGAAAATCAGCGAGGATACCACCGAGAGATGGGTCAGCAAAACC
Source organism: Alistipes sp. i18-0019-D1 (assembly GCF_042852885.1). NCBI lineage: Bacteria > Pseudomonadati > Bacteroidota > Bacteroidia > Bacteroidales > Rikenellaceae > Alistipes > Alistipes sp. i18-0019-D1. The sequence continues at coordinate 1,318,248 of NZ_AP031424.1, forward strand.
GTCAGCCACTATAAGAACGGCGAACTGGACGGCCCCTACGAATACACGGCCCACCTACATGGCAAGCTGTACGCCTACAAATCCGGCTCGTACAAGAACGGCTACAAGCACGGTTCGTGGAAAGAAATCGACCGGGACGATATCGCAGTCCAAGGCGAATACACCGAGGGACGCGAGACGGGACACTGGATACGATATGATATCATAAGCGGAGAAATCCTGAACGAGTGGGACCGGTAAAATTTAAAAAACATGGAAATATATACTCCAAAACCCAAAATCAAACTTTCTCCTGTGGTAAGAAACGGGAGAGAATTTGTCGAAGTGACTTTCGGTAATGACAATGACATCCGCTTGTCGCTGTCGAAGGAAGAAAACGTACTGCTTGTCGGTGGCAGAGCTTATCTGCCGGCAGAGAATTTCGTGCTTGCCGAGTTCTTCGACCGCTATGTGAAAATGGCGTTTATAGACTATTCCGCCATCAAGGAAACCGCACCCCGTAAAGAGGAAGACAAACGGCCGCCACTGCCGGAAGGTTATCTGGAAAAACTCCAGCAAGTGCGTTACAGTGACCATACCGTAAGGGTATATACCTCCTATTTCCGCGATTTCCAACAATATTTCGAGGGGCGTAAGATTGAAACGGTTACTCCCGACGAGATAAACGACTACCTGCTGTATCTCATCCATGAGAAAAACATATCCTCCTGCCAGCAAAACCAGCGTATCAACGCCATCAAGTTCTATTACGAGAAAGTTCTCGGTCAGGAACGGCGGTGTTACAAGGTGAACCGTGCCAAACGGGAGAAGACGCTGCCCGACGTGTTGAGCAAGGAGGAAATAAAGAAAATACTCGACGTGACAGTGACAGACCTGCGTTTCTTCTGTATGTTCTCCATACTCTACTCCGCAGGGTTGCGCATCAGCGAACTGCTGGAACTGAAACCCGGCGACATCAACGAACCCCGCTCCCTGATACGGGTGCGTCAGGGAAAGGGCAAGAAAGACCGCTACACCCTGCTGTCAAAACCGTTGATGAAAAAGCTGACGGAATATAACAGACTATACAAACCGAAAGTGTGGCTCTTTGAACACAGACCGGGCGAACCTTTCACCGAGAGTATCGTGTCGAAACGGTTGAAGGCTGCGGCTCGGGAAGCGGGAATCACGAAACGGATTTATCCGCACCTGCTGCGCCATTCGTTCGCCACCCACTTGCTGGAGCAAGGAACCGACATCAAAATTGTGAAAGAGCTTATGGGACATAACAACATCAAGACAACGGAAAGGTATGTCCACATAGCCGACACTTTCAAAAGCAATATCAAAAGCCCGTTGGACGATCTGTTGATGGAGGAAGACGAGGTCTGATACTTAAAGAAAATAACAACCAAATCGGCTGATAGTATAACGTTCAAGACAATAAACAACTAATAATCAAATGATTAGATATTAAAATGGAGTAAAAAAGGATTTGTGTGCGAGCTATGAAAGAAGTGCTAAACGACATATATACAGACGGTTGCAAAGAAAAGAAGTACCGCTTGTCCGATTTCTTCAATCGGTGGTGGGACGAATACGCACAGCACCCGGCGGAGTACATCACCCCCGAACAGTACAAGGCGGTGAACGCTATCCGTGTATGTCGCACAACCACTTTGGGGATAGATACATACGTTTGTCCCGATTGTGGGGAAGTACGGGAAATCAGCCATAGTTGCAAACACCGTTTTTGCCCGTCATGCGGCTGGCGTGACACGCTGAAATGGGCGGCACGCATGAAAGAAAAGATGCTGCGGGTGCCACACCGCCATGTGGTGATGACCTTGCCGCATATCCTGCTGGACTTGGTGAAGCGCAACAGGAAAGAAATGCTGAATATACTGATGCGTACTTCGGCTGAAACGCTGAAAGACTGGATGATGCACAAGTTCGGCTTGAAAACCGGGGTAATTGCCGTACTACATACCTACGGGGAAACGAAACAGCTCCATGTACATACGCACATGATTATGTCATGGGGCGGCATAGATAACGACGGTAAGATAGTCATCCCCGAACATGACTACGTGCATATCCCCTCTATCTGTAAGGTATTCCGCTACAAGTTTGAACACGCCCTGATAGAGTTGTTCGATGCGGGCAGGCTGGAGCATGACTTCCGTGACCGCATGGAGTTTATGGGCTTCATCAAAAAAGTGGCAAACAAAAAGGACTGGATAGTGCATTTGGAACCACCCATACAGATGCCGGAACAGGTGATACAATATGTGGGCAGATATTCCAAACGGGCGTGCCTGAGTGAATACAAGATTACGGCAATGGACGGCGAAAACATTTCATTCCGTTACCGTGATTACAAAAACTCACCCGACAGGAGGAACCCGGTTGAAAAGGAACTGACGCTGCATTACCGGGAGTTCTTCCCCCGGCTGCTGCAACACGTTCCACTGCGCTATTTCCGCATCGTGAGGTACTACGGCTTCTATTCCAATAAAGGCAGCCTGCCGGAAGAATACTTCGGGCAGGATGAAAGCGAGATAGAGGAAGCCGAGTTGCAACAGGCAGAAAGCGGATATGAAAACCCGTATTTCTGCGAGCGTTGCGGACGGACGAGAGTTTACAGCCACACTACGGTAACGGGTGGCGGCATGACATACACGGTAATACTGGAGCATTGCGACATACACCGGAAAAAAGCGGCATGACAGCAACATGGGATAGCTATGTCCTGCCGTGAACAAGAACAGTGAAATCCCATGAAAAGAAAGAAAGGAGAACTGAAAAATGAATGAAATACGGATAAGAGCAGTAATGAAACGAACGGGGTGCGGGCATGAACTTCACACCTCTTTCTGCCGGAAACAGCAGTCAAAAATTGAAGTTCTATATAGTATGTAATAAAGGAAATAAAAATTGTCTCGAACATGAGGATGAACCGCCCTAAACGGTCGGCTATCCTCTAAACATTATCAGTAAAAAGAATATGAAACATTTGAAGAAGAATTGCATCTATTTTATTGTGATTTTTACTATCGCTGTGGCGTGTGGCTTTGCGGGACTTGTAATCAAGGAAGTGAACAAAGGTACATTTTATGATCTGCCTACAGAAGAAGCTCTTAGCTTTTGTGTGCAGCTAGGACTGACAGCATTTACATCTCTGATTCCATACAGTTTGAGCGTTGCAACCTTCCTGGTCTTTTGGGCTATGGATAGAGAAAAGTGGACCGGTTTTTTCCGGACATTGGCAATCGGTCTGATTCTTGTCCTTCCTTTGTCGGCAATGACTTATTATTATGACTGGTTTGTGCGTCCACAGATGATGGTCATATCCGTCGGAAAAATAGTTGATATGAACCACAGCTATCCCCGGTCACTGGCGGACAAGTACGGTATAAGCATAGAACAGATATTGAACAAAAAGCCGATGTCTATGTCTAAAACAAAGCTGATAGCCCAGATTGATTCTCTTGAAACATCTTTTCAGGCTGATATTGACACATGCGGTCTGCTGCTCTCAATACTTCCGGATACCTTAGCATCAAAAGCCTATGACAGCTACCGATTGAGAGAAATCGGAGTTGTGTATCAAGATGCCGTTCATCCTGTTGCCAACGAAGACAGTCTGAGGTTGGTAGCACATACAGAATTGTACCAGCACGCAATCGGTGCATGGGAAACTTCAAACGAACTGCGACGTCATAGACTGGAATATTTTGGCAGGACTCTCAATACCGGGTATATATACATCGCTTATATCTTGTTTGCCTTCTTAGGTTATCTGCTCCGCTTCAAACCGATAAAGAAAATATTGGCTGTCTTTGCAATACTGATTGTAGCCGCCTGGATTTATCATGAAATAAATTCTATTGTTCAGGAATATGCAAAGAAACTAAATACGGAATCCCATCAAATTGTGGACGACACCTATAAAGAGATAGATGCGATAAGGGAAAGCAAACAGAGAGAAATGAAGACAGACACACAATTAGAATAATTGTTTTAACTACAATAAACTAAGAACCATTAGATTAAATAATGAAAAAGATATAATACTGATAACAACGCAGGATAACGGTAAGCCATTCCCTGCTGAACATTCAAAGCTTGAAGGAAAAGATTGAACAAAAAAAATAATGCCATGAAAAAAATCAATATTGGAGATTGGGTTACACAATATAGAACGGGTTATTGGAAAGTGAAAGAGTTGCATCCGAAGTACTCACCATTCGATTGTGACAGGTTGCACAAAGGCGAACCAATTGGTGTTGAAGCTGTGCTACAGAAAGCTTTCAACAATACATTCAAATTTAACATGGAAATGTCCACATGTGATTTGTCGCTGTGCCAACATGTAACCAAAGCTGTTATGAGAAAGATTGAAAAGTATTTCAAGGAACATCCTGATGATGAAATAAAATTTGAGACATCACAACTCCCTGTCCCGCCAAACGTTACTGCCATCCACTTGAATATAGATGATGCCCAACGCGATCACATTTCATCGCTATTAAACATTGAGTTACCTAATCTAACATATCCAAAGGTAAAAGAAATCTTGTCCGATAACGGTTTGACAGAGGTTTTGTGCGGAGCAGAAAACACGTTGCTCTTTCTCTACGGATATTCATGGGAACAGAATGAAAATTTTGACATGATTTATTCCAAATACGATTTTAAGAGAAAGTAAAACTCAATGGCAAAATAGCGAAAGCAATTTCTTAATTTACTTATTAAAGTAGTTATAAGACTGGAAGAACATGAGAATGTATTACGTAATCGGGGTTCTTATTACACTATTTCTTGCAAGCTGCGGAGAACCGCCTATGCCGCCAAGCGATGAGGAAATGATACGCCACTTTGCCACGCACGAGGCGGCGTTCCGTAAGGTGTACGAAATCATGTCAGAGAGTTCAGAAGGTAGTTTTCACTACCCGCCACTTTCTCCTGACGGGATCATTATACTTGATTCAATAGAGCAAAGTGATACATCCTATGAATCAAATGACGAACAAGACATCCCGGTATATGGGCTGTTAAAGCCAGACCGAATCCTACTCGACTCCCTGTTATCAGAGATTGGATGCGGTTTTATCCTTGTTGATCGCAGGGAATGGGAAACGGCAGATTCGGTATATGTGAGCCTTTTTATGCCGTACTACTCCCACAGTATCGTAGATGCAGGAACGTCCAAGAGTTTCGTTTACGATCCCGGATTGAGAAGCCGTCGGAATATCCGTATCACCGAACATGGCGACCTAAACGAGATCTACCGCAGGACGTACAACGACACCACGCTTTACAAGCCCATCAAGGAAGGTTGGTACATCGAGTTAGACCATTTACGATAACCTGAAATGATGAACAAAACAATATGAAATCAAGATTGGTATTAAGGATATTGTGGGGACTATGCTGTCTGCTATTGCTGTGGATGGTTGTCAGTGATTCTATACAATTCTCAAAGCATCCGGAACTTTACCCGATAGGTTGTGAAGGATTAGGTTGGAGCTATGAATCTTCCGAAAACTATATCTTTACAAGCCGGGTGGCGATTGGTTGGAGTGCCATCGGCTTTGTCGCATCTGCCTGCTATCGTTTCAAGTATAGCGGAAAAATACTGTTGGTACATTTTGTACTGACACTACTTCGATGTTGTTGGAATTGTATAGTCATTTATGGATAGGGGTTTGCTTTATTGTCCCTAACTAACGATTAAACGCCGGGAAACTTTCGGGCGAGACAGCTCCACCGACCTTAGGGAGAACGTCCAAACAAGCATCCCCAAAAAATGCTTTTGAGCATACCATAGAAAAAAGGAAGACCGAATGTTCTGAAGTTTCTTCCTTATGATATATATTTGTAATTGAGCGTGCGACAAGAAGTCGTACAAGTAATTGTTCAGCATGATGTCTGAACCTGTTGTTCCGTCAACAGTAGCCTAAAGAGGCATGCTTTACGAGTAATTGTTTGGTGTGAAGCCCTCTTGACAATATGGTTCTATGCAGAAATATCCAATGCATAGGCTGTTAGGCTGACCGATATGAGTAACGTATGTGAACCGCTGCACCATCGTAACAAATGAATAGCTTACGGATATTTACAAGCTATAGCCAAAAAGGCGGGCAGTCAGGTTAGTTCTCTGTTTAATAGGACTACACGGATGTAATACTGCCGGTGGACGGGCGGACTCTAAGTTGGTCGTCAGTTACTTGTATGGAACTTGGTAAGCCCGTATCTCTCCTGCCTATATATAACAGGTAAGCCAATCGCAAGAGAAGCCGAATGAGGTGCGGGTAAAGGATTGCGGAGAAAGCGAACGCTTCCGTGTAATGCGGAGGATAGAGGTTTGAACGTCACCTCATGCGAAAGCAGGCAGACTTCCGCAGGGTAATTCTTTGTGAAACGATTGTAGAACTTTAATGAAATGAAGAAACAGCAAAGGAGCGAGGCGAAAGCCGAGTGTGCATCTTCAGCCAAGGATAACACTACATGGAAAGACATTGACTTTCATAAGTGTGAATGCAAGGTTAGAAAGCTGCAAATCCGAATAGCAAAGGCTCATACAGGAAAGAGGTACAACAAGGTGAAAGCCTTGCAGTTCTTACTTGTCACTTCGTTCGAAGCCAAGGCATTGGCGGTAAGGAAAGTGACATCCAATAAAGGTAAACGCACGGCAGGGGTTGACCACATAAAGTGGGATACCGATGCCAGGAAAATAGAAGCTATACGTTCTTTGACACGGAGAGGATATAAAGCCCTCCCATTGAAAAGGGTTAACATACCTAAGACAAACGGCAAGACAAGACCGTTGGGAATACCGACCATGAAAGACAGAGCCATGCAGGCGCTGTACCTTATGGCCCTGGAACCCATAACGGAGAATGAAGCGGATGCAAACTCCTACGGATTCAGAAAGTTCAGAAGTACGGCAGATGCGATAGACGCACTCCACAGATGGCTAAGCAAGGATTGCTCTCCCGAATGGATATTGGAGGGAGACATAAAAGGCTGCTTCGACCATATCAGCCATGAATGGCTTCTCGATAACGTACGAATCGACAGGCAGATATTAAGGAAATGGCTTAAAAGTGGAGTTGTATTCAACAAGCTACTTCAACCGACTATTGAAGGTACACCGCAGGGTGGCATCATATCACCGACACTTGCAAATGCAACTCTTGACGGTATGGAAAGAATGCTCAAAGAGAAGTATAAGGCAAGTTGCGTGAATGGAAAGATGTACTGCCCCAAAGTCAATCTCGTAAGATATGCGGATGACTTCATTGTCACAGCTGACAGAAAGGAGACATTACTTGAAATAAAGGGAATGTTGACAGCCTTTTTAAAGGAAAGAGGACTTACACTATCCGAAGAGAAGACACTGATAACACATATCAGTGAGGGAGTTGATTTCTTAGGCTTCAATGTACGGAAGTACAACGGAACATTGTTAATAAAGCCGTCAAAGAAAAGTCAGAAACGTTTCACTGACAAACTGCATGAGGTTGTGCTGACCAAAGGTAAGGCACTATCACAGCAGGAGTTGATAGAGAAGCTAAATCCTATAATAAAGGGATGGGGTAACTACTACAGCCATGTGGTATCAAAGAAAGTGTTCTGCCGATACGACCATATCTTAATAAATCAACTGAAAAGATGGTCATATCGCAGACATACCAATAAGTCAAGGGAATGGATAAGGAAGAAGTATTTTATCCATGAAAGTGGCAGGAACTGGATTTTCGGTTTTGAATATGTATGTGGAGGAATAAAGGAGAAGTTCACATTAGATAAACTGACTGATATTCCAATCAAGCGACACATAAAGATAAAATGCGAAGCCAATCCGTTTGACCCATTATGGGACGAATACTTCGAAAGACGGAAACTCAAGAGTGCCCGTCAACGTGCGTGAAGAAAACCTTATCGGAGACAAGTCATCGCAAGATGATTATGAGCCGATTTAATTTTATGAGAATTAAATTTAGAATTATCGGAGCTGTATGCGGTGAAAGTCGCACGTACAGTTCTTAATGGGGAAAGCGGCAGTAATGCCGCCGACCTACATAACGAAATGAAAAGATTGCCATAAACAGCGATTGGCTGCCGAACATTATGTTTAGAATGAAGAAACAGGAATATAAAGAGCAAGAACGACATTATTATTTCTTCGACTATCTGTTTTGGTTGGGAGAAATAACATGGGAGCATTATCACAAGGTCAGGAATGTTCGGGGGATTTTTTTTCTTTTGGGCGTTCCCGTGGGACGGTCGGGCTTTACGTTTCAAGTCCTCGCCTAAAGGCTGTGGGCTTTACTCTGCAATCCCTAACGCATGGCTGAAAAGTCCTCTTGCCGGTGTTCTTCTTCATACAGCCTCATGCGTTCTTGTAATGCTTCTTTTAAATTGTCGCTTTTTTTCAGTCCGAGTTTGGCACGTATGTTCGCTCGTTGGCTGGTTATGTTTCCGCTACTCCGATGTAATAATTCGCATATTTGGCTGACGGTCTTGTCTTGCAGTATTAAACGGCAGATGTTTAATTCGGACGGGGATAAATTGGGATATATTCTCCTGATTGTATCAAGTTTACTTTTTTCCTTTTTCTGGTATGCGGCAAGGGCTGTAAAAAGATTTTCTTTGGATTGTTCCCCTATTATGTTTAACAGGGAGCTTGTCTTTTCTTCCGGGTTATTCTCGCTTAACAACTCGGCGAACGCGAATAGTTCTTCCTTTTTCATTTGGAGACGTTTCAAAAGCATTTCCTCTTCCTCTTTTAGCAAGTTGCTACTTTTTAGCAAGCTGCTGATATTACTGTGTAAGGATCTTCCTAATAAGGGGATCATGGTGTATATGATGATGATCAAAGGCAGATAACTGTATAGGAACGGTTCGTCGGTGATAAGTGTGCAGATTGTATAGGAAGCTATGGTAAGGGAGGACAATAGGATGGAGATATTACTCATATAGGCACAGATGGAAAGCATGGTAAATAAGAGAGAGATAGTAATGTTACTCATTATCAATGCTCTTTGATAACTATATTCATATCCGCTACATATTGAGCAATAAATTATTTCGATAAAAATCTCGATATGTATGGCTATCAGTATAATGGAAAAGGTCGTGGTCAGATTTACTCTCTTTTTAAAATAAGCGAGAGTGCACATAATGATAAACAGGAATAATACGCTGTTAATATAATAAAACTGTTCATTGGGAAATGGAACTGAATATATGTATATGGGTGCGCATAAGACCAGCATGAGCAGGGATAGATGAAAGACTCGTTTTTGTTGATACGTTATTATCATTTCTCTTTCTTTTTTGTCGTAAGTTTGAGTTTTTATTGAACTTAGAAAAGAGGCGGCTTTTGTGCTGAATATCATGTATTTTATTGTTTTAAGTGTTATTAAGTATGATGTTTCTTGCAAAGATAACTGTTTTTTTGTATGTTTAAGTACTTTTCTTTATGATGTTAAGTATTTTTAGTTGTTGTGTAAGCATGATTGGCTGCTATGGTAAGTGTTGTAGTTGTTGTGTGGTCGTCTTTTTAAGTATTTATAAGTTTAAAATGTTTGTTTTTTGCTTTGGAAGCTGGTTTATAAGTGTGTATTTTTGCGGTCGAAATTCAAGGGGGTGTAAAAGCCTGGGTTTGGATTGTCATATTAACAAATGATTAAATGACGAAAAGAGGTTTTTATATTAAATGTGTATTGTTCGTGCTCGTGTTGAGTATAAGCGGAGAAATATCCGCTCAGGAGAAGCGTGATTCGGTAAGGATCTATTTTCATCAAGGAAAGGTAAATATAGATACATGTTTACTTGACAATGGGAACGAGATGGAGCGGTTTGCTAAAATCTGTTCCGCATTGAACGACTCCGTCCGTCTTATCAGGAAAATTCAAATAATAGGAGGAGCTTCCCCGGAAGGAGGGGGGCTGTTGAATGGAAGGCTGTCTGAAAAACGAGCAGAGGTTTTGTGGCGGTATATATCACCTTATATAAAGATTCCGGTATTGGAGAGGGATTTTCATTTTTCGGGAAGCGACTGGAACGGACTTATAACGATGGTGAGAGCGGATGTGAATGTTCCGGAGAGGGAGGATGTCCTTCGTTTGTTGGAGAAGATCGTCCGTTTGGAAAACCAGGACAGCCCTTATTTGGAGGGAGAACTGAAAAGACTGAAAGGGGGGAGGCCATACTCATATTTGTATAAATTCCATTTTCCGAAACTTCGTTCGTCGATGGTGAAAATATGCTATGATAGTGATCCGATAAATCCCGTCAGAGATACGGTATATATACATACACGTGATACGTTGTGCATCCGTGATACCGTTACCGTCATAGCTCCGGTAAAGAAACGGCCGTTTTGCATGGCGGTGAAAACAAACTTGCTTTATGACGCTGTTTTGATACCTGACATCGGGGTTGAGTTCTGTTTGGGGAAGAACTGGTCTGTGGCCGGGAATTGGATGTATGCCTGGTGGAAAAGTGATCGGAAGCATAATTATTGGCGTATCTATGGGGGAGATGTGGAGTTGCGCCGCTGGTTCGGTCGGAGAGCGGTGGAAAAACCGTTTTCCGGGCATCATGTCGGATTGTACGGGCAGATCGTCACCTATGATTTCGAATTGGGTGGGAAAGGTTACTTGGGGGATAAATGGAGTTACGGGGGAGGCGTGGCTTACGGCTACTCGTTACCTGTGGGACATCGGTTCAATGTGGATTTCACGTTGGGAATCGGCTACCTTGGAGGATCGTACAAGGAGTACATCCCTTTGGACGGTCACTATGTATGGCAGACCACTAAAAAACGCCGCTGGTTCGGCCCGACCAAGGCGGGTATCTCTTTGGTGTGGTTGATCGGCCGTGGCAACTACAACGAGAAGAAAGGAGGCAGGCAGTGATACGGATACGCTTTTGTCTGGTGTTCATATTTTTATGGATAGGACTGACGGCTTGTGAGCATAAGGATTTATGTTACGATCATCCGCACTTTGCCAAGGTGCGGGTAGTATTCGACTGGACCAAGATTTCCAATCATGACAAGCCTGAAGGCATGAGGGTCGTATTTTATCCGACCGACGATGAAAGCAACACGTGGATATTTGATTTCCCCGGAGGAGAGGATGGGGAAGTGGAGCTCCCCGAGAATGATTACCGGGTAATTTGCTTCAACTACGATACCGACGGGATGGTTTGGAAAGAAAACGGCAGTTACACGCTTTTTACTGCCGATACGCGTGATGTTCGGTCGCCGGATAACCGGACAATGGCTGTCACCCCACCCTGGCTGTGTGGCGACCATATAGACAGAGTTATCCTCAAGGACATTCCGGGAGGAAGCGCGGAGATAGTACGGCTAACTCCCGTAAACATGGTATGTCACTACACGTATGAGGTGAACGGTCTTCGGGGACTGGATAGGGTGGCGGATTTGCGGGCTGCTCTTTCCGGCATGTCCGGCTCGCTTAACATGTCCGGCGACAGTTTGCCCGCCGGTCTTTCGGAGAGCCTGCTCTTTGATGGAATGGTTTCACGGAATCAGATTATAGGCGGATTCTATACGTTTGGACATTCCGCACTTGAAGGAGAGCCCAATGTTTTCCGGCTGTATCTCAAGAACCGTTCCGGCAGCATGTCTGTATTGGAACAGGACGTGAGCGACCAAGTGCATGATGTCCCGGTAGCGGGGCATGTCGGTGATGTGCATCTGGTGTTGAATTTTGATTATGAGGTACCATCCGAGCCGGGAAGTGGCGGTCCGGGATTTGATGTGGACGTTGATGATTGGGATGATGTGAATGTGGATATAGTGTTGTAATCGAGTTTTATTAATTATATTTATTAACAATTTTATTCATTTTATGAAAAAAAGTACAGTAATGCTTGGGGCAATCTTTGGAACATTGTTGATGGGTTGCTCAGACGAGGAGATTGCGAATGTGGAAACCTCCTCACGGAATGCGATTGGTTTTAACGTGTTAAGTAATGCGGCGGAAACGAGGGCTACCCCTACTACCCCCGACAACTTGAAGAACACCGATTTCGACGTGTTCGCTTTTACGGGGGATGGTACTGCCTTCATGGGAAAGGTAGACACGGAATTTGGACATGACGGAGTGAAGATCGTGTACAAAAATGGTAAGTGGGATTATGACAATGCGAGCGACCTTCGTTATTGGCCTACCGAGGCTTTGGACTTTTACGCGTTCAATCCCGGAACGGTTAGTGAAGACATGATGGTGTTTTATAGTTGGGAAGCCACCAAGGATGTCCAAAAGATAAGTTATACCTGCATGGATGAGTATGGAGCCGGTACTCATGCAAACTACGACGTGATGTATGCCATGGCCAAAGGCCAGACAAAAGACATGAACAACGGAATAGTGAAATTTAATTTCAAACATATTCTGTCACAGGTCGTATTCAAAGCAAAGACCCAATACGATAACATGCAGGTGGACATCGACGTGATCAAGATTCATAATTTCAAATTTGCCGGCGCCTTCACATTGCCTGCGGCAGCCGATGGAACGGGAAGTTGGAGTTCGTCTGATTTAGTATTTCCACACGCATTTACCGTAGTGAAAAACGCAAACATCACGGTCAATAGCAATACCGAAGCTACCGATATTACCACAAATTCTCCTATGCTGAATATACCACAGGAGCTGACTGCTTGGACTGTTTCCGGAGCCAGCAAAACCAAGAAGGGTGCCGACGATGCGAAGCAATGTTATCTGGAGATCGCCTGCAAAATCCGGCAGTCCGGAGCTTATCTGTTGGGTTCAGCAAGCGAATACAAAACAATTTATGTTCCGTTCGGAGATACATGGGAACAGGGCAAGCGTCATATCTACACGTTGATTTTCGGTGGTGGTTATACTGATCAGGGAGAGGCTGTGTTGAATCCGATCCAGTTTGATGCAGAGACAACAGGCTGGGTTGATGCAAATAGCAACGTAAACGTTAAACCTTAAACAAAAAGTTTATCAATATCGTACCCGTTGGCAGGTTAAACATACGCAAGATTAATCCCGCCAACGGGTTCTTTATAGGGAATCGCATTTTCAATATACTTTTTGATGTGTAGGGGTGCTTTTTGCGTACCTTTTTCCTGGAGAATTTCTTTTGTGGAGTGTTTGCCCTGTATATTCCCGATACGCTGTTATAGCAGGGAACTGTTTTTATCCAAGTAGTCAGATATAGCCTCTTGCAATACCGATTTTAGCGAATCGCCTTTGCGGATCGCGATCAGCTTTAAGTTCTGGTGATAGGTTTCGTCCATGACAAAATTACAATGCACGGTTTTCGCTTTCTTCGGCTTTTGAGCCTCTTTTTGCCCGGCCGTGGATTGGATCAGGCTGTCTAATCCCCCGGTCAGCCCGGCCGACATACTGTTTTTTAAATCGTTCTTCTTTGCCATATGGTTACTTTATTTCTGTTAGCAGTTCGTTACATACCTTTTCGTAGTCCTCTGCCCCGGCAGATTTGGGGGCATAGTGAAAAATATCCTGCCCTTGTGTCGGGGCTTCGGCCAGCGTAATGGCGTTGCGTATATGGGTGCTGAACACTTTGCCCTGGAATGTTTCCTGTACCAGTTCCGAAACGCTCTTGTTCAGGTTCTTTCTTCCGTCGTACTGGGTTATCAGAACCCCGGCTATCGAAAGATCCGAGTTCAAACGTTGCTGCACCTTGTGGACGACCTGCATAAGTTTGGCCATTCCACGCATTGCCAGGAATTGAGCCTGAACCGGGATAATCAACCGATCCGAGGCCGTCAGTGCGTTAAGCGTGAGCAGCGACAGCGAGGGGGGACAGTCGATCAGGATATAATCGAATTTCTCCTTTTGGCCCTTGATAAGGTGGGCTAAGATAAGCTCCCGTCCGGCCTCGTTGATTAACTCCGTTTCAACGGCCGAGAGATCCAGGCAGGAGGGAACGACGCTAAGGCCGTCCTTATGCTCGTAGATCGGCAGGTCGTATTCGCCTTTCATCGCACCGTAGATCGTTTGGGGAAGCTCCGCAGAGAAGCCCAGCGATTCGGTCAGGTTGGCCTGCCCGTCAAGGTCGATCAAAAGAACCTTGTACCCTTTTTGACGTAACGCACCGCCCAGGTTGATCGTGGTTGTGGTCTTTCCTACTCCCCCCTTGTGATTCAATACGGAGATTACTTTTGCTTTGCTCATAAATTCAGTTTTTTAAATGGTTGTCATGTCCGCAAATATAGTCAAAATACTAATATACTAAAAGACTAAAAGTAGTATTTTCGTTTTTTGCGTGTTTTTTGTACCGATCGGGGAAGCGTACCGAAATAAATCCTGTTTCCGTCTTTCGGTACGTTTTGTTTCTGTACCGGAATTAATCAAAGACATATTAAACGAAAGAAATCAAACAACGGTAGATAGCAAACGGCGTAACCTCCCCTAAAGGTCGGTTAGCCACCAAATATTATATTTAGAATGAAGAAACGGGACTATAAGGAGCAAGAACGACAACGGCGCTATTATTTCTTCGACTACCTGTTCTGGTTGGGAGAAATGGCACAGAGGCATTACAAGGGCGAGCCAAGACGCCCCGACGGGGAGTCCATGCTGATGCTTTGCATCATGATATTTATCTATGAGCCGATCTTCCTTACAACCGCTCATTTCCTTTTCGACTCCACGGTATTTGAGTGGTTTACAGTCGCCATGATAGCCGGAATCGTCGCAATTCTCCACTATCTATCGAATGGTCGGATATACCCGTTTTCACGAAGGGAAGCGGTCATGCAGCACTATGAGGGACGCAGGTTCAGCCCCTTCAGATGTTACTTCTTCCTGTTCTCCCTCGGCTTTCTGATGATTGCCGAAATGTACCTGTTGCCAAGCACACTGATGCGGATAGACGGGCGCAAGGCGGAGCCGGTGGAGAACACACGGACGGAAGTTCCGCAAAGGTGGAGGGATTACCTTGCGCTGCATATCACGGTAGGAGCCCGTCAGGAAGTACCCAGCGAAGCCTTGCAATATCTGATTAATCAGGACGGTCGCACATCCCGATACGGGCAACCGGTCTATGTCATGCAGGTAAGGGAGGAAGATATGGGAGGAGAGTTCCGTGTAGGGCTATTGAACCATGCCACCTTTGATGAAATCCAAGACGGCAGCCAGAAGTTTGTCGAATGTACATGGGTCAAGGGATATACGCCGGACAGCATAAGGGTACTGCTGACCGGGTGGTACGAGGTGAGAAACACCGGGCTTTGTCCGGTGGACTCTCTGGAATGGACGGAAGATACGGAATTTTAAAACCTACAAAAGTATGAAAAGAGCAGAAACAGGAAGACCTCATTTATTTCGCTTGATTGCGATGATACATAAAACCGCATACATCCTTGCCTACGATATGCTGCGAAGGAAAGGGGGGCATGATTGGGTGGAGCGTCGGGCTGGTGGGATAATTGGACTTCCCTATCTCTCATTAATTTTGGTGGCATTACTTACGCTAAAAGACGACCCGAATAACGGTCAGAAAATAGTTACCGGCATATTGATCGGATGGGCGGTTGTCGCAGCATGGTGCATCTCCGGATTTCAGTTCAAACCTTCTGATTGGAGAATGGAAATCCGAGAAGAACTTGATTTGCGTCCTCTATATTGGAAAAAGGCGATAGAGGTGTACTATGCCGTTGTCATTGCAGTGGCGGTAGTGGCAGGCATTGTCATGCCCAATGTATAAATCCGAAGTGAAACATTAGTGGGAAATTCGCTACGGTCAGGGCGATGACGATAAGGACTATTTTGGCGAGCTTCCTGCCGGAGTGTTTCATCTTTCCGTAATATTTACGGAGCGCTTCACGCCGCCCGGCTGTGTAACGGAGCTGGCAAAATAAGTCGGGAAGAAAGCAAAGAATCATTACTATGGCAAAAGCAATTATCCAACTGAAAAGGCGAAATAGTAGCGGTATTCCAAGCGGTATGGTTATGGCAAACAGCCAGCATAGGAAAAGCAACATTCTCCCATTGAGATTGTTATGCTCTCGCTCGCTCCATTTTTCGGCTACATACCACATATAGTCGATGAAGCAGAACCGGTATTTGCGATTGTCCTTATCCATGCTCTCACCTCCATACAAAGAAATCGACCAATATGAGGATAATCAGAACGCTGACCAGCACTATCTTAATCCGTCGGCGTGTTTCGGGTTTGCAATCATCAAAGAACCATAGCTTTCCATGAAACTGCCACTCACATGCCCATTTCCAACGGAACAGCAACCCTGCAAGCCATAGGGCAAGCAACCCGACACCAAACAGCAACCCGTATTTAGGGTGAGCCTGCAACCACTCGAAAAACGCTTCCGCCTTGCTGTTCATAGCTTCGTATATATCGGTAACTTTCATTGCATAATTATCATTTGTCATACCATAATTCAATATACCAATCGCCCTCAATGTGTCTTGATGCCATACCGCCCGGTGCATCCGGATCATTCCTAACAAGCTCAATCAGGTCGTTCAGTTCCCAATTGACCGCATAGGTTGAGTCCTCCGCGAACCTGTAAGCATACTGCTTGTCCACACTCGGCCCGACAGACCAACCGGCAGAATAGTAAATGATAGAGATGCTTGGAACAATGGTGTCGGGCAGTTCCTCAATGGGAGGAATTGAGCTAAAATCGCCATGTTCAATCTGCCACAAAGTATGCCGGCTTTTGAAATACAATCTCCTACCACCCACCGATGCAAGCAGGGAATCAAGACGCGTGCATTTTTCATTGCCAAGACTTGACAAACACAATGAATCCGTTGCGCTCCCGATTGGATAGAACGGAGGGTAAATGTCGCCATACGGGCAATTCAACAGAATTTCGGTTATTTCATTAAACGCATCTTCATGGGCATAGAAATTATGAATCATATCCTCGTCAGACGGAGGATTGAAACCTCTGTTGCCACACCCTACGGCAATGAAAGCCACTACAGTTGCCGACAATAATACTTGCAGAAATCTACTCGCCATAGCCGATAATCGTGATTCCGAACGCAAAAATAATGTTTTTCGTCCACTCAATCACCACGTTATGCCGAAAAACAATGTGCCGGATGTCCTTTGTCTGCCGCAAAAACAGTATTTTTGCGAAAACGAAAAGCGAAGAAGGGTTTCAGACGGAAATATAAGTTCAGTATAATAGACTACCTGTATTATACGGGTAGCATACGACGCATCCACAACAGGTGGTCTATGCCGTTGGATGCTATCTTCTTGTGGGTTTTCGCTGTTGTCCCTTCGCTTCTTATAATAAGATTCCTATACTGGGTAATACCGTTGTGGCTGCCGTCAGCTTTGTCTGTCGGTTGGGTCTGGGCAACAGTAGAGGTGTATTCAAAGATTGAAAAGAAGTACTTTACCAAAGCGAGGGAGCGTGCCTATTACCGCCGGTATCCTGAAAGGAAAGATAAAAACTATTTCTGGCTTCAGTTACTATTGCCGCTTGGTCTGTTTCTGATTAATTTGGGCATAGCCTATTGGCTTTTCTTTGTGTATCAATGAGCGGGAAGAATGGTAATAGTTTATGGTTCTGATATTTTAAAATTTAGACAATGAGCAAAATTCCAACGATAATTGTGATAATGTTATTATGCGGTTGCAGTTCCATGAAACACTACGGCGTGTTTCAATGTGACAATGGCAACGATTATGTCAGCGAGGGATTGTACCGTATCGTGGACAAGCGAGGGCGTATCGGGTACGCGGACGAAAGCGGCAGGACGGTCATCAAGCCCCGCTTCGCCTTCGGCTTCCCATTCGAGAACGGCAAGGCAAAAGTAACCGACAAGGGAGAAATGAAAGAAGTGCCGGGTTCGGACGGAGAATACCACTATTGGAAAAGCGACGAATGGTATTACATCGACAAGAAAGGGAATAGAAGTGAAGAAAACAGACAACAATAGTCTTACTTGAGAGACTTGAAAATGCCGCAAGGGAAACCGATTTGGGTTTATGGATGAACGAGACAATACATGCGTCAGATACATAGATATTTATCGTTTCGAAACACGGACGGGAGCTTGAAAGGCTTTCTAAAAACATCCCTGCTGTGCGATGATGCTTCTCAAACGGGACAAGTTTTCTGCTAGGGCAGTCTTCACGGAGAGCAGGTAATTCCTGCGCCCCCCCTTCCGTGCCGGAATCCATCACGATCTCGGAAATGCCGGCATCCCATTCCGAGGGAAAAAGCTTGTAGCCGGTATGTACTTGTCTTGCCAGACGGTTGTGAATCACTTGATAGTAGAGCGAGCCTTCCTTCATCTCGACGGAAGAGGCACGGAATTTAACTTTTATTGTTGCCATGAATATATCTGTTATTTAATTTTTCACCTGAAAACTAATCCCGGGGAAACCATTGCATGAATATTCATCTGCCTTTAACACATCTAAAAGCAAAAAGTCCCTTGGCGCACCGGCGTCACAGGAACTTTTCACATATAAAAGACACATGTTCTTTCACTGTATGCGTATATATTCCGAATACCTGATTTCCACATACGGGTTGTCACTGGAAATGGACTGATGGATAGCCTTTACACGCTTCCAGAACCACCATCCCTTGTATTCTACCCAAACCGCCTGATTGAGGGTTACCGGAACTTTGATGTCGCCTTTGAGCCGTTTGTTCTCGATCAACCCGGTAAGTTGGATATACGGTGTAACCATCTCCACCTTCTGCCGCAGCAGTGGAACGGTATCACGGATAATGAGCGTGTCACGGATGGCGGCATCTATCGGGGCTTTCACTTCGACTTCATGCCGTGCAGCCACTTCGAGGTTCCTGATTTTCACGCCTAGCCTTTCGATGGTCTCGGCATCCTTGGCACGGAACTCTTTATACTCATCTATAGTCAGCCGCAATGCCTTGGCATCGAGGACCATCGTCGCTGAATCGATCTGCATCCGCTTCACATCGGAAAGCAGTGCGGTGCTGTTCATGCGGAATCGGTCGCGTTCTTCCGTGAGGCGTATTGTCCGCCGGTGCTGCAGCCAGAGGATGCTACAGAGCAGCAACACCGTTGCCAGAAGTATTCTGTTTAATCTACTCATATGATACTGATTCTTCGGGGATGAACCACAGAAATTCATCCATATAGATTTCTTCCAACAATACAAGGCCGCCCCGGTTCTTTTTTCGGTTCTGCGGGAGGTCTTCAACGACCAGTCCACGGCGACCGACCAGTTCGTCCAACCTCATTTCGGAGAGTTCAGGCGAAGCGATGATGGTAACGTATGCATTCTTTTTCATAACTGGTCTTTCCATGATGTTTTTACTTGTGCGTTCCCTGACATTTGAGAAGTTCACGGATATCGGCACGGATTTCGTGCAGGTCATTCTGTACCGTGTTGAGCTGCATCATGGTTGCCTCGAACACGGACTTGTCCAGCTTCATGGCGTTGATACGGTCATACTGGTTCTTGATTTCCACTTCCAAACCGATACATTTGGTTTCCAGTTCTGCAATTTGGGCGGTGTTGTTGACATGCTGTATGTACAGTGTCAGCGAGAACGAGAGTACCACGACAATGAGCTTGAAGTACTTCATTACAAATTCTTTGAGTTGTTCCATATCTTATTCCATTAAAAGTGAGAATGCGTCCCTGATAGCCCTCAGCAGAGTCTCGGCTGCCGCACTATCCCGGAACCCATAGATGACAAGCGCGATCATCATCGCCAGATAGACCCACCAGGCGATTTCTTCCTTAGTGATTTTACGTTTCCGCTTCGCCATCTTTTACAGGATTTTGGGGTACGATTACATTGAAGATAACATTGCCGTCGCTGCCTTCGATACGCAGGCGGTTCTCCTCCTTGTGCCTGATGGGGAAGATATCCATCAGCGCCTTGGCGGCATTGACCGACACGGCCCTGAGCGGTGCCGGAGAGAGCGGCACACCGAAACGGTCTGTATAGTCCGAAGTGGCCGTCTCGTCCATGATTGCCTTGAGAGTCTCGGTCACCTGCAGCTTTACAGCCATCGTCTCCATCTCGAACCGTTCCGAGGAGAGCAATGCCTTGATATGTGCCAGCACATGCGGTTTGTTCATCAGGTAATTGGCCGAAGCATACGGGTTCTTCACCGTATCCTCACCGAATACCTCCACAAAGCATTTTTTCGGCCGTCCGGCATATTCCAGCCCGCCGTTCACATAGAGGTTGCAGAATTGCAGCTCCTGCTCCGTGAGCGGTTTCTCTTCCGGCCTATCCTGCGTGTTCGTTATCTTGTCTGACATCGGTTCTTCCTTCCTTTTCTGAAAGAGTAGCGGGTTTGTATCCCGGAGGTTTTACAAAATCCGCCTTTTCATTGAGCAACTGCTCCATTAATGCGTCATAGAATACCTGGGCCAACGCATCGGCACACGCCTCCGCATCCGCTAGCGAGTTGATGAGCCGCAGGTTGAACTTGATTTCCAGGTCGTAGCCCGATATGAACGCCATCAGTTCGTTCCCGTCATAGCCCAGCGCCCCGTAGGTCATCCGGTCCGCCGTACGGAATGTAATGGTCTCGGGAATCTGTTCCCGGTCAATGCCTTGGGCTTCCTTATTCGTGTCCATACTCATATCTTGAAATATTTACGGGTTTTCTCTTTCTTCTGTGTAGCGATTGCCGCCCCTTCCGTCTGGCGCAGACGGGAGGTATAGACCCCCAGGATGTCAAGCGTGGCCGTCACATCCGCAGCCGCATCGTGGGCATCGTCCAGTTCCACCCCCAATTTTGAGGCTACCAGTTCCAGTTTATACGAAGTAACCTCCGGATCAGCGGCAAAAGCCAACCGTCCCATGACAAGCGTGTCGATGTAGTGCGGCTGGAAGTTGCCGTAATAGTCCTTGGTACCGGAAAAGGTCTTTTCAAACTCGGCGGCCAGTCCGGCATAGTTCATCAGCTGTTGCAGGAATCCGATATCGAAAGCGATGTTCTGTCCGACCAGCACGGGCTTGCACTGATAGCCCTTCGAGAGGGTGCTGCGTTTGGCGAAGGCGATGACATCTCCGGCGACTTTCTTCATGTCCACACCCTGTGTGCGCAGCATCTCCATGGTAATGGCGGAATAGTCCAATGCCGTCTGTTCGTACTTCATCGGGACATATTCCGGTTCTTTCGCCTGTTCATGGCGGGTACGCAACACCTTGCGTCGGGGAAGCCCCGCGTCCTGTTTCCCGTAGGGGGCGATATACGCCTGATAGCGGTCGAATACCTGCCATGTGTCGAAACGGACGGCTTGCAGGGCGATCTGTGTACAGGCGCATTCACGGCAGTCCAGCCCTCCGGTCTCGAAGTCCAGCCCGATGCCTACATATATCTTCTGTTCTGTCTTGGGTGCCATATCTTTTCAGGATTGAATGAATAACAATGAGTTCCTATAGGTCTGTAATGTATTGCATCCGTTGTAGTCGCTGTAACGGATGACGGCAGTGAGGATGACCACCCGGTCTTTGAGCGACTGGATCTCGGTGTGGTGTTCCATGTAATAGTCGTTCCAGCATACACATTCCGCCAGACGGTTGTTCTGGGAGAGTGTCAGCTTGGCGAAACGCTTCCGGCTTCCCGTCTCCCTGTCCTTGTAGGTATGTTCGGTTACATCCACCACCGTGGCGCAGACAGTCGCACGCCTGCCGTCGTTCTCGTCCCGTGCCACCTCGTCCAGGGTCAGGTAAGAGGCTTTTCCCTTGACCTGCCTGCGGGCTTCCGAATTGTTGAAGATGCGGCGATAATCGATGCTGCCTATGCCCGACACGGCAATCTGCTGCTGCGACCAGAAGAAATGCCGCCCGCGCATGTCCTGCGGGAAGTCTTTTTCAGAAAGGGAGAATCCCAGTTCCCGTGCTGCGCGTTCGAGCAGCGCGCAGCGTTCGGTAACCGCCCCGACTTTTTCGATACGGTCGAAGCATCCGGCAAGGATCATGTGCTTGACATGCCGGGCGTTCACGGGGACTTTCACGGCCTCTTCCGCGTTGTCGGGGTCGTCCCAGTAACTGTATTTCTTGAGTTTGTAACGGAATATGCGGTGGATGAAGTTCTCGATACCGGTATATGCCCCGCCCCGGTCGCGTTCCGTGACGATGTATTCCACTGTCTTGACACCGACCTGTTTGATACGGGTAAGCGACCAGAAGATTTCATCGGTGGCATAGTCGGTGAAGAACTCCGTCCCGGAGCGGTTGATGTCCGGCGGCACGATCTTGGCCGACGAGCAGCGTTCCATCTCCGCCATCAACGAAGGAATCTCCTTGTCGTCCGCCCATTGCAATGCCACCGTGTAGAATGCCGAGGGGTAATTGGCCTTGAGCCATGCCCCGCAATAGGCTGTAAGGGCGTATGCCGCGGCATGGGAACGGTTGAACGAATATTTCCCGGCTACCTCTATCTTGTGCCAGATTTCCTCCGCCTCATAGTCCGGGCATCCGTTCCCGACGGCTCCGGCAATGAAATCCGCCTTCAGCGTGGCCATCAGGTCGGCTTTCTTCTTTCCTATGGCCTTGCGCAGATAGTCGGTCTTCCCGAGGTCGAATCCCCCGAGCGTATGAGCAACGGACATGAACTGCTCCTGGTAGACCATGATTCCGAAAGTGTTCTTCGTTGCTTCATAACAGCCGTAGTTATAGACCGGGGCCACTTCGCCACGCCTGAAACGGACATAATCATCGGTGGCACCGATGTCGAGTGTGGCGGGACGGTACAGGGCATTGATGGCGATCAGGTCCTCGATACACTCCGGCTGTACATCCTGGATAAACCGGGTAATGCCCGGCGAAGAGAACTGGAACACATTCTGCGTGTTGCCGTCCGAGAGCAGTCGGTAGGTCTTCCCGTCTTCCAGCATATCCTGCGTAATACGCCCGATAGTAAGTTCCTGCCCGAAATTCCGGTTGACCAACGCGATGACGGCACTCAGTTTGGCAAGTTCCTTTGTCGCCAGCACATCCTCCTTCAACAATCCGATCTCATCGACCGAATAGCCGTCGAACTCCGATACCAGTGCCCCGTCCATCTTACGGACCGGCAGGAAATCGAAGCATTCGGCGGGCCTGCCGTCCCGCGTGTCCGGTGTGACAACGATGGCCGAGGCGTGTATGGAGGCCGCTTTGGGCTGTCCGAGCAATCCTTGCACGTCCTCGATGACCAGCGGATAGGTCTGGATAAAGTCCCGAAGTTTTCTGTTGAAGGCAGCCTGTCTGAACAGTCCTGTCCAGTCCGTGCCGTCATCTATCATGGCGGTAATATAGTTCACGATGGAGTGAGGCACGCGGTGTACGCGTGCCACGTCCTTCAAGGCGGCTTTCAGTTTCATCGTGGTAAAGGTGCCGGCGGAAAAGACACGCTGGCGGCCGTCCGCGTTGTACCGTTCTTCCAGGTAATCCTTGATCTCCTGCCGCCGGTCGGAGGCATAGTCGACATCTATGTCCGGCAGCGAAGCGTGGCCGCCTTCTGTCAGTCCTTTGTCCACAAAGGCATCCATGACCGTCAGCGGTCCGTCTGCTTTCCTGATTCTTATATGTGTTACTTTCATCTGATATATTTCTTGTATCGTATTATCGCGCTTACCGTCTGGCGGCTGACACCGTACTGTTTTGCCAGGCTGTTCTGGGAAGCCTGGCCGGAGGAATACCTCACCCGTATCTCTTCCGCCTGCCCGTTGGTCAGTTTGGCGTTCACGCTTTTCTCGCCGTAATCCCGTTTGAGGCCACCCGCTATGGCATGTTCCATATTCCGCTGGTGCGTACACATTTCCAGGTTATCCGCACGGTTGTTGTCGCGGTTCCCGTCGATATGGTTCACCTCCAGTCCCGGATTCCAGTCGGGCAGGAAGTGCTGTGCCACCAGACGGTGCACGGAGAACTTCTTTCCGACACCGCCCTTGTAGAGTCGGACACAGTCATAGAGCGAAGTCGTCCCACACCAATGACACATGATACGTTCGGGTTGTGTCCAGGTGATACCGTCATGCGAAACTTGCCGTTCCAGACTCTTGACACGCCCGAGGTTGCTGATCTTGTACTTTCCTTCATAGTTCTTGATATCCACCCAGATTTCCCGGGTGTCAGCCATGGGTTATACGGTTTAGTGCTGTCTGAAAAATTCCCAGGTCTATCTCCACGCCGATGAACCGGCGTCCCGTATTCCGGCAGGCCACGGCTGTACTGCCGCTGCCCATCGCAAAGTCGAGGACGATGTCTCCTTCGTCGGTGTAGGTGCGTATCAGGTATTCCAGCAGGGCGACAGGTTTCTGTGTCGCGTGCAGGCAGGAGAGCTGCTTGTCCGTCTTGAATTTCAGCACACTGCGCGGATAGCGTTCCGTGGATATGTAATCCCGGAAATTATCGTGCTTCCGGTATATCTCGCCGGCATCGCATTTCCGCTGGTGTTCGGCCATCACGACCTTGCGCTTGTGCCCGTCCGTCTTGATCGGATGATACTTCGGCAACCTGTCGTAAAAGACCAGAATGTCCTCGTGCGCCTTCATCGGCATACGCCTGGCGTTTAGGAAGCCTGTCGCCTGCGTCTTCTCCCATACCCAGGCATACCGCAGCCTGCGGAGATTGGAGCTGCCCAGCAGGCTCGTAAAAGGATGCTGGCAGAACAGCAGTACGGGAGTGTCAGGTCTGGATATGCCCTGTACAGCATTCCACATCCCGGGGATGTCTATCACAGCGTCCCATCGACAATGTGTCGTACCGTATGGAGGGTCTGACAATACCATGTCGGCAGTGATGCCTTCTTCAGCCAGCAGGGGCAGCACATCGAGTGCATCGCCCCGGTAAAGGTCGCAACCGTCATAGGGACGGTGGTGTTCGTAGGTCGGATTCATGGGTTTCGAGTTCCTTTAGGTTCCACAAGCAATCTCGGCGGTCAAAAAGGATTTCGTCGCCACACATCAATTCATCTGCGTATATCGTCCGCTCTTCTCCGTTACGGATTACCCGCATCCGGGCATCCGTGCACAGACGGTAAGTCTTGCCTTCAGATTCCATCTCCACATAGCGTTCGCCCTTGCCGAGTGTGATGTCCGGGGCAAGCACCGTCAGTTCGTCTTTCCAGCTGAGCCCGCAGCGTTCCGGCACGAGGAAGCGCGAGAAGATAAGGTCGTATTTCAGCGGGTCGATGGAGGTTATGCCAAGCAAGTAGGAAACCAGCGAGCCCCCGGCGGAACCGCGACCTATACCAGTTGCGATGCCTCTCCGGTGCGCCTCCCGCACCATATCCCACTGCACCAGGAAATAGTCCACATTGTCGGTCGATTCAATGATATAGACTTCCTCGTCCAGCCGTTCCCGATAGCGTTCCCGCTCCGGTTCCGGCACTTTCCGGTCCAGCCCGTCGTCAAGCAGTCGGAGGAACATCGTACGGCGGTCACCATACCGTTCCCGCTCTTCCGGTCGCATACGGTATTCCGGCATGAACATTCGCCCGGTCTCGAATGAGGCGTCCGCACGTCCGGCAATCTCCACCGTGGGACGGCACATGCGCCTGAACAGGGAATCGAAGTCCCATTGCCCGGAGAACAGAGGACGGAGCGTGTCATACAATTCATCCGCTGTCTTGAAATACTGGTCATCGCTCTGTTCATGGGCGGCTCCCGTGGCAATCTTGTTCACCACGATTCTGTACCCTGCATCGTCCTTGTCCATGTAGTAGCAGTCCGGAATCAGGACTGGTTCTACTGTAAATGAATCCGTGTCGGCATCATAACAGTTGCCGAAATAATATTTCAGGGCTTCTAGTTGCTCCCTGTCGATGCGGTCCGCCTTGTATTCGTTGGCGTCGACCTGGTAATAGACCGCTTCGGCACCTTTCCGGATACGCTTCACCTGTTTGGGGTGTCCGGCCATCCAGTAGACGGAACGGATGGCGAAAACCACCACACAACCTGCGGCATACATCAGCAGCTGTTCATAGCGGAGGGTGTTGTCTTCCGAATCGACCATGACGGCCCGTTGGATGCGCAGCAGATTATGCAGCCCCTCGTTATCCAAGGCATAAATCTTCAGCCCGACACGTTCTTCTTCGTGCATCATTGTCAGCGAGTAGCCGAATATATGTTTCAGCCCGGTATTGGCGCACTCCTTCTGAAGGTTCAGCGTGGCGGCCATTGTATTGCGGTCGCAGATGCCGACAGCCGTATGCCCGAGCCATTTCGCCTTGCGGCACAAATCTTCCGGCGAGCAGCAGGCGTTCAGCAGCTCGTAGGAGGTATGGATGCCGAGGTTCACGAAAGGTACATCATGTACCGGAGGCTTGGGCCGGCCGATATATTTCAGCAGGTTGAAACGGAATTCTTCCCGCAGGTCATAGTAGTACCAGTTCCTGCCGAACGGGAAGGCCACATGGAAGATTCCTTCTTCCATCAGCACATCCGGACTTTCCATCAGGTTGAACACGAGCTTGTCCCCGTCGCCGCGGAAGATGGATTCCACTCCCGACAGGTCGGCCGTGAAAAGCCGCCCGAAGCCGGGAATATCCACCACTTCCGTATCGACCGGGATATAGGTTATCCGTTGTGCATCGAGCCATGAGAAAAGTTCCTGTATCATCTTTCCTGTACTTTTTTGAGTTTGTATTCAAGGACGGACAGCAGGCGGCAGGCGAAAATCCCGTAGATTTCCGCTTCCGTGAGTTCGTCCCAGTCTTTGGCGGCATCAGCAATGTCCGCGATGAAAACCTCGAAATAGGGTTTCAGCCGTTCAGCCGTCCGCTTTACCGACTCGACGGCATCACCATCGTAACCGATGACTACGGTTCTGACGCCTTTCGATTGCAGCTTGTAGATCTGTACATCGGATATTTTCTTTCCGAAAGTGGCCACGGCTGCGACATGGGAATTGTCATAGAGTTCGAGTCTGCGGGTCAGGGCGATGACATCGAAAATACCTTCCGCGAGGATGACCGTATCGGTTTCATCCATACGGACGGCATCGTAGTTATAAAGGAGTCTGGAAAAGTCGTTTTCCGTGGAGTTCCGGTAACGCAGGATCTTGTACCCGCCGCTATGTCTGGTCTTGCGGTTGTGGGCGTCTATATCCTCTTTCGGCCAGGTATGGCGGGAGACATAGCCGACAACCGTACAGTCATCGATGACCGGAAAGACGACATAGTCCGCGTAGCGCGGATTGAGCCTGCCGGTTATCCCGACCGGGAAATACTCGTAATCGTCGAAACAGAAGCCGCGCCGCTGCAAATACGGATGCCGGAAAGTGCGCTTGTAAAAGTCCGGCAATTCGACCGGCACCAGTTCGTCGTCTATTTCTTCCGCCTCGTCCTTCTCCAGCAGGTGCAGGTTCAACGGTGCGGCAATGTCAGCTGTCTGCAAAACCATCAGGTCCATGCGACCGATAGCCGCCAGAAGTTGCTCCAATGTACGGGTGGATGCCCCGCAGGAGAAGCAGTGGGCCATGAAAGGCCGGCGGTGGGCAGTCGCCTTGCCGATGTAGATACCGAACTTACCGCCCGACTTTCCGCAGAACGGGCAGCGCGGAACGATAAGGTTCTTACCGCTCCCGTCCCGTTTGGCACCCGTCTCGCGGGTTATCTCCGAAACCAGATATTGATATTCCTGTACCGACAGTTCCATATTAAGGTATAGTCGTGACCGCTACAGGTTGGTTTGAAATGTTTGGAAAAAGAATCCGGATTAGCCCAATAAAAATAGACCGGCAGAATCATGGAAGGTCTTTCCACCCAAAGGAAAAGAGAAATTGTCTTCCCGGCTGGACAAAAAATGACTGCTTTTGTCTAATCGATAAAACAATATATAAATAAGGAGATTGATAATCAGCATTGGCTGATTATCAGGTGTAGAGATGTACTTTTCTAAAATGATCACTCTCTACATAAAAAAAGCGTATTTTTTGTGCAGTACAATAAACATACTGAATGAAAAGTATCGTTTTCCAATTACTACAAATAACGGATTTGTATTTGCGAGGTCATTCGAACTTTCCTCGAACAAAGGTCGTATGATATCTCGAACGCCAAGACCCGTGAGCGGAAACTGAAAGCCTTGGAGGCGGCAGAGGAATTGAAATGTGAAAACCTGCTGTTGATAACATGGGGAACGGACGATATGGCGGAATACAAAGGGCATACAATAAAAATCGTATCTGTCCGGAATTGGTTTTACGCATGTAAGCTGCCATATATTCTCAACATTCCAGTCGTTACAAGTCAAAAAGCCACCGACACGCCGCATCCGGATCGATGGCTTTTTATTCCCTGTTCAGATTCAGTGTCCTCTGCCCGTCATAGAACACCTCATTGTCGTAGTCGGTGGCAATCCTGATAGTGTCTCCTTTCTTGAAGAACCGGCTTTTGGCCACGTGCAGGCGCATAACGTTCTCCTTTCTTTCTGCCGATGACTGGTTGAGCGAAACAAGGTGCGTGCACGGGCGGGCCAGACCTTTGGCCTCCGAACAGTTGTACTCGGTCAGCACGTTCCGCTCGTCATTCAGCCACTCCCGGTCTTCGATGGTAGACTGGTAAGTCACCACCATCCATACCTTTTCGTCCGCCGCCAGGTCCTTCAGGTCATTAGCCACCGCGATACGCTTCGCCCGTTCATGGTCGGCTCCCCATGAACGGCGGTTGGCATCCGTCAGCAAGTCCATCGAATCCACAATCACGATGTCCGGATTATATCCTTTGAGCTTCCTGTATTCCGAAATGCCGTTCTTGATGTCGAGTGTCGAGACCTGGGCATTGAAACGCGGGTAACTGCGCACCGTGATGCTTCCGGCATACGAGGCGACCAGTTTTTCCAGATGTCTCATCTCCGTATCCGAAATCTTTCCCCGCTCGTAATAGTAGGCGTTCCTGGAAATCAGTCCGCCGGAATAGGCGTTCAACGCCTCTTCTTCCGAACCTTCCAGCTGGAAATGCAGCACATGCAGCCCGTCATCGATGTCCGCCCTGACACCGATCCATTTGGCGATGTGCGACTTTCCCACGCCTGTGCTGGCCAGGAAACAGGTCAGCTGACCTCGCAGGTTACGTCCGGCATTGAGCGCATCCAGATACGGGATGTAGAAGCGGGACACACGAGGGGCGGCCGAGCGTTCCTCTTCCTCCTCGCGCCGGCGGTTCCTCTCGAAACGCTCCTTGAAAGTCGCGGCCACATCGACGAACGAGGAACTCTTCAGCGTGAACCCTGCCAGCCACTCGGCATATTCCCGAAGAGTCTTCTCCGCCTTGTCCTGTTTGTTCTCGTTATACAGTTTCCCGACCTCCGCATAGACCGACTGCAACCGGACCCCCTTGATGTAGGACTCCAGCATGTCGGTCATCACCTCGGCACTCTGTCCCTCGTCATACTCCCGGAAAGTGTCTATCAGCTCGATGGCGTCGTAATCCTCATGGAAGGTCTGTGCCAGCACGGCATACGACGGCGGTGTCTTGTATGTCTTGAAGTGTACGGCTATCGCCTCCTGTACCTGCTGGAACGAACGGTCCGGCAGGTATTCCTTACGCATATGCCGGGCTAGGACAGCACACAACGGTTCCTGTCTGAGCGCCGTGGCATAGAGTTCATACAGGAACTCGGCACTGAGCGGATTGACGGCACTCATGGCTTCGCCTCCTTTTTCCGCCACGCCTCACAGCGGATACGGTACAGTTCCGGATAGCGCGCCTGTGTCCTTCTGCGGCATGGCTCCGCTTTCGCACATTTTGAGCATGACGGGGAGAAAGGCGTCCACATCAGCGTGGAGAGCGCACAGACGAGATATCCCGCTTCGGTGGAGAGCAGTCGCCGCTTGGTCGTCTCCTCGTATTCCGGATAAATAAAACGCCCGAACGGATGGCTGCGGCGGTCTTCCACTGCCCGCGCCAAATCATGCCGTGACAGCCCGAAACTCTTCAGCCACCGGTCCTCCCGGTAGCGGCGTTCCTTTCCCGAGCGGAGATAGCGGCCGATGGCTTTCTTTCCGAATGAATGGGAGACGTTCCATTTCCTGCGATACGCGGTATCATATCCGGAAATGGCATATGTCTGGCAGATACAGAAGTCGGACAGGCGTTCCGCACTGACGGAGACGACCTCCCGGCACAAGCCGTCGAAACACATCCCGAGCTGCCTGTCCGACTTGCCGCCGGTAGGGAACACAAAATCCGCCCACACCGTGGTGCGGACCAGCCGTGTAAAGAGCCTCCGGCATCCGTCAATCCATTCTTTTCTCTCCATCGCGTGTCAATAGTTTGCGCAGCTGCGTCTTGGCTAGGAAGATGCGGCTTTTTACCGTTTCTACGTTCCTGGTCTGCAAAGTACCGTTGTTATAGGTGATTTCCATGATTTCCCCGAGTTTGTAACCAGCCTGCTGCAAGAGCAGGGCTTCCCGGTAAATCGGTTTGAGCCGGTCCAGTGCCCAGAGGATGTCATCGTTATAGAACTCGCGGTAGTTGTCCATCCCCATGCTGTTTCCCGACGGTTCGTCCTCATCCGACAGCGAAGAGGATATTTCCGAAATGTCGATATTGTCGTCCGGGGGCATGCGGTTCCTGTTGCGGTTGTTCAGGTCCGCCACAAGCCGTTTGGTCACGGCATAGATCCAGGTCTTTACCGGACGGGCCGGGTCATAACTGTCCATATACTTGAAGAAGTTGGCCAACGCCTCGAGGTAGTTGTCCTCGATGTCCTCCTGGTTATAGGTATATTTGATACAAATGCTGTATATCAGATTCTTGTGCGGCATCACATATTTTCTGAGAAGTTCCGCCCTCTGTCTCGCGGATTCGTCTTCAGGCTGGAGAACCGCAATAAACACATCTTTCTTTTCCACGTTTCCACTGACTGAAAAGGTTGATAATGAATCTCATGTCCTAATCTGTCAGCTACCGTGAGCGTCAATTGAAAAAACGGGCGGCAGCATTACCGCCGCCCGGAAAAAATCCAAACCGTTGTCGGCTTGTCACAGCCTGTGCCTGCGGATGTAATAGTAGAAGAGGTGGCAGGCATCCGCCGCATTGTCATCCACCGGGACAATACCGTATCTGTCCTTGCAGGCCGCGACCATCTGCGTCTTGGTGGCGTGTCCGTCTCCCGTCGCCCATTTCTTGAGGACAGCCGGGTTGACGAACTCCGGTTCCGGGATATCCAGTTCATCGCACACTTCGAGCAGGATACCCCTGAGTTCCGAGAGCCGCCGCATGTCGTAGAAATGGCGGTTCACGCTCACATCCTCGGCCACGACGCGGCGGATGCCGTAACGACGGAGCAGCGAGAGCAGCGTAGTCCTGAAAGCGCCGTGCATCTTGTTGCCGTTGCGCCGTTTGCTTTCGGTGAAGTTCCATGTCCCGGCCTCATGCAGGGAGAAGTATCCGGTATGCGTGGCGATGTCCAGCGCCAGTACCTGCTCCCGGGTCAGTACGCTATTCTCCGAGTCTCGATTCGCCATTCTCTTTCACGATTACCAGTTTATGCGGATAGCCTTCAGCCACATTCCCGTGCGAGACTACCAGCACGGTACCGCCGAGCGAGTTCAGCGCCTCGAACATGGAGGCCAGCCCCGCTTCATCGACCGCCTCGAGTATCTCGTCCAGCACGAGCAGATCCAGTCCCTTGTCCCCGTCGCAGTTGCTGTTCACGAGTTTCTGCATGGCAAGGATGGTCGCCAAATTCACACGGGCGGCTTCGCCTGCCGAAAACTTGCCGAACGAGCCGCAGTCCATGCCGTCGCGCAGCAGTGAGATGGAGATTTTCTCCCTTACCTTACCACTCTTGAGGACGGTATACCCGTCGAAGCGGATACGGATGTCGCTGCCGATGTCTTGCAGGAACTCGTTGGTGATACGGCTGAGCGCCTCGATTTTCGTGTTGGCCAGATAGGTCTTGAACTGCACGAACCGTTCCCGCTGTATCTCCAGGGCACGGACCCGGGCATCGACGGCCGTCTTGCGCCCTGCCGCCTCGTTGGACTTCCCGCGCGTTTCACGGAGAGTGTCCTTGAGCGATTGTATGAGGTCGGGTGAAGCCGCCTCATCCAGCTCCCGGATCGTGGCCTGCAAAGTGTCGATGGCGCAGGCCGCAGCCTGTATATCTTCCTTGCCTACCCGTATGCCGCGGTTCAGTGCGGCATTGCGCTCGTCTATGAATCCGAACACCTCGTCGAATACCTTGCGGCGGACACCTTCGATTTCACTTTGCAGGGCGGTAATTTCGGAAGCGATGCGTTTATGCCCGCTTTCCACCTCTTCCACGTGGCGGGTGGCATTCCTGATGGCCCGTTCGTGCCCGGCCAGCTGCTCCTCCCATCCGGTGCGTCTGCCTTCCAATATCCGGCGCTCATGGTTCAGCCGGTTCTGCTGCAACTCCACGGCATCCGTCTCCTCCTGCTTCTCATCGATACGGCCGTTGATTTCCGTGAGCTGCCGTTGACGGAGCTTCAGTTCCTTCATGCCGGCCTCGATGTCGAACTGTGGTTCTGCCACCAGAAACTCATGCCCGCAGAAAGGACAGGTGATGGAGCCGGCCAGTTTGTTCGAGAGGCCGTCAATACCGGCAGAAACGATACGCCGTTTATGACGCAGTTCCTCGATGCTGCCGGACAGGTCGCGCAGACGGATGTCGATTTCCCGCAGTCTCTCCGCAGTCGTATCGGACTGATCCCTGTATGCCTCACAGAATGCGGCATACTCCTTCTTGAACTGTTCCCAGCCGTCAGTCCTGTTTTTCAGTTCCTGTTCCGCCTGCTTCAAGACGGCATCGCAATCCTTCAGCCGCTCTGTGGCGGTCTGTAACCGTCCTTTCTTTTCGGCAATGACCTTGTCCCAGTCCGTCTGCCGGGCATCGGGAAAGAGGGACATCATTTCCGCTATCTTTTCCAGACATGCTTCCAATGCGGTATCTCCGGCTTCCAGTTCCTGCAAAGCCTCGTCCGCCCGCTGCACTCCGGCAAGCTGTTCCTCAAGCCTGTCCACGTTCTCGTGCCCGGTACGGATCTGCTCCCTCTTGGCCGCTATGGCCGTTTCCAGTCCCATGATACGTTCCACACGGGTACGCCCCCGCTCGGCTCCGGCTTCCTCCTCCTTGCGTATCTGCTCCTGTAACATCCCGATACGCCCGTCCAACCCGGCCAGTTCCAGTTCCACCTGCCGTTTCTTTTCAGAGAGCGGCACGATGTCTTCCTCCACTTTGGCGATGGCTTCATCCACCAGGATACCGTTGGAAAAGCGGTTGATGACCTCTTTCTTCTCCTTGTCCGATGACGAGAGGAAATCCTCATACCGGTATTTGGAAAGGATGAAATTGTTGAGCAGCTCGTCGCGTGTGATACCCAGTTTGTCAAGAATATACCGGTTATAGGCATCCACCGAAGGCTGTACCGCTTCATCGGTTACCACCTGCTTGCCGCCACGGTAAAGCGTACAGCTGACAGAGGAAGCCCCCTTGCGCGGGATACGGCGGTTGACGAGCAGTTCCTCGGCGGCGGAATCGTTGATGAAACGCAAAGCGATACGGCATTCTTCCGCTGCATCGTTGATAATCTCCTCCGAGCGTATCTTTCTAAGCGGGCTGCCCGTGATACCCACGGCAATGCATTCCAACAGGGCAGACTTGCCGGCCCCGTTCGACTGCTGGGACTCATTGTCCCGGTTATCGCCGAAAATCAATGTCGTCACGCCTTGCCGCAGCATGTAGGACAGCGAACGGAAGGCGCAGAGATTTTCGGCTTCTATCGTCTTTAATTTCCACATGATCTGTTTTCTATTCTAGATAAATACTCCAATCCCATCGACACATCCTCGATCTGTTTCTCCCGGCAGAAGTCCTCGTAGGTTTCCCGGATGCGGCGGCTGTCGAATTTCTCGAAGAGCGAAGAGGATACCGCCTCCGGCAGCTGCTCGTCATCGGCAACCAGTTCTACCTTCGCCGCTCCGGCTTCCAGCAAGGCGGCTTTGTCCACCGATTTCATCGCGGCGGCAGGTGCATGGACACGCACCTTGACCTTGTAGCGACCATCGGCCTCCATTTCACGCAGCTCGTCCATCAGGTGCAACCCGGCACGTTCCGCCGGCATATCCATGACACGGTACCGCATGTTCACGCGGTTCTTGACAAACTCGTACGTGCCGTCCGTATACAGCACCGTGTATCCTTTCTCCTCGTCCTCCCCGAAGTTATGCTGGCGCGAGGAACCGATATATTCGATTCCCGTCCCCGGAATGACGGTACGGTTGTGGTAATGGCCGACAAAGACCTTGTCGAAAGGAGAGAATATCCTGGCAGGCAGTTCCTTTTCCGAAGGCTGTGCCAATGCCCCGTTGATACCCTCATGGATGTAGAGGAAGTGCTCCGGTTCTCCGGAAAGCGCTTCCGCAGCCAATCGTCCGAGCCTTTCGGCAAAAGAGCCGTCTTCCGGAAAATAGCTCATTACATGGAGCGCGAACTTCCATTCCGGGCGGCACAGGGTCAGGTACTCATCCACGACAGTCACATTCGGATGCCGGTCGAAGACATGACAATATCCGCGCAGGGATTCCTGGTTCACCTTGTCGTGGTTCCCTTCCGCCAGCGTGACATGAATGTCATGGTCCGCGGCGGATACAAGCATATCCCTGACGGCCAGCAGGACATCGAGTGTCTGGGCGGCACGGGAAAAGAACAGGTCTCCTCCGACAACCACTTCCCGGATATCCCGTTCCCTGCAAATTCCCATGGCCTCCTGCCAGTTGGCCTGGAATGCAGGGATGTTGTCTTTCGAGATGTGGATGTCATTCAATAACAAAAGGCAGGGTTTGTTCTCTTTCATACTAAGTGATTGTGATTAGGACGGGAGGCCCGGATGCCTCCCGTCGGATTAGAATTCAAGAACTTGTGAAAGGCTTATCTGCGGTGGCGGGGACGCCCGGCACGCTCTTCCGTTTCCTCCGGCTGCTCTTCTTCCTCCCCGGGGACATCCTCCGGTTCGTCACTGGGCTTCGGACCCTCCATCTCGCTTTCGATCAGGTCGAGTAGTTCCCGGTTGCTCGTGGAGCGTGTGACACGCACGGAGAGCCCTTCCTGCTCGATGTAGCCGCGGATCATCGCACGCAGCTCCTGGCCTTCCTCGGTCTTCTCACCGAGTTCCTGCCGCTGAAGCTCGTCATAACGTTCGAAAAGGTCGTCCAGCGAGATGCCTCCGCCTTCACGCCCGTTTTCTCTGTTATCTTTCGTACGGCGGTCGAACGAGAACGCGGATATATCCTCCTTGGGCAGTTCACCGTCCAGCGTGTCGATGACCGTCTTCATTTCATCCGTCTCCATGAGCGACATGCCGTAGATACCGTCGCACTGTTTGAGGAACTCGACGGTGGCTCCCAGATGATAACGGGTGTAGCGGTAGATGATTTCCGGGATACGCGGCGCACCCATCAGGGCGGTCAGCTCCTCCTTGGTCAACGGTACCGGTTCCGATTCGTTGTCAATGGAAATGACATACTCGGTCTTGGCTCCGTTCTTGCGCTTTTCAATCTCCACCGGATAGGCG
The DNA here is from genome assembly GCF_042852885.1 of Alistipes sp. i18-0019-D1. Taxonomy (NCBI): domain Bacteria; kingdom Pseudomonadati; phylum Bacteroidota; class Bacteroidia; order Bacteroidales; family Rikenellaceae; genus Alistipes; species Alistipes sp. i18-0019-D1. The sequence continues at coordinate 1,353,748 of NZ_AP031424.1, forward strand.
TCATACACCGAGGAAATCGGGCACGGGTAAGACGGATTCTTGGCCAGTTTCTTGCTCCACAGCTTGAACTTCCTCTCATCCAGATCCTTGAACTGGGCATGGGAAAGGGTCATCATCTGCACGCCTTTGGCTCGTTCACCCAGGTCGAATACATAGAGACAGTGGCCGTAACTGTATTTCAGACCGCCTCCGAACGAGCCCCCGGCAATCTTTTCCGCCAGTTTGTCGTCCCCGTCCTCTTTTGCGGCTTCGACGGCCATGCGGCGGTAAGTCTCGATGGGATCAACGCTATATCCGGCATCGGTAGCGCGGGTGACAGTGACATACATCTTCTGGGGCTTGTTCCCCGTAGCGGGTTTCTCCAGCTCCAGAAGCAGCTGGTGGACGGGATACTCATAGCCCGGACGTGTCGGCGAGCCGTCCGGATTGGGAGCGATGGGCAGGATACGGAGACGGTAAGTCCCGAACTTGTCCATGCGGAAGAACTCCGTACGGGCGAACGCCCTGTTCTCCTCCTGGGCACGCAACTGTGCCTCCTGATAAGATTCCTGAACGCCGAGGAACATTTCCTCGACAGACATGCCTTCCATGCCGTTGTTCTTTTCTTCTTCTTGCATAAACGCTTTGTTTTATGGATTTAAAAATGCCCGAAGAATGCGACACGGTATACCCGCATCGCAAAGAAACTGGTAACAGGACGGACGGGTTCGGTTGCACCGTCCGCGTTCAACTGATAAAATTGGGAGAGGATGTCTCGCTGACCGTATCCCGAAAGAGGATACTCATTTGACAATATGGAAAGGTCTTGCAGCGACCGTGGAATACAAAATTAGGCAAATTACCCGGAACAGCCATACATGTACATGAATGTTTCTCACCGGCATTGTCCTTCAGCGCATTACCGTTTCATTTTAAGAATGCTTTTAATCTCTCCGAGCAGTCTGTCGCCGCCCGGCGCGTTCCGCGCTTCGGCAAGCAGCCTCCTGCGGTTCCGGCGGATATACTCTTCTCTCTTGCGGCGGCATATGCCTTCATAGTAGGCTTTGCGCTCCGGCGTGAGCCGTTTCCCGCGCCGGCAATAGACCCCGTCCCGGCGGTACTCGTCCAGGTAGCGGCGGAACTTCGCCTTGCCGCAGGAAGGGTCTTTCGATGCCTCCGCCACCGACCGTATGACCTGCCAGTCCGGCTCGAAGGGCTGCTGCGTGGCGCATAACCTGCGGAGCAGATGATAGACTACCGGCATCTCATACCGGAGCATGAAGCCTATCCGTGTCTCGTCGAAAGGAAAGCGCTTAAGCGTCCCCTGCGGTCTTCCGTCTTCTCGCTTTCGGGGCTTCTGCTGCCGGGGAGACGGTTTCTTCTGCGGCTGCCGCCTGATTTTCTTCTGTTTCATGATGTTGCGGTTGAATGGTTTGCTGTACGGTTTCACGGACGGGAACGTTCCTGCGCTCCGCAATCCTCCGGCGGCTTTCAATATCGCCGTTTACATTGAGTTTATGTTTCATGACTATACAAAATAGGTGAAGTTGAGTTCTACATTGACATTGTACATACCGCGCTCGTAAAGCTGTATCCTGCGCGAACCGCCGTAGATGGTGAACGAGGAGCCCCGGTTGTACTTGTGGTCATCGTTCCAGTCAGCGGCGCTGCAGCGCACGCTGTATCTCGGGGGCTGTATCTTGTTCGGGATGACGGCAACGATGCCGCCCCAGTTGCTGCCGTCCCTGCGTGCGGTATTGATATACCCCTGTATGGACACGATATTCCCGATCTGGCGGATAAACAGCCCCTGGGTATCTGTTCCCGAGCCGCTGTTCTCCATGTGCATCCATCCCGTATCCGCCAGCAGGGGCTGGTATTCTTCCGCATAGGCGGCTCCGATAGCGCGGCAGGCCTGCCGTTTCGCCTCCGCTGTCGGCAAGGACAGGTCGGAAAGTTTGCCGTCCTTGCGCAGGTAGTCCTTGACGATTTCGTCTTTGGACAGCACGTCCAACTTGTTCCGCAGGAGCTGCCGGGCTTCCATGGGGGATTTTCCTTGCCCGGTCAAAAAGTCGATGTAATCCTGGAACAGGTTTTCAAGCGCGGCGAAGCGGGCGTCCGCCCCGGCCTTGGTATACAGGTTCAGGTTGGTGGCGATGGTATCCTTTTCGGAAGCGTTGTAGCCGCCCATCAGCCGCTCCGCCTTTTTCTTGAGTTCCCTGACAACCTGCGAGGTCATCACGTATCCCTCGACCTGCGCGTGCGAAATGCCGCCTTCATCTATGTAGGCGAACGAACCGGTCTTGATTTCCAGCAGTTTGTCCCTGAGTTCGGGTGTGAAGACAATGCCCTCGTAAGCGGAGTCAGTCCCGAGCTTGCCGTCCATCATCCGGTCTATCTCGGCCGTGGAATAGACTTCGAGGTTCTTGCGTGCCTTGCCCTTGTCCGGAAGGTCGGACAGGTTCGAGGTCTTGGCCAGTTTCAGCTCCCCGGTACCTTTCTTTTCGGCATCGAGGGTATCCCTGACGGCCGCCTGCCGCTTTGCTTTCAGTTCGGCGGCTTCCTCTGCCGTCAGCCCGCTGATCTCGTCCGCCGTCAGGCGCACCAGCTCCTTCAATCCTTCGGAGATTTCCAGAAATACCTCCCCGGCTTCCGCTTTGGAATAGACATCGATATTCTTCCGGGCGGCAGCCTTGTCCATGACATCGGAAAGGTTCCCGTCGGCGGAGAGTTTCATTTTCAAAGCCGCCGCGACGGTTCCCGATGTGACATAACCTTCGCCGCCCTCCGTCAGTTCTCCGGTAGTGATAGCCGCCAGTTTCTTCCTGTATTCGGTCGTGAAGTCTTCGGTAGAGAGCTGTTTGCCTTCTACCACATCCACTTTCTTTCCCATCGCCTCCGTAAAGGCCCTGACGGTCACATAGGTGTCGGACACGGATTTTCCGTTGATTTTAAGCGTACCGAGCACATCCACCGCTCCCAAAGGGGCAAGCACGATGTCGCCCAGAGCGTTCCTCAGCGCAAAACGGAAACTGTCAGCGGTGTCGAAGCCGACGGTGGCGAGCAGCGCGGCGGCACTGTCGCGCCAGGTAATCAGGTTTGTCAGCCTGGCATTGTCTTTCGTATAGGCGGTATTCTGAATATCGATACCCCGTCCGGTGCTTTGCAGGGAGAGCAGTCCGCCGACCTGCAGGGTGGCGGTACGCCCGATGACTTTCAAAACAGGTGTGGTGCAGGCTTTTCCGTCATGCACGGCAAAGTCACGGTATTTTGTTCCGCCGCCCTCCGTGCCGTGGTAATTGATACGGATACAACCCTCATCCGTCACATCCGAGGTGTTATAGATGTCGTATCCCTTGATGCGGACAGCCCCGATCCGGGCGTTTTCATTCAGCGAAGTACCGCAGGATATGCCGTCTTCCGTAACCCTGGCCAGTTCCTTGCCTTGTTTCATGAAACTGAACGTGCCGTCCGTCCGGATGACAATCTCGTTGACAAGCAGACCGTGCAGGTAGGCACCGATGGCGGCATGGCCGTCCGCCTTGACGATGCCTTTGAGCATGTAGCCGTTCCCGCCGCTGACGGAGACGGCGGTCTTGGAGCTGATTTCTTTCTGCCCGGTGAACGTTCCGGCCAGCACCAGATCCTTCTTGACGGTCTGCCGGGCAAAAGGTGTATCGAGCAGGACAGCATAGCGGCCGAAGAACTTGTCGATGAACCGGGGTGCATAGCTCTCCGTCACCTCGATGGCCGCCGGCAGTTTGTCAGTAACCGGATCGACCGTATCCGGGACAGCCTTGGCTCCGGCACAGAGATAACAGGTACGCCCGCGCTTGTTGACCTCATTGGCGTAGACCACCGATTCATGCCGGTTGATTTCGTATATATAATAGGGATAGACAGCATCGGCGCAGCCGTCGAAACGGCGTACCTTTCCGCCGAGCCAGACATAACCCGGGGAGACGCGGGGACCCTCGATCTCGCATCCGGAGATGATGAAGTCCGAGCAGCCGTCAAAAACGGCACTCATGCTGAGAGCCAGTTCCTGCAAGTTCAGGATATCGTCCGAGTAGGTATACCGTCCGCCGGTTTCCGCAATATATTCTTTCATTGTCCTGTATTCTTATTGGGGGTGTATTCGTCTTCGTCGATCTTGATCAGGTAGGTCTTGCCTGCTGTCTTATAGGTGTTCACCACATAGGAAAGCATATAGACCAGTTCCCGCGGAGGTATGGTGACGGGCGGGACGCAGACCATGAAGCTGACCTTGTTGATCAGCTTCTCTTCCGCCAGCAGGTAGAACGGACGGGGGCGTTCCGCCTCATTGTCCGTTGTAACCTGTTCCCCGTTGTACCATACGGTGAAAGGACGCTGGTATTCCGCCCCTTCGTGGTACAGGTCCACACCGACACTCGTGCTGTCCTTGATGAAGATGCGGTCCTTGCCGTCCTTGATGTATTTACCGAACCGGTAGTTCAGGAACCACTCGAAATAGATGACCTGTGAGGTCATGCGCGCCTCGATATGCCGTTCCCGTGCAAACGTACGGAACCGTTCGTTCAGGCTTTGCAAGGGATAGAGGCAGCTCTGCACGAAGAGGATGAACCGCCGTCCCGACAGGTAGTGCGGCACGAGCCGGTTCACCGAACGGTCTATGGGCAGCTTATATCTCATGGTTTTCGACTTTGAGCGTGATGGCTTCCCGGAAGGTCGGCAGTTCCGACTCCTCGTCCTTGCGCGAGGACTCTTTCAGGTAGCCCGAGGCGGTGTATGTCATGCGGCCGACACGTTGCAGGGGCTGGATTTGCCCGTCCGTATCGTGGCAAGCAATAAACACGCCCTGCTCGGGGATTGCCGTCTCGTCGATATAGACGTCTGTAACGTGTTCGGCACGGCGTATGGCATCCGTCAGGCGGGAGACATAGACCGCAGCGTCGAAGTCGATGCCCATAATGTAGTCCCGGATACGGGTCTCGATGCTGTCGTACATCTCCGCCTCGGGAACGGCACCATCGTAGAAGACCGTAAGACGCGGCACCAGCACGTCGCCTTTGGTCGAGATGACCTCGATGCGTGTGCCGGCGAATTTCAGCTTGCCGATATAGGCATTGATGGGCACCAGCTCCTCGGCGGGAATAGCTTCCAGATGTCCTTTCGTGCCGGTAGCGATTTTCAGTACCAGCTTGCTGTCGAGGTTGCTGTCGTCCGTGCTCTCCACATAGGAGACCTGCGTAATGATGCGTTTGGTCTCATCGACCTGGGCATACCCGAAAGCCAGTCCGTCCTCGCGGACGGTCAGCTCGTCGCCCTGCTGGTATTGCAGCAGCGCATTGGCGTAGTAGTCCGGCGTGCCGTTGATCCGGTTGTTGATGGCTTCCGAGATATCCACCGCGAAGACATCAAGCAGCGTCTCGAAACTGTAGATGACAGCGGCTACGGTCCATAGGATACCGTTCATGACAGACAGCTTCGAGTCGCTGGCGAACTCCGTCAGTTCCAGCCGCCGGTTGCGTTCCTGCACGGCTTCATTGTATATCTCCTTAATCGTCCGGCTCATTCCACTGTATAGGTTATATCGTCGATAATGAATTTCCACGCGCCACCCTCATTCCAGGCCTCCTCGTGCAGGATGACCCATACGGCTTCCATGCCCGAGGCGATACGGTAGCGCCCCGTTTCGGTATCCCGGTCCGGCTCCCGATAGGTTCCCGTCGGGGCTGTAGGTAAAATGACCGTGCAATTCCGTCGGTCGCCGTAATGTTCCACAAGGGTTGTCAGGTAATGATCTATGACTGTCGGTTTCAGTCGGGCGGCGGAGAGGTCGAGTGTCATCAGTTCCCGGCATTCGGCAAGCGGTGCAAGATCGGCCAACGCGCAATTCGACAGGTTCAGGCTGTAGGTTCCGGAAAGCAGCCGCAGGCTCTCCAAGGAGAGTGTGGCGTGCGTGAGCGTCAGCTCCTCCACCGGCAGTGTCTGCACCAGTACCAACGACCGCGGTTTGAGCCCGCTCCAGTCGATACTCCGGAAGCAGGCATCGGTAAACCAACGGATACGACGCCTGTCCCTGACTTTGTTGTCGAAGGTATGGGTGAGCAGCTGCGGCGTGTCCGCGAGGAGGACGGTCTCGGTGTCGCTGTTGTCGCCCCAGTCGATTTCCAGCTGTCCCGCACCGGAAACGGCACACTGCACGGTGATGATCCCGGCAGCGAGCGTGAGGACGACAGCAAGCGGCAAGGTGAACGTTTTGGGATAGACATGCCGTTCACCGTTAGCGGGGACGATGCCGTGCAACCCGTTATAGGCGACTACATCGGCGCGGATAACGAAATCGTCCGTGTAGACAAGTTCCCGGCCGGCAGTCAATGTCGTGGCGAAGGAGAGATCGGGGTTGTTGATGAGCAAATCCACGACTCCCTCGATGCTGCCGTACAGGTACAGGGCCACATCGTAGATATTCTGTCCGGCTACGACCCTGTACTTACCCATCGTTCTCCTCCTTTTCCTCGGTTTCTAAAAGCAGCTCTCCCGTGGCAGAATCCATATAGGCATTCTTGATGACGACCTTGTCCGACAGGAATTCCGACTGCAGTTTGGCGGCAAGACCGTTGTTTTCCAGACTCGAATGCAGGTAGTCGACGAGGCCGACACCTGTCGTAGAATGTTGGTAGAGATTTCCGGCTGAAGCTTTCAGCAGAAACGTCTCGTTCTGGGCTTTGGCGGCTCCTATTTCGAAGTCGGTCTCTGAGCCGCTGTACACGGCAAGGTAACCGTCCCGTGACAGCAGGTTGTAGACTCCCTTCTCATTGAGGGAGAAAAATGCGGCCAGGGCGATATCGGCCGTGCCGGCTTCCGTCTCCGCCACGACGGGAAACCAATGTTTGCCCGTCGCAGGATTTCTCAGGTACTCCGTGCCGCCCGAACCGCTTTCCATAACCAGACGGACCGTCAGGCGGCGCATGTCGGGCGTATAGGGAATCCTGACATGGAACCCTTTGCCGTCGTTATACGTGTACACGAAGCCGACGGGGACGGTAATCTCTCCGTAGCGGAAGGTGTCGTTGTCCGCACCCGCGACGGCATCGAGCAGGCGGAAGTCGTAGAAACTCTTGCCGGCGATATTGCCGGAAGTCTCCACCTCACCGTATTCGGCGTCCATTGTTATGTCCTGTCTTGCCATGAACGATACTTCAACAAAAAGCCCGACCATACATCAGAGTACGACCGGGCACTCTTTTCAAAAGAGTAGCGGCAGAAAGAAAGGATGGTTTACTTCTCCTGAATGAAATCGTAGATGCGCGACACGGTAGCCCACATATCGTCCGGAAGCTCCTCGTCCGAGATGCGTTCGCAGGCTTTCCGGAGATACTCCATCTCGTCCCCCGAGAACTCCACGGCAAGCGGTTTCTCCTTCTCCACATCCCATTCGATGCGCTTGTCCTCGGCATTCTCGTGAAGACCGATGGCTTTGCGCTCCTCGTCCGGAATGGCGATCTTGCGCAGAATCTCTTTTTTGAGGTTGAAGTCCTTGAAGTTGCCCCGTGCCGGCAAAAAGGACGGCAGGTAAAGGCGGTCTTTGACTGACAGTTCCATATTATTTATGCATTTTGTACGTTACTCTTTTTTATTTCGTCGATCATGGTATCGAAATCATGAAACAGGGGTGCAAGCGGCTCTCCCATAGGAATGTTGCATGAAATAACGCCTTGTTCCATGTAGATGATACCTATCTGCGGAGCGTTCCCCGAGCCATCCGTATCCTTCTTGCGGATGGAGGCGTGGACGCGGGTCAGCGCGTCATTGACGATGGAATATTCCAACTGGTAGTCGGCATTCTCCGTGCTCTCTTCGGCAACCTTGGTTACCGTTACGTTGGTGATGTTCATAATTCGCTTCTGTTTTTATTAAGTGTAGGGATATTCCCAGCAGAAAAGTTTTTAATAAGAGTGATTTAATATCTGGTAATGGAACGAGGGGTAATTGGCGCACAATACCGTAATGGAGTCTCCCTTGGCTAACGTGTAACTGGCAAGATCCCCGTTGTGGTTACGGATATTGGTGAATACAAGGCTATTCCCCCAGTTGTAGTTGTAAATTAGGGTAAATATGCAGGCGAAGTCCGACGGCAGAGTCGAGTAACCGAACATGGTGGCCACGGACGATGCCGACGGCAGGGTCACGCTGTACTTCTGGTTGGCATAAACGAAAAAGATGTTGAACTGCGAGAAATCGATCGTGTAACCGCTGCCTGTGAAATAGACATTCTTGATCTTGTTGCCGATGCAGGCAGGGGCTATAACAGAGGCATTGGACCATATTCCGTAGTTACGGTTACCGTTTTTGACATCGATATAAAGCCCGTAGTTGTTATTAAAGATGCTGTTCACCTTGTTGTTCACAATACGTCCGGTGGCACATGATCCGCCGGCGGATGCCGGTATGGTGTTGCTGCCGAACAGGACATACGAAATGGTGTCCCCCACGCGGAACAGGTCGTCGTAGATGGCAAGGCCGCCGCCTGAGCCGGTTCCTGTCGCCGTCGAGCCGATGCGCCCCTGACCGATGACGAATCCCCCGATGGTGCCGGCATTGGCGTTGATGGTGCCCGTCATCGTGACATTTCCCGAGGCGTCCCATTTGATATTCTGGTTGGCCAGATAACCCGATCCGTCATTGGCAAAGGAGATTTTCCCGCACCCGAACGTGGCGGAACCGTCCGTGTTCAGCGCCCAATAGTTTACTCCGGTGGAAGGGTTGTCGTGGTAAATATATCCTGAAGCCCCCATAACGATGCGGTGCCCCGAGGCCGGAGCCGAAGCGGTCAGGGCGCTTGTTCCGAGAATCCAGCCGCCGATCTTGCCGCTCACGGCCGTGATACCGTTCCTGTCCAGCGTGACCTTTACGCTATTGTTCGCATCCTTGACGGAGATGCTGCCGTTATAGCTGCTCCCTCCGACAGTCAGGGCGGAATCCACGATAATCTGGTTGGCGCGTACGGTTCCCGTGTAAATGCCGTTGGCATCGATGGTGGTCGTGTATTTCTCCGTGGAGGTAAGGTCGAAGACCGTGGCATAGGCCACATACCAGATGACAGGCGTATCGGAAGTCCCCTGCGTGCCGTCCACGTAGAAGAAATGGGTGCTGGAAAAATCGGCGGTGCCGCACACGACCTTGTAGACGTATTCTTTCCAGTCGCCCGTGCCGGCGTTCGACGTAAGCCACCGGTGCGAACCTCCCGTGCCGACGCTGTTCGTCGCCCAACAGAGATTTCTGCCGGCGGGGATCTTGGCGATAATGCGGGCGACGAGCACCTTGCGGTAACCGCATTTCGCCCCGAAATAGAAGCCTCCGTTGCGAGGGCTGGCACTGCCGCTGGTCTGGATTTTCAGGACATACTTGCTGTCATTGGGTGCCGTGGCATCCTGCTGCCGGGTAACGGTCACCATACCGTTCTGGGAGTTGTTGTAAACCACGACACCGTTGTTTCCGTTCCAGAAAGTCGGGTCGCGGTAGAGCATCTTCCCGAACGCCATGGCCGAAGCGAGTTCCTGCGCCGTCGTGATGCCCGTAGTCCACTGGGCGGATACGGATGCGGCAAAGGTAACCGTGCCGGCGGCATTCCATGAGATATTACCCGAGGCTATGTGCCCAGACCCGTCGTTGTTCAGACTCCATTTCGTGGAGTTGGCGATAGATCCGTCGCTGCCCAGCGAGATGTTGTTTTTCCAGATATGGTTGTGGTCGAAGGCCCACCCCGCGATACGGTTGTATACCTCCTTGCTGCCGCTTTTGGTATAGTTCACCGAGAGGCAGAAGTATTCCAGATTGTCCCATGACATCATCTGAAGACCTATGAATCCGGTCTTGACACTGTTGCCGGATGCCGCCACCTGCCCGAGGACGATATGCCCTGCATTGCTGCTCTGATACCACGTAAGGCATATACCCAGCGGCTTGTAGGCTCCCGTGTACCAGTAACCGCTGCCCGTGGAGGCGGAACGGATTTGCAACGGGATGGCACCCACAGCTCCGACGTTCCCTATGGTCATGTTGTCACTGCCGATGGAGAAACCGCCGATCTTGCCCTTCGTGAACGTGCAGCTGAGACCGTTGATGTAATCGGTATTGATAATGGACGACTTGATACCCACGGCATCGAGTTTCGAGGCGCTGATGCTGCCCGCGGCGATACGGTCTGCCGAAAGTGTTCCCGTCTTGATACTGCCGGCATCGATCGCCACGGCGTTGACCTGCGCCGCGGTAAGGGTGCCCGTGTAAATCCCTGTCGAGCCGATATAGGTCAGCGGGTGCGCCGCAAGCGTGCTGTCCGTGCTTTGCGCCAGAGCAATGAACCGATGGCGGCGGATCTCCTCCTCGACGGCAGCCGTGAGGGTGCGCGGCGCGGGGGCATAGGCTTGTGTGGAACCGCTCTGGAAGATAAGGTCGTTGCCGTAAGCGATTTGCGGAGCTGCCGGAATCGGCGAAGGACTATAACTGCTGCTCTCTATCGGCTGGTCGGAGTAGAGGTGGTACACGGCACCCGTATCGCCGCCGCCACGCAGGAAGACGGCGAACATGCAGTAGTTGCCGCACAGCTGCGCCCCGGCGAACATCCGGCAGTAGGTCTCGGAAAGGTCATAGATATCCCATGAATAGGCAATGCCACCCCAACCGCCGAAGTTGGTTTTGATAAGTACGATCAGACCTCCTTTGTGCGTGGATGTGTTCCACGAGACCGGAGCCTGCTCGGCATATCCCCGACGGACGAGAATGGTACGTTTGATGTTCTGGTCGCCACCTTTGAAAACGACTGGATAATAGGTCGCTTCGTCGCCGTTGATGATGAGTTTCTTGTAATATCGATAGCCGAAGTTCGTAACCTTGGCCGCTTCGATGTCGTTCTTCCATTGCAGCGATACGGAAGCCCCGAACGTAACGTTCCCGGCAGTGTCCCATGCAATGTTGCCCGAGGCGATCTGCCCCGAACCGTCGTTGTTCAGTTTCCATTTCGTGGAGTTGATGATCGAGCCGTCGCTGCCCAGCGACACGTTGCCCTTGCGAATGGAAGTCGTGTCGATCGTCCAGCCGGCTATGCTGTTGCTCGAACCCAGCTGTGCCACGCAGTACCCTGCACTGTCCGTGGTATAGAGCCCGAAGTCCGTGTCGCTGTTGTAGTAGAGCTGCACCCGCTGCCCGCTAGCGACACCCGAATTGGCCCCGTACACCGCGATGCGTCTGTTGCCGCTGTCTATCGAGATATGCGTGGCAGTGAGGGCCGAAGCCCCGATCATCCAGCCGCCGATTTTTCCTTTGGTGAAGGTACAGCTCAGGCCGTTGATATAGTCCGTGTTGATGATGGAGGACCTGATGCTGGCGGCATCGAGCTTCGAGGCCGCTATACTGCCTGCCGCTATGCGGTCGGCGGAGATGGTTCCTGCGGTAATCTGCGAGGCGGTGATACTGCCGGTATAGATTCCGTCGGCCGTGATCTTCGTCAGCTTGGGATAGCCGCTGCCGCCCAAAGCCGTGGTGAGGGAGCCGATAGGTGCCGTCCACAAGGCACTGACCGTCGAGGCGAACGTGACGTTGCCCGAAGCGTCCCACGCGATGTTGCCGCCCGCGACCGCTCCGGCTCCCGAGGCATCCAGCCGCCATTTATAGCCCCGGATACCGTTCGAGCCGAGCGTAATGCTACCTGCGGCAGAGGTGCAGCTCCCCACAGTGTTGTTCTTCGTACCCCGGTAAAGGGAGTCGGCATCCACCGTCCAGCCGCCGATTTTCCCTTTTGTAACGTTCAAGGTCAGAGCTTCGATGTTTCCGGCGGTAATCAAGGAGGCTTTCAACGCCGCCGTGTCGATGCGTGCCGCAGCGATAATCCCCGATGTGATCTGGGAAGCACTGATGGAAATCGTCTTAATCGTATCGGCCGAGAGTGTTCCGGTAAAGACGCCGTCCTTGTCGATGTAGGTCGCACCGACCCAGTTCAGACTCACTCCGCTGCCGAACTCGACCTTGCCTGTCGTGGCGTTATACCTGACATACTGGTCGCCATAACCCAACTGGGCGTTACCGCCGTTATCTACATAGAAGGTTTTGTAGCCATCCCTAAATCCATAGATGCCGTTTACCGCCTCTGCGGCGATCGTTCCCGAGGAGGTCTTCGTATTGAGTGTAAACGAGCCTATGGCTATCCCGGAGACGGTGCCGTCGCTGTTTTTCGTGCCCGCAAAGAGTTTGGGGGTGATGACCGTGTTGCCGTTGATGAGCGTCTTACCCGTATTCCACTCCTTGACCCAGTCGAGCATGTCGGCATCGACCCCGTCCTTGCCCGGGATACCCGCCTTGGCTTTCGACCAGACGAACGACAGATGATAGACAATACCGGAAATTGTCACGGGAATATCTATTGTTCCGTGGTCGGCGAGGGTCGTCGTACCGGCGGTGATAACGTAGGTTAAGGTCTTCGTGCCGTTATTGACGGTAACGGATGAGAATCCCGCCGGCTTACCCACCGCACCGATGGTAAAGGCCGTGAGTTCCTCGTCCCCGCACATCACCCGTACGGTCGAGGTGAGAGTGACGGACGAGAGAATCTTCCCCGTGTCATCCGCGGGGAACACGTATTCACCCAAAGACTGGGTTATGGTATACCCGTCCTTCTGGACATAGATGGTCGCCTGTCCCCGGGCGATGAGAATCTTTGCCATGAAACCTTTTTCTGAAAGTATAGTGCGGAATGATTCCGGCAGGTTGCGGATTTTTTTTCGTGTAAATGATATTATTATAAAACCCGTTGGTTGAATTAAAAAGTTAGTAAAATGACAAATGAAAGGTTGTGCATATTTCTGGTTTTTAGTAACTTAATAGCATCCAAACTATTGAGTTCAAACCGTCGTATGCACAACTTCATCGAAAAATTCACAAAAATCAACGACATCTGCAAGAAATTTGCAGGAAATCGTGTAAATGAACATGGCAATGTATCTCGCCGTGGAGTTATTCCCACCTTTTCTGATTTGGAAGTTATAGCTCTTTCTCTTACAGCCGAAGCATTCGGTTATGACAGCGAGAACAACCTCTTTAAGAGATTGGCTGAATCTCCCGAACATATCCCTAACCTTATATCCAGAAGACAGTTCAACGTCCGTCGCAAACTCACGGCTTGTCTTGCAGAAGACATCCGCAGGGATATTGCCAAGAGCATAGACGGTGGGGAAAATGTCTTTGTGATAGACTCCAAGCCTGTCAAAGTATGCCAGCTGGCACGAGCCAAGCGTTGCGTTATGGGAAATGATAATCCGCAAAGCGCACCTTCCAAAGGCTTTTGCGCCTCCCAACAAATGTATTACTATGGGTATAAGCTCCACGCTATCTGTGGAATAAGTGGTGTTATTCACTCTTATGATATAACGGCTGCAAATGTTCATGATATACATTATCTGGATGATGCAAAGTGGGATTATCACGACTGTCTTATGCTTGGAGATAAGGGGTATTTAAGTGCTGAGGTGCAACAAGACCTTTTCGAAACGGCTCATATCAAGCTTGAAGTCCCGTATCGCTTGAACCAAAAGAATTGGAGAAATCCTTCGTGGGCTTACAGGCGTTTCAGGAAGCGAATCGAAACCGTTTTCTCTCAACTTAACTACCAATTCATGATGGTACGCAATTATGCAAAGCAGACAGGCGGACTGTTTACACGTACTGCCGCAAAAATCGCTGCTATGACCGTGCTGCAATACATCAACTTCTGTAACCATCGTAAAATTGGTCTTGTTAAAGATGCTTTATTTTAATTCAACCAACGGGTATTATAAAAAATATTTGTATTTTTGTAATTGGAAATGGTTCCGGGCGGTTCGCCGCCACGGATGAAAAGGGAATCCGGTGAGAATCCGGGACAGTACCCGTTGCTGTAAGTCCCCTCAAGGTTGCCGCAACCTGCCACTGGTGTAATGCTGGGAAGGCGCGACGACTGGGACGAGTCAGAAGACCTGCCATGACCGGAAAAGGATTTACACCCGCGGGAGAAAATCGGGTTGCGATCAGATACGGAATGCCGTAGGAGTCATTCTCATATTTGAAGACAAACATAATCCCGTTCGTGTAAACCTGCGCGAACGGGATTTTTTGTGTTTGTTAAAAATATGTTTTATTAAAAAACAAGTAAGCTATGAAAAGAAATTTACGCTTTCTGGCGGGAGCTTTCCTGTTGACGGCAACCGCCCTGTTCACCGGCTGTAATTCAGACGATGACTTTTTGATGAATCCTCAAACTGATTCAGTAACTCCCGAAACCCGAGCCAACTTTAATGATGATGGCACTACAACCATTACATTCGATGACTTCGATGAAACATTCATGGCGGTTTCGCCTAAAGCAGAGAACTACTACACGCTTTATGGATATACTGCAGAGAACCAAATCAGGGAAATATACGATCCCGATTTTGTGTTTGTCTCCGACATGAATACTGTAACCAATTCTTATGGAGCGTATACTGAATTTTCCAGTGGTGCCATTGCGTTGTCGAAATACAATTATCGTTCTGATTCTGCTGCCGGCAAGACTTCTGGAACTAATTGGTGGTATACTTGGGAGAATCAATGTAGTGTCTATAATACAGCATCCACAGATGGGGCCAATACAGGGGCAGGTCACAGCGGTTCCAATTTTGCTGTTGTATACGGCTACTCTGATTTCGGAAATACGGAGTGGATGGCCAAACCTGAATTCTATTTTGACTCCCCTCGCAAATTCAAGGGTTTATGGTATTGTAACACAGCATATACCTATGGTGTGATTATAAATGGTAATCAGTTCGGAACATCGGGTGTTGCAACACCGTTGAGTAATCTGAAAGATTCTGACGGCAACAATATAGGATATTTCCAAGTCAACATCGAATGTTATGACGTAGATGGAAATTTGATCACCACTGTATCGAAATTGTTGGCCGACTACCGATATGATAAACCAACAGTGTCCCCCGTAACTACATGGACATATTGGGATATTAATGTAGCGGATGTGCAAAGTGTAAAATTCAATTTTGAAGGATCTGATGTCGATCCTATATATGGACTCAATACTCCGGCGTATCTTTGTATAGACGACGTTACAATAGAATAACAATTTAATATAGTTTGACATAGAACTGATTTCAGTTCTATACCTTTTTTATTATGAAGGCTTTCATATTTAGTATTCTTGTACTTTTGTTTTTTATTACAAGCTGTAATAAGAACGATGTAATTACTGAAGAAATAAAACAAGCTCCTATAATTGAACTCGATAGTGAGACTGGCATTTACACTATCAAAGTTGGGCGTGAACTGACAATTGCCCCGACATATAAATATGCGAATAATGCACTTTATGCATGGACAGTAGATGGAAAACTTCTTTCATCTGAATCAATATTGAAGTATACATGGAATCAGGAACAACATCTATATATCAAATTGCGAGTTGATACACCAGAGGGTTATGCGGAAGAAGAGTTAAAAGTAGAAGTATTGGAGTTAACTCCACCTACAATTTCAATCATAATCCCCTCTAAAGGATTAAAAGTGCCTCAAAACACGGATTATATTTTATCTCCAGATATTCAACATGACGATCTTGAAAATTTTAGAATTGAATGGGTACGCGATGGAGAAATCGTCGGAACAGAAAAAGCATATACGTTTCACGAAAAAGAACTCGGTACATATTCGATAACAATCCGGGCATCCAATATAGACGGAGAAACAATCCGTGATTTCGACGTAGAAGTTGTGGAAACAATGCCTTATTCCGTACGGTTTCCGACACCATCCTATACACAAACTTCTACGGATCGTTATACTTTTGCAGGGCGTCCTGTATATTTGCGGCCTTTGCTGGAATATTTCGATTATCCACAGTATCAATGGCAGGTCAATGGAAAAATTATGGAAGCCGCTACCGACAGGGTTTTTAAATTCACGCCGACGACTCCTGGAGAATATTTCGTTGCTGTTACTGTTACAGAAAAAATGCCCAACACACAGCCACTTTCACGTAACATAACACGTAGTAATACTTCAATTACAACGACAGTTAAGGTTATTTGTGAAGAAAAAACGGAACAAGAACGCTATCGGCAAGCGACAGCGACAAGTTCAGGTATTTGGGATAAGGTTTATGAATTCATTCCTGCTCCCGGACAGTTTATTAATGAGTTATCCCAAAATACCGGATTTATAGGAAATGAAACGACGCCCCAACAAGCCATAGAGTATGCAACGAAACGATTGAACAAAAAAGCGCATGTTTCACTGGGATCTTTCGGTGGTTATATCATCATCGGTTTTGACCATAGTATTGCTCCGAGTGGCCGAGAATACGATTTTGCAATACAAGGAAATGCTTTTAACAGTTCGAGCGGTGGCTCAAATGAGCCGGGCATTGTTTGGGTAATGCAAGATATAAATGGCAATGGCCAGCCAGACGATGAATGGTATGAATTAAAAGGATCTGAAACCGGCATCGATGGTACAATACAAGACTACGAAGTAACTTACTATAGACCTGCACCCAGAGCACATACTCCGTGGGTAGATAGTGAAGGTAATTCAGGTTCTGTCGATATGAATGCATACCATGGCCAAGAATATTATTATCCCAATTGGATTAAAGAAGATAGCTATACATTATATGGGACGCGTCTGACTCCTCGCAACAATCAAGATCCCGTTACAGGATATTGGGCGAATAACGCTTATGAGTGGGGGTATGTGGATAATATGGGTTCAGATAATCTGGTAGGAGGAAATGTCATTGATGGTAGCGGTCAGCGCAACGGATTCAAAATAGCCAATGCAATATATCATGACGGGACTCCAGTAAAATTGCAATATATAGACTTTATCAAAGTTCAGTGTGGAGTATTATCGAAAAGTGGTTGGCTTGGAGAGATATCCACAGAAGTATTTTCATTTGAAGACTTATCAATAACTAATAATCAATAATATGAGACAGTTTTGGCTTTTACTATTCATTGCCCCATTTCTTTTTTTATCATGTTCAGAAGATAATCAGACTCCAGAAAGTCCTGCTGATGCCGATGACAATTTTATCACATCAGTCGTGATGACTGTGGCAAGTCAATCCTATACAGCGGAAATAATTGACAATATAATTACCATAACAGTTCCATATACTGTTTCGTTAAATAATGCTCAAGTCGAATTCAAATACACATCCTCGGCAACAATTATTCCCGATCCGGCAAGCATTACTGACTGGGATACGGAACGAACGTTTCGTGTAACCTCTTACAATGGAGAAGCGAATGATTATACATATAAAGTCATTAAAGACGAGATTCGCTATGAAGGGGATGTGGAATTGAAGACAACAGCGGATGTTACGGCTTTCATTGATACGGACGTAACGGTTATCAAAGGTGATTTGATTATCGGGTCGGATGCTGAGGATGCAGAAGAATTGTCGGATATCGCCGCATTAAAAATATTGAAGGAAGTCGAAGGAAACATCATCATTCGGAAAAGTTATGTTGGACAAGATCTTACGGGACTTGATAATATCACTTCAATTGGAGGTTTGCAAATAGGAACTGAAACTGCCTTTGCGACCAACAGTAAATTGCAGATGGTCAGTATGAGATCTTTGCAGCATATTACTGGCGACATCGTTGTCTGCAACAATCAAGTAGCATATGTGCAATTCGACAACCTTGAAACGATTGATGGAAATATAATATTCAGGACTTCATCTCTACAAAGTTTTGAATTCCCTAAATTAACCACTGTCGTAAAGGATTTTGATCTCCAGTGTCTGACAAGTGACGGAGAACCAGGAGGAGAAATCACATCTTTGAGAATTCCTGAATTGACAAAAGTAAACGGTCGCTTAGGGGTTAATAATTTAGGCAAAATGATTTCTTTGGAATTTCCGAAATTACAAGAAGTTGGAAGTGTGGATTTTGCTTCTATACCGATTCCGTTGGAGACCCTTTCATTGCCGGAATTATCGGTAGTAAACGGCGACCTTAATCTCGTTTCCAGTTATATTGCGTCCGATGCTTTTACATCTACGGGAAATAATAAATTACAAGAAATAGATGGACTGTCTAACTTGTCGATTGTTAAAGGCACATTGACAATATCTAAATTCCAAGTCTTGAAAAAATTGCCGGATTGGAGTAAATTAGAACAACTCGGAGGACTGACCTTGCTGCGTTTATTGGAGTGTTCTGATCGAATTTTAGATTTGAGCAAAGTAAATTTTGTACCTTTTGAGGATAACGAACCTTTAATTTCTATTACAGACGGGACTATATTCTCAAAAATTATCACAAAAGAGGATATGTCGCAAGTTAGCATGTTTCTAGCTCCGAGCGGTATTACCGGTTCAAGTGTTGGAATAGATCCAGAATTGAATTTTAAGAGTATTAAGAATTTTAAGTATTCTAGCAATATGACAACAGATCCTGTATTCCAATTTGAACGAGTTTACGGGAATATGGAAATTATAAGAGGTTCAAAAAAAGGCGTTTCAGCCCCTAACTTGGTAAGTGTAGATGGATATTTAAGCATCGAAACTACAATGGCAAACAATATCTCGTTCCCGAAATTGGAAATTGTCGGAGGTCAGTTATGTATTATCGGTAATCTGAACGCTGTTTCTAACTATGATTATGATTTTACGAATTTAAAGTCAGTCGGTTGTTCAAGCAATCCTCAATATATCAAAGAAGGGGTGATTAATAATATTTTATATGGTTCTTTAGATTTTATGGCATCAAATAAAGATTTTACATTTCCGTCATTGGAACATGTCGGGGGTGTTGGTATGACTGTTCGTACCGTAAAAACTATTTCATGCCCCAAATTGCAGGCCATTGATGGAACACTTTGTGCTGCAAATGCAGCATCGCTTACGACTTTCAATATGCCAACTTTAACAAAACTCTCAGGAGTTCGATTTATCCGGTTGACACGGTTTGTTGATTATACGTTCTTCAAATCTTTTGTAGAAGAAGAGCAAATCAAGAAAGAAGACTGGCTTGTAACCAATTGCGGTTATAACCCCACCTACGAGGATATGCAAGCCGGTCGCTATACCCAGCAGTAACACCCATTATTTTACAAGGGAACAGGGTACTGGCCGAAAGACCGGTACTCTTTCCCGTTTATAACAAGCCAATGAAACATCTGATACGACATATCATTCTTCTATGCGGGTTGCCGCTGTTGCTGGCGGGCTGCATGGAGTGGGACTACGGAGATGCGGTGGAAGATTTCAACGCTACCGGAGCCGGGTTGTTCATCACCAACGAGGGCAACTTCCAGTACGGCAATGCCACGTTGTCGTACTACGACCCCGAAACCCAACAGGTGCAGAATGAAGTGTTCTTCCGTGCCAACGGCATGAAGCTGGGCGACGTGGCGCAATCGATGTGCATCCACGACAATAAGGGCTGGGTCGTGGTGAACAATTCCCACGTGATTTTCGCCATCGACCTCAATACGTTCAAAGAGGTGGGCCGTATCACGAACCTGACTTCGCCGCGCTATATCCATTTCCTCAGCGACGAGAAAGCCTATGTCACCCAATTGTGGGACAACCGCATCTTCATCATCAACCCCAAGAAATATGAAATCACCGGTTACATCCAGGTGCCGGACATGACGATGGAAAGCGGCTCCACGGAGCAGATGGTGCAGTATGGCAAATATGTCTATTGCAACTGCTGGTCGTACCAAAACCGCATCATCAAGATCGATACCGAAACGGATCAGGTGGTAGAAGAACTGAAAGTCGGCATCCAGCCCACCTCGCTGGTAATGGACAAGAACCACAAGATGTGGACGATCACCGACGGTGGGTACGAGGGTTCGCCCTACGGCTACGAAGCCCCGTCTCTCTACCGCATCGATGCCGAGACGTTCACCGTAGAGAAGCAGTTCAAGTTCAAGATGGGCGACTGGCCTTCGGAGGTGCAGCTCAACGGTACGGGCGACAAGCTCTACTGGATCAACAAGGACATATGGTCGATGGACGTGGATGCGGAACGTGTTCCCGTGCGCCCGTTCCTCGAATACAGCGGTACGATTTATTACGGCCTGACCGTCGACCCCGTGCGTGGCGATGTCTACGTGGCCGATGCCATCGACTACCAGCAGCAGGGCATTGTCTACCGCTACTCGTCCGAAGGTGAACTGATCGATGAATTCTATGTCGGGATAATCCCCGGCGCATTTTGTTGGAAGTGATGGGCAGGATACGACACCTATACCATCTCATCTTCGTTACCAAAGGACGCAAGATGACGATTCCGACAACGGGAAAAGGATTGATGCTCGAGCGGATGACACGGATTTTTACAGGGAAAGGTTGCCGCGTACATGCCGCCAATGCCTTTCTCAACCACGTGCATGTACTTGTCGAGATTCCGAATTCCGGGGATTTCAGCAAGATCGTGAACAAGGTGAAAGGCGCCACGGGAACGGTATACCAGAAAACCCCGGAATATGCCGACTTCTCCGGTTGGGCTGCCGGATTCGACTCGTTCAGCGTGTCGTTCAGCGACCTTCACCGGCTCAGACGGCACATCGAGGAGCAGCATACAATCCATCAGGAGATCTCGTTCGAGGAAGAATACGGACAACTGCTTGAAGAGAATGGGTTCGACCCGCATCAAACGTCCGTGCCGGCATCCTCCACGGTACATTTTTCCGCGAATACCCACCCTAAAAACGGAATCAAATGATTTATACGAAATACATACTTTTCTCGCTACTGCTCGTCTGTCCGTCCGTATTGTCCGCGCAGGGAATCACACGACGCATCCACCAGATAGACGAGGTCACGGTGTGGGGCAAACGCCCGATGAAAGAAATCGGCGTGCAGAAGACGAAGTTCGACTCGCTCGCACTGAAAGAGAACATTGCCTTATCGATGGCCGACATTCTGACGTTCAATTCGTCCGTGTTCGTCAAGAGTTACGGACGCGCCACGCTCTCCACCGTTGCTTTCCGCGGCACGTCGCCCAGCCACACGCAGGTGACGTGGAACGGCATGCGCATCAACAATCCCATGCTGGGTATGACCGACTTTTCCACCATACCGTCCTACTTCATAGATCAGGCCTCGCTGCTTCATGGCACGTCGTCGGTGAATGAAACGGGCGGCGGACTCGGCGGACTTGTCAAACTCGGTACTACGCCGCAGGTCGGCGAGGGCTTCCATGCCCAATACGTGCAGGGCATCGGGTCGTTCCGCACGTTCGACGAGTTCGCCCGCTTCACCTACGGCAGCGACCGATGGCAGGTCTCGACCCGCGCGGTCTATTCGTCGTCGCCCAACGATTACAAGTACACCAACCACGACAAGAAGATAAATATCTACGACGAGGAGAAGAACATCATCGGACAGTATCATCCCAAGGAACGCAACCGATCGGGTTCGTTCAAGGACCTGCACCTGTTGCAGGAGGTATATTACAACACCCTGAAAGGCGACCGTTTCGGGTTGAACGCATGGTATATCAACTCCAACCGGGAACTGCCGATGCTCACGACCGATTACGGCGATGAGACCGCCTTCGAGAACCGCCAGCGGGAGCAGACGTTTCGTGGTGTCCTGTCATGGGACCATATCAAAGAGAAATGGAAAGTCGGCGTGAAAGGCGGTTATATCCATACGTGGATGGCCTACGACTACCGTCGTGAGGTGGCGCCGGACAACTGGGCCTCCATGACCCGTTCGCGGAGCAAGATAAACACGTTCTACGGACAGGCGGAAGCGGAATACTCGCCCGGCAGGAAATGGTTCTTCACCTCGAACGTATCCGTGTACCAGCATCTCGTGCGCAGCGAAGACAAGAACATCATCCTTCAGGATGGCAACAAAGCCGTCGTCGGATATGACAAGGGGCGTGTCGAGCTCTCCGGTTCTGTATCGGCCAAATGGCAGCCTGTCGAGCCGTTGGGCTTGTCGCTGGTCTTGCGCGAGGAGATGTCGGGCGACAAATGGGCTCCGCTCATCCCGGCATTCTTCATCGACGGACTGATTTCGCGCAAAGGGAACGTGATGGTGAAAGCCTCCGTATCGCGCAACTATCGTTTTCCGACTTTGAACGACCTCTACTTTCTGCCGGGCGGCAACCCCGACCTTAAAAACGAACACGGCTTCAGCTATGACGCCGGAGTGAGTTTCGATGTCGGCAAAAAGGGGGTATATAAACTGGGCGGCAGCGCAAGCTGGTTCGACTCCTACATCGACGACTGGATCATCTGGCTGCCGACGACCAAGGGGTTCTTCTCGCCGCGCAACGTGAAGAAAGTCCATGCCTACGGTGTCGAAGTGAAGGCCAACCTTGCCGTGCAGCCGGCAAAGGACTGGCTGATAGACCTGAACGGTTCCTATTCGTGGACCCCCTCCATCAACGAGGGCGAAAAGATGTCGCCCGCCGACCAGTCGGTGGGAAAACAACTGCCTTACGTGCCGGAGCACTCCGCCTCGCTGACAGGACGGCTGTCATGGCGGACGTGGGCGTTCCTCTACAAGTGGGCTTACTACTCGGAACGTTTCACCATGTCGAGCAACGATTACACGCTGACAGGCCACCTGCCCCGGTATTTCATGAGCAATATCTCACTGGAGAAAATGCTGTCGTTCAAACCGCTGGATGTACAGTTGAAACTTGCCGTCAATAACCTGTTCAACGAGGACTATCTCTCGGTGCTGTCGCGTCCTATGCCCGGCATCAACTTCGAGTTCTTCATCGGCATCACCCCGAAATTCGGGAAAAGCAGAAAATAATGTAAACGTAAATAAGGTAATGATATGAAAGTATTAAAGAATTTGAGCCTGATGGTGCTGCTTGCGCTGGCATTTGCAGGCTGTCGTGGCAAGAGTTCCCAACTTGCCGATTTCAACAAACAGCTTTACGCTCCCGAATATGCCTCGGGATTCAAGATTGAAAGAGCAGACGGCAGACAGAGCGTGCTGGTTTCCGTCATGAATCCGTGGCAGGGCGCGGATAGCGTCACCACCCGGTTGTTCATCTCCCGTAACGGGGAACCCGTTCCCGAGGGTTTCGACGGGCAGGTCCTCGAAGGGGATGCGCAGCGCATCGTGGCGATGTCCTCGACCCATATCGCCATGCTCGACGCCATCGGCGAGACGGCACGTGTGGTCGGCGTTTCGGGACTCGACTATATCTCCAATCCCGACATTCAGGCACGCCGCGACAGCATCGGCGACGTGGGTTACGAGGGAAATATCAATTATGAACTTCTGTTGTCGCTCGACCCTGACCTTGTGCTGCTTTTCGGCGTGAACGGGGCCAGTGCGATGGAGAGCAAACTCAAGGAGCTCGGCATCCCGTTCATGTATGTCGGCGATTATCTCGAAGAATCTCCGCTGGGCAAAGCCGAATGGCTGGTGGCGCTTTCGGAGGTCGTCGGGAAACGCGCGAAGGGCGAAAAGGTATTCGCGGATATTCCGATCCGATACAATGCGCTGAAACAGAAAGTGTCCGGTGCCGTTCTCGATGCCCCGTCGGTCATGCTCAATACGCCCTACGGCGATTCGTGGTTCATGCCCTCGACGGAAAACTATGCCGTGCGGCTGATTACCGACGCCGGAGGCGACTACATCTACAAGAAGAACACGGGCAACTCTTCGACGCCTATCGACTTGGAGGAGGCATACCTGCTCGCTTCGGAGGCCGATATGTGGCTGAACGTCGGCATGGCGAACACACTCGACGAACTGAAAGCCGCCTGCCCGAAGTTCGCCGATACCCGCTGCGTCCGAAACGGCTATGTCTATAACAACAACGCCCGCACCAATGCCGCCGGAGGCAACGACTACTACGAATCGGCCGTCGTGAATCCCGACCTTCTTCTGCGCGACCTCGTGAAGATATTCCACCCCGAGTTGGTCGAAGAAGATTTCGTATACTACAAACAACTGAAATAGATGCGTTCACGCCCCGTCATCCTGTTCACCGCGTTGTCCGTGCTTACGGTCGGCCTCTTCCTGTTGGATTTGGCTGTGGGCGCGGTTCGCATTCCCGTCGGCGACGTATGGGCGGCCCTGACGGGCGGCGACTGCCCGCGGACTACGGCGAAAATCGTACTGAACATACGGCTGATAAAGGCGGTTGTGGCTCTGCTGGCCGGGGCGGCGCTATCGGTCAGCGGCTTGCAGATGCAGACATTGTTCCGCAATCCGCTGGCCGGCCCCTACGTGCTGGGCATCAGCTCGGGTGCAAGCCTCGGCGTGGCGCTCGTGGTGCTGGCAGGCGTCGGCTCGTCGATAGGCATCGCCGGAGCGGCTTGGCTGGGTGCGGCCGTCGTGCTGCTCGTAATCGCTGCCGTCGGACACCGCATAAAGGACATTATGGTGATATTGATTTTGGGTATGATGTTCTCGTCAGGCGTGAGCGCTGTCGTGCAGATATTGCAATATCTGAGCAAAGAGGAGGCGTTAAAGGCGTTCGTCATCTGGACGATGGGGTCGCTCGGCGACGTGACGGTGCCGCAGCTCGCCATCCTCCTTCCGTCGGTCATCGTCGGGTTGCTGCTGGCCGTATGGACGATCAAACCGCTCAACCTCCTGCTCTTCGGCGAGGAATATGCCGTAACGATGGGACTGAATATCCGCCGTTCGCGCGGTCTGCTGTTTCTCTCGACGACGCTGCTGGCCGGCACGGTAACGGCTTTCTGCGGCCCGATCGGCTTCATCGGTCTTGCCATGCCTCACGTCGCGCGGATGCTCTTCCGCGAGGCCGACCACCGCGTGCTCCTGCCGGGAACCCTTCTCTCGGGGGCGGCGGTATTGCTTCTTTGCGATATCGTTTCCAAAATGTTCACTTTGCCCGTAAATGCCATTACCGCACTGCTGGGAATCCCGATAGTCGTATGGGTGGTTTTACGCAATAAATCGATGACGGTATGATAGAACTGTGCGATTTTTCCATAGGCTACGCAGAGAAGAGGCTTCTCGATAAGGTCGATGCCTCTTTCAAAAGAGGACAGCTGACTGCCCTTATTGGCAGGAACGGCACGGGGAAATCTACACTTCTCCGTGCCATAGCCGGACTGAATCATAATTATTGCGGTAAAATCCTGCTCGACGGACATTGTATCGCAAACATGAGAACTCCGGAGAAGGCAAGGCAACTGGCATTTGTCACGACCGAGCGCACACGCATCGCCAACCTGCGGTGCGAGGATGTCGTGGCTATCGGCCGCGCCCCTTACACCAACTGGATCGGCCGCATGCAGCCTCAAGATAGGGAAATCGTCATGCGGTCGCTCTCTTCGGTCGGAATGGAGGCGTATGCCGGCCGCACGATGGATAAGATGTCGGACGGTGAATGCCAGCGCATTATGATAGCCCGTGCTCTGGCTCAGGAAACGCCCGTCATCCTGTTGGACGAGCCGACCTCGTTTCTTGACATGCCCAACCGTTACGAATTGTGTTCCCTGCTCGCACGGTTAGCGCATGCTGAGGGCAAATGCATTCTGTTCTCCACTCACGAACTGGATATAGCCCTCTCGCTGAGTGACAGAATAGCCCTTATCGATACGCCCGTCCTTCACTGTCTGCCGACCTCCGAAATGATCCGCAGCGGGCATATCGAGCGGCTGTTCAACAATGCCGCCGTACAATTCGACCCCGTGAGCGGGATCGTGAAATCCATGCCAAGAGACTGACTTTCCTGTCGGGAAACACGTCAGACGCAATGAGGGTGTCCCAAAAAGTATTTGGCACCCTCGTATTCGTTGTAAGACATGTCGTTTATTTCGATACCTCGCACATCAGCACGCCTTTCCCCGTCACATCGGCTTTCGAGACCGTGATGGATTTTCCCGTGTAGGTCTTCACGACGGAAGTCCCGGCAGAGTTCCACAGTTTCCATGTATAGGTATAAGCTGTCCCGCCCGTGTCGATTTCCTCACCGCCCCTGTATAACACGGCTTTGGCATCCACGTCATTGCCGTTGTTCTTGATGGTGAACCCCTTCTGGCTGACCAGATCAACCGTGATGGGGTCGGACATATCCGTGAAGGAGATGATGTCGCAGACGACCTTGTTCGCCGAGGCGTTGCCCGCCGAGGTGTCCGTATCCTTGATGGCGCACTTGAAGGTCTCGAAGTTGAGAACGGCATCTGCCGTAATCGTGATTTCGTTTGTCGTCCAGCCTGCCGTCACGCCCCGAGGATTGGTCGAGGTAAGGCATGCCCAGCCGGCACCCAGCATGGAGTTGTAGTAGGGACACGAAACGGCGGCTCCCGATGCGGCTGCGGCACTCAGTGCGGAGGTCAGCGTCACGACCTTCGTGGAGGCGTTGACTGCCGAAATGGTGTACTGTGCCGATCCTATGGTTATCCTGCCTCCCGCCTCCATGTTCATTACCGAAGCGACCGTTATGGTCGTGGCTCCGGCTGCCGCGGCAGCTGTCAGTGTCGTGCCCGCGAATACCGCCGAATCCTTGATGCCCCACGCGTAGGTGACGTTCGTCGTGTCGATAGAGGCTCCGCGCCACAGGTCGCAATGCGCCCTGAGCGTCGCCACCTCGTCGTTCTTGAATACGATGCCGTCGGGTGCATACGCCACGGCGGCGATCATCGCTCCGGCGTTCAGGTGCTGCGTGAACTGAATCTCCGCCCGGAACGGAATCTCCAGCCCGTTGGCGTCGATGTAAACCGCCTCGAAAGTATAACGCACTTGCGGAGCGGAAACGGTCATGTGGTTGGCTTTGACGGTAAGGGCATACTTGGCCGATGCCGCGCCGATGGTGCAGCTGTCCTGTCCGGAGACGATCGCCGTACCGTTCTTGTACCACTTGGCCGAGCCGCTCTTCACGCCTGCCGTAAGCGTCGCGGCATTGCCTACCGAGGTGATCTGGTCGGTCGCCGCCTGACCGCTGACGAAGAGCGAAGGGGTAAGTACCAGATAGGGAGAAGCCGCCCACGAAGGGGCATAGGCATTGTTGTCTCTGTTGTACACCTGTGTCAGGGGCTGCGAGGAGCCGATGAATGCCTGCAACGATACCGCGTCGTTCTGGTCGATGATGGTGACCTGCCCGCGGGCTACTTTTACTGCCATAATAGATTATCGGTTATTTGTTATTTCCACTTCGCAATCGAAAACGGCCTTGCGCCACACGTCCCCGCCGGTTATCTCTATCTCCCTGCCGTAACGCGGTGCGGCGTTCCATATCCTGTCACTCTCCGTATCGCGGCTCGTCCGTATCCAGCGGAAATTGCCGTCGGGAATGAGCGATGTAATCTCTTCACCGCCCCTGTACACCCTGGCACGGAGTACCGTCGAGACGATTCCGTTGCGGAATGTCGTGCCGTTTTCAGACTCCACATAAACAGTATAGGAGGGAGATCCGTCGTAAAGTTTGAAAAAGGTATGGGTCGCACTGATTTTTTCATTACGGTATGTTGCCGTGTAGCGGAGGGTCAGCACGTCGCGCCCTTCCCAGCCATGAAACGGGGGTGTCATTTCAAATACGGCGGCATTGCATCCGGCATCTTTCCATATGCCGTCAACGGCAAGGTATTCCCACTGCCGACTTTCCGGCTCGAAATTGTATTCGGTCGCCACAAGCGGGATATTCTCCGGCTCGCATGCGCCTGAAAGCTCGTCCTTGAAATGGAACGCCGTGCCGCCTGTCAGGGAGACGGAACGGGGCTTGAGCAGTTCCTGCGCCTCCTCATCGAGGTCTTCCCAGCGGATGGTCACATCGCGCAGTTCGATGGTATCCTTGCCCCACTTGAACCGTCCCGAGGCGAAATGGCCCGTCCCGTCCGGATGGATGACGAAAGAACCGTCCCGTGAAACGATCGAGCCGTCTTCGTTCAGCCGCAACAGGGGATTCTGTATGGTACCCCCGATACCTCCCTTATTGAACCAGGCACCGTAATCGTCCGTGTAGGACAAGGCTTCATCGGTCGCCTGATAGGGGGTCACGTTCCTTCCGGCCTCCAATTGAGGGGCGGACAACGACAGGGGGACGGAAGCGGCAATGCCGAGACACATGACGGGGGAATCTGACCCGCGTATGAGGAACGGGACATTATAACGGACCCATCCTTTACCGGCAGCCACCGTCCGATCACCGACAAGATGTTCATCCTGATAGAACCGGATGGCTGCCGTATCTTCCGCTTTTATCCAGACTGAGAAACAATAACAGACTCCTGTATGAGCCTCCCGCCAGGCGGCACTTTGCGCACCAAGAAGACTGTCTCCGGCTATCCGTACACACCGCCCGAGTCCGGCGGGAGATGTTTCATCCAGCTCTTCCGAATGGCTGAACCGGCAGGACAGGCTGTCGGGTATGACATTCTTGTGGATTTTGCCCACATAAAACGTGCTTGAAAAACCGTTCTCGTCTCCCGCGGTAAGCGTGCCGGCTATATTGACATTGCGTGTGGCATAGAGATTCTGGAAATAGGCCCCGTAACCATCCAACATGCCGAAGACCGGATCGATGATGCCGCTGACCTTTCCCACACGGGCCTTGCTCGCCTCGCTGAAAGCGGATACGGAGGCAAGACGAACAATGTTCAGGTCGGCGACCTCGCACCAGTCCCCCTCGGAGGCCAGGCTTGATGTCAGGTCAAGAAACAGGCTCCGGCTGTACTGTGCCGGGTAATCCACGGTGATGACCCATAACTTGTACTTCCATTCCCGGCCGATGGAGATTTCATCTTCCGCATCCGTCTTTTCACGGTTCGTATAGCCGAATCGGATCGGTACGGAACCTGATGTTTTGGAAGACCTGACCTTGAACGATACCAGCAGGCGCTCCGGGTATCCGACCGGTTCTTCCAATGTCAGCATCAGCCCGAAGGAAGCGTTTCCTGCCGGTTCCGCGTTGCGGATAATGCGGACAATGCGTGTCGCTTCCGAATCGGCATCCAGATATTCCGTTTGCAGCATGCTGCCATAAACGGCGTACCTGGACTTGTCCGGCACTCCCGCCATGCCTCCGTCCATGACGGGATAGCACAGGGAGCGTTCGGTCGCCATGCCGTCGATGACATCCATATAGGGTGAATCGCTGTCAGAAGCCGTCAGGTACAAGGCGCCGCTACGTGCCGTATCGAACAGGTTGGTAATCCGCACGAAGTCCAGCAGTTCACCGCCCTGCGGTTCGTCCCCGTCCAGCAATGCCCCGATGAAATAAGGGGCGTCCTTGTCTCCGACAAGCTCCGTTCCGGTTTCTGTCACGCACATCAGCGAATAGACGGTACGCTCCCGTTCGGCATATTGCCTGCGGATGATATCCCCGGCTTGCAGTCCCTGTGTCTTCTGCGAGTCGGGGGCAATACGGATCTTGTATGTCGGATAACGGAATACGGACATGGATTATGACAGTTTTTCCACGGTGTCTCCCGAACAGCTGTCGCTGATCCAGAAGGAACCGTTGGTTACCGAAGTCTTTTCGACCTCGAACTCATAGGCGCGGAACTTACGGCGGGCCACCACCTCGTCGAATGTGGCGGAGACGCCTCCTGTCGTCCGGTTCCGGCGGACAGCCCATCCGCTTCCGGAAAGGCCCGGGGAAAAGAACTCCGAAGAGAGCGACCCGGTAAAGACGCTGTTTCCGTAATGCCGGATACCGTCCTCCACCGCTTGCAGGCGTAACGCCTCTGTCAAGTATAGGATTCTGTCAGTAATCCGGGTGGGCGACGCATGGATTCCGATATGCCCGGCTGCTTCCAACGGAACAGCGACCGTAACGAAATCGGCATCGGTGCGGATATGGAACGATTCGCTGTGACGGTTCTGCGGGGCATAACAGCTCACGGACGGACGGTGTGAAAAATCCGTGCTGTGAGGGATAGCCGTCCTTACGTCCTCTTCCTCGTAGATTACCTCGGAAGAAAGCGATACGCGCTCCCTGTCGCCTGTGAACATAAATCCCTCTGCTGTGCCCATCCGCAAGCGCTTGTGGATAACGATACCTTCATCGGAAGTGTCTACCCGGTATGAGGAGAGCAGGTCGGCGCCGTAGTTGTGGCGGACAGTCAGCGAGCCCGGAAAACAAGCCTTTCCGTAAGGGGAAAGCATCAGACACTCGCCGTCCACGTCCGATATGCCGGAGAACAGGCGTATCTTCGGGGTATGGTCGCCGCCTAAAAGAAGGTCACCGCCGATACTCCCGAACTGTATCTTGTCCTTGTCGGTACAGAGCAGTACGGGAACATCTCCGATCCGGATGCCGAATCCGTCCAGGAACGAGAGGAACCCGCCGAGCGCGACATCCTCTTCCGAAAACGAAAGCAGACATTTCCCTTTGTCGCCCAGTTCCACGCCTTGCAAGGCTTTCAGTCCGCCATCCATGACCGTACTCCCTCGCACCGTCAGATTCCGTCTCACCATGCCGTCCCGCATCGTCCAATCCACCGTGTCCGTATTGGCGTTGCCACGATGATAGACATCCTGCCCGCCCACGGCCAGCCGTGTCGGGGAGATGGATATTCCTGTATCCTCGTCCCCGATAATCCATGCCCCTTTGGAATGTACCGTCGCATCCAGAAAGTCTATATGGGAAGCGTTGATTGTAGCGGTGGCCTTGTCCGCGTCGTAACGGAGCAACTGCCTGCCGCCGATATGCAGGCTGTCGCCCCCGACTTTCAGGTTGCCGGTAATCCTGATACCGTACTCGATGGCAGTTACCACACCTTCCGGATCGGTAATGTCCTGCGAATAGGTTTCCAGGATACGGGTGTTTCCAATGCCGGCTTCGAAACCGTAATTGGCACTGAGCTTGCCGGTCATGTCACCGCCCGATTTCTTCAGGTAATCCAACAGCAAGCCACCGCTTCCGGAACCGCCTTCTCCCGTAACGGCTCCGGCAATGGCGGATGCAAAACCGTAAGCGGTATTCTTCAGTCTCAGGCTGGTCTCGTCGCCTTCCTCGATGCCGTAAGGATGCTCGTCGTCCTTTTTCTGCTGGGCATTGAAAAAGTTATGGTACAGCTGTGCATAGATGGAATAGCACAGGCTCTCCTTGTCGAGGGTTTCTATATCGGGATGCAGTTGTACGCTCATTTGGTATAGCTGGTCTTGGAAAGAAATTTCTGGATACGTGATGTCAGCGAGATGAAGTTCGGCATATTGATCGGCGACATCGTGCCCATCAGTGTGGGAGTCATGATTTTCGAACATTCCGTCAGGAAGTCGAGCATCAGCCGGGCAAGCTCATTACCCAGAACCAGCGGCTCGGTGGCATTCTCGTCACCGAGCGTCACCTTGTTGTCGGCAACGGCAACGGTCGTGGAATTGACCTTTTGTACCACTTTATCTGCTGTCTGTCTGACTTCAGACTTGTCCACCGTATGCGTGATGCTTTCCGCATCGATAACGGTTGTCGCTTCCTTGTCCTTGTCATTCCTAACGGTTGTTGTGACGGCCGTCGGCGTATAGTGGGTGGAGGTCTCGTTACCGGTGGTTTCCAGTTCGTCGTAGTCCGGGGAAGAGTCGTTTTCCGGATCCAGTTCCTCCATTTCGGTCACGCCGATGACGGTTTCCGTGCGGGCATTGAGCCGCAGGATATCCACATGGGAGAAGTTAACCACATAGGCATAACGGGTGGCGGCATCCATGAAGATGGTCACGTCGGAAAAAAGTGCGGGGACGATCAGGAAGCCGCCTTCGCTGTTGGTGGCGGCCGAGAGCAACACGCCTTTATGGATAACAGGTTCGGCGGAGGCCGTCTCGTCCGGGTACTCGCCGACATCAATGGTACCGCCGTAGTCGGAAAACTCCTCGTCCGAGGGGTTGTCGTGTATCTTGGCGACATAGCCGTGTATCATGCGGGCCGTACCGATACCGGACATGCCTCCGGGAGCCAGATTGATACGCTCCATACTCCGTCCCAAGGCTATCTTGCGGATAGCCTCACGGATAAGCAACTGGTTGGATTTGTCTGAAGACATGAGTTTTTTGAAAGAATAGGAGGAGCATAGTTTATTGGTTGCCAATTATTTTGTACTTTTGCAAAGACAATGATATTACTTATGAAACAAGAAATTTTAGAATCCTATATTACATATATATTTGATTTCTTTCAAAAATCAAGATGCTTTAAAGCCGGGCAAGGTAACATGCTCAGAAATTTTAGATTTGCAGCTGAAAAGCAATTTACTCGTAATCAATTGGGTATATTGTATTTCCTGGTAAATACCCTCATTGATAATGGCTATCTCTACTTAAAAGATAGAGATTTTATAGCTCTTACGGAGAATGGTGCCGATGTTATAAATGGGGGAGAGTGTGTTATTCCTAAAATTTCCCTTGAGCGGACAATTTATGAAAAAGAGACCAGTAGATCAGATATATATGAACAGCTTTGGAATATTATCGGATCGAACAAAGAAAATGATTATGCGCCGCTGTATGTAGATGGACCATTGTTTTATAATACAATCAGGCCATATTTAACAACATTGTCGTTACCTCATACATATGGGGAATATATGGCAGAATTGCGGGAAAAGGAAGAATTTACATCAAGAATTAAATGGTATAGGACTTTATTTTTAGCTCTTGATGAGAATGATGTACAAAAATTCCTCAAAGATTTGTCTATCAAAATAAACAGGCTGCTGCTAATGAATACTCCAAAAGATGCGATACAAGAAGCTTTGAATCCTTGGGCAGATGTAGACATTCCTACAATCGATAATACGCCTCTGCCTGAAATTCTCAATAAAGTGGCGGAAGAACCAATTGTGAATAAAAACAAGCCGTTTGTGTTGATTTCGTATGCGTGGGAGGTAGAAGACAATGTCTTTATGAATTGGATTCAAACTTTCGCCAAAGATTTGCGAAGACGAGGGATTGATGCTCAAATAGACCAGTATCAACCTCATGGAACTGACTTGCCTAAATTTATGCTTGAAAGCATCCGTAAGGCAACTAAAGTTCTGTGCATTCTGACTCCAAAGTATAAAGAGAAAGCTGAATCCGGTAAAGGAGGTGCCGCTTATGAAGGGGGTATAATATCACATGAAATATATAACAATCAGGGAACCACTAAATTTATACCGGTTGTACGCAAAGGGTCTTTTGAAACTTCGACACCGGATTTCATTAGTGGAAGAAAAGGTTTTGATTGCTCTACTGACGATAAATACAATAGCGAACTTCCGAATATTATCAAGGTAATAAACGAAGAACCATTGATAGAAATTCCTCCTGTTGAATAACGGTAAATCTTATTTCCTAATTTTATACGGAATACTCAGTTGTTGCCTGTATCCACCCACCCCGAAAGTAGTCGTTACCTCTTCCACGAGGTATACGCCGTTCTTGGAAGGATTACGGTAGTCGATCAGTTCCACCTGTACGGCAGGAGACAGTCCGAAATCCCCGAATACTGTCACATTGCCGGTGATTCCGTTCAGATTGTAATTCCGAAAGTATTCCGTCGTCTCTTCTACAAGCCGGTCGGAATTGATTCCGACATGAGGTGACATATATGGTACGATGGTATATGTGGATAAATCCACCTTGGTCCTGGTCTTCGCTCCTGATGCCGTCGTGTTGCCCGTTACTTTGTGCGTCTTTTTTGAAATCTGCGTGGCATTGACCGTCTGAAACTCCTTGCTGCCCGGCGTCGCCGGGTCGTATTCAGGATTCATGCGTACTGTCACCTCAAAGAATTTTTCATCCGTCCCGAGTGCCTTGCCCGTCACCGCCAAAAACTTCGGATCGGTCTTGACCACTTTCAGGTTGCTCTGCGCCACATGCTCGTTGAAGTATATCCTGTACGGTCCTGTCGATTCATCCTCCGGGAATACCGGCTGAGCCTTGCTGGACGAATAAGGACGCCCGACGGCAATGGACGGTATGGCCCCGTCATCATCGGCATCGTATTTTAAAAAACAGTAGACCTTGTACTTCGACCATTCGGAAAGGATATCCGCTACCGTGAAGTTGTCCGTGACCTTTACCTTGCCGATATGTATCTCAAACCGCTTCGTATCCGAGTGTATCCTGAAGCCGGTATCTTTCAGGATATTATACTTGCCTTCCAGCACCTCGTTCACCGTCGTCCCTTTCGCCGGGGTCTCGAAATGAGGTGCCTGTTTCAGTTTGAGTTTGTAGGCCATATTCTCACACTGGATTTCCAGCGTGCTGTCCGAATTGTATCCGGTAATGTATCCGTCGAACATATTTTTCAGCACGCCGTTGTAGCCCAGCTTGATATTGATGCGCTGTCCGACCTTGAATGTCGTCTCGTCAACCAGACGCTGCGCGCTGCGTTTCTCGATGATGACACCGTCCTGCATCACCTCCGTCGTTATCCTCGACACGTCCTTGCCCTCCAATGTCACGTTCCCGATAATCGTGGAGCGGCATACCGACCCTTTCGGGAATATCACTTTGGCCGTTCCGATCAGCTTCTTGTAACTCTCGTTGATTTCGAGCGACTGGACTTCCGTAATCTCCACGCCGTTCTGTATCCTCATCGGATTGGATGGGTCGGCATCCCCGATGGTGATGCGACAGCAGAGGATATCCATTGCAGCTATACCCATAAACGTGTCAGTTTAAGCAACGAGGCGGGGTCGATGACCTCCGTACCGAATTTAACATACTTGATCCACTTGTTCGTGTGCTTGATGGCCGTGTCCACCTTTTCCTGTTCCGCCAGTTTCAGTTCCACGGCTTCCGATGGCTCCACGGCGACACAGTTCAGCGAATACGGCTGCACGTTCCGGCAATCCGTAGGCTGTAAGGTATAGCCCTGTATAATCAACCGTGAAATGTTGAACTGGCGCAATACCGTGTTGTCGCAATCGATGACACCCTTGTATTGTACCAGCCTGATAAACTTGGACACTTCCGCCTCGGGATACACGTCCGGGTATTTGGAGGTGATCTTGCCGTTGATGGTAATCTCGAGGTCACCCCCGGATATATATTCCTTGCGGGTATAGTCCCGCCCCTGTACCCGGGTCAGCAGGATATTGTTCCGGCTGCTGACCTGTACCTGCGGTCCCAGGTCCACGAATGTCACCAGTCCATACCGGCTGTTCGGCAAAACCTTGCACTCGCTGTTGTCATAATACTTCCCCTCCTCTGATATGGACAGTTCCAGAAAATCCGCCACTGTCCGGCCGACGATGGAATCGATATGGTTTTTCTTCTGCGCCACCGCCTGCTGTTCCCTGATGAGCTGGTAGTACTGTCCGGTCTTGTTCGCAAGGCTGGACTGCGACTGTGTCTGAAGATATTTGTCCCGCACCTGCTGTTCCCAGTATTTGAGGTATCGGGGATAGGAACGTAGCAACCCGTAAGCCGTCTGCGAGGCAACCTGTATGGCTGCCCGTTTGAGCAGGTCATGGTGCCTGGAGAAGTAATGTACCTGCCCGTCCTGCAATTCGGCAAGCCCCATGCCCAACGCCAGACGCGTGGCGTTGCTGATGTATCCGCCAAGCGAACCGTGGTTGAGTATGCCTCCGCTCAACAAAGTCGAGGCCGCGATTTGTATCAGTCTTCCCATAATCCTTTCATTTTATGCGTTCCAGGAGGCATCGAAGTCATGCACGACATCGATGAGCGCCTGTGCCAGTTGTTCTTTCAGGTTCTGTATCTCTTCCGTCTGCCCCTCCTTCGACTTCATCAGGTCGATGGTCCTGACACTGAGCAGGCTCTCTATGTTCACGATGACCTGTTTAGGTGCCGCCGAGGACAACCGCCCCGTGCCGGAATAGTTGCCGCCGGCCCCTCCGTCATCCAGATGCGTGTTGGTAATCGGGTTGGCAGCAAACGGACGTGTATCGTTGGAATCCGGTTCGTTGCCGTACTGGTCGGGAGTGAAGCCCGCCACGCGGAGGATGTTCTCGGCTGCCTCCGCCGAACCTCCGAAAGTCTGCCGGAGCGATGAAAAGAACTTCACGAGTGTCGTATGTGCCAGCTTGCGATGCGCGATGTTGTCTATACGCTGCGCATCGGTGGCGTTCTGCCCCAGTGCCCGCTGTTTCCATAGCCCGTTTTCGTCCTGCTCGAATCCCCAGGCCCTGAACTGGTCAAAGTCGAACCCTCCCTTACGCATCAGCTCATGCGCATTGGCGGCACTCGATATGGCATTCCGATAAGCGGTGGCGGCACGCACAATCTCCGGAACGGTCTGCGTGTTCATGTACCGGGCATAGTCGTATGTGCGGGCGGCAACCGCTTCCGACCTGTCCCCGATATCATTCACATAGACGGCCTTGCCATCCTGCATACGCCACAAAGACTTGTCGAGATCCTTCTCCTGTTGCCCGAAACGCTCCTTTACCGTCTTGAGGAAAGCGTCCACTTCCAATACCGTACCCATCTTCCCGAACTCGGCGTACGCGGCATCGATACGTGTCTGGCTGTCGCGTTTGGCAAGGGTGACAAGCGCATCCCTTATGTCATCCTGACGGGCTTTGTCCATGTTATACACATGGTCTCGCGATACCATCCCCTCAGATGAAGCGATGGCAAATTCCCCCAAGAACCCGGCCCACCAGTTGGATGTGAAGGCTCCGATTTTATGTCCCGAAGCCTCTTCGATACTTTTGCCGGCAACGACCTCGTCCACGGCACGCTTTGTCTTGACAGCCATGTTATAGGTCTCGCTCAGGGAGGAGTAAAGTGCCTCTATGGACGGATAACGGTACTTGCGGTTCGATTCGATCTCTTCCAGTACGGCATCCTTCGCCTCCTTTATCTTCCAGGTCTTGTAAGCCACCCATCCCAAAGTCCCGACCAATGCGGCTATACCTGCCGTGGCGGCAACCGCGCCTGTACTGATGGCACTCAACGAGGCGGCAGCACCGGTCAGTCCGCTGCCGGTAGCCACCTGTGTGGCAAACAGCGACTGCAGGACTCCTTTGGCTCCGATGACACCGCCCCCGGCCATCAAGGCGCGGTTCATCGCTCCCCGTCCCGCCACGCCTGCGGACTGCATGGCCGACACGATGGCCCGCTTCTGGGCAAACGAAACCTTACCGATACCACCCGCCCCCAGCAGCCCCTGCACGACACTGATTGATGTCGTGGCCGCAGACTGTTTGCCGATAAACCCCATGGCGATGCCGATATTCGTCAGGGCTCCCGCCACCTTGAACAGCCGGGTCGCGACAACGCCTGTAAAGACAAGCGGTTCTATCCAATGGAAATTGCGGGTCACCCATGCGCCGATATTGCCGATCACGGTGAAGATGTCCAACAAGGCATTCCCGATGGACACCAGGCCACGGGTAAATTCCGGAGCCTTGAACTTTGCCAGAAAAGTGCGGAGCACAGTGCGGATAGAGGGTTCCAACACCTCGTATGCCTGCATGAACCCTTCGGTCAGCTGGGAGGTCACCTGCGCCCACAATCCCTTGGTCGTATTCTGCTTTACCAATGCCAGTTCTGAGGAAACGCCCTGGGACCCCCGGTTATATGAAGTCAGTTCTCGTAGTTTGTCGTAGTTCTTCAGGAACATCATCGCCGCGTTACCGCCAATTTTCCCGAAGATTGCCTGGACATCCGCCATCGACGCGCCCTTCTTGTTCAATTCCTCGAAAATGTCCGCTATAGGACGGAGTTTCTCGACCTGCACCCCCTCGATGTCGCGCATTTCCGTGAACCGGATGCCCAGGCGGTCCAGAACTTCCTGTGCCTCCTTGGTAGGTTTGGCAAAACGTGTGGAAAGAGCACGCAACGAGGTTCCCGCCAGCGTTCCCTTCAGACCCATATTGCCCAAAAGACCGATGGCGGCACTGCTTTCCGTGAAGTCCACGCCCGCCATACGCAGGTAACCGGCAGCCATCTTGTATGACTCCGCCATCTCCACGATATTCACATTCGAGCGGGAAATGGTGGAGGAGATAATGTCCGCCACGCTGTCCATGCTGTCGTTATGGATATCATAACCGGCCATGATGTTCGTGGCCAGGTCGGCGATATACGACACGTCGTTGTCACCGATAAGTGCCAGGTTCGTGATCGGGCGGATGGACTTGTTGATTGTCTCGATATTCATGCCCGCCATCGACAGGTATTTGACGGCACCGGCAATCTCCACGGCTGTGTATTTCGTGTCGATGCCGATTTTACGGACATGACGGGCCATACTGTCAAAACGGGTCTCGAATGTCTTGAGGTCGCTGTCCGCCACACGGAGGATGGAATGTGCCGATTCCATGATGTTGGAATAGTCGATGGCCTTCGTCAGTTCCGAACGGATCAGGCTGTAACCCATATAGGCATTGAGCATCGAAGCGAACGGGAGGTTCCTGAGTGACGGCGCTTTCGAATACTGGATACGGTTGATGGCGGCACGGCGTTTACTGCGGTAGAGCGTACCGGCTGCAGTATGTTCCCGCTGCATGAGCCTGACGGACTGCATCGCATTGCGCTGTTCCTGCCGTCTTGCAGCCTGCTCGGCCTTTATACGTTCCGTTTCTGCCTTACGGCGTGCCTGTTCTGCCTGCCGGCGTATTTTCTCCGCAGCACGGGCGGCATTCTTGCACTCCCGTTCTTTAGCCCGCGCTTCATCGGCACGCCGCTTTTCCGCCGCGGCGGTTTCTGCCAGAGCCGCCTTACGGCGCTGGTCTGCGGTAAAGAGCTCCTCCGCGTGGACCAGTTTCTGGCGATGCAGCTGCTGTCCTGCATAAAGCCGTTCCATCAGTTTTTGCCGGGCCTTTTCGGGCATTACGAAGGCCTGCGGAGCATATGGCACCGGAACGGAAGGTGTGAGTCCTTCGGATGGTATGCCTCCCTGCATGTTGAAAGAAATGACAGAAGCACTTTTGATACGACCCAATAGGGAAAGTATCTGCTGCAACCTGTTTTCCGCCGTCCCGGTCTTGATTTGCAGTTCCCGGTCACGTTCCATGGAAACCAGGGCGGAGTTGATTTTCCCGATGGCTTTGGTAATGCGTTTCTGCGCGTCTGCCATCGTGCCAACGGACGAGGCGGCATTCTTTTCGATCTCCGCTTTGCGCATCTCGGCAGCCTTTTTCTCGTAAAGGCTTTTGGCGTTGGCCTTGATTTTCTTGCTGTCCAAAGCCTGACCGGCATTGATGGTCAGGCTGATGCCTTTGGAAAGCGTGGAAATATCCGTGAGTAACCCCTTGATACGTTCCAGCTTCTCTTCGCTTTTTTTCGTATCGATGGTCAGGCGGTAATCGAAATTACGTTTCTTGCCGTTCTTGGTGCGGAACACGCGGTCTATCTCGTCCATCATATTCTTGATGTTCGTGACGGCCGGAGTCAGGGACGCTTTCGCCTGTACCAGCTTGCCTACCGCCTCACCGAAGGCGATAACCTGCTTGGTGCCCTGAGAGGCATCCACGTTGATGGAGTAGTTGACCTGATAGTTCTGTTCCTGAGCCATGGTAATGGGTACTGCGTTAAAAGAATAGTCTTTCCGCAAGGGCGGAGATTATGAAACGAAGGCCGCCGCAAACCGGAAGCTTACGGCGGCAGGTCAAGGAGTCCTCTCCGGCAATGACATCGGAACGGGCATACGGCTGATGAGCATCTGCTCGTGCAGCCACAACGCCTCTTCGGAAAGCATCGCGAACTCCTCGTCGGAAATCGTGTCGAGGTTGACGCCGGGAAAGTAGTGGCGGACATAGATCATCCGCTGGCGGATGCGCTGCTCGTCGGTCACTACCCACCGGCTTATAAGTTTACCAGGACACTCTGGCGGGTGGTGATCAGCTCGGAAAGCTGTCCCATCAGACCGAACAGGAAGAGCGACTCGTCGTCCACGAGTTCCTTATCTCCGTCCACGAAGCAGTCGCGGGCCAACGTGCGCATGGCGATTACCTCGTCCTTTTTGGAAGCGGCCATGAATTTGCTGAACTGCGGAAAGCTCGGTTCGGACATGTAGGCCACATAAATCTCTTTCTCGCCGTTTGCGGTGTCTCCGAAAACGACCATCGGACAAATCTTGCGGAGTTTCTTCTCCTCTTTCAGTTTGAGGGCTTTTTCCTTGATCTTGATCTCCTGTTCCAATGAAAGCATTTTTTCGTCCATATCGAATTTGTTTTGATTCACCGAAAGAGTAGGACAAAGAATCGTGGAAAGGTTGAAGACACGGTTCTTATTCACTTGTAATCCATATGTTATACAAAAAACTTCTTTGCTCCTGATATTCCCAGATCAGTCTTTAAAGGAAATTTCGCTGAATATATTTCATATATTTCTTTGATATATAGTATATAATCGTTAATTTTGCATATTCTCAAACATAAATGATTATGTGCAAAATAGATGATTTTATAGATGTGACAAGCCGGTACATCGCTGAATTGCTTGATTTGAGGGCGGACATCAGGCCGGTCGAAAAGGATGTCTTGCATACATTCCCAGCCAACATTACTGCCGGTTATACATTTTGTACGGCTAACTTGTTGGGGCATGACGTAGTTCTTCTGTATAGTGCAGACAGTTCTGCATATACTCCGGGGCAGATGCGGAAACAAAAAGAACTGGTTGAGCGAAAAGCCCAATGCCCGGTAATATTTGTATTGCGTACAGTGGCGGCCTATAATGTACGGCGTCTTGTCAGACATCGTGTAAATTTCATCATACCGCAAAAGCAAATGTTCATACCGGATTTGTTGATAGATTTGAAACCGCATAAAAATAATATCGGGGGAGGTGAAGAAACGCAGATTCCTGCAATTGCCCAATGCATAATCCTTTATCA
Organism: Alistipes sp. i18-0019-D1; assembly: GCF_042852885.1. NCBI lineage: Bacteria > Pseudomonadati > Bacteroidota > Bacteroidia > Bacteroidales > Rikenellaceae > Alistipes > Alistipes sp. i18-0019-D1. The sequence goes on from NZ_AP031424.1 coordinate 1,394,448, forward strand.
TCTTGAAGTAAAGTCTCTCGAAGGGAAAGGAACTTATGATATTGCAGATCTTTTCAACGTGTCGTATGCCAATGTAAACCGGGCGGTCAGATGGCTGAAAGATAAAGAAGTTATCGCTTTATCCGGCGGCAAGACAAAGAGTATGATATTTCAGTTCAAAAAGCGTGAATTATGGGACAGGATGTTGCCGTTCCTGGCGAACCCCATCGAGCGGATTGTATATACCGATAGTCTGCCTGATGAAGTATTTTGTATTAGTGGAGTAAATGCCTTGTCGGAATATTCAATGCTGAACAAGGAAAAAAATGACACTTATGCCATTGCAAAAGAAGAAGCTCGACGGTTGCAAATCCGGACAGACAAGGAATATGGCGAGACCCGCATAGAGATATGGCGTTACAATCCATGTTTTTTCTCAAAAAACGGCATTGTAGACAAATTGTCTTTATTTCTGGCCATGAAGGATATGGATGATGAACGCATTCAAATAGAATTGGAAACTATGATAAATAATATGATATGGTAAGAGGAATTGATAAATTCAGGGAGTTTTTCACCGGATATGAAGGAAACTATGTCATCATAGGTGGTACTGCCTGTGAAATGCATGAAGAAATATATGCACAAACTCCAAGGGCGACCAAGGACATAGACATTATACTGATTGTGGAGGCGCTGTCTTCGGATTTTGCTGCAAAATTCTGGGAGTTTGTAAAAACCGCAGGGTACAGACAAAGGAATAAGGGAACCGGGAACGGGGAATGCAGGCATGAATATTACAGGTTCAAGGAACCGGGAAATCCGGATTTCCCGTATCAGATAGAACTCTTTTCACGAAATATCGGGGTTGTCAAATTCCCGGACGATGCCCACATTACCCCCATTCCGGTTGATGATGACCTGTCAAGTCTGTCAGCCATTTTGATGGATGATGACTATTATTATTATACCATTGAACACAGCACGTTGGAGGAGGGCGTACATATTGCGAACATTGAAAGTCTTATCTGTCTGAAATGCAGGGCCTATTTAGAAATGACCGAGCGGAAAAGCAATGGAGAACAAGTGGACAGCAAACATATCGTCAAGCACAAGAAAGATGTATTCCGGCTGGTTGCCATGCTTGCTCCTGCCGACACCTACGAAGTTCCTGATTCGCTTAAACAAGATGTTGACAGGTTTTGCCTGGCTGTCAAAGAAGAAGTGCCAAACTCTGATTTTTTCAAATCGGCAGGACTTAAAAGCATTTCCGGAGAACAGTTATTGGAACAACTTGAAGCCAATTTCATAACACAACAATGAGAATCCAATACGCATCCGACCTGCATCTCGAGTTTCGGGAGAACAGCAGTTTTTTGAAGCACAACCCGCTGGCTGTTGCCGGAGAAGTGCTTGTCCTTGCCGGAGATATAGGATATATCGGAGATGAGAACTACTCCAGACATCCGTTCTGGGACTGGGCTTCCGGAAATTACAGCCGGGTCATCGTGGTTCCCGGAAACCACGAGTTTTACAAGATGTTCGACATAGACAAGCTGTATAACGGCTGGTCGCTCAAAATCAGGGAAAACATCACCTGCCACTATAATGCCGTTATCCCATTGGGTAACGATATAGAATTGATCGCTACCACACTGTGGTCACATATCCTGTTGCAGGATGCCTATGAAACTGAGGCAGCCATCACAGATTTCCGCAGGATGCGTTACGGCAGCGAACCGCTGGACTGGACAAGGTTCAATGACGAACATTCGCGCTGTTTCCGTTTTCTGGAACAGAGCGTAAAACAAAGTACTGCCAGACATCTCATTGTCGCCACTCATCATGTACCGTCATTCGAACTGATGGCGCCGGAGTTCAAGGGCAGTCCGCTCAATGGGGCATTTACCGTGGAGCTTGGCGGTTTCATTGCAGACAGCCCGATTGAATACTGGATATATGGCCACTCGCACCGCAATATCAATAAGGTCATCGGAAACACCCGGTGCATATGCAACCAGTTGGGCTATGTGTTCAGTAACGAGCATACGTCATTCGATAAGGAAGCGCATATTTCGATTTAAGTCTGCCATACATAAATCCCGTCTGTCAGCCAAGGTCAATATCCGGCAAACAGACGGGTTATTATGTAACAAATTTATGGTTGACTATTGAAGTCGTGGCTTCACCAACTTCCCGTCGATACCGCATGTTTCCAGAACCGCGGTATTTTCTTTGTTGAAGGCGATCAGGCATGACGGCGCTCCGGCCGTACCACCCTGTTCCCCCGTAACATGGTAAAAACTGAGCCGTCCCTTGATAAAGAGTATTGAATCGGCGTTTGGGAATATCAGTTCGTGGAACAGGCGCGTGTCCGTGCGGGCAAAAGTGAGCGCGACGGCATTCCTGTGTTCGACACACCTGCGGATAAACCGGACAATCAGTGCAGTGTCATAGGGAGGATTGCAGAACACACGTCCGAACCAGGGTTGTTGCAGGCCGTCATCCTCAATGGTATAGTGATGTCGCGCCGTATCCCATGGGCGGTTTACGGGCGAACACGGATCCAAATCGAACGGCCCCAGCCTCCGAAGCAGGCAGGGAGGCGTGAGCCATTCGTTCTTTCCGGTAGAAGATTTCCCCTCGAAAGTTACATCCATGACAGCTTAGATTGTATCACCCGAGCCGATTTGGATATCGAACGGGTTGAGATCGAATTCATGGGTGATATTGGTATCATCCTGCTGTGACTCGAGACAATCCTCCGTGAAGATGCAACCTTTGAGCGTTACGGTCGTCGTTGTCCAGTCCTCGCCGGCCATCGGGTTGGCAAAGCTGATAATCAGGTCGAACTCGCCGATTTCGAGCAGCGAGCCGTACACCGAACGCAACAGCTGTTGCGTGGCATAGTCCATCGTGATGCTCGCCGTATAGGTAATGTTCCCGAACCCCCTCGACACCGGCCGTCCTCCCATGCCGTAGTTACTTTCGACCTTGCGCTTCTTCGACCATTTGATGGCCGACACGCCTTCAAGGGTCGTGGAACCTTCATCGATTCCCAGGGCGGTCGATGACAGGGTTATCATCGACCACGAGTATGCTACATTGTTGATTATTGCCATATGCTATGTCTTATTTGCGGTTAATGACAGTCCTTCCTCTACATAAATCTTCACGGCCACGCCCACCGGGACAAGGACATAGGAGATGCGCAGCGTGTCGTCCACCAACACGTTCTGGTTCGGGTCGATAGTGACGGCGTATCCTGAAATTTCCTGCGCCGCCTGCATCTTGGCCAGTATATCCCCGATGAGTGTCTTGAAAGCTGTAATCTTCGACGGGGCGAGGAACCCGGTTGAAGGATTGACCATCAGCGGTGAGTTCACATACGGCAGCAGGGCTGCACGCACGGCACGGCGGCTCTTGTTGATGGTGCGGTTCCGGGCAATGGTACGGAAATCCCCATGTGAGCATGTCTGGTCTTTCGAGATGTAGATCCCGTTCTCGCGGCCGGCATACTTGATGGGAAAAATATACCCCTTATCGTCGAGTTCGTCCAGCAGTGACGGGGAGAGTGACTCGTACCGGTTCAGGCTGAGGAAGTTCTCCTCTGCCTCGTCGAGGTTGATGTCCCCGAACCCCAACTCTATTTCCTGGAAATCGTCCGCGAAGAGATTGAACTGCTTGACCCATGCGATGGATTCGTGCACGTTGGCCTTTGCTATGGCTCCCATAACCGCTCCCAAAAATCCCACGGGCGTATGGTTCCTGTTGCACATCTGCATCGTGGAGATCTTTTCGTGATGCGCCTGGCCGAATATACAGCTGATACGGCTTGATTCACAGATGCATGAAGGTATTTTATTCAGGTCAATCTGACGCCCCTCAGTCGTATCCGCCCCCGTATTGGAAGGATTGGCGGAAAGGATGAGCGAGAGCGGCTGGTTCTGCTCCGCAAGCCCCACGGCCACGTCGTTGAGCCCCTTTACCAGATTGAGGTTGTATTGTTCCGATGCGCCGTTCGCTTTCCACAGCGGCTGTTCCGTCCATATGCCTATCTGGTTGATCATACCCCCGGCAGCACGCTGCATGATTTCCAGCGCATCCCAGTTCGCCGAACAGTCCGCGAACATCACGTAGAGTTTTCCTGAACCGCCCGGATTGCCGGACATGCGGAAAAATTCACGGATATGGTATGCCGGGATGCCGTGCAGGAAATTGACATTCATCTCCTCCTCGTCGGTTGCCTCCACACGTTCGATGATACCGAAGTCGTTCACGGCGGACTTGAACGAGGTGATGTAGCAGACATCGCCAGGCTTGAGCCTGGTCTCATTGGTTTTACCATACCCCTCCGTGAAAAGCGTCGGCTGGAGGGACACGTCGAACAGCAGTCCCGTCACCTTCTCGCCCGACGAGCCGGTATCGTAAGGAATATTGCCGTCCACATCCTTGATAAATACATTACCGAGTGCCATTATGATTTCTTTTTAAGTTCGTTGTAGAAAGGATTCCTGTAGAGTACGGCCTTGCCCCTGATGGCGGCCGCCGTGTCCGGCGCATAGGTTCCTCCGTGCGTGTCGATGTACAGCGACGGATATGCCGGGAACTTTTTCAACAGGGACAGGATGTGAGGCTCTGTCGTCTCCTCCGACCCTGCATTCCCTTTCCCCGCGGTCTTGGCCGGCAGCCTGTCTTCAGTCTCGCCGCCTGTCCCGAGGTTTTCCGATGCCGTTTCCGGAACGGGCACCGCCTGAGCCTCCGGTGCAGGAATATTATTGTTGTCTGTCTGCGGAGTTTCCTCCGTGTTGATTTTCTTTGCCATAACAGTAGAATGAAAATGGGGAACGGGGCCTTGCCTCCGCTCCCCGGGTGGATATTGAGAATGAAGAAAGGTGTGTTATTCGCTCTTCTTGTAGGCGGTATGGACCACGATCTCCGCCGGGCGGACGATGTTCACGTCCATTTTCATGCGCATCTGGAAAAAGAACAGCTCGGAGTTGGCCTGCAGACGGTCGATTTTCAGGATGTCCGTGTCGTTCGCGTAATCCACCCCCATCCACAGGTTGGAGTCCATGCCGGTGGAGAACTCGCCGAGCACCATCGTGTGTTCGGGGATTCCCACGACCGGGACGATGCGCTTGCCCTTGAAGCGATAGCGGTTGACCTCGGTATTCTCGGAATACTTGACCTGCTTGTCCGAGATATATTGGTCATACGCGTCCCAGGCGTCCCATCCGACCACAAAGGTCAGAGATGTCTTCTTTCGGATCTGCTTCGGACATTTCCTCCACATCGCATAGAGCGCCGCCTCCACCGCGGCCCCGTCCGTCAGCTCGGTCGTTCCCGAAATGATGCACTGCCCTCCGGCAACCACCTCGGCATCGGAGGAGTTCACATTGTCGAGGATCCGTTTGATGACCCCGTCAAAATATTTCTCCTTGTTGGCTCCGATTTTCGTGCAGCCTTCCGGTGCGGTAATCTTGGCCACCGTCTCTCCTCCGCGGGCGGAAGTCCAGATGGCGTTTCCGATATACTCGTTTTTCTTGTCCATAAGGAGACGGAGCATCGTCGCCTGGATTTTCGGGTCGAGCTCGCGGAACACGAGATTGCCTTCCGGCTGCGCGAAACGCCAGTACTTCTCGTAGTCCCTCGGGTTAAACTCGAGATAGACCATAAAATCGGACGGCTCAAGATGGCGTTCGGTGAACTGGTACTCGTTCGTGCCGTCATCGCCCTTGGCTCCGTGGATGGGTTGTGGGGTCGGCACGTTGTCCTGGATAATGTTGCCCAGCTTGATGGCAGGAAGCGTATAGCGGTGCTGGATGCCCGTCTTGATATGAATCAGTCCCTCGCGGACTGTATCATTGCCCTGCACGGTATAGGTCAGCAAGTCCTCAAGTACTTCGCCGCTATACCCGTTTTGAAGAAAGTTTACTGTATCAGCCATTGTCGTTTTAAGTTTTCCGTTGAAGAATGAAACTCGGCCGACTGGCGGATACCTGCTGTTTCCGCGCGAGACACTGCGGTCTCCGGCATGTCAGTTAAAATCGGGCGGACGCCCGCGGATAGTCTGTCAGAGCTTTCGGAACTTGAAATCCGCACCGACCACTTCCGCCACCTTCTCGGCCATCAGCTGTTCGGCGGTCTTTGTCGCTTCCGCCGTGGCCTGGATGTTGGCAGGGTCATCGGCGATTTCCTTCGAGATTTTCTCCCGCGCGGGAATGGAAGCCAGCGTGCTTTCCGCCAACTCGAAGTTGGAACCGGCCATCTCCACCCACTGCGTTTTCGCCTCACGGTCAATCTTGCCTTCTGCAATGGCATTCTCCACCAATGTCTCGATACGGGAAGCCTGCTCGTCCTTCTCTTTCTGCTCGTAGGCGGAAAGGCGTGCCGTCGCTGCGGCCAGGTCTGTCTGCAAGTTCCGGATGGAGGCGTCTTTTCCGGCGATGACGGTCTGCGCGTCGCTCAGTGATTTCTGTATTTCTCTGTATTTGGGTTCCATCGCGGCCAGTTCAGAGATACGTGCCATCACGTCCTTGACCTCACCGTCCTTCATGCCCAGCGAGGCTGCAATCGCCCCGTACTCAAAGCCTTGTGTCTTGTTTTCGTTTGCCATATCGTTTTCCGTTTCTGTAAGAGTAGGTTCAATGCCTTTGAAAGGTTTATTTCCCGCGCTGACACGGCTCATCAGTTCCTGGATGGCGGCCGTATCGGTCAATCCTTCTATCTCGTCATGCACTTTACGGCAAAGCTGCTTCGAGGTATGGATGACATGCTCCGCAGGTATGATGCCGGCCTTGACGGCAGCCTGTGCGTCGAAATAGGTCCCGTCCTTTCCTGCCTGTCCGTCCATGATGGCCCGCACATGCTCCGCTTTCAGGCCGAACCGTTTCCGGTAAATCGTCTCGATCTGTTTGGTAAAAGCCGTTACCATGTCCGACGGTTCCCCTCCGTCATCGTCCGGCAACATCGGGTTATGAATCATCAGTATGGCATAATCACGCATGAGAGAACGCTTGCCCGCCGCCCAGATGATGGAGGCCATCGATGCCGCGACCCCTTCGATGATACATTCCGTATCCACCGTGGCATTGGCGATGGTGGAATAGGTGGACATGCCGTAAAGGACACTGCCGCCCTCCGAGTTGATCAACACGCGGATACAGGAGGGACGGATGATATTTTCCAAAAAGTCGAACTCGTCATTGAAACGTGAGGTCGTCTCTTCCGTCACGCGACCGAAGAAACGGATAACAGCCGGCTGGCCTGCCTTCGCCTCTCCGACGACATATTGAAGTGTGTTCATATCCATATGCAAGGGTTATTTGAACAAGAGTAGGCGGTGGAAAAAGAAAAGGTTTTGCACTGCTATTTATGGAAGTGGAAATATGAGAATCCATCCATTTATGGAAATGCGATTATCTTTACAGTATAATAGATTGTTCAAATTACAGACCGGTTGCAACTATTTGTATCAAGACCGGCATGCTGAACATTCTAAATTCAGCAAGTACAGAAAATGTATCATGAGTCTTGTATTATCTGCTGATTCATGTCTGTTTATACGCAGTGCGGATAAATCTCCTGCATGGATTTCAATTTTCCGATCCAGTATCCGAAAAACCAGATACTTCGTCATGTTCCGGACGCGGATGGAAGCCGTGTCCGCCGCTGTCATGTTGCGGCGCATCGCTGTGTTGGGTGAACGGGGGCATGACCACATACCTTTTTACCCAGTCCCTGTATTTCCACGCGGAAGATTCCCTGAACCATACCTCGTAGTCTATCCAGTACGCCTGCAACATATTGGTTGAAAGCGGCATGTCGAAATAGGTCAGGTTGCACCGCTCGCTCAGCGCCGGCTCATGGTTCTTGGCATCCTGTATGGCTACATTGAGCCGCTGGAAGACCAGAAACGCCTCGCATTCCTTGTCTTCGTCCGCATTGTTGAGCGTATTCAGGATAAACCGCACGCGCATGGTGGCGCGTCCCTCACCGATACGCTGTTGCTGTACCAGGTACCTCACGTTGATAAAGTGGATGAACACGGCAGGGAACACAGTCTCATACTCCGTGTTATCGTCACGGACAATGCGGGCGAACTGGCCGTTGTCGATAGCGACGGTTTTGAACAGGGGCGGCGACAACGGGTCGTCCGGATTCTCCCGCAGGGTCAGGACAGCCCGCTTAACGGCCCGGTATATCTCCACGAAAGGGTTCGCGGAAACTTCTTCAGGCAGGCTCTCCGCCGGTGCCGACGGTTGTGCGGGCTGTGGTGCTGGGTGTTTGTCTTTTATCATAACGGCTGGTGTGGAAATCCTTTAAAAATCATATCTATGAAATGGGCGGCGATATAGTCGTCCGTCTTCGGTGAGAATCCGATGAACTGCCGGTGTACGGGACGGCGCGTGGAATACTGGTTTACCGTGTACAGCCCGAACTTCGGATCGGTATTGTGTATGGCGGCATAATGCCCGTAACGCTCCTTGCTGCGTCCCCGCTTGCCCTTGACTGGAAAGCTCTTTTCCGTAGTCCACATGCAATACCTGGCGCCTTTCCGGAAGATGCGCGTACGGTCCGAACGCCGTCCCACTATGTCTGTCCGGCCGGCTTCCGACTGTATGCTCCGGGCCAGAGTCCCCGTATCGTTCATGAGAGGATGGGTGAACCTCTTTCCCCATTTGGAGGTACGAGGCGCCCATTTGCTACCGTTGAATCCCCCCGAAGCGAATGAGGACACGAACTGCTGCCTGGTATAGTCACCGGCAGCAGTTGCGAAGTCGAATACGTTGAACTCCAGCCGGCTGGCCATGACGCGCGTACTGGTCCTGCTTACCCAGTGGCTGCAAAACTCATCAAGCGTTATCTTGGGCATAGGCGAACTTTCCTTTAATGCGTTTCACAATATCATTCATGTAACCCGGAAGCGGGACGGAGAAATAGCGGTGCGCATCGGAAAAGATACGCCCGCCGGTTGCCAGGCTCTCCCGGAAGACCGGATCCACCTTTTCCAGATAGTCTCCCTTATCCGGCAAAGCCGCCCGGACAGCGGCGAACCCCTCCGCGACCAGAAAGCAGCGGCATCCCCATTCGATCGGCGGTATCAGCTCCGGAGGAAACTCGGATTTGCGGAAGGAAATCCCTTCCAATGAAAGATGCCAGGCACGTACCCGTTCATCGCCTTGTGTCATGTAGGTAAGCACGGTATCCATATCCACCGCCATCCACCATGCGGCCATCGAGGCCGCGAAGAATACCTGGTTGTTCTCTTCCTCCGCATGGACGAGGTTATACCTGCGGCATATCTTTTCGTATGCTTCCATGTCCTGTTCATCCGCTGTCTCGGGCAGTTCCCCGAGCATGGCATACTCCTCTGCCGCGGCAAAATCCACCAGGTTGTCTATAGCTGCAATCAGGATGTCACGCTGCTGCCGTTCCCTCTCTGTTGTAAAGGAGTTGTGATTTTTCAGTATCTCCAATGCCCGGTCCATATCGATTCGCAGACCTGTCAGCGCACGGTCTATGAGGAAAGAGGCACGCAGGGTGATGATGTCCTCTATAATGTCGAGACGTTCCGCGCTGTTCTCCCAATAGAGGATCAGCCTGCGGAATGCATCGAAAATGACACGATACTCCTTTTCCGTATCGGATTCCGTGGTTGCAGATGCCCTGACAGCCCTGAACGGAGCGTTGTCCGGGAGCGGAAGACGGGCTTCTATTCCGCTCCCCGCAGAAAATTTCCGACCTTCGCCCCCCGGGGGCGTCCGTAACGCCGGAAATACTCCTCGTCCGACATGATGCCCCGGTCGTTGTGGCTGAGACCGGATGAGCCGCCTTCGGCTCCGAAACCTAATCCCGGGATAACATTGAGCTGCCGGCCCACATTGATACCGAACTCTTTCTCGATCTCATCGGCCGCCACTTCATATTTGTCCGTGATCAGCGAATAGAGCTTGATGCGGTCCTCGTTGCTCATCTCTATCCGGTTCGAATACCGGAACTCCAATCCTCCGGGGATATACCCGATAGCCACCAGGCGGGGGATTATCTCCTCGTTCATGACGTTTTCGATATACCGACGGTAGACTTCGATACGGTCGCGGAAAATGTCCTGGTGTGCTTTCGTGGAACCCACGTACGACTGCATCCCTCCGGCCATCGACTCGGAGCCGAGCACGAGGTTGGCAACTTCCTTGTTCACAAACTCGATAAGCCCGGTATATATCTTTTCCGAGTTGGACATGGTGAATGTCTTGATATCGACCTCGTCCTCAATGCCGGTAACCACCACCTTGTTCTGTGCCGCGTTGGCTATCTCGTTAGCCAGCCTCTTGCGGTCGGCGTTGCTCTCGCTGACCGTCTTTCCGTGGATAATCGGCTGTCCGTAAGTATGGGAAAAGTTCACATAGTTGGCCACCGTGAATTTCTTGGCCAGTATCAAAGGGGTCGTGGCGGAAAAAAGTCCCAAGTCGCCGGAGTTTACCAGTACATAACAACGGTAATATGCCGGGTCATGTAAATCCCAATGCGGCTCCCACAGTCCCTGCCGCTTCAGTACCGTTTTCTGGTCCGGCAACACATTACGCCGTTCGATGATGTTGACTTCCGCCAGCTTGTCCGTTCTGGGGTCAGTATGCGGCATGATTTCAAGCAGGGTGTACCCGTAGAGCTTGGATTCCACTATGCCCTTGATTATCTTGTCGAACTGCGAACCCTGTATCTTCAGGGAGTTCGCCACGTCCTTGATGTATTTTCCCTTTTCGTTTACACGGGCAAGCATATAGCGGTCGCCGAGAATCTGGCTTTCCAGTGTCTCGACAACGGAACGTATATGAGCGTCCTGTTGCAGGCAGGCTTCATACAGGTCAATGAGCCGGGCGCGGTCATCGAGAATATATCCCGAGCCGGTATCCTGACGGCATGAACGGTAGCGGTTGTTGCGCTCGATTTCGCGGACATACTCCTGAATTGTCTTTTTGGAGGTCTTAAAAATACTCTCCAAGAGTTCCCCGTTAAATGATTTGTCCGATGTAGCCATAATTTTTTTGTTTCTTGTTCAAAGAGTAGAGACAATCCTCAAGAGAGGTTTTTACGGCTAAAAGAATATATGGAGAACGGGACTCTTAATGCTTGATTTACAAACCGAAATATACAACTTAAATATATAGATATTTCGGTTTTATTTATGTTGTAAATATCTTATTATCAGTGATTAACAATTTATTAAAAGTGTAATTTATGTATATATTTATAGTGTATTTCATATTAAAAAGATATATCTTTGCACCACGTTAGATACAAATCCAAGAACAATGAAAAAGAGAACATGAAAGAAGAAAAGATTCCCTGCCGGATAATCCGGTACAGGGAGTTCCCCGATCTGCTTTTCGGAACGTTACGGGAAGACGGACCGGTCTATTTCGACGCGACACGCTTCATCCAGGCCAAAGGAGATGCACGCCGGCATAATGTCCGTGATTTCCGTGTCGCTTTCCATCACTGGGCAACGGCGTTGGCAGACGCCTACGGAATAGACAGGGAAAAGATGATCATCCGTGACGAGGCGTCGGGACACCTGTTAATTGATGAATGTCTGGCTCTATTATTTGTCGTTTACATCGATCCCGCGTTCGGTGTCTACCTTCTGGAGCGCGTGGACGAACTGCTGTCCGGTGGATTTACGGTTTCAGACACTTGGCTGGTACAGGCTGCCGGTCTTAGATTTACAAAGGAGGAATTAACGCAAATTTTAGAACAACATGAGACGCAGCACATTTAAACGACCCAAGATGGTGCTCATCTTCAACGGGGCACAGGTTCTTGTAGCGGTCACGCGCTCGCTGCACAGCGCGGCGGAATTGACAAAAGGCAACTTGCAGGCTATCTCATTCTGTTGCACGGGCAAGTATGTATGCAGCGGCGGATTCTATTTCAGGCATCTGCATCCGGATGTGGAAATCGAGCTGGCCGACCTCGGCACACTGATGCTGAAAGATTATGACGCCCTTTGCGGCGAGAAACGCACGTACTATCCGGTGCGCAAGATGGCACATAAGAGAGCCTTGCTTGAAAACAAACGTAAGTCTGATAACCAAAAGAAAGGAGGAAATACCTATGAGGGAAAATAGGAATGTTCCGTTCCGGGACTGGAACATAAGGGTTTCCCGGAACCATAACGGCCAGCTCCATATCTGCGCCGTGGATATATGCGATATACTCAAGCGGGACGAACTGCTTGAAAACGGCGCCATCGCCCGTGTTTGCCCGACGGCATTGAAAATCAGTTTCCGGAAAAACGGCAGGGAACAGTGGGGTTTCCGTCCCATCGATATGCGTCGGCTTTTACAACTGGTACGCAAGGAGACTATTATACCCCGTGACCTGCTTGATGAATTGGAAGTGTGGGGCAACAAGCTTCTGGAACTGGAAGCCGGGGAGCTGCACGCCGTCCCGCAGGACGACATCGTCATGCACTTCGAGGAAGGGTTCCCCGTCACGTTCCGGCGTGTCGGCGACAAGCTGATGGTCAACGCCACGCAGATCACGATGCACTTCGGGAAAATCCCGTCTGAATGGCTACGCATCGCTTCCACGGATATGCTCCGCAGGGAAATGGCCGGCAACGGACATACCGGGAAATACGAGTCGCAAGTCTTCACCACACGGGGGCGGGGGCACGGTGCGACCTGGTTGGAATCACCGCTTGTCATACCGTTGGCCAGATGGATCGCCCCTGACCTGTCTTTGGCGGAATGGTTGGGCGAGGCTATCGGCAAACTCTCCGTGAAACGAGGGAAGACAATCGTACGCGAACGCCCCAGGGTGGCGGCACCCGGTCTGCCCTGTATGGATTGTCCCATGCCGCAGGATATGGAATCGGCGACGAGACTGATTCTGGAACTGCGGAAGGTGGTGAGTGAATCCCTGCCGAAAATCGTATTCTACGAGGAGTTTATCGAGAACAGGGACTGGTTCAAGAGCACGCGCATCGCTGACGAACTCGGCATATCGCCGCGACAGTTGCACCAGTTCCTTGCCGAAGAGGGCATCTGCAAGTACGAGAAGCGGCAATGGGTGGTCTTTCCTTCCTGCCGGGCCTGGCAATGCGATGTGCCTTACACGTGGGAGAACAGCCGGGGCAAGGTATATACTTTCGGATCCACCAAACGATGGACACAGGCCGGACGGGAGTGTATCATAGAACTGTGGCGCAAGAGGAACCCTGAATACTGCCCACCGGGTGCATAGCGATGGAAACGGCATTACAGCGGATCATCCGCAAGACAGGAAGACGGCCGGTAGAGTGCCGTTGCCGTCTGTGCAGGCAGCAATGCCGGATACCGTGCCTCGGTACGCCGGAAGACATCCTCCGGTTGCTGAAAGCCGGATACAGGGAGCGTCTTGCACCCACTCGGTGGGCGGTAGGCCTGCTGTTAGGAAAAATCCCGTATATCGTGCCGATGGTACAGGCGAAACAGGAAGCAGGCGGGTGCACATTCTTTCAGGACGGACTGTGTGAACTGCATGCGGCAGGGCTCAAGCCCACTGAAGGCAGGTTGTCGCACCATACCATCACCATGGAGAACCTGAAGTTCGGAATGTCGCTCTCGTGGAACGTGGCCAAAGAATGGCTGGACGAGCGGAACTTCGACACGATACGGGAGATTGTCCGGATAATGGGAAAATAGATGAGGGACGGTTTCATGAATGAAGTATCAGTATAACCGGTTGATTCCTCCTTTGCCGATTTCATGGAACCGCCTCTTATTAATTCATACCATTTGCAAACAGTTCGTATTAGTCGCGGCTATCCTTTATCAGGAAAACATTTAAACGCGAATGATATGAAACTGAAAAGCAGAATGACCGTCGGGGAGATGTCGGAACACCTGACGGAACATACCGGCAAGTTCGCCAACCGCGTATCCGTGGGGCGTTACGCCAAAAAACTGGGATACGCCGTGTATAAACCGATGATAAACGGCAGGATATGCCAGTTCTATGTCAATCCGTCGATTAAGGATGACGGGGAAGCGGAAACATTACGGACGAACGAACGCGAAAACGGACATGAAAGGGAATGACGACAAAAGGCAACACGTGATACCGTTTATGAAATGCTTCACCGGGCTGGTCGGCGCGTTCACCCCGGAAGAGGTCATCTTCATGCTGTACATGGCAGACCGTACACGCCTGCGTGAAAAAGGTTACGACACCTTGCGCAGCAAGCGGTACTACATGGAGAACATGGAGATGGGTTCGCGGATTTTCGACAAGTGCGTGGAAAAGACAACGCGTATGGGATTGCTTGAACGGGTGCCGGTCAGCGGGATGTACGATTACCTGTGGCACATGGATTCCTACAACCGGCTTGTAGGGATATTGGCGGAACTTGGAAATCCTTTTTCTACCAGGGCATTCTGTCATCGGATGTTCGATGTGGAAAAAAGGACCGTGGCATCCGTCTCTGACGAAGAGGTCAGCCAATGGAAAGAGAGACACCGAAAAGTTTGAGCGTATCTGTCCACGGAACGTAAATGAATAAAAACAGACGGCATCGTTGTGATTTGCCGTCTGTTTTTGTGTTTTTGCGACATAAAATCCGATAAAACCGGAAGGAGGTGGTAGCCGGGTACAATATTATCCGGGCAAACGACAGAATATGCTAAATATACTTATTCAGTTCTTCCACAAGAAGATGCACCGTTGTCGAAGATTCCGCCTGTGCCGGCGGTATTCCCTCCATTCGGCGCAATACGGCTTTTGCGTTCGTGATGGCCTGAGCCTGTTTACCGCCCAGCTCCCTGAAAACACGACCGCCTGTACCGGCTTCCTTGTTGTAGGAGAAGCCCAACAAGCCGGATAGCTTTGTTTCATATTGATTTCTGTGCATCGGGCCTTGTACCAGGTTATAGTGCAGCAAGAACCAATACTCGAAAGCCTGGTTGCTGTATGCCACCCTCATGCCACCGGCTTCCGCCATACCGATAGCCCGGTTGAAATCCCGATCGGGAAAGTCATCCTTGTCAAATACCACCCAGCACTGGTCATACTCGCGTCCTTTCTTCCGCTCTTCTTCTTTCATCCGTAAAGCCTTTTGGACAAGACCTACCGTATTGAGTCCCTGGCCTACCGCTTTAATATTGGCGGAAGTCAGGCGAAATGCATTGAAATAATCCGGTTCCGTATTTACCCCCTCGCAGATGATCAGGAAGGATTGTTTGACCTCACGGACAAAACTGATACGCCTGAGTGTCCGTGCCGCGCGTGGATCACGCTTGTTCGTCCGTGCTGCCATATTCTTCCTCCCTCAGGTCAAATAACCGTTCAAACTGGCCGATGACAGGGATACCGCCATATTTCCCCATCAGGTACTCCTTTTCGAAAGGTGCACTGTTGCGAACCTTGTATTCCGCCAACGAATAGAGTTCCGAGGCTCCAAACGAATCTTTCTGTGTAAACCAGATCTGATCCCTGCGGAACAGGCTTGCATTAAGCAGGTTGGTGTCATGTGTCGTGAAAATCAACTGTGCATTCCTGGGATTTGTCACTCTGGAATTGAACAGCCCGATGATGCGACTTGTCAACAGAGGGTGCATTTTCGAGTCGAACTCGTCGACAACCAGCCTTTTGCCATGATCCAACGCGTCGATTATAGGATAAGCCAGCGAGAAGTATTTGATCGTACCCTCCGATTCGTTTACGCGGAACGGGAAAGTGACCGTCTTCGTGGCGTTGCCCTCCTCGTCATATTGCTGGTGTGAACTGATGACTGTATTGTCAACCTTGCGTATGTCGTCGATTCCGAAGTCTGCAAACCGGGCAAACTCCACAATACGCCTTTTCATGGACGGATCATCGATCTGGGCTATCGCCATTTCCCAAATCCGCTCGTCGCTGCTGCCAAGAACAATCGTGGTGTTGGCCAACCATCCCATGATTTCCACCGAGACGCTTTCGTTGAACTGTGCTGCCACGGAAAGAAGCAGCGCATTGTCGCGCACCATTTTTTTGGCGACAACCTCTTTGCCGACCGAAAATTTGGGATGCAGTTCATACTCATCGCCGTCACGCAGGAACAGTTCCACCTCCTTTGCCTTGCGCTTGTTGCCCTTTTGATAAAGCCACTCCCGGTGTACACGTTTTTCATCGACTTCGAACCCATAGCGGTATTGGACCGTTTCGTCGGCAAAGACCGCCTCAAAATAACTGGGCTCCTGTTCCGTCCTCCGGTTGAGACGGAAACTTTCCACCCGTATGCTTTCGCCGGACTGCACGCCTTTGGAGGAATTGATGACAAACCATTTGAAGAAATCGAGTGCTTTGACCAGATTCGATTTCCCGCTGGCATTGGCCCCGTAGATGACCGCACTCTTCAGCAAAGAGAGGTTCGTACCTTCAAGCTCAAAAACAATCTCATCGGACCGGGTCTGTTTTTCTTTCAGCGCGGAAGCAGCCAAAGACAAGGTCGCCGGCTCCTTGAACGAAAGGAAATTTTCGACTGTGAACTGAATAATCATATTATATCGCAGTTATATGTAAATTTTATGCAAATATAGGGGATATTTTTCATATATAGATGTTTTATCGGATCTCTTTTTGCGGTTATTTTCCTGCACGTGAAAATCAGACCGTTTTCGTTCTTGCAATGCTGCCCTGCAAAAGGCGACTGCAATTTTCCGAAGCGGCAACATCGGCTTGCGATTCATGCTCCCGATAGTGGAATTTGGGTGGAAAGACGCGAAATTCGCCACATCTTTCCCCTCAATGTGGTACAAATGTACCGTGTATCTGACAGGAGGGGTGTTACAAATGTAGCAACAATACTATAAGTAGTATTATACAAGAAGAAAGAAGAAAGATGTACTTTTTTCTTTGACGCAAAGAAAAAAGATACCAAAAAAGAAACAAATCATGACAGACGGCACGCCGTCTGTTTTTTTGTTTTTTTGAATCGGAAAGTGTTGAAAACGGATAAGATGAGGATTAAAGGACCACTTCCTCCCCAGATACAAGAGAGAGAAACAGAACGAATACCTTATACCGTCACCCTCTTACCGTCTGGCATCCTTGTCGCGGTTCAGCCTTACGACAGAGCGCACGCAGTCACGTACCAGTTCGGCATCCCTCCGCTCCATGAAATAGTTCCCGCATTCCAACCGTTTCCTGTCCGCCGGCCTGTTGTTGTCCCTGCATTCACGGATTTCCAGTATGTCATTCAGGTAATAGTACTTGTCACCGCGTCTGACACGTGTTGCCAGCCGTTCGAGTTCCTTCAGCCGTCCGTTCCATGCAAGCCCTTTCTGGCGTAGAGCATCGGAAAGCCTGCTACGGCCACTGGTTCCGATAGGCAGTATCTGGAGATTCACCGCGTACCCGACTGTTTCATGCAGGGAATAGCGCAGGCTCCCGTCTTCGTCCAGCAGGCAATACAGCACAACACGTCCTTTTGCGTCGATTTCCTTGAAAGCCCCCAGTATTACATGCTCATCCAGGATACTGAGTTTTACCAACTGTCCGTCTTTGGGAGCATAGAGAGATTCCGAACATACACCCCGGCGCTTGTCCCATGCAAGATGGCCTTCGTTCAGCAGGCGTTGGAGGGCAATCTTTTGCTCTGCGCTCGCTTCCCGGCAATCATTCAGAAACATGACCGCGTCATCGGTAACGAGTTCTCTGCCCGCAGTCATCCTTACCGGAACCGACACGCAATTACCCGTGACATCTCCCACAAGTCCGGTTTCCGATGTCCCACCGTTGAAGACGACCATTCCCTTGCGAATGGACGACCCACCCGTGCTGTCTTTCGGAATACTCCCGATTTTCTTCTTATGATATGATTCCATTCTTTCGATTCTTTATCCAGATATTTCCTGTAACAGCAAAATGCCATACTTCATACATAAGTGGATACAATACGGCAAATATACGTATAATTCACCAAAAAGGCAGGTGACTGAACCCCATTTCTTCTGCATTTCCACGGTTTCCTGTATAAAGTCACAAAAACCGTACAAATAAGTCGGAATCCATGTGGATAGCTTCGTTCTGTATATTCTATATGATTAAGGAACAAAACATTACAAGATTGTCCGATTGTGAAAAGCATATCCGAACATACTGAATGACAGGAATACACATCCTCCTTTTCCGTCGTCCAATCCGGTTAAGAACAGTCAATATACCGACGTGTCTCTATATATTTTTTGATGCGTTTTCAGCGTATCTAAAAAACAACTTCAAGCCGGAACCCGGAAATCGTGCAGAAAGTCTGTACACCCGTGAAAATTGAAAGGACAGGCATCCACAAATGAGAATATTTCAAAAATATGGGACATGGTGAACACCAGCACCTTAAGCAACCATGATAAATACAAGTACTTTACTGTATATTTTTTGATACCTGCTTACAGTTTCAATCCGAAAGCCGCATTTTGAGCCATTTTGGAAAACCGGACTTGAAAAAACGGCCCGAGGACAGAGACCGAATCCGCACCCGAGGGTACACCCTCCCTAATCTTTTTATTTTTATTACACCATTGAATATCAATAATTTATTAGGTTTACTTTTGTATAAAGTAAGCCTAAAAACGTCTTTTACATTATCTTTGCTTACAAATTGAAAGTAAAAAAATCTTTTCAGTCCTATTTTATCCATTTTAAGCAGCTAATAATCTGATAATCAATAGACAAAACTGATTTTGATTTTATACATACGTTGAAACGGGGCTTTTTTGATTTTTGCAAAGGAAAAATTTTTTTCAAAGAAAATCATTTTTTCTATTTTATTGATATTCAACTATTTACAAATTCACTTCGCGCGCGTGCGTTCCATATTCGCAAAAAGGCTGTTTTTGGAACGTTCCAAATTTTTTTTCTCAAAAAGTTTTGCAGTTCTGAAAAACGGTTTTATAATAGTCATGTACTCGAAAGCCAAACAAACGGCAAACAAGTACGGAGAAAAACGAATAAAAAAATAGATAGTAAAAAACAGAATTAAAAAACAGAAAAGCAAAGACCGCCGAGAGCGAGAAACAAAAACGGCGTTTACACGAAAGTGAGTTGTTGAGCCGTCAAAGGGTAACACCCGAAACAACACCGTGTGCGTTTAGGTACGCTTAAAGAGTGCGTTAAATAACCACGCTTCGCACGGGGCAATAATACCAGTATTGCCAACCTACGAAAGTAGGGAAATTTATGGAACGGGATAAATCGTATTTATTCCGAGTGCCGGAAATACGTCAAGACTTTTGCAAGTCGCTGGGAGTATTGAGAATACCGCCACTGAAAAGGACGTGCAAGAATAATGCCATAATTGCGCCCTTGTGCGCACGGAGATAAAATGCACGGTAGCGGAAAAACAGTCCGCACGGAGCTTGAGAAAAGAGCATTGCCAATGTTATGCCCATAATCACCAGCCGCCCACCACCTTACTGTTAGCTGCCGGATTGGAAAAGATCCGGAACGTGCCAGAGAAGCGTCTTGCCGAAATTGGAGTAAAGCAGCGCAGAGCCACGACACGATGAGTAGAACTCGTGCAAAGATACGATATGCCGAAAATGCGCTCATTTGGATAGCTCTGCTATGGGGTACGTTTTAAGTGCGACAAAGTTACGAAAAATTTTGCCGTGCAGGGTGAAATGCACGGCAAATTTTTGGGCGCGTGGCAGGAAATGCCACACTTTGCGCTATGGTGCAAAGTTCGGGGTTCGACTCCCCGAGTGCCCGCAATGCGTGATTTTGCGCAGTGTTTCTAAAATTTTATCATTATGGCAACTTCTAAATTGAACAAGGAACAGTATGCAAACATCGGTTCGTTTGCAGGTATCATGTTGGTTTACAACTCTACCAACAAGGACGGTGAACTCGTGCAGACGGCACAGCACTTTTTCGGTGCGGACTTTGAGCCTGCCGACAAGTCGGACAACGAGATTTTCCGTGTGATTAAAAACATGGTCGCAACTATGTGGCACACCATTGCGGAGGAAAAGAAACTGCGTGCCGATGCCGACGGCATACGCTCGAAATTCCGTGCCACAACCCCTGCGGAAATCATCATCTGCGAGAAGTCGGGAAATCGTATCAAGAAGTACGACCTTACCGACAGCGTTTGGGCGCGTATCGGTCTTGTGCCGACCAAAGTAGACCTCGAGAAGTCAAACCGTGATTTCCAAAAGACAATCCATGCCGCTGCAAAGGCTATCCGCAACGCCATGGATTTCGCCCCGAACCTCGCCAGCCTCGAAAAGCCAACCGAGAAAACGACCAAGACCGGCAAGGCTGAAAAGGTGGCGGAACAGCCTGCCGGAACGGTTGCCGACGAAAGCAAAAAGGCGGCATAAGGGCAACGGAGTAACTGAAACCTGCCCGAAAAAGGCAAAAGGACGGCAGGCAGCCCGCTGAACGTGTGGGACTGCCTGCCCTTTTCGTATCTGCCGTCGTAAGCGCGTGTTCTTGTGACGTATGCCACGGATACGCGCTTTTCATTTCGGGCGAAAGCAACTGTAACGTGATAGGCGAAAAGAATTTCCCGGCAAAAAACGGTGCCGGGACTGTACCTCCGCCGCAGGACGGGGAGTACACCGTGGACGACCTGAAGACCGCTCTGGAAGAGTCCGAGCGGTCGCTGCATGATGCCGTCTTCATAGCCCGCCAAGTGTGGGAGAAGGACTGCGATGCCGTGAAGTTCGACATCGACGACCTTGTGCAGATAGAATCGGCATTGCAGGAGATATGCAACATCACCGCAGGAATTGACAGCGGGGACGATGGCGAGTGACATGACGCGCACACGTGCTGCGGAAACTGCGGGGCGTGCGCGCTTTTTCGGGCATTGATATACACTGTGTCAGGATTGCACCCTGAAATGCCCGCACTTTTCTAAAATTCCCTCCGATATGACTTCCTTGCGCCGTGAGGCGTTGTGCCTACCTTGTATATAACACGGTTAAGCACGGTCTGGCGTTCTGCGGAACCGCCTGCCGTGCTTCCGCTGTTATCCTGTGCGGGGAAGCGGAGAACGGATGTGCCAATAATAAAACGAATAAATATGATAGAAGTGTTTGACGCAAAGCGCACCCGCAGTTACGGGTGCTTTGCCAGTTTCAAGGCTGCCACCGATACGCTTGACAGCCTTGCCGCGACGGGACAGCTCGGAAGTGTGCCCGCTGTCAGCGTGGCGGCGTATTGCAGCGGCGTGTTACAACGGGAATATGAAGCGGTGTTTGTCGGTGGGAAATGGCGTGTGCCGAAATCTCCGAAAAGGCGGATGCCGGAAACGAGACCTGCCCGTGGGAGACGTCGGCGGAAATGGTGCAAGGAGTACGCTACGGCGGAGCTGATGTTCCGAGAAGGGTTTCCCGACCATTTGAACCGCAGTTATCCGCTCTCGGCGGACAGCCTGAGACGGTGCAACCGGAAATGCAGAATTTATATGCAATAATAAAAACGCAATGAGTATGAAAACATTAGCAGACGTGAAACGGAAAATGACGCTTGGCTCGAAGTGGCGGTGTGTCCGGCTGTTCGAGGGCGGAAAAGACCTCGGCGTGCGTGAGGTCGGGAAAGTGCAGGGTAATGCCGTGGCATTCCTCAAACCCGACGGGAAACTCTCGTGGCTATGGTGGCCAAAGGCAAAGGACGTGCAGGTGGAAGAAAACGCCTTCACCGTGCTCCAGAACGGAGTGCCCAAGCTCAAGTACATCTATGCCGGATAGGTGTTCCGGAAAAAATCATGCAAAATAATATGAATTAATAACAACTATGGGGGCGGAATGCCCCTATGCTTTTATAAACGGATAAAGAAAATGACAGAAATAACGAGAAAGCAGATATCTGGTCTGCGGGTAAAGATGTATTAACGGCTATGGGAGAGGAACATAGAATCAACGAGATAAAAGGTGTCATCATCAGCCGTGCCCTGCTCAAGGAATACGGGTATGATGGCGATATGCCCACCGACAAACAGATGCAGGTCATCGGCAACGGGTTACTTGAATACTGGGGCGTAAGCGACGGTTTCAAGGAAGCCCTCGCCAGTACAATGGAGAACATGTTCGGTGTAAAAGCAAAAGATTAGGTCTATGGAAACGAAAGAACTTACTACCCACCAGCGTGGTGTTATTCTACGCGGCATCTGCGGCGGGGCTGCATTGAAAGACAAGTCGCCGCAAATATCTGAAAACAATACCGTCATAACCTGCGCCGGAGGGTTGGAGATTTGGGACATCTGCTGCATCAGCAGTGATGCCGAAGCCTTCGGCCTGAAACCGTCCTTCGGTTATGACGGGCACACGAGAATCACTTTCACCCCCAAAGAATAAGCGGAATGAAATCATATTACTACTTGGACTACCTGCACCGTGAAATCTTCCTTGAAGAGGAGGATATTCAGACCGTTCCGGAATCAGGCAGGGCGGACGATGCCTGTTCCGCCATTGCCGAAAAGCCGTATGTCGTGGAGCAGTTCATGGCGGACTCTTTCCGGACACTCAAAGATGTGGCCAGCCGCCTGTGCGATTCCCCTGATATTAAAAGCCGCCACGATGCGCTGATGTATATCGTGTGGAGGGTGGCACTGGACATCAAGGAGTGGCGGACTCTGAGCCATAGCGAAGCCGCCGTCAAGGTAACCCGTGAGGACGGTTTCGTGTGGCTGCTTGTATCGGCGGAAAATGCCCGGAAGCTATGGGAGGCAGACGTATTCTCCCTGTACAGGCTTTATGCCGATGATTCGGAATCCCTGATCGAAAGCGAGGCGGAGCTGGAATCGACTATCAAGGGCGGATACCAGATAGGTATCGAGGTGGGGTTCGCCTCTGTAATGGACCATGCCGCCCGGATGAAGCAACAATAAAAATCGGAAACAATCAAATAACGAAATCAAGAAGAAAGGTATGGAAACAACATTATTGACAAAGGAAAATGCCCATCGTGTGACCATGGTGCGGCGTGTGGATGCCCCGGAAAGCGAACCGGTAGCGTTTCTTTTCAGGGGAAAGAGACACGGGTATTGCAGCTATTCCCATCTTGTAGGGAATCCGGGCAAGGAAGAAATCCTCGCCCCGGCGGACTTCAAGGACTGGGAAGTTGTGGAAGTGGCGCACCCGGGCTATCTGGAAGAATATTTCAAGCAGGCGTGCAGCTCCTACAACCTCACCTCCTTCTCACCCGACGAGCGGGGTGAGTCAGACATCGCCTCGCACGAAAAGGAACTGCACGAGGATTTGCAGTCGATGCCCGAGCAGCAGCGGGAACGTTACATGGAAAACTACAAACGCTATTTCTCTGCCATGATCGCCGCCAACAGCCGTTGTGCCAGCGCGATGATTACGGGACCTGCACGCTTCAACACGGGCCGCAACGAAAAGGCCTGCAACAGCCACGCCAAGAGCGTCACGGCGTTCCGGGAATGGCGAGAACGTGCACTCGAAGCGATTCGCAAGGCTACCGAAGCGGCCAAGCCCGAAGAACAGCGTCTCGAGGAGGAGTGGCAGAAGGTCAAAGCCTTTATCGACGATGCCGCCTCGACCATTCACGGTATCGATACGGGTACGGCACGAGGCTATAGCCGGGCTCTCTTCGTCAGCAACCTCGCCGGGCGACTCTCCACCTATGTCAACCATGGCAACGTGGAAATCATCGACCGTGCCGTCGCTCGTCTGCGAGAGTGGAACGACAAAGTCAAGAAACCTGTCGTCACGGCACGCCATTCAATCTTCAAGTATCCCGAACTCGTCCGCAAGGTGCGGGAAAAGCAGCAGGAACGGGCAAGCCGTGAAAATCGTGAGATTCCGTTCGATGGCGGCAAGGTGGTCTACAACTTCGAAGAAGACCGCCTGCAAATCCTCTTCGACAAAATACCCGATACCGATATGCGTACAACCTTGAAGCGTAACGCTTTCAAGTGGGCGCCACGCAACCAGGCATGGCAGCGCCAGCTCACCCGCAATGCCGAATATGCCGCCGGTCAGGTGTTGAAAATAACCATTTAATCCAGTGCCCATGAGATACATCATCGATTCACGTTATTTCGACGGGACATGCCTCACGTCGATGTCGGATGACATGCACAGCGACTACGGCGGCGAGACGCTGGAAGCACTGCGCGAAAGGGAGAAGAACCCGTACCTGGTCGCTGTATCACCGGTACGCATGACACTGCTTGTGAAGCGTTATACCCGGGCACTTTGCAAGCCCTTCCATGAAATTACGGAGGAACGTTATTACGAACTGCTGGAATGCCTGCCTCCGGCCCGCATGCAGAGCGACTGGTTCTTTGTCGGGGAACCGTATTACCGAAACCTGTACGCGCTCTGTTTCGAGTCGGACGGCAGGTATTTCCGGGCGGAACGTCCCATACGTCTTTCCAATGCGGAAATCTACCGCCAGATTCGGGAACACATGGAGAAAGTAAACCTGCATCCCGCCATCGTCAAGAAGGCTTCCTTTGTCAAATATGTCAATTGGTACAAAAAGACGGTCACCTACATACCGTACTATTTCGAGTATGGAGGTAAAATATATTTCCTGAAGAACCTCGCCACTCGGACGGGATCCGAATTTGGCGACCGCCGGGAACGGAACGAGATGGCGGCATTGCTGAGGAACCTGCGCGGAAACCGCTACGAATACTGCACTTTCTACTCCCAAAAGAAGGACATCTTCGAGTTTTTTGACTGGCTACGGAAGAACAAATACACGCTGGAAATCCAGGGCGACTTGTTCGACTTTGCGGATGACCGCTCCCACGTGGACTTTCACGGCAATGTATGCGAGTATTCGGCTGTGTTCCATTACCGCATCTATTCACGCGAGCTTTTTGGCCATATCATTAACCAGCTACGCACCGTGAAACGGTATCACGCGTGGCATAAAAGGAGGGAAATACGATGAAAATCTCAAATGAACCTACCCCATACCTCCTGCTCAAGGCAGGAACTGACAGTGCATGGGATTGCTGCGACTTTGCAATCGTGTACCTGTCAAAAGAGTGGAGACAGACACAGTCCGGCAGGCTGGAAGCCGTCAAGCCATTCAAGGATGACATCAGTTTCCAGTCTTTGAACTTTTATGACATATCGGTTGGTTTTTACCAGCCGGACGAGGACGGGATACTGGGCAGCGAGGACTTGCCGGAAGACAATAACTGGTGCTTCGTGGAACTGACCGAAACGGAACTGGAAAGGTTGGTTCCGCCGGACAATGTGCTGGTCAGCCATATCTTGGCGGTATTTGCAAACGGGGAAGCCAGATACCGGGCGTACGGCAAACATACCGACGAGCGATTCTATACTGAAAAATTCCCTTTGCAACAGATTTTGGATATACTGGCGAGTCATGAATCTTAAAATTTCAAAGCAACTATGACAGAAATCATCAAAACGGACGGAACACGCCAACCCGTGCAGCCAGCCAATGGCTCAGACTTCACGCTGGAGGAGATGCAGGCGATTGTCGGCGGCTACATCGAACTGGTGGAACTGGACGGGAGCACGACAATGGTCGTCAACGAGGAAGGCAAACTTATCCCTCTGTCCCTCAATCTTGAAGCGAGCAGGATATTCCGTGCTCATCACCCGGCGTCGAAAGACTTCATCGTTGGGGACGTACTTGTGTGCAATAACAATCAAATCAGATAAAATTATGGATAAAGAGAAAGCAAAAGCGCTCAGCAAGACCCTCGCATGCTACAAAGAATTACAAGAGAATAACAGTGTAAACCTGATCGAGTTCCATACCGCTGACGGGCAGAAACACGGTATCGGCAACCCGGAAGCCATCAAGCTGTTGCTTTCGGTGGCCGTCATCGAACTGGAACGCCAGCTCCGGACCGCACAGTTCGGTGATATTCCGGAAAGCCTGGAGAACAGCCGCGAGTACAAGGCGGCCAAACAGCTGGAATACGCCATGAACGATTTGGGATTCAAGTCCGAACGTTTCGCCCAGGCTCTTCCTTATTTCCACAAGACACTGGAACAGACATTCTTCAGAACGGTAAAGGCTTCCATTACCGCTATGGCAGGGCGTGATTCACGCTGCATTGACGACCGCAACCGTGCTTCATACGAGATGTGTCAAATGCTGGCCTCCATGCTGGAAGATACCCGTCTGCCCTTTATCTAAATGCCATGTTCATAGACGAGAGGACACAAAACCGCCTCCATGCCGTGCCGGGAGAGAGTATCTCCCACGGCACGATGCGCACGCAGGACCTGATTCCGGCGTTCTTGGACGTTATCCGTGACACACCGGAATACGTGCAGGTGATGAATGCCATCCCCGCCCATGCCATGGAGGACAAAGAAGCAGACTGGTGGAACAGCGATGACGCGGCGGGATTGCTGGAATCGCTGTTCGACACGCTCGATAGTTACTCACCGGAGGGGTACTATTTCGGTGCTCATCTCGGTGACGGGTCCGATTACGGATTTTGGAAAATGGACAAGTGAATGTCGGAACATGGTACGGATTACAAAAGACAAGCGGCATGACATTCTCAAAGACGGGATTTGTATCGGGCAAATCTATCTTGCCCGTGCCGAAAGCAGGAAATTAAGATACTGGGCAATCTCTTGCATGAGTGGAATCGGCTTCAACACTTTCAATGAAGCCCGCAGTTATGCCAAGGATTTCCTTTAATAAAAGAATCGCATGAAAAATTGGATACAACAGATGCTTTTGTGGCGTAAAAAGACGGACAAGGGCAGAATGACACTCGGAAAGGTGCAGAAAGAGTATCGCGAGAATGACGTATGCATGGGAGAACTCCTTGATGCCCTTCCCGCCGACGGCCTTTCCATAGAGGAAGCGTTCGAGCTGGCTATCACCGCCAAGAAGTGGGCGGACGGAGACCGTTTCTACCGGAGTATCAACGATGGAGAACCGGAAGAATTGTAAGGTAAATAACAATAAACAATAATGACAAATGAGCAGATATGATTTTATAAGATTCGGCGGCTTTGTCAACTGGGCGGACGAGGACACGGACACGTTCCGGAAAATGAAAGTCTGCCTGCCGGTAAAGGAGCCTGTCGAAGATGACACGAAAATAGGACTGATTTCCACGGACGAGGACAATCCGGAAGAAATCGCGGTTTCCTATTCCGTCAGGGCAGCCGAACTCATCCCTTGGACGGACTCATTCCAGGAAGGATACTGGAAAGCCCTGATAGTGGCAGAGGCAAACGGAGCAGGCACGGACGTATTGCTGCCCATGCTCAAAGATGCCGGACTATGCCTGATGGAATGTGTCTTCCTGATGCTCCGGAGCGATGCCTGCAAACTGTTTCCGGTCCTGTGCCGGCTGTTCCCGGAAGTGGAGGAAATGTTTGAGATTATCACATGGAATGACAGGGAATATTTTGTCAGGGAACTGACGCTGTTCCGTGGAACGGGCGGGGAATACAAAACCTTGGTCTCTGTAACGGGTCTGCAAGACGTGCTGGTCGGCAAAGACGGCGCACCCATATCGGACGAGGCGGAGGCCGTGGACCGGAAAATCTGCTATTACTTCACGGACGAGGAGTTCCTGCTGCCGGAAGAGCGGCTTGTGGCCCTTGCGGAGGATGCGTGAGAAATCATAATGTATGTACAAAGACCAGAAAATGAATAAAAGAATGAACAAACAGCAAACCACTCCCGTTACCGACACTTTTAAGGGGATGCTACTTATGTCAATGGGTGTCCCTGTAGGAAACATCCGTCCCTACCGTTTGAAGTCGGCACCTTCCTGCCTCGGCGGTTTCGAGCGCATGAGCGTAGCGGCAGCACGAGCCTTGGGAATGGATATCCCGGAGACGGAGAAAGAGAACGATGAAGTTTACATATGCCGCTTGGGACCCGCCGTTTTCCATAAATGGATGCCTGTCTGGATGTTCGAAACCGCTTTCGAACCGGTTCCCGAGCAGAGACGCGGTGACCGCATCCGAACACTTACGGAAGAGATGAACAACCATCACGTGGCGGAGAAAGCCCTGAATGAAAAATGTTACGCCCTGTCCGTGGAGCTGCTTTCCGAGTGTGGCGGCAGCCTTGATGACAACGGTGAACAATCCTCGACCTATCTCCATGTTGTGGACCGTGACCCCGTGGAACTGGTCATCACGAACGCATCGCTCCGGAAAGACGGGAAAATCTTCATCATGGGTTACAGTTACTACACGGGCGAGGAGTACGAGCAGGAATGTGACGTAGAATCCGGCATGGACATACTGAATTTTATCCTTTCCCAAAAAAGTTTTGAGTGCTATGAATGAAGATAAGATATTGCAAATGTTCTTCGACATAGGCCGGTGGACGAAGGCCATTGAAAAAGGCGTGCTGAAAGACATTAGGAAAGACCAACTTATTCGGCTGACCGACGAGCATACCCGTATGGCGATGGCCTATGCCATGCGCCGGGGAAAGTACGAGATTTCCCCTCCCCACACGGCGCAGATACCCAAGGACAACGGTGAGTTCCGCACAGTGTACGTAAACGAGCCGATGGACCGCGTAGTACTGGGTATCGCCAACGACCTGCTCTTCGAGTTGATGCCGGAGATGCTGCACTCTTCGTGCAAGTCCTACCAGACCGGTATAGGGTGCGGCAAGGTAGTTACGGAAGTCAGCCACCGGATGACAGAAACCGGCAATAGCGGCTGTCTGGGCTGGAAGTCCGACCTTTCCAAATACTTCGACAGTGTTCCGATACGGTTCATCGACGAGGCGTTCGACAAGGTGGAGGCCAAACACGGCCAGTCTGCCCTGATAGACGTACTTAGGAAATATTACCACTCGGACCTCTATTTCGATGAAGATAACCGGTTGCAAAGCAAGTATCAATCCTTGAAACAGGGTTGTGCTGTGGCTAGCTGGCTGGCGGATGTACTGCTCTACGACCTAGACAGGGAACTGTCACAAATGAACGGCTACTACGTCCGGTATTCCGACGATATGCTTTTTATCGGCAAGGATTATGAAAAAGCGATGGACACACTCCAAAAACGCCTGGAAGATAAATCCATGAAGCTAAATCCCAAGAAAGTGGAATACCTGGCAGCCGATGTCTGGTTCAAGTTCTTAGGATTCAGTATCAAGGGCGGCATGGTCTCGCTCTCGTCATCACGCATCAAGACCTTCCAGCACGAGATCGAGCGGCGGACAATCCGCTGCCGGGACACGACACTGGTAAAAGCCGTGGACGCCGTGAACCGTTACCTGTACAAGGGCGAGTTCAGCTGGGCGATACAGGTATTGCCGGTCTGTAATGTGAAGAGTGACCTCAACGAGCTGAACAAGTTCGTGATGGACTGCTTTAGAGCCATTCAGACGGGCAGGTGCAAGATCGGCGGTCTGGGATATGTCCGAACCAAACCGGATGGCTGCATCGTCCGGGGACGGGGACGCAACGTGAAGGCCAACCGCGATAAAACAGACCGGGACATACCGGGTTACCTGACTGTCGGCTGCATGCGTAACGCCCTTCTGACCAGCCGGGCGGTGTACAACACGCTGGTGGCATCGCTATAAGTTACGCCGGGCACACGGCAGAACGGGTGGACGGGCAGGCTATTCAACGTTACAGGCTTATAACCAGAATCCATATCGAGATTAACCGGTCTAACACCCGGTTAATCCCATCTCGATTCTGGCTGCGCCTGTAATGTATCGGGAAATTAAAGTCATGTGCCGTCTGTCCCGCACCCGTTACCGGAGCACACCGGGAAAGTTCAAGGAATAGGTTTGGGCATCCCGCGTACCAACGTCTTCTTTCCGAGTCTGAAGGCGGCTGACCGTCGCCTTCGGACTCCGCAGAAGACCCATACGCGGGATACATCGGAAGCATAAAGCCATGTGCCGGTATTATGAGAACTTTCAGTCTTTTCCAGCACGGGAACGTGCGGTTCGGGGGAATGGATTCAGCCTGCTGTCCCCGATAAGCCCGTCTCGCGCCGTCGTATCCCTAACGTTATACGACGGCGCCATTCCGGCTTCCGCCACAGCAGACATCGGACCTGTAAAGGAACGTGCCGGCATTCCGGGAACCGCAAAAAGAACAGCACAGGGCAAAGGGGGCAAGGCCGGGATTTCAACAGAGCCGCAATTCACACAGCTGGAGCCTGTGTCATCTCCTGCTAACACGACAGATGACACAGGTTCCAGCTGTACTCGCGGCCCGTATCAGGTTTTTAAAGGGATGTGCCGTCCGGATGAGTCCCCTGAACAGAAGGTAGCGCGACCGCATATGCACGAGGGACCCAAATTCAAGATACAGTATTCAAGCTTGGTCCTGAGCCAGGCAACTACCTGGTTCAGGACCGAAGTCCTACTGTATTTATCAGGACTATAAAGATACGCGCCAGGGGTTTGAGTGCCATTTATTGTAAACAGGTGAGAAAATGGAAGATATTTACCGAGAAACCGTCACCGCCATAGAGAACGGCGCAAATTTCCGGATTGATTTCCAGTCCAGAAGTTTAAAAGTAAACGGGAGACACATGATACGGAACGGCAGGTATGATGGCGCTCCGTGGTTGCCGGAGTACGGCTGCGGGGATTTTTTCACGGATGTGGAGGAGCTGTACCGCCGCTATAAACATTCGATACCATCGGAGCGCAGCCAGAGCAAGTCCCGCCGGTATTTCATGGCATTGCCCGAAAGTGACCTCGAGGACGGGGACATGCTGTACGGGCAACACCGGGATACCGCGCAATTCGAGCTGGAATTCTATATCCTCTGCCGGATTATAGGCGGGTTCACATGGAATCCCGAAACGATGGGCAAATGGTTCTGGCAAAGCGAAAAAGACAAGGACCTGGTGATACTCAGAAAATGGGTGGAACCCGGAAGTAATCAACTATTAACAAATTCACAATGAGCAGAAAGAAACAAGAAACAAAAGTCCTGTGCCCCGGATGCGGCACGGAATTCGCCATCGCGGACAAGGAATTTGCCGCCACGGGCACCGTTATCGGCAAGAATTCGGATTTGGGCACCGTCTATCCGGTGGTGGCCGGCCATAATTCTCCCGCCGGACTTCCCAAAGGGGCGCGGGAGCGTATCGAGGCACTCCGCGGTGCCGGTGTGGACGTGAGCTGCCTGTTCGCCATGCAGGGAGCCGAGGGCGGCGAGTATATCGCCTCCAACAAAGACGGGAAACTTACCATCCTGGATGACAACGACCCGATATTCGGCAGCATCATGGCACAGGGTACCGTTCCCAACAACCGACTCTTCCGCCGGTGGGTCATGGCACAAATGTTCCATATGATGTCATACACGCATTACCGTGAAAAAGAGCCGGCAGGGGTGACCGAGATGATTCACCGGAAAGGCTATGATTACCAGTGGAAAATGCTCTTGAACGAGCTGCACGCCCAGATGAAGATGGAACACAAGGACATCACGGGTTTTGCCGAGAGAAACCGCTGGTTCAACCGTGATGTGGTTTTGGCCATCGCGAGCGACTATGTCAACGCGCTGAAAAAACACGTGGGCAACCTGGAAACAAGAAAATGCAAGGGAGTTCCCTACAAGCGTATACACGGCCGTAATATTTTCGTGGAGGACCTGCAATCCAAACTGTACTACCCGCTTTCCATCGCGATAACCCACATCAGGCACGCGTTGGACGCCACACAGCTTTACAACGCGGTCAGACAGTTCAATGACCGTCGTATCCGGCTGCCATGGGGCACTCCTCAAAGCAAGGCATGGATGGATGCCTATAAGGGAGCCGGGGCGTTCTTTACCATGCAGAACCTGATTCGTTTCCACGGTTGCACGGCTGTCAATGACCGGGGTCGGCGTCTGGACAAGTACCAGTCACTGGCGTTCCTGTCAGCCAAGGCGGAAGAGTATAAAAACGGAGAAGGCTGGCGGTTGCTGGCAGTCCTGAAAAAAATGCTGGCGGACAACAATATCAACATCAAAAAGAAGATGGCGGCATGGCGTAAGAAATAGGCCGTCATCTCCATCCGCCCGGTAGGCGGCACGGTGTGGCGGGTCAGAATAAATTAGTACTCCCTCCATTGAAATGATGCTCATCCCTGTTAACACAAGATGAGCATCTTTCAATGGAGGCATTACATCGAAAACGTAAAGAGATGCCCCTGTTTGACGACCACACCGCTATTCTAATCAAAACGACATAATCCTTTATACGATGAGCAAGAAACAACTACGACGCAGGGCCTACCTGCTGTACCGGTTACGAAAACAGGGTATCCGATGCCTGACACGTTGCCGGACCATCTTCTACCCTTACGGGGAGGATCCTAAATCAGTACCGCAGATCTGCAGCCTGATAAGCGAATTCCATTTCCATGTCCAGTTTGAAATACCCGCCTGACATGAAACCGGGAGACATTGCAACGCTGAAAGTGCCCTACAAGGGCTATCGCCGTATAGAGCTGTTGGAACGGCTCCAATACACCTGGCTGGTACGCATCTGCGAGAGCGGGAAGGAGATCGAGGTCTATGAAGACGAGTTCGAAACGGATTAAAGGCACGGAACAATGAAAGGAGAACAACAGGAAGAACGCATACCGAACTTTATCGGCAATGCCGTCATTATCCTCACAGCCGCCCATCTGGGCTGCGAGGTGGAGATGCTCGCCACCGCACAGGAGGTGTGGCGGACGAAACGCCTGCCCGAGGCGGTACTGCTGGGCATGTACGAAAAGGCCGCATGCGATGCCGTGTCGGCTGTCCGGAAGAGAGGTCTGGCGGAACAGGCTGACCGTCTCGGAGAGATATTTTACAGGACGGGGGAATTTCCCCCGCCGGAAGAAGACAATACATAAAAAGGAGTAACAAATGAAAACAAGGACTTTTCAGGAAATATATGATTTCTGCCGTACGGACGATACCTACCGGAGCTATTTCGAGGCATCGGACGAGTCCCGCATTACCGGAGCAAGGGCAAGAAAGTACTATTACGGCGACATCCGCCGAGGCCAGTGCCGCGTGGGGACATTCATCTACTGCCAGTCGATGCGGCAGCTTGAAAGGTTCCTCGAGGGCGCAAGGCAGGACCACTACATCCATGTTGACCCGCCGGCCTGCCGGGAAGTGAGCCTCAAGGACGATATGTTCCCCGGCCAGACCGCCTATATCGTGGTACATGTCAGGAGGCAGGGTGTGCAGATTGAAATCGAACACCCGTTGCATGGTGGATGGGTGCATTTCACGGCACGCTCCCACCGTCCCTTCACCAGGGAGGGAATCATAGCCGAGGCGAAGTCCTACATTGACAGCCACATCCTGCTGGCACCGGGAAGATACCGGGACTTGCAGCTGGAACATATGGTTTCCAAGGAACAGTTCCCCGCATGGTACAGGCAGTATAAAATGAGGCTGCACGACCGGGCGGAAGCCGAACATCGGGATATGGTGGACAGATACAGGCACAGGAACGACCTTACCTACGGAGAAGCCCGTGACATGCTCGCGGCTTCGGGTATATTCTTCGACCTGAACTGCGACGAGTTCGAGCGGGACGAGATTACGGAACAATTTGTAAGACTTTGTAACAAAACATAATACCCAGGCAAATGAATCTATATAATCAAATCAAATATAACGGGTATCGCATCAACATCTATTATGATGATGACGCCCGAAGCCCGCGTGAAGCGTATGACAATCTCGGTACGCTTTATACGGCACATCGTCGCTACCGCCCGGAGAAGGAGTTTGATGACCACTTCGATATCGACAAGGTTTTTGAAGGGCATATCGGAAATTTCCGGGAATCGTTCCTGAAGGAATATATCGCCCTGCCGGTCTACCTCTACGACCATGGCGGCATTACAATATCCACCTCGCCGTTCAGCTGCCCGTGGGATTCCGGATTTTTCGGAATCATCGCGGTACCGTTGGACAAGGTGCGCCGGGAATACGGGTGGAAGAACATCACCGCGAAACGCAGGAAGCGGATCGAGGGATACCTGCAAGACGAAATCAGTACCCTTGACAACTACTATACCGGGGAAGTTTTCGGGTATCGCATCATGCCGGAAAGTGACGATGACAATGAACTGGACAGTTGTTGGGGATTCTATGGTACGGAATGTATGAAAGAACTGGAAGCCGAATGCAGGCATATTATCGACGGGCAGAACAAAGCGGCAGCATAAAATAGAAAAATACGCATAATAACTGGAAATACAATGAAGACATCATACGGACTTGAATTTGACACGGTAACAGAAATCAATCCTGAATGGAGCGACTATGACAAGACGATAGCAGGATGTCACCTGGCCAATGCCAGGGTGGTCATCGTGGATACGGAATACGGGCAACCGATAGACAATGAGCATGACCTTGAAGAAATCTACCGGATTCTCGAAAAGAAAAAGACAGGCCATACTAAAAATGAACGACATGGAAGAAAAACGAGATAACAAGGAAATCAGGGTACGCCTGCACCATATCGACCGTGGAAACTGCACGGAAGTATGGGAGGTGCAGACAGAGAAGGGGAAGCCCAGACGCTATCTGGGACGTGACGACGGTTATGGACCGAAGGAGTGGTACACGCTCTGCGATGCTCCCTACGGCTATTGCGAACGCGACTGCCATGTGAGGGAGGACCTCACCCTCATTGTCTGCGACAAAGATTGGAACGAGGTGTTGCGAGACGGAACGGACAGGGAACGCTTTCCTGAAAGTTTCCCTTCACTGGATGAAGCCTGCAACGAGGCATGGAGCAAGGTCGTGAAAGTGCTTCCGCATGTCACGCACAAAGGTTTCGGGCAGTGGATCACCAAACAGTCATTCCTCCCGCTCAGCCAGACCGAAGAATTGAATTGGCGGGATAGCTACTATGAGGAAGAAGCGAGTGAGATACTCTCACGTTTTACATGGATCGGTGAAGAGTATGCCATATTCAAGGTTACCCAGAGGCACACCAAGTGCGACGCCCAATGGTACGAGTATTACGCGGGGAAGACAAACCGGCAGGAACACGAGTGGTATACCCGTTTCTTCGGTTACGAGTACCATGACCGGCATATCAGCGACGTACTCCGGACACTCGGAAGGCGGTGCGACGACATCATCCGTACTGCGGTGGAAACCCGCACGGACCACTATTACGGGCGTACGGTTTCCTGTTTCATGGACGAGTTCATCGGTTACGACCTGTCCCATGAACAGGTCCGTGACGCCAAGGAATGCAGATTGCGCAAGGCACGGGAAGACTACGACGAAGCGAACGCCTACTATTACAAACTGAAAGAGAATGAGGAAAGCATCCGTGGTATCGAATTGATGCTGCACTGCATAAGACAACAAATCCGAAAAATGAAAAGATAATGGCCAGAAAACTACATGTAGCCAGAGTTTGGCAAATCGAATACAAATATCCGGGTATGTATGGCGGGGACGGTCAGGATATCTTTTATGATATCCTGACAATGTTCGAAGTTGATAACTCCGCAGAAGACGCCTATACCGATGACTTCGAAATAGCCCGTTCGGGTCTGCAGCAGCTAAGAAAACATATCTCAGAACAGGATGAAACCTTCCGGCAGAATGCCGAAGAATTTTATTCCTGCCTGGCAAAGGTCGGGATGGACCGGGAAAAGTTTATCGAAGTACTCGATTGTCTAATCAACGGCAGTGACCAAAGCGATGCCTATGTGCATGTCTCATGGTTTTAATGATATGCCATGAAGGCGTTTCGAGCAAACCTGCCGTAACATCAAACCTGTATGAAACCTAAAGATAACGGGCTGGCCAACCTTCATGACCGGAAACGTGAGGAACGCGGTTTCTGCTGCATGCAACTGATCATATTCCTTACAGACAATGGAGTGAAGAGCTGGGATGAATGGCACCGGGCGCATACCGACGCGGCCCGGGGCGAATGCAGATACCGCAAGCGGTGCCCGGTTTATGGACGTAGCAAACATTTAATGAACAATAAATAATATGGTACTTAATATTGTAAAAAACGACCTGCCTGCCTCATGCATTGCAGAATATGTAAGATGCGTATTTGACAATGCCAAAGTAAACATCAAAGATGAAAATGCAGTATCCGTCGACATCGAAGTGACCGGAAAGAACGAGCTGCACTCTTTGGAAGGATTAAAAGAGTTGGAATACTATTTTAAAGATTATGACATAAGAATATGGTGACCGCCATGCAACGGGCGGCAAACCGGAAATTGTTCAACTACAGATAAAAAACAAGCAACATGGAACAGGAAAAACCTACAAAGCCGGAAACAGACAGAACCTTTCCGGAAGACGATGACACACTTTACCGTGAAATGACAGTGCACATGCCCCGCTGCTATTTTCCGACTTCGCTAGGCGAGAACAGTATCCTCAAATTTGCCGGAGAGGAATTCCGCCGCGTCAAGAATATTGTCTGCCGGCGCTACAACTTTAACGAGGACAAATATATCCGGGAGAACGCCGGCGTATCCCCTTTCGACTCTGTTCGAGGCAACTTCGAGCAGGAAGTGTACAGACGTCTCCGTAAGGATTATGCGCACCTCAGTATCATCTCCATCAGAAGATCACTTATGGAGAAAATCCGCGACGCCGTGAAGAAGGAGAACAACATCATCGGCACGTTCTACCGCAACTGCGGCGTACATTACCGGGAGGCGGAATCAGCGGAGTATGAAACCTCCCCGATAGTGGTGGTCCACAATTCCGCTTTTTACGGATACGGCGGTTATGAAAGTGCGACCGTTTATGAACTTTTCATCGACGGGAACGGCAAACTGCTCTGCACGCTCAACGGCGAAGCCGGCGAGGATTTCGATGAGCCCATCGGACAGGTACAGACCGAGGGATTGCTTGAGATTGCCCACTGGCTGGAAGAACACGGGTTCATCTCCGCTGATGTCAATGACGACGAGATTGTCGTATGCGAGGGGTGCGGTTCAGACAATATACAGACCCAGGCATGGGTGGATCCGAATGCCCGTACATTCATCGGTACCACGGGTATAGACCGCTATGATAACTGGTGCGACGAATGCGAGGACCATCAGCCATTCTGTACTTTAAAAGAGTTCAAAGAACGCATGGAGGAATGGTGGAACTCGTTGGACGCAAATCAAATGGAACAGATCACGGGTTGCCGTCAGGACAAGTGTCCGGCCGGAGACAACCATCAGGGGTTTGCCGAAACCTGCAATGAATGGTGGGAAAACAAGGGCTATGACGAGAAACGTAAAATCTGGAAAGAACATAATGACTGCTGATTATGATTTACAATCTTCTTAAACGCATACAGAACCTGTTGGCTTCCAAGCCGTCCGGGACAAAGGAGGAACAGGAAATCCTGAGTCTGGTCAGCCAGGCGCTTCCTGCAATGCTCAATGGGCATGATACGGAAACACTTGCCGCCAATGAGCTGCTGGTACGGATATGCCCCGACACCAAACGGCCGGTCCTCGTATGCCATAACGGCAACGGGCAGTGCCTGTGCCTGCACAATGGGACGACGGAAGAGGATGCCGTCGACGTGGACTTATGGCTGCGTTCCAACGGTAGAGAGTGTAACGGCTACAACAAGTTGCAGGAGGCTGTCGTGGACCTTGCCTACAATGCCGGGGCGGACAACCTGTGGGAGGACAGGGACTCCCGTGCCGTCAATGCCGAGATCGTCCAGTGGGCGGAAGAATTCGAGACTGAGCATGCGGGCACTGATTGGGATGCGGAGGACTACTTCCTTGCCATCGACAGGTTTTACAAGGAAAAGACAAAACAAATGAATCCGGTTACAATACCGGCGAACTGAAAAAATGGCAACCGAATGGACAAGGAAATTGCAGAAGAAATCATCCGGGAAAACCGTTATCCGTCCGGATATGACATACAAGACTATCTGTTTGACAATGAGGATACTGTGCTTTCTCTGGAGGACGGAACGGAGCTGCTTGATGACTTCGACCTCTGGAAAGAACGTTCCGACCTCGAACTTGAAAAAATCATGGACCGGAACTACTGGTCCTCGACTGGTGGATATTAGATTAAAAACAGGAATATAATTATGGTAAGAGAACTTTATCAACGGCTCAGGGAATATTTCAACAACTTACCCGAACCGACAGAAGAGGAAAGACAATTTATCCGGGAGCTGAACGCCGGGTATTTCCCTATCACGTCCGTCCACCGCGATGACCTGGAAGGACAAGGTTTCGATGTGGAAAAGATCAGCGATGACGACATGCAGAATCTGGCGGAAAAGATGGCCGACGATTACTGCGAACAGTTGTTCTGGCCCAGCATGGAAATCATTGCCGGAGAAATCCTGAGTTTCCCGAAAGTAAAAACAAAAGACATTATCTGTCCGAAATGCAATTCGGAAAATATCCGTTATGATATTCACGAAAGTCGGTTCCACTGCGGCGAGTGTTCCCTGGCATGGGATGACAAGTTATATGCACTCGTGGAATTTCCCGAGGAAAGTGCTCCTTTCGAGGAAGAAGGAACCGGTTATCCGGCATGGGGAAGCGGGGAGAACGGGGCGCTTTACGTGCCCGAGGAAGACTATATACGCCATACCGGCAAATCTCCCGAACGGGACAAGTGTTACCGTGCCGTGTGTTGGCCGGACTCCCAGAAATACATGGGAACGAAAGGTTGTGAACCCATACAGGATGAAAACGGGATACGGGATTTCGGCACATCGGCATACTGGGTGCCGCTGCTTCTGACGGAAGAAGCGGCAGAGCGACGAATGGACAAGAAAAAGGTACCGGTATGCCCCGAATGTGGGGGCACAGATATTGACATTCTGAGTGACGAGGGCGTGGCCGTATGCAATGACTGCTGCCTTGAATGGCCTTACGCGGAGGATTGAGAATGGAAACGGTAGATGTTTATACGGAACGAGGCGACCTGGTCACCTGTTCCGATTGCGGCAAGGTGATGCTCCTGCCGTATGGAGCGGATAAATGTCCCGCCTGCAAGAAAGAAGGTTGCCTGGTATGGACGGACGAAAGCTTGCGGGAAGCCGACATCGACTCCCTGCTCGAGAGGCACTGTAACCTGCACCAGAAGAGCGAACTGCAACCGGAGGAGTATCTTTCACTTTCCATACTGGTGACCGAGTATATTCCATATCTGGCCGATAAACCGCAGACAGCGCGTGAAACCCTGTTCCTACTCCTTGAAACCGGCTCTCTTTTCGAGAAATACTGGCGGGATACAAGATGCTTCCAATCCGAAAATATCTACACGCCCGCCATCAAGACACTGCTTGACAAACTGGACGTGAAACTGCGAGAGGGCGACACGATTCCGGTAGAATACCAGGATTGCCGCTCCCTGGAGGACTTCTTCAGGGTCGTTGCCGGCGAGCGTCCGGCAAAGGAAGAGGTATCGTTTTCTTCAGATAAGGAGGGAAACTATTATTTCAACGGACGCAAGGTCAAGGTGGAAAATTCTGACGAGTACGCCTACCGCCTGCTGAAAACCAAAATACAGACGAGCTACCGGCGTCCGGTAGATTTTTACTTCCGCTTCCTTGCCCGTTTCGGACCATACGGAACTTATGGCAACGTGTATTACCCGAGTATCACGGACCTGATATGCAGGCGTTACCTGCCTGAAACCGCAAAATGAATTCCGGAAAGGCGATGGACAACGGTTCACCGCCTTTCTTATTGTATAACTTTTTTAATATCAATCATTATGGCAACAGCATTAGCAACAACGGCCGCCCCCGTGCAGTTCGATTTCCAGAACAACAACGTCGAGGTGATGACGCTCGACACGCTCCGGCGCACACACAAGGAAAATGACATCTATGGCAACCCGCTCAAGGGAATCTACCATTACGAGGTGATAGAGCGCATGGCGGACATCTGCCAGAAACACAACCTGAATTACGAGGTGGAGGAAATCTTCGCCGCCCAGAACAAGAACAAGGCACAGCCCGGCGTGGTCGTCCTGCCCCAGGTGGAACAAAAGTACGGGGCGATGGCCGTCGAGGCGCATATCCTGCGCCGCGTTTATACGACCATCCGCATTAAGGAATGGGAAACGGACGAGCTGACCACGACGCTTGTCATCGCCTTCCATCAGGACGGCATCCAGGCGGCCATCGGCCCGTGCGTCAGGGTGTGCCACAACCAGTGCATCCTCTCCCCCGAACGCAGTGTGTCGAACTACGGGAAAGACAAAGTCACCACCGAAGAGCTTTTCGGTCGTGTAGACGAGTGGCTCTCGAACTTCGAGGTACAGATGAACGAGGACAGGGAACGCATCCGCCGCCTGAAAGCGAAAGTAATTACCCCGGTGGAGATGTACGCCTACATCGGATTGCTGACAGCATTGCGCGTATCGCATGACAGTTCCGACAAGCGTCTTTCGTCCAAGGTGGAGACCTATCCCCTGAACCAGTCCCAGATTTCCATCTTCACCGAGGACCTGCTCAAACTCACCGAAGAGAAGAAGACGCTCACGGCGTGGGATATCTATAACGTGGCAACCGAAATCTACAAGCCCGGACGTACGGACATTCCGGCCATGATTCCCCAGAACGGGGCGCTGGCCGAGCTGATGCTCTCGGAAGGGTTGCCGGAATCTTAAAAGGCTGCCACGTGACAAGAATCAAGGGACAACTGACGACAGCCGACTACCTGCCCATAGCGGAATATAACAGGCTGGTCCGCGGGCTTGAGAAGGACGGCGAGTACCTGTGGGAGACCTACTGCTGGCTGTCGTTCTGCACGGCATGCAGGGCCTCCGACGTGAGGACCCTGCGCTGGAAAGACATCTTAGGAAAAAGCACCATGACCCGCATCGAGCAGAAAACAAAGAAAAACCGCCTGATCAAGTTCAACAGGGACGTGCAGGAGAAGAACCGTTTCCTGTACGAGATGCTCGGACAACCCGCCCCCGAACAGTACATCTTTCTCAGCCCGCGTACCGGGAAACCTTACTCGCTGGAATACATCAACAGGCTGCTCAAGGTATTCAAGGTAAGGTACAGGCTGCCGATCAGGGCATTCTCCACACATACCTTCCGCAAGACTTTCGGGCGCTATGTCTACGAGCTGATGGGACGCTCGGCCGAGGGCCTGATCCTGCTCAACCAGATATTCCGCCATTCCAACCTGGAAACCACCCGGCGCTACATCGGGCTGGCGCAGGAGGACATCGACAAAGTGTTCGATTCCATACGTCTATGAGAATATTTTCAACGATGCCCGGAACCCGAGCGGGAGGTTCCGGGCTATGCTTTATATAACATATCAAAATCAGAACTGTAAATGGACACACCGATATATATCGACACATACTTCCGCGTCGAGTCCGGCTATGACGGCGGTCGCATGCCGGAAGAGAAAGCCGGACGCTTCTTCGACGAGGTAAAGCGCCTTTTCACGGAAACAGGGTTCAGCATCAAGGAAAACAAATACAAAGACGGTTGTCCCGAGGTGTATCTCGGAAAGACATGCCTGTACTGTCATCCCCAATCGTTATCGGGCCCTGTTCTTAAAGAGCACATGGAGCTTATCGAGAAGATTCTGGCACAAGGAACGACCTTCCGGTACCTACGTACTGACACTTACGGCGAGATTCTCGACCTGACGGAGGAGGAAGAACTCGCGTATTACCACAAGACTCATGACATGACTATCGGGGGTGTCTTTCTCGACGCCTTCCGCACCAAGCGCCGGAACCTGTACAAGAGCCGGGAGCAGGTGCTGGAAATACTCGTCGAAAAGCTGCGTGTCAAGACACTCCGTGGGAAGTCCGTTTATTCGAACACCTCCCCGGCATACCGTTATATCAGGGAAATGTACGGGAAAATGGTGTCCGAAGGACGGCTCGTCGAGGGATGCAAGCAAACCGCTTCCGGGAAACTGCCGCTCTGCCGCACGGCAACCGGCAGGGAACTGAAAATGAAAAGACGGGAAGACGACAGGACGGAATGACACGCGGTTCCGTACCGGACATGGCCGGATACCAGTCCGAAGACTTCTGTAAATCATAATTTTCAAGCCGGACTGTCAATCGAAAGAAGGACGACCCGGCTATACTTCAACAACAAGAGATAGCACTATTATGAGCATACAAATCGGAAAACTGTTGCCGGACGGCAGTGTCCGGCACATCAAGGCGCTCCATGAGACGCTTTCAAAAGACCTTGTGAGGAAACTCCGGGTGTTCTATCCCAATGACAGACGGGTAGATGCCCTGCTGTCGCTGGGCGACATACAAAAACTGGGACCGTCACCCTATGGAAAATGGACAGGAACCGGCGATACCGTCCACTGTTTTTCAAAGATCCGTGACGGACGGGAAACACCGCGGCAATCCGCATCACGCATCGCGGACAACGCAGACATTTTCGGCCGCATGGAGGACACGTGCCTCCTGTTCGATAACGGCAGATGGCATGTCATGGACAAGGGAGAATACTGTGAACTGCCGCTCTTCGTCGAAGATACGCCCTCCCATGACAGCATGAAACCGATCACGGTATATGTGAACAACCATGTCCGACTCGAAAAGATAAATACACCGCAGCACTGGCAGGGACTTGAGGAACTCGCCGAACGGGAATCCAGGATACTCTATGTCTACCGGGGGTGCCGCCTTGTGAGAATCGTCCGTTCGTCCAACCTTAAAAAGAAACTGTATGCGGCACAATAACATCGTATCGGCCATAGAATGGCTGCCGGAACACCTGTTCACGGAAGAGATCGTGGAAGCAGCCGTCGAAAGCAAGGAAATAGAGGTGCTGAGCCATATTCCGGGACGTTTCCTCACACCCGGACGTATAGAACGAATCATCGCGGGCAGCACGGAGAGCTGGCACAGCTTCGAGCTGCGCAATATTCCGGAGGCGTACCGTTCGGGAGCAGTCTGTGACTACGCCATGCGCAAAAAAACGAAGAATATCACGGCCGTTCCCGAAGCAATGGTTACCCGAGAAATGGCAGAAGCGGTCATCCGAAACGGACGCGGGGATTTCGACATTCTCGCCTTCATACCTGAACGCCTTTGGGACGCACAACTGGCATACCTGGCCTTGCGCAGCTATATTTACGACCCGTATTACACGGACAGCAGGACAGACGCCGTCATGAAAACGGGGCTTATCCTCGGATATGTCCCCGTTGAGGTAAAGACTCAAGAGTTCTATTACGGGATGCTCGACGGGATGAAAATATTGAGCACGGTTACCGATGCCGTCGTGCCGTCCCGTTTCAAGACTGCGGCATACTACCGCAAGATGGCGGAACATGACCTCTCGCTTGTTCCCGCCCGGTTCTATTCCTATGAGATTCTCCATGCGGCTGTCTGTTCGACCGAAGGAAAAAACTTCATCACAGACCCCCAGTTTTTCAAGCCGTTGTCGGTATATCTGGACGACATGCTGGCGGACCGGCTGATGGAGAAACACCCTTACATGTTCGGGGAGTTGCCGAAGCGGTTCAAGACACCGGAAAGACTGGTCATTGCCATCGATAACAGCAAACGGGAGACGAACTGCTATATCGACGAGGAAACTGAACAATCCCTGCTCACGGTGGAAGTGTGCAAGGCATTCATCCGAAGAAACGGCAACTGTCCCGAATTTCCTGAAAATGTATGGACGCGGGAATTTGTCGACTACTGCATGGAGCACGGGACGTGTTTCCGCTGGTTCCGCCAGATGCCCAAAAAGTTCCAGACCTACGCGAACACGCAGGCGGCGTATGATTACGGCCATCACCATATCTGTGACTTTGCCAAACGGTTCATCACCCCACAAATGGCGAAGGAGTGCTACCGGGAGCGCAGTTATGCACGTGCCATCCCCGGACATTTCCTCACGGAGTTCTGCCGACAGACCGGACTGCCCGAGAAGTTCTACGGCGGGGAAACCACGATGCTGTCGCTGAAAAACAGCCGTGACGACTATACTTACTGCAAAGTCGGCAATACCTGTCTGGCCTTTTACCTGAAAGAACAATACGAGCCGTCCTCGGCACATCTGATGATGACGCGGTCGGATTCAAAATACTGCACACCGGAGAAGGTGTTCGACGTGCCTGTCGGAACCTTCCACCGCACGTGGCTGGAAAAGATCGTGGCGGAAAACGACCCCCGCTTTGTCAAACCCCGTGTGGACAAAGCGTTGAAAGCCGTACAGGCGGTCTGCTATTACGGTGTCGAGAAGTTGAAGGACCTGAACCGTACGGAAATCTTCCGCAACACCTTCATGGGCGAGACCATCGGTTACTGCGCCCGCCGCAGGGACCTGACCTACCACAGCGACAACTGCGGGACCCTTATCGAGGGCTTGAAGTTCAAGATCCGGGGAATGGCTGTCCCCGTAACCCTGGCGGAAGACATGACTCCTTATACGGCCGACATGCTGCACCGGAAGTTCGGCTTCTGCTATATCGGAATGACGGCATTCGCCACGGACTACGGCCTGGACATGGAGAAGGCATACACCTTTGCACAGATGCGCCAGATCGTAAGGG
Organism: Alistipes sp. i18-0019-D1; assembly: GCF_042852885.1. NCBI lineage: Bacteria > Pseudomonadati > Bacteroidota > Bacteroidia > Bacteroidales > Rikenellaceae > Alistipes > Alistipes sp. i18-0019-D1. The sequence continues at coordinate 1,438,878 of NZ_AP031424.1, forward strand.
AGAAAGGGCACAAGCCGTCATTGAGAAACTACAAACGTGAACTGAAACAAATAAACATCATACAATGAAAAAATACCGGATAGCTATCGAAGAGACGCTCCGTAAGGTCGTGGAGATCGAGGCGGAAACGCCCGGTCTGGCCGTCTGCAGGGCGGAAGACGAATACAATGAAGAGAAACACGTGCTGTCAGCCGACAATTTCGCAGGAGCTGACATCGCGCTCTCGACTGATGACATCACGGTCATGGAGACTCTGGAAGACGTGGGTTTCATCGGATACGTGCAACGCCGTTTTGAGGAATGCCGGGAGTCCATATCCGTCGAAGACAAAGTCCGGCTGGCATTCGGAAGTTTCGACAACGCCCTGTATGAGTTCGGCGAATACCGTAAGGAGGCGGCCCGGAACCGCCCGCAGGTCTACCTGCTGTACCGGAGCGATGCCTGGCACAACCGTTCTTCCATGGAGCTCATAGCCCCGTTCTCCTCCCTCGAAAACATGATGGAGTACCTGCGGCGTAAGAAGAAGGAATTCCGCCTGACGGAAAGTGATCTGGAAGAGTTCAAGAACAACCGGCAGACGAAGGGGCGCGGCGAAAACTACCTGTACGAGTCGGATTATCTGGATGTGCTGCCGGAACAGGAACCCGAACTGCCGCCGAAAGATGACGCTTTCTATGACAAGGTTTTCACCTGCGGGCAATCCGAGCTGTCACGCAGGGAGTTGGAATCTCTGCCGGAGCCGTTCGATACCTACCATGTTACGGACGAAGAAATGGAACAGATTGTGTACGAAACGGAAATGGAGACACGGGACCGGCTGCGGCTCGGTAAAAGAAAGCCCATAGATTTTGACAATGACCGCCATAGTGAAATCTGGTGGGAAGAAATGGAAAAAGCAGTGGTAAGGCACGGCGTACCGTACTACGAGGCCGAATAACGAAAATAGAACCTGTTCATCACATGCCATAATGATGACGGGCCGTCGCGGCTACGGCTGCGGCGGTCTTTTTTTTCAAAACGAGGTGAGTATTCCACCCCTTATACAAAACGATTACCTACTCTTAAAAAAACGGATTTATGAAACAGACAAGACAGGATTTCTTCACGGCGAACGGGGAAGGAATCAAAATCATGACATTTACGGAGTTCGCCCGGCATATCCTGCGTATGGAATGCGGGGAAAGTCTGGAACTGTATGCCGTTGTGAACCGGCAGACACGGGAATGCTCCCGGCCGCTCTCTGTCAGAAAGGAACAATGGAACGGTACGCCCTTTTACCTGCTCGGCGGGCACGGGCAGGAAGTCCGTACCATCAATTTTGCGGGTCGTCCGAAAGAGGAGTTTGAAACGACCTGCCATGATGCCTTGGACAGCTACGATGCCGTGGAAAGTATCGGGGCGGTCGTGTCAAGACTGCGTGAATTATCTCCTGAAGAACTGCATAAGCGGATTGCGGAAGAGATGAAGACCGGCTGTAAATACCTGTTGGTCTACCGCAGCGAGGAGGAGATGACGGCCGCACTCGACGGCAAGATATACGCCATCAGCGATACGGACGGCAAATTCCTTTGCGACCTGTATCAGCCGGATTATCTCCATCTGGAAAACGGGGGCGATATTGTGGACACCGCATCCATTCCGGACATGCATTTCCATTCCGATTGGGCAATCGCCAACCCCACGGTACGCGACAAGGTGCTCTCCTCCCGGATGGTGATTATATATACCCACGAAACGGCAACGCTATGATAGAGATTGGCAACAGGATAGAAACGCCGGAAGGTGTGTTCTATGAACTGGAATACGGAGGGGAAGGAAACATCTACAAGAACGAGGATGCCTTTCTCAACCGCCCCGATGAAGTGTGCTATATACCCGAATACGCGGCAGAAGACCGTGAGGACTGGCGTGTGCCGGAGAGCAGTGACGGCTGTTTCACGCATAACTCACTGCTCGCCCTGTGCAAGGGTAATGAAGAGGTGTGCCAGGATCTGTTTTACAGCCTTGAATGGACGTACCCGACCACCTTGCTGGAAGAATGGGACTCGAACGGCTATTTCGATGAGATCGAGGGCTGGTATGACAGTAACGATTAAATGGAACGGCATATCATGGACAGGAAATACAAAATCACATACTCGGGAAAAATCACGGGCAAGACCCCGAACTACATATTGAGCCTGCGGGCGCATCTGAAAGGCATTTTCCCTGAAATGGAACGGTATGGTAAGGAAGAATTCGACCACGTGCTTCATTGCATCAGCTCGTTCATTGATGATTTTACCTTCAAGGTACGCAATTCCCGATACCGGGGAGACATCCTGAAAAGGACTATCAGTAACGACTGCCTGAAAGTGTTCAACCTGGGTGACGAGAAAGTGATACTGACCGTCTCCTTCACCCCGCTGGAAACATGAAACCAACAATATGACAGATATGGATAAAATACAGAAAGACAATGCGGAGCCGGGCAAAGCCCCGGACAAAATGAGCGCCGACAAGCTGCATCTGTTCGCCACCCAGTACGCCTTTATCGACGGACGGCTGCACGAGGCCGAGCAAGCCATGCTGAAATTCATGCTGGAGTTCCTGGCACAATATGGCCGCGTATCACTCGGCCTTACAGAAGAGGAGGAACTCGATGACAACAACTTCCCCGTCACGACAACCTTGTACGGGAAGCACGACACGCCCCGTATCAAGCTTACCGATGTCTACCTGACGGATGACGGGGAATATCTCCTTGCTGACGGAATAGATGCGGAGACCGGGGAAAAACGGGACGGATTCTATATCTACAGCGAACAATACGCCGATATCTTCCAGTTCGTCGGCCACGCTTCGGAGATGAACTGACGAATGAGGAACAACCATAAAACGAAATATCAATGGACTGTATCAAAGATTTACAAGACGCCATCCGCAACATTCTCGTGAACAACGGTCTTACGGAACTCTGTCTGGGAGAGCCTGACGAACTGGACGATCCCACCTATATCATCTGGTATGACAGGCACTGTGAGCCTCACGAAGACCCGGTATTGAAGGTTTGCCTTGAAGATGAGGGCATTGCCGTTGAGGTCGAAGCCCGCAGTTTCGGGAACACGATAACCGTCTACGATTATGACATAGACCGTATTGAATGGTGGAAAGGCATTCATGCCAATATTCTGGAAGTGCTGGAGCGTGACGGCAAGCGCCGGTGTCCGGCCTGTGGCAGGACGGTCAAGGAAAAGCAGCTGTATTGCAGTGCCGGATGCCGTGATTTCATGACTCCCGGACCGACCGTGGAGCAGGTCGCGGAAAAAGCCAACCGGAATATCCGCAAACTGGCAAGCCTTGCCGCCGGAAAGGACAAGGCGTACCGGAAGCGGCTGATAGAGAAATATACCGTCGGCCTGTCATAGGCCGGCTTTGTGACACTAAAAAATGTATGATATTATGGCAACAAGAACCATCTACCTGACCGTACGGCTCGATATCGACAACCCGAAGGCCGATGAGATAACGGACGAAGAGGTTGACGAAATTATCAGCGAAGTGGACTATGAATTCAAAAATTACGGGGACTATGAAATCGACACGGAAATCTGCGGGAAAAATGACGAAGGTGGTCTTTAGACGCTATCCCGACGGACAGGTCATCGCCCTGTTCCCGGACATACCGTGGAGCGGACGGCGGGGTGAAATAACCTCCTACATGCATGTCGGCCAGCATGGCGCAGCCGACTATGCGGGCGTGATCGCCATGACACGGCCAGCCCATGAAAAGGAGTACCGCAACCCGCTTTCCGAACTGAGAGCCATCGGTTACGATGACCTACACATCATGCGGCGTGCAAGACCGAAATTCATAAACAGCTAAAAACAAATCTTATGTCTCATAAACCGAATGCCGTTCCTGTCTTGCAGGAGGGAACGGTCTATACAATTATACTTGACAACGGACGAAAGGTCCACGACGTAATCTATCATGCCTGTGTCGCCTCCGGCAAGTCGTATTTCGCCAAAGGCGATAAGACCTATCCCGCCGAAAAGGTGCGGAACCATTCAATCACCGGACATGCCGCATCGGACGGCTCTAGAAGGAACGGCACACCCAATCCCGACCGCTTCGCCATCACGGATGAAGTGTGCGAGGTCGTTGATGTAGTTACCACGCCGGAAACCAATCCGGAAATGTTCCGGTGTCGTGTCAAATGCCTGATGTATTCAGGCCTGTCACAAGCCGAGGCTGAGAAAGTCATCGCTTCAACGCCACTAAAGCTGGAACTCTTCTACGACGTAGGCCGTGGCAGTTTCGCTATTGACGCCGAGGCAGTTGGCAACACACCGCTGTATAATCCTTACACGGGAAAGGAAATCCCGGATGAAACTTAAGCCGAACTACATCGAATATGAGAGAACTATATATCAAGAATCTCTGCATCGAGATTACCCGACGTTGCAACATGCGCTGTACCCATTGCATGCGGGGAGATGCCGAATCCGTGGATATCCCTTTGAAACATATAAGCAACCTGCTGCGGCATGTCAGGCATATTCGCCATTTCAACATCACGGGCGGCGAGCCGTCGCTTAACGTCCGGGCCATCCGCCATATCCTCGAACGGGTACGCGCCTACGGTATTACTGTCAATGACTTTTATATCGTAACCAACGGCTCTGCCACATCCCGTTCGGAGGAATTCATAGAAGCCTGCGCCGCACTGTACGAGTACCAGGAGGAAAAGGAACAGGACTCCGGCCACATGCTCGAAATGAGCGACGACCGCTTCCATGATCCGGCAGAGCATGCCGCCACGCTCGCGGCACTTTCCCCGTATCCCTTTTTCGGAGTCCGGGGACAGGCCGAGCGTATCTTCCTTTTCCGGGAAGGCCGCAGCACGGAGGGGTTTCCGAACCCTGTTCATGGGATTTATCTTACGGAGGAGAACTACGTTTACGGCGACCTCTGTCTCAATGCTGAAGGCATGGTTCTCTCCAACGGGGACCTGAGTTATGCCCGCCAACGGGAACATGCCCTGTGTCCCTGCGGGAAACTGATGCAATATCTCCGGATGACCTTGAAAAAGCGTCAAAAAGAAAGATTGTACGAATAAATACACAAATCAAAAAACTTATGTCAATCGTATGCAGTATCTGCGGCGGCACTGGAGTGAAATGTACCGCCGTCATCGACCCGAACACCAGACAGTTCCTCGAATTTACCCGCAACGCCTTGTCGGACGGCCGGTGCAGCCAGTGCGGCAACGTTGCCCTGACCGACCCTGACGAAGTAAAAGCCGGGCTGGACAAGCTTTGGACGGAATATACGGCGCGGCATCGTGCCGCCCCTAACTACATCTGCTGCGACATTGTCCGGCATGGTGATTACGACGGGTGTGAAAAGGCGTATATCCGCATCGGAGGCCCGTCAGACGTGGTCGAGAAGTATCCGGTCGTGGCCGTGTGCCGCGACCTCGAAGAGCTCAAATCACTTGCGCTCCCTGACCCGACGCGAGAATTTACCCTCATGGGAATTCAAGGGTTCGAGTTCCACGACGTGTTGGAAAACAAGACCTACGAGATCGGGGTGGACGACCTGAAAATTCCCGTCACGACGAAAGAGGTGCTGGACTTTTACCCGGCGGAACATCGGCTGAAAGAAACGGACATCGAACAATATGCCGCGGCTTACACGGCCCGTATCAAGGCGTACAGGGAGTATACCCGTCAGCTCGACGCCACACTCGTGCGGCGGCTTCTCGACGAAGAGCGGCTGATGAAAGTCGGCGAGAGCGACGGTTTCCGCTTGAAACTCCATTTCGACTGGTTTGTCATTTTAAAGCGGGAGAACGAAAGGATGTACGCGCCTTTCAAATACGCTGTAAATGCTTATTGTCTGGATAATATCCAAACTTTCGACCGTCGTTATGTCACGCTCGAAGATGCCTTGCTCCACTGCCTGAACGGTTTCAACGAGAACGCGAACATTCCTAACCGTTACAAGTCCATCGGGCATTACCTGTCGGGGAAATCCTGACGACGGGCAGTGTATCGACGGGTTACCGGAGGCCACGGGTGCTTTCCCCTTGACCGGAATACCGTCGGAACAAGTAACAATGTAACCAAAGAATAAAAAATATGATGAATGATTATAAAATCAAGAACATTCTCGAATCCCTGAAAGAGGAGGTCGAGAACGGGAAGGTATCCCTGCGGGAAGCTGCTGTCGAACTTCATAAAGCCGGCTGGACGAATTTCATCGACATCGACGCCACGAGGAACCTACTGAAGACCCGGAATGTAACGGGGAACGGAAATGTCCCGGGAGTTTCCGACATGATGGGAAAATACCGCGAGATGAAAGCGGCGCACCCGGATGCCCTGTACATTTTCCGAAACGGGGAATCTTGTGAATTGTATGAGGATGATGCCATCGCCGCTTCCGGCATTTTGGGCATTGCCACCGCCGAACGCGTCGACGGGCAAGGGAAAGGCGTCAAGGAACTGCGGTTTTCTTTTCGTGACCTGGACGTGTATCTCCCCAAACTGATACGCGCCGGAAACCGGGTGGCTGTCTGCGAACCGAATCAAACCGGTTCGGGCAAACGAGTTTGATAACCATTAAATAACAAATATTCAAAACCCAAAGACACATGATAAAGATAACAACGATTTTCGGCGAGGACGCCGTACGGGAATATGAAGAGAACAATGAACTGCCTTCTGAAGAATGGCTGGCGGATAACGGGGGCGTCGTGGACGAGAAAGAGTTCGAGACTGAGGCGGAGTACAATGCCTACATCGCCGGGGTAAACGATGCCGACGGATGGAGTGATTATCATATCATACGCCACCGGTCGGAAGAGGCGGACACCTCGAGAGAGGAAAATCTCTGGCTACGTCTCGGAATTAGCGTCCGGGGCAGCCGGGAGGACATCGAAAGGATTCTAAACGGGGACACCGAAACCCTTCGGAAACTGCTCGATGCCGGACGTTATGGGATTGGCGGAGAGACCTATGTCCCTGGTTCGACCGTCGAGGGGTACAACGAGGACCACGACACGGAGTTCGAGGAGGAAGACGTGGAGTTCCATTTATAATAAAACCACACCATCTGCAATAATGATAACAGTAAAAGTTCTACTCGGTAAGGATACTGTAAGCATATACAGGAAAACCGGGGATATCTCGTCGGTGGAGAGCACGGCCGAATCCGGGGGATATGTGATAACCCGACATTTCGAGACCGAAGCTGAATACAAAGCCTACGCAATGGCTGTGGAAGACCTGGACGGACATGAAGACTGGCAGATGCTGACTCCTGCCGTTACGCCGGAAGCTCCGTTCCGCAAAGGGGAATTTGTCCGGCTGACAGACGATGCAATTAAGCGGATACGTGAAAGTTTCGGGGACGGACCGGCTGACTACAGAAAGGAAATGATTTTGGAGGTGATTGCCTGGTGCCGCTATGAAGGCACATGGATCATTGAAGTCCGAGATATCCGTGAAGACGATACTCAGGAGTTCGATGCCGTTTTTCTGCGCCCCTTGACGGCACGGGATCTCGTGGCTATTTCCGCACCCCGACACCCGCTATCCACTGCGATATATCCTATTCACATCCGATAACTTAAATGATGCATGATGGAAAATATATTCATACTGCCCGGAAACGAACAGGAACTGTTTAACCGGTATTTAGATAACAACGAATACGGCCCTCTGAAAGAACGGCTGGAACTGGTCAGGAAAGCCTTGAGCAACAAGCTTTCCCCGGATGAACGCAATAAGCACGGGCTGAACGTGGGTGTGCATGAACTGTCCATGGAACGTAAGGAACTGGAAAGAAAGATATTCCAAATGGCACTCAAATCCTTTGCAGAACGGGTTTGTGACGAGCAACGCGCTCTTTGCGAACAGGGGTTCTGGCAGGCACCGTGCGGCAAAGAGGCGGAATATATCTCCTCCGCTCCGGTTCCGGACCTTGTAACGGACGTGAAGCAGTACAAGACCATTTGCCGCTGGTGGGAGAAGCTGTCCGATACCAGGAGGCTGAAGGTAGCGGCGATGTTTGCAAACGAACTGGGACCGATATACGGGCACGACACCGAAACGCTGGAACGGATTTATAGCCGCTGGTTTCTACTCTCCTTAGATGGCAAACAACGCATCTACCATTCATGGACCACAAACGAAAAACAGACTTCACCATGCCATACAAAAGCTCGGGAATAATCATCAGCGGGACACAATATGACCGCAGGCAGAAGCTCACTCCTTTTCAGAAGGCTGAAATTTTCCACCGTTACATGACAGAAGCTGTCAGCCAGCGCCAGCTTGCCCGGGAATACGGTGTCAGCCGCAGGCTGATAACCTTCATTGTGAACCCAGAAAGCGAAGAGCGGAACAAGGAACTGCTGAGAGAGAACAAGGCAAAAGGCTTGTATAAATATGACCGGAAGAAACATACCGAAAATATACGCAACCACCGTCGTTACAAACAGAGATTATTTCAAGAAGGTAAAATCATACTAAAAGATGGATAGACAATGAGAATACAGGAGAAACAAAAAGCGTTGGAACAGGAAGTTATAGCCAACCTGTGTGCGATACCGAAAATGCCGGAAAATATGTTGCCCCATACGGTATATGTCGAGGAGGAAGGGGAAGACGGGTATGGCCACGGGATACCGGTATACACCATGTACCGGTTGGAGGAGATACGCACGGACGGAAGCTGCACGCTTTACAACGCGGAAAGCCGGGAGCGTTTCACCTGCCGCCACCTGCATGAGATTAACATGGACTGGCTGGTGACAGTCTGGGAACGTTATCTGGAACTCTGTGTCGAGCAGGATATCTGGAAAGGGAATGCCGTTGCATTCCTGAAAGACCGTACCGGCAAACCGGAAGAGGAAATCATTTCATTCGTGGAAACCTCGTGGGACAAATGCCAGGCTTATACAGACAACCTCAAGGCGTTTCTTGGGGAAGATAAAGACCGGGAAATATGGATATTCTCTTTCCCGCTGGACGAATTTGAACGTGACGTTCCGGCCGGAAAAATCATCGTTGATTACGAAAATAACCCCGCAACGCGGGTTGAGAAGATGACACCGCTGGAATTTACGGCCAACATCAATGATGAATGTTTTGATGACCGGAACAATTGGGTAAGAGCCATTGAACTTCCCAAGCAGGAATAATAAACTATTTGAATCAATAAATATGATTACAAAAGAAAACATTGGCAACGAGACCTTTGAGTCTATGACCATCAATGACACGCCTGCATTGTTTACGGATATGCGGATTGACCGGAATGCCGTTCCGGAGGGACTGTACGCATACGATATCCGGGAGTCGGATGACGGGGACCGTCTGGCGACCATCGAACCGACGGTGATGGTAAATCATGGCGGAACCATCCTGACCAGGAAAGAGTTTATCACGGAAAAGGACGGCTATGTACAGATTGACGAATACGGTTTCGAGGACTCCATGACACTGGAAGAGTGGCTTGAGGAAAACAATTAAATGTATAAAGGATATGGATATTAAGGAACTGACAGAAAGGTATCGGGATCGTTTCGATGCCCATTACCTGCAAGACGATAACGGAACCGGCAGAAAAGGTCGGAAACGGAAAAAGGAAGTTGAGACCCCGAATTTTCTCAAGGATGTTATCCGGCCGATCCTGGACACTTTGCCGGACTTGTTGCCGGAGTACGGGTTCACCAAAACTACGGATGATTACGCCATGTACGGCGAGTATTACCGTATCAAGGCGGGTATCGTCCTCGTGGGAGGTTTTTCCATCGATGAGGATTTTAACCTGTACTTCACGCCATTGTTCCATGGCAAAGCCTGCGGTAAGAGTCACAAAATCGACAGCATCGGACAACTCGTTGAAATCATCCGCGAACAATTTGAAAGAAGGGAGGTGAAGATGAAAGGATAGTTTCATGCAATAGACATGGGTCGTTCCGTAATTTATTGTATATTTGTCAGATGAAGAAAGTCTGTATATGTATTTCGGACGAAAGCCCGGCAGTTGAACGGATTACAGGCACTTTCATGTTTGGCTGACATCAAACCTAATATATCTATTTGATATGAAAAAGGAAGAGATTATTCGCCGCTGTTACGGCGGCATGAAGGAAAGGCATGGCGTGGAAACCATCATCCTTTTCCATGTCGGAGATTCATTCGAGGCGTATTTTGATGATGCCGAAACGATTACCCGGATCACGGAAGTGCCCCGGTTCAAGATGACGGCGGCAGGTATACCTGCCATCAGGATTTCCGACGCCGCCTTGGAAGAATGTAGAAACCGGTTGCTGGATGCAGGATGCAAGGTATGCGTGTCCGAGGTCCGGGGGGTATCCGGCCGCCACATTCTCAAAATCAATGAAACAAATACGGAAACGGGCCGATGAATTGATATTGATAGCGGCAGCAATAGGTCCTTGGACACTGTTGGTGGTAGCGGTATTAATCATCGGAACGCTGAAATGCTGTCTGACCACGGACTCGGACAGCATTGACGAAAGTATCAACAAATCACCGGGGATAGTCGCGCATGTCATGGTACTGGACAGTACGGATAATGGTTTTCGGGTGGTTTATGCGACGGCTGCGCCGGTAACGGATGAAAGGTTTGCCGAGATATGCGACAGGCCGGGTATTTTGGAGGGGTTCGAGAACCTGAAACGGAAAGCTCCCGAACACTTTGGCGGCAACCTGCTGGAAACCGACATCTGTGACTTCGCGTTGTACGCCTACCGGTTTCCTATCGATAAGGACGTACGGATACACAATATCTTTGTCGCCGGTAAAGAGAAAATGGACTTCTATGTCCGGAACAACCCGGACCTGCCCGGGTGCGCTACATGGATGCACCACGGTACGGAACAAGGGAACCAATATCTGAATGCTGACGATATAAATCACTGTATACCCAACGGAAGGCGGATTTACCGTTATTGGAAATGCCGTTATCTACTGCAAACTTCTGATACTGACGAGCGTTTCAGTCATTTTACAGAGGAGGAAAGGCTGTACTGAATGCAGCCTTTTCTCTATATATATTACACATAACCATCTGAAAATTAATAACTAAAACGTTTTGTTGGCGTGAAAAATTGGCATATATTTGTATGGAAAAGTGACCCATTGAAAACAGATTGTCAATTGAAAGCAATAGATTGAATATGAAAGAACAGTAATATGACATCGGAAAAATCGCAACTGAAGTTTGCGAGATCGGAAGAGACGGGCGAACTGATAGGGTTCGTTTCGCGCCATTCCAAGACACGTAAATTGATGGGAGTCCGTGAAGACTCAAGATTCGGCAAGCAGATTTGTGTCCTTTCGGAAGACCTGAAAGGAACTCTCGAGCCAAACATACTATACTCGGTAGAGTTGAAACCCATGCACAAAGCCAACGGGTATGTAGTCGTTGCCGCTACCCCCGTGTTATTTCAGGCGCATGTGGAAACAGTGATCGTCCCGAAGACATTGTATCAAGTAACTGTGACGTTCGGCAACAAAAAGATTTTCTTCGACCCGAAAGACGGCAAGAGCGTAATGAGCCGCACAATAGACGGTGTGCTGGAAATCCTCAAGGGACGCAAGGATATCAAGTACAAGGAAGGTGTCATCACCGACTATCTGAATCAGGCGCGTGCTCTGGTACGACGTATGGAATCCGACGGGTTCATCTATACGGGAGACAGACATCAGGGAGGAATTCAATGAAAGAAAAACCGGTCGTGGGTATTGCGACCGACGGTGCCCATTCTGCAAAAGAGAGGTTGACACGCTTCCGGGCTGTCGACCTCTCTTCAGGAAAAGAACTCTTTTCCAAAGCTATCGGTAACTGGACGAACAATATCGGGGAGTTTCTCGGCATTGTCGAGGCGGTCAGATATGTCATGGAACATCCGGAAAGTCCGCGAACAATCTACTCGGACAGCATTACAGCCATCACGTGGTATCGTAACAAACAGACAGCCTCTTCACGCAGATGCCCGGCATTGCAGAAAGCGGAGATATTCCTCAAAGTGATGGAGGCAAGAATCAAGGACATCGAAGTGCTGCACTGGGACAACCGCCTGTGGGGTGAGATTCCTGCCGACTTCGGAAACAAATAACAACATCAATATGGCAAAATTAAAATCACAGTCACAGAAATATGTTGAGCTGAAGGAGGAAGACTACCTGTTGCTCATCGAGAATACCATCAAGATGGAAGCCCTGAAGATTGCTGGTATCGAAAAGATGCCCATATACAAGGCTATGGAACATATCCTTGAACACGAGCACATCGACCTGCTCGTCAAACCCGTTTCAAGGAGATATTCTTGATTTTTTTAGGTGGACAATAATACACCCCACAAGCAAAATCAATGCTTATCAGTACCAAATGATAGTATATAATAACAATTAATGTAAATCAATGCAAATCAGATGATTAAGAAAGTGGCGCATGTACGGAATTATCTATACCATACATGCGCCACTTTGCTCTATACACTTTTTGATTTCCTTGATTGATAAAAGAAGGTTCTTTTCCAGTGTTTTACAATCCGACTTTTTTATATACTTTTGTCTTCAGTATCAGTTGGTTATTGAAACCCTCTATGTATGCTTATAAGTAGAGATTAGCTTTTTTAAGCGAAACTAACTACTGGTTATCAATCAATTATCAAACAAAAAAAGTTTGCCATGGCGACAGGCCTTTATATTATATGTACCGCCCCGTCAGAAGCGGAATCCGAGCGTCAGCGCCACGTTGTGACGGTTGATGTCGGTCGAATAGACGGCACTCTCGGTGTACCCTGCCTTGTCCTCGGCGTAGAACAGGTAGTAGTCCGTGGTCTTCGACGACATGTACTGATAGGCCAGGTCGAGCAGCACGCCCCGGGCCAGGACGAATCCCACGCCGGCGCCGTAATAGGTCGTCTGCTTGATGACGGGCGATGCCGGCGGAAACTCATCGTCCCGGACCATCGAATCGCTGAAGCCGAAGCCCGCACGCAGCGACAGCACCGGCAGGGGTTTGAACTCGGCGCCCACGCGCACGATGTTCGATCCCTTGAAATTCTGGCGGAACGAATCGTTGTACCACGACTGCGAATCCAGCCCCGAGGGATTGTCCTTGATGCGGATGCCGTTGTACCAGTCGCGCTCGTAATCGACCGAAATCACGCCCCGCTCGCCGAACGTGTACGATGCACCGAACATCAGCCGCGTCGGCGAGACGAACGACCAGCCGTTGGGTCCGTCGTCGACCAGCAGCGGCGAGGTCATGTTGGGATCGTTCGCCGTGGAAATGTATCCATCCTTGTCGGGCGTCACGTTCGGATCGGTATCGTTGTTGGCATAGGCCAGTCCGGCCGCCGCGCTCTGGAATTTCCGGTCGAGCGAATAGTAGGTCGGGGTATGGATCGCCGCGCCGAGACGCAGGTTCGCCGTCGGACGATAGACGATGCCCGCCTTGAAGTTGACGCCCGTGCCGTCCACGATCACGCTCTGGTTGAGTTTCCAGCGCAGCAGCTGATAGTCCAGCCCGGAATTTCCGAAATCGGGCGTGTTCTGGCTCGGCGCATCGTAGAAATACTCTTCGACATAGTCGATGTATTTGCGCTGGTAGACGCTCTGGATGCCCAGCGACGCACCGATGTAGATTTTATTGTTGATATTGGCGCCCACCGACAGCACATACTCGCCGATCGAGCCTTTGCTCCGCAGCATCGTGTAGTGGTCGACGCCCGCATTGTTCCCGACCCATGTCGGTTTCCACGTCCCGGGATCGTCGGGATCGGTCTGGTCGATCAGAAACCCGCGGTAAGCCAGCATCGCATTCCAATACTGGGGATCGTTCGGCCAAACCCAGTCGCCCGAACCGCCGTTCGTATAAAAATCGTTTTTCGAAACGCCGTCCCACTTCAGCTGACGGGCATAGGCGTCGCCGATGGTCGCGGCCTGGTTCTGCCGCACGAACCCATAGTCGTAGTTGAAATCGGCGATGCGGTTGTAGCCGAAGCCGACATTGAGGCTGATGAGCGAGCGCGAACCCTCGTAAGCGTTGATCACGACACCGATGTTGGCCATCGAAAAGCGGTCGCGCGAATTGCGCCCGTACTCCGGGGCGTTGCCCTTGCTGCGCGCGAAGGACATCATCGGCGTGATCGAAATGTCGCCGTGGCGGTACATGCCCAGACCCGCCGGGTTGATCGACATCGACGAGAGGTCGGCGCCCAGCGAGGTGAAAGCCCCCGCCATGGCCATGGCGCGCGCCGTGCCGAAGTTGAACTGCGTCTGCGAGAGTTCGATCATATCGGTCGGCATCAGCAGGTCCTTGTCCATCAGAAGTCCGCCCCATTGCTGAGCCGAAGCCCCGGCCGCCGTCGCGGCGGCCGCAAGCGTGATTATCAGTCGTTTCATAGTCGTTTGCACATTAAGAAAGTCAACCGTTAACGTCCGCCGGAGTTCCGGTAGCTGCCTCCCGAAGAGGTCGTACCCGACCCGCCGCGCGAACCTCCGCCGTAACTGCCGCCCGACGAAGGCGAACTGCCGCGGTTGTAGGACGACGAACTGCCGCTGTTATAACTGTTGCCCCGGTCGTAGGTGTTGCCGCCGGAGTTGCGGTAGCCGTTATCGTTGTACCGGCTGCCTCCGCGCGACGAGCTGCCCGAATTATAGCGTCCTCCGGACGAGTTCCGCCCGCCGCTGTTGTCGCGCACGCCGAAGGTGTTCCGGCCGCCGCTGCTGCCGCCGCGCATCGACCCGGTCGATTTCGAACCGGAATACGATCCCACGCCGTAGCGGGTTCCCGAAGGCGACGTGTAGGGATTGGGCCGGCGCACGATGTTCGACTGATAAGGCCGTCCGTGCCAGCCCGGCCCCCATCCGGGACCATGATGATGCCCGTGCCATCCGGGCCCCCAGCCCCAGCCCGGTCCGTACCAGGGGTCGTACCACGAACTGTACCACGGTCCCCAACCGGGTCCGTACCAGGGATTGTGCCACGAGTTCCACCCGAAGCTCCAGCCCCAGCTGCCGAACGAGAAGCTCGGGCCCCAGGGCCTGTTCCACCCGTAATACCACGGATCGGAGTAGATCACCGTGCCCCACGATCCGAACATCGAGGTGATGTACTTGGGTTCCACCCACACCTGGTCGCCCATGACCACGATGTTGTAAAACGCCGGGTCGTAGGCCGACACGTAGTTGAAGGCCGAACCGTAGCGGGCATTGATGTAGCTCGACGGCATCTTGTAGGTCGGCGACTCGAATCCGCGCAGGCGGCGCGCGTAAGCGCTTTCATAGTCGTCGGCCAACACGCTCTCGTAAGGATTTGCGTCCGCAGAGCGGTATTCGTAATAGCTATTCTCCGCGGCAGCGGCCTTCGCCTCGGCGATCCGCGCCTCCCATTCGGCCCTGCGGGCTTCGGCGGCAGCGCGCTGCGCCTCGGCCTCGGCCTGCTTCCTGCGGGAGATCTCCGCGCGGTCATGCACGGCGTAGAGATCGTCGGAAGCATACCCCGCCGAGGCGTAGTAAGCCGACGAGCAGCTTGCGAGGCCTGCGGACAGGATGACGGTTCCGAATAAAATTTTCAACTTTTTCATAGCGCACGTAATGTTTGCGTTAGTTCTCCGAGTACCAAACGAAAACCGTACCGGTTTTAGTATCGTTCATCCTTATAAACGGCCGCGCACGGGAAATACTGCATGCGCGAATGCGGATCCGTTCGTTTGCAAAGATAGTGCAAGCCGAGAGCAGAGGCAAATTTATTTGACTATGCCGAGGCGCCGCCTATCTAAGCGGAGGTTTATCCTCCGCAAAGATACGAATCAGCGGGAGCAAAAACAAGCCTGCCTGCACTTTGCCGAGCGGGAGTATCTTCGACGAAGTCAAAGGTACGAATAATTCCGGAAAAGCGGTAAAACCTCGGCTTCCGGAGGCGTTTTTTCAACCAAATGTGATTTTTTCCGCACGAAAATGTGCGAAAATAAAAAATATGCCTATATTTGCAGTCCCAAAACAACGGTTTTGGATCGGGAGAACGGGGCAAGCCCTCCTCCCGCGACCGAAAAGGAGAGGTGCCGGAGTGGTCGATCGGGCCGCACTCGAAATGCGGTGTACGGGTAACTGTACCGGGGGTTCGAATCCCTCCCTCTCCGCAACAAACGCTGAAAATCAGCAGATTGCAAAATAAACACCCAGTTTTACACCCAAGAATGTAAAGTCGGTGTTTTTGTTTTATTTAAGATAATACAACCACTACATAATAAAAGAGTAGCGATATTAAAAGAATCCGATGAGAAAAGACTAATATTTATCTATCCATTCAGTTTGATTTTTCAGGACTTTACATCGTCCTGAAAGTATTTGTTATTGTATTCCAACGTCAGGAGTGGATTATAATACAAGTTTTTTGTGTGGATAGAATTTCGTTTTGCTTAATGTACGAAAGTACTTATCTATAAACGCATGAAATATTAGCACAATGAATCATTGGAAATCAACTTTGGCCGTGATAGGAATAGGCCAACTCATATCTATTTTAACAAGTACGATTGTTGGCTTCTCCATTATTTTTTGGATTAGCAACGAATTTAAATCCCCGACAGCTTTATCTCTGGCTATTTTAGCTGGATTTTTACCACAATTTGTATTAGGCTTGTTTGCCGGGGTCTATGTTGACAGATGGAATCGAAAGAAAACGATGTTTTATTCGGACTTGTTCATCGCGTTCTGTACCCTATGTCTTTTTATTGTGATAACCAAGGGTTATAAAGACCTTTCTTTTTTTTATCTATTGACTGCTTGTCGTTCAATAGGCAGTACGTTTCATGCACCTGCTTTACAGGCAAGCATCCCTCTACTGGTTCCCAAGCACCATCTTGTCAGGGTATCAGGTTTGTACCATTCCATTCAATCCTTCAGTGAGGTGATAGCTCCCGTTGTAGGGGCAAGCCTCGTTGTTTGGCTTCCCATACAGTATATTCTGCTCATAGATGTGATCGGAGCTGTTGCTGCTTGTCTGACCTTACTTTGTGTCCAGATTCCTTCTCTTCAAAAAACGAAAGTTCTTCCAGATTTCAAAAAAGAACTGACGGAATGTTGGCATACCTTGCGGCGTACAATGGGCATTTTGCCTTTATTCGTATGCTTTACGCTGGTGACTTTTGTCCTTATGCCTGTTTTTACGTTATTTCCTTTTATGACGCTTCTGCATTTCAACGGAAACATTTTGCAAATGGGAGTTGTGGAAATGGGTTGGGGCTCAGGGGCATTGTTGGGCGGTTTAGTACTTGCCTGTAAGGCTTTGAAAAGCAAGCAAACATTAGTGATGCATACGGCTTATGTGATATTGGGATTGTATCTGATTAGCGCCAGTTATTTACCATCAAGCGCATTTATAGGTTTTGTTTGCCTAACATTTACAGGAGGCATAGCCTATTCCATTTACCATGCGCTTTTCATCGCTATTATTCAGCAGAACTTGGCTTCGGACATGCTTGGACGGACTTTTTCTCTCATCTTTAGTTTGAGTACCTTTCCATCAATGCTGGGTATCGTAGCTTCAGGATATTGGGTGGAAGCATGGGGTATCACATCCGTCTTTATGATCAGCGGATGGGTTATCTTTCTGATTGGAGTGGGTGCAAATTTTATTTCTTCAATCAAGCAGTTGGATAATTACGCATAGTATTATTTATTAAAGAATTATTATATGACAAAGAAAGAACACACTACGATTACAGAGTTATTTCAAGTTTTGGACTTGTTGGAAAGCCTGGACATGCAGTTTTGGTTGGATGGAGGCTGGGGAGTGGATGTCTTGTACGGACAGCAAACCCGCTTGCATAGAGATATTGACATTGATTTTGATGCCAATTATACAGACCAACTCCTTGATCTTTTGCAGGAGAGAGGATATCAAATTGAAACAAATTGGTTGCCCACCCGTGTGGAACTGTATAGCAAAGAATTAGGCTATATTGATATCCATCCTTTTGTCTTGAATGCGGACGGCACTTCCAAACAAGCCGACTTGGATGGAGGCTGGTATGAATTTCAACCGGACTATTTTGGAACAGCAGTCTTTGAAGGCAGAAGCATCCCTTGCATTTCTGCAAAAGGGCAACAAGTATTCCATTCGGGCTACGATTTAAGAGAGAAGGATATTCACGATTTATCTATAATTAAACAATGTATAACAACAATGAGCCTAACAATTAGATAAGAACAAGAAAATGACAGAAAAACAAATTGTCTGGTATATCTTACTTACAGAAGTAAAGATAGACAGTGACACCCAGTCTGTCACATCCCTGAGTGTAGCTCCATTGGCAGTCTTGCCGGAATTCCAGCGTAAGGGAATTGGGGGGGGGATGTTGATTCAGTAAGCCCATCAGAGGGCAGCACTTTTGGGTTACGGCACAGCAGTCGTATTGGGGCATAAAGAGTATTATCCTCGATTTGGCTATCGCAAGGCTATCGATTTAGGAATTGAATTTCCTTTCGAAGTCTCTCATGAATATTGCATGGTGGCTGAATTAATACCTGGAGCTACTGAGAATGTGAAAGGTATGGTTTGTTATCCAACTGACTTTAAATAGTTTAACAAGTAAAATTCATTATATAACTCGGACTGGGTATTTCAATTTCCCAGTCCGTATTCTGATAGTACTTATTCAATTGGAAGATTGTGTTGCTTCAAGAATGAAAGTTTATCCCAATACCCTCTTTGAAAGACGATTTTGTTATCTTTTACATGAAAAAATCCGCATCCACGAAGTCCAAGAGAGTCTTTCCATTCCATGATAGCCCATTCGCCATCTTCAAAAATATTTTCCACCATACAAACCATTTTAGCAGTGGCAAATTCATTCACAAACATTTTGTAGATTGATTCTTTACCTATTATTGGTTCGTTTGCGACTTGATGATTTACTGCATTAGTAGCATACAGCTCTGCTATATGATAAGCATCTGCTTTGTTAAAGCAATCTATCCATTTTTCCAAAACTTCTTTAGGCTTCATTTTTTATAAATTCTTAGGATTTTGATTCTGTAATAAAAACAATCTGTTTGGATGCATAGATACTTGATTTTATTAATAATAGGCTATTCTATATTCTAAATCCTCTGGATTTTTGCTCTCTCTGCACCGAGTTACGTAGATTCTGCTGTAACTTTTCCCATTGTTCCTTAAACCATTGTACTATGGGTTGTCGGTTTATGGTCAGCATAAGCTTACCACTATCCATCGGATGTTTCTCAACCCTAAAAATATCATTCTTGATGTCAAATTTCCACCTGTGTTCTTCGGAATAAATTTTGCCACTACATTGTATGGATTCTTTCTTTGTCAAGAGGTTTTCTATCATGTCTTTGGTAAACCCGATAACAGCGCATAATTTTTCCATTCTCAACATCTCTTTGAACATGGGAAACCATTTGTGGGCTTTTTCAAGCAAGGTGCTCAATCGTGATATTTCCTTGTCTTTGGCTTCAAGTTCTTGATTATGTATTCTTTGAAGATTACGAATTTGTCTGCTATGCTGTTCCTGTATTTGTTGTATCTGAATTTTTAATTCATCAGTAGCTTTGTCCCGTTTGGTAATTTCCTGATGTAGCTGCTCGATGTGATGTTCCAGTTCTTTCAGCTTACCGCTTCCGAAAAGAGAACCTACACCGCTTGCTATGGCGGTAGCAGCATTGGTGGCTGTTTTCTTTAGTTTGTCCGTGCGTATCTCTGCTTTTACCTGTTTGAGTTCCTGTTCGGCAAGGCTTACTTGTTGTTCCTTGTGTCGCTTGGTTTCCTCTATACGTTGCAGTTCGGCTTTCTGCTTCTCAATGATGAAATCATTTCGTTCCAGATGCTCTTTACCTGTGACAGCTTTTGCCTGTCCACGTTCCATCAGGAGAATATCGGAAGCAAGGGTCTGCATGGTTGCCATATCCTCGTCATTGAGCTTTCGGCTCTTTCCAGTTTCATGGTTCATCCAGTCGAATACGACATGAGCATGATAATTTGGTTTGAACCATCTGTTACCGACTTGGAAGCTCTCCTTGTCTTCTGCTTCCGGCTGACCGTTCAGCCAATGCCCTTCGTCTTTATGCAGGAAAATCTGTAGCGGAGTGATGCCCCAGCGTCTTTGGCACTCTTCACCGAATTTGCGTACATCAGCCAGTGTGGTGTCCGGTCTGATAAGCAATACTCCTTCACGGATGGGTGAGCATCCCGCCACCTTGATAATCTTTCCATTCTTTCCCTTGCGTTCCCTTTCCTTTTCCTGCATGGCACGTCCGGTCTTTTCCTTGACCATTTGCTTGATATTGTCATAATGAGTTCGCAGTTCGGGAGTGCCGAAGTCGGGATTTATCCACTGTTCGTTATCGGTGGAAAGTTCGGGAACGACATAGATTCTGGACTCCCCGATATTACGCATATACTCGGCAGTCCTTCGGTTGTGTGCCTCGCTCGATGCGATGTTGCAAGGCTTGATATGTATGCTTGATTTTGTTGCCATAGCTTCTTTCCTTTGTTTACAATTGATTTACTTTGCTCGCTTTCGCAGAGGGGTTCTTAGGGGTAACCCATAAGCGGAGATTGCAAAGAGAGGGTCACTCTTTGCTCGGGGTTCTCAGGGGTGAAACGCCCTGAGTGGGTCATTAGGGCAAAGCCCTAATCCCCTCGGGAGAGCCCACAACTACGAAAGCGAAGCGTGTAGTTATAGTGGGCTATAACCGGAAGCCTTTCGGTTTCTTGGATAGCGTATCATTCCTCTTTTCGACAGATTGCGCTTGCTCTTTCCTATCGGCTATTCGTTTCTGTAAATATTCGTTCAGATCTTTACATCCACTGTAGATTTGCGAGGCGTCACGTATATACCGGGTAGCATCATACTCCTTTCGGATTTGCTGTATTGCTTCCATTCCTGCACGGTCATTGTCAAAGAAACAGTGGATGCGCTCATAGCTTCCCAACGGATAGAGTGCCTTGGGAACATTGGCTACGGAATTAAGAACTATGTAATCCTGTCTGTCGAAGTCGGGTGATTGCGGACAGCTTTCCAGCCTTAAAGTAAGAAAGGAAAGGTAATCCATAAATCCCTCAAAAACGTAACATGTACTCCTTGGTTTTCCTGACTGTCTGATATGGGATATTTCTTTTGGTGCGATACATCCCTTGAAATATCGGTTGCGAATTTCATATCCGCCTGATATGTTCGGAAAGGCAATGGCGAAATACCGTTTGCCGTTGTGGGTGAAACGGGCTTCCTTACATTCTCTTTTCGCCAGTGCCGTGTTTATCCCTCTTTCCTGTAGGTAGGCAAGCAGGGCAGGAGAAGCCAGCAGCACAATGTCCAATTGCTGAAAACTCGGTTCGGAAAATGATTGCTTGCCAAAAGAGAAAGACACGGGACGTATGTGTGGTATCTGTTCTTCGATTTTCTGTAGAAGATAAGGCACATAGTCGGAACAGTAGAGTTCCTGTGCCAGTGCGATGATATTTCCACCTTTGCCGATTGCGAAATCATACCATTGGTTGCGCTCGGTATTTACTTTGAACGAGGGTTCTGTCTCTTCCCGTAACGGGGATTTGTACCATAGGTTAATACCTTGCTGCTTGACGGGAGAATATCCCAAACTGTACAGAAAATCCGCTATCCTGATTTGTTTTGCTGTCTGTATATCCATAATAAGATGAGTGTTTGAATAATGGTTGGAATATTTATTTCTCTTTTCGCCCGTACTTTTTTATGAAGTACGGTCTGTATAATCACTTCACTTTATCTTCGTATATATAGGATACGGTAATAAAGTGAAGCGCTTTTCTATTCCCTACAACCGCTTCGCTTTATTCTTAATATATAGACCTGCCGAATAAAGTGAAGTGATTACAGGTTATACGGTCTAATAGTGAAAGTCCGGCTTGAACGTGTATTTCCTGCCGTTCTCCTGTACTATCATCCGTTTGTTCCGGAGCATGGTGATAAGTGATACCGCTTTTTGATGGTTCAGTTTTACACCTACCGACATATATGACTTGATTAAGGAGGTTTCCAGATCCTTGTAGCCGTATTCCTCTTTCAGTCCGAAAGCCGCTTCCAGTGCTATGCGGTGCTGCTGTTCGCTAATATGTCTGTAAGGGTCAAACTTTTCCTCTTCCGGTCTTCCGGGTTTCTTCGCTTCGGGTCTGTACCCCTCTATGAGTTCAGGCAATGCATTGTCGTTGATACGGAAAGCGAAAGGCTCGAAATCCATTGCACGGATGTGCATGGCTGAAACATTGCTTATATCCCCGTTGCTCTTGTCCTTTTCCACCAGCAGAACGGTTTCCGCCTTGTTGTTCAGCTCCGTACCGATATGCCCTCTTGCGTTTTCATCGCCTTTGTTCTGGTGGAGTATCGTATGGATGTGTATCTGCCTGTCATCCGTCCACTGCATCAGTTTGGATATAATGCGTGTCGATTCTCCCGGACTGTTGATGTCATATACCATATCACGGATGCCGTCTATGATTACAAGCCCTATGTCCGGTGTATTATAGATAGCCTGTTCGACAATCCTGATACGCTGTTCGGGCGTGTATTTCCTCAAAGCGAGAAACTCCAGATGTTCATTGTCCCTGTCATCAGGAAGACCAGCAAGCCGTAAAATACGTTTCATGACTTTCAGACAGTGATAATGGCTTTGTTCCGTGTCCACATAAAGAATCTTCCTTTTTTCTTCCGGTAGTTCCGCAACATACCGCAGTACCGTACCGTTTTTCAATGCGGCGGCTACGATAGCCGATACATTGAAAGTCTTTTTACTCTTGGCTTTGCCGATGGATGCACTGAAATTGCCCAGTGTACCAATGACCGAACCTTGCACTTTTAGAATCTCAGGTGCTTTTTCGTAGATTTTCGACAGACTCAGGCGTGAAGCTTGCCAAAGGATTATTGCCTGTTCTGCCGAAATCTCCTTTATTTCTTTCATATAGTCCATAAGCATACCTCCCATTATTTCCGTCCTCCTGTTTTCTTCCCGGCAAGCTCAAGAGCCAATTCCGCATCTACGATAATCTTGCGCCCTATCTGGGTAATCGCCTTGTCTATCTTACCGCTTTTCTTTATGCGGTTGGCAGTGGGCAGACTGCACCCGAACAGTTTGGCTATACCGAGTATTCCGTACACATACTTCTTTTCCGTGTCTGTAACGGGTTGCGGCAATGCTTCGGCCTGACCTGAAGCGTGCTTACTCAGGAATATGAATTCTTCGCCTGTCATCTGCCAGACGGGTTTTGATAATAATTCTTGGATATTTGTCATCGTCCAATCTATTTAGTCGTTAAACAATCAGCCCTGCGCACTGGCTGTTATTTCTGTTCTCGAACGATGCAAAATTAGGTAGGGTTATGAGTGGTAAGGATGGGGACGGTACAAACTGAATATCATTGTATCTTATTGAATATCAGAAAATAAAAATACCACTCAAAAATTATTTTGAGTGGTAAAAGTGGAACTTTCGTAAAGTATCAGGATATATTACGGATTATCTGAATATATGTTCCATTTCCTTGGCGAAATTTTGGTTGCTGTCACTGGGGAAATCTGAAACAGGCTCCTTGTACTTGGATTTGTAGTAGCTGTCGTCAATATCCAGCAGTTTCAGTATTCTGTCTTTCCATTTGTCCCTGTCCTGTTTGGAGAGTTTCTCGCTCATCAGGAATATCAGATAGCATACACGTATTTTCTCTCTCGGTTTTATTTTCAGCTTACAGTTGCAGGGGTGAAGATTCATATTGGCATAGAAATCCAGTGCGGAAATTTCTTCGAACTGTTCTCCTATGCACACCTCATGAATGAGCGAAAGTAATTTCATGCTGAAATATTCCTGTTGTTCTTCTGTCGTTTCCTGCTGACTGATTGGCTCGCTTGATTTATTCTCTTGCTTTCCGTCAGGAATGTATTTCTTCAATATATCCAGAAAAAGGCAGCTTTGACGGTATATGTCCGCACAACAGTTCTTCATGTATTGGAATGCCTCTGTTCTTGCAGCCTTTTGCTGATCATAGAGTTTGTTCAGTTTGGCTTTTTCCCTGTCATATTCAGCCTTGCAGCGTTCATATTCTTTCTCTGCCTGTTTTTCCTCTTCGGCTGTATGCTCCCTGTAACCAATGGAATCATACCTGTTGTTGGCTTCATTCAGCGGCTTGCTCAGACTTCTTGTAACATCCAGCTGGGCTTCAATTTCCTGAGAATACCTTTCCATGTGCTGATAGCAAGCACGTTCTATGGCTCTGTCACTTAACGGGCGTATCTCATAAGCCTGTATGCTCTTTTCTATTTCAGTTTTCAGGCTGTTGAGTATCAAGGTGTATTGCTCTTTTTGCTTGTCAAGCACCAGTTCAAGGATAGCGGCTTCAAAGGATTTCATGTCATTATACTCCTGATAGAAATCCGATATGAATTTCTGCCTGTCAAAAGAAAAAGCGTAATTATCTATATAGTCTCTGTATATTCTGTTGAGTTCTCCATATTGGGGAATCATCGTCTGTATCTTTCCTGCCATATACTTTATATTATGGGTTCTTGTCCTTGTCAAGGAATAAGGTCAGTTCTTCTTCCACTTCTTCTATACTCGGTAGGGCAGATTTCAGATTTTCGGGTACTGCCTTGCTCAATTGATAGTCGCTGATACCTATCGGCTGGTCATATCCAGCCAAGGCATATTGTGCCACGACCTCATCCTTACCCCTGCACAGCAAAAGACCGATGGTCTTGTTATCATTTTCTCCCCTCAGTTTATCATCTACAACATTGATATAGAAATTTAACTGCCCTGCATATTCCGGTTTGAATGGCGTTGCTTTCAATTCCACGACAACATAGGCATGGAGCTTGATATTATATAGGATCAGGTCGGCGAAAAAGTCACTGTCCCCAATCTGGAAATGTTTTTGTCTGGCAACAAAAGCAAAGCCGTTACCCATTTCCAGCAAGTAACGGGTTACATGCTTTACCAACTGTTCTTCTATATCCCTTTCGTCAGCCTTTTCCTTTGCTCCTGCCAAGTCAAAGATATACGGGTCTTTTAACAGATAATTGGCAAGATCGCTTTGAGGTGCCGGAAGTGTGGCAGTGAAGTTGTTTACCTTGTTACTCTTGATTTGTCTGTCATACAGATTACTTTCAATCTGCATTTTCAGCACATTACTGCTCCAACCCATTTCTACAGATTGTTTCATATACCAATACCTTACGCCCAATGGTAGCGGATTATTGAGTATGACCATATGGCTTGCCCAATTTATTCTTGCAATCGGTGACGCCAAGAATAAATCTTCTATATCCTCTATTTTTATTTTATAGATGGTTGCTACTGTTTTTGCTACATTCTGAAATTGCGCAGGAACCTCCTGCGTAATTTCTAAAGATTGATTATCAGCTGATTGTATTTGCGCAGTAAGCTCCTGCGTAAATTGTCCGCTATTGAGCTTAAGGACTTCATTAGTAATGTTTTGAATATTTGGGACCGACAGTATTGAATCTGCTTCAATAAAACTACGAAGTACATTTAACGGATATAAACGGGCAAACTGGCACATATAAGTAAGATTACGTTCCGAATATCCCTTCTTTTCAGGATAATTGAATCTGATTGCCTGTGCCAATTTTTTGATAATTTTACCACCCCACCCATGTAGGTGTTGGTGGTACAGTATATAATTCCCCATTTTCCAGTAATGGAACAACATCTGGGCATTGGCTGCGGTAATGAGTCGGACTTGTGCCTGTTCTATTTCCGAACCGACAGCATGGACAAAGGCATCAAAATGACCTTTCTTTATATTATGTTCGTTGTTATTTTCCATATCACTAACTATTACTTAACAAAGATAACTCTAATAATGGATAATCTGTGAAACTGACTGATACTTTTAGAGTTGGTTAAACTTGTTCATTGCATTGGCCTTAATATCGTCTGCTATGTCAATGTAAGGCTTCATGGCTTTATAATCACTGTGCCCTGTCCATTTCATTACAACCTGTGCAGGAATACCGAGAGCCAGTGCATTACAGATGAATGTCCTTCTTCCTGCATGTGTGCTGAGTAATGCGTATTTCGGTGTAACTTCATCTATACGTTCATTTCCTTTGTAGTAGGTTTCACGTATAGGTTCGTTAATTTCTGCCAGTTCTCCCAGTTCTTTCAGATAATCATTCATTTTCTGATTGCTGATAACAGGCAATGCCATGTGGTTTTCAAAATGGATGTCCTTGTATTTTTCAAGTATGGCTTTACTGTACTTGTTCAGTTCAATACTCAGACTATCTGCCGTTTTAACGGTGGTGACTTCTATATGGTCGGACTTGACATCACTTCTCTTTAGGTTACGAACATCTGAATAACGCAGACTGGTAAAGCAACAGAACAGGAAAACATCCCGGACACGTTCCAGATACTGTTTGTCTTTGGGTATCTGATAGTCTTTTAGTCTGTTCAACTCTTCCCATGTCAGGAAGATTACCTTCTTGGGGGTGGTTTTCAATTTCGGTTTGAACGTATCGTATGCTATATTCTGGTGATAGTCTTTCTTGAAGCTCCATCGCAGGAACCATTTGAGGAATCCCATTTGTTTACCGATGGTACTGTTTCTCATGTCTTTTTTGTCACGCAGGAAATTGATATACTCGTTCAATCCGAACTCATCGAAATATTCAAAGGTCACATCTTCCTTGAACTCCTTGAGGTGATTTTTAACGGCTGCAAACTTTTCGTATGTGGATTCAGTCCAGTTATTCTGATTGCCGCATTCTTTTACAAATTCATCGAACACCTCCCAAAAACTTATCTGTGCTTCTTCCTGCTGTTCTTCGTTGGCATTCTTCATCCGCAGGTTGAATGCATCCTTTAGTTGTTGGGTAGTTGGCATGGTTTCCTGTACCTCAAACTCCTTGAACACATTTTGAATTTCGGCATAGTATTTCAGCAGATCGGCATTGATTTCAGATGCACTTTGCTTTAATTTGTTGGTACACCCGTTCTTTACTCGCTGCTTGTCGGAATCCCATTTGGCTACATCGATGCGGTAACCCGTTGTAAACTCAATGCGCTGGCTTGCGTATATGACGCGCATACGGATGGGGACATTCTCCACAATTGGCACACCGTTCTTTTTCCGGCTTTCCAATGCAAAAATGATGTTTCGTTTGATATTCATAATTGGGTGCGTTTGAAATTCTACACCCAAATATACACCCAATATTTGGAATAGCAAAAGATATTCAGAAAGATTTAGATTTACTATGTATTCCAAATTGTGTGTGATTATCAGTAATTTGCAATTTTATGATATTTCTTGAATGTATAGGTTCGAGAGCCTGTCTCTCCGCCAGGAGAGGCTGAATATCAGCAAAATGCACCGAAACGTCCGGCTTACAAGGCCGGACGTTTTTCTTTCCGGTCCCGCTCACGCCACAGCCGCTCCGGCTTCCGTCCCCGGCGTCCCCACCGTTCCCATCGTCTCCACCGTCTCCGGCCGGACAGACCGGGAAGAACGCCGGGAAATGCCTCGAATAGGCCCGTTTGTTTGGGAACGTCCCATTGCCGAATCGTCGGTTTTTTGTAATTTGCGGCGATTTTACCGCTTTGCGGCAAAAATACACGCGCAATCGCAGGCCGGCGGCCTGTCTTTTGCCGGATTCCGGAACACGCTGTTTCCATAAATGCTGAAAAAGATTCTCAAACATACGCTCCGGACGCTGCTCGTCATTCTCCTCGTCCTGCTGCTGGTCCCGGCGCTGCTCTACGTTCCGGCCGTCCAGGACCTGGTCCGTCGCCGTGCCGTCGCCTATGCGTCCCGGACGCTCGGCATGGAGGTCTCCGTCGAGAGCATCCGCCTCGCCTTCCCGCTGCGGCTGACGGTGGACAACACCCTGTTGGCCGACGGGGCGGACACGCTCCTTCGCTGCGGAAGGCTTTCGCTCGACGCCGCCCTGTGGCCGCTGATCCGCAAAGAGGTCGTCATCCGGAACTTCGCGCTGGAACGCGTCGCCGCCCACTACAAGGACACCTTGGCGGGCATGAACCTGCGCGTGGCTGCGGGAGCGTTGTCCCTCGAAGCCGCCCGAGCCGATCTCTCGGCCAACACGGCCGGCATCGCCCGGCTCGTCCTGGCCGACGCGGACATCCGGCTGGACCTGACCGAAGCGGCTCCCGCCGGGAAAAAGGACAGCACCGCCGCCCAGCCGTGGACCGTAGGGCTCGACCGGATCGCGGTCTCGAACCTCGCCTTCGGGATGCGGACCTCCCCCGCAGTCTCCGAACTCTCCGTCCGCCTGGCCGACGGGACCGTCGACACCTGCCGGGTGGGGCTGGAGAGCCAGCAGGTCTCCGTGAAAAGCGTCCTGCTCGACCGGGGCGCCTATTCCTACCTCACCGGACCGGCCGAAGCGGAAAACGAGGCTCCCGCCAAGACGGCCGAACCGTCCGCCCCGTGGACCGTCCGGGTCGGCAGCGTCGCGCTGACCGGCAACAGCGTCGAATACGGCCGGCTGGGCCACCGTCCCGCCGCGGGGTTCGACCCTGCGTTCATCTCCCTCGCGCCGCTCGACCTCACGATCGATTCGGTGTACAACCGGGGTGCCGACATCGCCCTGCAAATCCGCCGGATGGCGTTCACCGAACGCTGCGGGCTTTCGGTCCGCGACCTGACCGGACGCGTCGGGATGGACGCGTCGGGCATCGTCCTCTCGGGGTTCGACCTGCAAACCGCCTTCTCCCGGATCCGGGCGGAACTCTCCGCCGGAGCCGGAATCCTGAAACTGGAGCCGTCATCGCCGCTCGACGCCGCCCTTTCGGCCGACCTGAATACGAAGGACCTGAAATACCTCTCCCCGGAGGCCGTCCCGCCCGTGCTGGACGACCGGATCGTCCGGCTGACGTTCTCCGCGACGGGAACGCTGGGCGACATCGAAAAGACGCAGCTGGAAATCTCGTCGCCCGGACACCTCGGCCTCAAAGCCGACGCCGCGGCGAAAAACCTGCTCGACACCGAACGGATGGAGGCTTCGGCCCGCTTCGAAGGCGACTTCCGGGACCTCTCGTTCCTCAAGGCGCTGCTCCCCGACACGGCCCTGCGGCGGCGCGTGGCGATTCCGGCCCTGATCCGGCTCCGCGGCTCCGCCGGGGCGGACAGGGGCACGTTCTCGACGGCTTCGACACTCTCGGCCGACGGCGGCGAACTTTCCGTGAAGGGGCGGTTCAACCCCCGCGAACAGCGTTATGACGCTGCGATCCGGGCCGACAGCTTCCCGCTCAACCGTTTCCTCCCGGCCGATTCGCTGGGGATCGTCGACCTGACCCTGCTGGCCCGCGGCACGGGCTTCGACCCGCTGCTGCCCCGGACCCGGACGAGCTTCCGGGCACAGATCGACCGCGCGGAGTTCGGCGGCCGCGATTTCGGGGGCATCGAACTCGACGCAGAACTCGACAGCCAGCGCCTTTCGGGACGAATCTCCGACCGCGACGAAGCGCTCCGGCTGCTGCTGCTCGTCTCCGGAACGCTGACCGAACGGGAACAGCGCGTCGGCCTCTCGGGCAGTGTCTTCGGGTTCGACCTGGCGGCACTGGGCGTCACCCCTGAGCCGATCGGCGGATCGTTCACGCTGAATGCCTCCGCATCCGCCGCCGGAAAGGGCGCCTACGCCGCCCGCATCGCGCTGGACAGCATCGAAATCCGGAACAGACACCGGACGGACCGCATCCGTCCGACGAGCGTTTCGCTGCGCACCGACTCGGCCGCAACCCGGGCCGAAGCGGTTTCCGGCGACCTGTCGCTGACCTTCTCCACACCCCAGTCCGCAGACTCGCTGATCGCGGCGCTGACCCGGAGCGCCCGGACGCTGGCCGGACAGATCGACACGCAGAGCGTCGACATGGAGCAGCTGAAACCCGCGCTTCCCGACTTCGCCCTGCGGGTCTCGGCGGGTCCCGACAACATCCTCAACAGCCTGCTGAAATCCCGGAAAATCGCCTTCGACAAGCTGAACGCCGAAGGGATGAGCTGCGACTCGCTGCCTGTTTCGGTCCGCCTGCGCACGGAGGGACTGACCTACGGGAACGTGGTCCTCGACACCGTGACGGCCGACATCCGCCAGAACGGAAAACGGTTGGAATACGTCCTCGGGCTGGCGAACGCCCCCGGGAATCTCGACAACATCGCCCGGGCCGGACTGTACGGCCACCTCGTGCGGAACACCGGGCAGGTGAACCTTTACCAGCGCAACCGCGCCGGCCGCGAAGGGTTCCGTTTCGGGCTGGACGTGACGTGGACCGACAGCCTGATCCGCGCAAGCGTGACGCCTTCCGACCCGCTGTTCGGCTTCGAGCCGTGGACGGTAAATCCCGGCAACTACCTCATATACCGCTTCGACAAGCGCGTGGAGGCCGATCTCGACATGACCCACGGCGACCAGCGGTTCGCGATCCGCACGCCCCCGGGCGGCGGCGCATCCGGCGACATCCGCCTCGACATCGCCGGACTGAACATCGGCCCGGCCCTGGGACTGTTCCCCTCGGCCCCGCCCGTCGACGGCGTGCTGGGCGCGAACCTGGCGCTGAACCTCGCGGCGGACAGCCTCTCCCTCCGGGGCGGGGTCTCGGTGGCGGAACTGACCTACGACAAGCAGCGCTTCGGCAACGTCGATCTCGGACTGTTCTACAAACAGGACCGGGGACACCTCGCCGACGCACGCCTGACGCTCGACGGAGCCGAGGTGCTGGCCGTGCAGGGGGACTACCGCGAGGAGCGCGAAAGCCCGCTCGACCTGACGGTGACCGTCCCGGGCTTCCCCTTGCAGCGGGCCAACGTCTTCCTGCCGGCCGACCTGCTCCGCCTTTCGGGCAGCCTGCAGGCCAGGGTCCACGCGGGCGGCACTCTTGGGCGGCCGAAACTCGACGGAGGCGTGCGGTTCGCCGGGACCGACATCCGCGTCCCGATGATCGGCACGTCGTTCGGCCTCTCCGCGGATACGATCCGCATCGCCGGCAGCCGCATCCTGTTCGACGACTACGCGGTTTACGCCCCGAACAAAAGCGCGCTGACCGTCGGCGGCGAAATCAGCCTCGCCGACTTCAGGCGCATGACGGCCGACCTCGCGCTGCGGGCCTCGGATTTCCAGTTCGTCGACGTGGCCCGCAAGGCCGGCACGGCCGTCTACGGCAAGGCCTACCTCGACCTCGGTGCCACGGCCAAAGGTCCCGTGGACGAACTCGTCGTCCGCGGCAACGTCGCCCTGCTGGGCGGCACGGACATCAGCTACGTCATGCAGGACTCCCCGATGGACGTGAAGGAACGCCCGCAGAACGTCGTGACGTTCGTCTCGTTCAGCGAGCTGGACACCCAAACCCCGGACGACACGCCGCAGGAGGTGCGCATCGGCGGCATGGACGTGCTTGTCAACGTGGACATCAACAATGACGTGCAGGCCGCCGTGGACCTCTCGGCCGACGGCAGCAACCGGATCGACCTCCGGGGCGGCGGCAACCTCACCTACACGATGAACCCGCTGGGCGACGTCCGCCTGTCGGGCAAATACGTGCTTTCGGGCGGAAGCGTGCGCTACAACCCGCCCGTCATCTCGCAGAAAATCTTCAAAATCACGCCGGACAGCTACGTCGAATGGATCGGCGACATCGCCGACCCGGCCTTCAACATCACGGCCGTCGAGACCGTCCGGGCCAACGTCTCCTCCGACGGACAGGACGCCCGGCCGGTGAATTTCGACATCTCGATCAACATCCGCAACTCGCTCAACGACCTGGCGATCAGTTTCGGCCTGGCGGCTCCCGAGGACCTCACCATGCAGAACCAGCTGAACTCGCTGACGGCCGAGCAGCGCGCCAACCAGGCGATGAACCTGCTGATCTACAACACCTACACCGGCCCGGGAACGACCGCGAAAGTCAGCTCCGAGAATCCGCTCAACACGTTCATCCAGAAGGAGCTGAACCAATGGGCGCAGAACAACCTCAAGGGCGTGGACCTCACCTTCGGCATCGACTCCCACGGCGAAGACGACCCCAACGGCCAGCGCACCGACTACTCCTACCGGCTCTCGAAAAACCTCTTCAACAACCGCGTGCGGGCGGTCATCGGCGGCAAGTTCAGCACCGACGCCGACCCGTCGCAGAATCTCAAGGAGAACCTGATCGACGACATTTCGCTGGAATACATGCTCACCAAACGCGACAACATGTACCTGAAAGTCTTCCGCCACACGGGCTACGAGAGCATTCTCGAAGGCGAGATCACCGAGACGGGCGTGGGTTTCGTCATCCGCAAGAAGCTGTCGCGGCTGGGCGATCTGTTCAAGCCGATGCGTCCCAAAACCAAAAAACCGAAAAAATGAGTCCGCAGCGCATCCGAAATATCGTTCTGTCGCTCTGCACCGTGCTGCTGGCGGCCTCCTGCTCCACCACCCGGCGGCTGGGGAGCGACGAGGTGCTGTATACGGGCGTGAAAAAGATCCGCATCAAGCCGGATTCGGGGGTCGTGCTCACCCCGGCGGCCGAGTCGGCGGTGAAGGAGCCGCTGTCGGTGGCACCGAACAATCCGCTTTACAGCCCCTATCTCCGCACCCCGCTGCCCATCGGGCTGTGGGCCTACAACTACCTCTACACGCCCAGGGAGAAAGGATTCAAATACTGGTTCTACAAGCGGCTGGCCAAGCAGCCGGTGCTGATCTCCAAGGTGCAGCCGCAGCTGCGCACGAAGGTCGCCGAGCAGGTCCTCGAAAACTACGGATACTTCGGCTCCCGCGCCGCCGACTCCCTGCTCTACCGCAAGCACGGCCGCAAGGCGAAGGTCTGGTACACGCTTGGCATCGCACCCGCATGGCACTATTCGTCGATCGCCTACCCGCAGGTCGACGGGGGCCTGAAACACCTGATCGACAGCCTGCATGCCACCTCCCTGCTGCGCGTCGGGGCGCAGTACAACCTCGACTCGCTCACGCTCGAACGCAAACGCATCTCCCAGCTGCTCCGCAACCGGGGCTACTACTATTTCCGTCCCGAATACCTGGAGTACCTGGCCGACACGACCGCCGGCCGCCGGCAGGTCGCCCTGCGCCTGAACCTCCTGCCGAACGTTCCGGAGGTAGCCCTCATGCCCTACCGCGTGGGCGACGTCACGGTCCGCCTGACCAACATCAAACCCGGTCCTGCGGATACGCTGCACCTGCCGGGCGCAACGGTCATCGCCCAGCGGCCGCTGAAAATCCGGCCCCGGGTCCTGTCCCGCACCCTGACGCTCCGGCCCGGACAGCTCTTCACCGTCGACGCCCAGAACCGGACGCAGACCGACCTCAACAAACTGGGAATCTTCCGCTCCGTCAACCTGAGCGTCACGCCGCTCGACTCGCTGCGCGGCTCCGATACGCTCGACGTGGAGATCGACGCCCGGTTCGACTACCCGCTGGAGGCGGCCCTGGAGACCGACGTGACCTCGAAGTCGAACAGCTTCATCGGCCCGGGCGTCACCTTCCGGGTCAGCAACAACAACCTCTTCCGGGGCGGCGAGGTCCTCTCCGTGAAACTGAACGGCTCCTACGAATGGCAGACGGGCAACAAGAATTCCGGGGGACGCTCCTCGCGGCTCAACTCCTACGAACTGGGGCTGAACGCCAACCTCGACATTCCGAGGCTGTTGCTGCCCCGGAGCATGACGCGCCGTCAGAAATACCCGGGGAGCACGTCGTTCCAGCTGGGCGTCGACCTGATGAACCGCCCCAGCTTCTTCCGGCTGATCGCTTTCAGCGGTTCGGCGGGCTACAACTTCCAGACCTCCCCGTACAGCCGCCATTCGCTGACGGTCTTCAAGCTCACCTACAACAAACTGCTCCACACGACCGACTCCTTCGACCGGACGATGGACGAGAATCCGGCCATCGCCATGAGTTTCCGCAACCAGTTCGTGCCCTCGATCAACTACACCTACACCTTCGAGCGGACCTACGGGGCCACGGGCAACCGGCGCTTCTACTGGCAGAACAGCGTCACGTCGGCGGGCAACCTGCTTTCGGGCATCCTGCGGGCCTTCGGCGAGCGGCAGCCCCAGCACCTCTTCGGCAACCGCTTTTCGCAGTTCGTCAAGGAGGTCAGCGAGGTGAAGTTCTACCACCGCATCGGCCGCCGCAACAACTGGCTGGCGACGCGGTTCCTCATCGGCGCGGGCTATGCCTACGGCAATTCCGAGGTGATGCCTTACAGCGAACAGTTCTACATCGGCGGCGCCAACAGTATCCGCGCCTTCACCATCCGCTCGCTCGGACCGGGCAGCTACCGCCCGCCCGCCGACGACCGCAACGGCTACCTCGACCAGACGGGCGACTTCAAACTGGAAGCCAACGTCGAATACCGCTTCGGCATCATGGGGCGGCTCAACGGGGCCGTCTTCATCGACGCAGGCAACATCTGGCTGCTGAAGAAAGACCCCAAACGCCCCGGGGCCGAACTCAAATGGAAAGGGCTTCTCAACGACATCGCGCTGGGAACGGGCTTCGGACTGCGCTACGACATCAGCTACCTGGTCATCCGCGCCGACCTCGGCATCGGGCTGCACACCCCCTATCCGAATCCGGACAAGAAGGGCTACTACAACATTTCCAGTTTCAAGGACGGTCTCGGATTCCACCTGGCCATCGGGTATCCGTTCTAAACGTCCGCTCCGTTCCGGCCAGACAAGGCAGGGCAAGGCGGGACGCCCCGCCGACCTACCCGCGCCAACCGTCTCCGGGCGCGCCGTCCTCCGGTATCCACATCCGGCCCTTTGATCCTTTCCGGCCAGCAGGAATACCGGCCGTCACTTCCCGTTCACCGAAATCCCTATCGCCATCCCCGGCGCCATCCCCGGCGCCATCCCCGGCGCCATCCGCATCGCTGCCGCACCTGCGGCATGCCCCCTGGTCTCCGGACAACCGCCCGTTCCGGATAAACCGGCCCCATACGGGCATCTGCATACAATTTCGATGTCCGAACGGGTTATAATCATAAGGAAATTATTCATGGGCGAAGAAGGGGGTTCACTACAAAAATTCGCCATTTTTGCCTAATTTAAACAAGTGAACGGCGCCGGTTCGGAACGCGGCGGAACGTCCGGAAGACCAGGCCGCTCCGCAAATGTCAAATACATTGATAATTAATTGTTTAAAACCAATGTAATAATAATTGATTTACAATTATGCAATTTATAATATAAAAACAAACCCAAGGATTAGGGTTGTAGTTGCCCGTGCAAATTCTAATCTGCATTTTTGTTCGAATTCACCCATTTCGAAAGAACAAAAACGGCCAACATGACTACAACTCCTTCCGAAACTCCGAATGCCTCTGTAAACATACTTTTATCATCCCATCCGTCATCGCTGTTTCAGTAAGTCTGTGGTAGGTTTTGTTGGCATCATATTAACCTCCAAAATCCACTCATCATGTATGTTTCCGAACATCTGAAATGGCGCATCCTGATTGCGCGAGCTCTCAAGTCGTTCCACTTCGAGAGCGAAAATGCCAACCGTAACCTCAAGCGGGTCTTCGAGGTCTTCGGCAAGTATCTGTTAGGCACGACCTACGACACGTTCCTGACCTACCTCAACAAGGAGAAGTACGACATCTCGGAACTCAAGCTGCCGCCGTACATCCTGATCGCGCTGAAACTGCTCGACGCCATCCGGCTCACGTGCGACCGCCTGCACGCCCGCAGGCCGAACGTCTCGTGGACGCTGACCGCAATCGTCGAGGAACTGCTCGCCGTCGTGCGCGAGAAGGAGAAGGGACACCCCGACCGGAAAAACCGCGTCGACTGACCCTAAACCGCAAAAGAAACCGGGTTGCAAGGTCACTTGCAACCCGGTTTTCGCATTCTGCGGAAAGAAGGGGATTCGAACCCCTGAAACCCTTTAGGGGTTTACTCGCTTTCCAGGCGGGCCAGTTCAACCACTCCTGCATCTTTCCGAAACGTGCCCCAAAAGTACACAATATTTCCCGATTCTGCAAATAGCGGCACTCTTTTTCCATTCATCCGCCCTGCGGACAGGCCCTTCAGCGGATAAAACTCGTCACGACACGCTCTTCCGGTTCGGGACGGTCTTCCGACGCCAGCAGCCCGGCCCGGAGCATCCGTGCCATGTTGCGGGCCAGCACACGCATCGTCTGCAACCCTTCGGCGTCCTGCGCCGCCTCGCCCGGCAGCCTCCCGTGGACGCTGTTCCAGTATTGCGACGACACGACAGGCATGTTCGAAATCGTGAAATACTTGTTCAGCCGGTCGAACGTCGCGCTCGCCCCGCCCCGGCGGCATACGGCCACCGCCGCGGCAGGCTTGTAGGCCAGCATCGGCCCGCAGGAGTAGAACAGCCGGTCGAGCAGGGCGCACAGCGACCCGTTCGGCCCGGCGTAGTAGACCGGCGAGCCGACCACCAGGGCGTCGGCCCCGGCGAGTTTCTCGCGCACCTCGTCGTAAAGCGCGTCGTTGAAGACGCAGCGCCCCAGTTCGGCGCACTTTCCGCAGGCGATGCACCCCTGCACGGCCCTGGTTCCGATCGAGACGATCTCCGCCCCGATGCCCTCGGCTTCGAGCGTGCGGGCCACTTCGGAGAGCGCGATAAAGGTGTTCCCCTCACGGCGGGGACTTCCGTTGATAAGCAGTACTTTCATAATTGCGGGTATTTCATGCAAAAATAACCATTTTTTCCATTTCCCGTACACGTTCCGCGCCGAACCCGAAACCGCACGGCAATTCCGTGGGGCAGCAAAAAAAGGGGGATTCCGAAGAATCTCCCTCACTCTCAAACCTAACCGGCGATTACTTGTTGGCCTCGGCCTTCTCGCAGCACGATTTTTCGCAGCAAGCCTTGGTCGAATCGGCCTTCTCGGCACAGCATGCAGCCGTCGAATCGCACTTCTCGGTGCAGTTTGCGCAAGCCGAAGCCTCGGTAGCGGCAGCCGCAGCGGCAGTGCCCTCGGCAGCCTTCTTGTTCGAATTCCCACAGCAGCCTACCATTGCGGCGGCAGCCAGAACGATGACAAAAGAGACAATCTTTTTCATGGCGTTAAACATTTAATTATTAGTTGTTCTGTAACGCCGCAAAGTTAGATATTCGCCCGGGAAAAGCAAAGAAAAAAGAATTATTTTTCAAAACCGGACTTTTATTGGTCCAAAAGGTTGGAAATCGGGGATTTCTCCCTCTTCAGCTGCTTGAGGAAAGCCTTCGGGAAGGTCGCCGACACACGCCCCTTGAGCATGATGGCCTCCTCCTTGGTCAGGCAGTTGCCCGCCGAAACGATGAAGTAGGGAATCTCGTAATCCACATAAACCTTCACGTCGGGATAGGTCTCTTCGAACAGCGCCTTGGCGGCGAAGGCCCCGTCGCGTGCCGCAGGCCCGTTGTCCGAAAAGACGCAGACCCGGTGGAAACCCTCGAAATAGAGCCGCTGTCCGGCGCGCGCGGCGTCGGCCGCGGCGCGTGCGGCGTCGCCATGCTCGGTGACGGTCACCTGCGCCCGGTTGAAAAGCGTCGCCCCGGGCGTGGGTTCCGCCAGCCGCTGCTTGAAGGCGTCGAGCGACTGCGCGTGCGCGGCAACGACCGCACACAGGAGAATCGGCATGAGGAAAAGCAATCTGCGCATCATTTCAACTGTTTTTTAACGTCCTCGATCGTAAGGCCAAAGGTATTCAAAAAATCCGACAAAGGCATCCGCTCGCGCGAAATTTTCACGGGAGCCGGGCCTCCGCGCCCTTCCACGGCATACGACACCTCGACCTGCGACAGGTCGCCCGACCGTACTTTCCGGGCCAGCACGTAAAGCGCCAGGGGGTCGGAAATTTTCAGCCGCCACAGGGTCCGGAAACTGTCCGTCGTACGGCGGGGCACTTCGACCGCCTCGCGCAGGACGATCGTCCCCACGCGGCTGCCGGCATAATAAACGCCCGCCTCCGCCGCATCGAGCACCAGCTTGTAGCCCGTGTCGTTCATCACCCGCACGACCACCTCGGCGCCTGTCAGTCCCTGGCGCTCGACCTTTTCGATGCCCTCGAAACGGATATTGCGCCGGGCCTTCTCCACGGCGCGGCGGCACGAGGAGACCGACACCGCGACCGCCAGCAGCAGTACGTATACCGAATAACGTTGTATTATCTTCATTTCTCTCCTATATATATTTGTGCAATGCCGAAACTCTGGCTCCGCGCCCGGCAGTTGCGGAACCCCGCCCGGGCCATCATCCCCATGAACTCCTCCGGGGCAGGAAACTCCCCGACCGAGGCCGGGAGGTACTCGTAGGCCCGCTTGTCGCGCGACACCAGTCCGCCGATGCGGGGCAGGATCTTGTAGGAATAAAACTCGTACAGCGCCCGGAACGCCCGGTTGCGGGGACGCGAGAACTCCAGGATAACGACCTTACCCCCGGGTTTTATTGTGCGGGCCAGTTCGCGCAGCCCGGCCCCGAGGTCGCCGAAGTTGCGCACCCCGAACGCCACCGTCGCGACATCGACCGACGCGTCGGCCACAGCGAGGCGCTCGGCGTCGCCCCGGTCGAGGACGATGCGTCCGTCCAGTCCCCGGGCCTCGATCTTGCGGCGCGCCACGGCGAGCATCCGCTCCGAAAGGTCGACCGCGAGCACCTGCACGTCGCGGATGCGGCGGGCCATGGCGATCGCCAGATCGCCCGTTCCGGTCGCCACGTCCAGGATGCGGCCGGGTTTCGCGCGGCGCACCTCGCTGACCACGCGGCGGCGCCACACGCGGTCGATATTCCCCGAGAGCGTATGGTTCAACAGGTCGTACTTCGGCGCGATGTTGTCGAACATCTCGCGCACCTCCTCCTTTTTGGTCTGATCCGTATTGTATGGTTTCATTCGTTATTTCTAAAATCCACTCTGAATCGCTCCTATTCGTATCGTATCGTCTCCTCGGGCTTCACGGTGGAAACCACGGCCGTCGGGATCACCAGCAGGGCGACGATCGCGGCGACGAACCCCGCATTGAGCGCCAGCCACCAGCCCCAGCCCAGCGACACGGGCACTTCCGAGAGCAGGTAACCTTCCGAGCTGAGCTTCACCAGATGCGTCCATTTCTGCACGAGGCACAACCCCAGCCCGACGGCATTGCCCCACGCCAGTCCCCGCAGGGTCACCAGCGCCGCCCTCCAGAGGAAGATGCGCCGCAGGCAGCCGTTGCGCATCCCGAGGGCCTTCAGCAGGCCGATCATCCGCGTCCGCTCCAGCACCAGGATCAGCAGCGCCGAGGTCATGTTGAAGAAAGCCACCGCGAGCATGATCGCGATCACCACCGCAGCGTTCACGTCGTGGGCCTTCAGCCAGTCGAAAATATTGGCGTGCCGCTCCCTGACGCTCGTCACGGCGAGGTTTTCGGAATCTTCGGCATCATCGTACAACAAGGTCCGGCCCAGCGTCCGGGCGAATGCGTCGGCATCGTCCAGCGAGCGCGTCAGGATCTCGTAGCCCGAAATCTCGTCCGGCCCCCACTCCGAGAGCCGCTGCACGTTGCGGATGTCGGTCACGACCGCCACGCCGTCCATCTCCTCCATCCCCGACTCGTAGACGCCCGCCACCTTGAAACGGTCGCGGCGCGGCATCTCGCCCGGCTCGACGAACAGCATCTCGACCTTGTCGCCCACGCCCAGCAGCAATTTGTCGGCCAGCGTGCGCGACAGCAGGATGTCCTTCGTGCGGACCTCGCCGCCCACACGGGGCAGCTCCCCCGCGACGAGCCATTCGCGGAAATACGACCAGTCGTAATCCGCATCGACGCCCTTGAGCATCACTTCGCCCACGGCATCGTCCGTACGGACGATGCCGCCCTTGACGGCATAGGGAGCCATCGCCACGAATCCGTCGGTCCGGCGGATCAGCTCCTCGACATGCGCGCTGCGGCGCACGGGCTGCGCATCGAGGGCGTTCACGCCCCTTACGTCGGTCACCGCGACGTGGGCCGCAAACCCCGTCATCTTGCGCGCCACTTCGCGCTTGAAGCCCATGATGACGGCCATCGCGAGAATCATCACCGCCATTCCCAGCGCCACCGACACCACGGCGATACGCTCCATCACTCCGGGCTTGTTCCCGGGTGCGGGCTGCGCCATGCGGCGTGCGATGAAAAAGGCGAGATTCACGGTGCGCTGTCTTGTCGAAAATTTGTACAAAGTAACATATAAATTTCGTATTTCCGGTGTCGTAACGACACTTTTTATCCGCCGGACGGTTTTACGAGACTTCCGCGGTTCCGTTTTGCAGCCCATCTGACTTTTCCATATCTTCGGGATCGCAACGCCACTTTTCCCGGCCGGAAATTTTATAAACCCGCCCGCAATTCTGTTTTGCAGCCATCCTACTTTTTTGTACCTTTGCGGAAAACAAAGGTTTCTATGCAAAAACAGGCATTGATTACGGGAGCCACTTCGGGCATCGGACGCGCCGCGGCGCTCCGGCTGGCAAAGGAGGGATACGCCGTCACCGCCACGGGCCGCCGGGCCGACCGGCTCGCGGCGCTCCGCGCGGAGATCGAAGCGGCGGGCGGCCGCTGCACGACGCTCGCCTTCGACGTACGCTCCGAGGAGGAGGTGCGCCGCTGGCTCGAACCGATCGAACGGGTCGACCTGCTGGTCAACAACGCGGGCCTCGCCGCCGGGCTGGAACACATCGACCGGGGCGACACGCGCGACTGGGACGCCATGATCGACACCAACGTCAAGGGGCTTCTCTACGTCACGCGCGTCATTGCGCCCAAGATGGTCGCCGCGGGCCGCGGGCACATCTTCAACATCGGCTCGATCGCCGGGACCGAGGCCTACGAGAACGGCGCGGTCTACTGCGCCTCGAAACACGCCGTGCACGCCATTTCGCAGTCGATGCGCGCCGACCTGCTTTCGGCCGGGATCAAGGTGACGGAGATCCGCCCGGGAATGGTCGAGACCGAATTTTCCGAAGTGCGTTTCCACGGCGACAAGGAGCGCGCCGACGCGGTCTACGCCGGCGTCGAACCGCTCACTGGCGCCGATATTGCAGAGGCAATCGCATGGGCGGCACAATTACCCGCCCATATGAACGTTAATGATATGGTACTGATGCCCTCGCAGCAGGCGGGAGCCTATTACACGTACCGGAAAACAAAATAGAAAAACGCTATGACACTCCCCATGATTGCCCTGCTCCAGGCAGGTTACTATGCAGAGCCGCACGCCGCGCGCTACGACGCCGCGACGATGGGCATGTTCGTCCTGATCATCGCCATCGGCGTCATCGGATTCATCGTGCAGGCGCGCCTGCAATCGGTGTTCAAGAAGTATTCGAAGGTGCAGTTCCCCGGCGGGCTGACCGGCGCCGAGGTCGCCGAGAAGATGCTGCGCGACAACAACATCCACAACGTGAAGGTGACGCACGTCGGCGGACACCTCACCGACCATTTCAACCCGCAGACGATGACCGTCAATCTGAGCGACTCGGTCTACTCGTCGTCGAGCGTCGCCGCCGCGGCCGTGGCAGCCCACGAGTGCGGCCACGCCGTGCAGCACGCCCGCGGCTACGCACCGCTGACGCTGCGCTCGCAGCTGGTTCCCGTCGTGCAGTTCGCCTCGTCGGCCGCCACGTGGATCATCATTCTGGGCCTGGTGATCCTGGCCACCACGCAGAACGAACTGCTGTGCTGGATCGGCGTGGGCATGATCGCCATGTCGGCCGTCTTCTCGCTCGTCACGCTGCCCGTCGAGTACAACGCCTCGGCCCGCGCTGTGGAGTGGCTCCAGACCAGCCGCACGATGCAGGGAGCGCAGCTCGCACAGGCCAAAGAGGCCCTCTCGTGGGCTGCCCGGACCTACCTCGTAGCGGCGTTGAGCGCCATCGCGTCGGTGCTTTACTACGTCTTCCTGATCCTCGGACGGCGCGACTGACCCACCGATGAACACCCCTGAAAAAGATTACACCCACCACAGCTGGCTGGCGGCCGCAGCGCTCATCGCAGTGCTCGTGGCCGTAAGTTTCATTCCTCCGCAAAGCGTCGGGAACGTGAAACTCCGCCGCGCCAACATCCTCTCGGACCTCCTTCCGTTCGACGATGCCGAAGCGGCCGAACCCGCCGCCGAGCCGGCGCTCTTCGACGAAGAGGAGTTCCACATCGACATGGCCGCCGTCGCCGAGCGCATCGAGGCCGACACCACCCCGCGCGAGGTGCAGACCACCTACGAGTGGCTCCTCGCGCAGGACACGGCCCGCCGCGAACGCACCGTACCCGACTCGGCGCGCTTCGTCGCGACGCTGACCCCGATCGAGGATTTCAGCGACAGCGGACGCATCCGGGCCTTCTGCGACACGCTGCTCAACGCCCCGCGCCCGGTGCGCATCGCCTTCCTGGGCGACTCGTTCGTCGAGGGCGACATCCTCACGGCCGACCTGCGCGAACGGCTCCAGACGGCCTACTCGGGCGGCGGCGCGGGATTCGCCCCGATGGCCTCGCCGCTGACGGCGTTCCGGCGCACGGTCAAAACCCAGTCGAAGGGCTGGACGGCCTATAACATCATGCAGCGCAAGGCCGCACCCGCGCCCCTGCGCGAAAATTTCTACGTCTCGGGCTGGGTCTGCCAGCCTGCGGCCGGGGCTTCGACCCGCTGGGAGAGCACCGACTACCGCAAACGCCTCGACTCGTGCACCACGGCGCGCATCTTCTTCCTCTCGAAGCGCGACAGCCGCGTCGAGGTGACGCTCAACGACACCGAACGCCGCGGGTTCGACATCACGGGCGACGCCGCCGTGCGGCAGATCGCAGTCTCGGCCCCGCACATTCATTCGCTCGCCTTCAAGGTGCTCTCCGGCACGGAGGACTTCGTCGGCTACGGAGCGGTTTTCGAAGGCCGTGGCGTCGTGGTCGACAACTACTCCGTGCGCAGCAACAACGGACAGGCGATGTTCTGGACCAACCCGTCGGTCAACGCCCAGATCAACGCCATGCTGGGCTACGACCTGGTGGTGCTCCAGTACGGGCTGAACATCATGCAGCCGGGCGTGAAGAACTACACCAACTACGCCGGGCAGATCGAGAAGATGATCGCCTACGTCCGCCAGTGCTTCCCGGGTGCGGCGGTGCTCGTGCTGGGCGTCAGCGACCGTTCGGTGAAGACCGACACCGGATTCGAGCCGATGGACGCCATCCCCCACATGCTCGACTACCAGCGCAGTGCGGCGCGGAACACGGGCGCGGCCTTCTGGCCCACGTGCGACGCCATGCGCGCCCTGGGCGGGATGGAACAGTTCGTCAAGAACGGCTGGGCGGGCAAGGACTACACCCACATCAACTACGCCGGAGGCCGGCGCGTGGCCTGGGCGCTGTTCGACGCCATCAACGCCGGAGCCTCGGAAGTCTACACCCGACAGCGGATCGACGAACTGCGCCGCCGTGCGGAGCAGGCCGTCCTCGACTCGGTGCGCAGGGCCGCCGTCGACCGCCGCATCCTCCCGGCCCCGGCCCCGGCCCCCGAACCCCTTAACCCGCACGTGCAATGACCCTTCCCGCAACGGACGGCATCACGGACAGGCTCCAGGCGCTGTTTGCCTACGACGCCTCTTCGCCGCTGATTTTCAGCAGCGGGCTGTTCCTGTTCCTCTTTGCGGGATTCCTGCTCGTTTACAGCGCCTTCCGCCGCGCGCCGATGGCCCGCATCGTCTACGTCATCGCCTTCTCGCTCTATTTCTACTACAAGTCGAGCGGCGTCTATTTCCTGCTGCTCGTCTTCGCCGCGGCGAGCGACTTCCTGATCGCCCGGGGCATCTACCGGACCCGGAAACGCAGTCTGAAACGCTGGCTGGTGGTATTGAGCGTCGCGGTGAACCTCGGCATGCTCGGCTATTTCAAGTACACGAACTTCCTGATCGACATCTCCAACCAGCTCTTCGGGCAAGGGTTCCTGCAGTTTCAGAACATCTTCCTCCCGGTCGGCATCTCGTTCTTCGTCTTCCAGTCGATGAGCTATACCATAGACATTTACCGCGGTCAGTTGAAGCCTTTGTCCAACTGGCTCGACTATCTCTTTTACCTGTCGTTCTTTCCGCAGCTGGTGGCCGGGCCGATCGTCCGCGCGCGGGACTTCATCCCGCAGATCCGGCAGAACCCTATCGTGGTCACGAAGGAGATGTTCGGCACGGGCGTCTTCCTGATCCTCACGGGCCTGTTCAAAAAG
The DNA here is from genome assembly GCF_042852885.1 of Alistipes sp. i18-0019-D1. Taxonomy (NCBI): domain Bacteria; kingdom Pseudomonadati; phylum Bacteroidota; class Bacteroidia; order Bacteroidales; family Rikenellaceae; genus Alistipes; species Alistipes sp. i18-0019-D1. The sequence continues at coordinate 1,483,125 of NZ_AP031424.1, forward strand.
GCGATCATCTCCGACTACATCTCGCTCAACTTCGTCGACCGCATCTTCGACGAACCGCTGCTCTACTCGGGATTCGAGTGCCTGATGGGCATCTACGGCTATGCGCTGCAAATCTACTGCGACTTCTCGGGCTATTCGGACATGGCCATCGGCATCGCCCTCTTGCTGGGATTCCGCTTCCCGAAGAACTTCGACGCGCCCTACAAGTCGGCGACGATCACCGAGTTCTGGCGGCGGTGGCACATCTCGCTCTCGACGTGGCTGCGCGACTACCTTTATATTTCGCTGGGCGGCAACCGCAAGGGCCGCATCCGGACCTACGGCAACCTGCTCCTCACGATGCTGCTGGGCGGACTGTGGCACGGCGCGGCGGTGCGCTTCATCCTCTGGGGCGGACTGCACGGCGCGGCCCTGGCGCTGCACAAGCTCTGGATGGCCCTCGTCCCGGGGGCCAAGGCCACCGGAGCGCAGATGCACTGGTGGAGCCGCGCGGCGGGCATCGTCCTGACGTTCAACATCGTCTGCCTGGGGTGGCTGATGTTCCGCGCCGAATCGATGCAGACCGTCTCGCTGATGCTGCACCAGATTTTCGAAAACTTCAACGCCGCGATGATCCCGCAGGTCGTGACGGGCTACGCCGCCGTCTTCGCGCTGATCGCCGCGGGTTACGTCCTGCACCTGCTGCCGTCGGCCGTCGACGCCGTCGCGCAGCGGATCGTGGTCCATGCGCCGCTGTTTCTGCAGGTCCTGATGGCCGCGGCGATGATCTGGTGCGTCATGCAGATCAAATCCAGCGACATACAGCCTTTCATCTACTTCCAATTTTAGATAACCGATGTACGACTTTGACCATCAACTATTTCTGGCGCTGAATTTCGACGGAGGCCCCGTTCTGGACCGTCTCATGCTGATCGTCTCGGGCACGACGATGTGGCTGCCGCTCTACGCGCTGATCCTCTGGCTCGTGTGGCGCCGCGACGGATGGCGCAACGTCATCGTCTTCACGGTGCTGATGGTCGCCGCGCTGGTCCTCTCGGACATGGTTTCGGGCATCTTCAAGCACAACGGCGTGCTGGGCGGGCTGCTGCCCGACTTCGAACCGCGCTGGCGGCCGATGTTCACCCCCGCGCTCGAAGGGCTGGAGATCGCTCCCGACTCGCTGCGCAAACTGCGCTGGCTGACGCCCGACTCGCTCGCCGCAGCGGGTATCGCCCGCGACTGGGCGGTGCACGTCCCCGTCGAGGCCGTGAGCGGCCGCTTCGGAACTGTCTCGGCCCATGCGGCGGTCATCGTCACGCTGGCCGTGCTGTCGGCCTCGGTCATCCGCCGGCGGTGGTTCACGGGACTGATGGTTTTCTCCTCCGTCCTGATCTGCTATTCGCGCATCTACCTGGGAAAACACTACCCGATGGACCTCGTGTGGGGCACTGCCGCCGGCATCGCGCTGGGACTGGCGGCCTTTTGGGCCTACCGGAAACTCTCCTTCAAGAAAAAGAGCTGAACGGTCGTTCAGCTCTTTTTTCCGTCAGTACCACGCCGACAGCGTGCCGGCCCTGCTCTTCGCGGCGTCGGGAATCCCCGGAAAGAACTTCATCCGCATCTTCGACTCGATCTCCGATATGGGCACGATGAACCGGCCCAACTGCGACTTCTCCGTGGCGGTGCTGGTCGTCAGCGTCTCGACCCAGAAGGCGATGGTCTCCAGTTCGTCGGCCGTGCACTCCTGAATGGGTTTTCCGACCTGCACCGTCTTCTTGCGCACGGCCATCTTGAACTGGTGCGTCGGCATGACGCAATCCTTCGAAAGCGAACTCAACGCACCGTTGTTCGAGGCGTCTTTCTGTACCCAGCCGTCGTTTTCGTAATAGCATCCGGCCACGATGTAAAGCGTGTCGGCGGGAATCGTGCCGCCCGAAACCGCCTCCTCGATATTCGCCCAGATCTTCCCGAAAGGACTCGGCTCGGCGGCCTGCGGCGCAATGTTGGTCGGCCGGAAGGTCTGCATGTTGATTTCCAGCCCCTTACCGGGTCGCTCGCGCGACATGCAGAGGTGCCCGCGCGACCAGTAGCCGCTGCCGTAACGGCCGGTCACCAGATCGGCGACCCAATACTGGTAAACGTCGCCTGCCGACGAAGGGTAGATCTTCGCCTGCTGCGACTCCGGAAGCGCCGGATCTGCCGCCCACGGTTCGTCGGAGCGCCCCGAGCCTTCGAGGTAGCAGCGGTGGTGCGGATAGGCCACCCAAACCGGGTTGTGGCGGCGCGTATCGTAGCAATAGGTGTAGTTGCGCACGCGCTTGCCGCCCGAAACGGTCGTGGTCCAGGTCGTGTGCACGAACTGGTCGGAGGAGGGCGTTTCGAAGTTGGAGGGAAGTTCGGCCCAGCGAAGGCCCGCACCCGTCCCGAGGTCGACCTGCTGGCCGCCGCCGCCCGTCGTGAGCACGATGTCGTCGAAATTCAGTCCGTAGGTGCGCTCCGTACCCGTCGGCGCAAGGCGAATCCACAGTTTCGGAACAGGCTGCGCGAGCGTGAAGCCCACTGTCGTCCCGGTCCACGTATTATAGACCGAAGCCCCCGTATAGGCAAGCGGCCGCCACACCGCGCCGTCGGCGCTTACCGTCAGCGAAACGTCGTCCGACGGGAAGATCGTGCCGAAAGCGAGGGTGAAATCCGTCTGTCCCGCGGGAAGCGTAATGTCCTGAATGACGAAATAGTCCGTCGACGCGTCGTAGAACATCTTGGCGTAGGCCTTGCCCGAAGCCCCGGCGTATTTGCCCGCCGAGCCGTAATTGTCGTTGTTGATACGGACGTTGTTCACGGCATAGGTCACCGTCGAGGCTCCCGTACCGGTCTGGGTTTTCCACTCCTGATTCGCACCCGCCCAGACGCCGCCCGCTCCGTCGCCGAAATCGAGACTGAAAACCGTCTCGGCGGAGGTCTCCGGATTGCGCACGATCACGCAGGTTCCGGTCCTGGCGCCGGAGCCTTCTCCGGCCGTAACGGTCAGCGTGGAGCGCTGCCCCGCGGGCGCGTCGGTAATGGTGATCGTGGCGTTGCCCGTACCCGAGGCGGGCGAGAACTTCAGCGCGGAATTGGGACACGCCGCCTTCCACGAAGCGTTCGTCGTCACGGTGACGACGTTCGAGGCGGGAGAGGCCGGATCGTAGAGCAGGTCGGCGGGAGCGACCGTGAGCGTCACCCCGACGGCATCGGCGGCGCGGGTCACGGTGATGGTCTTACCGGAGGTCCTGCCCGAGGCGGCGCGCACACCCACCTGAACGGAAGTGCCCTTGGGCATATCCCGCACGTAGAACGTACCGTTACCGGAACCCGAAGCGGGGTCCACGCGGACGGCAGCCGATTCGGGCGTCCAGAAAACCTGCCACCCGGTGTCGGCGATCACACGGACCGCATTGTTCGCCGGGGTCGTTTCGTCGAAGGTGAACGATGCGGATTCGATGGCGGCATACCCCTCGTCCGAAGAGTCGTCGCCGCCGCACGAGGCGGGCAGCAGCAGGCAGAGGGCGAACGCCCCTGAAATCGGGAAGGGAAAACCCAGCATGAGGCGAAAGAGAGCGGAGAGTTGTTTCATAGTCTGCATTTTAGTTAGACACACAAACAAATATAACGATAAAACCCAAATTAACAATAACCGCGCACGTTTTTCCCGGGCCGCTGCGCCGCGGTTGCAGCCGATTGCGGAAAGAGTTGCTATTTTGCCCTTTTTTCACTAATTTTGCACGGATAACAAGCATACATCAAAAACACACGATATGGCAATCGAACTCAGCGAACAGGAACAGCTTCGCAGGCAGTCGCTCACGGCGTTGCGCGAACTGGGCATCGAACCCTACCCCGCCGCCCGTTACGAAGTGACGGCCACGGCGCGCGAAATCGCCGACAACTACGACGATGCGAAGAAGAATTTCCAGGACGTCCGCATCGCCGGCCGCATCATGTCGCGCCGCATCATGGGCAGCGCCTCGTTCTTCGAGCTGCAGGACCACACGGGCCGCATCCAGGTCTACATCCGCCGCGACGACATCTGCCCCGAAGGCGATCCGACGCTCTACAACACGGTTTTCAAGAAACTGCTGGACATCGGCGACTTCATCGGCGTGGAGGGATTCGCCTTCCACACCAACACCGGCGAACTGTCGGTGCACTGCCGCCGGTTCACCGTGCTGTCGAAGTCGATCCGCCCGCTGCCCGTCGTCAAGGAGAAGGACGGCAAGACGTTCGACGCCTTCACCGACCCGGAGGTGCGCTACCGCCAGCGGTATTTGGACCTGATCGTCAACCCGCAGGTGAAGGACACCTTCGTCCGCCGCGCCAAGATCATGGCCACGATGCGCGAGTTCTTCAACGAACGGGGATACATCGAGGTCGAAACCCCGATTCTGCAACCCATCCCCGGCGGCGCATCGGCGCGCCCGTTCATCACCCACCACAATTCGCTCGACATCGACCTCTACCTGCGCATCGCCACGGAACTGTACCTTAAGAAACTGATCGTCGGCGGATTCGACGGCGTCTACGAGTTCGGCAAGAACTTCCGCAACGAGGGCATGGACCGCACGCACAACCCCGAGTTCACGTGCATGGAGATTTACGTGGCCTACAAGGACTACCTCTGGATGATGGAGTTCACCGAACAGATGCTCGAACGGGTGGCCATGGCCGTGAACGGCACGACGGAACTGACGATCGACGGCAAGCCGATCTCGTTCAAGGCGCCGTTCCGCCGCCTGACGATGACCGACGCCATCCGCGAAAAGACCGGCTACGACATCACGGGCCGTTCGGAGGAGGAGCTGCGCGAGGCCTGCAAGCGGCTCGATGTCGAGGTCGACGAGACCTACGGCAAAGGCAAGCTGATCGACGCCATCTTCGGGCAGTACTGCGAGGAGGAGCTTACGCAGCCCACCTTCATCACGGACTACCCGCGCGAGATGTCGCCGCTGTGCAAGCGCCACCGCTCGAATCCCGACCTGACGGAGCGTTTCGAGTTGTTCGTCAACGGCAAGGAGCTGTGCAACGCCTATTCGGAGCTGAACGACCCGATCGACCAGCTGGAGCGTTTCCAGGAGCAGCTGCGTCTCTCGGAAAAGGGCGACGACGAGGCCATGTTCATCGACATGGACTTCGTGCGCGCGCTGGAATACGGCATGCCGACCTGCTCGGGAATGGGCATCGGCATCGACCGGCTGACGATGTTCATGACCGACCAGTCGTCGATCCAGGACGTGCTGTTCTTCCCGCAGATGCGCCCCGAAAAGAAGGTCGTGAGCGATCCCGCAGAGGCATACACCGCCATCGGCGTCCCCGAAGAGTGGGTTCCGGTCATCCAGAAGATGGGCTACCTCACCGTCGAGTCGCTCCGGAAACTCGCCCCCGGCAAGTTCTTCAACGACCTGTGCGGGTTCAACAAGAAAAACAAGCTCGGACTGAAGGCCCCCTCGATCGACGAGGTCAAGAAGTGGTGTGAGGAATAACGCCTGCCGATGGAGAAACGACTCGCTTTTCTGACAGCTGCGCTGGCGCTGGTCTGCATGGTTCAAGCTCAACCCTTCCGCTTCGGCGGCAACGGGGAGTTTACGGTCATGCAACTGACCGACCTGCACTACAACGGCGCAGGCTGGCAGTCGGACCACATACCGGGTATGCTCGTGCGGCTGATCGACTCCGAGAAACCCGATCTGGTCGTGGTCACGGGCGACCTGATCTATGCCGCCCCCGGCGAACCGCTGCTGCGGGAAATCTGCGGAACGATTGCTTCGACGGATACGCCCTATGCCGTTGCATGGGGCAACCACGACGCCGAACAAGGACTCACGCACGCAGAACTCAACGCCATAGCCCGTACGCTTCCGAAATGCGTCAACGGATACTACGCTTCCGACCCCTTGCACCCGTGCGATTTCGTGATTCCCGTCCTTTCGAAAGACGGATCGCGCGAGGAAGCACGGCTCTACGTCATGGACTCCAACGACTACAATGCCGACGACCACAGTTACAAAGGCTTCACTCCGGAGCAGGTCGCCTGGTACAGGGCTACGGCCGACGAAGCGGCGAAACGCAACGGATACCGTTCCAATGGACTGATGTTCTTCCACATACCGCTGAACGAGTATGCCGAAGCCTTTGACACGGCACCCGTCGCAGGCAGCGGATTCCGCCTCGAACGCGAATGCCCGCCGCGCGACAACACGGGCATGTTCCGCGCCGCGGCAAACAGCGGCGAGATCATCGGCATCTTCGCAGGCCACGACCATTCGAACAACTACATCGCCGAAAAAGAGGGCATCGCCCTCTGCTACGGCCATTACAGCGGCGGCTACGCCGAATATCAGGAGCTGGTCAGCGGCGCCCGCATCATCCGGCTGACCGAAGGCAGGCGGGGCTTCACGACATGGATACGTTTCGCCAACGGCCGTACGAAGCACCGCGCGGTATTCCCGCAGGAGAGATAACGAAATACTTCAATTCACATAAAAAACAAGTAAAATGAGAAAGAAAATTGTTGCCGGCAACTGGAAGATGAACACGCTTCCCGCCGAAGGTGTAGAACTGGCCAAAGGCATCGTGGCAGGCCGCGGAGAGGTTTGCTCGTGCGTGAACTTCATCGTCTGCCCGCCGTTCACCCATCTGGCGATGGTCGCCGAAGCCCTGAAGGGTTCGGACGTCGCACTCGGCGCGCAGGACTGCGCAACGGAGGCCAAAGGCGCCTACACGGGCGAAATCGCAGCCTCGATGATCGCAGCACTGGGTTGCAAATACGTGATCCTCGGCCACTCGGAACGCCGCCAGTACTACGGCGAGACCTCCGCAACGCTCAACAAGAAGATGTCCCAGGCCTATGCAAACGGGCTGGTTCCCATCTACTGCGTCGGCGAGAACCTCGACGAGCGTGAGGCCGGCAAGCACTTCGACGTGGTGAAGGCACAGATCGAAGAGGTGGTTTACAACCTCACCGAGGAGCAGTACAAGAATCTCGTGATCGCTTACGAGCCGGTTTGGGCCATCGGTACGGGCAAGACCGCTTCGGCCGAGCAGGCACAGGAGATACACGCCTACATCCGCGAGGTGCTCGCCGCCAAATTCGGCGCTGCGGCCCAGGAGACGGCGATCCTCTACGGCGGTTCGTGCAAGCCCTCGAACGCAGCCGAAATCTTCGCCAAGGAGGACGTGGACGGCGGCCTGATCGGCGGCGCGGCCCTCAAGGCCGAGGACTTCCTGGCCATCGGCAAGGGGTTCTCGAAGTAGTATCGCGACAGCGTACAATTACGGACAGCGGCCCCTTGCAGGGGGCCGCTGTCTCTTTATCCGACCCGGATTTACCAACCATAACTACGACACCATGAAAAAACTGCTGTTTTTCGCCGCCGCACTCTCGGCGGCATGCGCCGCAAGCGCGCAAGGCTACTACACCGACGCCTACAATCCCGACATCTCGCGCCACACCGGACGCATCGCCGCACAGCGCGCGGAATTCATACTGCCCGAGGTGAACGGCTACACCGTCTACAAAGCCGACCTGCACACCCACTCGGTCTATTCCGACGGCGACTGCACGCCCGAATTCCGCGTCCGCGAAGCGTGGTACGACGGTCTGGACGTGCTGGCGATCACCGAACACGTGGAATACCGCCGCCATGAAGGCAAGATGCTGAACTTCCTCAAGGGCTACGTCCCCGAAGGCACGGAGGCCATAAACAACAACATCATCCGCAAAGCGGCCGACGAGCGGGGCATTCAGTCCGACCTGAACCTCCCGGTGAAGCTGGCCCGGGAGACGGCCGTGAAATTCGGCCTGACGATCATTCCCGGCGCCGAGATCACCCGCGAACCGATCGCCTACGGCCACTACAACGCCCTTTTCACCACGGATAACAACACCCTCTATGCCGCCGACGCCCTGCAATCGCTCCGCAACGCCAAGGCGCAGGGGGCGCTGGTGATGCACAACCATCCGGGCTGGCGGCGCAAAAGCCTCGAACACCCCGAATTCGAAGTCAAAGCCTACGGCGAGGGGCTGATCGACGGCATCGAAATCATGAACGGCGCGGAGTTCTACCCCAAAGCCATCGCACGCGCCCATGCAAGGAAACTGTTCGTGTCGGCGAACACCGACATCCACGATGCGACGGCCGAGACCTACCGGCTTCAGGGCCATCGCCGCAACATGACGCTGATCTTCGCCCGTGACAACTCGCTCGCAGCGCTGCGCGAGGCGCTCGAAGCGCGCCGCACGCTGGCCTATTCGTTCGGCACGATAGCGGGCGACGAACAACTGCTGAAAGACCTCTTCACGGCATCGGTCCGGACAAAGGTGCTCCACACCGACCCGAAAAACGGCCGCCGCACGGTGAGCCTCACCAACGCCAGTTCGGTGGACTACGTGCTCCGCTTCCCGGGGCAAAACCCCTTGGTGCTCAAACCGTTCTCAACGCTGACAACCACCGTCGCGGCAAACAGTCCGCTCGCCGTGACCGTCGAAAACATGTGGTATTCCGAAAAGGAGCACCCCCGGATCGAGATCGCGCTGTAATTCCGCATCCCGCTAAAAAATCCCCGCCCGTCGCAAGGCGGGGATTTTCCATACCCTCCTCAAACATGTTCAAAAACGGGCCGGGCATGGCCGGAACAAACTTTTTTCGTATATTTACAGCACATAACAAAATGACATGAGCCGGTTAATCATCAACAATTTCAACGAATTCGCCCAGCACATAGGTCAGGAGCTGGGCGTCTCCGACTACCTGACGATCACACAGGAGCAGATCGATCTTTTCGCCGACGCCACGCTCGACCACCAGTGGATCCATGTGGACACGGAGCGCGCCCGGACGGAAAGTCCCTATAAATCGACCATTGCCCACGGCTACCTGAACCTTTCGGTGCTCCCCTACCTCTGGGGACAAATCCTGGAGGTCAACAACGTGAAGATGCTGGTCAACTACGGCATCGAGAAACTGCGCTTCAACCAGCCCGTGCTGGCGGGCGACGCAGTCCGGCTGCGCGCCTCGCTGGTGTCGCTCGCAAACCTCCGCGGCATCGCCAAGGCGGAAATCAAGGTGTCGCTCGAAATCAAAGACAGCCCCAAAACGGCTCTCGATGCGACGGTCGTGTTTCTCTATCATTTCAAATAGCACCCAACGAATCTTAAATTAAACAGGGGCTGTTTACACAGTCCCTGTTTTTGTTGCGGCTAAAAGCCGGGGGTTAAGATGAGCGTCAACAGCCCGAAAACAAACGCCGGATTTTGGATTTTAAGCGATATAGTTTCGTGCAGCGTAATAAAAACCCCGGATGGGTAGTACTTGAGTACATTCCATCCGCCCCGTTCGAGGGATGTGCAGAACGGTTCCGCCTGAAATCGGAAACTACTTGATGCGCTCGTAGTACTCGCGGGTCCGGGTGTCGACGCGGATCTTGTCGCCCGTGTTGATGAACAGGGGCACACGGATCGTGGCGCCGTCCTTCGCCGTCGCGGAGTTCACCGTGGCGGGTTTGAGCGAGTTAGTCGACGCCGTGTCGCCCTTGATACCCGGCTCGGTGTAGATCACCTCCATATCGACGATCGGAGGAAGTTCGGCCGAAAGAACGGCCTCCTTCTCGGTGTGGAACATCACCTCGACGATCTGACCATCGGTGATCAGGTCGTAGTTGTTGATCAGGTTCCGGTCGATGTTGATCTCCTCGAAAGTCTCGGTGTGCATGAAATGTGCTCCCAGGTCATCCTCATAGGTGAACTGATAGGGACGGCGCTCGACGCGCACCTGCTCGATCTTCTGGCCTACCGACGAGAAAGTGTTTTCCAGCACGCGGCCGTTTTCCAGATTCTTGAGTTTCGAACGGACGAAGGCAGGGCCCTTGCCCGGTTTGCAATGCTGGAAATCGACCACAAGGAACGTCTTGCCGTCCATTTCGATACACATGCCGATCTTGATGTCTGCTGCTGTAATTGTCATAGGAATATGGTTTATAATTGTTGTTTTTTCGCGGCGCGAAGTTACGAAAAAAATCCGGAAATTCCTATTCCCGGGGCCACGGCCCGCTGCAAACGCCCGCAGAACGTCCTCAAAGCTCTATCGCCTTGCATTTGAGGCCCATCTGCCGGATTTTCTCCAGCGTGCGGGGCAGGGCGTAGCGCATGTTGCGGAAGGCCTTTTCGCTGTCGTGAAAAACCACGATGGCGCCCGGCGCGAGGTACTTCGTAACGTTCTTCAGGCATGTGCGGGGCGAGAGGCGGCGGTTGTAGTCGCGCGAAATGATGTCCCACATCACCAGCTTGTAACGCTGCCCCAGGAAACGCGCCTGCGCAGGGGTGATGCGCGCATAGGGAGGGCGGAAAAGTTCGCTGTGGATCAGGTCGTTGGCGAAATCCACATCCTCCGTATAGCGTTCGAGGCTCATGCCCCACCCCTTCTGGTGCGAATAGGTGTGGTTGCCCACCTTGTGTCCGGCGTCGAGAATGCGCCGGTAAAGGTCGGGATACATCTCGACGTTCTTGCCCAGCACGAAGAAGGTCGCTTTGGCATCGTACTTGTCCAGCGTCGAGAGAATCCACTCCGTGACGCCCGGCGTCGGACCGTCGTCGAAGGTCAGGAACACGCCGTCCTCGTCGTCGATCTCCCAGATCAGGTCCGGCATCAGGCGCCGGACTATTTTTGGCGGTTTCAAACGCATAGCGCGGCAAAAATAATGAAATTCTAAATAAACGGAAAAGAAAAGCACCAAAACATACGACGACATTTCAATATAAAAACACAATATTTACATTTAACTATGTATCATCAACTTTCAAAATCATAAAACAAAGGCTCCACCATTTCTTCGGTTAAGACATGCAATAAATCTGTAATATTTTGTATTTTAGCGAAAATTTTGAGAAATGAACACAATTGATTTATTTGCAGGATGCGGAGGGTTAAGTCTGGGCTTTAAAATGGCAGGGTTTACATCTATATTGGCGTCGGATATAGACGAGAATTGCAAACTTACATATACTAGCAATTTTCCGGATACCCCCTTTTTATGCCAAGACATAACAACGATAAAAAAAGAATACATAGATCAAATACTTAAGAATAAAACCGTCGATGTTATCATTGGCGGCCCCCCTTGTCAGGGATTCAGTTTAGCCAATAAACATCGCAATGCAATAGAAGACGACCCTCGCAATAAACTCTTTTACGAATATGTCAAATTCATAACCTGGTATGACCCCAAAATTTTCGTCATGGAAAATGTAAAAGGGCTATTATCCATGCATAAAGGACAGGTAATTAACGAGATTATAAAATGTTGTTCAAATGCGGGTCGAGGATACAATGTGGAATATAAAATCCTCAAAGCCTCGGACTTCGGAGTTCCCCAAACTCGTGAACGGGTATTAATCATAGGCACTCGGAAAGATTTAGATATTCGACCAGCATTCCCTGTACCCTCATGCCACCAGGAGATCAGTGTGGACGACGCTATCTCCGATCTGCCGCAGATCAATGCAGGAGAGGGCATGGAAATGTCGCCCTACCCCATGATCCCACAGAATGAATATCAAACATTGATGCGCAAAAATTCTAAACTGGTCCACAACCATATCGCAATGAAACATACAGCACGCCTCATTGAACGGTTCAAAGCAATTAAACCCGGGCAATCTCTAATTGATGTATGGGATACCCATGGAGCCGTACGACGCGGTAACCCCAACGAAAAATCAAACATCAAGTTTTCCCAAAATAATCAGCGTCTGTTCGGAGAAAAACCCGCTCCAACCATTGCTGCATCTTTTCAAAGCAATTTTATTCATCCTCACTTAAACCGCAACTTTACCGCTCGCGAAGGTGCTCGTTTACAGTCCTTTCCCGACGATTTCATCTTCAAAGGATTCAGAACAAAGATGAGTTGGGAACAGGGATTGAGTCAATATCAACAAATAGGAAACGCCGTACCGCCCTTGTTGGCATATGCAATAGCTTCTACAGTAAAAACATTAATAAAAAAGGAATAATGCAAGATATTATTTGCTTTTTCCGTATATTGTGAAAAATCCATAATTCAAAACATAATTCAAAATTTGTTATGTTTAAAGTAAAAGTTTCACAACAACTTAAAATGCATTGCGAACAACAAGGACAAATTTATAATTTGGGACAACGACATACTGCAAACGGAAATCCTGAACAACAATTAACAGGTATTATCGGACAGAGTGTTGTTCTAGAGTTGTTCGGTGAAAAATGGTTTGACGGAAAAAATGGTTTTGACAACGGCGTAGATTTAGTATATGCAAATAAAAAAATCGACATCAAAACTATGGGGCGGACAACGGATGTCAGAAAGGACTTTACCAATAACTTTTTAGCGCTCCAAGACTATTTTGATACAGATATTTACATATTTTGCAGTTATCACAAAACAAATTTGGAACTCACGATATGCGGATGGATCAGCAAAACTGAATTCCTACAGAAACGGAAATTTCATCCAGCGGGAAGTATCCGGTACAGGAATGACGGTACAAGTTTTCGAACATTTGCAGATTTATATGAAATAGACATCAAAGATTTACATGATGTCCAAAATATCGACGATCTCAAACAACAACTCGATTCATTATGACCCATACGACCATAGAAGAAATAGTAGCTTCAGACCGAAGTTTCATCCATGCATGCAATCTTTTGCAAAAGAAACGGTCGTATGCCTCATTAACACCGATTCGTCAAACTGCTCTTAATGCGATTATTCCTCAATATCTAATTTTCATCAATGAAAATCTGAAACTATCCGGACATTCAGAGCAAATCATAAAAAAGCGGGTTGAATTACTGAATTCATACTATAAATTTCTGTTAGACAATGGATTCGACAATACCTTTACATCTCAAGGGAAATTAAGACCTACTATCCTTGAAGAATTTTTATATATCCTATTCAAAGACTTATTAGCGGAATTAAAAAAAACGATTCCAGACGATAATGATATCCTAAATTTAGGCAATGCAAAAGCATATACAAACTTGTATTTTACAGCAAAAAATCTTAAGGATTTCATCAGTACACCCAATATCGGCATCAATAAAAAAGATCAGGATTTTGCAATTTACAGGCCTATAACATTGAAAATAGATAACGGACCGACAGAAAACGTAAATATTCCTATCGTATCGATTGAGGCCAAAACCTATTTGGATAAAACAATGCTTGATGGCTCAATCGCAACTGCTGAAAAAATTAAATCTGGCAATCCATATGCAAAATATTATGTAGTAGCTGAAACATATGAAGTAAATCCGTCCGTTGATCCGGTATATTCAAGAATCGACCAAATTTATGTTTTGCGAAAAAGTCGAAGACGGAGTGATCGTACTCCCATTCATGAAGATGTAATCATAAAATTGGTTAATGAAATCAAACATCACCTTACAAGAGATTGGAGCAACGTAGAAGCTAAAATGCTGGAACTCGGTGAAATAATATGATTAAACAACATCCTTTGAAATTCCGTGCCATTTGGAAAAATATACGTATATTTGTGATAAAGACAACTCGAATCGACCGGCTATGAAAACGTTTTACCGCATTGCGTTCGCGGCGCTCCTCGTCGCAACGGCGGCAGGCTGCGACGCCTTCCGTTCGCTGACCCAATCGAAGCTCAAAAGCGCGCAGGGGAAACCCTACGAGCTGATCGTCGCTTGCCCACAGAAGGAGTGGACGGGCGAAGTCGGCGACACGCTGCGCGCGATATTTACCGCCCCGGTTCCCTACCTGAACCAGGTGGAGCCGTTGTTCGACGTGCTGCGCGTCCAGGAACGCGGACTGACGGGCATGGTCGCCGACCACCGCAACATCCTCAAGATTCTGGTCGATCCCGAGCTGAAGGAGACGACGACCGCCGTGCAGTACAACGTGACGTCCGATCCGCAGATCGTGATGACGCTGCAAGGACCCAGTGACGGGGCGCTGGTAAAATACCTTTCGGAAAACCGGGAGAGCCTCGTCTATGCGCTCGAAAAGGCCGAACGCGACCGCGCCGTGAAGGCCAACGAGACCTATGGCAACCCCGGCATCGAGTCGGCCATCTTCAAAACGTTCGGCGTGGAGATGAAGGTCCCGAAGGGCTACACGCTGGCCGCCCAGAAACCCGACTTCATCTGGGCGCGCAACGAGTATCCGACCGCCAGCCAGGGATTCTTCATCTACTCCTACCCCTACGAAGGCAAGCAGTCGCTCACGGAAGAGGCGCTGGTAGCCGCACGCAACAAGTTCGCGGCACAGATTCCCGGCCCGTCGGAGGGGTCGTACATGATCACGTCGGACGCATTTGCCCCGGACTACCGCATGTTCCGCATGGAGGGACGCCTGTGGTGCGAACTCCGCGGATTCTGGGACGTGCACGGCGACTTCATGGGCGGCCCGTTCGTCAGCTATACGACCGTGGACACGGCCACCGACCGCGTCTTCACGCTCGACTGCTACGTCTACGCCCCCGATCTGAACAAACCCCGCAAGCGCAACTACATGCGAGGACTCGAACACCTGCTCTACTCGGTGCGTTTCCCCCAGCAGTAAACCCCGCTTCCGGCGCGGAACACCCGGCCGCACGATGAGAAGAAACCGACGGATATGCAGCAGATACTGACATATACCTTTCTTGTAATCTACACAGTCACGATCCTCGGCATCGTTCTGGTCATCATCACCGACAACCGGAACCCGCTGAAGACCCTGCCGTGGATCATCGTGCTGGTGCTCGCCCCGGTCGTGGGGCTGGTCTTCTATTTTTTCTTCGGGCAGAACCTCTCCAAGCAGCGCATCATCTCGCGCCGCACGCGCAAACGCATCACCATGCAGCTCGAAGAGGCCCGCGACGACGGACGGCCCGACATCCCGGACGAACACCGCCCGCTGGCCCGGCTGCTCGCCGCGACGATCCACTCCGTGCCGCTCTACGGCAGCCGCATCACTCCCTACACCGACGGAAAGTCGAAGATGGAGGCGCTGCTTGCGGAAATCGCCCGGGCGAAGCACCACATCCACATCCAGTATTACATCTTCTGCGACGACGCGACGGGCCGCCGCCTGCGCGACGCGCTGGTTGCGAAAGCCCGGGAAGGGGTCGAGGTGCGCATCCTCTACGACGACGTGGGGTGCAGCGGCGTGAAAAAGTCCTTTTTCGAGGGAATGCGCCGCGAGGGAATCGAGGTGTTCGCGTTTCTGCACGTCAAGTTCCCGCTTTTCACCAGCAAGGTCAACTACCGCAACCACCGCAAAATCGCCGTCATCGACGGCTGTGTCGGCTTTATCGGCGGTATGAACATAGCCGACCGCTACGTCCGCGGCACGGAGTGGGGATCGTGGCGCGACACCCACTTCCGGATCGAGGGCAGCGGTGCGGCGGGGTTGCAGGCGTCGTTCCTGAGCGACTGGTCGGCGACCACGAAGCGCCACATCGCAGGTGCGGAGTACTACCCCGCGGCGAAACGCCATACGGACGACATCCTGCAAATCGTGCCGAGCGGACCGTTCGGCAAGTGGCGGACCCTGTTACAGGCCGACAGTTACGCCGTCTCGAACGCCCGGAAGCGAATCTGGATACAGACCCCCTACTACCTCCCGTCCGACGTGCTGAACTCGGCCCTGCAGGTGGCGGCGCTGGCCGGCATCGACGTAAGGCTGATGCTCCCGGCTCGCTCCGACTCGAAGGTCGTAGACCTGGCCTCGCACTCCTACCTCGACGACATGATGAAAGCCGGGGTGAAGATCCTCTTCTACAAACCCGGCTTCCTCCACTCCAAACTGCTGATCATCGACGACTCCCTGACCGTCATCGGCTCGGCGAACATGGATTTCCGCAGTTTCGAACACAATTTCGAAGTCAACGCCTTTGTCTACGACAGAGAGTTCACGGCCCGCATGGCCGGGGTATTCGAAGACGACGCTTCGCGCTGCCATGCCCTGACGCCCGGAGAATGGTTCAACCGCCCGCGGCCGCGACGCTGGGCGGAGTCGCTGATGCGGGTCTTCTCGCCGCTGCTGTAATTCCGCCTAAAAGGCGGGAGCTTTGATTTTAGGCCGGTAAGTTTTGTGCATCGTGAGACACGGGGCGGACGGAATGTACCGAAGTACTATCCATTTGTATTCCGAGAGGAGAAAATAGCGTAAATATTAGGTTTTCAATAATTTAATATTCGCAAGAATTTTCTTCTTCGGGTAATAACCGGCATAAAAAGGTAATTCCAGACGAGGTTTCGGTTTCCAGATCGTTACCTCGTCTGTTTTGTTGTGTTTTGCATAAAACAGTCATCTGTAGTTTTTTGGATCGTCCTTCATCTTGACAAACGACTCTGAAGAAATTAGTTTTCAACCCCTAAATTTCCTCGGAGTATGCGCAGCACATTCAAGGTTCTGTTCTACCTTAAAAAGGACAAACACAAAGTTCAGCCTGTTGTTCCTGTCATGGGCCGTATTACCGTCAACGGTACTATCTCCCAGTTCAGCGCCAAACTCAACGTACCTCCCCATCTGTGGGAAGTGAAGGGCGGAAGAGCCAAGGGCAAAAGCTTTGAAGCCGACCGTATCAACCGCCATCTGGATAATATCCGTATCCAGATAGGTAAACACTATCAATCTATCTGCGACCATGACGGATATGTTTCCGCCGATAAGGTGAAGAATGCCTGTCTGGGTTTCGGCAGAAAGTATAAACTGTTACTGGAGTTATGCGATGAATTCTGTAAGGATTACAAGACCCGTGTAGACGTCGACCGTACCATCCACTCCTTACTTCGTTATCAAACCTTAAGACGTGATTTGAGTCTCTTCGTCTGCCGGAACTATAAAGTCAGGGATATTCCCCTTGCGGAACCGGACCAGTCTTTTGCAGAAAAGTTTACCGCCTATCTGAAGCATGTCAGAGGCCTTGCCGACACGACGGTCAGCGTTGAGATCAAATCGCTGCAGCATATCGTCAAGAAAGCGTTTAACGACGGGCAAACAGACAAGAATCCGTTCGCCTATTACTATTATGTTGCCGAACAGCCGGAGATCGAATACCTCACCGAATCGGACACGGGATATGTTTCTGTTCTGCTGTTTCACGGGGTTGTCGTATGCCGATCTGGCGAAACTGAATTATGAGGAGTTGAAACAAACTCCGGACGGAGAATGGTGGATTAGCAGTATCCGTCAGAAGACGAAAGTCGCGTTCACGGTAAAACTGCTTCCGGTCGCAAAGGCAATCCTTGAAAAGTACCGTATTCCGACAAACCGGTTCAACAGACTTTTTCCCGGAAATCCGGATAGGGTCTTCCCGGTCGCTTCCTTGAAATACTCGGACGCCTGCCTGAAACAGATCGCCAGACAACGCGGAATTACCAAGAATCTGAAATTTCACTGCGCGAGACATACCTTTGCCACGACGGTCACGCTGATGAACGGTATTCCGCTGGAAACGGTATCAAAAATGCTGGGGCACAAATACACGACTACGACTCATATCTATGCCAAGGTGACAAACCAAATGATAGGTAATGCGATAAGCCGAATAGAGGACCAAATTGGCGAACAGTTCCAATTTCCGACTCTGAAAAAAGAAGCGGTCGGATAAATTCCGAACGGAGATTCAATCCAGCTCTTTTTTCCGCCGGCAGGGAATTTATCGCCGGAGATGAAAATCCGCAAGGCCATGCGAATCGCCCGAGGGCGAGTCTTGCGGATTTCCGTCCCCGGCGTTTTGCTGGACGCGACCTTTCTGATTGCAGACGGCAATGTTTACAGGGGTGATGTTCATGATACAGCATTTAAAAGGTTCAACAACTCGCGTTTGGGGATAGCCATTCTGCCAGATTTTGCATTTTTGCTGCATTCAGAAATGCATTCTTTCAGGAATTCAGAGTTTATGAATATCCTTTATTCCGAAAAAGGGAAAGAGCAATTTTAACAACGAATTTCGTCCCGGGACAATCGCCATCGCGCCGACACGATAGCCTTTTAGGATGATTCAAGTTCATGGCTCACAAACGCTTCCTTTTATTTCTACCGCAATATAAACAGGATAACGCTTCGGTTTCGATGTCCGCTCACGACCGCACCAGTCCGCACCGAGGGCTTGTTCCAGCGCCCGCACGGTTGTAATATTGCACCGGGAACAGACCCGGCCTCAGGACCCGTCATGGAGGACTTCCGAAACTTTCGGCAGCAATTCTTCGGCGCGGATTCTTGTTGTCGCCAGACAACAGCGAGCTGTACCTTTGTCCGACAAAGGTACTCGCTCTGCGAGGCTGGGGCGTTCTCCCGAGTCGAACGCCTTTTAACCTGAAACTATGAATACCAACCAAAAAAGAAGACAGCAACCTAAAACACCGGGTTATAAGTATTCTTTCCGCCTCAATGAAGAGCAGAATATCCGCTTCAAGGAGTTGCTTTGCAAAGCCGACTGGAGCATAACCGCAGCCGTTTTATTGTCAAAAGAATCTTCGCCGAGGAGTTCGTAGTCGTCAGACGCGATCCCTCGAAGACGCAGTTTGTCGTGCGGCTGAATGACTTTTATTTCCAATTTCAGCGCATAGGTGCGAATTATAATCAGGTCGTAAAGGTCATCAATGCCCACTTTTCCAACGTCGCTATCCCGCATCAGATCGCTCTGTTGGAGCAGCGGACCCGCGAGCTGAAGGCTTTAAGTATCGAGATTCTGAACTTCGCAAAACAGGCGAAGGAGTGGTTGCGAATATAAGGTCGGGCTCCTCGCCCGGAGGGGCTTTGTATTACAACAAGAAGAAAGTAGATAAGGATGAAGCCGAGATCCTCTATTGGCAGAAGATGCTGGAGCCGTTCGACCGATACGGACGTATGGATGTCGACGCCTGTATGGAGAGTTTCCGGCCGTACCTCGAAGCTAACAGAAGGACGACCAATACGGTTTTCCATGTTTCGCTGAACCCTTCACCCGAAGACAAGCTGACCGATGAACAACTCCGGGAGGTTGCACGCGAATATATGGAACGCATGGGCTACGGCAACCAACCCTATATCGTCTTCAAACATAAGGACATCTCGCGCGAACATCTCCACATTGTATCGTTGCGCGTCGATGAGAACGGACATAAAATCAGCGATTCATACGACCTTTCCTGTCCGGCGGTTTTGTAACCAGAACTACAAACAAGCAGATCGAATTAGATTGATTTGTAACAAGGCTTATCGCATCTGTAACAATCGTTATCGAAAGGTTGTACACAACAGACTATTTTTGTTATGCCAAATAAATCAACTAATCTGATATGAAGAACAAGTTACTACTATTCGGGTATGTCTTTGCTGCCTCGTTCGGGGCATTCGTAGTCGGGCTTAATCTGGGCGGAATTTCAGGGGCGCTCGAATTCATTACCGCCGAGTTCGGCCTTTCGGCCATGGCCATGGGACTCGTGACAAGTGCCATTATGATCGGCTGCCTGATAGGTGCATTGCTGGGAGGGCGCTACAGTGATAAATACGGTCGTAAAAACATGATGATCATATCCGCCGTCGCGTTGATATTGTCGGCCGTCGGATGTGCTCTGGCGAGTAATGTCGCATGGCTGATTGCAGCCCGTTTCCTGGGCGGCTGCGGTATGGGAGTTCTCTCGGCCGTAATACCTATTTATATATCCGAAATATCCCCGGCCAAATGGCGCGGAACGTTCGTCTCGTTTTACCAGTTATTCATCGTTATCGGGATTCTTGCTGCTTATTGTGCCGACTTCGGGATGATTTCGTGGGCAAACAACTGGCGTTGGATGCTCGGATTGCCGTTGTTGTTTGCTGCGGGCAATCTGCTGATGCTGTTGTTTCTGCCCGAAAGTCCGCGCTGGTTGATTAGACAGGGGGAATACGAGGTTGCCCGGAGAGCCATTGCCCGCATGGGAATTTCTGCCGAAGATGCGGCAGTTATGCTTGAAACACCGCAACCTTCGCAGAAGGGCGGCCCCAAATTATCTGAATTATTCCGTGGGTCGACGGCATATATCGTACTGTTAGGCTCGTTGCTCGCCGTATTCCAGCAAATCACCGGAATCAACGTCATTATTAATTATGCCCCTGAAATATTGCGGCAGACCGGCATTGGTGGAGATACGGCGCTCATGCAGGCCATCTATGTCGGAATAGTGAACTTTTTGTTCACGATTGTCGCCGTATGGTTGGTGGATCGTCTGGGACGCAAGAAACTGCTTTTGTGGGGATGTGCCGGACTGGTCGTATCGCTGGCGTATCTGACCTATGCCTTTGCTCAGCCGCAACCCGACAGTATCGGTATTCTGATTGCCCTGCTTGTTTACATCGCTTTCTTTGCAGTGTCGCTTTCCCCGCTTATGTTTGTCGTTACAGCCGAAATATATCCATCGGCGATCCGGGGTACGGCCATGGCGCTTTCGACGGGGATCAGCTGGGCTTGCGCATTCCTGGTCGTGCAGTTCTTCCCCGTTATGCTGGAGAGTTTCGGTGCAGCAATCGTTTTTGCCGGATTCGGAATCCTTTGTCTTGCTGCATGGCTGTTTATCTACATCTGGATTCCTGAGACCAAAGGGCGTTCGCTCGAAGAAATTGAAAAACAACTGCTAAAAAAAGAATAAGATGCATTCCAAACCCCTTGTCATCGGTATCGGTGAATTTCTGTGGGACGTTTTGCCGACAGGACGAAAAGCCGGAGGAGCTCCCGTAAATTTTGCTTATCATGCCTCGCAGAATGGTGTCGAAGGCTGGGCTGTCAGCGCTGTCGGCAATGACGATGCCGGACGCGATCTGCTGGCAGTTACCGCCAGTTACGGTATCCGCACACTCGTTGCCACGGTGGATAAGCCGACCGGCACTGTCGACGTGTCGCTCTGCAACGGTCAACCTACCTACACGATCCACGAACATGTTGCCTGGGACTATATTCCGCTTACGGAAAAGATGCTGTCCCTGGCTTGCGGCGCCGGTGCCATCTGTTTCGGCACGCTGGCACAGCGCGGCGAGGTTTCGCACCGGACTACCTGCGCCATGGTCGAAGCCGTACCGGCCGAAGCCTATCGTATATACGATATCAACCTGCGTCAGCATTTCTATTCGCAGGAGTTGATCGACCGATCGCTCCGGATGGCGAACGTATTGAAAATAAATGATGACGAGCTCGTCCGACTACAGGAACTGTTCGCTCTTCCGGGGGATACGGACGCTGCGTGCCGCCAATTGGCGGAGCAATATGCACTTCGCATGATCGTACTTACCGGTGGGGATCGGTTCAGTTCCATTTACACCCATGACCATATATCTACACTGCCGACTCCCCGGGTGGAGGTCGTCGATACGGTAGGTGCGGGCGACGCATTTTCCGGAACCCTGATCGGAGCCCTGCTTACTGGCAAGACGATCGCGGAAGCACATCGGACAGCCGTCGAGACTGCAGCCTATGTCTGTACCTGCGCTGGCGCGTGGCCTCCGCCCCGTAAATAACCGAACCTAAACCCAAGTTTACCATGAAACAACTCGTTACAATCTTAATGGCGCTCTGCATCATAAGTTGCGGAACGCACAACAGCCCCCCGGACACAGCATCCCCGATAACGACGGCATCGCTGTTGGATGAAATGGTTTCATACGACGTAGTGACCGGTTATCCTGCTGTGAATTATCGTGCGGCGCAAGTCAGCAGTTACGACCGCCGTACCGTCAGTCCCCACGAACCCGGTTGGTTCGCCAATGACGACGGTGCCGGATTCGAACGGCTCGATACGGTTCGCGGCCGTGTCGAAAAGGTACTCTTCGATGAAAAAGGACCCGGAGCCATAACACGTATCTGGATGACGACGTCCGATAAACGCGGAACTCTGCGCTTCTATTTCGACGAATCGGATACACCAGAAATCGAGATCCCGGCTTATGACATGGCACGCTTTCCGGCAACTGTCGGTACGGCCCTTTCGCTGACACATACGCATTATGAAGATGAACTTTCCAAAACCGGTGGCAACACCTTCTTTCTGCCCTTGCCCTATGCCCGATCCTGCCGTATCACGCTTGAAGAACCCGATTACACGGTCAAAATACCCCGTTACTATCATATCGGATACAGAACCTATGACAACGGAACGAATGTTCGGACCTTCTCGTTGAAAGAGGTGCGCAAACTCACGGATAAGATCGCCGCGGTAAATCGCAAACTGCTCTCCCCCGAAATGTATGCTGATGGAACGGAATGTACCCGGACAGTCACCCCGACGTCGAACGGTACCACGTCACTGCACTTGCCTGACGGAAGTAAAGCGATCCGGTCGCTGGCCATAACGCTTTCGGAATTCGATCCGGCGGATCTTACCGAAATTATGCAGCAGACCTGGTTACGTATCGATTTCGACGGTACACGCTGTGTGTGGTGTCCTTTGGACTGTTTCTTCGGAGTTGGTACCGGTGCGCCGGCTTCGTCGGGCTGGTATGTTTCATCCGACGGCAAAGGTTCCTTTACGAGCCGCTGGGTGATGCCTTATGCGGAACATGCGGACCTGCGTCTCGAAAAAAAGAGCGATATTCCCTTTACAGCCGTAATCACGTGCTATGTCGATGATTTCGACCGTACAGCGCAGACACTCTATTTCCATGCAACTTACCACGATGAAACGGGTATTCCGGTCAACAATGATTATAACTCGCCGGACAATCTCGACTGGAATTTTACGACCATAACCGGTCACGGGGTCTATTGCGGCGATGTGCTGTCGCTTTATAACCACTGTCCGGACTGGTACGGCGAGGGCGACGAAAAGATCTGGGTCGACAACGATACGTTCCCTTCGTTCATGGGTACCGGGACGGAGGATTATTACAACTGTTCATGGGCGCCTGTGGTGCCGTTCGCAACGCCGTTCGGCGGCGCTCCCCGTGCCGATGAAACATCGTCACACGGTTACAACACTTTTGTCCGCACCCGGAATCTGGATGTAATACCATTCGGGCAGCGGTTGCAGTTCGACCTGGAAATGCTGAGCTGGAATCCCGGCACGGTCGATTACCGTGCAGCCGCTTTCTGGTACGGGACAGCGTTGTCTGAAGCAACAGAGAAAAACTAACCTAAATACCACCAATTATGAAACAACTCTATTTCATGTTATGCGCAGTTCTGATGTTGCTGGCCGGTATGCCGGTTTCGGCACAAAAGAGTTACGGCATTTCCGGTAAAGTAACCGATCAGGCGGGAAACGGAATTGTCGGGGCATCGGTCGTCGTCAAGGGAACTACGACCGGCACTTCGACCGGCAGCGACGGCAGTTACTCGCTGAACATAAAAGACAGGAATGCAACGCTTGTGTGTTCCTTCATCGGCATGAAAAGTGCTGAAACCGGCATCAATGGTCGGACGGAAGTGAATTTCACACTTGAAGCCGATGCCATCGGACTCGAAGAAGTGGTTGCAATCGGTTACGGTACGATCCGTAAAGAAGAGATTACCAGTTCGATTACTCGAGTGTCGTCCGATGAATTTCTGCAGGGAAGCGTCAGTAATCCGCTCCAGTTGCTTCAGGGAAAAGTCGCCGGTTTGGGTATTTCCAAAACATCAGGCAACCCCAGCGGTGAGTTGAGTATCATGCTGCGCGGTATCTCTACGTTGGCTGCTTCTTCGGCACCGCTCATCGTGATCGACGGTGTGGCCGGCGGATCCCTCAATGCCATTTCACCGGAAGACATCGAATCCATCGATGTTCTGAAGGATGGTTCGGCTGCGGCTATCTACGGTACACGCGGAACGAACGGTGTGATTATCATCAACACCAAGCGACCGCAGTCGGGACGTGTCACGTTGGAATATAAAGGATATGTTACCATCGATCAGATGTTCGACGAGACTTCCGATTATCCGAATGCCACGGAACTTCGCAGCTTGAAATCCCGGCTCGCAAAAGAGGATTCACGCTTCGACCTGATTAACGATTTCAAGGGTGATACGGATTGGGTCAAGGAGATTACCCGTACGCCCGTCAGCCAGACGCATTACGTCTCGTTGCAAGGCGGAAACGCCCGGACGAATTACCTCGCTTCGGTGACCTACAACGACAAACAGGGAATCTACAAGGGCTCTTTCGACGAGTCGTTGACTGCTAAGCTCAGCATCAATCACGCCATGTTCGACGATCGGCTCAAAATAGCACTGAATGTCAGTAATAAGATCGTAACGCAGGGTATCGTTCCGGAGGATCTCTATATGCAGGCGCTCAGCCGGAACCCGACCATCCCGGTCTACAATGCCGACGGTTCCTATTACGAAAACAGCAACGGGGCCAATCCGGTCGGTTTGCTGAAAGAGCAGAGCACCGAAAACAAGTACGACCAGTTGATGATGTCGGGTCGTATCTCGGTCGAGCCGATCAAGGATCTGACGATCAGTGCTACGGGTATTTACATGGGCGATTTCAATGATTACGCCTACAGCACGACCCGGAAGCATTATTCATCGACGATGGGCAGCACACGGGGACAGGCGCGACTTTCGGGGGGCCACGGCGAGGACAAGACACTTGAATTACAGGCCGATTATTCGCGTAAATTCGGTTTTCATACGTTGCAGGCGACCGTCGGATACAGTTACAACGATTATATTCATCAGTCTTCCGAGATGTATGCTTATGATTTCCCGATCGATGGATTCGGCGCCTGGAATATCGGTTCGGCGAATTCGACGCTCGATGGTCTTTCGAAATTAACCAGTTATAAGTACCGGGTCAAACTGATCGGTTTCTATGGTCGTGTGAACTATAATTTCGACAACAAATATCTTTTTATGGCGAGCCTGCGTCATGAGGGAAGCGATAAGTTCGGAAAGAACAACCGTTGGGGTACTTTCCCGGCTGTAAGTGCCGGCTGGCGGATCACACAGGAAAAGTTCATGCGGGATGTACACTGGGTTTCCGATCTCAAATTACGTGTCGGATATGGTATTACCGGTACCGCACCCTCGTCTGCTTACCAATACATTCCGCTGTACAACTTCAGCACCGCATACATGGGGTACGACGGCGGCAAGTGGGTGAATGGTATCGTGCCGACGAACAATGCGAACGACGATCTGAAATGGGAACGCAAAAAGGAACTCAACGTCGGACTCGACTTTGCTCTGTTCGGCAGCAGGTTCCGGGGTAGTATCGATTTTTACAATCGCCGTACCGATGACCTGTTATACACTTATACGGTACCGACCCCTCCCAATATCACGAATTCGATTTTGGCCAACGTGGGTTCGATGCGCAACCAGGGTGTCGAGGTGATGCTTTCCGGAGACTTGATTTCCCGCAAAGATATGGCGTTGTCGCTCAGCGGGAATTTCTCGTACAATAAGAACAAGCTGATCTCACTTTCCAATGACAGGTATACGATGGAATACCTGACGCTCGGATCGACCGGAGAACCCATGCAGACTTACACGCACCGGCTCGAAGATGGCTGGGCTGTCGGTAATTTCTACGGATGGCGTGTCGACGGACTGAAGAACAGCACGACATGGAATGTTGTCGGAGCCGAGAATTCGGACCCCAGTGAAGACAACAAGGCTATTATCGGTAACGGTATGCCCAAAATGTTCGCCGCCCTGCAGGCTAACTATCGCTGGAAGGGACTTGATGTGTCGGTGTCCTTCCGCGGAGCCTTCGGCTTCGATATTCTGAACGCCTACCGGATGAAGTATGAAACACTCGCCTGGCTGTCGAGTTTCAATGTGCCGAAATCGGCTTATCAGAAGGTCGGCGAATATTATAACTTCGCACCGTCGATCTATTCGGACCGCTATATCGAGTCGGGAGATTATGTCAAACTCGATAACCTGACGATCGGTTACACGTTCGATCTCTCGCAGCGCAATAAAGTGATACGCAGCATCCGGGTCTTCTGCACCGGCATGAACCTGCTGACGATCAGTGGCTATTCCGGGCTGGACCCCGAAGTGGCGATCGTCGGTCTCACACCCGGCGTAGACCCGATCAACAAATATCCCAATCTGCGCTCGTACATCGTCGGGGCATCGTTCAACTTCTAAAGATCAAAACCATGAAACGAAAAATAATACGTCTGTCCGGAGCATGCGCACTCCTGCTGGCTTCATGCACGAATCTCGATCCGGATATTTACAGCGATATGACCATTGACAAGATCCTGGATGACAGCGAACAGAGTTCGGCCTACCTGCTGACGCCCATGTACGGGCAGATGCGCTGGTTCAACGAGGACCGCAGCATCTGGGATCTGACCGAGCTCGGAACCGATGCCTGGGTCATTCCCACCAATTCGGACGGAGGCTGGTATGACGGCGGGATCTGGCTGCGGCTGGACAATCACGAATGGAAATCGACCGATCCCCATTTCAGTACGTGTTGGAGCCACTTGTGGTACGGTATCACGACCTGCTGCAACCGGGTGCTGCATCAGTTCGAAGAGGCCGGACTGGAGCTCGACGAGCAAACGCTGGCTGAGATTCGTGCCGTGCGTGCATTCTATTATTATTACCTGCTGTCTCTTTTCGGGAATGTGCCGATCATGGAGACCTACGACGTGCCGAAAGATTATATGCCCACGACGCGCGACCGGAAAGAGGTGTATGACTTCGTCGTGCGGGAACTGCGCGAGAGCATGGACAAACTGCCCGAAGAACAGCGGTACAGTCGTTTTAACAAGTGGGCAGCCAAGCATCTGCTGGCAAAGGTGTATCTGAATGCCGAATCGTGGCTCGGCAGTGAATATGCCGCCAAGCGCGACAGTACGCTCATCCTTTGCAACGAGATAATCGGGTCTACGAAATACCAGCTCGACGACAGCTTTTCCAATATTTTCAGTCTGCAAAGCGAAACGTCGCCCGAAATTATTTTTGCAGTACCGTATGACGAAACGACGGGATCGCCGATTTTTCACTGCATCTATGCCAAAACCCAGCACTGGGCCTGCAAGCCGATCTACAACGCGGGTTCGGGCGGTTACAATGGATTGCGTGCCGTGCCTTCATACGTGAACGAGACGTTCGATGCCACAGATCCCGATAACTACAACGACAAACGTTATAAGCAGAGCTACTGCATGGGGCAGCAATACGACTATCTCACCAAGCAGCCGCTCTATTTTACCGACGGTGTGACCCCCTTTAATTATGTCAATGAAATCGCGTCAATCGATGCAGCACGTGAATTCGACGGCTACCGCTTCGGAAAGTACGAGATCAAGATCGGCCAGAAGTGGGAGACCGATCAGGATTGGGTCGTATTCCGTTTGGGAGAGACCCTGATGATGAAGGCCGAATGTCTGCTTCGCGGCGGGGATGCACAGGGGGCTGCCGACATCGTGAACGAGGTGCGTAAACGCAGTTTCGATCCGTCCCTGCCCCAATCCGTGCGTGAGCTGACGGCCGAGCAGTTGTCCGCCTTGACAGTCGTTGACGGCGTATCCGTGCCTTACGGCGAATTCCTGAAAGAGCTCGGACGCGAGTTCACGGGCGAAGGAATGCGGCGCGAACAATTGATCCGGTGGAATCTCTATGTAAACGGAAGCTGGACATTCCACACGCCCAAGCAGAAGAAATATCTCGAATTGTATCCGATACCCTCTTCCGAACTGCTTTCCAACATTAACCTTCGCCAAAATGATGGATACTCCTATTAAAACGGACAGACGCCCCATATCCGGGTTCAGAAGCATTTTGCTCCTGATTGCCGTCATATTCCTGCTGCCGGGCTGCTCGTCAGCATCCGATACGGAGATTCCCGATCCGGAGCCGCCGGGACCGGAACCTGTTGAAACAGGGACGCTGCTACCGGAAAACATAACGCTCGTGGCACGTGTTACCGGACGTTCGGAAAGCGGAGAAATGATTCCCAATCCCAACCGAACGGACGCCCGGTTCAATATCGGACGTACCGACTACAGCAATATGTGGGATGCCGGCAACGGGACGGTCATGTGTGTGTTCGGCGATAATTTCGATTACGGAGGCGGTAATTGGAAATCGAATGCCATCGCCCTCTCTTCGGACAGCGATCTGACGGACGGACTCTATTATTCGGGGATGCTGATGGACGGTAATGCCGTAAAGGAGATTATTGTCTCCCGGGCCAAAACCGGGCAGTATCCCGATGGTTCGGAATACGAGGTGACCTGCATCCCTACGGGTGGCATTGCGGTCGGCGCCCGTCAATACCTGAACTACATGAGCATCCATGACTGGACTCCTACGGGTGATAACGATTATTGGTCGGTGAATTACAGTGAAATCGTTTATTCGGATAATTATGGGGCTGCATGGACCCGTTCGGGTGTCAAATGGAATGCGGACAGCAACTTCACGCAGATCGCCTACCTGAAGGAGAACGGGCTGGTATATATGTACGGCACGCATTCGGGACGTTATGGTAATGTCTATCTGGCGCGAGTCAGCGAAACGAAGCTCCTCGACAAGTCGGCCTACGAATATTGGAATGGTGCCGGCTGGAAGCGCAGCGAGCAGGCGGCAGTACCCGTTGCCCGCGGCACGGCTTCTGAAATGACCGTCGCCTACAACAGCCGTTACAAGCGCTATATGATGATGTACCTGTCGGTCAACCAGCGGGCTATCGTTTACCGCGACGCCCCGTCGCCGGAAGGAGACTGGTCCGGTGAGAAAATCATTATGTATGAGGATGGCAACGCGCTTTATGCTCCTTATATCCATCCCTGG
Source organism: Alistipes sp. i18-0019-D1 (assembly GCF_042852885.1). NCBI lineage: Bacteria > Pseudomonadati > Bacteroidota > Bacteroidia > Bacteroidales > Rikenellaceae > Alistipes > Alistipes sp. i18-0019-D1. The sequence goes on from NZ_AP031424.1 coordinate 1,511,833, forward strand.
TTCAACGAAAAAGACGAATTGTGGTTCGTCATCTCGCATGCCGTACCTACATGGAACGTTTTCTTGATGCGCGCTGACCTCAATTGGGACGAAGCAGGCGTCAACCTGCTCTCGGAAGGCGGATTCGAAGAGCATCCGACCCAGGCGTTGAGCTATAAAACGAGGTGGAACGTGAATACGGCGGCCCTCACCTCGCGTGATGCGCACAGCGGTAAGATCGCCTGCCGTTTTTCAAACACGAACTCCGGCGAATGGCAGGATGTATGCACTCAGACGGTCTCCTTACAGCAGAATGCTGATTACACCATTGAGTGTTGGGTGAAATCCGAAGAGATGCTGCCTGAAGGCGCCTATGTCGGCGTTCGTCTGCCCGACGGAACGATCCACGACGTGACGGGTACGGTTCAGGCCGGTGAATGGACACGCTTCGGCTGTGAATTCAATGCCGGATCGGCTGCAAACGCCGAAGCTTTCGTCGGTGTCTGGGGCGCTCCCGGTATGACATTTATCGTGGACGATATTTGCCTGAAACCAATAAAAACAGAATAACCGACACTAAAAAACCAACAACAATGAAAAACCGTTATTTCACAATTTCATTTTTACTTTTTGCAGCATTTGCCGCAGGTTGTGCTGACGACAAAAAGGAGGGTGGCAACGACATCAAGCTCAATCCCGAACCGACACAACTTTCGAACATAACCCTGATGAAAGCCACGTTCGCGGCGGACGAATTCAATATGATTTCCGAACCCGGGTTCGAACTTTTCCCCGATGAAGCGATCGACTACCATTCACTCTGGTATTTCGAAGGGGCATCTAAAGACCCGTCGCTGGTGTCGAAACACACGCAGGCGCACAGCGGACAGGTCGCTCTGAAACTTGAGAATCCGAACGACGGCAGTTGGTGCGATGCCTGCTTGCAGTCGATTGCACTCAAGAAAGGCAAAGATTATACGTTCTCCTGCTTCGGACAGGCTTCATGGGCCGGAATGAACGCCTTTACGGGCGTTCGGCTGGAAGGTGGACCTATTTACGATGGACAGGCCGGCGATTGGAATCCCGACGTATGGACCGAATTTACCAAGGAGTTCAATTCCGGCGATTATACGCAGGGCAATGTCTTCTGCGGGGCATGGGGATACCCCGGAGTATGGGTCGCACTGGATGATTTCAGACTCGCTCCGACCGGCACCACCCAGACCTCGACCAAATTGGACGCCTGCCTGGCGACGGGAACCGTCTCGAACGCTTCGTTTACAGATATTTCGTTTGCGGGTAAAGCCGTCATCTGGGCCGGACCGAACAATACGGTTTCCATGGCGCTGACCGATGTTTCGGCCGGAGGCAAGCATTATGCAAACGCATTCGCATTGTCGAACGACATGAATCCCGATAATGGATTCTATATCGCCCAGGTTTCGCCCGGCAGCGACGGTATCGTTCCCATTCTCGAACCGTCGGGAGACGGTGAAACCGCCTGTGTTCCGACGGCCGGTGTGACCGTCAACGGCAAACAGTATATTCATTATTATTCGTTCAAGTCGCTCGATCCCGAAGACAGCGACGCATGGACGGCAAACTTTTCCGGGTTGTTGTCATCGGCAGACGGCGGTAAAAGCTGGACCCGCGAGATACGCGGGCGTTGGAGCGGAGCAGGACATTTCGTACAGGCGGCATTCTATTTGAGCGACAAGTACCTTTACATGTTCGGTTCGGACGCAGGCCGTTCCACGCCCAAGATATACGTCGCGCGTATCAAAAGCGACGGTGATATTGCAACAGCGGCCAACTGGACCTATTGGGACGGCACCGACTGGGTGGCGGGAGATCCCGAATCGGCGGCGGCGATCACCTATGGCAATGCATCCGAAATGTGCGTAACTTATAATGCGACTCACAAACGCTATATCATGGTTTACCGTTCGGGGACGACGGGCGGTCTGGTCTACCGCGACGCCGGTTTGCCCGAAGGCGACTGGTCGGGCGAAAAACTACTGGTGCTCGACAATGCAAACCAGGGCGGCTGGTTCTCGCCGTCAGTTTATCCCTATTCGTCGGGCGACAATATGTACTTTATCGTTTCGCAACTGTAATCCTCTGATATCCGACGGAACCTGGCCGTGTCATACACGGCCGGGTATCCGTTTTTAAGACCGACTTTATGTACAAGACTATTTTGCCGCTGATAAGCTGTATCTTGTTCGCCTGCTCGCCGCATGGCGGGGAGAACCTGCTCGCTGACGGCGGGTTCGAAGAATCTGTGAAGACATGGAATATCGGTAAGTCCGAATTGTCATCCGAAGCGCATGCGGGAAAGTTCGCCTGCGCCCTGTATGTCGAAACACCCCGCTATACACCCGTCTGGTCCGACATCTGTACACAGAGTATAAAGGTGCTACCCGGAAAAGAATATCGGCTTTCCGCATTCGCCCGCATGTCCCTGTCCCCATTGACGAACGGCGTGTATATCGGCGTGCGTCGATCCGACGGCAGTGTTTTGAAAGACAGATTGTTCCTGCTGTCCGGCAGGAACTGGACCCGGATGGCGCTGGATTTCGATTCCGATGAAGAACAGGAGCTCACTGTTTTCTGCGGCGTCTGGGCAGATCAGAATTCAACCTATTTTGTCGATGATTTCAGCCTGAATATGATAAAATAATCATAAATTCGCGTATCATGTCGCATCGTCCGATCCGTCTGTTTCTGCTGCTTGCCATATGTATAATGACGAGCGGCTGCCGTCATGAATCGGTCTCGGAATCCAAACGTCACTATGTGATCGGATTCTCCCAATGCACCAATGACTTGTGGCGGCAAATCATGATGATCCAGATGCAGGCCGAAGCGGCCAAATATCCGGAATTGAGCATTGTAGTCAGCAACGCGCATAACAATACGCAGCTGCAGATCGATCAGATCCGTGAATTTATCAATGCGAAGGTAGATCTGCTCATTATCTCGCCGAACGAATCGGAGCCGGTAACACCGATCGCTGTCGAAGCTTTCGATATGGGAATTCCGACAATCATCTGGGACCGCAAAATACATTCGGACCATTATACAACCTGCATCAGTGCGGATAATTACGATATCGGTCGGGACGTGGGACGTTACATTAACACCATATTGTCCGAAGGATCTACAATTCTCGAAATTACCGGACTGATGAGCTCCTCACCCGCCGTGGAACGGCATAAGGGATTCCTCGCCGAAGCAAGTGAAAGCTATTCGGTACATACGATTTCCGGCGACTGGAAACCCGATGTGGCAAAAGAACGCGTGGCGGCGATGGGGCACTATGACGATATCGATCTGGTTTTTGCGCATAACGACGATATGGCACTTGCTGCCTACAATGTGATCAATGCGACCGATTCACTTTGTGCACAGCGGATAAAATTTATCGGAATAGATGCGCTGGTCGGGGTAGATGCCGTCCTTGACGGTCGATTGCAGGCTTCGTTCCTCTATCCTACAGGCGGAGACAAGGTCATGTCGATCGCCCGTCGGATTCTGCTCGGCAAACGAGTCGAAAAGAGTTATCGGTTGCAATCGGCGCTCGTCGATTCTCACAATGCCTACACGCTCAAAGCGCAGCAGGAACAGATAGTCAGTTATCAGGAACAGATCAACAAACAGAAAGCGACGCTCGAACAGTACGATCGAAGTGTCGACGGCCTGAAATATTCATTGTGGGCCGTTGTAATCATCGCTCTTATCGCGGGGAGTATGGGTATTTATGCCTTTCGGCTAAACGTACGTCTCCGGCGTCGCAACGAAATGCTGACCGCAAAAAATGCGGAAATCGAAATCGCTACCAGGGAATTGATGGATAAGCATGCACAGATAGAGAATGTAACGGCTCATAAATTGCAGTTTTTTACAAATATCACCCACGAAATCCGTACGCCTCTGACACTTATCCTCAATCCGCTCGACAGTATCGTCAAACGGGAAAAAGACCCCGAAATTCAACGTAATATCTGGACGATCCAGCGTAACGCACGCCATCTGCTGAATGTCGTGAATCAGATTCTCGATTTCCGGAAGATCGAAAATAATAAAATGATGCTTACGCTGAAACAAGTGGATATCGTACAGTTTACGCAAGAGATACTCAATTATTTCGAGACTTATGCCGAAACGGAAAAGATCGTCTATAAATTCCGTACGGACACGCCGCATCAGCAGTTGTGGATCGATACCGATAAAATCGAACAGGTGTTGCTCAACCTGCTTTCCAATGCTTTCAAATATTCGCCCAAATACGGTACGATCCTGGTGTCGGTGACAGACAACGGTCCGAGCGTGCTGATCGAAGTCGAGGATAACGGGAAAGGTATAGACAAAGAGAGCCTTCCCCGGATTTTCGATCGTTTCTATGCGCTCAAAAACACATCGAATTACAGTACAGGGATCGGATTGCACCTGACTCGGGAATATGTCGAGCTGCATCATGGACGCATAACAGTGGATAGTCTTCCGGGAGCCTATACCGTCTTCCGGGTCGAATTGTTCAAGGGGAAATCACACTTCGGAGAGAATGCCGCTTTTGATGAAACTCTTCCGACAAATTATCTTGCGGACGAGGCGATCGACGACAATAAGATCGATGCGCTGTTAACCAAAAAATACGACGAAACAATCGTCATTGCCGAGGATGATCCTGAAATACTCGCCTATCTTAAGGATGAACTTTCAACAAACTTCCGCGTTATTGCCGTCAATAACGGTTATGATGCCGTTAAAGCCGTGATGGACAATGAAGTATCGCTCATTTTGAGCGACGTGCTGATGCCTGCACTCAATGGATTCCAGTTGTGCAGTAACATAAAATCGAATATAGCGACCTGTCATATTCCGATCGTGCTGCTTACGGCTCTTTCAGATGACAACCAACGGATTTACGGAATTGCAGAAGGGGCCGACGAATATATTCACAAGCCGTTCAATATGCAGTATGTTCGGCTGAAGATTATTCGGAACATTGAGGAACGTAAGCGCCTTGCCAGTACGTTTGCTAAAAAATTCGGCCATCTGACGAGACATGAAACCGCAAATCTCCCTTGTGTGGATGATGTGTTCCGGGATAAGCTCTTCAATTTGATTGAGGCGCAGTATAGCGACAGCAATTTCAAAATCGAACTGATGAGCGATATGTTAGGAATGTCGAGAATATTGCTTTACCGGAAAATCACAAGTATTTTTGGAATGTCCCCATCCGATTTATTACGCAATTTCCGGTTACAAAAGGCGATTCAGCTGTTAACAGATCAACGACGCAATGTAAGCGAGGTCGCATATATCGTAGGATTTTCTTCCCCTGCCTATTTTGCAAAATGCTTCAAAAGCGTTTACAATATGACGCCGACAGAATATATGCATCAAACGCGAGAATAGATTATGTTTTAGAAACCTATTTTAACAAGCTGTGACTTGGACTATGAAACCCTTGGGTTAGAACTTATATCTAGATATTCAAAATGCCGATTGTTAGATAGAAATATGAATACGACTTGTTGTATAATCAAGTTGGGAAGATGACGTTTTCGATATGGTTATTAGTAAATCAATTCGGGTATTTTACAATAGGACTTGGAGGAATAGTACCTATTGGGATTTTTCTGTATGTTTTCGTATCTTCGTTGTGGTTATTTGAAACAAAGAAATTCAGTGCAATCGACTGAAAAGAAACCGTTGCCTTCTCGTTACCTGTCATCTATATAAAAGATGTAATGGCCCGATAAATCGGGTCATTACATCTTTTAATCCCGCTCCTTTCCGGAACGTCCCGGTTTTCTGTCTCCGGCGGCTATTCGAACTCCTCCCGGAACAACCCGTATTTGCGGATCAGACGGGAGATTTCGGGATCAAGGTTACCGCGGAACTTCAGGCTCTCGCGCAGTTCCACCGAACGCAGGAAATATTTCACGGCCTGCTCCTCGTCGCCCAGACGCGATGCGAGGATGGCCAGCATGTACTGGATGTCGGGCGTCGAGGCGGCGTCCGGCTCGGCGCGCAGGATGCGGTACGCCGCGGCATCGTACCCCAGCGACATGTAGGCCAACGCCGTATTGCGGTCCTCGTAGGGGCGCAGGATCGTGAGCGCCTCCTCGTAACGGCGTTTTTTGAGCAGTTCCACGGCGTGCATGTAATCGGCATCGACCTCGGTCGTATAGACCGTGTCCTGCTGCATGCCGCGGCGGTGGAGGTTGAACCGGAAATCCACGGCGCGCATCTGCGGATAGATCACCCGGCGCATACGCTCGTAAGCCTTGGGGTATTTCATCCGGATACGCCATTCGCGGGTGTCGGGATTTCCCTCCCATTTCATCATGGCGAGCACCTCCTGCTTGTCGGCGATCAGCGTGTCGGCGGCAGTCAGCCGGCAGAGTTCGTCCCAGTCCTCGGCCAGCCACTTCGTGCGCAGCAGGTTCGGCAGGTCGGGAAGCCCCTCGACGGGCTTGCCGAGCACCTGGCGGCCGTTCTCGTCGAGCGTATAGCTGCCCGACACCTTGAGCGAGTCGTACAGCGTGCGGAACTCCGACACGAGCACCCGGCGCAGCGCCTCGGCGCGTTCGCGGGCCAGCCGTTCGTTGACCTGCCAGGTTCCCTCGGGCGAAGCCGTGGCCCGAAGCGTGATGCTGTCGATGATGTAGACCGGATCGGTCATCAGGTCGCGCGTCAGCGAACGCACGGCGGCGATCTGACGGCGATTTGCGGTCAGCGTGTCGACAAGGGTCGATTTTCCCGACGGGAAGGTGAAGAAGAAGCGCGCGTTGGCCTCGGCGTCGCGCAACACGATGCGCTGCATGTAGCGCGTCGTTTCGTCGAGGAACGTGGTCATCGAGGCCACGTTGTAGGTCAGCGTGTCCGACCGGGTGATCCGGTACGTGCGGCCGCTCCGGTCCTCGACCTCCCCGGCCAGACAGAGGTAGAGTTTCGACGTGTTCTCGTCGGCCTGCACCTGCTCGGTGTAATAATAGTCGACCCTCCCGTCGGGACGGTAGATCACCGTGTCGAGCCGTGCGTCGGCGTAGTAGGGATGGCGCACCAGACGCGCGAAGGCCGCGGGGCTGTTCACGGCCCGCTCATAATTGCGCCGCACCGCCCCTTCGCGGAGCATACCGCGCCGCACCTCCGCCGTATCGAGGGCGTTCAGGGCCGCCAGACGGTCGGCGGCATACGCTTTGCGGATCCGGTAATTCTCACGGGCGGCGCTGTCTCCGGTTTCGCGAAGCAACCCTTCGACCTCCGGACGGCGCAGCCCCGTGTAGGCGAGCCGGCGGCCCGCCAGCGTGCGTATCCCGGCATCGTCGGCCGTATAGACCTCGCCGTAGACGCGCCCCGGATTCTCCGTCAGCGAACGGATGTAGGCCTCGCGCTCCCGGCCCCCGTCGACCGGGTATTCGCCCTGCACGCGGGTATAGATCCCGCCGCCGGGCAGCACGTCGTCGCCCGTATAGGCATGCCGGTAACGCGGCGCAAAATAGTCGTTCAGATGGTCGAACTTGTCGCTGGCATCCGGCGTGTAGGAGGTCCGCTCCCGCACCTTGCGGTCGGTGGCCGTGACGTAGCGGCGCAACCGGGCGTACTGCCGGCGGCGCTCCCCGCGCGTCGTCCATCCCACCTGCCTGTCGAACATCGCCTCCTCGGGCGTCATGCGCTCCAGGCGGGCGCCGGCGTCGGCGTACTTCGCCTGCTGCTCCGCCACGCGGTCCATGTAGCGGGAATAGCCCCTCTTGTCGCCGAAACGCTCGAAGTAGTCGGCGCTGTCGACGATCCGCCCGAGGTAGTCGTCATAACGCGCATATTCGCGCCACTGCATCGTCCGGAAGCGGTCGCCGGTGTAAACCAGCGGATCGAACGCCTGCGTGTCCTCCCCCTTGAGCAGCTGCGGATCGACGACCAGCCGCCAGTTCCGGGCCTGCAATTCCTGCGGGACCGACACAACGAACTCGACGTTGATCTTGCCGTTGCGCTCCACCAGGTTGCGGCGGTTCGAGGCCGAAATGACCACCTCGTCGATGGCCACCGACATCATCTTCTCGCCCGACAGCGAATCGACGTCCACGGGCGTAATGAAAAGTTCCGTGCCGTCCTGTTTGCGGTAGGTAATGATCTTCTGGGTGCGGGCCGTATCGGCGGCCTGCGCCACGGGGTTCTGTGCCGACCGGGCCGGGAGGTGCACCCCCACTTCGGGATCGCTCTTGGCCAGTTTGCGGATATTTCCGCACCCGGCCAGGAATGCGCCCGCGGCAAGTACGGCCGCCGCATACCCCATCCATTCGCGCTGTTTCATCATCCGGACAGGCATTTACTTGCGGGAAACGTCCACCGCACCGTTCACATCGACCGTAAAGACCCGCCTGACGCCGCCCGGCGAGGTCTGAACCTGGCGCAGCACCAGCGTGGCGCCGGCCATCCAGCTCTCGTAGGGAACCTTCATTTCGTAGCGGAACACCTGATCGGTCTTTTTATCGGCGTTGATCGTCATATAGGGCTGCCGCTCGGCCCAGTAGGCGCCGGAAAGAAGGCGGCGGCGCTCCTGCATGTGCTGCTGATAGCGGCCATTGATCAGCACGTGGGGAAAGAGTTTCACCGACTTGCGGTCGGGAGTGCTCAGCTCGGGCAGGATCGCCCAGCTCTGCGAGCGGGTCACGGCCTTGCGCGACACCGATATTTCCAGCACCATGTGCAGCTCGCCGCCGCGTTCGGCCAGCACCTTGCGCGTCACGGCGACGTCGCCCACGATCTGGGCGCGGAGCGAAAGCGCCGCAACGAGAAATACGAAAAGGAGGCAGTATTTTTTCATGGGACGCATCGTTTATTTCTTGGAGTTGAACAGGTAGACGAACGTTACGCCGACTTCGGTGGGAATCGGCAGGAAACGTTTGGTATCGACGTAGGAACTGCGCTTCGGGCCGCTGACCGGCTCGGTATGGTAGCTCAGGCGCGCCAGTCCGGCACCGGCCGAAAGTTCGAGGTTCCAGTGGGGGCTGACGTAGAACTGGTAACCGATACTGATGCCCGCACCGACGAACGAACCTTTGTAATAGTTGGTCTGCAACCCCTTGAATACCTTGTCGCCGATGAACGGAAGCTTGAAGCCGCCGACCTCGAACTTGCCGCCGATGGCGTGCACCCCGAAAAAGAGGCGCGTGTACTTCTCGGTCACCCAGTAGCGGTACTCGGGGCGGATGAACCAATGCTGGATTTTATTGTCCGAACCGATGGTCCAGGGGTTATAGTTGGCTGAAAAGCCCAGCGTGGAGTGTTTGCCGACAGCCACCTCGGCCCCGACATTCGGAGTTGCGGTGGCCCAGTAAAGCAGGTTGGTCTTCACGGCCACCTGCTGCGCCGACGCTCCGGCCCAGCAGCACACGGCCAGAAGAAGCGCCGGAAGGATCTTCTTATTCATACTCATAGATACACAAATTGATTCGTGTTTGCACATGTCCGAACCGGCCAAAAAGACTGTTCCCGCCGCCATTTCAGACAATTATCGGTGCAAAATTGGCCATAAAACACAAAAATACATGTATCATATATAACACAAAGACCGCAAAATCCCGAAACGCCCAGACCCGGAACCGCGGGATCCGAATACCTGTACGCGGTTTATTTGGCTTTTCGGCGGAGAATCGGTAACTTTGGTGCTCAAAAACACCCGATTGATGTTGAAATTAACGATTGCGATCCTCGCGGCCATACTGCTGACCGCATGCGGAGGTCCGGCAAAACGGACTGAAAAGCAGCAGGAAAAAACGATTCTGTGTGGCGGCTATACCCAACAACGGCCCCTCGAAGCGTCCGAGCGCGAACTGTTCCGCCAGGTGACGGCCGGTATGACCGGCGTGAGCTACACCCCGGAGAGCGTCGGCACGCAGGTCGTGGCGGGAACCAACTACCGCTTCGTCTGCAAGGCGAAGACCGTGACGCCCAACCCCGAAACCTACCGGGCCGAAGTCATCGTCTTCAAGCCGCTGCCGGGACAGGGCGAAGCGAAAATCACGAAAATCACGCGGTTGTAACCCCTCCGGAGGCTTTCTGCAAATACTCCTGCAGGATGAGCGCATGGTTCTCCGCCGCATTTTTCGAGGCGTAGAGCAGCGTCACCGTGTCCGCTCCCTCTATCCCGCGGACGAACTCCCGTACGGCCTGCGACGCACGCAGTTCGTCGGTATACCGACGGCGAAACTCCTCCCAGCGGCCCCCGGGATCGGCATGATACCAGCTGCGCAGTCCGGCCGAAGGCGCAATGTCCCTGGCCCAGATGTCGTAATGCAGAGCGTCCCTGCGTACGCCCCGCGGCCAGAGCCTGTCGACCAGCACGCGGCAGCCGTCGTCCGGCGCCGGCGCCTCGTAAACCCGTTTAATACGTATTTGTGCCATGATTTCCGTGATTTATGAAACGAGCGGTGCAAAAAACGGACCGGGGCATCGCAAGCCCGCGCCCGGACAGCGGGTCGGATTCTCCCGGCGGCAATCCCGGCGCGCACTCGCACCGGCGGTTCCTCCCGGGAAAGATTGAAGGCGGGCACCCCGCAAACGCGGTGTTCCGCAGCCCCTTTCCCCGGACCATAAAAAATGAAGGGCGCCTCCCGGCGCCCTTCCCCATCAAAAATTAACCCTTAAAAATTATCCCCTTTTCGGAAGACCTCCGAGAGATAGTGGTGCAGATAGCATAAATCAGCGTCGCCTTGTACCACCTCCCGCATCATTAAGTCTTCGTCCTCGGAGATGCCGTTGTCTGAAACCTCGTTTTTGTCAATCTCCTCCATAGGCTTTAGTTTTAACTTGCTTGCATCTATATAACGCAACCCATTCGGGAATATTGTGCGGGGATCAGCTCAAGACCAGATTTTTTTCTTTGATCATCCGCCGCAGGTTGATCAGCGCATAGCGCATGCGCCCCAGCGCCGTGTTGATGCTCACGTCGGTCTGTTCGGCGATCTCCTTGAAGCTCAAACCCGAGAAATAACGCATGATCACCACCTCGCGCTGCTCGGAGGGCAGCAGTTCGACCAATGCGCGCACGTCGCGTTCGATCTGGTCGCAGACCATCGAATCCTCGACCGTACGTTCGGCCAGTTTCAGCGTCCCGAGCACGTCGTAGCCGGCTTCGGCTTCGCTCACGGACTTGTTCTGCCGCTGTGCGCGGAAGTGGTCTATCACCTGGTTGTGCGCGATGCGCAGAATCCACGAAAGGAATTTTCCGTTATCGGTATAACGGCCTTCGTCGATCACACGGACGGCTTTGATAAATGTCTCCTGGAAAATGTCATCGGCCACGTCACGGTCCTTGACCATCATGTTGATGTAATCCCGCACGCGGCGGCTATGGCGTTCGATGAGCTTGGATATGGCACTACGGTCACCTGAAAGGTAGTGATTAAGCAATACCTGGTCACTTAATACTTGCACGTTCATACTCTTGTCTCCTAAATTAGTTACTAAGAGTAGATTTCTTTCCCGATAGGCAATCCTTTTTTAGTTGTCAGATGTCGTTACAGTTCTTGGTTCGGGCCTTGAGAAACATCGGCGTTTCCGGAGGCTTTACGATGGCAAGGTAAGCACTTTTTCCGAAAATACCAAATTTTTTCTACTCCGCCGGCAATATTCCGGCACATTTCTTCTGCCCGAAACGAACAAAATCCGTGCCACAAACAGCCCGTATGCAGACAAAATGAAAAACCGGACTTCCGGCGAACCGGCAGAAGCGGCCGGTGAAATTACGCCCCGCCACACCCGCGCGACCTGGCGCGGCGAGATCCCCTGCGCGACAGCCCACTGCGGGATCCGGCAGCCATCCGGCCGCCCCGCTATTTCAGCGGCTCCACGTGAATGGCGATCATCGTGCCCTCGCCGAAGCGGGCGCGCAGGCGGCGTTCGATGTCGACCGTCAGGGCGTGAGACCGTGCCACGGTCATCGCCCCGTCCATGCGGACGTGCACTTCGACGGCGATCGCGGCCCCGATGCGGCGGGTCCGCAGGTTGTGCGGCTCGCGTACCTCGGGAAACGCCGTCACGATGCGCAGAATCTCCTCCTCCACGTCGGCCGGGAGCGAACGCTCCAACAGCTCGTCCAGCCCCGTCCGGATCAGGTCGAAGGCTACCTTGAAGATGAACACCGCCACGACGAGCGCCGCAATCGGATCGGCGATACGCCACTTCTGCCCCAGGAAATAGGCGCAGGCGATGCCGACGAGCGTCCCCAACGACGACAGGGCGTCGCTGCGGTGGTGCCAGGCATTGGCCACGACGCTCGGGCTGTCGACCGCACGGCCTTCACGGACGGTGTAGCGGTAGAGAATCTCCTTGACTGCGATCGACACCCCGGCGGCCACGAGGGCGATCAGTCCCGGCCGCGGCAGCAATCCGCCGTCGACCACGACCCGGATGGCCCGGATGCTGCCGGCGAGAATCCCGGCACCCACGATCCCCAGCGCAAGGCTTATGATGATCGTGGCGAGGGTTTCGTATTTCCCGTGGCCGTAATCGTGGCCGTCATCCCGGGGCTTGGCTGAAATCCGCGCGAAGACGATCACCACGACGTCGGTCGCCAGGTCCGAGAACGAGTGAACGGCATCGGCGACCATCGCCCCGCTCCGCCCGGCGATTCCGGCTGCAAGCTTCAGCAGCGACAAAACGAGGTTGACCACGAACCCCACAAAGGTCACGCAGTAGATTTTACGTTTCCGAATTTCCGCTTCGCTGGACATAGGCTCAAAAGATTGAAATTCAAAAATACGTTTTTTTTGATTATCACGAAACTGAATTTAACCGAAATGCGGCGCAGATGGGTAGTACTTTAAGTACGTCCCGTTCACCCCGCGTGAGGGATGTGCGGAAATTGCCGCACAAAATCGAAACCTAAATGTCGACGATGCCGTTGCGGATGGCATAGACCACCAGCGACGCGGTGTTCTTGCAGCCGGTTTTTTCGAGGATGTTGGCGCGGTGCTTGTCGACCGTGCGCTTCGAAATGAAGAGTTCGTCGGCGATCTCCTGGTTCGACAGCCCCCGGCAGACGGCCACCAGGATTTCACGTTCGCGCGACGAAAGCTGTTCGTCGGCAGCGTCCTCCCGCGTACGCATGCGCCCCGTGAGCGACGAGAGCAGCTGCGGCGAAAAATAGCTGCCGCCCGCCGCCACCGTCTCGACGGCCTCGATCACGTCGCCGATGTCGGAGTCCTTCAGCAGAAAGCCCCGCGCCCCGGCTTCGACCATGCGCGAATAGTAACTCTCCTCGCCGAACATCGAGAGCGTGATGATTTTGAGGTCGGGACGCTGCGCCAGCGCCCGCTCGGTCGTCTGCGCCCCGTCCAGCCCCGGCATGGCGAAATCCATGAACACGACGTCGGCGTCGATGCCGCCGAGCATCGCCAGAAACTCCTCGCCGCTGGCCGCCTCGCCGACCACGCGGCACGCCGCACAGCGTTCGAGCAACCCCCGCAGGCCGTTGCGGAAAAGCGAATGGTCATCGACCAGAATGATCTTGTGCAGTTCCATTATCGGCGGCGGCGTTTGCGATTATGGTTATGGTTCAGCGGTGCCGGCTCCTCCTGCGTATTGACGCGGATGGCGGCACGCATGCCCTTGCCTTTGGCCGAGGCGATGTCGAACGTGCCGCCCAGCGAATTGATGCGCGACGCGATGTTCGAAAGTCCCATGCCGCAGTCCATCATCGCCTGCGGATTGAACCCGCGGCCGTTGTCGGTATAGTCGAGCGTCAGCTCCGAGCCGTTCTGCGACAGCGAGAGGTTGACTTCGGAGCAGGCGGCATGCTTGAGCGAGTTGTTGATCAGTTCGCAGATCACGCGGTAGAGAATCACCTCGATGTCGGTGTCGTAACGCTCCGAACGGAGGTTCGTCGTGAAACGGATCTTCACGTCGTGCATCGCAGCGCTCTTGTCGATGAAGTTCTGCACGCCCCGCGCCAGCCCGAAGTCGTTGAGCACGTGGGGCGAAAGGTTGTTCGAAATCTCGCGCAGCGAGCGGATCGCCTCGTCGATCACATAGGTCGTATTGTCGATGATCTCACGCTGCTCGGCGTCGTGCTCCTCGCGTGCGAGGGCTGTGAGCGACATTTTGGCCGAGGAGAGCAGCGGCCCCAGACCGTCGTGCAGCTCCTTCGAGAACCGCGACCGGGCCTTCTCCTCGGTGCGGAGCACGGCCGTGAGGATACGTTTGTTGAGCAGCGACCGCTGACGGTTCAGACGGTTGATGTATTTGAACAGCTTGTGGGCGTACATCACGCCGATCGACAGGCAGACCGAGATCACGATCCCCAGATAACCGAACCACCAGCGGGGAATGACCTCGAAGCCCGATACGAGAAGCAGCTGGATAAGGCGTTCGACCGACAGCAGCGAGAAGCCCACGATGAAGAGAATCCACACTGAATTGTACTTGGTGGTGCGCACCAGCCGCAGCGCATAGCCCGTGGCGACGCATTGGATGACGATGGCGATGACTAACAGAATCTGGATCAGCATAGGCGTCGGGGTTTTTACAAAGGTAAAAACAATTCAAAATTAAGAAGTCGAAATCAAGAATTATTTTTGATCCTTTTCCAGATACCGCAGGTTTTTCAGCTGCCGGTAATCCGTCAGGTCGACCTGCACGGGAACCACCGCCACGTACTTGTTGGCCAGCGCCCATTCGTCGGTGTCGGTGGCTTCGGGTTCGCCGTTGACGAACTCGCCCGTGAGCCAGAAATACTCCCGGCCCCGGGGGTCTTCGTGGCGGTAAAACTCCTCGCGCCAGAAGCCGCGGTTCTGGCGGCAGAGTTTTATTCCCTTGAGTTCCCCGACGCTGCCGACCGGAATGTTCACGTTCAGGCACAACGGCAGTTCGACCTCCGCGGCGAGGATGTCGCCGACGATCCGCCGGCCGTAGACTACCGCGGCGGCGAAATCGGCGTCAGCCCCATGGTCGTCGAGCGACAGCCCGACGGCCGGGCAGCCGTAGAAACTGCCTTCGATGGCGGCGCCCATCGTCCCGGAATAGAGCACGTTGACCGCCGAATTGGAACCGTGGTTCACGCCCGAGATCACCAGATCCACGCGCTCGTCGCGCAGCAGGTAGTCGAAGGCCATTTTGATGCAGTCGACCGGCGTTCCCGAGAACGCGTAAATCGCAAGGCCCTCCTCCTCGCGGACGCGGCGCAGGTAAAGGGGATTGTACATCGTGATGGCCTGGCTCATGCCGCTCTGCGTCGTCTCGGGAGCCACGACCACCACGCGGCCGAAGGCCCGGGCGACCTCTATGGCGGCCTCCATGCCTTTCGAATCGTATCCGTCGTCGTTGGTTACAAGTATCAGTCTTTCGTTCACGTTTTTCATCTGTTTGGCGGCAAAGATAGGAAAAAGCAGACGGCTTCCAAAACCGAACTGCATGCGGTCCGGCAAAACCGTCCAACTCCTAAAAGCGCCGTTACGGCACCAAAGATACGCATAATATCGCGCTTTTTTATGCAATACTTGCGCCATTCCGAAATTTCTTCCTATATTTGCAGTCCCTTTCGGGCGTATATCGACCTCTTCCATTGGGCGCTACGGCGGATGCGGACGGCGACGGCGGGCGGAAGCGAATGCTTCCGGCGCATCGCAAACCGATTCGCGGGATTACGGGCAAAGGCCCCGTATGGTAGTCCGGGCGCAGCGGGAATGTCGAATGCGAAACACAAAAATTGTTGCAACAATGAACAAAGACGCAATCATCAAGCTCGTCAACGAGCAGATGTGGCCCAAGACGGACGCCGACGTGCCGTCGTTCAAGGCCGGTGACACGATCACCGTCTCCTACAAGATCGTCGAGGGAAACAAGGAGCGCGTGCAGAGCTTCCGCGGTGTGGTTATCCAGATCAAAGGCTCGGGCAAGACCAAGATGTTCACGATCCGCAAGATTTCGAACGGCGTGGGCGTGGAGCGTATCTTCCCCCTCTACTCGCCTCACATCGACAAGATCGAGGTCAACAAGATCGGTGTCGTACGCCGCGCACGCATCTACTACCTGCGCGACCTGACCGGCAAGAAGGCCCGCATCAAGGAGAAGCGCATGACCCGCGCGGACAAGAAATAATCCCGCGGTCGGAAAGAAAAAACAGGATGTCTGAAAAAGGCACCCTGTTTTTTTGTGCCCCGAAAGGAGCGGAACCGCCCGGATCGTCAGAGGACGATGCCGTCGAGTTTTTTCAGCGCATCGTATTCGGCCTGGAGCCGGGCCAGGGCTACCTCGTTGCAGCGTTCGACCCGATCGCGCAGGACCGCGACATCCTCCGGAGCGAGTCCCAGGCGGGCGACGGTTTCGGGCGTCAGCCGGAAAGGCGTGCCGGCGCGCAGACACTTTTCGCAATAGGGAGCCATGAACTCGGCGGCGAGTTCCGTCAGATTCCCGACGGTCGCCTCTTCGCAGGAAAGCAGTTCGGTTTTGGCGGGACTGTCCGCCTCCTCCTGCTCCCCGAGTCCCACGAAATAGATGCAGAACTCGTCCTGCGGATCGAACGAGGCGGCCTTCGCCAGAAATTCCGGCAAAGTGAACCGGTATCTCCCGGGGTCCCGCCAGGTTTCGGAACGGCGCCGGTAGTCGTAAGCACAGAGAATGTAAAAATCCTCCTTCGGCAGTCCCGCGAGAAACGCATAGAAGGGGCGGGCCTGCGTGTGCAGCCCGGCGAACAGGGCTTCAAGATAGGGGGCGCTGATAAAACGGGAATCGTACATACAATATTTCATTGTCTGATCATTTGGTTTACATTGCTATTAAGCAATGTATTATTGCATAAAAGGGAGAGGCAGGCACAAAAAAAGAGGGGCGCATTAGCAGCCCTTAACAGAGGTCTTGGAAAACCTTAAATCGGAGCTGTCCTGCGCCCTTGCAGGCCCTGCCGTTTTACGGGCAGGACATAACAAGGACTGACAACTATTATACCCGATTCAAACATCCTCCGAAGAGGTTTCCAAGTTTCTGTTAAGGTATAGGCAGTTGTTTACCTATATTATTGTGACCTTGTCAGGTCGTATTATGTCGCAACAAAGTTAGCATAATTTCTGCATTAAAATGTTTTGCTAATACAAATATAAGTAATATTTCTCAATACTACAACTTGTATAAGCGCAAAAAATGAAGTTTGCTTTTTCATTTGTATTAATGAAAAGAAAAAGACAAAGACGCGATGAAATATTGCTTCGAAAAATAGTCCTACGGGTGAAAGAGCTGCGCGGTATATACGGTCACAGCCAGGAGAAATTAATCGAAGGCACAGGAGTGAATATACCAAGTCTTGAAACGGGGGACAATTTTCCGAACATTACGACAATCTCAATCATATGCAAATTCTACAATATCACCCTCGATGAGTTCTTCGCGCCCCTGAACTATCCGCCGAAAGAATAGACGCAACTTCCAATGAAAATCCCCGGACCTTCGGCCCGGGGATTTCTTATGTTACCAATATTCCTTATACGGGATCGCTCATCGTTTCGTCCACAGGAATGTCCTTATTGACATTCTTCGAACCTACGAGCGCGTAGAAGAGCATGTAAGCCAGACCGGCGATGATCACCCAGTAGCTCGACAGGTAGTTGGAGATGTCGGCCACATAGCCCTGGATCAGCGGAAGGATACCGCCGCCGCAAACCATCACCATGAAGATACCCGAACCCATGGAGGTATATTTGCCGAGACCCTCGACGGCGAGGTTGAAGATGCCGCCCCACATCACCGACGTGCAGAGACCGCACAGCGTGAGGAACATGACGCCGATGGGAACCTCGATCATGGCGAAGCCCGTACCCGTGAACACCGGCATGCGGCCCATCGTGTCGATCGGGGCGAAGATGCCCAGCAGCACGAAGGCCAGCGCCACGATGGAAACCACCGTCAGCTGCGCCTTGCTCGAAACCTTGCCGCCGATGACACCGCCGATCAGACGGCCGCACATCATCAGGAACCAGTAAGTGCCCACGAGCGAACCGGCCGCCGCCGCAGCCATTCCGATACCGGGGGTCGCCGCGTCGGGCGTGGAGGTAAGGAACAGGTTCATGAAGTTGGGAATGCCCACCTCGACACCTACATAGATGAAGATGGCCACCGTACCCAGCACGAAGTGACGGAACGACATGGCGCTGTGCTTGTCCTTCTTCTCGCTCTTGGCGTTCTGGATCGCGAAGGGTTCGGGAATGCGGACCGCCGCCAGCACGAAGAACACCACGGCGAAGATACCCATGGCGATCCACAGCGCGGGAGCCGCGTCGCTGATCGTCGCATTGGCCGCGTTACCCATCAGGTAACCCACGAGGATCGGAACGATGGTCGCCGAAATCGAGTTGAGCGAGCCGCCGAACTGGATCAGCTGGTTGCCCTTCTTGCCGCCGCCGCCCAACGTGTTGAGCATCGGGTTTACGACCGTGTTCAGCATACACATCGAGAAACCCGAAACGAAGGCGCCGATCAGATAGACCGGGAAGCTGCCCGCAATGCCCGAAAGGTACTGGATACCCACGCCGACGAAACCGACGGCCACGGCGGCAAGCGCCGTCTTCTTATAGCCGATGCGCTTGAGCATCATGCCCGCCGGAATGCCCATCACGGCATAGGCGATGAAGTTGGCGAAGTTGCCCAGCTGGGACATCCAGTTGGCCACGGCGAACTGGTTCTTCACGATGACGCCCAGCGGATTCGAAAGTCCCGTCACGAAGGAGATCATCGCAAAGAGCAAGAACATCATGACGATGGGCAAGGTGTAATTTTTCTTTTGTTCCATAAAATCTATCAATGTTTAGGTTAATAAGTTTCGGGGAAGGTCATCGGTCCCGTTCGGCGATGTAGGCGCAGAGGTTGACCAGCGCCGAGCGGTATTCGGAATCGGGGTAGTCGGAGAGCATCTCCACGGCACGGGTGATGTAGCCCTGCATCACCTCGGCGGCGAACGTCAGGCCGCCCTCGTTCGCGACCGTGGAACGCAGGTACTCGACCTCCTCGTCGCTCTCGTGGCAGCGGGAAAGCCGTTCGAGCAGCTCCCTGCGGCGCGAATCCGAAGCGCGGTCGAGCACCGACAGCAGCGGCAGGGTGATTTTACCCTCGCGCAGATCGTTGTTGGCGGGTTTGCCCGTGCGGGCCGTCGGGGTGTAGTCGAGAATGTCGTCCTGGATCTGAAAGGCCATGCCCACGGCTTCGCCGAAACGGCGCATCGTGGCCACCCGGTCGCGCGTGGCGCCCACGGCCAGCGCCCCGACCGATGCGCTGACGCCCAGAAGGCTCGCGGTCTTCTTATAGATGATGTCGAGATAGGCCTGGCGGGTCATCGTGCTGTTGGCGGCGCACTCGTCCTGCAGAACCTCGCCCTCGCACAGCGCAGCCATCGACCCGCAGACATGCGTAACGAGGTCGAACTGCCCGCTCTGCAAGCCTATGTTCATGTTTTTGGCAAGGATGTAATCGCCCAGGATCACGGCTTTGTGCGACTGCCAGCGGGCGTTGGCCGAAGGTTTTCCGCGGCGCATGTCGGCCTCGTCGATCACGTCGTCGTGGATCAGCGACGCGACATGGATCATTTCGACCAGCATGGCGGCCAGACAGGCCCTGCGGCCCGTCGCGGCCCCTTTCACCGGGGCGTTCATCGCCGCCGAAAGCATGACGAGCATGGGACGGATGCCTTTGCCGCGCGCCGAAAGGGCGTAACGCAGCATATCGGAAAGCAACTCCCCCTCGGCCGTGAACTGGCGGTCTACGAATTCGTCGAAGGCCTCCAGTTCCGCAGTCACGGGTTTGCGGATGTCATCGAGTGTAATCATATCCGCAAAGATAGTCATTTTTCGCAATGAAGACACGGACTGTCAATGTTTTTTCGTACCTTTGGCAATCGGTTAAGATACGCTGAAATGGATTTTTCGAACACTATAAGATCAAAACTGCTGCCGGCTCTGGCGGCCTTCGCAATCTTCTTCGTGGTGAGCGCCGCCTATTTCGCCTCGCAGTTCCGGGGCGAAACGCTGCCCCAGCACGACGTCATCCAATACGAAGGCATGGCCAAGGATATCAGCGACATGCGCGCCGCCACGGGCGAAGACCCGCAGTGGACGGGCGGCATGTTCGGCGGCATGCCGGCCTACCTGATCAACGTGGCCTATCCGGCCCAGCTGGTGAAGCTAACCGTCGGACAGGTCGTGAAGATCATCGACACGCCCGCCGGATTCCTGTTTTTCGCCATGGTCTCGATGTGGCTCATGCTGCTGATCGTCGGGGTCAACCCGTGGGTGGGCATCGTCGCGGCGCTGGCCTACGGGCTTTCGACCTATTTCCTGCTGATCATCGGCGCGGGGCACGTCACGAAGATGTGGGCGCTGGTTTACGCCCCGCTGATGATGGGCGGAGGGTGGATGACGCTCCGGGGCAACGTCTGGTGCGGCGCGGCGCTCACAGCGCTCGCGGCGTCGCTCGAAATCGGCGCCAACCACCCGCAGATCACCTATTATTTCCTCGTGGCGATGGCCGCATTCTGGATCAGCGAGGGAATCCTCTCTTTCAAGGAAGGACGCCTGCGCGACTTTCTCCTGCGCACCGCGGCGCTCGCCGCGGCGGGCATCCTGGCCGTAGGATCGAACTTCTCGCCCCTGTGGTATACGGCCAAGCACTCGAAGGAGACCATCCGCGGCGGCTCGGAGCTGGCCGCAACGGCCGAAACCTCGAAAAACGGCCTCGCGCTCGACTATGCGACGGCTTGGAGCTACGGCAAGGCCGAGACCCTCAACCTGCTCGTGCCCGACTTCATGGGCCGCGAATCGGGCACGACCTTCCCGGCCGACGGACAGACGGCAGCCGTGCTGAACGACTACGGACTGCGCGGTGCGGCGCAGCAGCTCTCGGCCTACTGGGGCACACAGCCCTACACGGGCGGCCCGACCTATCTGGGCGCCGCGGCGGTGTTCCTCGCCGCGCTGGGCATCGCACTGGCCCGGGGACGCAACAAATGGTGGATCATCGCCGCATGCATCGTGATGATTCTGCTGGCCTGGGGCCGCAACCTGATGGGGTTCACCGAATTCGCCTTCAAATACCTGCCCGGATACAATAAATTCCGCACCGTGTCGATGACGCTCGTCGTCGTGCAATGGGCCGTGCCGCTGCTGGGTGCACTGGCCCTGATGCGGCTCTGGAAGGGGGAAATACCCCGCCAGCGGCTGTTGCGCGCGCTGGCGTGGGCCGCGGGGATCACCGGGGGAGCATGCCTGCTGCTGGCCGTCGCCGGAGGCTCGCTCTTCGACTTCGGACGCGCCGAAAGCGCTGGCTATATGACCGATACGTTTCGCCACATCTTCGAAAACAACAACATGCAGTCGTATATCGCCCGCGGAATGGACATCGAATGGGCCGAAGCGACGGCCGACGCGATGGCCGCCGACCGCACGGCGATGATGCAGGCCGACGCATGGCGTTCGCTCGTGATGATCCTGCTGGCGGCGGGCGGCGTGGCGCTGTTCGCCCTGCGCCGGATCAACAGATACGTGCTGACGGGCCTGCTCGCAGGCGTGATGGTGCTGGACCTCGTGCCGGTCGACCTGCGGTTCCTCTCGTCGGAGAATTTCGTCTCGCCGCGCCGCAACCAGGTGACGGCCTCGGCGGCCGACAAGGCGATCATGCAGGACAAGGACCCGGGTTACCGCGTGCTGAACCTCACGGTCAGCCCCTTCAACGACGCCACGACCTCCTATTTCCACCGGTCGGTGGGCGGTTACCACGGAGCGAAGCTGGCCCGCTATCAGGACCTGATCGACCGTTACCTTGCCAACGCTGACGACGGAGTGCTCGACATGCTCAACACGCGCTACCTGATCGTTCCGGGCAAGGAGGGACAGCCCGAAGCGCAGCGCCGCACGACGGCCTTCGGCGCGGCGTGGTTCGTCGACAGCGTCGTCTACGCCCCCTCGGCACAGGCGGAAATCGACCTGCTGGGCGAGACGGACCTTCGCACGACGGCGGTGGTGTCGTCGAAAGAAGAGGCCGCCACCGGCCCGATGCCCTCCGGCAGCGGCGCATCCGCCCGGATCGAACTCACGGAGTACCGCCCGAACTACCTCAAATACGAATACACGACCCCCGAAGAGGCGGTGGCGGTGTTCTCGGAGATTTTTTACGACCAGGGCTGGAAAGCCTATGTCGACGGCGAAGAAAGCCCCTACTTCCGGGCCGACTACGTCCTGCGGGCGATGACGCTCCCCGCCGGCACACACACCGTCGAATGGCGGTTCCGCGCACCGGGCTGGACGGCCGTCGAGGGCGTGACGCTCGCGGCATCGCTCGCGATCCTGCTGGGAGCCGTCGCCGCACTGGTCTATTGTTTCAGAAAAGGGAAGAAAAAAGAGGAATAAAAAGAGCGGCCGCGCAAACCCGTTTGCCGTCAGCAACCGGCTGAAGGGGAGTCGGACAAAAAAAGGAATGAATACCGTCCCGCGCAGCAAAGCCCCCGCCGAGGCGGGGGGGGGTTAAGGGTGGGTCAGACCTGCAAACGCGGCCAACGGCCGCGACGAAAACGGCCGTGAGCGGGAAAACAGCTAAAAAGAATCAGACTTTGGATTATGAAAGACGATAAACGATTAAAGCGAAAGGTCCGTAACTCCTACATCGTATCGACGGTGAGCATCACGCTCGTGCTGTTCCTGCTGGGATCGGTGGGCTACCTGATGGTCGCGGCGCTGAAGGTCGCCGACACGCTTCAGGAGAGCATCGCCGTCACCGTGGAACTGAAGAACGGGCTTTCGGAAGCGCAGAAAGAGGCTATCAGCAAACGCCTGACCGCCGAGGAGATGGTCGCGACGATCGCCTACTCCGCCAAGGAGGAAAAGGTCGACGACCAGGAGTTCCGCAAGATGTTCGGCAGTTCGTTCGAGGAGATCCTGCAGGAGAACCCGCTGCTGGACTCGTTCGAACTCACGCTCACGTCGGCATCGTCCGACAAGGAGCTGCTCGACTCGTTCATCGCCGCCGCCGGGCGCATCGAGGGCGTCGACCGCGTGTCGTACCCGGCGCTGATGGCCGAACGGCTGCACGCCACGGTGAACAAGATACGCCTCGTGCTGCTGCTGTTCGGCGGCGCGCTGCTGGTGATTTCGCTGATCCTGCTGAGCAACACCATCCGGCTGGCGATCTTTTCGAAAAGATACCTGATCAACACGATGAAGCTGGTGGGAGCCACCAAATGGTTCATCATGAAGCCCTTCCTCGGCAGCAGCGTCACGCAGGGAGTTCTGGCCGGCACGGCCGCCTCGGCATTGTTCTGCCTGGCCGTCTACGGGCTGAACGAAGCGGTCCCCGAACTGATGACCATTGCCGAAGCCGGAAAAATCGCCATCATCCTCGGCTCGATGATTGCGGGCGGCATCGTCATCTCGGGACTTTTTACCATCGCGGCCCTCAACAAATTCGTCAACATGAAGTCGAACAAGATATACCTTTATTAAAAGCAACCGCTCCGTTTTCAGGCCCGGTATTTCCCCCCCCCGGACGGCTGGTTTCGCCGCCTTCGGCGTCGTTTACAAATCCGCCTTCGGCGGGAACTTACCGGAACTGAAGCGAATTGAAAATATCGAACCGAATGAAAAACAAAGAAAAACAACCGGAACAGCCGGAAAATCCCCGCATGCCTCTTACGCGGCGCAACTACGTCCTGCTGGCGATCGGCTTCGCGGTCGTCCTCCTGGGCTTCGTCCTGATGGCCGGCGGAGGCAGCGACTCGCCCGACGAATTCAACTATGCGATGTTCTCGTGGCGACGCATCACGCTGGCCCCGATCCTCGTGATCGGCGGCTTCGTCATCGAGATCTATGCGATCATGAAGCGTTACAAGTAATTCCCGGCCCGCTGCGGAACGCCGTCCCGGCAAAGAGACCCGCCCGACAACGGCCGGCGGACCGGAACAGCCGACAATTTCAGACCCTTTCTAAAAAATAAATGGACACACTGCAAGCTATCCTGCTCGGTATCGTGCAGGGCATCACCGAATTCCTGCCCGTTTCAAGCAGCGGCCACCTCCAGATCGCCAAGGAAGTGCTGGGCGTACAACTCGAAGAAAACCTCACGTTCGACGTGGCGCTCCACGCCGCCACGGTGCTGAGCACGATCGTCGTGCTGTGGAGCGAAGTCTGGCGCCTCCTGAAAGGGCTGTTCTCGCGCCGGTTCAACGAGGAGCAGGCCTACGTACTGAAACTCGTCCTCTCGATGATCCCCATCGGCATCGTCGGGTTCCTGCTCAAGGACCGGATCAACGACCTGCTCAACGCGCCCTATATCCTCGTCATCGTGGGCGCGATGCTCCTCGTGACGGCCGCGCTGCTGGCCTTCGCCTACTACGCCAAGCCGCGGCAGAAGGAGACGATCTCCTACCGCGACGCCCTGATCATCGGACTGGCGCAGGCCTGCGCCGCCATGCCGGGACTCTCGCGGTCGGGTTCGACCATCGCGACGGGCCTGCTGCTGGGCAACAAGAAAGCCGCCGTGGCGCAATTCTCGTTCCTGATGGTGCTGGCGCCGATCCTGGGCGAGACGCTGCTCGAAGCCATGAGCGGCGACCTGACCGCCGGCATCGCCACCGTGCCGCTCGCCGCCGGATTCCTCGCCGCATTCGTCACGGGATGCCTGGCCTGCAAATTCATGATCGAGGTCGTGAAGCGGGGCAAACTCATCTGGTTCGCCGTCTACTGCACCGTTGCGGGACTGGTGTCGATCATAAGCTATTTCTGCTGATGAAAGAGACGCTGGACCTCCGCGGCATCAATTTCGAGGACGGATACATCGCCGTTCTGGACAAGCCTCTGCGCTGGACCTCGACCGACGTGGTGCGCAAAATCAAATTCACGCTCCGCAAGCTGGGCTACCGCAAAATCAAGGTCGGACACGCCGGGACGCTCGACCCGCTGGCCACGGGCATCCTGCTGGTCTGCATCGGGCGCGCCACCAAACTCGTCGACGCCCTGCAGGCCGAGGAGAAGGAGTATGTGGCCGACGTGATGCTGGGCGCCACGACCCCGAGCCACGACCTGGAGCACGAAATCGACCGAACCTACCCCTGGGAGCACATCACGCGGGAAGCGGTCGCAGAGGCTCTCGCCTCGCTCACCGGCGAACGGCTGCAAACCCCGCCCGTCTATTCGGCCAAGAAGATCGACGGCACGCGCGCCTACGAACTGGCCCGCGCCGGCGAAGAGGTCGCCGTACGCCAGGCGCTGATTACGATTTACGAGCTGGAGATCGTGGAGTACGACCTGCCGCGGGTGCGTATCCGCGTGCGTTGCAGCAAGGGAACCTACATCCGCTCGCTGGCCCACGAAATCGGGCAGGCGCTCCACAGCGGGGCGCACCTCACCTCCCTGCGCCGCACGCGCAGCGGCGGCTTCACGCTCGAAAAATCCTATGAGCTGGACGAATTTCTTGAAAATCTGCAAAATCTTGAAACAAAATAGACTTTTTTACGTATAAAAAATAATCTGTCTTCGTTTTCCGGGACCTTTCCGGCAGGCGGGACGGAGGCAAAACCGCGTTCCAGGCCCCGCCGGACGCAGAAATGTCGAACCACATTACGTAAAAAAGAGCGTTCATCTATGAAATTATCGCAGTACGGGTATGACTTTTCGCCCGAAATGCTGGCCAAATACCCGGCCGACAACCGCGACGAGTCGCGTCTGATGGTCATTAACCGCGCCAAAGGCACTATCGAGCACCGTATCTTCAAGGACATCATCGAGTATTTCGACGAAAAGGACCTGTTCGTCTTCAACGACACGAAGGTTTTCCCGGCACGCCTCTACGGCAACAAGGAGAAGACCGGCGCCGAAATCGAAATCTTCCTGCTGCGGGAACTCAACCGCGAGCTGCGGCTGTGGGACGTGCTGGTGGACCCGGCGCGCAAAATCCGCATCGGCAACAAACTCTACTTCGGCGACGACGACCTGCTGGTGGCCGAGGTGATCGACAACACCACCTCGCGCGGCCGCACGCTGCGCTTCCTGTTCGACGGCTCCTACGAGGAGTTCAAGCAGACGCTCTTCTCGCTGGGCGAAACTCCCCTGCCGAAGTGGGTGCGCGAGAAGGTCGAACCCGAGGACGCCGAGCGTTACCAGACCATCTTCGCCGAGAAGGAGGGCGCCGTGGCCGCCCCGACGGCCGGCATGCACTTCTCGAAACACCTGATGAAGCGCATGGAGATCAAGGGCATCGACAAGACGTTCGTGACGCTGCACGTCGGGCTGGGAAACTTCCGCACGGTAGACGTCGAGGACCTCTCGAAGCACAAAATGGACTCCGAGCAGTTCTTCGTCGAGGAGGCCGCCGCCGAAGCGGTCAACACGGCCAAACGCCGGGAACGCAAGGTCGTGGCAATCGGCACGACGGTGATGCGCACGCTCGAAACCGCCGTATCGACCAACGGCATGATCAAACCCATGGAGGGCTGGACCAACAAGTTCATTTTCGCCCCCTACGAGTTCACCGTGGCCGACGCCATGGTGACCAACCTCCATCTGCCCTACTCGACGCAGCTGATGATGGTGGCGGCTTTCGGCGGTTACGAAACCGTGATGAACGCCTACAAGGTAGCCAAGGAAGAGGGGTATCGTTTCGGCACTTACGGAGACGCGATGCTCATTCTTTAATTTTTTTTCACTACCTTTGCAGATATAAACCCTCAAAACCATGGCAAGCAAGATTCTGTACGTGTGTCAGGAGATCACCCCCTATCTTCCAGAAACGGAGGGTTCCCGGCTTTGCCGTGCGCTGACGCAGGCAATGCAGGAACGCGGGAACGAGATCCGCACCTTCATGCCCCGCTACGGCTGCATCAACGAGCGCAGGCACCAGCTGCATGAGGTTATCCGGCTGTCGGGCATGAACCTCATCATCGACGACAACGACCACCAGCTGATTATCAAGGTGGCGTCGATACCCGCGGCGCGCGTACAGATTTATTTCATCGACAACGACGACTACTTCTCGCGCAAGGCGGTGCTGACCGACGGTGCGGACAACTACTTTCAGGACAACGACGAACGGGCCATCTTTTTCGCCCGCGGCGTACTGGAAACGGTCAAGAAACTGCGCTGGACCCCGACGGTGGTGCACTGCCACGGCTGGTTCACGGCCGTGATTCCCGTTTACCTGAAACGGATCTTCGCCGACGACCCGATCTTCCGCGACGTCAAGGTCGTGGTGTCGCTCTACGGCGACGGCTTCTCCGGAGAACTCGATCCCGGATTCGGCGCCAAGATCGCCGGCGAAGGCGTCAAGGACAAAAATCTTGCGATTCTCGACACTCCGTCATACGAAAACCTCTGCCGCTTCGTTATGGAATATGCCGACGGAGTGGTTGCGGCATCCCCGGATGTCGACCCGAAAGTATTGGACATGGCCCGCGCGAGCGGAAAGCCGATGCTCGAATACCAGTCGCCCGAGGCAGAGGACTTTTTCGATAATTACAACCGATTCTATGAAGCGATTCAATAACTTCCGCCGCATGCTGCTCCCCGTTGCAGCGCTGGCTGCCACGATAGGACTGACCCTCGGGGGCTGTACCAAGGTGGACGATACGCTGGGCGGAAACCTCATCCCCGACAACCAGCAGATGAGGGCGGGATACGTTCAGCTCCCCCGGGCCGACGAACTGAACCCGAAGAAATACGTCGAGACGCGCCTGTTCCAGACCGACTCGATCGTCAGTTCGAACATCACCTACGGCTACATGGGTTCGATGCTCAACGACACGCTGGGACGCCGCTCGATGGGATTCCTCTCGCAGATGGTCAACTATTACCTGGTCGATTCGGGGTATTTCGGCTACATGCCGATCTTCGACTCGGCGCAGATCATGCTCAAGGTGACCAGCTTCGGCCGCGACTCGCTGACCGAGCAGTCCTTTGCGATCTACGAGGTCATCAGCGACAAATACCTCACCGAGAAACCCATAGCGCCCAACAAATCGCAGCGCGACTCGACCTTCTACCTCAACTTCGATCCCGTGGCGGAAGGCGTCTACGACCCGAACGAGCCGCTCTTCACCTTCACGCTCGGCGGCGAGGGCAAATATCCGTCGACCACGGCGGCCGTGACGCTGGAGCCTACCGAGGCGGGTAAGAAGTACATCCGCCGCCTGATGCTCCAGGAGGGCGACTATGCCGGCGACTACTCGATTTACAGCGCCGACAGCCTGAAATACTGGGTCGAGGAGTTCAAGGGACTCTACATCGCCCCGGATCCCAGAAAGCCGCTCACCGAGTACGGCAAGGGAACGATCTTCGCCACGGACCTGACCTATTCGGGTCTGTCGGTCTACGGACGTAACCGCGTGAAGGACGACCCTTCGCTGATCAAGGATACGATCGGCATGGTTTACTACTTCTACGAAGACGGCGCCGAATTCGGCAACGTCTCGGTAAACAGCGTCAAGCATAATTACGAGGAGGCCACGATCGCCCAAAGAATAAACATCGACGAAGCCCGGGAGACGGCCGAGAACCGGCCCGAAAATCCCCTCGTCTATGTCGAGGGCATGGGCGGCGTGGTGACCGAGATGACCTTCAGCCCGGAGTTCTTCGCGGAACTGGAGGCGGAGATCGCCAAGGGAAATGCCGACGGCAAAGACTTCAAGACGCTCGCATTCAGCCAGGTGCGCATGTCGGTCTACTTCAACGACAGCGACTACAAATGGGAAAACGTGGCGGACGGAAGCGCCGGCAACATCCTGCGGCTGACCGAAGAGATGAACGCCGCGCCGAGCCGGCTGGGCATGTACACCAATTACAAAACGCTGACGCCGATTTCGGATTACGCCTACGTCTACGAGCAGAACTACGGTTCTTCGGTGACGCTCGCCTACAACGGCAAGGTCAACCGCAGCCGCGGTTGTTACGTAATGGACATCACGGGTTACATGCAGCAGCTCTGGAACAGCTACATGGAAGCCAAAGCGGACGCGGGCGGCGTGGTCGCGGACATCGACTGGGACAAAGTCAAAAACCGCTCGGTCTACATCGGACCCGAAGCGTACAGCCTCTACACGACCTCGTTCGGCGTGTTGCAGGGCATGTCGACGCAGGCCGGGGCTGCCGAACCGAACAACGCCCCGATCCGTTTCAGCATGGCGTACAACCTGATCAAGTAAACAACAGATAACCCCTTTTGCGGAACCTAAGTGTAATGCTTAGGTTTTCGCTTTTCTGAAAAAGCCATCAAAACAGCAATGCAGGAAAATTTAGTAATCGTAGAGTCCCCCGCCAAGGCCAAGACCATCGAGAAGTTTCTCGGCAAGGACTTTATCGTAAAATCGAGCTTCGGACACATCCGCGACCTTGCGAAGAAGGATCTCGGCATCAATATCGGAGAAGGTTACAAGCCCGTCTATGAAATCCCGGGCGACAAGAAGAAAGTGGTCGACGAACTCACGAAGCTGGCCAAGTCGAAGACCGTCTGGCTCGCCTCCGATGAGGACCGCGAAGGAGAAGCCATCGCATGGCACCTGACCGAAGTGTTGGGTCTCCCCGTCGACCAGACCAAGCGCATCGTCTTCCACGAAATCACCAAGCGGGCGATCCTGGAGGCCATCGAGAAGCCGCGCACGGTCAACATGGACCTGGTCAACGCCCAGCAGGCGCGCCGCATCCTCGACCGGCTGGTCGGTTTCGAACTGTCGCCGGTGCTGTGGAAGAAGGTCCGTCCGGCGCTGTCGGCAGGTCGCGTGCAATCGGTCGCCGTGCGCCTGATCGTGGAGCGCGAGCGTGAGATCATCGCCTTCCGCTCGGCGGCCTATTTCCGCGTCGTAGCCCAGTTCTACGCCGCCGGAGACCCGGAGAAGACGCTCTTCAAGGCCGAGCTTTCGTCACGTTTCGAGACCGAGGCACAGGCGGAAACCTTCCTGCAAAGCTGCATCGGCGCCACGTTTACGGTGGCCAAGGCCGAGGAGAAACCCGCACAGCGTTACCCCGCGCCGCCGTTCACGACCTCGACGCTCCAGCAGGAGGCGGGCCGCAAACTGGGCATGTCCGTATCGCAGACGATGTCCGTGGCCCAGCACCTCTACGAGCAGGGTCTGATCACCTACATGCGTACCGACTCGGTGAACCTCTCGCAGCAGGCGCTGGCCCAGTGCAAGGAGGAGATCACGAAACTCTACGGCGAGAAATACTCCCGCTGGTACAACTACAAGACCAAAACCAAAGGCGCCCAGGAGGCCCACGAGGCCATCCGCCCGTCGTACATCGAGCGTCAGGAGATCGAGGGCACACCCGCCGAGAAGAAGCTCTACGATCTGATCTGGAAGCGCACGGTCGCCTCGCAGATGGTCTGCGCCGAACTGGACCGCACGACCATCACCATCGACATGTCGGACAGTTCGAACCAGTTCGTCGCACAGGGCGAAGTGGTCCGTTTCGACGGTTTCCTGCGCCTCTACTCCGAATCCACGGACGACGACCAGGCCGCCGAGAGCGGCGAGGGGCTGCTGCCGAAACTCACGGCCGGCGACCGGGTCCTCCCGTCGCAGATCACCGCCACGGAGCGTTTCACCTCGGCTCCGGCCCGCTACAACGAGGCCTCGCTGGTCAAACGCCTCGAAGAACTGGGCATCGGCCGTCCTTCGACCTACGCACCGACGATCACCACGATCATCAACCGCGGCTACGTCGTCAAACAGAACAAGGACGGGCAGAAGCGCAACTACGCACAGCTGACGCTCACGGGCGAAAAGATCGCCTCGAAGACCCTCTCGGAGAACTACGGCAAGGAGAAGAACCGCCTTTCGCCGACCGACATCGGCATGGTGGTCAACGATTACCTGGAGGAGCAGTTCGGCCCGATCATCGACTACAACTTCACGGCCAGCGTCGAGAAGGAGTTCGACCGTATCGCCGAGGGCGACATCACCTGGGACAAGATGATCGACGAATTCTACGGACCGTTCCACAAGATGGTCGACTCGGCCATCGCCACGCAGACCGCCAAGACACGCGAAGTGCGTATCCTGGGCAACGATCCCAAGACGGGGCACATCGTCAAGGCCCGCATCGGCCGTTACGGGCCGATGGTCGAGATCGAAGGGAACGAAGGCGAGAAGGGACGCTTCGCGTCGCTCAAAAAGGGCCAGCTGATCGAGTCGATCACGCTCGAAGAGGCGCTGGAGCTTTTCGCCCTGCCCCGCGACCTGGGACAGCTGGACGGCGAGGAACTGACCGTCGGCATCGGCAAGTACGGTCCCTACGTACGCTACGGGAAGTCGTTCGCGTCGCTGGCCAAGACCGACGACCCCTACACGATCGGCTACGACCGCGCCGTGGAGATCGTCCGCACGCACCAGGCCGCCGCCGCTGCGGCCAACACGCCGCTGAAAAGTTTCCCCGAGGATGCCGACATGCTCGTCAAGAACGGCCGTTACGGGCCCTACATCGCCTACAAGGGCAAGAACTACCGCCTGCCCAAAGGGGCGAAGCCCGAGGAGCTCGCCCTCGACGACTGCCTGAAGATCGTCGCGGGATCGAAGAAGTAACCGCTCCGGGCAAGGGGGGGGGCCGCGAAACGGGAAACGTCCCCGCCCAAAAGAGGCCGGCCGCGAAACGGCAAACCGTCCCGGGCCAAAGGGTCTGACTGCAAAACGCGAAAACCGTCCGGGACTGCGAAACGACCCGCAAGAAAGCAAACACCGAAAACCGAACGATAGATGAAAAAACTGATTCTCGCAGCGTTCGCGCTCTGCTCCGCACTCGGGGCCGCGGCGCAGAAGCCCGCACCGGCGGCAGCCGAGGGCTACCGTTTCACCGATGTCAAAATCCTGCCCGTCACTCCGGTCAAGGACCAGAGCCGCAGCGGAACCTGCTGGTGCTACTCGACCCTCTCGTTCCTCGAAAGCGAAATCCTCCGCGCCGGAGGTCCCGAGTTGGACCTCTCGGAAATGTGGATCGTACGCAACATCTACTTCGAGAAGGCCGTGAAATACGTCCGCCTGCACGGCAGCCTGAACCTCGCCGTCGGCGGGCAGGCGCACGACGTGCTGCACGGCATCGAGGCGTACGGCATCGTCCCCGAGGAGGTCTATCCGGGCCTGAACTACGGCTATGACAAGCCCAATTTCGACGAAATCGACGCCGTGATCAAGGCCTATGCCGACGCGGTGATCAAGGCCGGCGGGAAACGCAGCGACAGCCGCCTCACGACAGCCTGGCAGGCCGGGCTGAACGGCATCCTCGACGCCTACTTCGGCCCGATGCCCGCGAAGTTCACCTACCGTGGCAAGGAGTACACCCCGGCATCGTTCGCCGCATCGCTGCCGATCGACCTCGGCGACTACATCGAATTCACCTCGTTCACCCACCACCCCTTCTACTCGGAGTTCGCCATGGAGGTCCCCGACAACTGGAACTGGGACAAGGTATGGAACGTCCCCCTGGACGAGTTCATGCAGATCATCGACAACTCGCTGGAGAAGGGTTACACGATCGCCTGGGGAACCGACGTGAGCGAAAAGGGCTTCAGCCGCACCAAGGGTCTGGGCATCGTTCCCGAAGCCGACCTCGAAGGCATGGAGGGAACCGAAGCCGAGAAGTGGGGCAAACTCACCCAGAAGGAGAAGGACGAGGCGCTCTACAAGTTCGACAAGCCCGGCAAGGAGCGCACCGTCACGCAGGAACTTCGCCAGGAGGGCTACGACAACTACGAGACCACCGACGACCACGGCATGCAGATCGTGGGTACGGCCACCGACCAGAACGGAACGCCCTACTACAAGGTCAAGAACTCGTGGAACACGACGGGTCCCTACGACGGCTACTGGTATTTCTCGCGCCCGTTCGTCGCCTACAAGACGATGACCGTGCTGGTCAACAGGAATGCCGTCCCGAAGGCGATCCTCAAGAAAATCGGCGTCAAATAGACCCGATCCCCGCAACGACAAAACAGCCCGGCTTTTGCAAGCCGGGCTGTTCGTTTATCGAAGTTTAAGTTTTTAAGTCTACCGAAAGGGAGATTTTACATCTCGCGCAGTTTGATGCTCTCTCCCAACATGATCAGGGCGGTACGTAACCACTCGTTAATCCTTGCTTTCATACTAAATAATTTTAATTAATTCTTAAAATATTTTATCATTTAAGACAGGACAAAAGTAGCACGCGGAAATCAAACTTCCAAATATTTTATTAAGTTTTTTATAAAATATGTAAATTTTTTGAATAATATGCTATTCTTCGATCTCGACGCCCAGTAGACGGGCCAGTTCGACAGCCTGCAACGGATTAATTTTCAATCCTTTCAACTCGAATGAATCAATCTCGCGGACGCGGATGCCGCGGATGTCCGAATCGGCGAAGGAAAGCCCGCGCAGGCGGGTTCCGAAGAATTCGGCCAGTATCAGGTCGCACTGCGCGAACTCGACACGTTCGAAACGGCAGTCCCCGAAAGCAGCGCTGTGCATCGGACAGCCCGCGAAACGCACCGTGCGCAGCCGCGAGAAGGCGAAATTGGCGAACTCGCCCTTGCAGCGTTCGAACAGCAGGTGGTTGAGCGCGGTTTCGGCGAAATTCGTTCCCGAAAGTTTGCAGTCGGCGAACCGTACGCGGTGGAGACTGCACCCCTGCAGGTCGGCGTTCGAGAAATCGCAGTTGCGGAAAACCACGTCCGAAAACTGCGAACGGGCAAGCACGCTCCCCGCGAAGAGACAGCCCGTGAAGAGGCATCCCTGCACCGAAAGGTGCTCGCGGTCGAGCGATGCGAAGTCCGCAGCGCGGAACGAAGCGTCGGCGATCTCCTCGTCACGGGTCATCCGAACGGGATCAGCGGACGCTGCTGACTCCCGGAGCAGTTGCGGTGCGGCGATTTCCATGGGCGGCAATTGTTTGAATTGCCGCAAAGGTAGGAATTTTTACCCGTTTCGTTACTACTTCCGGGGGTTGGGATTGTTCATTTTGCGCAACCGGAAATATTGGTTATCTTTGCTGTCGACTCCGAGCTCCAAATTCATGAAAAAGACCTGTTTCCTTCTCCTCACCGTTTTGCTGACGACAGCCGCGCTGCGCGCGTCGGCCCAGAACACGGACACCTCGAAGGAGAATTTCCCATCGACCGAAACTACGCTTTCACAGATCGGACAGGCCGAGGCGCACCCGAACGCCAGGCACGTCCGGATGGCCGACACTTCAGCCCTCGCCGCTCCGGTGAAACGTCCGGGGCTGATCCGCCGCATCATCGACTATTACAGCCGTTCGAACGTGGACCGCACCTTCGAAAAGAAGATCGACTGGAGCATCGCCCCGGGACCCAACTACTCCTCGGACGTAGGCTTCGGCATCGGATTCCTGCTGGCGGGACTCTACCGGCTCGACCGCACCGACTCGGTCACCGCACCGTCGAACATTTCGATTTACGGCAACTTCACGACCGAGAAATTCGTGCTGCTACGCTTTTCGGGCGACAACATCTACAACCACAACAAACAGCGGCTGAGCTACTCGGGCGCATTCGTCTACTTCCCCGGCGCCTTCTACGGCGTGGGTTACAACGCCGGCAAGGAGGGTTACGCCCAGGACCTCACCACGACGATGGGCGCCTTCCGCATCTCCTACTGCACCTCGCTCGTGGGCCGCTTCTACATCGGCGTCAGCGGCGGCATCGACTACTCCGGAGCCAAATACCGGGATTCGGACATGGTCGGCCGCATGAACGACATCCGAGCCGACGTGGAAGCCGGGAAACCGGTTCCGGGCGGCAAGATGGGCGAACTTTACGACCTCTGGCAGGAGGGGCGCTACGACCCCGCGAAACAGGACCCCTTCTCGAATTACATCGCCGCGACGGGTGACAAGCCCAACGCCTTCAACGCCAATGTCGGGCTTTTCGCCCAATACGACACGCGCGACGTGACGTTCAACGCCTCGAAGGGCATCTTCATCAAGGCCGAGGCCAAATGGTATCCCGAATGGCTGGGCAACACGCGCCGCACGTTCGGACGCTTCACGCTGACCTTCGACTTCTACCAGAAACTCTGGAAAGGGGCCGTGCTGGCCTGCGACCTCTACGCCGACGCCACGGCCGGAACCCCCTCGTGGCACATGTACGCCAAGATGGGCGGCATGGAGCGCATGCGCGGCTACTACGAAGGCCGCTACCGCGACAAAAAGCTGGTGGAGACACAAATCGAACTGCGGCAAAAAATCTACCGCCGCCACGGCATCGTGGGATGGATCGGCGGCGGGCAGGTCTGGGGCACGGAGAAATTCCGCTGGGGAAACACGCTTTGCAGTTTCGGCTGCGGCTACCGCTTCGAATTCAAGAACCGCATGAACATCCGCCTCGATTACGGCTGGGGCAATTTCGGCAACCAGAACCTGCCGTGGGACCGCAAACGCTCCTCGGCATTCCTGTTTACCGCTTCGGAAGCGTTCTAAAGAATGTATACCAGGATAAAACCTTCGTCCAGCGATACGGAGAGCCTGACAGGCTCTCCGTTTTCGATCCGCCCCGTCAGCGTCCCGGCGGCAAGGTCGAGCCGCACGATGTGCAGGTCCCTCCGGAAATCCAGTTCCCGGCGCCCGGCTAACTTGTAGAGCGCCTCCTTTGCACACCAAACGATCCCCGGCAGGAGTGCCTCGTCGGAAAGCGCCTCCTCTTCGGGCGTGAGGTAGCGGCTCGCAGCGCGGCTGAAATCGCGCGCCTGGGGTTCGATGTCCACGGCGCAGCGCTCCGGAGAGGCGCAGACCGCGATACGGCCGGCGCAATGGGCGACGGAGATATGAACGGCCCGGTTCGTCAGCACCGGGGCGCCCAGCGCATCGTAGGCGATCCCGACGTCGTCCCCCAGTTCGCGGCGCACGACGGCCCGCCACGTAAGGTACTCGGCCCGGCGGCGTTCCGACACGAACGCCGCGGCCGCGGCGCGCTCTTCGGGAGTCGTCCACCGGGCGGACTCTTCTGCCGTCAGCGGCGGCGATGTCCACAGGGACGGAATCATTGGAGGTCGACGCGGATTTTATCGACCCGGTGCCCGTCCATCTCCTGCACCGTGAACCGAAGGTCGTGCGAGGTGAAGACGTCGCCCTTGCGCGGGAAATCGCGCTTGAGTTCGAGCATCAGCCCCGCGAGGGTTTCGGCCTCGCCCCGGACGTCGGCAAAGACGTCTTCGCCGATGTCGAGGATGCGTTCGAAATCCCCGAGATGGGTCTTGCCCTCGAAAACATAGCTCTTGGCGTCGAGCCGCGTGTAGAAGCACTCGTCGTTGTCGCTCTCGTCGGAAATCTCGCCTACGATCTCCTCGATGATGTCTTCGAGCGACACCAGTCCCAGCGTCGATCCGTACTCGTCGACGACGATAGCCATGTGGACCTTGTTCGACTGGAAGTCGGCCAGCAGGTCGTTGATCTTTTTGTGCTCGGGGACGAAATAGGGTTTGCGGATCAGCTGCTGCCACGCGAAATCGCCGCCGTTGTTGATGTAGGGCAGCAGGTCCTTGACGTAGAGCGTCCCGCGGATATTGTCCACATCCTCCTCGTAGACCGGGATGCGCGAGAAGCCCGATTCGATGATCGTCCTCTTGACCGTCTCGTAATCGGCCGTCATGGAGAGCGCCGTGATGTCCACACGGGGTTTCATAATCTCCTGCACTTCGGTATTGACGAAGTTGACGATGCCCGAAAGCATCACGTGCTCCTCGGGGCTGGAACTCTGCGTCATGTCGACGGCGTCGGCCAGTTCGTCGAGCGAAATCTCGCTCTTGTGCGCGGCCTTTTCGCTGATGCGGCTGCTCGTGCGGACCAGCGCATAGGAGAGCGGATAGAAAACCCACCGCAGCACCAGCAGCGGACGGGCCACCATCGAGGCGAAGCGCAGGGGAATCGTCTGCGCCAGCACTTTGGGCAGTATCTCGCCGAAAAGCAGCAGCAGGAAAGTCACCAGCACGGTCTTGAACAGGAACTCGAACCGCAGGAAAGTGAAGACCGAGTCGATGATCCCGGCCGTGAGGATGACGATGCAGATATTCACCAGATTGTTGACCACCAGGATCGTGGCCAGCAGCAGGTCGACGTTCGCCAGCAGCCGCAGCATGGCGGCGGCCGATGCGCTTCTGCGGCTCTGCAAATGGCGTATGTCATTGTGCGAGAGGGAGAAAAAAGAAGTCTCGGCCCCCGAAACGAGCGCCGAAACACACAACAGGCAGAGCGTCACCGCGCAAAGCACGGCGATATGGGGTGAAAACCCGTTGAACGTAATCCAGGAATGCGCGTCTTCCAAATTGAAAATCGGTTAGTTAATCGAATAGCGAGCCGCCCTGCGACTCCTCTTTCTGCGCCTGGGCATCGGTCGTATCGTCCTTCAGCACCTCCTTGCGGCTGCCGGGGACGCGCACGATGAACTTCGAGTTGCGCGACTGGTAGGCGGGTTTGGCCAGCAGGGTGTCGATGTTGCTGTAACGGGTCGGCTTGGCGCCGAGCATCACCAGTTCGGGCTGACGCTGGGCGGGTTTGGGGGGCAGGGGTTTGATCGGCTCCAGCACGGGGGCTGCGGCGGGCGTCTCCTTGACGGCCGGTTCGACGGCGCGGACCGGAGGGATGATCTGCTTCATCACGCCGGGCTGCGCGTCGCCTTCGAATCCCGTGGCCACGACCACCAGTTCGATGAAATTGCCCAGCTGCGGCTTCTCGCTCGTACCCCAGATGATGTTGGCGTTATGGATCACCCCGTTGTCGTCCTGCACGCTGGCATGGGCCTGGATATACTCCAGAATCCGCACCACCTCCTCGTACATCAGGGCGTCGGCGTCCGACACCGAGATATTGAGCAGGATATTCTTGGCGCCCGAAATCAGGTTGTGGTCCAGCAGCGGGGAGCGCAGCGACGCTTCGGCCACCGCCTCGGCGCGATTGTCGCCGTCGGCCGTAGCCACGGCCATATGCGCCCGGCCGCTGTTGCGCATCACCTTCGAGACATCGGCGAAGTCGACGTTCACCAGATCGCTCTCGACGGTGATAATCTCCGCGATGCCCTTGGCCGCAGAGGCCAGAATGTCGTCGGCCTTGCCGAAAGCCTGCTTCAGCGAGAGGCGGCCGTAGATCTCCAGGATGTTTTCGTTGTTGATGATCAGCAGCGAGTCGGTGTTCTGGCGCAGCTCCTCGATGCCGCGGAACGCCTGCTCGTAACGGATCTTGCCCTCGACGGCCAGCGGCGAGGTGACAATGGCCACGGTCAGCAGCCCCATCTCCTTGGCCAGCTTGGCGATGACGGGCGATGCTCCCGTGCCCGTTCCGCCGCCCATGCCGGCGGTGATGAAGAGCATCTTCGTACCGGCCTCTTCGAGCACCTGGCGGATTTCGGGCAATGACTCGACAGCCGCACGGCGGCCGTTCTCCGGGTCGTTCCCGGCCCCGAGCCCCTCGGACCCGAGACGGATTTTCCGCTCCACGGGGCTCTTGTCGAGTGCCTGCTGGTCGGTGTTGCAGACCATGA
The DNA here is from genome assembly GCF_042852885.1 of Alistipes sp. i18-0019-D1. Taxonomy (NCBI): domain Bacteria; kingdom Pseudomonadati; phylum Bacteroidota; class Bacteroidia; order Bacteroidales; family Rikenellaceae; genus Alistipes; species Alistipes sp. i18-0019-D1. Next base: position 1,550,299 of record NZ_AP031424.1, read on the forward strand.
ACGTTACGCCCCTGATCCCGAGGTTCCACATATGGTTTACGGCATTGCCTCCTGCGCCGCCGACACCGACCACCGTAATGATCGAGCCGTCCGTGCGCGGGGCCTTGATTTCCGACATCAATTCGTCTGTCATATCGTAATCTCTTTTTTATGCACTTTTGGTGACAAAAGTGCCAAAACCATCCGCATGTCGTTTTCCGCGGGAGTTCCCTCCGGTTCCAGCTGAACGGTTGGAGCAAGATCGGGCCTTTGCTCCCTCCCGTTCCGGGCGCGTGAGCCGTCGGTCACTCTTTTTCCGCTCCAAACGATAATGCGGAGTTTTTTAGTCTTATTTTAAAAACTGCGGAATGCTTCTAAAAACCGCTCTTGCTTTATTTTCCAAATAATTTAAACTATCTATTCCACGGGTGAGCAGTTGTCATTCACGGCTCCGGCATCGAGTCGGAATCCTTCCCCCGCACTCGCCTAAACTCCTTCCCCTAAATCTCTTCGTCCTCGGCGGCCGAGAAACTCTTGTTGATCTTGTCGAAGGTCTTCTGGAAGATCGCGCCCCAATTGCGGCTGCGCTTGGGTTCGATCATCGGCGGTTCATCGACACGCTCTTCGTCCCGCGGCCCGGCCGTTTCAGCCCCGGCCTGCGTCCCGGAATCGGCCTCCGGAGCCGGCACGGGAGGCGTGTAAGGCTGGGCCGCACGCGGCTGCGGGGCCTTGAATCCGCCCGCAGCGGGCTGCGGCGGCGTGAAAGGCCGGTGCGGCTCGGGACGCGGAGCCGCGGGGCGCTCGATGACGGCGCAGCCGCCCAGTTCGGCTCCCTTGAGCAGGATGCCCACGGCGGTCGAGAAAGCGGCGTCCGCGACCTTCTCCTTCGACTCCCCGGTGATTCCCGTCTCGGGCACGGCGACACGCACGTCCATGCCCGTCACGCGGCGGAACAGTTCGTCGAGGTCCTTGAGTTTGGCCGAACCGCCCGTCAGCACGATGCCGTAGGCCAGTTTACCGGCGTATCCCGAATCCTTGATCTCCTGCTGCACGAACTCGGCGATGTCCGTGGCACGGGCCTCGATCACCGTGGCCAGGTTGCGCAGCAGAATGTCCTTCGCCTCGCGGGCCGTGCGGCCGTTGACGCGGATCAGCTTGTCCTCGGGGGCCAGTTCGGCGACCGCCGAACCGTATTTCTGCTTGAGGCTCTCGACGTGTTTCTCGGGAACGCTCATCGTGCGGATGTCGCGGTTGATGGCCGATGCGCCCATCGGGATCGAAGCGACGTAACGCACCACGTTGCGGTAATAGACCGTCACGTCGGTAACGCCGCCGCCGACGTCGACCACGGCCACACCCTCCTCCTTCTCATCGGGCAGCAGCACCGCCTCGGGCGTCGCCAGCGCGTCGGACATGACGCCCAGCATCTTGATCCCGAGGCGCTTCAAGGCCATATCGAGACGCTGCATCGGGGTTTTGAGGCAGAGGATGAAGTTGAACGTCGACGAAAGTTTCTTGCCGAACGAACCCACGGGATTGCGCACCTCCTGGCTGTCGTCGACCATGTAGTTCTGGGGCACGCGCTCCATGATGGTCTCGTCGTCGGGGGCCTGCACGTTGCGCATGCGGTCGAAGAGCGCATCGACGTCCTTCTGGTTGACGCCGTTCTGGGGATCGTAGACAAAGACATGGTCGGTATGGCGCGCACAGCGCACGAAATCGCCCGAGATACCGGCATACGCCTCCGTGATGCGGATTCCGAGCTGCTGCTCGGCCTCCGACACGGCCTCGCGGATGGCGCGGCTCACCAGTTCGATATTCTCGATCCGGCCCGCGTTGACCCCTTCGACGAGCTTCGTGACGACACACGCCACGTCAAGCAGGCCTTCGGACGTCTTCTCGCCGACGGCCACCACGACCGACGAGCAGCCCAAATCGACGGCAACGGTATAATTCTTCTTTTCCACGGTATAATCCTTTTACTTCTTGCAGACCACCTGGTCGTTATATCTGATATCAATAGTGCGGTATTCGCTCCAGCCGATCGACGAAAGGCCGCTGCGGTAGAACCGCAGCAGTTTGTCGAACTTGCGCTCCACGTCGTCCAGCCGGCCGAAAAGCACGGTGAAGCGGCCGCTGCGGGGCGTAAGCTCGACCTCCAATGCTCCGCTGGGGGTCGTTTTCGCGGTGATCTGCACCACTTCCGACCTCCAGAAATCATCGTCTTCGACAGTTTCTACAAAGGTAAGGAGTTTCATGAAATCTTCGTAGCTTTTCTCCAACTTTTTTTGTTTCCGCCGCTCGGCCTCCTGCAACCCGGCGATACGCTCGATCTCCCCGCGGATCACGCCCGCCCGGTAGCGGTAGGTGCGGCGCAGTCCGGCCTTCTTTTCGCGCAGCGCGTCGACCCGCGCATCGAACTCCTGCGAACCCTCCAGCCGCCACCACTGCCGCTTGATACGCATGCGGCGCAGGGCCGAAATGTTGCGGTCGTTCTCCATCTCACGCCGGTAGAGGGGGTATTTCTCGCGTTCGAGTTCGGCGATGCGTCCGTCGATCTCGCCGAGGCGCAGGTCGATATGCTCCCGCACGCTCCCCACATACGACGCGGGAAAGGGCGGGCGGTAACTTCCAGTGACCACCGGGACGTAGAGCGACGAGGCGCGCGGCGCGGCGAAGACATAACCCTCGGCGGTTACGTAGGCGTTCATGCCGTCGGTCAGCAGGCGCACCAGCGGCTTGCGCTGGCTGATCTCGATATGCAGCGTTCCCCCGTAGGAGACATAGGCAACCGTTTTATCCACGAATCCGTTGCGGGCGATCAGCTGTTCGATGCCCGTCAGGTCCACCGCATCAACTGCCGTGCCGAGTGTCTTGATTCCGGCCTGCGAAATCCACTGGCGGACCATCGCCGCCGAGACCAGATGCCCCTGCGAAGAGCTGTCCACCACCTCGATCTCCAGCCTTCCGACCGTGCCCGCACTGCGCACGCGCCGCGCCGCCGAGGCCGCAAAGACAATGTATGCGGCCACGGCGACCCACAGCAGGGTCAGAAGCGTGTATCGGAGGTATTTGTTCAACGAATCAATATGTCAGTCATTTCGTATCATCCATGCGTCCGCGCCGGGCGGCAGCGCCTCGCCGCCAAAAGGCGGTCGGGCCGTCAGCTCTTCGCCCGGAGCTTTTCGGCGATCGCCCCGCAGCAGGCGTCGATATTGCCCGCGCCGAAACTGATCACCACGTCGGTGTCCATCGCGGCCACCTCGTCGGCCAAACGGTCGCGGTCGACGATGCGGCACGGCACGGCGACCCGTCGGGCGATAATCTCCGAAGTGATGCCCGGAATCGGCTCCTCGCGCGCCGGGTAGATCGGCAGCAGCACCACTTCGTCGGCATGCGAAAGCGCCTCGGCGAACTCCGCATGGAGGTCGCGCGTACGGGTGTAGAGGTGGGGCTGGAACAGCGCCGTGATCCGCCGCCCGGGAAACATCCGGCCAACGGAGGTGAGCGTCGCGGCCAGTTCGCGCGGATGGTGGGCGTAGTCGTCCATATAGACCTGTTTCGGGGTGTTAATGTAGAACTCGAAACGCCGCTTCACGCCCGAGAACGAAGCCAGCCCCTCGCGCAGCCGCTCCGCATCGAGTCCGGTCCCTGCGGCTTTCGCCGCACACCACACCGAAGCGACGGCCGCAACCGCATTTTCGATATTGACCCAGCCGGGGATGCCCAGCGTACACCCTTCGAACGTGCCCGAGGGTGTCACGAGGTCGTAACGGTAGTGCCCCCCTTCGAGCAGCCGCACGTTGCGGGCGTAGAAATCGCACGGCTCATCGAACGAGTAGCGGTAGACGGTGACCGCCGGGTTGTCGAGCGCAATGTCGACGCCCTGCTTGATGATCAGCGAGCCGCCCGGCCGGATCTGCCGCACGAACTGCGAGAAGGCCTCCTTCACCGCCTCGTGCGTCCCGTAGATGTCGAGGTGGTCGGCGTCGGCCGAGGTGACCACCGCCACGTCGGGATACAGCCGCAGGAACGACCGGTCGAACTCGTCGGCTTCGACAGCCAGCCTTCCGCCCCCGCCCAGCACCAGATTGCCGCCGAAATTCTTCGAAATGCCCCCCAGAAAAGCCGAGCCGCCGCCCGTCAGCACGCGGTTGAGCCATGCCACCATCGTCGACGTGGTGGTCTTGCCGTGCGTGCCCGCCACGGCCATCACGTATTTGCCCTCCGCAAGGTGGCCCAGCATCTGCGAACGCTTCTCGACGCAGAAACCGTGTTCGCGAAAATAACGGTATTCGCTGTGATCCTGCGGCACGGCCGGGGTGTAGACGACCATCGTGTCGTTCGGGTCGAGAAACCCCTCGGGGATCCGCCGCACGTCGTCCTCGTAGTGGACCGCCGCACCCTCCGCTTCGAGTTCGGCGGTCAGGTGCGAAGGTGTGCGGTCATAGCCCGCGACGGCATACCCCTCGTGCAGGAAATAGCGTGCCAGGGCACTCATGCCGATGCCGCCGATACCCAGAAAATAGACGTTCTTGTATTCCATCACTTCATTACCTTTACAATCTCATCGACAATGTCTTCCGCGGCGTCGGGTCTGGCCAGCGCCTCCAGATTGCGGCTCATCGCCGCCAGCGCCTCCCGATCCGCCAGCAACTCCATGGCCCGCGGCATCGCCTTCGTCCGGCACTCGGCGTCCGAAACGACCACCGCCGCGCCCTTCGTCTCCAGCGCCCGGGCATTTTTGGTCTGATGGTCCTCGGCCACGTTGGGCGACGGCACGAACAGCACCGGTTTCGCCACGAGGCACAGCTCCGAGACCGTCCCGGCCCCGCTGCGCGAGACGACCAGGTCGGCCGCGGCGTAGGCATAGTCCATGCGGTCGATGAAGGCCCCCTGCCAGACGTGCCCGGCGGGGTGTGCGGCCAGAAAGGCCTGCATCTCACGCTCGTAGTACTTGCCCGTCTGCCAAATCACCTGCACGGGGGCTTCGCCGCCCGTTTCGACGATCCACGCCTTCATCATCTCGTTGAGCGACCGCGTGCCGAGCGACCCGCCGACCACCAGGATCACCGGAAGGTCGGGCGTCAGGCCGTAGTATTTCAGCGCTTCGGAGCGGTCGGCGCCCGCTTTCGAGAAGCGGCCCCGCAGCGGGTTGCCCGTCAGGACGATCTTCGCCGCCGGGAAGAAGCGTTCCATCCCCTCGTAGGCCGTGCAGATCCGCCGCGCGCCCTTCGCGAGGATTTTATTCGTGACGCCCGCATAGGAGTTCTGCTCCTGAATCACGGTCGGCACGCCCATCCGCTGCGCGGCCCACAACACCGGGGCGCTGGCATAGCCGCCGAAGCCCACCACGGCGTCGGCCCCGAAGTCGCGGATGATCTTCTTCGCCATCCGAATGCTCTTCACGGCCTTGAACGGCACGGCGAGGTTGTGCCAGTCCAGCCGCCGCTGAAGGCCCGCGATCGGCAGGCCCGCAATGCGGTAGCCCAGCGCCGGAACCTTCTCCATCTCCATCTTGCCCTCGGCCCCGACGAACAGCAGTTCGACCTCGTCGCCCAGCCGCCGTTTCAGCGCCTCGGCGACCGCTACGGCCGGGTAGATATGGCCTCCGGTTCCACCTCCGGAAAGAATGATTTTTTTCATTACAACCTGCGTTTCAATGTTTACGGTTTATACTTGCAGCTGCCCCGGCACAAACGCCGATCAGCAAGCCGATAACGAGTATCGCAAAATTATCGGTCAGAAAACTGATTATCAAACCCAGAATCAGTCCGGTCGAAATTCCCCAAGCATAATTTTTCTTCATACTTCCTATTTTAATCGACTCCGGCTTCTGCCAAAATCACCGTCCCCAGTTTCCCCGGTCCAGCGACCGGTAGTTGATCGCCTCGGCGACGTCCGCCGGAACGATGTCGCGACGCCCCGCCAGGTCGGCGATCGTACGCGCCACCTTCAGGATGCGGTCGTAGGCCCGCGCCGAAAGCGACAGCCGCTCCATGGCCCGTTCGAGCAGCGCGGCCGAAGCCGCATCGAGACGACAGTATTCACGCAGCATCGCGCTGTTCATCATCGAATTGGTATGAACCCCCTCGACCCCGCCGAAGCGCGCCGCCTGCACCGCCCGCGCCCGGACTACCCGTTCGCGGACCGCGGCGCTCGCCTCGCCCGGAGTGGCCGCCGACAACTCCTGCGGAGCCACGGGCGTCACCTCCACATGCAGGTCGATGCGGTCCATCAGCGGACCCGAAATGCGGCCCATGTAACGGTGCACCGACCCCGGAGAGCAGGTGCACTCCTTCGTCGGGTGGTTGTAATAGCCGCACGGACAGGGATTCATCGCCGCCACGAGCGTAAAATTCGCCGGGTATTCGACGCTGTATCTGGCCCGTGAAACCACGATCTTCTTCTCCTCCAGCGGCTGCCGCAGCACTTCGAGCACGCTGCGCCCGAATTCGGGAAGTTCGTCGAGGAACAGCACGCCGTTGTGGGCCAGCGACACCTCGCCCGGCCGGGGCGACTGTCCGCCGCCGATCACGGCGACCTGCGAAGTGAGGTGGTGCGGCGCCCGGAAAGGCCGCCGGGTCATCAGTCCGCCCGTCAAGCCCGCCTTGCCCGCCACGGAGTGTATCTTGGTCGTTTCGAGCGCCTCTTCGCGCGAGAGGGGCGGCAGGATCGTCGGCAGGCGCCGTGCGAGCATCGTCTTGCCCGAACCCGGCGCACCGATCATGATGACGTTGTGCCCTCCCGCGGCAGCGATCTCCAGCGCGCGTCTCACATGCGTCTGGCCCCGCACGTCGGCGAAATCCTCGGCATAGCGCGCCGCAGCCGTATCGAACGGTTCTTCTTCGTCCGGAACGGCAGGCGCAATCTCCGCCTCGCCGTTCAGGTATCCGACGACTTCACGCAAGGTCGTGGCGCCAATCACCTCGATTCCGTCCACCACGGCGGCTTCGGCGGCATTCCCCGCGGGCAGCACCACGCGCCGCAGCCCCTCCGAGCGCGCCCGGACCGCAACGGGCAGCACGCCCCGCACGGGTTTGAGCGAGCCGTCGAGCGACAGTTCGCCGACGAACATCGTTCCGGCCACCGCCCCGGCGTCGATGCGGCCCATCGCCGCGAGGATACCCACGGCGATCGGCAGGTCGAAACCCGAACCCTCCTTGCGCAGGTCGGCCGGAGCGAGGCTCACGACCACCTTTTTGCCCGACATCCGCTCGCCCGAGTTTTCGAACGCCGCCCGGATGCGCTGTTCGCTCTCCTTCACGGCGTTGTCGGGCAGTCCCACGAGGTACATGCCCAGGCCGCCGCCGGCGATGTTGACCTCGACGGTCACCGTCACGGCGTCGATCCCGACGACTGCTCCTGCGAATGTACGAACGAACATGGCTAAAAAGGCGCTTCGTCGTCGATTTTCGCCGAACGGTTGACGTCGAACTCCCCGCCCATCGCCGCACCCAGCCCCGATGTCCCCGGCTGGGCGTTCGAACCGCTGGCGTAATCGTCGTAGGCCTGCTGGCTGTCCGCCGCCTGCGCGGGCGGCAGCATCGAATCCTCCACGTCGGCGAAGCGGGCCTGCTCCTTCAGGAACCGCAGGTTCACGTCGCACACCGCACCGTTACGGTGCTTGGCGAGGATGATCTCGGCCATGCCCGCCGTGGGCATGCCGTTCTCGTCCTGATTGATGCCGTAATACTCCGGACGGTGGATGAAGGCCACGATGTCGGCGTCCTGCTCGATGGCGCCCGACTCGCGGAGGTCCGACAGCTGGGGACGCTTCGAGCCGCCGCGCATTTCGGTGGCGCGGCTCAACTGCGAAAGGGCGATCATCGGCACGTTCAGCTCCTTGGCGATGGCCTTCAGCGTACGCGAGATGAAGGCCACCTCCTGCTCGCGGTTGCCCTTCGTATCCTGGTTGCCGGTCATCAGCTGGAGGTAGTCGATGATGATGATCTTGATGTCGTTATGGATTTTCAGGCGCCGGGCCTTCGAGCGGAACTCGAAGACCGAAAGGGCGGGCGTGTCGTCGATGAAGAGCGGTGCCGCACCCAGCGGCTTGGTGGCCGATTCGAGATGGCGCCACTGCTCGGGCGTCAGGCGGCCCGACTTGACGTCGTTGCCCGAAAGTCCCGTCTCGGCGATGATCAGACGCATCATCAGCTGCACGGAGGACATTTCGAGCGAGAAGAACGCCACGCCCTGCTCGTGATCGACGGCCATGTTGCGGGCCATCGAAAGCACGAAGGCCGTCTTACCCATCGAAGGACGGGCCGCAATGATGATCAGGTCAGACAGCTGCCAGCCCAGCGTCACGCGGTCGATGGCCATGAAACCCGACGGCACGCCGCTGAAGGCGCTGGTGTTCTTCGACGCCTCCTCGATCTGCATCAGCGCGCGGGCCAGAATGTCCTTGGACGACTGCACCGAACGCTTGACATGTCCCTCGGCGACCTTGAAGATCTCGCCTTCGGCATAACCGATCAGTTCCGTGACGTCGGTCGACTCGTCGTACGAACGTTTCTGAATCTCGGTCGCCGAGCGGATCAGCTCGCGCTGCACGTATTTCTGGGCGATGATCTTGGCGTGGAACTCGACGTTGGCCGCCGAACCGACCTTCTGGGTCAGCTGCGCGAGGTACGACGCGCCGCCCACCTTCTTCAGCTCCTTCCTGGCCTTGAGCCGCTCGGTCACGGTATAGAGGTCGATGGGTTTCAGCTCCATCGACAGTTCGTTGATCGCCTTGTAGATCAGGCGGTGCTCCTCGGTGTAGAACGCCTCGGGGGAGACGAACTCCTGCACGGTGATGATGCAGTCCTTCTCAAGCATCAGCGCACCGAGCACGGCCTCCTCCAGCTCGACCGCCTGCGGGGGTACGTTGCCGACGGTATCGGTCATCGCCTCGAACGCCTCCCGGTTGCGGGAGGAGGGTGTAAAATCTTTAGCCATGGGGTATCTTTTCGTTCAGACTTCAAAAATACGGATAATCGCGCGAATAAACGAGAATTCAGAATTCAAAATTCAAAATTCAAAATTACAACCCTAATTTACAGACTTTTACACACCGGCTTCGCCCGTAAAACCCTGAATTGTGAATTGTAAATACGGCATTGTACATTACTCCTTCACGCCCAGTTCGCGCTGCGAAACGGCCAGGGCGGCGATGCTGATGCGGCAGCCGGGCGCATCGCGCAGGATCGCCGAGGCGCACGAGAGAAGCGTGGCGCCCGTGGTCATCACGTCGTCGACCAGCAGGACGTGCCGCCCGGCGAGCCGTTCGGGGCGGCGCACCGAGAAGGCCCCTTCGACGTTGCCGGCCCGCTCGCGGCGGGGTTTGAGGGCCTGGCTGGCGGTGTTGCGCGTCCGGCGGACGCTGCGGCGATCGACCTCCACGCCCAGCTGCGCGGCGATCCCCTCGGCGATGTATTCCGATTGGTTATATCCCCGGCGGCAGCGTTTGAAGGGGTGCAGCGGCAACGGCACGACCACCTCCACGGTGTCGTACAGGCCGCTTTCGCGCAGACAGCGCCCGTACCACTCGCCCATCGCCCGGGCCGTGCGCCAGGCGCCGCGGTACTTGAAGCCGTGGATCAGCCGCCGCCAGCCGCTCGCGCGGACGAAAAACAGGAAGCCCGAAGCCTGCTCGACGGGGACCATGCCCCAGCATCGGCGCACCACGGGGTTATCCACCTCGCGCCAGTAGCCCGTCAGCGGCGCCGTGGCGCGGCACAAGGTGCAGACCGTGCGTTCGCCGCGCGCGAGCGGCTCCCCGCAGACGGCGCAGCGGGGCGGGAACAGCAGCGATGCGACATCGCGGGCGAGGTCATTGAGGATCGACATTGACGACGACGGTAATCGACTTGAAAGCCGGATTTTCGGCAAAGGTTTTCAACTCGGCCGAGAGCAGTTCGCGGGCGCGGGCCGAGGAGGCGCCGCTCTCGATTTTCAGCAGAAGGCCCACGAGGTATTCGCCGCGGATGCGGTCGACGGGCGGAGTCATCGGCCCCAGCAGGCGGCGGCCGAAGCGGGTGCGCAGGCGCGCGGCGAGGTCCATGACCCCGCTTCGAAGCACCGAAGGGTCGCGGTGGCGCAGCGTGAGCGACGTGAGCCGCGCATAGGGCGGGTAGAAAAAGGCTTCGCGCTCGGCAAGCTGCGTGCGGGCCATCCCTTCGAAATCGCCCGCCGCGACCTGCCGGATCACGGGATGCCCCGGTTCGGAGGTCTGGATCACCACCTCGCCCCCGCCATCGCGCCGTCCGGCGCGGCCCGCCACCTGCATCATCAGCTGGAAAGCCCGTTCAGCGGCCCGGAAATCGGGGTTGTTCAGCAAATTGTCAGCATTGAGGATGCCGACGAGCGACACCCCCGCGAAGTCGAAACCCTTGGTGATCATCTGCGTGCCGACCAGAATATCGGTCCGGCGGGCCTCGAAATCGGCGATGATGGCGCTGAACGCCTTTTCGGAGGTCACGCTGTCCCTATCTAACCGGGCGACACGCGCTTCCGGGAAAATCTTGAAAATCTCCTCCTCGACCTTCTCGGTCCCGAACCCCATCGGGACGACGTCGGTGACCTTGCACGAAGGGCATTTCGCCGGGACGTCCTCCGTATGGCCGCAGTAGTGGCAGACGAGTTTCCGTCCGCCCTTGTGGTAGGTCAGCGTCACGTTGCAATGTGGGCAGCGGGCCGTCCAGCCGCATTCGGAGCACTCGACGTAGGGCGAGAACCCGCGGCGGTTCTGGAACAGCATCACCTGCCCGCCCCGGTCGAGGGTCTCCCCGATCCTGTCCAGCAGGAGTTTGTTGAAATGGGCCTTGCGCTCACCGCGTTTGACGGCGCGCAGGGTGTCGGAAACGAGGATTTCGGGAGGCCGGGCGTCGCCGTAGCGCTCGGTCAGCTCCGCCCGCCCGTATTTGCCCGACGCGGCATTGAGCCACGTCTCGAGCGACGGCGTGGCGCTGCCCAGCAGCGTGCGGCCCCCCGTAAGGCGTGCCATCACCACAGCGCAGTCGCGGGCGTTGTAACGCGGCGCAGGCTCCGTCTGCTTGTAGCTGGCGTCGTGCTCCTCGTCGACGACGATCAGCTGCAGGCGTTTGAGCGGCAGGAAGACCGACGACCGCACGCCGACCACGAATTCGCCCCCGTCCGAGCGGTTCAGCCGCAGGTAGGTCTCCGTGCGGCGGCGGTTGGTGAGTTTGGAGTGGTACGGGGTGACGCGGCTGCCGAAGATGCGCTCCATGCGCTCGATCAGCTGCGCCGTCAGGGCGATCTCCGGCACGAGCAGCAGCACGTCGCCACCTCTCGCAAGCACTTCCGCAATCAGATGAATGTAAACCTCGGTCTTGCCCGAACCGGTGACGCCCTGCAACAGGGCCGTGGTTTTCCCGGCGGCGAACTGTCCGCGCAGGGCCTCCAGCGCCGTGAGCTGCTGCGCCGTCAGCTCCGGAAGGCGGAAGGCCGAGCCGCCGCGCTCGACCGAGCGTTCGCGCTGGGTGCAGACGATGTATTTCTTGCGTTCGAGCGCATGCAGCACCGCGTAATCGGCCCGGAGCAGACGGCGGGCCACCTCGCCGGTCGAAATGCGCGTCTCGTCGCCGGCCGCAGCCAATTCGAGCAGCGCCTCGTACTGTTTCGGGGCGCGCCGTTCGATCTTCTCGCAGATTTCGTGAAAACGCCCCTCGTCGCGGAGTTCCGCGGCCAGCGACACGTAACACTCGGTGCGGGGACGGAACTCCTCGTCGGAAAACTCCTCCTCCGTGTCGCCCGAGGGTTTCATCAGCGCAGGCAGCGCCACGCGCATCACCTCCCCCAAGGAGCACATGTAGTACGAGGCGATCCACTCCCACAGCGACATCTGCTGCCCGGAGAGCAGGGGCGCATCGTAGAGCACGCGCTGGATCGGTTTGACGGTTTTGAAATCGGGCCGGCGGTCATGAACCCGCCACACGATGCCCGTATAGAATTTGCGTGCGCCGAACTGCACCGCCACGGCCTGCCCCGCCGCGACCTCCGTACCTTCGGGCACGGCGAACGTGTAGACGGGCTGCGCCAGCGGAAGGACTATGTCGGCGTAGAGCTGCATCAGCCCTTCCCGATTGCCTGGAATCCCTTCCCGTAGACGCCCATGACCGATCCGACGGTCATGAAGGCCTCGGGATCGATGGTCTTGACGAATTTGAGGATCATCGCCGTCTCGCGCTTGCGGCAGACCACCATGACGATTTTGGACTCCTTTTTCGAATACCATCCCTGCGAGTCGATGAGCGTCACCCCGCGGTGGACGTTGTCGACGATCGCCTGGGCCATTTTCTCGTAGTCGTGCGTGACGATGAAGACCTGGCTCGACTGCTGGCTTCCGGCCATGATCATATCGACCGTATAGCCCACGACGGCCGTCATCACGTAGCCGTAAATCACGGCGCTGATACCCATGCCCACCAGCAGGGCCGAAGCAATGATGACGAAATCGGAGTAGATGAGGATCTTGCCGTAGCTGACCGTACGGTACTTGTTGATGATCATGGCCACGATGTCCGTACCGCCCGTCGAGCCGCCCTGCGAGAAGCAGAGCGCGATGCCGGCGCCGGCCAGGATACCGCCCATGACGATGGCCAGCAGGTTGTCGACCCCGAGGAAGTTGCCATCGGGAAGCACCTCCTGCCAGAAGTTCATGCCCGCGGAGATGATCACCACGCAGAAGATGGTCTTGAGGCCGAAATTCCACCCCACGATGAACCCAGCGACCAGCAGCAGGACGGCATTGATGATGAAGACCATCGTACCGATCTGCAAGTCGATTCCCACCGCCGAGAGCGCGTTGCACAGCACGAGCGACAGACCTGCGGCGCCGCCGCCGACGCCGCCGGCCGGGAGGATGCAGCCGATCCAGCCGAAAGAGTACATCAGCATGCCGACAGCCATCAGTATATACTCCTTGACGGGTTTGAGCACGATGTCGGGATTGATGGGTTTCATAACGAAGGGGTTTATTCGGGGTTTGCCTCCGCAAAGGCGGCGCAGGCCCGGCGCAGAGCCGGGTCTACCCGCATTCTGCCGAGGCGCAACCTACCTTTGCCGAAGTTTGTCTGCGGCAAAGGTAGTAAAAAATTCGCCTTGGTATACATTGCGTTCCTCCAATCTTTTTTCGAGCATCGCGAGCAGCTGCTCGTTACGCACGAGGCCCCAGTTGCGGCCGTAATGGTAGCGCGGCGGAGCCTCCGAGGCGAAGCGTTCGACGACCACGCCGGGCCGCAGGCGGCGGAGGATTTCGACGAACAGGTCGATGTACTCCTCCGGCTCCCAGAAGCGGAACCGCTCGGGTGCGGCGTCGTACTCGGCGGCCATCGGTGTGGCGCGGAAAACCTGCAGCTGATGGAACTTCACGGTCGTGAGCGGCAGGGCGTTGATCCGCTCCACCTGGTCCAACAGCATCGCGTCGGTCTCGCCCGGAAGCCCGAGGATGAAGTGCGCACCGACCGCCAGCCCCCGTTCGGCGGTCATCTCCACGGCGCGGCGGGCGCACGCGAAGCCGTGGCCGCGGTTGACAGCCCGGAGCGTGGCGTCGAAGGTCGACTCGATACCGTATTCGAGGGCCACGTAGCGGTCGCGGGCCAGGGATGCGAACCAGTCGAGTTTGCGCTCGTCGACGCAGTCGGGGCGCGTGCCGACGACGATCCCCGCGACGTCGGGATGCGCGAGGGCTTCATCGTAAAGCGTCTTCAGCCGCTCCAGCGGGGCATAGGTGTTGGAAAAGGACTGGAAATAGACCAGGTAACGCCGCGCCGTGCGGTAACGGTTGCGGTGAAACTCGATGCCCTCGGCGACCTGCTGCCCGACGCTCTTCGAGGGCATGCAATAAGAAGGGGTGAACGCTCCGTTGTTACAGAACGTACACCCTCCTTCGCCGATCGTCCCGTCGCGGTTGGGGCACGTGAAGCCCGCATCGACGGAAAGTTTCTGCACCCGGCAGCCGAACAGACGGCGGAAGTACCCCGCATAGGAGTTGAACCGCCTCGTATCGCCCCACGGGTAGATCATCGCTACAAGCCCCAGTCCGAGGGGTTATAGGTATTCTTCGGGGCGTTGGACACGTTGGTGAAGAATGCGTGTCCGGTGAGCTTTTCGAGGTCCGAAATAGACATCATCTCCCTCGATGTCACCTTCTGGCCCTTGAGGCCGTTGTTGTGCGAGCGCACGAACGCCACGCACATCAGTTCGTCGGCCGAACAGTTCAGCACCGATTTGCCGGTGTCGCCCCGCTTGGTGCGCAGTGCGGCGATGTAGAACATCGTGGGACACGACACGTCGCTGCGGCCGCCGAACTCGATTTTCTTGGGCGAGGCAGACATGCCATAGCCATCGGTATAGGACTCGAAGTAGGTGCCGATAACCAGATAGGTCGTATCGCGGCAGACCTTGCCGTCGATCCAGTCCTCGAGCGTATTCCATCCGCCGCCTCCGGTGTTGTATCCCGAGGAGTACTGCGGAGCGATGTTGGTGTAATAGAAGACCTGCTTATTGATGGCCGCGGAACGGGTGCGTTCGGCCGAACCGAGCATGTGGCCCTTGTTGCAGCCGCCGCCCGTCGACTTGCTGTTATACTGAATGCCGGAGGGAATGATCGGGTCCTTGCTATAGGCCGAGCGATCGGCATCACCCTCGTAGCAGGCATGACGCGGCGCCGCCACCCAGACGGGACAGTGGTGCTTGGCACTGAAGCAGACCGTATAATTACGCGCTTTGTGACCGCCTATCGAAAAGTCGGGACAGATATGGTATGCGTAATGATAGTCGCTGTTCGACTTGTCCTCCGGAACAAGTTCGGGCCACCCCGAGTACTTCGTATCGCCGGATCCGCCGCCGTTCCGCGCGGTCGTGAAAGTTCCCGCGGTGCTGGCATAGGTCTGCCCTTTCCAGTCGGCGCAGAGCTGGAACTCGTAGTTCGTGCCGGCGGTCAGCCCGGTCAGAGAGGCCGTCTTGGTCCCCGTTCCCGCCGACACTTCCTGCTGTGAATAGCCGGAAGCAGACGAGGGCTTATAGCGGAAATAGACCTTGTAACCGGTGCCCTCGAACGTAAATCCGCACGTCAGCGTGGCGGTGGTTTCGGTCACGGCGCTCGCCGACGGGGTTCCGAAGGCCGGTTTGTCCGGATCGGGTTCGGGAAGTTCGTCCTTGCCGGTTTCGAACGAGGCCGCCGGGCTTTGCATACGCCCCGACGGGAAGTCGGCGAAGGCGTAAACGACGTAGAAGGTTTGGGGCAGAAGACCGTCCAGCGTGGACGAAAGGGTGTTGCCGTCGACCCTGCAATCCGCCGAGTCGGCGAACGGACCGATCTTGCCGTCGACGATGGGCGCATAGGTAAATCCCACGCCCACACCGTCCAGCACGCCCTCGCCGAAGCGGGTCTGGCAGGTCATTTCGACCGTCGTGCCGCCGACCGCGGCCTGGGGCGCCAGAAACCACCGGCTGTCGTCCTCCGTCTTTTCATCCCCGCAGGAGGCGAAGGCCACGGTGAGGCCCAGAAGCAGGAATGCGCTCAATTTTTTCATCATACCAATTTAAAATCGTTATCAATACGGTATCCCGGCAACGGATGGCATCCATCGCCGCCGGGAATCAATTATCTGAAATTCCAGAATGAAGGGTTGAGTTTCTCCTTCGGAGCATCGGGCACGTTGGTGAAAAACTCGATCTGCGTTTTCGCCTCGATATCGGCCACCGAAGTCATGTACTGCGAAGGTTTACCGCTCGGATAGGCGCGGTTTTCAAACCAGAAACCGACGCATTCGATCTCATCGGCGGCAAGCTCCCGGAGAGGTTTGCCCGCAGAGCCGCTCTTCGAACGCATCAGCACCCGGTAGAAATTCGTCGGCACGACGCACACGTCGCCGCTCTGGTCCGTGACGGTCGTATCGTCGTCGGCGAACCAGACCCCCGACACCACATAGAGCGTATCGGCGCAGACGTTCTTCCAGCAATCGTCTTCGAGCGACGACCACACTCCGGAATTGAAACTGTTCTGCCACTGCGGAGCCACGTTGGTCACATAGAACGTCTGGACGTTGATCGCGTAACTCGCCGTCCGGTCGTTCGACGCGAGCAGGTGTCCTTTCGAATAACCCGGCTGCGGCTTGTACGACCCCTTGATCAGATCGGGCTGAACGATTTCGGGAATGGCCGGATCGTAAAACCAGTCATCCGTACGCCCCTGCGTCCCCTTATAGCAGTCGTGCAGCGGGAACGCCGACCACATTCCGCTGCGTTTGCCGGCGCTGTAACAGACCGTATAGTTGCGGCCTCCGGGCGCGCCGTCGCAGTAATGGACGGCATAGTAACAGTCGCCCGGACGGCCCTGAACAGCCGGAAGTTCCGCCCATCCCGCATATTTCGCCAGGTCGGGATTGACGAAGCCCTTTCCGGTCCGGAAGGAGCCTGCCGGACTTTGCACACGGCCCGTCGGCAGGTCGGCGAAAGCATAGACGGCGTAGACGGTTTCGGGCAGAAGGCCGTTCAGCGTGGAGACGAGGCTGCTGCCTTCGACCCGGCAGTCCGCCGACTCGGCGAACGGACCGATCACCCCGCCTACGATCGACGCATAGGTAAATCCCACGCGGACGCCGTCCAGCGCACCGGCAGCGAAGCGGGTCCGGCAGGTCATCTCGACGGTCGTGCCGCTGACCGCGGCTTCGGGCGTCAGGAACCACCGGTTGTCGTCCTGCTCCTTTTCGCTCCCGCAGGAGGCAAGGGAGACGGCGAGGCCCAGAAGCAGAAATGCTGTTATCTTTTTCATCGCAAAAGAGATTGAGGTGTTCACTCCTTGTTTTTCGAATCCATCCAGATCGTCACCGGCCCGTCGTTGACCAGTTCGACCTGCATGTCGGCGCCGAACTCGCCCGTGGCGACCCCGCGGCCCGAGAGTTCCGCTACGCGGGCTGTAAAACGCTCGTAGAGAGGCCGTGAAACGGCTTCGGGAGCCGCCCGGATATAGCTCGGGCGGTTGCCCTTGCGCGTCGAGGCCTGCAACGTGAACTGGCTCACGACCAGGATTTCGCCGCCCGTCTGCACGACATCGAGGTTCATCACGCCCGCTTCGTCGTCGAAGATGCGCAGGCGCACGAGTTTTCCGGCGAGGTATTCGACATCCTCGTCGGTATCGCCGCACCCGACGCCCAGCAGCACCAGCAGTCCCGCCCCGATCCGGGAGCGGACATCACCGCCGATGGCGACGGAAGCGTGTTTTACACGCTGAATGAGCAATCGCATGGCAAGGATATTCAGAGGTTTTCGAAATAGGCCCACAGGTTGTCGCCCGCAGGCACGGGAGCCGTAACCGAGAGAGGCTCACGGCGCACGGGGTGCTCGAACTCGACGCGGCGCGAGTGGAGCGAGATGCCGCCCCCGGGCAGGGAGCGCCGGGCGCCGTATTTCAGGTCGCCGCGGATCGGACACCCGATCTTCGAGAGCTGGGCACGGATCTGGTGGTGACGGCCGGTGAGCAGTTCGACCTCGACCAGCGTGTAGTTCGTCCCCGCCCCGAGCGTCGCGTAACGCAGGCGCGCCTCCTTGGCGTCGCCCTTCGGGGCGTCGCAGGCCCGCGAACGGTTGGTTTTGCCGTCGCGCAGGATGTAGTGGCGCAGTTCGCCGCTCTCGGGGTCGGGCGTGGCTTCGGTCAGCGCCCAGTATATCTTATGAATGCGGCCTTCGCGGATCATCTCGTTCAGGCGGACGAGGGCCTTCGACGTCTTGGCGAAAAGCACGACTCCGCTCACCGGACGGTCGATGCGGTGCACCACGCCGAGGAACACCTCGCCGGGTTTCGCGTCGCGCCCCTTGATGAAGGCCTTGATCTGGTCTTCGAGGGCGCTCTCGCCCGACGGGTCGGGCTGCACCAGATCGCCGCAGCGTTTGTTGACGATCAGCAGGTGGTTGTCTTCGTAAAGAATGTCGTCCGGGTTAAACATCGTCTGAAATTACAGAATAAAGGTGAAAGGCAGCAGTCTGGAGGCCGAATCGACCGCCGTCACCGTACCGTGGCCGCTCATCAGCACCCGCATCGGGCAACCCTGGCGGCGCTCGACGTCGACCATCACCTGCCGGCACTGGCCGCAGGGATAGCATTCGCGCTCCGAAGGGTTCGAGGCAATGGCCATCGTCTCGATCGGATCGTCGGCGTAGTTGGCCTGGGCGTAGAACATCAGCGACCGCTCGGCGCAGAGTCCCGCGGGATAGACTTCGCTTTCGAAGTTGCTGCCGTAGAGTATTTTCCCGCTGCGCAGACGCGCGGCGGCGCCTACGTGGAAATTCGAGTAGGGCGCATGCGCATTGGCCGTGGCCCGTTCGGCCTCGGCGACCAGCCTGCGGTCGGCTTCGGATAGTTCCGACAGTGCCGCGTAATGTTCATAATCGAAACAAAACTGCTTTTCCATAACTCCTCCTTTTTTACAGGGGTGAACTACAAAGATACTAAAATTTTCAGAAATCGCTTACTGAATCGCACTTTTTCAGCCTCTCTGCTTTCAACCCGGATGAATCGTTTTATTATCAGGCCCTTCCGGTCTGCGAAAACGGATTTCCCGTGTGAACAGGTCTGTCGGGGTTCGTAAAGCCAGCTTCCGGCACGTTCCCGTTTTTGATTTTAAGCAGGCTGGCCTCATGCATCGGGAAGAACGAGGCGGATAGGCAGTACCGAAGTACGTCCCATTCGCCCCGTTCGAGGGATGTGCGGAAACTGCCGTTTATAAATCGAAAACTATTCGAGGACGAACTTCGCCTGCACGTTATACTGCAGCTTGATGGTCTTGAAATCGAGCGGTTCGTCCGCCGCGGCATCCTCGGCGACGCCCGTCGCCTTGGCGCTGCGCATCACGGCCATGTTGTCGTAAAAAACGGGCATCACGTTGTTGTTCGAATCGTAGATGTAGAAACATTTTCCGATCTTCTGCCCGATGGCTTCGGCCAGCGTCGCGGCGCTCTGGCGGGCGTTCTGCATCGCCTCGACGCGCACCTCGGCCTTATACTGTTCGATTTTCGAGTGCGAGACCTTCAGGATCGAGACATTCGAAATACCCAGTCCGTCCAGCGCCTGCCACACCTTGGCGACCATCGCCGAGGAACCCAGCTGCAACTGGTATTTGGCCGTCGCCACCGAGGTGTTTTTCTTGAAGAACTCGCTCGACAGGTTGGCCATCTTGAGCTGTTTCTCGACGTCGACACCCGCACGTTTGAGCGCGGCGATCATGTCGCGCTGCTGGCTCTCGACCGAAATCTTGCCCTTCGAGTCGCGCTCGTTGATGATGATCTGCAGGTAGAATTCGTCGGGCGTGATCTCCTTTTCGGCACGTCCGTTCACCTGAATGTAGCTGGGGAAAGCCTCCTGCATCTGCGCTGCCGCGGGGAGGGCGAAAAACGCCACCGCCGCCAATAAAATCAGTCGTTTCATTGTCTTTTCGTTTTTACGTAACCATCTTACAAAGATTATGCAAGCCGGGCATCGCGCGGAACTGTTTTCAGCCGGAGCCGGTTTGCATCCCTTTGTATCCAGTAAAACGCCGGAAAACGAAAATACTGCATCCGTCCGGTTGCGAAAGCTCCGATTACACGGGCGGACGGTTTGCCGGTACGACTATTTTTTATGCCCGGGATGCGTCGCACGCCACTTTTTAAGCTCCCTCGCGGTCAACTCACGAGTCTGCATCTCCGGTGTAAAAACAGGCGTATAGACACCGCCGTGCTTGGGTATCAGCACGCCATCGGTAGTCTGAAACCGCGGAAACAGTCTTTTGGAAACCGCATATCCGTCATTCCAATCGCGATCGGGATCAGTCTCGTACCAATAGATTTGGACTGCTGTTTTGTAATATTCGCCGTCGTAGCTCCCGGCCAGCGCCAGCGGCGTTCCGGGCAGCACTTCGTCCCCGACGTCGACCAGCACATTGTCGCCGTCGACACAGATATACCAGGCCAGCGTGCCGTCCGGCTGCTCGACAAGCAGGTTCGGGCTGTTGGTCGTAAAACTCACCCGGGGAGCGTCGAAGCGTTTTTCGGGCTTTCGAATCTCCACGACCACACCACGGCGCATGGCGTAGACCGTATCCCCTTTCGATAGCGGAAACATGAAGCCCAGGCTTTCGCGCTCCGCCTCCGCCTTTCGGTACTTGTCCAGAACGTATACCGTTCGGATAACCCGTTGGGGCCGGAGCGTCGAACAGGGCATCCGATAGACGAAAGCGGTATCCACATCCGGATCGAGCGGACCTAAATACCAACGCCACGAATAGTTATACCCCACCCCGTAACCCTCGTCAGCGGCCCGCAGGCTCAAAAACCGCTGATTGTCGTAGTGCACCGTATATTTATGCACGCCGGCGGAAAGGTTACTGCAATTATACAGCTCCTTGAAATTGACCAGCACGGTAAGCGTTCCGCCGCTTTGTTTGTTTTCGAGAATAAAGTCGGTCGTTTTTTCGCCCGGCCCTTTCTCGGTGCGGATGCGCGGCTGTGCCGATACGGCGGCACACGTCAGTATGATCCATGCGGAAAACAGAATTCGTATCATCGGTCTGTGGTTCAGGTCGTATCTCACGCGGACGCGCCGTTTATCGCCGCACGAGCTTCACGACGTTCTCCACATGGTGCGTGTGGGGAAACATGTCGACGGGCTGCACGGCCTCGACGCGGTAGGCGGCGTCCATCAGCTGGAGGTCGCGGGCCTGCGTGGCGGGATTGCAGCTCACATAGACGATCCGCTGGGGCGCGGCGCGCAGGATGACTTCGATCACCGGCTCGTCGACGCCCGCGCGCGGCGGGTCGAGAATGATCACGTCGGGACGGCCGTTCGCGGCGACGAACCCGTCGTCGAGCACCGCCTTCATGTCCCCGGCGTAGAAGACCGTATTTTCAATGCCGTTCAGTTCCGAATTGACCTTGGCGTCGGCGATGGCTTCGGGAACGTACTCCACGCCCACCACCCTGGCGCAGCGCGCGGCGCAGAAGTTGGCGATGGTTCCCGTTCCGGTGTAGAGGTCGTAGAGCACGTCGCCGGGTTTCAAACAGGCGAAATCGCGGGCCACCTTATAAAGTTCGTACGCCTGCGCGGAATTGGTCTGGTAGAAGGATTTGGGTCCCACCTTGAAGCGCAGCCCCTCCATCTCCTCGATGATGTGGTCCTTGCCGCGGTAGCAGACCGGGTCGAGGTCGCCCACTGAGTCGTTGAACTTCGTATTGACGATATAGAACAGGGAGGTGATCTCCGGGAACTTCTCCGCCAGATGGTCCATCAGGGCCGTGATGCGGGGCCGGTCGTCGCTGTTGAAGACCACGATCACCATCACCTCGCCCGTCGAGGCCGTGCGGACGATCATGTTGCGCATCAGCCCCTCGTGCGAACGGGCGTTGTGGAACGTGTAGCCGTTCTCCACGCAGAACCGCTTGGCCTCCATGCGGATGCCGTTCGACGGGTCGGGCTGCAACCAGCATTTGCGGATGTCCAGAACCTTGTCGAACATCGAGGGGATATGAAATCCCACGGCGGGCGCGTCGCCGATGTCGCCCGCCGACTCGATCTCCTCGCGCGTCAGCCAGCGGCGGTCGGCGAAAGTGAATTCGAGTTTGTTGCGGTAGAACTGCGTCTGCGCCGAGCCGAGGCACGGCGCGATTTCGGGCAGGGCGATCTTGCCGATACGCGTCAGCTGGTCGCGGACCTGCTCGGTCTTGAAGCGCAGCTGCTCCCCGTAGGGCAGGTTCTGCCACTTGCAGCCGCCGCAGACGCCGAAGTGCTCGCAGAACGCCTCGGTCCGCAACGGCGATTTTTTCACATAGCGCACCACGAAGCCCTCCATGAAGCGGCGGCGTTTCGAACGGATCTGTACGTCGACCACGTCGCCCGGAACGGTCAGCGGCACGAAGACCACCACGTCGTTCCAGCGGCCCATGGCCTTGCCCTCGGCCGCGAGGGTCGTTATTTCAAGCCCCTCGATCAGGGGATAGTTCGCTTTTTTACGTGCCATTCTTGCCATAAATTCGAGTTTGGGATGCAAAGGTACAAAAAAGCCGGACGGGTTCAAACCCGAATTGCGTGCGGCTCGGCAAAACTTCCCGACGGGAAGGGGCCCCGGAGTCCGCCGGAATCAGCCTTTTTCCGCCTTCTTCGCCTTGGCGCGCGCCCGCACGCCGCCGAGCCAAAAGCCCAGCGCGAAAGGCCCGCCGATCAAAACCGCGAGCGCCAGCACGACGTAGAGCAGGATTTTGCCGACGAGTCCCGGCAGGGCGTCGAGCGTCGTCCGGACCAGTTCATCGCCCGTCGTGCGCAGCTGCTCGACCAGCGCCTCGCGCTCGCGCGTGACGTACCGCTGCAACTCGCCGCGCTGGCGGTCGAAGTCGGCGAAAGCGTTGTCCACCGAAGCGTTCATCGTCCAGATCAACTGCGTGGCCTGCCGGTTCAGCTCCTCCAGCACCTTGTCCGAAATCTCGGGCAGGTGCTCGGCAACGACCACGATGCGCGTAAAACTGCGTTCCAGCGAATCGAGCTGCGCCCCGACCTCGATGCGCAGGCTGTCCTGCCGGAGCCGCATCTCGAAGATGTCCTTCGACCAGCTCACGCTGTTGGTCACCTGCTGCGTCTGACCGCTCAGGCGGTCGTTGACGTCGGCCAGCACCTCGGCGATCGAACCGGTGGCGTAGTCGTGTTCGACACCGGCTGCCTGAAGGTATTCCAGCCACGCGAGGGTCGTGTTGTCGGTCTCGTCGCCTTCGGAGGCGGGATTTTTCCGGATATAGTCGTCGACGAAGGCCGCCATCAGATCGTAACGGTCCGCCGGAAGCACTTGCCGGGCGAGCCTTCCGGCCCGGCGGTCGAGCCGCAGGGCGGCGTCGCGGGCGATGTCGCTCTGGGAACCGAACAGCAGCGAATCGGGAGCTTCGGCAAAAGAATCATTCATGCGGCGGCACAGGATCCACAGGTCGGCCAGCGCCACGTCGGGAATCCCCTGCATGGCGGCGGTCACCCCGGCGCGCGTGGCGCGGATTTTCCACCGCACGGCCGCCACACGCACGTTCACGTCCGACGCCGCCGCAACGATCGAGTCGGCCGCACGGGCCACCTCGCCGGCCATGTCGTAGTAAAAGCCGCGCGTCATGGTCCGCACGTTCATCTGTTCCTTCGAAAGGGGGTCGCCCGTGGCCACGGCCACCTTCAGCAGCGAACACCCCGCAAGCGACGCCGCGGCGAAAAGTGCGGCCGCCAATTTCATCCATCCGTTCATAACACTCCGTTTTACGCGTCAGGGACCGCAATTATCGCTCCCGTTTTTTCACAAAGTCGCGGATGTAGCGCACCGCGACGTAATGGCCCGCCTGGGGCATGTTGCCGTGGTCGAACCCGTCGAACTCGCGGATCCCGACGTCGGGATGCCCCGCCACCTGCATCATGCGCCAGAAATAGGCGTTCTCCTCATAACGGCCCAGCATCTCCCGCTCGCGGTCGCCCGAGAGAATCAGGATCGGCGGGCAGTCGGGACGTATGTAGTTCAGCGGCGCCATGTCGTCCACGACCACCTGCGTATCGGGAATCCCCATTTCGCGGCGTCGCGCGAAGTGGGTCACGACCTGCCCGCTGTAAGGGATCAGCGCCGCGAACGCCGTGTCGGGGTCGATGCCGTAGGGCGCCATCCAGCGTTTGTCCAGTCCGATCATCGAAGTCAGGTAACCGCCCGCCGAGTGTCCGGCGATGAAGATCAGCCGCGGGTCGCCGCCGTACGAAGCGATGTTTCTCACCACCCATGCGGCCGCAGCGGCGGCATCCGCCACGCAGTCGGCCACCTTCACGCGCGGAGCGAGGCGGTAGTCCACGCCCACCACGGCGAAGCCTTTGTCGCACAGCGCCTTCGGAATCTCGCGCCGCCCGCCCGTCAGGCCCCCGCCGTGAAACCACACGACGGTCGGGAATCCTTTTCTATCCACCGGATAACAAATATCCAGCCGGCAGAGCGAATCGACATAACCATCGTCCGCAGCATTGCGGTAAGCGATATTGGTTTCGGTCCGGCAGGCGGTCGTCTGGGCCGAAATTCCCGTGCAAAGCAGGGTCAGGACCGCGAAAAGCGCAAAAAATCGTTTCATGGGATCGGATCGTTTTGGGTCATAAAGATAGGTAAAATCCCGTAAAAAGCACTATCTTTGCCAAACCGACTGCATTAAAACAGCCATCATTATGAAAATCGCCTGCCTGCAATTCAATCCGATACAGGAAAACACCTACGTCGTCTGGGACGACACCAAAGAGTGCATCGTCATCGACGCCGGAAACAGCAACCCGCGCGAAGATGCCGCACTGGACAACTTCATCGCCGAGCACGGGCTGAAACCCGTCATGGCGGTCAACACCCACGGCCATTTCGACCACACGCTGGGCGTCGAGCACCTCAAGCAGCGCTACGGCATCCCTTTCGCCCTTTCGTCGAAGGACCGGTTCCTGCTGGACAACGCCGCGACAAGCGGCTCGGTCTTCGGGGTCAAGATCGGACAGATGCCCGCAGCGGACCTCGACCTCGACACCATGCCCGAGGTCCGCTTCGGGGAGACCGTCCTGCGCGTAATCCGCACCCCCGGCCACACCCCCGGCCATGTGGCGCTGTACGAACCCGTCTCGAAATCGCTCTTCACGGGCGACACGCTTTTCCGCGAGTCGATCGGCCGCACGGACCTGCCGGGCGGCGACTATTCGTGGATCATGCGCTCGATCCTCGACTCCCTGGTTCCGCTGGGCGAGGAGGTGCACGTCTATCCCGGCCACGGTCCCGAGTCGACGATCGGCCACGAACTGCTCTACAACCCCTTCATCGTCGAGGTGCTGAACGAGGAGGTGAATTACAGGAATCAAGAATGATCCCGGAAATACATACCGCCGCACATCCGTCCCCGACCGGTTCGCGCCGCCCACAACCATTGTTCCCGTGAAAACCCTGATCCATAAGATTCTCTACCGCACCCTGCCGTTAGAAGGCTACCTGCGCGCCGTGAGCCGGCTGTTCTTCCTCTGGCAGCGGCTGGGCATCGGACGCGAGGCCCCTGCCACGGAGTACGTCTACCACCTGCCGAAACTAGTCCGCGCAGGCGACACATGCATCGACATCGGCGCCAACCTCGGCTACTACGCCCGCACGATCTCCCGCCTCGCGGGTCCCTCGGGAAAGGTTTTCGCCGTGGAACCGGTGGCCCCGATCCGCAAGGTGCTGAGCCGCAACCTCCGCCGCTGCGGAAACGTCGACATCCTCCCCTACGCCCTGGGCACGGAATCGAAGCCGGTCTCGATGGCCAACGACTCGGCGCGCGAGACGGGCTATTTCGGCACGGGCCAGAACTTCGTCAACGAAGGCGGCGGCAAGGCCGACGTGGAGTTTACGGCCCAGATGCGCCGCGGCAGCGAACTGTTCGGCAAACTGGAGCGCCTCGACTTCATCAAATGCGACATCGAGGGTTACGAGGTCGTCGTGATGCGGGAGATGCGGCCCCTGCTGGAGAGGCACCGCCCCACGGTGCTGATCGAGACGGGCGGCGAAAACCGCCCGCAGATCGTCGCGCTCTTCACCGAACTGGGCTACACGGGTTACACGCTCGACCGCGGGCAAGAGATCCCGCTGGCCGAAAATTCCACGAAAGACATCATTTTCAGACATGCGCATTGACATCATATCCTCCGTCCCCGAACTCATGACCTCCCCGCTCAACGAATCCATACTCAAACGGGCGCAGGAGAAGGGTCTCGTGGAGATCGTCGTCCACAACCTGCACGACTACGCCCACGACCGCCGCAAGACCACCGACGACTATCCGTTCGGCGGCGAAGCGGGTATGGTCATGAAGTGCGAACCGGTCTTCGAACTGGTCGAGAAACTCCAGAGCGAGAGGCGCTACGACGAGGTCATCTACACCTCTCCCGACGGTAACCGTTACAACCAGCACGAGGCCAACCGGTTGTCGACGCTTGAAAACATCATCATCCTCTGCGGCCACTACAAGGGCATCGACCACCGCATCCGCGAGCACCTCGTCACGCGCGAAATCTCGATCGGCGACTACGTGCTGACGGGCGGCGAGCTGGCGGCCTGCATCATCGCCGACTCGGTCGTGCGGATCATCCCCGGAGCCATCGGCGACGAGGCGTCGGCCCTCACGGACTCATTCCAGGACAACCTGCTGGCACCCCCGGTCTACACGCGGCCGGCGGAGTTCCGCGGCTGGCGGGTCCCCGACGTGCTGTTGTCGGGCAACTTCGCCGAGATCGCCCGGTGGCAGGACGACGAGGCTTACCGGCGCACGAAAGAGTTGCGGCCCGACCTTTTAGAAAGTTGAAAGAGCAATCGGCCCCGACTTTTTGATTTTAGAGAGGCGGATTTTGACATAACGAAGGCTGACGCGGAAGGGACATACAGACGTATTTCCCTTTCGCGGAGGACAAGGCAGGGCGAAAGGCGCCCTATAAAATCGAAAAGATGAAATATTACCTTATAGCCGGAGAGCCTTCGGGCGACCTGCACGGCGCAAACCTGATCGAAGGGCTGCTGAAAGCCGACCCGCAGGCGGAATTCCGCTTCTGGGGCGGAGACCTTATGGCGGCGGCAGGCGGCAAGGAGAACTTACGAAAACACTACCGGGAGACCTCGTTCTTCGGCATCGTGCAGGTGCTTAAAAACCTCGGAACGATCCGCCGCCAAATGCAGGAGTGCCAGGCCGACGTGGCGGAGTTCGCCCCCGACGTGCTGATCCTGGTGGATTACCCGGGTTTCAACATGAAGATGGCCCGCTGGGCCAAAGAACACGGCATCCGCACCTTCTACTACATCGCCCCGAAGGTCTGGGCGTGGCGCGAATGGCGGGTGAAGGCAATCCGCAAATACGTCGACCGGCTCTTCATCATCTTCCCTTTCGAGCGGACCTATTTCCCGAAGCACGGCATCGAACCCATTTTCGAGGGCAACCCGCTTGTCGACGCCATCGAGACCCGGCGGACGACGCTCCCGACGCCCGAGGAGTTCCGCCGCCGCAACTCCCTCGACCAGCGCCCGATCGTCGCCCTGCTGGCCGGCAGCCGCCGGGGCGAGATCCGCGACAACCTGCCGCTGATGGCCGCGCTGTCGCGAAAATTCCCCGAGCACCAGTTCGTGGTGGCGGGCGTCGCGTGGCTCGACCGGACGCTTTACGAACAATACATCGCCGGAAGCGACATCCGCTACGTCTCGGACCAGACCTACGAGACGCTGGCGGCGGCCGAAGCGGCCGTGGTGACATCGGGCACGGCGACGCTCGAAACCGCCCTGCTGGGCATTCCCGAGGTGGTGGTCTACCGCACGGTGTGGTGGCAGGTATGGCTGCGGCCCTACGTGCTGAAGGTCCCCTGGGTGTCGCTCGTGAACTTGAACCTGGGGCGCGAAGCCGTCGCCGAGATCATCCAGTCGGATTTCTCGGTCGACTGCGCCGAACGCGAGCTGCGGGCGATTTTGCACGGCGGCAGCAAGCGCGGAAAGATGCTCGCCGACTTCGGCGAACTGCAAACGATCATCGGCGGCCCGGGCGCCAGCGAACGGTTCGCGGCGCGGATGGTCGCAGAACTGAAGACTGGAAACGCTGCTTTCTGATTTTAGAGGAGCAGATTTCGACATAACGAAGACCGACGCGGAAGGGACATACCAGCGTATTTCCCTTTCGCGGAGGGCGAGGCAGGGTGAAATATGCCCTATAAAATCGAAAACAATGAAAATCATCTGCATAGGCCGCAACTACGCTGAACATGCCGCCGAGTTGCACGAACAGCTGAACGACAGCGGGAAACTCCCCGGGGAACCGATGTTTTTCCTCAAGCCCGACACGGCGCTGCTGCGCAACAACGACCCGTTTTACATCCCGTCGTTCTCGAAGGAGGTGCATTACGAATGCGAACTGGTGGTGCGGATCAACCGCGTGGGCAAGGCCATCGCCGAACGTTTCGCACACCGCTATTACGACGAGGTGGCCCTGGGCATCGACTTCACGGCCCGCGACCTCCAACGGAAGGCCATCGCCGAGGGGCTGCCGTGGGAGAGTTGCAAGGCTTTCGACCGTTCGGCGGCGATTGCTCCGGAATTCGTATCTTTGCAGGAGCTGGGCGGCGACGTGCAGCGGCTGCACTTCACGCTCGACGTGAACGGGGAGCGCCGCCAAAGGGGTGACACCTCGGAAATGCTCTTCACGGTGGACCGGATCATCGCCACGGTGTCGCAGTACATGACCCTGCGCATGGGCGACCTGCTCTACACGGGAACGCCCGCGGGCGTCGGAGAGGTGAAGCCCGGCGACACGCTGCGTGCGACTCTCGAGGGACGTGAATTGCTGAATTTCGACATACGATAGCCATGTTACTCAACGACAAACTCAAACCCTACCGCCTGCTGCTGGCGTCGCAGTCGCCGCGGCGCAGGGAGCTGATGACCGGCTGCGGGCTTCCCTACGAACTGGCCCCGAAATACGACTGCGAAGAGACCTATCCCGAAGATCTCCCGGCCGAGCAGGTCCCGCTGTACCTCTCGCGCCTGAAAAGCGAGACCTACCCCGCACCGCTCGCCCCGAACGACATCCTGCTGACCGCCGACACGGTGGTCGTGCTCGACGGCGAGGTTCTGGGGAAACCCCACGGCCGCGACGACGCCTGCCGGATGCTCGGCCGCCTCTCGGGACGCCGCCACACGGTCGTTTCGGGCGTCACGCTGCGCACCGCCTGCCGGATGCACTCCTTCGAAGTACGTACCGGCGTCTGGTTCCGCAAGCTCACCGACGAGGAGATCGCACACTACGTCGACACCTTCCGCCCCTTCGACAAAGCCGGGTCGTACGGCATCCAGGAGTGGATCGGTTATGCCGCCATCGAGCGTATCGAAGGCTCGTTCTACAACGTCATGGGACTCCCCGTCCAGAAAGTATACACCGAATTAGATAAATTTTTAGATTCATGAAACGTACCCTGCTGACCCTGCTCGCCGCCCTCTCCCTCCTGCCCGCACTGGCCGACGAGGGCATGTGGCTCCCGAGCCTGATCTCCGAACGCATCGACGACATGCGCGCAAAAGGCTTCCGCCTCACGGCCGAAGACATCTACTCGATCAACAAGGCCTCGATGAAGGACGCCGTCGTGCTCTTCAACGGCGGCTGTACGGGCGAACTCATCTCGCCCGAAGGCCTGCTGCTCACCAACCACCATTGCGGCTACGACGCCATTCAGAAACATTCGACCGTCGAGCACGACTACCTGACCAATGGTTTCTGGGCCATGTCCCGGGCCGAGGAGCTGCCTAACGAAAAACTCTGGGTCCGCTTCCTCGTCCGCATGGACGATGTGACCGACCGGATCGCCGCAGGCGAGACGGCAGAGGAGATCGTCCGCAAAGCCGAAGCCGAAGGCACGGGCTACAAAGCCTCGGTCGAACAGATGTACTACGGTAACCAGCAGTTCCTGTTCGTCTACGAGCAGTTCGACGACGTGCGCCTCGTGGCCGCGCCGCCCTCGTCGATCGGCAAGTTCGGGGGCGACACCGACAACTGGATCTGGCCCCGCCACACGGGCGACTTCTCGATGTTCCGCGTCTATGCTTCGAAAGACAACCGCCCGGCGGCCTACTCGCCCCGGAACGTTCCGTATCGTCCGAAGAAACATTTCACGATATCGACGAAAGGGATCAAAGAGGGCGATTTCACGATGATCTACGGATTCCCGGGCAACACGCAGGAGTACATCCTCTCCGACGCCGTGGCCTACATCGCCGAACGTTCCGATCCGGCCAAGATCGCTATCCGCACGGGGCGCCTCGACATCATCACCAAAGCGCAGGAGTCCGACCCCGCGCTGCGCATCCACTATGCCGCCAAACACGCCTCGATCGCCAACGCCTGGAAAAAATGGCAGGGCGAAGCGCTGGGCATCAACCGCCGCGGGACCGTCGCAGCAAAATTCGATTACGAGACGCAATTCGGACTCTGGTCCGTGGAGCACCCCGAATACGCCGTAGTGATGGGCCTGCGCGCCGAATACGGCCGTATCATGGATGCCTATTTCGCTTACGAGATCACCCGCGAAACGCTCTCGACGCTGCCGGCAGCCTATACCCCCAAAGAACGCGCCGAGGAGTGTTTCGCACGGCGCAAGCCCACCGAGCGGGCGCTCTGGCGCCAGGCATTCCGCGAATACGGCCGTTGCCCGCAAATCTACCGCATACCCTCCTTCGCCGAAGGCATAACCCGCTACAAATCGCCGGAAGCCCATGCCGACGCCCTTTTCGAGGCCATCTGGGAAGGCACCGACAGCGTGGCCATGCAACCTGCCGCCCGACTGCGCGAGGAGACCAAACGCATGCTCGACCACATCTCGTGGATGCTGGGAACCAAGTCGCTGCGCAACCTCAACAGCAAAATTCTCAACGAACTCTACACCATCTATATTAAAGGTCTGCGCGAATGGGACCGCGAGCGGGCCTTCTACCCCGACGCCAACCTGACGCTCCGCGTGGCCTACGGCTCCGTGGCCGGATACGAGTACGCCGACGGAGAGTACCACAAGCCGCAGACGACGCTCGACGGCATCATCGCCAAGGACAACCCCGAGATTTACGACTACGACATTCCGCAGTCGCTGCGCGACCTCTACGCGTCGAAAAACTACGGCCGCTGGGGCACGGTGATCGACGGCCGCAAGACCGTACCGGTCTGCTTCCTGGCGACGAACCACACCACGGGCGGCAATTCGGGATCGCCGGTGCTGAACGCCGAAGGAGAACTCATCGGCATCAACTTCGACCGCACGTGGCGTTCGACGATGAGCGACATCGACTACGACCCTGCGATCTGCCGCAACATCGCCGTAGACATCCGCTACGTGCTGTTCGTCATGGACCGTGTCGGCGGAGCGGGCTACCTGCTCAAGGAGATGAAGCTCAAATAAAGCGTTCCGGGACCGCCGCAGAATGGTCCGGACGGTCCCGATGCAAATTTTATCGTTTTTCGCGCAAAAATTTTGCGAATCGCAAAATAGTGTCTATATTTGCACTCCCGAAAGTTGATTCGGGAGTGCAATGCCCAGGTGGTGAAATTGGTAGACACGCTACTTTGAGGGGGTAGTGAACAATTACGTTCGTGCAAGTTCGAGTCTTGTCCTGGGCACTGAAGGACGCTGGTAATCAGCGTCCTTTTTTCTTTTACAGGATAAACAAGGCTTTTTGCGTGATGGGCTTGATCCCTTCAAAGTAGCTCGGAGTGACGAGTGGACCAGAAACTGTCGGGCACAAGGTCACGGACTTGTGTCCGGGCGCCGAAGGCTATAATTCTCAACGGCAATTTTCGCCGCAGGAAGGCTGGGACCGTGTTTGGCCGCGACTGTAAAGTAGTCGCGGCCAAACAGGGCGGACCGGAGATTTCTTTATCCTGCTTTCTTTGGCTCTACCGTGTAAAAAATGGGTTGACAGCCCTGCCCGAGCCGTGGGACGCCCGCACAGACCATTCGCACAACCACCTGATGCTCGGCCACCTGCAGGAGTGGTTCTACGCACAGGTCGGAGGGGAGGGGTATTCAGCGCGACCCCACGGCCGCGGCCTACAAACGTTTCGTCGTGAAACCTGCCGGACGGATCAGCGCACGGGAAACTCCGTGATACGCAGCGTCGTACAGCCGTAGGGAATCAACTCGATCCACTCCTCTTCGGGCGACATGTACATCCGCTGCGAGGAGACGAAGGCGATCGGTCCCGCCGATCCGCCATACAACGCCCAGTCACCCAGGCGGTTGGCCCGCGTGCGGATCTTCACTGGAGAGCCGTCCAGAGTCCAGGGATAGGGCACCATTTCGCCATCGTCCTCCACCACGAAACTTTCGGCGACCGCTTCGGGCCGGACGTTCGCTTTCGGAAGGCAGAAATTCCACGGGGAATCCGAGGTCACCTCGTAATAATAAGGGCCGTAAAGAGCTTGTTTCCCGGGTTCCATCTCACGACGCTCCCACTTCTCGTCCATACGCAGGGCGTAGACCAGCGGACCGCGCTCGACGACGGCCGCCTCGTCGTACCAGCGACGCACGGCGACGCACGCCGGGAAAGTCACGTTCAGACAGTCGCCCGAACGCCACGCGCGTTCCACGACCACGATCCCTTCGCCCACGTTGCGGAATGCGACCTTTTCACCGTTGAGCGTGATCCCGGGTTCGGCGCACCAGCCGGGGATGCGCAGGTGAAGCGGGAATGCCGCCGTCGCCCGCTTCCCGGCCCCGGGCAGCGTCACACGGAACGCGATCCGCTCGCGGAAGGGATAGTCGGTGCGCTCCTCGATGGCGACTTTCATGCCGCCTGCCGTGGTCTCGACCGTCGAAGGGGCGTAGACCAAGGCGGCCAGGCCCCCGTCGCGGGTCGCATACCAAAGATTCTGCACCAGCTTGGGCCACCCCTGGTGCAGGTTCGACGTGCAGCACGGATAACCCGTACAGAGGCCGAAAACGATGTCCGTGTCCTCGTGGGGCGTCGAGAAGGGACGCACCTTGCGCGTGACCTCCACCTGGTTGACCTGCTGGTAATACTGCCGGGCGTCCTGCGCATCGGTCGTCTGGGTCGGCAGGGCGTTGTAGGCAACGCGTTCGAGATAGTCGCCCCACTCGCGGCCTCCCGTGATCTGGAGAATCTGCTCCAGCGAAAACATCATCTCGACGGCCGTGCAGAGTTCCGACCCGAGTGTCGGATCGCCGAAGCGGAGCTTCTCGTCACCGGCCCAGAGACCCGTCGGAAGCCCGATCGTATGGCGCATCTTCTCCACGGCGCGGCCCACCGCCGCAAGATGACGCGAATCGCCGCTCTGCTGCCAGTAAACCGCCGGTTCCTTGAACCCCTGTCCCAGATCGACGCAGTGGAGGCTGTAAGGGCGGCTCAAGTGGTCGCCGTGCAGGAAAGCCCCCGTCCAGTCAAACGTCTGTCTGTGAATCAGCTCGCCCAGTTCGAGCAGGTATTTCTCTCCGGTGAGGTTGTAAAGCCAGTAAACCACCGCAAGGTTGTCGCCGCCGCGCTGGCGGCCCCATCTGGTCCAGTTGTCGAGCGGCGTTCGGGGCAGCTGCGCCAGCTGGTAGCGGAAATAGCAGTCCATGAAATCCAGCACGCGCCGGTCGCCGGTCGCCGAATGGTATTGCTGCAACACCTTGAGAACCACCATGCGGGGCCACCAGTCGCGGGCCTTGTCTCGTTGCAGCCCCGGTTCGGCGGGACGGTCGGTCACGGGACCGAAATTCCCGTCGTCCGTCTGCGAGGCCAGCGCCCACTCGACCCACGGTTTCACCTTGGCGATCAGCCGTTCGTCTTCGAGGATGTAGGCCAGCGGCAGCAGGCCGTCGATCCAGTAGGGACCGCGTTCCCACACATCGCCGTCACCGCCCAGCCAGCCGTTGCGCGGCCCCATGACCTGCGGGTAGAGCGAATCGAGGTGTCCGGTCATGCCGTCGCGCATCCGCACGAGCTGCTCGCCGAGCCAGCCCGCGGGCTTTACGGCACCGATCGGCAGTTCGGCATAGGGCCGCGGCTGGAGCGGCGCGCGGTTGAACCGCATGTCAGACTGGGCGGAGACCGCCGCTGCGGCCGCAAGGGCACATAAAGTCAGGATAAATCGAATCGGTTTCATCGTGTTGCCGTCTATGCGTGTGATCTCTTCGACACGAAGAGCGCCAGGATGAACGAGAGCGCCGAAGCCGCGATCCAGAAGATGATCGCCGTATCGAAATCGTAGGTCGTAACACCGTCCGTGACCGTCTTGCCCGAATTGATGAGCCATCCGCTGACAATGTCCTGCAACCCGGCGCCGACGTAGCTGGCCATACCCACGATGCCGAGGGCCGCACCCGTGGCTTCGCGCGGCACGATGTCGATGGCCATGAGTCCGCCGAGGAAGCAGATCAGCACCCCGATCGCCATGCCGAATAACACCATGCTCAACAGATTGACGAACATGCCGTCGCCCGAATAGAGGAACAGGCACAGGGCGACGGTGTTCAGCACGCCGAAGCCGAATGCCAGCACATTGCGGCGGCCGTGGAACAGCGTGTCGGACAACCAGCCCGAGAAGATCGTCCCGACAATGCCCAACAGGGCGTTGACCGAGATGACCTGCGTGGCCGTGGCCAGCGTATATCCCTTGACCTCCTGGAGGAACAGCACGCCCCAGCCGTTGATGGCGTAGCGCGAGACGTACATGAAGGCACTCGACAGGGCCAGCACCCAGACGAAGGGATTGCGGATCACCGAACGCTGCAACTGGGCCGTAGAGCCATGATCGTGGCTCT
The DNA here is from genome assembly GCF_042852885.1 of Alistipes sp. i18-0019-D1. Taxonomy (NCBI): domain Bacteria; kingdom Pseudomonadati; phylum Bacteroidota; class Bacteroidia; order Bacteroidales; family Rikenellaceae; genus Alistipes; species Alistipes sp. i18-0019-D1. The sequence goes on from NZ_AP031424.1 coordinate 1,584,596, forward strand.
GCTCGGGCGACTCCTCGCCGGTCAGCACCTCGATCGGGGGCAGGCCCTTCGATTCGGGGGTGTCGTGCAGCAGGAAGACGATCACCAGCACGCCCAGCACCCCGGCCACCGACGAGCCGACGAATCCCCACTGCCAGCCGAAGATACCGACGACGGCCCCGACGAAAAGGAACGAAAGGAACTCGCCGAGGTTGTGGCTGGCGCTGAAGAATCCGTAGTACGTACCGCGCTTGCTCAACGGATACCAGCGCGAAAGGGCGATGATCGCCGGGGGTGCGCCCATCGACTGCGACCACCCGTTGACGCCCCACATCACGGCGAAGGCCACGAAGAGCGTCATATTGCCCGCCATGCCCCCGCCGTTGGCGAAGCCCAGCGCGCCGACCAGCAGGTTGGCGACGGCCGAGACGCACAGTCCCGCGGCCATGAAACGCTTGATGTTGCTGTGGTCGGAGAGGAATCCGTTGACGAATTTGCCGATGGCGTAGGCGAACAGCAGCGCCGAGCCGATGACGCCCAACTGTGTGGCGTCGAGCGCCCCGCTCTCGAGGATCGGCTTCTTGACCACGTTGAGGCTCGTGCGGCAGACGTAATAGAGGCTGTAACCGACCGTGCCGGCGATGAAGCTCTGGAAACGGAGCTTTTTGTAGAGTTTCATGCGCGCCGCGTCGTCACCCGTGAAGGGCGCCGAAGGTTCGCTTTTGCGAAAAAAGGAAAACAAGTTCATTATCAGTTCGGAAATAGTTTCAGGTTCTAAAATTCGGTCATTCGGAAAAGGCCAGCTGGACCTTCACCGGGAAATGGTCGGACGGCGTGCGGGCGCGGAACGGTTTCGCGCTGCCCGCGGGTTCCTCCGAACGGTAGGTATCCGTGAGGATGCCGTAGCGCAGCACCCGGAAGCCGGGCGTCACGAAGACGTAGTCGATGTGGCGGAAGGTCTTGCGGTCGGGGTCGAAGCCGTTCTCCGTGCCGGTCCAGGCGTATTTGATCTCCGCCAGGTCGAACGTGTCGTACAACAGTCCCGAGCCGCGGAGCACGGCGTAACTCTCGCTCGTCTCGCCGACGTTGAAATCGCCCGTGAGCACGGCCCGCTCGCCGCGGCACATGGTCTTGATCTTATCGAGGACCAGGCGGCAGCTCTCGGCCTGCGCACGCTCGCCCTTGTGGTCGGTGTGCAGGGTGAAGAACCAGAAGCGTTCCTCGGTTTCGCGGTCGAGGAAACGGCCCCAGCAGCAGATGCGAACGTACTTGGCGTCCCAGCCCCTGTTCGGACGCGCGGTGTCCTCGGCGAGCCAGAAATGGCCCGAGTCGAGCAGTTCGAAGCGGTCGCGCTTGTAGAAGACGACCGAGTATTCGCCCGCCTCGGCGCCGTCGTCGCGGCCCACGCCCGTGTAGCCGTAGCCGGGCAGCGCCCCTAAAAGGTCCTCCAGCTGGCTGTGGAACACCTCCTGCGCCCCGAAAATATCGAAGTCGTGGAAGCGGACGAGCGACGCGATCACCGGCAGCCGCCGCTGCCAGCCGTTGCCCTTCGTTTCGTCGCCCGCGTTGAGCTGGCGGACGTTGTAGGTTCCCGTCGAAAGGGTCTGCGCAGCGGCGGGGAGCACCGTCGCGGCTGCAACGGCGCAAAAGAGAATAAAAAGTTTCTTCATATCGTTTTTCAGTTTGTCGTTCGTTTCACTCCGAATCCGGCCAGTAGCCCTTGAACTGCGGCGAGCGGCGGAACCAGCGTATCGAAATCGAAATGTGTTTTTCGACCGTGCGCTGCGCAATGTGCAGCGTCTCGGCGATCTCCCGGTTGGTAAGCCCGTCAATGCGGCTCATGCGGAAGATGCGCGCGGTCTGGGGCGGGAGTCGGTCGCACAGGGCCAGCACCTCCTCGACGAGCAGCGTGGCCAGCGGCGAGTCGTTAGGGGCGTCGAGGAAGTCCCGCATGGCGAGCGTCTCCCACGCCCGGGTCTCCTGCAATCTGTTGAGGTCGATGCTGTTGTAAAGGATCTTGTTCTGCCGCAGCCAGTTCAGGCACTCGTTGTGAGCCATCGAGAAAAGGTAGGCCGGGACCTTGGACCGGTCGAGGCAGGGCCGCCGCTTGAGGAACTTGTAAAAAATCTCCTGGATGATGTCGTCCGCAAGGTCCCCGCGGCCCGTCACGCCGTTGACATAGGCGCACAACCGCGGATAAAGAGCCGTAAACACCTCTTTTACCTCCCGTTCGGTATATCCGAAATATGTGGTTCCGGAATAAAACATCCAATCTTACAGGTTCCGTCCCGCCGGACTTCCGGCTAAAGGCCGGGTCCGGAGCGATTTACGGCGACAGCATCCAAAATCATACCTTACCAGCTTACGCGTTCCACATAAGTCGTCCCGAAACGGTCGGTCACACGAACCTCGCCCGCCTTCACGCCCGGCTCCGGCCTGATCCGGAACATGTGGAACGACTTGGCCGGCTGACAGTATTTGCGGGTGGTCTTGTCGGTCACCGTGGCATAGAGGTCCACGTAATCGGGGTCGAACTCCTCGCAAGGCTCCATTTCGCCCACCTTGACGCCGTCGACCCACCATTCGACAGACCCCCAGGCATCGTCCCAGGTCCAAACATTTGCCAGCACGTAGCCGCTTCCGGTCCGCACGGGCGAATAGAGGCGCATCTGGTGGTTGCGGTCCTTGCCGCAGGAGTGGTAATACCACGACACGTCGCCGCCGTCGACATCGACGATCATGTAGCCCTGGGGCGTGCCGTCGTTGTTGAGGTGCTTGTTCAGGCGCAGCGAACCGGTCGAACGCGTGACGGTAACGGCCGTCAGGTTGTCGATCTTCATCTGCTCCGAGCGGTTGTAGTTGTAGATATACGTGTGGTGGTTGTGCCCGGCCCACGAATAGACGTTTCGGAACTTGAGCAGTTCGTCGCGGTAAACCGGGTAGTTCTTGTTGCGGGTCGAAAAGCTGCTGTGCTTCTTGAACATCTGCGAATGGGCGCAGATCATGACGGTCTTGTCCTTCGGCACATAGCTCAAGTCCTGTTGGAGCCAGTGGGCGATCTCGTCGCTCAGGCCCAGTTCGTAGGACTTCGTGGCGTCGTCGCGCCCGTAGAGGATGTTGTCCACGAAGACGTAATGCATGTCGCCGATGTTCGCCGAATAGCAGGTCGGACCGAGGTACATTTCGAAATAGACCGTTCCCAGCGAGTCGCTCAGGATCGTCGTCTGGTCGTGGTCGTGGTTGCCGATGACGTTGAAGGTCGTCGTGTTCACCTGCTCCGTATTGTCGATATAGGCGTTGTAGACGTTCATGTCGTTGTAAACCAGGTCCCCGAGGTTGATGCCGTAGCACGGGGTGGTGATCGTACTGCGCATGCGGATCATGTCGGGAATGACCACCGACCGGTAGGCCTCGGCCGACCCGTCGACACCGTAGTTCTTGATCTGGGGATCGCCCTGCACCAGCAGCGTGTGGTGCACGGCGGGAACCAGGCGGGGTTCGAGCACGAAATCGGCCTTCACCTCCTCCTGGAAGCGGTCGATGCGCCTGAAGAACTGCGGACAGCCGTGGCGCGCCGGGATTTCGTACTCGGCCGGAACCGACACGAATACGAAGCGGCGCAGTTCGAGGTCGCTCGTCAGCGCATAGCGCCCGTCGGCGTCGGTCTGCGTACAGTTGAGCCCGTCGCTCACCACGACGCCCCCGATGGGCAGTCCGCCGGTCGAGGTCACACGGCCCGTCACATTCGGAGCCTGGGCATAGGCGGCGCAGCAGAGGACCGTCGCCCAAGCATATGAGATCAAACGTTTCATAGCTTCACTTTTTTAGTTGTTTCCGTCCCAGTAATAGCAGCTCGCACGGTCCACGACCGCCTTGTTCTTCACGACGTTGCGCCCGGTGATGAACTGGTCGAAGTTTTCGGGCGCAGCCTTCGGGGCCGCATCGCGCCCCTGCGCCGCCGTGCCCACGCCTCCGCCGACGCCGCACGACGCGACGCGGTCGCTCCCGGTGCGGCCTTCGCCGAGGATCGACCCGGCCAGCCCGAACATGCCCTTGACCACGCCGCCGTTGCGGCAGGATTCGATGCGGGAGTTCCCGCCGTTCCACGTCGTCGCAGCGATGCCGCCCGCCTGGCCTTTCGACCCGGCCAGCACGTCGCCCCGGTTGGTGCATCCCCGGACAGAACCGTTGTCGAACGCCGCGACGATGCCGCCCAGCAGCGCCCCGGCCCCTTCGACAGAACCGAGGTTCTCGTTGCCGTCGAAATCGCAGTAGCTGGCGAACCCGCAGATGCCGGCCGCCCGCCCCGACTCGGAGCGCACCCGGCCCGTGTTCACGCAGTCGCGCACGTCGGCGCTCACCGCCTCATTGCCGTTGACGAAACCGACGATGCCGGCCGCCTGGATGCCCCGCGCGCTGTTGCGCGTGTTCTCGCCCAGCCCGCAGGAGACATCACCCTCGTTGCGGCAGTCGCGGACCGAAGCGGCGTAGACGGCGTCCTTCTTGGCGTAGATGTCGCCCACGATGCCCGCGGCCGTCGAACGGCGGTCGACGCTCGTGCCGTCGAAGCGGACGGCGCCCTTGTTGCGGCAGTGGGAAACGACGACGGGACGCCCCGACAGCCCGACGATGCCTCCGACCGAAGCCTGATAGGTGCTCACCGAGGTCACGGGCGCGAAATTGCCGCAGTCGCCGACGGTCAGCGACTCGTGGGCCGATCCGCAGATGCCGGCCGTGAGGCTGTACGCATGGCCGCGCGTGGTGACCGAGCCGAAATTGTCGCAGCACATCACGTCGCCCTTGGCCATGCCGCAGATGCCGCCCGCCATCTCCTGACAGTAGCGGTCGCTGCCCTCCTCGACGCCGCGCGCCGCGGAGACGATCTCCCCGCGGTTGATGCAGAACTTGGTCTTCACGCGCATGTTGTAGCCCACGATGCCGCCGATGTGGGAGACGATGAACGCGCCCGAATAGCCGACGCGCCCGGTGTTCTCGCAATAAGCCACGAAAGCCCCCGGCAGCGAACGCCCGAGGCTTCCGCCCAGCACGCCGCCCAGGTACATCCGCGGCTCGGCCGCCGGGGCCAGCGACGGGCAGCTGCCCGAAGAGGAGATGTCGCCGCCGTTCTTGCAGCGGATGACGACGTATTTGTTCATGCCGCAGACGCCGCCCACGTAGTTGTCGCGGAGCGACCGCGCCGAGCGGTGCGCAATCGAACCGTAATTCTCGCAGCGTTCCAGAGTGCCGTGGTTCACGTCGGCAACAAAGCCCGCATAGAGCGCGTCGTCGCCATCGTCCGACACCTTCATCGAACAGCTCGCCGCAATCACGAGGTTGCGCACGACGCTGCCCTCGGCGACGAGCCGGAACAGTCCGCCGTCGGTCTTCCAGTTGAGGATCGCGTGGCCTTCGCCGTCGAAGACGCCTTCGAAATTCCCGATCCGCGCAAACCGCTTTACCTTACCCATGTCGATGTCGGCTTTCAGGTGCACTTCGCCGCGCTCGTCCTGCCAGGCGGCGATATCGCCGCCCGCATTGACGGCCTCGGCAAAGGCCGCGAGTTCCGCGGCGGAGGAGATGCCGCCCGCCGCAGCCGCCAAAGTTACCGCCACGGCAAGAAGAGTCAATAACAATTTCTTCATAATCCGGTTAAATTTTCAGGTTCGTTACCATGTTACGGTCGTCGTATAGCGTTCGCCGAAACGGTCCGTCGCCTCGACAGTCGCCCGATCCACCCCCGCCGTGGGCAGGATGCGGAACATGTGCGAGGTCCGGAAAGGCTCGAACGTCGCCGTGGTCTGAACCGAGTTGTAATGGTCGGCCATCCGGACGAAAGCCCCGTCGCAGACGGTCACGCGCTTCATTTCGGCGCCGCTTTTGCCGCTGTCCGTATAGCGGACGGCACCCCAGCGGGCATCGTGGTTCCAGACATTGGCGTAGACGTATCCGTCGCTGTACCAGGCGCCGGGGGCGTAAACCCGGATCTGGTGGCTGCGGTCCAGCCCCGAAGGTACGTCATTTTCATAAGAATAAGGCTTATAGTACCAACTGACCGTCTCCCCGTCGACCTCCACGACCATATAGCCCCGCGGCGTTCCGTCGCTCGACATGCTTTCGTTGAGCCACAGCGCCCCGGTCGACCGGGCCAGGATGTGCGATTCGACGTTGGGGAACTTCGCCGCCGTCTCCTCGGCCGAATAGGCATAGTTGAAGTTGATGTGCGAATGGCCCGCCCAGGAGTGCACGCAGCGGTACTGCGCCAGACGCGAGGCGTAGTCCGGCCCGTGCCTGTCCCGGTCGGCAGGTTCGGAATCGGGCTTGCGGAACATCGAACTATGGGCGCAGAGCATGACGGTCCTGTTCTTGTCGACGTACTTCAGGTCGTTGCACAGCCAGCTGTAAACCTCGTCCGAAAGCCCGTCGCTGTAAGCCCCGACGCTGTTCGGATCGAGCGTGTTGTTCTTCATGACGATGTTGTCGAGGAAAATGAAGTGCAATTCGCCCAGCTCGACCGAATAGCAGGTCGGGCCGAGGTACTCCTCGAACTTCTTCACCGCCTCGCGGTCGGTCGCCACGTTCTGCACATGGTCGTGGTTGCCGATGACGCTGAACACCGGGAAATCGAAATCCGCAATCCCGGCGCAATAGGTCGGATAGAGCGACATGTCGTTGTGAACCAGATCGCCCAGCGCAATGCCGTAAACGGGGCGGTCGGTGATCGACGCGGCCGTCTCCCGAAGGTCGCGGCACATGTCCTCGTACATGTCGATCGAATGGAACGCGAAATTGTCGTAGCGCGCACCGCGCGGACGGATCTGCGGGTCGGCCGTCATCAGGACCGTGTAGCGCGAAGCGGCCTTCCGGCGTGCCTGCAACGTGAAGTCGGCCCGGAATTCGGTCGCCCCTTCCGGAATGCGCCGCCAGAACTGCGGAATGCCGTTCTTCACGGGGATTTCGTATGCCGCGGGAATGGTCACCTGCACGAAGCGCCGTTTCGAAAGGTCGCTTCCGAGCGCATAGTTCCCCGACCCGTCGGTCAGGGTCGTCAGCAGTCCGTCGCTCACGACCACGCCTTCGACAGGCAGTCCCCGCTGGTCGACGACCGTTCCGGTGACGGTCGCATTCCCGCCGTTCGGACCAGTTCCGCCCGGCGCGTCGTTACCGCCGCAGGCGGTCAGCAACCACCCGACAAAGAGTGCAAATAATATTTTCCGTGCCATTCATCGCATTGTTTTAAAAAAACGGGAACGGAACGGAGGCTTCCGCCCCGTTCCCGACCAACTAACCAACCGTTTATTTTCCGTCCCAAAGAGTGTTCCCCGAGCCGGTGAAGTTCGTATCGCTGCAAATGTTTCCGAGTTTCATCTCGAAGGTATGGGCGTCGTCCGCGCCCTTGAGCTGTCCGCCGAACCCGCAGTTTTCGATCACGGTCCCCTTCGCCGAGACACCGGCGATGCCGCCGCTGGTCAGGACCTTGTACTCGGGTTTGGCCGTGCTGCCGTAAATCTTGGGATAGACAACCCCGTAATGCTTGCTGCCTCGGACCGCGGAGTTCTCGCCGAGGTCCCCGACGATGCCGCCGACCTTGACCGTCACCGCATCGCCCGCACCGTCGGCAAACACCAGCGCCTTGTTCAGACAGCCCTCGATCTGCGCGTTAAGCACCTGCCCCGCGACACCGCCCGTAACGCCGTTGCGGTTGGAAGTCGGGAAGCTGCTCGTGTTCGTACAGTCCCTGATCCCGACGCCGTCGGCATAGGCCACCACGCCGCCGCCGATACCGCGGTAAATCGGAATCAGGCCCGAGTTGGAACACGACGAGATGACGTTGGGTTCGCCCAGCGTAGAGGCCGCACCCACGATGCCGCCCGTGCAGTTCGTCCGTTTGGTGCTTTCCGCGGCATCGAAGTCGATGTTGTTGTTATAATAGTCGTTGTTGACCTCGCCGCTGTTGGTGCAACCGGAAACCGAGGCTGCCGACTCATAGATGTAGCCGACGATACCGCCCACATAGGCGGGCATGCCGTTGCTGCGGACCGTCGTGCGCTCCTGCTTGACGAGGGCCAGGTTCTTCGACCCGGCGACCGATGCTTCCGCATAGGTCTTGCCGATTTCACCGAGCAGGCCGGAGATACCGCCCAAACAGCGGACCTTCCAGGCGATGGTTCCTCCCGAAGCGGGGCTGGCCGACACCGTGACGGCCCCCGAGTTGACCGTATTAGAGATCTTGCCGAGCTGATGCCCGACCACGCCGCCCAGGGCGATGATGTCCTCGGTGCTATATTCCATCTGCTCGATCGTGACGGCGCCCGAGTTGGTCGTGTCGCCGTTGCCGGTGACCGTTCCGTCGATGCGCAGCTGGCCCGCGATGCCGCCGACATAGGCGTAACGGGGACCGAAATACTTTTCCTTGAGTGCGCCGTTGGTTCCGTCGGGGTTTCCGGGAACCGAGACCGCAGCCACATTGACCACGTCGGACACGGCTCCGTCGGCCGAACCGACGATGCCGCCCATGATGACGAACTTGCAGATTGCCGCGGCGGTCAGGTTGCCCCGGTTCTTCGAGCCGGTGAGCGCACCGACCGACTTGCCGGCCACGCCGCCCGCATAGACATAGCGGCAGGCGTCGCCCAGGCGGTTGGCTGCGATCGAAAGGGGTTGTTTGTTGGTGCATCCCGTTACGGAGCTGTCGGCCCAGCCGACGATGCCGCCCGTGTAGCTCATGTAGCCGGCCGTAATCTGCAGGGCGATCGTCTTACCGCCCTCGGTGGTGCAGTTCTCGACCGCGCCGCCGGCATAGCCGACCACGCCGCCCGTGTAGATGCCCGCCGTGTTGGCCTTGGGCGTTGCGCCCGAGGAGGAGATGCCGCCCTCGTTGGTGCATCCCGTCACGACGGACCCGGCCTCCGTTTCGGCCACCACGCCGCCGACCGAGATCTTGTTGCCGACGACATTGCCGCTCAGGGTGACGAACGCCGTATTGACGCAGTTCTCCACACGCCCGGTCGCACCGACGAGGCCCGCAACACCGGCCACGCCGCACGCACCGTTCACCGTAGCGGCGGCATCCAGCGTCACGGCCGCCATGTTGCGGCAGTTTTTGAGCGTTCCGTTGCAGACACCGGCGAACGCCGCCGCATAAACGTCCTTCGCAACATTTTTCACCGTGACTTTCGACGTGGCGTCGATCGTCAGATCGCGAATTTCCGACCCCTCGGCCAGGTGGCCGAAGAAGGGCTGCGCCGCGTTCCAGTTCAGAATCAGATGCCCGTTGCCGGCAACGACGCCGTCGAACGGACGCTCCGCAGTACCGATGGCCGTCCATTCGACCCCCTTCATATCGACGTCGCCCAGCACTTCGACGGTCCTGCCGCCCTCGCCCGACGTCCAGTCGGAAATGTCGCCCCCGGCGTTGAACGCCTCGGCGAACATTTTCAGGCCTGCGCCCGAAACGATGCCGCCCGCGGGATAGAACGCCTGTTTGACAGTCGGCAGTGCGGTTTTCGCCGCGATGTCCTTGATCGAGAACTCGATCTCGCCTTCGCGCTCGGTCTTCGTATCGCTGGGGTTCTCCGCAACGGAGAAGGTATAGGTCGTCCGTTCGCCGTCCGGCTCCGCCGCATAGGTCACCCATGCCGGGCAGGTCACGCCGACGACGGTTTCGGACGGAGCCACCACGTCGAACGTGATTTCACCCTTCGCCGCGAGGTCGAGCCTGTTGTCGGCATCGAACGGCACGCCGGTTCCGAACTGGTAAACGGCGTAGTCGGTGCTGTAACCGTGTCCGTCGGTCGGCTCGATGGTCAGCGTGCCGTAACGGCCCGCAGCGCCCGTATTGGCGTCGCAGCGGATGCGGAGCGTCGAGGTGGTCATGCCTTCGGCGTCGGGTTCCGAAGTACTGACGACCTCGGCGTGAATCCACTCCGAATCGACCGGCTGCCACTTCGAGAGGGTCCGGACCTCCACTTCGATGGCCTCGGTATCGTCGGGAGCCACCACGGAATAGACCTTGTCGAGAATGAAGATGTTGCCCGACTGGTCGACGGTCATACGGCAGGTGAAAGCGCCCGCCGAAAGGGTCACCACGGCGTCACGCGACTTGAAGTCCTCATTGGCGGTCACCTCGACGGTGAATTCGCCGCTGCCCACGTGGCTCGTCTCTTCGTCGACGACGCACCATTCGCTGTCGGAGGTCACCGTCCAGTGCACGCTCTCCACGTTGAGCGCTACGGCCACGGTTTTGATCTGGCTCGAACTGGTCATGCCCCGGACAGCGTCCCACGCCGGGGTCAGCACGACCTCCAGTTTACCGGGATACGCCGACGTTCCTTCGTCGGACGAACAGGCTGCGAAAACGGCCGTCGCCGCCGCCAATATCAGAAAAATGAATCTTTTCATATCGTTGGTCTCCTTTTATTTGCGTTTGTCGGTGTGGTCGGCCCACCAAACGTTCGTAGTCATGTTATTCGTGCCTCCGAGCCAGCCGTTCACCGCCTCGAAATAGTGGGTTTTGTTGCGGAACTCCTCGTCCGAGGGGTAGCGCAGGCGCGTGGGCAGGATGCCGTCGTTGGCGGCCAGCGCCTTGACGGGCATCTCGGGATAGCCCGTGCGGCGGTAATCGCACCACGATTCGATACCGACCAGGTAGTTCGAAATCCACTTCTGGGTCATGATCCGTTCGAGGACCTCCTCGCCGTCGAGGGCGTCGAGCGACACCCTGGAGTTGGCGAGGAACGACGTCAGGTCCGCCGACGCGTCGTCGGTCCACTCGCAGACAGCCTCGGAAACGGCCTTCACGTAGTACTCCTTCGGGGTCCCGGGAATCCAGCCGCGGTAGGCGGCCTCGGCCCAGATGAAATAGAGTTCCGAGTAGTTCATCAGCGCGAAATGGTCGCGGTCCTGGATCACGTTGCGCCGGTAGTGGCCCGCCGTGTCGTAGTAGCCCATCAGCTCGTTGTAGGTCACCTGCGTCGGCACGCCCACGAGTTTGTCGAAATAGAAATTCACGCGCGGGTCCTTCAGCCCGACCGACGAGTCGTACATCTCGTCCATCAGCCGTTCGCAGATCATGTTGGCGTTCCAGAGTCCTGCGCGGACGTTGTGGAACGGCGTGTACTGCGCATTGACGTTGGCATCGAACTTCACGTTGGCGGCGTCCGCACGGCTCTCGAAGACGGGATAGACCGACGGGTAGGAGAAAATCTCGTTGAGTTTCGACACGGCGTCGAGGCGCTCGCCCGTCCGGTCGCTCTCGTCCTTGAGCGCGGCGCGCATCAGCAGGCGGACGTACAGCGAATTGCCGAACTTGCGCCACCGGGCGACCTTCCCGTCGTACATGTAATCCTCCAGAGCGTCGAAATCCTTGCCTTCGGCCAGCAGTTCGTTGGCCAGTTCGAGTTTTTCGAACATATCGCGGTAGATCTCCTTCTGGCTGTCGTAGGCCGGGTAGAACTTGCCTTCGGTATACCCTTTGCCGGCCTCGAAATAAGGCGCGTCGCCGAAGGCGTCGGTGATGTGCGAAAGGGTCAGCACCTTGAGGATGCAGGCGATGGCCAGGCCTGTCCGGTCGTTGTCCTTCTCGGCCTGCACGCGCATGGTCTCGGCATTGCCCGCCCAGCGGTAGATGTTCTGCCAGAAGTAGTTGATGATCGAGTTGTTGAAACGGTAGTTGTAGATGCGCTCCGCCTGCGTCTGCGCCTGCACGGTGTACTGCATGAGCTGCGAGTTGACGTCGAACGAACGTTCCAGCAGCGCATATTCGAGACCGAAGGTGATCGGCTGCACGTAGCTCGTGGCATTGGTGGTCTGCAGCGCATTCTTGTTCACGTTCATCTCGTCGAAATTGTCGCAGCCCGACAGGGCGAGCGCGCCGAACGAGAAGAGTGCTGTCAGTTTTATAATCGTGTTTTTCATTTTTCGGGTCCTCCAGGGTTAGAAAGTGATCTTGATACTGCCGCCGATGGCGCGGGTTCCGGGCATCTGGGCGATTTCGAAGCCGGGAACGACCGAGGAACCGCGCATGAAGGCGCCTTCGGGGTCCCAGCCCGGGAATTCGGACCAGCAGAAGAGGTCGCGTCCGTAGACCGACAGCACGAGACCCTTGATGAAACCGGTCCTGGCCAGCAGTTTCTTCGGGAATTCGTAGTCGAGGCGCAGTTCGCGCAGTTTGAGGAACTGCGTGCTGACGAAGTTCTGCTCGGCGTTCTGGAACGCGTAGGCCAGGCCGTAGTACTCGGTGATGTCGGCCGTCTTGTGCGTGTTCTTCACGTAGTTGCCGTCGGGCAGCAGGTTGACGCCGTCGAGCACCAGTCCGTCGTAACGTCCCGGAAGCGAGATCGTACCCTTACCGCGCGAACCCAGCAGGGCGTTGGAGTAAGAGTAGACGTGCCCGCCGAACTGTCCGTCGAAAGCCACCGAAAGGGTCAGGCCGTTCCACTTGACGCTCGTGCCGAAGCCGCCCTTCCAGTCGGGCATGCACTCGCCGATGCGCTGCAAGTCGTCGGAATACTGCGGGTAGCCGTTCTCGTCGATCACCAGTTGTCCGCTGACGTCGGTCAGCGAACCGTCCTTGCCGACGATGAACGAACCCTCCGGGGCGCGTTTGTAGCCCAGGCCGTACATCGTCGAGAGCGACTGACCCTCGTAAGCCGTCATGTAGGCGTGCGACGAGTAGGAAGCCACGATCCACGAATCGACGCCGTCGCCCAGTTCGAGCACGCGGTTGCGGTTGAGCGCCCAGTTGGCGTAGGCTTTCCACTGCACCTTCTTGGTCTTCACGAGCGTGCCGTTGACCGAAACCTCCCAGCCCCAGTTGCGGATGCGGCCCGTGTTGCTGTAACGGCTCGCAACGCCCGAAGCCTGGCTCACGGGCATGCTCACGATCTGGTTCTTCGACTCGCTGTCGTAGTAGGCGACGTCGAGGTTCAGGCGGCTGCGGAACAGCCGGATGTCGGCGCCCACCTCCCACGAGCTGACGATCTCGGGCTTGAGGTTGAGGTCGGCCGCGGTGCGGGGAATCTGGAAATTGCCGGCGAAATCCGACGCCGTGAGGTAGTTCGACGTACGGTAGGGCTTCGTGTCGTTACCCACCTGCGCGAAGCTGCCGCGCAGTTTCACCAGATTGACGATGTCGCGCGCCGTGCCGAAGTCGATCAGCTCGTTCAGCAGCACGCTGGCCGAAACCGACGGATAGAAATAGGAGTTGTTGCTGCTGGGCAGCGTCGACGACCAGTCGTTGCGGCCCGTGATGTCGAGGTATACGGCGTCGCGCCACGAGAGCGAGACCAGTCCGTAGATGCTGTTGGTCTGACGCTCGTAGGAGTAATTGTTCGTCTTGATGCGGTTGACCGAGTTGGCCAGCGAATAGACGCCCGGCTGCTTGAGCTGCTCGGCGGTCTTGTCGGTCTGCACGAACGAGCGGTTGATGATGCTTCCGCCCAGGTTGGCCGTGATGTTGAAGCCCGCGCCGAGCTTGCGGTCGTACTTCAGCAGGAAGTCGGTTGAGAGTTGCAGCGAGGTGAGTTCCTGCTCGCTGTACATGCCGTATTTCTGCGAATAGGAACTTTTCGGATGGCGGACCGTGCGCAGGTCGCGCGAGAAGTCGAGACCGCCGCGGAGCATCAGGTCGAGGCCCTTGTAAAGATGGAGGTTCAGCGCCGTGTTGCCGTACATGCGGTCGCGGTCGAGCGTGTTGATCTGCTCGTAGGCCACGAAATAGGGGTTGTTCTTACCGCCCGAAAGGTCGGAGTCCTGCTGGATGCCCTCCTGCCCGGGATACCAGTACTGCCTGGCCCAGTTCATGTCGATGTTGGGCGACATGCACCACAGCGAGTACATGATCGAACTGGAACCGTAACCCATCACGGGCAGGTTGTCGTCGTCCTTGCGGTAGTAGGTCAGCGAGGTATCCATCGAGAGCCACTTGTTGACCTTGTTGTTGCTCTTGAGCGAAATCGACTGCTTGGACCACGGCGAATTGGGGACGATCGACTCACTGCGGTAGTCGGTCACCGAGAAACGGATCGAGTTGTTCTTGTTGATCTTGCCCGAAACCGAGAGCGTGTTGGTCGCCGTCCATCCGTTCTGGAAAAAATTCTTGAACCAGTTGCCGTAGCTGACGAACGGCGTCTTGATGCGCGCACCGTTCTCGTCGACGCCGATGCCGCGATTCACGTCGAAATACTGGTAATAGAGCGTCCCGTCCATCTTGGGGCCCCACGACGACACGTCGAGTGTGCTCGTGCCTTCGCCGTCGACCGGGTCGCCGTAGTGGAAACCGTCGGTTCCCTTCGACGAACCCTGTCCGTAGACGTACTGGAAGTCGGGCGAGGAGTTGATCTGGTCGACGACGAAATTCGAGGTGAAGGTCACCGACACCGATCCGTCCTGCCCTTCGCCGGACTTCGTCGTGATGATGATGGCGCCGTTGGCGGCCTCCGAACCGTAGAGGGCGGTCGCCGCGGGGCCTTTCAGCACCGTGATGTTCTCGATGTCCTCGGGGTTGACGTCGCCCGTACCGTTGCCGTAGTCGATCGAATAGGCGCCCGACTCGCCTCCGGCGGCCGAGGTGTTGAACATCGGCACGCCGTCGATCACGAACAGTGCCCCGTTGTTGTTGAGGTCGATCGACGACTCGCCGCGCAGCGTCACGCGCATCGAACCGCCGCCGCCCGTGTTGGCTTTGGCCACGGAGAGCCCCGCCACCTGGCCCGAAAGGCCCGACATCCAGTTGGACGACGAGGCCGACGACGAAAAGACGTCGCCCTTGACCTTCGTGGCGGCATAACCCAGCGATTTCTCCTCGCGCTTCATGCCCAGCGCCGTCACGACCACGTCGTCGATGGCCTGCGCCGTGCTGACCAGGGCCACGTCGATCGTCGTCTTGCTGCCGACGTAGACATCCTGCGTCTTGAAGCCCAGGAAGCTGAACGACAGCTGGTCGTTGGGGCGCGCCTTGATGCGGTATGAACCGTCGCTTTCGGTGACGGCTCCTACGAGCGAACCCTTGACGATCACGCTGACGCCCGCGACGGGCTGTCCGGCATCGTCCCGGACGACGCCCTGAACCAGCGCCGGAGCGGCCGGGGAGGCGCTACCCTGCTGCCGGGGGGGGGAGACCGGACGGTCCACACCGGCGGCCTGTCCGCCGACATCCGAAGCAGTCCCGGCCTCCTGCGCCTGCGCGGCGGATTTGTCGGCGTTCCTGCGTTTGATCAGAATCTTATCCTCCCGGAACTCATAGGTGAGGTCGCTCCCGGCGAAAATCTTCGCCAGCACGTCGGGAACCGGGGCCTGCTTCACGGAGAGTGTCACCGGAGCGGCCTTGCCCACCAACTCGTTGTTGAAGAAGAACGTGTAGTAGGTCTGGGCCTCGATCTTCTTCAGGACCGAAGCCAACGAGGCTCTCTCGACGCTAAGCGTTACGGTCGAAGCGGGTTTCTCCCCGGCTTCGGAGGCGCGGGCGGCGCCCGCAACCGCCAGAGACATCGCTGCAAGTCCGCACGCCAGCCAGCGTCGCAGCATCGTACAGCAACCTTCGAATTTGTTAAAATTGCTCATTCATTCAATCGTTTAGGTAGTTTGATAATCCGTCTGTTATTTTCGTTTCGCCCGGGAGAGGAAATACTCCCCGTCGATGTTGGTGATGGAAAGCTTCACCGGCGAGGTCGCGGAGATCATCCGCAGGGCCTCCGGCAGCGTCTCCCGGTCCACCATGCCCGTATATTGCAGGTTGGCGATCTCGTCGTGAATGTTGATCTTCACCTGGTAATAGCGCGAAAGCTTGTTGGCCACGTCCTTGAGCGGATGTCCCGAGAAAACCAGCCGCCCTTCGATCCAGCCGATCGAATCGTCGACACGCACCTCCCGCTTGGAGATCGTGTTGGTCGAAGCGTCGATCTGCAGCTCCTCGTTGGGATCGAGGATGATGACGTCCTTCCGGACCTGCGCCTGCAAGCACCCCGTATGAAGCGTCACCACGGCGAAATTCTCCCGGGCATAGGACTGGAGGTTGAACGACGTTCCCAACACCGTATAGTTGTTGTTGGCGCTGTGGATGATGAACGGACAGTTTTTGTCGGGCGAAATGGTGAAAAACGCCTCGCCGTCGAACTCGATCTCGCGCGTTGCCTTCCCGAATCCCGGGTCCACGGTGAGCGTCGCCTCGGAATTCATGCAGACCTTCGATCCGTCGGGCAGCACGATGTCGAGTTTCTCGCCGCGCGCCGTGCGGTATTCCAAAGGCTGTGCGGCGCTGATCTCCGTCCCGGTCCCGGCTTCGGGCGCGACATCGGGGGTGCGCTGCCAGAACCACGCGGCGCAGACGCCCGCCGCAACCACGGCGGCAGCCGCCACATAGCGCAGGAAGGGCCTCCGGCGCGGCCCGGCAACCTCGGGAACCGCGAACAGAATCCTGTTGCGGGCGGCGAAACGCGCCCATTCCCGCTCCGCCCTGGCCGACGCGGGCAGTTCCCGTCCGGCGAGACACTCCCTGAAATAAGCCCGGTTTTCATCCGACTCCTCCAGCCATTCCGCCAGCATACCGGCCTCCTCCTTGTTCAAAGCATTGCTCCGGTACGAATCGATCAGTCTGTCTATCTCTTTCCGCATATCATTTACACAAAACAGATTTTCCTCTTTGCTTTCACCCGGTAGACACGCCGTTTCCGGATACCGACCCCTGCCGCGCGATTTTTTTTTGCGCAGTCGGAGCGGCCCTGGGATTGGGTTTTGTGCGAAATTTGCCGTATCTTGCCGAAAATTGAGAACCATGACACAGCAACTCCGATTCATACCTTTCAGATCGCGCTCGGACAAGGGCTGGGCCGAGGCATGGGCGCTTTACGAGGCCTCCTTCCCCGACTGCGAACGCTGGGACGGCACGGGTTACGACCGTGCCTTCGGCGACCCGCATTTCGAGGCCGACGGCATCTGGCGCGGCGACGAGTTCATCGGCATCCTCTTCCACTGGAACGCCGGGGATTACCACTATGTCGAGCACCTGGCCGTCTCGCCCCGACTGCGGGGACAGAACATGGGATCGAAAGCCCTCGCGGCTTTTTGCGAAGGGCGGCGCGTCATCTTGGAGATCGACCCGCCGGAGGATGAAATCTCGGTCCGCCGCCAGCATTTCTACCAGCGGCTGGGCTTCGTCACCAATCCCTACGAGTACGTCCACCCCTCGTTCCGGCGGCCGTTCCACCCTCATCGGCTGGTGCTGATGAGCTACCCCAAGGTCCTTACATACGAAGAAGCCCGCGGTTTCGCGGACTTCATTCGGGAACGGGTGCTTCGCTACTCCGAGCACGAAAACCCGGCGCTGCCGAAGCTGTAAAGCGGCCGCTACAACATGCCGACCACGTATTTCGTGACGAAGTAACCGCCCGCCACCAGCCAGACGTAGAGCAGGCCGGCCAGCACGAAAGGCCTGGCCCCCGCCTGCCTGAATTTGTCGAGGCTCGTTTCGGTCCCCAGCGCCGTCATGGCCATCGTCAGCAGGAAGGTATCGACATACTCGATGGCCCCGTTGAGCGGAATTTCCCGGACCGTCTCCACCCCGCAAAGGTATTGCAGCAGCGAATTGAAGCCGATGACCCCGATGAACCCGAAGGCGAACCACGGCACGGTGATCCTGCTTTTTTCCGCCTCGCCCCCGGACCTTTTCCGGCGGCCCGCCAGCACGAAACCCATGATCACGAGCACGGGCGCGAGCAGCATGACGCGGATCATCTTGGTGATGGTGGCCGTTCCGGCGATCCCCAGCGCATCGGTGGGGTCCATCGCATTGCCCGCCCCGGCCACATGGGCCACCTCGTGCAGCGTACTGCCCGTGTAGACGGCCACTTCCGTGTCGGTCATCCCGTCGAGCATGCCCGTGCGGTACATGACCGGATAGAGGAACATCGAGAGGGTTCCGAAAATGACGACCGTGGAGACGGCGATGGCGGTTTTGTACCCCTCGCACTTCACCACCGGCTCGGCCCCCAGTACGGCCGCCGCGCCGCAGATGGCGCTGCCCGTCGAGGTCATCAGCGCCGTGTCGCGGTCGATCTTCAGCAGGCGGCCCAGCAGGACGCCCCCCAGGATGGTGACCGTCACGACGATCAGGTCCACGACGACGGCCGGCACGCCCACAGCCGCCACCTGGGCCAGCGTCAGGCGGAACCCGTAAAGGATGATGCCCCAGCGCAGCACCTGCTTGGTACAGAATTTTATGCCGGGAACCCACGTCTCGGGCAGCCGGTTGCGCAGACTGTTGGCATAGAGCATGCCCAGCACGATGCCGACGATCAGGGGGCTGAACGAGAGCCGTTTGACAATGGGAACTTCGGCGATGTAAAACGCCGCGAACGAAAACAGGGCGATCAGGAGAATTCCGTGCAGGGTGTTCGCCCTGTTACCTTTTTCCAGCATATCCTTGCAGTTTTAATGACGACCGATAACCTTTGCTTTATTTCGACGGCAAAGGTCGCATCTTTTATCGGGATACGGAACAAGATTTGGTTATCCGGGATAACCTGAAGTTATGACACGGGGATAAGCAGCCGGGGTCCGGCGGTCAGAAATCCGCCCGGGCGAAGTCGATGAACCGCCGCGCCAGACGCGCGGGTTCGGCCTCGGCATGCACGAAAGCGAAATCGCGGGAGAGCGTCAGCCCCTCGATGTCGACGATCCGCAGCTCGCCGCTGCGCAGGCAGTCCACCACCGAAATCACCGACACGATGGCCATGGCGTCGCTGTTGCGGACGAAGGCCTTGATCCCCTCGGTCGTGCCGAGGCGCATCGCCACGTCGAGCTGCGAAAGACGAATGCCCTTGGCCGCAAGGGCCGCGGCGATCACTTCGAGCGTCCCCGAACCGCTTTCGCGCAGCACCAGCGGGATGCGCGAAAGCTCCTCGGGGGTCACCGTCTCCCGGCGGGCGTATTTCCCGCCCGGACGGGCCACCAGCACCAGTTCGTCGGGCCTGAAAAGCGTGTAGTGCAGCCCCTGCCGGCGGGTGAGGCTCTCGACCAGCCCCAGGTCCACGGCGTGTTCGCCCAACGCCTGCTCGACCTCGGCGCTGTTACCCGACGACATCGAGACCCGCACCCCGGGGAAGCGCGCCGTGAAGTGCGCCAGGATCGGCGGCAGCAGATACTGCGCAATGGTCGTGCTGGCCCCGAGACGAAGTTCGCCCCCGGCCTGGTCGGCGCAGAGGCTCATCTCGTATTCGAGGCGGCGGTAATCGTCGAGGAGCCGTTCGGCGGCCTCCAGCATCGTACGCCCCGCATCGGTCAGCTCCAGACGGCTGCCGCGGCGGGTGAAAAGCTGCACCTTATAACGGGATTCCAGCTCGCCGATGTGCTTGCTGACGGCGGGCTGCGAAATGTAGAGTTGTTCGGCGGTCCGGGTGAAACTCAACGTCCGAGCCGCGGCGATAAAGACCTTGAGGCGGAAATCGTCCATGACGGTCAGCCCAGATGGCCTTCGTCGGCAAACTCCTTCACCGAACGGACGTAGTGGTCGATGGTCTCCTGCATCGAGACGAACGACTTGCCCCCCGCGGCGTTCTTGTGGCCGCCGCCGCTGAAATATTTCCGGGCGAAGAGGTTGACGTCGACGTCGCCCCGCGAGCGCAGCGACACGCGGATGAACTTGCGGTGGGCGAGGAACATGGCCGACATCTTGACCTTCTTGATCGTAAGGGCGTAGTTGACGAACCCCTCGCTGTCGCCCTGCTGGAACTGGAATCGGCGCATCTCGTTCTCCAGCAAGGACATGTAGGCCACCGTCCCGTCCTGGATCACCTCCATCTTGCGGTTGATGGCGTAGCCGAACAGCCGCGCACGGCCTTCGGTATAGGCGTTGTAGACGCTGTTGTGAATGTCGGGGATCGAGATGCCCTTCTCGACCAGCACGGCCACGGCGCGAAACAGCTCCGGGGTGAGGAACGAGAAGGCGAAATTGCCCGTGTCGGTCATCATGCCCACGTAGAGCGACTCGGCCATGCGGCGTGTGATAGCCTCGGTGCCGCACATCGCCTCGACGATGCTGTAAACCAGAAAACACGTGCTCGACGAATCGGGATGCGAGAACATCAGGTCGAAACCCTCGTCGGGCGAGAGGTGATGGTCGATCAGCACGCGGCGGGCGGTGGTGTTGGCCTCGATGGTGTCGCTGAGGATTTCGAGCCGCGAAACGGCATTGAAATCGAGGCAGAAGATCATATCGGCCTCCGCGATGGCGCGCGCGGCGCGCCCTTCGGTGTCGGTTTTGAAGACCACGATTTCGTCGATACCGGGCATCCAGTCGAGGAAATAGGGGAATTTATTGGGAACGACACAGGTCACCGCATGTCCCATCGTACGCAGGACCTCGGCCCATGCGAGCGACGATCCGACGGCATCGCCATCGGGGTTGGTATGTGAAACGATGACAATCCGCTGCCCGGGTCGGGCGAGCATCTCCCGCAGACGTTCGATATGTTCTTTCGATAGCTTCATTCGGTTTCCTCCGCTTTGGTGGATTTGACAAAGATACAAAAAAGCCGGGACGTTTCCAAAACCGAACCGTTTTGCGGTCCGGCAAAACGTACCGGCTAATAAAAGTGTCGTTACGACACCCGAGATACAAAAACCGCGGGATACACCGACAGTCCTACCGGATATTCAGCAGCACGAGGTTGTCGAGCACGGTACGCTGGGCCGTACGCTGGAGATATTCGGCCTGCTCGGCCGGAAGTTCCGCGGTGAAGGCCGTCTGGTAGGGACGCTGGAGGATCGTCGTGAAAATGACGTTGGCCGCCAGATAGCTGCCCGGAACCGCGGGATGGTAGCAATCGGGCCGGTAGAGGATGCAGTCGGGCCGTTCGTGCCGTACCGTCCGCCACGCCATGCCCACCGGGGCGCACCATGCGCCGTTGTCGTAGGCCATTTCGAGGTAGCTGGTCTTCAGACGCTCCTGCATCCCCTCGTATCCGTTCGAAAGCGGGTATTCTTCCACAGGTATCCGGTGACCGTACTTGTGCCCCCAGGTCATGTAGAAGATCACCCGGGCGTCGGGCGACGCGGCATGGACCAGACTGTCGAGCGTCCGGGCCGCGGGATAGACCTCGCGGGCCACCTCGCCGGTCGCCATCGCGGGAGCCGTGCTCTGCTCCTGCAGGACGACATAATCCCAGCCGCCGTCGGCAATTGCCTGCAACAGCTTCTTGTTTTTCAGGTGCCCCGAGAAGCGTTCGCCGCCCTTGAGGAAACGCGTGCAGGAGAGTTTTACCTTCTGGGTCGAGGCGATCTTCTGCACCATGCCGGGCAAATCGTTGCAATAGGAGAAACTGTTGCCGACCCACAGCACCCGCAGAGAATCCTGCGGCGTCCGGGCCATGCCGCCCAGGGGCAGCAGTATCAGCAAAAGACGGAAAGCAAGTCTTATCATTTCTTTGAGGTTTTAGGTTGTCGATGGTCGGCGGCGTATTTGCGGCACCACGTCGCAATGCCGCACTCGCCGCATTTCGGGGCCCGGGCCACGCAGACATAACGCCCGTGAAGGATCAGCCAGTGATGGGCGACGGGCAGCAGGTGGCCGGGAATATTCTTCTCAAGAGCCAGTTCGGTCTGGAGCGGTGTTTTCGAACGGGTCGTCAGCCCGATGCGCTCCGAGACGCGGAAAACGTGCGTGTCGACCGGCATCACCTCCTTCTGCCACAGCACGGCCCCCAGCACGTTGGCCGTCTTGCGGCCCACGCCGGGCAGGCGCTGCATCTGCTCCAGGTCGCTCGGGACTTCGCCGCCGAACTCCTCGCAGAGCATCCGGGCCATTCCCGCGAGGTTTCGGGCCTTGTTGTTGGGGTAGGAGATGCTCTTTATATACGGGTAAATCTCCTCGGCTGTGGCGCGGGCCATGTGGTACGGCGTGGGAAAGGCCTCGAACAGCGCCGGAGTGGTCATGTTGACCCGTTTGTCGGTGCACTGCGCCGAGAGGATCACCGCCACCAGCAGCTGATAGGGGTCCGTGTAGTGCAATTCGCTTTCGGCCACGGGCATGTGCTCCGAGAACCAGGCGATAATGCCGTCGTAACGCTCTTTTGTTGTCATAAACGCTATTTTTTACGTCGGAAAAGAATCTTTTTCACCAGCAGCCCCGCTCCTTCGGGGCAGAGCAGCAGGCGCGGGCAGGCCGCAACGTCGCGCCGCCAGCGCGCCACGTACTCCCCGACCGGACCTTCCCACGAAAGGACCCACAAAGCCACCGAACTGCGCCGCCGGAGAATGCGGAAACGGTTGCGGCCCGCACCGTAGCGGGCGTCGAACCAGAGGCTTATGTCCATCAGCGAGTCGCAGAAGGCGATCCGCTTCCGGTAAGCCGTGCTGTGGCTCACGCTGTCGGGCAGACGCCGGTGCACGGCCGTGATGTCGGGCATGTAACGGATCCGGCTGCACACCGAAAACCAGAGCCACATCGGAGCGTCGTCGGTCTTCCATTCGGGATGCTCTGCGGGGCGCACCTCGTCGTAATACCGTGCGATCAGCTCCCGGCGGGCCAGCGTCGCGCAGTTGGCGATCGTCAGGCTGCAAAGCAGACGGGCAAAATCGGTGTAATGGTCCGGGTGGTCGGGTTCCGTGCGGTCCGTGGCCTGCCAGTAGTTCGAGGCGCGCGTATAGCACATGCCGCATCCGGGGTCCGACTCCATCAAGTCGGCCTGTTTTTGCAGTTTCAACGGATCGCACCACCAGTCGTCGCCGTCGAGGTAGGCCACGTATTTCCCGCGGCACGCCTCGAACGTCCGGCGGTAGTTCCGCCGCCAGCCGACGTTCTCCGGCGAGGTCACCAGCCGGATGCGGTCGGGGTATTTCGCCGCGTATTCACGACATATCTCCGCCGTGCGGTCCGTGCCGCAATCCTCCCCCAGGACCAACTCCACGCCGAACGAGGTCTGCTGCGCCAGCACGCTTTCGATAGCCCGGGCGATATAGGGTTCGTGGTTGTAGGTGGTCATACAGACCGAAACCAGCGGAGAGGGGTTCGTCATGCCGTTCCGGTTTACAGTTTGGTAAGTTTCGCAAATTTTGCCAGCAGGGTCTTTTCGCCCGCATTGTCGAAGGCCACCACGAGTTTGTGGTCCGTGGCGAGGGTCTCGATGCGCTGCACGATGCCCACGCCGAATTTCGGGTGCTCGACGCGCTGTCCCACGGCGTATTCGCCGCTCACCGACGCCGGATTCCCGGAGGAAAGCCCGCCGTCCATCGCCTGCCGCACGCCGACACGGCGCATGCCGTCGGTCGAAGGCCGGGGCGTCTGCACGAGCGCCGGGTCGGGAGCCGCCGCCGGGCGCCGGGACTCCGCAGCCCGCGCGAAACGACGCGCAGGACCCGACTCCCCGGCCGCCGCACGGCCGCCGCTGCCGCCGAAAGAACCGCTGCCGCTGCCGTAGGAACCGCCGCGGCCCGAACCTCCCGGCCCGCCGTTTCCGCCGCCTCCGAAACGTCCGCCGCCCTGCTGTTTCTGCTGGAAGCGGTAGTCGAAGCGGCGGCGCAGTTCGTCAATGGCCGCGGGTCCGTCGTCGCCGGGCCGACGCTGCGGACGCGTCTCCGCGAAATCGGCGTCCGACTCGATGTACCGGGGGTCGATCTCGCGCAGGAAACAGCTCGGACGCGAAAACTCCATGTTGCCCCACTTGAAACGCATCTCGGCGTAGGAAATCGTCGCCGAAACCTTGGCGCGGGTCAGGGCCACGTAGAACAGGCGGCGCTCCTCCTCGATGCCGTCGGGCGACTCGGCCGCCCGCTGCGAGGGGAAGAGGTTTTCTTCCAGACCCACGATATACACATATTTATATTCAAGCCCTTTGGCCGAATGGACCGTCATCAGCGTCACCTTGTTCTTGCTCTCGGGGTCGTCCTGATCCATGTCGGTCATCAGCATCATGTTCTGCAGCCACTCCTCGATCGTGGCCTCCTCCTCTTCGGAACGCTCGCCGCCCCGGATTTCGGCGTCGACCCGCTCCTTGAACTCCTGCATCGAGTTCAGCAGCTCCTCGATGTTGTCCAGCGCCGAAGCCGCCTCGGGGGTGTTCTCGGTGCGGTAGGCCGCGATGATGCCCGACCGCGAGGCGATCTCCATGCCGAAGTCGTACAGGCTCTTGTCGTTGCGGGCCAGCGACATCGCCCGGATCATCGCCACGAAATCCGCCACCTTGCGCGCGATGGTCTTCTGCACGGGGTCCGTGACGGGTTCGGCGACAAGCGCATCGACCGCCTCCCACATCGAGACGCCCCGCTCGGCGGCCAGCTGCGCGATGCGCTGCACGGTCGTGTCGCCGATACCGCGCGCCGGGTAGTTCACGATGCGTTTGAACGCCTCGTCGTCGCGGGGATTGATCACCAGCCGGATGTAGGCCATCATGTCGCGGATCTCCTTGTGGTCGTAGAACGACGAACCCTTGTAGATGCGGTAGGGAATGCCCCGGCGGCGGAGGTTGTCCTCCAGCACGGCCGACTGGTTGTTGGTGCGGTAGAGAATCACAGCCTCCGACCACTCGTCGCCCGCCGCACGGACCTTGTCGCGCAGGTCCGTGACGACCATTTCGGCCTCCTCGCGGTCGGTATACGCCTTCAGGATGCGGATTTTGTCGCCCACGTCGCCCTCCGAGAAACAATGCTTCTCCATGCGCTTCGAGTTGCGGACGATCACCGAGTTGGCCGCGTCGACGATCGTGCGCGTCGAACGGTAGTTCTGCTCCAGTTTGAAGACCATCGCATCGGGATAATCCTTCTTGAAGGAGAGGATGTTCTCGATCTTGGCCCCGCGGAACGAGTAGATCGACTGCGCGTCGTCGCCCACGACGCAGACCTTCGAGTGGGTCTGCGACAACCGGCGGATGATCGTATACTGCGCATAGTTGGTGTCCTGATACTCGTCGACCAGAATATATCGGAACTGCTCCTGGTAGCGGGCCAGCACGTCGGGGCAGTCCCGCAGCAGGATGTTGGTCTGCAAAAGCAAATCATCGAAGTCCATCGCGCCGTTGCGCTTGCAGCGCTGGCAGTAGATGTTGTAAATATTGCCGAATTCGGGGATCTGGGCCTGCCGGTCCTCGGCGGCACAGGTCGAATTGGCCAGATAGGCGCCCGGCGTGACGAGGCAGTTCTTGGCGTAGGAGATCCGCGAAGAGAGCACGTTAGGCTTGTACTTCTCGTCCGGAAGGTTCAGTTCGCGGACAATGGTCTTTATCAGATTCTTGCAGTCCGAGGGTTCGTAGATCGTGAACGAGTCGGTGAAGCCGATCTTCCCGGCGTTCTCCCGCAGGATGCGCGAAAACACCGAGTGGAACGTACCCATCCGGATATAGCGGCTGCGGTTGTCGGGCAGCATCTGCGCGATGCGTTCGCGCATCGACTCGGCGGCCTTGTTCGTAAAGGTCAGGGCCAGAATGTTCCAGGGCTTCACGCCCTGCTCGATCATGTATGCGATGCGCGAGGTCAGCACGCGGGTCTTGCCCGACCCGGCGCCCGCGATGATGAGCGACGGCGAGTCGTAATTGACCACGGCATCCCGCTGGGCGGGGTTCAGACCTTGTAATATCAGAGATTCTTTGGATTCCATGACTGCAAAGTTAATACTTTTTGCACGCCCCTCGGACAAAGTTCCGCCGATTTCGGAAAATTTTACCGACCCGTCGCACCCCGACAGCAACGACACGCTTATTGAAACTCCACGTCGCAACTCGCCTCGAACACCTTTCCGTCATCGGCTGTCAGGCGTACGAAAAGCGTATGTTTTCCGGGCTGCGCCGGCCGGGTGACAAACCGAAAATAAAAACCCCCTCTGGGCAAAAGCGTCATATCATCCGGCGTAAGCTCCGAAATCAATTTATCGACAGGATAATATTCACCGTTCAGTTGTTCATGGTATTTTTGCGTATAGCCGCTCTGGATATAGGGCCAGGGCGTGTTGCTGTAAAAGCGCGCCAGATCGTTGAGCGACGTCTCCGCAGGATGTTCGGCATCCCAGTCCGCGGAACTCCACACCTCCAGATTAACGAAATCCCGGAAACACCGCGGGTTGAGTCCTTGATCATAAAAATAAACCCGAACCCGACGATTATAAGATACATCGTTGTGTTTTTCGCACAATTGATTATAGAAATCCAACTCTCTCTTTCCAGAATCTATTCCCCAATATGTTGTGCCATTTCCTACAAAAATGACATGATATTCCAACGGATTATCCTGCGACAGGCCGACGGATATCGTATACATACTTTCATATTTCAGCACAAAAGCCCGGGTATAATAATCCTCATACGATTTGACGCAACCGACAGCCGACAAAACGCCTAACAGGAGAATAAGCCTTTTCATAATTGCTACGGTTTATTATAAGTAACGATCCGGAACCACCAGGTATAATTCCGGGTATTCTCACCCCGTGTCAGCGGGAGAACAACGCCATCATCTCCCAAAACACGTCCGTTCACCGCATCAAAAGCTCCACTGGCAAAGTATCCGTTGTGATCTCCGCTCCAACCCCAATTACAATGTAAAAGGAGACATTTATCAACCCTCGTTCTTATCAAATTCGACCCGGAATAGGTGTCTATAATACTTTCATAAGTAGCACAACCGTCTATTACCCAGGCATGACCGTAACAATTATCAGTCATTGCGCCGATAAATACCGGGCAGCCCGCCTTCAGTTTCGATACGATCAAACCCGAATCATAGCCGATTTCCCGCTTCGTTCCATAATACCCGATATTTCTCAAAAAACGTTTTGCATAGATCGGAAGGGCAAAGGACTCTCCTTTTCCCCAATAATTATATGCCATACGGCATCCTCGACCTACTTTCACAGACATTTCAGCCAATTCACTATACACTTCAGTGTCATATTTTTTTGCGTCATATTTTTTCACCAAAGGCCAGTTGCAATAATCTCGGGGGTATTCATGGTAAGCCATAATTTGCGCAACCGCAATCGCCACACATCCTGCGGGATAATTCCCGGGCGTCCGATCACTGAAAGGCGATTGCTGATGCCACTTGGTAGTCAGCATGGGACGAACATAATCTGCAAGATATACTCCGCGCCCTTTATCATAGACCAGACCTCCGTTATTTGGAGCTTCCAGATACAAATCAATAAGTTGCGTTTTGAGAAAAAGCGGACCGGAACCTCCTGTGCCGGCATTAATATCTCCCAGATAATATTCGTCTTCCTCCTCGCAGTAAAGGTTCTCGGTTATCCGCCACGCATCGGGCTCAAATGCATTCAACCGTAAATCCTCTTCCGTGGCGACATACTCGTCATAAACCGCAACAACCGGTTCTAAACGATTGTCCGCAGCGAGAATCGCACTGCCTTCTCCCTCACCGAATTCAACGATATAGGCAAGACGATCGTCCTGCACATCCGAACTGCGGGTCGCACCCCGGCCGGAACCGGACCGAAAAACAGGCGTGACACGCTGCACCGTTCGCTGCTTACCCGAAGCACGGGTTCCGGAACCGTCGATAACCGCCAACGCACTGGCAAGATTCTCCAACGCCCGAGTTTCGGAAACGGCGTGCGACTCCGAAACGGCCTCGCGACTTCCGTCTGCAACCGAATCCACTTCACAGGCAATGAAACTGAATGCGACACCGCCGCACAGTAAAAGATAGAATTTTCTCATAGAAAATCGGGATTAAGGGTCAACAAATAACAAGATAGAAAAAAGCCGATGAAACCGGACTGTTTTACCCGTTTTATTTTATTAAATTTGCAATAATTTCGATGAAAAAACGTTGGAAAAACAAAATTGAAAAAACAAACAGAATAACACGACAAATACAATGAGCGAAGTCATCAACATCAAAGAACTCAACGAGCGCATCGAACGCGAATCCGTTTTCGTCGATACGCTCCGCAACGAAATGGGAAAGGTCATCGTGGGCCAGAGCCACCTGGTGGACACCCTGCTGATCGGCCTGCTGTCCAACGGCCACATCCTTCTGGAAGGCGTTCCGGGACTGGCCAAGACGCTGGCCATCACCACGCTCGCCAAGGCCGTCGACGCCTGTTTCTCGCGCATCCAGTTCACCCCCGACCTGCTGCCCGCCGACCTGATCGGCACGCTGATCTACTCGCAGAAGAACGAGGATTTCGTCGTCCGCAAGGGTCCGATCTTCGCCAATTTCGTACTGGCGGATGAAATCAACCGCTCCCCGGCCAAGGTGCAGTCGGCGCTGCTCGAAGCCATGCAGGAGCGTCAGGTGACCATCGGCGACAACACCTACCCCCTGCCGCAGCCCTTCCTGGTGCTGGCCACGCAGAACCCCCTGGAGCAGGAGGGAACCTACCCGCTGCCCGAGGCGCAGGTCGACCGTTTCATGCTCAAGGCCAAAATCTCCTACCCCAAGAAGCAGGAGGAGCGCGACATCGTGCGCATGAACCT
Organism: Alistipes sp. i18-0019-D1; assembly: GCF_042852885.1. Classification (NCBI taxonomy): domain Bacteria; kingdom Pseudomonadati; phylum Bacteroidota; class Bacteroidia; order Bacteroidales; family Rikenellaceae; genus Alistipes; species Alistipes sp. i18-0019-D1. Next base: position 1,612,987 of record NZ_AP031424.1, read on the forward strand.
CTCGGGCGCCGGCATGCCCGAGGTCAACAAGGTCATCGCCCCCGAGGACATCGTCAAGGCCCGCAAGGTGGTCGAGGACGTCTACATGGACGAAAAGATCGAGAAATACATCATCGACATCATCTTCGCCACGCGCGAACCCGCGGAGTACAACCTCCAGAAGTTGCAGAACCTGATCGCCTACGGCGGTTCGCCCCGTGCGTCGATCTCGCTGGCCAAGGCCGCCCGCGCCTACGCCTTCATCCGCCGCCGCGGCTATGTCATCCCCGAGGACGTGCGCGCCGTCTGCCACGACGTGCTGCGCCACCGCATCGGCCTGACGTACGAGGCCGAGGCCGAGAACATCACCTCGGAGGAGATCATCACCGACATTCTCAACAACGTAATCGTACCCTAACGATGCAGGAGACCGAGAACGATATTCTCAGACGCGTCCGTAAGATCGAGATCAAGACCCGCGGTCTTTCGAACGAGATCTTCGCCGGAAAGTACCATACGGCTTTCCGCGGGCGGGGTATGTCGTTTTCCGAAGTGCGGGAGTACCGTGCGGGCGACGACGTGCGGGACATCGACTGGAACGTCACGGCCCGCTCGCGCAAACCCCACATCAAGGTCTACGAGGAGGAACGCGAACTGACGATGATGCTGCTGGTCGACGTGTCGGCCTCGCGCATGTTCGGTTCGACCGACCGTCTGAAAAAGAACATCATCACCGAGATCGCCGCCGTGCTGGCCTTCTCCGCCGCGCAGAACAACGACAAGGTGGGCTGCATCTTCTTTTCGGACCGGGTCGAGAAGTTCATCCCCCCGAAGAAGGGCCGCAGCCATATTCTGATGATCATCCGCGAACTGATCGGCTTCCGCCCCGAATCCGCGGGCACGAAACTCTCGGAGCCGGTGCGTTTCCTCACGAACGTCAACAAGAAGCGCTGCACGACCTTCATCCTCTCGGACTTCATGGACTCGACCGGCGACAAGTCGGCGCTGGACGACGCGCTGAAGATCGCCGGGAGCAAGCACGACCTGGTGGGCATCCGCGTCTACGATCCCCGCGAGACGGAGCTTCCCGACGTGGGTATCGTCGAGCTGAAGGACGCCGAAAGCGGCCGCAAGGTCTGGGTCGACACCTCGTCGCGGGCCGTGCGCGACCACTACGCCGCCTCGTGGCGGCAGCGCAGCGGCGAAATAGACACGACGCTCAAGCACAACCGCATCGACACGGCGATGATCTCGACCGACGGCGACTACGTGGCCGAATTGATAAAACTGTTCAAACAGCGATGAAACGACTCTTTGCAATAGCGCTTCTTTTCACGGGACTCGCGGCCCGGGCGCAGGAGACGCCCACGGTCACGGCGCGCGTCGAACCCGACAGCATCATGATCGGCGACCGCTTCGATTACGTCATCGACGTGGAGAAGGACCTGGTGCAGGTCGTGGAGTTCCCCGTGTTCGACCCCCGCGACGGCAAGATCGAACTGGTCGAAAACTGCCCGGTCGACACGCTCGAACGCGACGGCCGGCGGCTGAAACTGCGCAAGCGTTACCGGCTGGCCGCCTTCGACGAAGGCAAATACAACCTCGGCGCGGCGCAGGTGCTCTACGCCGACAAGAACATCCTCGACACGCTCCGCAGCACCGATTCGGTCTATCTGGAGGTCGCGACGTTCCAGATCGACTCCACGTCGCAGTCGATCTACGACCTGAAAGCCCAGAAGAACCTGCCGTTCCGCTTCCGCGAGGTGAGCGGCTACGTCAAGTGGGGCATCGTCTTCCTCCTGGCGCTGCTCGTGGCGGGCTATGCGCTCAAGCGTTACCTGGCCAGCCGCGGCAAGGGCTTCGGCGACCTGTTCAAACCCGCCCCGCCGCTGCCGCCGCACGTGGCGGCCATCCAGGCCCTCGAAGCGCTCCACAACCAGAAACTGTGGCAGAACAACAGGCATAAGCAGTACTATTCGGGGCTGACGGACATCCTGCGCACCTACATCGCCGCCCGCTGGGGCTTCGGCGCGATGGAGATGACCTCCGACGAGATCATCGAGACGATGCGCCCGGAGGAGCTGCCCGACAAGGCGCGAATGGACCTGACGGCGATCCTGCGCGACGCCGATCTGGTGAAGTTCGCCAAGGCGACGCCCGAAGCCGAGCAGAACGAGGCCGACTACCTCAAGGCGTACTATTTCGTCGAGGAGACGAAACCCGCCGAGGAGGAGACTCCCGCCGAGGAAGAGTCCCCGAAGTAAAACTAAACGCGACAACGATGTACAAGTTACTCTATATCATCCTGTTCCTTTTTACCGCCGCCGGGGCGCAGGCCCAGCAGCTGCCCGAACGCTCGCTGGTGCGCAAAGGCAACCGGCAGTACAACAAAGGCAACTACGAGCAGTCGATCGGCCGCTACGAGCAGGCCCTGCAAGCGGCTCCGGGGCAGTTCGAGGCGATCTACAACCTCGGCAACGCCCTCTACAAGGCCGAACGGTTCGACCGTGCCGAGCAGACCATGCAGCAGGCCGCGGCGGACTCGCTGCGCGCGGACACGGAGCGGGCCGAAGCGTTCTACAACCTCGGCAACGCCCAGTTCAAGCAGCAGAAATACCAGGAGGCGCTCGAAAGCTACAAGCAGTCGCTGCGCCTGAACCCCTCAGACATGGAGGCCAAGTACAACTACGCCTACACCAAGCGGCTGCTCGACCAGAACAAGAACGGTGGCGGCGGTGACGGCAACGACCAGAAGGACCAGGACAAAGACCAGAACAAAGATCAGAACCAGAACGGCCAGGGTCAGCAAAACCCCGATCAGAAGGGTGACCAGAAAGACCAGAAAGGCGATCCCAAGGATCAGCAGGGCGATCAGAAACAGGACCCGCAGGACGGCAAGGGCGACAAGGGGGACAAAGGCGACCAGCAGGGCCAGCCGACGCCTTCGGGCATCTCTCCGCAGGAACAGCAGCAGATGCTCGACGCCATCCAGGCCCAGGAGGACAAGACCCAGGAGAAACTCAAGGAGAAACAGGGCGTGGTGGTCCGCGGAAAGAAAAACTGGTAAAACGTAAACGACTATGCATTTTGCTTCACCATATTATCTCTGGCTGCTGACGCTGCTCATGCCGATGATCGGCTACTACGTCTGGCGCACGCTGCAGGGCGGGGCCGCGATCCAGATTTCGAGCGTCGCCGGCGTCGTGCGCGCACCCCGGACCGTGCGCTACTACCTGCGTCACCTGCCCTTTGCGCTGCGCGCGGCGGCCTTCGCGCTGCTCGTCGTGGCGCTGGCGCGCCCGCAGGACGTCGAGCAGAACGTCCGCACCAACGCCGAGGGTATCGACATCATGCTGGCCATCGACGTCTCCGGTTCGATGCTGGCCCGCGACTTCAAGCCCGACCGCATCACGGCCGCCAAGGAGGTGGCCGGATCGTTCATCGCCGACCGATACGGCGACCGCATCGGACTGGTGGCCTTCGCCGGCGAAGCCTTCACGCAAAGCCCGCTGACCACCGACCAGAGCACGCTGCAAACCCTTTTGGCCCGTATCCGCAGCGGGCTGATCGAGGACGGCACGGCCATCGGCAACGGACTCGCCACGGCGATCAACCGCCTGCGCGAGAGCGATGCCAAATCGAAGGTCATCATCCTGCTGACCGACGGTGTGAACAACCAGGGCCAAATCGCGCCGATGACCGCCGCCGAAATCGCCAAGGCACAGGGCATCCGCGTCTACACGATCGGCGTGGGATCGGAGGGCATGGCCCCCTATCCGGCCATCGACATGTTCGGCAACCTGACGTTCGTCAACCAGAAGGTCGAAATCGACGAAAAGGTGTTGAAAGCGATCTCCGACATGACCGGAGGAAAGTATTTCCGGGCCACGGACAAGGACAAGCTGAAGGCCGTCTACAACGAGATCAACCAGCTCGAAAAGAGCAAGATCGAGGTGACGGAGCACATCTCCTACCACGAACTGTTCCTCACGTGGGTGCTGGCCGCGCTGGGACTGCTGATGGCGGAGTTCCTGCTTTCGAACCTCGTACTGAAACGAATACCCTGACGGAACGGCGATTCCGCTCCCCGGCAAAGTCCTCCCTTTGCCAAAGGGAGGATTTAGGAGGAAATGTCGATATTCAACGGGGCACTGCAAGTGCCCTAATGCAGACCCGGCGGGTTGAATATGGGCAAAAACAGGATACAATCCGCCGGGGCTGCATTAGTTATGTTCAGATTCGCAAATCCGCAATATCTCTGGCTGCTGCTCCTCGTCCCGGCACTCGTCGCGCTCTACTGGCTGGCAGCCCGCAACCGCCGCAGACGGCTCGCTCGCTTCGGCCGCCCGGGCATTCTGGAGGAGCTGATGCCCGAAGTCTCGACCGGGCGCACGGCTTTCCGGTTCATCCTTTTCTGTGCCGCCGTGACGCTGGTCATACTGGCCGCGGCACGCCCGCAGTTCGGATCGAAACTCCGCGAGGAGAAAGCCCAAGGTATCGAAATGATGCTCACGGTCGACGTTTCGAACTCGATGCTGGCCGAAGATTTCGAACCCAACCGTCTCGAACGGACCAAATACGCCATCGGCAAACTCTTCGAGGGGTTGCAGCAGGACCGCGTGGGACTGGTCGTCTTCGCGGGCGAACCCAAGGTCCAGCTGCCGATCACCTCGGATTACCGCATGGCCCGGGCCTTCGCACGGCGGATCGACCCGTCGCTGGTATCGGTGCAGGGCACGGCCATCGGCAAGGCGCTGGAACAGGCCCTGCTGGCCTTCTCGGGCGACGCGGAGCAGAGCCACGGCCGCGTCATCATCCTCATCACCGACGGCGAGAACCACGACGACGACGCCATCGCCGTCGCCGAACGCGCCGCACAGATGGGCGTGAAGATCTTCACCATCGGCATCGGCACGCCCGAAGGCGCCCCGATTCAGATCGGCGGCGAATTCATCAAGGACGAGGCGGGCGAAATGGTCGTCTCAAAGCTCAACGAAGAGATGCTGGCCCGAATCGCCGACATCACGGGCGGCGCCTACGTCCGCTCGTCGAAGCAGTCGATCGGTCTCGACGAGATCGTCAAGGCGATCAACGAGATGGAGCAGACCGAACTTTCGACGGTCCGCTTCGAGGAGTTCAACGAGCAGTACCAATACCTGCTCATCGCGGCGCTGGTCCTGCTGCTGTTGGAATTCGTCGTACTCGACCGCCGCAACCCGCTGCTGGCGCACCTGAACATCTTCCGCGAGAAATAGCCGCGCCGCGGAGTGTGGCAGCGGCTTTGCAAGGTTCCGTCACAACCCCAGATTAACGGCCTATGTCCCTCGAAAACACCCCTGCCGCACGCATTTCGGCCCTCGCGGCGGCCCAGAAAACCTACTTCCGCTCGGGAGCGACGCTTCCCGAAGCGTTTCGCCGCACGATGCTCCGGCGCCTGGACGCGGCCCTCGCCAACTGGGAGAAACGCCTCTGCGACGCCCTGTGGACGGACCTGCACAAATCCCCCGAGGAGGCCTTCCTCACCGAAATCAGCATCGTCCGGGGCGAGATCCGCAGCCACCTCGGCCACCTCGGCAAATGGATGCGCCCCGAACCGCGCCCCACGCCGCTCAAGCTCCTGCCGTCGAAAAGCCGGATCGTCTCCGAACCGCTCGGGCAGGCGCTCATCGTCGCACCGTGGAACTACCCCGTGCAGCTGCTGCTCAACCCGCTGGTCGGGGCCATCTCGGCGGGCTGCACCGCGCTACTGAAACCTTCGCCCTATACGCCCCACGTCGCGAAGACGATCGAGGGGCTGATCTCGGAGATTTTCGACGAACAGTACGTCGCCGTCGTGCAGGGCGACCGAGAGGTCAACACCCTATTGTTCGGCATGCGCTGGGACGCGATCTTCTTCACGGGAAGCCCCGCGCTGGGACGGATCGTGATGGCCGCCGCGGCGAAAAACCTCACGCCCGTCGTGCTGGAACTGGGCGGCAAAAGCCCCTGCATCGTGGATCGCGGAGCCGACATCGAGGTCGCGGCGCGCCGCATCGCCTGGGGCAAGACCCTCAACGCCGGGCAGACCTGCATCGCACCCGACTATCTGCTGATACACCGATCGCTGCAAGACCGATTCACGGAAGCCTTCGCCCGCGCCCTGCATCGGCTTCACGGCGACGACGCGCAGCAAAGCCCCTGTTACGTACGGCTGGTCAACGACCGGGCTTTCGAGCGCGTAACGAGTTATCTCGCGCAGGGGAAAATCCTTGTCGGCGGCCGCACGGACGCCGCCGACCGCTACATCGAACCGACACTGCTCGCGGAGGTTGACCCCGCGTCGCCCGTGATGCAGGAGGAGATCTTCGGTCCGGTCCTGCCGATGCTCCCCTTCGACGACATCGGCGAAGCCGTGGCGCTGGTCAACGACCGCGAAAAACCGTTGGCGCTCTACTACTTCGGACCCGAAAAGGCGGGCCGCGAGGTCCTGCTGCGCACCTCTTCGGGCGGCGCGTGTCTCAATGACGTGATCATGCAGATCGCCAACGACCGCCTGCCGTTCGGCGGCGTGGGCAACTCGGGCATGGGCCGCTACCACGGCCGTGACAGTTTCGACGCCTTCTCCCACCGCCGCGGCGTGGTCGAGTCCCCGGCGCGGTTCGACCTGCCGTTCCGCTACCCGCCCTACAAAGGGTTCCGGTGGGTAAAGAAAATACTTTGACAACCCTCCGATACGCATTCATCCCGTCCTGCAAATCGCAGGTCCCGTATTCACAGCCAAGGGCCGTGCATGCAAATCCGCCCCTCCCCCAGGTTCCCTCCTTGGAGGGGATTTGAAGTTTCCATCCCTTCCCGGCCGGTTTTACCAATTTATTCCGTATCTTTGTCACGGCAGGTCCGCTCTGTCGCTGCCGGCCGCAGGCCGGGAGAGGAAAGTCCGGGCAACGCAGAGCGCCACGCAGGCTAACGACCTGACAGCCGTGAGGTTGTGGTAGCGTAACAGAAAACGACCGCCCGCAGGAGTCGGTGAAAGTTCCGGAGATTCTCCCGAATCGCGGATTTTCCTGATGGCTCCGGCGGGTAAGGGTGAAAAGGCGGGGTAAGAGCCCACCGCGGGGGCAGCAATGTCGCCCGGCAGTACGTCCCGTGGGTTGCAAGACCGTGTATACCGGCAATCAAGGGTTGCTCGCCCGATGCCGGGGGGTAGGTTGCTCGAGACGGCAGGAGACTGCCGCCCTAGATAAATGACAGGGACCCGGGGTTCGCCCCGGGGACAGAACCCGGCTTACAGGACCTGCACGTACGGAGGTGCCGCAGCAATGCGGCGCCTCCTCTGTTTTCAACCGTGCCCCGCCGCAGAAGTCCCTGCCGGCGGCATCCGACACTGGCACTTTTTTTGAGCCCGCCACCCCGAATGACGACACTCCGCGAACATATCCGGCAAGGCAGCGGCTACAAATGGTGGATTCTGGGCATGATCATGCTCGGGACCTTCATGGCCGTGCTCGACGTCACGGTGGTCAACGTCGGGCTTCCGGCCATCATGTCGGCCTTCCGCATCGGCATCTCCTCGGCCGAATGGGTCATCACGGCCTATATGATCACCATGACCGTCATGCTCCCTTCGGCCGGGTGGTTCGCCGACCGCTTCGGCAACAAACGCGTCTACATCCTTGGAATGGCGCTGTTCACCCTGGGTTCGTGGCTCTGCGGAAAAGCCCCCAGCGACACGTTCCTGATCGCCTCACGGGCCTTGCAGGGTCTCGGCAGCGGCATCATCCAGGCACTGGGCCTGGCCATCGTCACCCGCGAATTCAAGCCCGGGGAACGCGGTCTGGCACTGGGTCTCTGGTCGATGGCCGCGGCGGCCTCGATCTCGTTCGGGCCGCTGCTGGGCGGCTATCTGGTCGACGATTACAGCTGGCACCGGATTTTCGACGTCAACGTCCCGGTGGGCCTCGCGGCCATCCTGCTCTCGGCGTTCATCCAGAAAGAGTGGCGGGGCGGCGTGCGCCGCCCCTTCGACTGGAAGGGGTTCGTGGCCATCGTGCTGTTCATGCCCCTGACGATCTACGCCCTTGCCCGCGGAAACTCGCCCGCCAACCACGAAGGCTGGGCCTCGCCGACGGTGATCGCCTGCTTCGCCGTGGCCGCCGCGGCGTTCGCGTTCTTCATCGTCACGGAACTGCGCAACCCCGCGCCGCTGCTTCAGATCCGGCTGCTGGGCGAACGGAATTTCGGCGTTTCGATGGGCGTACTGACGCTCTTTGCGGTCGGGATGCTCGGCGGAACCTACCTCCTGCCGCTCTACATGCAGCGCGGGCTGGGCTACACGGCCCTGATGGCCGGGAGCGTCTTCCTGCCCGTGGGACTTATCCAGGGGGTGCTTTCGGCCGTCTCGGGTTACATGACCCGCTATGTGAAACCCCTCCTGCTGGTCGTCGCGGGCATCCTGGTCATGTCGCTGAGCTTCTGGCTGGCCAGCCGCTTCACGCTCCACACCACCCACCGCCATATCCTGTTCGTGCTCTACCTGCGCGGCCTGGGCATGGGACTCACGTTCGCGCCCCTGAACCTCTTTTCGCTCAAAAACCTCACCCAGGAGGACATGGCCGCAGCGGCCGGCATCTCGAACAGCATCAAGCAGCTCGCGGGCAGTTTCGGCATCGCCATCCTCACGGCCGTCCTCGCGGCCCGCACGGCCTACCACACGGCGCACGAAACGCTCCCGGCGGCCCAAACCTATGTCGAAGGGGTCACCGACGCGCTTTCGGTCGTGGTATGGCTCACCCTGGCATCGGCCGTGCCGCTCGTGTGGGTGCTCCTGAAACGCAAAAAACGGGGAAAAACCGGGTAAGGCCCTACATCAGCCCCATGCGCTTGCGGGCGAACTGCATGACCCACGCCGGGGACTGCTCGCGCGCCAGCATGTCGCGCATGTACTCCATGTAGGGTTCCGAATGGCGGAACCAATGCTGCAACCCCTCGCAGAGCGAGTTCTTGCGGCAGCCGTCGGAGCCGGTCTCGAAACGGTGCTTCGGGCATTCGCCCCGGCAGGCGAAATAGTATTTGCAGCGGAGGCATTCGCCCGGCAGGGCGTTGCGCTTGGCCAGTCCGAAATCGCGGCGCTTCTTCGTGCGGTAAATCTCCTTCAGCGACTTCTCGGCGATGTTGCCCAGCTTGTGTTCGGGATAGACGAAATGGTCGCACGAGTAGACGTCGCCGTTGTGCTCGACCACCAGCGCGTCGCCGCACGTCTCGCCCATCGAGCAGACGCCCGGAGGCACGCCGCACCACTGGGCCAGCGTCGCGTCGAACATCTGCACGAACGTACGCCCCACGTCGCTCACCACCCACACGTCGAACACGTCGCACAGAAATTCCCCGTAGCCCTTGGCCGTCACCGACCATTCGGCCAGCCGCGCGCCTTCGCGGTCGGGCGAGACGATCAGCGGCCGGTGGAACCCGGGCTTGTCGACGACATGCTCCACGGCAGGCAGGAACTGCATGTACTTGCTGTGCACCGTGTCGCGGAAGAAACGGTAAATCTCCCCGCCGCGCCCCTCGCACAGTTTGTTCACCACGCTCAGCGTGTTGTACTCCACGCCGCTACGCTGGAACATTTCGATCGTCCGCATCACCCGCTCGAAGGTGGGCTTGCCGCCCTTCGTCAGGCGGAATGCGTCGTGGATGTCCTGCGGTCCGTCGAGCGAAATCCCCACCAGGAAATTGTTCCCGGCGAACAGGTCGCACCACGCCTCGTCGACCAGCGTGCCGTTGGTCTGGAGGATGTTCTCGATCTTCTTTCCGCCGGCGTACTTTTCCTGAAGGGCCATCGCCTTCCGGTAGAAATCCACCCCCAGCAGCAGCGGTTCGCCGCCGTGCCAGCAGAACTGCACCGTCGGGACTTCGTTGGCCTCGATGTACTGCTTGACGTAAAGTTCGAGCAGTTCGTCGCTCATCACGGCCTGCCTGCCGCCGTACTGCACGGCCTTGTCCAGGTAGTAGCAGTAGTGGCAGTCGAGGTTGCAGGCCGAACCGGCCGGCTTGAGCATCGTCGAAAAGGCGACGGGACCAGCCTGCTTCTCCGCATCGCGGAAAGTGAAAATATCCTTGTTCTTCATGTAACGTTCCCAGATTTACGAATGAAACGGACCGAGTCCGCAATTATTTTGACAAATATACGGAAACGGCAGGGCAATCGGGAACATTTTATGGTCAAAATTTGTCGAACGGTGTCCCAATATGCCACAAATATCCGGAAAAAAGAGGGACCGAAGGATCAAAACCACTATCTTTAACGGCTGAATTCCCCTTAATCCGATGAACCCGAGAAAAACGCTGCTGCTCCTGCAATTCCTGCTCTGCGCCGCGGCCGCCGCGGCACAAAGCGCAGAGGTGCGTTTCCGCGTCGCCGACCGGACGACGCGCGAGGCCGTCGTGGGCGCCGTGGCCGAACTGCGCAACCGCACCGACACCGCGGCGGCGCCCCTTTACACCACCTCGGACATCGAAGGGCGCGGCACGTTTCCCCGCGTACCGCGCGGCGACTACCGGCTCACCGTCACCTCGCTCGGTTACGACTCGCTGCGCCGCGATCTGCGGGTCGGCGCGGCGGCCGTCCGGCTCGACTCGCTGTGGCTCGCGCCCCGCGCCGAAACCATCGACCAGGTGACCGTCGAAGCCCCGGCGCTCCGTTCGTCGGTGCGCGGCGACACGCTCTCCTACCGCGCCTCGGCCTACAAGGTCTCGTTCGGCTCCGATGCCGAGTCGCTGATCTCGAAGATGCCCGGACTGGAGGTTGCCGACGGGAGCATCGAAGCCCAGGGGCGCACCGTGCAGCGGGTCTACGTCGACGGGCGCGAGTTCTTCGGCAACGACGTGATGTCGGCCATCCGCAACATCCCGGCCGACATGATCGAGAGCATCGACATCTACAACTCGCAGAGCGATCAGTCGGAGTTCACGGGCGTCGACACCGGCGAGGGGCACACGTCGCTCAACATCGTGACGCTCCCCGACAAGCGGCGGGGCGCCTTCGGCCGCCTCTACGGCGCCTACGGCATTGCGGACAAGTACATCGGAGGCGGCAACGTCAACATTTTCGACAACGACCGCCGCATCTCGGTGGTGGGTCTGGTGAACAACATCAGCCGCCAGAACTTCTCGTTCGAGGACATCCTCGGCACGACGGACCAGTCGGGCCGGAAGAGTTCGAACAACAACTTCATGGTCCGCCCCCTGGAGGGCATTTCGACGGTGCAGGCCGTCGGCGTCAATTACAGCGACGACTGGGGCGCGAAGGGCAAGGTCACGGCCAGCTACTTCTTCAACCGCACCGACAACCGCAACACCAGCCACAGCGACCGGCAGACCTTCACCTCGACGGACAAACTGGTGCTCTACAACGACGAGAACCGTTCGAAGACGCTCAACTTCAACCACCGCTTCAACTCGCGCATCGACTACAGGTTCTCCGACCGCCACTCGGTGATGATGCGCACCTCGTTCAGCCTGCAGGACAACAACTACCGCAACGAACTGCGGAGCCGCACGGACAACAAATTTTCCGACGACGACATCCGCTTCGTCTACCGCCGCCGCAACTTCGGCCACAACAACAGCTACGGCTACAACGTCTCGAACTACCTGCTCTACCGATACCGCCTGCCGGGCGCCACGTCGCACAACCTGACCGTAGGGGCCGGGGGAACCTACCGCAGCTACGAGCAGCTGAGCCGCCCGCGGCAGTACACCTTCCGCGATCCGGACAACATCGAGTGCGACACGTCGGACTACTCTTCGCGCAACATCACGCGCACCGACCGCGACCAGCCGGGCTACGACGTGAACGGCAACGTGAGCTACACCCGGCAGCTCTCGAAACGCTCGCGCTTGAGCTTCGAATACCGCATCAACTACACCGACAACAGCGTCGAACGCAATACGTTCGTACTCACCAAGGAGAATGTTTTCCCGGACGAGCGCAACCCCAAGCAGTCCACCGAATACGACTACGCCTACCTGACCCACCGCATCGGCAGTACGTACCAGTACTATTTCAAAAAGACGAAGATCGCCGGAACGCTCCACTACCAGCATGCCGCCTTCAGCAGCGACTACGCCTTCCCCTATGCGCGGAAGACCGAGGCGTCGTTCGACAATCTGACGTACAGCGTGGTGGCCAACATCAACGTCAACCGCAACAACACCCTGAAGTTCAACGCCTCGGGGCGCACGTCGAATCCCCGCGCCACCGACCTGCAGGACATCGTCAACACCACCAACCGCCAAAACGTCTTCGCCGGAAACCCCGGTCTCGACCCGGTCTACACCCACCGTCTTTCGGGCCAGTACATCCGCTCCAATCCCGCCAAGGGACGCACCTTCACCGTCTCGGCGGAAGCGACGGTCAGCCCCAACACCATCACCGACTCGCTGGTGATCGACTCGCCGGATTTCGTGATCGACGACGAAGGGACCAAATTGGGCGAAGGCAACCAGTACACCAAGCCGGTCAACCTCGCGGGGCTTTGGAGCCTGCGCGCCAGCGTCAACTACGGCATGCCGGTCCGGTGGCTGCGCTCGAGCCTCAATTTCCGGGCGGGTGTCTCGACGGGGCGCATCCCGAGCATCATCAACGGCGAGCGCAACTTCCTGAACAACAACGTCTACAACGCCGGTCTTACGCTCGGAAGCAACATCTCGGAAGCGGTGGACTTCCGCCTGAGCTATACGGGCCGCTACAACGTCAGCCGGAGTTCCTCCGAGGTGCGCACGCTCGACAACACCTATTTCAGCCAGACGGCGAAGGCCGAGACGACGTTCGTCCTCTGGAAACGCCTCGTCCTGCGCGCCAACGCCGACTACAACTATTACCGGGGGATCACGGACACGTTCCTCGAAGAGCGGCTGATCTGCAACGCGATGCTCGGCGTCAAACTCTTCCGCAACGGCCTGGGCGAAGCGAGCGTCGGGGTGAACGACATCCTCGACCAGAACGGCACGACCTTCCGCCGCACGGTGTCGGGAACGACGCTGCGCAACGTGACGAACCTGGCCATCGGCCGCTACCTCTCGTTCCAGTTCACCTACAACCTGCGTCTTTTCCGCCGCCAGCGCAACGCCGTGATGGACGCATTGCAGGGAAAGTAGCCGATTTTCCGCCCGAAGCGCCTGTTATTCGCGGTTTTTTCACTAAATTCGTACCCAAACCCAATAATCCATTATGAAAAAACTACTTCTGACACTTCTGCTGTTCAGTGCCGGGACCGGAATTTCCGCAGCCAAAACTTACGATCTGAAATCCCCCGACGGGAAAATCGCCGTACGCGTGGATGTCGGCGCCGACGCCGTCACCTACTCCATTTCGCGCGACGGCAAAGAGCTGATCGCCCCCTCGCCCCTTTCGCTCACACTCGCCGACGGGCGCGTGCTCGGACAGAAGGCCACGGTGCGCAAGGCGTCGGCGAAAAGCGTCGACGAGACCATTGAGGCGCCCTTTTACAAACGCAGCATCGTCGAGGACCGTTACAACGCCCTGACGCTCACGTTCAAAGGGGATTACGGAATCGACTTCCGCGCCTATGACGACGGCGTGGCCTACCGGTTCCGCACCTCGATGAAGGGCGAAATCACCGTCGCCGACGAACTGGTGGACATCCGTTTCCCGGAGGACTTCACGACACTGGTTCCCTACGCGCGGGACGGAAAGAAGGAGCCGGGACTGGCCCGCTACTACTTCAACAGCTTCGAAAACACCTACTCCACCCAGCCCGTCTCGAAGGTCGCCGACGACCATCTGGCCTTCCTGCCCATCCTGGCAGACGCCGGAACGGCGAAAATCGTCATCACCGAGGCCGACCTGGAGGACTACCCGGGCATGTACCTCTACAATCCCACGGGCGGCAAGGCCCTGCGGGGCAACTTCGCGCCCTATCCGGCCAAGGAGGTGCAGGGCGGGCACAACGAACTGCAGCTGCTGGTGACCGAGCGCGAGGACTTCATCGCCCGCACCCCGGGGACCCGCACCTTCCCGTGGCGCGTCTTCGCCATCGCCGGACGCGACATCCAGCTGGCCGACAACGACCTGGTATACCGCCTCGCCGCGCCCTCGCGCGTGGAGGACGTCTCGTGGATCAAACCCGGCAAGGTGGCCTGGGACTGGTGGAACACCTGGAACCTCTACGGCGTGGACTTCAAGTCGGGGATCAACAACGAAACCTATAAATACTACATCGACTTCGCCGCCGACCACGGCATCGAATACGTCATCCTCGACGAAGGCTGGGCCGTGAACAAGAAAGCCGACCTTTTCCAGGTCGTTCCCGAGATCGACCTGCCCGAACTGGTCGCCTACGGTAAGGAACGCGGCGTGGGCATCGTCCTCTGGGCCGGATTCTACGCTACGGAACGCGACCTGGAACACGTCTGCAAACACTATTCGGAGATGGGTATCAAGGGCTTCAAGGTCGATTTCCTCGACCGCGACGACCAGAAGATCGCCGACTTCACCTACCGCCTCGCGGAAACGGCGGCCAAATACCGCCTGTTCCTCGACATGCACGGCTACCACAAGCCCGCGGGAATCCAGCGCACCTATCCCAACGTGCTCAACTTCGAGGGTGTCTTCGGACTGGAGCAGATGAAGTGGACCAGCGAAAAGACCGACATGGTGACCTACGACGTGACGATTCCCTTCGTCCGCATGCTCGCCGGACCGATGGACTACACGCAGGGCGCCATGCGCAACGCCACGCGCCGGAACTTCCGCGCCGTAGGCTCCGAGGCCATGAGCCAGGGCACGCGCTGCCGCCAGCTGGCCGAATACGTGATTTTCGAATCGCCGTTCAACATGCTGTGCGACTCGCCGTCGAACTACATGCGCGAGCCGGAATGCACGGAGTTCATCGCCTCCGTTCCGACGACGTGGGATGAGACCGTGGGTCTCGACGGCCGCGTCGGAGAGTACGTCTCCATCGCACGCCGCAAGGGCGACACGTGGTACGTCGGCGGCATGACCGACTGGAATGCCCGCTCGCTGACCGTCGACCTCGGCTTCCTGGGCGAAGGTGCCTACACCGCCGAACTGTTCCGCGACGGCGTCAACGCCGACAAGGCGGCCCGCGACTACAAACGCGAGTCGGTCGAAATCCCCGCCGACCGGAAACTGACGGTGAAGATGGCTCCCGGAGGAGGCTTCGCCCTGAAGATCACGCGCAAATAACGCGCAGCCACACGCACGAAAAACCCGGGCGGCCCATCGAGGCCGCCCGGGTTTCGTTTCGGGAAGCGGGTTGCCCCGCGTCACTCCTGCGTGAAGACCGCCGTATAGCGGTTGCCCTGGGCGAGGATTTCACGCGCCAGGCGGCGCACCGCGTCGGGTGTCACGGACGTGAACAGCGCCTCGTTGTCCTTGTCCAGGTCTACGCCGTCGAAATACTCCGCACGCATCTTGTCGAGCCAGTAGGAGGTGGATTTCAGGTTCTTCGACTTACGCTCGGCGTTGACTTTCTTAAAGTAGAGCATCGCCTCGTTCACCTCCTGCTCCGAAGGAGCCTCGGCGGCCAGCCGCTCGATACCCTTCTGCACCTCGCCCAACAGCATTTCGCGCAGCTTGGGGTCGGTGTCGAAGCTCACCACCAGCTGGCAGTAGCCGCGGGGGCGTGCGCTGACCTCGTCGTGCACGCCGACGTAATAGGTTCCGCCCTTCTCCTCGCGCACCGTCGTCAGGTAGCGCGCGCCGAGGATGTAGGTGACGTAACGCAGCACGGCGTAATTCTCCGGGGTATAGTCGAACCGCCCGTGGTAGATGCGTTCGATCGACGATTTGGGCGTCACGGCGCCCGGGACGACCGCGTCGTATTCCGTCGTTCCGGGAACGATCCGAAAATCCGTCTTCGCGAATTTCCGCTTCGGGGCCGCGGGCAGCGAGCCGATGTATTTCTCGACGAGCGGACGCGCCTCGGCGGCCGGCATCTCGCCCGCGAAGAAGAAGACGAAGTCGGCGGCGTTGCCGAAAAGTCTGTCGTAGAGCCTGCGGGCAGCCTCGCGGTCGAAGCGGTCGAGCGTCGAGGGCGTCGCCCGCCGCAGCCACGGATGGCCGCCGTATTTCGCGCTGTCGGCGCGCTCGGCGAAAAGCGCTTTGGGCGACTTCTCCTTCCCGAGCGACGTGCGGGCCAGGTCAATATAGTCGCCGTAGGCCTGCTCCGAGAAATTGGGGCAGGTGATATAGAGGTGCAGCAGTTGCAGCAGCAGTTCGAAATCGGCTACGCCGGACGCTCCCGAAAAGACGCTTTCAGTCCGCCCCAGCGTCACCATCAGGTTGGCGTCGTGGGCGGAAAGCAGGTCGCGCATCCCGGTGCGGTCGAGGTCCTTCACGCCCATCGTGCGGACGTAGTTCTGAAGCAGGTGCATGCCCTCCACGTCGCTGTCGCGGGCAAAGCCGCCCTCGCAGACCGCCGCCACCGCGACCTTGCGGACGCCGATCACCTCGGGAACGGTGCGCCAGAGGACCTTCACGCCGTTCGAAAGCGTCCACTCTTCGGCCCCGAGGGGCGCCTTGCGGGTCCTGACGATCTTTCCGGGCGTCACCTTCTCCGTGAAGAGCGGCCCGGCGGACTTCCCGCGGCGCTCGGGACGGGCGATCTCCGCGTGCTTCACCGAGTCGATCAGGCCGAAAGCCTCCGCCTCCGCGGGAATCTTGTCTCTGTACTCCTCGGACGACGACACGAGTACGAGCATCCCCTCCGGCGAGGTCATGCCGGCACGCAGGCCGTTCACCTCCTCATAGGTCAGGGCGTCGAGCTGCTCCCCGACGATCCGCACGCGGTCATCGGGCGTCACGTAGGGCACGTTGCGCGTGAAATGCTCCACATAACGCCCGGCCAGGTCGGTGTTCGTGGCGAGCCGGTACTTTTCGAGCGCGGCTTTCTCGCTCCGCACCACCTTGGCACGTGCGGTCTCGAACTCCTCGCGGCTGAAACCGTAGCGGCGGATCTGCTCCACATCGGTCAGCACCCCGGCCAACGCTTCGCGCATATTGTGCTCCTTGGGCAGGGCCGTCAGCATGAAGGTGTTCCGGCATGTGGCGAGGCTTCCGAGAACAGCCACCACACGTTTGTAGCGGGCTTCGGGGCATTTCTCCGCCTCGGCCAGCCGGACGCGCGCCATTTCGAGGAAGACCTTGCGCGCCAGTTCGCCGCGCACGGCGCCCACCGTCGCACGCTCCTCCTCCGACGGGTAGGGCTGGTAGAAGATCAGCTTCACGGCCACGGCCTTGGTCTCGGGGTCGGTCACCAGGCCGTAGCGGGGCTTGTCGCGCTGCGGAATGTCGTAGACCTCCTTCTGCGCGGGATTCTCGGCCTTCGGGATCGACGCCATCACGTCGCGGATCTTCCGCTCCATCGCGTCCACATCCACGTCGCCGACGACGATCACCGCCTGCAGATCGGGACGATACCACTTATGGTAGAAGTCGATAAGCGTCTGCCGCCCGAAGCTGTTGACGATCTCCATGTCGCCGATCACGTCGCGCCGGGCGTATTTCGACCCGTCGTACTCGACCTCGGCCGACTTGCGGGCCATGCGCGAACGGGCGTCGTTGCCGCGCCGCCACTCCTCGCGGATCACGCCCCGCTCCGACTCGATCTCCCCGGGTTCGCAGGCGATGTAATAGGACCAGTCGTGCAGGATCAGCAGCAGCGAGTCCACCAGCCCCTCGCGCACCAGCGGCACGTTGGAAACGTTGTAGACCGTGCGGTCGCGCGAAGTGTAGGCGTTGACGTTGTAGCCGAAGCGCACCCCGTTGGCCGCCAGGTAGTTGAGAATACCCTTCCCGGGGAAGTGCTTCGTTCCGTTGAAGGCCATGTGTTCGAGGAAATGGGCCAGGCCGTTCTGGTCGTCCTCCTCCTGCAGGGCGCCGACGTCGTGGGCGATGAAGAAATCCGCCCGCTGCCGGGGATTGTCGTAATGCCGGATGTAGTAGGTCATCCCGTTGTCGAGGCGCCCGACCCGCACCTCGCCGTCGAGCGGCATCTTCTCTTGCGGGCCTGCGGGGACTTGCCCCGCCGCCGGAACGGCCAGCAGACAGAGCAGGGCCGCACGGATCAGAACGGATTTTTTCATCGTGGATTCGCTTAATTACGTAGTGTAGTCCTGCAAATATACGAAAAAGTCGCGCAAGAGGCGCTAAAAAACAACCGTCGCGTATCAATTACACTTCAAAATAACTACCTTTGCGTTACACACACCATTTACAACCCGAACAATGAAAAGAAAAAGCAATTGGTTAAAGAATTTGCTGCAATGGGGCACGCTTGCGGCAATCGTGGGATTCGTGGTCTACGGGCTTACGCTCGGGGAGAAACCCGCGGACGTGGAGGCCTACTGCCCGTTCGGCGGACTGCAGGCGCTGGGAAGCTACCTGGTCAACAACTCGCTGGCCTGCACGATGTCCATGACGCAGATCATGGTGGGCGTCATGCTCGCCGTGGGAGTGATCCTTTTCAGCAAACTCTTCTGCGGCTACCTCTGCCCGCTGGGAACCGTCAGCGAATGGATGGGCAGGGGCGGCAAGAAGCTGAAGGTCAGCGTTGAAATACGCCCGGGAAGCATCGCCGACCGCCTGCTCCGCGCCGTCAAATACGCCCTGCTGTTCTACGTATTCTACATGTCGGCGTCGAGCAGCGAGCTTTTCTGCAAGAATTTCGACCCCTATTACGCCGTCGCCACGGGCTTCAAGGGCGAGATCACCGTCTGGATGACCGTCATCTCGGTTGCGGTGCTCTTCCTCGGCAGCTTTTTCGTCAAAATGTTCTGGTGCAAATACATCTGCCCGCTGGGCGCGTTGAGCAACATCTTCAAATTCACCGTCACCTTCGTGTGCATCGTCATCCTGCTGTGGGTGCTCGGGCTGCTGGGCGTGGCTTCGGCCTGGGTATGGGCTTTGGGCATCGCCTGCCTCGCGGGCTACCTCTGGGAGATGATCTACCTGCGGAGCAAAGTCTTCCCGCTGCTGCACATCGTCCGCGACGAGGCCACGTGCACCAAGTGCGACGTCTGCCGCCGCAAATGTCCCTATTCGATCGACATCAAGAACCTCGACAAGGTGAAGCACATCGACTGCACGCTCTGCGGAACGTGCGTCTCGGCCTGCCCCGAAGATTCGCTGCAGGTCGGCGGCAAACGCTCGCTGCGCTGGCTGCCCGGCATCCTGGCCGTCGCGCTCTTCGGCGCGGCGCTGTGGTTCGGCAGCCACTGGGAGCTTCCGACCATCGACGAGAAGTGGGGCGAATACGAGCAGGTCGAGGGCATGCAGACCTACGAAATCGAGGGGCTGACCTCGGTGAAGTGCTTCGGCAGCTCGAAGGCCTTTTCCGCGAAGATGCAGAAAGTGCCGGGCGTCTACGGCGTGAAAACGTTCGTCAAACGCCACGCCGTGGTGATCAGCTACGATCCCAAGGCGATCGACGAGACGAGCATCGACAAGGCGATCTTCTCGCCGACGACCATGAAGTTCGCAACGCCGAAAGCCGGCGTCGACTCGCTGTCGGTGGTCCGCCTCGGCGTCGAGGGACTCCACGATAAGATGGACATGGTCTACTTCGGAGCCATCCTGCGCAACATCGACGGCATCTGCGGCTTCGATGCGCAATACGACTGCCCGGTAGCCGTTACGCTCTACGTCGACCCGTCGGCCGCGATTCCCGAAAAAATGCTCCGCGACTCGATCGAGGTCAAGGAGGCCCACATGCTGGCCCACGGCGGCAAGGTCCGCGTCATTCCGGTCCACTACCAGCTCAAGAGCTACGACCCCGCCGCCGGCAGGATCGGCCGCCGCGAGTTCCTCGACCTGATGTTCGAGCAGACCCGCGACCTCTCGGCGCCGTTCAAGCATAACACCGAGACCTACGGCGACGACGCGAAGTATCCCAAGGGCGTCTACGAAGTCGAGTGCCGGGGTATCGAGAAGCCGCTCATCAAGCGCAGCTTCCCCTACTTCCGCGGGTTCCTCTCGCTCAAGGAGGGCATCACGCGGCTCGACGTGGCGCTGAACGACGAGGAGGTTCCCGTACTGCGGATCGTCTACGTCAAGTCGATGTGGGACGATGCGAAGATCTGGAACGAACTGCTCAACGCCAAGGTGTGGCCCGTGAAGTACAAGGACGGCACGCTCAAGGACGAGGAGCCGAAGTTCACCTTCAGAACCGAAGGGCACACGCTCTGACACAAAATACGTACAGGGGGCTTGTGATACGCAAGCCCCTTTTTTCGAGATAAACCGAGAAGACTATGAAAAAAGCGATTTTTTACCTGCTGGCCTGCGCCCTGCTCCCGGTTGCGGCGTCGGCCGACGAGGGCATGTGGCTGGTCAGCACGTTCCGGGACGTGATCTACCCCCAGATGAAGAAGGAGGGGCTGAAACTCAAACCCGGAGAGATTTACAACGAAGAGTCCCCGGCGTTGTGCAACGCCATCGTGGCCGTCGACGGCGGCATGGGCACGGGCAGCGTGATTTCGGACAAGGGACTCGTCATCACCAACCACCACGTAGCCTACGGCGACATCCACTCGCTGAGCACCCCCGCGAAGAACTACCTCGAAGAGGGCTTCTGGGCGCTCCGCCAAAAGGACGAACTGCCGCTCAAAGGCAAGACCGTGACCTTCCTGCGGCAGGTCCGCGACGTGACGGACGAGGCCCTGGCCATCCGCGACTCGCTCGAAAAGGCCAACAGCCTGGGGGTCTTCGGGACGCGCAAGGTCTACGGCATCCTCGAACGGAAATACGGCAAGGACACCCCCTTCGATGTGGAATGCGCTTCGATGTGGAAGGGCAAGAAATACCTGCTGTTCTACTACGAGACTTATAAGGACGTGCGCCTCGTGGGCGCACCTCCCGTGAAGATCGGGGCCTTCGGCGGCGAGCAGGACAACTGGGGCTGGCCCCAGCACAAGGGCGACTTCGCCCTCTACCGCGTCTACGGCGACGCAAAGGGCCGCCCGGCGGCTTACGCGGAGGACAACGTGCCCATCACGCCCCGCAAGGTGCTCAACGTCTCGACGAGCGGCATCCACGACGGGGACTACGCCATGGTGATCGGCTTTCCGGGCCGTACCAACCGCTACATGTCGTCATTCGCCGTGCGCGAAAAGGAGCACGTGACCAACCCCGTGGTGATCAAGGCGCGCCGCGACCGCCTCGACATCATGCTGCGCCACATGGAGGCCGACCCGGACGTGCGGCTGATGTACAGCGACAAGTATTTCAACATCAGCAACTACGCCGACTACGCCAAGTGGGAGAACATCTGCCTGCGTCGTTACGACGTAATCGGCATCCGCGCCGCCGAGGAGGCGCGCCTCGCCGCCTGGATCGATGCCGACCCGGCCCGCAGGGCCGAATACGGCGACCTGCTCGCCAACCTCAAGAAGGGCTACGAGGCCCGCGCCGAAGCCGTGCACGAAAAGTGCTACTACCAGGAGACGTGGATTCGCCCGAGCGACGTGATGATGACGGCCAACCGTCTCGGCACGCTCGTCGACCGCATGCGGCGCGACGGCATCGCCTCGGTGCAGGACGGCGACAAGAACTTCGCGGGCGTGAAGTCCAACACCCGCCGGATGATGAAGGACTTCGACCTGGCCACCGACAAGGAGGTGCTGACGCGGATGATGGAGAGTTTCACCGGCAACGTGCCCCGCGAAATGTGGGGCGAACAGCTGCCGCAGCTTTACGACCGCTTCAAGGGCGACGTTCCGGCGCTGGTCGACTACGCGTTCGAAAACACCTGCTGCACCAGCTACGAAAAGCTCTGCGCCTGGTTCGCACAGCCCCGCACGGCCGAGGAGATCCTCTCCGACCCGATGGCGGCGATGGCCAATTCGGTCAGCTCGCGGCGCTTCGCCGAGAAACTCAAACAGGCCGAGGAGACGTCGGGCATCGACGCCGACAAGGAGGAACTCCGCTACGCCCATGCCATCTACGAGATGCGCGAATCGGAGGGCACGCCCCAATATCCCGACGCCAACTCGACGATGAGGCTCACCTACGGAACCGTGGGTCCGGTTTCGCCCAAGGACGCCGTGCACTACGACTCCCGTTCGACGGTCGACGGCTACCTCGAAAAATACAATCCCGACGACTACGAATTCCGTGTCGACGAGCGGATGTCCTCGCTCATCCGCAGCAAGGACTGGGGCCGCTGGGGAGAAAACGGCCGGCTGTACGTCAATTTCCTCACCGACAACGACATCACGGGCGGCAATTCGGGCAGCCCGGTGCTCGACGCCCGGGGCGACGTGATCGGACTGGCGTTCGACGGCAACCGCGAGTCGATGTCGGGCGACGTCTATTTCCACCCGACCAACTTCAAGACGGTCTGCGTCGACATCCGTTTCGTGCTGTGGATCATGGACAAATACGCCGGTGCCGGGTCGCTGATCGACGAAATGCGCCTGGTGAAATAACCTGCCCCGCACTTTCTACGAAGGAACGGACCCGGCAAAGGTCCGTTCTTTTTTAGGAATCCCCGCCGACAAAAACCCCGCAGGACTTTGCATGTCCTGCGGGGTTTTTACGAATGATCCGCGGTTCAGAAGTTCAGACCCACGGCCGCGAACAGGCCGCCGCGCCGGCTGCCGTCCATCAGACCGCTGCGACCCCACGCCGCACGGCCTTTCAGATCGACGTACAGGCTCATTTTCTTCGCCGGGAAACAGTGCGTATAGCGCAAGCCGGCCTCGCCATTCAGACGGTCGTTGGTCAGGAAGGCATACTCCCGGGCCAGCAGGTCGGCGCGGTAGTTCTCGTTGTCGATCTGCACCCCCTCGGGGCAGCTCTTCTCCAGTTCGGTTCCGCCGCCGAACGTATAGCCGCCGCGCACCGTCGCGTCGAGCCAGCTGCGGCCGCTGAACCGGAAGTTCTTCGTCACGCCCAGCATCAGCTTCGAATAGTGCAGGTCCTGGTTGTAGCGCGCCGGGGAGATCGTATATTCCGATTCGGTCTTGCAATAGTCATAGGCCACGTCGACGATCCACGAACTGCTCCACTCGTTGCGCTTGACGTAGAGTTTGTAATCGGCATCGACGCTGCGCTGCTTCTGCGAGAATTTCAGAAAGCGGCCGTACTGTTTGTAATATTTCAGATTGGTTACCGGATCAACGGCCAACTCCTGAATATTGTTGTATTTCAACAGGTCTCCCCACGAAGCATCGACCGAAAGCCGCTGATCCACACTACGCCCCGTAACATTGAGCACGCCCAGATAGCGGTAAGTTAACCGGTCGTTGTCGCCCAAATGTTCATCCTCTTCCAAATGATAACGCTCCATCTTACCATATATCGCCGAAAACTGGTTGAACAGGCTCACCCGGGGAGAGAACTTCAGTTCGAACTGTGCAGCCCCGCCGTACTCCGACTCTTTGTAATGGATCGGATTGCTGTTACTGCCCGACGGAACCAGCTCGGCCATATAGAACCAAAGCCCCTCGAACAGATAGAGCGGAATAGCCTGTTCGTTGGTTCCGAAAGAGAGGTAATTGACCGTTTCGGTGGTGCGTTCGTAGGTGAAATTCAGACCCGCATCGACCGTCTTGGAAGTGAACATCACACCGGGGCGAACGCTCAAATGCATGTACGTCGTCTTGTTGCGCGCATCGCGCCGCTTGGCAAGACTCTGGTTCTCGTATTCGCCCTGCAGACCGATCACCCAATTTCCCATCTGATAGGCCACTCCGGCTTTCAGCAGATAGGTTTCATTGCGCGTATTGCCGGGAACCGAGTCGCCCACGTTCATCGGCGAGGTATAAAGATGTGTATTACCCGCCCAGTTGCGGTCCGAGCCTGCGGTATAGTCATAGCCCAGTTTGCCGTAGAACGAAAGACGGTCCCACCGTTGGAAGGATTCCGACTGTATGCCCGTCTTATGGGTCCGGGCAGCGTCGCCGACGTTACGCAGGCCGCCTTCTTCGAAATCGTAGCTGACGTCGGCTGTCGAGAGCGAAGCACGGTTGAAGATCAGGCCGGCGGCGTTGTCCGAGACCAGCCAGCCGCTTTTGGAGCGGATGCGCTCCATCGTATAGTATTTTTCGAGGTTCTCCCCGCGGGCTGACTGCGCCGACGCCGTGCATGCCATTACGGCCGTTGCCAGGAATACCGCATATATCGTATTGATTCTCATGATCTGTTTCGTTTTGAGTTAATTGCCCTTGTAAAGAGTCGGCCGCGGAATCATCATCCAGTCCTGCGAAGAGTCGTTCGTATCCTGATAAACGGTATGTCCGGCGGCAGCCGTCGCCTCTTCGTCGACTTTACGGATGTAGGAGATGCCCGAACCCATTCCCGAAGTGATCATGAGAGCCTGGAGACTGATCTCCGGACAAAGACGCGGGACCTCGTTTTCGGCAATGCGGAATTCGACTCCGTCGTAAACCCACTCCTTGGGAATCATGATGGAATATATTTTACCGGTGTATGCCGGCGGCGCGGAGATCATGTGTCCGCCCGGCTCTCCGAGTTTGACCCCGTCTTTCACATACTCCTCGGCGCTTCCCTCGATACGATAGATGACGACCGTCGGAGAAGTCCGGGAAATCGTAAATGCGGTTCCCAGCCCCTGCTGACAATAGGGATTCAACCTTCGCTCCTCGGGAACTTCCGGAGTCTTCTGACCTTTAAACGCCGGAATCCACATGGCCCAGGTGTTCTCCGTCGCCAAATTTACAGGCACAGTCGTCATAGCACCCGTATGGTTGATCGCACTCAATGCGATCACCACCTCTTCGCCGGGCTGAAGCGGATGATCCGTTCCTCTACCCGGGAAATTGAATCCGAAAGCACTGATGGGAACCGAATCGCGCGGATCGGTATTGTCGTCGCCCAGCCACGATTTCACGTAAATCCGTTTGGCGTTGGAGTTATAGGTGGAGTGCGTGCCCAGACCGATGCCGTCGAGATACTGCACCTTGTCCGAATTGTTGTAGAGCGTAAAATACTGATCGTAATTGTAATTGGCGCCGCTCGGCGTCTTGGCCAGGTGGAAATAGACCTCTTTCAGGATAATGGTTCCCTTATTCGCGGCGGTAAGTTCGGCGGCAAGCGTTTCGACCTGCTTGTCGTCGCGCGACAGCACGATATTCTGCGAGGCCGACAGGATCTTGACGGCCCCTTCCACCTCGATCTGCTTGCTCACGATTACGCTGTACGTGCCGTATTCGGCTTCGAGGCGCGCCACGCCCTGCGCATCGGTCACAGACGTCAGGACAACACCCGTCTTCGAATTTCGCAGCATGACCTTGAAATCGCTTTTCGGCTCGGCAGCCAGCGCTTCGGGCAGCGTAATGCTCACTTCGACCTCCTTGCTGCCCTCGAAAAGTTCGCTGTCCTTCATGTCTTTCAGGCAGCCGCTCAACAGAAAGGCGGCCGCCAAGGGTAAAATACAGGTTAAAATCTTTTTCATCGTCTGCGGCGTTTAGAATTTGAGTTTGAGTTCCGCACCGAAATACATCTCGGTATTGACCATTCGGTAACTGCCCGTACTCTGCAACTTCATCTTGGGACGGGAATTCGTGAAGTTGTTGGCGTAGAACGAAATCTGCGCAATATTGCCGATCTCTTTGGTAATGCGGATATTGGCCATGAAATAGGGTTTGAACGAGTTCTGCACGAACAGGCTCGAATTGGTCGACGTCGTCCGGTATATCTGAAAAGCGTTGCCCAGCTCCCCGTCATACAGGCTGGGATCGAACGGCAGCACGTTGCCTGCGGCATCCATATACCAATCGGGGTCCTTGTAAAGCGTACCGTCGACCTGTCCTTCGAAATCGTAAATCTTGTTGCCCTCGGCATCTTCGTAATAAACTCCGCTGTTCTTGAAACTCCGGCTGCGGTCGAGCCACACGCACTGGACCGTCAGTGAGGTGATTAGGCGCAGTTTGGGAATGTGGGTGATAAAACTGAAATTGGAATTGAACCGCTTGCGTATCGCTGTGCCCTGTAAGCTCTTTCCGCCGTCATATCCTCCATAAACGGGATTATAGACGTTTTCCCCATTGATCTGTATTTTTCCGGAGTTATAGGAGAGATCGAAAAGCTGCTTCACGCCGACGTCCGGCATATTTTTCATCTGCATATAGGCGCCGTTGACGATGATCGAGGTGCGGATCGCACGGATCTGCCCGAAATCGAACGTGTACTCGACGCCCTGCTTGTCGTACTTGTTGTTGTTGCCGGGTTTGGCAATGCGTTTGAACTTGGTGACCGTCTCGTAGTCGAGGGGTTCACCGTTGACTCCCAACACCTTCTGCCCCGGATTATTCGGGTCGTCGATGTAGACCGGGGTTTCCGCACCGGAATAATTATACTCCCGGTAAGAGTATACGCCGGGGGTATACATCGTGGAATAACCGTTTCGCATCTTTTCATTGTAGTAAGCGATGCTTCCCTTGATGCCGAACATCTCGAAGTCGACGCCGACCTCGAAGTTCTTGCTGTACTGCATCTTCAGGTCACGGTTGCTCAACTCCTCGGCCGTCGTCACCTCGGTCGTCCATGCCTCCATGGCAGGCCGCTCACCGGCGGCAGGCAGACGCAGCGAGTAGTTGTCTATATAGGATGCGAACGGATAGAGCGTATAGAGGCCCGGTAGCGTGGTCTGAATGCCCCAACCGGCACGCAGCGACAGTTCGCGGACCTTTTTCGGCGCACGATTGCTGATGATCGTGTATTTGAGGTTGAAACGCGGATCTACGGCCCATTTGTCATTCAGCCGATCGGTTGCCAGATAGGTGAAACGCCCTCCGGCCTGCAACGTGAGCGAAGTCTTGCCGACCGGCAGGGTGACCTTTTCCTCGACGAAAACGGCCACCTGGTTCATGAAGGGGATATCGCTGAACGGCTGGGGACGGAACTGGATGGGACGCACGCCCTCGTAATACTGTCCTTTGCCGGTGTTGCCCGAATTGCTCCACTCGGCACCGAGCATCGCCTTGTTGTAGACCTTGCCGTAGCGGCCCGAAACCTCGGCCATCAGCTTGGCATTGGTGTAATAGGCCATGCTCAAGTTGCGGATGTCGCTCATGTAATCGTGAGGCGTGAACTCCACGAAACCTTCACCCGGTTCGGTCGCCCCGGGATTGGCAACGCCGACGAAGGTCGACAGTGCCTTGTTGCGGGCGTATTCGCGCGTCATGGTGTGGCTCAAGACATATTTCAGCGAGGTGATCCACGATTTGTTGAGCAGCCACGAGCCGTTCAGGTTGAGCGAAAGGCTCTTGTCGTCGAGGAACTTGCGCTCGTCCTGCGACAGGTCATCGGCATCGGGCTTGCTCGTGCCTTTCGAAAGGTAGCCGCTCACCTTCGCATTGAACTGGAACGGCGTACGGTCGCGGTTGAAGGTGTTGGAATAGTTCACCGAAAAGGTTCCGCGGTCATAGGCGTCCTTCGAAGTGCGGATGTCCTTCATGGCATTGGCATAGTCCAGCCCCACATTGAGGAAACCCTTATCGGGTCCCAGCGCGTAGCCTTTGGTCAGCGCCACGGCCTTGGTGTTGGGAACCGCCTTGACACGCACCTCGTAGGGTGTGCGGCCCTGCTTGGTCTTGACGATCACGGCGCCGGCGCTCATATTGCCGTACTCGGCCGAAGCCACGCCCCGGACCACCTCCACCGACTCGATGTTGTCAGTGGAGATCGTACGCATGTCGATTCCCTTGCTCACCGGCTGCCCGAAACCCGTGGCCTTTTCGCCTACCAGCGAAGCGTCGTTTTTCACCGACGCCCCGTCGACGTAAATACCGACCGTACTGGAATTGACGCCCAAAGTCTCTACGGAGGTCATGTTGGGATTCAGGTCGCGGATACCGATAAAGTTATAGGAGCTGCTCGTGAGATCGGGATTCGACGTCACGACACCCGGCAGCAGCTGCATCACGTCCTTGACGGAGGTGGCCTGCAGGTGGTCCATCGCCTGCCGGTCGATCGTCGACGAAGAGTTGATGCTGCGGCCCCGCTGGGCCGTTACGGTCACGGTGTTGAGTTGCAGGCTCGACTCTTTGAGGCGCAGCGAGAGCGCCCCGATCGAAGCGGTGATCGTCACCTTATACGAAAGGGGTTCGTAGCCCAGGCAGGTCGCCTCGATGGTGTAGCTGCCGGTAGTCACCGACGGCATCCGGAACCGGCCTTTGGCATCGGTCACCACCCACAGCTCGAGCGTCGGGATGGAAACCACGCAGCCCGCAATCGGCTCCTTCGTGTTGTACTCCGTCACGGTTCCCTCGATGGAGACCTTTTTCGGAGCCTGGGCCTGCACACCCAGCGGAATGCAGAAGCCCGCCAATAAAAGCATGAGTAAAAATTTCTTCACGGCAAACAGGGTTATGTGAATAGTAAGAATATCGTTCGTTTCTGAAGGGCAAAGATAGAGAACCGCCCGACAGACGGCAATCCCGAGAAATGGGGATTTTACCGGTCAGGGGACACAATAACGACTTCCGGCAGCTGCATGGCGCAACTGTCGGACATCGCAAAATACGCGGCTGTCAACAGAGGGTACGGCGATTCCCGCGGGGGGGGGAACCCGGGCGGGGAGTTCGTCGGCATGGTCCGGAACGCTGATCCGGGCGGTCGCCGTGCGGCGGGTCAATCCACTCTTCCTCATGCCAGTGTCATTTGATTCAAGACGGGTCTTGTCCCGCAAGGTAAGAAAAAAACGCCATTCCGAATGCCTTTTCAGGCTATGAATTTAACCGAAGTTACAATCCGGACGCATCCTGCGCCATATCGCGACAATGTTTAACCGGATTCCCGCATGCGGTTTCGATCCGAAACACCCCTTCCGGGCCGAAATTTCTTTCCCGCAGACCGATTGTACTATGGACGGAAATTGTTATCTTGCGGCCAATAAACCTTCACTCCCCGGTTTGACGCGTTACATACTATTGATTCTCGCCCTTTTCGGGTTTGTCGGCATGCCCTCCGCACACCCGGCGGGGAATCATGCGCTCCAATCCTTCGCCGTCTCCACCCATCTCATGAACTTCGGCCGGTCGGCGCGCACGATCGTCATGGTCGAGGACAAGGAGACGCACGACCCGCTGCTGGGCGCTACGGTCTCGATCATCAGCAAGACCGACACGCTGCGGGGCACGACCGTCAAGGAGGATTTCTACCGCATCATGGCCGTCTACCGCTGCGACCGGATTTTCCGCGACTCGGTCGATCTGGAGGTCACCTACGTGGGCTACAAACCGTTTAAAAAGCGCTACGGGAATACCGGATTCCGGGGACGGATCGAGGTCAAGATGGAGGTCGACGAACAGTCGATCGCGCAGGTCGTGGTCGTCGGGCAGCAGGTCGCCATGGTCTTCCGGGGCGACACGACGGTCTACAACGCGGGATCGTTCAAAACCATGGCCGACAACCGTTTCGCGGAGTTGCTGAAACAGCTGCCGGGGGTCGAGATCAAGGACAACAAAATCTACGCCGAGGGACAAGAGGTCAAACGGGTGCTGATCGACGGGAAAAACCTCTTCGGCACGAAAACCTCCTACGCCCTCACCGACCTCGAAGCCTCGGATGTCCGAAGCGTGCGGGTCTACGAGGATTTCAGCCCCGAGGCAAAGCGCCTGGGAGACAACACGGCCGAAAAGGAGAAGGTGATGGACGTCGAAACCAAGTCGAAGCGCGGTTACATCCAGGGCGGCAACCTGGAGGGAACGCTCGGCGCGAGCCTCGAAAGGGACTACTCGGGCCGGCATGAAATCCGCCACTCCGAGGCCGGGAGCTTCTATCGCAACACCGAGAAGGGCAACTGGCGCCTCGAAGCCTCCAATTCGAAGGACAACATCCGGCAGGGGGAGGGCGTCTCGTTCAACTCGAAGACAACCCCCTCGAAACAGACCGACGCCCAGGCGGACTACACCCTGCGCCGGGGCGACTCCACCAACGTCTCGACCAGCGTCCGGTTCGGGCGCAGCCGCCAGAGCAGCACGGGATTCTCGCAGACCGAATACTTCCCGACCGAGGCCTACGCCCTGCGCAGCGAGGAGAGCCGGAACGAATCGCTCTTGAAATCGCTTTCGGCGGAGATCTCGAACTACGTCAACATCCAGCGGAAGAAGAACGTTTTCGGGGCCATGACCTCCTTTTCGATCGACGACGGCTCCACGTCCGGGCACAACCGCACGCAGCAGCGGATCGACGACGAAAAGACCCGGACGAACCTCAACAGCGACTCCGAGAACCGAAATATCCGGCTGAACGTCAATGTCTATTACCACACACGCATCTCCGAGCGGTCGACGCTGTCGTTCAACGTCTCGGGCAAATACGCACCCGGCGACCGGGACGGCTGGCGGGTCGACACGACGGCCTCGACACCCGGCCTGCAGGTCAAACTGCGCAACGACGGCGACAGCCGCAGCTATTCGTTCGGCGCCAATCTGGGCTACCGTTACAAACTGGGCAAAAAGGGTTCGTTCAACGCGTCATACGGCTTCAGCCGCGATTACGCCCGCTCGAAACAGCTGGCGGTCGATTTCCTCTCCGACCCGCAGGGTGTCGTCGACACGGTCAACTCCTACCATTACACGACCGACACCTACACGCACAGCCTGCAAACCAGACTGCAATACCGGAGCGGCGACGTCTGGATGATGGCCGGACTGGGCGGAGTGCTCTACGACATCGCCCGCAGCGAACGCTTCCCCAAGGAGGAGCGCTTCCCGCGGCTGTTCTTCCAGCTCAACCCGACGGTCTACCTCTCGGTCGGCAAGTCGCGGCGGCGTTTTTCGTTCAACTTGGCCTCCTTTCCGCAGATGATCCCGCTCGAATCGCTGCGTTCGACCCTCAACGCCACCAACCCCCTTTCGCTGCAGGCCGGAAACCCCGATCTCAAATTGCAGAACAACCTCTCGGGATCGGCGGGATTCCAGTTCACCGACGTCAAGAAGGCACTCTCCTTCAGCGTGCAGCTCAACGGCAGCTACACCTTCAACTACATCGCCTCGCGGCGCACGCTCTTCCTCGAAGACACCTACCTGCCCCGGTACGACTACACGGCGCAGAAGGGCGCGCAGCTCACCTCGCAAACCAACGTCGGGGGCAACTACAACCTCGGGGGCAGAATCTCCTACTCACAGCAGATCAACCCGCTGCGCTCGACCCTGAACGTCTCGGTGAACTACGGCTTCAACCAGACGCCCTATTTCACCGGCAACGACCTTTTCCACTCGGTCCGCCATTCGCTCGGCTTCGGCTTCGGTTTCGACTCGGGCTTTTCGAGCAAGATCAAAATCAACATCCGCTCCAACACCTCGATGAGTTCCTACACCACGCAAAAGGAGACCTCGCAGGAGCTGCGCGAACAGCTCACGGCGCGTGTCGACCTGCGCTTCGGCAAGTATTTCGGGTCGGTCGGCACGCTCTACGAATTCTACTGCAACAGCCGCTCGCACACGCTCACGCGCCATAACGTGATCCTCAACGCCTCGGCGGGGCGCAAGTTCGGCAAGGAGAACCGGCTGGGTGTTTCGGTGGGCGTCATCGACATCCTCAACCGCCCCGACTACGCCACCACGAGTTTCGACACGGACTACGTCGTCACCTCCACGACCTCCTACCTGGGCCGTTACGGTTACCTGCGCGTCGCCTACACATTCTGATCGCAACCCGTCGGAATTACGGTATTATTTCGGTTCATTTCGTATAGTTTCGCATATTTTCGTATCTTTGGACGCAGAAACCGTTTAAAGCGTATGAAAAAACTACTGATTCCCCTGATCGCCGCCTTTGCCGCGAACAGCGTATCGGCCGCCGCGCCGCAGCAGGTCATCGACATCAGCACCGACAAGCTCTCGATGGTACTCACCGCCGCCCCCGGAGGCGAAGTCTATTTCCGCCACTTCGGCGGACGCATCGACGACCCGGCGCCGCTGGCCGACTTCAAGAGCAACCGCCGCAGCGACCACGGAACCGAGGACCTGGCCTACCCCGCGACGGGAGGCCGCAACTTCCGCGAACCCGCCCTGCGCGTCACCCACGCCGACGGCGACATGAACACCGAACTGCGCTACGTGTCGCACGCCTCGAAACAACTCTCCGACAAGAACGTGACGGAGACCGTCGTGAAGATGACCGACTGCTGCCAGGCGCTCGACGTGGAACTGGTTTTCACGGCCTACGCCCGCGAGAACGTCATCACCACGCATGCCGTGATCCGCAACCGCGAAAAGGGTCCCGTCACGCTGCACAGCTTCTACTCCTCGTCGCTTCCGCTGAAGGCCGACAAATACCTCCTGACGCACCTCTACGGGGCCTGGGCGCGCGAAGCGCAGGTCGACCACACGCTGCTGACCCACGGATCGAAAAGCATCGAGTCGACGCGCGAGGTGCGCACGACCCACACCGAAAACCCGGCGTTCCTGCTCACGCTGAACAGCGATTCGTTCAGCGAGACCTGCGGTGAAGTCATCGCCGGGGCGCTGGCCTGGAGCGGCAACTTCCGCCTCAACTTCGAGGTCGACGAATTCGACGTGCTGACCGTCCTGGCCGGCGCGAACCCCAACGCCTCGGACTACAAGCTCCGCCCGGACGAGTCGTTCACCACGCCCGAAATGATCTACACCCACTCGTTCTGCGGCGCGGGCGGCGCCTCGCGCAACCTCCACGACTGGGCGCGCAACTACGGCGTCTACCACGGCCACGAGGTCGTTCCCACGCTGCTCAACAGCTGGGAGGGGGCCTATTTCGATTTCGACGCCAAGGTCCTGAAACAGATGATCGACGACGCAGCCTCGATGGGACTGGAAATGTTCGTGCTCGACGACGGCTGGTTCGGCAACAAATACCCGCGCAACGCCGCCAACGCCGGACTGGGCGACTGGCAGGTCAACCGGAAGAAACTCCCCGAAGGCATCGACCACATCGCCTCCTACGCCCATTCGAAGGGGCTGAAGTTCGGCATCTGGATCGAGCCGGAGATGGTCAACCCCAAGAGCGAGCTGGCCGAGAAACACCCCGACTGGATCGTCCGCCCGCCGAAGCGCGAAGCGCCCGCGACCCGCAACCAGTGGCTGCTCGACCTCTCGAACCCCAAGGTGCAGGATTTCGTGTTCGAAGTCTTCGACAACACGATGAAACTCTCGGACAAGATCGACTACATCAAGTGGGACGCAAACCGCAACGCCAACAACGTGGGTTCGGCCTACCTTCCGGCCGACGAGCAGTCGCGTTTCTGGATCGACTACGCGCAGGGATTCTACCGCGTGATGGAACGCATCCGCGCCAAATACCCCGACGTGCTGATCCAGGCCTGCGCTTCGGGCGGCGGCCGCGTGGAGTACGGCGCCCTGAAGTATTTCGACGAAGTGTGGACGAGCGACAACACCGAGGCGCTTTCGCGCGCCCGCATCCAGTACGGCACGAGCCTTTTCTACCCCGCCGTCGTGATGGGTTCGCACGTCTCGGCCACGCCCAACCACCAGACGGGCAACATCACGCCCATCAAATTCCGCTTCGACATGGCCTGCGCCGGACGCCTCGGCATGGAGCTTCAGCCCAAGCAGATGACCGACAGCGAGCGGCAGTTCGCCCGCCGGGCCATCGCCAGCTACAAGGAGTACCGCGACATCGTGATGCAGGGCGACCTCTACCGCATCGGCACGCCCTACGACAAGAGCGGCTGTTACGGCCTGATGTACGTTTCGAAGGACCGGAAGCAGGCCGTGCTGTTCACGTACAGCCTGCAATACCAGGGCCGCTCGCTGATCCCGAAATTCCGCCTCCAGGGTCTCGACCCGAAGACGGGCTACACCATCCGCGAACTGAACGTCGACAAATCGCGCAACTGGTTCGACGGCAAGACCTTCAGCGGCGAGATGCTCTCGAACGCCGGGATCAACCCTTCGATGCCGAAGATCTACGACAGCGGCGTATTCCTGCTCACGGCGGAATAACCCCGCACGGTACGGCAGTAAAGGGAGGCTTCCGACGGAAGCCTCCCTTTTTCACAGCCTTTCGCGGCCGGCGTCACTCGACGCCTCGGAACACGAAATCGGCATACCGGTATCCCGCACGGTCGTACAGCCTGCGCAGCGAGCCGAGCCGCCGCACGAAATCGTCGTAGTCGCGTCCCCGGGGCGCCCATGCCACCTCGGACATGGCTGCCAGACGCGGCAGGAGCATGTATTCCGCATGGTCCATCGTGGCGACGTACTCGGTCCACAGGTTGGCCTGGATGCCGAGGATGTTGCGGCCCTGGGCCTCGTCCAGCTCATCGAAGGGGTCGTAGCCGTAGAGTTTGCGGATCGGAATGTTGCGTCCGATGGAGAGCGGCTCGCCGTTGCTCTCCGGATCGGAGGTCTGGTAATAGTCGAGGTAGAAGTAAAACCGCGGGGACATGACGACCCGGTTGCCGAGTTTCGCGGCCTTGATCCCTCCCTCCGCGCCGCGCCACGACATGACGATCGTCGAGGGCGTCACGCCGCCTTCAAGCAACTCGTCCCAGCCGATCATCTCGCGGCCGCGGGCGTGCAGCCACTTCTCGATGCGGCTCACGAAATAGCTCTGGAGGTCGTCCCCGTCCTTCAGCCCCTCCTGCCGGATGCGGCGCCGGCAGTCGGGACACTTCTCCCACCGCACCTTGGGACACTCGTCGCCGCCGATGTGGATGTACTTCGACGGGAAGAGTTCGAGGACCTCCGCGAGCACGTTTTCGAGAAATTCGAAGGTCGTCTCGCGGCCCGCGCAGAGCACGTCGCTGCTGTAAAACCACGTCGTGCGCACCTCGTAGGGACCCTTCGTGCACCCCAGCCACGGATACGACGCCAGGGCGGCCATCGAATGCCCGGGCAGCTCGATTTCGGGAATCACCTCGATGCAGCGTTCGGCGGCATAGGCCACCACCTCGCGGATTTCGTCCTGCGTGTAGTAACCGCCGTGGGGCGTTCCGTCGTACCTGTCCGAAGTCTTGTAATGACCTATCAGCGTCTCCCGGCGCACCGAACCCACACGCGTCAGTTCGGGGTATCTCCGGATCTCGATGCGCCATCCCTGGTCGTCGGTCAGATGCCAGTGAAAGGTGTTGAGTTTGTGGAGCGCCATGATGTCGATAAACCGCTTGACGTCCTCCACGGGATAGAAGTAGCGCGCCACGTCGAACATTGCGCCGCGGTAGCCGAAACAGGGTTCGTCGCGGATCTCCACGACGGGAACCCGTCCGCCGTCGACGAGCTGGCGCAGGGTCTGCACACCGTAGAGCACGGCCCGGGACGAGCCGCCGCAAACGGTGACGCCGCGCGGCGTCACGCTCAAAGCATACGCCTCGCCCGCGAGCGTGGCGTCCAGTTGCAGATCGACGCCCCGGTGCACGGGTTTGTCCGTCACGACGGGCTTCCGCACCCCGGCTTCGGCCAGGTAGCCGGCACACAGCCCGGCGACGGACTGCAACGCCGGGTCATCGTAGCCGATCCGGCAGCTGCGGCCGATGCGGAACACTCCGTCGCCCGGTTCGACCGACACGGGACGGGGGATGACATTGATTCCGGGCGGCGGTGTTTCGGCACACGACGCAAAGAGGAGGAGCGCGGCGGCAAGGAGCAGGGTTCTCTGCATGGATTCGGGATTCTGTCGTCAGCGTCCGGGACGTTCCTTTTGCGTCCCGGACGGCTGCGCGGTTATTTTTTGTTGTAACGGATGGCGAAATAGTTCATGCACGACGGCGAGTCTATCGGCTGCGCGGCGTATTCGTCGAGGCTTCCGCCGAGGTTCCGGGCCGCCTGCAGGCGGATGTAGACGTTCTTTTTGCCGAGCATTTCGAGCGGAAGCTTCACGTCGACGGGTTTCCAGCCCGCATACTGCCAGTAGCGCGTCGCGGGGGTCCAGCGCGCCATGTCGGGCACGGTGTAGGAGGCGATGTAGGTCCAGTCGCCGTCGGCGTTCATGTCGCCGGTCTCGGACCACGCGACGTCGAAATAGCGGGGCGAGCCGTATTTGCCGCTGTCGTAGCGGTCGTTCAGCACGCTCACCTGCATCGACAGCACGTCGGTCGAAATCCCTTCGGTCGAAAAGTTGACGATCCACGCATGTCCGCGGTCGTTGGCCTTGTCCCACCAGTACCAGTCGACCCACGCCGGGCCTTCGGCGTTGTTCTTGCGCGGAACCTTGCCCTTGCCGCCGCCCGAGGTGTCGCCCGCGATGTTGCTGTTCACGTCGGGATTGTCGCGCCACCAGTCGGTCCCGTCTTCGAGGATAATGCCCATGCCGTTGACGTTGCCGATGTTCGACCCGAAAATGAAGCTCGGTTTGTTGCCCACGGGACCCAGGTAGCTGAAATCCTCGTTGGCCAGAATCTTGACCGCACCGTTGCCGTCCTTGTAGCTGTGCGTCAGGTAGCCGTTCGTGCCGTAGGTCGGATAGACCTTGTTGTTGTCGTACTGCAGAAAACGGTACTCGGTCAGCAGAGCCGAAAAACTGTCTTCGAAATCTTCGGCCAGCCCGTCGAAATCCGATTTCGAGACGTGCCGCAGCTGGTAACGGCCGATGTAACCGTAGGATTCGTCGTCGCCGCCGGCGTTGTCCTCCCACTCGAAACGCGGGAACAGTTCGTGGACGACGATGCCCGAGAGTTTGCCCGACCCGTAGGGCAGGCGGCTGCCGTCGCGGCGGTAGAGACACGTGGTGTTGGTGTAGAGATAGATGTGCTCACCCTCGATGTCGCGCACGAGCGACGCGCATTTCTCCGTACGGTTGGCGCCCGTGGCGTTGGCATACCCCTCGTTGATCGGGGTCAGCGGGCCTTTGCGGATCGGCAGTTCGCAGTCGGTGAGCGTGACATAGGTGTAGATG
Source organism: Alistipes sp. i18-0019-D1 (assembly GCF_042852885.1). Lineage (NCBI taxonomy): Bacteria > Pseudomonadati > Bacteroidota > Bacteroidia > Bacteroidales > Rikenellaceae > Alistipes > Alistipes sp. i18-0019-D1. The sequence continues at coordinate 1,649,786 of NZ_AP031424.1, forward strand.
TCGTCGTCGGTCAACTGCCCGATGCGCTTCTCCTTGCGCGGAATGTCGACCGCCGTGCCCAGCTGCGAACTGATGATCATGGCCGACTTCACGCCCTTGAGCGAGAAACGGTCCGGATCGGTGTCGTGCACCAGCCGCACGCCCTTCAGCGCGAGCTGGATGCGGCTGTAACGCATGAAAATGTTGTCGTCGGCCGTCTCGGTCTCGATCATGAATCCCAGGCTGCCGTCTATGCTCTCGACGTAGGCGGTCTTCTTGCAAACCTCGTAGTTGATCGTCGACTCGGTGGTCATGGGGTTGGCGCCCATGTTACCGCCTGCGGCGTCGCTGACCACCCACGCCGAGATGTAATAGTCGTTTTCGATGGTCACGACCTGCCCGGGACCGCACAGCGCACGAATCTCTTCGAACGACCGCTCCGTGCCGAAATCGTCGCGGGCATTGGCCTGCACGATGTAGAGTCTGGCGGCGGTGACCTTGTCCCAGCCGTTGGTGAACGAAAGGGTTATCTCCGCCGAACGCATATTCTCCTGGTCGGGGTTGGCCTGCGCCGCGAAAAGAAGCGTCCCCGACCGATCGTCGACACGCACGTCGGAAATCCAGCCCGCAGCGCCCTCGCCGGGATAGACGACCTTCGTCACGAGGCGTTCCGAAGCAATGTTTGTGTCGAGCGGGACCGAAACGGACTGTTCGGCGGCGCTGCCCTTCACCGAAACATTCGGCGCGGGAAACACAAGCCGCTCCTCGATCAGCCCCTCCTGGCGGATGTAGACCGTGTCGCGGCGGCGGCCGCTGTCGTCCTGCAGCAGCAGGCGCGCCACGCGGGCGAAGGAGTCGTTGGCCCCGTAGGTGACGCTGAAGGCGCCGTCGCCGGGAATCCGCCCGGTGTGGGCCTCGGCCCAGGGAGTCTCCTCGAGGAACGAGACGTTGCAGCCGCGGTTGCTGTACACCTCGACCTCGACCGTACCGCTCTGCGCCGGCACGATGTATTCGCCTTTCACGGCGCCGAGTTCGATGACCGGGACCTCGTCCGGATCGTCGGCGCAGGCTGCCGCACAGCCCGCGAAGGCCGTCAGCAGCAACAATTTCCAGCTATTTTTCATTTTCATGGAGTCTTTGTTTTGAAGGGTTTTGTCAATCCAGCAGGCGGACTTCGATGTCGTCGACGAAATAGTAGCTCGTCGTGGCTGCCGTGCCGGTCCTCTCGAAGAAGTTGAACGAGGTGTCCTTCGACACGCCGCCGGCGATCAGCCGCACCTCGGCCCAGCCGTCGGTCCCGATCGCGGCGTTGGGGATATAGGCCGACGTGGCGGGTGTGAAAGTCATCGGCTCTCCGTTGATGCAGACCTCCTGATAGGTTCCCTTGTCGATCCAGCTCTGGAACGAGTCGGTCATGTTCGCCCCTTCGACGTAGCAGATGCGGAAGGTGATCTGCGCCCGGCGCGTATCGCCGGCGGGGATGTTCGCCAGCTTCGGCGTGTGGATCTTGCCGCGGCCCAGCGTCGGTGACCCCACGCGCAGGCAGCCCTGGAACTCGGCGCAGCGGTAGAGGTAGGTCCAGTCGTAGAGGTTGCGGTTGCGGATATAGTCCGCCGTGACGTTGTTGACGGCCGACGGCGGCGCGATGTTCCACGAATTGGAGTAGTCGGCCGTGCCGGCCGCATTCTCCATCACGTAGAAGGGAGCCTCCTCGAGGCCCGTCGACGATCCGGCCGCGGTCGTCCCGGCCAGACTGCCGTCGGCCTGCTGCTTCTCGGTCTGCGAGGGCGAATAGCCCTTCGTGCCGCCGACATAGTCGCCGCCCCACGTGCAGGCGTCGAAATACTCGGCGAACACCAAATCGGCGTCGGGGGCGTACTCGATCGCCGGGGTCTCGGTCACCACGTTGCGCCGGATCGTGCGCGGCGTCGGCGAATCGACGGTCATCGCCCGGTGCGAACGGTCGGTGATGCGGATTTTCAGGCCCGAAGCGTACTCCCGGGCGGGCATCACGATGTAAAAGTCGGTCCCGCTCTCGTTCAGGGCGACGCCCTCGCCCGCTCCGCCGCAGTTCATCACCAGACGGTAGGCACGGGCCGAACTCGCCGTTCCCGGCACGAGGATTTTATTCCCCTCACCGTCGGTCCCGAGCGTGGCGTAGCCCGAAACCGGAGCGCCCGACCGGTCCTCGACGAGGATGGTGTTGATCGTTGCCGAACCCTTGAGCGTCAGTTTCAGCACGCCGCAAAGGGTGCGCATCGTCAGGTTCACGTAGCCCTTGTCCCCGTCGATGCCCGTCGCTTCGCCGTACATCGGCATCGCGTTGTGCCCGAAGGTGCCGGGGCCGGCGTAGAACTGCGCCAGCGGCAGTTTGAAGTTCGCCCCCTCCCGCGTCTGCTGGAGGAAGTTGTAGGCCGAAGGGAACACGGCCTCATAACGGTCGGCTTCGGGGACCTCGGGCACGGCAGCCGAGCCGTCGTCGAGCAGGAAGACCTCGTAGGGCCTGCCGTTGATGTCGATCATGTCGCCCGGACGGAATTTCACCCGCAGGTCTCCGTCCAGTCCAGCACGTGTTCCGGCGGCTGCGGAGATTCGCAGCGAAACGTATTTCACCGGAGCGGGTGCAGGCTGTGCGGCGTCCCCGCCGGGCGTTTCGGAACACCCCGCCAGCAGCAGGCCGCAGGCCGTCAATAGGTACTGTATCTTTTTCATTTTCGCGTCTGTTTAATCGGTTACCACTCGTTGTCGTCCTTCTCGCCCTCCATCTGGTCGCCGTCCACGCCGCCGATGTCACACTTCTCCTGCGTCAGGGTCACGTAGTCGGTGGTGATCGTGCGTCCGCGTCCGTTGTCGTAGCGCAGGGCGAAGCGCGCCGAACGCGGCGCGGCGGGATTGGCCGGAATTTTCACACTCACCAGACCCGTTTCGCGGTCGACGGTATGGTTCGCGAGCCAGCCTTCGGCGCCCGTCAGGTAGTCGCACACGAACGTCACGTCGCCGTAAATCGCCGGGATGTTGCATTCGAAGGCCTGCCGGAAAGTTTCGCCGTAGGCCGCCGCGGCATGGGATTCCCCGGCGGGCGTCATGGTCAGTTTCAGCGCTTCGTCGCTCTGCGTGACGGTGGCGCGGGTCTCGTAGCGCGTGCCGTCGCCGTCCGCGACCCAGAGGGTCACCGTGGCGAAACGCATCGCCCCGGTGGTGTTGTCGTCCACCGTGAAGCGCAGCGACTCGTCGTCGAGCGCCACCTGGCCGATCCACCCTTCGCCGCTGTCCTCGGCGTAGGAGACTTCGCACCGCACGCGTTGGAGGTCGGGACCGAGGTTGCTCGCCAGGGCCATCTCCACGGGACACCCCTCGCTCAGCAGCGCGACGCTTCCGGGCGTGACGGTCAGCGTCGGGTCGGTGATTCCCGCGGCCTGGGACATCACCACCTCGCAATGGCGGTCCCCGGACACGATGCGGACAGTCGCCGTGCGCGACAACCCGCCGTTGGCGTCGTATTCGAAGACGAAGTCGCCGTTTTCACGGCCCGACTCCCGGTCGATCCGCGCCCATGAGCCGCCGGACTCCGAATCCACGGCGAGCGACCACCCGCCTGTCGAGTAGACCATCACGCGGGTCATGCCCTCCGACGCCGGCAGTTCGACCCTGTTGTTGTCCACGGCCAGGCGGATCGTCGGTTCGAACGGCTCGTTGCAGCCGCCGGCCGCCCCGCAGAGCGCCGCCAGCAATGCAATGCCTTTATAACTGAATCTCATAATGTTCCGTTTTTAGGTTAAAGTCCGTATTTCTCATACTCCTTGTTGTCGAGCGCATAGCCCGAGTAGACCACCTGCGTGTCGGGGATCGGGTAGTACTCGTGGCAGGGCAGAATGGCGTTGCGCACCGTCTCGTAGTCGGCCGATTCGAGGGTCTTCGTGTACCAGATGCCCCACCTTACGAGGTCGAACTTGCGCTGGAACTCGCCGATCAGCTCACGGGCACGCTCGTTCTGAATCTCTTCGAGCGTCCGCTCCCAGCTCTTGAAGACCGTGAACGCGGCGATGCCCGCACGCTCCTTCACCTGGTTGAGGTAGTATTTCGTCTGCTCCAGGTTCTCCTTCATGCACCAGCACTCGGCTGCCATCAGCACAGCGTCGGCATAGCGGAAAACCTTGTAGTTGTTCGAGTCGTAGCTGTCGCGCATGCCGGGACACCAGAATTTCGGGCCGAGCCACGGCCGCGTGCCGACGCTCTTGAACTCCTGCCCGCCGTACTCCCACGCGAGGTTCATCTCCACGCGGCGGTCTCCGCCCGTGCGGGTTTGCAGTCCGGCGCTGAAGACCAGGTTGGGGCGCATGCCGGGCCACACGTTGGCGTCGTCGCCCAGTTCCTCGATCTTCACGCCGTCGAACACGTCGGTTCCCGACTCCTGGGTGGTCTGGTTGGGCATGCAGATACAGGCGTAGTTCGAGGTGTAGATCAGCCCGCCGGAGGTGTAGGTGTGCTGGATTTCGAGGATCGACTCGGGAGTGTTCTTCATGCGGAACGGAATGTCCGAAAGCGGGTACTGGTCGAGCGTGCCGTAAATCTTCTCCAGTTCCGCGAGCGCTTCGAGCGCCGTGTCCCACTCCTTGTTCCACATCGCCATCTTGGCGGCGAGCATCCACCCCACGGCGGCGCCCATGCGGTTGTCGGCGACCTCCGACGAACGCACCTGGTCGAGGTCGGGAACCATCGTCATCAACTCCCCGATCAGATAATCGCGCGTCTCGGCGGCCGGCATGCGCGGCAGGCGGGCCGTCTGGTTGAGCAGCTCCTCGGTGCTGACGTCGATCGTGTAGAACGGCACGTCGCCGAAGACCGACGTGAGCAGGTAGTAGTACATCGCGCGCAGGATCACGCCCTCGGCCAGCAGTTTTCGGCGGTCCTCCTCGCTCACCGTGGCCTTTTTGATACCCTCGATGGCGGCGTTGCAGTACATCACGGCCTTGTAGCCCTGCGTCCACACCGTAGCCCCGTAGCCGGGCAGCGCGGGCGAGATTTCGAGGCGCGAATCGTAGACCGTCGGCGAATTGTGGAACAGCAGGTCGGTGACGCCCTCGGTCATCACGCCGAAATTGAAGTTATAGATCGTCTTGAGCGGAATGTAGCAGCTGTTCAATCCGGCGATACACTCCGACTTGTTGCGGTAGAAGTTGCTCCGGTTGACGAAGAACTCGGGCGTTTCCTGGAGCGAGCAGGCGCCCGTGAGCGCGGCGGTCACCGTCAGCAAAACCAATTTTATGGATTTCATGGTCGTAGTCGTTTTTGATTAGTAGCGGATTTGGACGCTGAAGATCACCGTGCGCGCCCGCGGATAGGCGCCCATGTCGACGCGGCGCAGCGTCGAGCTTTCGCTCGAAGTCGAGACATCGGGGTCAAAACCGTTGTACTTCGACCACAGGTAGAGGTTCTCGCCGCTGACGCTCAGCGTGATGTCGCGCAGCCACCTCACCCGCTTGCGCAGGTCGAACGTATAGGCCACCGAGACGTTTTTCAGCCGCAGGTACGACGCGTCGTGCACCTGCAAATCGCTCGGGACGTGGACCTGCACGGCGCCCGCGCGGGGCAGGTCGGAATCGGGGTTGCGCACCGGATGCCACGAATCGGCCATGTAGCGGTACTGGTTGGCCGAGAAACTGCCCGACATGTAGAGTTCCGAATAGTTGTAGATCTTTCCGCCGAGCGAATAGGCGAAGTAGACGCCCACTTTCAGCTGCCCGATGTTGAACGTATTCTGCAAACCGCCGTAGATCGTGGGATCGGCATTGCCCAGGTAGACCAGGTCCTTCTGGTCCAGCGCGCCGTCGTTGTTGGTGTCGACGTAGCGCGGCAGCCCCGGGCTGACGGAGGTGGTCGCCGAGACGTAGGTGTTGGTCACCTTGTTGCGCTCGATCTCCTCCTGGTTGTGCCACACGCCGCCGTACTTGAAGCCCCACAGGGCGTTGAGCGGACGGCCCTTGACGTAGCCGTACATCATGTACTGGCTGTTGCCGGGGCTGTTCATCGCGCTGACGAAATCTTCGGAGCCGATGTCCTCGACCTGCTGTTTGTTGTGCGACAGCGTGAGGGAGGTGGACCACGAGAACTTGGGCTTGACGATGTTGCGCGTCTCGACGGTCAGTTCGAGGCCCTTGTTCGACGTGCGGCCGATGTTTTCGAAATGACTCGGGAAGCCGGACTGCGCGGCCTTCTGGACCGACAGCAGCAGGTCGCGGGTTTTCGAAATGTAGCCCTCGAAGGTGATGTTCAGGCGTTTCTTGAACAGTGAAGCGTCGATGGCGGCGTTATAGAGGTCGGTGGTCTCCCACGTGAGATTGTCGCTCGCCACGCGGGTCGGATAGAACGCCGTCGACTGCGTGCCGCCGAGCAGGTAGCCGCCCGAAGTCGAGGTGTAGGCCTCGATCGACCGGTAGGGCTTGATGGCGTCGTTGCCCGTGCGCCCGGCGCTCACGCGCAGCGACAGCTCCTCGATCCAGCGCACGCGGCGCATGAAGTATTCGTTCGAAATGCTCCACTTGACGGCCGCCGAAGGGAAGAAGCCCCACTTGTGGTTGGCGGCGAAGTTCGACGAACCGTCGTAACGCCCCGTCAGGGTCAGGTAGTAGCGTTTCTTGTAGTTGTAGTTCACGCGGGCCAGCACCGACATCTTCGTAATGTAGTTGGTGTAGGAGGTGCTGGTGTAGTTCTGCTTGTCGTAGATACCGTTCATGTTGTTCCACTTGTTGTCGTCGACGATCAGGCCCTTGGCGTTCAGGTCCAGCCCGTTCAGGCGCGACTTCGACCCCGTGAAACCGCCCATCACGTCGAAATAGTGGCCCGTTTTGGCGGTGTAGGCGTAGGTCGCGGTGTTCTCGGTCGAGAGCGTGCGCGTGTCGTACTCGGCGCGGTAGCCCTCGCCGCCCTCGCCCTCGTTCCTGACGGGCAGCGTGCTCGGGTAGAAACGGTAGTCGTGGCGCTGGTAAAGGTAGTAGGTGAACTTGCTGCTGATCTTCAGACCCTCAACGGGTTTCAGGTCGACATATAACGTATTGGTCGAGGCGAAACGCTCCAGCGTGTTCTCGTTCAGGTCGATCGTGTAACGCGGATTGTTAATCGTCTGGCCCGAGCCGTAGAAGGGATTGTAGGTGTCCTCCGGGCTGAGCGTCGGGGCGAGGTAGGTCGCGGCGTTCCACACCGACGAACCGCCGATGTTGGCCTTGTTGTTGGCCTCGTCGCGGTAGGAGATCGACGAATTGACGCCCGCCGTGATCCACTTGGCGAAGTCGTGCGACACGTTGACGCGGGCCGTCGTACGCTGAAACCCGCTGTCGTCGACGATACCCTGAATGTCGCTGTAACCCAGCGACACGAAGTAGCTGCTCGTCTTCGAACGGCCCGACACCGAGAGGTTGTAATTCTGGTAGGGAGCCGTGCGGGTGATCTCGTCGATCCAGTCGGTCCCCCGGCCCAGCGAATAGGGGTCGTTGTAGGTGTAATCCTGGACCGGACGGTTGCCCATCTGCCAGTTGAAATAGGTCACGTCGTTGCGGAAGAGGGCGAACTCCGTGGCGTTCATCACGTCGAGACCGCGGGGCAGCTGCGAAAAACCCATGTCGGCCTTGAGCGTGATCCACGGCTTGCTCACCGTGGGATTGCCCTTCTTCGTGGTGACGATGATCACGCCGTTCGAGCCGCGCGCGCCGTAGATGGCCGTCGACGAGGCGTCCTTGAGCACCGAGATCGACTCGATGTCGGCCGAGTTGATGTCGCTCAGGTCCTGCACGGCGTCGATGATGCCGTCGACGACGATCAGCGGCTCGTTCGAAGCCGTGATCGAGCGCGTGCCGCGGATGCGGATCGAAGTCGAGGCTGTCGGGTCGCCCGACGTGGACATGATGTCGGCACCGGCCACACGGCCCTGCAACGCCTGGTCCACCGAGACCACCGGAATGTCCTTGATGTCGCCCATCTTGACGTTGGTCACCGAACCCGTGAGGTCGGTCTTCTTCACTTCGCTGTAACCGATCACAACCACCTCGTCGATGCCCTTGTTGTCGGCCGTCAGCGTCACGTCGATCTGCGAGCGGTTGCCGACGCGGATTTTCTGGGACACGTAGCCCAGGTAGGAGAAGTCGAGGACCGACTCGGCCGACTGCACCCGGAGGGTGTAGGCGCCTTTGGCGTCGGTCGTGGTTCCGCGCGCCGAACCCGAGAGCACGACCGTCACGCCGGCCAGCGGAGCGCCGGTGTCGCTGTCCGTGACGAGGCCCTTCACCACGCCCGTTTCGCGGGGCGCGGGTTTCAGCGCGACGTCGACCTGCGTCCGGCCCTGGGTCGGAACCTTCCGGGCCAGATAGCCCCCGCAGGAGAATTCGAGCACGGCCGAGGCCGAGGCTGCCCGGATGGCGTAGGCGCCCTTCGCGTCGGTCGTGGTTGCCGTCGCCGAGCCGGAGAGCCTGACGCTCACACCGGCCAACGGCCTGCCGCTGTCGCCGTCGGTCACGGTTCCCCGCACCTCGGCGGCCGGCTGGGCCGCGAGCGAAGAGACGGTGACCGATACCAGCACGAGCAGCGCGCCGATCATTTTGCAGAATTTTCTCATATAGGTAGTGTTTAGGGTGCTTCGTTTAACGTTCGATCCGCGTGACCACCCGGAAATCGCGGTTGCGGATGTGGTCCGTGCCGACGATCTCGATCTCGGCGCCGGGGTCCTTCGGGGTGTAGAGGTAGAGGCGTACGGGCTTCTGTTTGAGCCACGTGTAGCGTTCGTAGGGGACGACGCCCTCCTCGACCAGCGAGCGGGCCAGGAGGTCGTAACGCTGGACCAGTCGGCCGCGGCCGTAGGTCTGTTCGCCGTTCTCCCGGCAGACGAACGTCCAGTTGGGGGCGATGCCCCAGAAGAAGACCAGCACCGACGGCGCGCCGCCCGCGGGGTCGAGCTGCGAAGCGCTCGCGATGCCCGTATTCGAGGTCACGCCCCGGTTGTAAATCCGGAACTGCTGTTTGCTGTTGCCGTTGGCCCAGTCGACGAGCGAGCGGCTTTCGAGGCGGTCGCCCCGGAAAACGTATTCAGTGAAAGCCGCCGGATAGCCGTTGCAGCAGATGCCCTGCCGATACCACCAGTTGCCCGTGATGGCCGGGTGGACGTACTCCACCATCCGGTCGCTGATGCGCGTCGTGCCTTCGGTGTGCCAGTCGCCCGTCATAATGGTCACGTCGTAGTCCTGCAGCAGCACGAACAGTTCGTCCTTGTTCTTGAGGTTGTACCAGATGTCGTCCCACGCGCCGTTATTGGCCACGAGGGGCACATGGCAGGCCACGACGAGCTGCCGGATCTCCGGATCGAGCGCCCGGAGGTCCTTGTAGAGCCACGAAAGCTGCTCCGGGGCGATGATCTTGTCGTATTTGTTGCGTCCGTGGTAGAGCATGTCGTCGAGCACGACGTAGTGGACCTTGCCGATGTTGAACGAATAGTAGGTCGGGCCGAAATACCGGCGGTATTCGGCTTCGGCCTCGTAGTCGTTTTCGTATTTGTGGCAATGGTCGTGGTTGCCTATGACGTGGTACATCAGGAAAGGGGTATCTTTGGCCAGCCGCAGGTACTCGGGCATGCCCGTCTTGTTGCGGAACCAGTACTCCGAGTGGGTCATGTCGCCCAGATTCAGCCCGTAGACCGGCGTGCGCCGCATCAGACTGTCGGCGTACTCCACCAGCCGGGGCATGAAGTCGTTGCGGAACTGCACCGAGTCGACCGGCGCGATGACGTTGCCGCTGCCGGGCGGGATGTCGATCACGCGGCCCGAGACGTGCTCGTCGGCCACCACGAGCAGCGTGTAATCGTCGTTGGCGGCGCGCGTGAGGTGGAAATCGAACCGCTGCACCTCTTTTTTGCCCGCCGTCTTGTCGAGGGCGTAAAAGAATTTGGGCAGAAAGCCCGAATAGATCTCCGGATCGTAGCCGCGCGGCGTGGAGATCATCACGAACTCCGAGCGCGAGAGCTTGGTTTTGAGCCAGTAACGGCCTTCGGCATCGGTCTTCGTGACGTTGAAGCCGTCGGAGACGACGACCCCTTCGACACCGCGGCCTTCGCATTCGACGTAGCCCTTGACCGTAGCCCCCGGTTTGTCGGGGAGGGGCGGCAGCCCGGCGCGGACCGATGCCGCAAAGAGCACGGCGGCGGCCAGGGAAAGCAGGATTTTTGCGTTTCTCTTCATATAAAGGTTGAAATAAATCGGGTAATCGGCTGGTTATTCGATCTTCGTGTCGATGACGTGCAGCAGCGAGCCTTTCTGGTTGGCGACGGTGATGCGGACGGAGGCCGCGGGGTCCTCGGGAACGTATTGCAGCCAGTGGTCGGCCGTGCGGACCGTCGCGCACCACGAATACCGCTCCCATCCGATCAGCTCCCGGTTGCAGAAGTCGCGGTGGACGGGGTCGTAGCGCGCCACACGCGTCAGCCGCCCCGAGGTCTGCACGCCGTTCTCGTAGCAGGTGAAGGTCCAGTCGGGCCGCATCTCCCAGAGGTTGACCAGAATGGCCGGGGAGCCTCCGGCGGGGTCGGCGGAAGTGCCGGGGCCGACGGTCCCGGTATTGGTCGTGACCCCCTTGTTGTAGACGCGGTAGCGTTCCGAAGCGTACGTTTCGCCGAAGGGCACGATGCGCCGGCTCACGGAGGTCCCGTCGACGGTAAAGGCCGTGAAGGCCGCCGGAGTGCCGTCGTTGCAGAGGAGTTCGTACCACCACGTGCCGCACACGGCCGGGAGGATGTACTCCGAGGCCGTGTCGCCGATGCGGACCGAATGGGCGTGGTGCCAGTGCCCACTCAGCACCGTGAGGTTGTAACCGGCGAACAGCGCGTAGAACTCGTCGAAGTTTTCGAGGGCTTTCTTATAGGAGCCGTCGGTCTGCAGGCCGCTGACCGTCGGGACGTGCATCCCCACGACCACGTCGCGGACCGCAGGGTCCATCGCCGCGAGGTCCCTGCGGAGCCACTCCATCTGGCGGTCGTCGATCCGCGCGGCGTAGGAGTTCGCCCCCTTGTAAACCATGTCGTCGAGCACGATGTAATGGATGCTCCCCAGGTTGAACGAATAGTAGGTGGGTCCCAGCGCGGCCTTGTACTGTGCGTCGGCCGTATCGTCGGCCACCTTGTGGCAGTAGTCGTGGTTGCCGATGGCGTGGAAAACCGGAAAGCCGATCCCCTTCATCGTCTCGATGTACTGCGGAAAGGAGTAGTTTTTCGAATACCAGTACTCCGAATGGGTCATGTCGCCCAGGTTCAGCCCGTAGACGCGGTAGCCCTCGGGGGCCGAAGCGGCACAGGAGGCGATCCGGGGAATGAAACGGTCGCGGCACTGCCGGGCGTCGAGTTCGGCGACGACCGTGCCGCCGTCGTCGGGATAGCCCGGTTTGCGTCCCGAAATATGGACGTCGGCCATGACCAGCAGCAGGTGGCGGGAGTTGTCCGCGGCCGTGAGGTCGAAGTCGAAACGCTGCACGCCCTGCGCGGCGGGATCAATGGCGGCATAAAATGCGGGAAGCATTCCGTCACGGGAGGTCTCGTAGCCCGAAGGCACGGAAATCCGTACGAAATCGGCCGATGAAAGGTCGCACGTAAAGGAGTAATAGCCCGCGGCATCGGTTTTCACGACGTTCACGCCGTCGGAGACCACGACACCGGACAGGCCCTGTCCGTTGCAGCGGACGTATCCGCAGACATCCCCGGCCCCGGCGGGAGGGGGAACGGGAGCTTCGGACGGCGAGTCGGACGAGCAGCCTGCGAAAAGCGTCGATGCAAGCACGGCCAGGGAAAGACAATTCAGAATTCGGTTCATTTTCGGTTGGGGTTGCGTGTTGCCGCCTGGCAACGGGGTTTGTCGGTACGGCAAATGTACCTATAAATAGACAGCCCCCGCGGGAGGGTCCGAAAAATCAAACCCTCGAAAAACGCAACGCACTAACAACCTGCATATTGACAAAAAACAAAGCCCGTTTTATCAAACTGCGAAACGGCTCCGGAAAGGGAAGAAAGCTCCCGAAAATGTTTTTTGACACCGAAATTTGAGTATCTTGTCTGACAGAAACACGCCAATTTGCCATGAACCGAAGCCTCTGCTGCCTGCTGCTCGCCGCCGTGTTCCTCGCGACCGGCTGCCGGGACGATCTCGACCGCCAGATCGACGCGACGATCCGCGAACTGAACGACGTCATCCGGAACGAAGCGATTTACGTCGGACGCCGCCACAGCATCATCCGCAAATATCAACACATTGCCGACACCACCCGCAGCGCCCGGACCCGGGCCCGGGCCTACATCACACTGGCGGGTCATTACAGCCATTTCCAGCTCGATTCGTCGGCCTACTACTGCATGCAGGCCCGCACGCTGGCCGAACAGTTGGGCGACAAGCGGCTGATCAACGACGCCAAAGTCCGCACGGCCATCGTCCTGATCGGCAACGTCGAACTGGCGGAGGCCAACCGCGTGCTGCGGAGCGTCGACACCACGGACAGCAGGGAGGTAGATCTGACGCTTTACTACCGCACCCGGGCCACGGTGTTCCGCGAATCGAAACGCTTCAGCGTCTTCCCCGAGGTGCAGCGCCGCTACGACGATTCGCTCAAATACTACCTCAACGCCTACATCAACCGCGCGTCGGGACCGGGAATCGCCTATCAGAAAAAGAATTTCGAAGCCGAACTGCTGCGTCTCGAAGGGCGCAACGAGGAGGCGCTGGAGATGCTGGAAGGGCTGATGCGCGACGACATCGACAGCCTGGACATCTTCCAGAAAGGCAGCATCACCTATCAGGTCGCGCGCAACTACACGGACATGGGCGACATCCGGCAGGGCATGCTGTGGTCGGCGCGGGCCGCGATCTACGAACTGTCGGCCTCGACGCGCGCCCACATGTCGCTCTACCGGCTGGCGCAGGAACTCTACGCAACCGGGGACCTGCGGCTGGCAAACGCCTATATAAAACGCACGCTGAACGACCTGACGGTCAGCAACTACCGGCTGCGGATCGGCCAATACGCCGAAGCGCTGGACCTGATCACCAAATCCTTCGACAAGTCGATGCGCAGCAAACTGCTGCTGACGCTCTTCACGGCCATATCGCTCTCGGTGCTGCTGATCATCATTCTCTGGCAGGCCATCCACACCCTGCGGCGCAAACGCGAGATAGAACGGCTCAAGGACAGCTACCTCGAAATCAACCGCCGGCTGACCGACATCAACCAGCGGCTCAACGCCACCAACAACGCGCTGGTGCGCACCAACGACCAGCTCAACGACGCCAACAAGATCAAATCGGAGTATGTGAGCCAGTACATGCAGCTTTGCAGCTCCTACATCCAGCGTCTCGACACCTACCGCATGGGCATCATCAAACAACTCAAGACCGAAACCGCCGAACAGACGCTGATCGCACTGCGCTCGCAGGAACTGATTCAGACCGAGCACCGCAATTTCCTGCGGCTGTTCGACGAGACGTTCCTCGGGCTGTTCCCCGACTTCATCGAGCAGGTGCGCAACCTGCTCCACGACCCCGAACGCTTCATGCCCAAGCGGAGCCGCCAGCTCTCGACCGAACTGCGCTACCTGGCGCTCATCCGCCTGGGTGTCTCGGATTCGGCGCAGATCGCCATGTTCCTCAACAGCACCCTCTCGACGATCTACACCTACCGCGCACGGCTGCGCAACGGCCGGATCGACAAAACGTCGGACATCGAGGAGCAGATACGCAGGATCTGCCTCTCGTGAAAATACAGCCGGAAGGCGAATAAATCCGGCATCGCCCCGCCCTGCGTTTGGTTCTGCGCCCGGCTTGCGCTATCTTTGCCGAAGAACATTTCCGAACATGACCGAACAAATCATATCCCGACGACTGCAAATTCCCCTGCCCCAGGTGCAGGGAACCGTACGCCTGCTCCGCGAAGGGGCGACGATCCCCTTCATCAGCCGCTACCGCAAGGAAGCGACCGGCTCGCTCGACGAAGTGCAGGTCGCCTCCGTCAAGGAGTGGCTCGACCGGCTCACCGAACTCGAAGCCCGCAAGCAGACGGTGCTCACGACCATCGAGGGGCAGGGCAGGCTGACCCCGGAACTCGGCCGGCGCATCGCGGAGTGCTGGGACGCGGTGGAGCTGGAGGACATTTACCTGCCCTACAAGCCCAAACGCCGCACGCGGGCCACCGTGGCGCGCGAACGGGGCCTGGAGCCGCTGGCCGAAATCATCCTGGCGCAGCGGACCCGCAACGTCGCCGAGCAGGCCCGGCGGTTCGTTTCGGCCGAAGTGCCGACCCCGGAGGAGGCCCTCGCCGGAGCGTGCGACATCGTTGCCGAACGCATCTCGGAGGACGAACGCGCCCGCAACACGCTGCGCCGGACGTTCGCCCGCGAGGGCATCGTGCACTCGAAACTCGTCCGGGGCAAAGAGGCGGAAGGAGCGAAATACGCCGACTACTTCGACGCCGCGACGCCCCTGCGCAGCATCTCGTCGCACCGCTTCCTGGCCATGCGCCGCGGCGAGGAAGAGGGCATCCTGAAAATCACGGTCGACGTGGATGCCCAACGCAGCGTCGAGAGTCTCCGCCGGCTGTTCATAAGGCCCGGCTCGGCGACGCGCGAATGGATGGAAGCGGCCGTCGCCGACTCGTTCAAACGCCTGATGCGCCCCTCGATCGAGACCGAACAGCTCGCGGCGGCCAAGGAGAAGGCCGACGACGAGGCGATCCGGGTTTTCGCCGAAAACCTGCGCCAACTGCTGCTCTCGCCGCCGCTGGGACAGAAGCGCGTCGTGGCCATCGACCCGGGATTCCGCACGGGATGTAAGGTCGTGGCACTCGATTCGCAGGGCAACCTGCTGCACAACACGACCGTCTACCCCCATCCGCCGCAGAACCGGCAGGCCGAAGCGGCCGAGACGCTGAAATCGCTGGCCGCCGAGTACAAAGCCGAAGCGTTCGCCATCGGGGACGGCACGGCGGGCCGTGAAACCGAACAGCTGGTCCGCGGACTGGGGCTGGAAGGCGTGGAGGTCTTCATGGTGAGCGAGGACGGCGCGTCGGTCTACTCGGCGTCGGCCGTGGCGCGCGAGGAGTTTTCGGAATACGACGTAACGGTGCGCGGGGCCGTGAGTATCGGACGCCGCCTGATCGACCCGCTCTCGGAACTGGTCAAGATCGACCCCAAGTCGATCGGCGTGGGCCAGTATCAGCACAGTGTCGATCAGACGAAACTCAAGGCACGGCTCCAGACGGTCGTGGAGAGCTGCGTCAACCGGGTGGGCGTCAATATCAACACCGCGTCGAAGCACATCCTGACCTACATATCGGGGCTGGGTCCCGCGCTGGCGGAGAACATCGTGGCCTACCGTGCGGCGAACGGGGACTTCAAAAGCCGCAGGGCACTGCTCAAAGTGCCGCGGCTGGGGGCCAAGGCCTTCGAGCAGGCGGCCGGGTTCCTGCGGGTCGTGGGAGGCGCGAATCCGCTGGACAACAGCGCCGTGCACCCGGAATCGTATGCCGTCGTCGAGCGGATGACCGCCGACGCGGGCGTGACGGTCGAACGCCTGCTGGCCGACAAACAGCTGCGCAGCGGGCTGAAACCCGAACGCTACGTGAGCGGAGAGGTGGGGCTGCCGACCGTGACGGACATCCTCGAGGCGCTGGACAAACGGGGACTCGACCCGCGCGAGCAGCTGCAGGTCTTCGCGTTCGACCCCAACGTGCACTCGATCGGCGACCTGCGCGAAGGAATGCTCCTGCCGGGCATCGTCACCAACATCACGGCTTTCGGGGCTTTCGTCGACATCGGTGTCAAGCAGGACGGACTGGTGCACATCTCGCAGCTGGCCGACCGCTACGTGGCTTCGCCGGCCGATGTGGTGCACCTGGGACAGCACGTCGAGGTGCGGGTGACGGGCGTGGATACCGTTCGCGGACGCATTGCGCTCTCGATGCGCCGCGAAGCATAAAAGACCGGATCAAGCGAGGCACTGCAACGGCCATCCTGGTCGAAAAATGGCCTTTTAAGGTCGAATATTGTCCGCCCGGCCCGTAAAACATCGCTACCTTTGGGTATTCAAACCATTAACCCATTTGTCCGATGAGAAAAAACAACCTGTTCATTACCTCGTCATGCCTGCTGGGCGCACTGGCCTCGTGCTACGGAGCCTTCGGAAAGAACCCGCGGCCCAACGTCATCCTGATCCTCGCCGACGACATGGGAATCGGCGACATACGGGGACTTAACCCCGATTCGCAGATCGAGACCCCCCGGCTCGACGAAATGTGCAACCGCGGCATCGCGTTCACCGATGCGCACGCGTCGTCCGCACTCTCCACACCCTCGCGCTACTCGATCCTCACCGGCCGCTACAACTGGCGCTCGACGAAAAAAGGCGGCGTGCTCGGCGTCATGTCGCCCCCGATGATCGCGACGGGCCGCAACACCATCGCCGACATGTTCCGAGCCTGCGGCTACACGACGGCGGCCATCGGCAAGTGGCACCTGGGGTGGGACTGGACGTACAAGGAAGGCAAGGCGAAAACCGTCGACAACATCGACTTCACGAAACGCGTGGCCAACGGTCCCACCGACCGGGGATTCGACTATTTCTACGGACTGACCTCGCCGTCCGGGCCTCCGCACCTCTACATGGTCAACGACATGGCGGAGAAACAGCCGAACACGAGATTCGAAGACTCCGGCGGCGGACTGTACAGAATCAAGGGCGGCATCGGCCACAGCGACTGGAGCGCCGACGGCATGCAGCCCCACCTGGCGGACAAGATGCTCGACTACCTCGACGACAACAAAAATTCCGACAAGCCGTTCTTCCTCTACATGGCGCTGACGGCTCCCCACATTCCGCTTTTCCCGAGCAAGGAGTTCAAAGGAAAATCCAGGATCGGCGACTACGGCGACCTGGTGATGATGATAGACGACATCGTGGGCAGGGTCAACCGAAAGCTGAAGGAGATCGGCAAGTACGACGACACGATCGTCATGTTCGCCGCCGACAACGGCTGCGCCGGTTACATCAACATGGACAAAATAAACCGGAAAGGACACTATCCGTCCTATATTTACCGGGGCTACAAGTCGCACGGCTGGGAAGGCGGCCACCGCATCCCCTTCATCCTGTCGTGGGGCGACCGGTACGGACACGTGACCGACAATTCGCTCGTCTCGCTGACCGATCTGTACGCCACGTTCGCCGACATGCTCGGCTATCGGACGGCCGACGACGAGGCCGAAGACAGTTTCAGCTTCTGGCCGATACTCGACGGCTCGGGCAACTCCGCCCGGACCGATTTGATCGCCACGTCGGGAGCCGGCTATTTCACCTACCGGACGCCGCAGTACAAACTGATATTCAACGCGGGAAACGGCTCCGGCGATGAATACAGGATCGACGGACAGCCCCCGCTGCAATTCTACGACATGGTCAGCGATCCCGAAGAGAAAGTCAACCGGATAGACGATCCGGAATACGCCGGCCGGATCCGGGAGATGGCCGCCCGGGTGAAGAAATACATCGAGGACGGCCGATCGACGCCCGGGGCAAAAGCCGCCAACGACGGCGGCAATTCCTGGAAACAGATCACCGACATAATGAGCGGCCTGTACGCCGGAAACCGGTAAGAACGAAACGGCCCGGGGAACGCCGGGACCGAAGTCCTGTTCCGATCGAAAAACCTCCGCATCCCGGGATCGGGATGCGGAGGTTTTCAGTCGGCGGCAACGCGCGCGGAACGTCAGGCTTCGGGCGTTTCGGGAACAGAATCGCCCGGCGCGGCGGCGGCAGGGTCGTAAACAGCCACGCCGACCTGCGAATCGGCGCATCCGTAGTAGAGATACCACTTGGATTTGTAGTAGACCAGCCCCTCGATGAAAACCGTGCCGTCCTTGTACTGGCCGCTCTTCTCGAAAGTGTCCATGGGCCGGAAGAAAGGCACGTCGAGGCGTCCGATGAGCTTGTCCGGCGCTGCGGCGTCGAACAGCAGCTGCCCGGCGGAGTAGGTTCCGCCCGGATAACGCATGTCGCGGCGCGAATCGGTACGGTTCCGCCCGTTGTAAAGCACCAGGATCCCCTTGTCGGTCAGAACGGCCGGAGGACCGCACTCGGTCAAATCGCTGTCGAAATAGCCCTCGCGCGGGTAGACCACGCCTTTCAGCTCCCCTTTCTCATTCAGTTCGGGCGTCCAGTCGATCAGGTTGTCCGACGTGGCGATGTTGACCATCCGCTCGCCCCAGTACATCAGGTATTTGCCGTTTACCCGCGTGACGACGAGCCTGTCGCCGTCGAGCCGGGTCACGATTGAGGCGGATTTGCTCTTCAGGTCCCGGAAACGGCCGTCATAAGCCTTCTCGAAGGCGAAGCCGTGCTTCGTCCAGTTCACCAGGTCGGGCGAGGTCGCTACGCAGAGCCGCGGAATGCGGCGGTTCCACGCCGTGTAGAGCATGACGTAGGTTCCGTCCTCGGTCATGGCGACGCGCGGGTCCTCGCAGCCTCCCGGCCACTCGTTCTCCTTCTGATTGTCTTCGGCCGGGAAAAGCACCGGATCGCGGCGCAGCTGCATCGTCACGCCGTCCCCGGTTTCGGCCAGGCCGATACGCGAAGTGCGTTTGCCGATGCCCGTCGCCGAATTGTCCTCGGCGCGGAAGAGGACGCAGATTTTACCGTCCCGGACGGTGGCGGCGGGATTGAACGTGTCGCTCTCCATCCATCCGACGGAATCCCGGCGCATCGGGCAGAAAAACCGGATCTGCGGGTCGGGAGTAATGACGGGATTGGCCCCGGCGGGACGAACGAAGCCGCCGAGCGCCCATTCCGGCAGCCGGTTTTCGCCTTTTTCCGGCCCGGAGGAACAGCCTCCGCAACAGAAAACGGCGCTACCGAACGCCAGCAGCAGGATTTTGAATGATCTCTTCATAAAATTCAGGTTCATGTTTTGGTTCCACTTGAATCCGCGACAGCGGACTTTGTCGGGAACAAAAGTACATAAAATAAAAAAATTACGCCCGCACACCCTGCTTTTTTCGACGTGGAATCTTTGAACCGGCTGCGCACAGCGCAACTATTCACGAACGGATTGTTCACGGACGATGCGGTCAGCGGCCCTCATGACGGGAAGTTGTTCGGAAAATACACCTGCAAAACTCCGGGTGCCAACACCTTTCATCCAATAGAAAGCGTCTGTTTTTACGAACAAAATCAGGAACAAATCCAAACAAAAAATGGGATATACTATAATATATCCCATTTTCAAGAGGTCTGAAGCGGATTCGAACCGCTGTACAAGGTTTTGCAGACCTTTGCCTAGCCACTCGGCCATCAGACCATCATTTTTCCCGCTGCACCCTCTCTGCACCAACCTAACCCTATCAGCCTTCTTCGCTCCCTTCCAAACAACCGGAACTCAAACCACAGACGGCCACTCTCCGGCCCGGGGAACGTTCGGAACTAATTCCCAAGCGCATCGGGAGTGCAAATATACGAACAATTCTGATTTTTGCAAAACTTCTGCCCAACTTTGCATTATTTCCCGAATAAATTCCCGTTATTTCCCAAAAACCGCTACCTTTATCGTCTGCAAAAACGATTTTTCATTCGCGGCTATGACCATCGAGGATATTGCCCTTCAGATGACTCCGGGCATCGGCATAAAAGGAGCCGTGCATCTGCTGGAGCGGTTCGGCGATGCGCGGAGCATCTTTGCCGCCACGGCCGACGAACTCGCCGCCAAAGCCGGTCTGCGGCCCGATACGGCACAGCAGATCGTCCGCCGGAAAGGATTTCCGGCCGCTGAAAGGGAACTCGCCCACTGCCGCCGCAACGGCATCGCGGCCGTCGCCTCCACCGACCCGGAATACCCGCCACTGCTGCGCGAAATTACTGATTATCCCCACGTAATATACATCAAGGGTTGTGTCGAGGCCCTCTCGGCGCGTTGTATCTCCATCGTAGGAACACGCGAGGCGACGCCTTACGGACAGACGGCCTGCAACCGGCTGGTCGGAGGACTCGCGGAACGGATTCCGGGGCTTTCGGTCGTGAGCGGCCTGGCCTTCGGAATCGACGTTGCGGCGCACCGCGCGGCACTCGAGGCAGGGGTGCAGACCGTCGCCGTGGTGGCCAACCCCCTGCCCGGGGTGACGCCCGCCCAGCATACGGACGTGGCGCGCGACATACTCGTCCACGGAGGCGCGCTGGTCACGGAACTGCATTCGCAATCGAAGCAGAACGGTAACTTCTACCTGGCGCGGAACCGCATCATCGCGGGGCTGAGCGCGGGGTGCATCGTCGTCGAGTCGCCCGACAGCGGCGGATCGCTCTTCACGGCCCACTGCGCCGACTCCTACGACCGCACGGTGATGGCCGTGCCGGGACGCATCACCGACCGGGCGTCGGCGGGCACGAACCACCTGATCCGCAACCGCAAAGCGCAGTTGGTGCTGACGGCCGACGACGTGATCCGCGAACTGATGTGGGACCTCGGGGAGAATCCCGCGACACTGCGCGCGAAGCCCCCGACACCGGAACTGACGCCCGACGAAGCGGGACTGCTCGGCTGTTTCCGCACGGACGACCCGCTTTCGGTCGAAGCACTCGGGGAGCTGACGGGGCTGAATCCCGGCGAACTGGCGACGCTGCTCGTAGGGCTGGAACTGGCAGGCGCCGTGCGCCAGCTGCCCGGGAACCGATACATGAAGCTATGAAACTGACAGATACGCATTCACACCTTTACGACGAAGCGTTCGACCGCGACCGCGAAGAGGCTTTGACGCGCGCCGCGGCCGAAGGGGTCGGACGGCTGCTGCTCCCGGCCATCGATTCCGAAAGCCACGAACGGTTGTTCGGGCTTTGCCGCCGCCATCCGCAGCGGTGCGTGCCGATGATGGGACTGCACCCGACTTCGGTGAACGACAATCCCCGCTGGCGGGAGGAGCTGGAGCTGGTCGAAAATTACCTCCGGACGCCGCCCGAGGGAATCGCGGGGTTCTGCGCCGTGGGCGAAATCGGGCTGGACCTTTACTGGAGCCGCGATTTCCGGAAAGAGCAGACCGAGGCGTTCCGCCGTCAGATCGACTTCGCGCTGCAATACGGACTGCCGATCGCCGTGCATACGCGCGACGCCTGGCCCGAGACCGTCGACATCATGCGCGAGTACCGCAGCCGGGGTGTCAGGGGCGTTTTCCATGCCTATTCCGACGGAATCGAAACCTATCGAGAACTGAAGGAGTACGGCAATTTCGTTTTCGGGATCGGCGGCGTGGTGACCTTTAAAAAGAGCAAACTGGCGGAGACCGTGCGCGAAATGGAACTGCGGGACCTCGTGCTCGAAACCGACTGCCCCTACCTCACGCCCGCGCCTCACCGGGGCGAGCGCAACGAATCGGCCTGGGTGCGTTACGTCTGCGAAAAAGTCGCCCAGATCAAGGGACTGACCCCGGAAGAGGTCGCGGAGGCGACGACGGCCAATGCCGAACGGATGTTCGGACTGACCCAATAGACGGATCCCTCGCGGAGCGGCGCCCGCTCCCGGCCCGATAAATCACGACACGATACGACTCTATGAAAAAAATAAAAATCACGGTGATCCGCAAGGCCTGCTACAAGGATTTAATGGAGCAGTACGAAAATCCCATCGAACATGCGTGCGACATGCGCGAAGGGCAGGTTTTCATCGCCGACGGCTGGCAGAAACCCGAAGGGCTGTGCGACAGCGCCTGGCAGACGCTTTCGCCCTTCGTCATGACGCTGGCGCACGGCGGCACGAACATCTACGACGGCTGGATGAAAAATCCCGCCTCGGCGATGATCTCCTGCAACGACGGATTCCGCCCCGTGAGTTTCCTGGTCGAAACATTAGAAAAATAAAAACGCTATGCGATCCTCCATTCTGATCATCTACACGGGCGGAACCATCGGCATGAAGACCGACGACGCCACCGGGGCGCTGGTCCCCTTCGATTTCAGCGGCATTTACGACGAGTTCCCCTCGCTGAAACGCCTCAACGTCGACATCGACGTGCACACGGTGTCGCCCGTGATCGACTCCTCGAACGTGGAGCCGGCGAACTGGGTGGCCCTCGCCCGTCTGATCCGCGACAACTACGCCCGCTACGACGGGTTCGTCGTGCTGCACGGAACCGACACCATGTCCTATACGGCATCGGCCTTGAGCTTCATGCTTGAAAATCTCGCCAAACCCGTGGTCTTCACCGGAAGCCAGATTCCGATCGGCGTACTGCGCACCGACGGGCGAGAGAACCTCATCACGGCCATCGAGATCGCCGGGGCGCGCATCGGCGGCCGCCCCGAGGTTCCCGAGGTGTCGCTCTATTTCCAGAACCGGCTTTTCCGCGCAAACCGCACCACCAAACGCAGCGCCGAAGCCTTGAGCGCCTTCCGCTCCTACAACTACCCGCCGCTGGCCGAAGTCGGGGTCAACATCGCCTACAACCTCCCGGCGATCCTGCAACCCGAAGAGTCGCCGGCGGAACTGCGCATCGCCACAAAACTCTCCGGAGGCATCGAGCTGATCAAGCTCTTCCCGGGAATGGGCGAGGAGATCCTGCGGGCCATGTTCTCGGCCCCGGGACTGCGGGCCGTGGTGCTCGAAACCTTCGGCGCTGGCAACGCCCCCACCTCCGAATGGTTCATCCGCGTCATCGGGGAGGCCGTCGCACGCGGAATCATCATCCTCAACATCACGCAGTGCGGCGGGGGCCGCGTCTCGATGGAGTTGTACGAAACGGGACTCAAACTGCAAAAAACCGGCGTCCTGTGCGGCTACGACATGACCACCGAAGCCGCCGTGACCAAACTGATGTACGTGCTCGGGCTGGGACTTCCGGACGACGAGGCACGCATGCTCCTGCGCAAGCCCCTGCGCGGAGAATTTACGGCATAAGCCATTGCACGGAACGATTTTTTTTTCTATATTTCGCACTGCTAACGTACCCTTCCCGCAGGGACCATTGGGCGGAGACGGGCACAGCGAACAGGCAAAAATATTGATTTACAGCTATTTGATCGAGTCCGGGGTGAATTATCCGGGATTCGGCTCTACGCGCAGGAATAACCTTCCGCAACGGCCCCGGAGCACAAAAGGACGCCCCAAACGCTGCGAAAGACAAAAAAAATAATTATTTTTAGTGAAAAAATAACCCGGCGGAAACGCCCGAAAAGAAAAAAGAACCCGACCGACCGGAAAACGAAGAAACCAAAACACAACAATAAAAAATCAACTAATCAAAATTTAATTTATCCAACACAACTATGAAAAAACTTTTTTTGATTCCGTCGGCTGCCCTGTCCGTACTGGGTACCGTTAGTGCGTTCGCACAGGATGCCGCTGCCGCAACCGAAACGGTTGTCGCTGAAACCCAGATCGCCGGCGACAGCCTGCACCACGTCATGATGCAGAAGTTCCTCGAAGGCGGTTGGGAGTGGATGCTTCCGGTGCTCCTCTGCCTGGTGATCGGTCTGGCCGTAGCCATCGAGCGTATTCTGTACCTGTCGCTCGCGACGATCAACTCGAAGAAACTCATCGCATCCGTCGAGGAAGCACTCAAGAACGGCGGCGTAGAGGCTGCCAAGGAAGTTTGCCGCAACACCCGCGGCCCGATCGCTTCGATCTACTACCAGGGTCTCGACCGTTACGACCAGGGTCTCGACGCCGTCGAGAAAGCCGTCGTTTCCTACGGCTCGGTTCAGACCGGCCAGATGGAGTCGGGTCTTTCGTGGATCGGCCTGTTCATCGCCCTTTCGCCTATGTTGGGATTTATGGGTACCGTCGTCGGTATGATCGCGGCGTTCGACGCCATCCAGGCTGCCGGTGACATCAGCCCGACGCTGGTTGCAGGCGGTATCAAGGTCGCCCTGCTGACGACCCTTATGGGTCTTATCGCTGCGGTTATTCTTCAGCTGTTCTACAACTATATCGTTTCGAAGATCGACTCGCTCGTCAACGATATGGAGGATTCGTCCATCACGCTGATGGATATTCTGACGGCTTACAACAAGAAATAATCGAACGCTGAAAAGTCAAAAGCAATTATGAAAAAGATTTTAAACATATTGCTGGGTGTTCTGATGGCCATCACCGTAGTCCTTATGGTCTACGCGATCGCCACCGGCGGCTCGGACGCATCGATCAGCGTGAACCTGATGTGGGGATACTTCCTCTTCGTGTTCGCTGTCGCTGCGGCTATTTTCTGCGCCGTTTTCGGAATGATTCAGAACCCGGCAGGCATCAAGGGAACCATCCTGTCCCTGGCGTTGATCATCGTTATCGTGGGCGTGTCGTACTTCTACTCGGCAGGCCACACGGTGAACATCGTCGACCTCCAGAACAACGGGTTCTTCGGCCACGGTGAAACCGTAATTACCGAAACGAGCATCCTCGTAACCTATGTTGCATGCGTCGCCGCTTTCGTGACGGCCGTAGCAACCGAGATCTGGGGCGCATTCAAATAACCGAGTAAGACACAATGGCAACAGATAAAAGAAAAATCCAGGAGATCAATGCCGGTTCTATGGCCGACATCGCCTTCCTGCTGCTGATTTTCTTCCTGGTGGCCACTACCATGAATACCGACACGGGTCTGGTGCGCATGCTTCCGCCGATGCCTCCTGAGGATCAACCCCAGGATGAAATCAAGGTCAAGGAGCGCAACCTCTTCCTGGTGTTCATCAACGGTAGGGGCGACATCATGGCAGGAGCTGCGGGAAAACAGGAGGCGATCGACCTGCTTCAACTCAAGGACAGGACCAAAGAGTTCATCCTCAATCCGCTGGATGACGAGAACCTGCCCGAGAAGGCGAACAAGGACATTGAACTTCCCGACGGCGGCAAGTGGGTATACCCCGTGAGCGAAGGCGTCGTCTCGCTGCAGACGACCCGGGACACGGGCTACCAGTCCTATATCATGGTGCAGAACGAACTCACGCGCGCATTCAACGAAGTGCGTGACGAAGTGGCACAGCGTAAATTCGGCGCAAAATTCGCGGATCTTCCCGAGGAGTTGCGCAATGCAGTATCGAAGGCCGTACCTCTGAAGATTTCGGAGGCTGAACCGCGTAACATTAAGAAGTAAGCCATGGCAGTAATGAAAAAGAAGGGCAGCAAAGGTCTGCCCCCTATCTCGACCGCTTCGCTTCCTGACGTGATCTTCATGATCCTCTTCTTCTTTATGGTCTCGACGACCATGCGCGATCAGGAACTGCTGGTGAGATACAGACTTCCGGAAGCCACCGAGGTGCAGAAACTGGAGAAGAAATCGCTCGTAAGTTTCATCCACATCGGTCCCCCGGCAATGACGATGCAGGCGAAATTCGGAACCGCGCCGCGCATCCAGTTGAACGACTCTTACAAATCGACCCGGGACATCCTGGACTTCGTCGCCGCCGAGCGCGATAAGCTCTCCGAAGCCGACCGCGCTTCGATGACGATCTGCCTCAAGGCCGACGAAGCTACGAAAATGGGTATCGTGACCGACGTCAAGCAGGAGCTGCGTCGCGCCAACGCCCTGAAACTCTCCTATGCGGCTTCCAAGTCGCTGGGATACTGATCCGGAGATTTCAGTTGAAAAAGAGCAGGCTTACGGCCTGCTCTTTTTGTTTGATCGGGAATGCAGGGAATATGCGGCAAACGCGCCGCCATCATCGGACACGTCAGAGGGAGAGGGAGGCGTCAGAAAGGGAACTCCAACTGGTCGATCTCGTGGTTGAACGTCAGCCGGTGGTGGGGCGTCAGACCGTGTTCGCGAATCGCCAGCCGGTGCTCGCGCGTCGGATAGCCCTTGTTCTTCGCCCAACCGTACTGGGGAAACTCTTCGGCGATGCGGAGCATATACTCGTCGCGGTGGGTCTTGGCAAGCACCGAAGCCGCGGCGATGTCGGCGTATTTGCCGTCGCCCTTGACAATGCAGCGCCAGGGAATTTCGAGGCGTGTGCGGAACCGGTTGCCGTCGATGGCCAGAAACGCCGGCGAGGGATCGAGGCGCGCCACGGCCAGCGACATGCCCTCGAACGAAGCGTTCAGGATGTTGATTTCGTCGATCCGCGCGGCGGAGACCGCCTCGACAGCCCACGCGACGGCCTCGCGCTCGATGACGGCCCGCAGTTTTTCGCGGTTGCGTTCGGTCATCTGCTTCGAGTCGTTGAGCAGCGGGTCGTGGAAATCGGGCGGCAGCATCACGGCCGCCGCAAACACCGGCCCGGCCAGGCATCCCCGTCCGGCTTCGTCGCACCCGGCCTCCGAAAGGTCGTATTGATACTGGTTTTCTAACATCGTACTACAAAGTTACGGATTATTCCGGCTTTTTTCGCTAATTTTGCCCGGAGAAAAAGCCCCCGACATGAAATTCGACATCGCACGGCAGCCGCTCGTTCCGGCCTTTCTGACCCTCGCCGCACTCGCCGTCGTCGCGATGTGGAACGCAGGCGGTACTGCCGCGGACACGGCGGCGCTGGCCGGCCATGCCTCGGAAACAGTCGGCACGGGGCGGAATGCCGCCGGCGCACTTGCGGTCTCTTCGCCCGGGGAGCTGCTGGCGCAGTTCCAGGAGGCGCATCCCGTCTGGGCGCGCTGGATCGCCGGACTGCTGATGCTCTTTACGGGCATGTCCGTCGGACGCCTCACCGTACGCTACAACCTCTACTCCGTCGGAACCTGCCTCGCCATCCCGCTTTACGGGGCGATCGCCTGCGGCCTCGCTGTCGGCGGCGACTATCTGACGGCCTTCGCCGCATCGGCCCTGCTGGCCCTCGCCACGAAGAATTTTTGCCGTTCATACTGCAACGGATTCGGCTTCGACGCCATCTTCCGCGCCTCGCTTTACATCGGGCTGCTGCCGCTCGTCGCCACGGCCGCAGCGCCGCTCCTGGTTCTGCTGCCGTTGGCCGTCATGCTTTTCCGGCGCACACTGCGCGAAGTCACCGTCGCGGTCGCGGGCCTGCTGCTGCCCGTCCTCACGCTCTGCTACGTCAACTGGGGCGCCGGAGGCGGATTCCTCGCTCCGGTTGCGGAGCTGGGAAGCGCATTCGTCGCCGGAATGCCCCTGTCGCTGTTCCTTTCGACGCCCGTACAGAGCCTCGTCCTGCTGGGAGCCGTCTTCATCCTCGACCTGATGGCTCTGCTGTTCTTCCTCTCGGACATCCACGCCCTCGGAACCAAACCGCGCCTCATATTCATATTTAATATAAGTGTGCTCCTGCTGACCGCCGCCGTGCTGTGCGGTCCCGCCGCCACGCCGAGGACCGTCGCCCTCGCGGCAGTACCCTCGGCCGTCCTGCTGCCCTTCATGTTCGTACGGATTCACCGTGCAATCGCCCTTCCCCTCTACCTCCTATTGCTCGCCGCTGCCGTCATCAGTACAGTTTTACAATAATCTATTTAGCTCAAATCATAGCATAAACAGTCCTATTTGCTGTTTTATGCCCAAATATGCTATTATTTATGGTAGATTGAAAAGTTTTAATTGTATATTTGAGAACGAACAAGAGTGACGCAATACTTTGTTCAGAAAAACTTAAATTACAATTACTATGAAGAATTCAATGAATTCGTCGGTTCAACAACCGATGATTGTGAAGTATGTCGAGTCGCTTCACAACGGTATCCAGTCGCAGGCCCTTTCGCGTTACGCAATCGGTTACATCCTCCGCGGAACGAAGTACATCTACGACGGCGATAAGCGTCAGACACTTTCGCGCGGCGATGTTTTCTATCTGGGCATCGGACACCACTACATTGAGAACTTCCCCGAAGGCGGACAGCCGTTCGAGCAGGTGCTCTTTTATTACACGCCCGACGACCTGCAACGCATCCTGATGCACCTGAACATCACCTACGGACTGAACATTTCAAACGAACATTCGTGCGAAAACTGCCGCAACCGTTCGCATGTCACCATGCCCGCATGGAACTCGCTGCGAAACTTTTTCATCAACACCAACAACTACCTGCGCGACGAGGATTTCCGCCACGACGAGACGGCCGAGAACATCAAGATGACCGAGTTGATCTACCTGATCGCCTCGCACGAAGATTGCTGCATCAAAAGCAAGCTGTTGAGCAACGTCGACGCCGCGAAGGAGAATTTCGAACAGATCGTCTACGACCACATCTTCAAGGACATTTCGATCGAAGAGCTTTCGAAACTCACCAACCGTTCGCTCACCTCGTTCAAGAAAGAGTTCCGCCGCCATTTCCAGATGCCTCCCCACAAGTGGTACATCCGTCAGCGGCTGATGCATTCGCGCCTGCTGTTGATCTCGACCTCGAAATCCATCTCCGAAATCGGCAACGAATGCACGTTCCCCAACACGTCGCATTTCATCAAACTCTTCAAGAAGGAGTATCAGATGACGCCCGCCACCTACCGGCACAAGCACCTCACGTCGCTGGTCCCGGAACCCGCACTCAACGAAGCGGCAGAGGCTACGGAAATGCGCGAGGCACTTTAATCAAAAACTTATAAACACGCGGGTATTTTAAAAATTTTAATTATAATCTATAAACAAAATTGCGTTAGGTTTTAGAAAAATGTTACAAAACATTTGGAGTTTCATAAATTTCAATTACCTTTGTGTAACAAACGTGGGATTCTCCCACTCTCATTAACCTAACTAACCTAACCAGAGAGGTCCGATACCGGCAGGTGTCCGACCTCTTTTCTTTTGCGGTCGGACGCAGAGCCGGACCATTTAGCGGTAAGGCTCCGCGTCCGCGCCCGAAAACCCGCCCTTCGTACGAGCGGGGACAAAACCGGAGCGTCAGCGGCAAGACACCGCATCCACGTCCGAACAGCCGCCTTTCGGGCCGAAACACGCTAAAACCCTGCTTTCAGCAGGGGATATTCCTCCCGGAACAGCGGGTCATCCGTCACCAGGGCGCGCAGCCGTGCATCGTCAGCACAACAGGCCACCGCCGCTTCGACCATCCGCAGAAAGCGGAGCCGCAGGAACCGGCAGGGGAGCATCTCGGTCCCGTAATCGTAATAGTCGCCGTTGAAGCAGGCGAGCGCCGCGTCCTTGTAAGCCCGCACGGCCGACGGGCGCGATCCGACGCGGAGAAAGAAATCGCCGAGGCGCTCCCACTCCACGCTTTCGGCAAAGGCACGCCGGTCGGCAGAGCATTTCAGCCCCTCCGCCCGACGGACGGCCCGGAGGTGTTCCTCCTCCACGGCTTTGCGCAGGTCCGCATCCAACAACAGTTCGTTTCCCCGCAGACGGGCTGCAAGGCGGTAATTCGCCTTGCCGGTTTGCATTGTTTTCATAAAAGCACATTTTGAAATTAGACAAACGCCGGAGTCTGCCGAAGCGAGTCAAAGAACGCAACAGGGCGTAATATCCCCGTCGATGCGGTCTTCGACAGACTGCCGATTTTCAAATGTGCGAATGATATGCAGGTAAAAGAATCACATAATTTCCGGATAAACGGCCCGGACCATGCCGGAAATAACCGTTGCGGGGACAAATATAAGGCAAATTTCGGCTTCCTCCAAAAAAATCCGCATCCCCCTCCGACGCACCCAGATCCGGCATCGGAACAATAATTAGCATTTTCACGGGGTTTTTCAATTATTTTTTCTTATTTTTGCATCAATTGGAAAATAATGAACTTAAATGCCGAAGTTTTATGACAAGGTAGATGTACTGAAAAAACCCGGATGGCTGAAAATCCGACTCCACCGCACTCCCGAATGGGGCGAAGTGCGGCAGATCGTCGAAAAGCACAATCTGCACACGATTTGCAGCAGCGGCAGGTGTCCCAACCAGGCCGAATGCTGGAGCCGGAGAACAGCGACATTCATGATTCTGGGAGACATCTGCACCCGAGGCTGCCGCTTCTGCGCAACCAAAACGGGACATCCCCTTGCCCCCGACGCCGAGGAACCCCGGCAGGTGGCCGAAAGCGTCGCACTGATGAAACTGCGGTATGTCGTCGTAACTTCCGTGACGCGCGACGACCTCCCCGACGGCGGAGCCGCCCATTGGGCGGCAACCGTGGAGGCCATCCGCACACAGAATCCCGACGCCGTAATTGAGCTCCTTATTCCCGATTTGGACGCACGGCCCGACCTGTTGGAGGTGATCGTTGCGTCGAAGCCCGACATCGTCGGGCACAACATCGAAACCGTCGAGCGACTGACTCCCGTGGTGCGCTCCAGGGCAAAGTACCGTACGAGCCTGGAGACTCTGCGCTGCCTGAACGGGCAGGGCGTCGTGACGAAAAGCGGACTGATGGTCGGACTTGGCGAGAGCGATGATGAAGTTTTGCAGACCTTGCACGACCTGCGCGACGCAGGCGTGCGGATTGTGACACTCGGTCAGTACCTTCGGCCCACTCTGGAGCACTACCCCGTTGCGGCGTACATCACTCCCGAAAAATTCGAATGGTACAGACTCCGGGCGCTGGAAATGGGTTTCAGCTACTGTGCGAGCGCACCGCTGGTCCGGTCGTCGTACATGGCTGAAGAAGCCCTGCGAAGCGTAAAAAGTTTGTAGCGATGAAAGCCTCCTGCCAGGACCTCGGACGCATGGACTACAAAGCCTGCTGGGACTTGCAGCAGGAGTTGTTCGACGCCAGGGTAGCCCGAAAGCGCACCGGTTCGATTCCTGTCCCGGGCACCGACGGCGATCCGGACGATGCGGGCACGGTCCTGCTGGTGGAACATCCGCCGGTCTACACGCTGGGCAAGAGCGGGCATGCTGAAAACCTGCTCGTCAATCAGGAAGCGCTCGAAGCGATGGGCGCGCAGTTCTTTCACATAGACCGCGGCGGCGACATCACTTTCCACGGCCCCGGGCAGCTGGTATGCTATCCGATCCTCGACCTCGAACGGCTTGGCATCGGCTTGCGGGAGTACATCGAAGCGCTGGAGGAAGCCGTGATCCGCACGGTCGCGGAATACGGCATCGCGGCGGGACGCATCGCCGGGGCTTCGGGAGTCTGGATCGACCCCGGAAAAGCACGTCCGCGCAAGATCTGCGCAATAGGCGTCCGTTCGTCGCGTTATGTTACCATGCACGGGTTCGCGCTGAACGTGACGACCGACCTTCAGTGGTTCTCGCGCATCAACCCCTGCGGATTCACCGACCGGGGCGTCACGTCGATCGCCGCCGAAACGGGATTGCAGCCGCCGATGCAGGAGGTGAAGCAGACGGTTATCAAGATATTGGGCACGGTGCTGCAATGCGAAATCGCGGAGGCTCCCTGAATTGCGCAGCCGGGAAAAGACCATGCGAAGCGCAGGCCATCTCCCTCCCCGAGGGATGGTAGGAGAGGGATCGGCACCTGCAAACACGGCCACAGGCCGCGGAAACGGCGATAAAAAGCGCCGGAACGAGAGGCACCTTAAAAAGGATTTTAAATGTTAAAATATATAAATAACAATTCGTATGCCTATAGAAAAACGCTGGGTAGTGAAGCCACAGGGCGACCCCGCGACGGCAGCTATGCTGGCTGCCGCTCTGCGGATTTCGCCCGTGCTGGCCAATCTGCTCGTACAGAGAGGCATAGACACCGTAGAAAAGGCGGAGAAGTTCTTTAAACCGAGCCTCGCCGACCTGCACGATCCGTTCCTGATGAAGGACATGGAGAAGGCGGTCGAGCGGGTCGAACGGGCCGTTGCGAACAATGAGAAGATCATGGTTTACGGCGACTACGACGTGGACGGCTGTACGGCTGTCGCGCTGGTTTACAAGTTTCTGCGCCAGATCGGGCACAAAAACCTGATGTTCTACATCCCCGACCGTTATACCGAAGGATACGGTATTTCGATCAAAGGTATCGACCTCGCCGCCCGCAAGGGCGTGGGGCTTATCATCGCCCTGGACTGCGGCATCAAAGCCACGGAAAAGGTTGTCTATGCGAAGACGAAAGGCGTGGATTTCATCATCTGCGACCACCACCTCCCGGCCGAGGAGATTCCCAAGGCCGTAGCCGTTCTGGACCCCAAGCGGGTCGACTGCTCCTACCCGTTCGACGAACTGTCGGGCTGCGGCGTGGGATTCAAACTCGTGCAGGCCTATGCGCAGAAAAACCGCATGCCCTTCGAGCAGATCCTGCCCCTGCTGGACCTGCTGGTCGTGTCGATCGCCTCGGACATCGTGCCGCTGGTGGGCGAGAACCGCATTCTGGCCTATTTCGGCCTGAAGAACCTCAACCGCGAACCGTCGAAAGGGCTGCTGTCGATCATCAAGATCTGCGGGCTGGACAAACACAACATCACCATCGACGACATCGTCTTCAAGATCGGGCCGCGCATCAACGCCGCCGGCCGGATGCGGATGGACGAGAACGACGAAAACGCCTCGCCTTCGGGCGGGCACGCCGCCGTGGAGCTGCTGATCGAGGGCAACGAGTCGATCGCCGAGGAGTTCGGCAGCGTAATCGACGCCTACAACCAGGACCGCAAGTCGATCGACCGTTCCGTCACGCAGGAAGCGCACGACTACATCGAGGGCAATCCCGAAATGAAAGCCCTCAAGAGCACCGTGATCTACAACCCCCGCTGGATGAAAGGCATCGTGGGCATCGTCGCTTCGCGTCTCATAGAGACCTACTACCGCCCGACGGTGGTGCTGACGATGAGCAACGGCTTCGTGACCGGATCGGCGCGCTCGGTTCCGGGATTCGACCTTTACCAGGCCGTCGAGTCGTGCTCGGACCTGTTGGAAAACTTCGGCGGACACATGTACGCCGCGGGGCTGACGATGCGCCCGGAGAACGTCGACGAATTCACGCGGCGGTTCAACGCCTACGTAGAGGAGAACATCGACCCGCAGATGCTCGTCCCGCAGGTGGACATCGACAGCGAACTGCTCTTCTCGGACATCACGCCGGCCTTCCGCAAGGACCTCAACCGCTTCCAGCCCTTCGGGCCGGGCAACACGGCACCGGTCTTCGCAACCTGCGGCGTGAGCAACCACGGCGACGCCAAACTCGTGGGCGTGGAGTGCGAGCACCTGCGCATGGACCTGATGCAGCGGCAGAAACCCAACACCAAAATCCAGGCAATCGCCTTCCAGCAGCCCACGCATTACGAATGGGTGCGCTCGGGACGCCCGATCGACGTCTGCTACCAGATCGTCGAGAACCACTACCGGGGAACTGTGACCACCCAGCTCCGGATCAAGGACATCAAACCTGTTCTGAACAGGTAGTTTCATACTTCCGAAGAGAGGCTCGGAGCACAACTCCGGGCCTCTCTTTTCAATTTACAAGCGTCACTGTATTTTAGCGTCACAGCCGGTCCGGTCCGGCTCCTCCATTCCAAGCAAATGAATTTTTTGAAGAAACCGTTCAGCATTTCCCTCCAGGCCCTGGCGGGAGTCCTGGTTTTCAGCTGCCTGCTGGCACACCCCTTCTCCGAAGCCACGAGCAGCCCCCCGGGCGACAAGCGCGACTACATGCTGGTCCTGAACACCTACACCGAATCGGCACCCTGGAGCCGCAACATCATCAACAACATCGTCACGCACATCGACCAGGTGGACAATTTCGAGGTCTACATCGAGAACATGAACTCGCTGCTGATGACGATCAAAAACCATAAAATCGGCGAGATCGAGTCCTTCAAAAATAACCTGCTGCGGGAATACGGCAAGAATCCGCCCCGGATGCTGGTGCTGCTGGGCTCCCCGATCGCCGTGCTGCGCGACTTCGTGAAACAGACCTGGCCCGGCGTGCCGCTGATCCTCTGTTCGGAAACAGACTATATAGGACCCGAAAAAGCCTTCCTCAAACGCCGTGCGCTGCGCCCCGAAGAGCGGCAGCCGCTGTGCGACAAAGCCGTGTCCGACAACATCACCCTCATCCGCACGCCGCTCTACCTGCGCGAGAACGTCGAACTGATGCGCCGGATGATTCCGGGCATGGATTCGCTGGTCTTCGTCGGCGACGGCCGCTATATCAACCAGCAGGCCGACAGCGACCTGCGCGAACTGCTGGACCGCGAATTCCCGCAGATCAACTACCGGTTCTATTCGGCGGACAAAATGTCGACCGAAACGCTGCTGGATTCGCTCAACCGCATCGACATCCGCCGCACGGGCATACTCTTCTCGTCGTGGCATTACACCAAAAAAATCGGCAACAACACCGTTACCGTCACCGATTCCTACCGCGTCATCGCCAGCGTGCAGGCCCCGATGTTCGCGCTGATGCCCGCAGACATCCGCGACGGCGGATTGATCGGAGGCTATGTGTACGACGACACCGAGGTGAACGCGCACATCATTTCGACCATCGACGCCGTCCTGGCCGGCCACCAACCGCGCGACATTCCGTTCTACGTCCCGCAGGACGCCCGCCCGGTCTTCAACTACGCGGCTCTCGAACGCAAGGACCTCTCGCCGCACACCTGCCCGGCCAACACACTGTTCTACAACAAACCGGCATCGGCGCTCGAACAATACAAATGGGCGATCGGCGGCATCGTGCTACTGCTGCTGGCCTTCATCGTCATCCAGCAGTGGCGCATCCGCATGATGCACAACGTGGAGGCGGCCCGCCGGCGCGAATCGGAGAGCCTGGCCCGCTATTCGAACCTGTTCAACGCCATGCCGATCATCTATATACAGATGAAAGTCGTTTACGACGAAACCCATACGCCCGCGGATACGGTTTACTGCGACGTGAACTCCCGCTACGAACGCACGTTCCTTCCCCGCGAGCGGGTGATCGGACGGCTCGGCAGCGAACTGTTCCCCCATTCGATGTCCGATTTCATGGAACTGATAAACATTGCCCTGACCGAAAACCGGACCATCACCTATCCGTTTTACTACGAGGCCCGCGACGTCTTCTACGAAGTGATCATCAGCCGTTCGCACTTCGAAGGGCATATCGACATCTTCTGCCTCGACGGCACGGCACTCTACAAAACGCAGCAGAAACTCGATTCGATCAACCACAAACTCTCGATGGCGCTCGACGTGGCGAACATCGTGCCGTGGAAATGGGACCTGCAGGAGGGTACGATCCTGTGCGACATCAACAAGTCGGTGCGCAGCCAGCAGGCCCTCGCCAACGCCGAGGCCGATGCACAGCTGTCCGTTCCCGAAGCGTGCTATTTCGCGAAAATCCACAAGGAGGACCGCGAGCGGGTGCGCCGCGCCTACGACGACCTGATCGCCGGACGGAAGGACAAAGTGCGCGAGGAGTACCGCGTAGCCTCCGACGCCGGGGGACACTGGCATCTGGACTGGGTGGAGGCACAGGCCACCGTGGACCAGCGCGACGACGAGGGACACCCGCTGAACCTCGTCGGGTCGTCGCTCATCATCACCCCGCGCAAGCAGCTGGAGCAGGACCTCCGCTCGGCACGCGACCGCGCCGAGGAGTCGAACCGCCTCAAATCGGCCTTTCTGGCCAACATGAGCCACGAAATCCGCACGCCGCTCAACGCCATCGTCGGGTTCTCGGGAATCCTCGCCGAGACCGACGAGGAGCAGGAGAAGCGGGAATACATTTCGATCATCGAGAACAACAACGCCCTGCTCCTGCAGCTGATCGGCGACATCCTCGACCTTTCGAAGATCGAGGCCGGAACCCTGGAATTCAACTTCTCGGACTTCGAGCTGAACGAACTGATGCGCGAAAAGGAGAACATCATCCGCATGAAAACCGCCGAAGGCGTCGAACTGATCTTCGAACCGGGGCTTGGCGAATGCCTGTTCCACTCCGACCGCAACCGACTTTCGCAACTGATGATCAACCTGCTGACCAACGCCGCGAAATTCACCTGCAAAGGGTCGATCCGCTTCGGCTACCGGGCGGAAGGCAGCCGGCTCTATTTCTACGTCACCGACACGGGCTGCGGCATCCCGCCCGAAGGGCAGCGGCAGGTTTTCGAACGGTTCGTCAAACTCAACTCCTTCAAGCAGGGCACGGGACTCGGGCTTCCGATCTGCAAAAGCATCGTCGAACATCTCGGCGGAGAGATCGGCGTGGAGTCGGAAGAGGGGCGCGGCACGACCTTCTGGTTCACGCTTCCCTACATCGCGGGCAAACCCTGCGAAACCCCGTGCGGGGAGGTTCCGACGGTCTCGGTCGAAAAGGACAAACTGACGATCCTCATTGCCGAGGACAACGACAGCAACTACCGTCTTTTCGAAACGATCCTGCGCCGCGACTACCGCCTGCTGCACGCCTGGAACGGAGAGCAGGCCGTCGAACTGTGCCGCAAGGAGCATCCTCACGTAATCCTCATGGACATCAACATGCCCGTGATGAACGGTTACGAAGCGGCGGCGGAAATCCGAAAATTCGCGGCGGATATTCCGATTGTCGCAGTCACGGCCTACGCTTACGCCTCCGACGAGCAGAAGATCATGCAGAACGGATTCACGGGCTACATGCCCAAGCCGATCAACGCCCCGCAGCTCAAAAAACAGATTCTCGACATCCTGCGGAAACGCATCACGCTGATATAAAACGAAAAGGACACCCTGTCGGGTGTCCTTTTCCGTTATTCGAGCCGGAAAATCCGCGCCTCGTCGTCGGCCGGCGGCAGCGGGGCGGGGGAGAAGTCGGAATAGCCCAGGGCAATGGCGCAGAGGGGTTCGCAGCCGGCAGGGACGGGCAGGAAAGACCGGAGGTACTCGGCCGCCGTCTCACCGTCGGGAACGTCCTTGCGGCGGGGCCGTCCGTTAACGTGCACCCAGCACGAAGCCAGCCCTTCGTCGACGCAGGCCAGCTGGAGCACCGTGGCCGAAATTGCGGCGTTCTCACGCCACAGGTCGCTCGCCGAGGTGTCGCCCAGCACCAGGACCGCCAGCGGCGCGCCCTTCAGAAACGCCGACCCGTAATCTCGCATTTCGGCCATGCGGGCCACCAGCGCGGGGTCGTCGACCACCAAAAAACGCGTCGTGCGCGTATTGCGTGCCGAAGGGGCCGAAAGGGCCTCGTGAAGGATGCGGTCCACCGTCGAGCGGGGAACTTCGCGGTCGGTGAATTTACGGACCGAACGGCGTTTTGCAATCAATTCCTTGAACTCCATAATCAGTTGTTTTTACGTACGTTATTGCCGGAAACAAGCCCCCGGGACAGACAGACTGCACCCCGGACCGGCACGAAAGCGACCGGCATCGGGGCCGGTTTGCGCTGTTTTTGCAAAAATACGAAAAAAAAGCTATCTTTGGTGTCGGGGTCGCAACGACCCTGTTACCTGTCGGAAGGTTTTACCGAACCGTGCATCATCCGGTTTTGCAGCCGTCTGATTTTTAGCAGTTTTAGAACCAAAACATTGAAAACGATGGAATTCAGATTCACCATAGCCCTGATCTACGACTTCGACGGAACGCTGGCTCCGGGCAACATGCAGGAGTACGACTTCATTCCGGCCGTCGGCAAGAGCAACAAGGAGTTCTGGACCGAGGCCAACACGCTCGCCGAGGAGCAGGACGCCGACATGGTCCTGACGTACATGGCGCGGATGATCCAGGAGGCCAAATCGAAGGGGCTGTCGCTGCGCCGCGAGGCGTTTCAGGATTCGGGACGCCGCGTGACGCTCTTCGCAGGAGTCAAAGAGTGGTTTTCGCGCATCAACGCTTACGGCGCCGAGCGAAGCATCCGCATTTTGCACTACATCAACTCGTCGGGGCTGAAAGAGATCATCGAGGGAACGGAGATCGCCCACGAATTCCGCAAGATCTACGCCTGCTCGTTCCTCTACGACGTGGACGGCATCGCCTACTGGCCCGCCGTGGCGGTCAACTACACCAACAAGACGCAGTTCATCTTCAAGATCAACAAGGGCGTCGAATCGGTCTTCGACTCGAAGCTGGTCAACCGCTACATCCCCGAGAACGAGCGCCCCGTGCCGTTCAAGCACATGATCTACGTGGGCGACGGAACCACCGACATCCCCTGCATGCGGCTGGTGAAGAACTCCGGCGGACACTCGATCGCCGTCTACAACCCCGATCAGAAGGGCGCACGCAAGGAAA
This sequence comes from Alistipes sp. i18-0019-D1, assembly GCF_042852885.1. Lineage (NCBI taxonomy): Bacteria > Pseudomonadati > Bacteroidota > Bacteroidia > Bacteroidales > Rikenellaceae > Alistipes > Alistipes sp. i18-0019-D1. The sequence goes on from NZ_AP031424.1 coordinate 1,687,750, forward strand.
TGGCCTCGCTGATCCACGACAATCGCGTGAGCCACGTCTGCCCGGCAGACTACTCCCCGGGGTCGGAAATGGACGTGCTCGTGAAGACCATCATCGACAAGATCGACCTCGACGACCGGCTCGAAAAACTGGAGGTCGTCCGATAATCATGTCAACCGAAAAACAGAGCCGCATTTATTCCGGGCGGCTGTTGAGCGTCGGTCTGCTCGGCGGATCGCCCGAGTGGACCGCTGCCCTGCGGCGACACCCAGCCGCGGTCGTTGCCGCGGCTGTCGTGCTGGCTGCCTGCGCCTGCATTCCTTATGCCGGATTCCCGGCGCTCTGCCTCGCCGCGGTGGCCTGCGGGGCGTTCTACGCCGCGAATGAACCCCTGCAACTCCTGCTGCTGCCCGAGACAGGGGCCGCGCGGCTACTCGCACGGAAGACCTTCACAGCCTGGCGCAACTATTTCCTGCTGGCGGCGCCGTTCGCCCTGCTGACGGTTTCAGCGCACCCCCGTTCGGCCTGGATGGCCGCGGCATGGGTCCCGTTCGCAGCGCTGGCGCTGTTCTACTTCGTTGCGGCGAAATACGCCCGCTACGAACCCGACCGGACGCCCCGCCTGCCGCTGGCCGCGAAACTGGGCACGGCGGGATTCCTCGTTCCGCCGCTGCTGCCGCTGACCCTCTGCCTGACGGTGAGCTACGCCTTCAGGGCTGAACGCAATCTAAACCGCTACCTCCATGATTACGATTGACGCACTCCGGGTCCGCGACGGAGAGCAGACGCCGCTCGACGGCGTGACGATGCTCCTCACGGCCAATGCCGTCCACGGCATCGCAGGCGAGGGTCGAAGCGTCCTGCTCCAGGCCGTATACGGACTTCTGACGCCCGAATCGGGCCGCATCTCGGCAGGCGGACGCCCCTTGCGGCGGCGCGACATGGCCTATCTGGAGGCGGAGCCACACTTCTGGCCGGGGCTGACCGCCCGGGACTGCATCGACCTCGTACGCCGCTGCAACCCCGCATCGGACCCCGCACCGCTGCTCAAGCGCCTGCCCGTGCCGCCCGACGCCGAGGCGTCGGGGATGTCTCCGGCCGAGCGGAAACGCCTGGCGCTGGTCCTGCTGCTGATGCGGCACAAACAGGTCCTGCTGCTCGACGAACCGTTCCGGGGACTCGACGTCGAAAGCCTCTTTGCCGTACAGCGGCTGATCCTGCAACTCGGCACGGAGGGCCGGACGCTGCTCGTCGCAGCGGATTCGCTCACGCCGCTCGACGGAATCTGCGACGACCTCTACGTGCTCGGCGGCGGATGCGTCCGGGGGCGTTACGAACATTATGAATTCCAACGCGCGGCCCGGGAGACGGGTTTCGCGGGAAAATAGTACCTTTGCACAAAACAGCAACCGATGAAAATTCTTTTCGCCACCAACAACGCCCACAAGCTCACGGAAGTGCAGGCCGTGCTGGGCGACGCCTATACGCTCGTGACGCCCCGCGACTGCGGCGTCACGGAGGAGATCCCCGAAGAGCAGGAGACGCTCGAAGGAAACGCCTCGCAGAAGGCACACTACCTGCACGACCGCACGGGGCTGGACTGCTTCGCCGACGACACGGGACTCGAAGTCGAAGCGCTCGGCGGCACCCCGGGCGTACATTCGGCCCGTTACGCCACCGACGGCCACGACTTCGCGGCCAACAACCGTCTGCTGCTCCGGAACCTCGAAGGAGCCGAAAACCGCCGCGCACGGTTCCGGACGGTCATTTCGCTGCTTCTCGGCGGCGAGGAGCACCTGTTCGAAGGCGTCGTCGAAGGGCGGATCATCGACCGCGAGACCGGACACGAGGGATTCGGCTACGACCCGCTGTTCGTGCCCGACGGCTACGCGAAAACCTTCGCCGAGATGACCACCGAAGAGAAAAACGCCGTTTCGCACCGCGCCCGCGCCGTACGCAAGCTGGCCGAATTCCTCCATTCGATTGAAAAATAGCCGTATGAAAACCGTCAACTGGGGAATCGTCGGCTGCGGCGACGTCTGCGAGCGCAAGAGCGGCCCGCCGATGTACAAGACCGCACACTCGGCACTCGTGGCCGTCATGCGCCGCGACGCGGAGAAGGCAGCCGACTTCGCGCGGCGCCACAACGTCGCGAAAAGCTACACCGACGCCGCGGCGCTGATCGCCGATCCGGAGGTGGACATCGTCTACATAGCGACGCCTCCCGGCACACACCGCGAGCTGACGATCCAGGCCCTCGAAGCCGGAAAACCCGTCTATGTGGAGAAGCCGATGGCAATGACCGGAGCCGAGTGCCGGGCGATGAACGACGCGGCCGCGAAAGCCGGACAGAAACTCTTCGTGGCCTACTACCGCCGGGCGCTGCCCTATTTTCTCAAAGTGAAGGAACTGCTCGACGGAGGGTCCGTCGGGAAGCCGTTGACGGCGGAAGTCCGCCTGTTCCGTCCGGAAAGTCCCGGAGACCGCGATGCGGCGAACCTCCCGTGGCGGCTGCGCCGGGAGGTCGGAGGCGAGGGTTATTTCTGCGACCTCGCGCCGCACACGCTCGACATTCTCGATTTCCTGCTCGGGGAGATCGCCGACGCCCGAGGCTGCAAGACCAACCTCGGCGGGTTCTACGATGTGGCCGATACGGTCACGGCGGCGTTCCGTTTCCGCTCGGGCGTCGCGGGGACCGGAACGTGGTGCTTCGTCGCCCCGCCCCAGACCGCCGAGGATTCGGTCACCATCACGGGCCGCAAGGGCATCGTCCGGTTCAGCACCTTCGCATTCAGCCCCATCGAACTGACGACAGCCGGCGGCACGGAGCGTTTCCGGATCGACCCGCCGGAGCACATCCAGGGTCCGCTGATCGAAACGATCGTCGCCGAACTGCGCGGCGAGGGGCGTTGTCCCTCGACGGGAGCCTCGGCCGCAAGAACATCCCGGGTCATGGACCGGATCATATCCGAATAAAATCGTTATCTTTGCACCCTATGGAGCTGAAAAATTACGACAAGGAGGAACGGTTCGACCCGGCGACCGTCGAGGCGCTGAAGGGCCATTACATCGAGATTCTGCGCCTGCTGGGCGAAGACCCCGCACGCGAAGGGCTGCTGAAAACCCCCGAACGCGTGGCCAAGGCCATGTCGTTCCTGACCAAAGGATACGACGAAAATCCGCTGGAAATCATCCGCTCGGCGACTTTCCGCGAAGAATACAAACAGATGGTGCTGGTGAAGGACATCGAACTTTACTCGATGTGCGAACACCACATGCTGCCGTTCTACGGCAAGGCCCACGTGGCCTATATCCCCAACGGACACATTACGGGACTCTCGAAGATCGCGCGCGTGGTGGAGTGCTTCGCCCGCCGCCTGCAGGTGCAGGAACGGCTGACGGTGCAGATCCGCGACTGCATCCAGGAGGCGCTCAATCCGATGGGCGTGGCCGTGGTGATCGAGGCCAGCCACATGTGCATGCAGATGCGCGGCATCGAAAAGCAACAGTCCGCGACCACGACGTCGGCATTCACGGGCATCTTCCTCTCGGACCACCGCACCCGCGAGGAGTTCATGACCCTGATTTCGCACCGCTACCGGTAAACCGGAAGCCGCACGAAAAGTCCGCACCCCTTTCGGGCGGACTTTTTCGTTTCCCGGCGGCCGTCACCTCCTCTTGAGGTCCACCAGCACGCTGTTCAGCGCCTTGTTGAGCGAATACTGCGACAGGGGTTTGATCAGAAATTCGTTACATCCGGCCTCCTTCGCCAGCCCCACGTCGTTGACATAGGAATAAGCCGACATGGCGACAATGGGAACGCCGGGCGACAAGGCCCGGATACGGCGCGTCGCTTCGAGACCGTCCATCACCGGCAGGCGCAGGTCCATCAGTACGGCATCGGGCCGCACGCGGCCGAACAGTTCCACCACCTCGGTTCCCGTAACGGCGCGCACCAGCTTGAAACTCCGGTTCAGCACCGCTTCGATCAACCGGAAACTCCGGTCGGAATCCTCGCCGACGAGCAGCGTCCAGCGGGTCGCGGCGCCGGATTCGCCCGAAGACGCACCGGCGGCGCCCTCCGACGGAAGGTCACGGTGCTCCACCGGAATCGAAAAGCGGAACCGCGTTCCCCGGCCCTCCTCCGAATCGACACTGATTTCGCCGTCCATCCGTTCGACGATCATCTTCGAAATAGCCAGTCCGAGACCCGTTCCCGACGCGAAGTCGTTGAGCTTGACGAAGCGGTCGAAAATCGCACGGGCCTTCTCGGGCGGAATGCCCATGCCCGTATCCTGCACGTAGAATTCCACCCGGTCGCCGCAAACGTCGAACCCGAAGCGGATCGACCCCTTCTCGGTGAACTTCGCCGCATTGTTCAGCAGATTGGTGATGACCTGCGCCAGACGGTTCTGGTCGCAGACGATCCGCACATCGTCGTATTTCTCCTCGAAAACCAGCTCCACGCCTGGCTTCACGCGCGTCTTGTGGACCTCGTACTCCGAACGGCACAGTTCGTTGAGGTTCATCGGCCGGAAGCGGAATTCGAGTGTCCCGGCCTCGATCTTCGAAAGGTCGAGGATGTCGTTGATCAGTTGCAGCAGCAACTCGGAATTGGTGTCGATAATCTCAGCGAACTGCTCCTTCTCCTCCTCGGTTTCGGCCGATCCGATCAGTTTGGCAAAACCCACGATGGCGTTGAGCGGCGTACGGATTTCGTGGCTCATGTTGGCCAGGAACGCCGACTTGAGCTTGTCGGACTCCTCGGCCCGGATGCGCGCCTCGACGATCTCCAGTTCGGCGTTTTTCAGATCCGTGATGTCCCACGACACGCCGATGATCAGCGGCAGGCGGTTTTCGACCGGAACCAGCGACTTGGAGGTGTTGACGATGCGCGTCTCGCCCGACGTGTTGACATACTCCTCGATGAAGGACACGTGCTCGCCCGTGCGCAGCAGCTCCAGGTCGTCGCGGCGGAAATGTTCGGCATCCTTCGGGCTGGGGAAAATCTCCGCGTCGGTGTGCCCGATCGCCTTCTCGACCGGAATGCCCGAATACTCGGCGAACGCCCGGTTCCAATAGAGATAGCGGAAGTCGTTGCCGGGATCCTTGACGAAAAGGTAGACCGGAATGTTGTTGAGGATGCTGTCGAGGATCGAATTCATCTCCTTGACCTTGTTTTCGTGCTCGATGCGCAGCGTGGCGTCGCGCCCGAAGAACCAGACGATCTCGCGCTCCTTGAAATGGTCGTAGATGATGTAGGCCACGACGTCCCACGCCGCGATGCGGCCCCCTTCGTCCTTGAAACGAATCGTGTACTTGTGCGACCCCCCGTCGCGGCGGATCTTCCGCAGGCGGTCTTCCCACTGCCGCTTCGTGCCCTTGAACGACCAGAATTCATAGACCTTGTGGGAGGACAGTTCGCCGGTGATGTTGTGGCGCAGGCGGTACTGTTCGTTGGCGTACTCCATCGTGCCGTCGAGGTCGCAGGCGTAAATCTCCTCGTCGACGTTGTTCAGCGCGTATTTGACCATCTCCAGCTCGTGCTTGGCCGCCTCGGCGTCGGTGATGTCGCGGCAGATGCAGAGGGCGTGCTCGCCGTCGAGCGGAAAAATACGGTTCTCGTAGTTGCGCGTCCGGCCGTCGAGCGTGATGTCGTGGTGCGAAGAGGAACCGCACCCCGTGGCGAAGACGTTTTCGAGGTTGTTGCGCACGTTGCGGTAGGCCTCGGAGGAGAGCATCTCCCGGATATTCTGCCCGGCGATCTCGCCGCTCGGAACGCCGACATGGTTGGTCTCCTCGGCGGAAACAAGCTCCACGAGCTGCCCCTGCCGGTCGAGGACGGTCAGCATGTCGGGTATGGAATCGAGTATTTTGCAGGCATAGCGTTCCCGAAAGCGCCCGGCACTCCCGTCCGCCGGTCCGAGCTGCCGCTCAAGTTCCTCGATCCGGCGGATCAGCTCCTCGCGGGAACAGTCGTCATATCGGCTCATATTCATTCAATTATTGCAGTAGGTCCTTAACAAAGGTAGCACAATTTGCAAAAAAAGCGATCCCGGAACGTAAAATCATTCGCGGCCGGTCCGGAATCCGCCGGAAAAACCGAAAAGACAGTATTTTTATGCTGCAAACAACTATGAAAAATCCCGACGTGGCCCGCTGCAAGATCGCCAAGGGCGAAGACGAAATCACCGAAGCATTCCGCGCCGGACGCGGACCGATCTGCACCAGCGACGGCCAGTCGTTCTTCTGACCGACAAAAAGCCCCTGTTCAACCGGGACTTCCTGCGGGGAGTTCCGGTTTTTTTGCGCCCCGAAAACGGTTCATTTATACACGTTTCGGGCAACGAGCCGGGAAACGCCCGCGCGGGGAACGAAATTTGGAACGACACACAGGACAGCAAACCAAAAAAATTTCAAACATCATGAACGTCAAAAAAATCCGTTACATTGCACTCGCACTCGTCGTAGCTGCGTTCTGCTCGTGCCAGAAAGAACCCTCGACGTCGGATCTCCACAGGGATTATCTGGTCTACACCGCCCACGATACCGGCACCGACTTCGCCGCGATCGACACCTACTACGTTCCCGACAGCATCCTGGTCATCGGGAACAGCGACAAAACCGAATACTGGAAAGACGCCGACGCCATGGCGATCATCGGCACGGTGGTCGGCAAACTGGACGATGCGGGATACACGCGCACCGAAGACAAGGATGCCGCCAGCGTGGGCATCCAGCTCAGCTACGTCCGCAAAGTGACCTACTTCGTGGGCTACGACTATCCCTACTGGTGGTGGTACTATCCCTACTACTGGGCTCCCGGTTACTGGGGCGACTGGGTAGGCTGGCACTATCCTTACAGCGTTTACTACGGGTACACGGCCGGTTCGCTGCTGATGGAAATGCTCGACCTCCAGGCCGACCAGGAGAGCGGCAAGAAACTGCCTATCGTATGGGACAGCTTCATCGGCGGCCTGCTGACCTCCGATGCAGAACTCAACCAGCAGCGCACGATCGCCGCCGTCGAGCAGGCGTTCGAACAGTCGCCTTACCTGGCCAAATAGTTTAACAGCAAAAAAATCGTCCGATTATGAAAACATCGAAATACCTCAAAACCATCGCTTTCTGCGCCTTCATGCTCGCCGCGGCCTTGCCGGGCAAAGCGCAGGTATTCCCCAACACCTACATCAACATCGACTGGCAGGTGGGCGTGCCCCTGGGCGCCGATTTCGCCGACAAGGCCTCGGGCTGGGGCATGAACTTCGAAGGCGGATACTTCGTCACGCCGGCCATCACCGTCGGTCCGTTCATCTCCTACCAGACCAACCTCCAGAGCATTTCGCGCCAGACGCTCGACCTGGGCAACGGATCGGCGCTGACGACCAACCAGAAACACGCGCTGTTCCAGCTGCCGTTCGGCGTCACGGGACGCTACAACTGGCTTACCGACAGTGTTTTTCAACCCTATGCAGGTCTGAAGCTGGGTGCCAACTACGCCGAAATGTCGTCGTACTACTACATCATCAAGCAGTACACCGACACCTGGGGATTCTATCTCTCGCCTGAAATCGGCGTATCGATCTTCCCGAGGCCCGACTACCGGCTGGGCTTCCACGTAGCGCTTTATTACAGCTACTCGACCAACAGCGGCGACGTGCTGACTTATTCGATGGACAACATCAACAATTTCGGTATCCGCGTCGGTATTTCCTTCTGACGCCCATTGGGTGACGCCTCACCGGAACGCCGGACCCGTTGCAGGGTTCGGCGTTTTCATGCACCCGGATTTGGCGGTTCCGGTTTAAAAAACTATCTTGCGGGACCAAAACCAGTGGATGTTTAAAAAGGATACGGCATCGTAGGAATCCATGCCTTGAAATGGATTCCGTTTTCTCCGCACACCCGGGCAAGTCTGTCCGGCAGATTTTTCGTATATCCTATTCCGACCATCCGACAGAATGGCCAAAACATCCAAAACCATGAACAAAGAAAACAAAGAACCGATCTTCGAATTCGATTTATCCTTCATAGCCAGCTTTTTCCGCAGCATCGACCGGCAAGGCCCCGGTGGCGACGAACAAACCCTTCGGGCACTGGAATTCCTCCCCGAAACCGGTCCGGACCTGCGCATTGCCGACATCGGCTGCGGCACGGGCCATCAGACCGAAGTGCTGGCCCGCCACCTCGGCGGCACGATCACGGCCGTGGACCTGCTGCCCGAGATGATCGAAGGCCTGGAGGTCCGCATGCGGCGCGCCGGGCTGAACGACCGGGTCACAGGCCTCGTAGGGTCGATGGACGACCTTCCCTTCCGGGACGGGGAGTTCGACCTCATCTGGGCCGAAGGGTCGATCTACAACATCGGTTTCGGACGGGGCCTCGCCGAATGGAGGCGGTTCCTCAAACCCGGCGGCGTAATCGCCGTCACGGAATGCTCGTGGCTCTCGGGCGCACGGCTCCCGGAATCGAAATTCATCCGGGAGAATTTCCCCGACATCGACACCCCTTCGGCCAAGGTACACATCCTGGAAGAGGCCGGGTACGCTCCGCTGGCACATTTCGCACTCCCGCCGCATTGCTGGACGGAGAACTATTTCGCACTGACGGCCGCCCGCCTCCCTGCCTTCCTCGAAGAGCAGGGACACAGCCCGGTCGCCGTACGGTTCGCGGAACTGATGCACGAGGAAGCAGCGCATTACCGGCAATACGGATCGTATTACGGATACGTCTTCTACATCGGCCGGAAACGGTAGCGCCTCCCCATTACACGAAAGGCCCGATTTCGCAGAAAATCGGGCCTCTTTTTTCGGTTCCGGAAGAAGGTCACTCCCGCGAAAGGGCGTCGATGCGCGCCAGCTCGTCGTCGGAAAAAGCGGCGTTTTCCAACGCCCGCAGGTTGTCTTCGATCTGGGCCGCGGAGCTGGCCCCGACGATCACCGACGTGACGCGCTTATCGCGCAGGAGCCATGCCAGCGCCATTTCAGCCAGCGTCTGGCCGCGCTGCCGGGCGATGTCGTTCAAGGTGCGGAGCCGTTCCAGCATCGCGTCAGTCAGCACCTCGCGCTGCAACGAACGACCCTCGGCCATGCGCGAATCCTGCGGAACGCCGTCGAGGTAACGACCCGTCAGCAGGCCCTGTGCCAGCGGCGAAAAGGCTACGAAGCCCGAACCCGACGCGGCGGAAAGCGACAGCACGCCCGATGTTTCGGGTTTGCGGTCGAAGAGGTTGTATCTGTCCTGGAACAGCAGGCACGGAACGTCGCGTTCGGCGAGGTAGCGGAAGGCGAAACGCGCCGCTTCGAGCGGGTAGCGCGACAACCCGACGTAGAGCGCCTTGCCCCGGCGGACGATGTCGACCAACGCCTGAAGGGTCTCCTCAAGGGGCGTCTCGGGGTCGTGACGGTGGGAATAGAAGACGTCGACGTAGTCGAGTTTCATGCGGCGCAGGCTCTGGTCGAGGCTCGCCGTGAGGTATTTGCGCGATCCCCAGTTGCCGTAGGGCCCCGGCCACATGTCGTAACCCGCCTTGGTCGCGATGAACATTTCGTCGCGGTAGAGGCGGAACGACCGTTCCATCAGGCGGCCGAAATTCTCCTCGGCCGTGCCGTACTCCGGACCGTAGTTGTTCGCAAGATCGAAATGGGTGATTCGATCATGGCTGTAAAATTGAACGTTCAAAAGTCTCCCTTCTCGAAGGGAGATTCAAAGGTCTTCTCGAAATAGATGCGTAAAGCGCATTGATTGCGGCTTTTCCACAATCAATGCGCTTCCAGCCAGTTACCGCCGACACCGGCGTCGGCGATCAGCCGGACCTTGAGCTGCGCGGCGGACTCCATGCATTCGGTGACGATCGCCGTGACACGCTCCTGCTCCGAGCGGAGCATGTCGACGACCAATTCGTCATGTACTTGCAGAATCACCCGCGAGCGGATGCCTTCGGCGGCAAAACGCCGGTGGACATTGATCATGGCGATCTTCATGATGTCGGCCGCGGAACCCTGGATCGGGGCGTTCACGGCATTGCGCTCGGCAAGGCCGCGGGCGATGGCGTTGTGCGACAAAATGTCGTTGAGGTAGCGGCGGCGGCCGAAAATCGTAGACACGAAACCCTCCTCCTTGGCCTTCTCGACCACGTTGTCCATATACTTCTTGACCCCGGGATAGGAGGCGAAATAGCCGTCGATGATCTCCTTGGCCTCCTTGCGCGGGATTTCGAGCCGCTGGCTCAGCCCGAAAGCCGAAATGCCGTAGATGATGCCGAAATTCGCCGTCTTGGCCCGGCGGCGCTCCTCGGAGGTGACCTCTGCGAGCGATTTGTTGAACAGTTTGGCGGCCGTGGCCGAGTGGATGTCCTCGCCGTGCTCGAAGGCTGCGATCAGCGATTCGTCGCCCGAGAGGTGGGCCATCAGCCGCAATTCGACCTGGCTGTAATCGGCCGAGAGCAACAGGTGGTCGTCGTCCGAGGGGATGAACGCCTTGCGGATGCGACGGCCCATGTCGTCGCGGACGGGGATGTTCTGCAAGTTGGGATTCGTCGACGAAAGGCGTCCCGTGGCCGTCACGGCCTGGTTGAACGAGGTGTGGATGCGTCCCGTGGTGCGGTTGACCAGCTGGGGAAGCGCCTCGACATAGGTCGAAAGCAGTTTCTTCACGCCCCGGTATTCGAGAATCAGGTCCACGATGCGGTGCTTGCGGGCGAACGACTGAAGGTAGTCTTCGTCGGTGCAGAACTGTTTGGTTTTGGTCATCTTGGGCTTCTCGGCAATGCGCATTTTCCCGAAAAGCACCTCGCCCAGCTGGCGCGCGGAGTTGATGTTCAGATTCGGTTCGCCCGCCTCGGTGCGGATCGCCGCCTCCAGTTCCGCGAGTTTGCGGTTCAGCTCGACGGCATAGACGGCCAGCGCTTCGGAGTCGATCCTCACGCCTGCCATCTCGATGTCGGCCAGCACGGCGATCATCGGCTCCTCGATCTCGAAATAGAGGTGCTGGAGGCCGATCTGCTCGACCATGGGGTAGAGCACCTGCTTGAGTTGCAGCGTGACGTCGGCATCCTCGGCTGCGTACTCCTTGACTCGCTCGACGTTCACGAGGTCCATCGTCAGCTGCTTGACGCCTTTGCCGATGAGCGATTCGATCTCGATAGGCTTGTAATTGAGGTATTTCTCCGCAAGGGCGTTCATGTTATGGCGCGACTCGGGATCGAGCAGGTAGTGGAGAATCATCGTGTCGTACATGCGGCCCCGGATCGTGATGCCCAGCCGTCGCAGCACCATCAGGTCGAACTTGATGTTCTGCCCGATCTTGGCGATCTTTTCATCCCCGAACAGCGGCCGCACGATGTCGGCGTATTCGGGGGTGTTCTCCTCCCTGAAAGGCACGTACCACGCCTTGAACGGCTCCACGGCAAGCGACAGGCCGACGATGCGGTCGTTGAAGATGTCGAAACCCGTGGTCTCGGTGTCGAAGCAGAATTCGGGGTATTTCCCGACCGCGGCGACCACCTCGCGCAACTGCGCGGCATTCTCCACGAGGATGTATTCGTGGGGCGTCGTCTGGGCCGTGCGGAACTGCATCGCCTCGGCTTCGGCCTGCAGTTCGGCCACGGGAACCTCCTGCGCCGCAGGCAGCGGCACGACAGGGTCTCCGAACAGGTTGCCCTGACCCATCAGCGCAGCCTTTTTCGCCGCGGCCGACTTGGCGCGGGCCATCTCCGCCAGCTGGGTCTGCGCCTCCTGGCGCGGCCCTTCGGGAAGCGGCTCGGCAGGCGCGAGGTTCGTCAGGTCGTTCATGAAAGCCTTGAAATCCAATTCGGCGAAGATCCCGCGCAGGGCGTCGATATGCGGATCGCAAACCGTGAGGTCCTCCTCGCGGAAGGGGATCGGCACGTCGAGGCAGATGGTCGTCAGGCGCTTGGCCAGCCGCAGGTTGTCGGCCCATCCGGCGATCTTCTCGCCCTGCTTCCCGGGAATTTTGGCGACGTTTTCCAGGATGTTTTCCACCGTTCCCCACTCCCGGACCAGTTTGCAGGCGCTCTTCTCGCCGATACCCGGGACGCCGGGAATGTTGTCCGAGGCATCGCCCCACAGCGCGAGGATGTCGCGCACCAGCTGCGGGTCGTCGATGCCGTACTTCTCGCGGATGGCCTCGCGGTCGACGATCTCGATGCTCCCCTCGGCGCCCCGCTGCTTGTAGATGCGGCAGTTGTCGCGCACCAGCTGGCCGTAATCCTTGTCTGGCGTCACCATATAGACGTCGTAACCGGCTTCGACACCCTTCTGCGAAAGGGTCCCGATCACGTCGTCGGCCTCGTAACCCGCCACTTCGAGGATCGGAATGCACATCGCTTCGAGCACCCGTTTCACGTAGGGTACCGAGAGCAGGATGTCCTCGGGGGTTTCGGAACGGTTGGCCTTGTATTCCGGAAAGATGTCGCGGCGGAAACTGCCGCCCTTGGGGTCGAAGGCCACGCCCAACAGGTCGGGTCTTTCGCGCTTTTGAATGTCGCGCAGAAACTTTACGAAGCCGAACACCACGGAGGTGTTCATCCCCGCGCGGTTGCGCATCGGACGGCCCAAAAAGGCATAGTAATACTTGAAAATCAACGCGTAGGCGTCGACCAGAAAGAGTTTTTTCATATTAGATAAGTTGCGTCAATTAGAGTCACCTTTTCCCCGCTGCGCCCATTTTCACAAACCTGCCGCACCCGGAATCCCCTCTTGTTTCTTACATATTGTCCTCGGCAAACCACTCGGCGAACGAAGTCGCGGTCTCGTGCAGACGCAGCGAGTGGAGCGCGACGCCTTCGGGAAGGCGCGCGGCGATGCGGGCGGCGAAATCGCCGAGCATGTTCTCGCACGTCGGCTGGTAACTGACCGTAACCACGTTGCCGAAGCGTTCGGTGAGCACGCGGAAGAGTTCCGCCCCGGATTCCGAGGCGCGCAGCACCAGCGCATGGTCGAAACGCGAGACGATCTCCTCGCCGACGATCCGTTTCAGCACGCCGAAATCCAGCACCATGCCGCATTTCGGATCGGCCGCATTTTCGGTCGGAGTGCCCTTAACCGTTACAAACAGACGGTAGGAGTGCCCGTGGATTTCGCGGCACGGACCGTCGTATCCGTCGAGCGCGTGGGCCGCCTCGAACGAAAATTCTTTAGTCAATCTGATAACTGCCATATTGCAAAGATAGTGCAAGCCGAGCGCAAAAGCAAGTTTACTTGCATTTTGCCGAGGCGCAGCCTATCTAAGGCAAAGCCAAAGATCGTGTAAAGCGCAAAATATTCACCCCTATCGGGCGATTCTCTTTAAAATTAGTTATATTTGCCCGACTATGAAGCAGATTCTCGCCGACATCGCTCCTGTGGGCAGCAACAATTTATTCGTAACCCACTACTGGCCCGACAAGCAGACCGATCCTCCGCTCCACTACCACGAAGATTACATGCTCTGCCTGACGCTCCACGTACGCGGCCAGCGCATCCTGGACGATGCGGTCGAAGATTTCACCGAAAAAGACCTCGTGCTCATCAATCCCGGGACCCCGCACCGTTTCAAACGCGACGCGGCGTATGCCGACGCCAGGTGCGAAACCTCCACGGTCATGTTCAGCCGCGAGATGCCCCGCTGGCAGCTCCTCTCGCTCGAACACATGCTTCCCATCCGCGAAATGCTGCTCCGCCCCGCGGCAGGGCTGCGATTCGCCCCGAAAACGATCGACACCGTACTCGACCGGATGATATCGCTGCCCAAACTCGACGGCTTCGAGGCCGTCTCGCTCTTTTTCAGCATCCTCAACGACCTTGCCACGGCGCCGCCCGACGAGGTGCAGCAAATCGGTTCGCGCCACGACGGTTCCTACCAGGACGACCGGGTGCGCCGAATCGTCCGGTTCGTGGAGGAGGGCTATTCCCGCAAACTTTCGCTGGAGGAGGTCGGCCGTTCGGTGAACATGTCCCCGTCGTCGGTGTGCCGCTACTTCAAACGCCGCACGCACCAGAACCTGTGGGAGTACATCAACAGTTTCCGCATCAACCGGGCCGCGCAGCTTGTCGTCGAGACGCAGCTCCCCATTTCGGAAATAGGTCCCCGCTGCGGATTCACCAACGTCTCGAATTTCAACCATCTGTTCCGCGCCCATCTCGGGACCACGCCCAGCGACTACCGCCGCCGGTTCAAAACCTCGCCACTTACGCCGGAGACAACGAACTGAAAAGAGGCGCCTCCGGAGAAGGGGGCGCCTCTTTTTCACGATAGCATAGCCGCGGATCAGCGCACTTCGACCTTATAGGGCGAATACATCAGGACACCCTGCTGGTTCAGGGCCTCGCGCACGGCGTTGTACTCCTTCATCATCAGTCCCAGTTCCGAGCGGGCGAACGCCTCGCGGACACTCACGTTCAGCGACGCGATGATCGCAGCGAAGCCCGTCGGCTCCTCCTTCACTTCGACGACCCGGTAGCTGTCGCCCAGTTCCGCCTTGTCGACGGCCAGCGCAATGGCTGTTTTCAGTCCGCCGTAGGTGTCGATCAGACCGATTTCCAGCGCATCCTTACCCAGCCAGACACGGCCGCCGGCAATGTCTAACACCTTCTCGAGGGGAAGATTACGCCCCTCGGCCACATGGCCGGTGAAAGTGGAGTAAACCCGGTCGACACCGCGCATGATCATCGCCCGCTGCAGGGGCGTCAGCGGCGATGTGGCCGCGAAATCGGCCGAAGCGTTGCTCTTCACGCCGTCGACGGTGATGCCCAGCTTGTTTTTCAGGGCGTCGCGCGTATCGAGGAACATGCCGAACACGCCGATCGAACCCGTGAGGGTCATCTTGTCGGCCACGATCGCATCGGCAGGGCAGGAGATGTAGTAACCGCCGCTGGCCGCATAGGAACCCATCGACACGATGACGGGCTTCTCGGCGCGCAGCAGTTCGATCTCGCGCCAGATGACGTCCGATGCCAGCGCGCTTCCGCCGGGGGAGTTGACACGCAGCACGACGGCCTTCACCTTCTCGTCGTCACGCACGCCGGCGATCTTCGCGGCCAGCGTATTGCCGTAAATTTCCTTGCCGTAACCCTCGCCGTCGACGATCTGTCCGTCGGCATAGACTACGGCCACCTGATCGGCGGAAATGTTTTTCAGGTCGGCGCCCACCTGCGCGGCGTAGTCGCCCAGCGTGACGAAGTCGTAATCGTCGGAAACGCCCAGTTCGGCGAAGACATCCTCCATCTGGTCCTCGTAGATCAGACTGTCGACAAGTCCTTTTTCGACCGCCTCCTCGGGAAGCGCCACCTCCAGTTTGTCGGCCATTTCGTTCAGCGTCTTCAGCTCGATTCCGCGCGCCTCGGCGACGCTTTCGGCGATGATGCCCCACATCGAGCTGACGAGCTGCTGCATCTGTTCGCGGTTGGCGTCGGACATCCTGTCATAGATATAAGGTTCGACGGCGCTCTTGTATTTGCAGGCCGTGGGACGGAACACTTCGGCCTTGAGATCGAGTTTGTCCAGCAGCCCCTTGTAGAACATCAGGTTCATGGCCAATCCCGACCACTCCATCATACCCTCGGGCTGCATGTAGATTTTGTCGGCTACCGAAGCCAGGTAGTAGCCGCCCTGCGAATAGGTCTCGTTGTAGGCGACGATGAATTTGCCGCTCTGCTTGAACTCCACGAGCGCCTCGCGCAGCTCCTCCAGGATCGCCGAGCCGGTGACGCCCCCCGCACCGTTCATCCGCAGGTAGATACCCTTGATACGGTCGTCGTCCCGCGCGGCTTCGAGGGCGCGGAGCGCCTTCAGGAGCGGCAGCTGCCGCTGGGTCTGGAGCGTCATCAGATCGAGACCCGCCAGCGGATCGGACGACGGGGCGTCGGTCAGCACCTCCGAGAAGTCGATCTTCAGGATCGATTCGGGATGCACCACGACATTTTTCTCCATCGAGCCGGCGATGCCCAGCAGAATGAAAATCCATAGGAAAAACACCAGGAACGTTCCCACGACGACCGCGAGAAGCCCTGCCAGAAAAGTCTTGATAAAATTCATAGTTCGCTCTATTTTGTTGTTGTCTTCTTTTGTGCGTTGCTGCAAATATAGCGATTTTATACGAAAAACAAATAAAATTTATCGTTTTTCGATAAAATATATTGCCACACTATATATATTCTCTAAAATATACGTTATCTTTGGTGTCGTAACGACACTTTTACCTGCCGGAGCGCTTTACCGGACCGCACGCAATTCGGTTTTGAACCCGTTCCGCTTTTTAATATCTTTGCCGAAAAGAAACTGAATACGACATGGAAGAAAAAATCAAACGCCTGCTCGCATCGGTCGTTCACCCGGAAACCGGACAGGACATCGTTTCGAGCGGATTCATCGAACATACGGCGTCCGCCGAAGGGAAAGTCACCGTCGTGCTGCGCTTCGCCAAAGCACGCGACCCGTTCGCGGTGAAGATCAAGAACCAGGCCGAAACCCTTTTGCGCGAGGCGTTTCCGGGCGCGGAGGTGCTCGTCGTGATCAAGGAGGGCGGGGCGGCCCCGCGGCCCGAACCCAAGTCACAGACCACTACGGGCGGCATCGCCAGGGTGATCGCCGTGGCTTCGGGCAAGGGCGGGGTAGGCAAGTCGACCGTCACGGCCAACCTGGCCATCGCCCTGCGGAACATGGGATTCCGCGTCGGCATCCTCGACGCGGACATCTACGGGCCGTCGCAGCCCAAAATGTTCGGCGTGGAAGGGTATGTTCCCGAAGCCGTCGCCGAGAACGGGGTGGACCACATCGTCCCGGCCGAATCGATGGACGTGAAACTCATGTCCATCGGTTTCTTCATCAAACCCACCGACGCGCTGCTGTGGCGCGGCGCAATGGCCGTCAGCGCCCTCAAACAGATGATCCACCAGACCCGGTGGGGAACGCTGGACTTCCTGCTTGCAGACCTCCCTCCCGGCACGGGCGACGTGCACCTGTCGATCATCGGCGAACTGAAAATCGACGCCGCGGTAATCGTCTCGACTCCCCAGCAGATCGCCGTGGCCGACGTGGTACGGGGCGTGGAGATGTTCCGCAATGAAAACGTCAACATCCCCGTAGCGGGCATCGTCGAGAACATGGCATGGTTCACACCCGCCGAACTGCCCGAAAACCGCTATTACATCTTCGGTCGCGGCGGGGCACGCGCATACGCCGAAAAGAGCGGGGTAGAGTTCCTGGGAGAAATACCGATCATCCAGTCGATTATGGACGGAGGAGAGACGGGAACACCTGCAGCGGGGATCGATTCCCGCGTCGAGGAACGCTACCGCGATATCGCCGAAAAGATTGTCGGTAAAGTGATGAAAAACGGTTGACAACTTGTCGAAAACCGGGTTGATAACCGATGAAAAAGAATGAAAAGTAGGGGCGGAAAAATTTGCTTTTCGAAAAAGGGAACGGGTATAAAAATCTTTTCGCCGAAACCAAATTTTCTTTTCAGAAGTTGTGGCGTGGAGGAAAGCCCCGAAACCGGAATAGAATGTTTAAAACAAATAGCTGTCGATATGTCGACAACCTGTTTCAACAACTGTCGATTGTTTTTATATGTTTTTGATTTTTAATCAATTATAATTTAAAATAAGAAACAACATAAAGAAAAAGTGTTGATTGGAAAATAACACTACCACTTGTCAACAGTATCAACAGCTATTCTATTTATTCTTCTTTTATTATTTAAATTAATTAAAGGAATAAAAATAAAAAATGAACGTGGAAAACTCCTCCGAGCTCAGCCGCCGCATCGGGGATCTCAAGCGCGAGAAAAACGCCGTGATCCTGGCGCACTACTACACGACGCCCGAAGTGCAGGCCGTCGCCGATTTTCTGGGCGACTCGCTCGCCCTGTCGGTGAGGGCGCAGTCGGTCGATGCCGACATCATCCTTTTCGCCGGAGTGCACTTCATGGCCGAGACCGCCAAGGTCCTCTGCCCCGGAAAAAAGGTGCTCATCCCCTGCCCCGAGGCGGGGTGCTCGCTGGCCGAATCGTGCGACGCGAAGGAGTTCGCCGCCTTCAAGGCCGCGCATCCCGGCCACACGGTCGTCTCCTATGTGAATACCACGGTCGGCGTGAAGGCGCTGACCGACATCTGCTGCACGTCGTCCAACGCGCTGAAGGTCGTGGAGTCGATCCCCGCCGACCAGCCCGTGATCTTCGCTCCCGACCGCAACCTCGGCTCTTACATACAGAAGCTCACGGGGCGTAGGAATATGGTGCTGTGGAACGGAGCGTGCCACGTCCATGAGGAGTTTTCGCTCGAAAAGCTGCTGGCGCTCAAACGGGAACATCCGGCGGCGAAGATCGTCGTGCACCCCGAGTGCCGGGCTTATATCGTCGAAGTGGCCGACTATGTGGGTTCCACGGCGGGAATCCTCGAATACTGCGGCCGGAGCGACGCGCAGGAGTTCATCGTGGTGACCGAGGCGGGAATCCTCGCCGAGATGAAGAAGCGTTATCCGGAAAAGAGGTTCATCCCGGCGCCTCCCGACGACGAGACGTGCGGATGCAACAACTGCAAGTATATGAAGATGGTGACGCTGGAGAACATCTGCTCGTGCCTTGAGAACGAATCGCCCGAGATCGAGCTCGACGACGAGGTGCGCCGGGCGGCGGAACGGTCTATTCTCAATATGATCAATGTCAAATAATTTTTTAATACGTTTTATGAAGAAAATCTTTTTACTGCTCGCCGCGGCGTGCGTCACGCTCTCGGCGGCGGCGGACGAAGGCATGTGGATGCTGCCCTATCTCCGGAAAATGAACAGCAAGGATATGAAGGCCCGCGGGTGCAAACTCTCGGCCGAGGAGATTTACAGCATGAACAACTCTTCGCTCAAGGACGCCATCGTCATTTTCGGCGGCGGATGCACGGGGGAGATCGTCTCGCCCGACGGACTGCTGTTCACCAACCACCACTGCGGCTACGGGTCGATCCAGTCTCTCTCGTCCGTGGAGCATGACTACCTCAAGAACGGTTTCTGGGCCATGTCGCGCGCCGAGGAGCTGCCGGCTCCGGGGCTTAAGGTGCGCTTTATCCGCCGGATCGTCGACGTGACGCCGGACGTGCTGGGCGCCGTGCCCGACATCGCCGGGGGCGGGGAGCGGGAAAAGCTGGTCGCTGCACAGGTGAAGGCCGTTTCGGAACGCCTTGCCGGGGAGAATCCCGGCATGGATGTCGAGGTCAAGTCCTTCTTCGGGGGCAACCAGTATTTCGCCTTCGTGATCGAGGTCTTCACGGATGTCCGCCTGGTCGGTGCGCCCCCGACGTCGATCGGCAAGTTCGGCGGCGACACCGACAACTGGATGTGGCCGCGTCATACGGGCGATTTCTCGGTCTTTCGCGTTTATGCCGGACCGGACAACAGACCGGCGGAGTATTCGCCCGAAAACCGCCCTTACAAGGCTGAAAAGTTCCTGAAGATTTCGCTCGGCGGTTACGACGAGGGGGACTTCGCGATGATCATGGGTTTCCCGGGGTCGACGCAGCGTTACATGACCTCCTACGAGATCGACCGTCTGCTCGAAGTGGAGAACCCGCAGCGCATCTTCATCCGCGGCGAGCGGCAGGCCATTCTGAAAGAGGACATGGCCGCCAGCGACAAGGTTCGCATTCAGTACGCTTCGAAATACGCCCAGTCATCGAACTACTGGAAGAATTCGATCGGCAAGTCGCGCGGTATCCGCCGGCTCGACGTGAAGGGACGCAAGCAGGAGCAGGAGGCGGCCTTCACCGCCTGGGCGGCGAAGAACACGCTGCCTACGGAAGGCTATTCGAACGCCCTGAACCTGATCCGCGAATCGGTGGAGGAGACGGCTCCCTATTTCGCTTCGAGCCAGTATTTGAGCGAGGCGATCGGCCGCTCGGTGGAGATTCTCGCCCTGGCGCGCCTGGCCGTTTCGAAGACGGGCGGGGAGCTGACCGAGGCGCTGAAAGCGTTCTACAAGGACTACAACATGCCGACCGACCGGCGTGTGGCGAAGCGGATGTTCCGGATCGTCGGGGAAAATTGCAAGGAGCTGCCTTCGGTGTTCGCCGAGGTGATTGACAAACAGTTCGGCGGTGATACGGATGCTTATGTGGATTATCTCTACGACAATTCGGTGTTCGCCGACGAGCGGAAGGCGTTGGCTGCGGCCGAAGCCGGAACGGACGTTTCGAACGATCCCGCCGTGCTGCTGAACAAATCCTATACGGCGAAAATGCGTGAACTGGCTGCGGCGCAGCTGGCCGGGAAGCGGAAGTTCGCCGACGGGCAGCGGCTCTACATTGCGGGCCTGATGCGTATGCGGCCGAACAAAGCCTGGGCGTCGGATGCCAATTTCACGCTCCGTCTGACCTATGGGCGCGTGCTGCCCTACGATCCGGCGGACGGCATTCATTATAACTATTATACGACGCTCAAGGGCGTGATGGAGAAGGAGAACCCGCAGAATCCCACGGAGTTCACCGTTCCCGCCAAGCTCAAGGAGTTGTATGCGGCGAAGGATTTCGGACGTTACGCCAACGAACGGGGAGAGCTTCCCGTGGCATTCCTCGCCGACTGCGACATCACGGGCGGCAACTCCGGTTCCCCGGTGCTGAATGCCAAAGGGGCGCTGTTGGGACTGGCGTTCGACGGCAACTGGGAAGCCATGTCGGGCGATGTGGCGTTCGAACCCGAGTTGCAGCGGACGATTGCCGTGGACGTGCGTTACGTGCTGTTCGTCATCGACAAATTCGCCGGAGCCGGATGGCTGCTCGACGAATTGCAGTTCGAATAAAGGCCGGATTTTCCGGTGGGATAAAGAAGGCGTGCCCGGCGGGTGCGCCTCTTTTCTTCGAACCTTTCACAAAATATGCGCTTTTCGTTCCCGATTCTCTTAAAAATTAGTAATTTTGACAGAAATTAGTAATACTGTATCTATTTTACATTTATGGCAAAAGAGTTCAAACGCTACCTCGTGACATCGGCGCTCCCTTATGCGAACGGTCCGGTGCATATCGGCCACCTGGCGGGAGTTTACATACCTTCGGACATTTATACGCGATACCTGCGGCTTCGGGGACGCGACGTGATTTCAGTCTGCGGATCGGACGAACACGGCGTACCCATCACGATCAAGGCCCGCAAGGAGGGCGTGACACCCCAGCAGATCGTGGACCGTTACCATGCGCTGATCAAAAAGTCGTTCGAGGGGCTGGGCATGTCGTTCGACATCTATTCGAGGACCTCGTCCAAGACCCATGCCGAGACCGCTTCGGCCTTTTTCAGAAAACTCTACGACGAAGGCAAGTTCATCGAAAAGACCTCTTTGCAGTATTACGACGAGGAGGCGCAGACCTTTCTGGCCGACCGTTATATCGTGGGAACCTGCCCCAAATGCGGCAACGACCGCGCTTACGGCGACCAGTGCGAGAAGTGCGGCTCTACCCTTTCGCCCGACGAACTGATCGACCCGCACAGCGCCGTGTCGGGTTCCGTGCCCGTGAAGCGCGAGACGAAACACTGGTATCTTCCGTTGGATAGGTACGAAGAATTTCTGCGCGAATGGATTCTGGAGGGGCACAAGGAGTGGAAAACGAACGTCTACGGGCAGTGTAAGAGCTGGCTCGACGGAGGTCTCCAGCCGCGTGCCGTGAGCCGCGACCTCGACTGGGGCATTCCGGTTCCCGTGGAGGGCGCCGAGGGCAAGGTGCTCTATGTGTGGTTCGATGCTCCTATCGGTTATATATCTGCTACAAAGGACCTTACGCCTGATTGGGAGCGGTATTGGAAGTCGGAGGACACCAAGATGGTTCATTTTATCGGCAAAGACAACATCGTGTTCCACTGCATCGTGTTTCCGTCGATGCTCAAGGCCCACGGCGACTATATCCTGCCCGAGAACGTGCCGGCCAACGAGTTCCTGAACCTCGAAGGCGACAAGATTTCTACTTCGCGCAATTGGGCCGTGTGGCTGCACGAGTACCTCGAAGAGTTTCCCGGCAAGGAGGATGTGCTGCGTTACGTTTTGTGCGCCAACGCTCCCGAGACGAAGGATAACGACTTCACGTGGAAGGATTTTCAGGCGCGCAACAACAACGAATTGGTGGCTGTGCTGGGTAATTTCGTCAACCGCGCGCTGGTGCTGACGCAAAAGTATTACGGCGGCAAGGTTCCGGCTTGCGGGGATTTGAACGAATATGACCGAGAGACTGTTGCCGAGGTGGCAGCCGTGAAGGCTTCGCTCGAAGGAAATATCGAGAGCTACCGTTTCCGCGAGGCGCTGAAGGATGCCATGAACATCGCGCGTATCGGCAACAAATACCTGGCCGACACCGAACCGTGGAAGGTGATCAAGAGCGATCCGGCGCGTGTGGAGACGATTCTCAACATTGCTTTGCAGATCACGGCCAACACGGCCGTTGCCATCGAGCCGTTCATGCCGTTCTCCGCGGATAAGATTCTCCGGATGCTGGCTGTCGACAAATTCGGCTGGGAACGCCTCGGTGCAATGGATCTGATTCCGGCGGGGCACGCCATCGGGGAACCTGCCCTGCTGTTCGAAAAGATCGAGGACGACGTGATTCAGCGTCAGCTGGATAAACTTGCGGCGACCAAGGCGGCCAATGAAGCGGCTGAAATGTCTCAATCTATTGAACCTCAAAAAGATACGATTGAATTCGACGATTTTCAGAAGATGGATATTCGCGTTTCGACGATTCTGGCGGCGGAAAAAGTCGCTAAAACGAAGAAATTGCTGAAACTGACGGTCGACACGGGTATCGACAAACGTGAAATCGTTTCGGGAATTGCCGAGCATTTCACGCCCGAAGAGCTGGTGGGACAGCAGGTGCTTGTCCTGGTGAATCTCGCTCCGCGCGAACTGAAAGGTATTCTTTCGAACGGTATGATTTTGATGGCGGAAGACGCTTCCGGAAAGTTGCGCCTGTTGCAGCCCGGCGAGGCGACCGGCAACGGAGCCGTTGTAGGTTGATAGAGGAAATTTTCGATAAATTTTTTAAAAGCATAAGATATGGAAAATACAGATTGGAGCGCTTTGGGCTTCGACTATCGCAAAACCGATTACAATGTTCGCTACTCCTTTACCGACGGGAAATGGAGCGACATGGTGGTCACGGATGACGAGTATATCCAGATGCACATGTCGGCTTCGTGTCTGCATTACGGCATCGAACTCTTCGAGGGTCTCAAGGCTTTCCGCGGGATTGACGGAAAGGTCCGCCTTTTCCGTGTAGCCGACAATGCGCGGCGTCTCCAGTCCTCGGCAAAACGGTTGTGTTTGCCGGTTCCTTCGATTGAAATGATCGTCGATGCCTGTATCGAGGTCGTCAAGCGCAACGAGCGTTTCGTTCCTCCCTACGGCACGGGTGCTTCGCTCTACCTGCGTCCGGTGATGTTCGGAACAACGGTCGGATTGGGTGTGAAACCGGCTAAAGAAGCCTTGTTGATTGTCTACTGTTCGCCCGTCGGAGCCTATTTCAAGTCGGGCATCAAGCCGATCCGGGTTGCTATCGACCGGGAACAGGATCGCGCTGCTCCACGTGGAACAGGAGATGTGAAGGTCGGTGGCAACTATGCGGCCAGTCTGCTGTCGGGTGAAAAGGGTCATGAAATGGGATATTCGAATATCATGTACCTCGATGCTGCCGAACATAAATACATTGAGGAATGCGGTGCGGCTAATTTTTTCGGCATTAAGGATGGTAAATATATCACACCTAAATCTCCTTCGGTCTTACCGTCGATTACCAATATGAGCCTTCGCCAGATTGCACGTGATATGGGACTGACAGTCGAAGAACGCCATATTCCGGTCGAGGAACTGGATTCCTTCGAGGAGTGCGGCGCCTGCGGAACAGCGGCGGTTATCTCCCCTATCGGATATATTTACGATATGCAGACTGAAAAATCGTATAATTACGGCGAAGAGGTTGGAAAGAATTGTATGGAGCTTTATACGCGTTTGCAGGATATTCAGTACGGTCGTGCGGAAGATAAGTACGATTGGTGTACGATTGTTTTGTGATTCTTTATTTATTTGTAAAAAGGCCGCTCTAACAGAGTGGCCTTTTTAATTTGTTCCACGTGGAACATTATACCCTATCGTCCGAATTTTATGAGCAGGACGTTGACGTCGGCGGGTGAAACTCCGGGAATTCGCGATGCCTGACCGATAGTTTCGGGACGGATGCGAGAGAGTTTCTGACGGGCTTCGATCGTCAGCGCCTGCATCGAATGAAAATCGAAATTTTCCGGAATTCGAATATTTTCAAGACGCCGCAGTTTCTCTGCGATGAATTTTTCGCGTTCGATATATCCTTTATATTTGATTTGAATTTCCGCCTCTTCGATTGCTTCCGGGGATATTCCGTTTTCGTTGATGAATTTTCGCAGTTTGGGTAACGCATTTTGCAGCGAATTGAACGTGACATTGTTACGCATCAGAATGTCGTAGAGTTTCCTTCCCTGCGTCAAAGGTTCCGAATAGACTGATTTTAAATAGTCGTTAATTTCGGCTGCTTTGATGCTCTGCTCGCGGGCGAATGAAATAAGCGATTCTACAGACGTATTTTTTTTGACGAAATAGTCGTACTGTTTCTGCGAAATCAGACCTATTTTGTATCCAAGCGGAGTCAAACGGATGTCGGCATTGTCCTGCCGGAGCAGAATGCGATATTCGGCCCGGGAGGTGAACATACGGTAGGGTTCGTCGACGCCTTTTGTCACCAGGTCGTCGATCAGCACGCCGATATAGGCTTCGTCGCGTTTCAGTACGACCGGTTCCTCCCCTTTCATTGCCCGGTGGGCGTTGATACCTGCTATCAGCCCCTGTGCAGCGGCTTCCTCGTATCCCGTCGTACCGTTGACCTGCCCGGCGAAATAGAGTCCCGAAACCAGTTTCGTTTCGAGCGAATGGTGCAGTTGCGTAGGCGGAAAATAGTCGTATTCAATGGCGTATCCGGGGCGGAAAATGTGCAAATCTTCGAATCCGCGGATTTTGTGCAAGGCTTCCCACTGCACTTCCCAGGGCAGGGATGACGAAAAACCGTTCAGGTAATATTCATTGGTCGAACTGCCTTCGGGTTCCAGGAAGAGCTGGTGCTGGTCTTTGTCGGCAAAGGTACGGAGTTTATCCTCGATCGACGGGCAGTAGCGCGGACCGATGCCGCAGATCGTGCCGTTGAACAACGGCGACCTGTCGAATCCTGTACGGAGGATGTTGTGGACTTCTTTCGAAGTGTAGACCAGAAAGCAGGGAAGCTGCTCTTTGACGGGTTGCGTTTCGGGAGAAAATGAAAATTTGGCGGGGTTTTCATCGCCGTATTGCGGTTCGAGGATTTCGAAATCGATGGTCCGGGCGTCGAGTCGTGCCGGGGTTCCGGTCTTCATGCGTCCGGTTTCGAAACCGATGGTCCGGAGGCTCTCCGTAATGCCGTGCGAAGCGGCGTCCCCTGCCCTGCCGCCTTCGGCATGCGAGGAGCCGCAGTGCATCAGTCCCCCGAGGAATGTGCCGGAGGTGAGTATGACTTTCCGGCAGGAAAATTCGACGCCCATGCGCGTCCGCACCCCCGTAATACGGTGTGTGTGTGTGGTGGGCCGGGAGTTATTCTGCTTCGGGTCCTGCTCTGCGCCCGGGGTGTCCGGTTGTGCGGGGTCTGTGTTCAGGTCGAACAGCAATTCCGTCGCGGCGTCCTGCCAGATGTAGAGGTTCCAGGTGTTTTCGAGCGTGCGGCGCCACTCCTCCGAAAAGCGTGTTTTGTCGCATTGTGCCCGAGGACTCCACATCGCGGCGCCCTTCGACCGGTTGAGCATCCGAAACTGGATGGTCGTACGGTCGGTGATCCGGCCCATCTGACCGCCTAAAGCATCTATCTCTCTGACAATCTGTCCTTTAGCAACACCGCCGACTGCCGGGTTGCACGACATGGCGGCCAGTTTGGCCATGTCCATCGTGAGCAGCAGCGTGCGCGAGCCGAGCCGTGCGGCGGCCGAAGCGGCTTCGCATCCGGCATGTCCTCCGCCGATGACGATAATGTCGTAATCGAGTGTCATTCGTTATTCGTTTTGTCTGTTTTCGAATCTGCTTCCCGGAGCGGAGCGGCTCCGGAAATCAGCGCTCCGAAGTCTATTTCGTCCCACTCCACTTCGTCGTCGGGCAGTTCCAGGGAATAGAAGTCGACCATATCCATTCCGATTCCCGTTTCGAAGGGAACATAGAGCGATTGGAACTGCTCTGTTTTCCGGTCATTGCTGAAGGCGAATACGGCCGTCCTTCGCACGGAGTCCACGAGGTATATATCTACTTGATCGATACCGTCATATCCGGCCGTTGTCCGGAGGCGGTAGTGCATCGGCGCGATGCGTTCCGCCGCGCTGATGCGCGAAGGCCACGGACCGTCCATCGTCTGGCGGACAAAAAGCGAATCCGAAATCCACACCGGATAGGGATTGAAATCGTTTACATAGCAGTTCCCCCGGAAAGAGCGGACCGGCGTCCAGCTGTGCGGCAGCCCTTCCAGCGCCATGTGACGCAGAAGCGGCCCGGGATGGCGTTTTTTGAGCATGTGCAGCATGTCGGTGAAATCCTTCCATTGAGTCTCGTTCTGCGGCGAGAGGCTTGCGAAATTGGGAATATCGTTCGGCTGCGGACCTTTCCGGATAAAGACCTTATAGCGGTTCGTGTCGCTGCCGAGAGGGTACTCGTGGACGAAGAGGAACGTCGTGTCGTTTTCCACGAAGGGACCCCGCCGTTCGGTGCTCCCGTCGCGGCCGGTCCGGGTACGGGATGCGGCGTGCGGGGACTTCTCCCCTGCCGCCATCTCCTTCCCTGCCGGTTCCGGTGTGGAAACGGCGGCTTCGGGCGTGCCTTTGCCGGCAGTTTTGTCTGCGGCGTTTCCGGCCGTGCGGCGGCCCGTACAGCAGGTGGCCAGCAGAAGAGCCGCGAGAACGGCCGCAGCGGTAAATAGGGAGCGTTTCATGTCGCGGTCAGTGTTGGGGGTATTCCCAGAATTTCAGGTATTTGTCCTCCTTGCGGTGCATCTGCGCATTGGTGCGGGGCGTTTTGTCGCCCTGCCCGCAGAGGTGCAGCACCCCGTGGACCACTACCCTGCGCATCTCCTGCAAGGTTGTCGCGCCGTATCGGCGGCTGTTGTCGGCAACGGTCTCGACGTCGATGAAGATGTCGCCCGAGACGATCCGTGCGCCCTTGCGGTCGCTGTAATCGAACGTGATGACGTCGGTGAAGTAGTCGTGTCCGAGGTATTGGCGGTTCATCTCCAGCAGCCGCTGTGCCGAACAGAAGATGTAGGTGACGTCGCCCAGCGCGTAGCCCTCCCCTGCGGCCACTTCGTGCAGCCATTGTGCCGTGAGGCGCTTTTGCGGGAGGCGGTAGGTGCAATCGTCGGTAAAGTATCTGACAGCCATTTTTTCGTTGTTGTTATGTCGTGTCCGTACCGGGGCGGACGACGTGCCGGCCACCGCACGGAACCGCAGGAAACATCGGTTTTATTTTCGGAAACACTCCTCCGCCCGCATCTTCTGCCCGGGATTGGGCGGGTAGATGCCGAAGACGAGTTTGTATTCGGTTTCCATCGTCATGACGTTGACCGCCGAGCCGATGGTTCCGAGTTGTGCGTTTCTTGCCACTTTCTGGCCCTTCTCGACGCAGATCGTCCCCATGTTGGCATAGGAGGTTATGTATTCGCCGTGAGCGACGTAAACGTCGTATTTGCTGGTAATGCGGTTGCGCTTCACGTCGACGACCTTGCCGTCGTAGATCGAGATGACGTGCGCTCCCTTCGGACCGGTGATCTCGGCCATGTTCTCCTTGTAGCGCTTCACGCGCCCGGCCGTCACCGGAAGGCGCAGTCCGGAGGTTTTCGCCGAGAACGAAGCGCCTTCGGTGTTGCCTTTGGTCAGCTTGCGCAGTTCGCCGATGGCCACGTCCAGCTGCTGTTCCTGTGCGACTTTGCGCTGCAGGGCCGTCTTCTCCTTCTGCGACATCGACCGGATGCTGGCTTTGGCGTTGCGGGCGTCGCGCTGGAGTTTCTCGCGCTGCGCCGAGAGGCTGCGCGTCACCGAGTCGAGCGACTGCTTGCGGCGGTCGAGCGCCTCCTTTTCGGTGCGGACCTCGGCGGTCAGCGCCTCGATGTCGCGCAGTTTGCGTTCGCGCAGCGAGGCGACCTCGCGCAGGGCGGTGATCTTGCGCGCCACGTCCGTGAAGTCGCGCGAGGAGAAGATATAGGTCAGGTAGTTGTTGTGCTTGTAGTTGCGGTAGGCTTCACGCACCATTTCGCCGTACTGCGCACGGTCGCGTTCGAGCGTCGCCGAGAGGTTTCCGGCCACGCTGTCCGTGCGGGCGATCTCCTCACGCAGGAGGCGCGCCTGCTTCTCGGTCTCGTCGAGCAGCTGGTTGCGCGAGTCGATCTGGCGGGCCAGGCGGCGTACCCGTTCCTCGGTGGCCGTACGGCCCTTCTGGATCTTCGAAATCTCCTGCTCCTCGGTGGCGATCCGCTTTTCGAGGGCCGCGATGACCCGTTTCTGCTCCTCGATGCGGCGGTCGGTCTGTGCGGCGGCGGCGAGGGTGAAGAGCAGGAACGCGAGGGTCAGGATGCGGAGCGGTCTCATGGCGGGTTATTCTTTGGGTTCGGGCTTTTTGACGGCAGGCTGTTTCAGCCGCTGTTCGATCTGCCCGGCGTCGTAGCCCTTTTCGAGCGCCCTCCGCCAGTAGATTTCCGCCATGAACTGCTCGCCCAGGAGGTGCAGGATGTCACCGTAATGGACCATCAGTTCAGGGCTTTTCTGCCCGTCGAGCGCCACGGCCTTCTGCAGGATCTTCTTGGCTTCGTCCGTGCGTCCCAATTTGAAAAGTACCCAGCCGTGGGTGTCGAGGTAGGTCGGGTTGTTGTCGGTGAGCGCCACGACGCGGCTCGACATGGTCAGCGCGCGTTCCAGGTCGCGTTCTTCGAGCGATAGAAAATAGGCGTAGTTGTTGAGCACCACGGGGTTGTCCTTCCAGTATCCCAGGCTGCGTTCGTAGGCCTTGTAGCACTCTTTCATCTCCTTGCGGTAAGAACCTCCGGCGGTCTGCGCCGCGCGGCCTTCGTCCCACTCGGGGGTCCCGGCGATGGCCTTCTGGTGCCAGGCGTCGCCGATCATGCCCCAGATGACGCCTTTCAGCGAATCGGTGTCGGCGAAGCGCAGCGACTCACGGTAGGCTCTGACCGCCTTGTCGTACTGCTTGGCATAGCTCATCACGTGCCCTTTGGAGATGTGGAAGTCGATCTTCGCGGGAAAAAGCTCCAGGGCGCGCGTGACGTACTTGTCGACCGAGTCGGGGTGCTGGAGGTAACTCTCGATGTCGATCACCGCCCGGAAATAGTCCTCCACGGGAGGCTGGTCGGCGAGGTGGTTCTTGTAGAGCGCGAGGGCCTGCTCCAGTTCGCCCGAAGCGATCAGGTGGCCGGCGTAAAGTTCCACGACGCGCTTGTCGTCGGGATAGCGGATGGCCAGCGTCGAGGCCAGGTCGTTCAGCTGGAAATAGTATTCGCGGTAGAAGCGCGTGTCGGAGGTGAACTGTCCGAAGCGTTTGATCTTGGTTTCGAGCGGCAGTTCGTCGGATTGGAACAACTGCCGCGTGACGGCCAGCAGCGCCCGGTAGTCCTGCCGTCCGGCGTGAAAATCGGCCAGCGCCATCAGCGTCTGCACGTTCGTGGAGTCGATCTGCAACGCACGGTCGTATTCGGCACGGGCCAGCGAATCCTTCTTGGCGATGGCGTAGAGGTCGCCGAGGACCACGTGGTGCTGTGCCTCGTAGGGTGCGGCTTCGACCATTGCCCGGGCTTCGACCACGGCTTTGTCGATCTGGTTCGTCGCCACCAGCAGGCGCCGTTTCATGGCGCTCAGCAGGGGGATGCGTCCGAAGCGCAGTTCGGCCGAGTCGAGCGTCACGAGAGCCATGACGGGGCTTTGCTTCTGCTCGTAGAGGGCTGCCAGGATGCGGTAGTTGTCGGGGTCCTTCGGGTTCTCCGTCTGCAGGCGGCGGTAGACCTTCAGCGCCTCGTCGTAACGCCCGGCGTAGATGAGCGCCTGTCCGTAGAACTGGTGATACCACTTGTTCGTCGTGTCGAGACGGAAGGCCTTCCGGGCCAGTTCCACGGCCTCGTCGGGCGTGGCGTACATCCCGTTCGCCGCGAGTTCGTAGTAGGCCGGGGCATAGGTCGAGTCGCTGCGGATCGCTTCGAGGAACAGCTCCCTGGCGCGCACCGAGTCGCCGGCGATGGTGTTCTGCTTGATGCCCTCGGTGTAGAGCCATACGCTGCGCAGCGAATCGGGGTATTCGGGCACTGCCGAGGGTCCCTTTCCCGTGACGAATGCCGCGGAGAAGAGCAGGAGGCAGAGGACCGTTGTCGCTGTGAGGCGTTTCATGGGCATCGGGGGTTTAGAGCGCTTCGTCGAACTGGTGGAGGAACCGCACGTCGTTTTCGAAATAGAGACGCAGGTCCTTCACGCCGTATTTGAGCATGGCGATGCGCTCAATACCCATGCCGAAGGCGAATCCGGAATATTTTTCGGGATCGATATTATTGGCTTTCAGTACGTTCGGGTCCACCATGCCGCAGCCCATGATCTCCAGCCAGCCCGTGCCCTTGCAGACCGGGCAGCCCTTGCCGCCGCAGAGATTGCACGACACGTCGACCTCGGCCGAAGGCTCGGTGAAGGGGAAATAGGACGGGCGCATGCGGATCACGGCCTGCTCGCCGAAGACCTCCTTGGCGAAGTAGAGCAGCGACTGCTTCATGTCGGCGAACGAGACGCCTTCGTCGATATAAAGCCCTTCGATCTGGTGGAAGATGCAGTGCGCGCGGTACGAAATGGCCTCGTTGCGGAACACGCGGCCCGGGCAGATGACGCGGATGGGCGGTTTCTGGCGCTCCATCGTGCGGACCTGGATCGACGAGGTGTGCGTGCGCAGCAGGATGTCGGGGTCCTTCTCGATGAAGAACGTGTCCTGCATGTCGCGTGCCGGGTGCTCGGGCGGGAAGTTCAGGGCCGAGAACACATGCCAGTCGTCCTCGATCTCGGGTCCGTCGGCCACGGTGTAGCCCAGCCGCGAAAAGACCTCGACGATCTGGTTTTTCACCAGCGAGATCGGGTGGCGCGAACCGAGGTGTTCGGCCGTGCCGGGGCGCGTCAGGTCGCCCGACGACGAGGCTTCGTCGGCCGTGGCGTTCTGCAACTGCTCGCGCAGCGCGTTGATGCGCTCCGTGGCCTCGTTTTTGAGGCGGTTCAACTGCTGGCCCAGTTCGCGTTTCAGTTCGGGGGCTACCGTCTTGAACTCCTCCATCAGGGCGGTCAACTCGCCTTTCTTGCCGAGGATCCGGATGCGGAACTCCTCGATTTCGGCGGCGGCTTTCGGCTTAAACTCCTCGACACGTCGCAGGAGTTCGTTGATTTTGTCAGTCATATTTTGATCGTGTTTCTTTTTTGTCTACTTTTGAACGACATCGTAGTAACGTGCAAAGTTATAAAAAAATTGAGATATGTTGCGTAAAATCGGCTCATTTGTCGGGATGCTGCTGTTGGCAGCGCTCCCTGCCGCGGCCCAGAAGGTAGGGGTCGTGATGAGCGGCGGCGGCGCGAAGGGGCTTTACCACATCGGCGTCCTGGAGGCGCTCGAAGAGAACGGCGTGCCGATCGACTATGTGGCCGGAACCTCGATGGGTTCGATCATCGCCGCAATGTACGCCGCTGGATATTCCCCGGCCGAGATGCGTGCGATCGTCGACTCGGGTGTGGTCAAGGAGTGGGTCTCGGGGCGCATCGACCCCAACAAATACATGGCCTATTACCGGCAGGTGGGGAGCAATCCCGCGTTTTTGAGCCTGCGCATCGATGTCGAGAGCCCCTCCGGGAAACGGTTGCGCGTGCCCCGGAACCTGATCTCCTCGACACAGATCGACATGGCCCTCACGGAGCTGTTCGCCCCGGCGACGGCCGCCGCGGACGGCGATTTCGACCGCCTGATGGTTCCCTTCCTCTGCGTGGCCAGCGACCTGAACCACCGCGGACCGGTGGTGATGCGCGAGGGGGATTTGAGCGAGGCGGTCCGCTCGTCGATGTCCATTCCGCTGGTGTTCAAGCCGATGGTGAAGGACTCGATGCTGTTGTACGACGGCGGTATCTACGACAACTTTCCGTGGAAACCCCTCGACGCCGATTTCCGGCCCGATCTGATCGTCGGCTCGATCTGCACCGAAGGCAACACCCCGCCCAGCGAGGACAGCAACATCATGGACCAGGCCTTCATGCTGGCCATGCACGATACCGACTACACGCTGCCCGAGGAGCGCAGCGTCACGATCCGCCGCGCCGTGGGGGTCAACATGCTCGACTTCGACCAGGCCGGCGCCATCATGGATATGGGTTACGAGGATGCCATGGCGGCCATGCCGCAACTGTTGGAGAAGGTCGCCGAACGCCGCGACTCGGCCTACTACGCCGGACGCCGCGAGGCGTTCCGTGCCAAGTGTCCGCCGCTGGTCTTCGACGACTACAAACTCGAAGGGCTGAAGCGCGCCCAGCGGGAGTATATCCGCGATTTCGTGCAGGTCGACCGCCGTACGCCGGGCATCCAGCGGCCGATGGGCTTCACCGAACTGCGGGACAACATCTTCGAGGTGCTTGCCGGCGGCGATTTCACGATGGACTTTCCCTCCGTGCGTTACGATTCGGTCCGGGAACGTTATTCGTTCGAGGCCAAGTTCGGCACGCGCCCCAATTTCAAGATCACCTTCGGGGGAAACATCTCCTCGACGGCCTTCAACCAGGCCTATATCGGCATCAATTACAAGACCATCGGCCGCGTCGCGCAGCAGTTGGGCGCAGACCTCTACCTGGGACCCATCTACACGTGGGGAGCGATCGGAGGCCGGACGGATTTCTACGCGTGGAAGCCGATATTCCTCGATTACTCCTACAATTTCGCGGTCCGGAATTTCCGCCACGGCTATTTCGGCAACGTCACCCGGGTCCGCAACGCCCAGCAGGTCAAGAACAGCGAGAGTTTCTTCTCGGCGGGCGCCGGCGTGCCGCTGACCCACCGCAGCGTCTTCACTCTGCGTCTCAACGCCGGGCACGTCAACTACCGCTACGATTCGGACGTGTTGTTCGCCGACGACACCGACCACTCGCGCTTCTCATTTTTCGGCATCCGGGCCGGACTGGCGCGCAACACGCTCGACAAGTTCCTCTATCCCCGCCGCGGCTCCGAACTGCACCTCTCGGCCATCTATGTCGGAGGACGCGACAAATACCAGCCCTACGACGCGGACCGGTTCGTCGTGCGCAGGACCCGCCAGTGGGTCGGGGCGCGTTTCACGTGGGACAAGTTCTTCGACATGCCAGGTTGCAGATGGTTTTCGCTGGGACTCAACGTCGATGCCGTGTGGACCAACCACCCGCAGTTCCGGACCGAATCCGCGACGCTGATGTCGATGCCCGATTATGCGCCCGTGCCGCATGCCCGGATGGTCTACATGCCCGATTTCCGGGGCAAGCGCTTCGCGGCGTGGGGCCTGATGCCGACCTTCGACCTGCTGCCCAACTGCTTCTTCCGGACGGGATTCTACACCATGTTCCGCGAAAAACGGGACTTCAACCCCCTGGGGAATGCAGACGAACGCTGGCATTATATCGCCGAGGCGTCGCTGGTCTACCACACGCCGATCGGTCCCGTGAGCCTCGCGCTGACGAAATACGACCTGAAAAACTGGCGCAACATGTACCTGACCTTCAATTTCGGGTATGCGATTTTCGCCCCGAAAGGAACGTTCTACTGATCGCGGGGCCGATCCTGCCTTCCCCTGTAAAGATGACGCCCGGATGCAAGTGCCGCATCCGGGCGCCGTTTATTCGGCGGTCAAAGCCGGTGAGTATCCGGGGTCGGTCTCCATCCGGCAGCCGCAGCAAAATGGAAAAATATTTCCAGAATGTATAACTCTTTGATCAATTGCAGCCGGACGGGTGGCGGGCATGGCTGAAAATCGGATAAAACGAATAATTTTGTCGGGTGTGTGCCAAATGGCATTTTACGACGGATTCAAACTGTTCAAAATAACCCGTATGAAAAAACTGCTTATCTTCTTCCTGCCGGCGATCCTGCTCGGATGCGACTCGCCTGCCTATCGTAATCCGCTCGACGTAGCGTTCGGCGACCCGTTCGTCCTCCACGCCGCCGACGGAAAATTCTATATGTACGGAACGAGCGGCGACATCAAAGGTTTTCG
This sequence comes from Alistipes sp. i18-0019-D1, assembly GCF_042852885.1. Classification (NCBI taxonomy): domain Bacteria; kingdom Pseudomonadati; phylum Bacteroidota; class Bacteroidia; order Bacteroidales; family Rikenellaceae; genus Alistipes; species Alistipes sp. i18-0019-D1. Next base: position 1,722,024 of record NZ_AP031424.1, read on the forward strand.
TGTCTGCGTCTCGGATGACCTCGTTACCTGGCAAAAGGGCGATGTCGTCTACGACGGCAATGCCTCGGCCTGGGGAACGGACTGTTTCTGGGCCCCCGAAGTGTACGAACGCGACGGGCGGTATTACCTGTTTTTCAGCGCCAACTGGCGGCATAACCCGAACGGCGACCTCGAAACGTTCCGCATCGGGGTGGCGGTCGCCGATTCGCCGTCGGGACCCTTTTCCGACCTGTATGACCGTCCGGTGTTCGATCCCGGCTATCCGGTGATCGACGCCAACGTATTGTGGGACGATGACGGCCGGGTATATCTCTATTATTCGCGCTGCTGTTACAAGCATCCCGTCGAAAGCGAACTTTCGGCATGGGCGCGCGACAAGGGGCTTTTCGACGAGATCGAGGAGAGCTGGGTATACGGTGTGGAGATGAAGCCCGATTTCAGCGGTGTCATCGGCGAGCCGGTCGCGCTGCTGACGCCCCCGCAGTCTGCCTCCGATCCGCAAACCGAGTGGGAAAGCCGTTCGGTTACCGCCGGAGAGGTCAACCGGCGCTGGACCGAAGGGTCGTACGCCTTCAAGGAAAACGGGACGTATTACATGATGTATTCCGCCAACTTCTACGGCGGGCAGTATTATGCGGTGGGCTATGCTACGGCCGACTCGCCGCTGGGTCCCTTCGTGAAATCGTCGGACAATCCGGTCCTCGAAAAGAATGCGGACAAGGGCGGCGAAGTCACGGGAACCGGGCACAATATGGTGCTGAAGCTTCCCGGCGGAGGGATGTACTGCGTCTACCACGGCCGGACGGCCCCGACGGGCGATGCGCGCATGGTCTTCATCGACCCGATGGAGGTAACCGGGGACGGTCGTCTGAAGGTCTTCGGCCCGACCACCTCGCCCCAGCCCGTGCCCGTGTGGACAAAGGGTCTGTGAGGGGAGGAAGGTCTTTCTGCGAATCGGCGGATAAGTCCCGTTTTCCGGGCGGCTGCGGCCTGATACGGACAGAGCTGTAACTTTTCGGGTTACAGCTCTGTTTTTTAATGGAAACGGAGGTCAGTCCGTCAGCGTCAGTTTCACCTTTTTGTCCTTTACGAGGATGAAGTAGTCGCCCGGTTCGAGGAACCGGTTGCCGTCGCCGTCCGTGAAACTCAAATCCCTTTCGGGGTCTATCTCGAAGCGGAACGTGCGCGTTTCGCCGCGGCGGATCGGCTGTTTCTCGAAGTGTTTCAGCTCCCGCACCGGCCGCGAAATCCGGCATACGGGGTCCGAGACGAACCAGAGGACCGCCTCGGAGCCGTCCATGCCGCCGGTGTTGGTCACCGTTACCGTCACCGTCGCCTTTTCCCCGCGGCGGAGGGTCGTCGCGGAAGACTTCGGATCGCCGTATTCGAACGTCGTGTAGCTGAGCCCGTGACCGAATTCATACAGCGGCGTGCTGGGAATGTCCTGGTATTTGCCCTGGTGCGTGCGGCCGCTCTGGCGGCGGTTGTAGTAGATCGGAATCTGCCCGGTGGAGTAGGGGAACGTCATGGCGAGTTTGCCCGAGGGATTGATCCTCCCCGACAGAATCCCCGCGAGGGGATTTCCGCCCCGGATGCCGGGCTGCCACATCTGCACCATGGCCCCGCACAGCGGTTCGAGGCGGCGCAGTTCCAGCGGGCGTCCGCTCGACAGGACCAGCACGACCGGTTTTCCGGTCTTTGCGAGTTCGGCGGCCAGCTGTTCCTGGATTTCGGGAAGCGCGATCGTAGACCGCGAGGCGTTCTCGCCGCTCCAGTTCTTCTTCTCCCCGAGGCAGAGGACCACGACGTCGGCTTCCGAGGCCGCGGCGACGGCCTCCCGGAATCCGGAGCGGTCCTCGCCGTCGAAGTCGCAGCCCCGGGCGTAGAGCAGTTCCGCACGGTTCCGGTATTCGTTTTCCAGCCCGGCGAAGACGCTCACCGCGTCCTCCTCCCGGCCGTGCGCCGACCAGGAACCGAGCAGGTGCAGCCGGTTCTGCGCCATCGGGCCGATGACCGCGATCCGGCGGACGGCTTTCAGCGGCAGCGTGTTGTTCTCGTTTTTCAGCAGCACCATCGACTCCTCGGCGAGCCGCTCTGCGACGGCGAGGCTTGCGGGAAGCAGGAACCGGTCCGTTTCCTCCGACTCCGGGGTGTAGGGTTTTTCGAACAGCCCCAGCCGGAATTTCAGCCGCAGGACACGCCGCACGGCGTCGTCGAGCCGCTCCTGCGAAACCTTGCCCTCGCGGACCAGGTCGGCCAGGTGGGCGTCGTAGCAGCGGTTCATCATGTCCATCTCGACACCCGCGTTGAAGGCCTTTTCGGCGGCCTCCTTCCGGTCGGCGGCCACGCCCTGCGAACGCAGCTGCTCGATGGCGGCCCAGTCCGAGACGACGAATCCGTCGTATTTCCAGCGCTCCTTGAGCACCTCGGTCAGGATGTAGGGGTTGGCCGTGCCGGGCGTTCCGCTGATGTCGTTGAAACAGCTCATCACGGTGGCGGCCCCGGCTTCGATGCCCGCCAGGTAAGGCGGCATATAGGTATCCCAGAGGGTCTGCCGCGAGATTTCGGTGTAGACGTAGTCGCGGCCTGCTTCCGAAGCGCCGTAGCCGATGAAATGCTTGAGGCAGGCGGCTACGCGGCGGCCGTCCGAGAGGTCGCCGCCCTGGTAGCCTTCGACCGCCGCCGCGCCGTAGACGGCATTGGCATGGGGGTCTTCGCCGTAGCCTTCCGAGACGCGGCCCCAGCGGCCGTCGCGCGCCACGTCGATCATCGGCGAAAAGGTCCATTCGACGCCCGACATCCGAGCTTCCTGCGCGGCGATCTCGGCAGCCCGCTTCACCAGTCCGGGATTCCATGAGCAGGCCTGGGCCAGCGAGATGGGATAGGTGGTGCGGAAGCCGTGGATGACGTCGTAGCCGAACAGTACGGGGATTCCGAGCCGCGACTGCTCCATGGCTTTTTTCTGGAGCCGGTTGCGCAGTCCGGGCGAGGTGTCGAAGTAGATGAGCGAGCCGATCTCCGCGGGGATTTCGTCCACTGGGTCGGCCACGTTGTTGACGTTGTTGTTGCGTCCCAGTGTGTACTGGTTGAGCTGCATGATCTTCTCTTCGAGGGTCATTCGCGACAGCAGGTCGCTGACGCGCTCTTCGACGGGGCGTCCGGCATCCTTGTAGGCGGGCTTTCCGCTCCCGTTCCGGGCCTGCGCCCCGAGGGCGGCGGCCAGCAGCAGGGTGATAACGGTTATTTTCTTCATCGGTTTTGCTTGTTATTTGAACACGGGTTTGTCCGAGAGGCGCATTGTCGAGGCGGGGTCGTCGTTCTTGATGTCGAAAACCACGATACGGTTTCCCTTCGGCATGAGGACGCCCGCGGGAATCAGGATCGACTGCTGTTTCTCCTCGTCCCAGAACGAGCCGAGGTAGCGGCCGTTGATCCACACTTCGCCCATGCCCCATCCCGAGACGTTGAGGTAGACGTCGCCTTCGGCTGCGCAGTCGAAATGCCCGCGCCGGAAGCAGGGTTCGCCGCACGCGCCGAGCGGTTCGAACGCGAGGCCCTCGGGGTCGGCGTCGCGCACTTCGAGCGGCGTGATCTTCCAGCCCGAGATCTCCCCGCCGCCGAGGCGGGCGCTGCCGAACAGCCCCTTCGAATTGTCGAGGATCTCCGGACCGTAGGTGATGCGGCCGATGTTTTCCACGTAGAGGCACAGGGTCCGGAGACCCGGCTCCGCCGTCAGTTCCAGCGTCTTGCAGTTGTCTGTCACGGTTCCCTGGAACTTCCCGTCCACGTAGACCGCGGCGTAGTCGCGCACGTTTTCCAGTTCCAGCAGGGCCTCCCCTTCGGGAACGGTGACCGCAGCCTCGTAGAGGACGTATCCGAATTCCACTCCCACATCGTTCATCGGGAGCAGTTCGTCGGATTCGCTGATCTCGCCGTAAACCTGCGTCAGAGGGGCGGATTCGGTCATTTTCAGCTCTTGCGCCCCTCCCCGGAGCATGCCGAGGGAGAGGCCGCAGAGCAGAAGGACTGTCTTTTTCATGGTTTACGGATTAGCGCATGAAGGAGGCGATGAACGACTCGTCGAGCGTGACCTCGGGAGCGAACCGGTCGCTGCGGACGTAGTTGTCGATGCTTTCGAGCAGCTGCCGCGTCGCTGGGCGTTCGTCCATCTTCTTTTTCGTGTCGACCGCCAGAACGAGCAGTTTGCCGCCGCCCACCCGGGCCTCGAAGCCGATGCCGAGTTTTTCGTTGTTGTCGAAACTGTCGATGACCTGGATGAAGGGCCGCAGCTGGCGCGGGGCCGCCTGCATCTCGATCACCTTGGCGTTCTCCAGGATGTCCCACCACTGCCAGTCGGTGTGGAAGGAGGTCGGGAAGTCGGCGAACACCGGTTCGTCGGCATGAATCAGGCAGCCGATGGTCATGGGCGCCCAGGCGAACATGATCGGGTTCCAGAAATGGTTGTGGAAGGTCGATTTACGCCCCTTGACCTTGTTCGGCGCAGGGGTCAGGACGACCTTCTTACCCGCGGCGAGGTACTGTCTGGCCTGCTCGCCGAACTCCGTCGTGTAGAGCACCTCGGCGTCCGACTGCATCAGCGACGGGTTTCGCGGGTAGACCCAGATGTTCCAGCTGTTGCCGATCGTCTCGCCGACGTTCAGATGCACGGTGAGCTTCTGCGGACCCCGCACCTTGCCGAGCGGAGCGGAGAACTCCCCGACGGGGAAGACGCCGTCGATGCCTACGGTCTGCGATTTCAGACTGCCCTTGGCGATGGTTTTCCCGTTGCCGTCGGTGACCGACCAACGGATTTTCGCATTTTTGAGCGCCGCCGCGCCGAAGTTGTAGACTTCGGCCTTCGCCGTGAACGTCTCGTCGTCGAACCAGGCGCTTTTCGGGTAGCGGAGCAGCGCCACGGTAGGGGCGCAGAAGGCCCGCCACTCTTCGGGCGTCACCAGCCCCTTGGAGTCCCAGAAGGGATCGAGGATGCCCACCGGGGCGTAGCCCTGTCCCGGGAAGTCGTTGAGCGAAAGCAGCTGGAACCCGGCCGACTTGGACGAGCGGAGCAGCGCCTCGATCACGGCCTTGTACTCCACGACGGTCAGCGCGCCCGAAGCACGGAAGAAGTCGTGCGCCTGGTCGAGCATGCCGTTGGCGTCGAGCATCTCGCGCCAGAGTTCGAAATTCCGCGCCCGGACGGGTCCCGTGAACTTTTCGATCTCGCGGAAGTCGGGGTAGACGCACCGCTGTCCCGATTCGTGGGAGATGACCGGTACGTCGACGTCCGATTCGCTGCTGCGGTCCCAGTCCGTCGAGGGCCGTCCTTCGTAGACCTTCACGGGACCTTTGTTGGTCTGCTGCGAAACGTAGTACTGGTCGGAGGGAACCCGCGTACGGGCCGTCGAGCCGCTGTAAAGGTGACGGGTGTCGAGTTTGCGGCCGTCGGCGGTCAGCTCCTCGATGAAGTCGAAGTTGCCCGTGATTTCGTTGCCGTTGCAGTAGAGGACGAACGAGGGGTGGTTGCCGTACTCCTTGAGGATGGCCCGCATTTCGCGGCGGAAGAAGTCGTAGCGCGCTTCGTCCGGCTCGGCGTCCTTGCCCCACATGGGCATCTCGACTTCGAGGTAGACGCCGTGGCGGTCGGCCATGCGGAAGGCCGCCGCGGGAGGGCACCACGAGTGGAAACGGATGTGATTCAGCCCGTAGTCCTTGACGATGCGCATGATACGCTCCCATTCGGCGTCGCAGACCGGGGCGTGGCCCGTTTTGGGGAACACGGCGTTCTCGACGGTTCCGCGCAGGTGGACCGGGCGGCCGTTCAGCAGGATGTGGTTGCGGCCCTGCGCCACTTCGCGCATGCCGAACGTCGCCGACTTCTTATGTTCGAAGGTCTCTTTTCCGGTGCCGGTCAGCAGCGTGCACTCCACGGTGTAGAGGTTCGGGTTGAATTCGTCCCAGAGTTTGGCCTCCCGGCCCAGCGTGACGGTTTCGGCCAGGCCGACCTCCTCCGCGTCGCCGCTGACGGGGATCTCCTTGGTCACGTGCAGGCCGTTGCCCGAAACGGTGATCAGGGCCTTGCCTTCGAAGGGCTTTTTCGTGCGGTTGTCGATTTTCAGGCGCACCTCGACGCTCTTTTTCGCCACATCGGGGTAGAGCTGCATGTCGTCGACGTAGACCGGGTCTACGGCCACGAGTTTCATCTCGCCGAGGATGCCGTTCCAGTTGATCTGCGTGAACTCCGTGTGGGCGTGGTTCCATTTGTGGGTGTTGTACTGGAACCGGTTGTCGATGCAGACCGTGATGCGGTGCGTTTTGCCCGGGGTGACGAAATCCGTCAGGTCGTGGTTGTGCGGGACGCTGATGTAGTCCAGGCGGCTCACCTCCTTGGTGTCGACCCATACCGAACTGAGCCAGTGGGTGCGCTCGAAATAGAGGAAGATGCACTTGCCCTTCCACTCGGCCGGGAACTCGATGTCGCGCTGATACCACGCCGGACCCATGTATTCGTAAACGCGCGTCAGGCGGTCGACGTGGCGGTAGGGCGATTTGTAGCCGATCTGGTAGTCGTCGGTGATGCCCGGGAGGGTGATCGTCTCCTGGAGTTGGTGGTTGTAGCGCGGCGAAAGCGATCCCCTGCGGAAATCCATCACGTCCGTCTGGAACCTCCACTCTCCCGAGAGGTCCACTTCGCGGGTCTGGGCGGCCGCCGGGGAGAGAGAACCCAGGAACACGGCCGCGAGAAGCAGTTTTATAAACCGGTTTTTCATGTATGGTGTTGTTTTAGATTATCGTTTCAGGTGTTTGTCCGCGAATTTCACGAACTGCTGCCAGTCGTAGAACGTGATGTCGTGGCCGCCCGAACGGACGTGGTAGCCGATGTGTCCCGACAGCACGGGCGCGTCGGTTTCCGGCAGTTCCGTGCCGGAAAGCCCTTCCAGCCCGAACAGTTCGTAGACCGGCGTGGCGTGAACTGCTGCGAGGAACTCGCCTTTCGGGTCGGCCCAGCGGTCTTCGACGGCGCTGGCGATATACACCGGGCGCGGGGCCACGAGGGCGATCAGCTCGTGCTGGTCGACCGGCAGGGCCGCTTCGTCGCCCGAATAACGTTTGAAATTTTCGCAGAACCAGTGCGGAAAGAGGCTGTTGATCCGGGCCACGGTCTCGCCGTAACATCTCCGCGACAACGCCGCGCCGCCGCATCCCGAGTCGTTCGAAACTGCCAGGGCGAAGCGCGTGTCGGCCGCTGCCGCCCAAAGGGCCGTTTTGCCGTGACGCGAATGCCCGATGACCGCCACGCGGGAGGCGTCGACATCCTCGTCGGTTTCGAGGTAGTCCATCGCGCGGCTCAAGCCCCAGGCCCAGGCCGCGAGGGTTCCCCATTCGTCCGGGTCGGGGCGGGTCTGCCCTTGGCGGTAAAACAGCGGATGGACCCCGTTCCGGAAGCCGTCGTCGTAGTCGGGGTCGATGTCCCCGCGGTAAATCGTCGCGAGGCCGTAGCCGTTGGCGATCAGCATTTCGACCGGCCACCGCGACGCCGCAGCGGCGCGCGGGAACCCTTTTGCGCGGACCTCGCTCCCGCCCTCTTCCCGCGGCTTCATGCGCGAGACCGACTCCGTGACGAGCGGGTCGTCGCAGATCGTGTGGTTGCCCTTGAAGTTCAGCCCGAGGAACACCGGGACGGCATCCGTGCGCTTGTTGGGGATGTAGAGCAGGATGGTCATGAAATGCTCGTCGCTCTCCGTGAAATAGACGGCGATCTCCTTGCGCGTGGCCATGTTGCCCAGCGTGTAGCGGTCTTCGCTCAAGACCTGGAAATGCAGGCCTTCGGGGCGTCCGGGAGCTTTCCCGTAGACCTCGGTCTCGAACAGCGACAGCAACTCGGGGCGGCGTTCCGAGGTCCATGTCCCGGCGTCGGTCACCTTTTTGCCCGCGATGGTCGTCAGCGGGTCCGGGAGCACGTAGGCCGGGACCTGCGATTCGTCGTAGTTTATCGCAGGCTCCTGTGCCCGGGCGCAGAACAGGGCCAGGCCGCAGAGCGGCAGCATCGCGTATTTTTTCACGGCGGTCATGATTGCAGTTTGCGTTTGATGCGCGTGAGCGCCTCCAGGTAATAGTAATCGGCGTAGGTGAGCGGAACGTCCACCTCCGAGGAGAAAGGATAGGCTCCCGTGCTGTGCATGAGGATGAAATCCCCGTTTCCGCCCTCCGGGGCGGTGTATTCGGGCGACGCCAGCGTGCGGACCTGCTTTTCAGCGAAAGCCATATACTCCTCGCTTTCCCCTGCGGGAACGAAGCCGCTCAACTCGACCAGCGCCGAGGCCATGATCGCCGCGGCCGAGGCGTCGCGCGGCGTGGAGGCGAGGGCCGGCGCATCGAAATCCCAGTAGGGAATGCCGTCGGCGGGCATGTTCCTGTGGTTGATAAGGAATCCGGCGATGCTGCGGGCATGCTGCAGGTAGCGGGCGTCGCCCGTGAGGCGGTACATGCAGGTATAGCCGTAAAGTCCCCACGCCTGCCCGCGGCTCCACGCCGAATCGTCGGAGAGGCCTTGGTGGGTCTGTTTCAGGTGGGGCCGGCCCGAAATTGTGTCGTAGGAGACTACGTGCCACGAACTGAAGTCGGGACGGAAGTGGTGTTCCATCGTCTTGTCGGCGTGCGAGACGGCCATGTCGCGCAGCGAACGGTCGCCCGAACGTTCGGCGGCCCACATCAGCAGTTCGAGGTTCATCATGTTGTCGATGATGACCGGATACTGCCATTTGTCCCGGTTGTGGTCCCACGAGCGGATCAGCCCCACTTCGGGCTTGAAGCGCGTCGCCAGCGAGCGCGCCCCGGTGAGCAGCACCTCCTTGTAGGACTCGTCTCCCGTGAGGCGCAGCCCGTTGCCGAAACTGCAATAGAGCATGAACCCCACGTCGTGGTTGTCGGTGGTGTATTTCTCCCGCTCGACGCGCGCGGTGTACATCCGGGCGTATTCCAGCACCCGGGGGTTGCGGCCGTTCTCGTAGACGTACCACAGCACGCCCGGGAAAAAGCCGCTGCACCACCAGCGCGAATCCGACGAGACGTCCCCGCCGTTCTCCCACGTGCGCGGCAGGCGGCCTTCGCGCGCGCTGTATTTTTCGGCCATCAGCAGCGTCTGCCGCTCGGCGCCGGCCAGCGCCTCGTCCACGACGGTCGCCAGCGGTTTCTGCCCGCCGCCGGCGCAGCCTGCGAGCAGGAGGGCCAGGACCATGTATGTCGGTAGTTTCTTCATGTCGGTTTTAGTGTTTGTCGTAGTAGGCTTTCATCAGATACCACGCTTTCTTGCGGTATCCCTGGTCCGAAACCAGCCCCTTGCGGTTCCAGCCCTCCTGGTTGGTGGGGTGGAAGCGGAACGGCGAGCGGAAATCGAACAGAATCCACGGCGACACGCCCCGCAGGTTGGGGATGTTCTCGAACATGCGGAGGTTGTCCCGGTAGAGGGCCTCCTGGTACTCCTCGCTCCACGAACTGGCCACGTCGGCCGGGCCGTGCTGGCCGTAGAGCGCTTCGCCGCCGAATTCGGAGATGATCAGCGGCTTGCCGCGCGCCACGTCCCACACCGCCTTGTCGGGCGTGAGGGGCCACGGGTGATACCAGCCCATGTATTTGTTGACGGCCACGACGTCCAGCTCCTCGATGAACGGGTCGTTCATGACGAAGAGCTGCCGCTGGCGGTCGAAGCGCACCAGATCGAACGCCGCAACGATCAGGCGCGTGTCGTCGATCTCCCGGCAGCACCCGATCAGGTGGCGCAGGAAGGCGTTGCGCGCCTCGGAGGGCTGCGTCTCGTTGGCCACGCCCCAGAACGCCAGGGCGCAGCGGTTCTTGTCGCGCGTGACCATTTCGCGGATCATGCGCCCGGCCTTCTCCCGGGTTTGGCCGTTGGCGAAGTCGATGCCCTGCCAGATGGGAATCTCCTCCCAGAGCAGGAAGCCCATCTGCTCGGCCAGCCGCACGATGTATTCGTTCTGGGGGTAGTGGGCCAGGCGGATCATGTTGCAGCCGAGGGCACGGGCTTCCGAAAGCAGCATCACGGCGTCCGACTCGGAAAAGGCCCGGCCCATGCGCTGCGGGATCTCCTCGTGGAAACTGACGGACTTGAGGAACAGCGGCGTGCCGTTGAGGCAGATGTCCTCGCCCTCGACCCGGATGTTGCGGAAGCCGATCCGCTCCTCCACCCGGTCGCGGTCCGAGGAGACGATCACCCGGTAGCGTTTCGGATTTGCAGGGGACCAGCGTTCGAGTTTCTTCACCCGGAACGACACCGAGGCCGTGCCCTTGTCGTCCGTGACGGCGGTTTCGCGGACGTTCAGTTCCGGGATTTCGATCCCGACGGAAGTGCCCGCTGCCGCGCCGGACAGCTTCACGTCGGCCGTGATCCGGTCGGCGGAATCCTTGTCGAGACGGATGAAATAGTCCTCGATGAAGGTGTCCGGGACGCTGATCAGCATGACGTCGCGCGTGATGCCCCCGTAGTTCCACCAGTCGAAGGCCATCGCCGGAATGGCGTCGGGCGTGCGGGTGTTGTTGGCCTCCACGGCCAGGAAATTGCCCTCCGGTTTCAGTCGGCCGGTCACCTCGATCTGGAAGGGGGTGAAACCGCCTTCATGGGCGCCGATCTCCTCGCCGTTGAGGTACACCCGGCAGCGGTAGCTGACGGCCCCGAAATGGAGGAACTGCCGCTGTCCGGCCTGCTGCGGAGCGTCGAAACGCCGGGCATACCACACCGTGCCTTCGTAGTATTTCAGCTCGGGTGTCTGGCAGTTCCAGTCCGAGGGAACGTCGAGCCGCAGGCCGTTGTCGAACGAATATTCGTAGAAGTCGGTTTTCCCCTCCGGCTTGCGGTCGAGGTAGATTTTATTTTTGCGCCCCTGGTCGTAGAGGTCGACGATGGCGTCCCACTTTCCGTTGAGCGACTGTGTTTGGCGCCCGTAAACGTTGGCGATCAGCTCCTGCGCCCCGGCGTCGGCGGCCGCGAGGAGCGACAGCGCGAGCGGCATGATGAATTTTGTCAGCGTTTTCATTGTCATTGAGTTTCGTAGTTCGGTATTCCGTATGTGCATCGGGTCAGTTTCCCGGTTTGCGGATCAGTTCATAGCGGTACATCGCGAAGTCGTCGGGCGAGGGAAGTTCCACCTCCAGCGTCCCGCGGCGTCCGGTCGTCGTTACGGAGGCCTTCCCGCTGCCCAGCACCGGGGTCAGCCGCACTTTCGTGTTGTCGGGCAGCCACGTTTCGACCCGGGCCTTCCGGTCGGGGTTCTGCTCGCGGAAGAAGATCAGGTAGCCCTGCTCGCCGCCGACCGACTGGAAGCCTGTCCACGAACGGCCCGACGGCTCGTCGCCCACGGGGAGGATCACCCCGCGGTGGAAATCGTGCTGCACCTCTTTGTAGCGTTCGATCAGCGCGCCGATGCCCAGCGCCTCTTCGGGCAGTCCGCTCGCCTCCATCCACGCCAGCGGCTGTCCGGCCATGGTCGTCGCGAAGAGGTATTCGAAACTGTAATTGGCCGGGGCGAACGGGTCGCCGGCGTATTTTTCCGTGTTGCGCCACTTGTTGAGAAACTCGATCTGGAGTTTCTCCGCGGGGACGTATTTGGAGAGCATCCACAGGTTGCGCAGCGTCCAGTAGGGGTAGTAGTTCTGCCAGTCGGTGTAACGGTTTTCGAGGAAGATGTTGCCGTACTCGTTGAACATGTGGTAGCCCCCGCGGCGGCCGGCCGTGGCGTCGAGGTTGAAGACCACTCGACCGCCCGTCCGCTCCAGCACGCGGTCGAACAGTTTCCGCAGGTTGCTTTCGGAGCGTTTGTCGGGGATGGCCAGTCCGTCGATCTTGAACGTGCGGATGCCGTATTCGTCGTAGAGGTCGACGAGGGCCTGCGCATCCTTCTCCCAGTCGGCGTAGCCGTCCTGCACGCTCGGGTTGAACCAGAGGCAGATCTCCACGCCCAGTTCCCGGCCCAGTTCCACGACGGGGTGCAGCCCCCGGGGGTATTTTTCCGGATCGGGTTTCCAGTAGTCGGGGTTGTCCCAGATGTTTTTGAACGATCCCTTCGCCACGGCGGAGTTGGGGCTTTTGCCCACCTGCCAGCCGTCGTCGATCTGGAAATGCGTGATGCCCAGGTGCGCGGCCTTCCGGACTTCGGCCAGGCAGAACCGTTCGTTCACCTTCGTGTCCTGGCTGCGGTCGCCCCACGTGTTCATCATCACCATCTCGTCGCGTCCGGGAAGCAGTTTCCGGATGTTTTTCTGGTAGCTTCGCAGGGCCGTCAACTGTTCGAGTTCCCCGCCCGACCAGACTCCGAGGACGCAGCCGTAGGCCTTCACCCATTCCTCTTCGCGGAGGTCCTTCTCCGTCACGCCCAGGCCCGTCACCGTGAAATCGCCGAACTCCGCCGTGAAGTCCCCGCCGCCGTAGGCCGGCTGCACGCCCGAAGCGGGGGCCTCCTTCAGGAAGAAGAACCCGCGGTCGTTCTCGGCGTTGCGGGCGAAGAGCAGGTTGCCCCGGTAACTGTTTTTCCGGTAGGGAATGACGTCGGTTTCGAAGACCAGGTTGTTGTTCCAGTCCGTGACGTCCTGGAACTCCACGATCCGCGTGTGCCAGTGGAACCCGCCGGGGTTGAACCGGTCGAGGGTCGCGGCGACCGGCTGTGACTGCATGTCGGCGGTCGATTCGATGTTCTTCCGGTCGGCTGCGTTGACCGCCCGGCCGCCGGGAAGCTGTGCGACGCTGCCTTTGAGGTAGGTGTCGCAGGCGATCGCCGGGGTGTCGGCGCAGATGCGGTAGACCCGCCGCACGTCGAGCGTTCCCAGTGAAAATTCCACGGTGATTTCCAGCCGTGCCGGATGGATGTCGGTTTCGGCGATCCGCTTCGTCGAGCAGCGTCCGCCGGTGCTTCGGGCGTCGCCCGTGACCTTGAAGTCGGGCGCCAGGGAGCGGGAGGTCCACACCTTTCCCGACGAGAAGTCGGTCAGGCTGTGCGTCATCAGGTTACCGCCGTTCCAGACGAACCGGCGTTCGATCCGGGAGTTGCCGATCGTCAGGGTGTCGTTCTGCAAACGGCTGTAACAGCCCTCCTGCGGGAAGGCGGACGTGCCGCAGAGCAGCATCGTGAACAGTATCGGGAGTGTGTGTTTCATGGTCGGGATTCTATTTTGCCGGCAGGATTCTGCGCATCGTGTCGGTAAAGATCGCAGCCATCCGCTGCTGGATGTATTTGTCTTGGCCCCGCTGGGGATGCCACCCGTAGGCGACGCCTTCGATGGTTTGCGTGTCCTGGGCGTGGAGCAGGCTCTGCTGGGTCCCGGTGGCCGGGTTCGGAGTGTCTTTCGAGAAGCCGATGTTCCTGTCGAACTCCACGAGCGGCAGGCCCCACCGTGCGGCGAGGCGCCGTATGGCGGCGTTGTAGGTCGTCCGCGCGTCGTGCCAGTCGGTGCAGAGGACGATGACGGCGGGTTTACCCGATTTCGTGCCGTAGTACTTCGATTTCGGGTCGTCCTTCAGGGCGTAACACTCGCTTTGGTAGCGTTTGATGACGTAATCGAACGCCGCGGCGTAGTTGCTCCGGTCGAACGGCGTCGTGTAATCGGTGTACTTCTCTTTCAGGCCGCCCGTGGCCGAGACATCGCGGTTGTGGACCTGCATGATGACCAGCGCATCCATCTCGTCCAGCTCCCCGGCGTTCCAGAGCGTGCCCTCGGCCATCCGATTGGCCGTGTCGGCGATCGACTCGCCGCCGATGGCCCGGTTGATAGCCCGGGCGTCCAGCTGCCGGCAGCCGATTTCGAACCAGCCGTTCTGCGGCGAGGCGAAGGAGGCTCCGGTGAGGAGGATCGTATATTTCGCATTCTCCTGCGCCGCGGCATGCCCCCACAGCAGGGGCAGCGCAAGCAGCAGTGTCAGTAGTTTTTTCATATTCGCGGTTTCAGTCGTTGCGCAGTGCGCGCGGGGCTTTCAGCGAAGCCCCCTGGTTGAATTTCTGGTTGTCGGGAAGCCCCTCTTTTCTGCCGATGCCTTCGCGCATCAGCCCGCGGAGTTCGCCGAGGTGCTTCTGGTAGATCAGGCGGGGCGTAGCGTCGTATTTGCGGCACAGCGAGGCCGCCATGCCGACCACCTCGCCCATCATGCCGGTGGTCCGCATCACGCGCACCGTGCCCAGCGCCACGTGCGTCACGCTGATGTTCCGTCCGGCCATGAACAGGTTGTCCACGTTGCGGGAGTAGAGACACCGGTAAGGCACGGCATGGGGATAGATGTGGATGTGTTTGGTCGCAGCCTTGAACTCCCGGCCCGGGAAGCGCACGGAGTTGAGCGAATCGGGGAAATGCAGGTCGATGTCCCACGTCGCGGTGAACGAGGCGTCTTCGTGGAAGACGTTCTTGTCGATATCGTCCTGTTTGAGGACGTAGTCGCCCAGAAGCCGCCGCGATTCGCGTTTTCCCGCCACGTAGGCCACCCAGCCCAGCTCGCGGTTGCGGTACTTGGCATTGTCTTTCAGGCCGTTCTTGAGAAAGCTCCAGTTCGAATAGATCACCAGCAGGCCGTAGTCGCGGATGCGTTCGAAATCGCGGATCTGGTCGAGGTTCATGCCCGTCTCCCATTTCCATTCGCCCATCGTCACCCGCTCGCAGTTCGATTCGTCGAACTTCACGCCGTAGCTGAACGGCGGGAACGAGGTTTTACGGCCCGCGTCGACCGAGTACCATTGGACGGACGAACCCATCGTCATCCGGTCGGCGGTCTCGGGAGCCAGCGTTTCGCCGAATTCGTCGCGGCTCTCGCGGCCCATGCGGTAATCGGCCCCGGCGAGGAACCCGACGGTTCCGTCGCCCGTGCAGTCGGCGAAAAGCGGCGCTTCGAGCGTCGTCTCCTCCCCGGTTTCGATGTGGCGGACGATTACGGATTTGATCCGGCCGCCCTCCTTGTTTACGGCCACGGCGCGGCAGCTGGAGAACAGTTTCACGTTCTCCTCCCCGGCGATGAACGCGCTTTTCTTCGCGTCCTCGTAGTTTTCGGCCGGACGGGCGTTGCCTTCGCGCGAGTGGCCGAATTCGCGGATCATGCGGCCCAGTCCCTCATTGGGACCGAGTTCGATCACGCCGCCCAGGTGCACGCGGATTTCGGAGCTGTTGTTGCCGCCCAGCACCGGGCGGTCGTTGACCAGCGCCACGCTGCATCCCAGCCGCGCTGCCGCTGCCGCGGCGCACATGCCTGCGATACCGCCGCCCACGACGACGAAATCGAACGATTCGGCGGCCTGCGGCGTTGCGGGGATGCCGAGCATCTGTTTGCGGAACGCGGCGAGTTCCGCGGCCCCGGACGGGGGAACGTCGCCCTCTTCGGTGGTGAAGTAAATGGCGTCGCAGCGGCCGTCGAATCCGGAAAGGTCGGTCAGCGAAACGCTGACCGGGCCTTTCCGGACGGAGACCTTTCCGGCACACTGCCACATCCACTCGCTGCCCGTGCAGCCGAGCGTCGCGGGCAGCTTCCGGCCGCCGACCCGGAGGGTGAACTTTCCGGGACCTTCCCCGTCGTACCAGGGTGCGACCCAGTTGAACGTCCGGACGTAGACCCGGTAGGTTCCCGTTTCCGGGAATTCGACCGTCGTCACGGCATCCGCCACGGGTTTGCCCATGCCGTGCGCGATGAGATAGGGCGAACCCATCTGGTCCATGAACTGCTGGTCCACGGCCCACCCGCCCTTGTCGCCGAAGCTCTCGGCCTCGACCAGGACGCCGCTCCCGAAGGAGGCGGTGACGGAGAGCAGCAGCGCTGCGGAAAGTAATGCGACCCTCTTCATGACTTTTCAGATGTTAGTTGATCTGCACTTCGTGCAGTTTCACCCAGCCTTCGGCCGTCTTTTCGTTGTTCACGGCGAGCTGGATGGCCGGCCGGTTCTCCTTCGTGGTGTCGACGATGGCGATGCCCCACGTATATTTCCCTGCGGGAAGATCGACGGCCGGCGTTTCGAAGGTGTAGGAGAAGGGCTTGCTCTCGACCCAGGTCGAAGGCTCGCAATCCTTGTCGACGAAGACCTTCTGCGCCTTGCCCGAGGCGTCGAGCAAAGCAAAGGCCACCTTGTATTTGTAGTTCCATTGCGGCAGGTTGTTCGGGAAATAGCCCCAGCCCATGTTGCGCCAGCGCGAAGCGACCTTGACCCGGCTGCCGGCGTTCACCTGGTCGGGAACGATCACCTGGTCGGGATAGAGGCGGTAGCCGCCTTCGGAGACGAAGCGCTGCACGAGACTGAAGGCGTCGTTGAACCACGATTCGGTCTCCTGGCCGACTCGGAAGTCCATCATGTTGACGCGGGCTTCGGCCGAGGCGTCGAATTCGCCCTGACGGACGTCTTCGGGGTGTCCCTGGCGGTAGCCGGCCGGGTCGTTCCAGTAGCTGTGGCTGCTGACGATATATCCGCCTTCCATGATGATGGGGACCTTGTAGCGCCATTGTGCGGCGATCGCCTTCTCCCAGGTAGTGTAACCCCAGCTGGAGTTGTTCATGCCGAAGGCGTCGGAGCGGATGCAGTAGCCGTTGCTGATGGCCAGGGCCACGAGGCTCTCGCTGTTCGGGTTCGCCGTGCCCTGGCTCGTGGGATGGCCCAGTACGCGGTGGTAGTTGATCACCAGAGGAACCTTCGTGAAGTGCTTGGCGTAGAGTTTGGTGATCCAGTCGAGGACTTCGCGCTTCACCGTTTCCGTGTTCCCATCGACGGCCGATACGTCATTCTTGTTGTAAGCCACACTGTGGCCCTCGCCCCACTTGCCGAGGCCGTAGCCGTCGATGAACGAGGTGTATTCCGGATCGTTGAACTCCTCGGCGAGGGCTGCGACGAACTTCTCGTAGTAGCGCTGGAAGATCGGGTCCTGCGGCATCGGGGTCTTGCGGTCGGGGTATTTCGGCTCCGACATCGCGTATTCGGCTCCGGCGTCGTAGACGAACTGGGGCGTATTGGCGCCCTGGTCACGTCCGTCCACCACGACGCGGAAAGCGATGGGAAGTTTCAGCTCCCGGGCTTTCTGGACCAGTTTGTAGACCTTCGAATCGGGGTCTTTCCAGGCGTATTGTCCGTCGGCAGGGTTGAGCACCGACCACTTCGTACGGATGTAGCAGGCCGAGGCGTAGTCCGCCACCCTTACGTTCTTTCCGAGCAGGGGTACATAGATCTCCTTGTCGAAATAGGAGGGGTCGTAGTCCGCGCTGACGTACATCACCCAGCCGTTCAGGGGGTTGTGCAGCACCTGCGATTTGTTGTAGGCTGGCTTTACGGTGACGCCGCTGACCTTGCCGCCCTCGTCCCCTCCTCCTTCGTTGTCCTTCGAACAGCCGCAGGAACCGGCGCAAAGGAACGCTGCCAGAAGACAGCCGGTTATCAGATTTCTCATTTGTATCATGTTTTTACGATTGATGTTGCGAAATAGATGAAAAATATTGCCGTATCTTCCTGTCGGCCGGAATCCAGTCTTCATTCCGATACGGCAATATTTTCAGTGATGCGCTCCGGCGTTATTTGTTCCGGGCGAGGATCGTTCCGTGGCGCAGGTCGAAGATCAGCAGATCTGCGGCGGGAATCGTATAGTAGGAGTTGCGCGTCTCTCCGTCGGCGCCTCCGTGCAGTTCACCCTCTTTGCCGAGAGTCAGCGTGAGGTTCTGGCGTTTGCCGTCGGCCGTCAGCGGGTTGGTGAAGCAGTAGGCGTTGTTCTGGTTGTAATCTACGCCGCCGACCGAGAAATTCTGGGCTACGCAGAACTTCATGCCGCTGGAAAGTTTCGTACCGTTGTGTTCTTCGGCGTCATAGATCAGAACCTGCGGGTCGGCGGAACTCTGCTTCAGGTTGAGTTTGCGCACGCCCCAGCCCGTACCTGCTCCGTAGGCGTAGAGATCGAGTACTTCGATCGTCGTCTCGGGATTGGTATCCGCGCCGCTCGGATGGAATGTGACGGACAGCGGTTTCAGGTCGGTTGCTGAAGAGTAGATGCGGACCTGCTTGTTCTCCATGTCGATCAGCAGACGGTAGTTGCCCGCTGCCGGGATATTCCACGAAACGGGGGTCTCCGTCATCTTCACGTCGACCAGTTCGCCGTCCTTCAGCGTGCCGCTGCCGTCGCTCGGAACGATGTAGTAGGTCTGGCCCTCCAGCTCGACGGGAATCTGCAGCTCGCCGATGCTCAGCGCTCCGTACCAGGCATAGAGGTTCGCATTCTCGACCGTCTTTTCGATCTCGGTGACGCTGCTGATCGCCGTGCCGGAAAGCGATACCTTGTCGGCATCGAAAACGTCGACCTTGATCGGGGTTACGGTGACTTCCACGGTGCGCACCTCGGGCATTTCATAGGTGGAGCCGCCCGCGTACTCGGCGATGACGCGGAACGCCAGCGTGAAGGTCTTGTTTACGGGCACTTTCCAGCGCTCGTTCGCCCAGTTGTTGAGCTGCTCGGAGGTGTAGCTGCGGCTGAATATTCCGTCGTCCTCGCTCGTCTCGATGGCGGTGGAGGAGCCGAAGTTGTTGTTCAGCAGGTCGAGTTTGGTCGTATAGGATACCAGGTACTCGTCGGGCATGGGACGCGCAGGCGTCCAGTCGAAGGTCAGTACCGTAGCCGAAAGGTTGTTTTCGTCCAAAGCGATCTGGGTGGCGGAGGCGGTCAGCTCCAGAGTCTCCCGGACCGGGTCGCTGTCGTGTTCGTACGGGTCCCATGCACAAGCCCACTGGCCGAGTGCGAAAAGGGTCAGCAGCGACAGGTTGCATGCAAATTTTATCTTTTTCATAACTGTTTTTTTCGTGGTTGCTGATACGGTCCGGAATCTATCGGACCATTTTTGTCTGATCCGCCCCGAGGCGGAAACGAAGCTATTTAGCCTTCGTAGCCTTCATATCCGGGATTCTGCGGGAAATTGCCGACATTCGCGTCGCGGATAGCCTGCGGGATGGGCCACAGCACGTGGAAATCCTGGATGAGGTCGCGCGCTTCGGGGTTGTACTTCCTCACGCGCTCGAGCAGCTTGCCCGTGCGTACCAGGGTGAAGCGGCGGCTCTCTTCGCCGTAGAGTTCGCGGATGCGCTCGTCGAGCAGGAAATCCATCGTCATCTCCTCGTCGGAAACGTCGGACACTTTGGCGCGGCGGCGCACCTCGTTCACAGCATCGGCGGCCTTATCGGGCATGTCCTGACGCAGGTAGGCTTCGGCCAGCAGCAGGTAGGTCTCGGCCAGGCGGAACTTCATGCGGTCCTTGTATGCGCCGGTGAGCTGGAGGTTTTCCTCCTTACCGAAGAAGAACTTTTTCAGCGCCGGGAAGAGCTGGGCCTGCGACCACGATTTGTCGTCGATGGGGCATTTCTGTCCCAGTTTGTTGGGCGTCAGCGGATTGTTGTAGTACCAGTTGCGCTTGATGTTGTACTCCGAGTTGCGGATGTCGCCGTCTTCGAAGATGCCTTTTTCCTGGATCCCGGGGAAACCCTCCTTTTCTCCGGCCGTCGTGGCGTTGGTTCCCTTGACGCCGATCCACCACTTCAGCGGATAGATCTGCGCCAGGCCGCGGCCGCCGAGCGAGTCGGCCAGCGCGAAGCCGTCGATGGCGTGGTACTGGGGGTTCCAGGCGCGGCGGGTCCAGTCGTCGGAGTTCGTGCCGCCGCCGACCGTGTTGTACTGGAACTGCATGACCCAGATGCTCTCGGTGTTGCCGGCCGAACGGTTCTGGTTGTTTTCGACGAACATGTCGCTGAAATAGTCGCCGGGATCGTTCTTGGCGTTGCCGTAGCGGCTCTTCACCAGACTGTAATACGGGCAGTCGATCACGTCCTGGGCATTCTCTTCGGCCAGCTTGTAGTCGCCTTCGGCGCCGCGCAGCAGGTACATTTCGCTCAGCAGGTGGCGTGCGGCCCACGTCGTGAGCTTACCCTCCTTCACATTGTCGGGATTGTCGGGAAGGTATGTCTTTGCAAATTCCAGGTCTTTGATGATGTTTCCCAGCACTTCGATCTTGGGATCGCGTGAGAACGAGAGCAGGAAGGGCTTCTGGATGGTCTCGACCCAGGGCACGTCGCCGTAGAGGTAGACCAGCGTGCGGTAGGCGTAAGCCCGGAAGAAACGGGCTTCGGCCTGGTAAAGCTGTTTGTCGGTGGGATAGTCCCAGTTGTCGTTCTTTTCGGAATAGATCAGCAGTTCGTTGGCCGAGCCGATCAGGTTGAAGGCCCAGTTCCAGTACGAGCCGACGAAAAGCGTCGACGGGTTGAGCGTCATCTCGGCGAACGGAACCAGCGAACCGTCGCGGACGGTTCCCATGCGGCAGAGGTCGGTCGAAATCTGGAGCACTTCGTAGGCGCAGGCACCGTTGTGCATGAAAGCGCCGTTTTCACCCCAGGTGTTGTATTCCGAGCGGGCGATGGCGTAGAGTCCTGTGGAACCCACCTCGAAGCCCAGCGAACTGGTGTAAGTGTTGTCGGGAGCCAGCGAACTTTTCAGCTCCTCTTCCAGAAAGGAGGTACAGCCCGCAGCTATCGAGAGGATCGAACTTGCAATGCCGATCTTGATATAATTCATCGTTTTCATGGTCAGGTCTTGATTAGAAGGTTAAGGTTAATCCCAGCACGTAGGAACGGGCGGTCGGGAACGATGCGAACCAGGTGTTGTCGTAGTTCAGCATCTGACGCATGTTGGAGAAGGCGCAGACGTTGTTCACGCTGACATTCACGTCGATGGCGCTCAAACCGATCCGGCGGACGAATTTCTGGTTGACGCGGTAGCCCAGCGTGATGTTGCGCAGCTGCACGTAGTTGAGCTTCTTGTAGTAGCCGTGGCTGAAGGAAGCCTGGTAACCCGGCGAAACGACCTCTGCGTCGGGGGTCTCCGGCGTCCAGTATTTCACGCCGTGGATGTAGTTGCCCGAACCGAACGTATACGAGGAGATATTGGCCACGTTGTCCGTCATCCATTTGCCGAAGACGCCGTTGAACAGGAACGAGAAATAGAAGTCCTTATAGGAGAAACGGTTGCCCATCGACATCGTGAATCTCGGCTGTTTGCTGCCGATCACCTTGCGGTCTTGGGAATCGATGACGCCGTTGCCGTCGACATCCTCCAGCTTGGCGGCTCCGGGCGTGGCTCCGGTCTGGTGGGCCACCTCCTTGCCGTCCTTGTCGGTGAACGTGAACTCGTCGCCTTCCTGCCAGATACCGATCATGTTCCAGTCGTAGTAGACCGACAGCGGCTGGCCGATGAACCACTTGTTGTTGATGTCGTCGTTGCCGTCGCCGCGCAGTGCGACGATCTGGTCGCGGTTGAGCGAGAAGGTGAAGTCGGTTTCCCACCTGAAATCCTTCTTGCGGATGTTCTGCGAATGGAGCGTCAGTTCGATACCCTTGTTGCGGGTCTGGCCGACGTTGTAGAGAATCTTGCTGTAACCGTTCATGATGGGAACCGTACGCGACATCAGCAGATCGTGCGTGTTGGAGAGGTACATGTCGATCGTACCGCCCAGACGGCCGTTGAAGAACTGGAAGTCGATACCGACGTTGGCCGTATAGGTGGTCTCCCAACGCAGGTCGGGGTTACCGATACCGTCGCTCGGCAGGTAGGCCGAGTTGGCGGCGCTGCTGCCGTCGCCCCAGATATACTTCACGCCGTTGGTCGAGTAGAGACGGTCGAGCGATTGGTAACGCGAAATGGCGTTGTTTCCGTTGGCGCCGTACGAGAGACGGATCTTCAGCATGTCGATCCACGAGGCGTTGTCCTTGATGAAGCTCTCCTCGCCGAGGTGCCAGGCAAGGGCGGCCGAGGGGAAGAAGGCCCATTTGTGGTTTTCGGCGAATGCCGAGAACGAATCGGCACGTCCGGTGACCGTCAGGAGGTATTTGCTGTTGAAGCCGTAATTCACGCGGAACATGCCCGAAACGAAGTTCTCTTTCCAGAAAGACGAACTGATGGCGATCTTCTTCTCGGCTCCGTCCATCCGGTAGAAACTCGAATCGTCGTTCACGAAGCCTTCGCCGCTTTGCGAAGCGGCCGTGTACTGGGCCTCCTGCATGGAGAAGAGACCCGTGAAGTCGATGTGGTGCTTGCCGAAATCGCGGTCGAACTTCAGCACGTTCTCCCACGTCCAGTCCGTCGTGTGGTTGTTGGCCAGCTCGGCGCGGCCGTCGACCTTTTTACCTGTCACGGTGTTGCGGCCGTAGTAGGTTCCGTTCATCTGGCTGCGGTAGTTGTAGCCGAACTGCGACCGGAAAGAGAGACCTTTGACCGGAAGTTTGAGATCGAGGAAACCGTTGGCCATGAAGTTGCGGCCCGTGCGTTTCTGGTCGGCGTTGACATCCTTCATCGGGTTGGGCAGGTTCGAGTAGTCCATCGGCTCCTCGTAGTAGGCGCCGGTTTCATCCTTATAGATGCCGTAGGGGCTTTGCTTGATGGCATGTTCGAGGTTCGGCGTCGCACCGCCGCTCTCGCGGTTCACGAACTGCGTGGTGAGGCCTACGGACAGCCAGTCGTTCATTTTTTGGTTGATGCTGGCGTAGACGTTCGTACGCTGGTAATTCGAGTTGTAAACCACGCCGGGGTTGTCCAGGTAGGAAACCGAGGCCATATAGGTGGTCTTCTCGTTGCCGCCCTGGAAGCTCAGCTGGTGGTCCATCGTGAAGACCGTGCGGAAAACGTAGTCTTGCCAGTCGTTGGTGATGCCCTTGGCGTAGTTTACCTTTTCGCTGGCGCTGATGATCGAACCTACCAGCGGGTCGAGCTGCTCGCCGCTGTAATTGTTTTTGAGCCGGCCCATGTCCTGCTTGAGGCGGATGAATTCGTTGGGGCCCATGGTCTCGATGCGCTGCATCGGCTCGGCGATGGCGAGTTTCGTTTTGTAGGTGACATGGAATTCGCCCTGCGAACCCCGCTTGGTCTGGATCAGGATGACGCCGTTCGAGCCGCGCGAACCGTAGATGGCCACTGCCGAAGCGTCTTTCAGCACCGACATGTTCTCGATGATGTTCGGGTCGAGGTCGGCCAGTCCGCCGGAATAGGGGATGCCGTCCAGGATGATCAGCGGGTCGTTATTGGCCGTCAGCGAGTTCTGGCCGCGGATCAGCAGGGTCT
Organism: Alistipes sp. i18-0019-D1; assembly: GCF_042852885.1. Classification (NCBI taxonomy): domain Bacteria; kingdom Pseudomonadati; phylum Bacteroidota; class Bacteroidia; order Bacteroidales; family Rikenellaceae; genus Alistipes; species Alistipes sp. i18-0019-D1. The sequence continues at coordinate 1,745,121 of NZ_AP031424.1, forward strand.
GGTTGCTGCCCGGCGCTTCGTTGCCGGTGGTGATGTTCAGACCGGCGACCTGGCCGACCAGACGGTCCATCAGGTTGTTGGTCGAGACCATCTCCAGCGTCTGTTTGCTGACGACGGCGAGACCTCCCGTGAGGTCCTTCTTCTTCTGCGTACCGTAACCCACGACGACCACTTCGTCGAGGGACTGTGCGTCCTCGGTCATCGTCACGTTTACGACGTTCGATGCGCCGAGTTTCACTTCCTGGTCGGCATAGCCCAGACAGGTGAAAAGAAGCGTCGCGGATGCGGGAACTTTGATTTCATAGACGCCTTGCGTATTGGATACGGCTCCGTTGTTGCTTTTGCCGTCCTTTACCACGACAACGACTCCCGCCAGCGGGGCGCCGCTTCCGTCGGTAATTGTGCCGGTTACTTTGACGTCGTTCTGCTGGGCGAACGACGGTGTTGCAGACAGCAGGAATAAGAGGGAAATCGTCAGGCTGCCTATAAGCTTTTTGTACATGCTCATTATCATAAAAGGTTTCTTTTTGGTTAGTGCTTGTATCTCCGTTATAAAGGGATTGTCTGGACGGACGAGAGATACTTCGTCGCTTGATGTGGTTTTCCGGTCATCTTTTCATAGGTTTCAGGTTTTAATTTTTAAAATTTTTATGTATTTCAAAGGAAAAGCGGATGCCGGGGACTTTGAACCCCGTATCGCAAAGGTCAATAAAACAGGGCGACCGGATGGGCGTCGTTTATTCGGAAATGGTTCCATTTCGTACGGAGGGGTAAAAAAAAGGATCATATCCGGGCGCTGCGGGTGCTGCGCAAGCCTGCAAGGAGGCTCGTCCGGACAAAATGAAACCTCCCTGCCGGTCGCGCGGAGCGACGGCGGGAAGGTTCCTGCGGACAGATGCGGAAGCTGGTCCGGCGAATACGAAGGCACGATATATTCATGGTCGGTTCGGTCCGGCCGGTTCCGTTCGTGCGGTACGCGTCAGGATTTCTTCTTAAATTCGGATGGGGTCAGTTCGAAATGCCGTTTGAAACAGATGCTGAAATATTTGGGATTGGCGAATCCCGTCAGGACCGAGATCTCGGAGATGGTCAGGTCCGACTCCCGGAGCAGCTGGGCCGACCGTTTCAGCCGGACGTCCATGATGAACTCCTTGATCGACATGCCCGTGATGTCGTTGATCTTTTGGTAGAGGAGCGTGCGCCCGATCGACATGTCCGACACGAACGAATCCACGTTGTAGTCGCTGTTGTCCATGTTCCGTTCGATATAGTTCATCGCCTTTTTCAGCAGCTCCTCGTCCATCGACGAAATGGTGATCTTCGACGGTTCGGCGATGTATTTCTTGCTGTAACGCTCCTTGAGTTCCTGCTGGTTCCGGATGAGATTGGCAACCTGTTTGAGCAGGAAATCCATGTCGAAGGGCTTGTCGATGAACACGTTGGCACCGCATTCCAGCGCCTTGATCTTGTTTTCGGTGTTTTTGCCCAGGGCCGAAAGCATGATCACCGGGATATGGCTGGTCTTGATGTTCGAGCGCAGTGAGCGGCATACCTCGAAGCCGTCGGCCTCGGGCATCATCAGGTCGGTGATGACGATCTGGGGGCAGATTCTCTCTGCCTTGGCGATGCCTTCGCTGCCGTTTGCCGCGGTGTATACGTTGTAGTGCTTCGACAGCCGCTGTTCGAGGTAGCTCCGCAGGTTGGGGTCGTCCTCGATGACCACGATGTTGCACGCCTTGCGGTCGTGCCGGTCGTTGGGGGCCATGACGTCGGATTCGGTCAGCAGGTTGTCGATCTCGGAGACCGTGTATTCGTACGATTCGGCGGCGCTGTCGGTCTTTTCGGCATTGAGGGTGAAGGGCAGGACCACCGTGAACGCGACTTTCGAGTTGCCCGAACGGAGGGTGATGCTTCCGTTGAGGTTGCCGACCAGTTCCTTGACGATGGCCAGCCCCAGCCCGCTGCTGCTCTCGAATTGGGGACGGCGGTCGGAGAGGTGGTTGAACGATTCGAAGATGGCCTCCTTCTTGTCGTCGGGGATTTCCGCCCCGGTGTTGGTGACCGTGAAGGCAATGTATTCGGTGCCGGCGGCCGGCCGAGCGGACTCCGGGCGCTGGTCCTGCCGCGCCGGGTAGATTCTTACGCCGACGTAGCCGTTTTCCGAGGTGTACTTGATCGCGTTGGAGAAGAGGTTCGTGAAGATTTTTTCGATCACGTCGTGGTCGAACTTGGTGTAGAAGCTTTCATACTGGGAGTTGAAGCCGGTCTCGATCCCTTTCTTGTTGGCGTAGAACTCGAACAGCGAGAAGATGCTGTCGATGAAGCGGATCAGGTCGCCCGGCTGGCGGTTCAGGGTGATCTTCTGGCTCTCGATCTCGCGGAATTGCAGCAGCTGGCTGATCATGCGCTGGATGCGTCCCACGTTCTTCTCGATCAGGTGCACGTAGGCATTGCCCGGCGCATCGGCGGGCAGGTGTTCCTTGAGCTGTTTCAGCGGGTCGACGACCAGTGTGAGCGGCGTCTTGAGGTCGTGGGAGATATTCGTGAAGAAGTTGATCCGGGCCTGGGTCAGCTGCTTCATGTTTTGTTCCTTGATCCGCTCCAGTTCGAGCCGCTGTTCGAAAATCTTCTTGTTGGTGAAATACCGCCAGATGAAGTAGGCCACCGCCGAGAGCAGCGCCGCATAAACGAGGTAGGCCCAGCGGGAGAAAAAGGGCGAGGGATGCACCCTGAAGCCGAGCGCCGAAACCTCGTCGCCCCACAGGCCGTCGTTGTTGGCGGCCTTGACCTCGAAGACGTAGTTTCCGGCGGGCAGGTTGAAGAACTGCACCGCCTTCTGCCCCTGCGGCAGCAGGGACCATCTTTCGGAGTGCCCCAGCAGGCGGTAGGCATACTGGTTCTTCCCGGCGTTCAGGTAGCTGTTCGCCGAGAAGCGGATTTCGAAATTCGACTGCCGGTGCGACAGTTCGATCACGTCGCCCTCGCCCCCGCGGTAGGAGAGCGTGGAAATGGCTTTCTCCAGAGGCGAGTTTTTGGCGCCGGGCACGGCCGGCCGGCTGTTGATCAGCAGGTCCGTAAAATAGACTTTCGGCTTCTGGCCGTTGTATTTGATCTTTCCCGGGGCGAAGAAGATGAAGCCGTCCGTCCCTCCGAACAGCATTTCGCCTTTCGAGGTCTTGTAGCACGCCCGCACATAGTAGGCCCCGCAGCGGTTCGGGATGTCGATCTGCGATTTGCGGATCGTCCCGTCAGCGTGGTCGTAATAGTAAAGTCCGTCGTTGGTGCTGAACCAGACATCTTTCGAGGGGGTGTCTTCGAGGATGCCGAAGACCGTTTTGCCTGCCAGCCCTTCGCCGTTCCGGTCCCTGAAATTGACGTAGCTGCCGTTGCGGCGCAGCAGGTTGACCCCGCCGCCGCGGGTTCCGAACCAGATGTCGGAGTCGGAGGTGACGCAGTAGGAACAGAGGTTGTTGACCGAATAGGGGGCCTCCCCGATGTAATGGCGCTTCAGAATCCGCCGTGTGTCGGGATCGACGACGTATGCGCCGTCGTGCCCGACGAGCCACAGGTCGCCCCGCTCGTCGTGGAACAGCGTTTCGATATGGATGCGGACGGTATTTCCCTGTTCGTCTGTCAGCCGGACCGCCTCCACGCGCCCCGTCCTCGCGTCCTTGTACATCAGCTCGGCGTCCGGGTCGGTCAGCCAGACGCCCCGGTCGCCCTCCTTGGCGAAATCATAGACGCTCAATGGCTGTCCCGAGACGGGATGGTTCATGTGCAGGTCGGAAAAACGCCCCTGCCGCTCGTCGAAGACCCGCATTCCGCCGTTGAACGCCGAGACCAGCAGCCGGTTGTGCTCGTCGTGCCACAGCTTTTTGATCATGTTCGACGTCAGGCCGCAACGGCTCTCCTGCGTGTAATAGACGAACCGGCCGTTGCGGCGGTCCCAGCAGTTAATTCCCCCCCCCTCCGTTCCGATCCAGAGATTGCCCTCCGTGTCTTCTTCGAAGCAGCTGACTATCGGGTGGTTGAGACCTCCCGGAGTGGCTTTGAAATAGTCCACGCCGTTGTCCGCGAAGGTCATGTAGGCCAGTTTGCCGCCGTATGTGCCGACCCATACCCCGCCGTCGGGATCGGGGAAGATCGACCACACCGAATTGTTGGGCAGGGAGTAGGGATAGTGGAGGTCGAAACGCAGCAGCTGCGTACTGGCGGTGAGCGGATCCAGCAACAGCAGCCCCGATTGTGTCGCTACCCAGATGATGCCCTGCGAATCGAGGTAAAGTTCCTTGGCGCCGGCCGATTTCTCGTATTCGAGCGGCAGCCGGAAATATCGCCCGATCCGGCCGTTGCCGTCGCATTCGTAGAGTCCGTCCATGAGCGTGAGGACGTATACCGACCCGTTGTACTCCACCACGTCGCGGATCACGCAGTTGTCGCCGCCGACGGACGTGAAGGGAGCGTACTGTCCGGTCTCCCGGTTCAGGCGGTAGAGATCGCCGCCCGACGCGGCGTAAACGTACTCCTTCGTGCACACCAGCGTCAGCGTCCGTCCGGGTGCGGACATCTCCGGAGGCATCGGATAGCGGGTCACGGCCGGCAGCCGGCCGGGGCTGAACGATTCGATGCCGTTGTTGCGGATCAGCCATACCGTCCCGTCGTCGTTCGCCGTGACCGAGCCGATATTGCCCTCCAGGACGAATTCGAAATCCAACTTCCGGTAGTCGAAGCGCAGCAGTCCGTGGTTGGTTCCTACGTACAGGCCCTTCCGTTTGTCCGTGATCACTTGTCCGTAGGACCAGTAGGAACTCGGCGAGAGGCTCGTGACCAGGTCGGTCATCCGCACGAACGATGTGCCGTTGTACATGAACAGGGCGTCGTAGCCGCTGAACCACATACGTCCGACGCTGTCCTTGGCGATGCTGTGGATGCCTCCGTAATAAGAGGTCTCGGGCATGGCGTGGAAGCGGTAGTCCGGGATGTTCAGGGCATGGAGCGCCGGGGAAATCAGCATCGCGGTGAAAAACAGCGCCGCAAACGGAAATTTCGTATGTGTCTTATGTCGGGTCATCGTTCCTTCTTTAGCACAAAGATAGCAGAAAATGCGAAAATAGATGCATCGGCGGGCGGTTTTTCGGCTCTCCTCCACCGGGCCGCGCTGAAAGGCGGTCTGTGCCGTAAGGGAATGAAAAAGACGGCCGGGAAAACTCCCAGCCGTCTTTTTTAATGAATGGAGCGCGCCGAACCGGAGCGTAATTCCGGGGGCCGTTTACCGTCCCTAACCCCGGTTGTTTAAGCCGGCGGGCGCAAAGTTGAGTCGGAATTCCGATGACCCGGCATCGCCCACAGAACCCACCTTTTAGGTGGGCGGGCGCAGAGTTGAGTCGGAATTCCGATGACCCGGCATCGCTACCCTAAAGCCGGCGTCTTACGCCGGTTACCAGATGATTACGCGATCCTGTTCGGGCAGGAACATCGGCCCGTCGGTGATCGAGAAGGCGTCGTAGAAATCCTGCAGGTTGCGCAGCGTGGCGTTCACGCGCCATTTGCCCAGCGAGTGCACGTCGAGTTTGGTGAGACGGGCGATCTCCTCGTCGCGGATGTTCTGCGCCCACAGCGTGGCATAACCCAGGTAGAAACGCTGTTCGGGGGTGAATCCGTCGATCGGGGCCGGGGTCTCCTTGCCTGCGAGCGAATTGCGATAGGCCGTGTGCGACACGCGCAGGCCGCCCTGATCGGCGATGTTCTCGCCCAGGCAGAGCGCGCCGTTGGCGAAGATCGCCGGCTGGCCCTCCTTGGCAGGCAGAACCTCGATGGCGTCGAACTGTTTCACCAGCACGTCCGTCTTCGCCTTGAAGGCGGCGGCGTCCTCGTCGGTCCACCAGTTGTTCATGTTGCCGTCCTTGTCGAAATTGCGGCCCTGGTCGTCGAACCCGTGGGTCATCTCGTGGCCGATCACCACGCCGATCGCGCCGTAGTTCACCGCGTCGTCGGCGTCGGGGTTGTAGAACGGCGGCTGGAGAATGGCAGCCGGGAAGCAGATTTCGTTGGTCGTGGGGTTGTAGTAGGCGTTCACCGTCTGGGGCGACATGTGCCACTCGTCCTTGTCCACGGGCTTGCCCAGTTTCGAAATGTTGTCGGACGTATACCAGGCGTTGGCCTCGACGATATTGTCCCAGTAACTCTTCGCCGGGTCGATTTCGAGCGTCGTGTAGTCCTTCCACTTGTCGGGGTAGCCGATCTTCACGGTGAAGGCCGCGAGTTTCTCCTGCGCCTTGGCCTTCGTGGCGTCGGACATCCACTCGAGGGCGGCGATGTGCTGACCGAGGGCCGTCTGGAGGTTCTTCACCATGTCGAGCATCCGGGCCTTGTCCTTCTCGGGGAAGTACCTGGCCACGTACATCTCGCCGACGGCTTCCGAAAGGGTTCCGTTGGGAACCGACATGGCGCGCTTCCAGCGGGGTTTCTGCTCCTGCTTGCCCGACATCACGCGGCCGAAGAAGTCGAACGACGCGTTGATGAAGTCGTCGCTCAGGTAGCTGGCGGCAGCGCCGATGTACTGTGCGGCGAGGTAGTAGCGAATGTCTTCCAGCGGGGCGTTTTTCATCAGGTCGTTGGCGTTGGCCAGGGCCGAGGGGGTCGTCACGATGATCTGCTCGAAATCACCGATGCCCATTACCTTATAGTATTCGGCCCAGTCGATGGCGTCGTAAGTCTTCTCGAAATCGGCCTTCTTCGTGGGGTTGTACATGGCGGGGATGTTGCGCAGTTCGACGCTCGACCAGTTTTTCTCGGCCAGCTTCGTTTCGATCGACAGCACGCCCGCAACGGCTTTGTCGATGTCGGCCTCGGGAACGCCCGACAACCGGAAGATTTTGCCCAGATACTCCTTATAGGCGGTGCGGATCGACTCGTTCTCGGGATCGAGGTAATAGTCGCGGTCGCCCATGATCAGGTCGGGCTGCGAGGCGTAGAGCGCGTTGATGTCGCTGTTCATCAGGTCGGACTGCACGCCCACGCCGAAGAACGGATTGGCGATCGAGGTGTGGAGCCTGGCCACCATGGCGGTCAGCTGCGAGCGGTCGCCGATGGCGAGAATTTCGTCGACGGCGCCCTTGATCGGAGCGGCGCCCTCGGCGTTCAGGCGCACCGAGTCGAGCCCCATCTTGTAGAGGTCCGAAATCTTCTGCTCGACGCTTCCCGGCTCGGCTTTCTGCTGCGTCATGCCGGAGAACAGCTCGTTGATGCGCTTCTCGTTGTTGTCGCGCAGGATGTCGAACGAGCCGTAGCGCGCATATTCGGGCTTCAGGGGGTTGTTCTTCTGCCAGCCGCCCGTGGCGTACTCGTAGAAATCGGCGTTGGGGGCTACCGACAGATCGAAGTTCGCCATGTCGAGGGCCGGGGTCTTGGGGGTATTCTGACAGGCTGTCATGCAAGCCATTGTTGTTGCGAAAAGAATGATTTTTTTCATGTCGTTCGGGGTTTGATAAAACGGGGACTTCCGTGAAAACCGGAAATCCCCGCCGTTGTAATTGTTACGGTATGCCCGGTTAGTCGCGGATGGCCGCAACGCCCGGCAGGTCGCCGAATTCGATGTATTCGAGCAGCGCGCCGCCGCCCGTCGAGATGTACGACACCTGGTCGGCCAGGCCGAACTTGTTGATGCAGGCTACCGAGTCGCCGCCGCCGATGAGCGAGTAGGCGCCGTTCTTCGTAGCCTCGGCGATGGCCTGGGCCACCTCCTTGGAGCCGGTTGCGAACTTGTCGATCTCGAACACGCCCACGGGGCCGTTCCAGAGAATGGTCTTGCAGCCCAGGATGTGCTCGCGGAAGACCTTTTTGCCCTCCGAGCCGATGTCCAGACCCTCCCATCCGTCGGGAATGTCGTTGGCCGGCGCCTCCTTGGTGTTGGCGTCTGCCGAGAATGCGTCGGCGATCAGCGCGTCGGGCGACATGACCAGCTGCACGCCCTTCTTCTTGGCCAGCTCGAGGATCTCGAGCGCTACGGGGAACATGTCGGGTTCGCAGATCGAGCCGCCGACCTTACCGCCCTGCGCAGCCGCGAAGGTGTAGGTCATGCCGCCGCCGATGATGATCGAATCGACCTTCTCGATCAGCGCCTTGATCACGCCGATCTTCGACGAAACCTTCGATCCGCCCACGATGGCGCAGAACGGATGGGCCGGGGCCTCCATCAGCGAGGAGATGGCCTTCACCTCTTTCTCCATCAGGTAGCCGAACATCTTGTCGTTGGGGAACTGTTTGGCGATCAGGTAGGTCGAAGCGTGCTTGCGGTGGGCCGTGCCGAACGCGTCGTTGATATAGCAGTCGGCCAGCGAAGCGAGTTTCTTGACGAACTCCTTCTGCGGACCCTCTTTCAGGGCCTTCTTGGCGGCGTCCTTCTCCTCCTTCGAGGCGTCTTCGGCCAGGCCGCGGGGCTTGCCCTCCTCCTCGGCGTAGAAACGCAGGTTTTCCAGCAGCATAACCTGTCCGGGCTTGAGGTTTTTGGCCATTTCGGCGGCCTTCTCACCGATGCAGTCGCCGGCGAACTCGACCTTCGTGCCGAGGTTTTTCTCGACGGCGGGAACGATCTGCTCGAGCGAGTATTTGGGATCGGGATTCTTCTTGGGACGTCCCATGTGCGACATCAGGATCACCGAGCCGCCCTCGGCGAGCACCTTCTTGATGGTGGGGATGGCGGCGCGGATGCGCGTGTCGTCCGTCACTTCGCCCTTCTCGTTGAGGGGCACGTTGAAATCCACGCGGATGATCGCGCGCTTGCCTTTGAAATCGTAGTTGTCGATCGAGATCATAGCTCTTTGATTTTTAAGTATTTTGTTGAAATGATTTTCGGTAAGTCCTAATTCGGGACAAATTTATGAAAATATTTTAAGAATCTGTTATTTTGATAACAGAAAAACAGGTGCCAATTTTTAATTCTTAATTTTTCATTTTTAATTGACGCCCGGCGTCAGTACTTGTACCGTATCCACTTGAACAGCTCCTTGAGCGACGGTTTCTTGCCGTACATGAAGATGCCCACGCGGTAGATCTTCGCCGCGAACCACACCATGCCCACGAACGAGGCGTAGAGCACCACGAGCGAGAGAGCGACCTCCCACAGCGGAATGTCGTAGGGGATGCGTGCCATCATAACGATCGGCGAGGTGAACGGAATGATCGAGAACCAGAAGGCCAGTTGCGAGTTGGGGTCCTTGATGACGACGAACATCATCAACAGCGCGAGGATGATCGGCAGCGTGATGGGCATTTGCAGCTGCGAGGCGTCCTGCACGTTGTCCACGGCCGAACCCACGGCGGCGAACATCGCCGAGTAGAGCAGGTAGCCGCCGAAGACGAACAGCAGCAGACTGACGAAGATCTTGACGATATAGCCCAGGTCGGTCATGGCGGCCACGGCTTGCAGCATCTCGGGGTTCATGCCGGACATCGAAGCCGCGTCGGGCATGCCCTGCTGCATGGCCTGGGCGCTCGCCATCACGTCTTCGGGCATCAGATGGGGCATCACCAAAGCTCCGACGCCGGCGATCAGCACGCCCCAGAGCAGCACCTGTACGATAGCCACCGAGGCCACGCCGAGGATTTTGCCCATCATCAGGTCGAAGGGGCGCACCGACGAGACCATCACCTCCAGCACGCGGTTGTTCTTCTCCTCGATCACCGACTGCATGACCATCGAGCCGTAGATCAGCAGGAACATGTAGAGGATGAATCCCAGGACGTAACCCACGCCCGTGGCCACGGCCGACGACTGCGCCTGCGTGTCCTCCTCCTGCGACTTGTCGTTGCGGAAGGTCTGCATGTTGACCGAGGTCTTCACCTCGTCGAGGATCTGCGAGAGGTTTTCGATGTTGTAGGCCTTGAGTTTCTCGGCTTCGAGGATGCGCTCGATCTGCCCCGTGATGTTGCTTTCGAGGGAGAGCGACGACGACGAGTTGGCGTAGAGCCGGACGTTGTTCGGGTTTTTCAGGATGCCGCCGCCGATGTAGAGCACGCCGAATTTGTCGGTCAGCTGCTTGCGGGCCTCCTCGGTCGGGAGTTCCGTGGTCTCGAAACGGATCTCCTCGTCGTTTTCGAGTTTCGGGGCCACCAGCCCGCTGTCGTCGATGACGGCGATGACCTTCTCGTCGCCCCGCGAGAACTGCATGATGAGCGCCGGGGCGGCCATCAGCCCGATCATCAGCACGGGCATCAGCAAGGTGGTGATGATGAAGGATTTTTTACGTACGCGCTCGTTGAACTCGCGCTGGATGATGATGGATATGTTGGACATGACAGGATGTGATTAAGTCGTTTGTCGTTGGTTTTCGAAACTCCTCCCCTCTTCAACGGGGGATTGTCGTCTGGCCGGAACGGCTTTTCATAACGAGCCGTTCACGGCTCTGATGAAAATGTCGTTCATCGAGGGGATGATCTCGCGGAACGAACGCAGTTCGACGGCGTCGTTGACCGCGCTGATGACCCCGCGCACGTCGGCGTCGCTCTCGACGTGGAGCTTGAGCGTCCGGTAGACCGACTCCTCCTGCGTGCCGTCGAGGATTTCGCAACGGCCCGCGACGGCCTGCCGCAGGGTCTGCTCCTCGCCGCGGTAGGCCACTTCGAAGATGTTGGAGCCGTGGCGGCGGCGGATTTCGTCGACCTCGCCCGAGAGGATGTTGCGCGATTTGTTGATCAGCGTGATGTGGTCGCAGATCTCCTCCACCGAAGACATGTTGTGCGTCGAGAAGATGATCGTCGCGCCCTTGTCGCGCAGCGCCAGGATTTCGTCTTTCAGCAGATTGGCGTTGATCGGGTCGAAGCCCGAGAACGGCTCGTCGAAGATCAGCAGCTCGGGTTCGTGCAGGATCGTGACGATGAACTGCACCTTCTGGGCCATGCCTTTCGAAAGTTCCTCCACCTTCTTGTCCCACCACTCCTGGATGCCGAACCGGACGAACCACTGCTTCAGCCGCACGACGGCTTCGCGGCGCGAAAGGCCCTTGAGACGGGCGAAGAAGACGGCCTGTTCGCCGACCTTCATCTTCTTGTAGAGACCCCGTTCCTCGGGCAGATAGCCGATGCGGTAGATGTCGTCGGGAGCGATCTCCCGGTCGCCGAACAGCACGCGGCCCGCGTCGGGCGCCGTGATGCGGTTGATGATGCGGATCAGGGTCGTCTTGCCGGCTCCGTTGGGTCCGAGCAGTCCGTAGACCGAACCTTTGGGGATGGCGAGCGATACGTCGTCGAGCGCCGTGTGCGAAGCGTAGCGTTTGGTGACGTGTTCTACTGTGAGTAAATCCATAGTCGCTGATGTTTTGTTTTTGGATCGTTACGGCGACAAATATAGGAACAAATTTTGAATATCAAAAAATATTTATCGTTTTTCGATAAAATTTTTCGGATGTCTCTTTGCCGGGCGTTCGTATGGCGGGCGGGACCCCATGCAGGGGTTATGATCCGGTTCGCAGGACGACGGGGCGGACGGGGCTTTCGGATCGGCCGGAGAGGCGTCGGGCGGGTTTCGGAGATGACGAATTTCATCCCGGGGAGCTGCCGGGAGGCGGAAATTTCCGGTGTCGGAGTGCGGGCGGTTTCGGTTTTGGCCGGGGGGGGTGTTCTTCGGGTTTCGCCGGTTTGGTTTGTTCGGTCGGTTTTGCCCGTTAATCGGGGACCTTGCCTGTATATAGTACGAAAAAAGACCCCGGCATACGTAACGGACGTTGCGATTTTTTATCCGGGAGTGTTGCATTTGCGCGAAAATTCGTTACATTTGTACGGGCCTTCGGACGATTTCGGTTTTCGTTCGCGGAGATAGGGCCGGGTGGGTGTTCCGCATGGTTTTGCGGAGCGCTGTTTTATGTACCTTATTTAACCCAATTTAAATTTCTAAAAATGAAAAAACTGCTGATCCTTTTCGCCTGCCTTCCCCTGCTCGGGGCCTGCACGCAAACCGAACCGGTTTCCGGAAACCGCGCTGCGGCGATCGTCGCCGAAATCCACAACCCCCGCTCCAAAAACGTCGTCGTGGCTTCGCACCGGGGCGACTGGCGCAACTACCCCGAGAACTCGATCGCCGCCATCGAATCGGTGATCGGCATGGGCGTGGACATCATGGAGCTGGACCTGAAACTCACGAAGGACAGTGTGCTGGTGCTTTGCCACGACCGGACGATCGACCGCACGACTTCGGGCAAGGGCCGCGTCTGCGACATCACCTACGACTCGATCCGGCGGTGCGTGCTGAAGACGGGCCACGGCGTGAAGACGACGCACCGTATGCCGACGCTCCGCGAGGCGCTGGAGGTGTGCAAGGACCGGATCGTGGTCAATGTCGACCAGGGTTACGAGTACTACGACCTGGTGCTGGCCGTCACGGAGGAGCTGGGCGTCACGGATCAGATTCTGATCAAGGGCAAGCGCAGCACGGATGCCGTGGCCGCGAAGTTCGCCGAGCATCCGCGCAACATGATGTACATGCCGATCATCGACATCCTCAAGCCGCAGGGCAGGGCGCTTTTCGCCGAGTATCAGGAAAAGGGCATCGCGCCGCTTGCCTACGAGGTTTGCTGGAACAAATACACCCCCGAGGTGAAGGAGTGCATGGACAAGGTCGTGGCGGGCGGCTCGAAACTGTGGGTCAACTCGCTCTGGGCCTCGCTCTGCGGCGGGCTGGACGACGATGCGGCCTTCGGCGGCGACCCGGCGGAAGTCTACGGGAAGCTGGTCGACATGGGGGCCACGATGATCCAGACGGACCGTCCCGAACTGCTGATATCCTACCTCCGCTCGCGCGGGCTGCATAATTAAGGAGCTGCAATGAACCGCATTTCCCGCTTCTACCGCATCAGCGCCCCCGCTCCCGCCCGGGAGATGGACGAGGCCGCCCGCGACAAATACTACCGCCGCCTGCGCATGCAGGCCTTCATCGCCGCCACGCTCGGTTACAGCCTCTACTACGTCTGCCGGACGAGCCTCAACGTGATGAAGAAACCGATTCTCGACAGCGGCTCGCTGGACGCCTCGCAGCTGGGCGTTATCGGCTCGGCGCTGCTGTTCGCCTATGCCATCGGCAAATTCGTCAACGGATTCATCGCCGACTACTGCAACATCAAACGCTTCATGGCCACCGGCCTGATCGTCTCTGCGGCGGCCAACATGCTGATGGGCGTGCTGGGGCTGATGCACTCGGTCATCCCCACGGCCGTGATCTTCATCGCGTTCGCCGTGATGTGGGGGCTGAACGGCTGGTCGCAGTCGATGGGCGCCGCCCCGGCGATCATCTCGCTCTCGCGCTGGTATCCGCTCAAAGAACGGGGAACCTATTACGGTTTCTTCTCGGCGAGCCACAACCTCGGGGAGTTCTTCTCGTTCCTGTTCGTGGGTTCGATCGTGACCTTTGCGGGCTGGCAGGCGGGGTTCTTCGGGTCGGCCGTGGCCGGGGCCATCGGTGTGGTCGTGATCCTGCTGATGCTGCACGACACCCCGGAATCGAAGGGACTGCCTCCGGTGGAGGCGCTGGCGCATGAGAAACCGGCGGCTTCGGCCGACAAGTCGGTGAAGGAGATTCAGAAACAGGTGCTGCGCACCCCTGCGGTGTGGATTCTTGCCGCGGCGAGCGCCTTCATGTACATCTCGCGCTATGCGATCAACGGCTGGGGCGTGCTGTTTCTGCAGGAGGCGAAGGGATTCTCGGACGTCGAGGCGATCTCGGTGGTCTCGATCAACGCGCTGCTGGGCATTCTCGGCACGGTGCTTTCGGGGTGGTTTTCGGACAAGCTGTTCAAGGGCGACCGGAAGATTCCGGCGTTGATTTTCGGCGTGCTGAACGCCGCGGCGCTGGCGCTGTTCTTCTACGGGGGCGACGCCATGTGGGTCAATGTGCTGTCGATGGTGCTGTTCGGCATCGCCATCGGTGTGCTGATCTGCTTCCTGGGGGGCCTGATGGCCGTGGACATCGTGCCTCGGAAGGCCACGGGCGCGGCGCTGGGCGTCGTGGGGATGACCTCCTACATCGCTGCGGGGATTCAGGACGTGGCGAGCGGCTGGCTGATCGACTCCAACATCACCGTTGCCGCCGACGGGGTGAAACACTATGATTTCGGTCCCGTGGCGATCTTCTGGCTTTCGGCGGCGGTAATCTCGTTCCTGCTGCCGCTGCTGAACCGCGGCAAGGTCAAGGAGTTTTAGAAAACCCGGGCCAGAATCGGAAAAAACGTTGCAGACAAAGACCCTGCAACGTTTTTTCGTTTGTCGGAGGCGGGTCCGTTTACCGGTCGGGCGTATTTTCGCCGTGCTTTCGCCGGGAGCCTTACGGACGCTCCGGCAGGGATTCTATTCCCTGCTCCGCGGGACGGACGGTGACGATGCTGTCGACGATGAACTTCGTGAAGCCCCGCCAGGGCAGCGCCCCGAAATACTCCTTGTAATGCAGTTCGAGCGTCTTTCCCCCTTGCAGCATCAGTTCGCGCGCCAGCGCTTCGTTCTCGACCGAGAACTCGAACTCGTAGGACTGGATCGACCCGGCGGCTTTCGAGCGGATGCCGGTCTGGATCAATTTCCCTTCGTAGGTCTTGAAAAGCACGCCCTTGTAAACGACGTAGTTCAGTTCGCCGCTCTTGACGCCCTCGCCGAAGACGAAGAAGAACCGGAAATAGACAGCCGCCGCCAGCACGGCGGCAATCGTTATCGTAATCAGTACCCAATGCTTTCTCATGGTTTTCATGCGCCGGATTTGTCCGTGCTCTCGTCGCAAAGATAAGCATTAAATCGTACCGCCGTGTATTTTCCGCACGCGGGTTTCCGGGCTTTTTCGTATATTTGGGCCTGTGAAGGAGTCGAAATTCGTCAAAACGAAGATCGTGGCGGGCTATCTCCTGCTGATCGCGGTCTGTATCCTCTCGGTGGGCTACGTCTACCGGGTGGCGGTCCGTTTTTCGGCTCCCGACAGCAGCTACGCCCTGCTGCACACCAAGCGCAGCGCCGTCAACCGGACCCTCTACCACCTCTATCAGGCCGAGAGCTACGGGCAGCTGATGATCGCCGGATATGCCTCTTACGAGGCGCGTTACAGGCGCGAACTGCGTACCGTGCGGGCCTCGATCGACTCGCTCCGGGCACTGACCGCCGGCGGGGATTCGTTGCAGACGATGCGTCTGGACAGCATCACGCGGCTGATCGCCGACAAGGAGCGCCGCACGGTGAGCCTGCGCCGTTCGATCCGCGCCGGGGCCACGGCAGGCCTGCTGGACAAGAACATCCGCAGTCTGATCGGTCCCCGGGAGGCCGTCATGGCCGATACGATTCCGTTCCGCAGCATTGTACGGCAGGACACGACGGCCGTGCCGCGTGCCAAACGCCGCTTTTTCCAGCGGCTGGGCGATCTGTTCAGTCCGCCGGAGGCCGATTCGAGCCTCGTGATCTCGCGCCGCGAGACCATCGCCCCGGTCATTCCCGTCGATGCGGTGAAGGACACCATCGTGCTGGTGTTGCAGGCCTTGCAGGACAGCGTCACGAGCAACCGGCAGGGCATCTACGACCATGCATGGCAGGAGGGACTGCGGTTGAGTTACAGCAACGAACTGGTCAATACGAAGATATACCGTCTGATCATGGACTTCGAGGCCGAGGATACGGCCTACCTGATGCAGCGCATCGAACGCAACGAGGCTTTCCGAAGGCGGTCGTCGCGTATCCTGGGCGGCGTGGCCATCGGAGCCGTGGTGCTGATGCTCCTGTTCGTCGGGATGCTTTGGCGCGACATCAACCGCAGCAACCGCTACCGCCGCGAGCTGGAGCGTGCCAACCGCGACAAGGAGTCCCTGCTGGAGGCGCGCGAGAAGCTGATGCTGGCCATCACGCACGACATCAAGGCCCCGCTGGGATCGGTGATGGGCTATATCGACCTGCTCGCGCGGCTGACGGGCGACAAACGGCAGGAACTCTACCTGCGCAACATGAAAGAGTCGTCGGAACACCTGCTGGCACTGGTCGACAGTCTGCTGGATTTCTACCGGCTGGACATTAACAAGATCGAGGTCACCTGCGTGGCGTTCAGCCCCGCACAACTGTTCGAAACCATCCGTGCGGGGTTTGCCGCCGCGGCCGCCGCAAAGGGCTTGGAACTGCGTCTGGAGGCTGAACCGGCCGCCGCGGGAGAGGTGTCGGGCGATGCGTTTCACATCCGTCAGATCGCCGACAATCTGATTTCCAACGCCTTGAAATTCACCGACGAGGGATCGGTGACGCTCCGCGTGGACGTAGTGCGGGGGCGGCTGGTCTTCTCGGTGCGCGACACGGGCCGCGGCATCGGCCGCGAGGAAAAGGAACGGATTTTCGCCGAGTTCGTGCGTTTAAGCTCGGCGCAGGGCGTCGGCGGTTTCGGGCTGGGGCTGTCGATCGTCGACCGTCTCGTGAAGTTGTTGGACGGCACGATTTCGCTCGAGAGCCGCCTCGGCGAGGGGAGCAGATTCATCGTATCGGTCCCCGTCGGCGAGGCGGCGGGGAGTGCGCCCGCCGAAGCCGGGGAGCCTGTGCCGCAGGCGGGACTGCGTGTTCTGCTGGTCGACGACGATCCCCTGCAACTCGAAATGACTGCCGCGATGTGCCGCCGCGCGGGGGTCGGATGCGAGAGCTGCCAGTATCCCGAGTACGTCGCCAAACTCGTCGGCGAGAGCCGTTTCGACTTGGTGCTGACCGATATACAGATGCCGTCGGCCGACGGGTTCGGCGTGCTGGAGGCGGTGCGCGGGGTCGATCCCGGACTGAAGGTGGTCGCCGTGTCGGCGCGCGGGGATCTGGACGCTGCGGATTTCACCTCCCGCGGTTTCGCGGGATGCCTCCGCAAGCCGTTCACCTACAGCGAGCTGGTGGCGGCGATACGGGCGGCCTGCGGCAGCGGGGAGACCGTTCCGCAGGGCGGGGACCCGGAAATCCCGTCGGCGGACGGGATTGACTTTACGGCCCTGACGGCCTATGCCGGGGACGATCCCGAGGCGGCGCGGAACATCCTGCACTCGTTTGCCGAACAGACGGCGGGGAACTGTACGGGGCTTGAAAGGGCGCTCGGCGAGGGGGATGCTGCGGCGGTGAAGGCGCTGGCGCACAAGATGCTGCCGATTTTCACGATGCTCGGGGCGGCGGAGGTCGCCGAAGCGCTGCGCCGGGCCGAGACGTGCGAAGGGCCGTTGCCGGAAACCCTTTGCGGAGAACTGCGGGCGGCGGTGGAAAAAATCCGCGCGATTGTCGCGGAAGCTGAAAAAACGGTATCTTTGTGAAGCCTATGGAAGAACGGATTCTGATTGTCGACGACGATATTACCTTTGCCCTGATGCTGCGCACGTGGCTCTCGAAACGCGGTTTCGGAGTCGGGACCGCCTCGTCGGTGGCGGCGGCGCGCACGGCCCTTGCGGCGGGCGGCTTCTCGCTCGTGTTGAGCGACATGCGCCTGCCGGACGAGGACGGCATCGCCCTGCTGCAATGGATGGCGGGGGCGGGTGTGGCGGCGCCGGTGATCGTGATGACGAGCTACGCCGAAATCCAGAACGCCGTGCGGTGCATGAAGCTCGGCGCACGGGACTATGTGGCCAAGCCGGTGAATCCCGACGAACTGCTGAAGAAAATCCGCGAGGCGCTGGACGCTCCGGCGGAGGCGGCCCCGGCCGCGAAATCCGCTTCAAAATCTGCGGCGCGTGCCGCCGGGAACCTTTCGGAGCAGCCGCTCAACTACATCGAGGGCCGCAGCGACGCCGCGCGGCAGTTATACGAACACGTCCGGCTGGTGGCCCCGACCAACATGTCGGTGCTGGTGAACGGTGCGAGCGGCACGGGCAAGGAGCATGTGGCGCAGCTGATTCACCGGGAAAGCAAGCGGGCCGGAAAACCCTTCGTGGCGGTCGACTGCGGGGCCATTCCCCGCGATCTGGCGGCCTCGGAGTTTTTCGGGCACGTCAAGGGGGCCTTCACGGGGGCTTTGGCCGACAAGACGGGCGCTTTCGAAGCGGCCGACGGAGGCACGCTGTTTCTCGACGAGGTCGGGAATCTGGGTTACGAGACGCAGGTACAGCTGCTGCGCGCCCTGCAGGAGCGGCGTATCCGTCCCGTGGGCAGCAACCGTGAGATTCCCGTCGACATCCGTCTCGTGGCCGCGACCAACGAGGACCTCGAAGGGGCCATCGCGCGCGGGACGTTCCGCGCCGACCTCTACCACCGCATCAACTCCTTCACGCTGCGGATGCCCTGTCTGCGTCAGATGCGCGGGGATATTCCGCTCTTCGCCGATTTCTTTCTCGATCAGGCCAACCGCGAGCTGGACAAACGGATCGTCGGGTTCGACGCCGCGGCTGCCGCGGCCCTTGCCGCCTATGGCTGGCCGGGTAACCTGCGGCAGCTGAAAAACGCGGTGATGTCGGCGACGTTGCTCGCTGCGGGCGAGTACATCACCTGCCGCGACCTGCCGGGCGAAATTACGGAAGGTCCGGCGGCGGAACCCGCGGCGGTGCCTCTTTCGCTGCGCGATCCCGCTTCCGAGGAGGAGCAGATCCGCCGCGCCCTCGCAATGGCGGGCGGCAACAAGTCGCAGGCCGCCAAACTGCTCGGCATCGACCGCAAGACCCTCTACAACAAACTTCGCCTTTACGGTATCGAATAAGGGGCTTCCCGTCTGTTCCTTTCCCCGTTCCCGGGCTGCTGTTCCACACTCCGGCTGTGGAATTTTTCCACACTTTCTGTTCCGTTTCCACACTTTTCCACACTCTTTTCGATTTTTGGCACAATGCTGTTTGTGTTGAAAATCAGATTATTGTATGTTTTGTGCCGCCGTGGCACTCCGCTTGAACTTCCTAAAGTCGGAACGCGAGTAAGACGACCCGCTAACGAAAGAATGAAGTTCAACCATTTTAAATTTTAAAGCTATGAAAAAGACGATTGTGATGATGGCGGCACTGATGCTGACGGCCGGAGGAATGGTTTATGCCCAGCAGCCCGAAAAGCAGGACACTCCCCGGCAGGAGAATCCCACCACCCCCGAGCAGAAACAGGAGCCTACCGCTCCCGAAGAGAAATCCGACCCCGTGAAGCCGGAACAGGCCCCCGCGGAACCGGAATCGGAACCTGCCGAGCAGAAATCGGAGCCGGTGAAGGCGGAAAAGAACGCAAGCCTCGAAAATCAGTCGGGAGAGGTTGTCCGGTAATCTCCCGTCCGAAATCATTTAGTTAAACGATTGTTTGCCTGGTCCCCTGCTTCGGCGGGGGATTTTTTTGCGCGAAAAAAACGCCACCCGGTTCGGGTGGCGTTTTTTCGGTGCCGGTGCATTTATTGAATCCATTCCACGTTCGCGGCGTCGCGGAAAAGGATGTTCAGCGGCCGGACGAGTCCGTCGGCACCGGCGGCGAAGAGGAAACCCACCTTGTCGAGCGGTACGGAGATAAAGGTCGTCGAGGGGTAGCCGCCGATCATGTCGATTTTGTCGAGCAGCGCCCACACGAAGATTTCGAACGGCATCTGGCCCGGCAGCAGCGTCAGCCCCTCGAACCGGTCGGGGTAACCGGCCGACGAGCTGTCGGCGGGATGGGGCTTGAAGAAGATGTCGTAATCGCTGCCGTACTGCTGTATGATCCGTTCCACATAGGCGGCCTGCTGCTGTTCGCTTGCCGCGGAACTGTGGCTTGTGCCGATAATGATGAGGTTTTTCTTCGGCGACAGGTCGAACAGCCCTTCGAAGTGGGCGTAGTCGAATTTGGCCATGCGGTAGAACTGCTGTTTCGATGCCTCGGGAAGGGCTGTCAACAACTCGTAGGGCTGGACGCTCTCCATCTTCATCTCGGCCAGCCGGTCGGTGATGAACGGGCAGGAGGACTCCATCAGGCTGCGGTTTTGCAGCATCAGGCGGTAGTCGGGGCGCGTCGAGAGGTAGTAGGGCCAGGTGTAGGAGGCGAACTCCTCCGGGGCGCGGGTCTCGGGATAGCGGCCGCCGTGGTCCCAGTCGAGGGCTTCGACTTCGGCGGCGTAGTCGTTCCAGTTCTGCTCGGCCGTGGCGGCATCGCCGAAGTAGTTGTGGAAATTGTTGTAGGTCGCCGTGCCGTCGGAGAGCATCGTCACCTTCACGCGCGCCGAGTCGATACCCTGCGCCACGAACCAGTCGTAGCCCAGGCGGCACCGCAGGTCGTCGACCCAGAGTCCGAAGACCGCCGTGGGGTTCTCGGCGTTGATCTCCAGGATGCGGCGTTTCATCGCCTCGCTCATGGCCCGTAATTCCTCGTTGGTGGCATGGCCCGTGGGGTCGGCGACGGGGTATACGACGGCCCGGGAGGGAAATTCGGCGGCGTCGAAAGTGCTTGCGCGTTCGTAGGAGACGTAGCTCGGTTTGTCGTGCGAAAGCAGGTGCAGGCCCGAATAGAGGGTCGGCATGGTTCCGACCGAAATGTAGAAATAGTAGTCCGGGGCGTCGAATCCCGTGCCGCCCGCGCTTTGCGAGACGGTGAAGGCCGAGGTCTTTCCGTTGCAGGTGAAAAGGAGCAATGCACTGCGGGCAGGACCCGGGTTTTCGGCAAAGGTCACGTCGATCTCGGAATATCCCTCCGGCCCGTCTTCTGCGGAGAGGGTCAGCCAGTCGGGTTTTTGGTCCTGACCGTAGTTTTCCGATGCCAGCGCCACGCTCCAGGGGGCCGGAGCATTGACGGTGATCTTGCCGCTGCGGGCGAGGTGGTCGAGCGACAGAAAATCGGTCCCGCCGTTGATGCTGACCGTCGGAGTTCCGTCGTCCGCACAGGACCAGGCTCCGGCCCCGAGGCCCAGCATCAGAAGGAGGCGAAAGAATCGTTTCATACGAGGCGTTTTTTAGTTGTCCGTATTGATAAATGCGGAAATATGCGGTTTACTGCGCGGCATGCAAAATTCAGGCCGCCCGATCGTCCGGGCGGCCGTAAGGGGAACGGGGCGTTTTCAGGCGTTCCGCTTTTTCTTGATGCGTTCGAAATGTTCGCGCAGGCGTTCGCTGAACTCCTCGCGGCGGTGTTTCAGATTGGCCCGCCATCCCAGCCAGCGGGTGTAGCGCAGGCGTTTTTCGGGATAGATGTCACGGATCGTCACCAGGATGCCCGTCTCCTCCACGCCGCCGAAGTCGGGGTTCGACACCGTGTCGAAAACCCGCATCGTGGGCGAAAGATTCATGTAGGCGTTGATCAGCGGCGGGATATTCTCGTTGAACTCGCGGATCTGCTGGATCAGGATGCGGTAGTTCTCCATGTAGGTCGCGCCGCAGAACAGTTCCTCGTAATAGGGATCGTCCAGATCGAGCCGTATGGGATGGATACCTTCCACCAGCTGGTCGCGGTCGGGGAAATAGCGGCGCAGGAACCAGATCAGCGCATTGCGGGCCACGGCCTTGTAGGTCGTGTACATGGTGACTTTGCCGAAAAGGTATTTGGCCTTGGGATTCAGTACGATCAGCGCGCCCAGTCCGTCCCAGAGGTTGTCCAGTGCGTAGATGCTCTTGGCATTGCCGCGGGCCTGGTAGGCGGGTTGCACGAACGAACGCCCCAGTTCGATGGTCCGGGGCAGGAATTTCCGGCGGAAACGCTCGCTGAAACGGAAATAGTGTTCGGTCGAGAGATGGCGGGGATTGGGCGTGGTGCAGACGATGAAGCGGTAGCCGCCGACGATCTCCTGTGCCGCGGGGTCCCAGACGATCAGCTGGTAGTAGCCGTCGCCCGCGAGGTCTTCCTCGTCGATGTCCACCTCCTGCCCCGTACCGCCGCCGGCGCCGCGGAAGGCCACTTCGCGCAGGCGGCCCACCTCGCGCATCAGCGCGGGACATTCGGCGGCCGAGAAGAGGTAGATCTCATTGCCTGCCTTATGGGTGTCGCGCACCTTGCGGGCGGGCGTCAGTTCTGCGAGCAGCAGTTCCCGGGCGACCGGTTCGATGATGGGTACTGTATTCTCTTTCTGTTGCATGGCAGGGCAAAAATACCAAAATTAGCGGTTTTGATTCGGGTCGGCGAGCCTTTTTTCCAAAAAATACGCTTTTTTACGTACTTCCAGCGCCTGTTCGCGCAGCGATCCGTAACGCTGGAGTTCGGCCACGGGAATCGGGTCGCCGACGACGATGCGGAAATGCCGCCCCTTCTGCGAAAACATTTCGTCGGGCAGCCACAGCATCTCGATGTTGAACTTGATACCCAGCGCCTTGCGGATCCGGTAGACGCGGTAGAAGAACTTCGACAGATGCCCTTCGACGAAGACCGGAACGATCTGACGCTGCGAGGAGTAGGCTTTTTTCAGGAAGCTGATTTTCCACTCGGGGTCGGTCACCTCGCCGCCGATCGAGCGCGAACAAAGACCTGCGGGAAAGGTCAGGATCGGGAGTTCGCCGAAGAACTCCTCGTCGAACTTCCGGGCGTAGGAGGCGCTCTGCGCGCCGTGTTTGTTCACCGGAATCCACAGCGGGCGCAGCGGTTCGAGGTGCATCAGCAGGTCGTTGACCACTACCCGCGCGTCGCCGAAACGGTCGATCAGCTTGTCAGCGAGCATCATGCCGTCCATGCCCCCGAACGGATGGTTCGAGGCGAAGAGGTAGCGGCCCCCGGGAGCGAGCTTGTCGAGTCCTTCGATCGAATAGGTGACCTGCCATTCGCGGAAGGCCGCGCGGATAAACTCCTGCGGAGGCAGCGACCAGTAGTGTTCGAGGATATGGTTGATTTCCGACTCGTGGATCGTGCGGCGCAACCAGTTCACGACCGGACGGGGAATCCAGCGTGCCAACCGCGGGGCTTTCTGCCTGAGTACGGCGCCGATGTCGATTTTGGGCATGGAGTGTTCAGAAAATTATATCCACAAATATACGTTTTTTTTGCTATAAGATGCACCTTGTTGAAAGTTAATCGTCGTTAGAACGCGTTTTGGCGAAGGGTAGGTCTTTCACCTTGTTTCACTTTGTGCCGAATTTTTAACCCTAATTTTAACCCTTGTTGTTTTTGAAGGGCTTTTTTGTAACGTCTTTGCCGGTCTGATTTCTTCCGGTGAATTTCTTGTTAAAATGGTTTGTTGCCGAATCTCGGCTGGATGACGATTGGAGGACGTTGCAAAATTTTTCGAGAATTTTTACTGAAAGAACTCTTTGTCAATCAGCATTTTGAGCCTAAATTAGTCCTTGTGGGAAAAATTTCCTCGATTTTTCTTGGAACCTGCCACTATTAGAGAGTGAAATTGTAAAAAGGATAGTTATGAAAAAAACGATTAGACCTATTCTGCGTGATGACCTTTCGAGGAAAGGTTTGGAAAAACGTATCGACCTGCGTGTATATCTCGACGGCCGCCAAACGAAATTTGCGACTCCCTATTCGGTTTTTCCGGCTTGCTGGGATAAGAAATCCGGACGTGTTGTCGGAAACTGCCCCGAAAAAAGCGTAATTAACAGCTATCTGAACGGGAAAGAAACCGAATACGAGCGCTATCTGTTCCAGTGCGAAATGTTGGGTGAAACCGTGGACCTGGAGCGAATCCGGGAAATACTTACCGGAAAGTCGCGGACGGCTCCGAGTGAAAAGACGAATGCCACCTTCGATGAAATTTTCGATGCCTATGTAGATAAGCTGCGGACGGATAACCGCCGTGAGCGAACGGTTATAGGTATATTGGACCTCAAAAAAGATATGGCGAAATTTTCGAAACGGAGTAAGAAACGGACGATTGACCAGCTCGATATTCTCTTTATTCAGGAGTATAAAAAGTATTTGCGGACGGTCCGCCGGAATGCGGATAATACGATTAATACGAAACTGAACCGCCTGCGCTCGGTGGTGAGATGGGCCGGACGGCTGGGCTATCCGATCGACGATCCGTTCGGAAAAGGCGTAAGATTTTTGAATCGCTCGACGCCCCGGACGATCTTTCTGACGAGGGATGAATACGACGAGTTCCTGCAAAAGGCTTTGGCGGATAGGAACGATTTGGCGATGAGGGTAACGCGTGAGCTGTTTATCTTCAGTTGTGAAACGGGCCTGCGGTTCAGCGATGTATTGGACCTGAAGTGGACACACTTGAAAAAGGATAGTAAAGGTGTGACCTATATCTCTAAGATTCAATGTAAAACGAAAGAGTTGGTTGAAATTCCGTTAATGTCGAAATGGCCGAAGGTCCTGCTTGCCAAGTACCGGAACGAGTCTGTGGACGAGCGTGTTTTTCCTCGCCTTTCGAATGGTTGTGTAAACCGGAAACTGAAAATGTTGGCCGAGAAAGCCGGAATCGGGAAACGCCTCTCGTTCCATGTAGCCCGCCATACCTTTGCCTCCCACTTGGCGAACGCAGGCGTCCCGCTCTATATTGTAGCGAAACTTTTGGGAGATAAAAGCCTCGATATGGTACACCGGGTCTATACGAATACCGAGCGAACGGAACTGACCGAAGCGATGAAAAAATTGAGTGCCTGATAAAAAACGAGAGCTTCCGTCGAGTTTTGGCGGAAGCTGTTTTTATCTTTGTGAAAAACCTTTGAACGATGAATGCCTTGACGAATAACACCGCGACCTTGTTTCGCCGTTATCTGTGGCTCTTGGACGTGATTTACTCCGCGGGCCGTATCACCCTTGATGAAATCCGCGTCCGTTGGCAGCGGAACGAGATGTCGGGCGGCGAGGAACTGCCCCGAAAGACCTTTGAGAACCACCGGAAAGCCGTTGAAGAGTTGTTCGACGTGAATATCGCCTGCGACCGCCGGACGAACGAATACTACGTCGAATGCGGCGACGACATGGTGCGCGACGATCTGCGCCGCTGGCTGTTGGAAACCTTCGCCGTGAACGACCTCTTGGTAAATAGTAAACGCCTGCGCCGACGGATCGCGTTGGAGCCGATCCCCTCGGGTTACACCTATCTGACTACCGTACTCCGAGCGATGGAGGAGAACCGATGCCTGGAGATCGTCTACCGCCATACCTACGATGAAAAACGAGAAAATCGTTACGAGGTCGAGCCTTACGGATTGAAGGCGTTCCGGAGGCGCTGGTATCTGATTGCTGACAGCGTGGAAATGGGTGGAATTTACGCGTTCGCCCTCGACCGGGTACGTAGTATGGTCCCGACGACGAAAGCGGCTGAAATCCCCTCGGATTTTGATTGTGCCGAATTCTATGCCGACGCCTTCGGAATTATCCGTGAACGGGACCGGAAGGCCGAACGGGTCGAAATCCGCGTCTTGGGGAAGCAGGCGAACTACGTCCGGGCTCTGCCCCTGCACCCTACCCAGCGTGAAACCGAATGGACCGCGGAATATTCGGTGTTCGAATACCGGTTGGCGCCGACTTACGATTTTCGGATGGAACTGCTCTCGAACGGCGCGGACGTGGAGGTGTTGCGCCCCGCGTGGTTCCGGGAAGAGGTGAAAAATGTGGTTGCTAAAATGATGGAAAGATATGAATAATCCGTATGATAGGCTGATAATTAATTGTTATACGCGCCGTGCGAGAAAATCGGCCGTAGAAACGATCCTATCTAATTGTAATAAATTAGAAGCCGAAGCGATACCAACCGTAACTTTTCTATGGAACGAGGACGAAAATATAGGTTGCTCGTTTTTTGGTAAATATGTTCATGAATGTGAATTTGATATTGATAAAAATGGTACTCGAACGAATGCTCACAATCTGTCTCGCCTTCTTGAAAATATACGTCGAAAAACCGTCGAGGACGGAAAACGAGCGTTTGTAGTCGATATTGGTATTTTTGAAAGAGATTCGACGGAAATGCCTATTCCCTTGTTCTGCCATCGTTTGAAAGAATTGGCGGACGAATTGGATGTAAAAATTATGGTTTTCTTTTTTGTGCGAGCGAATGAAAATGCCCCTATTTATATAAGTGCTCCCGGAGGTTCTCAGCCTATTGAAGAGGTTTTTGCTACGGCTGATTATGATTATGAACGAATAGAAAGCCTAAAAGAAATTGTTGAGATTCCCGACCCGAATTTTAAGCGATATTTAGTCAAAAATTTTGATAAAGACGGTGATGGCGAAATTTCTGTCGTTGAAGCGTTGATGGTAACTCGAATTTTTTGTAAAGATAAGAAAATCTCGTCCTTAAAGGGAATCGAAGCGTTTGAAAACCTTGTACAACTGACTTGTTCTTTTAATGACCTTTGCGATTTGGATATTAGTCAGTTGAACGAACTAATTTACTTAGACTGCCAGCATAATCGGCTAACTTATTTAGATTTATCGGGAAATAAATTGTTGAGAATATGCTGGTGCGGTTATAATTCGATTGAAAAACTGGATGTATCGAAAAATAGTGAACTCTATAAACTTAACTGTCAGAATAACGTATTAAAAACGTTGAATGTCCGTCGAAATAAAAAGCTATTCCGATTGGATTGTGCCAATAATAAATTGACCTCGTTAAATCTGACGAAGAATCCCGAACTGAAGCAACTCCGTTGCTTTCGGAATCGACTGCGGAAACTCGATGTAAGCAAAAATCCGTTACTCCAATATTTGATTGCTTCCGAAAATAAACTGGCATCGCTCGATACATCCTTAAATCCGGACTTGATAAGTCTTTTTTGTGCTATGAATGCCCTAAATTCTCTTGACACTTCAAAGAATCGGAAATTACGTTATCTTAGTTGCCATGATAATAATTTGACTTCGCTAAATTTAACGAATAATAAGAAATTAGTTGAATTAGATATAGAAAATAATAAAATCTCGGATATTGATATAAGTGGTTGTAAAAATTTGACGCGATTGAATATAACTGAAAATAATATCAATACTTTAAATGTAGCCCAGAATCTTAAACTATGGTGGCTATTTTGTGATAGTAATAAGTTGTCAAGTTTGGATTTAATGAATAATCGTAAATTAGCGAAGCTATCTTGTCATAATAATAAACTGTCTTCTCTTGATCTATCGAATAATTTAGAACTAAAAGTTCTCTATTGCGGGGCTAATGCATTAAAAGAACTTGATATAACTAAAAATCTGAAACTTAAATATCTTGATTGCGGCGGAAACTTATTAAAAGAACTTGTTGTAAATCGAAATTTAAAGATTAAAAACTTATATTGCTACAAGAATTGCTTGAAAAATCTCGATCTTTCTAATAACACAGAACTTGTTGAAATCTCTTGTGAGGATAATAATTTAGAAAATATTAATATCAGTTGTAATAAAAAGTTAACAGAGTTTTGTTGTGATAATGATATAAGTCCTTATTTTGGTGATAATGAAATGCGATTGGATGATTGTAAGTGGATGAATGAAGAAGGAGAACCGATAGAGGCACGTTTTACGTGCTATTATAGATAGCGATTTTTGTTATAGAAAAGATATAGGCTTCGATTTGTTCGAAGCCTTTTTTGTTTGTTTTTTCCGAGGCCGATTGTTATTTTTGTTGACGATATAGGACGAGCGCCTTTTTCTTCGGATAAAATCTGGTAAATTTTGTACGGAAGAGGCGCGGTGTTCCTACGTCCCTTGGGGCGTAGGGCTGTTGCTTATTATAGTACGCGGGTTTACCAGAGCCTTTCCGAATATAATAAGTTTGCGGCTCTACGCCTTTTGTTGTTGAATGGCGGAAACGTAGACGATTGTGCGAAAATAATCCGCCCTTGCGCCGGGGATTGGCGGAAGCGACGGATAATTTTGCCGTAAAGAGTTTGTAACCGAAATAACGGTATATGGAAAAGAGTGAACTTTCGACGAGGGACCGGATGTGCTCCGTGGCGGGTGGTATGGCCGGCCTGCTTGTAGACCGGGAAATTCCGTCGCGGATGATCCCCTTTCGCGGAGAATTTCCCCTGCTGAATATGATTGAGGCGAGACGGTTTCGGGAGGCGATCCGCTCGACGATGTGGATTGAGGACCTGCCCCCGAAATTCCTGTATGCCGCCGCCGAAGGGAGCCGGATAGCGAGATTGGAGCGAGAATTTCGACACTATCTGTCGAGAAACGGATTAAAGAGCGGCGATTTTGAAAAGTTGGAGGACGCCGAAAAATCGGAATGGTTGCAGTGGTGGATGGAGGCCGATTCCATCAGCGCCGACGATCTCGTCGTCAAAAAATACCGGGATGAAGCCACCCCGGTCTCGAAATCCCTCGGCGACCCGGCGATGCCGGTTGCTGAAAAGCGGGAAATCTATGACGACCTTGTCACCCGACGGGCTTATTGGGACGATCTGTGTTTCGAGTTCGGGCGGGTTAGCTGGGAGAAAAAGCTACTGAACCTCGCCTTGTACATCCATTACGGCGGGGATTTGGAGGTTGTTTTGGCCCGCTATAAAGAGAACCACCCCGACTATGCCGACCGGATTCCCCACTCGTTGGCGTACTATATCAGCTACCTGCGGACGGGTGAGGCGACCTCCGTGTTGCATTATTTTCTGTTGGAAAGGGTCTGCCTCTCCGAAGGTCAGCTAACGGCCCTGCTTACTGCCGAACTCCGCGAACGGCTGGAAGAGGTGTTTTGCTGGGACGGCGGGACGAATAGCGCGTGGACGATCGGGATCGACTACCGGGGCGAAGAAAAAATGAATGAAGCCGTCGCCCTCGGTGTTGAAAAAGGGCGAGAATATCTTATCTTTGGGAACCTAACTATTAAACCTTTTATTATGGAAACGAAAGAAACCTTGCTGAAAGAAAACCCGTGGCGGGTAGTGGCCGAAATGTTGGCGGAGAAAGACTATGCCGAGGCCCCGGAAAATCTTGTCTGCCCCGACGAACGGGCCGTGATCGACGCCTATAACGAAACGGCTCCCGATCTGCGGAAAATCCGCTGCGAGGGTGTGCCCGAACCCGTGCAGGGCGATTTCTTTAACGCGAAGGTGGCTCTTTTGACGCTTAATCCCGGCTGGGTAGAGCAGACGGAGGAAATACCGGGTAACGCGGGAACCTTGAAGAAAATGACGCCCGACCAGCGCCGGAAATTCCTGCGAACAAAAGCCGATGCGATGCTCTTGAACGGGTGTCACTTCCCGACCGAAGACGAAGACCTGCTTGCTATTGACACGCGCTATTGGAATAACCTGCTCGGCTACGTGTTGAATCGCTGGCCCGATGCCCCGAAATACCTGACGATTGTGCAGTACTTGGGCTACCACTCTAAAAAGTACGGGAATATTCCGAAGCGGTTGATGAAATCGGAATCGGGACTGCTCCCTACGCAGGAGTTCGCCGTGAGGTTGGTTCGGTATCTGATGAATAAGGGCGTAACGATTGTAATTTGCCGAAGTGCCCGGCTGTGGTTTAACGCCGTTGAAGGATTGGAAAGTTACCCGAAACTGGTAGTGATAAATAATCCGCTACGCCCCTATCTGACGCCGGAAAATTGTAAAGACGGCGGATTTGAGAAAATCGAAGACGCGCTGAACGAATAGAACGCGGACGCTTCCGTTCCTCGTAGACCGCCCCTGACCGGGGCGGTTTTTTTGCGCTCGGTTAAAAAATTGAACCGTGAGGATCGTGTAGGATGCTCATTTTATGGTTCTTTGTAAGTGTCTTATTATCTGTTGATTAAAAAATGCGTTTGAGCTTTGTTTATCCACGACGTTATATAGAGTAGAAAGACGCTGGAAAACGGCCTTTTGAAATACTAAAATTAAATTAATTAATAGAATTATGAAAGCTATTAGAGTAAAAACTGAATGTGAGATTATCGTATCTCCGGAGATGCTCCAAACGCTGATTAAAGTGGGGATAGCCCAGAATCGGGATTGGATTATTAATTATCTTACGAAGGCTCTCCTCGGAGCGGAGTTGTTGACTGCGAAAGAGGTTGAAGACTCGATGAAGGTCAGTCGCTCGACGCTCTATCGTTGGGAGAAAAAGGGGTTGATTACGCCTATGCGCTACGGGCGTTCTAAGAGGTATTGTAAAGACGAACTTTTGAAATTGAAAAAATATGGTCGATAATATTACTTTGAAATGTTACGATAAGGAGGTCTATCATCACCTGCGTTATGGGACTTTTGTTGAAAAATCGAATTGGATAAATGGGAGATGGTATGATAAGTTGGTGTTAAATAATGGGAAATCCGGGGATGATGCGCATGATCTGATAATCGAATTTTACGAAGACTTTATGAAAATTTACGGTAGTATCCGAAAGTGGCACTACGGCGCGACTTCGCTGGATGATCTGACTAAAACGGATTTGGAGAAGGCTTGGCGGAAAGTGGCCAAACGACTTGGCATCTCGTTCGATACGTTGAGAACCTTTGAAATTTCCGTGATCGAAATAGGGCTGAACGTCCCGTTTGATATGGAATGTGTCGAAATGATACACCGAATCCGTGCATTTAAGTCGAAATGCTACGAGTTGAACGATTCGCGTCCTACATGCCGAAAGTTTGTTTCGGGATTTTTCACTGCTAAAATTTATGATAAAATCGCTGAAATAAATAAAGATAATCGGAACGTGCTAATACGGAATCCGGACCTCTACCCGGAGAAAAACGCCCTTCGGGTTGAATTTACGTTGAAAGGCGGGCGACGGAAGGTACTCTCCCGGTTGAAGGTAGGAACGCTCGGCGGACTGCTTGAAGAATATACCCGGATTGTGAATTTCTTTTGGCGGAATTGTCAGGCTTTTGCCTTTGATAATATAGGCCGTCGGCCGTCGTTCCGACCTAAACGGGGGAGCTTGAAGGAACTGACCGATTATTTCGTGATTCTGGGATTGGCAAGCCTATCTCATGCTGAATTGGACGGCTATGCCGGACTGTTGTCGAAAGGGGCTCAGCGCGACTTTAGAAAGTGGCTGCGGAGGCGTCACGAGCGGGAAAAGGATTACTTATACCCGGATTACCGTATTGAATTTACCGAGGCGATAAAGTGGCACTTGATAGATTTGATTAGGTTGAATAACCGCCAGAGGCGTGATAATATTGACTTATGATATAAGATAAAAAACGAGGGGAAATTACCCGCTGAATAAAGCTGGGTAATGCCTCTCGCTGTAAATGCTGTAAACGTTGTAAGAGACTGCTGTAATGAAATCGTTGTATATCGAAACGCCGTATGTTGTAATAAGAGCTCCTTGATGATCTCGTCCTCGCCTAATAGGAGAACCGTCGTATATTATTTCGCGCCGCGCCCTGTCAGGCTCCTCGACGTTCTATAATACGCGCCCTCGGCCAGCATTTCCGGCGTTCTCCGCCATGCTGTTGTAGATGCCGATTTCTACGCTCCTGCCGCTTCGAAGGAGTATTTACCCGTCCGAAGGAAATGCCTCCTGAAAATCGCTGTTTTCGGCCTTGTAGGCGAAGCTCCTGATTATTGGCGCTCGGAGGTCTTAGCCGGGTCTTTGTATTCGAGAAATACCCTAAATACGAAAGGATATTATTTCGGGCCGCGGCGCGGTGTGTTGTTGGAAATTGACCGTTATCTGCCAGCCTGCCTATGTCTACGTTTGGCGCGACGATACGATGTAAAAACGGGAAACTCTTGGAGAGGCCGATTTTAGGTCTTGGAAGCCTCCAGCGAACTACTTGCCCGGTAGGATAGGGAAACGCTTGGAGATCGTCCCTTTTGTCGTTGTATGGACGGGCTATTGCTGATGTGGAGGAATGACGGGTGCTAAAAGGAGTGTTGCTCTATTGGAATTGACGGCTGTAATAGCGAGTTCTGCGTTGGCGCGTTTGTTACGACGGTGTACTATTGAAGCCTACCCAGCGCCCCGGTCGAATAGCGGGTATAATAGTGCACTATTGAAGATGTGATTTATTATTTACTATTCGTGTATTGAAATGATTGTTAGAGAGTTTGGATTGTTGAAAATGACCGGGTTTTAACCCTGATTTTAACCCTCGTAATTTTTGCGCTCTCGTAAACGACTTAGAATGAGGCGGGAAATTATTGCCGATTATATTTACAAATATAGGTATTCTTTTTTGAAAATTCCCTAACTTTACACCCAAATAGACCCTTGCAAACAACTATTATGTCGCAATACCATACTCCCGTGCTGCTGGAAGAGTCTGTGGGACTGCTCGCTATCGAACCTGCGGGCACTTACGCCGACCTCACTTTCGGCGGAGGCGGCCATTCGCGCCGCATCCTCTCCTGCCTGGGGCCGGAAGGCCGTCTGTACGGTTTCGATCAAGACCGTGACACGTTGGAGAATTGTCCCGACGATGCGCGGTTCCACTACGTGGAGAGCAATTTCCGCTTCCTGCGCGGGGCGCTGCGGCTGCGCGGCGTGACGGAGGTCGACGGCATTCTGGCTGATCTGGGGGTTTCGTCGCACCATTTCGACGCCGTGGAGCGCGGATTCTCGTTCCGCGGAGAGGCTCCGCTCGACATGCGCATGAACCAGCGGGGACGGCTGACGGCGGCAGACGTCGTGAACAGCTACACCGCGGAGGAGCTGACCCGCATCCTGGACGACTGGGGCGAGGTCGAAACGCCGTGGAAAGTAGCCAACTGTCTGGTGAAGGCCCGCGCGGCGGCGCCCGTGACGACTACGGCGCAGCTGGTCGGAGCCGTGAAACCCTGCACGCCCAAAAAGGACGAGGCGAAATTCCTGACCAAACTTTTCCAGGCCCTGCGCATCGAGGTCAACGGCGAGATGGAGGCGCTGAAAATGGCGCTGGAGCAGAGCCTTCGGGTGCTGAAGCCCGGCGGACGGCTGGTCGTCATCTCCTACCATTCGCTCGAAGACAGGCTGGTGAAGAATTTCATGCGCAGCGGCAACTTCTCGGGGCAGGTAGAAAAGGACTTTTTCGGCCGTTCGGAGGCCCCGTTCGACCTCGTGACGCGCAAAGCCGTGACCCCTTCGGCTGAAGAACTCGACCGCAATCCCCGTTCCCGCTCGGCGAAGCTCCGGGCGGCCGTAAAACGCTGATACGATGTACCGCGACCACGAATTCGACCCGGTGACTCCCGAGGAGCAGGCCCGCCGCGAGCAGGAGGAGGAGTTCGCGCGCCGTGTGCGCCGCGAGGTGCGGCGCATGGAGCGCGGTGAAGCCGAAGAGGACCTCCGCGCCGACGAGGAGCGCGAGGCCGAGGAGCGGGCCGAAGCCGAGGAACGCGAACGCCGGGAACGACGCCGCAGGTCCAGCACCTTCTGGCAGCTGTTCTCGGGTACGATCCTCGTGCGCGAGGGCGTCTCGAAATACTATCCCTACATGCTGACCATCGCCGGGATGTTCTTCTTGAGCATCATGGTGATGTTCTGGTCGCTGCACCTCGACATGCGCTACACACGCCTCGAACGCGACGTGCAGAAACTCCGCGAACGCTCGATCCGCCTCCAGGAACAGCGTTACCAGCGCACGACCCATTCGGCCATCGTCGAACAGCTCCGGGCGCGGGGCATCGAACTTTACGACCCGCAGGCGCCGGGCGAGATCATCGAAAACTAAACGGCGATGAAGCAGGAACGTTCGAAGGTCAAAAGCGACATTCTGCTGCGGGTGAGGCTCCTGTACGTGCTCTTCATCCTCGCCGGAGCCATCGTGCTCGCACGGCTCGTCTGGGTGCAGTTGTTCAGTGCGGAGGTGGCCTACAACGCCGACCGCCTCGCCAGCCGCATCTTCACCGAGGAGGTCATCCCGGCGCAGCGGGGAAGCATCCTTTCGCGCGACGGCGAACCCCTCGCCACCTCGATCTTCCGCTATCAGGCCGCCTTCGACTTCGCGTCGCCGGGGCTGGATTCGCTCAAGACCTTCCGCGAACAGGCCGACTCGCTCGCGAAACTGCTGGCCGCCTTCTTCAGGGACAAACCCGCCTCGGCCTATGCCAAGCGTTTCCGCGAGGAGCACGCCCGCCGCTACCGGCTGGTCAATCCGCGCGACACCTCCTGCCTGCGTTCCGAAGGGTGGATTTCGCGCATGATGGACCGCATGCGGGGCGAAGAATATGTCAAACGCCGCATCTACGACACGATCCGCGACCATACGCCCGTGAATATCTTTCCCCGCGAGGTGGATTTCGCCGAGTGGGAGACCCTGCGGCGTTATCCGCTGCTGAACTGGAACATGGGCATGGTCTACCGGCTGATCGAGCGCGACGAACGCATCTATCCCCAGGGCGAACTGGCGCGCCGCACGATCGGACTGACGGGCGACAAGGGCAACTACGGCATCGAGGAGGCCTACCGCGAGGAGCTGGCGGGCCGCGACGGCAAAGCCCTGCGCCAGCGCATCGCGCGCGGCTTTTACGGCCGGGTGGCGGGCGGGGGCCACGAGGAGCCGGTGGACGGTTACGACATCGTCACGACGCTCGACCTCGACCTGCAGGATGTGGCCGACAAGGCGTTGCGGCGGCAGTTGGAAGCCCAGAACGCTTTGTGGGGCACGACGATCGTGATGGAGGTCCATACGGGCGAAATCCTGGCGATGGTCAACCTCGGCCGCAATGCCGACGGGAGCTTCGCCGAGCGCGAGAACTACGCCCTGGGCCGCAGCATGGAGCCGGGTTCGACGTTCAAGCTGGCGACGATGCTCACGCTGCTCGACGACGCCCGGATGCCCGTCTCGACGATTTACGACACCCACAACGGCGATCCGGTGACGGTAGGTCCGGCCAGGAACATCCGCGACTCGCACCGCGGCGACCGTGAAATCGACTTCCGGCGCGCCGTGGCTTCGTCGTCGAACGTCTATTTCGCCAAGGCGATCTGGGACCGTTACGGAAGCACTGGCAAAAAGCAGGAATACAGCGATTTTCTCCATAAGGAGCTGCATCTGGGCGAGACGGTGGGGCTGGAGCGCCTCGGCGAGCGGAAGCCCTCGATCACCACGGACTGGAAGGTTCCCGACCCGGGTGTGATGCTCGTGAAGATGTCCTACGGCTACCGCGTGCGGCTGGCCCCGATCCAGATGATCACCTTCTACAACGCCATTGCCAACGGCGGGAAGATGATCTCTCCCGTGCTCGTGCGCTGCCTGCGCCGCGGCGATCGGGTCGAGGAGCGTTTCGAAAGCCGTACCATCGCCTCGTCGATCGCCTCGCGGGCGGCGCTGCGTGAGGTGCACGAATGTCTGCAGGCGGTCTGTACCGAGGGTACGGCCAGCGCATTTTTCCGCGACACGACGCGCCTGCGGGTGGCGGCGAAGACCGGTACGGCGCAGATCACCGATGCCCGCAGCCGCGAGGGCCGCTACTACCTGGGTTCGATGGTGGCCTACTTCCCGGCCGACGCGCCCCGCTATACGGTGCTCACGACCATCGAAACCCGTGCGCAGGCCGGGAAAGCCTACTACGGGGGACCGCTGGCGGGTCCCGTCGTGAAGCGCATGGTCGATTACATCTTCAACCGCGGCCGCGACTGGTACGGCCGTGTCGACGACGGCGGCCCGCGCCGCTATCCCGACCGGATGAAGGGCGGCGATATCGCGCAGATCCGCCGAGTGGCCGACAAGTTGTCGCCCCGCGTTTCGTTCGAAAGCCGCACGGGCTGGGGGCGCGTGGCGGTGGACAGCCTCTCGAACGTCGTCATCGCGAGCCTGCCCGGCGACCGGGGCGTGATGCCCGACGTGCGCGGCATGGGGCTTAAAGACGCCCTTTTCGTGCTCGAAAGCCGCGGACTGAAGGTCCGCTTCTCGGGGCGGGGGGCCGTAACGCAGCAAAGTATTGCCGCCGGAGCGCGCATAGCACCGGGCACGGCGGTCGTCATAACGTTGAAATAGGATGAAAAAATTAACCGATATTCTGAAAAACACCCCCGTCCGGGAGGTGCGCGGCGATACCGCCGCCGCCATTGGCGGGCTGGTCTACGATTCGCGCGCCGTGAAACCGGGCGACTGTTTCTTCGCCGTGCCGGGGACGCAGAGCGACGGCCACGACTACATCCCCATGGCGGTTGAAAAAGGCGCGGCGGCAGTCGTCTGCGAGCGGATGCCGGCGGATGCGGCGGAGGGCGTCGCGTATGTTCTCGTCGGGGACTCGGCGGGAGCCATGGCCGATATGGCCGCGGCGTTTTACGGCTTTCCGAGCCGCGAACTGAAACTCGTGGGCATCACCGGGACCAACGGCAAGACCACAACTGTGACACTGTTGTACGATCTCGTGCGGGCGATGGGTTACAAGGCCGGGCTGATCTCGACGGTGGTCTACAAGATCGACGGCCGCGAGGTCGAAGCGACCCACACCACGCCCGATCCTGTCCGCCTGAACGTCCTAATGCGTGAGATGGCCGACGCCGGGTGCGAATACTGCTTCATGGAGTGCTCGTCGCACGCCATCGTGCAGGAACGCACACGGGGACTCGATTTTGCGGGCGGCATCTTCTCGAACATCACACACGACCACCTCGACTACCACAAGACCTTCGCCGAGTACATCCGGGCCAAGAAGCTCTTTTTCGACGGGCTGCCCAAGGGCGCTTTCGCGCTGACGAACGCCGATGACCGGAACGGGCGCGTGATGGTGCAGAACACCGCGGCGGCGGTGAGCACCTATTCGCTGCGCGCGATGGCCGATTTCCGCTGCAAGATCGTCGAGATGCACCTCGACGGCATGTTGCTGCGCATCGACGGGCAGGAGCTGTGGGTGGGGTTGCTGGGGCGGTTCAACGCCTACAACCTGCTGGCGGTCTACGGTACCGCGGTGCTGTTGGGATTGGACCGGGGCGAGGTGCTGCGCGTGCTGAGCATGCTGCACGCCGTGAGCGGCCGTTTCGAGAAGGTACAGGCGGCAAACGGCACGACGGCCATCGTCGATTACGCCCATACGCCCGATGCGCTGGAGAACGTGATCCAGACCATCGAAGAGATCCGCGCCCCCGGCCAGCAGCTGATCGTGGTGTGCGGCTGCGGCGGCGACCGCGACCGGACCAAGCGTCCCGAGATGGCTGCAATAGCCGTGAAATATGCCACGACTGCGGTTTTCACCTCCGACAACCCGCGCCACGAGTCGCCCGAAGCGATTCTCGACGACATGGCTGCGGGGCTGGAACCCGGAGCGCGCTACCTGCGCATCGCCGACCGCGCCGAGGCGATCCGCACGGCCGTGATGCTCTCGCGTCCGGGCGACATCATCCTCGTGGCGGGCAAGGGGCACGAAACCTATCAGGTCGTCGGCGACGTGAAGCATCCTTTCGACGACCGGGAGGAGGTCCGCAGGGCCTTCGATGTATTGATCAAATAAAAAAAGCTATTATAAGACATGCTCTACCATCTTTTCAGGTATCTGGACGAGGTCTATGACTTTCCCGGCTCGGGAATGTTCCAGTACATCTCCTTCCGGGCCGCGGCGGCCATCATTCTGTCGCTGCTGATCGTCATTATCTTCGGACGTGCGATCATCGACTTCCTGCGCCGCAAGCAGATCGGCGAGGACATCCGCGACCTCGGGCTTCAGGGCCAGCTGCAGAAGAAAGGCACGCCCACGATGGGCGGCGTGATCATTCTCGTCGCCATCCTGGTCCCGATGCTGCTCGTCGGCAAGCTGGACAACGTCTACATCCAGTTGCTGCTCGTGTCGACCGTCTGGCTCGGTCTGATCGGCGGACTGGACGACTACATCAAGGTTTTCCGCCACAGGAAGGAGGGGTTGAAGGGCCGTTTCAAGATCGTGGGACAGGTGGGGCTCGGCATCATCGTCGGAACGACCATGTGGCTCTCGCCCGACATCGTCGTGCGCGAGAAGGTCACGCAGCCCGTGCAGACGGTCTATCTGAACGAGGACGGCACGGTGCTCGAAACCGTTCAGCGCCGCGTGGTCGTCAGTTCCGAGAGCCTCAAGACCACGCAGACGACCATCCCCTTCGTCAAGAACAACGAGTTCGACTACGGATGGCTGACGGGCGGGAACACCGTTGCCACATGGATTCTCTACGTGCTGGTCGCGATTTTCGTGGTGACGGCCGTGTCGAACGGCGCCAACCTCACCGACGGTCTGGACGGTCTGGCGACAGGCGTTTCGGTCCCGATCGTCGCCGTGCTGGGGGTGCTGGCCTATCTTTCGGGCCACATCGTCTACGCCGACTACCTCAATATCATGTATATTCCCGACAGCGGCGAAATGGTGGTCTTCGCCGCGGCGCTGGTCGGGGCGCTGGTGGGTTTCCTGTGGTACAACTCCTTCCCGGCGCAGATTTTCATGGGTGACACGGGTTCGCTGGCTATCGGCGGCGTGATCGCCGTTTTCGCGCTCTGCATCCGCAAGGAGTTGCTGCTGCCGCTGTTGTGCGGCGTCTTCCTGGTGGAGAGCTTTTCGGTGATGATGCAGGTCAGCTGGTTCAAGTACACCAAACGCCGCTACGGCGAAGGACGGCGCATCCTGCTGATGTCTCCGGTCCATCACCATTATCAGAAAAAGGGGATTTTCGAAACCAAGATCGTCCTCCGCTTCTGGATCATCTCGCTGCTGCTGGCGGCCATTACGCTGGTGACGCTGAAAATAAGATAATATGAAACAGATCGTCGTTCTGGGCGGTGGGATCAGCGGCTACGGTTCCGCGATCCTCGCCAAAAAGAAGGGGTTCGGGGTCTTCCTCTCCGATGCGGGGCGCATTGCCGACCGTTACAAGGCCAAATTGGACGAGTGGGAAGTCCCCTACGAGGAGGGAGGCCACACCGAGGAGCGCATTCTCGCGGCCACGGAGGTCGTCAAGTCCCCCGGCATTCCCGACACGGCACCGATGGTGCGCAAGATCCGCGAGGCGGGCATTCCGGTGATCTCCGAAATGGAGTTCGCGGGCCGCTATATGGGCAAGGCCAAATGTATCTGCATCACCGGGTCGAACGGGAAGACAACCACCACGTCGCTCATCTACAAGATCATGCGCGACGCGGGCATGAACGTGGCGCTCGGTGGCAATATCGGCGAGAGTTTCGCCTGGTCGGTCGCTACGGGCGACTACGATTGGTATGTGCTGGAGTTGAGTTCGTTCCAGCTGGACGGCATGTACCGCTTCCGGGCGCATGTCGGTGTGCTGATGAACATTACGCCCGATCATCTCGACCGCTACGACCACTGTTTTCAGAATTACGCCGATTCGAAAATGCGGATTACGCAGAACATGACTTCGCGCGACTGGTTCGTCTATTCGGGCGATGACGAGGTGATCTGGAACGAGCTTCCGAAGTATGATTTGAGGATGCGCCAGCTGCCCTTCGCGGCCAAGAATGCCGTGGCGAGCGGTGCGGGCGACGCGTTTCTCTGCGACGGGAAATTCACCGCAACGGCCGGGAAGGCGTCGGTGGAGATCGACACCGCAAAGTTGCAGATCAAGGGGCTTCACAACGCCTACAACGCCATGGCCGCGGCCCTCGCGACCCTTGCGGCGGGCGTCGCCCCGGCGAAGATCCGCAAATCGCTCTACGCCTTCGCGCCCGTCGAACACCGGCTCGAACCCGTGGCGGAAAAGGACGGCGTGCTGTGGATCAACGACTCGAAGGCCACGAACGTCGATTCGGTCTATTATGCGCTGGAGAGCATGACGCGTCCCGTGGTGTGGATCGCCGGCGGGACGGACAAAGGCAACGATTACGAACCGCTGAAGGCCTTTGCCCGGGCGAAGGTGCACACGCTGGTGTGCATGGGTCTCGACAATGCCAAACTGGTCCGGGAGTTCACGGGCGTGGTTCCGGAGGTGGTCTCGACCGATTCGCTCGAAGCGGCCATGACGGCGGCGAAGACCGCGGCGCGTCCCGGCGACGCGGTGCTGCTGTCGCCTGCCTGTGCGAGTTTCGACCTTTTCCGGAATTACGAGAACCGAGGCCAACTGTTCAAGAACTGGGTCGGAGAAAAAGCATAGACGATGGTGCGTGACGAGAGCAGATACGACGACCGGGCGACGGCGGAGGCGGCGCGCGACGCCGTGCCGCGCGGCAGTAGGCGGACTTCGGGGAGCGGTGACGCGGCCTTCGGCGAGGAGTGTGCCTGCGGGACGGGGACGGCCGGGAAATCGGGGTTCCGTCTCTTTACGGGCGACCGCGTGCTGTGGATCATCGTCGCCGCGCTGGCGGTGATCTCGGTGTTGGTGGTCTACTCCTCGACGGCCAAGATGGCCTACGACGCCCACACGGCCCGCACGACGGCGCATTTCCTGCGCCAGCAGCTGTTGCTGCTGGTCGTCAGCCTGCTGATCATGGTCGCCGTGCAGAAGATCAACTGCCGCATTTACAATCTTCTGGCCCGGCCGGCCTATTTTCTTTCGGTGGCGCTGACCGTCGCCGTCTATTTCATCGGAGCGACGACCAACGGCGCGGCCCGCTGGATTCCGCTCGGCCCCTTCCAGTTCCAGCCTTCCGAGGCGCTGAAGGTCGCCACGGTGCTGTTTCTCGCCCAGCAGCTCGCCGGGCGGCAGTCGAAGATCGACAAAATCCGCATCGTGCCGACGTGGAAGTTCTGGACGTGGCGTTCGTCGCCCGTGCAGCGGAAAATCTGGCGCGAGGGTACGCGCCCCATTCTGCTGCCGGTCGTCGTCTCGGCAATGGTGATCTTTCCGGCGCACACTTCGTCGGCCGTGCTGGTGTGTCTGGCTTCGTGGGTGATGATGCTCATCGGCCGCGTGCGTTTCGGGGAGCTGGTCAAGCTCGTGGGATGGGGCGTTGCGGCCATCGTCGTCATCATGACGCTGAACCTCGGGCGCAGCGAAACCGCCGAAGGGCGCGTCTCGACGTGGATTCACCTCTGGACCAAGTCGCAGACCGAGAAGCCCATCGAACACCTCTCCGACACGGAGCGTTCGATGATCGCCATTTACAACGGCGGTATCTTGGGCGAAGGAGCCGGGCAGAGCGCGATGCGCGTGGAGATGATCCACCCCGAGAGCGATTATGCCTACGCCTTTTTCGTCGAGGAGTACGGATTTATCCTGGCCGTGCTGCTGCTGATGCTTTATCTGTGGGTCTTTTTCCGGGGGATCGAGATATTCCGGCGGTGCGGAACCGCCTTTCCGGGACTGCTGGTGCTGGGGCTTGCGCTGTTGATAACCTGCCAGGCGCTGCTGCATATCATGGTGACGGTGAATCTGATTCCCGAGACGGGGCAGACCCTGCCGCTGATCTCCCGCGGCGGTTCGTCGATGCTCTTCACGATGATCGCCTTCGGGATGATCCTGAGCGTCAGCCGCCAGAACGACGAACAGTCGCACGACCGGCCGAAAAGCGAAACGTTGTACGAAAAGTAAGAGGACCCGATGAAACAGCTGCTCTGCCTGCTTTTTGCCGCGGTGGCCGTAACGGCCTGCGCTCCCGCCGTTCCCGCCGGCGAATTCCGGATTGTCGGAAAAATCGAAAACGTGCCCGACAGCGCGGTAGTACGTCTTTATGAGCCGCAGGGGCAAATGTTACGGGGAATGGCCGTGGATACGCTCGTTGACGGCCGTTTTTCCTTCCGGGATACGATTTCTTCCCCGAAGGCCCTTCAGGTCTGCCTGCATATAGGGGATTACCAGGGAGGGGTGCTCGATATTTGGGCCGCTCCCGGAAAATGTACGGAAATTCGCGGTGAGGGTGAGCAGGCGTGGCTTTGGGAAGTCGTGTCGGACATTCCGGAGCAGAGGGACGAGGATATTTACCGCGCCCTGGTCGAACCCGAGATTCGTGAATTGAACAGGTTTCAGGGGATACTCCAGCCGCAGGAACTTACCCGCTATATGGAATTGTGCGGACAAATATCGGAGAAGACCGTGCGTCATATGCAGACGGCCCCCGTTACGGAAGTCTGGATGAATAGGTTTGCCGAGTGTGCCCGGTTCTTGCTGTACGGAATCGGTACGGCCCACAAAGCGGAAATGCTCGCGCTTTACGACCGGATGACGGAAGAACAGCGTCAGTCTCCGACGGGCCGGCGGATCGACGCCTGCCTCAATCCGGTGGCGACGGTCGGCGTCGGGGACCGGATGGCGGACGGCGATCTTTATGACATCGACGGTGACGTGCATCATTTGGCGGAATTTTTGGGGAAATACATCCTGCTTGAGTTCGGGAGCAAAGGCTGTGGGGCGTGTCTGGAGGCGATTCCCGAATTGAAAGAGATTGCGGAACGCTGCAAAGATCGGGTTGCAGTTGTGAATATCAGCCTCGATCCCGAGCCGGAGTGGAAGGAGTTTATTGCCGAAAAGCAGTTGGCCGGAAACCAATGGAACGAACTTGTAGACGGAGATACCGGACTTGGGAGTCGTTATGGGGTAAAGGGGATTCCGCATTTCGTGCTGATCGCGCCCGACGGTCGGATTCAGGATGTATGGCAGGGTTACGGCAAGGGAAGCCTGCAGGAAAAAATAGCGGAAAACATCAAGTGATATGGAAGACATTCGATTGGATAAATACCTTTGGGCGGTGCGGGTGTTCAAGACCCGCAGCGATGCCGCTGATGCCGTGCGTACGAACAAGGTGACGGTGAACGGCGCTTATGCCAAGCCTTCGCGCGAGGTGAAAATCGGCGATGTGATCGCCGTGCGCAAAATGCAGGTGACCTATTCCTACAAGGTGCTCGACCTGGTGTCGAGCCGTCAGCCGGCGAAAAACGTGCCTCTTTACTGTCTCAACGTTACTCCGCAGGAGGAGCTGGACAAACTCAACGTCCCGCGCGAGACGATCTTCATCGTCCGCGACCGCGGTACGGGCCGTCCCACCAAGAAGGAGCGCCGCGAGCTGGACGGGCTGATGGATGAGATTTACTACGAGGAGGAGGAATAAAAACAGAGACCCGGCAGGAGCGCAACCCTGTCTTTTTCCTGAAGAATTCGGAAGGGAAAAAGAAGGCATCCTGCCGGGTTCTTTTTTCAGCGGAATCCGGCAGGTCCGCGCAAAACGAAAGGGCGGTGCCGAATCCTGAAATCTGAGGCTTTTGGCGGGCCCTGTAATCACCAAGAAACAGCACACACCCTTCCGGGGGTGCTGTACCTGTGATTACATAAAATTCGCCAAAATTTCAGATTTCGATACAACGTACTATGTCAAGAACGCAATAAAGTCATAACTTTACCCAAAGGTAAAGAAAAAAAACGGAAATGCAAAAAAAGCGGCCCGAAAGCCGCGTTTCCTATTTCTTGTTGAAATTGGTCATGGTCAACTGTGTTCCCACGGTCGCGAACGACCGGATGGCATCGACAAAGACTTTCAGCCGCTCGGGAAGGGCCTTCCGTTCCTCGTCGGTCCATTCGCCCAGCACGTAGTCTACCTGATGTCCCTTCGGAAAATCGCCGCCTACGCCGAAGCGCATCCGGGCATACTCCTCCGTTCCGAGCAGTTCGGAGATGTTCTTCAGTCCGTTGTGACCCCCGGCGCTCCCTTTCGGGCGCAGGCGCAACGTGCCGAACGGCAGCGCGATGTCGTCCGAAATGACCAGCAGGTTCTCCGGCGGAATCTTCCCGGCATCCATCCAGTAGCGGACGGCCTTGCCCGAGAGGTTCATGTAGGTCGAGGGTTTCAGCAACACCAGTGTCCGTCCCTTGTATTTCGCTTCGGCGATGTCGCCGTAACGGGCCGTCGTAAAAGCAGTGTTGGACGCCTCTGCAAGGGCGTCCAACACGTTGAAACCGATGTTGTGACGGGTTCCGGCGTACTCGGCGCCGATGTTCCCCAGCCCAACAATGAGGTATTTCATATTCCCGGCTTATTTCGCAGCCTCGGCAGCTCCGCGCGACGCACGGGTTACGCGAACGGCGCAGACGGCGGTCGTAGCGGGGGTGATGAACTTCAGGTTCTCGATATCGAGGTCGCCGACGAAGATGGTCTTGCCTACGCCCAGTTCCGTAACGTCCACGACGATTTCGTCGGGAAGGTTCTCGACCAGTGCGCTGACGACCAGCTTGCGGGCCGACAGAGTCAGCTTACCGCCGACCTTCACGCCCTCGGCGTTGCCGGTCAGGCGTACCGGAATGGCGATCGAAACGGGTTTGCCTTCGGCGATGCGGTAGAAATCCAGGTGGAGGATTTCCTCGCGTACGGGGTGGAACTGTGCCTCACGCAGCACGGCCTGCTCTTTCTTGCCCTCGATGTCGAACTCTACGATGTAGGAGTTGGGGGTGTAGATCAGGGGTTTGATCTCGCGGGGGTCTACCGAGAAGGTCTCGGTCTCGCCGTTGCCGCACAGTACGCAGGGGACCATGCCCTCGCGGCGGACCGCCTTGGCGGCCTTCTTGC
Source organism: Alistipes sp. i18-0019-D1 (assembly GCF_042852885.1). Taxonomy (NCBI): domain Bacteria; kingdom Pseudomonadati; phylum Bacteroidota; class Bacteroidia; order Bacteroidales; family Rikenellaceae; genus Alistipes; species Alistipes sp. i18-0019-D1. Next base: position 1,789,148 of record NZ_AP031424.1, read on the forward strand.
CGAAATCGGCGCGTTTTACGGCCTTGACTGAAATGGTTTTCATAATGAAAAGTTTGTTTTTTAATGTGTTACCTTCGGCGGTTCTCAATGCGGCCTCTGCGGACCGCATCCCATTTCCGCCTGCTTTGGGAGCGCAAAGTTAGTGTAAATAATCGGAAATGAAAAATCAGCGGCCGAAAAATCGTCCTTTGCCGGAAAAACAAGAGGCGGAACCGTCGTTCCGCCTCTTGGGGATATGCTTTTGCGGCAGGTTATTCGATCCCGCGGATGTGTTTCTCCCATTTCCAGGCGGCGCGGAGCGTCTCGTCGAGCGTGCGCTCGGCCGTCCAGCCCAGTTCGGTGTTCGCCAGGGTCGGGTCGGCCCAGATGGCGATGATGTCGCCCGCACGGCGCGGCGCGATCTTGTAGCAGAGTTTCAAGTCGTTGACCTCCTCGAATTTATGCACCAGTTCCAGTACCGAGACGCCGCGGCCCGTGCCGACATTGAAAATCTCGTAGGCCTGCTTGTTCTTGTCGCCGGCCATGCGGTTGATTGCGGCCACGTGGGCTTTCGCGAGGTCCACGACGTCGATGTAGTCGCGGATGCACGACCCGTCGGGCGTCGGATAGTCGTCGCCGAAGACCGAGAGGCACTCGCGCAGTCCGGCGGCGGTCTGCGTGATGAAGGGCACGAGGTTCTGCGGCACGCCGCGCGGCAGTTCGCCGATCAGGGCCGAGGGGTGTGCGCCGATGGGGTTGAAGTAGCGCAGCGCGATGCCTTTCATGCCGGGGTAGGCGGCGAGCGAGTCGCGCAGGATGTCCTCGCACATCTGCTTGGTGTTGCCGTAGGGCGAGGTGGCCGGCTTGCGGGGCGTCTGTTCCGTCACGGGCTGCTTCTCCGGTTCGCCGTAAACGGTGCACGACGACGAGAAGACGATGTTCCGGCGGCCGAATTCACGCATCAGGCCGATGACGTTCATGAACGAGGTGAGGTTGTTGCCGTAGTATTCGAGCGGCTTCTGAACCGACTCGCCCACGGCCTTCGACGCCGCGAAGTGGATCACCGAGTCGAACTCGTACTGTTCGAAGACCTTGCGGAAAGCAGCCCGGTCGCAGCAGTCGACCTCGACGAAGGGAATGTCCACGCCCGTGATCTTGCGCACGCCTTCGACGGCGTTGAGGTCGCTGTTCGAAAGGTTGTCGACGATCACCACGTCGTAGCCGGCGTTGATGAGTTCCACGGAGGTGTGCGAGCCGATGTAGCCTGCACCGCCGCTGACCAATACACACGATTTTTTCATAGGTAGCTGGTTGTTATTTGAGCAACAAAGGTATTAAAAAATTATGCGGCGGCAAAAAAACGCCGCTGAAAAAAACATGCGGAAGCGTTGGAAACGGGTCGAATAACAAATTGTAACCCGGCGCGAGAAAAAAGCGTTCGGAAAGTGTCGGTTTTCGGAAATTTATCGTACATTTGTAACAGATCGACACTTTGCGCTCGGAATTTCATCAAAAAATTAACGGATATGTACGGGAAAATCAAGGAGTACCTGCAGCATGAACTCGCCGAAATCGAGGCCGCAGGGCTTTACAAACGGGAAAGGATCATCGCTTCGCCCCAACGGGCCGAAATCGAGGTTGCAGGTCGGAAGGTACTTAACTTCTGTGCCAACAATTACCTCGGACTATCGGACAACCCGCGGCTGATCGAAGCCGCCAAACGCGCCATGGACAACCGCGGTTACGGTATGTCGTCCGTGCGCTTCATCTGCGGCTGCCAGGACATCCACAAGGAGTTGGAAAAGGTAATAGCCGACTATTTCGGCACGGAGGACACGATTCTCTACGCCGCCTGCTTCGACGCCAACGGCGGCGTGTTCGAACCGCTCTTTACGGAGGAGGACGCCATCATCTCCGACTCGCTGAACCACGCTTCGATCATCGACGGCGTGCGTCTGTGCAAGGCCGTGCGTTACCGCTACGCCAATGCCGACATGGGCGAACTGGAAGAGTGCCTGAAGAAGGCGCAGGCCCAGCGGTTCCGCATCGTCGTTACCGACGGCGTATTCTCGATGGACGGCAACGCCGCACCGCTCGACAAGATCTGCGCCCTGGCGGAAAAGTACGATGCGCTGGTGATGGTCGACGAGTGCCATTCGGCGGGTGTGCTGGGCAAAACGGGCCGCGGCATCACCGAACTCTACGATCTGCGCGGGCAGGTGGATATCCTCACGGGTACGCTCGGCAAGGCCTTCGGAGGCGCCGTGGGCGGATTCACCACCGGCCGCAGGGAGATCATCGACATGCTGCGCCAGCGTTCGCGTCCCTACCTCTTCTCCAACTCGCTGCCCCCTGCCGTGGTCGGTGCCGGGATCGAGACCTTTAAGATGCTCACGGAGAGCCACGAACTGCACGACCGGCTGGTGGCCAACGTCGAACATTTCCGTGCCGGAATGATGGCGGCGGGTTTCGACATCAAACCCACCCAGTCGGCCATCTGCGCCGTGATGCTCTACGACGCCAAGCTGTCGCAGGAATTCGCTGCGAAATTGCAGGACGAGGGTGTTTTCGTCACGGGATTCTACTACCCCGTGGTCCCCAAGGGCCAGGCGCGTATCCGTGTGCAGGTCTCCGCGGGCCACACCACCGGGCAGCTCGACCGCTGTATCGCCGCCTTCACGAAGGTCGGCAAAGAACTGAACGTAATCAAATAACCCTACCGCTATGGCTAAAACCGCATTGGACGCGATCGACCGCAAGATCCTCAAATACCTCATCAAGAACGCACGTATGCCTTTTCTGGAGATCGCCCGCGAATGCGGCATCTCCGGCGCCGCCATCCACCAGCGCATCCGTAAACTCGACGAGTCGGGCGTGATTCTCGGGAGCCGTCTGATCGTCGACCCCAAGATGATGGGCTTCGACGTCTGCGCCCACATCAGCATCACGCTCAAGGACCCGCAGCTGCTGACCAAGACGGTCGAGGAACTGAAGAAGGTCCCCGAAATCGTGGAGTGCCACTTCATCACGGGTAAAGGCAACATCCTCGTGAAACTCTACTGCGTGGACAACGAACATCTCATGCGCACGATCTTCAACAGCATCCTGCGCATCCAGGGACTCGCCACGACCGAGACCTACATTTCATTGCAGGAGGTGTTCCAGCGCGAGGTGAATATCGACTTTATAGACGAATGATCCTTCCGGATCTTCGAATGGAAAAAGGAGCGGATTTACCCGCTCCTTTTTTATATACCGTCGGGCCTTTTGTCGCGGTCGCGCAAACGGAGGACTCTCTGACGTGCATCTGCAACGTATCGATGAGCCGTATTCCGGTATCTGTAATGCTTTATTTGTAATAGGGTAGATTTTCCTGCATTACTATGTCGATGGGCATCGTATAATGATTGCCCTTGCCTTCCTGTTTGTAAATCAGATGCTGCATCATCTCTTTGATGGCGTTGAACCCTTGTAATTCAGGCCTCTGGCAGAGAAGTGCCGTTATCGATCCGTTTTTGATACATCTTATGTTGTTGGACGTCAGGTCGAAGGAGATGATGATAATATCGTCGATTCCCTTTTTTCGGAGAATGTCTGCGATGATGTATCCCCGGGAGTTCATCACGGCGATGCCCCGGATGTCCCTGTTAGCCCGGATGAATTCCACGATGCTCTTTTCGTTCTCTTCCGGATTGAGCACCGAAAACGATGCTTCCCGGATCCGATCGGTAAGACCTGACCTGGCCATGTAGTCCTTGAATCCGCGGCGTCTTTCGAGCGATGTGCTCGCCCGTTCGTTGCCGGTGCGCTGTGCCCCGAGAATGGCGACGGAACCCTCTTTGGCCGACATCGAGTGCAGGAGTTTTCCCAGGAGGAAGCCGCAGGTGTAGTGGTCGGTCGTGAAAGTTGCGATAGGACGGGTGTCCGGAATTACGGAATCGACGAAGATATAGGGAATGTTCGCTGCATCAAGCCTGTTGCACAGTTCCTGGGTTTCCTGGACGAAGGTCGGGCCGATGATAACGGCGTCGGGTTCTTGGTCGGAGATGCTGTTGAATGCGGATTTGCAGGAATATATGTCGTACTGGTTGTAGTAGGCGTAGTTGCAGGAGATATTGATGTCCGAATACTCTTCGATGGCGTGCTCGATACCCGACTGGATGGAACTCCAGTACTCTCCGGGACTGGCGACGGGGGTGGTGACAGTGATCCTGAAAGTCTTTCGGCAGGAGATGGCCGAGATGTGGAGGTTGAACTTGTAGTTTACTTCGGCCAGTACCCGCTCCACGGATTCCCGGCTCGTCCGGGAGACGTTGCCCCGGTTGTGCAGGATTCGGTCGACGGTCCCGGCGGAGACGCCGGCCATCTTTGCAATATCTTTGATTTTTATCTTCTGCCGTACCATCTGTATCTGTCTTTCAGGATTCATCCGCTGCAAATTTATCACAAATTATTTTGCTTTTCAAAAAAAATGGTTACATTTGCAAGGTGTGTACGAACACAGTTGGCTGAAAAGCTGTGAAGAAGCAGGGGATTGGAGGGTTTATGATTTTGAATATCTGTAATATAATTGTTTTTTCTTCTGTTGATTTCGACAGGAGTTTGATATGGCGCCTGTGTTCGATTTTCTTTATCGCTTCGCTAGGGTGTTTCATTCGGATTTCCGGAACCGCAATTTCCCCCCCCCGTTAACGCGGCTTTCCGATACGCCTTACATTCGATCTGAATATTCATTCCGACCGGTATTTCGTGAAGACATCTTCCTGTTCTCTGGGGAGGATGGAAAAAATCGGTTATACACGCATGGTAATTTCTGTGTAACCGAATCTTCCGAATCGCTCCGGGAAAAGGATCGCTTGTCTCAGGGTTGCGTTTCTTTTGTTTTCCGAAGTATGATTTTGCCCGTAGCCGGATCCGGCGTACGGAGATCCTTTGTTGCCGCAGTGCGCTCATTTTGGCGTTTATTTCGTGTACGAACACATTTTGTTCTGATTTCAGGCCCTCCGATAAGGCGGTTTTCCGGCCAGTTTTCCATCTTCTGAAAAACCAAAACCCAACCTATGATAAAACTTTACCTACTACTGACCGTCAACCTATTTACGATTTGTTTCTGTGCGACTGCTTCCGCGCAGAAGGTTCCTGCCGAAACCTACATAGACTTTAACAAGAACGGCAGGATGGATGTCTACGAAGATCCCTCGGCAGACGTGGAAGATCGCATCGAGAATCTGCTTGCACAGATGACGCTCGATGAAAAGACCTGCCAGATGGTAACCCTCTATGGCTATTTGCGCGTGCTTCAGGATGATCTGCCTACGCCCGAATGGAAAACCAAGCTCTGGAAAGACGGAATAGGTGCGATCGACGAACACCTCAACGGATTTCGCGGATGGGGCGTTCCCGTCTACGAAAGCCCCTATTTATGGCCGGCATCCAAGCATGCCTGGGCACTCAACGAGGTGCAGCGCTTTTTTGTCGAAGAGACCCGGCTGGGCATTCCGGCGGATCTCACCAACGAAGGCATTCGCGGTGTCGAGGCTTATCGGGCGACCAATTTCCCGACCCAGCTCGGGCTGGGGCATACCTGGAACCGTGAGCTGATCCGCCGCGTGGGGTATATCACGGGACGCGAGGGACGCCTGCTCGGTTACACCAATATCTATGCGCCCATTCTCGATGTGGGGCGGGACCAGCGCTGGGGCCGTTATGAGGAGGTCTACGGCGAGGATCCGTATCTGGTGGCCGAACTCGGCGTGCAAATGGTGCTCGGGCTTCAGCAGGATTACCAGGTTGCCGCTACTTCGAAGCATTACATCGCCTATTCCAACAACAAGGGCGCCCGGGAGGGCATGTCGCGCGTCGATCCCCAGATGCCGCCGCACGAGGTGGAGAATATCCACGTCTATCCGTGGCGCGAGGTTATTGCCCGGGGCGGCCTGCTCGGAGTGATGAGTGCCTACAACGATTACGACGGCTATCCGATCCAGAGCAGCGGCTACTGGCTCGGCGAACGGCTCCGCAAGGATTTCGGATTCAGGGGTTATGTGGTTTCCGACAGCGATGCGGTCGAATATCTCCATACCAAACACCGTGTTTCGCCGGATATGAAAGAGTCCGTTTATCAAAGCGTTATGGCAGGCCTGAATGTGCGCTGCACGTTCCGCTCCCCGGACAGTTATGTGCTGCCGCTGCGGGAACTGGTTCGTGAGGGACGCATTCCGATGCGTGTCATCGACGAACGGGTGCGGGACATTCTCCGGGTCAAATTCCTCGTGGGGCTTTTTGATAACCCTTATCAGACGGATTACGAGGCTGCGGACCGGGAAGTGGACGGGCCGGAGAACAACGCTGTTGCGCTTCGTGCTTCCCGTGAGTCCCTCGTGCTGCTCAAAAATGCGGGCAACACCCTTCCGCTCGACGCTTCGCGGTTGAGACAGGTGGCCGTAATCGGTCCGAACGCCGACGAAACTGCATTCGTGCATACCCATTACGGACCGCTCGCCACGGAGGCCGTATCGGTTTACGAGGGGTTGTCGAAGGCCCTCGGAAACAAGGTTCGCGTCGTTTATGAGAAAGGCTGCGAACTGGTCGATGCCGATTGGCCGCTTTCGGAGATTCTGCCCACGGAACCGGCGGAAGAGGAACTTGCGATGATCCGCAGGGCGGTCGAAGCGGCACGGGCGAGTGATGTGGCGGTTGTGGTGGTGGGCGGCGGCCCGCGGACCTGCGGGGAGAACAAAAGCCGCACGAGCCTCGACCTGCCGGGGCGCCAGGAACTTTTGCTGCGGGAGGTGCATAAGGTCGGCAAGCCGATGATCGTCGTGCTGATCAACGGACGTCCGCTCTCGATCAACTGGGCGGCGGCTCATGCCGACGCGATTCTCGAAGCGTGGTATCCCGGGTCGCACGGTGGTACTGCGATCGCCGAGGCGCTGCTCGGGGAGTATAATCCGGGCGGCAAGCTTACGGTGACCTTTCCCAAGACCGTGGGGCAGATACCTTTCAATTTCCCTGCGAAGCCCAATTCCCAGGTCGACGGGCCTCGGAAACCAGGCTTGGACGGCAATCAGTCGCGCATCAACGGGGCACTCTACGATTTCGGTTTCGGGTTGAGTTATACGACTTTCGCCTATTCGAATCTCGAACTTTCGGACCGGGAAATCCGGCCCGACGAGTCGTTCGAGGTGGCGTTCGACATTACCAATACAGGCTCCCGGCGGGGCGACGAAGTGGTGCAGCTCTACGTGCGCGACTGTATCAGTTCGATCACGACCTATGAAAAAACGCTCAAGGGCTTCGAGCGCATCGGCTTGGAGCCGGGCGAGAAGAAACGGGTGAGGATGACCCTCACGCCGAAGGACCTTTCGCTGCTCGATGCCGCGATGCAAAGGGTCGTGGAGCCGGGTGAATTCGACATTCTGGTCGGCGCCTCTTCGACGGACATCCGCCTTGCCGGCCGTATCCGGGTCGTGGACGGCGCAGGCGCAGCGGCGGAGCCATCCGCAGCGGCGGAAATCCGTTTCCCGGCGACTGTCGCCCGGGGCGGGGAGGTAACCCTTCCGGTGCGGGACGACCTGGACATCGGCGGACTGACCATCCGCTGGAGCCGGGGAACCGACTGCGCGTTCGAAATACTTATTTCCGACGGCGGAGGGCAGTTCCTGCCCGTTTTCTCGGGGAAAGCCGCGGGACGGGGCGTGCAAGAGTGTGTGTTCGAACCGACCAAGGCGAGCGAAGTCCGGATCAGCGTTGTCCGGGGTAAGGGTGTCGTTGCCGGTGTCGAAAACGAAGCGATCCGAAAATAACCTTAAAGCTTATCATATGAAAAAAACTGCTACCATTCTATGTGCGCTGGCGTTTCTGGGACTCGGTGTCTCGTCGTGTTCCGATCTGGGAGATCTCGAAAATGATCTTTCGGACCTCGACGGACGAATCGAAGCCCTCGAAGCCCGGATGAAGAGCTTGAACGAGAGCGTCGAGGCTATCGGCGCGCTTACCCGCGCTACTACGGTCAACAGCGTGACGTTCGAGGACAATGTCTATACCGTCGTTCTCTCGGACGGGACCGAACTGACGCTCACGGTCGGGGAGGCCGGTGTGGGGAACGTCCCGCTGATTACCGTCGACGACGACGGGTTCTGGATGGTCGACTACCGTGACGGCAAGGGTGCGGTCTACCTGACCGATAACGGCCGCAAATTCTGTTCGACCGGGAAGGATGCCGTAACCCCCGTGTTCAGCGTGGACCCGGAGGGCTATTGGATGATGGATTACGGCGACGGCCCGGTACATGTCCTGGATTCCAAGGGCGGCAAGGTTCTGGCGACCTCCTCCGAGGAGACCCTCGACCCGCTTTTCGAGGAGGTCGTTTATGATAAGGCGGCTGGGACGCTGACGGTGACTCTCCGGGCCGACGGCCGCAAAATCTCGCTGCCCGTCGTTCCCGATTTCCTGCTGGCGCTCTCGAACGCCGACGGACTTCAGCTTTTCGATTACGGGCAGACGAAAGTCTTTCCGGTGCGGAGCAAAGGCGTGGGCGACGCTATAGTGCAAACGCCTCTCGGATGGTCGGCCGTGCTCGAAGAGGGTTCCTTCTCCGTCACGGCTCCGATTCGGACCCGCTCGACCCCGATTGCCGATTCGGACACCGATGTGGTGATCGTGGCGCAGTCCGCCTCGGGCAGATACATCAGCGTCTCGAAGGTTCGCGTATCGCTTTCCGATGCCGAAATCGACCTTGATCCCCGGGCTGCGGTAACTCCCGACGGGGTTCCGACCGCCACAACCCTCGGGTTTCTCGTGACGCTCGAAGAGGCGACTTCGTATAAGTACATTCTCCGGAAGAACCGCGAAGCCGTTCCCGCTTACGATGAAGTGAAGGAGAGCGGTATCGAGTCTTCCGAATCCCGCTTGCTTTTGGAGGAACTCGATCCGAGGACCGGCTATACGCTCTATCTCATCGCCTGCAACGGGGATATTCATGCTCCGGAACTGGTGACTGCCTCCGCAACCACGGCGAATCCGGATTATGCCAGCTATTACGCGGCTTACGAGAGCGGTGCGGAACTGGAGATTGGCGGACTGGTCGTCAGCAAAGCCGTTTTCGGGGAAGCCACGCTGCTGACCGAGGAGACGAAGACCATTACGGCGGACGGCGTTTACTTCGTACCCGACGGCGTGACGGCGACGTATGCTTCGGGGACGCGGAATACGCTGATCGTCATCGGAGACAATCCATCGGGACGGGGCGAATTCACGATCACGACTACCCGGATAACCTTCAATCCCACCAACCGGGGGCATTTCGTCCTGTTCAACTTGCATTTTGGGCTCTCCACCGCGAACGGCGAAGGACAGATACTGTTTTATCCGAACAGTACGGCCGGCGGCATGATGCAGACCGTGGCGATGGAGGACTGCGACCTGGATCTGACGGGTTTCCAGGGGTTCTCGTTTACAGCGTCCAGGACGGCCGATACGCCGATCGGCATTGAAAACGTATCGTTCGTCGATTGCGACATAAACGTCGGCCCTTCGACCCGGTTCGGTTACTTCTTCCAGTACCGCGAGCATGGCTCGATCGGCAGCGCCGTCTTCCGGAACAACGTCATCTGGAGCGGCAATGCCGCCAATGCAACGCGTATTTTCAACCTTTCGATGGGGCAGAGCGAGGCTCAATATGCCGTCGCCGCGCCGGTTGGAAGCCTCGAATTCGAACGCAATACGTGGATCAATTGCAAGCCGTCGGTCATCAACATCGTGAAGAACGTCGGCCGTCTGGTCATCCGGAACAATCTTTTCTACGGTACAATCACGCAGCACACGCCTTTCATCACCTACGAGGCGGGATGCGTGCCGTCATCCGGTGAAATCGCCGACAATCTGGGTTACAATACGAACGGGACGGGTACTCCCTATTGGAAGGCCGTCAACAACAGTTTTCTGTTTCCGGGTTCCAGAGAATTCTCCATGACCAAGGAGAATCCTTTCGGCGGAGGTCGGTTCGATACGGCGACGGGTGTTTTCGTTCCGGGTGCGGCCTACGCCTCTTACGGCGCCCGGCGGTAAAATGTATGAATCAGAAATTATGCAAAGATGAAACGAATCTTTTCAACGATCCTGTTCGCCGCGGCTCTGGCGGGGCTGGTGGCGTGTGCGGACATCGACGGACTCCGGTCCGATGTCGACGACCTCAAATCGAGGGTGACGGCACTCGAAAAGCAGGTGGATATTTTTAACGGGAATATCGAGACACTGCAGCTTCTTGCAACTTCTTCGACCATCAATACCGTGACCGAGACGGCCGTCGGTTACGAACTGCTGATGAGCAACGGCCGGATCATCACGCTGAAAAACGGGGCCGACGGCGAGGGGGTCACACCGATCCTCTCCATCGATGCCGAGGGGTATTGGATGGTCGATTACCGGGACGGAGAGGGTTTCAGACCCATTTTCCGCGACGGTGAAAAGGTGAAGGCCGTCGGACTCGACGGCGTGACCCCCGTCTACGGCGTCGACGCCGAGGGGTATTGGACGATCGATTGCGGCGGCGGCCCGGTGAACGTGCTCGATGCGCAGAACAACAAGGTGAAGGCGACGGCGGAGTCCAGCGTGGGCAATCCGTTTTTCTCCTCTGCCTATTACGATGAAGCCGGGGAAACGTTCGTAGTGGAGCTTCGGGACGACGACAAAACCGTTCTGAACATTCCTGTCGTCGATAATTTTCTCTTTTCGATCTCCGACGCCTCCGGGGAACAGCTATTCAAAGCCGGCGAGACAAAGATCTATCCGATTGTGAAAAAAGGCGTCGGCGCGACGGTGGTCACCAGACCCGAAGGGTGGACCGTGCGTCTCTCCTCCTCTGAAATCGCCATAACCGCACCTGCGCAGGACGGCAGGACGCGGGGCGCGGTCGCCGACACGCGCACGGACGTGGCCGTATTGGCGTATTGCACGTTCGACGACTATGCGACGATCACCAAAGTGAAGGTTTCGCTCGAAGGGGCTTCCGGCACTCACGATCCCCGGGCTTCGATCTACGAGGAAGGCGAGGTCACGACTTCCGAGATCGGCTACACCGTGACGCTGTCGGATGCGACCTCCTATAAATACGTGTTCCGCAAGACCTCGGAGGGCGCTCTCACGCTGGAGGAGGTCGCCGAACAGGGAACTCCTTCCGAGGAAACCGCCTTGCGCTTTCAGGGATTGGAGGCACGGACCGAATATACCCTCTATGTGTTGCCTTACCATGAGGAGACCGCCGGGACCGAATTGGCGACCTGTACTATCCGCACGGCAGAACCCGTCTATACGAGTTATTACGAGGCGTATAATGCCGGCGAAGTGCTGACGGTCGGCGGGCTGGCGATCAGCAAATCCCTTTTCGGGGAAGCCGTGCTGCTGACCGAGGAGACGAAAACCATCAAGACGGATGGCGTTTACTTCGTGCCCGACGGCGTGACGGCCGCGTATGGCAGCGGCGCCGGCAAGCGGGGGAACCTGATCGTTGTCGGGGATAACCCGTCGAAGCGGGGAGAGTTCGCTTTTGTCGGAACGGTGACCCGGATTGATTTCGATCCGGCCCGGGGCGGGAATTTCGTGCTCTGCAACCTGCATTTCAAACTGGCTACGGACAGCGGCCAGGGGCAGATTCTCTTCTTCCCGAACAACGAGAGCGGCGGCACGATGAATACGGTGGCGTTCGAGAATTGCCGGTTGGACCTGACCGGATTGCAGGGGCTTTCGTTTACCACCGATACCCGGTCGGAAAGTACGGGAATCCGTCTCGAGAACGTTTCGTTCGTCGACTGCGATATTTGTGTCGGCACCGACACGAGGTTCGGTTACTTCTTCCAGTACCGGAAACACAATTCGTTCGGGAGTTTCATTTTCCGGAACAATGTGGTCTGGAGCGGTTCCACGACGAATGCGGCGCGCCTGATCAACGGCGTGAACAGTGCATCCGCCGCTGACTTTGCCATCGGAAGTCCGGTTACGAACCTGGAGATCGAAAACAATACCTGGATCAACTGCAAGGGAACGCCGGTTTGCTATGTGAAGAGCGTGGGAAATTATGTGCTCCGAAACAACATTTTCCATGCGGCGATCACGAGCTATACGCCGGTTCTCCGTTATTCGGAGACGACCGAACTCAACGGTGCGCCCGTGACGGGGGCAGTCTGCGACAATCTCGGTTATGTCAACGGCTCGGCCGCCGTCTGCTGGAAGGCCGCCAATCCCAATACGCTCGATCTCGACGGTTACGTGCAGATTGTGAATTGTCCGGCCGATCCCTTCGACGGGGGCAGATTCGACACGGCAGAGGGCATTTTCGTTCCGAATGCGGACTATGCCTCTTATGGCGCTCAAAGGTAGTAAATGCAAAAAATAGAAATTATGAAAAGACTGATAAGCGTTTTTTCGCTATTGATGATATGCTGTCCGCTGCTTCTCCGGGCCCAGCATGTCGCCGTGACCGGAAAGGTCACGGATACTTCCGGGGCGCCCGTCGTCGGGGCGACGGTCTATCAGGACGGAAAGACCTCCAACGGTACTGCGACGGACGCCAAAGGCGTTTACCGCATATCCGTTCCCGGGAACGCTACGCTGGTCTTCTCCTACCTCGGCTATCGGACCGAGTCGGTGAAGGTGGCGGGGAAGACGAAGGTGGATGTGGTGCTTGAGGAGGACAAACTGACACTCGATGCCGTCGAGGTCGTGAGCGTGGGCTACGGATCGGTGGCGCGGCGGGACCTTACCGGGTCGGTCAGCAAGGTCGAGATGGACGAGTTGTTGAAAACCACCAACTCGAATTTCGACCGGGCCATTGCGGGCAAAATCGCCGGCGTGGTGGTCACCAGCCCCGACGGACAGATCGGCGCCGAGGCGAATATCACCATTCGCGGTAACAACTCTCTGACGCAGAGCAACGCTCCGCTTTATGTCATCGACGGTTTCCCGACCGAGAGTTCGATGGCCGTGGCGCTGAATCCTGCCGACATCGAGTCCATCGACGTGCTGAAGGATGCTTCGGCGACGGCTATTTACGGCGCCCGCGGCGCCAACGGCGTCATCGTCATCACGACCAAGCAGGGCGTGGAGGGCCGGGCGAAGATCAATTTCTCCGCCAATTGGACCGCCAGCAAGATTCTCAACAAACCCGAGATGATGGATGCTTACGAATTCGCGGGTTACATGTTCGACTACCTCGATGTACTCGGCTCGACCTCGAATCCGTACAGCCGGAATCCCGACGATCCTTCGCATCCCTATACGGTGGAAGATTATGCTCGTGTGAAAGGGGTGGACTGGCAGGACAACGTCTACCGGACAGCGCTTATGCAGCAGTACAACGTTTCGATTTCGGGCGGCAGCAAGACCGCCGGAAACCGCTACAACGTCAGTCTCTCGGCGTTGGATCAGGACGGCATCATCGTCAACTCCAATTTCCAGCGTTACCAGGGCAAGGTCAATTTCTCGCAGAACATAGGCAAGAAGATTCGTATTGACCTGAATGTCAATTATTCGAGGTCGGTGACCAATGGCATGAATCCGACCAGCCCCTCTTCGCAGCAGACCGCTTCGAGCTGGTTTATCTACTCGCTGTTGGGGTATCGCCCGATCAAGCCGCTCTATCTGATGAAGGACGGCGGTTCGATGCTCGACGAATATATGGATGAAAACCTGGACGACAGTTCGGACTACCGGTTCAATCCGGCGAAGACCGTCCGGAACGAGTATCGGAAGAATATGCTGGATTATCTGGCTGCCAACGGGGCTTTCAACTACGAAATCATCCGCGGACTCAAGCTCAAGATTTCCGGCGGATATACGATCAACAACCGTAAGCGCGAGGAGTTCAACGGTTCGCAGACCGCGACCGGATACTCCGGTTCCCGGGCGGGCAAAGGCATCAACGGAGGTGTCTATTACACCAATACGACTTCGTGGCTCAACGAAAACACGCTGACCTGGGACAAGCACGTCCGCAATGCCCACCACCTCCAGTTGCTCGGCGGTTTTACGCTTCAGGGGCAGAATCAGTCCTATCAGGGTGTCGCGTCGAACAATATGACGACCGAGTCGCTCGGTGTGAACGGGCTTCATACGGGCGATTACCAGACGGTGACACCCTACGAGTACGACTGGATTCTGATGTCCGCCCTGTTCCGCGTCAACTACAATTACAAGTACAAGTATTACCTCACAGCTTCGTTCCGCGCGGACGGCTCCTCCAAATTCCCGGTGAACAACCGCTGGGGGTATTTCCCGTCGGTGGGCCTCTCCTGGAATTTCAACCGTGAGAACTGGTTCAAGGGCGCTTCGTGGCTGAGTACCGGTAAACTCCGCGCTTCGTGGGGCATGACGGGCAACAACCGTACGACCACGCCCTATGATTTTTACAGCCAGATCACGACCCTGCCGGGAAGTACGTCGAGCATGGACTATGTCTTCGGCGGGCAGATCGTTCCGGGCTATTACCCGTCGAACATGAGCAACGACCAACTCAAGTGGGAGACGACCGAGCAATACAATGTCGGACTCGATTTCGGCGTATTCGACAACCGTTTGAAACTGACGGCCGACGTCTACCTGAAGAATACTCGCGACCTGCTTCTTTCGGCGACCATTCCGGCGACATCGGGGTATCAGACCGCGATGCTCAATGTCGGCTCTATGCGGAACAAGGGTCTGGAGCTGACGCTCGACGCCGTTCCTGTCAGGACCCGGAACTTCAGCTGGAGCGTGAACTTCAACATCGCCTTCAACCGCAATACCGTCACCGCGCTGAACGACAACCAGTATTCGCTATTTTCGAAGATCAACTGGAACATGGACTATAACAGCCAATATCCCTACATCACCCAAGTCGGGAAATCCACGGGCCTGATATACGGTTATCTCTACGAAGGAACTTATAAGGCGGAGGAATTCAATAATGGTACGAGCCTTAAGGCCGGGATTCCTTACCTGAAGAGTATCAGCCGGGAGAGCCTTCGTCCGGGTGACCCCAAATATTCCGACATCAACGGCGACGGCGTCATCGATGACAACGACCGCACGGTGATCGGACGGGGACAGCCCATTCATACGGGAGGTTTCTCCAACACGTTCGATTTCTACGGGTTCGATCTCAACATCTTCTTCCAGTGGAGCTACGGCAACGATGTGCTGAATGCCAACCGCTACGTTTTCGAGGCGGGCCGGAAGGGCGATCTCAACCAGTACAGGAGCTATCTGAACCATTACGATGCGGAGCGGAATCCGAACAGCGACATCCCGAGAATTTATGCCAAAGGCGTATACGAATACTCCGGGCGTGTCGTCGAGGACGGTTCCTACCTGCGGCTGAAAAACATTACGCTGGGTTACACGCTCCCGAAGAAGGTGTTGAGGAAGATGCATTTCGACACGATGCGCATTTACCTCTCGCTGGATAACGTCTGCACCTGGACGAACTATTCCGGCGTGGATCCCGAGGTCTCGACCCGGAATTCCGTTCTGACTCCGGGGTTCGACTGGTCGGCCTATCCGCGGGCATTCAGCGTTACGGGCGGAATTTCATTCACTTTTTAATCGGAAAGACCATGAAAAGAATCGGAAAAATAGCGGTACTGGCCGTGACGACGTTGACGGCGGCTTCGTGCAGCCTGCTCGACGTCGAGCCGACCGTCATCATGAAGGATACATATTACAATACGGAGCAGGAGGTCCTGCACGGGCTGGCCGGAGTCTACGGGGCGATGAACAACGAGGACTTCTACGGAAGCAACTATTCGATCATCTGCTCGCTGAACGACGATTTGTCTTATTGCCGGGCGTCGTCGGCGACCTATCAGATCGACTTCCTGGAGCATAGCGCCGGGTCGATCGAGGTTTATAACCTCTGGACCGCCATCTATAAAGGGGTCAAGAACGCCAACGCTTTTATGAACGCGATGCGGGATTCGGACCTGGATCCCGACGGGTTCTACTATCACGAAGGTCGTTTCATGCGCGCCTATTACCACTTTCTGCTTGCGCAGTGCTGGGGTGACGTGCCCTTGCTGGACTTTGAGAACACGAGCGCCCAGAAACTGCATATCGCCAAGACGCCGCAGTACGACGTGCTTAAATGGGTGATCGACGAAATGGATGCGTGCCTGGATTATCTGCCCGAGACTCTGGACAATGCACCTTCCCGGGTAACGCGTACGACGGCGGAGGGCATTCTGGCCCGGGTTTGCCTTTTCACGGCCGGGGCTACGGTCGACCGGGGTGCGGACTCTGCGGACGACTACTACAAAAAAGCGATGGATTACAGTTGGGCGGTTATCGACAGCGGGCTTCACGACCTTAATCCGGACTATTCCGACGTCTTCATCAGGATGATTTCGGATAAATACGACACCCAGTACCGGGAGTCGATGTGGGAAGTCGAGTTCAAAGGCAACCGCGAAGATGCGAACAACTGGACGAACGGTCGGATCGGGGAGTTGAACGGTCTGCAAAGTTCTCCGAGCGGAAATTACGACCAGTGCAAGTGCAACTATTCCTATGCGCGCTACAACGGTTCGCTCTATCTGTGGGACCTCTATTGGCAGACGGACCGCACCGACGACGAGCAGGCTCAGAAGACGATTTCGGATGTGCGCCAGAACTGGAATATGCCGCCGTACAATTATGCCGGGTCGACAGTCGTCGGGCCTTACGATGATCCGGATGGCGGGAAAACCACCTGCACGGCCGGTATCGACAAAACGCCTTATGTTTACAGCGGCGTTGCGACTTCGGCCGATCCCACGGTCGGCGGAGGCATGCGCAACTGCGGCAAATTCCGGCGGGAGACCGTTTATGAGGGGGTTCGCTCCTCTCCGAGCCTTTACAATCAGATCAATTTCCCGATTCTGCGTTATTCGGACGTTTTGCTGATGTACGCCGAGGCTTATAACGAGTACAACAAAACCCCTTCCGAGGATGTTTACGGTTATGTGGTGAAGGTCCGCAACCGGGCGAAAATCAAGACGCGCCCCTATTCGGAATACACTTCCTATGCGGCGTTCCGGGAGTTCGTGCGCAACGAAAGAGCCCGAGAACTCTGTTTCGAGGCGATTCGGAAATACGACCTCATCCGTTGGGGCATTTTCGTCGGACAGTTGAAGAAATATGCCGAGTGGAGTCAGGACATTCGCTGGGCGGCGACGGGCAACACCGCAGCCCAGGCGGCCCGTCTGGCTACCGTGCGGGAACGGCACATCGTGCTGCCCGTGCCTTCGATCGAAATCGGCGTGAATCCCAGCCTGAAGCAGCATCCTCTTTGGTAAACAGCAAATGAACAAGACCATGAAAAAATACATTGCATCGCCGTTCCTCCTGGTCGCGCTTGTTTCCGCGTCCTGCGAGAATCCGGACTATGTGCCGGCGGAATATAACGTCCGGCTGAACGAGGCGAACAGTTACCGGGTCGGGGAACCCGTCCGGTTCGATATCACGGGCAACGTGGACAACCTGCTTTTCTATTCCGGCGAAACGGGCCACGAATACAAATATTACAACCGCTATCTCGTTGCGCCCTCCGATATCCGGGCGGCGAAATTCGCCATGGACATCCAATGTCTGTATGGTTATGAGGGCGCTTTGGATATTTATCTCTCCGGCACGTTCGACGGCCTGGGTGGCGAAAATGCCGAAGCCGACCGTACCCGGATTCGCGAAATGGTGGAAGGCGGTATGGAGGGTTGGACGAAGTGCGATTATCAGGACGGGACCCAGCGGGTGTGGTATTCGCACGAATTCGACCTGAAGGAGTACGTCGACAAGTGTTCGATCGCCATTCACTGGCATCCGACGCGTACCGATCCGGGAACCGGAGCGGCCATTTCGCAGCGGACCTACTGGATTAATGCCAACCTCGTTACCGATTTCGGGCAGGGTATGAACACGATCAACATCCGGAACATCGACTGGATCCCGGTCATGATGAATTCCTATTATGACGCCGATCCCTATCTGATCAACAAGGGAAACGGCTATATCAACTTCAACCGCAGCGGTGCGGATCTCATCATGCAGGGGGTGAGCAACACAGCATTGGATTTCGACATCGACGGCTGGCTGTTCTCCAAACCGATGGCGCTGACGGCGGTTCAGAACGACCAGCCCCTGGTCATCAAGGACATGCAGAACTACATGACTTCCTATGAATATGTCTGGAGCGAGCCGGGGACTTATGTTGTGACTTTCGTGGGGATCAATACCAACTACGCGGGTGCCTCGAAGCTGGTCAAGGAGTTTAAAATCACGGTTTTCGAATGATGCCTATGACTGCGAAACGAATGGTTCTGCTGCTGGTCGCATGCGTTCCGATGCTGGCGGTTCTGCTGTCGGGATGCTCGGCCGCGAAGCCCGGCTGGAAACTGGCCTGGGAGGAGAATTTCAATACGGACCGGCTCGACGCCCGGGTGTGGAGTAAGATTACGCGGG
This sequence comes from Alistipes sp. i18-0019-D1, assembly GCF_042852885.1. Classification (NCBI taxonomy): domain Bacteria; kingdom Pseudomonadati; phylum Bacteroidota; class Bacteroidia; order Bacteroidales; family Rikenellaceae; genus Alistipes; species Alistipes sp. i18-0019-D1. The sequence goes on from NZ_AP031424.1 coordinate 1,807,589, forward strand.
CCAAAACCCCGGCTTTCAAGTATATGAGTGCCGATGAACGGTGTTACGACCTGCGTGACGGACTTCTTGTTTTGCGGGGAATCGTCAACGACGACCGTGAGGCCGATACGGCAGCGTATCTTACGGGTGGAGTCCGCACGCGGGACAAGCATTGTTTCGAGCCGGGGCGAATCGAGGTGCGTGCCCGGCTGCACGGTGCCCGTGGGGCCTGGCCGGCGATCTGGACCGGGCCTTTCGACCGCACGCCATGGCCCCACGGAGGGGAGATTGACATTATGGAGCATCTCAACTACGACTCGGTCGTTTATCAGACGGCTCATTCCCACTATACGGTGGACCTGGGCTTCCGGAAAACACCGCCCCAGCATGCGACTGCCCGGATCGACCCCGACGGTTTCAACGTCTACGGGGTGGATATTTGGCCCGATTCGCTCGTTTTCCATGTGAACGGCGTTCGGAACTTCGTCTATCCGAAGATCGAGACGGAGCACGAAGGGCAGTTCCCGTTTTACCGGGGGCAGTATCTGATGATCGACATGCAGCTCGGGGGCAACTGGGTGGGACCGGTGAATCCCGACGACCTGCCGGTCGAGATGGAGATCGACTGGGTAAGGCATTATGTATGGAAACAAAAGGGTAAGTAATCATAAAAAAGAGTGTTATGTTTAAGAAGATAGGAATATTGGTCATGTCGCTCTGCCTGCTGGCGGCCTGTTCGGAGGCGGACGACATCAGAGACCGGATCGACCGGCAGAACGAGCGGCTCGCCGCACTGGAAAACCTGGTCGAGCAGGTCAACGGCAATGTGCTTGCGATTTCGGCGCTGTTCGACGAGTCGATCCTGATCGCGGATTTCCGGGAGAAGACGGATTCCGACGGTACGGTCATCGGTTATGTGCTGGAATTGAGCGACGGGCAGCAGATCGAAGTCACCTTCGGGGATGAACTCGATCCCCTCGTGCCGGTTATCGGCGTGGATGAGGAAGGGCGTTTCATCTATTCGATGGACGGGGGCGAGACGTTCCAACCGGTGGAGGGCGCCGGAAAGGCGACCTCCACGGACGGGATCACGCCGAAAATAGAACTCGATGCGGACGGATACTGGACGGTTTCCGTCGACGGAGGACAGACCTGGACGAGAATGCTGGATAACAACGGCCTTCCCGTCAACGCCTTTCAGGCCAACAGCACGTCCGGGAACTCCTTTTTTACGGACGTACGCTACGACAAAGAGACCGGGGTGATGCATTTCCTGCTCAAGACCGGGGAGGAGTTGGAGGTGAGAGTTACGAACACGGTGGTTTTCTCCATCGCGCATTATACCGAGGGCGAAGAGATCTGCCTGGGCGAAGAGATGAAATACCCCGTAGACTTTGCGAATGTGAAAGAGGCTTTCTTTTCAGTGCCGGACGGATGGCGCGCGACGCTCGACGAAGGATACATGCAGGTCTATGCCCCGAAAGCGGGAGAGGCCGGAAGCTACGACATCGTGCTGACGCTGGTTTCTCCGACTGATCTGTTGGCGGCCCGTACCTTTACCTTCACGCTCAACCCTGTTCCCGTGCAGCCGAAATGGAAACTCGACTGGGAGGACGAATTCGATAAGGGCGTTTTGGACGAAACTTCCTGGAGTGTGGTCCAGCGGGCGAATACGACAGCCCTGCGGTACATGTCGTCGGATCCGCGCTGCTATGAGTTCCGCGACGGATGTATCGTAATGAAAGCCATTGTCAACGACGATACCGAGACCGACCCCGTGCCCTATCTGACCGGCGGCATCTATACGAAATTCCTGAAGGAGTTCAAGCCGGGACGGATCGAGGTGCGTGCGAAGATCAAAGGCGTGCAAGGCTCCCAGCCTGCGATCTGGACCGGGTCCTGGGCCGGAACGACCTGGCCCTGGGGCGGTGAGATTGATATTATGGAGCACTACAATACCCGGGATCGCATTTACCAGACGGTCCATTCGCACTATACCTACGACCTGGGCTTCGACGAGAATCCTCCGAGCCAGGTGCAGGTTCCGCTGAATCCCTCCGAGTTCCACGTCTATGCCGTAGAACTGTTGCCGGATGAACTGATCTTCTATGTCGACGGTGAAAAGACCCTTTCCTATCCGCGGATTGAGACTACCGAGGAGGGGCAGTTCCCCTTCTACAGTTCAGTGTATCTCTTCCTCGATATACAGATTATCGGCGAGTGGGGAGGCCCGGTGGACGATGCGGCGCTTCCGGCGGAGATCGAAGTCGACTGGGTAAGACATTATCTGTGGAAATAAAACCGGAAACGAAATGAAAAAACTGCATCGTTTTATCATCTGCTGCTCTCTTTGTTTCTGCTGCGGTACAGCCATGGCGGTCGTCGACATCGTTCCCAAACCGTTTTTTGCCGAAGAGACGGGAAGTGTTCTGATGCTCGGACCGAAAATCCGGGTGTTTGCCCGAACCGCGGAACTCGAATCCGTGGTCCGGGTCTGGAAGGAGTCGCTTTGTAAACCGTACGCTCCGGGTGTCAGCGAGACCGCCGCCGGTTTCCGGAGAATCGTCTCCGATGCGACGCTGCCCGGGATCGTCCTCTCCGCAAAGGCCCGCAATGCCGATGTCTGTCTCTTGGTCGACGCAAAACTGGCTGCCGAAGAGTACGTGCTGGAAATTTCTTCCGAAGGAATCGCGATCCGTGGCGGCTCACCTTCCGGAGTCCGGTGGGGTCTTCAGACCCTTTCCCAGGTGCTGATCGGGCGTGCCAACGAACAGCCCGGCAATGAAACGCTCCGGTTGTCCGGACTGCGGATCGCCGACAAGCCGCGGTTCGCTTACCGGGGAGCCATGCTCGACTGTTGCAGGCATTTTTTTACCGTGGAGGAGGTAAAGTCCTTCATCGACGTGATGTTCCTGCACAAACTCAACACGTTTCATTGGCATCTTACCGACGATCAGGGTTGGCGGATCGAGATCCGGAAATACCCCCTTTTGACACAGATAGGGTCGATGAGGAAGGAGACGCTGATCGGGCATATTCAGAAAAGCAAAGAGTACGACGGAACGCCTTACGGCGGTTATTATACGCAGGACCAGATCCGGGAGGTAGTCGCCTATGCAGCTGCACGCGGGATTACGATCGTGCCCGAAATCGAGATGCCCGGGCATGCGCAGGCCGCGCTGGCCGCTTATCCGCACCTCGGATGCCGGGGCGAGGGATACGAAGTGCGTACGACCTGGGGCATCAGCAAGGAGGTGGTCTGCCTGGGTAACGATGCCGTCTACGACTTCTTTCGGGATGTCCTGGACGAGGTGGCGGAATTGTTTCCCGGGGAAATTATCCATATTGGCGGCGACGAGGCCAAGGCGGACAACTGGAAGCAGTGTCCGAAATGTCAGGCCCGCCTCCGGGAGTTGGGGCTGGAGTCTGAACGGCAGTTGCAGGGACATCTCGTGGCAAAGATGGAAGAACATCTGCGGTCGCGGGGGAAACGGATTCTCGGCTGGGATGAAATCCTGACGGCCGGCGTCACTTCGGGCGCCATAGTGATGTCGTGGCGGGGACCCGCGGGCGGTATCAAGGCCGCGTCGATGGGTAACGATGTGGTAATGGCTCCGAATACCAGTTTCTACCTCGATTATTACCAGACGACGGACCCGGCGGCCAACGGAGAGCTATTGGCCATCGGAGGCTCGCTTCCGATGGAAAAATGCTATGCCTTTGAGCCCTTCGACCAACTCGACGAGTATACGAAACATCATATCCTGGGCCTTCAGGCCAACCTGTGGACCGAATATATCGACTCTTTCGACAAGGTCCAGTATATGCTCCTCCCCCGCCTTGCGGCTTTGAGTGAAATTGCATGGTCCGAAACGAAGGACACCTACGATTCGTTCATTGCGAGGGTCCGCTCCGGCTTTGTTCCCGTCTACCAGTATTTCGGCTTGATTTACGCACCTTATGCGTTCGCCCGGGCGAACTTCGATGAGGCGGCGATAAGGCCTTACGTGCTTCCCGATGTGCTGAAGCGGGCGGATGGACGGGTGGTCCGCACGGCGAACCAGTGGGAACGGGTCCGTCGGCCCGAGCTGCTCTCCGTGTTCCGGCGGCAGATGTACGGCACGCTGCCCGGAACGGATGTCGAAGTGACTTCGAAATGCCTGGAGGAGAGTGCGGATGCCGTCGGCGGCAAGGTGACCCGCCGGCAGGTCGAGCTGACGTTCGCCCGGAACGGCGTCGAGCGGAAGGCGATTCTGCTGATCTATTTGCCGAATGGTGTCGAGGGGCCGGTTCCCTGTTTTCTCGGATTCAATTTCCAGGGAAACCAGACAACCTCGTTCGACCCGGCGGTGATTCCGTCGCAATACTCCGAATATCCGGTCGGGAACCGGGATTCCCGCTGGGATGTGGAGTCCGTCGTCGATGCCGGATATGCCCTCGTGACGGCGCACTATTACGATTTTTTCTACGACCGGGAGGATGACGATTTCGAAGGCAAATATCCCAAAAGCATATTTGCGCTTTTCGGACGGAATTCATCCGCCGGTTTTTCCGGCACCGAAGGACGGGCGATCTCCGCATGGGCCTGGGGTTATAGCCGGGTTTTGGACTATCTGGCCGGTTCGGAGGAGCGGATCGACCCGTCACGGGTTGCCGTAATGGGCCATTCGCGGCTCGGGAAGGCGGCCTTGTGGGCCGGTGCGAACGATCCTCGGTTCGCGCTGGTGATTTCCAACGATTCCGGATGCTGCGGAGCGGCGCTTTCGAAGCGCCGGATCGGGGAGGATTTCCACCGCATCCTGCGTTTCCGCCACTGGTTCTGCAAGGATTTCGACAAATATACGGACAATGAGGAAGCGTTGCCGTTCGATCAGCACGAACTGCTGGCGCTGATTGCGCCCCGTCCGTTATATGTTGCCAGCGCTGCCGGGGATGTCTGGGCCGATCCGAAGGGGGAGTTCCTCGCCGCCGCCGAAGCCTCCCGGGTCTATGCGCTCTACGGATTGGAGGGATTGCCGGTCGACGGGATGCCGTCGGTCGGGGTGCCGCTGCACGGCGGGCGTGTCGGTTACCATATCCGGGACGGCAAGCACGATGTTACGCCGCTTGATTGGACGCATTTCATTTCGTTTGCCGATAAGCAGCTGAAATAGAAATAAGGTGTTGTGTATAAGCCTGCTATCCGTACGGATAGCAGGCTTTATCTATACCAGACGTTGAAACGGAAGAAGCGGGGGTATAACCGGAGACTTTCAGAGCCACTTTTTGTACTTGAAGTACCAGATCGTCAGGGCCGAGCAGAAGATCATCAGCCCGATGGCGAAGATGTAGCCCAGGGGAATGTTCCAGCCGTTGCCGAGCGTCAGTGTCCAGTCCAGTTCGGGCATGAACTTGAAGTTCATGCCGTAGATCGACGCGATGAGCGTCGCGGGCATGAAGATCACGGCCGCCACGGAGAAGATCTTGACGATCTCGTTCTGCTCGATGTTGATAAGACCCAGCGCCGCGTCCTGGATGTAGTCCAGTCGCTGGAAACTGAAATCGGCGTGGTTGATCAGCGAATTCACGTCCTTGATCATCAGCTGCAGGCGCGGGTAGATGTCGTTGGGGAAGCGTTCGGAACGCAGGATGCCCGACAGCACGCGCTGGCGGTCGAAGATGTTCTCGCGCAGCGACATGGTCGATTCCTGCAGCGCGCTGATGCGGTGCAGCACTTCCTTGTCGATCGAATCCTCGGAGTTGATGTCCTTCGAGAGCGCCGCGACCTGCTTGGCGATCAGTTCCACGAGGTCGGCGTCGAAGTCGATGCGCACCTCCAGCAGCGAAATGAAGAGGTGGTAGCCCGTCGAGTAGCTGCGGTAGTTCATCTGGAGCCGCTTTTCTGTCTCGCGGAAGGTTCGGAACTCGGCGCTGCGCACCGATACGAGCACGCCCTCGTTCGAGATGATGAACGACACCGGTTCGACGATGAACGAATCGCCCGTGGGGACGAAGAAGTTGGAGTTGGAGATGATGGAGTTTTCGTTCTCGGAGTATTTCGACGTCGACTCGATCTCCTCGACCTGCTGTTTGGTCTGGAGGCTGATTTCCATGAAATTCTCGACGGCCTTCTGCTCCTTGATCGTGGGCAGCAACATGTCGATCCACAGGATGTCGTCGTAGCCCAGCTCATCGAAGAGCTTGGTGTCGGCATTGCGGATGATCTTGTTGTATTGCTTGAGATAAATTGTAATCATAAGACGCTCTCTTAAAGTTCGTGAATCCGTTTACGTGCAGAGAGGCGGACTGCTGCCCGCTATGCTCTTCAGCCGGGATTGGCTCTCGGGGCCACCTTGAGGCCCGAGTCCCAGAACTTTTTCAGCGCTTTGTCTTTCTGATTGTCGAAGATGTAGTCGAAATGTGCGAGTTTCGCGTAGGCCCGCCCGGCATCGGCCGCGAAGGCCGATTCGAGAATCGCCTCGTAGCTGTGTTCGAGTCCGTAGGTCAGGGCATGCTGCAAGGTCTCGACGGCGTCGGGGTCCGTGTCGGCATGCGCCACCCAGACGGCGAAGGCGCAGGGAAGTTTCCCGAACGGTTTCCATGTTTCGACCAGCGCGTCGTCGCTGGCGAGCAGGGCCTCCTTCGACGCGGGAACGCCTCCGACGCAGTATTCGGTGACGATGCGCGCGCCGGTCAGCGACGGCACCGCGGCGGCCGGAACCAGGGCGATGTCGGCTTTGTGTTCGGAAAAGGCTTGGATTGCTTCGGCGGGGTCGGACAACAGCAGTCCGGCACGGAGATTATCTTCGTGCTGGATACCATAGATGAATGGCGTCGTGCTGAAGCACGACACGACGGCTATACGTGGAACTATGACCATCATCCATAAGGTGTAAAACTGTTGGTTTGCGAAACAAAGGTACGACAAAATCCCGAAGTTTTTCCATAAAATCTGGAAAAAGTGCATCGGGGTCTTGACAAGGGGGTGTCCGGTATCGTATATTTGCCGTACGATTCACAGCCGGCCGGCAGGGACGGTAAAGTTATCAACATCGGGAAACACTTCTGTTTCCGCATTTTGTGAATTGTTATCTCCATTTATCGACAAGCTTTCAACCGTTTTATCAACAGACCGGGTGCCCCCCCCCTCTTCAGATCGCATTTCTATACCGCTTTTTGGTCGGCAGTTAGCCGCGGTCTTGTAGCTACCTTTTGCCATCAAAAGGTAGCACCCAAACCATCCGCATGTCGCTTTCGCGGGAACAACCTTCGGCCCGCGTTGAGCGGGCGCAGTAAGATCAAGTCTTTACAGCCTTCCGCTCCGGGCGCGCGGACCGGAGAATGCTTTTTTTCCGCTCCGAACGATAGTGCGGAACCTCCCGCTGCCACAGGCGGCGAATGAATCCCGCTTGTCAAAAAAGGCGTCGAGAAAGAGGCGGACTAAAAGCGCGAGCGCAGGCGTAAGACGCCTGTTTTATGAACAACAGTATCTATTCTAAAACCCGCTTCTTAAGCGGGCGGAGCCAGCGTTAGACCGCGTCTTTCAGCCTTTTTTGGCCGCGGGTCGGTTTTTGCGCCGCTTTTTGGTCGTCAAAAAGCGGCAACAGAAAAGCAGTCGCAGACTGCGCTTTCTTGCCAAGCGGGATAAAGTTTCTGACATCTCTCCTAAAAAATACCATTATGCAATTTACACGAATTCCGCAACAGTACTCCCCGCTCGGCGGGGAACTCCGCTATGCCGTCAGTCAGGAGGCGGCCGGAAACATCGACATCCGCATCGTCGATGCGGCAGCCGGGGCCGCAGACGGAATCGGCGCGGCCGTCTCGTCCGGCGGCGCAAACAGCGCCGGCAAGGGCGGACCGGCCGGCGACGGCAGTGCGCTGCTGGGGGCAAAACGTTTTGCGGCCGTCGTTGAAGCCGCGTTCGATGCGGCGCCTTACCTCCGGCGACGGCTGCATTTCACGCCCGCAACGGGCCGGACCGGGTTTTACCCCGCCGAAGGGCGGACCGTCACGGTCGTCGTCGAGGCCGTGAAGACGGACGGGGAGACGGCCCCGGCGGTCGCCCCGGCGCGCATGTTCCTGCCGGGCGAGGCCCCAGGAACACCCGGTCTGCGAACCTCGATGCCGCTCGCGCGCCTGATTCCGCAAGGGGCGTGCGACGAACTGACGCTGCTGACTGGCGGGGCCTGCACCGTGACGGTGACGGCCGAGGCCGGGGACACCGCGACGGCCGAGAGTTACCGCGTGAGCGAAGCGGGGCTGCACCTTTTCCGGTTCGACACGCGCGATTTCCCGGGTGCGGAGCGTGTGACGGTCGATGCCGGGGAGTGCGGCGCGGTGAACTATTCGGTGATTCCGGCCGTGCGCGACGGGGTCCGGCTGGCGTGGCGCAGCAGCGCGGGGTCGATAGAGCACTACACGTTTCCGGTGGTGAGGACGATGACCGTCCGCGCTGAACGGCGGGAGGCAGAAGGCCCGGAGGGGCGTGTGGTCGCCGCATCGTCCGCCGGCCGCGAAACGCTGCTCGCATCGGCCTACGAAGGGCAGGCCGTGCTGGAAGCTCTGGCCTGCCTGACGGCCGCTCCCGAGGTGTGGATCGCCGAGGGGGATGTGTACACGCCGGTCTGCGTGGTGACCGACGAGGCGGTGGTCCGCCGCCACGGCACGCTGTGCTGCCTGGAAATCGCCATTCGTCCGAAATGTAAATCCCGCGTGTCATGGAACTGAAAATCGACGGACAGGTTTGCGACCTGGGAACGGCGCCCGTCGCGGTTCCCGGCTACGATGCGGTGAAACTCGCCTCCGCGGAGTCCTGCCGCGAAGGGCGGTCGTTGAAGATCACGATTCCCGCAACGCCGCGCAACGATGCGCTCGTGGGGTTCGCCTGCGACCCGCACACAGCGGTCGGGTTCAACGACGCGCTCCACACGGCGGAGCTGTCGGCCGAAGGCTCGGCACTGATCGGCGGAACGGTGCGCCTGCTGGCCGTGTCGGGGGAGGAGTATACGCTCGAAATCCGTGACGGAGGGGCCGGGTGGGCCGAAAATGCCGCCCGCCGCATGTTTTCCCGATTGGAGGTGGCATGGGACAGTGCCTTGACACCGACGGCGATCGTCGAAAGCTGGACGGACGACTCCCCGGTGAAGTTTTTCCCTATTCACCGCGACGAATACCGTCAGCAGAACAACTCCTCGGACCTGCTTCCGGCTGAGCGCCTGCTCTCGGTGGAGGACTACCACCCGTTTCTGCACATCGCCACGCTCGTCGGGCAGATTTTTCGGGAAGCGGGTTACGCCGTGAAGAGCCGTTTTTTCGAATCGGCGTTTTTCCGGTCGCTCTACATGAGCGGAGCCTACTCCTCGCACGACACCACGGCGGCGGCCAACCGCATGGGATTCTCGGCGCGGCGGCTGGCCCCGGCGACGGCGGCGGCGAACGAACTGGGGCGGGTTTCGGCCAACCCTAAGGCTATCGCCAGCACCGTGGGCAACATCGTCGACACGGCCACGCCCCAGAGCGTCGACGCCGACGGCGAGGCGGTCGACGGGCTTTTCAACAACGGCAACTGCTTCTCGACGGATAACGGCAAGATCGTCTTCACGCCGCCGGCGGAGATCAGCGTCGGGTTCGAGTACTGCCTGAAATACACCACTGCCCACCGCATCGTCTCGCGGACGTGCCTCAAAGGGTTCGACACGGTCTACCTCGGGCCGGGGTCGGAGTTCCGGTTCGAACTGGCAAACCGGTACAGGGATCTTCGCGACGCCGTTGCGCCGAATTTTACCTATCGCGCGCTGGTTTTCGACCACCTCGCCGGGGCGCAGTACCGCCTGACCTACACCCGCAATGGCGTACCCGGCACGGTGTGGACCGACTTTGCGGCCCGTTCGGCGCAGGTCACCACCCCGGCCTCGGGGACCGTCGCCGATCCCGTGCTGCTGGTCCGCAGCGGTTCGCAGTGGGTCGTCTACCGCGGCGACTGGGCGCTCTACAACGGCTACGTCGGCGAGACGGGGCAGACGATGGTCGAGGTGCGGCTCCGCACGGCCGCCGAGAGCGTTTCGCCCGCATCGCCCAAGTATTTCAACCTGATTTACTTCGCGGGGGCGGAGCCTGGGATGGCGTTGACCCTGCACAAGGAGTGTTCGCTGCGGCCGCGTTTCCTTTCGGCTCCGGGATTCGGGTCGCGGATCGCATTCGCCGACGTGGCGCAGCACCGCATCCGGCAGTCGGAACTGCTCGACGCCCTCGCGCATCTGTTCAACCTGCGGTTCTATACCGAGGAGGCGACGCGGAGGGTCTGGATCGAGCCGGAAGGGGAGTTCTTCGGTGCGGGGCCGGAGACGGACTGGAGCGGCAGGACGGATTTTTCGCAGCCTGTCGAGCGGCGGCCTGTCGCCCCGGAGATTCACGAGGTGAGGACGTGGCGGTACCGGGACGGCGACGGCGCGGTGGCGCGCTTCGACGCCGGGGAGGAGGCTCCGCTCGGAGCGTGGAGTTTTGCGGCAGACTCCTGCGCCGCAATGCAGGGCGAAAAGGTGCTGCGCAATCCGCTGTTCAGCCCCTCGCTGAATGCCGCGGGGCATTACCTCAATGCGCCGTCGGCGCTGATTCCCGAGGTCGGCGACCGCGACGACGCGGAGGAGGACGGGACCAACTTCACGCTCCGCATCGTCCGCTACGCCGGGATGCATCCGTTGCCCGGGGACGAGCGGTGGGGCTATCCTTCGGGACGTTCGGAGTATCCGCTCGCGGCGTTCCATTTCGCGGGGGACGACGCTGCGGAAGGGTTCACGCTCTGTTTCGAGGACCGCGACGGACAGCAGGGGCTGCACCGCTTCTACGACGGGCAGGTGCGCCGGGAGGCCGTCCGTGAGCGGATCGTCCTTTCGCTGCGGCTCGCGCCCCACGAATTCGAAGCGCTCCTGACGCCCGGAACGGGGGCGCCGGACATCCGTTCGGTCTTCCGCATCGACACCGGGGCGGGCGTGGTGCGGGCCGCGCTGCACGCCGTCGGCGACTACGACCCCGCGAAAGCCTCGGTGCGCTGCACGTTCAACCGCCTCATGGAAGACTGATGACGCGGCACGACGAAATACTGGCCGAAACGGCGCTTCGCGAAGTCCGCGGGCTGACGGCCCGGCAGGCGGTGCTGCGGCTGTTCGAACTGGGGCTGGTCAGCCGCCGGGGCTGTGAACAGCGGGCCATCTGCGACGAGGTGGAGCGGCTCGAACGGCAGGGCATGGCCCGCTGCGAAGCCTTCGAAGCCGCCGCACAGAAGCTCTGCTGCTCCTATGAAAAGGTGCGCGGCGCATTTTACAACAAAACCAAAAATTGAATCATGAAATCGGAAATCCAAATCAACAACACGGCCGGGGTCTGCCAGATCGACATCGAGGGGACCATCGGCGTGCCCGAGGAGTGGCAGTTCGAAGAGCCTGACGCCCGGGTGGCGACCTACGAGCGTTTTCGCGACGCCCTGCGGCGCATTGCGGAGATCGAGGCCCCGGAGGTGGTGGTCAACATCCGTTCGACGGGCGGCGACGTGAACGACGCGCTGCTGATCCACGACGCGCTCCGGCAGCTTCCGGCGCAAATCACGACCCGCTGTTACGGCTATACGGCCTCGGCGGCGACGATCATCGCCCAGGCGGCGTCGGAGGGGTGCCGCCTCCTGTCGGCCAACGCCCTCTACCTGATCCACACGGCCGTTTGCTCGACCGAGGGCAATGCCGCGGAGATCGCCGGTAAGATCGACCTGCTGCACCAGACCGACGCGCGCATCGCCGCGGTCTACGCGTCCCGTTCGGGGCGTCCGGCCGCGGAGTTCGAAGCCCTGATGGCCGAGAACAACGGTAACGGCCGTTGGCTCGCACCCGAGGAGGCCGTCGCGGCGGGGCTGGCCGACAAGGTGGTCGAAGCCGCGGAGCAGTCGGCGCCCTCGCTGGTGCGGAATATCGCCCGGGGCTGGGAGCGTCTGCTGGCCAACATCGGCCTGCGGCCCGGCCCGACACTTCCCGCCGACCGCAACGTGCTCCACTTCGACGGGGAGGTGCAGGCCCTGCACAGCCGTTCGGCTGTCGCGGCCGACGAAGCCCGCCGGCAGGCCGCACCGACCTCCACGCAGCCGCGCGAGGATCCCTCCTGCGGCGATGCCGTCCGTTCGGCCAACGAGCGCGCCTATGCCGAAGACGCAAGGCGTATGCGCATTTAAAAATGAAAAATTAGGAATTGCCTCTCTCTACGGCAAAACAAAACAACCCAATTCATAACCATTCAAAAACATCATCACCATGACCTATCTCGAAAATTCGAAACAGTACACCGGTTCCGACCTCGAAAACATCTTCTTCCGCCCGATGCTCACCGGGGAATCGGCGCAGGACCTCGGCGTGCGCGTACTCTACAACATGCCCCAGCCCACGCACGTCCAGCTCTGGGACGGCCAGCGCAACATCCTTCAGAAATTCACCTCCGCAGGCTGGGCCGGGGGCAAAACGGCGACCAAGTACGAGAAGACGGTCAACCTTAACCGGGTGAAGGCCGAACTGGGATTCTCGGCCGCCAACTACTTCTCGATGGTTTACGAAAAGGTCTCGTCGCTGGTCAACACCCACATGGACGACCTTTCGGGCACGGAACTCGAACAGGCCGAAACGGCGCTTTTCAAACAGGCCCTCGCCGAGAATATCCGCGTTACGATGTGGATCGGCGACACTGCCGCGTCGTCGGGTTACAACACCTTCGACGGACTCTTGAAGCGTATCAACGGTCTGGTCGACGACGACGGCGTCTACAACTTTTCCTTCCAGGCGGCCGCGCTCGAAGACCCGGCCTATGCGGTCGAGCTGTTCGACAAGCTGTGGGCCGGGGCCGATCCCCGCATCCCGGGCCTCAAGGCCGACGACCGGCTGGCCTACTTCGTTTCGTCGGACATCTACCGTCTCTACGAGAAATACCTCGATTCGAAGGGCGCCGACGCGGCCTATGCCGATGCGATGAACGGCCGCCGGACGCTGGCCTACCACGGCATTCCGGTCGTGGACGTAAGGCTGGGCAGCTACCTCGGCGCAACCTCCTTCCGCCAGTCGTTCGTCATGCTCACCGACCGCCGCAACCTCGTACTGGCCGTCAACACGGCCGACATGCCCGGCAACGAGGTGCGCATGTGGTACAATCCCGACGAGATGGAGAACCGCCAGCGTGCGGTCTTCATGGCCGGAACCCAGGTCCTCGACGAGGCGCTGATCTCCTTTGCATACAAGCAGTAAAAACCCGGGAACGCGCATCCGCAGGGGCTTTCCCCGCGGATGCCGCGTCCCTGAAATCCGAAAAACGCCATGAGCAAAACGAAAAAAATCAAGACGGCCGTGGGGGTTGCCGACCGCACGGACCCCTATTATGCGCTGGGTTCGTCGCGGGTCGAGAGCGACAAATTCTGGCGCTGGGGCGACGACAACCTCTTCCCGGCGGCGCTGGCGCTGATGGCCCGGCGTTCGACGACCCACCGGCGCATCATCAACGACAAGGCCGACTACATCTCCGGCAAGGGATTCACGTGCGACGAGGCGCAGCAGCCGCAGCTGGCGGCCTTCGTCCGGTGCGTCAACGGCCGGGGCGAGAGCCTTCGCCAGGTGCTGGGCAAGCTGGCCTTCGACAAGTCGCTGTTCGGCAACGCGTTCCTCGAAGCGGTCACCGACCCCGGGCACACCTTTCTGTCGCTCTACCACCAGGACGCCTCGCGCTGCCGCGTGGCCCGCGACTCGAAGCACGTCCTGCTGCACCACGACTGGGCGGCGTTCAAGCCCGCCGAGGCGCGCTCGCTGCCGCTCTACCCCGACTTCGAAGCGCAGGAGGACGGCACGCTGCGCTCGATCGTCCATTACAAGGATTACGAACCGATGTTCGAACACTACGGCGTGCCGCCCTACATCGCGGGGTTCAGCGTCTCGGCGATCGCCTGGAAGACCGACCGCTGGAACATCTCGCGCCTCGACAATTCGTTCCAGCTGTCGGGCGTGATGATGCTCGACTCGTCGGTGGACAACGAGGCCGAGGCCGAACGCATCGTGCGGCTCGCGGAACAGAAGTTCGCCGGGAACCCCGGGCAGGTGATGTTCGTCATCCGCGACGGCGGCGAGGACGACAATTCGCGCTTCATCCCCATCGCCGCGCAGAACGAGGGCGACTGGCAGGCGCTGCACGAACAGGCCGTCGGCGACATCGTCGTGGCCCACTCGTGGTTCCGGACGCTGAGCGGACTGGACTATGCCGCGGGATTCAGCGCCGAACGCATCCTCCACGAATACGAGGTGGCGCTCAACACGGTGATCCTCGCCGAGCAGGACGAACTGACGGAGCCGATCCGTGCCGTCATCGCCTCGGTGCTGGGGCTGGACACGGCGTCGCTGCAAATCGTCAACCGCCCGCCGACCCGCTCGAAACCCATCTACATGAAGGTCTGGGAGGCCCGCAAGGCCGACGGACTCGACTACGACCCGGAGGATGAACGCCAGCAGGCGTTTTTGTCCGAAATCACCAAATACAATATCAAAAGCATCGAATGAAAACTCTGATCACGCCCCTGCAAGTCCTGCGGCTTGCCTTCGGCGAGGGGGAATACCTGCCGCCGGAGTCGGTCACGGAGGCCGACATCGCCGCCGCCGAGCGGCGTTACCTCGTTCCGGTCATCGGGCTGACGCTTTACGAAAAACTCCTCGGCGGCGCCTGCGCCGATTTCCGGACCGGATACCTCGAAGCTCCGGCGGCCCTTTTCACGCGCGCCGTCCTCCAGCCGCGGCTCGACGTCCGCACCGGGCAGTGCGGCACGACGGCCCCGAAATCCGCCTATGCCCAGCCGGCCGGGGACACGGCCCGCCGGCATCTGCGGCGCGCCCTGCTGGCACAGGCCCGCACGCTGCTGCGCCGCGCCGCGGAGCATCTCCGCGCGCACCGGGACGAATTTCCGGAATACGATCCCGAAAACGACATCTTCAACCGCTGTACGACCGATGGAGGCTTTGTTCAGGTTCGTTAGCGGCGTGGCGGCGGGGATCGCCGCGCTGTTCGCGCCGATCGGGCCGCTGGCGGCCACGACCGTCGTCTTCATCGGCGTCGACTTCCTCTCGGGAGTGGCGGCCGACCGGGCCGCGGCCCGCCGCGAGGGCCGGCCGTGGTATTTCGAGAGCTGCAAGGCGTGGCGCACGGTCCTCAAACTCGCCCTCGCGCTCACGGCGATCTCGATGGCGTGGCTGATCGACAGCTGCGTGCTGGATTTCATGCGGCTGAACCTTGCGCGGCTCCTTACTGGATTCACCTGCGGTGTGGAGCTGTGGTCGTTTCTCGAAAACGCCGCGCAGCTCTCCGACGCTCCGCTGTTCCGCTGGCTGCGCCGCTACGTGCACCGCCGCATCCGGAAGGAGGCGGGCGATGAGTAGGGGGCTGGCCAATCGCAATCCGGGGAATATCCGGCAGTCGAAGGTGCGTTACAAGGGTGAAGTGCAGCCCTCCCGGGACCCGGCGTTCAAGCAGTTCGAATCGCTGGCCTGGGGTTACCGGGCCGTCTTCGTGCTGTTGCATACTTATCGGGTCCGCCACGGACTGCGGACCATCCGCGGGATGATCTCCCGCTGGGCGCCGCCCTCGGAGAACCGCACCGACGCCTACATCCGCGCCGTGGCCGCCGACACGGGCATCGGGCCGGACGAACCGCTCGACACGCTCGACCCGGCGACGATGATCCCCCTGGCCGCGGCTATTTCGCGCGTGGAAAACGGCACGGCGGCGGACCGCGGCGAAATCGAGCGCGGTTGGGCGTTGTTTTCCGACTGATTTTGCTATCTTTACGGCTCAATAGACCGTCCGGATGAAAATTTCCCGCCTGACCGACCGGCTCGACCGCATGCCGATGCTCAAGATTCTCGTGTTTTTCGCCGCGGGAATCGCGCTGGCTGGCTGTTACGAACTGCCCCTGTGTTTTCTCGCAGGGGCTTTCGTCGTGACGGGCGCGCTGGCCCTGTCGCTGCGCTCGTCGGCCGCCACGGCGGCGATGCTCCTCACGGCGGGGTTCGCCGCTGCGCAGCTCCGCGTGCCCCGGCCCACCGTGCCGCGGGGCGTGCACACGGTCTACGAAATCACGGTCGAGGGGTTTCCGGCCGACCGGGGCCGCTATGCCGTCGCCGATGCGTCGGTGGCGGCGTGGCGCAATCCTGCCGACGGACGCTGGCATGCCTCCGACGCCCGTATCCGGCTTTACGCCGATTCGCTTGCGGAGTTGCATGCCGGGGAGCGTATCCGCTGCCGGGGCGCGGTGCGGCCGTTTCGCGGCGGTGCGGAAAGCTACCGCCGGCTGATGGCGCGGCGGGGCTATGCCGGAACCCTGTGGATTACGGAGCGGACGCTCCTCGAACGCCTCCCGCAGCAGCATGCAGGATTGCACCGCAGGGCGGTCGAAAGGCTCTCCCGGCTGCCGATGAGCGCCGGGGCCGCGGCCGTCGTCGAGGCCATGGCGGCGGGCGAACGGCGCGGCGTCACGCCCTGCCTCCGCACGGCGTACTCCCGGAGCGGGTTGTCGCACCTGCTGGCCGTATCGGGTCTTCACACGGGGATCGTTTTCGTGCTGGTCAACCTCGCGCTGTGGTGGCTGCCCCTCTTCAGACGGGGACATCTGCTAAAAAACCTGCTGGCGGCCGTTGCCGTGTGGCTTTTCGTCGCGGCGGCGGGATTTCCGCCCAGCGCCATCCGGGCCGCGGTGATGTGCACGGTTTTGCAGACGGCGCTGGCGTCGGCGTCGGAATACGTGGGACTGAACGCTCTGGCCGCAGCGGGATTCGGCATGCTGATCTGGAATCCCAGCTGGCTGGGCGACATCAGTTTTCAGCTGTCGTTCGTCGCCGTGGCGGCCATCCTCGCCTGGGGCGTGCCGCTCTGCCGCCGCTGCCGGACCCGGTGGAAGGGCGTGAACGTCGTCGTCGACGCCTATCTGATCGGGTTCGTGGCGACCCTCGCCACTGCGCCGCTCGTTTCGCACACGTTCGGCGTCGTGCCGCTGGCCGGACTGGCGGTCAATCCGCTGGCCATCGCGCTGGCCGGGGTCGTGGTGCTCGGCGGCGCATTGTGGATGCTCGCACCGGTCGGCTTCCTCGCCCCGGCGTTCGGGTTCGTCACGGGGAGCGCCGCCGAAGGGATCAGCGCGCTGGCCCGGCTGACCGCCTCGCTGCCCGGAGGTGCGGCCGATTACACCCTCGGCGGATGGCCGACGGCGGCGGTCTACGCCGTTTTTGCGCTTGCGACCCTTGCGGCGTGGAGCGGCGAACCGAAAAAAAACGTACCTTTGCGGACGTGATTACCCCCGAAGAATATTCCCTCCTGCTCACGGACGAAGTGCGGCGCGCCATCGCGGCCGCACGGGGCCGCGACCCGCTGGAGGTGGCTCTGGACCGCTCTGTCCCCCACGCCCGGCTCGTGGCCACGCAGGTCAAATACCTCGCGCGGGCCGCGCAGAAGCTCCCTTCGTATGCCGCGGCGCAGTGTATCCTGCCGCCGCTGGCTTTCGAGCAGGCATCGAGCGAGGCGTGCGCCGCCCGCAAGCTCCTCGAAGGCGATACGGTGCTGGATCTCACCTGCGGGCTGGGTGTCGACGCTCTCTTTTTGAGCCGCCGCTTCCGCCGCGTGGTGACGCTCGAACGCAATGAGGTGCTGGCCTGCGTCGCCGCGGAGAATTTTTCCAGAATGGGTGTTGCGAATGTCGAAGTCGTCTGCATGTCCGCCGAGGAGTACCTCCGACGCGACGGCCTGCGTTTCGACTGGATTTACGCCGATCCCGACCGCCGTTCGGCCCAAGGCCGCAAACTGGTGCGGCTGGAGGATTGTTCGCCCGACATCGTCGCCCTGAAGCCGCGTCTTGCGCAGGTTTCGGGGCGTCTGTGCGTCAAGAACTCCCCGCTGTTCGACGTCGGCGAGGCCCTCCGGCTCTTTCCCGACAGCCGTGTGGAGGTGCTCTCGCTCGGCGACGAATGCAAGGAGGTCGTGGTCTATGACGACGGCACGGGGCCGCTCGTCACCGCCACGGCTCTCGGGCGCGGGAGTTTTTCGGCCGCTCCGGGCGAGACCGCACCCCCTCCGGGCCGTTTCGACCCGGAGCGTTACGGCTATCTGGTGATCCCCGACGTGTCGTTGCAGAAGGCCCGTCTCGCGCGGATTCACCTTGCGGGAAAAGCCGACATCTGGAGCGACAACGGCTACGGGTTCGCCGTGGAGGAGCCGGAAGGCGTGCTGGGACGGACCTTCGCCGTCGAAAGCATCGAACCCTACGATCCCAAACGGCTCAAGCGCGAACTGAAAGGCCGCGGGGCGGAGGTGCTCAAGCGTGATTTCCCGCTCGCCGCCGAGGAGTTGATGCGCCGCCTGGGGCTGCACGCCGGGGCCGGCCTGCGGCTGGCCTTCACGAAAATCAGGAACGATTTTTGGGTTATCCGTTTAAAATAGCTACATTTGCCTGATTGCCAGGCTGCGACTTATGAAATTCAGCGATTTTCTGACATACTTCACCGACACGATTTTCCGGCGCGACGTCACCGAATGGCGCAACCCCGTCGTGCGGTGGCTCGTGCAGCAATACCGCCTGCTGTTCTACACGGCCCGCGGCCTGCTCGAACACGGAACCATCGTCCGTTCGGCGGCGCTCACGTTCTACACGCTGATGTCACTGGTGCCGATTCTCGCGGTGGTATTCGCCGTGGTGAAAGGATTCGGGCTGGCCGACGGACTGATCGAAAACCTCTACGGTCTCTTCCCCCGAAACCCCGACATCGTCGACTACATCGTCGATTTCGCCGAAAACGCCCTGGCGCGCACGCAGGGCGGCGTGGTGGCCGCCGTGGCCCTCGTGATGCTGTTCTGGGCCGTGATCCGGGTCTTCGGGTCGATCGAAAGCGCCTTCAACAACATCTGGGAGGTTAAGGTCGAGCGCAGCATCACCCGCCAGTGGACCGACTACATCGCCGTGGTGATGATCGTTCCGATCCTCTGGATCGTGGCCAACGCCGTGGGCAACTACGCCGAGCAGCTGCTCGGATTCGACGACAGCTGGTATTTCAACCTGCTGTCGCACCTCGTCTCGATGTTCGTCATCTGGGTGATGTTCACCTTCCTCTACATCGTCATACCCAACGCCAGAGTGCGCTTCGGCAGCGCCCTGATGGCCGGCATCGTCGCCGGGACGATCTTCCTGCTCTTCCAGTGGGGATACGTCTACGTGCAGCGGTGGATGACCTCGTACAACGCCATCTACGGCAGTTTCGCGGCCCTGCCGCTGTTTCTGATCTGGATGCAGACCTCGTGGGAGATTCTCCTTTTCGGCGGCGAGCTGTCGTTCGCCTATCAGAATATCGCGCGTTTCGGCGAAGAGCGCGAGTCGCTGCTCATCAGCTACGACCAGCGGCGCAAGGTGCTGCTCGCGGTGATGCTCACCGTTGTGCGGAATTTCCGCGACAAGGGCGGCGCGCTGCCTGCGGACGAGATCCGCGAACGCCTCGGCCTGCCCACGCGCATCGTCAACGACGTGCTGTTCCAGCTCGTGCAGGCCGGGCAGCTGATCGCCGTACGCAGCGGCGACGGCGAGCGGGAGGTGGCCTTCACCCCGGCGCACGACATCGCGTCGATGACCGTCTACGGCGTGCTGGAGGCGGTCGAACGGTCGGGACAGACCACTTTCGACCTCGGACAGACGCCCGAACTGGCGCGTATCGACCGCGAACTGGAGATGCTGAAAGAGTCGGCCCGCAAGTCGCAGGACAACGTGCGGCTTGTGGACCTGCTGTAAAACCCAAACGGAAAGAGCCTATGAAACGCGTCGTCATCATCGGCAGCGGGAACCTTGCGGAAGCGCTGGCCCGCGCCGTCGCCAAGAGCGATCTGGAACTCGTGCAGATTTTCGCCCGCAATCCCGAGCGGGCGCGCGTCGTCGCGGAGCTGGCCGCGACCGACTGGGCGACGCACTCCGAAATGCTCCGTCAGGATGCCGACATCTACCTCATCGCCGTGAGCGACAAGGCCGTGGAGCAGGTTGCCGCGACGCTTCCGATTCCCGAAAGCGCCGCCGTGGCCCACACTGCCGGGAGCGTGCCGGTCACGGCCATCCCCGCGCGGTTCGCCCGGCGTGCCGTTTTCTACCCGATGCAGACCTTCACGAAAGGGCGCGAGGCGGACTTTTCCGTGATCCCCGTATTTCTCGAAGCGCCGTCGCCCGAATTGCGTCCGGAACTGGAGGCGTTCGCCCGGAAACTCTCCGGGACGGTCATCTGGGCCTCCTCCGCACAGCGCTGCAAGGTGCATCTGGCGGCGGTTTTCGCCTGCAACTTCGCCAACCACATGTACGCTGTGGGCGAGCGCATCGTCCG
Source organism: Alistipes sp. i18-0019-D1 (assembly GCF_042852885.1). Lineage (NCBI taxonomy): Bacteria > Pseudomonadati > Bacteroidota > Bacteroidia > Bacteroidales > Rikenellaceae > Alistipes > Alistipes sp. i18-0019-D1. The sequence goes on from NZ_AP031424.1 coordinate 1,827,949, forward strand.
CGGTGCGGGACTGGATTTCGACGTGCTGAAACCGCTGATCGCCGAAACCGCGGCCAAGGCCTGCGACGCCCGTTCGCCGCTCGACGTGCAGACGGGCCCCGCCGTGCGCAACGATTTCGCCACGAAGGCCCGCCACGGCGACCTGCTGGCCTTCGACCTCCGACTGAAAAACATCTATTCAACGATAAGTCAAAGCATATGGGAAACTTCAAAGAAGATATAGCGCGCTGCGAAGCCTTCGTCTTCGACGTCGACGGCGTGATGACCGACGGTGGCATCATCCCCACGCCCGACGGCGACTTCATCCGCCGCTACAACGCCAAGGACGGCTACGCGCTGGCCTACGCGATCAAGATCGGCTACAAGGTCTGCATTATCACCGGCGGCCGGGGGCGGACGCTCGAAAACCGCCTTCGGATGCTCGGCATCGACCATTTCTACGTCGACTGCATGGACAAGATCACGGCCATCCGCGAATACATGGCGGGCCAGGGACTCGATCCGGCCAACGTGATCTACATGGGCGACGACATCCCCGACCTGGATTGCATGCGCGAAGTGGGCCTTCCGGTCTGTCCGGCGGACGCCGCGTCGGAGGTGATCGAGGCGTCGCGTTACGTCTCGGAGTTCCGGGGCGGCGAAGGGGCCGTGCGCGACATCGTCGAGCAGGTGCTCCGCGCCCGCGGCGACTGGGCGCGCGACTCGCAGGGCGTCACGCCTTCGTCGCTCGCCGCGTCGCGGTAGGGCGTTCCGGAAGAGGCGCGGTTTCCTTTCTGCCCGACGAAAAAGGCGCGGCCGCCTTTCTCTTCTTTCTTTGAAAGAAGAAGAAACAATGCGGGGTTTCCGGCTAAAATTTGTATCTTTGCCGGGCTATAAGCCTCCGTCATGCTCGAAAAACTGGCCAAACAAACTGCCGTCTACGGTATCAGCACCATCGTCGTAAGGTTCTTGAGCTACCTGCTCACGCCTTACTACACCCGTGTGTTCGGGCAGGAGACCTACGGCGTCGTCACCGACATCTACGCCCTTATCCCGCTGGCGCTCACGCTGCTGACGATGGGCATGGAGTCGAGCTATTTCCGCTTTTCGGCCAAGGCCGAGGAGGCGGGCGGCGATGTGAAGGCGGCCAAGCGGCGGCTTTTCGCCACGACGTGGGGCGTCACGTCGCTCGCCGCGGCGGTGTTCTTCCTGGCGACGGCCTTTTTCCGCGACGGCATCGCCCGCATGATGGGCGAGGCGTATGTCGCGCATCCCGAATACGTCGTCTGGGTCGGCCTGATCATCCTTTTCGACGTCTGGGCCTGCATCCCCTTCTCGCGGCTGCGCGAACAGGGCCGGGCCATGACGTTCGTGGGGCTGAAAGCCATGAACGTCGTTCTGAACGTGGTGCTGGCCTTCGGGTTCGGCTCCGCCGGGCTGTTCGCCACCGACTTCGGCGTGGGATGGGTCTTCGTCGCCAACCTGATCGCCAGCGTCGTGACGTGGCTGGCGATCCTCGGGACCGCCGACCGCACCGTTCCGAAGATCAACTGGGCGTTGCTCGCCGCGATCTTCGCCTACTCGCTGCCGCTGCTGGTGGGCGGGCTTGCCGGTACGGCCAACGAGTTCATCGACCGGCAGCTGATCAAGTACCTCGTTCCCGAGGGGGCCATGGCCCAGCTGGGCATCTACGGGGCCATCACGAAGATCGCCGTGGTGATGATGCTCTTCTACCAGATGTACCGCCTGGCCGCCGAGCCGTTCTTCCTCTCGAACTTCAGGAAATCGGACTTCGTGGCGATGAACGCCGCGGCGCTGAAATACTACGTCATGGCCTCGATGCTGATTTTCCTCGGCATCGCGCTTTTCCGCGACGTGTTTGCGCTGATCGTGGGGCGCAGTTTCCGCGAGGGTATCTTCATCCTTCCGGTGGTGCTCGGGGCCAACGTGCTGACGGGCGTGTGGCTCAACCTCTCGTTCTGGTACAAGCGCGAGGAGCGTACTTCGCTGGCCATCGTCGTCACGGGTGCGGGACTCGCGGCCATCGTCGCTTTCGGCTTCTGGCTCATTCCGCTGTGGGGTTACTACGGGGCCGCGTGGGCGCGCCTGGCGAGCGAAACGGTGATGGTCGCCGTCAGCTGGTGGCTCAACCGCCGCTGTTATCCGACGCCCTACGACTGGCGGCGCATCGGCGAATACGTCGCCGCGGCGCTCGCGGTTTTCGCCGCCTGCGAGGCCTTGACCGCCTCCACGGACAATATGTTTGTAAGCTATGCGTTTAATATAGTGTTGTTTGCGCTGTATGCCGCCTACCTCGTCCGCCGCGAGCGGATCGACCTGGGGGCGATGTTGCGCGCATTCCTGCACAGGTAAAAATGAATCGGAGCATGCAGAAACGACTTTTCCCCAGAATCGCAGCCGCGGCTTCGGCCGTCCTGCTCCTCGCCGCCTGCGGTCGACCCCGTCCGGAAGGCTCGGCCGAGGTGCTGCTGCATACCACGGCGGGCGACATCCGCATCGAACTCGACGGGCGGACGCCTCTTCACCGGGACAATTTCCTGAAACTGACCCGCGAAGGCTTTTTCGATTCGGTGCTGTTCCACCGCGTGATCGCCGATTTCATGATCCAGGCGGGCGATCCCGCCTCGCGGCGCGCCCCGGCGGGCACGATGCTGGGCGAGGCCGATGCGGGCTACCTGATTCCCGCCGAGATCGTCTATCCGGCGCTGGCGCATACGCGCGGTGCGCTGGCCGCGGCCCGGACTTCCGACGAGGTGAATCCCGAACGGAAATCCTCCGGCAGTCAGTTCTACATCGTCTGGGGCAAGCCCTTCGACGGCGCGACGCTCGACCGGATTCAGCAGAGCGTGACCGCTGCGACGAACGGAGAGATCGTGATCCCCGACTCCTTGCGGACGATCTATGAAACCACCGGCGGCACGCCGTTTCTCGACGGACAGTATACCGTCTTCGGGCGTGTGACCGAGGGCCTGGAGATCGTGGAGTCCATTCAGGGCGTGGCGACCGATTCGGCCGACCGGCCGCTGGAGGACGTGCGGATCATCCGGGCCGAAGCGGTTCAAAAATAGATTGGCGATGAAGAAGACGACCGGAAAGATAGTGGTGATGGGTGCCAGTTTCGCGCTTTTCCTCTGCGGGGCCGGGGCGCTCCAGCTGGAGCGCGGCACGGCGCGGGCCGTGATCCTCGCGGTGGTTTTCGCGGGTTTGCTGACGATTGCCGGGGTGCAGACCTTCCGGCGGATGAAAAATAAGGAGTAAAATGCGTTTTGCGGACATTACAGGACAGGAGGATTTGAAACGGCATCTGACGCAGTCGGTCGATGCCGGTCGCGTGAGCCATGCCCAGCTCTTCACGGGTACGGCGGGTTCCGGGGCGCTGGCCGTGGCCGTGGCCTATGTCCAGTATCTCTGCTGCCGTCACCGCTCGGGCGGCGACTCGTGCGGCGAATGCCCCGACTGCCGACAGATCGCGGCGCTGGCGCACCCCGACCTGCATCTGGTTTTCCCGGTCAACAAACAGGGCAAGAAGTCGGGAGAGGTGATGCGCAGCGACGAGTTCCTGCCGCAGTTCCGCGCGCTGTTCGCCGAGCGCGGGGGCTACTTCTCGCCGCAGGACTGGTACGACCGCCTCGACCTGGGCAAGACGCTCAAAGGCATGATCGCGGCCCGCGAGGCCGACGAGATCATCCGCAAACTGTCGTTCAAGAGTTTCGAGGCCGACTATAAGACCATGCTGATCTGGCTTCCGGAGGCGATGAACGAGGAGGCCGCGAACAAGATTCTCAAGATTCTGGAGGAGCCGTGGGACCGCACGCTTTTCATCCTGGTCTGCGAACATCCCGACCGCCTGCTGCCGACGATCGTTTCGCGTACGCAGGAGGTCTGCGTGCCGCGCATCGCGCCCGATGTACTGGAGCGGGTGGCGCAGCAGCGGGGCGTGGCCGATCCGCTGCAAGCCCGCAACATGGCGCGCCTGGCAGGCGGCGATTTGCTGGAACTGGGCCATCTGGTGGCGGGCGAGAGCGATGCGATGCGCAAGGAGCATTTCGACCTTTTTTGCAGCCTCATGCGTTTGAGCTACAATGACCGGCACCTCGAACTGATCGCCTGGGCCGAAGATGCTGCGCAGCTCACCCGCGAGCAGCAGCGGGCGTTTCTGCGCGATGCGGCGCGGCTTTTGCGCGAGAGCTTCATGCTCCATGCCGGTATCCGCGAGGTCAGCTACCTCTGGGGCGAGGAGCTGGCTTTCTGTTCGAAATTCGCCCCTTTCGTCGGCCCGCGGAATATCGAGCCGCTGATCGCCGAGATCGAGAGCGCCGCCGCGCAGATTGCGCAGAACGGCAATCCGACGATCGTATTCACCCATTTTGCCCTCTCGGTGAGCAAGATGATAAAACATTTGTGATTTATGGCACGTGTGGCACTTCTTTTAGGCGGTAATCAGGGCGATGTGAAACGGACCTTGCAAACGGCGCAGCAGCTTGTCAACTCCCGTGTGGGGGCCGTGCTGCGCTGCTCTCACCGTTATGAAAGCGAGCCGTGGGGATTCCCGGCCGCGGAGCGTTTTTCGAACCAGGCGCTGGAGGTCTCCACCGACCTCACGCCGCACGAGGTGCTCGACGCCTGCCAGCGGATCGAGCGGGAACTGGGCCGCAACCGCGCCGCCGAGGCGGTCGAGAAGGCCTCTTCCGGAGCCGTCTACTGCTCGCGGCCGATCGACATCGACATCATTTTCTACGACGACGAGGTGATCGGCGACGAACGCCTCACGGTTCCCCATCCGCTGCTCGCCGAGCGGGAATTCGCGCTGGTGCCGCTTTGCGAGATCATGCGCCAGCGGCGGCATCCCGTGACGGGAGCTACCGTCGGCGAGATGCTCGACGCGCTCCGAAACAAATAGAACGGGTATGAAGGCAAAACGAATATTACCGCTTCTGGCCGCCGCCGCGCTGCTCGCGGGGTGTTTCAAGGACGTGTCGTACAAGACGAACTACGTCCTCAAACCCCTTGCGCAGGCGCAGACGGTCGATCCTGTCGAGCCGTTCGAGGGGCTGAAGGCTTATGCTTTCGACGCCGATACGGCCTTTTACACCGTGGCTTCCTACGAGGATGCGCTCAACGGCGTCATTGCGCGGAAGGACGACCTTTCGGACCGGATCGCCTCCCCGGTCGCCGCGGCTGAACCCTGCGTGCGGGAGGGGACCGTGGGCTGGGTGCAGATGCCGCTTTCGGCCGAGACGCAGATGGTCGTGGCTGTCGACCCGGTAAACAGGGTCTATGCCTATACGCAGCAGGAATTGGACGTGAACCTTCCCAACCTCTACGTGTCGCTGATTTTCAAACCCTGGAAGGGTTTTTCCTACAAGGAGGGCAACTGGAGTTTCTACAACGAGTTCTATGCGCCTCCCGTCTACCTCGACTGTTTCATCGATCCCTCGGTCCAGCTTGCCGAGGGTGGCGAGACCTCGGAGATCGCCAGCGTGAAGGCCTATGCCTACGCCGCCGACACCACGGCGTTCTACATCGCCTCGTACGACGATGCCGTGTCGGGCAAACTCACGGCGAAAACCGCCGGCGTCACCCCGCCCGCCACGCCGTTCTCGGCCTACGAGGACAAGGCGACCGGGCTTTACAAGATGGAGGTCAGCTCCGCGACCCTGATGGTGGTCGTGGTCGACCGCACCAACCGCCTCTACGCCTACTCGAAACAGGTCGTCGACCTCGAAGGCGAGGCCGTGACCCTGCCGGTGGTCTTCCGTCCGTGGCACGCGACGTGGATTTACGTCGAGGACGGCTGGCGCTTCGTCGATGCGTCGCGCGCTCCTGAAACGAACCCCCAAACACAATCCCGACGCCGATGAACACTCCGCGACATATGCTTAACGTGCTGCGCCTTGCGGTGGCGCTGCTTTTCGCTTCGGCCCTCATGAGCCGCTGTGCGAGCATGATGACCCCCACGGGAGGTCCCCGCGACTCGCTGCCTCCCGTCATCGTGAACATGACGCCCGACAACTTCGCGACCGACCGCCCGACGGTCGGTCACGGGAAAATCTACATCGAGTTCGACGAGTTCGTGCAGCTCAAGGACCAGCAGAAGGAGTTCTTCACCTCGCCGGCGATGAAGAAAAAGCCGCTCATCACCCTGCGCGGCCGGGGCATCGTCGTGCAGTTGCGCGACACGCTGGCTCCGAATACGACCTATGCGCTCAATTTCGGCAGCGCCATCCGCGACAACAACGAGGGCAACCCGCTCTATTCGATGCGCTACGTCTTCTCGACGGGTCCCGAGATCGACTCGATGGTCCTTTCGGGCTATACGGCCGACAGTTACAAGGCCGACTCCGTGTCGAAGACCTTCATCTGGTTCTTCCCGGCCGACTCGGTCGAGCACGTCGCCGGATACGACTCCACGATCTTCAAGTACAAACCCGCGGCGATCGCCCGTGCCGAGAACAACGGCATCTTCATCGCCCAGAACCTCAAGCCGATCCCCTACCGCGTCTATGCCGTCCAGGATAAGAACGACAATCAGATGTACGAGCCGGGCAGCGACCAGGTGGGTTTCCTCGAAGGGACCTATAACCCCGCCGAGATGCCCGATTTCGGCATGTGGTACGACTCGATCCGCCAGTACGTGACGGCCGAGCCGCAGCTCTACTTCCGCATGTTCACCGACAAGGCGTTCCGCCGCCAGGTGCTTTCGCAGACCGAACGGCCCCAGCAGCACAAGGCGATGCTCTATTTTGCGTCGGCGCATCCGAAGATCACCCGGCTCCGTTTCGACAGCATCCCGGCCGACCGGGTGATCATCGATCCGCAGACCGTGGGCCGCGATACGATCGCCTTGTGGTTCAACGTTCCCTCGTCGGCGCTTCCCGACACGATCAAGGGCGAGATTTCCTATTTCAAACACGACACCGTCAACCGGTTGCAGGAGGTCACCGAGCCGTTGAAACTCTCCTGGAGGCTGATCGAGACCAAGGAGCAGGAGCGCGAACGCGAGAAACTCGAACGCGAACGCCGCAAGGCCGAGGCCGCGGGTGAGGAGTGGGAGGAACCCAAGAAGGAGAACCCCTTCGCCTTCAAGATGCCCACTTCGGGCGAGATCAATCCCGAGAATCACCTGACGGTCGATTTCGACTATCCGCTCGTGAAACTCGATTCGGCCAAACTGCTGCTGACGCGCGTGCTCGAGGACAACTCGATCGAGGACATTCCCGTGCGCATGGTGCGCGATACGGGGATGCTTCGCCGCTGGCAGGTCCGCGCTCCGTGGAAGCTGGGCGGACAGTATACGCTGACCATCCCCGAGGGCGCCATCACCGACGTCGCGGGCCTCTCCAACGACTCGATCATCGGCAAGTACACGGTTCTCGATCCCGAGAAGTTCGCCACGGTGCTCATCCACGTCCGCGGGCGTGACGACGGCACGAAATACATCGTCCAGCTGCTCGACGGCAACAACGCGCTCAAGCAGGAGAAGCGCGACGTGGTGACCGGCGATGTTCGGTTCAACTACGTTCCCGCGGGCGAGATCAAGTTCCGTGTTATCGAAGACAGGAACGGCAACGGCAAGTGGGATTCGGGCAATGTGGTCGAACGCCTCCAGCCCGAGCGGGCCGAGATCTATGCCAACGACCAGGGCGAGGACACTTTCGCCACGAAGACCAACTGGGAGATCGAATTCTCGATGGATATGAACCGTATCTTCGCACCGGTCACGATGCAGTCGCTTTCGCGTCTGCTCGACGAGCGCGAATCGCAGCGCCTGCGCCGCGAGGCGGAGAAGCGGGCCAAGGAGGGTCCGAAACGGGATCAGGACCGCAACCGGCAGCAGAATGACAATAACAGCAACTTCAACGCTGCGGGCGGGATGTTCAATAATTTCAGGTAAGATGACGATGAAACGACATATCCGGACGGTGCTCTTCGCCCTTGCAGCCCTCGCCGCATGGCAGGGGGCTTCGGCGCAGCATACGCTCGGCTTCACGGTGGGCTACGGCATGGGTAATGGCCGCTTTCAGCCCCAGCAGGAGATGCGGGCGATCTGGGGACTTTACAGCGGCGGCCTTTCGTGGCGCTACTACGGCAAGCAGCGCTTCGTGGGGGGCTTCGGCATCGACCTGGAGTTCCAGCAGCAGGGCTTCTCGTTTGCGACCAACGCCGCGCAGGTCGAGGAGAAGAAGGATTACCTCTACTATACGCGGCACATCAATTCCGTCGTGCTGCCGATCGTCTGGCAGCCGCACTTCTACATGCTGCGCAACCATGTCCGCATCTACCTCGAAGCGGCCGCGACCTTCTCCTACAACATCTCGTCCACCTACGAGAACGAGCAGGCCCGGGCCAACGGCTCCGCCGACTGGAAGGGCGACTATCCCTTCAAACTCGCGCGCGACAACCGCTGGGGCTACGGACTGGCGGGCGGCGGCGGCATCGCCTTCCTGATCCGCCGTTTCGAACTGAATTTCCGCGTGCGCTATTCGTTCGGTTATTCGGACATCGTCCGCAACCGCAACAAATACTACGACAACAACAGCGACGGTGCGGAAAATCCCTTCTGGGCCACTCCGCTGCGTTCGCCGCTCGACAACCTCATGATCTCCGTGGGGCTGAACTACCGCTTCAACAAACAGGGCTTCGAGACCTGGAAACCAAGACCCAAGAAGGAGAAGAACCGCGAGGTCTTCAAGTTCGGGTTGTAAAAACTACAAGTTATGGAAACTACCCGTCAGCAGAAAATCGCCAAGCAGATCCAGAAGGACGTTGCCGAAATCTTCCAGAAGGAAGGCGCCCCGATCGTGCGCGGTTCGCTCGTAACGGTCACCGCCGTACGCATATCCCCCGATTTCAGCTACGCTAAAATCTACGTCAGCATCTTCCCCTTCGGGCAGAGCGGCGAGGTGATGAAGCGGCTCGAACACCAGAACTGGTTCATCCGCCGCGCCCTGGGCCAGCGGATCCGCAACCAGCTGAAAAACGTCCCCGAAATCCAGTTCCTCCTCGACGATTCGCTCGAATACATCGAGCATATAGAGCAGGCGCTGAAAGAAGATTGACAATTATGCGCTTCTGTCGGTTGTTCCCGCTGCCTGCGGCGTCGTTTGCAAGTCCGATCCGCCCCCGAACCTCTGCCGAGGCGGGGGCTTTGGGATTTACGCTCTAATCCGTCGCCCGCCATGCTGCCGCAGCTCTTCGCCCGTCGCTACCTCTTTTCGTCCCAGTCCCGGTCGGTGGTCAACCTGATCTCGGGATTGAGCGTTGCGGCCGTGGCGATGCCCGTCGCGGCGATGATCATCCTGCTGTCGGTCTTCAACGGTTTCGAGTCGCTCGTCAAGTCGATGTATTCGGCTTTCGACGCCGATCTGACCGTCTCTCCGCTGCAGGGGCAGACCTTTGCGCAGCGGGACCTCGACACCGCGGCCCTCGCACGTATCCCGGGAGTCGGCGCGCTGTCGTTCACCCTGGAGCAGAGCGCCCTGCTCGAACACGGAGGGCGCCAGGCCACCGCCACGATCCGGGGCGTCGACGACGCCTACGGGGCTGTCTTTCAGCTTGGCGATGCCGTTTCCGCCGGGGAGTGGCGCGTGCGGCTGGGCGATCTGGAACGGCTGGTCGTCGGGCAGTCGATGGCGTGGATGCTGGGTATCCGCTCGCTGGCCGATGCCGACGTCACGCTCTACGCCGTGCGGCGGGGATCGTTCTCCTCGCTGCTGCCGCTCGAAAACTACACGCGCCGCACGGAACCCGTAGGCGGCGTCTATACCCTCGACCTCGAAACCGAACGCACCTACGTGCTCGCCTCGCTGCGGCTTGCGCAGGAGCTGTTCGGCTATGCGGGCCGCGCCTCGGCGCTCGTCGTGCGCCTCGCTCCCGGAGCCGATGCCGCGGCGGTCCGCAAGGCCGTTGCCGAGGCTGCGGGCGACGGATTCCGCGTCCGCACGCGCGACGAACTGCGCGCTTCGTTCTACCGCATCATGACCTACGAGAAGTGGGGCATCTTCTTCATCGCCCTGCTGGTGCTCGTCATCGCCTCGTTCTCGGTGGTGGGGGCGCTGGCCATGCTGATCGTCGAAAAACGGGACGACATCTCCACGCTCCGCGCCCTGGGGGCCGACACGGGCCTCGTCCGCGCCGTGTTCCGCACCGAAGGGTTTCTGATATGCGGTCTGGGCGCTGTCGCCGGCATGGCGCTGGGCGTTGCCGCGACCCTCGCGCAGCAGTATTTCGGGCTGATCGAGATTCCGGCCGAGACCTTCCTCACGAAGAGCTATCCCGTCGAATTCCGACCGGCCGACCTGGCGGTCGTCGCCGCGTCGTTCGCCGCCGTGGCCGCCGTCCTTTCGAACATCACCGTCCGCAGTATGATTAAAACCGACACCCGATTATGAAACGATTCCTCCGCATAACGGCTTCCGCGGCCCTCGTGCTGCTGCTGGCCGCCTGCGCCCGCCACAAGATCATCCCCGACGACAAGCTGGCGCAGATTTTCCACGATGCGTTCCTCACCAACGCCTACATCGGCAGCGAGGGTGTGAAGACCGATTCGCTGCGCATCTACGAGCCGATCTTCGCCCGCTACGGCTACACGACCGACGATGTGCACTACACCATCGGCAACTTCTCGAAGCGCAAGAGCGCCCGTTTGGGCGACGTGGTCGAGCGGGCCATCGAGATGCTCGAACGGGAGGGGAAAATCTATAACCAGGAGGTCGCCGTGCTCGACACGATCGACAACGTCGCCCGCCGCACCTTCACGCGCACGGTGCTCGCCGACTCGCTCATCCGCGTCGGGTCGCTGCGCGACACGGCCCGTTTGAGCTTTACGCTCGACGTCGAGCCGGGCGAATACAGCCTTTCGCTCAAATACCTCGTCGATTCGCTCGACCGCAACCAGCGGGGGCTGAAAGGCTCCGTGTGGCTCGAACGGCGCGACAGCTCGCGCACCAACGTCTACACCACGACCTTGCGGCGCAACCGCGAGGAGACCTTCTCGCGCCGGTTTACGACCGACACGACGCACCGTTGCCTGCGCATCGACTTCCTGACCTTCAACGCCAGGCCCGAGCGGCCGTCGGTGACGGTCACCGACCTCAAGGTGGAGTACATTCCTCCGACCCGCACGGCCGTCGAAAAACTCTACGAACAGCAACTCGACATCCGGATTTTCGCCGATGACTTCCTCCGTGCCGCAGCCATCCCGAAGGATAGCCTCTAACCTGCTGTGGACCCCGCAGGGCCTCGTCCGGCATCCGCTCCTGACCCTCGGGGCGGACGGGCGCGTGCTCACCGCGGGGAGTTGTCCCGATCCGGACCGTCTCGCCGCCACGGAGTTCTATGCGGGGCTGCTGGTCCCGGATTTCCCGGCCGACTACCGCGCCGCGTTCGACGGCATGCGCGTCGCCGCGCTGCCGCTTTCCGAACTGTTGCCGCAGGCCGTGACGCCCGGCGGAGTGCTGGTCGTCATCTCGGGACTCGACTACGAATCGCTGCGGCTTACGCCGCAGTCGCAGATCCGGAAGTTGTAGTTATTCCGGGTGTGGGTGTGGTTTCCGACCGCTTCCCCAGATTTGCCGGTACCGTTCGCGGCCAATATCTGACTCCATTCCGGCTCTCCTTCAGCGAGGGAGATGACGTACTGCCCGGATGGTTGGTATCGTGAAAAGTCACCTCTTGTCAGATGGGCAAATGCTCCTCGACCGTGCGCCGCAGGTGTTCGCTGTCGAGATGGGTGTAGATTTCGGTCGTGAGGATGCTTTCGTGCCCCAGCATCTCCTGCACCTGGCGGATCGAGGCACCGCCTTCCAGCAGGTGCGTCGCGAACGAGTGGCGGAAGGTGTGGGGGCTGATGCGCTTCTCGATTCCGGCCCGTCCGGCCGCCTGTTTGAGGATCGTGAAGACCATCACCCGCGTAAGCTGTCCCCCGCGGTTGTTCAGGAAGACGATCTCCTCGCCCGTCCGGGCGCTCCGCCGCTCTTCGAGGTAGCGCAGAATGCGTTCGCGCGCCGTCGAACTGACCGGCACGATCCGCTGTTTGTCGCCCTTGCCGATCACGCGGATATACCCCTCCCCGAAAAAGAGGTCCTGCATGCGCAGCGACGTGAGTTCCGAGACCCGCAGTCCGCACGAATAGAGCACTTCGAGCATGGCGCAGTCGCGCAGTCCCTTCACCGTCGAGGTGTCCACGGCGGCGATGATGCGGTCGATCTCCGCGGTGGTGAGCACGTCGGGCAGCTGGCGGCCGAATTTGGGTGTCAGGACGAACTCCGCGGGCGACGATTCGATCTTGTCCGAGATCATCAGGTAGTTGAAAAAACTCTTTATGCCGCTCAACGCCCGGGCCTGCGAGGTCTTCTCGCGTCCCCGCTCGTAGAGCCACGCCATGTAGCGTTCGACCATCTGCGGTTCGACCTTGTGGGGCGCGACGTCCCACTGGCGCAGGATGAAGTGCGCGAACTGCCTGTAGTCGCGCATGTACGATTCGACGGTGTTTTCCGAGAGCCGCTTTTCCAATTTTATGTAGGTACGGTAACGACGGCCGGTTTCGTCCCACTTTTTCGTATTTTCTGCCATCTTTTGGTCCGCTGAATCCGGGATTATTGTAACTTTGTCCGAACGAAGGTACGAAAAATTTTACATAATATGGATTACACAGTCCTCAATATCGCAGTCGCCGACGACGAGCAGGCTGAAATCCTGACCGCCGAACTGGCCGATTTCCCGTTCGAGAGCTTCGAGACCGGAGACGGCGTGCTGAAAGCCTATATTCCGGCCGTGCGGCTCTCCGGCTGCAAGGACGATGTCGACGCCCTGCTGGCGCGCTGCGGGATCGAGGGGCGTTACGCCGTCATCCGGACCCAAAACTGGAATGCCGCCTGGGAGAGCGATTTCCCGCCGGTCGACGTCGAAGGCCGCCTGCGCATCCGCGCCCCGTTCCACGATCCGGTCCCTGCGGGGGAGATGGAGGTGGTCGTGCTGCCCCGGATGTCGTTCGGCACGGGCCATCACGCCACCACGTGGCTCATGTCGCGTGCGGTGCTCGGCCTCGGGGTCGCGGGCCGCACGGGACTCGACATGGGCAGCGGCACGGGCGTGCTGGCTATCGTCGCCGCCAAATGCGGCGCGGCGCACGTCGACGCCGTGGACATCGACGACTGGGCGGACGGGAACTGCCGTGAAAATGTCGCCATGAACGGTGTCGCGGACCGGGTCGAACCGATGCTGGGCGACGTCGGCCGCATCGCGGGACGGCGTTACGACTTCATCCTGGCCAATATCAACCGCAACATCCTCGTGGCCGACATGCCGGCCTACGCCGCGGCGCTGGCTCCGGGCGGCGATCTGGTGATGAGCGGTTTCCTCGAAGCGGACACTGCGGCCGTCACCCAAGCCGCTGCGAAACTGGGCATGGAGACCGTCGCGGCCGAAACCCGCGAAGGCTGGATGATGATACGTGTTAAAAAGAAGAAGTAATCCCGGTCGCATGCGATAAGTCCCCGCCGAGGCGGGGATTTAGGGGTGGGTCAGACTTGTAAACGCGGCGGAACGCCGCGGGAACAGCGGTCCGATCCGGAAAGCGTTCAGGAAAAGAGATTAATTCTGTGATTTGAAAACCTACAAAGGCCGCGGCATCGTGCTGCATACGCTCAAATACGGCGACACGTCGATGGTCGCCTACCTGCTGACCGACGTCGGGGGCCGCCGCAGCTATATGGTGCAGGGAGTCCGCAGCCGCAACGGCCGGGGTTCGAAACTGGCGCTGTTCCAGCCGATGTTTCCCGTCGAGTTCGAGGGACTGGAATCCCCGCGGCAGCAGATGGACCGCTTTAAGGAAGTGCGTGCGGGTTTTGTGCTGCAAAGTCTTCCGTTCGACGTCCGAAAATCGACCATGGCGCTGTTTATGGCCGAGGTTTTGTACCGCCTCGTCCGGGAGAGCGAGCCGAACGAAGCGCTTTTCGATTTCGTGTGGGGTTCGGCCGAGGCGCTGGACGCCATGAACGACGGAGTTCCGAATTTCCACCTCTGGTTCCTGGCCAACCTGAGCCGCCTGCTGGGCTTCCGTCCCGGCAACGACTATACGCCGGGAGCGTGGTTCGACATCCGCGAGGGGCTGTATACGCCCGTGCGGCCGGCGCATCCCGGGGTGATGACCCAGGAGTGCGCCTGCCTGCTGGAGAGGATGCTCTCCTGCGACGTGCGGCGTCTGGGCGACGTGGGGCTGAACCGCGACCGGCGGTCGGAGTTCCTCAACGCCATGCTGGCCTATTTCGGCTATCACCTCGACGCCATCAGTGCCGTGCAGTCGGTGCGCATACTAAAAGAGGTGTTTTAACGTTAAGTTTTAAGATAAAAGGGAAGAAAATTATGAGAAAGATGTTGCTTGCGGCCGCAGCGCTCGCCGTAGCGCTGGCCGCCTCGGCCCAGGAGCCGAAATTCGATTTCAGGCGCGACTCGACCCGTACTTCGGGCTTCACGCTTCCCGATTCGCTGGCGCACATGTCGCCGTGGAAACCCGACTACAAGACGATGGCTCCGGTGAAGACCAAACCCTCGGTGTCGATGACCTCGGTGGTGGTTATCCAGAAGGAGAACCTGCCTTCGCGCGTCACCGTCATCGACAACAATACGCTGCGTCTGGGGCAGCACTTCACCCTTTCGAACGGGCAGGCCTGGAACTGGAGTCCTTTTCCCGACGCCTTCCTCGACGCACGTACGCTTTCCTTCCCCATGCCGCGGTAGCGCCTCGGAAAGATTGTTCTTCAAACACAGGCTCCTGTTTTTCGCAGGAGCCTGTGTTTTTATGCGTCAGAACTTGTGCACGGCGCGCACGCATGTCTGACCGGCCTTCGGGTATCCGGCCTCCGTTTTGTCAGGGCTGTAAAAATCCCGGTTGCCGCAGATCGCCGATGCGGATTCCGAGACTTCGGTCGAGGACCATATCAGCAGCGAATACATCCCTCCCGGGTCCCCTCCGTAGGATTCCATCAAATCCTTATTCCGCTTCCGGACGCGGTTCCAGTCGCCGAAACTTATTTTTCCCGACATGTCGACGTCCAGCAGCCGCCAGAAATCGTGCAGTTCGTCTGCCGCAGGCATATACCACCCTTCGCCCTGCGATTCACACCATTCGAAAGCCGGGAAATCGGCCCATGTCAGTTCGGTTCCGGCGATCCACTCCGTCACCCTGCGGCGGTTGTTCCAGCCGTCGGTACGGTCGGAAAGTCCGAGCCGCAGGTTGTTCAGCCTCGTTGTTTCGGCCCACGCCAGCCTGGCCTGCCCGAGCGACAGGATCAGCCCGTGGCGACCTTCGTCCGTCGTCGAGATCACCACTCCCCGCACGCCGTCCTCGTCGAACAGGTCGCCGGGACGGTAGGAGCGTGTCACCCCAGGCCACGGGTAGTCCGCCGCCGCGGACTTCTCCTCCACGAACAGCTCCCGCTCGCCGTTGGCATAGGTGATCGAAAATACCTCGGCCCGCGCAATGCGCAGCATTTTCGCGGGATCGTCCCACATCTTGCAGAGAACATCCGTTTCGGTGATTTCCGTCACACGGGCCTTTATCTCATCCGCATTGCGCAACAGGATCACATCCTGCGCGGCGACTCCGTGCCATGCCGCAAGGGCTGTCAGGAACAGTAGCATTTTTTTCATGGCTTAAAAACGGTAAGCGTAGGTCAGCCCCAGCGACCAGGGATTGCTGCCGATCGCCTCGTGCGGGGAGACGAAGTTTTGCAGCCATTGCAATCCGATCTCGGAATGGCCGAACTTGTAGCCGTATTCGAGAACGGCCGCCACGACGGCCGATTTGACCATGTCGCCCGGAACCTTATGCCACGTATCGAGCGGGTACGCCTGTAAATCTTCGTCCTGCTGCCATCGTTCCGCAACCTCGGGCGAAGCCTCGAAGCGGACTTTCATGGCCGTCGGCACGGAAACCCGGAATCCGATCCGCATGGAAAATCCTTTTTTTACGGGCGTCAGTCCATAGTAAACATGGGCGAAGACGGCGTCGAATTTGTTTTTGAACGTGACCGAGAGGTTTTCCGCCTTGAGCTGGGTCGCACCGCCCGTCTGCATGTATCCCAGTCCGAACCCGATATGCCCTTCGCCGGTCTTCCGGAAATAGCGTTCGCCGAAAACCGACAGCCCGGCTCCGATGCGCGGGCTTTGGCTCGTGGAAAAAGCATCCGGACGGGCCGAGGACAGCGATCCGATCATGCCGTTGATGTCATCCTTCATCGACCAGAAGCTCAATCCTATATCGGCGCGCACACCCCATTCCCACAACTTCGCGCGTTCCTTCTTTTTCGTTTGGGCGGCGGCGCGCGAGACTGCCGCCTGCGACGGGACGGCGGCTCCCGGGTCCGGTCTCTTTCCGGCTGCGGCAGGCCGGTCGAGCGGCGTGATTATGTCCTTGGCCCCCGATTCGTAGCGGATAACGAAGACTTCGCTGCGGGAGATCGAATAGACGGGTCCCGTTAGGTTCGTGAATTTGCGGTAGCGGATCGACCGTTCGCCGACCTCTTCCACCTTCGCACGGATCTCCTCGCCGTTTTTCTTCACAATGATGTCCTGCGCCGAGGCAGCCATCGACAGCAGCATGAACGCCGCCAGAAACAAGATACGCTTCATAAAATTTAAGTTTTAAGGGTTGATAAATTTTACAAAGGCACGTAAAAACGTGGACAATTTTCAATATCCACAAGAGAGGCCCTGGATAGCCCATGCAGTAGAATACAGATAAAATGCCCACGCCGTAAAACAGCGAGAGCACCAACTCTTATTCCTTACTGCATTAGAAATTTTCCAGGTTTCTCTTGTAAGAAAAAAGCCGATGCGCTTTTATGTCCCATGTATGCAGTCCTCACAGGCTGCATTGACAAATATAGCGATTAATCCGGGAAATGCAAAACGTTTCCGGACGGGTTTTTACGTATTTTCGCGTATTGATCCGCAGCGGCGAAATTCCGAATTTTGTACCCTGAAAAGAAACGCCGCTTATGAAACCGATTCTTCTGCTGTTGTTATCGCTGCTCCCGTTCGGGGCATTCGCCGGGGAGCCGGTTCCTGCGCCCGCAGCGGGCGAACCCACCGCCGCCGAACTTTCTGCCGGGATCGAAGCCCTGAAAGCCAGGGCCTCGGCATGGGACAAAATCCTGGCACGTCTGCCCAAAATCTCGGGCTACGTGCAGACCGGCTACGAGTGGTCGGAGACCTCCTCGACCTTCTTCATCAAGCGCGTGCGCCTGAACCTGGCGGGGGACATCGCCGAAAAACTCGACTACCGCGTGCAGATCGAGTTCTGCGGCCCGAAAATCGTCGACGCCTACATCCGTTACCGGCCTTTCGAGCAGCTGAATTTCCAGCTGGGAGAGTACAAACTGCCCTTTTCGATCGAGAATACCGACTACGTGCCCCTTAAGTACGAGTTCATCGAATATCCGCTGCCGCTGCGCCGGCTGATGGGTTTCAACGACGTGTGCGGACTCTCGGCCACGGGCCGCGACATGGGCGCCATGCTCTACGGCGGGTTCTTCAACCGCAAAGGGTACAGCGTCCTGGGCTACAACTTCGGCGTGTTCAACGGCGAGGGCCTGAACGTCAAGGACAGGAACAAATCGAAGGACCTTGTGGCGCGGCTGACGCTGCGTCCCGTCCGGGGATTGCAGATCGCCGGTTCCTACTACTGGGGCGAGTACGGCGCCGACTACCTCAAGCGCGTCCGCTACGGTGCGGGCGCCTGCTACGACGAGGGGCCGTTGGTCGTGCGCGCCGAGTGGATCTGCGGCACGACGGGGCTTCCCGCGGGCGGCGAACTCGACAGCGACGGCTGGTACGCCGTCGGCGGGTGGCGCGTGACGCCGTCGCTGATGTCCGTGGTGCGTTACGATACGTTCCTCGAAAACTCTTCGGAGAGCGCCTCGCGCCAGACCAACTACACGGCGGGCGTCGTGTGGCAGCCCGTGAAATACCTGCGCTGCCAGCTCAACTATACCTATGAAGATTACGCGTCCCGCGCCGCCGCCAACCGCAATGTGGTGTCGCTGATGCTCTCCGGAATTTTTTAATTGAATTGCCATGAAAAACTTTTTCGAAAAACTCCGTGTCGAGGACTGGGTGGTGGTCTGGGTCTCGATCCCGCTGCTGCTGCTTGCGGCGCTCATTCCCGCCGACCTGCCGAGCGTGCCCGCGACCCTCGTGGGCGAAGTGGCGTGGTATAACATCGGCCTGCTGTTCGCCATCGTGCTGGCGGTGCTCTACGTCGGCTGCCTGCTGCTGCTGCGTCCCCTCAAGGGGTTGCTGCCGTCGCTGGTCGTGGTCTTCGCCGTCTCGCTGCTGGCGCAGGTCGTGGCCAAAATCCCGGCCGTCTCCTACTACGGTTTCGAGTCGGTCTTCTTCTCGGTGCTGTTCGGTCTGGTGATCCGCAACGTGTGGCGCGTCCCCGCGTGGATGAAGCCCGCCATTCAGGGCGAGTTCTTCATCAAGATCGGCGTGGTGTGCCTCGGCGCCACGATCCTTTTCAGCGACGTGATGAAATCGGGGGTCTTCGGACTCGTGCAGGCCTGCCTCGTGGTGGCCGTCGTGTGGTTTTTCGCCTTCTGGTTCTCGCGCCGCATGAAGGTCGACGAGCGTTCGGCGATGATCCTTTCGAGCGGACTCTCGATCTGCGGCGTCTCGGCTTCGATCACCGCGGCGCGCGTGGTCGGCGGCGACGACCGCAAACTTTCGTATATCGTTTCGCTGGTGCTGATTGTCGTCGTGCCGATGATCTACCTCATGCCGTGGCTGGCCGGCCTGATCCTGCCGCACCTGTTCGCTCCCGAAGTGGCCGAGGAGGTCGCCGGGGCGTGGATCGGCGGCACGATCGACACCACCTCGGGCGTCGCCGCGTCGAGCATGATCGTCGGCGAGGTCGCCAACCAGCACGCCGTGATCATCAAGGCGGCGCAGAATGTGCTGATCGGCGTGGTGGCGTTCTTCATTGCGCTTTACCTTTCGACCCGCGGCGAGAAGGGCGGGCAGGCTCCCTCGCTGGGCATCGTGTGGGAGAAGTTCCCCAAATTCATTCTCGGATTCGTCGCCGCGTCGCTCGTCTTCAGCCTCTGCCAGTCGAACGGCCTCTTTACGCTCAACGCCAAGGGCAAGCTGATCGAACCGGGTGTGGCGAAGATGTTTTCGACGGTCTTTTTCTCGCTGGCCTTCGTCTGCATCGGTCTCGACACGCGCCTCAAGGACATCGTGTCGAAGGAGAACCGCAACGTCCTCTGGTCGTTCCTCGTGGCGCAGACCTTCAATATCGTGGTGACGTTCCTTATCGCCTGCCTGCTCTTCGGCATCCTCAAACCAGCGCTTTAAGAAAGCGCGTTTAGGGGCGGTGGTTGGTATTCCCGTTTTGGGAGTGAGTCTGCGTTGCGACTGCCATTAATAAGAAAGGCTAACGAATCCGTTAGCCTTTCTTATTGAATTTCCGGAATCCCGGATTGTCTTTCCGGGGTGTTCGCTGCTCCGGGCGTCCTTTTCCGGCGGCGGGTTTTCCGCCGAAGAAATACGCCTTTTGCCGCCGCTTCTCGTCCTGCGACCGGGCGACATGGACTTTCTCGTGCGTGTAGGGGTTCTCTCCCGTGTAGAACATTACCGAGGAGAGGGTCATCGGCGTGGGCGTGAGGTCCTGCACCTGTTCGAGGTTGAAGTGCATTTTCCCCAACACCTTCTCCGACAGCGACTTCATATCCCGCTCGGTGCATCCCGGGTGTGACGAGATGAAGTAAGGGATCAGCTGATAGGGCAGATGTTCCTGACTGCAAATGCGATGGAAGTCGGCGGTCAGCCGCTCGAAGAGCGCGAACGGCGGTTTGCGCATCAGGCGCAGCACGTTATCCTCGGTGTGTTCGGGCGCCACTTTAAGCCGTCCCGAGGTGTGGTGCTTCAGCACAGTCTCCAGATAGGGCGAGCGGTCGAACAGGTCGTAGCGGATGCCGCTGCCGATAAAGGCCTTCTTGACGCCCTTGACGGCCCGGATTTTTTCATACAGGGCCAACAGCGGCCGGTGGTCGTTGTCGAGATTGGGGCACATCTTCGGGTGGAGGCACGACGCCCGGCGGCACTTGCGGCACAGCTCCCTGTCGCGGCCGCCCATGCGGTACATGTTGGCCGAGGGTGCGCCGACATCCGAGAGATAGCCCTTGAAACCGGGCGATTTCACCACATGCTCCACTTCGGCGAGGATCGACCGCTCGCTGCGCGAATTGATGAACTTGCCCTGATGCGCCGAAATGGTGCAGAACGAGCAGCCGCCGAAGCAGCCGCGGTGGATGTTGACCGAATGGCGGATCATCTCCCAGGCCGGAATGTCGCCCTTGCCCGCGTAACGCGGATGCGGGGCGCGCTCGTAGGGGAGATCGAACGAGTGGTCGAGTTCCTCGGTCGTGAGCGTCGTGTTGGCGGGCGTCACGACCACGCACCGGTCGCCGACGGCCTCCACGAGTGTCGCTGTGGGTTCCATCAGGTTGCTCTGGGTCTCGATGACGGTGAAGTTCTCGCCGAAGGCGGTCTTGTCGGCCAGACACTCCTCGTAGCTGCGGAGGCGGATCGTCGCGGCGGGGTCGAGCCGCGCGACGTAGCTTTCGTCGGAGAGGAACGCCACCTGCCGGATTTTGCGCAGCAGTTTGGCGTTATAGCCGTTGCGCATCGCCCGGGCCACCTGCTGCACGACCCGTTCGCCCATGCCGTAGATCAGCAGGTCGGCGCCCGATTCGGCCAGGATGGAGGGTTTCAGCGCGTCGCTCCAGTAGTCGTAGTGGGTCAGGCGGCGCAGCGAGGCTTCGATGCCCCCGATGACCACCGGAACGTGGGGGTAGAGGCGCTTGAGGATCTGCGAATAGACCGTCACGGCACGATCGGGGCGGAATCCCGCCTTGCCGCCGGGCGTGTAGGCGTCGTCGTGGCGCAGGCGGAGGTTGGCGGTGTAATGGTTGACCATCGAGTCCATCGAGCCGCCCGAAATGCCGAAAAACAGGCGCGGCGCGCCCAGTTTGCGGAAGTCGCGCAGGTCGTCGCGCCAGTTGGGCTGGGGAACGATCGCCACGCGGTAGCCCTCGGCTTCGAGCAGGCGTCCCACGACGGCCGCCCCGAAAGCCGGGTGGTCGATGTAGGCGTCGCCCGAGAAGAGGATCACGTCCAACTGATCCCATCCGCGTTCGCGGACCTCCTTGATGGTCGTAGGCAGAAACAAGATCGTGCGTTATTTGTTTTGTTTCGGTTGCATTTCTTGCAACCGGTGTTGTTCGCGGCTCTGCCGCGTTTGCAAGTCTGACCCCACCCCAAACCCCTCCCTCGGGAGGGGCTTGTCGCATCGCGACCGGAATGCGGCGATTAATTTTCTTCGGTTTCTTTTGCCGCTGAAGTGTAAATATTCCATTTTGTCAGCAGGGACTGGAAATCGGCCGGAAGCGGGCTTTCGAACAGCACGTTTTCGTGCGTTGCGGGGTGTTCGAAGCCCAGCAGGCGGGCGTGCAGCGCGTGGCGCGGCATCACCGCGAAGCAGTTTTCGATGAACTGCCGGTATTTGGCGAAGGTCGTGCCCTTGAGGATGCGGTCGCCGCCGTAGCGTTCGTCGTTGAACAGCGGATGGCCGATCCACGCCATGTGGACGCGGATCTGGTGCGTGCGTCCCGTCTCGAGGCGGCACTCCACCAAGGTCACGTAACCGTAGCGTTTCAACACCTTCCAGTGCGTCACGGCGTGCTTGCCGTCCGACCCGTCGGCGAAGACGAACATCTTCTGCCGGTCGCGGGGACTGCGGCCGATGTTGCCCGTGATCGTCCCCTCGTCCTCCTCGAAATTGCCCCACACGAGGGCCACGTAGCGGCGCTGGATCGTGTGGTCGAAGAACTGCTTGGCCAGCCGCGCGTGGGTCTGCTCGTCCTTGGCGATCACCAGCAGTCCCGAGGTGTTCTTGTCGATGCGGTGCACCAGTCCCGCACGGTTCTGCTCCTCGGCCGGGATTCCCTGCTTGTTGAGGTGGTGCATCAGCGCGTTGACCAGCGTGCCGCTGTAATTGCCCACCCCCGGATGCACGACCAGACCGGCCGGTTTGTCGACCAGCAGCAGCCATCGGTCCTCATAGGGGATGTCGAGCGGAATGTCTTCGGCGACGAGTTCCACCTCGCGCCGCGGGTAGGGCATCACGATCTGGATGCGGTCCAGCGGCTTGACCTTGTAGCTCGACTTGGCCGCCTTGCCGTTGACGAGGATGTTTCCGCTGTCGGCCGCTGCCTGGATGCGGTTGCGCGAGCAGTGCTCCATCCTTACGGTCAGGAACTTGTCCAGCCGCATGGAGGTCTGCCCCTTGTCGGCTGTCACCGCAAAGTGTTCGTAGAGGCCCGCTTCTTCTTCGTCCTCCGCATCCGCCGGAACGGCGTCCAGTTCCGGGTCGTCGATGGGGTATCTGTCGGTCATCAGTCGAAAAATCCGTCGTTGTCCTTTTGGGCGGGCTGCTCTTCGGCGGATTCCGCCGGGGCCTCCTCGAGGGCCGCCCGTGCGAGCGAGTCGGCCAGCTGCTGCTCCTCGGCCCGGCGTTCCTCGGCGGCGACGGCCGCCTGCTTCTCGGCCTCGGCCCGGTACCGGGCGAGTTTCTTCTCGTCGAGCGTCAGCCGCAGGTCGACCCTCGATCCCAGCGCTGCGCTGCGTTCGGCGCCCGGCGTCTGGATGTAGACGCGCGTGTCCTTCTGGTTGAGCAGGTTGACCCCTTCGTCGAAGTCCACGCGCCCGACGTTGAGTCCCAGCTCCCAGAGGCGGCCCTTGGCCTGCGCCAGCGGCAGCCCCACCAGCCGCGGCACGATCGTCGTGCCGTAGCCCTCTTCGACACCCACGTAGAGCGTCACGCCGGAACCCATCTCGGCCTCCATGCGGGTCGTGGGGGTCACGGGTTTGCCTTCGCAGTACTCCTCCAGCACGTAGTTCGTGGCCATGTCGGGGCGGTAGACCAGTTCGGCGATCTCCAGTCCGGCGATTTCGAGCATGTTCTTGGCCTGCCGCAGCGAACGCCCGGCCACGTAGGGCACGGGGACCATCTTCTGGCGGAAGGAGTTGATCGTGATGTAGACCGTGCGTCCGGGTTTCACCTCGACGCCCCCTTCGGGCAGCTGGTCGAGGACGATGCCCCCTTCGTAGGCGGGGACGAACAGCGAGTCGTTGATATGCAGTTGCAGATCGTGCTTGCGGGCGATGCGTTGAGCCTGGTCGAGCGGCACGCCCGAGAAGTCGGGGACGGTGCGCCGCGCGCCGTGGCGTGTGCCCAGTTGCATGAGGATATGCGCGGCGACGGCCATCGCGAGGATGATCGCCGCGATCAGCGCGAGGTTCCAGAGCAGCGGATGCCGCCGGAGCCGGGACAGGTAATTCTGGGGTTTCTCCATAGATCGCAGGTTATTTCGGGGCCTTCCGGTAAAGGTAGACGGCGATGCCGAGGTAAATGATATTGGGCAGCCACACGGCCAGCCCGGGCGGGAGGGTTCCGCTCTTGGCGAACTCCTCGAAGAAGCGGTTGAAAAGGATGTACGAGAAGCAGAGTCCCGTGCCGATGCCGATGTGCAGTCCCGTGCCGCCGCGGACCTTGCGCGAGGAGAGCGACACGCCGATGAGCGTCAGGATGAACGTCGAAAGCGGATAGGCGTAGCGCGCGTGCTTCTCGACCTCGATCAGGTTGATCGAGTCGGAGCCTTTGGCCCGCTGCTGGTCCAGGAAGGCGTTCAGCTCCGAGATGTTCATGGTCTGGATCAGGTCGTTGATCTCGCCCAGCTCGGTGGCTTCGAGGTTGATCAGCGTGTCGAGGTTGCGGAATTGCTCGAAGGTCTCCGTGCCCGCGGAGTCGAACTCCCGTTTGGTGTAGCGCGGGGCGGTCCAGCGTTTGGTCTCGGGGTTGAATTTGGCGTCAGAGGCTTCGAGCGAGTGGGTCATCGTGCCGCTTTCGTAGCGTTCCAGCACGAAGAACGAGGCCTGGCGGGCACCGTCGTTGTAGCCGCGGATGTAGGCGAAGATGCCCGGCTCGATCTGGCGGTAGATGTGGCGGTCGTATTTGGTGTTCTGCTTGCGTTTGATGTATTGCTGCTCGAAGGAGACGATGTGCCGCTGCGAAATGGGGATCAGCCAGAGGTTGAGCGTCAGCGACAGCGAGGCGATGATCAGCGCCCCGAGGAAATAGGGCCACATCAGCCTGCGGAACGACATGCCGCCCGAGAGCATGGCCACGATCTCGGTCTGGTAGGCCATCTTCGAGGTGAAGAAGATGCAGGCGATGAAGGTGAACAGACCGCTGAACTGGTTGATGAAGTAGGGGATGAAGTTGAGGTAGTAGTCGAGGATGACCGATTTCAGGGGTGCGTGCAGCTCCGTGAAGTCGTCGATCTTCTCCACATAGTCGAAGACCACCACGATCACGATGATCATGGCGATGGCGAAGAAATAGGTCGACAGGAACTTGCCCAGTATGTAACGGTCCAGAATCTTGAACCCCGGAAAACGCATTTTCATTGTTTAGAGTCTTCGTTGCAGTTTTTCGACCATTCCCTCCTTCCACGCCCTGAAATCCCCGGCGAGGATGTGTTCGCGCGCCGCCCCGACCAGCCGCAGGTAGAAGGCGATGTTGTGCAGCGAGGCGATCTCGGCCGCGAGCATCTCGCCGCAGACGCAGAGGTGGTGCAGGTAGGCCTTCGAGTAGAGCCTGTCGACGAAGGCCGTGCCCGCGGGGTCGATGGGCGAGAAGTCGTCCTCCCACTTCTTGTTGCGGATGTTGATGACGCCCTCGGCCGTGAACAGCTGTCCGTTGCGGCCGTTGCGCGTCGGCATCACGCAGTCGAACATGTCCACCCCGCGCTCGATGCCTTCGAGGATGTTCACCGGCGTACCGACTCCCATCAGATAACGCGGGCGGTCCTCCGGCAGTATGGCGTTGACCACTTCGATCATTTCGTACATGACCTCCGTAGGCTCGCCCACGGCCAGTCCGCCGATGGCGTAACCGTCGGCATTGTACTGCTTCACGTTCTCCGCGGCCCGGGCGCGCAGGTCCGGGTAGGTGCATCCCTGCACGATGGGAAACAGCGCCTGGTAATGGCCGTACTTGGGACTGGTCCGGTGATACTGGTTGAAACACCGGTCGAGCCACCGCTCCGTGAGGCCGAGCGACTTGGCGGCGTATTCGCGCGGGGCGTCGCCCGGGGGGCATTCGTCGAAGGCCATCATGATGTCGGCGCCGATCGTGCGCTCGGTGTCCACGACGCTTTCGGGCGTGAAGAGGTGCTTCGAGCCGTCGATGTGCGACCGGAAATGGCACCCTTCCTCTTTCAGCTTACGGCACGCCGCAAGTGAAAAAACCTGAAAACCGCCGCTGTCGGTGAGCATCGGGCCTTCCCAGGTCGAGAAGCGGTGCACGCCGCCGGCGCGTTCGATGATCTCCATGCCGGGACGCAGGTAGAGGTGGTAGGTGTTGGTCAGGATGATCTGCGCGCGGGCCTCGTCGCGCACGTCGCGGTGGAAAATGCCCTTCACCGTCGCGGCCGTGCCCACGGGCATGAAGATCGGGGTGCGGACGACGCCGTGGTCGGTCTGCAGCTCTCCCGCGCGGGCGTGCGACGAAGGGTCTTTATGTTGCAGGGTGAATTTCATACTCATATATTCGGCAAAAATACACAAAATATTTCTATCTTTGCGCATATTTCGTCAATATGCTTTTCTTCGAACGATTTCTGACATGTTACGGCTGGGAGGGCGCAGCACTCGCGGGGGCCGCGCTCCTGATGCTCGGCGTGCAGTTGTACTATTATATTTTCGTCTACGGCCGTATCCCCGGCTACAAGAACAACCGCCGTCCGCAGACGATGGACCGCGAACCGCCCGTGTCGGTGGTGGTCCCCCTCTTTTCGGAGGACTATTCGTTCGTCGAGGAGCGCCTGCCGCTGATCCTGGCCCAGAACTACCCCGATTTCGAGGTGGTGATCGTCTACGTGGGCCACGACTCCGATTTTTACGAGGACCTCGTGCGGCTGAAACAGTCGTTCCCGCAGATCACGACCACCAAGATCCACCTCGACCCCCGTTTCCCGATCTCGCGCAAGATGGCGCTCAACGTGGGCATCAAGTCGGCCCACTACGAGTGCATGGTCTTCACCTCGACCGACGCCGTGCCGCAGACCGACCGCTGGCTCTCGCTGATGGCCAAGGGGTTCATGCGCGGCGAGATCGTTGTGGGCTACTGCGGCGTGGAGCGCGGGAAGGGCTTTGCGAACTACATGATGCGCGCCTGGCGGATGATGCACTCGGCCGACTGGATCGCCCGGGCCGTGCGGCGCCGCGCCTACCGCGGGACGCTCCACAACTACGGCTTCACCAAGAGCCTCTATTTCGGGGCCAACGGCTTCAGCCACCTCAATATGAACATCGGTGAGGACGACCTGTTCATGCAGCGGGTCATGACGCGCGACAACGTGAGCGTGATCCTCTCGCCCCGCGCCTCGCTGCGCGAAAAAATGTGGGGAGGCATGGGCTGGTGGATGAGTCAGCTGCGCTATTTCGGTTCGGCGTTCCGCTTCTATCCCCGTGCGGTGAAGACCTTCGTCCGCTGGGAGATGGGTTCGCGGGTGCTGTTTTTCGCCACGGTGATCTGCGCCCTTGCTGTCATGCCCCCGGAGTACAAGCTCGCCGCACTGCTGCTCGCCGTCATCCGCTATGTCGTAGTGGCCCTCGAAGTGCGCCGCATAGCGCGGCGGCTGGGCGAGGGAGGCATTGCAGGGCGCTACTTCATCTACGACCTGCTCGGCCCGCTGTGGGCCGCGGCGCTGGGGGCGATGCTGCTCCGCCGTGACAACCGCGTATGGAGATAGCCGACTATATCGTAGCCGAAGACCGCGAGCTGGTCGACCGGGTGCTCAAGGGGGACAACGACGCCTTCGAGTACCTCTTCAACCGTTACCGCGACGCCATCCACCGGCTGTTCGTGCAGCGTTTGAGCGGCGCGAACGATGCCGACGACCTGTTGCAGGAGACCTTCATCAAAGTCTACATCAACCTCCACCGTTACAGCGCGGACTACACCTTCGGGCAGTGGGTCTACACCATTGCGCGCAACACGTTCATCGATTTCGTGCGCCGCCGTCAGGACGACCTGCCGATCGACGAGCGTTTCGCCGCCCCGGCGTCGAGCGCCCCGACTCCCGAGGAGAGCGTCATCAACCTCCAGCAGCGTACGCAGATCGAGCACTACCTCGAACGCCTCGCGCCCCGTTACCGGCAGCTGATCCTGATGCGTTTTTTCGAGGAGTACTCCTACGAGGAGATCGCGGCGAAACTGGCGCTGCCGCTCGGGACCGTGAAAACCCAGATACACCGCGCCCGCGAACAGATGTGCAGGTTCATCGCTCAAGGCGATGAACAATGAATAATGAACGATGAACGATTCGAAATTGGAGCCGATTCTCAAATATTTTCCCGATTTGACCGACCTTCAGCGTGAGCGGTTTGCGGCGCTGTACGGTCTCTATGCCGACTGGAACGCGAAGATCAACGTCGTTTCGCGCAAGGACTTCGACCAGCTCTACCTGCGTCACGTGCTGCATTCGCTGGCCATCGCCAAGGTCTGCACGTTCGGCGACGGGGCACGGATTCTGGACGTGGGGTGCGGCGGCGGATTCCCCTCCGTGCCGCTGGCGATCCTCTTTCCCGGGGCGCATTTCACGGCCGCAGACTCCATCCGCAAGAAGATAACGGTGGTCGAAGGGGTCGCGGCGGGCCTCGGGCTGGAAAACCTCACGCCCCGCTGCGTGCGGGTCGAAACCCTGACGGAGCGATTCGACTACGTCGTTTCGCGCGCCGTGACGGCCATGCCGGAGTTTGTGAAATGGGTCTGGCCCCTGATCGAACGGGGAGAGAAAGGATCGCTGCCCAACGGCATCCTCTACCTCAAGGGCGGCGATCTGGCCGAGGAACTGGCCCTGACGGGCAAACGGTGGTATATTTACGACATTCCGCGCTTCTTCGGCGAGGAGTTCTTCGAGACCAAGAAGGTGGTTTACACACCGAAAAAATAATTTTAGGGGACGCAGGGCATCGGCAGGATTTGAACAAAGGATGGCGGCATTTGAAATGGAATGATACAATATCGGAGTTTGTTTAACCTTGAATATGATGAATATGAAAAGAATCCTGTTTTTACTTGCGTTTGCAATCGTGGAATTTGCGGCAAACGCGCAATCGACCGTTTATGTGGTTTTTGCATCGACGGAGAATCGGTCTGCGGTGAATGGAGCATGGCACTCGAAAATTGCTCCGGACTCACAACTCGGTCGGGAAATCACGGCCCATGTGATAAGCCTGATTTGCGAAAGCAGCAATCGCTGTTTCACGTTTGTGTCGGAGGATAATGCCGCTCCGATCAAAAAACCGAAAGATTTTTTGAAGACCGTGGCTTGCATCGATTGGGATGTGCTTGCACCTACGCTCTCGAAATCGCAGGCCGAGATGAAATACAAGGAGATTTTGGCGCATGATACGATCTATTTTATCGACCGCAACGATATTGAAGGGGATGAAATGAACCTGATTCGTGTGCATGAACCGCGAAGCAGGTTTTGAGAACCCGGACATAAATCGAAATCGGGAAGGTTCAAAGCCTTCCCGTTTCTTTTTATCTGGATTTTGCCGCAGGCTTCTGCCGGGCGATGATCGTGCGGAGATTATCCATAAAAGTCTCGGCATCGGCGGCGCCCGTGATGCGGCCCAGCAGTTCGCCCCGGGTGTCGAACACGAGGTAGAGCGGAATCGAACCGCTGCCGTATTTCTTCAGCAGTTCGCGGCCCGTGGTTTTGTCCGTGTCGTATTTGGCCGCCACGAACCGCTGGTCCATGAATTCCCCGACGTCCTTGCGCGAGAAGACCTGCTTCTCCATCATCCGGCACGGAGGACACCAGCTGGCATAGAGGTCGATGAAGACCAGTTTACCCTGTTTTATCGCCATTTCGCGCACGGCATCCGTCGATTTGGTCTCGAATTTCACCTGTGCCCGCGCCGCGCCTGTCCCGAGGGCCAGCAGCAGCAGAAAGATCAGTTTTTTCATATAATCTGTTTTTCGTTGACGGGGTGCAAAAACCGGACCGGGCCGGCCGCTTAAAAAGAGCTTTGAGGAGTAGCGGTGCGCAGTCCAATCGCCGGGATTTTCCGGTTGCTGGAAACGCGGCAGCGCAGAACCGGTCCGACAGCGCGATAAGGTTCCTCCGCCCCTGAATCCCGGTTCTTAACCGGGCGCCCTCTAAAGCCCGCCTTTTAGGCGGGTGCTCAACAGACCGCATGCGGCCTGGATGTCCTCGCCGCGCGAAGCGCGGATCGTGGTCTGGATGCCGCGGGCGGTCAGTGCGTCGCGGAAGCGGACCATCGCCTCGTCGCCGGGCGAGAAATAGGGCGAGTCGGGAATCCGGTGGAAGCGGATCAGGTTGATGCGGCATTTGATGCCGTTCAGCAGGCGCGTCAGCTCGCGGATGTGGCGCGGAGAGTCGTTCAGCCCGCTCATCACGATGTATTCGAACGACACCCGCCGCTGATGGGTGAAGTCGTATTCGCCGAGGATCGCGACGACCTGGGCGATCGGCCACGCCCGTTCGACGGGCATGATCTCCATACGCTCCTCGTGGAAGGGATTGTGCAGGCTGACGGCCAGGTGGACCTTCGTCGCGTCGAGGAAGCGCCGCAATTCGGGCACGACGCCCGCCGTGGAGAGCGTGATGCGTGTCGGCGACCAGCCGAAACCCCACTCGGAGGTGAGGATTTCGAGCGCCCGCAGCACTTCGTCCGTGTTGTCGAGCGGTTCGCCCATGCCCATGAACACGAGGTTTGTGAGTTTGTCGCGCTCGGGCAGCGAAACCACCTGGTTGAGGATTTCGGCCGCCGTGAGCGACTGTTGAAGCCCCTGCCGCCCCGTGGCGCAGAAGCGGCAGCCCATGCGGCATCCGGCCTGCGACGAGACGCAGAGCGTGGCCCGCTCGCCGTCGGGGATGTAGGCCGCCTCGACGTAATGCCCCGCCAGGGTGCGGAACAGGTATTTTTTCGTGCCGTCGGCCGACTCGGTGACGCGCTCCGGGGCGCTCAGCGCCGGTGAAAACCGTTCGGCGAGCCGCTGGCGGTGCACGGCGGCGATGTCGGTCATTTGCAGCGGGTCCTCCGTGTGGCGGACGTAGAGCCAGCGGGCGATCTGCCGCGCGGCGAAGCGCGGCATTCCCAACTCGCCGCAAAGGGCTGCGAGCTGGTCGGGCGTTTTGCCGTATAACGATTCCTGATGTGCCATTCTTGGGGTTCCGGGGGCTGTTTTCTGTGACAAAAGTAGGTAAAAAATGAAGATTTTTGCGTCCGCATGTGCATTTTTGAATTTTTATCCATATATTTGTGGTGCATAGCACTCCTATGCCCGTTTTTTGCCCGAACAATTAAAATTATTGAGATAAATGGAAATTAAGAAATCACCCAAAGCGGACCTCCGGAACAAGCGGGGTCTTTTGCTCGAAATCGGTCTGGTCGTTTCGCTTTGCCTCGTGATCGGGGCTTTCGCCTACACCCCGAAAGAGCGCACGATTGAAAAGATGGATTTGCAGGCTGCTATCGTCGAGGAGGAGATCGTCGAGATCACCCGCCAGGACCAGAAGCCTCCCGAGCCTCCCAAACGTGTAGAGGTGAAGGTTATCGCCGACCTGCTGCAGGTCGTTACCAATGACACGAAGATCACCACCGAAGTGGACTTCGCCGAGTTCGACGAGAATACCGAGGTGATCCAGCAGGTCGAGGTGGGCGAAGAGACCATCGAGGACGACCAGCCGTTCCTGATCGCCGAGACGATGCCTTCGTTCCAGGGCGGAGACCTCAATACCTTCCGCAACTGGGTGCAGCAGAACGTGAAGTTCCCGCAGATCGCCCTCGAAAACGGTATCCAGGGCCGCGTGGTTCTCTCGTTCGTGATCGAGAAGGACGGCCGTCTGACCAATATCCAGGTGCTTCAGACGCCCGACCGTTCGCTCTCCGAGGAGGCTATCCGCGTACTGAACAAGTCCCCGAAGTGGAGCCCCGGCAAACAGCGTAACCAGGTGGTTCGTGTGAAGTATACCCTGCCGGTAGACTTCCGCGTACAGAACTAAAACCCGGGACAGGAATATCTGCCCGGCAGCCGCGGCGGAGTTCCTGCAAAAAGGCTGCATCGATTTGTTTCCGACCAATCCTTTAATGCTGACTGATATGGAAGTAAAAAAATCATTCAAGGCGGATCTTCGGAATAAGAGAGGCCTTTTGTTGGAAATCGGTGCGGTGCTGGCGCTTGGTCTCGTTATATCGGCTTTCGCCTACGCACCGGCGGAGTACCGGATCGAACGGTCGCCGATGGAGTACGGGAATGCCGATGTGATCGAGCTGACCGAAATCACCCGGGACCGGCCCAAGGAGGTGCAGCCCCGGAAAGTCGAGATCAGAATCCCGAGTCAGGTGATCCGGATCATGGATAACGGTACGCAGATCCAGACGGATGTCGACCTGTCGATTTTCGATGCCGAAACCCCCATCGAGTTCGTCACCCCCACGGCGGAACCCGCTGTCGAGGACGAGATCTTCCTGATCGCCGAGACCATGCCTTCGTTCATGGACGGAGACCTCGAAACCTTCCGGAACTGGGTGATGCAGAACGTGAAGTTTCCGCAGATCGCCCTCGAAAACGGCATCCACGGTCGCGTGATTCTCTCGTTCGTGATCGACAAGGACGGACGCCTGACCAATATCGAGGTTCTCCAGTCGCCCGACCGTTCGCTGGCGGACGAAGCGATCCGCGTGCTGAACAAATCGCCGAAGTGGAGCCCCGGTAAACAGCGGAATCAGACGGTGCGTGTGAGATACACCCTGCCGGTCGAGTTCCGCATGCAAAATTGAGGCGTTACGGCTGAACTTTTTGAGGGTATCCTGCTTTCGGGCGGATACCCTTATTTGTAGCATCGTGTTTGCAGCACGTTGTCCGACCCGGCAGAAGCCGGGTTGAAACCGGAATAAAATAGAACTGTTTTGGAAGAAAATAAACTGAATCCCCAGCCTGCCGCCGCGGCCGATTGCCGCGAGCGCGCCGTGCTGGTCGCCGTCATCCGCGACAGCCAGGACCCGCGCCAGGCCGAGGAGTTTCTCGACGAACTGGAGTTTCTGGCCGAGACGGCCGACATCTGCTCGGTGAAACGTTTCACCCAGCGCCTGCCGCAGCCTTCGTCGCGCATCTACGTCGGTCCCGGCAAGCTGGAGGAGATCGCCGCGTATTGCCGCGAGAACGAAATCGACGTGGTGATCTTCGACGACGAACTGACTCCCTCGCAGACGCGCAACATCGAAAAGGAGATGCCCTGCCGCCTGCTGGACCGCACGCGCCTGATCCTCGACATCTTCATGTCGCGTGCCCAGACGGCCTACGCCAAGACGCAGGTGCAGCTGGCCAATTACGAATACATGCTGCCCCGGCTGTCGGGCCTATGGACCCACCTCGAACGCCAGAGGGGCGGTACGGGAACCCGCGGCGGCGCCGGTGAGCGCGAGATCGAGACCGACCGCCGTATCATCCGCAACCGCATCGCCAAACTGAAGGAGGACCTCAAGAAGATCGACCGCCAGATGGCCGTGCAGCGGTCGAACCGCGGTGCGATGGTTCGCGTGGCGTTGGTCGGCTATACCAACGTAGGCAAATCGACGCTGATGAACCTGATTTCGAAAAGCGAGGTCTTCGCCGAGAACAAGCTCTTCGCCACGCTCGACACCACGGTCCGCAAGGTGGTTTTCGATAATCTGCCCTTCCTGCTTTCGGACACGGTGGGCTTTATCCGCAAACTGCCCACGGAGCTGATCGAGTCGTTCAAATCGACGCTGGACGAGGTCCGCGAAGCCGACCTGCTGATTCATGTGGTGGACATCTCGCACCCGCAGTTCGAGGAGCAGATCGCCGTGGTGAAGCAGACCCTGCAGGAGATCGGCGCGGGCGACAAACCCGTCTATCTGGTCTTCAACAAGGTCGACGCCTATACCTACGTCGAGAAGGAGGAGGACGACCTGACGCCTGCCACGCGTGAGAACCTCTCGCTGGAGGAACTTATGAAGAGCTGGATCGCACGGGCCAACACGCCCTGCATCTTCCTCTCGGCGCTGACGAAGACCAACCTGGAAAAATTCCGCTCGGATCTCTATGGCATGGTGCGTGAGATTCATGCCGGGCGTTATCCGTTCAACAATTTCCTCTACTGACAACCAAACCCACTCAATCATGACGTTGCATATCCTCTCCCAGCAGAACTCCGTTCTCAACAAATTCATCGCTGAAATCCGCGACAAGCGGATTCAGAAGGATTCGATGCGTTTCCGCCGCAACATGGAGCGCATCGGCGAGATCACGGCCTATGAAATATCGAAAACGTTCAGCTACAAACCGTGCGTTGTCGAGACGCCTCTGGGTGAAGCCTCCGTCGAGATGATCGACGAGCAGATCGTGGTGGCGACGATTCTCCGTGCGGGGCTTCCCTATCACCAGGGATTTTTAAATTACTTTGACGATGCCCAAAATGCCTTCGTCTCGGCTTACCGCAAGAGCACCAAGGACGGCAAGTTCACCGTGAAGGTCGAGTACATCTCGTGCGGAAGCCTCGAAGGCAAGACGCTGCTGCTGGTCGATCCGATGCTAGCCACCGGGTCGTCGCTCGTGCTGACCTACAACGCCTTGTGCGAGAAGGGCGGCACGCCGGCCTACACTCACGTCGCCGCGGTCGTCGCCAGCGAACAGGGGCTTGACTATGCCATGAAGAACATGCCGCGGCAGACCACTACGATCTGGACGGCCGTTGTCGACGAGGAGCTGACTTCGCGTTCGTACATCGTTCCCGGCATCGGAGATGCTGGAGACCTGGCTTACGGCGAAAAAATATAGTTTTCCGATTTTATAGGGCTTCTGCGGCACATCGCTTGTCCGTCCCGAATGGGACGTACTTTGGTACTACCCATCCGTCCCGTGCGGCGTGATGCCCGAAACTACCCTGCCTAAAATCAAAAAAATGAATAAGTAATGCGCCGAAAACTCGCTTTCCTCGTTGCCGTGTTCTGCGCGACCGTCCTTATGATGGCCGTGCAGAAACCCGTCTTTATGGCGTGGTATGCCGCGGAGGCGGCCGGGACGGGCCTCGGCGGCTGGATGGATGTGCTGTGGCACGGGCTGACGCTCGACATGACCGTTGCGGGTTATGTCACTGCACTGCCTCTCCTGGCCGTACTCCTTTCGCTGTGGGTGCGTATTCCGGAGCGGGTGTGGCGGGGTGTGCTGACAGCCTATTTCGTGCTGGTCGCCGTGACGACGGCCGTGATCTTCGCCGTCGACGTCGCGCTGTATGAGCATTGGGGGTTCCGCCTCGATGCGACGGTCCTGATTTACCTCGCCGATCCGAAGGAGGCGATGGCGAGCGTCGATTTCTGGCTCGGCGTGCGGCAGACCCTGCTGGCCGCTGCGTATGCCGCGCTGATGGTCTGGGCTTACCGCCGCATCCTGCGCATTTTCGACGGACGAACTGTCGGCTGGCGGCTGGCCCTGCCCGGAAGCCTCGTCGTCGTCGTGCTCGCGGGATTCGACTTCCTGGCGATCCGCGGCGGATTGGGGGCCTCGGTGGCCAATGTTTCGAAGGTCTATTTCAGCCCCGTGCCGTTCCTGAACCATGCGGCCACGAATCCCGTTTTCTCGTTTCTGTCCAGTCTCGGCGACCGTGCCGACTATGCCGGCGAATACCCCTTCTTCGACGAAGAGACGCGCGCCGCGAAGTTCGACGCCCTGCGGGGCAACGGCCCGGCAGCGGGTCCCACCGAGCGGGTGCTCGATACGCTGCGGCCCAATGTGGTGATCGTCATTCTGGAGAGCTTCGCCCGGACGGTGATGGACGAGGAGGTCGGCGGGGAACCCGTCATGCCCAACATGCAGCGGCTGAAGGGCGAGGGCATCTGGTTCGAGAATTTCTTCGCCAACTCGTTCCGCACGGACCGCGGCGAGGTGGCGATCCTGAGCGGTTTCCCGGCGCAGACGCGCATGTCGGTCATGAAACTCCCGGCCAAGAGCCGCAACCTGCCCTCGGTGGCGCGTTCGCTCGCGGGGGAGGGCTATAAGACGAGTTTCGCCTATGGCGGCGACCTCAATTTCACCAACCAGGCCTCCTACATGTACGCTACGGGATGGCAGGAGCTGATCTGGCAGAAGGACCTGCGCTTCGACGTTCCGGCTTCGGACTGGGGTTACGACGACGCGCTGATGTGCGACTGGTTCGCCGACCGCGTGATCGCATTGAGCGAGTCCCGGGAGCCGTTTCTCGCGGGACTGCTGACGTTGAGCAGCCATACGCCCTTCGACGTTCCCTACGCGAAGTTCGAAGACAAGGTGCTGAACGCAATGGCCTTCTCGGACGATTGTGTGGGGAAGATGATCGACCGCCTGAAGGCTTCGCCCGCGTGGGAAAACCTGCTCGTCGTGCTGGTCGCCGACCACGGCTATCCCTACCCGCGGACGCTCGCCTACAACGAGCCGCTGCGCCACCGCATTCCGATGATCTGGACGGGCGGGGCCGTCGCGCGGCCGCGCGTGGTGGAGGACTACGCCTCGCAGATCGACATCGCCGCGACGCTGCTCGCCCAGCTGGGCGTCGCGCACGGCGACTTCGATTACAGCAAGGACATTTTCGCCCCGGCGCCTCCGCGCAAGTTCGCCTACTACGCCTTCAACGACGGCTTCGGCGTGGTCGACGCTTTGGGCGAGGCGGTGTGGGACGTGACGGGCGGCCGGGCTGTGACGGAGACGAACCCCGAACTGCTCGACGTGGGGCGCACGATGTTGCAAACGACTTACGTGGATATCGGCCGCCGCTGAAGAATCCCCCTTTTTAGGTATTGCGGCATGGCGCTTGTCCGCATATCTTTGTGCACGGAAAATAATACCTATGTTTATGTATAAGAATGGTGGATATACGGGCGACGACCGGATGTGCGATCTGGTCTGCGACCGCTATGCCGTGTTGCAGGTGATGAGCCGTTTCGGCATTGCGCTGGGATTCGGCGACAAGACCATCGCCGAGGTGTGCGCCGAGAACAAGGTGGACGCCGCGACGTTCCTTGCCGTGGTGAACATGCTGATGAACTTCGGCAACGGCGCGGAGCTGGCCGGCGAAGTCTCGGTCCGTTCGCTGACCGACTACCTGCACAACTCCCACGGTTATTTCCTGGACTTCCGGCTTCCGGCCATCCGGCGGAAGCTGATCGAGGCGGTCGACTGCGCCCAGAGCGACGTTTCGTTCGCCATCATGCGCTTTTTCGACGAGTATGCCGCCGAGGTTCAGCGCCACATGTCCTACGAGGAGCAGACCGTTTTCCCGTACGTCGAGTCGCTGCTCTCGGGCGAGAAGAACACGGCCTATTCGATCGACATTTTCCGCCGCCAGCACGACCAGGTCGAGATCAAGCTGCGCGAGCTGAAGAACATCATCATCAAATACTATCCTTCGGGCAGCACGAACGAACTCAACGGCGTGCTGTTCGACATCTTCAACTGCGAGCACGAACTCGCCTCGCACAACGCCGTGGAGGACGAACTCTTCATTCCGGCCGTCGAGCGGCTGGCGGCGACGGGTCCCCGCACGGTGAAGCCCGAGCCGCTGAGCGTCCGTGAAAAGGAGATCATCGTCTGCGTGGTGAAGGGCATGACCAACAAACAGATCGCCGAGGCGCTCTGCATCTCGGCCCATACCGTGATCACCCACCGCCGCAACATCGCTGCGAAATTGCAGATACACTCCGCGGCGGGGCTTACGATCTATGCCATCGTCAACAAACTGGTGGAACTCTCTGAAATCAAGGATACCATAATCGATTCGCAGCCATGACACACGAACACCATCACCACGAACACGCGGTCACGTCGCTCAACAAGGCCTTCATCCTGGGCATTGCGCTCAACGTGGCTTTCGTCGCCGTCGAATTCGCCGTCGGCCTCTACTACGGCTCGATGGGCCTGCTGTCCGACGCCGGGCACAACCTCTCCGACGTGGCCAGCCTGCTGCTGGCCATGCTGGCCTTCCGGCTGGCGCAGGTGCAGGCTACGCCCCGCTACACCTACGGTTATAAGAAAAGCACGGTGCTGATCTCGCTGCTGAACTCGGTGATCCTGCTGATCGCCGTGGGGGTCATCGTCGCCGAGAGCATCGGCCGCATGCTGCATCCCGCGCCGGTCGAGGGCGGCGCCATCGCCTGGACGGCGGGTGTCGGGGTGGTGATCAACGGCTTCACGGCGTGGCTCTTCATGAAGGACAAGGACCGCGACCTGAACGTCAAGGGCGCTTACCTGCACATGGCCGCCGATGCGCTGGTGTCGGTCGGGGTGCTTGTTTCGGGACTCGTGATTTCGTGGACGGGGTGGACGATCGTCGACCCTGTCGTGGGGCTGGTCGTCGCCGCGGTGATCGTGGCGTCGGTCTGGTCGCTGACGCGCGACAGCCTGCGTCTCTCGCTCGACGGGGTTCCCGGGGAGATCGACATAGCCGGGATCGAACGGAAGATGACCGCCGTTCCGGGCGTGAAGGCCGTTCACCACATCCACGTTTGGGCCATCAGTACGACCGAAAACGCTCTGACGGCCCATGTCGTGCTCGAAACCCTGTCCCGGATGGAAGCAGTGAAACGCGACCTGAAAGACCTCCTGGGCCATGCCGGGATCCCCCATGCGACGCTCGAATTCGAATCTGCGGCCGAGCGATGCGACGATTTGCACGACTGATTCGTGTACTTGGACGAAATCGTTCTGTTTAAAGGCGGAATCCCGACCCTAATCGTCAGGGTCGGGATTGTTTTTCCCTGAAAAGGGTATGATCTTTGTTTTCAGGAGGAAAGATGGGTTTAAAAGTAAACAGTGACGCAGCTCTTCGGAGGGAGGGGACGGTCGGCCGGTTGGCCGGCCGTTTTTTTGCACCTACGGCACGGGATCGTAGCCGCTTCCGCCCCACGGATGGCATTTCGACAGCCGCCGCAGGGTGAGCCACAGCCCCTTGACGGGTCCGTGCCTGCGCAGCGCTTCGAGCGCATACTGCGAGCAGGTGGGGGTGAACCGGCACGACGGAGGCGTGAAGGGCGAGATGCAGAGCTGGTAGAACCTCACCAGTCCGATCAGCGGCAGGGCGCAGGCCTGTTTAAAGATGCTCCACGACCGACTCCAGAATCCTGCGGACTGCATTTGCGACGGTTTTATAGGGCAGCGCCTCCTTCGACGAGTAGATCAGCGCCAGGTCCAGGTTGACCGGCCGGCCGTCGTGCAGGATCTGCTTTTGCAGGCGGTAGGCCTCCTTCGTGCGGCGGCGCAGCAGGTTGCGTCTGTTGGCCCGTTTGTGGAACTTTTTGGGGACGGAAAAGAGTACTTCGACCGATTGTTCGGTGTCGGGTTCCGCGAACCACACATAGCGGAACGGAAAGACGAAGCCGCTTTCGCCGCTCTCGAACAGACGGCGCACGGCCCCGAGCGAACGGAGCCTTTCGGTGCGGGGTAGCGAGTGTGCGGGCATGGCGGCAGGGGGCTTGCGGCCCTTATTTGCGGGATTCCGTGGCCGGGCGGCGCGTGCGGCCCTTCTTGGCCAGCTTGTGCTGCTGGCTGCGGATGAACTCCTCCTTGCGGGCGTCGGTCACCAGCTCCACCGGCTCGATCTCCTCGCCTTTCTGCACCTTTTGCAGGTAGAGGTCGATGGCCTTGACCATCGAGGGGGCTTCGGGCGTCGGGGCGTTGGCCAGCACGGTGATTCCGGCCCCGAGGGCGGCGCGCAGCGTACCTTCGCCGAATACCGCCACGGCGGGCAGGTCGTCGGTTCCGAACTTCTCGATGAGGGTTTTCACGTCCGAGGGCGAATAGAGCGCCAGCAGGTCGTAGTCGGCCATTTTAACGTCGTCCAAATCCCCGGCGACCGTGCGGGCCAGGATGACGGGATCGAACGAGAGTTTGAGCTTGGCGAGCGTTTCCGGCAGCTCGGGTTTGTGGGGTTCGCTCAGCGCCAGCAGGAATTTCTCCTCCTTGTGTTTGATGATCAGCTCGACGAGCGACGTGAACGAGCCGTCGGCAAACGAAATCTTGCGTTTGCGGTAGACGATGTATTTCTGCAGGTAGAGCGCCACTGCCTCCGTCTGGCAGATGTATTTCATGGTTTCGGGCACGGTGATGCGTGCCTCTTCGCAGATATGGAAAAAACTGTCGACTGTCGTGCGCGATGTGAATATGACGGCCGTGTGCGTGAGTATTTCGACCCTTTGGGCGCGGAACTCCTTCAGGGAGACGCCTTCTACGCGGATGAAGGGCCGGTAGGCGATTTCCACGTGGTGTTTCTGGGACAATTCGTAGAACGGGGACTTTTCGATGACAGCGGGCCTCGGTTGCGAAACTAATACACTCTTTACTTTCAATGTTGCGAATTGATTTAGGTTTGTCTTTGCCGTTTCATCTTACCGCAAGCAGCCATAATAGGCTGATTGGGAAGACTTCCACGGTGCAAAGGTACAAAAACCAATGCAAAATCGAAACTTTTTTGGAAAGAAACAGGTTTAATGTCTCCTTGAGGTATAAGACGGCCGCTGCGGTCAATTCGATGGCGACGATGCAGAACCAGACGCCGCCCGTGCCTTGCGGGCAGAGCGCGAAAAGCAGCAGCGGGGGTGAAATGAGGACCACCCCGAGGGCGAAATAGGTGCGTTTGAGCAGCATGAGCTGTGCGATGAAGGGCTGCGAGAGGGTCAAGGTCCCGGCCAGCCGCACGGCGATTGCCTGATAGGCGGCTACGCCCAGCGCAGCGAGCGAGGCCAGGAGGCTCAAAATCAGGACTGCGCCCTGCGGAATGGCTTCCGCCAGCCGGCCGGGCATCAGCGTGTCGCCGTATTTGATCGCCGCGACGCCCAGAAAGAGCAGCCCGATGGCGGTGGCGATGTTCAGGAAACGGGAGTAGCCGCTTCCGCCCGGGTCCTCGGAGAGGCGTTCCCCCGTGGCCGTGTCGCGTGAAATACGTCCCAGCAGTGTGCGCACGTCGCCCAGGTTGCGGTAGAGCAGCATGGCGTAGGTCGCGGCGAGCAGCAGCACGAAACTTTGGAAAACGGCGTTCTCCGTGAGCGACGGAGGCGGTGCGAGCGGAATGCGCGCGGGTTCCGCAAGGGTGGACTGCGCTCCGAAGATTGCGGCGGAGGTCGTGTCGCGCCATTCGGAAGGAGCCGCGCCGGTCGCCGCAAAGGGGAACAGTGCGGAACCGCTTTCGCCCGATGCCGTTTCCGTCCGGAGCGTATCCGGCCTGGGGGCGTACTCCGTCAGGACCGGCGCTCCCGGAGTCCCGGACGCCGAATCCGCCGCAGGCGCTGCGATTCGCGTATGTGCCGCCGATGGGGTCATCAGGCGAAGTGGCGTTTGAGTGTGATACGGATGGTGGTTCCCTTGCCGATTTCGGAGTCGATGACGGCGATCTTACCCTGGTGGTACTCCTCGACGATGCGGCGCGAGAGCGACAGCCCGAGGCCCCAGCCGCGGGTCTTGGTCGTGAATCCCGGTTCGAAGATGCGTTTCCAGTTGCTTTTGGGAATGCCCTTGCCCGTGTCCTTCACGTCGATCATGACGCTCTTGTCGTCCGACGAAATCCGCACGTCGATGGCCCCGTGCCCTTGCAGGGCGTCGAGCGAGTTCTTCATCA
The DNA here is from genome assembly GCF_042852885.1 of Alistipes sp. i18-0019-D1. Taxonomy (NCBI): domain Bacteria; kingdom Pseudomonadati; phylum Bacteroidota; class Bacteroidia; order Bacteroidales; family Rikenellaceae; genus Alistipes; species Alistipes sp. i18-0019-D1. Next base: position 1,868,715 of record NZ_AP031424.1, read on the forward strand.
GGTTCTCCACGACCCATTCGAACAACGCGGCGTTGATGTTGGCCTGCACGGGGGCGATGGCCAGCCCGTTGTAGTCGAGCGTCACGTTGCGGGGGATGCGTTTACGGAAGTACATGACCGATTCGCCCACCACTTCGTTGATGTTCGCCGGGGTGAGGGGCGTCTCGGAACCGATTTTCGAAAAACGGTCCACGATCTTCATCAGGTGCGTGAGGTCCTTGTTCATCTCTTCGACGGCCGTCTGGTCCACGTCTTGCGAACGCAGGTATTCGATCCATCCCAGCAGCGACGAGGTCGGGGTTCCCAGCTGGTGGGCGGTCTCCTTGGCCAGTCCGATCCAGACGCGGTTCTGCTCGTCGTGTTTCGACGAGCGGAAGGCGATGAACCCCAGCGCGATGAAGGCTGTGATGACGAGAATCTGCACGTAGGGGAAGTAGTAGAGCGACTTGAGCAGCGCCGACTTGCCGTAGAAGATGATGTGGTAGTGCTGCGACGACCAGAAGAACTTCACCGGGATCGGCGGGTTCTCGACCGAAAATTTGTCGATCTGCTTCCGGAGCCGTCCGGGGTGGTTGATGATCTTCTCGGGGATGAGGTGCGAGTTGATGACTTCGAGGTTCTCGTTGGTGATGATGAACGGGATGTTGTTGCCGTTGGACATGATGTCGGCCACGAACGGGTCCTGGATCGTGCCGCCCAGCACGTCGCGCGTGACGCGCTCCATGGCGTGGGCCCACAGCGCCACGTCGTGCTGCTCCTTCTCCTTGAGCCGCTGGGCCATGTTGTTGGTGTAGAGCAGCGACACGGCGCCGAGCGTCACCCCGACGACGATCACCACCACCCGGTTGCGGAACGAGAAGAATTCGCTGCGGAGTTTCATGGCCCTATTTGCGCTTGGTGTCCTGCTCGCGGGTGATGCGCCCATACGTTGCGGGGTCGTTCAGCACTCTGACGGCCTCGGCCACCTCCCTGTCGCCCGGCAGCGAATGCTCGATCACGCCCGCCTGGTAGCCGTGGCGCATGACGATGTCGTTGTTGATCGCCTCGACGACCTGCGTGCGGTAGGTTTCGAGGTTGGTCTGCGTGTCGTCCTTCAGCTCGGCCTCCACCTGCTCGAACTTGTCCTTCAGCTGGGCGAAGCGGTCGTCCTCGGCGGCCTTTTTCAGCGCCTTGAGCGCCCGCCGGGTGTCCGATTCGTAGGGGACCTTCTTGCCTTTCATGAACTCCGCGAAGTCGGCGTAGTCCTTGTCCGTGATCGAGAAGGTGCGGATGTCGATCTGCCGGCCGGGGTTGCGGCGCGTGTATTCGTCGCCGAAATCCTCGATGAATCCCAGCGCATAGAGCGTCAGGGCGAAGCGTGAAATGTACTCCGGGTCGGTTGCGATGTCGGGCATCACGCCGCCGCCGTCGTAGACCTTGCGGCCCGCGCGGGTCGTGAACTCCGAGATCAGCGAGTCGGGCACGGTCCGCACCGAACCCTCCTGCGAGTGGGAGTAGTCGATGGCCTGGATGCAGCGGCCCGAGGGGATGTAGTATTTGGCCGTGGTGAGTTTGAGCATGGCGTTGTAGCCCAGCGGGCGGGTCGACTGCACGAGTCCCTTGCCGAAGCTGCGCTGGCCGATCAGCACCGCGCGGTCGAGGTCCTGCAACGCCCCGGCGACGATCTCGGCCGCCGACGCCGAGTTGCCGTTGATCAGCACCGCCAGCGGCAGGTCTGAGAGGATCGGCTCCGCGTCGGTGCGGAACACCTGTTTCGAATCTTCCGAACGCCCCTTGGTGCTGACCACCTCGGTTCCTTTGGGGACGAACATTCCCAGGATTTTGACCGCCTCCTGCATGATGCCGCCGCCGTTGGAGCGGTAGTCGAGCACCAGCCCTTTCAGCGGCTTCTCGGCGCGCAGCCGTTCGATGGCAGCGCGCATCTCCTCGTAGCATCCTTCGGTGAAGTCGCCGTGGCGGATGTAGCCGATGCCGTCGGCGACCCATCCGGCATAGGGCACGCCCGGGATGGCGATCCGCTCGCGGCGGATCGTCGCCGTCTGCTGCGTGCCGTCGAGGTGTTCGACGGTCACCTTGACCTTGCTCCCCGGTTCACCCTTGAGGCGCGAGGAGACCTGCTCGGTGGTGAAGCCCTTGGCATCCTTGCCGTCGATCGAGAGAATCTTGTCGCCTATCTTCAGCCCGGCCTTGTCGGCGGGCGATCCCTGGTAGGGCTGCGCGATGCGGACGTAGTCGTCCTTCTGGCGGATGAGCGACCCGATGCCGCCGTACTTGCCCGTGGTGAGCAGTTCGAAATCCTGCATCCCCTCCTCGGGGATATACTCCGTGTAGGGGTCGAGGTCGCTGACCATGCCGGCGGCGGCCCCCTCCATCAGGCGGTCGGGGTCTACGGGGTCGACATACCCCAGCGAGAGTTCGCGCATCATGTTGACGGTGATCTCCATGTTGCGGCCCAGCCCGAAGTCGTTGCGGGCGGCGAATGTCAAGAGGCCCGCGGCGCCGACAGCGGCCGCCGCAGTGAGCAGGTAACGGTATTTTCTAATCATTGCGTGTCATGTGTATGTACGAATCGAGCCGGTACTGCACCCGGGCGACGCCGCGGCGGATGCCGTCGAGCACGATCCATTGTCCGTACTGTGAAACTTTTATCTCGTCTTCGCCCAGCAGCATCAGCTTCTGGCCGAAATTGTCGGCGCGGAAAGTCATCGCCCCGTCCTCTTCCGAGCGCAGCGAAAAGCCTGCCGAGCGGAACGCGTTCAGGATCTGTTCCCGGTTCTCCTCGATGTCGCCCTCCACCCGGCGCACCACGAACCCGAATCTGGGGTAGACGGCGGCCAGCACCACGATCGCCGCGAAGAGCATCAGGTAGCGGTCGGTGTGCAGCATGACGTAGAGCGTGTCGTCGAGCGACAGCGCCGAAGTCCCGGTCATCAGCATCAGCCCCATCAGGGCTATACAGAGAACGCACAGGGCGAAGAAATATTTTAACGAGCGGACGAAGTATTTCATAAGTTGAAAGTGGAGAGTTGAAAGTTATCAGTTTAAAGTCGGGAACCGGGTTATTGTAGGTTTTTGGGGGAAAGCAGAAAGAAACGAAGCGAATTTTTAACTTTACACTTTTATCTTTCCATTTTCGATGTGGTCGGCCACCTCCTGCATCAGCCATTTGGGCGTCGACGTGGCGCCGCAGATGCCCACCGTCGCGGCCCCCTCGAACCATGCGGGATCGATCTCCGAGGCCTCTTCGACGACATACGTGCGCGGGTTGGCCCGGCGGCACACTTCGGAGAGCACCTTGCCGTTCGACGACTTGCGCCCGCAGACGAACACCACGGCATCGAACCGTCCGGAGAACTCCGTGAGGTGCTGTTCGCGGTTCGATACTTGCCGGCAGATCGTGTCGTCGATGCAGACCTGCCCCGCATCGGCGGCCCGGCGGCGCATTTCGGCGCCCAGCCGTTCGAACAGCCCGATGCTCTGCGTGGTCTGCGAAAGGAAATAGACCGGACGCGAGAAGTCGATCAGGGCCAGGTCCTCCTCCCTTTCGATCACGATCGTCGGGTCCGCGACCTGCCCCGTGAGGCCCACCACTTCGGCGTGGCCCCGTTTGCCGAGGATCACGACCTGCCCGCCGATGGGACGCATCCGTTCGTGGGCCTCCTTCACCCGGCGTTGCAGCCGTGCGACCACCGGGCAGGTGGCGTCGATGATCCCGATGTCCATCGCCCTTGCGGCGGCGTAGGTCGTAGGGGGTTCCCCGTGGGCGCGGATGAAAAGGCGGCAGCCCGCCAGGTGCGGCATGTCGGCGTGGGTCACGGTCCGCAGTCCCAGCCGTTCGAGGCGCTGGACCTCGATGCGGTTGTGAACGATGTCGCCGAGCGAGTAGACCGTGCCGCCCTCCGCGAGGGCGCGTTCGGCCTCCGTGATTGCGCGGACAACGCCGAAGCAGAAGCCCGATTTATCGTCGATCTCGACTATCATAGCCCTTTGCGGTGCGCCCGGCGGCGCTTTATCGGTTATCGGTTGATTTTAGCGAATTGCTCCATAAACCACGCCATCTGTTCGTCGACGGTCATGTGGCTGTTGTCGAGTACAATGGCGTCGTCGGCCCGGCGCAGCGGCGATACGGCGCGGCTCATGTCGGCCTTGTCGCGCTCGCGGATGTTGCGCTCGACCTCCTCCATCGTCACCGACATGCCCTTGCCTGTCAGCTCCTTGTAGCGGCGGCAGGCGCGCACGGCGGTGTCGGCCGTCATGAACAGTTTCAGTTCGGCATCGGGGAATACCACCGTGCCGATGTCGCGGCCGTCCATCACCACGCCCCGGCGGCGGCCCATCTCCTGCTGCATGGCCACCAGCTTGCGTCGCACCTCGGGGATGGCGCTCACGCGGCTCACGCAGTTCGAAACCTCGATGGTGCGGATCTTGCCCTCGACCCGATCGCCGTTGACGTAGATGTCGCTGGCCCCGCGTTCGGGGTTGAAACGGAAGGTGATTGAAATATCGTCCAGCAGTTTCACGACGGACTCTTCGTCGACGATGCCCGACCGGATAGCCCCGTGTTCGAGGGCGTAGAGCGTCACGGCGCGGTACATGGCGCCCGTGTCGATGAAGATATAGCCCAGGCGGGCCGCGATGGCTTTGGCGAAGGTGCTCTTTCCGCACGACGAAAAGCCGTCGACGGCAATGATGATCCTGTGTTTAGTGTCCGACATTGGGGAATATATCAAAGAAGGTCGATAATATGGTGTAAATGCCTAATATGCCGATCAGAAGACCCGCGACGTGGTTGATCGTGAGCATGTGCCGCGGACGGAAGCGTCGGCGGAAGAGGTTGATGACGAAGGCCAGCAGGGTCCACCACGCCACCGCGCCGCCGAAGAACCCGGCGATGACGAACAGCGAACGCATGAAGCCCCCGAAGGTGTGGTCGGCCATGTCGCCGCCCGAAATCTTGAACACCGCGAAGAAGGCCAGGATATAGGGGATGACCATGATGAAATTGGCGATCGTAAGTCCGAAAATCGAAGCGAAATCCTGCCACAGCGAGGTTTTTCCGGCACGGTTGCGGCGGATCTGCGGCACGGGATTCTGCGCGAAGATGAAAACGCCGACGATCACCACGAAGATGCCGCCGATCACCCGCAGCAGCGTGTCGTACTGTTCGATCTGTGCCTGTAGCATCGAGTAGAAGAACAGTGCGGCCATGGCCATGAACGTATCGGCGCAGGCGACGCCGATGCCTGAAACGATGCCCGAGCGGCGGCTTTTCGACAGCGTGCGCTGGATGCAGAGCACTGCCACGGGGCCTACCGTGATCGAAGCGGCGATGCCTACGCAGATGCCGCGGAACAGGGTCTCGACGATTTCAAATGCCATTTTCTCGGTTTGCTGCGCGTCACGAACGCGCCTGTTACTTATATTGCCCCTGCGCGGAAGACGGCCCGGAAAAAGGCGTTGTCTCCGGCTCTGCGGCGGGTTTCCGTATTTGCGAAGCAAAGATACAAAAAAGCTCCGACATCCGCCTATGAAAAGGCAAAAAAAGGGCGCGGCGGGTTATTCCGCAGGTCGGATATGTTGATAAAATATCGAAAACTTTGGCCCCGTGCTTGCATATCGTCCGTTGAAAATGAATAAATTTGCAGAAACAGTACTCCACAATGGCAGAGATGAAACAATTCGGCATCGACCTCGAACTGGACGACGCCGTGGCCCAGGGCCACTATTCGAACCTGGCGATCATATCGCACTCCACTTCGGAGTTCATCATCGACTTTGCGACGGTGCTGCCCGGTGTGCAGAAAGCGCGCGTCAAGAGCCGTATCATCCTCACGCCCGAGCATGCCAAGCGGTTGCTGCGTTCGCTGCAGGAGAACATCGTGCGCTACGAGAGCAACGTGGGCAAGATCGAGATTCCCTCGCCCCAGCCCACGCCCGACGCGGGGCCCAAGATGGGTCAGGCCTGAAAACCTGCGGCGCTGCACGGCAGCGCCTTTTTTGCACCCGGCGCGCCGTGTCACGTTTTTGTCGCGGCCGAAAATTTTGCGGCATGGAAAAAAACGTTACTTTTGTGGCAAAAGCCCAGATTCTGCCATGTCCACACCCTCGCCGTCAGACCAGCGGTTATTCGAAGGCATCCGATTCGGCAACGAGGCCGATTTCGAGTGCTTCTTCCGGCGTTACTATCCCCGATTGGTGAACTACGCCGCCCGGTTCGTCGCCGGGCACGAGACGGCGCGCGACCTGGTGCAGGACAGTTTTGCGCGCCTGTGGGAGCGGCGGCGCGAGCTGCGCGAACTGGATCTGGCGTCGCTGCTGTTCACGATGGTGCGCAATGCATGTCTCAATTACCTGAAACACAACGGCGTCGTGGCGCGTCACGAACTCGAGTACACGGCCCGCATGCGGGGTGAGGAGCGGATTTACAGCTACGATTTTTTGAGCGACGCCGAGCAGCCGTGCCTCTACGAGGAGTTGCAGCGCGAGGTGCAGAAGGCTGTCGACGCGCTGCCCGACCGCTGCCGCGAGGTTTTCCGGATGAGCCGCTTCGAAGGGCTGAAGAACCGCGAAATCGCCGCGCGGCTGGGCATCTCCGAGACGGCTGTCGAGAAACACCTGGCCCGTGCCGTCGGCCGGTTGGGCGAGCACCTGCGGCGAAGCTGTTCGTTCGAACTTTCGGTGGCCGTGCTTTCGTGCCTGCTGGCGAATTACCTCTAAAATCAGATAGACGATCATTGACCCGACGGCGGAGATTTCCCTCTCCGCTGTTGTTGTTTTTCTTTCTTTTTGCGACTTTTTTCGATTTTTTGTGATTGGGAAGGTTGGGGAAAAGTAAATTCGGTTGTTTTAAAATATGTAACGGAAATGGAAGAGATGAAATTCGATCAGGAAGAGATGCGGCATCTGGCCGGACGCTATTTTGCGGGAGAGATCGCCGCCGAGGAGGAGCGCGAGCTGTTCCGCTTCGTCACCTCCGACGCCGCATGCCGCAGGCAGTTCGCCGCCTGGCGGCTCGAATGGGAGGCGATGCCGGCGTCGGACCCCGCGACCGACCGCGACTGGCACCGCCTGCGGTCGCGTATCCGCCTGCAAGGTCCCGGACGGAGCGCCCGGCTGGGGCGGATCGCCGTGATATGGCGCGTCGCGGCCGCCGTGGCGGTGGTGTGCGCGGCCTTCTTCGGTGCGCGGCTCTACGACCGCCTGCTGCTGGAGCGCGCCACGGAGTGCTACACCGTGACCACGAAGAGCGGCGACCGCAGCACGGTCTGCCTGCCCGACGGAACGCAGGTGCGGCTCAACGGGTCGTCGACGCTGACCTATCCGGCCAATTTCAACGCCACGAACCGCTCGGTCGAGCTTTCGGGTGCCGCCTACTTCGACGTTTCGCCCGACGAAAAGCACCGCTTCGAAGTGAAGGTCGGAAACTGTTCGGTGGTGGTCAAGGGCACGAAATTCGACGTGACGGCCTATCCCGACGACTCGCTCATCACCACCACGCTGCTCGAAGGCGCCGTCGGCTTCACCGCGCCGCGCGGGGAGACCGCGCTTCGCCCGGGCGAGTCGCTCACCTACGACCGCTTCGCCGAGACCACGGCCATCACGCACGTCAACACGGCGCAGTACCTGGCCTGGATCGAGGGGCGCATCGAGTTCATCGACGTGACGATCGTGCAGCTGTGCGAGAGTTTGAGCAGTCTTTACGGCGTCGAAATCACGCTCGACGACCGCCTGCGCGCCGACGGGACTTTCATCACCATCCGCCTGAGCAACCAGGAGTCGCTCGACAGCGTCCTGAAGGCTCTCGATCTGATCGTTCCGGTCTCGGTCCACCGGCAGGGTCCTTCGGTGCGTCTCTCGGCCAAGTGACGCCCGCATCCCGAAACACCTTTAAAACAACCAATACCTTAAACAAATGAAGCAATTCTCCAATCTGAAACGGGCGTTTCTGCCGTGTCTGTTCGTGTTGCTGACGCTCCCGGCGTGGGGGCAGATGCAGCCCGTCACGAAGAACTTCCGGAAAACGCCTCTCAAAAACGTGCTCAAGGAGGTGGAGGCACAGACCGGGCTGTCGATCATGTACGACACCCGGGAGCTGAACCTCGAACGTCCGGTCACGGCTTCGTTCGACCGCACGCCCGTGTCGCAGGTGCTGCGCGAGGTGCTCGACCGCACCGTCCAGTATTCGATCAAGGACAAGATGATCGTGATCTACAAGGCGTCGGCAACTCCCCCCCCCCGCAGCCGGGAAAGGTAAGACCCTGACGGGTACGGTGCTGGATGAAACGGGCGCGCCGATGGTCGGCGCCGCGGTCACCACGCCCGACGGCCGCCGCGGCACGGTCACCGACAGCAACGGCCGCTATTCGCTGACGCTCGGTGCCGGGGACGCCCTGATTTCGGTCTCCTACCTGGGCTATGTCACCCGGCAGATCGTCATCGGCGACCGTACGGAAGTCGACGTCAACCTGGTTCCCGACGCCAAGAACACCATCAACGAGGTGGTGGTCATCGGTTACGGCGCGGTGAAGAAATCCGACCTGACGGGTTCGGTTTCCAACGTGAAGATGTCCGACATCCGCGACGTGCCCAACACGTCGGTCGACCAGGCTCTGCAAGGCCGCATCGCCGGTGTGGACATCATGTCGACTTCGGGTGCGCCGGGGGCCACGACCTCGATCCGCGTGCGCGGCACGCGTTCGATCTCGGCGTCGAACGAACCGCTGATCGTCGTCGACGGCGTGATCGACGCCGTGAGCGACCTGAACGACATCAACTCGGCCGACATCGAGCAGATTTCGGTACTCAAGGACGCCTCGTCGACGGCCATCTACGGCTCGCGCGGCGCCAACGGCGTGATCATCGTCACCACGCGGCAGGGAGTCACCTCGAAGCCGTCGGTCACGGCCAAGGCCGAATTCGGCGTCTCGAAACTCGCCCGCGACCTCGACCTGATGGATGCGCAGGAGTTCGTCCGCTATCTCAACGACCGGAACTATTTCTCCTCGCGCGACCCGCAGCGTCCGCCGCGCTTCGACCCTTCGGAGTACGGGCGCGGGACCGACTGGATCGACGAGATCACCCGCACGGCCCTCTACCAGAACTATAACCTTTCGGTCAGCGGCCGCAGCCAGAAGTCGAGCTACTTCGCGGCCCTCGGCGGCAACGACACGCAGGGTATCGTCGACGGCAGCGGGTTCCGCCGCATCACGGCCCGTCTGAATCTCTCGTACGACTTCGCCAAGTGGCTGACCGTCGGTTTCAAGGGCAGCTACACCTTCCGCGACGAGAATCCCAACCGGGCGACCATCGGCGGCGCGAACATCTGGGACGGCGCCGTCTACCTGGCCCCGACGATGGGTCCCAAAGACTATATCAACCCCCTCTACGAGAACGGCGTGCGCATCGATACGCCCCGCGCCAAGATCGACTGCAACGAGAACGAGAGCGAGCGCATGACCAATACCGACGTGCTGGAGTTCACGATCAGGCCCGTGCGCGGGCTGATCATCAAGAGCCAGAACTCCTACATGGTCTACCAGCGCCACGACTATCAGTTCTGGCCCAGCTACCTGCCGAAGCGTACCGAGGGCGAAGGCTCCGACGCCTACCGTTACGAGGGCGATGCCCGGCGGCTGACCTCGGAAAATACGGTCTCCTACTCGAAGAAATTCGCCTCGGGGCACTATTTCGATGCGATGGCGGGCTTTTCGGCCACGCACGAAACGGTGAACTCCTTTTCGCTGAAGGCCGAGGGGCTGCTCACCGACGATCTGAAGTGGAACAACATGAACACCATCGGCAGCAAGGAGAACTACAACGCCGGGACCAATGCGAACAAGGTCGTGCGCGAGTCGGTGCTCATGCGCCTGAACTACAACTACAAGAGCCGTTACTACTTCACCTTCACGGGCCGTTACGACGGGTCGTCGAACTTCGCCGAGAACAACAAATGGGGCTTTTTCCCCTCGGCGGCCGTCAAGTGGAACGCCAAGAACGAGAATTTCCTCAAGCAGGTGCGCTGGCTCGACGAGCTGTCGCTGCGCCTGAGCGCCGGACGCACGGGTAACGACGCCATCTCGACCTACCGTTCGCTCGAAGCCTACGGCACGACCACCAACGGCTATCTGTTCGGCGGCACGCAGTCGGCGTCGTTCTTCCCCTCGCGTGTGGCCAACCCCGACCTGACGTGGGAGAAAACCACGCTCTACAATGCGGGACTCGACTTCTCGGCCTTCGACGGCCGCCTGAACGTCACCGTCGACGGCTACTATTCGACCACCCGCGACCTGCTGCTTTCCTTGCAGACGATCCACACCACGGGCTACACGAGCCGCTTCACGAATCTGGGCAAGACGTCGAACCGCGGCGTCGAGGTATCGGTCGAGAGCCGTAACATCGTGAAGCCGAAATTCGGCTGGACGACGAGTTTCACCCTCTCGCACAACAAGCAGATGGTCGACGACATCGGCCACGAAGAGTATGTCTCGTGCCTCGAAAGCGGCGGCAATACCAACTACATGATGTACGGCTACAAGACGGGCTATCCCCTCAATGCGCTCTGGGGATTCCAGTACGCCGGGGTCTGGAAGACGACCGACCAGTTCGAGCGCAACCGCTTTACCAAGAGTTACATCTCCTCGTCGACGGGCAGCGACGCCCAGCTGATGCTGGGGTATCCCAAGTACGTCGACCAGAACCGCGACGGCATTCTTTCGGAAGAGGACCTGATCTATCTGGGCAACTCCGACCCCGTGCTTTACGGCGGTTTGCAGAACACCTTCAATATCGGCAACCTGCGCATCGGATTCTACTTCTCCTACTCGCTGGGCGGCAAGATCTACAACTACTCCGAACTGGCGATGGCCGGCGGTTACGCCACCAACCAGTACCGCTACATGCTCGACGCGTGGCATCCCGTGCGTAACCCGGATTCCGACCTGCCCCGTGCGGGGACCGACGACCGGCTGGTTCCCAGTTCGTTGCAGGTGCACGACGCCTCGTACCTGCGTCTGAAGAACGCCACGGTCTCCTACACGTTCGACCTGCGGAAGAAGACCCGCCTGCTGCGCGACATCACGCTGGCCGTCACGGGCGAGAATCTCTGGCTCTGGACCAAGTACAACGGTTTCGACCCCGACGTTTCGAGCGAGGGGACCAGTTCGACCCTGCGCCGCGTCGACATGGGCGCCTATCCCCGTTCGCGGATGTTCGTGTTCAGCATCCAGCTGCGTTATTAAATCCACCCGACAATTTCCGAAGAAGATGAAAAACTTCAATCAATTCATACTGACGCTCCTCGCGGCGGGACTGCTCGCCTCCTGTTCGCTGACGGAGGAGCCGACCTCGTTCGTCAACCGCAAGTCGTTCTACAAGAACGAGTCGCAGTGCATTGCGGCGCTCAATTCGTGCTACATGCCCGCGAATGCGATCTATACGGCCAACTTCATGCTGGTCACCGAGGCCTGCACCGACATCTGGTACTCCTCCTCGACGACCGTCGACGCCTGCCTCGACGTGACCCCCGCCAAGCCGCAGTACGGCAAAACGGTCTGGACGCAGGGTTACAAGGGTGTCATGTACTGCAACGAGTGCGTCGAGTGCATCTCGACGGCCGACCTGGCCGACGGGGTGAAGATGCCCCTGGCGGCCGAAGCCCGCGTGATGCGCGCGCTTTACTACTATATCCTGACCTGCATGTTCGGCGACGTGCCGTTCTACACCACGATGGTCGACACCGACCAGCGGCTGGCCGAAATCCGCCGCCTGCCCCGCACCCCGGCCCACGAAATCCGCCAGGAGCTGTACGACGACCTGGAGCAGAACGCCCTGCCGTGGTTCACCGTCGAGAACGGCCGCAAGTGCCGTGCCTCGGAGGCCGTCGACAACCGTTCGGGCTATGCGCTGGCGCTGATGCTGATGGCCAAGTTCGCCCTGTGGAACGAGGACTGGAACGGGGCGCTGATCCCCCTGCAGGCCCTTGAGGAGCTGTACGGCGACTTCAACGAAGGCAACTACCCGCTGGCCGAGACCCAGTGGCGCTACAAAAACCCCGCGGAGACCATTTTCGAGATCCAGCACGCCTGGTCGCTCACCGGCACGCAGTACAACGGCAACGTGGCGGCGATCATGATGCCCACGCACAACGGCGACGGGGTCTTCGACGGCGTACCTCTGAAGGGTTACGGCACGTCGATGCCCGGCTGGTCGTCGCTGCGGGCCAACAACCGCTATGCGATCTTCCGCCCCGCGACGGGCAACACGCAGACCGAGCATACGGCCTACATTGACGCGCTGTTCAACCCCCTGCCCCTGACCTACGACACCTACGACGCGACGCTGAACCGCTATACAGTGAAGATCGACCGCGAGGCGCTGGCCGCCGGGGAGATCCGCGGGCAGAAGATCGACCGCCGCGTGCAGTACTTCCTCGGCCTGGGCGACCTGGAGGCGGGCGAGACCTTCAAGATCACGCGCAACTACGGTGTGCCCTGGCCCGGTCCGAAATTCTGGTGTCCGGACATCGAGCAGAACTACGACTCGAACAACTACCGCATTTTCCGCTATGCCGACGCCATTCTGATGATGGCCGAATGTTACTGCAACCTGGAGAACGCCGAGGAGACGATGCGTTACCTGAACCTGGTCCGCGAACGTGCGGGCGTCGATCCCGTCACCAATTTCACGGGCTTCGAAGACCTCACGCTGGCCATCCGCTGCGAGCGCGCCCGGGAGTTGGGCGGCGAGTTCCAGCGCAAGTTCGACCTCGTGCGCTGGGGCATCTGGTACGATCAGACCTACGCCTACACCAACAACGCGACGCTCAAGGGCAAGATGCGTCCCTGCCACCGCTATTATCCCATTCCCGACGCGCAGTGCGCCCTCTCGGGCTATGTGCTGACCAACGACGAGTACCTTGCCGACGGATTATAAAAACCAGAACCGATGAAACGAATCAACAACCTGATACTGGCGCTGGCGGGACTCTTCGCGGCCGCGTGCGCCGACACCTTCGAGGAACGTTACGACCTGGCTGTCAACACGGACCGCTATTCGGTCACGGCCGAGGCCGGCAAACTTCCCGTCACGGTCTACTGCTCGGGAGCGTGGACCGCGCAGCTCACCGCCGAATCGGCGTGGGCGACGCTCGACCGCACGGCCGGCAGCGGCATCACGACCATCCGCCTCAATTATGCCGATAACCCCGGACTGGCCCGCTCGGTCGGGGTCGTGCTGCGCGGCTCGGGACTTGAAAAGACCGTCACCGTGGTCCAGAAGGCGGGAATCACCGCCCCCGAACTGATCTTCCTCTCGAAGGACCTCGCCTTCGCCAACGGCGCCTACAAGGGTACGGCGGCCTTCGAAACCAACCTGCCCGACGAGCTTCTCCGCGATGTCGTGCCGGCGGTGACCTACGCCGCGGAGGGCGACGCGTGGATTTCCGACGTCGCCTACCACGCCGACGACACGGAGGCGGGCGAGACCGAAATCCCGCTGGCCCGCCGGGGGCTGATCACCTTCTCCACGGCCGCCAACGCCACGGGAGAACCCCGCACGGCAACGGTCGGATTCTCGGTCGAGGATGCCGACGGCAATGTCTTCGGCGACTCGTTCACCGTGACGCAGAGCGCCGACGAGGGCCGCATCACGCTCGCCGACGACGTGGTCCCCATCGAGGGCGGCCGACGCGCCGTGGCCTTCTCGACCAACCTCGGGGCGCTGCTTGCGGAGATGAAGGTCGAAGTCACCTATGCCGATCCGGCCGTCGCGGGCTTTATCTCCGATGTCGAACTCGGCGCCGGGGAGCTGACCTATGCGATTGCGGCGAACGAGGGCGTGGAGAAACGTTATGCAACGATCACGGTCTCCTGCACCGACCTTGCGGGCGGTGTGGTTTCGGCCTCTTCGAACATCACCCAGCGGGTGACAGCCCAGCCGCGCGAACTTCCGTTCGCCGACCTGCGGGCGCTCTTCACGGCCGAGGACAAACCCTACGCCAGCGACGAAGACCATATCGATTACCTGCTGTGCCGTGTCATCGGCGATGCAGGAAACCCGAACATGGATCAGAACCTCAATACGGGTCCCAACAGCATCACCACCGACGAAAACGACCGCACGAACTACGTGCAGAGCATGGACGGCCGCTACGGCTTCCGCCTGAAGTTCGCCACGGCCGCCGACAACGTCTGCCTGCGCGGCGAACAGGTGAAAATCCTGCTCGACGGCGTGACCCTCTCGCGCGAAAGCGATCCGATGCGCTACACGCTGCGCGGCGTGAAGGCCGAAAACATCGGGAAGGTGGCCGAAGCCTCCGCCCTGGAACCCAAGGCGCGGACCATCGCGACGCTCACCGACGACGACATCTACACCTATTGCGCGCTTTCGGGACTGGAATTCTCCGTCAAGGAGGGTGCCTACACCAATGTCCGCGAGTACGACGCCATCGGCAATCCCTGCAACGAAGGCATCGCCTTCCCCGGCAGCGCACAGGCCCAGAAGGCCAAGGACGGCGCGGCCAACCTGCTCTACGACGGGGACAACGACGCGATCTACATGCTCGTGAACATGAACTGCGGCTGGCGCCGCACCGGGCAGAGCGTGCCGCAGGGCGTCGGCACGGTCGGCGGCATCGTGGTCCACACGCCGATGGAGCGCTGGGGCGGCAACGTGGGACGTTATTCGATCCGGCCTTTCGACGAAGGGGACATCGCCATCCCGCGCGCCGCGGCGTCGGCCTATGCGACGCTCGTCGAATGGCGGCTGGACAAGGCCGTGATTTCGGTCGGGGCCTACAAGTGGAACGACAACGGGACCTACACGGTCGGCTCGGCGGCCAATTCGGCCACGCAGCTCGTCCAAAACCGGATGCACGCCACGACCGACAACACAGGCGGCGGAGCGCGGCTTTACAGCGAGAACCGCATGCTCAACCAGACGGTTACCGCCGACCGTTCGTACCCCATCGCCATCGTCCACGGCTACCGCGGGCTGAATGTCTCGAACTATGTCTCGGGCGACGGCACGACGATGGGCATGTCGAAATACACGATGCTGGGCTTCCTCGGCAACGTCGCCGGCTGGTACGAGTGGAACGGCGATACGTGGACGGGCCGGACCAACGGCATCGTGATGGAGTTCTCGACGGCGGGCGTCGGCGGCTCGGCCGCTGCGGTCAGCTTCTCGACCGCCGCGGGCAAGCACAGCACCAACGAGGCCGCCTGCTCGTGGACCAACGCCAGCTCGTATCCCGTCTACTGGAAGGTGGAGTACGCCACCTCGGCCGACGGGGTGACGTGGAGCGACTACACCGAAGCCGTCAACGCCGCCACCGGGAAGCGCGGTTTCGAAATGCGCTCGCTGCCGTGGTGCATCAACAACGGCGCCTCGCGCACGTCGATCTACGATACGGCCAACCAGACGGGCCTTTACACCCAGTCCGACTTCGGATTCGGCCTCGTGCCCTACCGCTTCGTGCTGCCCGCCGAGGTGCTCGGCAAAGCGAAGGTGCGGGTGCGCATCAGCCCGTCGTCCGACGTCATCGCGACATGGAACACCGGTATCGGCAGCTACGCCCTGGGCCAGACGCACCGTAACCTGCGCATAGCGCGGACCTATCCGTTCGACATCGCCAACGGCGTCTATGTCGAAGACCTTTCGATCCAATACAAATAGTCCCGAACCATGAAACACCTGCTGAAATACCTGCTCGCCGCCGCGGTCCTTCCCCTTTGGGGGCAGGCTGCGGCCGACGGGCCGTTCGGACAGCTCCGCGGGCTGTGCGAACCCGGGAAGTCGGTCTTGCTGACCGCTCCGACGGTGGTCGAAGGCATCGTCGTCAGCGACTACCGCAGCCCCAACACGGAGCTGAATCCCAACCTGAACTACTTTTCCGTCGATCTCGAAGAGAACGACCGCACGGCCTACGTCGAGGCCGCCGACGGCAGCTGCGGCATCCGTCTGCGCTTCGACGAGGCGAGTGAAAACCGGCTCGCCCGCTACGACCGCGTGCGTCTCGATCTTGACGGCTGCCGCCTTACGCGCACGGCTTCGCCCGACTGCATGACGCTGACGGGCGTGCAGGCGCTCAACGTACTCTCGGTCGCGCCCGGCACGGCCGCGGACCTTCCCCTAAAGGAGCGGACCGTCGCGACGCTCACCGACGACGACCTCTATACCTTCGTGACGCTGCGCGATGCGGAGTTTGTCTTCAAGGAGGGTTCCTACACCAACATCTGGGAGCCTTACGCCCAGTCCTGCGGTGAACTCCACCACTACAAATACGACATCAACAACCGCATGGACGGCTGGGCGTCGCTGGTCCGCGACGCCGAAGGCGGCACGATCTACATGCTGGTCAACACCCTCTGCGCGTGGCGCCGTGCCGGCAAACCCCTGCCGCAGGGCATGGGTCCGCTCTCGGGCGTGGTGGTCCACACGCCGATGCGCCGTTACGGCGGCGACATGGGCCGCTATTCGATCCGCCCGCTCGACGAGGGCGACATCGCCGTCAGCCGCAAGCGCAACTCCCCGTGGAAACGCCTCACGGGGTGGCTGCTCGACGGTTCGGCGGGCGCGTCGCTCGAATTCGAACTGCTCGGCTACCAGAACCTCGGAACCGAGGGCCGGAAGGGCGACCGGGTGCTCAGCGACGCCGGAAGTTCGCGCGGTTATCTTTGGACCGACTGCGGCGCTTTCGTACACGTCGACGGCGACTACAACGCCCTCGGGACGCAGAACAAGGGATGGGTCGGCAACGGCGCGGTGGTCTTCAAGGCCCCGACGCCCGACTGGTACAAGTGGGACAACATGGGGCGCATGGTCGGCTCAAACGCCTTCTACATCGCTTTTCCGACCAAAAAAGCCCGCGGCACGGCCCTGCAACTCGCCTTCGAGTGGGGCGCAGGCAACCAGGACGGCAATTTCTCGTGGAACTTCCCGCTGGAGTGGAAGGCCGAATATGCGGTCGACGGCGGCGAGTTCCAGCCTCTCCGGGACGCCGCCACGGGACGCGGGACCTTCGTGCTGCGCTCGCTGCCCTGGTGGGACAAGGTGATCGACGGCTCGGGCCATACCGACCGTCTGCGCACGCCCTACGACTGCGGCATGGGCCTTCAGCAGCGCGTTTTCCGCCTGCCCGCCGAGGCCCTCGGCCGCGACGAGGTCGTCGTGCGCCTCTCGCCCGCCTCGGGTCTGTTGTCGCAGATCCGCGGCAACCCCTCCGCCGACGTGATGATCCCGACTTCGGTGGTCCGTAAAAACTGCAAACAAACCACCGTCATCCGCTTCGGCACGATCACGGTCGATTACAAATAACCCCAAAACAGAATCTGAACATGAAATCCTGCAAGATATTACGCTACGGCGCGGTGTGCGGCCTGGCGGCCCTCGCGGCCGTCGGCTGCTCGGTCGACGATGCCGAGACCATCCGCGTGCGCGAACTCACGGCCGCCGAGCACGAACTTTTCGTCCCGGCGTCGGGCGGAACCGCCGAAATACAGCTTTATTCCAACGGACGGGTCCGGGTCGAGGCGCTCAACGACATCGGCGGCTGGGCCTCGGTCGACCGGACGGAGTTCGACGGCGACCGGATGGTTTCGGTCACCTTTACGGAGAACGGTTCGTTCCGCCGCATGGCCAAACTGCGCTTCGTGCTCGACGGCGGCACACGGGCCGACACGGTCTGCATCAAGCAGTACGGCGTGGTTCCGTCGCTCGAATGCCCGGCTCCCTACAAGTCGATCCGCGGCAGCGTCGAGACCTTCACCCAGTTCGAAATCGACACCAACGTTCCGCTCGGGGACTTCGCCGTCACGACTACCTACGTCGGCGCGACCGGAGACTGGATACGCAGCGTGCAGCCCGAGCAGGGCATGCTGGTCGTCGACACGAAACCCAATCCGGGCGACGACGTCTGCAAGGCGGTCGTCAACCTGAGCTACGTCGACGGCTGGGAGGAGACTTTCTCGGTCAACCTCTACATCACGCAGGCCGACAAGGACGACGAATTCGGCCGCGAGGTGTCGTTCGCCGACGTGCGGGCGCTGGCGACGGCCGAAGGCACGGCCGTCGACGAGGACATCCTGATCGAAGGCATCGTCGTCAGCGACTTCCACAGCAAGAACATGGAGGCCAACCCCAGCGTTTCGTACGACAAGGTCGACGTGACGGTCAACGACTGCACGGCCTACCTCGAAAGCCCCGACGGCCGCTACGGCTTCCGCCTGCGCTTCGACACGCCCGGGGACAACGTGCTGGCGCGCGGTACGCGCTTGTCGCTCTCGCTCAACGGCACGGTCCTCACGCGCGAGGAGAATCCCGAACGCTACACGATCAGCAGCCTGGTCGGCGAAAACATGGTCGAAAGCGCTGCCGGAGAGGTGATTCCCGCCAAGCAGCGCCGGATTTCGGAGCTGACCGACGACGACGTATACACCTTCGTCTCGCTCGAAAACACCGAATTCCTGTTCAAGGAGGGCAGCTATGCCAACGTCTACGAAAATTACAGTCTTTCGTCCGAGGTCAACGCCTCGCAGACGGGCAACAACAACCGCATGGACGGCTGGGCATCGCTGCTGATGGACGACGCGGGGAACTCGATCTACGCCCCGGTCAACATGCTCTGCCTCTGGCGCCGCTCGGGCCAGGGCGTCCCGCAGGGGACGGGTATGACCCACGGCATCGTGGTGCACAACGAATTGCCGCGCTACGGCAACGTGGGGCGCTACCAGATCCGCGTGCTCGACGAGTCGGGCTTCGGCATGGAGTGGGCCGGGGAATCGGCCTATACGGAGTTTGCCGAATGGGACGGCAACCCTCACAAATACTCGTTCGGGACCTATGCCAAGCTCAACAGCCGGTATGCCTATAACCGGCTGGAATCGATCACGCCGTCGGACGACATTTCGTCGGACAAGACCGTGCCGAACGCCGAGCTGTTCTGCGAAAACCACGTCGAAACCACGACGACAGAGGCCTGGCCCATTGCGGGAACAGGCAATTACAACAATCCGGAGGTCGGCTCGCTCGGAACGTCGCTCACCTGCAAAGCCTATTTCGTCAAGGCCGGCGTGAAGGGCTGGTATCGCTGGGAAGGGAACGAAGTGGCAGGCTACAACGGCCTGCGTCTGGAGTTCTCGACCGCCTCGATCAGCGGCTCGCACATGCTTCTCGGCTTCTCGTTCGCCGCGGGGACCATTTCGGCCAACACCTCGAAGACCTATCCGGCGCACTGGTGCGTGGAGTATTCCGTCGACGGGGGACAAAGCTATACGCTCTGCCCGAGCGCCGCCACGGGCGCCGACTACGTGCACATGCGTTCGCTGCCGTGGTGGGACGCTTCGCTGGCCGGAAACCGCTACAACACCTGCTCTTCGGCGGGTATCGGGCTGACCGACCACCTCTTCCGCCTCCCTGCGGAGGTTTTCGGCAGGGAGCGGGTGGCGGTCCGCATCCGCCCCTACGACAAGGTGATGACCGTGCTGCCGCTCGTCTGGAACGGCGATACGGAGACCGCCGAGATCAGCGCCGCCACGACCTACGACAACCAATTGCGGTGGGGTATCATCACCCTGCGTTACCGGTAGCGCCATGTCTGCGATCCGTCATACGGTATGGGGCCTGCTCGTCCTGCCGCTGCTCTTCGGGGGCTGCGGCGGGGACGGTGCGGACGACGGGGACAAACCCCGTCCGCCCGCGGGCGGCGGGGTGACCCTGCGGCTGAAGGTGGCTGCCGGGGAGTCCGGCCTGCGTTGGGACTGGTCCGGGGAGCCGCGCGCACTGGTCAACGGCGTGGTCCGCACGGTGGGCATCGACGCCAACGGCGTGCCGGTCGTGGACGCCGATGTCTCTGCGGACGGTCTCTATACGGTTCATTTCCCGGCCGACGCTTACAGCCGCGCGAAGCAGGCCTTCGTGCTGCCGCCCGCGCAGTTCCCGGCTTCGTGCGGCAGCCTGCAGGCCGCCGCATGCCCGATGTACGGCACGGTCCGGACCACGGACGATGCGGCCGAGGTGACGCTCTCGCCGCTGTGCGGCGTCGTGCGGATTCCGTTAGCGGGCGATGCGCACATCGCTTCGGTCCGCGTCGGGGATCGCTCGGGCGGGGCTGTCTCGGGCCTGTTTCCGTTCGACCCGGCGACGCCGGGGATTGTCCGGAACGGCGGTTCCGGGAACCTGTCGTGGGTGGTGCTCGACTGTGCCGGGACGGGCGGCGGGGTTCAGCCCGCGGCTTCCGGAACGGAGTTCTGCGTGGCGGTTCCCGCAGGCGATTACGCCTCGGGCCTCTCCGTCCGCGTCACCGACTGCGCCCACCGTTCGGCGACCTGGGACATTCCCGGTCCGTGTGCCGTCGCGGCGGGCGGGGTGACGGCCCTTGCACCGCTGAATTACGCTCCCGACCAAGGCCTGCTCTTCGCCGAGCATTTCGACAACTGCGTCTGGGGGTGCGATTACGCCGCGGAAACGGGCGGTTACGGCGTCGGGGCAGGCAGTTCCGTGCCGTCGCCCGCCACATCGGCGGGGACCGAGGCGGCCTATGTCGCCAAGGGGGCCGGGACGCCCGGCAGCGCGCTTTTCGAGACCTCGGACTACAACTCCGCGCCTGCCGCGAGCGCGACGCTCGCCGTGCGCCGCGACTACCTGCGCAACCGCGGGCTCTACGACTGGCAGCGGCTCTTCTACGCCGCGGAATACCGCGGCTGTCTGTGCGGCGGCGACATCGGCGGCTACGACAACCGGGGCATCCTCGTGACTCCCCGCATGGCCAACGCCGGCGAACCGTGCTATGCCGAGCTGTCGTTCCGCATCTGCACCGAACGCGGCATGGCGAGCGACGTGGCCTGCATGGCCGAGTCGGGCGTGCTGCTGGGGTGCGAGGTCGACGGCGTGCCGGTCGATGTCGATGTCGCGACGGGGGCCGACATTTCGCAGTCGGTGCAGGGTGTCACCCGTACGGCCGTCCTGCTGCGTGCCGCGAAGCTGACGCCCGGCATGTGGCACCAGGTGCGGATGTCGTTCGGGGCCGTGGCCGCCGGAAGCGCATTCCGCTTCATGCCCACGGTGATCCGCAACGCCAAAAACTGCTTTTGGATCGACGACGTCGAGGTACGCCGCACGGACCGCTACGCCCATGCGGGCGATTGCGTCACGGTCGAACCCACGACCGAGCGCGCCGCCGCGGGCGGGGATGTCTTGCGCCTGCGCCTGCGTCCGAGCGCCGTGCTGTCGATGGCCAACGAGACGACCTACACCGTCACGCCGGGTTACGGCATGACGTGGATCTGTCCCAGCCTCTCGTCCGACGAGTCGGTCTGGACGCAGGACGTCGCCTTCGCCGAAAAGCAGCTCGCCGCCAACGGCTGCAAGGTGTGGTGCATCCACCTGCCCTACGGCTCGACGACTGCCGTGCGCAACCGCGACCTCTGCGCCGCGGGCGCCGACCGTACCGCCTCGGTGGCCTTCTTCACCCGGGCGATCCGCGCCGTCGCGCCCCTGAAGCCGAAAAACGTGCTGGTCCACTGCAACCAGACCCTCGCCTTCGACGACGGCAGCTCGGCCGCGAGCCTCGCGCTGTCGCTGCACGAGTTGCAGACGGTCGCCGATGCGATTGGGGCGCATGTCTGCGTCGAGAACATGTCCTACGGCGTGGGCGCCGATGCCGCGGTGCTTGCCGCGGCTGTCGACGAGGCCAATGCGATGGGCAGCCACCGCCACGAGGTCCGCATCGCCTTCGACACGGGCCACGCCAACCTCTACCTTACGCGCGAACAGCCCGGGAAGACCGTCCTCGACTGGCTCCGCACCGCCGGTGCACGCATCGGACAGCTGCACATTCACGGCAACCGCGGCTGGGACGGGCGGATCAACGACGACCACCTGATGCCGGGCTACGCCGGGCGGCTGGGCTATGCCGACGCTATCGGCCGGGCGGGGCTGTGGGGCGAGTTCTACCATGCGCTGCTTGCCGAATGCCGCTACCGGGGTCCCTTCACCTACGAAATCGCGAGCCGCACGTTCGGCACGGTCGCGGGGGAGGAGCGCAGCGACAACGTTTCGGCCCCGTGGACCGTTGTGCATAACTACGACACTTACCTGTATCCCGCCTTCCGGGAGTACGCCAACCGAAAATGAACGCCATGAAAAAACTGATTTGTCTGCTGCTGATGCTCTGTGCGGGCACGGCGGCCTTCGCGTGGGGCGGGCGTGAACACCGCCTGATCGCTTACATCGCCGAGGCGCACCTCACGCCCCGCACCCGGCAGGTGCTCGACCGTTACCTCGACCAGTCGATCGTCGAGTATTCGACCTGGATGGACCGCTACCGCACGGCCCCCGGTTACGAGATAACGACCTATTGGCACATGGTCACCATCGACGAGGACGGCAACGTGCCGCCCGAACCCCTGCGTTCCAACGGTGACGGCGACGCCGTGCGCCAGCTCACGCGCGCCATCGAACGGCTGCGCAACTACCGCGAACTTTCCGATTCGACGGTCAATGTCAACCTCAAATACGTCATCCACCTCGTCGGTGAGATGCACTGCCCGGGGCACATCTATTTCGCCGACCTGCCGGGCGGCATGGACGCCCCGCGGCACTACGACTTCTTCCACCTGAAATACAAGGGTAAGGAGGTGACCTACCACTGGGTCTGGGACGGCTCGGTTTCGCGCCAGTATTCCGACTGGACCGAGGAGGATTTCCGCCGCGAACTGGACAGGTGGCCTGCCGAAAAACAGCGTGCCGTTAGCGAGGGCACGCCGACGGACTGGGCGCTGGAGTGTGCCCGCAGCTGCCGCGTGATTTACGACTGGGCCAAACCCGGCGACGACATCGACGAGGGGTTTCTGCGGGAACACGGCGCCCTGCCCGTCGACCAGGCCCTGCGCGGGGCCTACCGGCTGGCGCGCGTACTCAACGATTTGTTCGACAACTAAAACCTACCGACCATGAAACATACGATCCGAACGGCAATGGCCGCTCTGCTCTGCCTTGCCGCCGTCGCGGGCGTGCGGGCCGGCGATTTCGGGGCGCTGCGTGCCCAGGCCGCGGGCCGCACCGTGCGGCTGGCTCCCGGCACGCAGCTCGAAGCCCTCGTCGTCAGCGACTACCGCTCGCAGAACATGGAACTCAATCCCAACAGCTCTTACGAGAAAGTGGACCTGGGTGAAAACCTCCGCACGGCCTATGTCGAAAGTCCGGACGGCCGTTACGGCTTCCGGCTGCGTTTCGCCGGCATCTACGAAAACCGCCTCGAACGGGGCGACCGCGTGCGGCTCGACCTGGGCGGCTGTTCGCTGACCGGGGAGGCGGATCCCGAACGCTACACGGTCGACGGCCTGCGCGCCGCGAATGTCGAGGTGCTCGAGCGCGGCGTCGCACTGCCCGGGAAGGAGCGGCGTATCGCCGACCTGAAGGACGAGGACCTCTATACTTATGTGACGCTTACCGGGACGGAGTTTTTGAGCAAGCAGGGATGCTATGCGAACGTATTCGAATCGTGCGTCCAGCGGTCGCGGCTCAACGCCTTCGACCAGCCGTCGCGCCGCACCGACGGGTGGGCGTCGCTGCTCAAGGATGCCGACAACGGTTCGATTTACATGCTCGTCAATACCAAATGCGCGTGGCGGCGCGACGGCCGCGGCGTTCCCCACGGCGTCGGAGCCGTCTCGGGCATCGTGGTCCATACCCCGATGCGCCGTTACGGCGGCGACATGGGACGCTATGCGATTCGTCCGCTCGACGAGCGCGACATCGCCATCCCCCGCGACACGGCCTCCTCCTATGCCGTCGTCGCCGAGTGGAACTGGGACCGCAATTACGACGCCGCCATCCGCTTCGAGAAGCAGGGCTACACGCCCCGCGTCCCGAAGTCGGGCGTCGCGGGCGACCGTGTCCTTCCCGACGCGGGCGAGGGATTTCTCTCGACGACCTCCGGAGCCAGGATGCGGCTCGACACGGAGTACGACACGCGCTATGCGCAGGACGGCGACGGCAAGGCCATGCGCGTCAACGCCGCCCTGCGGCTCGATTCCGACACCCACGACTGGTTCCGGTTCGACAGCCGCGGCCGCATGAGCGGTGCGGAAGCCGTCGTCGTCGAGACTTCGACCGAAGGGATCGAAGGGCGGAGGTTGTCGTTCGACTTTTCGTTTCTCGCGGGCAACCACGACATCAACCGTTCGTGGGGCTATCCCGTGGAGTGGAAGGTCGAATATTCGGCCGACGGACTGCCGTTCATCGACGCGGGGCGCATTTTCGTACTGCGTCCGGTCGTTTACAACGACGCCGTGATCAAAGACCTCGGCCTGCGCAGGCTTTCGTACGACGCAGCGCCGGGATTTACCGAATACAGCGTGCCGCTCCCGGCTTCGCTGCTCGGGCACAAGCGGCTCACCGTGCGGTTGACGCCCGCTTCGGCCGTCATGGCCACGATCCCCGAGAATCCGGCCGACGACTCGGCCGGCAGTGTCGTCACGGCCGATTTCCGCCAGCCCTTCGTGCTGCGGCTGGGGCGGGTGGCCGTCCGGGTGCTCCGATGACGAAGAAGCCCGCTGCGGGAGCAGCGGGCTTCTTTTATGCACGGGGCGTTTACAGCGCTTCGGCGACGACGTAGGTGCTGCCGCCGATAAAGATCATGTCCTCGGGGGCCGCCAGTTCTTTGGCCCGGGCCACGGCGGCCGTCACCTCCTCCACCGCCTCGCCGCGGAGCCCGTAGATCGCGGCTTTCGCGGTCAGCTCGGCGGCCGGGAGGGCGCGTTCGGAGCGGGCCTGCGTGAAGATGTAGTGGGCGTCGTGCGGCAGCAGGGGCAGGATGTGCGCCAGGTCCTTGTCGCGCACGAAGCCGATCACGCAGTAGAGTTCCCGGTGGGGTGTGGCTTTCAGCTGGTCGGCGACGTAGGCGATGCCGTGGGCGTTGTGGCCCGTGTCGCAGATCGTGAGCGGCGATTCCGCCAGCGTCTGCCAGCGTCCCAGCAGGGCCGTGTTGGCCGCGGCGCAGCGCATGCCTTCGAGGTAGGCGCGGCGTGAAATGGTGAGCGGCGTCTCCTCGTGCAGGAAGTCGACCGCCGCCGAGGCGGTCACGATGTTGCGGCTCTGGTAGCCGCCCTGCAGGTCGAGCGACACGTCGAACGTCCTCCCGTCGCGCGAGCGGTGGAGGCGGAAACTCTGGCCCGTGCCCTCCATGTGGTGTTCTTCGCACGAGAATTCCTGCTCGGCGTAGATCACCCGCGACTTGTTGGCCGCGGCGACCTGTTCGAAAACCCCGTTGTAACGGACGTCGGCCTCGCCGATGATCACCGGGATGCTTTTTTTGATGATCCCGGCCTTTTCCGTCGCGATCTTCGGCAGCGTGTCGCCCAGCAGGGAGGTGTGCTCCAGCCCGATGTTGGTGATGACGCTCAATATCGGTACGATGATGTTCGTGGCGTCGAGCCGTCCCCCGAGCCCCGTTTCGATCACCGCCACCTCGACGTCGCTCTGGGCGAAGTAGTCGAAGGCCATTGCGGCGGTCATCTCGAAGAACGACAGTTCCAGTTCGACCATCTTGTCGTGGTGCTTGTCCACGAAGTTCACCACCTTCTGCTTGGGGATCATCTCGCCGTCGACGCGGATGCGTTCACGGAAGTCCTGCAGGTGGGGCGAGGTGAACAGTCCCGTGCGGTATCCGGCCTGCTGGAGCACCGAGGCGATGATGTGCGCCACGGAGCCTTTGCCGTTGGTTCCGGCGACGTGGATCGTGAAGAAGTTGCGCTGGGGGTTTCCGATGTGGCGGCAGAATGCGGTGATGCGCTCCAATCCCGGTTTGTAGGCCGTCGCGCCCTGGGTTTCGAAGACGGGAAGCGACTGAAAGAGGAATTCGAGTGTCTGGGTGTAATTCATATCAGCAAGGGGTTTATTTGACGAGGTGGTTCCTGCGTTTGTAGCGGTAGGCCACGTAGTAGAGCACCGACAGCAGCAGGACATATTCGGAGATGCGGGCCAGGTAGTCGCCGTAGCGGGTGTAGAAGGTGAGTTCCGAGTTGAGCGGGACTTTGGCGGTGATCACGCCGCGCTGTTCCCAGCCGAGCGTCTCGCCCACGTCGCCGCGGGCCGAGATGAAGCCCGATTTCCCGGTGTTGGCCGAGCGGGCGATGGCGCGGCGGTGCTCGACGGCCCGCAGGCGCGAGATCGAGAACAGGTGCTTGTAACCGGGCGTGTCGCCCCACCAGCCGTCGTTCGAAATGATGGCCATGAACTGCGCGCCGCGGCGTACGAATCCGCCGTAGAAGTCGCCGTAAAGCCCTTCGTAGCAGATCGCCGGGCCGGCTTTGACACCGTTGTGCTCGAAGGCCGTGCCGTGCAGGCCCTTGCCGATCTGTCCGACCGTGCCGCCCAGGTCGATGACGAGGAATTTCAACACGTCGAAGACCCATGTCGGGGTGTTTTCGACGCCGATCACCAGCCGGCCTTTGTGGTGCAGCTGCGTGCGGCCCGCGGAGTCGAGTCCCACGGCCGTGTTGAAGCGGTCGAAATAGCCGTTGCCGAAACGCTCCGGGCGGGCCGTCTCGGTCTGCGCCCCGGCCGGGTAGCGGCGGATGGTGCCGGCTCCGGTGATGAGCAGGGCTTCGGGATGCCGGCTGCGGAGCGAGTCGGTCAGCTCCTGCCAGAATGCGCCCGGTTCGCCCGCCGAATAGAAGTCGCTCAATCCGGGTTCCAGGTAGTCGCCCGGCACGGCGGTCTCGGGCAGCAGGATGAACTGCGCGCCGGCGGGAACCTCCGCCAGGAGGTCCGCGATGTTGCGCTCCTGCCGCTGGACGTCGCCGTGGAATTTGTCGTAACAGTCCACGTTGGGCTGGATGACGCTCACTGCGACGCTCCCTTCGCCGGGTTGTTTCCAGTTTCCCCGGATGGCCAGCGAGACGGCCATCGGCACGATGACGATGCAGGCTGCTGCGATCCACCGCCGTGCGGAGCGCGTCCGGAGGGCTTCGAAGATCAGGATGTTGGAGAGCAGCACCCACAGCGTGCCGCCGAAGACGCCCGTGTATTCGTACCACTGCACGGCCCAGACCTCGTGCGAAAAGCCGTTGCCCAGGATGAGCCACGGCCACGAGAAGTCGCCCACGGTGTACCAGTATTCCGTCGTGATCCACGCCGTGACGAGCGTGACGTAGGCCAGCGCCTTGGGGGCTTTTTTCGAAACGGTGTGGAAGAGCATGAAGGCGATCATGTTCATCGTCGTCGAGGCGAGCGTGGCGGCCGGGGGACCTACGGGCGTGGCGTACCAGATCCACCAGATCGTCATCGCGTTCCACAGCACGAACGCGAGTGCCGCCCAGCCGAACATGCCCCACCACGAGCGGCGCGTGTCGTCGTACGACGCGCTGATCCACAGCAGCGGAACGAATCCGACAAGGAGCGTCATGCCCGTCGCTCCGAGCCATCCCGGCGAGAGCAGGATGGCCGATAGGATTACCGCCGCGAATCTACGAAACATGAAATGAGATTTTTACGACGGCAAAAGTAGTCAAATGAGTGCAGATTTCAAAATATTTCATACTTTTGTAACGAAACCAACCAATCTGCTATACTAATGAAGAAATTGTTCGTTTTATTGTCTTTTTGCGCTCTTGCGGGAATCTTATGTTCGGCTTTTCGCGATTCGAAAGGCTGGAAGACGGTCGACGGCGTGATCGTCTTCGATACGCCCGCGCGCGAACCGGGCCAGAAATCGGTACTGGGGCTCAAAACCGCGCCGATGGAGACGGTTCGTGTGGGCTTCATCGGGCTGGGCATGCGCGGCCCCGGGGCCGTGGAACGCTTCACGCACCTCGACGGCGTCGAGATCAAAGCCCTCTGCGACCTTTATCCCGAGCGCGTGGACAGCGCGCAGGCGATCCTCGTGCGCCGCGGGCTTCCCCGGGCGGCGTTCTATTGCGGCGAGGAGGGCTGGAAACAGCTTTGCGAGCGCGATGACATCGACCTGGTGTACATCGTGACCCCGTGGCAGCAGCACGTCCCGATGGCCGTTTACGCCATGGAACACGGCAAACACGTCGCTGTCGAAGTTCCCGCCGCCACGTCGCTCGAAGAGTGCTGGCAGCTGGTGAACACCGCCGAGAAGACGCAGCGGCACTGCATGATGCTCGAAAACTGCGTTTACGACTTCTTCGAACTGACGACGCTCAACATGGCCCGGCAGGGGCTGTTCGGGGACATCCTCCATGTCGAGGGTTCGTACATCCACGACCTCGATGCCTTCTGGGACTACTATCAGGACAGCTGGCGTCTGAAGTTCAACCAGAAACACCGTGGTGACGTCTACGCCACGCACGGCCTCGGCCCCGCCTGTCAACTGCTCGACATCCACCGCGGCGACAAGATGAACTACCTGGTGTCGATGGATACCAAATCGGTCAACGGCCTGAAGCTCGCCGAAGAGAAGCTGGGCGCCACGGAGTTCGCCAATGCCGACCATACGACGACGCTGATCAAGACCGAGAAGGGCCGCACGATCCTGCTCGAACACAATGTCTACACGCCCCGTCCTTACAGCCGCATGTACCAGCTGACCGGCACGAAGGGCTTCGCCAACAAATACCCCATCCAGGGCTATGCTTTCAACCCCGACCAGCTTGCGGATTCGGGCGTGCCCGACCACGAGAACCTGAACGCCCACCGCTTCGTGTCGAAGGAGGTGCGCGAGGCGCTGATGGCGCGGTACAAGGATCCGATCGTCCTCGACATCGAGGCCAAGGCCCGCGAGGTCGGCGGCCACGGCGGCATGGACTTCATCATGGACTACCGGCTGATCTACTGCCTGCAGCACGGTCTGCCGCTGGATCAGGACGTCTACGACGCGGCCGAGTGGTCGTGCATCGGCGCCCTTACGGCGATGTCGCTCGAACACAACAGCGCCCCGGTGGCCGTTCCCGACTTCACGCGCGGCGACTGGAACAAGACCGACGGTTACCGGCATGCGATGCTGGTGCAGTGATCCGGAGACCGTATGAACGAAAATGAGCGCAGCCCGCGGGCTGCGCTCATTTTTTTGTTCCGGGGCGTCGTTCAGATGCTCCCGAACAGTTTGCTGCGCGCGATCAGACTGGCGCCGATGACACCTGCGTCGGTTCCCAGCGCGGAGGTGACGACCGGGACGTTCTGGCTCATCAGCTTGAGCGAGTATTTGCGTATGGCCAGTTCGACGGGCTGGAGGAAATGGTAAGGCTCGGCCTGCGCCAGGTTGCCGCCGATGATGATGATTTCGGGGTTGAACAGGTTGATCAGCCCTGCCAGCTGATGGCCCAGTTCCGTGCCGGTCTGGCTGATCAGTTCGATGCAGAGCGGATCTTCGCGTTCGGCCGCTTCGATGATGTCGTTCGTCGTGATGACGGCCCCCTTCCTTACCTTGCGCGAGAGGACCGACGATTCGCCGTTGTTGATACGTTCGATCAGTTTGCGGTGGATGGCGCGGCCCGAAACCTCGGTTTCGATGCAACCCTTTTTGCCGCAGTGGCACAGGATGTTGTTGTTGTACATGTGGACGTGGCCGAACTCGCCCGAATAGCCGTCCTTGCCGTAGTAGACCTTGCCGTCGATGACGATGCCCAGCCCGAGACCCCAGCCGATGTTGACATAGAGCAGGTTTTCATACCGTTTGTTCTCCCCGGACATGTATTCGCCGTAGGCCATCGCCTTGGTGTCGTTTTCGATGAAGATTTTCAGCCCCAGCTTTTCTTTCAGAATGTCCGCGAGCGGCGTGTCGTGGGTCTCCTCGAAGTTGAAGACGCTGGCGCTCGTGCCGGTGCGGCTGTCCACGCGGCCCGAGAGGTTGAGGTTTGCGCCTGCGATCTTTTCCGGGTCGATGCCCTCCAGCGTGTCGATGAACCGCTGCACGCGGTTGCAGAGTTCGTCCAGCGCGTCGTGCGTGTTTTCGAACCGGAAATCGGTGTGCCGCTCGATGCGCACGACCTCGCCGATGAAGTTGATCAGCGCGATGTTCAGTTCGAAGGTTTTCATGTCGATACCCAGGAAGTAGTAGGAGTCGGGGTTGACGCCGTAGCGGATCGCTTTGCGGCCTTTCGTGTGCAGGTTCACCCGCTCCAGTTCGGCGATCATGCCGTCCGATTGGAGTTCGGCGACGTATTTGGCAATGGTCGTGAGGCTGTAGCCCGTCGCTTCGGCGATCTCGGTCACCATGAAATTTCCGTTGCGCATCACATGGCGCAGGATGCTGCTGCGAATGGTTCCTCCGACGCTGCGGCCGGCGGTCTCCGTTCTGAATTTCTCCAACATAATAGGGTCTGTTTGCAAGAGCAAATATAAGACAAAAACCCATATAAACAAATGAAAATGTTTTTATGTGCCGACTTTTATGCAAGAAGTTTTGTTTTTAGGCTCGATTTCGGGTTTATATATC
Organism: Alistipes sp. i18-0019-D1; assembly: GCF_042852885.1. NCBI lineage: Bacteria > Pseudomonadati > Bacteroidota > Bacteroidia > Bacteroidales > Rikenellaceae > Alistipes > Alistipes sp. i18-0019-D1. The sequence goes on from NZ_AP031424.1 coordinate 1,899,112, forward strand.
AAAAATATGGAATAATTAAATGTTGGTTTCCCGGGGCTGAAAAATCGAAAATATTGCATTGTAAATCAATTATATAATTGCATATACAGGACGTGCTTTTCTGTGTGAATTTAAAAATTTAGTTTTTTAATTTTATTTGATTAAAAAATATTTTGTGTTAATAAAAACATTCCATAGATTGTGATGAAACGGGTCTGAAATACCTATAAAATATACATAAAACTACTATGGAAAAGATCAAAGGACTTATCGACGCTCCCTTTACCCCGATGCTGGCCAACGGGGACATCAATCTGGAACCCATTCCGGCCTATGCCGCCATGCTGGCCGAAAACGGATTGAAGGGCGTGTTCATCAACGGTTCGTCGGGCGAGGGTTACATGCTCACTGCCGAGGAGCGGATGGCGTTGGCCGAGAAGTGGATCGCCGCGGCGCCCGCCGGGTTCAAGGTGATCGTGCACGTGGGCAGCTGCTGCCTGCGGGAGAGCGCGAAACTCGCCGCCCATGCCGCCGGAATCGGGGCCTGGGGCATCGGCGCCATGGCGCCCCCGTTCCCGAAGATCGGCCGTATCGAGGAGCTGGTCAAATACTGCGAGGCCATCGCTTCGGCCGCACCCGGACTGCCGTTCTATTATTACCACATCCCCGCCTTCAACGGCGCGTTCCTGCCGATGCTCGACCTGCTCAAGGCCGTCGACGGGCGTATTTCGAACTTCGCGGGCATCAAATACACCTTCGAAAGCCTCTATGAGTACAACCAGTGCCGCCTCTACGGGAACGGCCGGTTCGACATGCTGCACGGGCAGGACGAAACGATCCTTCCGAGCCTGGCGCAGGGCGGTGCGCAGGGCGGTATCGGCGGCACGACGAACTACAACGGCCGCGAGCTGGTCGGCATCATCGAAGCCTGGAAGCGGGGCGATCTGGAGACCGCCCGTGAAAAGCAGAACTTCTCGCAGGCGGTGATCAACGTCATCTGCAACTACCGCGGCAACATCGTCGGCGGCAAGCGCATCATGAAACTCATCGGGCTGGACCTCGGACCCAACCGTGTCCCGTTCCGCAACATGACCGACGACGAGGAGCGGTCGATGAAGGCCGAACTGGAGGCCATCGGCTTCTTCGCGCGCTGCAACCGGTTCTGACCGCGGCGCGCTTCCCGAACCCGAATAACCTAAAAACTGACGATATGAAAAAAATCTCCCTCTTTGCGACGGGATTGCTGTGTGCGATGGCCGGGGGCACGTCCTGCAGCGACGACTACGCGGTGCCCGACTATTCGCGTCCCGCATCGAATACCATCGCTTTCAGCTGCCAGTCGGCCTGGGGCGAAGACAACCGGACGCTTTGGACGGAAGAGAGCCGCATCGGTTTCTTCTGCGGACAGACCAATTCGTCCAATGTGGCGCTGGGTGCCGCCGCCATCTCGGTCGGCGAACCCCTGGGGCTGTTCTACACCAAGCTGCCCTGGGCCGCGGGCGAGCACACCTTTTATCTTTATATGCCTTATGACGAAGCCAACGCTTCGACCCGGCTCACGGGTTCGCTCGGCGCGACGCAGTTTCAGAACGGCGTTTCAGCGGCACATATCGCGCAGAGCAGCCTCGCCTATGCGGCGGTGACCTCCGTTGAGACGGAAAACCCCGTCGCCGTGACGCTCCGTCATGTTTTCGGCTACCTCGACCTGGCGGTGACGACTGCGAAATGGCAGGGCTGGTCCGTGGAGTCCGTCGTCGTGACGAGCAAGTCCGGAACGACCCTGGCGGGCGACTATACGTTCGATATGCCCACTGCGAAACTCGCCTTCACGGGCAATGAATCCCCGTCCGTGACGCTGAAAGTCAGCGGTGCGACGCTCGGCGAGGGGACGTTCCACGGCTATGCCGCCGTGGCCGCTCCCGTCGGCGCCGGGACCTACGAAGTCGCCGTGCAGGTGGCGAAGGACGGCGAACAGAGCATCGTTCTCAAGGGTGAAGCCTCGCTCGCCGAAGGCATTGCGCCCGAAGCGGTCACCACGATGGCGCTTGCCGTCGACTCGTTCGACGAAGAGATCGCCGAGGACGATTCGATCGATTTGAGCGATCCCGACGGCGACGGCGTGAAGGAGACGGCCAACTGCTATGTGGCCGGAGCTGCGGGCCGGACCTACCGCTTCCCCGCAACGGTGATGGGCAATGGCTACACGACCCCTGCGACTGCCGATTATGCCGGTGCGGGCACTGCTCCGGGAATCACTCCGGAGGCCCTCGCTCCCAAGTCGGCGCAGCTGCTCTGGCAGACCGAGCCGAACCTGATCGCCGACGTCAAACTGCGCAGCAACCAGGTCTACTTCACGCTCAACGGCGAGGCCGGCGGTGCGCTGAAGGAGGGCAATGCCGTGATTGCGGTCTTCAGCGAGGCCGACGGCGGCGGCGACATCCTCTGGAGCTGGCATATCTGGGTGACGGCGGCCGATCTCGACGCTGCGGTGCAGACCTATACGCTCTACGACAACTTCGCGGCCGCAGGTCCTACCGTCCTGATGGATCGCAATCTGGGCGCGCTCAAAGCGGGCATGTGGGGTACGAACGGCGACAACCTCGCCCTGGGGCTGCTCTACCAGTGGGGCCGCAAGGACCCGTTCCAGAATATCGACGACACCGACATCGGCGGCACGGGAGCCTTGGCCATCGGTCGTCTGCGCAAGACCTACGATGCCGCAGGCAACGCCCTTTCGGTCGACAATGCGGCTGCCGAATACGATGCGACGAACTGGCGTTACTTCACCGCCAAGACGATTCCCGCCGACCGCATCGCCCGCTATCCGATGAATTTCGGCTACCTCAGCACCAGCAACAACTGGCTCGACGAGGCCCGTGACGACCTCTGGGGCAATCCGTTCAGCGGCGAGGTCGGCGAGACCGGCCACAAGTCGGTTTACGACCCGTGTCCTCCCGGATACCGCGTGCCGCACCGTTACATCGGCACGATGTTCACGACCGACGGAAAGAACGCGTCGAACAAGAACGCCGCCGACCTGGCCCGCTGGAAGGGACAGTACACGACGCAGGCCGAGATTCAGGGTGCAGGCGGCAACATCTACCCCTATGGCGGCGGAAGCGCCTCCTATCCCCTCGGCGGCATGCTCTTCGTCAGCGGCGGCAAGATCGTGCCCTTCCGTACGGGCAAATATGTGGGCGCCTACCACGTGAGCATGCCCGCCAACAACGTCAAAACCTCCTACCGGTTCTATTTCGACTACGGAAATATCAAACCCGAGGACAGCAATGCCCGCTACGTCGGCGCCAGCATCCGCTGCATGAAAGAGCAATAGATACATAGATACCTTCCGTCCGCTTCCGCGGCGCATCCCGCACGGGGTGCGCCGGGAGGCAGGACCCCAAACCCGAATTCATACCATGACAACCGAACAACAAAAATACCTGGATGACTGCCGGAAACGCTATGCGGCCGATCTGACGGACGACATCCTGCCGTTCTGGATGAAGCACGGCCTCGACCGCGAACACGGCGGGATCTACACCTGCGTCGACCGCGACGGAGCGCGGATGGACACCACCAAATCGGTCTGGTTCCAGGGCCGTTTCGGATACGTCTGCGCGGCGGCCTACCGCCATGCCGGGCGGAATCCCGAGTGGCTCGCGGCGTCGAAGAGCGCGCTGGACTTCCTCGAACGCCACTGCATCGACACCGACGGACACCTGTTTTTCACGGTGACCGCCGAGGGCGCACCCGTCCAGAAGCGGCGCTACGTCTTCTCGGAGTGTTTCGCCGCAATCGCCATGGCCGAATACGCCGCGGCTTCGGGCGATTGCTCCTATGCCGCAAAGGCCCTCGACATGTTCCGCAATACGCTGCGGATGCTCTCCACGCCGGGTTTTCTGGAGCCCAAAACGCTGGTCCCTTCGCGCGGGCACTCGATCACGATGATGCTGATCAACGTGGCGCAGGTGGTCAGGCAGGTGGCCCCCGATCCGGTGCTCGACGCACAGATCGACAGGTCGGTCGACGAGCTGCGGCGTTATTTCATGCACCCCGAGTTCGGGTCCATCCTCGAGACGGTGGGTCCGGACGGGGAGTTCATCGACACCTGCGCCGGCCGCACGATCAATCCCGGGCATTGCATGGAGACCGCGTGGTTCCTGCTCGACGTGGCCCGCACGCGCGGCTGGGACGCACAGCTGGTCGAAATGGCCGTCACGATCATCGACTGGGCCTGGAAATGGGGCTGGGACGAGCCTTACGGCGGTATGATCAACTTCCGCGACTGCCGCAACTTCCCGCCGCAGGACTATTCGCAGGACATGAAATTCTGGTGGCCCCAGTGCGAAACGATCCTCGCGGCGCTCTATGCCTATGTGGCTACGGGCGACGGAAAATACCTCGAAATGCACCGCAGGGTCAACGACTACGCCTACCGGGTCTTCCCCGACGCCGAATACGGCGAATGGTACGGCTACCTGCACCGGGACGGTACGGTGGCGCAGCCGGCCAAGGGCAACCTGTTCAAGGGGCCTTTCCACATCCCGCGCATGATGCTCAAGGCGACGCAGCTGTGCGACGAAATCCTGAATGAATAACCTTAAAAACGATACCTGTAATGAAATCTGAAATCAACTATTGCCTGCGTGTGCTGCTGATGGCGGGATGTCTGGTGACTCCGCCCCTTGCGTTGTCCGCCTGTGCAGACGATGAAATCAAGCGTCCGGCGGTGACTGACCCCGTGATGCCCGATCTCGGGCCGGAGGCTGCCGAAGGGACGATCAGCCTTTCGCAGATGGAGACCTATACTCCCTTCACGGCCGGAACGGGCGCCCATTCGTACCGTATTCCCGCGATGGTGACCGCTGCCGACGGCTCGCTGCTGGTGTTCTGCGAGGCGCGCTACAATTCGTGGATGGACAAGAGCTACACGGACATCGTGGTCCGGCGCAGCACCGACAACGGCAAAACGTGGTCCGAGCAGACCAACCTGACCGGGTCGGCCAACGGCGGCGGCTACGCTTTCATGGACCCCACGCCCGTGGCCGACCGGACGACGGGCAGGATCTTCGTGTTCTGCTGCCGTTGGGTCAAGTCGGACGCCGACGCGACCAAGACGCGCGCCTATATGATCTCCTCGTCGGACAACGGCGCCACGTGGAGCGATCCGGCGGATGTCACCGACCAGGTGATCGTGCCGGGCTGCTTCAGCTCGGGATTCGGTCCCGGCTCGGGCATTCAGATCTCGCGCGGACGCCGCGCGGGACGCCTCATCCTCCCTTCGAGGCAGTATAACGGTTCGGCCAGCAAGGGTTTCGCCGTCTATTCCGACGACCACGGCACCACCTGGAAGGTAAGTTCCGAGGTGCTGGGCGGCGAGAGCCAGATCGCCGAGTGCGGCGAGGACCGGCTGACCGTCAACATCCGCAAGGGCACCGACCGCTACTCCTCCTTCTCGAAGGACGGCGGCCAGACGTGGACCGCGGCCGCAAAGGACGGCGGGCTGCCTTCGTTCGAGAGCGGCTGCCATGCGAGCGTTTGCAGCGGCGGCGGGAATATGGTCTTCTACTGCGGTCCGAAGGGCGGCGCGAAGTCCTCGACGCACGACAACCGCTACGAACTGATGCTTTACCGCAGTCCCACGGGCGCCCAGGGGTGGACGCGCAGCCAGTTGCTCTACGACCTGGCGGCCGGTTATCCCGACATGACGCTGCTCGGCGACGGACGCCTGGCCATCGTCTTCGAGGCCGGTCCCGAGAAGGGCTTCATCACCCGGAGCAGCCGTCCGGCGGGCTGGATGCGCCTCGATGTGCTGATTTTGCCCCGGGAGGTGGCCGACTACGGCTATTGGTTCGAATAATACTAACGCTTAACCTGGAAAACCATGAGACAAAATTCCAAACTCAATAGATGCCGGATGCTGTTGGTGTCGGCGCTGATGCTGTTCACGATCGGCGTGGCGGCCGCGCAGCCCCGCCATACGGTGACGGGAAAGGTGACCGATGCGTCCGGCGCTCCGATGGTCGGGGTGACGGTGATCGAGCAGGGGACGACCAACGGCACGACGACCGGTGTCGACGGGAGCTATTCCCTGACGGTGAAGGGCGAAAAGGGCGTGTTGACATTCAGTTCGCTGGGATATACCTCGCAAAACATTCCCGTGGGCGGGAAGGCCACGGTCGATGTGAAACTCGACGAGGATGCCATCAACATGAGCGAGGTGGTGGTGACCGGATACGGCCGCACCGTCACGAAAGACAAACTGACGGCCGCGATTTCGAAGGTTTCGGGCGACATCCTCGAAAGGGGCGTGCGTTCGAATCCCTTGCAGGCGCTGGCCGGTACGGTGACGGGCGTGCGTGTCGCCACGACGTCGGGACAGCCCGGTGCGGCGCCCTCGATCGTCATTCGCGGCGGCGCGGCCCTCGACGGCACGGGTACGCCCCTCTATGTGATCGACGGCGTGCAGAAGGAGGATATGAACGACATCAACTCGAACGACATCGAGTCGATCGAAATCCTGAAGGACGCCGCGGCGACGGCCCTTTACGGCGCCAAGGCCAATGCGGGCGTGGTGCTCGTGACGACCAAGCGCGGCCGTGCGGGCAAAGCCGAAATCTCGTTCAAGGCCAACGTCGGACTGAACTACCTGCGCAAGACCAACGAGTTCCTCGCGGCCGACGACTACCTTTACTACCTGCGTCTGGCGGCTTACCGTTCGGGCAATGTCGCGGCCCTCTCGGCTGCCGGCCCCTACGGGACGGGCAACCTTTACGAAGCCGACGGCAACAAGGCGCAGGAGGGCGTTTACAGTACGATGTTCCTCACCGACGACAATGCCTTCCTGCTCAAGAAGGGTTACAAACAGATGATCGATCCGATTACGGGCAAGACCATCATTTACAGCGAATTCACGCCGAGCGACGCTTCGGTGCGCGACATGGCGCTGACGCAGGACTACAACATCTCGGCGTCGGGCGGCAACGACCGCGGGCGTTACTATGCCAGCCTGGGTTACTACGACGAGTCGGGTTTCCCGGTGATCTCCTATTACAAGCGGTTGTCGTTCACGACCAACGCCTCGTACAAGATCACCCCGTGGCTCGAATCGAACAGCCAGTTCAACTTCTCGCGTTCGGACAGCCGCCAGGTGAGCGATTACATCGGCGGCGGCGAGTCCAACTTCTTCGGCATCATGTTCTCGGCGCCCCCGACGATGCGCCGGTTCAACCCCGACGGCGATCCGGTCGTCTGTTCGACCAACTGGGAGAACGGCAACTGGGATGCTGCCCAGAGCAGTTTCTACCGCCGCAACACCAATTACCGCTTCACGATGAACCAGGGCCTGAAATTCAATATCACGGACCATATTTCGCTGAAGGTTAACGGTATGTGGTACTTCAACATGTATGAAAAGGAGAAGTTCAACCGGACCTATATCGTCAAGCCGGGTTCCCCGAACAGCGACCATGCGGCTTCGGCGAGCTATTCGCGCATGCTGTCGCAGACCTACAACGCCATCGCGGGGTACGAAAATTCGTGGCACGGCCACAATTTGAGCGTCATCGTCGGTTACGAGTTCTACGACAAGTTCAATTTCGGCCTCTCGGCCGGCGGGCAGGGCGCCGACTCCGACGACTTCATCAGTCTGGGGTATATCGACAAGACCCTCGATAAGAACATCTCGAAGATCAGCATGAATTCGACCCACCTGAACGAGCGCAGCATGTCGGTCTTCGGCAACGCCAGCTACGACTACAAGGGCAAGTACCTCTTCTCGTTCTCGGCGCGTTACGACGGTTATTCGAAGCTGGTGAACAACAAGTGGGGCTTCTTCCCGGGCGTCAGCGCCGCGTGGAACATCCACAAGGAGAAGTTCATGGAGGGCACGCAGGGCTGGCTGTCGAGCCTGAAGATCCGTGCCGGATACGGCCAGAACGGAAATGTGAACATCCTGGCCGGACCTTACGATTTGCAGGGCAATTATGGCAAGACCGGCAGCTACGACGACGAATACGGCATCCTGATCAACAAACTGCCCTATCCCGACCTGCGCTGGGAGAAAACGACCTCGGTGGACTTCGCCGTCGAGGCCAGCTTCCTGAACCGCTTCCGGGTGTCGGTGGGAGCCTATAACAAACTTACCTCCGACCTGCTGGCCGAGGTTCCCTTCCCCAGCTCGGCGGGCGTCGGCAACCAGTACACCAACAACGGCAGCGTCCGTAACCGCGGCCTGGAGTTCGAGTTCGACGCCACCGTCTTCCAGAACAAGGACTGGAAGGTGCAGGTGGGCGGAAATGCGACCTACATGCGCTCGAAGATCATGCGGCTGCCCGATAACGGCAACCTGAACAACCGCCAGGGCGGACAGCAGGTCTACAATGCGGCCGGCGACCTGATCTGGGTCGGCGGCAAGCAGGAGGGACAGGAGTACGGCGTGGCCTATGCCTACCGGATGGTCGACGTCGTTCGCAGCGAGGCCGACCTGCAGAAATATGCCTGGTATGTGGACACGACCCCTTCGGCCGGCACGATCTACGGTCCCGGCGCCTGGGCGACGCTGACTGCCGCCGAGCAGGAGAAGGGGCAGCTGCTGCAACCCGGCGACGCCATCTTCTACGATGTCAACGGAGACAACACGATCGACCAGTACGACCAGGTGAAGATGGGCAACACGATTCCCCGCTGGGTCGGCGGCGTGAACCTCTCGGTGGCCTGGAAGGGGCTTTCGCTCTACGCGCGTTTCGACTACGCCACGGGTTATGTGGCCAAAAACAGCCGCAAACAGTATTACATGGGGCTTTCGCAGGGTACGTTCAACACCCTCAAGGAGAGCAAGGACACCTGGTCGGAGGAGCGTCCCGACGCCAAATACCCGATCCTGATGTACGCCGACACGAAGTTCCGCAACAACTACCGCATGAGCAATATCTTCTACGACGATTCGAGTTACCTCTGCGCCCGCGAAATCGCGTTGAGCTACTCGCTGCCCGAGAAGTGGGCGCGTGTGGTCCGCATGAAGAACCTCACGGTGTCGGTAACGGGGCAGAATCTTTTCTACTGGACCGGTTCGTCGCTCTACAACCCCGAGTACGGCGTCAACGGAAACGGCGGCTACGGCATTCCCCGGACGGTGCTTTTCGGCGTCAAGGCCACTTTCTAAATCTTTAAAACACGACGGTTATGAAACGAATGAAGATATGTCTCCTCCTGTTGATCGGATCGCTGACGGCATCCTGCAACGCCCTCGACCTGGGCCCGGAGGACATCTACTCGATCAACAACTACTGGAACTCGGCCGAGCAGTGCGAACGCTTTATGATCGGGCTGCACTACCGGGTGCGGGAGCGTGCCGAGAACATGCTGCTGATGGGCGAAATGCGCGGCGGCATGCTCAACACGGCCTCCGTGACCTCCACGGGCGAGGGAGCCTACAATGTCGAGGCGGTGAACAACAACCTCTCGGAGGCCAATCCGGGCCTGACCAACTGGGGCAATTTCTACATGGACATCTACCAGATCAACCACGCCATCGACAAAATCTCGACTGCGTGCGAGTTTCTCGACGACAAGACCCGCCACACCTATCTGGGACAGCTCTACGGACTGCGCGCCTTCTACTACTTCCACATGTTGCGCACGTGGGGCGGAGTGCCCCTCTGCGACAAGCCCGACGTGCTGATGACCAGCGAGATCGCCAAACTCAACAAGGAGCGTGCGACCGAGCAGGAGACCTGGCAGTTCGTCCGCGACGACGTGGAGCGTTCGTGCCGGATGTACGAGGAGCTGGGATTCGGGAATTTCAAGAGCAAGAACTGCTACTGGAACAAAGCGGCTTCCTACTGTCTGAAGGCCGAGGTGTGCCTCTGGGGTGCGAAGGTGAAGCCGCTGAAAGGTTCGGCGGTCCTCTCTCCGTCGCCCGAGGACGACCTGACGGACGCCAAAAATGCGTTGGAGGCCGTCGAGCCGCTCTACGCATACAATGCGAAGTTCGCCGACGCCTTCTCGCCGACGGGCAAGGACTCGAACCGGGAGACGATCTTCGCCCTCCGCTACAAACTGGGCGAAAAGTCGAACCACTACATCAATTTCACCTATAACGTGGCTACTTTCACGAAATATCTCGACAAGGACGGCAACAAGATCGGCAACGTCTTCAACATCGGCAGCGGCGCCATGCGCTACGAATATTCGCAGGCGTGCTACGACGCTTTCGATGAGGATGATTCGCGCCGGGACGCGACCTTCATGCAGTTCTACCTGAAGGACAACGACGAAAAGGTATATCCTGCCGGCCGTGCGCTGTGCAAGTTCCTGGGCGAGGTCGACAACGGCAAGAAGCAGTTCACCAACGACGTGCCCGTCTACCGCTACATGGACGTGGCGCTGATGCTTGCCGAGGTGAACACCTGCCTGAACGTCCCGGCCGAGGTGAAGAAGTGGATCGAGGCGGTCCGCACCCGGGCCTACGGCGCGGCGAAGCGGCCTGCGTTCACCTATACGACCCCGGAGGCTGCCGAGGAGGCGATCCTTGCCGAACGCACCAGGGAGTTCGTGGCCGAAGGCAAGCGGTGGTACGACGTACGCCGCATGCTGGGCGGCAGGTATGCTCTGGAGCTGGTGCGCGGCAACGAGCTGAAACTCGTGTGGCCGATCGACGCGGGCGTCCTCTCGAAGGACAGCAAGGTGAAACAGAACGAAGGATATGTGACGGAATGACCGGCGGACTTGTAAATATCCGGACTGCGGCGCTGCTGCTGGCGGGATGCCTCGGCATCCTGCCGGCGGCGGCACGCGAAATGCGGGTACAGGTGCACAACGCCTGCATTCCCGTGATGACCGACCGGCCGTTCAACGTCGTGGCCGAAATCTGCGTCGAGAACCGGGACGCGGAGCCGGTCGTTTTCGACGGGGTTTCGGTCGCGCTCGGGGACGGGCCTGCTGCCGGGGCTGTCCGTTCGCTGCGGCTGGTCTATACCGGCACGATGTCGGCCCTCTGGTCGCGCACAACGTCGTGGGCCATGAAGGACCAGTTCAAACGCCTCGGAGGCTGTCAGACGATCTACTGCGATCCGGGCTATGCCCTTCCGCAGCCCGAGGTGCGGCCCGTCGCAGGTGGTTCCGTATGGCTTCCTGCGGGCGTCCGGCTTCCGAAGGGGCGTCACTATTTCTACGTCAGCGCCGCCGTCGGTCCTGTCGCGGCGGATGCCTTGTCCGATGCCTTCGGGCTTGCCGTGACACGGGTCGGGATCGGCGGTTCCGACGCCGCTTTCACCCAGGACCGCAACCTTCCCCGCCGGTTGGGCGTCGCCGTCCGCCGGCACGGTGACGACGGCGTGTATGCCTATCGCATTCCGGGTCTGGTGACGACGAACGAGGGCACGCTGCTGGGGGTCTACGACGTGCGCCGACGCACGAGCCTCGATCTGCAGGACGACATCGACGTGGGTTTGAGCCGCAGTACCGACGGCGGGCGCACGTGGGAGCCGATGCGCATTATCATGGACATGGGTACATGGGGCGGACTGCCCGAGGCGCAGAACGGCATCGGCGATCCGGCGATCCTGGTCGACGAACGGACGGGCGAGATTTTCGTCGTCGCCGTCTGGGTCCACGGCATCGGCAACGACCGCGCCTGGACGGGCGTGGGGCAGGGCATGGTTCCCGAGGAGACTTCGCAGCTGATGATCGTCAGCAGCCGCGACGACGGCCGCACGTGGTCTGCGCCGCGCAACATCACCCCGCAGGTCAAGGACCCTTCGTGGTCGCTGACTCTGCAAGGCCCCGGGCGCGGGATCACGATGCGCGACGGCACGCTCGTCTTCCCGATCCAGTATATCGACTCGACGCGGGTTCCCAACGCGGGCGTGATGTACAGCCCCGACCACGGGCGGACGTGGCGGACGCACCGCTTCGCCAAGTCCAATACCACCGAATCGCAGGTGGCCGAGCCGGCGCCGGGCGTGCTGATGCTCAACATGCGCGACAACCGCAGGACGGGGCGTGCGGTCTTCACGACGCGCGATCTGGGGCGCACCTGGACCGAGCACGTCTCGTCGGGGGCTTTGCGCGAACCGGTCTGCATGGCCAGTTTGCTTCATGTTCCGGCGGAACGGAACGTTCTCGGGCGTGACGTGCTGCTGTTCTCGAACCCCGATACGACCAAGGGCCGCAACCATATGACCGTCAAGGCGAGCCTCGACGGGGGTTATACGTGGCTTCCCGGAAATCAGCTCCTGCTCGACGAGGAGGAGAACTGGGGCTATTCGTGCCTGACGATGGTCGACCCCGGGACGGTCGGCATCCTCTACGAGGGAAGCACCGCGCAGCTGGTCTTCCAGACCGTGAAACTGCGTGACATCGTGCGCAGTGCGGACGACGGGCTTTCCTGGCGTTCCCTGCCCGAAACGGCTCCTGCGGAAGCCGGATATGCGGCCGGGGTTTCGGCCATGTACGCCGGTGCTGCGGGGGATGCGCTGATCGCTGCGGGAGGCGCGAACTTTCCGGACGTCCCGGCCGCCGAAGGCGGTGAAAAAACCTTCTACGACGGTGTCTTCCTGCTGCGCGGCGGGGTTTGGAACCGGGCCGGGCGGCTGCCCGCTCCGGCGGCTTACGGCGTGACCTTCCCGGTCGGGGACGGACTCGTGCTCGCCGGGGGCGCCAATGCCTCGGGAGCGCTGCGCAGCGTCGTGAAACTTCGCCCGAAAGGGAAAAAGGTCGTTGCCGCGGAGCTGCCCGCCCTGCCGTGTGCCGTCGAGCAGGCGGCGGGAGCGGCCGTCGGCGGAAAACTCTACCTGGCGGGCGGCATCGCCGACGGGACCCCCTCGGCGGCGCTGTACATGCTCGACACGCGTGCCGCAAAGCCGCAGTGGCGGTCATTGGCTCCGGTTCCCGAGGCCTTCGTCCAGCCCGTTATGGCGGCTTCGGCGGGCCGTCTCTACCTCTGGGGCGGATTCGATCCGCGGGACGGGTCGGTTTCGGGCAATGGCTACTGCTACGATCCCGCCGCCGACGCATGGCATGAAATCCCCGGCGTTCCCGACGGCGGAACGTTTGTCGGAGGCTGTGCCGCGACGCTTGCCGACGGCCGCATCCTCTGCACCGGGGGCGTCGACCGCGCCGTTTTCGCCGCGGCGCTGCGGCTGCCGTCCGCCGAACTCGGATCTTACCTTTCACAACCGCCCGCGGCCTACCGTTTCCGTGCTGCGGCGTGGATTTTCGATCCTGCGTCCGGGCAGTGGAGCCGGGCCGGGGTGTCGGGCCGCACGGCCCGTGCAGGCGCGTCGCTCGTGCCCTGTGCCGGAGGCGTCTGCCTGCTCGGCGGAGAGATCAAACCCGGGGTCCGCACTCCGGACGTATGCCGCACCGACGGCTTGGAATAACTTCAAACCCTGTTAACGATGAATCGGATTCAAACGAGTAAAATTTATCCCTGGGTGGTCGTGGCCCTGCTGTGGGTCGTGGCCCTGCTCAACTACATGGACCGCCAGATGCTCTCGACGATGCGCGATGCCATGCAGTTCGACATCACGGAGCTTGAATCGGCCGTCAACTTCGGCCGGCTGATGGCCATTTTCCTCTGGATTTACGGCTTCATGAGTCCCGTGGCGGGGGCCGTCGCCGACCGTATCAGCCGCAAATGGCTCATCGTCGTCTCGTTGGGCGTCTGGTCCACCGTGACGCTGCTGATGGGCTATTCGACGACCTTCACCCAGATCTACTGGCTGCGGGCGCTGATGGGCGTCAGCGAGGCGCTCTATATTCCGGCCGGGCTGTCGCTGATCGCCGACTACTTCACCGGGTCGAGGCGCAGCCTGGCCATCGGCATCCACATGACCGGGCTTTATGTCGGCCAGGCCGTCGGCGGTTTCGGTGCGACGGTGGCCGCGGCCTTCTCGTGGCAGACGACCTTCCACTGGTTCGGCATCGTCGGCATCGTCTATGCCCTGGTGCTGATCCTGCTGCTGCACGAAAAACGCCGCGAGAGGCCCGAACCGAAGGTCGACGCGCCCAAGCCTGCCGGGGAGACTGTCTGGCGGAGCTTCGCGCTGCTCTTCTCGAATATCGCCTTCTGGACGATCCTCTTCTACTTCGCCTCGTCGTCGCTGCCGGGCTGGGCGACCAAGAACTGGCTCCCGACGCTCTTCTCCGAGAGCCTCCGCATCCCGATGTCGCAGGCAGGACCGCTCTCGACCATCACCATCGCCTTTTCGTCGTTCCTGGGCGTGATGATCGGCGGACCGGTGTCCGACCGCTGGGTGCGGCGCAACCTGCGCGGGCGCATCTACACCAGCGCCATCGGGCTGGCCCTGATGATCCCGGCGCTGGTGTTGCTGGGACTGGGCAGCGGCATGTTCGCAGCCGTGGCCGCGGGGCTTTGCTTCGGTGTGGGCTACGGCATGTTCGACGCTAACAACATGCCCATCCTCTGCCAGTTCGTGCCGGCGCGCCAGCGCGCTTCGGCCTACGGGGTGATGAACATGACGGGCGTCTTCGCCGGGGCCGTCGTTACGAAGGTCCTCGGCGGCTGGGCCGACGGCGGTAACCTCGGACTGGGATTCGCCCTGATGGCGGCCGTTCTCGCGCTGGCACTTTTCATGCAGCTGACCGTCCTGCGTCCGAAAACCGATAACATGGAGTGATGAACCGGGAAATAGACCTTTCGGAAACCTGCTACGGCCGGGTCCGCGACCTGCAATACGACCTGGCCGTGCTGCCGTGGGGCGCGACGGAGCCTCACAACCTGCATCTGCCTTACCTGACGGACTGCATCCTTGCGCACGACATTGCCGTGGATGCCGCGCGGAAGGCCCTCGAAACCTGCGGTGTGCGCTGCATGGTGCTGCCGCCCGTGAGCATGGGTTCGCAGAACCCCGGGCAGCGCGAACTGCCGTTCTGCATCCATGCCCGTTACGAAACGCAGAAGGCGATCCTCACCGACATCGCGTCGTCGCTCCGGGCGCAGGGCATGCGGCGGCTGGTGATCGTCAACGGTCACGGCGGCAACTGTTTTAAAAACATGATCCGCGATCTGGCGGTGGAGATGCCCGACCTGCTGATCGCCGCGGGCGACTGGTATGCGGCGTGCCCGGCGCAGGACTTTTTCGACGAACCGGGCGACCATGCCGACGAACTCGAGACCTCGGTGATGATGCACTATCATCCCGAGCTGGTGAACCTCGCCGAGGCGGGACCGGGGACTTCGAAACCTTTTGCAGCGCGCATGCTGAACGAAAAGGTGGCCTGGGTGCCCCGCGACTGGCGGCGGGTGTCGCAGGATACGGGCATCGGCGATCCGGCGAATGCCACGGCCGGGAAGGGCCGCCGCTTCGCCGAAGCCGTCGCCGGCCGTTTCGCGGAGTTGTTCTGCGAACTGGCCCGCGGCCCGGTTTACCGGGATTGACGGCGCGGGTCGCCGGGGTGTGAAAAAAGCGGCAGGCCTCATGGTCTGCCGCTTTTTCTTATAGACTGTGGCCGTGTTTTTGCACGTGCCGATCGAGCCTCACCGCCGGATTCCTCCCCGCGAAAGTACCTCCTCGAAGTAGGCAATGGTCTTTAAGAGACCGTCTCGCAGCTGGATTTTCGGTTCCCAGCCGTCGAGCATGTTGCGGGCGAGGGAGATGTCGGGCTGCCGCTGCTGGGGGTCGTCGGCGGGCAGGGGCAGGTGGACGATTTTCGATTTCGAACCCGTCAGGGAGATCACCTCCCGGGCCAGTTCGGCGATGGTGAATTCGTTCGGGTTGCCGATGTTCACCGGGCCGGTGAAATCGTCGGGCGTGTCGTTCATCATGCGCACCATGCCTTCGATCAGGTCGTCGATGTACTGGAACGAACGGCTCTGCTCGCCGTCGCCGTAGATCGTGATATTGTCGCCCCGCAGCGCCTGGACGATGAAATTCGAGACCACGCGGCCGTCGTTTATGTCCATTTTCGGACCGTAGGTGTTGAATATGCGGATGATCTTCACGGGAATGCCGTGTTCGCGGTAGTAGCTCATGAAGAGCGATTCGGCGCAGCGCTTGCCCTCGTCGTAGCACGAGCGGACGCCCAGCGGGTTGACGTGTCCCCAGTAATCCTCCCGCTGGGGGTGGATCAGCGGGTCGCCGTAGACCTCCGAGGTCGAGGCCTGGAGGATCTTGGCCCGGTTGTATTTGGCCATGCCCAGCATGTTGATCGAGCCGATCACCGACGTTTGGGTGGTTTTGATCGGATCGTGCTGGTAGTAGATCGGCGAAGCGGGGCAGGCGAGGTTGTAGATCTCCTCGACCTCGGCCATATAGGGATAGACGATGTCGTGGCGGATGACCTCGAAATTGGGGTGCGGCAGCAGATGCCGGATATTGCTTTTGTGGCCGGTGAAATAGTTGTCGATGCAGATGATGTCGTTGCCTTCCGCAAGCAGCCTTTCGCATAGGTGGGAACCGATGAATCCGGCGCCGCCTGATATTAGTATTCGCTTCATTCCCAAGAGGAGAAGATTGATTCAGAAACACAAAGGTAGAATTTATATTTAAAAATGAACTATCTTTGCAGATGAAATAAACAAATTGGGTCGAAAAAACATGCCTTATGGGCCGAAAAGCCGTATCCTGCCTGTTGAAAATTCTGGGCGTCGCCTTTACCGCATTGCTGCTGGCGGCAGCCGTCGTGAGCTGGCGCTCGTCGTTCATCTCTCCTGAAGCCGGAAACTTCTGGGCTTCCGTCGCATTGCTGATGCCCGTCATCCTGGCGCTGAACCTCGCGGCGCTCGTCTGGTGGCTTTTCCGCCGCAAGTGGGGCGTTGCGCTGATGCCCGCCGCGGCGCTGGCGCTCAATCTGGGGTATATTTCGGCGATGGTCCAGCTGCCCGATTTCGACAGCAAGGGTCCCCATGACATCCGCATCGCCACGCTCAACTCCTTCGGGTTCCGCCGTCTCGGCCCCACGCCCGTCACGGCCTACGGCATCGCTACGGTGATGAAGCGCGAGCAGGTCGACGTGCTCTGTCTCCAGGAGTTTCCCGAGGACCGCGCGTTTCCGGCCGACAGCATCGCCCGGTTTTTCGCCGCGCGGATGCCCTACTACGTCGCCCAAAGCGGGCAGGCCATCCTGAGCCGTTTTCCGATCCTCGACCACCGCTACGTCCGGTTTCCCGACTCGGGCAACGACTACCTGGAGGCGGACCTCCGGGTGGGCGACGACACCGTGCGCGTCTTTTCGGTGCACCTCCAGACCTCCGGCATTTCGAGCCTGCGCCACCGGTTCCGCAAGGATTACAACAGCAACGCCCCGGTCGAACGGGTGATCGGCGAACTGGAGCGCAACAGCCGTATCCGGGCGCAGCAGGTGCGCGAAATCCGTGCGGTGATCGACTCCACGCATTATCCGGTCATCCTTGCCGGGGATTTCAACGACACGCCCTCCTCCTATACTTACCGCCGGCTCAGGGGCGACATGACGGACGGCTTCCGGGCCGTCGGCAATGGCTTCGGCGGCACGTTCCGCTATCTGGGCGGCGTGCTGCGCATCGACTACGTCTTCTACGACGACAATTTCACGGGGGTGGGTTACTACATGCCCGACGACGATTTGAGCGACCACAAGGCCGTCATCGCAGAGCTTAAGCTCCGGCGGTAGCCTCGGCGGCCTTTTCCTGTTCGGGCTGTTCCTTGGCGATGGTGAACGTGAAGGTCGAGCCTTCGCCCTCCTTCGATTCGATGGTCACCTCGCCGCCGTTGCGGCGCGTGAGGTCCTGCACCAGCTGCAATCCCAGTCCCGATCCCTCTTCGTTCTTCGTTCCGTAGGTGGTGTGGTGGATTTCGGGGTTGAGCAGTTTGGGAATGTCCTCCTCCTTGATGCCGATGCCGAAGTCGCGGACGGCGATCACGGCATGCGAAGGTGTGTCGCGGACCGAAATGATGATGCGTCCGCCCTCTTTGGTATACTTGATGGCGTTGGACATCAGGTTGCGCATGATCGTCTTGACCATGTCCACGTCGCAGTGGACCGTGATCGGGCCGGGAATGTCGTATTCGACCTCGATGTTCTTGACCTGCGCCACCGTGTCGGACATCTTGCTGGCGAAAAGCACCACCTCCGAAATGTCCACCTCCTGGAAAACCGTGTTCATGCGTCCGATCTGGCTCTTGGTCCATTTCAGGAGGTTGTCCAGCAGCATGAAGGTGCTTTCGGTGATGTTGTTGCCCATCGAGAGCATCTCGAAGTTGTCCTCGCCGATCTGTTCGGCCGTGAGGTTGATCGAAAGCATGTTGAAGACCATCTTGAGCGTGCCGATCGGCGATCGGAGGTCGTGGGCGATCACCGAATACATCTTGTCGCGCGCCTCGACGGTCTCCTGCAGTTCGTCCCGCTGCTGGAGGATGGTGCGCTGCGCCGCTGCCAGGTAGATGTGGTGGGCCACACGGGTGATCAGCTCCTCGTGGTTGAACGGCTTGGAAATGTAGTCGCTGGCTCCGAACTTGAATCCCTTCACGATGTCCTCGGGGTTGTGCAGCGCCGTGAGGAAAATTACGGGGATGTCCTCGTGCGCGGGGTCCGCCTTCAGCCGTTTCAGCACTTCGTAGCCGTCCAGGTCGGGCATCATGATGTCCAGCAGGATCAGGTCGGGGTTCACCTCCGCGACTTTTTGCAGCGCTTCGAAACCGCTCGACGCCGTGACGATCTTGTATTTCGCCCGGCTCAACACGGCTTTGAGCAGCATGATGTTCGTGGCGATGTCGTCGACCGCGAGGATGGTGTAATCCTCGGGCTTGATGGCAATGTTTTTCATGGCAGTCAGCAGTTTATAACCAACAAATCTAATAAAAAAATCGGGCTTGTGCAAAAAATCATGCGCGGCGGGCCTTTTCCCACGTCCCGCGGCCCCGGTGGGTCGCCAGATACCAGGCTCCGCGGAAGACGTTGAGGTTCATGAAGAGGAAATAGTAGGGAACCGAGAGCATGCCGCCGCGGTTTCCGCGGCGTTCGCGCACCCATCCGGCGGCCGCCGCGAGGTAAAAAATCGCCTGCAGGGCGAGCAGCACGGCGTAAAGTGCCGGATGTCCGGACCAGAGCAGCGCCACGTTGAGGGGCACCAGGGCCGCGAGCGCCACGGGGGTGACGGTCCACCGCAGCACGCGGTGCGAGACGTACTGGAACCACAGCACCCCGTAGCGGAATGGATTCAACAACTTGCGCAGGCGCCATACCGACTGTAATCCTCCCGCTGCGATACGGCGTTTGCGCTTGCCCTCCTCGCCCATGTCGGCCGACGGGGTCTCGAGGGCGCAGGCCTCCTTGCAGTAGGCGATCCGGTAGCCGTCGGCGGCGATGAGCATCGAACAGACGAAGTCGTCCAGCAGCGTGTCTTCGGGCATCGTACGCCATAGGTCGCGCCGCACGGCGAACAGCTCCCCGGCGGCTCCCACGGCCGAATGAAGGCGGCAGTCCCACTCCTTGAGTTTCGATTCGTATTTCCAGTAGACCCCTTCGGTCGCGGCGGCGCCGGACCTTTCCGCGGCCGCCACGCGCTTCTCGCCGGCGACGCACCCCACCTGCGGGTCGTCGAAACGGCGCACGATTTCGGTCACGGCTTCGGGGTTGAGCATCGTGTTGGCGTCGGTGAAGACGACGATCGGGGTATGGATATGCTCCAGCGCACGGTTCAGCGCGGCGGTTTTGCCGCCGCGCCGGGCGTCGTGGAGCACCGTGACCCCAGGATAGGCGGCCAGCAATTCGGGCGTGCGGTCGGTCGATCCGTCCGTCACCCAGGCGATGTGCAGCCGCCCTTCGGGGTAGACCAGCGCCCGGCAGTTTTCCATTTTGGCGGCGACGATCTCCTGCTCGTTGTAAGCGGCGATCAGCAGCGTCACTTCGGGTGCTTCGGCCGGGGCGGCGTGTTTCGCGGCGGGGCACACCGCATCGCGGAGTTTCACCAGCACGGCGAGCAGGGCGCCGTACCCGACGTAGGTGTAGACGACGAGCAGGGCGCAGGCCCAGAAAACGATGGCTGTGGCAGTCATGGCGTCGGTCGGTTTATTTGCGGCGGAGCAGCCGTTCGGTTCCCCGGACGAACTTGTATCCGAAGAGGTTGATCAGGAGAGTCCGGGTGCGGTAGTAGGCGAAGGCCTTGGGCGAGAACCACGAATTCTGGTAGTGGTGGATGGCGTAGGTGTCGGGCGTGAGCATCACCCTGCGCGAGTCGAAGACCTTCGGCGAGAAGTAATCCGGCGGCAGGATATAGACCGCTTCGGAGAGGTCCTTCCGTTTCAGGGCTTCGAGGCCTCCCTCGGCCTTCACGATGGGTTTCAGCTGCGGAATCCGCTCCTGCATGATCTCGGGCAGCATCCGGATGTCGTACGTCCCGTTCTCGCGGACGAATTTGCGCCCTTCGTAGTAGTCGAGGCACTGCTTGATCCAGTCGCAGCCCTTCTCGGCGCCCAGCACGGCGGCTTCGATCGTCCCGGCGGTCTCGGCCCCCGCGAAATAGGGCAGGTCGAGCAGCGGGTCGAAGCTCCGCAACACCTCGACGTCCGAGTCGAGGTAGATGCCTCCGTAGTTGTAGAGGGCGTAGAAACGGATGTAGTCGGCTGCGAAGGCGTATTTCTTCGCCTCGAAGGCCTGCTTCACCCAGGGCACGGACTCCAGGTCGAAGCGTTCGGTGTCCCAGAGGACGACTTCGTAGTCGGGCAGGTGTTTTTTCCAGCTGGCGAGGCACTTTTCGATCTTCGCGGGATAGGGGTCTCCGCTCAGCCAGCAGAGGTGGATTTGCTTGGGTATCATGGTGTCTGGAATTTCATTTCGGTCATTATCTTTTGCATCTGCCGCTCCCACGAGAGCCGTCCCTCGATGGTCGTGCGGATGTGCGCCGGGGTGCGGTCCGCCGTGTCGAGCCAGCCGAGGAGGGCGGTGATGTCGAGCGGCGTGTCGTCGGCCGGAGCCTTCAGAACGTAGGGCATGCCGTCGAAGTCGCTGTCCCGCTCGGAGTAGACGAACGGGATGCCCCGCGCGGCGTATTCGCGGTTTTTGAGGCTTTTGAGGCTCTCGATGCCGTTGCGGTGGCGGGCGAGGCTCGCCACGCCCATGTCGCACCACGCGAACTGGGAGTCGAGCGCCGCGCCCGAGCGGGGGCCCGTGATTTCGACATACTCGCCGAGGCCGTATGCCTCGATGCTGCGGGCGTAGCCGCCGATCAGGCCGGGCATGCCGTCGCCCACGATGCGGAGTCTCACCACACGGTCGTGCGGCCCGGCATAGTAGTCTTTCAGCCCTTCGATCACGCGGTCGAAGCCGTGCCACGGGTGGATGTTGGCCAGCGCCAGCAGCCGCACCTCGCGCGTGATGTCGTGCAGTTCGGTTTTGAGCGGAACGGCGTCGAAGTCGATGCCGTTGGAGATGCGGATGGTCTTCTGTCCGAAGATCTCCTCGTCGTCGGAGAAGGTGACGATGCGGTCCACCTCGCGGGCCAGGCTGCGGCGGAACAGCCGGTCGACCTGCAACTGGCATTGCTCCTTGAGACCTGTTTCGCGGAACTCGGCGTCGTAGGGATAGGTGGGGATTTCGAGGGCGATGCGCACTCCCAGCCGGTGCACGCGGCGCAGCCATGCGACGAGCAGCGGATTGGCGTTCAGGTCGTGGCGGATGTAGAGAAACCCCACCCCTTCGCGGCGGATGTAGTCGGTGATGTCGGCGTAGGAGACGCGTTTGAGCACCTTGGCGCAAAACCCGCTCCCGAAGGTGCGGATCACCTCGTCGCCCGCCAGCCGCCGCTGCGTGCCGTCCGGACCGATCTCCAGGTGGCACAGCGCGATCTTTGCGCCGCTCCGGCGGAGAGCCTCGCACTGGGCGAAAATCTTCTTCGAGATGCCGCTGTGGGCCGAGAATCCGTGGAATACGATGAACAGTCCTTTCATGGCGGTTTATTTTCCGGGCCGCAGGTGCGCCGCGAGTTCTTTGAGGTCATACACGCCGCCCAGCTGGACGTAGGCCAGCCAGACAACCGCTGCCGCCGCGCTTTTGGCCGCCAATGCCGCCGGCAGGGGCGTTCCGGCCGGGAGCAGGTGGGTCAGGCCCGCGAGCGCGAGTGCGAGGATCGCCGTGAGCAGCAGCGGCGAAAGGAGACTTTTCCAGAAGGGTCCCCATTTCATCCGCAGGGTCAGGCAGAAGAGTGCGTGATAGCACTGCACGAAGTTGACGGCGAACGAGAGGCAGATGGCCCAGGCCACGGCTTCGAGCGTCCCGAAGGCGAAGATGCCGGTGCAGATGGCCGTGACGTTGAGCGTGGCCGAAAACAGGCCGCAGATAAAGAGCATCCGCGTGGCGTTTGCGGCCTGGAAGATCGAACCCGAGGTCGACATCACGATCTGGATGCCGACCGAGAGGGCCAGGATGCGGAACGCCGCTACCGACGGCATCCACTGTCCGCCGAAGATGATCAGCACCAGCTCCTCGGCCGTGAACCACAGCACGGCCGACAGCGGCAGGCCGATGAAGGCCAGCAGGCGGATCACCTTCAGATAGGATTCGCCCAGCTTTTTCAGGTCGTCCTGCATGTGGGCGAAGATGGGGTGCATGACGGGCGAGATGACGAAGGCGATGTTTTGCAGCGGCATCATCATCAGGCGGTACGACTTGTCGTAATAGCCCAGGTCCGAGAGGCTCATGTAGCGTCCCATGAGCAGTTTGTCGAGGTTGCGGCTGAAGAAGTTGAGCAGCTGGAACGAGAACTGGTAGGCCGAGAACGAGAAGACCTTCCGGATCGCTCCGCGCGAAGGCCGCAGGCGGATGCGGAGCGGGTACTCGCGGTAGTTGATCGCGAAGAGCATCAGGCTCGAAAAGACGGGGTTGATCGTCAGGGCGTAGATGCCTGCCCCGGCGTAGGCCGCGGCGATGCCCGCGGCGCCTCCGACGACCTGCACGGCCAGCGAGCGCACGGCGGCGAAGCGGAAACGCTTGTCGCGCATCACCAGCGCGTTGGGGACGATGTTCGCCGTGGCGAAGAAGAGGTTCAGCGCGAGGATGCGGCAGATGTCGCGCAGTTGCGCCGAGTCGTCGTAGAACGAGGCGATCAGCCCCGAGGCGGCGAAGAAGAGCAGGGCGATCACGGCTGCCGACCAGAGCGTGAGCGAGAAGATGCCGCCCAGGTCGCGGCGCGAGAGGTTCCGGTGCTGGATCACGGCCGGGCCGATGCCCAGGTCGCTGAAGATGGCGAAGAAGGCGATGATCACCGTGGCGATGTTCACCACGCCGAACTCTTCGGGGGTGAACAGGCGCGCGAGCACTGCCGTCACGAGGATCGTCACCACGACCCCCGCATACTTGGCGACGGAGGTGTAGAAGACGCCCGAGGCAAGCTCCCGGCCCACCGAATGCGGCTGTTTATCGTCGTTGTGCGTCATGCAATCGTTGGTAAATTCGTCCGTATGCCGCGGCGATCTGCGGCAGGCGGAGGTGTTCGCGGGCGTATTCGAGGTTCTCGCCGCCGTGTCCGGCATCGGCGAGCCGGGCCGCTTCGGCCAGCGCGCGGTCCACCGAAGCGGGATCCGCGGGGTCGAAAACCGGATTCCCGGTCGCGGCCAGCATTTCGCCGATGTTTCCCGAATCCGGGCCTGCGACCACGCGTCCGAAAGCGAAAGCCTGGGGCACGTTGCCCGAGTTGAGGATGTCGGTGCGCTGGATGAAAACCACGTCGGCGGCCGTGAAGTAGGCCGGCAGGTCGGCGTCGGGAATCAGTCCTTCGGCCGAGGTGATGCGCATGCGGAACCGGTTTTCGGCCGCGTGTGCCGCATGGTACAACGTTTTCACCGCGAGGCGTTTCACTCCCCGGTGGTACGAGCCGTTGAGCGTGTAGGGCCACAGCCGGGGTGCGAGCAGGAATTTTCCGGCAAGAGGCAGCCGGCGAAACGCACGCCAGACCAGTTTCCGTTCCGAGGCGTGACGGAACGCCCCGAAGGCCAGCATCACGAAGGCATCGGCCGGAATCCCCAGTTTCCGCCGGGCCTCGCCGCGGTCGATGGGGGCGTACAGTCCTTCGTAGATGTGGTGCGGGATCACGGCGTGCAGCTGCTGCGAGGCGGGGTAGGCCGCAAGGAACTCCCGGCGGCTGTAATTGCCCAGATGCACCACGGCGTCGGCGTTCTCCTCGGTCAGCCGGTAGGCTTCGGCCAGCTGCGCGTCGCCCTTGTGGGGACGGGTGTTGTGGCGGGTGTAGACGACGGGGATGCCCTTTTCGTGCAGCGTCCGGAACTGCTGGCGGAGCGCCGCGACCTGTTCCGCCGTCGGATAGCTCCATCCGAACAGCTCCTCGGGCCATTGGAGGTGGATGACGTCGTAGGCTTCCGCATTGTTCCAGAACTCCCCGGCCGAGCACACGACTTCGAACCCGCAGGCGCGGATGCCCTCTGCGAGCAGGCGCACGAACGGGTTGTCGCTCAATCCCGAGGCTTTATAGACGATCAGTATTTTCATGGCCTGCTTCAAACCCGGACCCACTCTTTTTTATCGGAATCGTAGCGTTTCACGACCCGGGCCGGATTGCCCACGGCCACGCTGTACGGCGGGATGTCCTTGGTGACGACCGATCCGGCGCCGATCTGGCAGCGCTGGCCGATGGTGACGCCGGCCAGGATCGTCGAGTTGGTCCCCAGGTGGGTGTAGTCGCCGACCTTCACGGGCCGGAGCATCAGCGGCTGGAGGTTGGGGTCCGTCGTGACGTCCTCGTAGCCGTGGATGAGACCCTGCACCGAGACGTGCTGGCCCAGGAAGACGTGGCGGCCGATGTCGACCGGCCCGACCACCACCGAGCCGATGCCCACGCGCGAACCTTCGCCGATCCGCACGTCGCCTGCGCCGTTGTTGACCACGGCGAAATCCTCGATCTGGGCGTTCTGCTCCAGCGTGAAGCGGTGCCAGGGGAAGACGTCGGCGCGGGCGTGCCGGCTGATTTTCGACCCCCGTCCCGCCGGGTGCAGCAGGGGGCGCAGTATCCTCACCCACCAACGCGGCCGCGGCCGCTTGGGCGAGGAGAGCATCCACAGCGCGAGGCGCCGCAGGCGGGGATTTCGTTTTATTGTTCCGATCATTGTTTCTTCAGGTTACGGTTTACGGGACCAGTTCGCGGTAGAGCGACAGCAGTTTCTGCGCGGTCTGCTCCCAGGAGAACAGTTTCGCCCGGTCGAGTCCGTAGGCGACCTTTTCGGCCCGGAACGCCGCGTCGGATTCGAGCCGCAGGAGGGCGTCGGCGATCTCCGCGGGCGAGGTCGGGTCGACGAGGATGGCCCCCTGGCCCGCGATCTCGGGGATGGCCGAGGTGTTCGACGTGACGACGGGCGTCCCGCACGCCATCGCTTCGAGCTGCGGAATGCCGAAACTCTCGCGCAGCGAGGTGTAGAGGAACGCCGCCGCACCGTTGTAGACGGCCGCCAGGTCGCCGTTGGGGATATACCCCGGCAGACGGAGCATGTTTTCCAGATCGGGCGCTCCGATCCGTTGCAGGATGGATTTTGCCGCCTCGGGCGTGAGGTCGGCGATGAGCAGCGGCAGCGGATGCGCCGAACGGCGCACGTATTCGGCGTAGGCGCGCAGCGTTCCCGGGGTGTTTTTCTTGGGGTCGGTGTTGCCCAGGAAAAAGAGGTATTCCGGGTCGGAAAGGTAACGTTGGGTGATTCCGGCCGTGTCGTCCATCGGCCGGAAGCGGGTGTTGTAGCCGTTGTGGATGGCCGTGATCCGTTCGGGGGCGAGACCGAGCGCCGTGCGGATGCGGTCGCATTCGAACTGCGACACGGTGATGATCTTGCGGCACTTGGGCAGGATGCGCGGCACTACGAGGCGGCGGTACTGCCGTCCGAGCGACTGGTAGAGCGATCGGTTGCGTGCAGCCTGTTTTTCGAGAAAGATGATGTCGTGGAGCGTCACCACGAGGGGCGTCGAACCCCACACTGGGGCGGTGTTGCTCGTGCAGTGCAGAAGGTCGGGCCGGATGCGCGCCACGGCCCGCGGCAAGGCCCACTGTTCCCACAGCGGGTACGACGGGCAGCGGAGTGTGAGGATATGCACGTTGGGCGTCTCCTCCAGGCAGGGGTCGGGACCGTCGCCGACGAGGATGAAGTATTCGTTTTCGGTGTCGAGCCGTTGCAGGCAGCGGATGGTTTCGAGCGCCACGAAGTCCATGCCGTGTTTGTTGGGGCGGAAGATGCGCTGTGCTTCGATGGCTATTTTCATGGGATCGAGTCGGTTTTTTCCGGGGCTGCGTCCGACGCTCCGGTGTGTCGGGTGTGGATGAACTTATCCCTGGTTCCGCCGAGGCGGAAGAGGTTTGCGGCGGTGAGCAGCACCAGTACGGGAACCCGGCGCAGGGCGTGGCCGAGTTTGGCGTCGGTCTGCTCGTCGGGCAGGGCCATGGCCATCGCGAAGAGCAGCAGCAGCCAGGCCGCCCACCATTTGACCGATCCCCACGGGTCGAGGAAGGTCAGCGCGACGGCCCACAGCGGAACCAGCCCGATGAGCAGCATCCGCGGCGGCAGACACCATTGCACCAGCTTGTCCACATAGTCGTAGTTGCCCCGGAGCAGTGCGGCCGGGAGGTCCCGGAGGGCCGAGCCGAGGGCGTAGAACTGTGCCGCGATCCACCGCCGCCGCTGGTTGTAGTAAGCCCCTTCGCCCTGCACCTTCTCGTCCAGCACCATGAGGTCGTCGAGGTAGTCGATGTAGATGCGCTGCCGCAGGAGCAGGGTTTCCAGTTCCTTGTCCTCGCCCGAGGTGCGGCATTTGCGGATGTTGTCGCGGAACCAGTCGTAGGCGAAGGCCATTCCCGAGCCGATCAGCGCCGACGAAAGTCCCAGCGCCACGTGGCCGCGGCGGAAAATCGAGTTGTTGATCTCCTCGCTGGCGGCGTCCAGCACCGCCGTGTCGCTATCGCGGTTCTTGGCCGTGCGGTGGGCCTGCACCGCCACCATGCCCGTGTCGAACGCCTCGTTGAGGCGGGCGATGAAATCGGGTCCCACGAGGTTGTCGGCGTCGAGGATCGTGACGACATCGGCCGCGCCGGGTCCGAGTTGGTCCGTGGCTGCGGTCAGCGCCTTGGCCTTCGAGCTGTTCTCGAACATCACCACGATCACCGTCAGCGGCAGGCGGCGCAGTCCGGCGAGCGTTTCGGGCTTCAGCCGGTCGGCGATCACCGCCACGCGGTGCAGCCCTTCGGGATACTCTTGCGCCAGGGCCGCCTGTGCCGTGCGGAGGATCACCGCGTCGGCCTTGTAGGCGGGGATCAGCGTCACGAACCGCCGCTGTTTCCGCGCCGGGGGATAGTCGTCCGTGCGCCGCCGCATCGAGAACGCCGCGAAGAGGAAGAGGTAGAGCACCGGCAGCAGCAGTGCGAGAACGAGCAGCCAGTCTATGATGGTCAGCGCAGTCATTCTTTTCCGGTTTTATGGCGCAGAAAATCCCGGCCGCCGCGCAGGACGGCCGCTGCAAGGTCCCGGCGTCCGCACAGCAGGGCCGCGGCGACGCTTTTGGGAAGGGCCACGCCCAGTTGGTAGAGTATCGAGAGCCGCCGTTCCGTCCCGCGGCGGTTGCGGCGGGCGAACAGCAGGCGGTTGCGCGTGAGGTAATAGCTCCGCAGGGGGCTTTGCCGGCCCGTGGTGGCGCTCTCCTTGTGAAAAACGGTCGCCCGCGGGTCGTAGACGATCCTGTAACCCGCCTCGCGGATGCGCTCCGACCAGTCCAGCTCCTCGTAGTAGAGGAAATACTCCTCGGGCATCGGTCCCGCTTTCTCGACCGCCTCGCGCCGCACCATCATCGCCGCGCCGTGGGCGTAGGGCGTCGTGTGCGGCGTGTCCCGGGAGCCGTCGTCGGGCTGTCCGAACCCGACGAGGGCGTTGCGCAGGGTAATGCGCGTCAGGGGTGTGTAGCCCGCGAACTGGATCGCCTGCGGGGGCGCCCAGAAGCGGATTTTCGGGCAGACGGCCCCGACCGAAGGATCGGCGTCGAGTGTCTCCGCGAGGTAATGCAGCGTGTCGTCCCCGACCTCCGTGTCGTTGTTGAGCAGCAGGAGGCGGTCGCCCGAGGCGGCCCGGATGCCGAGGTTGTTGCCGCCGGCGAAGCCGAGGTTCTCCGGACTTCGTATGGCTATTATTTCAGGATAGCGTTCTTGCAATTCCGTCGCTTCGTCGCGTTGCGATCCGTTGTCGACGACGACGATTTCGAGCGGCGTCGTGACGTGGCGGCGCAGCGAGTCGATCATCGCCGCGGTGAGTGCGAAGCCGTTGTAGTTGACCGATATGACCGATATGCGTGGTTTCATCTCCTTACTCTTTTGCCATTGCCGGCGGAAGCGCCGCCGCGCGGGGATTCACGGCCAGCAGGTTCTTCCGGGGAACCGTGTTCTGCGCCTTTTCGGCCTCCTCCAGCTCCTTGTCGAAATGCGGCGAGAGGAAGATGAAGGCCATGCTCATATAGATGATCGCTCCCGTGGGAATCTGGCCCAGCACCTCGTTGCCGTAGGACATCACCACCACGCCCGAGATGCCTGCGACGAGCGCCGCGACGAGTCCCCGCAGCTGGGCATTGCGCAGGCGGAAGATCACCAGCCAGGCGCCCCGTCCCAGCACGTAGAGCAGGATGCCGATGTGCAGCAGCAGTCCGACGATGCCCGTCTCGACCCAGATCATCACGAACCACGAGTCGGTGGGAACCTGCGACAGCGGGGCGTCCGGGGCGAAGACCTTGGCTTTGCCGCCTCCGTGTCCGAGACCCGCTCCGAACGGTTTTCCGCGCATCAGTTCGCGCAGCTGGGCCTGGTTCTCCAGGCGCACCTGGAACGAGGCGTCCTGGGTGTTGAAGGCGCTGCGGGCGCGGCGTATGATGGGGTTTCCCTGCCCGATGGTCGTGAAATTGAGAAAGATGAATGCCGCGATGATCAGCAAGACGCCCGCCACGACCATCCGGAAGTTGCGTGAGAGCACTACGAATACGGCGTATCCGGCGAAAGGCACGGCCAGTGCGCTGCGCGTTCCCGAGATCAGCATGCCGTAGCACGCCGCGGCGGCCACCGCCAGCAGGTAGACCTTCATCCACGGGTTGCGGTAGTAGAGCGCGGAGATCGAGAAGACCACCATCGCCAGCCCCATGCCCGCGCCGAAGTTCGCGGCGTCGCTGTACACCGAGAAATAGCGCACGCCGGTGTAGATGATGTGCGTGACGGCGCCGCCCTCGACGAACAGCCAGTAGTTCTCGGCGGCGTTGAAGCCGGCGTATTTCTGGACGAGGGCCTTCAGCACGGCGATCAGCGTCAGGACCGACCATACGGCCAGCATGGCCTTCAGGTATTTGTAGCGGGCCATCGTGAGCTGCGTGAGCGCTACGACCAGGAAGAAATAGAAGGCCAGCGAACGGATGGCCATGGTCCACCCCTTGGGCGAGACGCTCTGGGGATTGAACAGTTCGAGTACGCAGTAGATCATCCAGATCGCCGCCGCGAGGGTCAGTCCCGTGCCGGCGCGCCGCCACTCGATCCGGTGGACGAGGGCCTGCAGCAGGAGTATCGCCAGGTTGAAGAACAGCGCGCCGTCGAGGATCAGCCCGACCGGCACGCCGTGGAGGAACTCCCGGCCGAGATACATGATGAAATAGTTGAGCACCAGCATCCCGAGCATCGAGACCGCCGGGTTGCGGAGCGAGAACCACAGTGCGCAAAGCCCGATGGGGAGCATCGACACGGCCGCGCCCGCCGGCAGCCCGTAATGGGTGAAGGCGTAGGCGACGACGGCCACGCCTCCGGCCGCAATCAGTCCCAGGGCGATCCGGGGGACGCTCAGCGAGGCGGTTATGTTGCCGTAAAGCTCCATTTGCGATTGTTTTGCAGGATTGCGGACGACGGGCTACTTGACGGCCGTGAAACCGAACTGGCTGATCTGGTAACCCAGTCTGCGCAGGCGGGTGAAGGGCGGGAGCAGCCCCGTGAAGGTTTGTACGACGTCACGCCCCGCGTAGTTGAGGAAGAGCGCCGTGGGGGTCTCCCCGGCCATCTGTCCGCATTTCTCGAAGAGCAGCTGGTCGGTATCCTTCCAGGTGCGGTTGGCGGGGGCCACCACGATGTTGAGCTCCGCGCCTTGCAGCAGCTCCTTCGATACGGGGCTGTCGCTCAGGGGCGGGTATTCCACGATCACCACGTCGGCTTCCGCGAGCGGAATCTCGTCTCCGGCGTCGTGTACGAAGTCCCCGATCTGCCCGGCGAGCAGGTACTCTTTCTGGTGGGCGTCGAAATCCCGGTTCCACGACACGCTGCGCACCTTCATGCCCGTTTCGCGGAAATGGGCCGCGAGGTGCTCGGCGAGGGTCGATTTCCCGTCGCCCTGCTCCGTGGAGAGGATGTTGAGTACGTTGGGCCGCTTGCCGGGGTCGAAGTAGTTGAGCACGGCGTTGCCCATGAAGCGGGATGCGATCTGGCGGTACTGCTGGACGAAACGCCGCTCGCCGAACCGGCCCCGGCCCGGGAACGCCCCGATGACCTTGCCGCCGGTGATGCGCTCGGCGCGAATCTTGTCGCGCAGCGTGCGGTCGAGCAGTTCGAGCAGGATGAAGATGCCGAGGATGAAGACCAGCGTGCAGAAGAATGCCGCCGCGACCATCATCTTGCGCTTGGTCGGCTCGGCCGAAATGGGCAGCACCGGCGGGTTGATGATCTTGAGCGTCGCCGAGGTCATCTGCAGGTTCTTCTGCCGTAGGCGCGCCGTGTTGAGCGCCTGGAGCATCGAGAGGTACGACTGTTCGGTGAAGCTGATCAGACGGTTCTTGCGCTTGAGGGTCGAACCAACCGGAGCGTATTGCACGTAGCGGTCGTCGAGCGATTTCTTCCACTCGTTGACCACCTCCATCTCGGCCTGCGATTTGGTCGAGAGCAGCACGGCGTCGAGCCATTGCTGGATGAGCGATCCCGTGGAGATTCCCTCCTTGGTGTATTGCTGGCTGGCGATGGCCGACGTGATGCTGCGCAGGCTGTCGGTCTCGATCTGCATCCGGGCCTGGAGGCGTCCCACGTCGATCGGCTGGGTCACCGGCTCCCGTCCCGATGCGGGGTCGGGGATAAAGGCTTCGGCGGCTGTGATCTGCGCCTGGAGGTCCCCGATCTTGTGGAGCTGTTCGATGAAGGCCGCGTTGTTGCGGAAAATCTGGAGGTCTTCGAGCTGCGCCTCGATCTTCTTCCGGAGCGACTCCGAACTGTTGAGGTTCAGGCGCGTCTCCTCGTAGCGCAGTTCGAAGTCGCGCGAGAGGATGGCGATGTGCTTGGTCTGTTCGTCGTAGTTGATAATCAGGTTCTCGACGCTGTAATCGCGCAGCGAGTCCTCCTGCTCGCGCAGTTCGCGGCCCACGCGGGCCAGCTCCTGCTCGAAGAACCTGATGACGTTGTTGGTCTCGCCGTAGCGCAGTTCCTTGTACTGTTTGACGAACTCGTCGTTGAGTAGTTCCAGTGTGTTGTAGACCACGCCGGGGTCGTCGTTTTCGTAGCTCACTTCGAGCATGTCGCTGTTGGCGATGCGCCGCACTTCGATCCGGCTCAGGGCCTGGTAGCTGTAATAGCGGTGGGTCCAGTGGAAAAGTCCGTAGACGTGGTTGCCGTGCTCGGCGACCTCGTAGCCGAGCAGGTTTTCGAGCGTCTGCTCCTCGCTGTCGCGGTCGATCAGCGAGAGCACGTCGGGCGGCGTGTGCGCCACCTCGCTGCGGTAGTTGCGGGCGTAGATATAGCTGTTGTCCTGATCGGGGTCGCCGTGGACCATGTTCCGGGCGTAGAGGCGCAGCGAGACGTTGTGGAGCGTCGACTGCGACTTGATGATGTTGATCAGGTTGTCCATCGCATTGTTGATGATGTTCCAGTCCTGACGCGACCCTTCGCCGTTTTCGAGGTCGTAGCCCGACACGATGCCGGTGTAGATGGTCGAGGTCGAGCGGTAATAGCGGGCCTGGCGTCCCATGTAGAAATAGACCAGCAGGGCGACCGCTACCGGACAGATGATGAGCCACCACTTGATCCGGAAGAGGAATTTCAGTATGTATGCGATATACGTCGTCATGGGCGGGCGGTTTATTTCGTCGGGTTGGGTTTGCTGATGATCGGTGTTTTGGAGAGCACTTCCAGTTGCAGCAACGCCTTGTTGAGCTGCGAACGGGTCTGCTCGTATTCGCGGATGGTCGAACTCTCGATGCTTTTCTGGCGGCTGAGCGTCTGCGCGTCGATCTTGCCGTTTACGAAATCGGCTTCGGCGGCGACGTACTGTGCCTTCGCGGCCACCATCGAACGGGCCGAGGTCTCCAGCAGCGAGAGGTTCTCGACGGCCGAAGTGTAGGCCTCGATGATCTTCAGGCAGATTTCGTCATACCAGCTGTTCATCTCGTACTCGATGCTTTCCAGCCGCTTGCGCTGCTGCTTGATGCGGTTGCGGCGGTTGAAAATCTCGTCGAGGGGCAGCGAAATGCCCGCTCCGACGGTCCACCACGCCTGTGTGGTTCCCGTGACGTTCTGCACTACGGGGAGGTTCTTGTCGTAGTACATGAGGCTGTTTACGTCGGTCGAGCCGTAGCTGTACTGGGCGTTGAGTTTGATGTTCTTGAGCCACGAGCGGCGCAGGGTCTTGATTTCGCGCTCCTCCTGCTCTTTCTTCGAGGCGAACTGGTTGACCTGCGGCGACTGCGCGCGGGCGTTTTCCAGCAGTTCGTACAGCGGCGGCAGGTGCAGGTTCATGTACGTTTCGGCCGACATCCGCGCCAGGTCGTTGTATTCCTCGCGGGCGGGAGCGGCCGCAAGGCTGCCGCCGGGCTGCTGCGCAGCCGGGGCCTGCGCCCGGAGCAGGGCCGGGAGACACATCAGGACGGGTAGAAGCAGGAACTTTTTCATGGTCTAAACGTTTTCTTTCTGGATGAACGCCGTAAACGTGCGCAGGATGATCTTCAGGTCGAACCAGGGCGACATCCGGCGGGCGTATTCGATGTCGAGCTGCTTGCGCTGTTCGGGGGAGAGCTTGCCGGCGCCGCCGCGCTTTTCGACCTGCCACAGTCCCGTGAGCCCCGAAGGGCACATGAAGCGTTCGATATATTCGTCGCTGGTGAGGCGCTCGGCCTCGTAGAGCGGCAGGGGACGGTTGCCCACGACCGACATGTCGCCGCGCAGGATGTTGAACAGCTGCGGCAGTTCGTCGATGCTGTATTTGCGCAGGAAGCGTCCCAGCCGCGTGATGCGGGGATCGTTTTCGATCTTTACGAAGGCGTTTTCCTGTTCGGTGTCCACGATCTGCTGGTGTTCCTCTTCGGGGATTGCGAAATCGTCGGCGAAAAGCATGCCGCTCTCCATGTCGGCGAGCAGTTTCTTCATCTCCTCGTCGTCGAGCGAGATTTTCGAGGTGCCGGAGTCTTTCCCCGCGTCTGCCGCATACTGATTCAGGTTGCTCAACTCCTTGAGCCGCTGGTCGGCGTCGGTGCGCATCGAACGGAATTTCAGGAAGTCGAAGACGCGGTAGTTGCTGCCCACGCGCTTCGAGCGGTAGATGACAGGTCCCGGGCTGTCGAGTTTGACCGCCACGGCCACGGCGAGCAGCAGCGGCGAGAGCGCGATGATCGCCCCGAGCGACGCGGCGATGTCGAAGGCCCGTTTCCAGAGCGGCATACGAAAAACCTGCACCTCCTCGTTCCTGTGTACGACGGGCCTGTGGGTGAATGTGTAGTCGGTCATGAACTGCAGCGTGCGCTTGAAATCCTCGTCGGACACGTCGCCCGCCATGGCGCTGTTGACCCCGGCGCGCAGGTAACTGCGGCGTTCCTCGTCGCGGAGATGGCCCGGCGTGATCAGGATGATACCCGTTTCGGGGAACCGCGAACGCAGGAAACGGATGTTGCTGCAATCGGTTCCCGGGTTTCGCTGTTCGTAGAGGACACAGGCGTGTTCGGCGCGGAGGGCCGTGAGCGTCCTCATCGTTGCGGCGATGTCGCTGACAACTTGCATCTTTCCGCCGGTGAGTCCTGCGAAACGGGCCGTGTGGTCGCCTTTGCCTTTGATATAGATGACGGGGTATTTCAATCGATGATCTTTTTGATGCGTATTTTCAGTTCCAGCGGGTTGAAGGGCTTGACGATGTAGTCCTCGGCGCCCTCTTCCAGCAGCCGGATGCGCTCCGAAGTGCTGTCCTCGCTCGAAAGCATGATGACCGGGATTCCCCGCAGCAGCTCGTTGCGCTTGAGGTAGGCGAGGAATTCGTCGCCGCGCATTTCGGGCATGCGGATATCCGAAATGATCAGGTCGGGTATGTTGCCTTCGAGGAGCCATTGGATAGCGGCGAGGGGGTTCGGCTTGTAATGACAGTCGTAGTCCCCCTGGAGGTATACGTAAAGGATTTTTGCGATCTGATCTTTATCGTCGACGATCAGTACCTTTTTCTTGCTCATTGTTACTTTGATTTATCCCGTTTCCCGGCCCGGCCGGAGATATTGCATATAATTGAACGTAAAGATAAGGATATTAATCCGAATCCCGCATGCAAATATCGGTAAAAAAAACGGAATGTATACTATTCGGGATAAATAACTTATCAAAAACGGCCGTTTTGACCCGTTTTTTGGGGTCCCGAAGTCCGATTTCCGGGACAAATTGTAATAGGTATTCAAAAAATTGTTAACTTTGTAGCTGATGCTGTTCCCGATACGATCCCGGGAATCTTAAATTTACACAGTCTATGGTGTGTGAAAACAGCGGCGCCGCGTTGCGGTCCCGGGTCCTTGTCGCAGAGGACAATCCCAGTAACTATAAACTCGTCGAGGTACTGCTTCGACGGGATTATGACCTCGTCCATGCGGTGAACGGCGCGGAGGCCGTCGAGCTTTTCCGGACGCAGGGTGCGGACCTGGTGCTGATGGATATCAACATGCCCGTCATGGACGGTTACGAGGCGTTCCGGCAGATCCGGGAACTGTCGCCCGCCGTTCCCGTCATCGCGCTGACGGCCTATGCTTTCGAGACCGACCGGCGGCGGATGTTCGACGCCGGATTCGACGACTGTCTGGCAAAACCCCTCCGTGCGGACGAACTCCGCGCAAGGGTGGCCGCCATGTTGGCGGCAAAGGAGGATATATGAGAAAACAACACGCGATAAACCCAGGCCGGTCGCTGCTGCTCTGCTGCATCCTGTTGCTGCCTGCATTCGTCCGGGCGCATGAGTCCGCGGGGCGCGAGAGCATTCTGATCATTTCGTCGTACAATCCCGACACGCGCCGCATGTCGAGTTTCATCACCGAATTCGAACAGCGCATCGTCGCTTCGGGCGTTCCGTGCGACATCTATGTCGAGACCCTCGAATGCAAGGGCATCGCCGACGCGCCGCAGTGGATTTCCCAGATCGACAACCTGATTTCCCGCTACGAGGGCCGCTCGCTGCGCGCCATCGTGCTGCTGGGGCAGGAGGCGTGGGCTTCTTTCGTGTCGCTGGGCCGCATCCCCGACGGGGTGCTGTGTTTCAGCTGCTTCGCCAGCGAGAACGGCGTCATGCTGCCCGCGCCGTCCGATTCGTTGCAGACGTGGAAACCCCGTGCGGTCGACTACCAGGCCATGGGCGACAGTCTGAACCGGGTGGGCGGGATGCTCAACCGCTACGACATCCGGCGCAACATCGAACTGATTCGTTCGCTCTATCCCCAGGTGGAGAACATCGCCCTGGTGACCGACAATACCTACGGCGGCATTTCGCTGCAGGCGCTCGTACGCGAGGAGTGGGAGAACTACCCCGACCTGAATCTCGTGCTGGTGGACAGCCGCGAGGGGGAGGAGACGGCGTTCCGGACCTTTGCGACGCTGCCGCCCCGTTCGGCCGTGATGCTGGGCACGTGGCGCGTGGGCAGCGACGGCGAATACTTCATGCAGCGGTCGCTGAACGACCTGGTGCAGAACAACCCCCGCGTTCCGGTCTTCTCGGTGACCGGTACGGGCATCGGCGACATGGCGATCGGCGGTTACGTGCCCGAATACGAGAACGGTGCGGAGATCATTGCCGGCCAGATCCGGAAATACTACGATACGGACAGCATCGAGGACGCCCATTTCCATACGAGCAAGAGTCTCTACCTGTTCGATTCGCGCAAGCTCAAGGAGTGGAAGATCGCTGAATACGCCCTGCCCAAGGGCAGCGTCATCGAGGATACGATGGCGGCCAAGCTGTCGAAATATTCCCACTACATCGAGCTGCTGGTGCTGGGCATCCTGCTGCTGGTGCTGCTGCTGTTCTTCGTGACGTGGCTGCTGCTGCGCATGCGGCGGCTCAAACTCACGCTTGAGGAGCGCGAGGGCCAGCTGGTCGTCGCCCGGGAGAAGGCCGAGGAGTCGGACATGCTCAAGTCGGCGTTCCTGGCCAACATGAGCCACGAAATCCGTACGCCGCTCAACGCCATCGTGGGTTTCTCGTCGCTGATGCAGAGCGAGGAACTTTCGCAGGAGGAGCGTGCCGAGTACTGCGCCATCGTGGTCAACAACTCCGAGATGCTGCTCACGCTGCTGAACGACATTCTCGATATTTCGTCGCTCGAATGCGGCAAGATCAAATTCAACTACGCTTCGGAGGACATCGTGCAGATCTGCCAGCATGTGATGATGACCACGGCCCATACGCGGCAGGAGGGGGTCGAGGGGCGCTTCGAATGTCCCGTCGGGTCGTTCATGCTCACCACCGACGCCCACCGTCTTTCGCAAATTCTGATCAACCTGCTGACCAACGCCGGCAAGTTCACCTTCGAGGGCAGCATCACGCTGGGGGTGGAGATCGACGAGGAGCGGGGCGAGGTGCTTTTCTCGGTGGCCGACACCGGCCCGGGCATCCCGCTCGACAAGCAGGAGATGGTCTTCAACCGTTTCGAGAAACTCGACGGCAACAAGAAGAAGGGTACGGGCCTGGGCCTTGCCATCTGCCGCCAGATCGCCATGATCGTCGGGGGGCGTATCTGGGTCGATCCCGGTTATACGGCCGGTGCACGTTTCGTCTTCGCGCATCCCATCGGAATCGACTCCGGTGGAGAGAATCGCGAGGGGGGGGGATTTCTACCCTCTGAGCAGCGCAAGCCCCTCTTTGTGAACGACGACGGACGGCTGGTTCCCGAAGGGAAATAAGACACTGAAAAAGGGTTCTCGAAATCGGGGACCCTTTTTTCGTATCGCGGGGCGGGACGGTTTTCCGGAACGGCGCTGTTTTCGCCGGGCGCCCTTTTCCGTTGCCCTGCTTCCGGATTTCGTTTCCGGGGCTTTGCCGTACTCGGACGGTCCGGCCGGCGGTTCCGGGAGGTGTGCGCGACGGGTCACCTCTTTTTCGTCCTCCATTTGGGCTTTATGCCGATGAAGAACTCGGCGTTCATGCGCGGCATGGGCCGGGAGAGCACCGAGAGGTACTCCTCGTTGAAAAGGTTGTTGACCGTGCCTTTGAGTGTCAGGTCCGCCCACCGGAAAGAGAATCCCTTTTCCAGCGAGAGGTTGCTCATCAGATAGGGCGTAAGGCGTCCGGTGAGGGTGATGTCGTTGCTCGACATGGTGTAGCGTTCGCTGTAATAGCAGAACTGGTAGAGCAGGCCCCAGCTTCGCCAGGAGAGCCTTCCGGTCGCCGTGGCCGAATATTCCGGCTCGTAGGGCAGCTGTTTGCCGACCGACTGGTCGGCCGGGGACATCGGCTCCCCTTCGTTGACCGACGGCGCCCATGAGAACGTGCCGTCGAGGCTGATTTTCAGCTCTCTGGTGAGCGCAGCGGCCAGGTCGGCCCGGATTTCCACGCCATAGGCGTGGACCTTTTTGATGTTCACCGGCGAGAAGAATCCCTTTGCCGTCGGCAGCCACAGAATCCAGTCGTCGATGTGCTGGTCGTACCACGACGCCGACCCCGAGAGCGTGTACGAGCCGTCCTTTCCCACGGCGAACGACAGTCCGGCTTCGTAAGCGATGCCCTTTTCGCTGTTCAGCCCGGGATTGCCGCCCGGCAGGAAGTAGAGGTCGTTGAGCGTCGGAAAACGGTAGTTGCGCGAGACGGAAGCTTTCGCCACGACGCTGCCGCGCCTGGAGAGCAGGCAGTCGGCGAAGAAGGCCGGGATGACCGGCGACCAGGACGTTCCGTACATGACTTCGCGCAGGACGACCGACATTCCCAGCCGTTCCGTGGGGCGCCATTTGGCCGACAGGGAGCCGTCGAGTTCGATGCGGCCCTTGTCATAGCCGACGACGGCTTTGTCGCCCTGCTGGCGGATGATGTTCTTGTCGGCGCTTTCGACCAAGTGCTGGTGTGCGGAAACATTGGCCGTAAAGAGCCATTTCTCTCCGACGGTATATTCTCCCTCCGCCTGTCCGTAAAGGGTATTGATCCTGCTCCGCGAACGGGTCATGACTTCCAGAATGCCGTTGCCCTTGTCGCGCCGGTAGTCGTAGGCCATCCAGGTGTGGATATATCCCGCTTTTGCCGCGACTTTCCAGTCCCGCCGCAGATGATCCCACGAGAGGACGCTGCGCAGGGTGTGCTCGCGCTGGCGGTTTTCGAACTGCGTGTCGTCGGCGTAATCGGTCGTCAGCAGGGGCAGCTCCCGGTTGGAATTGATGTACCAGGCGTTCAGTCCGAAGCGGTCGCCGCGTCCGGTGTTGTAGTAGACCTCCTGCAGGACGTGCACGTCGTCGAACGCGCCGCTCTTGTTGCGCTCGGTGGGATAGTACGACCCGACGATGTTCATCTCCTCGTCGTAGATGTTCTCCTTCTTGTCGCGGTTGCGGTATTTGTAGTCGTTGGCCGAGGACTGGCAGACGGCGCGGGTCGATACCTGCCAGCGCTCGTCGCCCCACCCGAGACGCAGGAACTCGTCGAAGGTCCTGAACATGCCGATGCCCTGGATATATTGCAGTCCGAATCCGTCGGCCGCGGCCGGCGTGGTCGCGAGTTTCACCAGTCCGCCCAGTCCGCCGCCCGTTTCGCTGACCGACGAGGTTCCGTGCAGCAGCGAGGCGTCGTCGATGAAATAGGAGGGGATCATCGAAAAGTCCGTCATGCCCAGCATCGGGTTGTTGATGCGCATGCCGTTCCACGTCACCTGCGTGTGCGACGGGCCTGTGCCGCGGAACGATACCGTCGAGAGGGTTGCGCGGCCGTACTGCTTGACGAAAACCGGCGCGTTGAACGTCAGTGCGTCGGCAATCGAGAGGGCGATGTTCTCCTTGAGGACCGCCGAGTCGAATTTCGTCTCCTCGATGCCGATGCTTTTCATCGGGCGCCGGCCCCAGACCGGAACTTCGCGGATGGCGATGGCGCCTTTACCGCGCCACTCCCCCGCGCCGGCGTTCTGCGGGTTTTCCGGCGGTGCGGACGGCAGCGGTTGGCCCTGCGCCCGCAGCAGCGCCGGGAACAGCAAAATCCAAAGAAACAAGGCGGTTGTTTTCATGCTCTCCCGTTATTTCCAGCAAAACGCTCCGGGCGCGATGCCCACGTAAAATTCGTCGACAGGCTCGCCCTTGGCCGTATAGCGGCAGACGATTCCCTGCTGCTGGTAGTCGACGGCGTCGGCGACGTACACGTCGCCGTTGGCCGGATCGACCGTCAGTCCGTAATATTTGGTCTCCCTGTATTCGAGGAACGGGCGCACCGGAAGCTGCTCTCCGGCGACGGGCATGCGCCAGACGTCGTCGTTGATCCAGTAGAGCGTGTCGCGCGTGCCGTTGAGCTGCACCTCCGACGGGGTGTCCCCCTTCCGGAACCGGAACTGCTTTTCCACGGAGAACGTTTCGGGGTCGATGCGGTACAGCGAGGGGGCTTCATATCCGTAGGGGCTGCCCTCGTAGCCGCCGTCGGTGATGGTCCACAGCTTGTTGTTCCGGTCCATCACCAGCGACGTGGGCTGGATGCCGACGGTCAGCTGACCGACGACCCGGTCCGTCTCGGTGTCGATTTTGAGGATGCGGTTCTGG
This sequence comes from Alistipes sp. i18-0019-D1, assembly GCF_042852885.1. NCBI lineage: Bacteria > Pseudomonadati > Bacteroidota > Bacteroidia > Bacteroidales > Rikenellaceae > Alistipes > Alistipes sp. i18-0019-D1. The sequence goes on from NZ_AP031424.1 coordinate 1,939,019, forward strand.
TACGACCAGCAGTTCACGAAGACGTATTTGCCGTACTGCACCATCTGCTCCGTGGAGCCGGATTCCGCCGTCATGTCCGGGCATTCGATATGTCCCGTGATTTCGTAACGTTTGGGGTTGACGATGAAGATGCGGTTGTCCCAGATCTGCGTGACGTAGGCCTTTTCATCCGAAACGAAATGGATGTACCGCGGCGAGGTGAGGTTGGTGATGCGTCCCACCTCGCGGAAGGTGTCGGGGTCGATGGCGAACACGACGTGCGAGTTGTTCGCCACGACCCATCCCACGCCGTTGTGCAGGACCATCGACTGCGCCACGTCGCCCAGCTTGAAGGCGTTGGCCCGGTAGAAAACTTCGTTTTCGACGGTTTTCGTTTCCGGATCGTAATACGACAGCGTGGCGTTTCCGTACTGGAACATGCCCTCGTTGACGATGAACAGACCTCGTTCCGTCGCCGAGAAATCCTCCGTGCGGCCGTAGTCCCACTTCATGCAGCCGCCCAGGGCGGAGAGGCACAAGGCCGCTGTCAGAATCTGTCGTAGGAATCGTTTCATGCGTCGGGAGCGGGAGTGAGGCTATCGGTTGAGGTTCTCGTCGACGGCCATTCCGGCGACTTCGGTCGAGAGTTCGCCCAGTCCTCCGGCGCTGCCGTTGACGGCGCTCTGCACCTTGATGAAGTCGATGTAGCGCAATCCGGCCGGCTGTCCGTCGGGTGTCATGGCGTTGGCGATCTTGAAATAGGTCTTCCCGGTCTTACCCGAAGAATCCAGGTTGTCGCTGCCCGCGTTGTCGACATACCCCCATTCGAACGAGTTGTTCGACCAGTCTCCGCCGGGGTCCTGCGTGGTGTTTTGCCGCAGGCCCGTGCCGTAATAGGTATGGGACTCCTCTTCGAGCCACAGGGGGTAGTAGTAGTCCTGCGGGTGGAACTGCTCCAGGTAGGCTACCTGCCCGCTCCGGTTCAGGTTGTCGGTCCATTTCACCCCCTGTCGGGGGCCGCCGGGCCTGTAATAGGTTACCGCATACTCCTGGGTGGTCCATTCGTTGCCCGTCTCGCTGCCCCGGAGTTCGTACCATTCGTCGTCGGGTTTGCCGTTGCCGTTGACGTCCTGCATCACCCACACGACGCCCGGCTCGTTGCTGCCTTCGAACTGGTTGCCGGGGATCGAAAAGTCGTATCCGCCCTTGTTCTCCACACTGTGGTCGAAGGCGAGGATCACGTAGCCGCCGAAGTTGCCCAGCGAGACGAACTCTCCCTTTTTCAAGCGGTTTTCGGCGTAGAGGCGGGCCTCCTCGAAGGTTTTCTGGCCGGTATATCCGGCCATGTCCTTTTCGTTGACGAACTGTCCGGGCGCAGGCAGGAATTCGAGTACCCGGTCCGCCGCGGGCTGTCCCGTCGTCGTGATGACGCGCTCCGATTCGCGTTCGTAGCAGGTCACCCGGAGCGTTTCCTCGGTGATTCGCTTCGACGACGCGCGCGTGATATGGCGCGAGAGGGGCGCGAGAGGGCTTTCGTCCGTGTCCGTCACCCGGAAGGTGACCTCGTATTCGCCCTCCTTCTCCGGCGTGAAGGCGAACATGCGGTCGGTTGCGCCCTCCTGCAATGTGCCGTCCACGTACCACGTATATTCCGGTCCGACGGCGTCGGCCACCTGCGGCCGCAGGAACAGCGTCCGCCCGAGCGATACGCTCCGCACCAGCGGGTCGGCGGAGTAGGAAGAGGGGATGAACGCGATGCGGACCGGTATGACGTCCACGACGTGCACGGCGAGCGTTTTCTCGGCCGTGCCGTCCTCGTTGGCGGCCGTCAGCCGCAGGGTGCAGTCTCCCGGCCGGGTACGCATGAAGATGTAGTCCTTTTGGGTGGAGACCGGGACGGACGAGTCGTCCAGATACCATTCGTAACGGGCGTTTTCGCCGTTCTGCACCTCCGGTGCGAACGTGTATTCCCGTCCCGTGAGCACGTATAGCCCCGTCGGCGGCACGATGAGCGAGATGATGGGAGGAGCGAGCCGGTTCACGTCGATACGCGCCTCCTTCTCGTCGTATCCCGCCCGGTTTTCGACCCGCAGGGTCACGTAGACGCGGCCCTCCTCGCTGAACGCGTGTTCGAACACGCGCTCCGTGGAAACGACCTCGTCGTCGATCGTCCAGCTGTATGCGGCATCCCCTTCGTTTTCCACGGTCGGCGTGATCGTCACCGTATGACCGATCTTGGCCGCGTAAACGCCAGTTTCGCTGTCGAGCGTGATCCGGGGTTTGCTGTCCGGCAGCGTGATCTCTCCGTCCTTGTTGCAGGCTGCGGCAGCCAGCAATACCGAAAGCAGAACCGGTATCGCCGTCCGTCCGGCGTGACTGAAAAAACAGCTCATATCCTCTTCGTTTAAATCGTTCAACCAATCTTTGCGGATCTCCGAAAGATCCGCATTCGTGCCGGGCGCACGGCATGCGTCCGGCCGGAATTTCGCAGTAACCTGATTTTACATTCGGGGATATGCCTGGAACCGTTTTTCCGGCCGATCACGATCCATTTCCCCCTGGATTGTAAAACCATTGCAGCGGCAGGTCTTCTGACTCGTTCCGGCCCCGGCGCCTTCCCGGTCGCGTGAAAACCAGTGGCAAGAGATTGTCGGGGTCTGATGTGCCGCTTCGGCGGCAGGAACTTACAGCAGAGGGAACTGTTGCCGATTTTCACGGCATTCCCTTTTAATCGCCCGGGGCCGGGGGCCTCGTTCGGCGAACCATTGCACGGCAAAGGTATGGAAAAAAGATGAAAAAGAAGACGCGGCGGCCGAATTTTATGCCGAAGGTCCCGCCGCCCGGGATTCATTTCCGGGCGTTTCCGGGGGCGTAACAGCCCGCCGGACGGGCGGCGGACGCCTGCCCCCCCCCTGGCGCCTGAAAACGAAAAAGTCTTACTTGTCAACGACAAATAAGACTTTTTGCAGTGGATGGCGTGCTTTCTCCCCTTTCTCACGCCTCCTGGAGCTGAATCCGAGATTTGAACTCGGGACCCCTTCATTACGAGTGAAGTGCTCTACCGCTGAGCTAATTCAGCCTTTCGGGAACGCCGAGGTTCCCTTTGGGACTGCAAATATCTGAAAAATATTTTTTTCTCGCAACAATTTTGCGAAAATTCTCGCTTTTCTTGCTATATTCGCGCTAAAACTGACCCGAAGCTATTTTGCGATGATTACTTTTCTGGTGTGCCTGGCGTTGCTGGTGGCCGCATATTTCACCTATGGGCGCTATCTGGAACGGCTCGTCGGCATCGACCCGGCGGTCCCGACGCCCTGCAGCCGCCTTTACGACGGCGTGGACTACGTGCCCCTGCCCCGGTGGCGCATTTTCCTGATCCAACTGCTCAACATTGCGGGGCTCGGTCCGATTTTCGGTGCCGTGCTCGGTGCGGCCTACGGTCCGGTCGCGTTTCTGTGGATCACTTTCGGTGGTATCTTTATGGGTGCGGCCCATGATTTTATCGCCGGGGTCATTTCCCTGCGCCACGACGGCGCGAGCCTTCCCGAGACGGCCGGGGTCTACCTCGGCGGCGGCATGAAGTTCGTCATGCGGCTCTTTTCCGCCGGGCTGATGATCCTCGTGGGGGCGGTGTTCCTCTCGCAGCCCGCCTCGCTCATCGCCAACCGCCTCGACGTTCCGGCGCTCGAAGGCATCGCCTTCGGCGGTTTCTCGTGGCTGCTGCTGATTGTGCTGGGCGTGATTCTCGTCTACTACATCGCCGCCACGCTGCTGCCCGTCGACAAGATCATCGGCCGCATCTACCCGGTCTTCGGCTTCGCGCTGCTGTTCATGGCCGTCGGCATCCTCGTCGTGCTGCTTTTCAGCGGCGAATACGCCATTCCGGAATTCACCTCCTTCGAAAACTGTATCGCCGATGCGAAGGACTTCCCGATCGTCCCGATGCTCTTCACGACCATTGCCTGCGGCGCCATTTCGGGCTTCCACGCCACGCAGTCGCCGCTGATGGCCCGTTGCATGCGCAACGAGCGCGAAAGCCGCTCGGTCTTCTACGGCGCGATGATTTCCGAATCTATCATCGCCCTCGTCTGGGCTGCCGTCGCCATGGCCTTCTGGGGCGATGTCGCGGGGCTGAACGCTGCCATCGCCGAATACGGGGGGCAGGCGGCCGTGATGATCGACGTGATCGCCAACAAGACGCTGGGTCCCGTGCTGGCCGTCTTCGTCATCTTCGGCGTGGTGGCCTGCGCCATCACTTCGGGGGATACGGCCTTCCGCTCCGCACGACTGATCGTCGCCGACTTCATGGGCATCGAACAGCGTACGCTGCGCAAACGCATCTATATCTGTATTCCGCTCTTCGCACTGGGTCTGCTGATCATCTTCGGACTGCCTTTCCAGGCCATGTGGAGCTATTTCGCGTGGATGAACCAGACCCTCGCGGCAGTGACGCTCTGGATGATCGTCGCCTACCTCCGCCACCGGGGGCGCAACGTGTGGGTGGGACTGATCCCGGCCCTCGTCATGACTTACGTCTGCGCCAGCTATATTTTCGTTTCGCCGCTGATGCTGGGCATGCAGAACCGTACGGCGGCTTACCTGCTGGGCGGAGGCGTGACGCTGGCGGTACTTGTCGCCATGATCCTCAAACTCAAAGACAACGATGCAAAAGGCATATCTTGAACCCACGCCCGACCAGACTTTCGAGGTGGTCGGCGAAGGACCCTATAATTTCGCGAAAGTTCTCGCCCGGTCCCGCGAGATGCAGGCCGCCGGCGATATAGAGGGAGCCTGCAACGAGCGTTTCCAGGCTTTCCAGCGCCTTGCGGAACTGATTCCCGAGGACGAGGAGGTCAATCTCGAATGGAACCACCGCAATTCGCGCGCGGCACTCGAACTGATCTTCGCCTCGGCCATCGACCACTTTCTGATCAACGATTTCGAAATGTCGGCGGCGCTGCTCGAAATGCTCCTCGAACTCGATCCCGAAGACCATCTGGAGGGGAGCGAACTGCTGGCCTTCGACTACCTGGCCATGGACGAGCAGGAGTTGTTCGACGAGGTGATCAACGACGTGTCGGACAAGCATCCGGGGCGTGAGGTGCTGCTGCTGTGGTCGGCTTTCCGCCGCAGCGGAAAACTGCCCGAAGGGGAGTTGCAGCGTTTCCGGACGCGTTTCGCGCCCTGGTTCGCCGAATTTACCGCCGACGAACATCCGGCCGACGAAGCTTATCTGCTGGACATCGGGAGCGAACGCCCCTCGCCCGCCGCGCAGGCCCGCGAACTGTGGCTCCAGACCGAGAACCTCTGGGTGCTCTGGCCCGGGTTCGTCGACGCCCTGCGCGCCGCCCGCTGACGGGCGCCTGCATGCCGGAAGTCGGAGACCCTGCCCCGAGAAACAGAACCGCAGCCCGGATTTCCGGACTGCGGTTTCTTCGTCATACCCCACCCCCCCCCTCCTGCGGCCGGGTGGTTACTCCTTTCCGCCGTTTACCAGGCGGTTGAAACAATGGCGGCAGATCGGCTCGTAGCTGTCCTGCGCGCCCAGCATCACCTGCTTTTCGTCGCTCGTCAGGCGGTGCGAATGGTGGGCGAGGTTGCCGCAGCGGACGCAGATGGCGTGGACCTTGGTGACGTACTCCGCGGTGGCCATCAGCGCGGGCATCGGGCCGAACGGCTTTCCGGTGTAGTCCATGTCCAGTCCCGCGACGATCACGCGCACGCCGTTGTTGGCCAGCCGGCGGCACACGTCGACGATGCTCTGGTCGAAGAACTGTGCCTCGTCGATGCCCACCACGTCGACATCGGCTGTCATCAGCAGGATGTTCTGCGGCGACTCGACGGGGGTGGAGCGGATGGCGTTCGAGTCGTGCGAGACGACTTCCTCCTCGGAATAGCGCACGTCGATCCGGGGTTTGAAAATCTCGACCCGCTGGTGGGCGAACTTGGCTCGTTTCAGGCGGCGGATCAGCTCCTCGGTCTTCCCCGAGAACATCGAACCGCACACGACTTCGATCCAGCCCTTGCGGCTGGCATTTTCTAAAAACATAAAATGTAATTCTTTGTACTGGTATGACTTTCTTCGATCGTTATTCCATCCGGGAGCCTCCGCAATCTGTCTCGCGGGGCCGGCATACAAAGATAGCCGGTTTTTTCTTTTCTGCAAAGCGAAACCGGGACTATGACGCCTGCGGTTCCCGAAAAACGATCCGGCCCTCCCGCGAGGGGAAGGCCGGATGCGGAACGGGTCGTATGGACGGACCGTCAGTTCGACGTGGGGAACTTGTAGGCCACGGCCACGGGCTTTTCGCAGATGCCGACATACTCCTTCACCTTCTCCATCGTCTTCAGACTGTAGACGTAGAGGCTGCCGGGCTTGCGGCCGGTTGCCGTCGGATTGTAGGTGGCGATCAGCAGCTGGTCGTCGTCGATCACCGCGGAGGAGGTCGACGGTACGGCGTTCGTGCATATGTCCATGATCTGTTCGCCGTCGGGCAGCGTGATGTCGGGCTTGGTCCCTTCGACGGGAACGACCGGATCGACGCCTGTCATCGCCCAGTGATAGATCTTGTTGTCGTAGTCGTAGTAGGCGTTTCCGTTGAGCTTCGTCGTGACGATCCGGGTGTTCGCATTCATCAGCATCGGCTGCACCTCGTTGTAGGTCTTGATCTCGGTCGGACTCGAAAGCGACGAGCTGGTGCTGATGATTTTGACGGTCTTCGGCGTCCCTTCGATCGTACGGGCTATGCAGTAGTATTTGGAGGCGTCATACTGTCCTGCCCCGACACGGCCTGCTGCCATGTTGATGAATTCGTATCCGTCGGGTGCGGCGTATCCCGCGATTTTCGAATTGGGGAATCCGGTGATTCCGGCCTCGGAGAACATGAGGATGTCGCGCACCCCGGCGGTTTTCGAGGCGAACAGTCCCTGCCGGCCGTATCGTGCGGGGAAGGGCGTTTCCCGCACGATGAGCATGTCGGTCGAGAATTCGTAGCGGTAGGCCCTCTCGTCGTCGCCGATCAGATAGGCCCAGTGAGCGGTTCCCGATGTTCTTTCGCCCAGGATTTGTCCGGTGCGGACCCCGTATTCGTCCATACCCTTCATGCGATAGGTGACGCCCAGCGTCACGGGGTCGAGGCGGTAGATCGAGCCTTCGTCGTCGCCCGAGGAGATCAGGATTCCCGAGGAGTATCCCGGCGAGGAGAATACGTAGACGTCGCGCAGGCTGCGGAAGTCGTATTCCGGATTGATCGTCAGCAGATTGTCCCAGACCTCCTGGGCGCCTTCGGCCTCCTCCTGCGGAGAGCGTTTCTTGACAAAGGCGAGCGATCCGGCGCCCTCGTCGTCGTTGCAGAGGATCAGGAACCCTTCGTCGAACCCGGCCTGCACGCGCAGGTCGTAGTAATGGAATCCGATGCTTTCGCCGTTGTCGATCCGCAGGCGCAGTACGTAGCTGCCGGCCTTGTCGAATGCGTAGTCGAGCGTCGGCGAACTGGAAATGAACGTCGTATCGACCATGCCGGGGAAGTCTCCCGCGGGTTTTCCGTAGGACCATTCGTAGACGGGGTCCTGCCCGCTTTCGCTCTCCACGCGGAGCTTGTCGAGATGGAGCGTTTCGGTCGCCTTGGCGTAGATGGTCCGGTCCAGACCGCTCACCGTGATCGGGGCCAGCTCCCGGTACTCCTCTTTGTCGAGTCCGTAGCAGGAGGCCAGCGCGATTCCGCAGCAGAGCGGCAACAGGTATTTCGCAAGTTGTTTCATGGTGCTTTTCGGTTAATAGTTATTTGCCGGGTCTCGCCAGCCGCCTGTCGTTACGTTGACGCTTCCGGTCGTATAATACTCCAGGTCGGGGTAATTGGTCGAATAGTAGTCGAACAGCGGGCAGAGCACGTAGCGGAGCCAGGCCATCTTGTGGGGGTTCTGCCGGTTGACCATGAACCCCATGCTCATGCGCAGCTGCTGTCCGTTGAGTCCCGTGTAGTAATCGTTGTCGATATTCTCGCCGTACTGTTCGACCATCGACGCGTAGAGCGTCGGGTTGGTCTCCGCGATGCCGTGGTAGAGTTCCAGCAGTTTCCGGTATTTGTCCTGCCGGAATTCGCCCGTATACTGATACCACTGCTGGGTGGCGGAGTAGTACCACCAGTAGGGGCAGGCGGCGGTTCCGTCCGAGATCAGGAACCGGTAGACGTTCCGGGGCACGCCTTCGAACTCTTCGCTCTGGGCGATCTGGAGCACCAGAGATGCTGTTTTCGTCATGATCTTCTCCGTGCGCTTCAGCGTCACGTCGATCTGCCCTTCCACGGCTCCGGCCGGGACGACGAGCCTGTCGATCGTGTAGTCTTCGCCCTCGACGGCGTCGATCAGCTCGCGCTGTACGCCGCCCGTGGTGTAATTCGAGGTGGTGTCGTGAATGGCCCTTACCTCGAACGTGCGGTCACGGTCTGCCGGCATTCCCAGCAGGGTCACGGTCACGGTCTTCTTGACCTCCTTCACCGATTCGTCGAGCAGGGCGAACGAAAAGTCGGTCGAGAGATACTGGTCCAGACTCGGATAGTTCTCGTATTTGAAATAGAGTTTGTCCTTCTGCGACGTGTCGTACATCAGCCACGTGTCGGAACAGGAGGCGAATGCCGCGACGGTTCCGGCCAGGACGGCTATTTTGAAAATGAGGTGTTTCATAAGGCTTGCGTTATTGTCTGTAATTGTCCTCTACGCTCTGCGGGACGGGCATCGTGTAGGTCGCGTCGTCGGTCCCTGCGAAATTGCCTCCCGGCATCGTAATGTCCAGCTGCAATCGTTTCATGTTGAAGAAGTCCTCGCCGTCGGCGAAAAACTCCTTCCGGCGCTCGTTGATGATGTTGCTCTCGGTGATTTTGCCCGTTTCGCGGTCGGCGAAAGGCGTCAGGTCACGCGATTTGACCACGTAGTCGAGGTATTCCGTCGCCTTGTCCGGGTCCTTCGTGAGGTTGGCTTCGGCCACGATGTAGTACATTTCGGGAATCCGGATCAGGCTCGGTCCGGGGATCGATTTGCCGCTGTACGTGGGGTTGGTCTCTCCCTGGGCGTACATCTTGTTGTAGTGTTTGATGCACCACGAATTGCCCGTGTCGAACCAGGCCGAGTAACGCTTGTCCGTACCGGACTGGTCGGTGGTGTAGATTTCGGAATACTGGCCGGAAAGCGCAAGGGTTCCGCCCTGGTAGATGTGATTCCGGTAGAAGTTGTAGGTGTACTGCGTCGAGTAGAGCCCGAAGACTGTCTCCTGCATGTTGAGCGTGCCGGTCTCCACGGCGTTCCAGGCCTCGGCGGTCGTCATCAGCGGGAATTTGCCGCTGTCGATCACCTTCTCGGCGTAATCCTCGGCCAGGTCCAGGTTGCCCATCGTCCAGTAGGCGCGGGCCAGCAGCGCCTGTACGGCGTAGAGGTTCAGGTGCGTGATGCGGCAGCTCGTGAAGCCGTCGGAGGCGTTGGTGCGGGTCGCCGTCACCAGTTCCTCGTCCGCCGCGAGGTATTTCTCCGCCTCGGTCAGGTCCGCGACGATCAGTTCGAAGACCTTTTCCAGCGAACTGTACGGGGTGACTTCCATGCCGTATTTGGTCACGTAGGGAATGGCCTTGGCTTTGGCCGCGGCGTCTCCCGATGCGAACGGCACGGCGAAAATGCGGGCCATTTCGAAATGGAGGTAGGCGCGCAGCGCCAGCAGTTCGCCTTTGTAGAGCCGGATGTGGCGGAATTCGTCGTCGGACTTGGGCAGGACGTGCATCAGCGCCTTGTTGACGTATCCGATGGCCTTGTATCCGTTGATCCAGAGGTTTTCGGCTACCGTGACGGCGTTTTCGTGCTCCCACAGGCGCTGTACGACGTAGGCCATGTTGTCGCTCTGGCTGATGGTGAAGTTGCCGGTCATCAGTTCCGGATAGCCGAACGTGAGTGCGTAGGCGAATAGGTTCTTGTTGGTTCCCATCTCGGTATAGATGCCGTAGATGGCGTCTTCGCAGCCTTCGGCCGTCGAGAAAAGCTCCTTGTCGGTCACCTCCGATTTGGGATTGACGTCGAGATACGCCTCGCAGCTGCCCAGCAGCAGCGGCAGGGCCAGCAGGATATAGCTGTATTTTTTCATTCGTTTCATGGTCTCGGCAATATTAGAACGTGGGACGGAATGTCAGGTTGATGGTGCGGCAGTAGGGGTAGCTCGTACCGCGCTCGTATTTGACGGTCGAGAAGCGGACGATGTCCGATACGCCGACGCCGACGGCCAGACGCTTGAACCCGAGCCGTTTGAGGAATTTCGGCTGGAATTCGTAGGTGAGCGTCGCGCTCGAAAGCCACAGTTCGTTGAGCCGCTCCACGAAACGCTCCGAGTTGTGCGGGGTCATCGAACGCCGCTCCTTGATGGCCAGGTAGCGCGACAGGTCGCCCGGGTTCTTCCAGCGGTCCGTAAAGGCGCGTTCGTCGACGTTGTAGCGCGGGTCGATGTCTTCCACCTTCTCCCAGAGGGTCTTGTTGTAGGTGTCGCCGCCGAAGGTGTAGCTGAAAACGAAGTTCAGCGACCATCCCTTGTAACGCAGCGTGTTGAGCCACGTGCCCTGGAGCTTGGGCTGCGTGTTGCCCACGACCACCTCGTCCGCGGCGTCGTACTTGAAGGTGTATTCGCCGTTTTTGTTGATGAAGATTTCCTGTCCCGTGGCGGGGTCGATGCCGGCCGAACGCACGGCGTAGATGTCGTACTGCGAGCCGCCTTCCCTAAAGCGCAGTTTCAGCGGGTTGTCCTCTTCGAGCTGGTAGGCGGTGTTCTTCAGCTTGTCGCTGATCTGCTTGATGCGGTCCTTGACGTGCGAACCGTTGATGACGGTCGTCCACGCCCAGTTCTTGCTGCGGATCACCTGTCCCGCCACCGAGAAGTCGTAACCTACGTTCTGGTTCTCGCCGAAGTTCACGACGATGTCCTCGGAACCGGTCGACGCCGGGAGGGGAATCGTCATCAGCTGGTCCTTGGTGGTGTTGCGGAAGTAGTCGAAGCTCATCACCAGCCGCTCCTTGAAGAGCGTGAGGTTGATGCCGAAGTTGTTCTTCAGCACGCGCTGCCACTTCAGTTCCGGGTTGCCCATGCGGATCGGCACGGTTCCCACGCCGGTGTAGTAGATGTTGCTGTTGCTGTACTTGTAGGTCGTGATGGCCTGGTAGGGGCTGCCGGTGGTCTGGCCGTTGTAGCCCCACGACCATTTGAGGCGGATCACGTCGATCCATTCGACGTTTTCGAGGAACTTCTCCTTGTGGAGGTTCCATCCCAGGCCGAACGACCACATCGGTGCGAACCGGTTCTCCTTGCCGTAGGCCGACGATCCCGACGTGCGGTACGAAACGTCGGCGAAATACCGGTTGCGGAAGTAGATGTTGCCGCTGGCGAAGAATCCGACCTTTGCCAGCAGCGTCTCGGTTCCGCTCGGGAGGTTCGAGGAGTCGTATCCCAGGGCGTATTTGATGTCCGAGAGGTTGTCTTTCAGGAAGCCCATCGCCGTGATGTACGAGGTCGTGGCGTTGGTGTGCTGGATGTCGCTTCCGGCGTTGATCACGAATCCCGAGCCTTCCTGCCCGATGTTGCGGCCGTAGTTGAGCACGATCTTGCCGTCGTAGTTGAACGCCTTGCCCGTGCCCAGTCCGTAGAGACCGCGCTTGGCCGGGTCGTTCTCGCCGAGGAACTGTGCGTCGTCGGGCGAAACGTATTTGTCCGACTGGCTGCTCTTGACGTCGATGTTGAACTGTCCCGAGACGTAGAAATCCTTGGTCACGTACCATTTGGCGTCGACCGTGTTGCGGAGGGTCTGGTTGCGCGAGGTGCTGAAACTCGACAGCGTGGCGTTGTAGAGCGGGTTGACCTGGTAGCCTTCGCTCGTCGTCGAGGTGTCCTCGGGGTCGAAATAGAAGGCCTTGACCAGTTCGCCGTACTCGTCGTAGGGCGACTCGTAGGGGTTGAGTTTCGTGTAGGCGCTGAATTTGCCGTAGGGCGAATCCGTCGCGTCGGTCAGCGTGTAGTTGGCCGTGTAACGGAGCGTGAGCTTGTCACGCATGTGGTAGCCTATCGAAAAGTTGAGCGTGTAGTTGCGGCGGTTGTCGCCCTTCATGACGCCGTACTTGTCGCTGAAGCGCAGCGATGCGCGGTAGTCGATCTTCTGGGCGCGGCCGCTCAGCGAGAGCGAGTGGGTGTGGCTGAACGGTACGCGGAGCGGGGCGCGTATCCAGTCGGTGTTGACGCCCCGGCGGACGTTCTGCAATTTGTAGGCGTAGGCCTTGTCCATCGCGCCGTTGTCCGATTCGTAGAGTCCGGCCAGGCGTTCCAGTTCCAGTTTCTGCGCCGCGTTGCAGAGGTTCATCGAACTCAGGTCCGGGATGCTCAGTTCGGGTACGAAGTTGTAGCTCAGGCGGGGTTTGCTGTCGGTCACCTGCTGGCGTTCGATGACGATTACGCCGTTGGCCGCCCGGTCGCCGTAGACGATCGAGGCTTGCGCGTCCTTCAGGACGTCGATGCGCTCGATCTCGTACATGTCGAGGTCGTACAGCTCCTCCATGCTGATTTCGGCGCCGTCGAGGATGATCAGCGGGTTGTTGTAGGCCTTCTCCTCGGCCGAGGTGGCGATGGAGTTCGAACCGCGGATCAGGATTTCGGGAATGGCGTTGGGGTTCGAGCCGAGGGCGTTGTTCTGTACGACCACCATGCCCGGGGTCACGGCGCTCAGGGCCGACATCAGGTTGGTGTTCGAGATGGCCACGAGGTCTTCGCCCTTGATCGAGGTCACCGAACCCGTGTAGGTGTTCTTGTTGCGGGTGAACATGCCGTTGACGACCACGTCGTCGATGCGCGTGCCGCCCTCCTTGAGGGTGACGTTCAGCCCCTTCGCCGAGCCGGTGATGATCACCTGCTGGGTCTCCATGCCCAGGAACCCGACTTCGAGGACGGCAGGGCTGGTCTTGGTCGAGAAGGTGAAGGTGAACTGGCCCTTTTCATCGGTCGAGACGCCCTGTCCCGCACCGCCTTTCAGAATGACCGATGCGCCGGGCAGCACCGTTTTGCCGGCGTCGCGAACGGTTCCGCTCACGGTGAACTTGCGCATCTTGACCGTCGAGTCGTAGACCAGCACGACGTTGTTCTCGATGGCGTATTTGAACGTCGACCCGGCGATGCACTTGTCGAGCAGTTCGTGTACGGTGGCTTTTTTGAATTCGCCGCTCACGGCCGGGAGCCGGCGGATGTCTTCGGGATCGTAGGCGAATTTGATGCCTGTCTTCCGGGTGATTTCGTCGAGCACCGCGGCCGCGGGTTTCTCCGTCAGCGTGACGGTGAGCGTCGCGTTCAGGTTGATCGGTTCACCCCCCCCCTGCGCCTGCGCCGTAGCGGCTATGCAGCATAACAAGCCCGCGACCAGCGACAGCCGCAGCGCACGGCTGAAAAGTTGTAGAATTCTTTGCATGTGTTTGGGTTTTTAGGCAGACCGGCCGCCCCGGCCGGTCTGCTCGGGTTTTAGTTCTTCTGTGACGGGAACAGGCTGCGTTCGAGTACGTAGATCATGCCCTGGTAGTGGGCACGTGTCTCTCCCGTGGCGCTTTTCACGCGCGACCGCAGCAGTTTCAGGATCCGGTCGTTGACGTTGACGAACAGCGCGCGCGACTCGTCGATCGACCGTAGCTGGACGTTGTACTGCCAGCCGTAGCCCGACGACAGGGCGTCGCTGTTCCAGAGCAGCGAGGCGACATATCCCTTGCCGTGCTCTTCTTCGGCCTCGCGCAGCGGGCCGAGGTAACGCTCCACGACGCCGCTCCGGTCGAGACCCATCAGCGCGATCTCGTCCACCGAGGGGGCGTAGGCCTCCGCGATGCCGCCCAGCTTCATGCGCTTGGCCTCGCTGGAAGCGACGTCCGCGGCCGCGTCGACGAACATCCGCTGGATGAGCCGTTCCGACGGCGACACCGGGCGCCCCTTGATCGTGCTTTCGAAGACGATGCCGTAGAGGTCGTCCATATACTCCTGCGGCGTGTAGGGATCGTCGGCGATGTGCGACGAGAGTATGACGTTCTTATAATAGGTGAAGAACGCGCGGCAGAAGTTGAAGCGCAGGATGAACGAGAGGTCCACGTGCAGCGGCAGTTTTTCGGTCAGCGCGGGCTGTTCGAGCCATGCCGAGTCCTTTATCTGCCCGAGCACCCATTTCAGCGATGCGCGCTGCAACTCCTTCGGGACGGAAACGGCCTGCGGACCGCCCGCCGTGTTGCTGTTCACGTCCGTGAGGTAGATGCCGCCCACGTTGAGCATCACGGCGTTCACGTAGCGGGCGAACTGTCCGGCCGCGGACTCGTAAAGTTCCGTGCGGATTTTCAGGTCGGGGTCCTCCTCGTCGGTGATCCACTCCTCCATGTGCGAGAGGACGTATTTGAGGTTGCCGATGCCGTAGTCGCCGGCCTTGATGTGGTCGTCGCCGAGGTCCTCCTCGATGGCGGTGGGGTCGTAGCGGGCGACCACCTGCTGGCGGCCGTAACGGTAGATCGGGTTGCCGACCTTCTCGTCGATCCATCCGCGGATGGTCTTCTCCTCGTCGAACATGTCCTTTTTGTCGGGCAGCGGCGTGTAGGCGTATTTGATGACGTATTCGTCATAGGGTCCGAGGTCCGGCGGGGTGAGTTTCACCCCTTTGTCGCCCGGCTGGGCCACGTAGTTGAAACGCGCGTAGTCCATGATCGAGGGGGTCGTGCCGTGCCGCTGCGTGAACGAGGCGCTGCGGAGCGAATCCACCGGGAAGGCGCTCGATGCGGCCATGTTGTGCATCAGGCCGAGGCAGTGCCCCACCTCATGGGCGAGGATGTACTCCAGCGACTCCTGAAACACGTCGTCGGGCAGCTCCTTGCCGCGCACGCGCTCGTCGACCTGCGCGGTCTGCACGAAACGCCAGTTGGCGGCCAGCTTCACCACGTCGTTGTACATCAGCACCGAGGCGTTGATGATCTCGCCCGAGCGGGGGTCGACCCACGAAGGCCCCATGGCGTTGGCCACGGCGGCCGGGACGTAGCGGATGCAGGAGTATTTCAGGTTGTCGGGGTCGAAATCGGGATCGTCCTTCGGGAAGTCCTCGATGTGCATGACGTTCTTGAACCCGATCTTCTCGAAGGCCTTGTTCCAGCGCAGCACGCCGCGGCGGATCGGTTCGCGCCACAGCGCGGGGAACGCGTCGTCGAGGTAGAAGACGATCGGCTTGACCGGCTCCACGAGTTCGCCGCGTTTCCAGGCCTCCGTGTCTTTGGGCTGGATGTTCCAGCGGTTGATGACCGAGAAATCCTCGATCTTGTCCTTCTTGCCGTTGATGCGCGACATGCCGGTCAGGAAGATGCCGATGCGCGAATCGGCCAGGCGGGGCTGCATCGCCACTTCGGGCAGCAGCAGGATCGTGCGCGTCACCTTCACGGTCATCGGCTCGTCCTTCTTGATGACCAGCAGGCCCAGCAGGTCGGCCGTCACCGAGTAGGAGAGGTAGGATTTGACGGTCACGTTGTCCTCGAAGGACTTGATCTGGTCGATCACCGAACCCTCGGACTTGAACTTGCCCGTGATGTTCACCACGCCGCCCTTGGTGCTCTTGATCGGGGCGATCAGTTCGTTGTCGCCCGAGAAGAACTTGGTCATTTCGATCACCATGGCCGAACTGTCACGGTTGTAGCAGACCAGCGGGTAGGCGTGCATGATCGGCGGGAGGGTGCTCCGGCCGATGGCCTTGGCCATGTGGGGATCGTTCGTGTCGTGGACGGGCGGCACGACGGCCTGCGAGAGATAGATCGTCGTGTCGATGCGCGTGAACTTGACGTGAATGGGGTCCGTGGGCTTGTAGCCGATGGTTCCGAGGTTGGTGTCGCTGGCCTCCGAGATCGTGGAGGCGATCAGCATTTCACGGCCTATCGTCTTGAGGGGAACCTCCACGTAGAGTTTTCCCTTGAGCTTGTGGAGCGTCAGGAACGGTCCTTTGGCGGTCTGGCACGACTTGTCGTTGACGAACATTTTGGTGTACTTGTCGACTTTGGGTTTGGCGACCTCCTCGGTTTTCGATTTCTTCTTTTTGGATTTCGAAGCCGCCGTCCCCGACGCCGGGGCGATCAGCAGTCCCGCCGCCAGGAGCAGGACACAGAGTTTGGATAGTGAACGCATATAAGTAAAATTGATGAATAGACGTGTTTTTGTAAGTGTATGACGTATTTAAGTTTCAGAATGTTAAGAAAAAATCATTTTACGGTATGATTTGTTTTTGCCGATACCCCGTTCGGGTGCGGGGTCGACGCACAAAGATATAAAAAATAGGCCGAATGGTACATTCCGGCCGTTTTTTTGACCATGTTCCTTTCGGCTGCAAATCCCGGGAAACGGGGTCTGGCGGGCGGTTTTGGGGCCGGGCAGTCGAAAAAAGAACTGCCGCGCAGCTGATGGAATATTGCGCGGCAGGGGTTGTTTTGCGGAAAATCAGGGATTTACTTGCAGTCGTCGATGCGGGTGATTCTGGCTCCGAGGGCATTCAGTCGTCCGTCGATGTCCTTGTAGCCGCGGTCGATCTGGTCGATGTTCTGGATGGTCGAGACCCCTTCGGCCGACATGGCCGCGATCAGCAGCGCCACGCCCGCGCGGATGTCGGGCGAAGTCATGCGCGTCGCGCGCAGGCACAGCCGGTGGTCGTGGCCGATCACCGTGGCGCGGTGCGGGTCGCAGAGGATGATCTGCGCGCCCATGTCGATCAGTTTGTCGACGAAGAACAGGCGGCTTTCGAACATTTTCTGGTGGATCAGCACGGCGCCGTTGGCCTGCGTGGCCACCACGAGGAAGATCGACAGCAGGTCGGGCGTCAGCCCCGGCCAGGGGGCGTCGGCGATGGTCATGATCGAGCCGTCGAGGAACGTGTCGATGCTGTAATGGTCCTGCTGGGGGATGTGGATGTCGTCGCCCCGCTGTTCGAACCGGATGCCCATGCGGGCGAACTGTGCGGGGATGATGCCCAGGTTTTCGAACGAGACGTTTCGGATCGTCAGTTCCGAGCGGTTCATCGCGGCCATGCCGATGAAGCTGCCCACCTCGATCATGTCGGGCAGCAGCGTGTGCTCCGTGCCGCCGAGCGCTTCGACACCTTCGATTTCGAGCAGGTTCGAGGCGATGCCCGAAATCTTCGCGCCCATTCTGTTGAGCATCTTGCACAACTGCTGGAGATAGGGTTCGCAGGCCGCGTTGTAGATCGTCGTCCGGCCTTTGGCCATCACGGCGGCCATCACGATGTTGGCCGTACCGGTCACCGACGCCTCGTCCAGCAGCATGTAGGTTCCTTTCAGCTCCCGGCCTTCGACCATGAAGAACTCGTCGGCGATGTCGAAGTTGAACTTCGCGCCGAGTTTCTGGAATCCGAGGAAATGGGTGTCGAGCCTCCGGCGGCCGATCTTGTCGCCGCCCGGCTTGGGGATGTATCCCACGCCGAACC
This sequence comes from Alistipes sp. i18-0019-D1, assembly GCF_042852885.1. Lineage (NCBI taxonomy): Bacteria > Pseudomonadati > Bacteroidota > Bacteroidia > Bacteroidales > Rikenellaceae > Alistipes > Alistipes sp. i18-0019-D1. The sequence goes on from NZ_AP031424.1 coordinate 1,956,493, forward strand.
GCGCCAGCATCGGGCCGATCAGCATGACCGAACCCCTCAATCGCGTGCAGCGTTGGCGGTAATCGTCCGATTTGAGGTATTCGAAATCGATGTCGCGGGCGCAGAACGCGTAGGTGTCCTCCGCGAGTTGCTCCACCTCCACGCCCATGCAGCCGAGCAGTTCGATGAGCTGCATCACGTCGAGAATCCGGGGTATGTTCCTGACGACGACCCGCTGGGGCGTCAGCAGCGTGGCGCAGAGTATCTGCAACGCTTCGTTTTTGGCTCCCTGGGGGGTGATCGATCCGTGGAGGCGGTGTCCTCCTTCGACTTTGAATATGGCCATAAATAATAAAGTGTGGTTCTGGCACCAAAGGTACGAAAAAGTCGGACGGTTCCAAAACAGATTTGCGGGCGGTGCGGCAAAACATCCCGACTCCGAAAAGGGGTGTTTGACTCCGTTACGACACCGAAGATAATAGGATTCCGGGCTTTTTTCGGAGTTTCGGAAAATATTTTCGCGAAAAACTTTTGCGGATAACTTTTTTGTTGTACTTTTGCAATCCGTAAAAATGTCTGAAACAATAAAAACTATATAGCTATGGCAATGAAGAGAACATACCAGCCTTCGCGTCGCAAGCGTATCAACAAGCACGGTTTCCGCGCTCGTATGGCTACGGCTAACGGTCGCAAGGTGCTGGCTGCGCGCCGCGCAAAGGGTCGCAAGAAACTGACCGTATCGGACGAGTCGACGTTCAAGTACGCTTAATTTCCTGCAGGAAAGATTTAAGGTCGGCTTTTAGCCGGCCTTCTTTCGTTTAACAGCTGCCGTATCGCTATGCTTTCGATCCGCCGAGCCACCGAAGCCGACTGCGGGCTGATCCGCCGTCTGGCCGGGGAGGTCTTCCCCGCCACCTACCGCGAGATCCTCACGCCCGCGCAACTGGATTACATGATGGAGTGGATGTACTCCGAAGAGAGCCTGCAAGGCCAGTTCCGTGCGGGCCACGTCTGGTTCATCGCCTCGTCCGACGGCGAGCCGTGCGGCTACGTTTCGGTCGAGCGGCAGGGCGGTGACCTGTTCCATCTGCAGAAAATCTATGTCCTGCCCCGTTTCCAGGGTCTCGGCGCCGGGGAGTTCCTGTTCCGCCGCGCCGTGGAATACATCCGCAGCGTGCATCCCGGACCCTGCATGATGGAACTCAACGTCAACCGCCGCAACCGGGCGCTGCATTTCTACGAACGGATGGGTATGCGCCGTCTGCGCGAGGGCGATTTCCCGATCGGCGACGATTATTATATGAATGATTACATCATGGGGTTGGAGATCGTCTGACCCCGTTTTCACTTTCCGGCTTACTCCTCCAGCACCCGTTTCACACCGCGGTTCCCGACGACCAATATGCGGCTGCCTTCGATCAGCACGGCGCGGCCGCGGTTTTTCCGCCGGTTGAGGTCGTTCTGTACGTTGACCGCTATCACGCGGCCGTCGTGGAAGGTCGAAATATCGGGGAAAATCGTGTGGCCGACCAGGAGCCGGTCGGCGTCGTAACGGCGTAACAGCGCTCCGGTCTGTTCCGGCGTCAGCGGATCGTATTTCTCGTCCGCGCAGACCATTCCGCGATACCAGACCGGCCCGGCCGAGCGGTACAGGAATTCGAGCGTCGGGTCCTCCCTGCGCTCCTTCGAGGTCCGGTAAAGCCCTTCGCTCATCCGGGCGTTGAGTGTCTCTATTTCCAGATCGCGTTCGAGCAGTCGGGCGCTCAACCCCGAGTGTACGAACAGGTTGCGGCCGATGCGCAGCATCGTGTTGCGGGCCAGCAGCCAGCGGCCGAGTTCCGTCTCGGGTGAGAACAGTTGGCGGTAATTCTCCATGCCGAGCTGCCGTGCCGTTTCGAGGTACTTCCCGCGCGTGTAGCGCACGTCGCCGGCCAGCACCATGCCTTCGTGGTTTCCCAACAGCAGCACGGCGGCGCCTCCCGCGTCCGCGGCCTCCTGTTCGAGTTTGTACATCAGCCACAGCAGCGGCAGTACGTCGTAGCCGCGGTCGAAAATGTCACCGATCACCACCAGCTGGTTGTTCCCGTAGCTCCACCGGTAGCCGCTGTCGATCACGCCGTGGGCCTGGAGGAGCGTTGCAAAACTCTGGAAATCGCCGTGGGGATCGGATGTGACGAACAGTTTCGGGGCCTGCCGGAGTTCCCAGGGACCTCGTTCTACGGCGTGCGGCGTGACGCTGAACAGATAGGCATCCCGGCTCGAACGGACCTCGACGGCGCCTCCGTCGTAAGGCATCGCGAGGACATGCCCCCGCTTGTCAGCGACCGCCGTATAGGCGCCCTTCTCCGCGTCATAGACGATGTAGGGTCCGTCGGTCGGGTGTTTCCGGCAGAGGTTGTATTTCGTCGGTTTCGATTCTGCGGCGGCGTCCGTCGCCGGGAGGGTGCAGAGCGTTGCGGCCAGCAGCAGTCCGAACAGCAGGGTCAGGCGTTTCATACTTCGGTGCGGTTCGGGGACGTTATTCGGCGTCCGTTTTGAACAGGTTCACTTCGCCCCGCTCGACCTTGCCGTACACGTCGGCCAACTCTGCGATTACGGGGGATATGTATTCCAGCGTGTCCGTCACGGCCGATTTGTCGCCCTCGCCCTTGATGCGGTAGAGCATCGCGGCGTAGAGCGCGCGGAAGCAGAGTTCCGTGTCGTTCATCCCCGGGTTGCCCAGGACGCTCCGCAGGCGCGGCAGCTCGGGTTCGAGAGGGGCGTACGTCTGGCGGTAATGCGCGCCGACGGGAAGTTTCATCAGCTGGAGATGCAGGTCGTGCAGGTCCTGGATCAGGTGGAGCGTATGTTCCAGATGCCCTTTCTCCTCCTTTCCTTCCTGGCGGAGCAGGTTCGCCAGGTCCATGTACCAGAGCAGGAAGACGTGCTTCTGCTCCTCGCCGATGTCCTTCCGCGGGGCGATCAGCGTCGAGAAGATTGCCTCGGGGCTGAATTGCAACGCCCGGAGCAGGTCCTCCAGCTGCCAGAGATAGAGAATGTATTCGGCGATGTTTTCGCGCCGTTTTGCTTTTGCGATGTCCATTTCGTATTCGGTTTTCGAGGCTCCCCGCTACTTCTTAATCCACGTTTTCGGTCCCGTGAGGTGCTTGAGGAAGTATTGCTGCGATTTGAGGAGGTTGCGCGACTGGAGCACCATGTTCTTGGTCTCGGTCAGGATCGTGAGGTACAGCATGCTCGCCTTGGTGTTCGAACGGGCCTCGTTGATGCGCGTAAGCTCGGACTTGATGGCTTCGGCAATCGACTCGAACAGCTGGTCGCGCATCGTCAGCACCGTTTCGATCTCCGAGAAGTCGCCTTCGCGCAGCATCAGGTTGATGTGGCGGTAGATCGACTCCACGTCATCGTTGATCGACATCAGGTCGCGGGCCTGCTCCTTCGAAAGCCCTTCGTGGTTGTTGTCGATATGCTCGAACGCCGGACGGGTGATGTGCATCAGCGCCTTGGTCATTTCGTTGAGGTAGTCGACCACCTGCACGTAGTAGTGGGCCGTGTTGACGTCGCCGCCCTGGAGTTTCTTGAGCGTGGGGAGCAGCGAGTATTTTCGTTCGCGCGACTGGTAGAACAGGTCGTTCGACTCTTTGACCATGTCGCGCAGCACCTTGCGGTTCTCCTTGAAGACGGCGATCAGCGTGCGGTCGTAAATCTTCGTCGCGCACTCCATCGTGCGGCACACCTCGTCGCGCAGGTTGGCGATGATGTCCTCGTTGGTGTCTTCATGCTCCTTGACGATGGTGTTTTCTTTGTCCTTTTTCAGGAAATTGCTGTGGATGAGCATGTATCCGCACAACAGCGTGATGACGATGAAGGCCGGGGTCCCGCCGTAGATCAGCGCCAGTCCCACCACGAAGGCGATCAGGAATCCGCCCAGCGCGGTGATGAACCACCCGGCTACGACGGTCATGACGCCCGAAATGCGGTATACGGCGCTTTCGCGGCCCCATGCACGGTCGGCGAGCGACGAGCCCATCGCCACCATGAAGCAGACGTAGGTGGTCGACAGCGGGAGTTTGAGCGAGGTGGCCATGGCGATCAGCAGCGCCGAGGTCGTCAGGTTTACCGTGGCGCGGATCATGTCGTAGGGCGCGCCGCTGTGTTCTACGTCCTCGTATTCGAAGCGGCGCGAAATGGCTTCCCGCAGGTGTTTCGGGACTACGCGCTCGATGCCTGCGCTGACGTTGAGGGCCGCGCGGACGATCGTTCGCGAGAAGACCGACGAACCGTACTGCTGCTGGCCGGCGTCGTCCTGTGCCGAGAGCGAAATTTCGGTCTCGGAGACGTGCATCGCCTTCTTCGAGGTCCACAGCGTGAGAATCATCAGGATGCCCGCAGTCAGCAGGATCAGGAAATTCGCCGGAACATTCTCGTTCAGCGCTCCCATGAGCATCTGCGTGTCGCCCGCTTCCCGGGCGATGGAATAGGCGTCGAACCCGGCCACGGGTACGCCGATGAAGTTCACCAGGTCGTTGCCTGCAAAGGCCAGCGCCAGCGCGAAGGTTCCCGAAAGGATCGTGATGCGCAGGATGTTGATTTTGAAACGCTGGATGAAGAACAGCAGCAGCGAGCAGACCACCCAGCAGATGGTGATGGCCGTGGGCAGATGCTCGTCGATCAGCTGGATGAAGGCGTTGTGGGCGAGCAGCGACTTGAGTCCCTTAAAGACGGCGAAATAGACGATCGCCGTCAGCGAGGCTCCGCACCAAAGCGATCCGTAGCGGCGGAAGAGCGCCGTGTAGCGGAACGAGAAGATCATGCGCGAGACGTACATGACGAGCGTGCCGCAGGTGAAGGCGATCACCACCGACAGCAGGATGGCCGAAACGATGCCCATGGCGCGCGAGGTGTTGATGTACTGCCCGAGGGCCGATACGCCCTGTTCGGGGTCGTTCGAGATTTTGTAGATCGACACGGCGATCGCTGCGCCCAGCAGGCAGAATATCAGCGATACGGTGGTCGAGGTCGGGAGTCCCCACGAGTTGTAGAGGTCCAGCAGGATGACGTTGGCGAACATGACGCCCAGGTAGAGCATCATCACTTCGTGGAAGGTGAACAGTCCGGGGTTGAACATGCCGCTGCGGGCGACCTCCATCATGCCGCTCGACGTGACGACACCGATGATGATGCCGACGGACGCTACGGTGAGGATAACCTTCATCGAGGCGGCTTTGGAGCCGATGGCCGAATTGAGGAAGTTGACTGCGTCGTTCGTGACACCGACGAAAAGACCTGAAACAGCGAGGATTCCCAGAATGCCGACAATGACGGTGTAGATTTCGCTCATGTTGGGTTTTTAGTGCAAATTCTGAACAAATTTACGCCATTTTTTCCGATGAAATGATTTGGACATAGATTGTTAACATTAATTTAACACAAGATCGCCTGAGCGGCGCATCGTGGATGAATCCGGGAAGATCTTCCGGCGGATTCGGGCCTCTTTCCGGCAGCATCCTGTTCCCGGTTTTTCCGCGGGAGCGGACGGCCGCTGCGGCCAGTGCGGCCGGGAGCATGGTACGGCATGCCGCAAATCAAAAAACCTTCTGCACATTGCAGAAGGTTTTTGGGGGAAATCGGCGGAGAGGTGTTCGGCCGGCTGCCGTCCTCCCCGTATCCGTGCCGGGACTATTCGTCGTCGGTGTCGGTGTAGGCTTTGAGCAGTTTTTCCTGCACGTCGGCGGGAACCTGCTCGTAGCTGCCGAATTTCATCGTGTAGGTGGCCGAACCCGACGTCAGCGACGAAAGGGTCGTCGAGTAGCGGTACAGCTCGGCCAGCGGAACCAGCGCGTTCAGCCGGTCGAATCCCTTGTCCGACTCCATGCCGGCGATCATCGCGCGGCGGTTCTGCAGGTCCGACATCACGGCGCCCATGTATTCGCTCGGCACGAGCACCTCGACGCTGTATATCGGCTCCATGATCTTGGGTCCCGCGTTGCGGAAAGCCTCCTTGAAAGCGTTGCGGGCCGCCAGCTTGAACGAGATTTCGTTCGAATCTACCGGGTGCATCTTGCCGTCGTAGATCACCACGCGGATGTCGCGGGCGTACGATCCGGTCAGCGGGCCTTCGTCCATCTTCTCCATGATGCCCTTCAGGATGGCAGGCATGAAACGCGCGTCGATGGCGCCGCCCACGATCGCCGAGTAGAACTGCAGCTTGCCGCCCCACTGAAGGTCGTATTCCTCCTTGGTCTTGGGGTTCAGCACCATGTCGCCCTTGCCGGGAATCTTGTAGTTCTTCGGTTCGCCGATGCCCTCGTAATAGGGTTCGATGATCATGTGCACCTCGCCGAACTGGCCTGCGCCGCCCGACTGCTTCTTGTGGCGGTAGTCGGCCTGCGCGACCTTCGTGATGGTCTCGCGGTAGGGAATCTTCGGCGCGATGTATTCGTAGGCGAGTTTGTTCTCCTTCTCGATGCGCGAGCGCAGGATGTTCAGGTGGTGTTCGCCCTGGCCCTGGATGATGGTCTGCTTCAGCTCCTTGGAGTATTCGACCAGAATGGTCGGGTCTTCGAATTTGGCGTCGTTGAGCACCTTGCCCAGCTTCTCCTCGTCGGCCTGCTCCTTGCACTTGATGGCGGCGCGGTAACGCGGCTCGGGGAAAGCGATCGGTTCGACGGTCACGGGAGCCGACGGGGCCGAAAGCGTGTCGTTCGTCCGCGTGCCTTTCAGCTTCACCGTGCAGCCGATGTCGCCGGCCATGAGTTCCGTGACCTTGATCCGGTTTTTGCCCGCCACGGCGAACAGCTGCGAGAGCTTTTCCTTGTTTCCGGTGCGGGTGTTCACCAGCTCCGTTCCCTCGGCGATCTTGCCGCGGATGACCCGGAAATAGGAGATCTCGCCGATGTGCTGTTCCACCTGGCTCTTGAAGACGAACGCTACGGCGGGTGCGGTCTCGTCGGCCGTGATCTCCTCGCCTTCGGTCGAGAGGAATGCCGGGGCCTTCTGCGGACCGGGCGCCACGTTGATGATGAATTCCATCAGGCGCTTGGTCCCGATGTCCCGCTTGCCGCTGGTGCAGAAAATGGGCATCACCTCGCGCTTCGAGAGGCCGATCTTCAGGCCCGAGCGGATGTCGTCCTGCGTGAGCGTGCCTTTGTCGAAGTAAAGCTCCATCAGCGCCTCGTCGTGTTCGGCGGCCATTTCCACCAGTTCCTTGTTCAGTTCCTGGGCCTTTTCCAGCTCCTCGGCCGGAATTTCCAGCTCCTCGCGGTGGCCGTCGTTGTCCTTGAAGCGGTACATCTTCATCAGCAGCACGTCGATGAAGGCGTTGAACTCGGGACCCTGGTTGACGGGGTACTGCACGATGACGGGTTTCACGCGCGACGAAGCCCGGATCGACTCGACCGTGGCCTCGAAACTGGCCTTCTCGGCATCCAGCTGGTTCACCACGCCGATCACGGGTTTTTGCAGCAGCCGGGCGTAACGGGCCTGAATCTCGCTGCCCACCTCCCAGCCGTTCTGGGCGTTGAACAGGAAGACGCCCACGTCTCCGACCTTGAAAGCCGAGAAGAGGCTTCCGCAGAAATCGTCCGAACCGGGGCAGTCGATGATGTTCAGCTTGCGGTCCATGAATTCGGTGAAGAGGATCGTCGAATAGATCGAGCGTTTGTATTCGTGCTCGATATCCGTGTTGTCCGAGAGCGTGTTGTTCGTCTCGATACTACCCCTGCGGTCGATGACCTTACCCTCGAAGGCCATCGCTTCGGCAAGGGTAGTTTTACCCGTGCCGGGCGCGCCGATGAGTACGATGTTCTTGATCTCTTTAGCTGAATAATTTTTCATATTCTCGTATGGTTTTAAGGTTTTTCGGTTAGCCGACTATAAATATACAAATTATTCGTGAAAAACAACTTCGGGAATGAAAAAATCGCCCCTTGAGGGCGATTTTTCGGTCTGTCGGAACTACGGATTCACTTTGCGGCCGCGGGGCGGTAGTGCGCCAGCGCGGGCAGAACGATCCGTTCCATGACGTCGTACCCTTCGGGCGTGGGGTGCACGCCGTCCTTGGTGTACTCGCTGCGCATCGAGCCGTCCCCGGCGTCCATCGCCGTGTAATAGTCGACCCAGGCCAGCCCGCGGTCGGAGGCGTACTGACGCAGCCGTGCGTTCAGGTCCCGGATTTTTTCGGGAACCGACTCGATCTCGGTCCTCCAGGGATATTTCCCGGCCGGGAGCACGGAGCAGATGATCGGCCGGATGCCTGCGGCCATTGCCAGTTCGGCCATCGATATGATGTTTTCGACGATGTGCTGGGGCGTGATCGGTCCGTTGTTCTGTGCCAGGTCGTTCGTCCCGGCGAGGATCACCACCGCCTGCGGGTGGAGGTTGATCACGTCGGCCCGGAAGCGGCAGAGCATCTGGCCGGTGACCTGCCCGCCGATGCCGCGGCAGGCGAAATTGTTCGCCGTGAAGAATTCGGGGTGGGCGTTGTCCCATCCGTCGGTGATCGAGTTGCCCATGAACACCACCGCGGGCGGCGTCGTGAGTTGTGCGTTGGCTTCGGCATAGCGGCCGTAGTTGGCCCAGTCGCGCTGTTGGGCCGTCAGCAGGGCCGGAAGTGCGAGCGCGATCAGCAGAATCAGCTTTTTCATGAAGATCGTTACTTTTTTTGAGCTTGGGTGATGTTGCGTGCGTTGCGTTCGTCGTCGCTGCGGCGGCGTTTGCCTCCGAAGCGGCCGAAGAGCCATCCCGCGGCGAAGGCGGCCAGCAGGAGGATGATGTCCACGAAGACGCTCGCCAGCCATCGCTGGATGGCCGGGGCGAAATTCCAGAGCAGCAGGAAGACGATCAGGATGCCCAGCAGGCCCAGACCGATTGTCCATTTCTTGTCCATAGTCGTTGTGTTTGCGGGGGTTTCGATGTGTTATTTGCCTACGACGGCTTCGAGTTCTTCGGCCGTGACGGGAATTTTCCGGTCGCCGATGATACGGCTGCCCGACTCCGTCACGAGGATGTCGTCCTCGATGCGGATGCCTCCGAAATCGCGGTAGGCTTCCAGCGCGTCGTAGTCGACGATGCCTTTGTAAAGCCCTTCGGCGCGGCATTTGTCGATCAGTGCGGGGATGAAGTAGAGTCCCGGTTCGTCGGTCATCACGGTCCCCGGTTCGATCCGCCATGCCGCGCGGTAGACGCAGGTTCCCGACTTGGCCGCCCGTTCGGCGATCGAACCGTAGTCGAACGACCTCTCGCCCATCGCCTCGCAGTCGTGCACGTCCATGCCCAGCCCGTGGCCCAGCCCGTGGGGCATGAGCATCGTCATCGCGCCTGCGGCCACGGCGTCGGCGGCCGTGCCTTTCAGCAGGCCCAACCCGACAAGTCCCTCGGCGAGGGTCATGTAGGCGGCGTTGTGCACCTCGGTATACATCATGTGGGGTTTCACGATACGGGCCACGTGGTCGTGTGCGGCCAGCACGATGTTGTAAATGTCTTTTTGCTTTTGGGTGAAGCGTCCGCTCACGGGATAGGTGCGCGTGTGGTCCGAGCAGTAGCCTTCGACGGTCTCGCCGCCGGCGTCGCACAGCAGCAGCCGTCCCTCCTCCAGCACGCCGTCGGCGTTGAGGTTGTGAAGCGTCTCGCCGTGCTGGGACACGATCGACGGGAACGACACGCCCTGTCCCAGGGATTTTGCGACGCCCTCGATGGCTCCCGCGATCTGGCGTTCGACGATGCCCGGGCGGCACATTCGCATGGCCGTCGTGTGCATTTCGTAGCCGATTCGGAAGGCGCGTTCCATCTCCTCGACCTCCTCGGCGCTCTTCTTCTCGCGCATCTCCGCCACGGCGAACATCAGGTCCACCGACTTGTAGTCGTGCAGCAGTGCGGGTTTGATGCCCAGCAGTTCCGACAGCTGGAGTTTCGTCTCCCCGCGGTAGGGCGGCAGGTAGTGGATCCTGCGGCCCAGAGAGATCGCCCTGCGCAGTCGTTTTTCAAGCTCCGCCATCGGGAACGTCGCCGCGACGCCCACTTCGGCGCCCATCTCGCGCAGCGTGGGCTGCGGTCCGGTCCAGATGATGTCCTCGACGGTGAAATCGTCGCCGTAGAGCGCCTCTTCGCCCGTGTCGGCGTCGATCAGGCCGGCGACCGACGGCACGTTCAGTCCGAAGTAGTAGCGCAGCGTGGAGTCCTGCCGGAAATAGTAGGCGTTGTTGGGATAGTTGTTCGGCGAGAGGGGATTGCCCGGGAGCAGGATGATGCCGCTCCCGATCTTCGTGCGCAGCTCGTGGCGGCGCGCAGTATAGGTTTTTGCTGAAAACATAACGTTGCTGTTTTCTACAAAAATAGTAAAAATATGGGAGGCTTCCTATCGCGGCGGGCTATTTTTCGGAAAATCGCCCCTGCGAACGCCCCGCGGCGCGTCTATTTGCGGCGCGCCAGCCCTTCGGGCAGGGGCAGCGAAATGCGTGCGAGGCTGACGACGGCTCCCGTGACGGCGAATCCGCCCGCCAGCAGCAGGGCGGTGCGGGTGCTGTTTTCGGGCACGACGTGAAACAGCAGGGCCATCAGCGCGGCGCCCGTCGTCTGTCCCACGAGGCGTGCCGTGGCCAGCATGCCGCTCGCCGAACCGCTCCGTTCGGGCGGGGCCGAGGCGATCAGGATGCTGTTGTTCGGCGACTGGAACAGCCCGAACCCTGCGCCGCAGAGCACCAGCCGCCAGATGATGTCGAAATCGGTCGGATGTTCCGGCAGGAAGGCCAGCAGGAACAGCCCCGCGGCCATCATCGCAAGGCCCGTGCCGCCCAGCAGCCCGGCGTGGACGCGCTCGACGAGCAGTCCGGCCACCGGGGCCATGACCATGATCACCGCGGGCCAGGCCGTCAGCAGCAGCCCCGTCTCGACGTCGTTGTATCCGCAGGCCTGCTGCAGGTAGAAGGGCAGCGCCACCATGGCGAGCATCTGCCCGAGGAACGAGCAGACCGACGTTGCGACCGACACCGAGAAGATCGGGATGCGCAGCAGGTCGAACGGCAGGATCGGGTAGGGTTCGCGCAGCTGGCCGCGGATGAAGAAGAAGCCGACGACGACGAGCGCCGCGACCCCCAGCGAGAGCACGCGCGGGTCCAGTCCGTGGGAAAAACCCTCGACCGAGGCCATCATGAGGCCGAACGTCAGGGCGTTCATCACCGCGTCGCGCCAGTCGAAGCGGTGATCGCGCACCCGCACGGGGTTCTCCGGCAGGAACCGGCGGCTGAGCGCCAGGGCGGCCAGCCCTATCGGGACGTTCACGGCGAACAGCCACGGCCAGTCGGCCACGGAGAGGATTCCCGCCGCCAGCGTCGGCCCGGCCACCGACGAGGTGGCGACCACCGTGGCGTTGATGCCCATGCCGCGCCCCAGCCGGGCCTTGGGGTAGATGAAGCGGATCAGCGTGGTGTTGACCGAGGTGATGGCCGCGGCTCCGAACCCCTGCATGACGCGCGCCGGCACGAGGGTCTGGAGCGATCCGGAGAGCGAACATCCCACCGATGCCACTGTGAAGAGCATCAGCCCGCCGATATAGACCTTGCGGTAACCCACCACGTCGCCCAGCGCCGAGAGGGAGAGCAGCGAGACCATGATGGCCAGCTGGTAGGCGTTGACGATCCAGATCGAATCGGCCGCCGAGATGCCCAGCTGCTGCCCGATGGTGGGCAGTGCGACGTTGGCGATGGTCCCGTCGATCACCGAGAGCGATACGCCGAACGCCACGGCCAGGATGGCCCCGAGCCGCCGGGGCATGGGCAGTCCGTCCGCCGGAGACAGGGGTATGTGGGGTACGGCGTGCATTGCGACTGCAAAAGTAGGGATTTTTTCGGGCTTTTCCGGCAAAAGGCCCGAAAACGCGAAGGCCCGGAATTTCCGGGCCTTCGTCACACAACTATGATGGGCTTTCCGTCGCGGCGGCCGGTAAGAGGACCGCCTTCCGGGTCCGTTACCGGCGGCAGCTCTCCGGGACGATGTCGCCCTCGGGCCGGATGCCCTTGAGGTACTTGCCGAAGAACTTCTCCATCGCGCGGTAGAAGTCGAAACGGTTCTCTTCGTTGTGGAATCCGTGGCCCTCGTTGTCCTTGACCATGTAGTCCACCTCCACGCCGCGGGCGCGCAGCGCCTCGACCATCTGGTTGCTCTCGGCGATGTTCACGCGGGGGTCGTTGGCTCCCTGTACGACCAGCAGCGGGGTTTTGATCCGCCCGGCGTTGAGCGCCGGGGAGTTTTCGCGCAGCATCTCCTGCTGCGTTTCGGGGTTGCCGACCATTTCGTACATCTGGTCGAGCAGCGGCTTCCAGTAGGGAGGAATGGTGTTCATGAACGAGAAGAGGTTCGAGACACCCACGTAATCCACGGCGCAGGCGTAGAGGTCGGGATCTTTCACGATGCCCTGCAACGTGGCGTAACCGCCGTACGAGCCGCCGTAGATGGCGATCCGGGCGGGATCGGCGATGCCTTTTCCGATCAGCCAGTCGACGCCGTCGGTGATGTCGTCCTGCATCTCCTGCCCCCATTTGCCGAAGGCGATCTCCATGAAGCGGCGTCCGAAGCCCGTCGAGCCGCGGAAGTTCATCTGCAATACGGCGTAACCGCGGTTGGCCAGGAACTGCGCCTCGGGGTTGAAGCCCCACGAGTCGCGCGCCCACGGACCTCCGTGGGGGTTCACCACCACGGGCAGGTTTTTGGCGTTGCGCAGGGTCTTGCCCACGGGCAGCGTGAGGTAACCCTCGATGCGTTCGCCGTCGCGCGAGGTGTACTCGATGGGGAGCATTTCCGCCATCTCCTCCTGTTTGATCCACGGGCGGAGTTCGGCCAGTTTGGTCATCGTGTCGGCCTCGGCGTCGTAGAGGTAGTAGGCGCCCGCCGTGCGGTCGCTGCCGGCGTAGACGATGTATTTGTCCTCGGCTTTGTCCGAACCGGCGATGCCCAGTTCGTAACCGCGCAGGTGGCGTTCCATGCGGCCGAACAGCTCGCCGGCCTCGCGGTCGAAGAAGTGGCGCGTCGTTCCCTTGTGGCCTTCGTACGATACGCCGAGCAGTTTTTTCTTCTTTTCGCTGTACCAGACGCCCTCCAGATCGTAGGTGTCGTTCGTGTAGAGCACCTCTTTCTCCTCGCACGTCGCGGGGTCCATCAGCACGAGGGCATCCTTGTCGCGTCCGAGGTTGGTGATGGCGTACACCATCCTGTTGTCGGGGGTGAACGTCGCGAAGTTGACCCCCTCCTTGAAGTTGGTCGTCAGCACGGGGCGGAACTCGTCGGCCTCGGTCTCGCGGTAGCGGATCTGGGTGTTCACGCCGTCGACGATGGCGTAGGCTACGCGCAGACGGCCGTCGTGGTCGGTCTGCCAGCCCTGCACGTCGCCGGGGTTTTCGCAAAGCAGGGTTTTCTCCCCCGTGTTGAGGTTCAGGCGGTAGGGATCGAATATCTGCGGGTTGCGCTCGTTCGTCCCGATGATCATCAGCGAATCGATCTCCTCCAGCGGGTCGATGATCGTGGTCCGCACGCCCGGGAGGGAGGTGTAGGCCTTCGGATCCGTGCCGTCGATGTCGACGCCGTAGAGCTGGAAATTCTCGTCGCCGCCCGTGTCCTTGAGGTAGAGGATGCGGCCGTCGTTGGCCCAGAAGTACCCGGCCAGGTCGCGTTCGGTCTCCGAGGTGATTCGCACGGCCTCGTCCGAGCCGACCTGCTGTACGAAGATGTTGCGGCGGCTCTCCCAGGGGGCCATGTAGGAGAAGTACCTGCCGTCGGGCGAAATCTGGTAGCCCGACTTTTCCGAGTTGCGGAAGAAGGTCTCCATCGGCAGCTCGGGAGCAGCCTTCGGAGCGCAGGCGACGGCCGTGGCGGCCATTGCGGCGATAATCAGGAGTTTTTTCATGGGTTTTATTTGTTTGAGTTCTCTTCTTGTTTGTCGGTTTTGCGCCAGATGTTCGTCAGGCAGAGTACCAGCACGATGACGATCGGCAGATCGAACCCGTGCGGCGACTGGGGGAACATCAGATGTGTGGCGACCTTCACGGCGAAAGCCGCGACGACGAGGAAAATGGTCAGGATGCGGATGACTTTTTCGATTTCCATGGGATGTCTTTTCTGTTTTCGACACCGCAAACATACGAAACAAATTTTGAAAAACAAATAATTTTTATTGAAATTCGATAAATAATTTTCGATAGTTGGTCGTATTCGGTTTCCGGGCACGAAAAAAGGCGCACCCTTCGGATGCGCCTTCCCGTCGTTGGGGGACGGTCAGATTTTGAGGTATATCTTTTTCCGGTCGAGGAACCACAGCAGCAGCCAGCAGACGGTGACGTACCCCGCCGAGAGGACCACGGCGGCCGCCTCGGGCGAGAGTTTCGAAGCCAGCCCGCCGAAGAAGAATTCCGAGGTGTAGCTCACGCGGACGATCCGCTGGACCATGTAAATCGTGATCGAATTGACGCCGATGACCTTGAAGAAATAGCTCCACCGCCGCCACTGCCGCACATCTATTATATAATAGAACAGAGCGAACATGCCCAGCGAGTAGGCTCCCGCGGCGAACACGAAGGCCGGTGTCCAGAGTTTTTTGTTGATCGGCTGCAACGGGTCGAGGCAGAGCGCCAGCACCAGCAGCACGACCGCCCCGGCGGCCATCCAGAGCGACTTGCGGCTGCCGGAGGTCCGCTCTTCGGAGCGGCGGACGAACTCGCCCGTGAACATGCCCAGCATGGCCGTCACGATGGCCGGGAGGGTGCTCAACAGCCCTTCGGGGTCGAATCCCCTGCCTCCCAGCAGGTGTGTGGGCATCACCATCCGGTCGACGTAGCCCACGATGTTGCCTTCGAGGGTCAGCGGTCCGGCCCCTCCGGCGTCGGGCGCGGCTGCGAATTGCAGCAGCAGTCCGTAGCCGAGCAGGATCGCGGCGGCGATGACGGCGCGTGTGCGCACGTTGAAGTTGACGAACAGCAGTGCCGCGAACATCCACGCCAGGCCGATCCGGCCCAGTACGCTCGGCAGGCGCAGCGTGGCGAAGTCGAGTTTGAACAGGCCGCTGTAAACGAATCCCAGCACCACGAGCGTCAGGCCGCGGCGGATGACTTTCAGGTAGATGCTCCGCTCGCTCATCCCTTTTTCGCGCTGTTTGGCGAGGGAGAAGGGGAACGAGATGCCCGCGATAAAGAGGAACAGCGGGAAGATGGTGTCGTGGTGGAAGAATCCGTTCCAGTCGGCGTGGCCCATCTGGGCGGCCGTCCAGTCCGAAAACTCCCCGGGCCAGAGCTTGCACAGGGCCGCTACCAGCCCTGCGAATCCCATGATGAAGAGCATGTCGAAGCCCCGGAGGGCGTCGAGCGAGAGGAGCCGCTGCGAAGCGGCCGGTTTGGTCGGTTGAGGTTTCATCGATATCGGGTTTCAGGTTGTTTCGGCGGGGACGAATTTGTAGAGCTGGTCGCCGCGGCGGACGACGCCGGGCGTGCGGATGGCGCAGAGTTCCCCCTGGGCGACCGATTCTGCCGGCTGTCCGTCGGGTCCGTGCAGTTCGGTGAGCGTCTGCTCGGCGACGCCCGTGGTTGCGCCGAGGAAGAAGATCGGTTCCCCGACGGCGAGCGGCGCCGCTTCGACCGATACTTCAGCTACCGAGAGTTTCTTGTAGAAATTCACCACTTTACCCACATACACTTTGCGTTGGGTGGCCGACGATCCGTAGGCGGGGCTGTGCTCCACGACGGGACGTCCGGCGTAGTAGCCTTCCCAGAAACCGCGGTTGAAAACCGTGCGGAGCCGCTCTTTCAGCTCCGCAGTTAAAGCGGGG
Organism: Alistipes sp. i18-0019-D1; assembly: GCF_042852885.1. Classification (NCBI taxonomy): domain Bacteria; kingdom Pseudomonadati; phylum Bacteroidota; class Bacteroidia; order Bacteroidales; family Rikenellaceae; genus Alistipes; species Alistipes sp. i18-0019-D1. The sequence continues at coordinate 1,972,274 of NZ_AP031424.1, forward strand.
GTGTAGGTTCCGGACTCCATCGCCTTGAGCGCCTGGTCGTAACACTCCACCACGCGCTTGACGTACTCCGCGCCGCGGGCGCGTCCCTCGATCTTCAGCACCCGGACTCCTGCGGCGATCATTTTGTCGAGGAAGTCGATGGTGCAGAGGTCCTTGGGCGAGAGGACGTAGCGGCCGTCGATGTCCAGCTGCGCGCCCGTCTCCTTGTCCGTGACGGTGTATTTGCGGCGGCACAGCTGGCGGCAGGCGCCGCGGTTGGCCGAGCAGTTGGTTTCGTAGAGCGAAAGGTAGCATTTGCCCGAGACGGACATGCACAGCGCGCCGTGGGCGAACATTTCGATTTCGACCAGTTCGCCCCGCGGGCCGCGGATGTCGTCCTCGACGATCCGGCGCCGGATCGCCGCCACCTGCTCCAGCGACAGTTCGCGCGCCAGCACCACCGTGTCGGCCCACTGCGCGTAGAAGCGCACGGCCTCGGAGTTCGAGATGTTGCTCTGGGTCGAGATGTGCACCTCCTGCCCGATCCGGCGGGCGTAGAGGATCGCCGCCATGTCCGAAGCGATCACGGCGTCGACGCCCTCCTTCTTGGCGCGGTCGATCACGGCGTGCACGTCGGCAATCTCGTCCTCGTAGACGATCGTGTTGACCGTCAGGTAGGTCCTCACCCCGGCCTTGCGGGCCGCGGCGACGATCCGTCCCAGGTCGTCGAGCGTGAAGTTGGCCGCCGACGCCGAGCGCATGTTGAGTTTCCCGACACCGAAATAGACGGCGTCGGCTCCGGCCCCGATGGCGGCCGCCAGCGATTCGTAGCTCCCGACAGGAGCCATTATTTCAATGTCGGAGCGTTTCATCATTCATTTTTTCCGGTCCATCAGGCTCATGGCGTAGTCGCGCATGCGCTGCGTCCGCGAGGGTTCGACCGAAAGGGTGTCGAGGATCGACAGCGCACGTTCGAAACGCAGCTGGATCTGCTGCTCGGTCAGGCGCGGCACGTCCAGCCGGTCGTAGATCGACTTCACCTTGCCGATCTTCTCGGCGTCGGAGAGCGCCGGGTCGCGGTAGGCCGTGCGCAGCATCTCGCGCGTCGCCTCGTCCGCACGGCTCATCGCCGTGATCATCAGGTAGGTCTTCTTGCCTTCGAGGATGTCGCCCCCGATGGCTTTGCCCAGCCGCTGGTCGCCGTAGCTGTCCAGCAGGTCGTCCTGCAGCTGGAACGCCAGACCCAGTTCGACGGCGAAGCGCCGCAGGCGGCGGCAGTCCTCGTCCGAAGCGCCGCCCAGCATCGCGCCGATCACGACCGCGCCGGCCAGCAGCACCGAGGTCTTCAGCTCGATCATGTGCATGTATTCGACCACCGAGACTTTGGGTTTGTGTTCGAAATCCATGTCGTACTGCTGCCCTTCGCACACTTCGAGCGCCATGGTGTTGAAGGTCGAGAGCACCTGCGGCAGCAGGCTGGCCGGGACGGTGCTCAACAGGCGGTAGGCGTAGATCATCATGGCGTCGCCCGAGAGGATGGCCACGTTCTGCCCCCACTTGGCATAGACCGAGGGTTTGCCCCGGCGCACGGCGGCGTTGTCCATGATGTCGTCGTGCAGCAGCGTGAAGTTGTGGAACACCTCGACGGCAGCAGCCGCGGGCAGCGCCTGCTGCACGTCGTCGGAGAAGATGCCGCAGGCGAGCGTCAGCAGCATGGGACGGAGGCGTTTGCCGCCTCCGGAGAGCGAATAGCCGATCGGGGCGTAGAGGAGTTCCGGCTCGGCCGGAAATTCGGCCTGGGCAAGGTAATTTTCGATGGCGGAGAGCATCTGCTCGTTGGTCTGCATAGTCTTGAATGGTACTTTTGGATCGGAAACTGTCCCAAAAATAGGAAAAAACTTTGGAGTAGCCGAATTTTCGATTAACTTTGACAGGATAAAACTAACTTTTAACCTGAAGCACGATATGAAAAAACTCGCGATCGGCGTGGACATCGGCGGCATCAACACCGCTTTCGGCCTCGTGGATGAAAACGGCGACCTCTATGCCGAATCGGTCATCTCGACCAAGAAGTATCCCTATGTTGACGACTATCCGGCTTATGTCGAGGACCTTTGCGACTCGATGCGGGCGCTGGTGCAGAGCCTTTCGTTCGAGTACGAGCTGACGGGCATCGGCATCGGCGCGCCCAATGCCAACTACCATAAGGGAACGATCGAGAATCCGGCAAACCTCTGGAAGTTCAAGCCCGAAGACCCCAATCCCGACGAGGCGCGCCGCGTGTTCCCGCTGGCGGACGACATTTCGAAGTGTTTCGGCGGTGTGAAGACGCTCATCACCAACGACGCCAACGCGGCGACGATCGGCGAGATGATCTACGGCAACGCCAAGGGCATGCGTGATTTCATCATGATCACCCTCGGCACGGGGCTCGGTTCGGGATTCGTCGCCAACGGCGAGATGATCTACGGCCACGACGGCTTCGCCGGCGAGTTCGGGCACGTGATCGTCGAGCGCAACGGCCGCGAGTGCGGCTGCGGCCGCAAGGGCTGTCTGGAGGCCTACGTCTCGGCGACGGGCATCAAGCGCACGGCGTTCGAGCTGATGGCGAAGATGAACGCCCCCAGCAAGCTGCGCAGCATCGCGTTCGACGACTTCGACGCCTCGATGATCTCGGCCGCCGCCGAGCAGGGCGACCCCATCGCGCTGGAGGCCTTCCGCTATACGGGCGAAATACTGGGCCGTGCGCTGGCCGACGTGGTGACGGTGACCTCGCCCCAGGCCATTTTCCTCTTCGGCGGACTTTCGAAGGCCGGCAAGCTGATCTTCGAACCGACGCAGTGGTATATGGAGGAGAACATGCTCTTCGTCTTCAAGAACAAGGTAAAGCTGCTTCCCAGCGGTATTCAGGGCAAGAACGCCGCCATCCTCGGCGCCTCGGCGCTGATCTGGCAGGAAGCTGCCAGGTAGCCGTTACCGTTTGTGCCGCAAGGGCGAAGTTTTCAAGAACTTCGCCCTTTTTGAAAACCGACAACTTTAAATTCAGAGCAATGAAACGTTTATTCCTTCTGGCCGTCGCGCTGCTGACGGTCTGGGCTGCGGCCGCGCAGATGCGGTTCGTGGACGCCACCGAGTTGAACCTCATCGGCAAGGCCCTGCCGACGCCGCATCCCTACCACCGGATCGACACGGTGGCCTACAAGGGCTTCACCAAGAGCGAGAACCAGCAGGTGCGCTGTTCGGCGGGCCTCGCGCTGGTCTTCAAAACCAATTCCACGCGCATCGACCTTGAGCCGCAGTACACCCCGTTCGTCTATACGGGGTCGAGCACCCCGCGGGTCGCTTCGGAGGGTTTCGACCTCTACATCCGCAAGGACGGCGAGTGGCTTTACGCCGCCTCGCGCGCCCCGAAGAAGCGCGGCGAAGCCTATACGATGATCGGCAACATGGACTCCTCGGAGAAGGAGTGCCTGCTCTACCTGCCCAACTACAACGAACTGACGTCGCTCCGCGTCGGGGTGGACGAGGGGGCGACGATCACACCGATGGAGAATCCCTTCCGGCATAAGATCGTGATCTTCGGGTCGAGTTTCACGCACGGCGTCAGCACCAGCCGCGCGGGCATGAGCTACCCGATGCAGATCGGCCGCAACACGGGCCTTTACTTTTGCAGCATCGCGTGCAGCGGCAACTGCAAGCTGCAACCTTATTTCGCCGACTACCTCGGCGACGTGAAGGATGCCGACGCGATGGTTTTCGACGCCTTTTCGAATCCCGACGCGAAGATGATCGAGGAGCGGCTGATTCCCTTCATCGAACGCATCCGTGCGAAACTGCCTTCGACGCCGCTGATCTTCGTGCAGACGATCTACCGCGAGAGCGGCAATTTCGATCTCCGTTCCCGCAAAATCGAAGAGGACAAGCGTGCGATGGCCCGCAGGCAGATGGCCGAGGCGGTGAAGCGCTTCGACAACGTTTATTTCGTCGACAAGGCGGACCTCACGGGTACCGACCACGTGACTTCGGCCGACGGTACGCATCCTTCGGACCTGGGTTACTGGCGCTGGGCGCAGAATCTCCAGCCCGAACTGCTGAAGATATTCAGGAAATGCGGCATCCGCTGATCCGGCGGGTTTTACGGTAGACAAGGGGAGGCGGCTCATTGCGAGCCGCCTCCCCTTGTCTGGCATGTGCCGGAATCACTTTTTCTGCGACACCTTGAAATTGTCGATCCAGAAGCGGCAGTTGGCCCCTTCGCCGGCCAGCGTCAGCCGGGTGTCGCGGGTCGCTCCCGTGACGGTTACGACGATGTGGTGCCACAACGCGCCTGCGGCCCAGTCGGTGTAATCGCCGCAGTAGAAGTTGTAGCTCTGCCTGTCGGCGCTCGGCGACGTGTAGTCGTCGTTGGCCACTCCGGTATAGTTGCCCGTCAGCGAGACGATCTGGCCGGCGCCGACGACCGAAAAGATGGTCTTGCCCTTCTCGCTGGCGTGCTTGTACTCCAGGATGTCGAACTCCACGACGATCTCCGTCGGCGTGTCGCCGATCGCGTCGAGCGCAGGCATGGTCAGATTGCCCGGGTTGCCTGCGATGCCCAGCGTCAGACAGCCGTTCTTCGCATAGGTCCGCTCTCCCGAGTAGCCCCGTGCTTTCCAGTCGGCGGGCCAGCTGCCGATGATCGTGCCGTTGGTTCCGAGGGTCGTTCCGGGGGCGACGTTGGGAAATCCGGTGAAAATCCCGCCCGACGAGCCGCTGCCTGCGGTCCAGGAGAAGTCGTCCTCGAAATAGACCACCTCGGGGATTTCGTGGGTCTGCGTGACGGTGAGCGTCGCGAGGGTCTGGTCGCCGGACGAAACGGTGACCGTCGCCGTGCGGGGCTGGCCGGTGAGGTTCTGCGTGAGGGCGCGGAACGTGAGCCCGTATGCGATGCCCGTTCCGAGGCCCTCGCTCGGGGGCGAAACGGTGAGCCAGTCTGCTTCGCAGGCTGCCGACCACGAGGTCGTGGCCTGGATGATCAGCGACGCTTCGGCGCCTGCGAGGTTGGCGATGTCGGTCCGGTTGCCGTCGGGCAGGCGGATTTCCGGCTCGACGGTCGAAGGTACGTCGCGCGATCCGGCCACGGCGCCTTTCACGGCTTTGCCGATCAGGATGTTGTCGATCAGGATGCGGGCGCCGGCCGTTGCGTCGGCCGTGCCGAAGACGATGCGGGTTTCGGACGTGGCGCCCTTGACGATGATCCAGTACTTCCGCCAGCGGAAGCTGTTCGTAAGCGTCACCTCGGTCCCGGCGGCGTCGGTGTCGCCGATCATGCCGGGTCCGTCGACGGAAATCACCAGCGGCTTGGTGTCGGGCGTCATCGTCGCCGTGGCGTAGTTCGCGCCGTAGAACGAGACGAGCAGATCGACGGGTTCCGCTCCGATTTCCGCGAGCGCCGGGGTGACGAGCGCCGCGCGGCGCGACGAAATGCCGAGGCAGACGTAACCCTCGTAGCGGGCCTGTACGTCGGTGCGCGTACCCAGCGTGGAGTAGCCGATTGTTGCAAAGTCGTCGAGCAGGTCCAGCGTGAAGTAGTTGGCCTTGCCCGTTGCCGAGGTTGCGGCCGTCACCGTGGGCCATCCGCCGCCCGTGAGGTTGTCCCAGCGGCCGGAAGAAGTGATCCACGCGAAATCGTCCTCGAAATAAACCTCGCGGGTCTCGTCGGAGATGACCTCCATCTCCATCGTGTGCGGGATGTATTTGGCCGCGGCGAAAGCCCCCTTGTCGTCGGTGACGTAGGAGGTGAAAGGCTCCCCGGCGAAGAGGGTTTCGCTGAAAACCCGCTCGTCGGTGGTCACGGTCCTGAGCGAAAGACCGCCCGTTCCGGTGATGAAGCGTCCCAGCGGGATGCGCACCGAACGCGCCTTGTCCAGCGGCAGGCCGTCGCCGTCGCAGACGACGGTCAGGCGGTCGGACTGTTCGGTGAGGGTCACGTTGCCGAGGTTGTCGGTCGTGCCTTCGCCGGCCATCCAGCCCGTCAGCGCGGAACCTTCGGCGGGAGCGACTTCGATGGTTGCGATCGAGGTCTCCTCGAGAGGTTCGAAGCGCAGCTCCAGCACCGGGGCGAAGTTCCGGAAGCGCAGCGCCACGGGCTGCTGCTGTGAGGCCGAGGTCGAAGCCTCGCCGATCAGGAACGGCAGGGTGGTGTTCGCGCCTTCGGCGACGTGCTGTTCGGCCGGGACCGAGAAACGCACGACGGCACGGTTCAAGAGGCCCCCGGCGTTGGTCTGGTCGTAGGGATAGTAGGCGAAGAAGGTACGCCGCCCGGTGATAGACTCGTTCCAGCGGATGGCCTCGGCGACGGGCGTCAGCATGCTGAACGTCGTGGCGTCGGAGAGCGTATAGGGAATGTTCTCGACGTGGGGCGTGCCGTCGATCATCGCCGTGATGCCGATGCGGTCGCCGGTTTCCCAGCTGGTGACGGGACCTTGCTCGACGACGCGGGTTCCGGCCTCGGCGGGGTCGATCGCCGCGGCGAACTGCACGTCGCCGATCACGGCGGGCTTCTGTTCCGCCGTCTCGTCGTCCGAGCAGGCGCTCAGCGCGGCGATGCAGAGAGGTAGCAGGAAAAAACGTTTCATATCGGTAAATTTTAAGGTTTTCGGGATTTAGTCGAAGAGGCGTACGGGCGATACGGTCTCGAAGGAGATGCGGCGGTAGAGTTCCTCCTTGCCCCCGGGATCGCCGTTCTCATAGAGGATGCCGACCGAACCGTCGGGCAGGCACACCAGGTCGGAGTAGGCCGCGCGGCCCTTGAAGACCGTCACGAAGCGGTTCCACGTGCGTCCGTTGTCGCGGCTGACGCCGATCGACATGTTTTCGCGCTTGAGCGAGCGGGGATTCGAAAAGAGCAGAGTGCGAGAGGATTTGCCGCCCTGCGGCGCATAGTTGAGGATGCTTCCCTGGCAGCGCGGCTCGACGAGCTGGCTCTCCTCCCACGTGCGGCTCCACGTCGCTCCGCCGTCGCGGCTCACCGCGCAGAGGCGCAGCGAGTCCCCGCGGTCGTAATGGCGCATGTTGAGCATCAGGTCGCCGTTGGAAAGTTCCGTGACCGAGCTTTCGTTGCCCCCGGGCTGCGAAACGGCGCCGATCTGCCACGTCGCGCCCCGGTCGTCGGAGTAGAGAAGGTGGGAGTTCGAGGCGATCCGCCCCTCGGGGGTCACCCATTTGTGGTTGGCCGGGACGACGAGTCGGCCCTTGTGCGGCCCGCGGGTTTTCTGGATGGCGTGGCACGGTCCGGTGGCATACCAGGTCCATTCGGGGCGCTTCACCGCGGAGGTGATCTCCACGGGTTCGCTCCATGTCACTCCGTGGTCGTCGGAGTGGAGCGAGAAGACGCGGCGGGTATTGGCGGCCTTGCCCGCCTCGATGTCGCGTTCGTGGTCGGGACCGCTGTTCCAGCAGGCCAGCAGGACGATGCGCCCGGTTTCGCGGACGAGCACCGGCGCGGGGTTGCCGCAGGTGTTGCCCGCGTCGTCCCACACGACGGTCATTTCGCCCCACGTGCGGCCCTCGTCCGCCGAACGGCGCACGACCAGGTCGATGTCGCCCCGGTCGGCCGTGCCGTCGCGTCGCGCTTCGGCGAAGGCCAGCAGCGAGCCGTCGGCGGCGCGGACAAGCGCCGGGATGCGGAAACAGGCGTAACCGTAGTCGCCGTTTTGGTAGACGACGGTTGAGGCGGGGTTCTGGGCCTGGCAGCCGAGGGCGGCCAGGAAGGAGCAGGCGATCAGCAGGAGCGTGCGCATGGCTTCGGGGTTATTTTATGCGATTGAAAAAGTCGATGGCTTCCAGTTCGGCTTTCAGGCAGGCGTATTCGGCTTCGGTGAAGGGGGCCAGCGGCAGGCGGCACGAACCGCAGTCCACGCCCACGAGGCGCATGATGGCCTTGCCGCCGCGGACTCCGCCGCCGTGGCGGATAATCACCTCGACGATCTTCACCGAGTACTGTTGCAGTTTGGCCGCAGCCGCGATGTCCCCGGCGCGGAAGGCGTCGAGCAGGCGGTTGTAGACCTTCGCGGCATAGTTGTAGGTGCTGCCCACGGCGGCCGTGGCGCCGAGCGAAAGCCCGCAAAGCAGGATTTCGTCGTAACCGTGGAGCACTTCGTAACGGCCCCCGTCGAGCATCAGGCATTGGGACATCTCCATCAGGTTGTTGTGCGTGAACTTCACCCCCGCGAGCGTCGGCATGGCCTTGCCGCCCAAGGCGAGGAACTTCGGCACGGAGACCGACACGCCCGACATCGAGGGCATGTTGTAGTAGTAGAAGGGCAGCGAGTTGCTGTTGGCGATGGGCGTGAACCACGCGACCAGCTCCGCGGCCGTCTGGGGCTTGAAGAAATAGGGGGCCATGGCGCCGATGGCGTCGGCGCCCGAACGCTCGGCGTGCTGCGCCAGGGCGATGGCGTCGGCGGCGCAGTTGGAACCCACGTGCACGATCACCTTCAGGCGTCCCGCCGCGGCTGCGACCCATGCTTCGGCGACCGCCCGGCGTTCGTCGGTGGTCAGCGACGCCGATTCGCCCGTCGTACCGCAGATGAAGACCCCTTTCACGCCGCTGGCCGCCAGCAGGTCGGCATAGGGTTCGACCGCTGCGAGGTTGAGTGCGCCGTCGGCTGTCATCGGGGTGAAGGGAGCGGCGATCAGGCCCTCCAGTTTTTGCTTGTTAACCATTGTTACAGTTCGTTTTTGGTTTTATAAATTGTCAGGTTATCCGTGTGTCTGGGATCGCTGCCGCCGGTGGCGAGGCTCACGACGTAGCCGATCGCGAAGCAGGCGATGAAGCCCGTGGTCGAGTAGAGCAGCAGGTTGACCCATTGGTGCTGGGTGACGAGCGTCTGGACGACGATGCTGCCGGCGAGTCCGCAGAGGGCGCCCGTGGCGTTGGCGCGGCGTGTCGCAAGTCCCAGCAGGAACAGTCCGCCCAGTCCGCCCAGCAGGATGCCGAGGAACTTCGAGAACTCGTCCCACAGCGACTTGATGTCCCACGAGGCCATCACCACGGCGAACAGGATGCCCACCATGCCCAGCACGAAGGTCGCCCAGCGGGCGGCCGAGAGCATGTGCCGTTCGTCGCGGTCGGGGCGCACCTTGCGGTAGATGTCCGTCACGAAGGCCGTGGCGGCGGAGTTCATGCTGCTGCTCAATGTAGACATCGCCGCGGCGAAGAGCCCCGCGATGACCAGTCCCAGCACGCCGCGCGGCAGTGCGGTGCTCATGTACCACGGCAGGATGGCGTCGGAGTCGGCGATCGACATGCTCAGCTCCTGCGGATGGAATTTGTAGAAGGCCCACAGCGCCGTGCCGAGCAGGAAGAACAGCAGGCTGGCGGGGACCGTCAGCGCGGCGTTGGTGTAGACACCCTTGCGGGCGGCTTTCTCGGAGTCGGTCGTGAGGTAGCGCTGCACGATGGTCTGGTCCGTGCCGTAGGTGGTGATGTTGGTGAAGACGGTGGCGATGAGCACCGTCCAGATCGTCGGCTGGCGCAGGTCGAAGAACGACTCTCCGAGGCTGAATTTCCCGGCGTCGCCTGCGGCGGTGAAGATCGTCCGGAAGCCTTCGGGCAGCTGGAAGGCGATGGAGCAGACGACCGCCACGGCGGCGCCCAGCAGTACGACCACCTGCACGGCTTCGGTCCAGACCACGGCCTCGATGCCGCCCATGAGCGTATAGGCGAGGCTCAAAACGCCCATCATGCCGATACAGAGGAAGATGTCGATGCCCGTCACGATGTTCAGCGCGATTGAGGGCAGCAGCAGGACGACGGCCATGCGGCCGATCTGGAAAATGATGAACGAGACACTGCAGACGACGCGGATCAGGGCGTTGAAGCGCAGTTCGAGGTATTCGTAGGCCGTGGTGACGTTCAGCCGCCGGAAGAAGGGGATGAAGACTGCGGTGATCAGCGGCACGACGAGGATGATGCCCGCGTTGAAGAGCAGGTAGCTCCAGTCCGTGGCGAACGCCTTGGCCGGGATGGCCATGAAGGTGATGGCCGAGAGGCTCGTGCCGAAGATGCTCAAACCCACGATGAACCACGGGATGCGCCCGCCGCCCTTGAAGTAGTCGCCCGTCGATTTCTGGTTTTTCGAGAAATACCAGCCGATCCACGCCAGCGAGAGGAAATAGAGTACGATCACGAGGATGTCGAGCCACCCCATGCGGTGCAGGTCGTCGTCGATGTGTCCGCGCAGGATCACCGGGGTGCGGATGCCGGGTGCGGTTTCGCCGCTGGCGATGGTGATGTCGCGTCCGTCGCTCACCACGGCGGTCGTCACGGGCAGGATGAAGGACGATTTGTCGACATCGGTTTCGGTCATCGTGCCCGTCACGGTGTGGTAGAGCCGCAGGGCGTTGTCCGAGACGGTTTCGTCGTGCGACTTGCCGCCGAAGAAGAGGATGTGGTTGGTGCCGAACGGCGCGGCCGTGCCCGCCATGACGGGGAAGTCGCCTTCGAGGGCCGTCCATGTCCGGAGCCGCGGGTTGTAGCGGTAGGCGTCGCGGTGGATGGTCCACGGTGCGTCGCCGTCGTAGTCGCGGCCGCTGAAGAGGTAGAAACAGTTATCCATTCCGTCGCTCTGCCCCGCGGCGACGGCGTAGCCGCGCGCCGGGCCGGGCCATGCGGGCAGTTCGCGCCATCCGGCTGCGGGAGCCGCCGGGTCGAGCGTGAAGAAGCGCTTCGTGGCCTTTGCGGGCGTCATCGACTCGCTGCCGCCTGCGACGTAGACCTTGCCGCCGGCGAGGCATCCCGCGGCATTGGCCAGCGGAGCCGGGAGCGGCGGCCACTCCGTGATGCGGGGCGCACCGTTCTCCACCGTGAGCAGGAACACCTCGTCCATGCAGCGCGAGGCGTCGCAGCCGCCGATGCAGAGCACCCCCTGCGGAAGCGTCACCGAGACGCCGTAGGCCGCCGGATGCGGCAGGGCGCCGGGGAACGTCTTCCACCCGTCGGTTTCGTCGTAGAGGTAGACGTCGCCGTACCAGCGCTTTTCGCCGCCTTCCCACGGCATTGCGCCGGGGAAATTGACGCCGCCGGCGACCACCAGCCTGCCGCCGGCCTTTCCGGCGAAGACGCCGGCGAGACCGCGGTGGGCCGTCGAATCGTTCGGGGCGGGGAGGCGCAGGGCGTCGTCCCAGACGATGGCGTCGGTGCGCGTCAGCTGCGTCGTGGTTTCAGCGCCGCGGACGGGGGCTGTGGCCGCTGCAAGGAGCAGGGCAAGGGGTATGATAACTCGTTTCAGCACGTTTTTCGGGTTTATTTTCTGGGTTTCCGGTTTTTGTTCAGGTAGATCGTATAGAGTTTCAGGTGGTCGGCGATGGCTTTGCGGTAACCGGCTTCGTCGCCGCGCTGGATGTACTCCAGCAGGTGTTTGTGAGTTACCAGTTCGCCGCTTTCGGCCAGTTCCTTCTCGATAGGCTCGAAGAAGTCGCGGAAGTTGTCCTTCACGAAATCCATCACCGGATGGATCACCTTCTGGAACTCCGAGATGATGTCGTTGCCCGTGATTTCGTAGAGTTTGGCGTGGAAGTGCACCTCGCTCATCGGGGTATAGCGGTTGACACCGATAATCTCGCCCATCTCGACGATCTGCTCCAGCTCGCGGATGTCCTCGGGGGTGATGTTGGCGAAGATGTAGCCGCTGATGCCGATTTCGAGCGCGATGCGGAATTCGAGGATGTCCAGCACCGTGTCCTTGTTCATCAGCAGCGGGTTGACGCAGCGCTTCATGCCGCCGAGGATCGAAGGCTCGGCGAGGATCATGCCCCGCTTGGTGCGGGACTCGATCATGCCGGTCATCTTGAAGCGGCTCAGGGCTTCGCGCAGCACCGTGCGCGCCACGCCCAGGGCGTTGGCCAGTTCGGCCTCGGGCGGAATGCTGCTGCCCGGGCGAAGGCCCTGCTCCTTGAAATACTCGATGAGGCTCTCCTCGACCTGGTCTACCAGCGTCGTGTGGGGTTTGTTGATTTTCAGTGTACCAAGCATAGTTTTCTGTTTTTTCAGATTTATCTGATAAAATTACGAATTATTCGGTGCACACCCAAAAAATTACTCGCGCAAATGTTGGGTGGTGGTTTTTCCGAAATGATCCGTAACCCGTATCAGAACCGGCGAGTCCGCGGCCGACGTCACGGCCGAGAACATGTGCGGCGTGGTCTGGGCGCTCGCGGCGCTCTTCGACATGTCGTCGCCCGAGGGCTTGTAGACCGTCTCGACGTAGGTCAGGTAGTTGGGGTCCTTGCGCATCTGGCGCGTCACCGGGAGCGGCTCGTTGTCCTCGAGTATCTCGACATTCCAGCCGTCGTCCCAGCCGCCCCAGACGTTGACCAGTATCTCGTTGGCGACGCTCTTGTCCTTGTAGGGCTGCTTGTTCATGTCGTAGGCCGTGAAGGTCCGGTCGGCAGGGAGTTCGCTGGCCTTGTAGCTCCAGCGGATTTTGTGGCCGCTGATCTCGTAGATGCCGTAGCCCAGGGGCGTGCCGTCGGTTGCCGAACCGTATTCCATGCCGCCGTTGAAGCCCTTGACGTTGTACCAGAGCGACCCGCAGACCGAACCGAGGTTGTGCTCGCGGATGGCGGTGTTGCCGGGGACGGTGCCCGTGTGGTTGTTGTGCCAGTGGCCCGAGAGGACCAGCACGTCGGTGAAGCCCTCCAGGCGGTCCACGAGGGCCTGGGCGCTGCGGAATCCGGAGTTGAGCGTCGGGGTGAGCTGCCGGCAGGCCGTGAGCGGCACGTGGAGCCAGATCATCAGCGGCGCGGATTTGTCCGCCACGGTCTTCAGGTCGGCTTCGAGCCATTGCAGCTGGCGGTCCGAAAGTTCCACGGCGTAGAATCCGTCGCCGAAGACGCCCTGCGTCGCGCCGTTGTTGTCGATGCGGACGTTGTCCAGCGCGATGCAGTGGACCTCGCCCAGGTTGACCGAATACGAGGTCGGCCCGAGGTGGCGGCGGTAGGCCTCCTTGGTCGCGTGGTCCCCGGAGACGTAACGGTCGTAGTCGTGATTGCCGACGGCGTGGAAGAAGGGGATGCCGAATTCGCCGATCAGCGAGCGGTATTCCGGGAACCCGAAGCCGTAGAGGTACATGTTTTTGTCGAAGATCATGTCGCCGACAGACAGCCCGTAGACCCTGCGGCCGCCGAGTTCGGCGACGGTTTTCGCGAAGTCGGTGACGAACGAGTTGCGGCAGCTCGTGAGCGACGACTGCGGAACCATCAGGCGGCTGGAGTTGTCGATCTGGATGTCGGCCGTGGCCAGCAGCACGTATTCGTCCGTGCCGGTTGCCGTCAGCGCGAAGTCGTAGCGGTCGCGGCCGGCGTCGAGCAGGTGGTAGAACTGCGGGACGGGTCCGTCCGCGGCGGCCTCGTAGCCCCGGGGCAGGGTGACGAACACCACGTCCGAAGCGCGGTCCGAAACCATCGACCAGACGCCTTGCGCGTCGCTCGTCACCACGTTGAGTCCGTCCGAGACGGGGACGCCTTCCAGCGCTTCGCCGCCCGAGTAGACGCGGCCGTAGAGGTTCGTCCCTTCGGGAAGCGTCGCGGGATCGATGCGCTCGAAGGCCGAGACCGTGACGGCGGTCGCGCCGAGCAGCTGCCGGTCTGCGCCGCGCTCGATCCACACCTCCCGATTTCCCGAGGTGAGCGACGCCGGGAGCTGGATGGTGATACCCGCCGCATCGGCGCCGATGACGGCCGCCTCCGCACCGGCCTGGCCTTCGGCAGCGAACCGGATCTTATCCTCTCCGGTGAAGCCTTCGCCCGGGATGGTCACGATCTCGCCGCGGTCCACGGCGTAGGCGGCTTCGAGCCGCACGTTGCGCACCAGACGGAAGATGTCGACGTCGAGCGTCGTCGTGCCGAGGAACTGGGTCTGCGCGCCGCGCATGCACCAGAGGCTCCAGCGGCCGGTGGTGACCTCCTTCGGGATGCGGAACGTGACGTCGGTGGGCGTGAATCCGCTGATCGGCAGGAGGGTTTGTTCGGCCGATTCGCCCCGTTCGCCCGGCGTCAGGGCGAGCGCGTCGCCCTCGGCGAATTGCAGCACCCGGAGGGTCATTTCGCCTTCGTAGTCGAGTTGGTAGGCGTCGTCCACCAGCGCGATGACGAAGTGGTCCTCGCGCGGGGTCTCCTGCTGCGGTTCGTCCGAATCGGAGCATCCGGCGAGCAGTGGTCCGCCGGCCAGTGCAGCGGCGGCAAGCAGTCTGTATAGCAGTTGTTTCATGGCTTTCGGTTATTTGATTTCCACGATTCCGATGTGTCCCAGGCGCGTCGTGCCGGTAGCGGCGACCAGTGCGTTGTTGTGCTGGGCGTTGGTCTCGGCGGCGCAGCGTACGAGGATCGTCACCTGCCGCTTGCCGCGCATGGCGTCGGGCAGGCGGAAGCTGTACGGGTAGAGGTAGGGCGTGAAGTTGATGCACGGGGCGTCGTAGGTTCCGATCTCCTCGAACTTCACCTTCGTCAGGTCGTCCTCCGTCGTGTCGCTCCACTGGATCTTCATCTTGCCCGGGCCGCCCTTCGAACTGGTGCCCGTGAGGTAGAGGTAGAGCGCGCCCGTGGCGTTGCGCAGCGTGTTGGTGCGGATGACGAACGCTTCGCCGACCTCGTCGTTGCTGGACACCAGCGAATGGTGCGTCGTCACGTTCCACCACAGTTTGGCGTTGAGGCTGTAATAGTGCTCGGCCTCGTCGGCGAACGGGATGTCGTGCCGGCGGCGCACGTCGGTGGTGAGCCAGTAGGAGGCGATGGCGCCCGAACTGCTCGGGAAAACGTCGAAATTGTTGCTGTCGTCGTAGACCGAGAAGACCACCGAACTGCGGTCGTCGCCCGTGTTGCCCACCGCGAAGGCCGGCACGGCGTCCTGTGCGAGCCACGGCCCGGCCTGCAGGAGTGTCGTCGAGAAGCGGGTTCCGGCGTCGGCCGAGAGCGCGTCGTCCTCCGTGTTGCGGATCCGGAGGATGTATTCGCCGCGGAATTTCGAGACCAGTGCCGTCAGGGCACCCGATCCCGCCGGGAGATTTCTGGCGTACATCTGCGTGAAGGAGCGCTGGAAGTAGAGCTTCGCAACGTTGCCCTTCGCGTCGCGCACGAGGTGCGGGGCCAGCGTGTGGTGGGGGAAGATGGCCCGGTAGCCGGCCTTGACGTTCTTCGCCCACTCCGCCTCGGTGGTCTCTACGTCGTTGCTCTCCTTTTCGTAGTACGGGGCGTAGCCGCCGTAGGGGGTCACGAACTCCACGGGAGCGATGCGGACCACCGTGTTGGCGTACTGCGCCAGGTCGCCCAGGTCGTTCAGGGCCACCGCAACCGGAGCCGCGGGGGCTTCGTCCGTGCTGCGTTTGACCGAGGAGGCCGCGAAGTCGATCACGCAGAGGTTGCCTTCGGCGTCGTTGCGGAATTCGGCGCCGTACATGTGCACGGCCACCTTGCGGTTCTGGGCGTACCATCCCGCCTGTTCGGCGGAAGGCGTCAGGAACTCGTTCTTGTCCTTGAGGACGAATTTGATGCCGCGGCCGCTGGCGTCCTGTACATAAAGTACGCTGTCGGGCAGGTTTCCGTGCTCGAAGTCGCTGGTGATCCAGCCCTCGACGGCGTAGTTTTCCTCCAGTTCGAAGTGCCCTTCGGCGTCGGGCTGCACTTCGCCCAGCAGGCGGGCGACGGAGACCTTCTCGGCGCGTTCGAACGAGATGTTGCCGTCCATCTGCTCGACGGGAACCGACACCTTGAAGTCGCCGCCGACCATGCGGAAGCTGATCTGCCCCGTGCGTTTGGGCTGGTCGGTGTTGTCGGCGAATAGGAACTGCTGCGAGGTTTCGGTCGTCTCGCCGAGCGAAATCCACGTGTCGCCCTCGTCGACGACAGCCTCCCATGCCACGTTGCTCGTGACGCCGACGGTGACGGGCGTTCCCGTGATGTCGACCCGGATGCGCTGTCCCGTGAGGTTGAGTTTGATTTCGGGGGACAGCCCGGCCTGTTTCACGCGGATCTGTCCCGCGACGCCGTTCGCCGTCGTGATGTTGAGCGTCATTTCGCGGCCGTAGGCGTCGCCGACAGGCTCCACGGTGAGGGTCGTGCGGCCGTTGTCGTCGCCGTAAGCCGGCCATGCGTCGATCCACGAGGCTCCGGGATCTTCGGGGACGATCTCCCAGTGGCCCGCGCGGGAGAAGAACGAAAAGTCCTTCGTGCCGCCTTCGGCGGGGCATTCGAACAGGTTGTCGCCGCCCGTGAAAGTCATCTCGCCCCCGCCGGCGGTCTTGTCGTCGGAGCATCCGGCGGCCGCCATCGCGACGATGAGCAGCGCTTTCGGACGGAGTATGTTGAAAAGCTGACGGATCATATCTTGCTGAATTTTTAAGGTTTTAGTTCATTGCGCCGTTTTCCAGTTCCAGGGCGCGCTTGCTCCACCAGACGGGCGTCAGCATGTTGTCGCCGCCGGCGGTTCCCCGCCCGACGACCGGGTAGGCCGCTTTCATCCGGGCCACCTGCTTCCGGTAATTGTCGCCGTTGGTGGATATGAGCATCTGCCCGTAGCCCAGGCGTGTGGGCAGGACTCCCTCGTTCTGCACGTCGGGACCTATCGGCAGCTGCGGATAGCCCGTGCGGCGGTAGTCGCACCATGCTTCGAAACCCTGCATGAAGACCGAGACCCACTTTTGCTGAATGATCCGCTCCAGCGTGCCGTCGTAGGCGGCCTTCGATCCCGTGCCGTGCAGGAAGCGGTCGATGTTGGCGTCCGAGATCGAGGGATTCCACTGCCGGATCGAGTTGGTGACGGCCTGCTCGTAATACGCTTCGGCGGCGGCTTCTCCGCCGGGAATCATCCCCGTGTGGGCCGCTTCGCTCAGGATGAAGAAGAGTTCCGACGAGGTCATGAACCAGACCGGGGTCGTGTATTGCTTGAGCACCGCGGGGTTCATCACGCTGGCTCCCGTGCCGTCCGGCTCGACGACGCCGCTCACCACGCCGTGCACGTCGTCCGAGCCGACGATCCGCACCCACTGCGCCATGCGCGGGTCGGAAGTCGAGGTCAGCTGGTCGATGAAGAAGACCGAGCATTTGTGCGATGCAGTCGTGAACGAGGTGTCGGTCATGTCGCCGAACAGGTTGCGGAAGGGCGAGACGCCTGTGTAGTTCACCTTGGCGTCGTCGGTGTAGGAGGTAAAGACGGGGTATTTCACCGGGTTGCCGACGATCTGCTGCATGACGGCCGCCGTGCCCGCTTCGGGACGGTTGCTCAAGCGCATGCACAGACGCAGGCAAAGCGAGTTGGTCAGCTTCTGCCAGGCGGCGATGTCGCCTCCGTAGAGCAGGTCCTTGCCCGGGACGGTCAGCGGGTAGGTGTAGTTGCCGTTGCTGTCGGTGGCGGTCCGGTAGAGGTCGTTGGCCGTGAGCAGCATTTCGATCAGCGCCGGATACACTTCCGACTGCGGGTCGATCGCCGGCTGGGTGATGTCGTCTTCGATGCGGTAGGCCTCCCGGTAAGGGATGTCGCCGTAGAGGTCCGCCACGAGCGACACGAATACCGCCTTCAGGGTCATGGCGATGGCCTGTGCGTTGGGGTCGTCGTAGTTCCGGCCCAGCGCGATCATGTGGTGGGCGTTGGCGGCGTAGCGCTGGAAACGGTCCCAGGGCGTGCCGAAATCCGCAGCCTGGAAGACGTAGAGCTGGTGGCGTCCGCTGGCGCTGCAATCGACGGTGTACTGCATCAGCTCGTTGTTGACCCGCCACGAACGCTCGTAGATGTAGTAGGCGCCCGTCGAGATCAGCTGTTCGAGCAGCGTGCTCGGATCGACGTTGCCGTATTCGGGACTCTCGCCGTTGGTGTTGTACTCCTCGAAGTTCCCGGTGCACGAACTGAAGCTCGTGCCGGCGGCGAGGAGGAGGGCTGCGGTGTATGAAAGTAACTTTTTCATGGGATCAGAAGCTGAGTTTGATGTTGAAACCGTAGGTCCGGGTCATCGGGTAGGAGGCCGTTTCGAAACCCCGCGTGATGCTGGCGCCGTTGAGCGTACCCACTTCCGGATCGTAGAAGGGCCATTTGGTCCAGCAGAAGAGGTTCGTGCCGAAGACGGCCACCGTGGCGTCCTGCAGCACACGCGTGCGGGCAACCCATTTTTTTGGCAGGGTCCACTCCAGGCGCAGTTCGCGCAGTTTGAGGTAGGAGGTGTCGAAGGTGCTCGTCTCGACGTTGTTCATCGAATAGACGCGGTCGAGGTAATAGGTGACGACGTTTTCGGTGACGGTCGTGTTGGGGTTGTAGACCATGTTGCCCTGCGCATCGAGACCGCGGGCTACGACGCCTTCGTGCAGCACGCCGCCATAACGCCCGTAGAGCGTGTTGGTCAGCTTGCCCTGCCGCGAGAGCTGGGCGTTGGTCAGCGAGTAGGCCATGCCGCCCCACTGTGCCGCGAAGGCGGCGCTCAGGCGGATGCCCTTGTATTTGAGCGAGGTCGAGAAGCCGGCGCGCCAGTCGGGCTGGACGTTGCCCATCTTGATCCGCTCGTCGGTCGAAAGCACCGGGTATCCGTATTCGTCGATCACGGTCTGCCCCGACACGTCGGCGCGCGATCCGTCGGAGTTGAGGATGTACGAGCCTTCGGGGGCTTTGGCGTAGCCGTAGCCGTAGAGGTCGCCGAGCGTGCCGCCGGGGGTGGCGATCACCTGTCCGCGGGCACCCGAGGAGATCACCCACGAATCGACGCCCGGGGCCAGGCTGATGACCTTGTTCCAGTTTTTCGACCAGGTGAGGTTGATGTCCCAGTTGAAGTTCTTGGTGCGCACGGGCTGCAGGCGCGAGGCCAGTTCGACGCCGCGGTTGCGGATTTCGCCCGCGTTGATGTATTTCGAGCCGACGCCCGTGCTGTAATCCACCGGGGTGTTGATGATCTGGTCGGTGGTCGTGTTGTTGTAGAACGCCGCGTCGAGGGTGATGCGGTTGCGCAGGAACTTGGCTTCGAGACCGAATTCCCAGCTTTCGACATTCTCGGGCTTCATGTCGTAGAGCGCCCAGGTCGTCGGCAGGAAGTAGCCGCTCGAAAAATCGGTTACCGAATAGTAATTGTTGATGACGAAGGCGTTGGTGTCGTTGCCCACGTTGGCCCACGAGGCGCGCAGCTTGAGGAACGAGAGCCACGGCATGCGGTCGCGCAGCCCCAGCGCCTTGGTGTCGGTGAGCACCCAGCTGGCGCTGACCGACGGGTAGAAGAACGACCAGTGGCCCGGCGCCAGGGCGCTCGACCAGTCGTTGCGGCCCGTGATGTCGAGGAACAGGCAGTCGTCGTAGCTCAGCTGGACCAGCCCGTAGAGGCTGTTGACCATCTTGCGGGTGTGCTGACTCTTGGTGATCACGCCCGATTTGGCGTTCGAAAGGTTGTAGACGCCTTCCGTGAGCAGATCTTCGGCCGTGGAGGTCACCACGCGGGCCTGCTGGTACATGCTGTTGCCGCCGAAGCTGGCGTTGACGTGGAACTTGCCCAGGGGGCGTTCGTAAGTCAGCAGGAAGTCGTTGTTCATCTCGGTGTTCTCGACGTTTTGCTGCCGGTAGTAGCCGTTCAGGTTCGACAGCGTGCCGAAGGGCTTGCGGCGCGTGCGGAACTCGCGGTTCATGTCGAGTCCCGTGCGGAGCATCAGTTTCAGCCCCTTGTAGATGTCGAACGTGGCGCTGACGTTGCCGTAGACGCGGTCGCGGTCCATCGTGTTGAGCTGCTCGTAGGCCTGCGAATAGGGGTTGTCCGAGAGGTTGTTCAGGGCGTACGGATAGACGATGCGGGTCGCCGGGTCGCCGGTGAACGTCTGCCGGTATTCCTGTTCGTACCAGCGTATGTCGAGGTTGTTGCGGCTCCAGAGCAGCGTGTAGGTGGGCGACGAGGTGCTGTAACCGATCATCGGCAGGTTGTCGCTGTCCTTGCGGTAGTAGTTGACTTTTCCGGCCAGCTCCACGAAACGGAGCTTCTGGGCGAAGGAGACCGAGAAACTCTGCGTCTTGTAGCCCGTGTTGGGGACGATCCAGGTGTTGCGCACGTCGGTGAACGAAACGCGGATCGAGCCGCCCCGGCCGTTGTTGCCCGAGATCGAAACCGAATTCTTGTAGGTGGCGCCCGTCTCGAAGAAACCCTTGTACCAGTCGCGCGGCCTGAAGTCGAGCGGGGTGTACATGCCCGTCTGCGGGTCGTACGACGCCCACTGGTAGAATTTCTGCCCTTCGTAGCGCGGTCCCCACGTGTAGCGGCTGTAAGTGCGCGAGGCGGCTTGGCCGGTGGTCGACTGCTCGGCCTTCACGGTGTAGAACGAGTAGGTGCGCGCGCCGTTGTTGCCCGGGCCGTATTCGTCCTGGAAGTCGGGCCAGTAGCCGGCGCGCTCGAACGAGAAGTTCGAACTGAACGTGATGCCGAGTCCCTTGGTCGACCGGCCGGCCTTGGTGGTGATGACGATGGCGCCGTTCGCTGCGCGCGACCCGTAGAGGGCCGTGGCTGCGGGGCCTTTGAGCACCGAGACGTTGTCGATGTCCTCGGGATTGAGGTCTGCGGCCCCGTTGCCGTAGTCGACCCCCGCGTCGGTGTTGTTGTACGCCGCCCCGCCCATGGCCGTCATGCCGCTCGACATGGGCACGCCGTCGATCACGAACAGCGCCGTGTTGTTGTCCATGTTGACGGTCGATTCGCCGCGCAGCGTGACGCGCAGCGATCCGCCGGGACCGGACGAGGCGTGGTCGAAGTTAAGGCCTGCCACCTTGCCCGAAAGGGCGTCGAGCCAGTTGTTCGAAACGGCGGCCGTCAGGTCCTGGTTGTCCACTTTCGACACGGCATATCCCAGCGCCTTCTGTTCGCGGGTCATACCCAGCGCCGTGACCACGATGCCTTCGATCGCCTCGGCTTTCGGCTGCATCGTCACGTCGAGACGGGTCTTCCCTCCCCCGATACGCTGCGTTGTCTGCTCGTAGCCCAGGTAGGTGAAGGTCAGCTCCTCGCCCTCTTTGGCGCGGATGCTGTACTTACCGTCCGCACCGGAAACGGTTCCCCGGGTGGGAGCGCCCCTGACGATTACCGTCACACCGACGAGCGGGGTTTTCCCGTCTGCGTCGAACACGGTTCCCTGTACCGAACGTTCCTGGGCTGCGGCTGCGAACGCCAGCCAGAGAAAACCGGCCAGGAGGGTCGCTGTTCGTAGTAGTGTTGTTCTCATTCTGTATGTGTTTAAGGTTCAGTCGGTAGCTGCGGCAAATAGGGGAACGGGCCAAATCGTGCGTTATGGATTCGCCTTATTAATCTTATTTGTATGACAAATATAGGCGCTTTCTCCGAATCGACCAAAGGTTTTTCGGCGCAGCCTGAAAATAAATTTCTTTAAAATAGGGCTAAACGCTTGTGTTTCGGCTCGCTGTGGCCGCAGGAGGGTATTCCGGAGTATGGAAATTTTTGGGCTGCGGAGGTGGAAAGCAGCAGTTCGGCAGTTCGGGAGAGGGAGAGCGAGAAGGTTTGGCGGCAGCTATGCAGGTGCGGCGGCTCCGGGTATGATTGTTCCGGTGGCAGTGGTTCCGGGGCGGGCGTTGGGGAGGGGCGGTATTTCGGGAGCGATTTTTCGGACCGGATTTCCGGGGCCGGACACTCGGGGCTGCGCCGTTCCGGAGCGGGATTTCCGGGGTCGGATATTCAAGACCGGGCATACGGGGCGCAGGGTGTTTTGCGGCGGAATCCCCGGGCGGAAGTTTCCCGCTTCCGGCGGAGCGGAATGGTCCGGCAGGCGGTTCGGGAACGAAAAAGCCGGGCGACACGACTGTCGCCCGGCTTATAAACAGAAGTGTGCACCGACGTTATTTCATCACCACCTGCGTCTGACCGATCAGGCGGCCTTCGCAGTAAAGCTGGATCTGGTAGGTTCCGGCCGCGAATCCCGTCGAGTTATAGTAGATACCCACTTCGAGGTCCTGGTTCTGGTAGTCGACCTCGCGCATGGCCGAATAGCTCAACCGTTCGCCCTCGAATTCGAAGGTCGGCATCGCCTCGGTGGTCAGCACGTAGCCGTCGGGCGAGGTGATGCGCACGTAGACGGCCTTGTTGCCCGGCGTGGCCAGTTCGTTGGCCGCGAGCACGAAGTCGACGCGCAGGCGTGCGGCGTTCTTGACCCGCGAAACGGGCTTGCTGCGGTCGTTGAGCGCCGAGAGGCGGATGTCGCGGGCGCGGAGCACCGAACCCACCTTGACCTTGTTGTCCAGTTCGGCGGCTTTCTCCTCGGCCATGTCGGCGCGCAGCTTGGCCGACGAAATCTCCTTGCGGAAGCCGACGTTCTCCTTGATGAGCTTTTTGTTGAGCGTATTGAGCGAGTCGATCTGCTTCACGTAACCCTTCATGATCGTACGCAGCGTGCCGACCTCCTTTTCATACTGTTTGATCTTCGCGAGGTTCCACGAACGCTCCTTCTTGAGGCGCGTCATCAGCGAGTCGGCGCGTTCGCGTTCGAAGTTCAGCCCGGCCGAAATCGAGTCGTTCGAAATCCGGAGTCCGTCGTAGTCGGTCATCAGCCGTCCCAGGTCGTTCTGGATCGAGTCGCGGTCGGCCTGCAGCAGCTCGTTGTCGAGCATCTGCTGGCGGTGGATGCTGAAGTAGAGCACCGAGAGCGCCACCAGGATCACCGAGAGGATGATGATGACGATGCGGTAGCCGCGGATGGATTTGCCCGCATCGGGCTGCGGGGTGGTGTAGTCGTCGTCTTCGAATTCCGAAGGATCGTATCCCTGTTTGTTTTCCATAAAGTTGAATTTCTTTCCTCGTTTTCCCGCTTCGGCATGACCCGAATTTCGTTCGGCTCTGCGCTCTGCTTGACGAAAACGTTCGCTTTTGTCCCGCTAATATACGAAAAATTATTTTATCAGGCTCGTCACCGGATATTTCAATCCCTTATAACCCGAAATGTAGGCGTTGATGCTGCCGATCTTGACCGGCGATTCGATGTAGAGGGGGATTTTGTTGTCGTCGTCCGAAATCCAGATCGTGAAGATCGTGCCGTCGGTGAACGAGTAGCCCTCGGTCGTCCCCAGCTGGCACTCGAACTTGAGCGTGCGGAAGCGGCCCATGTTGCGGATCTTCTTGTTCTCGCGCCCCAGGTAGCGGTAGTGCAGGCGGCGGATGGTGTCCTGCAGGACCATTTGAAGCGTCGCCGGCTCACCGACGCGGAAATCCTCCGCCTCGGCCGACCGCAAGTTGAAGAAGAGCGCGATGGGGTCCATGCTCTCCGCCGTCAGCGACATCTGCTTCTCGCTGAAGGGGTTTTTGCGGCTCCGCCAGCGGGTATGGATGGTCGAGTCGGGCCAGATGTAGGTGTAGTAACTCTGGAAGGTGTAGTCGCCTTCGCGAATGTCGCTCACGAAGCGCACGGGGCGCAGCGACGCGGTGTCGATCCACACGGTGTAGACATCCTCCAGGTTGAAGAACCAGCGGTAGGTGGGCAGCGTGCGTCCTGCACCTTCGACCTTGTAGTAGGATTGGCCGTCGACCGTGTCTTCCGAGGTCTTGACCTCCACGGCCCCGACCTCCGTATTGGGGAACATCTTGGCTTTGTAGCTCACGCGGTAGAAGAGCTGTTCGCCCGGGTGGTAGAGCTGCGCGGCGAGGGGCGAGGCTGCGGCGAGCAGGAATATGGCGAGTAGGAACCGTTTCATCGGACAGTATTTTAATGGGTTAACGTGTTTTTGGGACGAAATATTACGAAATGCGTGAAAAATCGATCTCCTCGCGGCCCGAGTAGCGCCGCCGCAGGGCTTCGAGACCCCGGTTCTGCGGGTGCGCCAGCGCCGGGTCCGCGGCGAGTATTCCGGTGGCCGCCTCGCGCGAGACGGTGAGTATCTGTACGTCCGCCGTGGGGCTGGCGATTTTCAGATCAAATGCCATGCCGCTCTGCAATGTGCCGTTAATGTCGCCTGCGCCCCGCAGCTTGAGGTCGAGTTCCGCCAGGCGGAACCCGTCGTTGGTCTCGCACATCGCTTCGAGCCGCGCCCGCGACTCGCGCGAGAGCTTTTCGCCCGACATCAGGATGCAGTAGGACTGTTCGCCGCCGCGGCCCACGCGCCCGCGCAGCTGGTGGAGCTGCGAAAGCCCGAAACGCTCGGCCGACTCGATGACCATGACCGTCGCGTTGGGCACGTCGACGCCCACTTCGATCACCGACGTGGCCACGAGGATGTTGGCCTCGCCCGACTTGAACTGGCGCATCGACTCCTCCTTGTCGGCGGGCTTCATCTTGCCGTGGCAGATCGCCGTGACGTACTGCGGGAGCGGAAAGTCGCGCGAGATGGCCTCGTAACCGTCGGTGAGGTCCTTGTAGTCCATCGCCTCCGACTCCTTGATGAGCGGGTAGACGACGTAGACCTGCCGGCCCTTGGCGATCTCCTGCCGCATGAAGCCGAAAAGTTTCAGGCGCGCCGCATCCGTGTAATGAAACGTCTTGATCGGACGGCGCCCCGGGGGCAGTTCGTCGATCACTGACACGTCGAGGTCGCCGTAGAGGGTCATCGCCAGCGTGCGGGGAATCGGCGTGGCGGTCATCACGAGGATATGGGGCGGCTGTTCGTTCTTGGTCCAGAGCCGCGCGCGCTGCTCGACGCCGAAGCGGTGCTGCTCGTCGATGACGACGAAGCCCAGGTTGGCGAACTGCACGCGGTCCTCGATCAGCGCGTGCGTGCCGATGAGGATGTCCACTTCGCCCGAGGCGATGCCTTCGAGCGAAGCCCGGCGCTCTTTGGCTTTCGAGGCGCCGGTCAGGACAGCCACCTTGACATCCATCCCTTCGAGCATCCTGCTGATCGTGGAAAAATGCTGGCGGGCGAGGATTTCCGTCGGGGCCATCATGCAGGCCTGGAAGCCGTTGTCCACGGCCAGCAGCATCGACATCAGCGCCACGAGGGTCTTGCCGCTGCCGACATCGCCCTGCAACAGGCGGTTCATCTGGAACCCCGTCACGGTGTCGCGGCGGATCTCCTTGATGACGCGTTTCTGCGCCCCGGTGAGCGGGAAAGGAAGTTTTTCGGTGTAGAAGGTGTTGAACACGCCCCCGACCTTCGAGAAGAGGAAGCCGTTGCTTTTCGAGAGGCGCGCCGTGCGGCGCGACTGGATGTTGAGCTGCACGCCCAGCAGTTCGTCGAACTTCAGGCGGTACTGCGCCTGCCGCAGGGCCTCCTGCGATTGCGGGAAGTGGATGTTATAGATGGCGTCGCGCAGTGCGATCAGCCCGTACCGGGTGCGCACGGCCTCGGGAAGCGGGTCCGCGATGCGGTCCTTCGCGAGCGTCCAGGCGTTGCAGATGATCTGGTACATGCCCTTCGTGCCCAGGACGTTGCCCAGTTTTTCGGTCGAGGGGTAGATGCCCTGCATGCCGCTCTCGGCTTTGCGAGAGAGGGCCTGCTCCATGGTTTCCAGCTCGGGGTGGGCGATCGACAACTCGCCGCGGTAGAATGACGGGCGGCCGAAGACGAGGTATTCGCGTCCGACCTCGACGCGTTTTTCGATCCACTTGATACCCTGGAACCACACCAGTTCGGCCTGCCCCGTAGGGTCCTGCACGAAGGCCGTGAAGCGGCGTTTGCGCCCCGCACCGGCATAGGCGACGCCGGTCACACGGGCGCGGAACTGGACGTAGGACAGGCCCGCGGCGTCGGTGATTTCCGAGATGCGGTAGATGCGCGTGCGGTCGATATAGCGGAAGGGATAGTGGCTGAGCATGTCGCCCAGCGTGCGGATGCCCAACTCCCGTTCGAGGAGCTTGGCACGGGCCTCGCCGACGCCCGCTACGAATTTGATGTCGTTATCGAGTGTGTCCACCCGGCAAATATAGTGAAAGTCGAGCGCAATGCCAAACTTGTTTGAGCATTGCCGAGGCGCATCCTATGTTCTGTAAATATAGTGAAAGTCGAGCGCAATGCCAAACTTGTTTGAACATTGCCGGGGTGCGTTTTTCGTTCCGGGAGGCGCGATGGTCGGGATGCGGGGAATTACTCCTTCTCCTCGAGGGTGATGTCGACGCCCGATTTGGCGAAGGAACCTCTGTCCCAGCCTTTTCCTTTGGCTGTGCGGTCGGCCTCGGTGAATTCGACTGTGACCGTCTTTGCGGCGAAGTCGCCGCCGTTGGCCGGGCCGTCGATGTCGGTGAAGGTGATTTCGAGGTCTCCGCCGAAGTTTTGTCCTGAAAGTTCGTAGGAACCGTCGCTCCCGGTCGTTACGGGCCTGACGTCATAACTGTCGACCTCGATGTCCTTGATCGGCTGTCCGGCCTTGTCGGTCACCTTGCCCTTGATCTTGTAGTTGCTGTACGGGGTCCCGTACATGTCCGTCTGCCGTTTGGTCGAATCGCATGCCGTCGCGAATCCGAGCAGCGCGGCTGCCGCCAGCAATAGTTTCTCTTTCATGATGCCCGCATTTTAGAGATGTCCCGAAATGTAATGCTTTTTTTGCAGATTTCCAAATCGTTACTCTCTTTTTTGACGGTTTGGCCGCGTGACGGTCCGGCGGGTCTCAAATAAATTTGGCGCGGCGCGCAGCTTGCATTATCTTTGTGATTCCAAAAGCGAGGAAACAGAT
This sequence comes from Alistipes sp. i18-0019-D1, assembly GCF_042852885.1. Lineage (NCBI taxonomy): Bacteria > Pseudomonadati > Bacteroidota > Bacteroidia > Bacteroidales > Rikenellaceae > Alistipes > Alistipes sp. i18-0019-D1. The sequence goes on from NZ_AP031424.1 coordinate 1,998,841, forward strand.
GAATCTTTCGAAATTCATGCGCCGTCCGGCGTGCGAAGTGCGCATCGGACCGGTTACGATCGGCGGCGGGCATCCCGTCGCCTGCCAGTCGATGACCAATACCGACACCAACGACACCGCTGCGTGCGTGGCCCAGATCGAACGCATCGGCCGCGCCGGGGGAAAGATCGTGCGCCTTACGGCGCAGGGCCGCCGCGAGGGTGAAAATCTGGGAAACATCGTCCGGCAGCTGCGTGCCGACGGTTTCCGGACAGCCGTTGTGGCCGACATCCACTTCGTGCCCGAAGTTGCGGCCATCGCCGCCAGGCATGTGGACAAGGTGCGTATCAATCCGGGAAATTACCGCCTCGACCGCGGCGATCTTCAGGCGCTGATCGCGCAGTGCCGCGAGCGGGGCGTCGCTCTGCGCATCGGCGTCAACCACGGATCGCTCGCCAAACGCGTCTTCGACGAATGGGGCGATACGCCCCAAGGCATGGTCGTCTCGGCCATGGAGTTTTTGCGGGTGTGCCGGGAATGCGATTTCGATCAGGTGGTGGTCTCGATGAAGTCGTCGAACACGCGCGTCATGGTCGCCGCCTACCGGCTGCTGGTCGAGGCGATGGATGCCGAGGGGATGCACTATCCGATTCATCTGGGCGTTACCGAGGCCGGAAACGGCATCGAGGGGCGCGTGAAGAGCGCCGTGGGTATCGGAGCGCTGATGGCCGACGGCATCGGCGACACGATCCGCGTTTCGCTGACCGAGGCTCCCGAAAACGAAATCCCCGTGGCACAGCTGCTCGTCGACCATTTCGCGGAACGTCCCGGTGAATTCGAAGTCCTGCATCCCGAACGCTACTTCCCGACCGGATACCGCCGCCGTTCGAAGGTGACGGTTCCCGTCGTGCACACCGAGCCGCTGGAGGGTTTCCGGGTGCTCGAAGCCCTTTCGGGCAACCCGACGGCCGAGTTGCGCGCCGCGATCCTGAATCTCGACATCCCCGACGAACCGGTGGTCGTAAAACGCCGTTACGAAGAGCGTTCGCTGGAGACGCTCGCCGTGAAGGCCGCCGCCGACCTGGGACCTCTGCTGCTCGACGGCCTGGCCGACGGCATCTGGATCGATGCCCCGGGCTTCTCGGAAACGGAGATTCGAGACATTGAGCTGATGATTCTGCAGGCCGCGCGCGTGCGTTTCTCGCACACCGAGTACATCGCCTGCCCTTCGTGCGGACGCACGCTTTACGACATCGAGAAGGCCCTCGCCGACATCAAGGCCCGCACGTCGCACCTGAAAAACCTCCGGATCGGCGTGATGGGCTGCATCGTCAACGGTCCCGGCGAGATGGCCGACGCCGACTACGGCTATGTGGGTGCCGGACCGGGCCGCATCACCCTCTACAAGGGCCGGACGGTCGTCGAGCGCAACATTCCGCAGGAGGAGGCCCTCGACCGGTTGGTGGAGCTGATTCGAACAAACGGGGATTGGATTGAGCCATGACCGTGCTTCCCCTCGCATACCTTCCCTCGGTGGAGTATTTCACGCACCTCCTGCGCGGCGGTTGCGTCGTGGACCTCGGCGAGCACTTCGTGAAGCGTTCCGAGCGCAACCGTGCGCGGATACTGGCCTCGGACGGCGTGATGGAGCTGACCGTGCATGTCCGCAATGCCAACCGTCCCCGCCAGAGGGTGTGCGACGTGCGTCTCGACTACTCCAAACGCTGGCAGCACCAGCATTGGGGCGCGCTGGTAGCCTCTTATAAATCGTCGCCCTATTTCGATTTTTACGCCGGGCGGTTCGAGCCTTTCTACCGCCGGGAGTGGGAATTCCTCGCCGATTACAACCTGGGCCTGCTCGAAGTGATGTGCTCGCTGGCCAAAGTGCCGATGCCCGAACTCTCCCGGACGTATGTCGAGGCGGCGCCCGGAGACCTCGACCTGCGCCCCAAGCGCAAGGAAGGCCCGGCGATCGTCGCCGAGCCTTATTTCCAGGTCTTCTCCGAGAGGATGCCTTTCGTCCCTAATTTGTCGTTTGCGGACCTGCTGTTCGCCGAAGGACCTGCGTCCGTTTCGGTTTTAGGACGTTGCCGACAAGGATAGTCACACTGTCGCGCAGATCCCCCGCCGCCGCTTTCACCTCGACCCTGCCCCGTACCGCCACCGAATCGGTCCGGTACTGGAAGGGGGCGTATTCGCTCATCGCCAGCGTGTCTGCGCCGACGATCAGCGTCGGTGTCCCGGCCGACGAGTAGACACGGAACGCCTGCATGTCGTGGTCGCGCAGCTGCCGCCGCTTGTCGACGATATGCAGCGTCGGCTCTGCGTCGTTCCACATCGCCTTGTACAGGTAGTAGGCGTCCTTGTTCTCGCGGCGGTTGAGCGTCACGAGCCCTGCGCCGTTGATTCCGTAGGGACGGCGCGAGGAGCCGTAGTCGAACATGTTGTCGATCCATACGCCCCAGAACAGCGAATCGCTTTGCAGGTTTTTGGCGTACTCCTCGTGGAAGCGGGTCTGTTTCTCCTCGGGCATCCAGTTCGAACGAGGCTCGGCCTGCGCCGTGTAGCTCTTGTGTCCGAGGAATCCGCTGCCGCCGTAGCAGACGCCCGAGCGCAGGTGGGACCAGTTTTTTTGCAGCTGGTCCCGCCATACGATCACGTCGTCGGTCGAGCCGCGCCGCCAGCCGACGTCCTGCTGCCAGACGATCAGGTCGGTGATGAAATTGATGTCGCCGTTCTGGTCGCTGCAGGCGACCGTCGGACGCGAGGGGTCCATTGCGCGGGCCGCCTCGTTCAGCCGCCGGATGTAGGGCGTCACGTCGTCGCCGCGCATCCAGAGGCGCGAGAAGATGCCCCACATCACCACCGACGGGTGGTTGATGTTCTGGGCGACGATCTCCTGCAGCTGGTCCAGCCCGTTCTGCTCGAAGGCGGGCGTGGCGAAATAGGAGACGTCGCCGAGGAACGACGAGCGGTGCAGCGGGGCGTCGACCCAGACGAGCATTCCCTGCTCGTCGCACCGGTCGTAGAGGTACTGCGCGTGCGGCATGACCGCCGAACGCAGGGCGTTGGCTCCCATCGTGCGGATGATCCGCAGGTCGGCGTCGTAATCCTCCGGAGCCAGCGTGCCGCCCGAAAGGGCGTTGTCGTGGTAGAGCGTGACGCCGCGTACGGGCGTGCGTTCGCCGTTGATCGTCAGCCCTTCGGCCGTGCTGGCGCCGATCGAGCGGAAGCCCGTGCGGACGGCGACGCGGTCGGTGATGCTGTCCTCGCCGATGGAGGCCGTCACGGTGTAGAGCGCCGGGTCGCGCAGGCTCCACAGCGTCGGATTGTCCACCGAGAAGGCCACGGTGACGGGTTTGCCGTCGAGGCGCGCCTTCTGGCGTTTCGAGAAGACCCGCTCTCCCCGCGGACTGGTGATGTCGACGTTCAGCGTGCAGCTGTTGTCCCCCTTCGAGGTGATGTGGACCTCGATTTCGCCCTCGACCTTTTCGGGGCCGACCGTCTGCGGGTGTACGAGCACGCCGTCCGACCCGAGGTAGAGCGGCGAAACGGCTGTGCGCTCGGTGAGGATCAGTTCCGCCTCGCGGTAGATGCCGCCGTAGAGGTTCATGTCGGTCGAGGTGGGCAGCACGTCGTTGCGGCTGCTGTTGCTGACCACCACGAGCATCGAGTTGTCGCTTCCGAAACGGATTTTGTCGGTGATTTCGAACGTGAAGGCCGTGGCGCCGCCGCGGTGCGTGCCGACGTGATAGCCGTTGACGAAGAGGTCGGCGACCGACTGTACGCCGTAGAATTTCACGAAAAGGCGTTTCGAGGCCCATTCGACGGGGATATACATGCCGTTCTGGTAACTGCCCGTGGTTTCGAGCCAGTAGCCCTGGGCCAGCGGATCGGTGTTCCAGCTGTGGGGCAGGGTTACGTGGCGGGCGTTGTCGGAGGTTTTCTCCGATTTGAAGAAGAAGCGCCACCCTTCGTTGATCGGGAAGACCTCGCGGGCGCTGACTGTCGTCGCAACGACGGTCAGCAGCAGGAGAATCGTTAGGTATCTTTTCATGGCAGAGCCGGTTAAATGCTGTCCGATGCAAAGATAGTGCAAGCCGTGTGCAGAACCAAGCGCAGCTTGGGTTTTGCCGGTTCGCCTATCCGAGCGGAGGTTTATCTCCGGCAAAGATAATACAAGCCGGGCTGAAAATCAAACTTATCTGTGTTTGCCGCTGCGCCGTTTGTGTTCCGGCGGGAAAATGCGCACCGGGCGCAAAGCCGGAACGGGGTCCGGTTTCACGCCCGGCGGGCATCGGGGCTGGCAGGTACGAAAAAATGGCGGACCGCGCCTCTTCGGTCCGCCAAAAAGCAGGGGATGGATGTGAAACTTGTTAACTAAAAAACAACTCCTTGGGTGTCACCCCCTGCAGAGGGTCGCTTTTGCGGAGCCGGCACAGCCGGTTGCCGTGCCGGACCGCGAAGCGTGTGAAATTTAGTGTTTGATGGTAATCGTCATCTCCTCGCCCGTGACCTTGCCGTACTGGTAGGTGAAGCTCGGGGTTACTTTGATGATGATGTCCTGCAGCAGTGTAGCGCTGTTGTTGTTGTAGGTCAGCGTATTCTTCTCGGTGTTGATATATGCGGAAGCATCGCTGCCATCGGTATACTTGGCCGACTTCATCGTGAATACGATACCGGCGGTCTCTTTCGCTGTTTCAGGCGTTGCCTTGAAGACGTCGTAGGCTGTCTTGCCTTCGCCTACCGTAACGGCTTCCCAAGTCTTCGTATCTTTGTTGTATACGATCCACGACGTGCCGTCGGCGTCGATCAACTGGAGGTTTTCGAACAGATTGGCCGTAGTTGCCTCGTTGGCCTTGTAAGCGACCTCGATAGCCTTGGTCTGTGCCAGCGTCTTGATCGGAGTCTGGATCTTCACGCGCAGCGGCAGGGAAGCTACCTGGATGTTCGTCTCCTTGATCTTAACGACGGCCTTGATGTCGACATAGCTGCAGTTTGCTGCGCTCCAGTCGAGTTTGTCGTCGTCGACGGTGGCGTATTTGTCACTCTTGTTAGGCTTGCCGTCTACGGAGGTTACTTCGAACGTAAAGTCGTACTTCTCGGCATCTACCTTGCCGAAGTAGGTCGGCAGTGCGATGTTGGGCCACTCCCAGAGGTTGGTCTTTTCGTTGACCAGACCTTCGACTACGGTCGTCTTGACGCCTTCGATGTCGGTTACGTGTCCGGCATTGTATATCAGGTCGAAGCCGGGGATCGTGACATTGTAGTTGAACGTTACGGAAATCTTCTGGCCGTACCAGGTCGTCCATTCGGCTTTCTGCTCGAACTTGTCGCCCGTCGCGGTGATGTCCTTGGCATTCAGCACGCCCATCAGGGCCGATGCGGTGACGGTCATTGCCGTGCCGTTGGTGTTATTGATCACCGTGCCCTTCTCATTTGCTTTGTTGAAGAGTTTCGTTACGCCTGCGGGTGTTGCGGGATCGGTCGTAGCTGCGAAGATAGCTTCGGCGAACTCTGTTTCGCTGGCGAATCCGGCCTTGTTGGCTGCGTAAACATCCTTCCACGTCTTATTGACGGTCTTCGTCTCGTAGCCGATGGCGTTGTCGACAGTGTAGTTGACTGCTGCCGGAGCGGCTCCGAAGGCGATCTGGCCCTTCAGTTTGTAGTCGACGTTCTGGTATACATAGACATACTCGATGTCATAGGTCTTGCCCCACTCGTATGCATCTGCCTGAACGGAGGCTTTCACGCCCATGGCGATCTGGCTGGCGAATGCGGTGAATCGGATGCCGAGATCGTTGTCGACTTCTTTGCCGGCGACCTTGACCGTCGAACGGTCCGTGTCGAGGTTGCCCAGCGTGATGATATCCTCGATGGTGACGTCCTTCGGCAGGTCGATGTCGTTTACCAAAGCGATTTCGCCGAAGATGTTATCGGAGATCTCCGGGGTAGCGGTCTGGGCGGCGATGCCGTTCTTGACGAACGCATAGCTCCATGCCAGCGGTTTGGGAGTCTCCTTGAAGGTGAAGGTTGCGCCGGCCTGGTTGGTGATGATGTAGGTCTGCGGCTCCTCGATCGTTGCCGTCGTGGCCTTCCCGTCTACGTTGATCACGATTTTGTGTGCGCATACGACGTTCTTGCCTACGTCGCCGGAAACGCCTGCTGCACGGAAGTCCACCGTAGCGAGCTTCGTGTCGTAAACGAGTTTCGAGTTGTCGACGCGCAGGATGAATTTGCCGATCGCGGTTTTGTCCGTAATCTCGGTCGACTGGCTGGCGTCGGTATAGTATTTGGGCGTTACAGTGTAAGCGCCGATGCTGATTTTCGAGCCAAGCAGTTTGTTGACGTTGTCCAGCGTCATCAGGGTCTTGCCTCCGTCGAGCGAGGCCAGCAGCTGCGTATTCTCCAGCAGCGTCTTCTTGCTGACGGCCTGCTTGTTGAACGGCATTTCGATGGTGGCGAAGTCGTAAGCGACCGGCTCCTCATCCTTGGTGTAAAGACCGAGTTCGATCTCTTGAGCCTCGTCGGGCTTCATGATGTTGGCGAAGTTCGACAATACGTTGTTCTTTACCTCCGAGGCGGTTTCATCCTCGGCGCCGGTTCCGGGATTCACGGTGTTCTCGATCGAAAGGGCCAGCGTGATCCATTTTCCTTCTTTCTCATAAAGCTCACCAAGCTCTTCCGCCGACATGGTGGCGGTTACGGCGAACTTACCCTCCTCGATAAACTGAACGTCGGTGATGGTGGCTGCGGGAGTTGCCGTTGCGGCACGGGTTTTTATCTGCTCGGAGACAATAGCGAACGTCGCTTTTTCGTTAGTATAGGCATCTACGAGGTCTTTGGCCAGCGAGGCAGGCGTAACACGGTAGGTCAGCGTGACCATTCCGTTGCCGATGGGGGTAGCTCCGACCTTGTAGAAATCCATCATCGTATAAGTTTCGCCATAGCTGACATCCATGGTTCCGGGAACGTTTACCAGCGACTGGATGCGGTTGATCAGTGCAGCGACATCGGCCTGAAGTTGGGCGATGGTCTGCTTGAAGGCATTGAGTTCCGCAGTCAGGTCGCTCTTCTTCAGGTAGCCTTGCGTCGAGATGAGGCTGACGATCTGCCGGCTCAACGCAGAGTTGGCGTCCTCTACCGCTTTGGCGGCTGCCGAGTTCACGTTCTCGATCCAGGCTTTGTTGTTGACGACCATATATTCGTCGATGTACGAGGAGGCCTCTTCGCCGGCGATCTTGGTGATGGCGGTCTTGATGTCCTTCACGGCCGGGTCGTTGGTGATGGCGGCCAGAACGGCTGCGACAGCCTGATTCTTCACGGTAGTGGTCAGTTCGTTGTTTTTGGCCAGCTCTTCGAGAATACCTTTCTTGACCTCGCCGCCGATTTTGGACCAGAGGTCAGCGGCTTTGAGCTGATCCTCGATCAGTTTCTTCACCTGCGCTTCGCTTTGAAGGCCTTTGATCAGTTCCTGTACCTGTGTCACGGTCTGGAATCCGAGGTCTCCGACTTTCTTTTTGAGGTCGGCGTCCTTGACGTAGGCTGCCAGTTCCTGGCTCAATTCGGCGTCGGTGACGAATTTCGAAAAGTCGACATCCTTCAGTTTGTCGGAGATTGTCTGAAGGGCGGAAGCATCGGCCTTCAGTTCGACTTTCGCATTTAGATCATCGATCTTTTTGTTGATGTCGTCGATGTCGTCGTCGTAGTCCTTACACCCGACACCGGCCAGCATGGTTCCGGTTAAGAACAATGCCAAGAATTTCCTAAACAAGTTGTTGTTTTTCATAGTAAAAATGGTTGAAATGAAGATGTGTTTGTCTGTAGTTTTCAATTTGTTATCAGTATGCCCCACTTTTCTTATGGTATCATATATGATACGCATGGTGCAAATATATATATAAAAATTTGCACAACAAAATTTTTGTCCAAATTTTTGAAATGGGAATGAATTATCAGGATGAAATCCTTTATATCTCTACGAGGATCAAGGAGTTGAGGAAGGAGCGTAAGCTGACCGTACAGGAGCTGGCTTACCGGTGTGACATGGAAAGATCCAACTTGAGCCGCATCGAGGCGGGGCGGACTAATCTTACCGTAAAAACCATTTGCAGCATCTGTAATGCGTTGAGTGTTAACATGCGCGATGTAATACGTTAGGACGATATACCTATATTTATATATATTGCGCCTAATCGTTCGTTGTATGCTTTTTTTGGGCCGTTTCTTTAAAATTCGTATCTTTACGGTGATAATTTGAACGGCTTATTGAACACGCTTGATTTAATCGTCTGCCTCGTGCTGGTGCTGGCCGTCTGGAACGGATGGCGCCAGGGCTTTGTCGTGCAGATATGCTCCCTTGCGGGGATCGTGGCGGGCATCTGGCTCGCCGCGCGTTTCGGCGCGCAGGTCGGCGGATGGCTGCGGCTCGACGCCGAGGTAGCCGCTGCGGGCGGTTTCGTCACGGTGCTCGTCGCCGTGATCCTCGTCGTGGCGATTGCCGGCAGGCTGGTGCGCAAGGTCTTTCACTTTGCGGGATTGGGCATCGCCGACACGCTGCTGGGCATTGCGGTATCGGTTTTGAAGTATCTGCTCGTGCTGAGCGTGCTTTTTTCGGCCTTCGACACGCTGAACGAGGACTATTGCCTCGTGGGGCTGCAGACGATCGAGCAGTCGAAAAGCTACAAGCTTGTCCGGCGGCTCTCCGAATCCATTTTTCCTTTTCTGGAATGGGTCGGCGGGCAGGTTCCCCGGCAGACGGAAAAAACGGAGGCCGATGGATAGGAAGTTTACAGCCACAGTGGTCCGGGCGACGGGCAGCTGGTACGACGTGCTGCACGACGGCGCGACGGTGCGTTGCCGCATCCGGGGTCGGCTGCGCCTGAAAGGGGTGCGTTCGACCAACCCGGTGGTGGTGGGCGACGAGGTGGTGTGCGAGGCCGACGAGGGAGGCGACTACGTGATCGCCGACATCCTGCCGAGGCGCAACTACGTGATCCGCCGTGCTTCGAACCTTTCGAAAGAATCGCACATCATCGCCGCCAACGTCGACCAGGCGCTGTTGATGGCGTCGCTGCGTTCGCCCGAGACGCCCACGGAGTTCGTGGACCGTTTCCTGGTGACCTGCGAGGCCTACAAGGTCCCGGTGACGATCCTCCTGTCGAAGATCGACCTGCAGGATGCGGAGGCCGTCGCGGAGTTCCGCGCGGTCTACGAGGGGGCCGGTTACCGGGTGCTGGAGGTGTCGGCCAGGAAGGGCCTGGGCGTGGAGGAGGTCCGAGAACTGCTCACGGGACGCACGACCCTCGTTTCGGGAAATTCGGGCGTCGGGAAATCGACGCTGATTCAGGCCATTGACCCCTCGCTGGACATCCGCACGGGCGAAATCTCCGAAAGCCACCACAAGGGGCGTCATACGACGACCTTCTCGACGATGTACCCCTTGGCCGGGGGCGGCGCGGTGATCGACACGCCGGGCATCAAGGGTTTCGGGCTGATCGACATCGACGAGGCGGAACTGTGGCACTATTTTCCCGAAATGATGCGCGCGGCCCCCGGCTGCCGTTTCTACAACTGCACCCACACCCACGAACCGGGCTGTGCGGTGGTCGAAGCCGTGAAGGCGGGCGAAATCGCCTGGCCGCGGTACGAAAGCTACCTGAAAATACTCGACGAAGATGAAAAATACCGCAAATAACGACTCTCCGGGACCGGATTTCGATTTCGGGCCTGACGCCGCGCGCGACGCCGAACGCATCGCCTGCCTCGCCGGGTTCATGACACCGGAACGGTATGCCGTTTTGCGGAAGACGGTCTCCATGCGCACGCGCTACATGACCGTGCTGGCCGAGAACATGTACCACGGACAGAACGCCGCGGCGCTGATCCGCCATTGCGAGGCGTTCGGCGTGCAGGAAATGCACACCGTGGAGACGCTCTGCCCGTTCGAACCCAATCCCGACATTGCGCGCGGCACGCACCAGTGGGTCGACGTGTGCCGCCACGCCTCGACGGGCGAGGCCATTGCCGCCCTCAAAGGTGCCGGTTACCGGATCGTGGCCACCACGCCCCACCGCGAGGATGTGACGCCCGAGACATTCGATGTCGGGCGGGGACCTTTCGCGCTGGTCTTCGGGACGGAACACGCCGGGATTTCCGACGAGGTGATCGCCTCGGCCGACGAATTCCTGCGCATCCCGATGTGTGGCATGGTCGAGAGCCTGAACGTCTCGGCCTCGGCGGCGATCCTGATCTACACGCTCTCCGAACGCATGCGCCTCACGGTCGGCGGCTGGCGGATGTCCGACGCCGAACAGGCCGAAACGCTCTGCCGCTGGATGCGGCGCAGCGTGAAGGACTCCGAAGCGATTTTGCAGCGCAGCGGTATGACTCTGGATTTATAGGAGGATTCGGCGTCTTTGACCCGAATCCGCATAAATGGATAATAGTATGATTCTCCGTAAACAATTTCTGGCGCATGTCGCCCAGACCTCCCCGTCGCCGATGCTGGTGGAGGTCGCGCGCGCCGAAGGCTCGTTTTTCTATACGCCCGGGGGCAAGCGTTATTTCGACCTGGTGGCCGGGGTTTCGGTCAGCAACGTCGGGCATTGCAATCCGGCCGTGGTGCGCGCCGTGCAGGAGCAGGCCGCGCGCTACATGCATGTGATGGTCTACGGCGAGCTGGTCGAGACGCCGCAGGTGGAGTATGCCGCCAGGATCGCGTCGCTGCTGCCCGCGCCGCTCGGAAGCGTCTATTTCGTCAACTCGGGCGCCGAGGCGGTCGAGGGGGCTTTGAAACTGGCGAAACGTTTTACCCGGCGTACGGAGATCGTCTCCATGCGCCGCGCCTACCACGGGTCGACGCACGGTGCGATGAGCATGATGGGCGCGCCCGAGGGCGAGGAGTGGAAAGGGGCGTTCCGGCCTCTGCTGCCCGACGTGCAGGCCGTGGAGTTCAACGATTTTTCCGAACTGGAGCGCATCACGCACCGCACGGCCTGTGTGCTGGCCGAGCCGGTGCAGGGTGAAGCGGGTGTCCGTCCGCCCCGTCCGGGTTATCTGGAAGCGTTGCGCAGGCGCTGCGACGAAGTCGGCGCGCTGCTGATTTTCGACGAGATACAGACCGGCATGGGCCGTACGGGCGAGTTGTTCGCCATGCTCAAATACGGCGTCACGCCTGATATCGTCTGCCTGGCCAAAGCCTTCGGCGGGGGCATGCCCCTCGGGGCGTTCGTCGCGCGCCACGAGGTGATGGATACGTTGCAGGAGAACCCCGTGCTGGGGCACATCACCACTTTCGGAGGTCATCCGGTCTGCTGTGCGGCGGGACTCGCGGCGCTGAATTACCTGGTGGACAACCGGGTGGTCGAAACGGTCGAAACGAAGGGTGCGTTGTATGAAATGCTGCTGAAGGATCATCCCGCCGTGCGGGAAATCCGCCGCAGCGGCCTGCTGCTGGCCGTCGAGCTGGGCGAATCGGCAAAACTTTACCGCATCATGGAACTTTTCAAGGAGGAGGGCATCTTGAGCGACTGGTTCCTGTTCTGCGACACGGCGTTCCGCATTTCACCGCCCCTCACGATCTCGGAAGAGGAGGTGCGCGAAAGCGCGGCGATCATCCTGGATTGCCTGAATCGGGTCTGAAAGACCCGTTTTAGGGGCGGTGGTTGGTCGCAGGTTTTCGTCCTGTTCTGCGCTCCGTCGTAAATTTCCGGTGATTTATTCTGTGGCGAATGCTTTCAGCCGGGCGATCTCCTCGGCCCAGCGCGCTTCGTCCGGGGTTTCGAGGATCAGCGGAATGCCGTCGAAACGCTTGTCGGAAGCGATGTAGCGGAAGCATTCCATGCCGATCATTCCCTCGCCCAGCGGCGTGTGGCGGTCGACGCGGCTGCCCAGAATCTTCATCGCATCGTTCAGGTGCATGCCTTTCAGGTATTCGAATCCGACGACGCGTTCCAGTTCGGCGAACGTGGCGTCGCACGCCTCGCGCGTCCGGAGGTCGTACCCCGCCGCGAAGGCGTGGCAGGTGTCGATGCAGACGCCCACCCTCGATTTGTCCTCCACGCGTCCGATCAGGTAGGCGAGGTGCTCGAAGCGGAATCCGAGGTTCGAACCCTGCCCCGCGGTGTTCTCGATCACCGCCGTCACGCCGTGCGTGCGGTCGAGCGCCAGGTTGATCGACTCGGCGATCCGGTCGAGCGACTCCTGCTCGGTGATCTTTTGCAGGTGGCTGCCGGGATGGAAGTTCAGCCGGTCGAGGCCCAGCAGCTCGCACCGCTGCATTTCGTCGAGGAACGCCGCACGCGATTTTTCGAGCGGTTCCTTCTCGGGATGTCCGAGGTTGATCAGGTACGAGTCGTGGGGCAGAATCTGTGCGGGGGTGTAGCCGTACCGTTCGCACGCCTTGCGGAAGGCGTCGATCTCGCCCGTGGCAAGCGGCTTGGCCACCCACTGCCGCTGGTTCTTGGTGAAAAGGGCGAAGCCCGTGGCTCCGATAGCGTGTGCGTTGGCCGGGGCGTTCTCCACGCCGCCCGCAGCGCTTACGTGCGCTCCGAAATATTTCATAGTTGGTCCTTTCCGTTTAACTTTCAGACAAAGTTAAAGTTTTTATAAATAAATTCATAAATTTGTAGATTGAAAATCAAATACAATCGCTTCGTTATGAAACATTTTTACCTGATTCTCGCGCTGGCGTCACTCGTCGGGTCCTCCGTTCCGGCCTCGGCCCAGATTTCAATCGACGAAGTCAATGCCGAGCGGCGGAACGTGACGTTCCGCGACCGGCTGAAATCCACGTCCGTCGACGCCGATTATTTCAGCCTCGCCCGCTACAAGGCCGAGCGCGCCGCCATCCGTAAGGAGCGCAACTACCTCGAATTCGGCGGCGGCCTGCAGGGAACGCTGACTTCGTACAACGACCCCTGGATCTCGGTGTCGGGCGGTGACAACTCCATTGCGCTGGTGGCGACCTTCAACCTGCGGCATATCTTCAAGAAGAACCTCTTTTCCATCGAAACCAAGTTCAATGCCAAGCTGGGCTACAACCGCATGAAGGTCGAGACGCAGCGCGTGGGACCGGACGGCAAGCCGATGGTCGACGAGAGCGGTAACAAGATCATGGACAGCGAAGGCGTATGGTTCAAGAATCAGGACGAGTTCGTCATCTGGGTGAATCCGGCGTTCGAAATGGCGAAGAACTGGTCTTACGGCTCCACGTTCCAGTTCCGCAGCCAGTTTGTCAACGGTTACAAATCGCGCTCCGAGCAGGAGAAGAAGCACCTCAAGAGCAAGTTCATGACCCCGGGTTACCTCGATATTTCGCTGGGTATCACCTATAAAAGCCCCAAGAAGAAATTTCCCATCACGGTCAACATGTCTCCGCTCGCCTTGAGCGGAACTTTCGCCGAGAGCGACTGGATCCGCATGCGGCAGGTGGGCGATGACGGCAAGGAGATCAAACCGGCTTATCCCTATGGTATCGAGGACCCCGAGAAGACCTCGAAATACGAGGGCGGTTCGTCGGTCGAGATCGGTTTCGACCGCACGTTCGGCAAGACGGGCTACCTGCGCTACCGCACCACGATCTTCTCATTTTACGGCTGGATTACCGACATCGGCCAAAAGAACAAGATCAGCGACTACACCAAGTATCTGGAGGCGTACGACAAGTGGGCCGATAAGGAGGATACCAGCGTCGGGCATGACATCAAGGACAAGCCCCGTCTGCCGATCCATCCCACGGTGCGCTGGGAAAATACGCTCGAAATCAAGGCGACGAAATACCTTTCCACGAAGGTTAGTTTCCAACTCTACTACAACCGGGCGCAGAATGTCGACGTGCAGACGCAGACTTATTTGCAGGTGGGACTTACCTACACTTTCAAGAATAAGCCGAAACCCTGATCGGCAGCTATTTAAACGCAAATGTACAAAAACTCGAAACACACCGTCCTCTTCCCGCTGTTGCTGGCCGCGGGAGTCGTGCTGGGCCTCGTTCTGGGCCAGTATTTGGGCCGCAACACCACCACGTCGCAGCTCAAGGGCATGCTCAGCCGCATGGCGCTGCCCAACAACAAACTCTCCTATACGCTCTCGCTGATCGAGAACCAGTATGTCGACTCGGTGTCGATGGACTCGCTCGCCGAGCACGTCATTCCGATGCTGGTCAAGGAGCTGGACCCCCATTCGGTCTATATTCCCGCCGCGGAAATGCAGGCCCTGAACGAACCCCTCGAAGGGGAGTTCGACGGCATCGGCGTGGTCTTCAACATGGCTACCGACACGGTGATCGTGCTGAACGTCATTCCGCAGGGCCCGAGCGACAAGGCCGGCGTCAAGGCCGGGGACCGCATTGTCGAGATCGGCGATTCGCTTGTCGCCGGGCGTAAGATTCCCCAGAACAACGTCGTCAAGATGCTGCGCGGGCCGCGCGGTACGACGGTTCGTCTCGGTCTCGAACGGCAGGGCATCTCCGATCTGGTCGAGGTCGAGGTCGTGCGCGGCGTCATTCCCATCAGGAGCATCGAATCGGCCTTCCGCATCGCCGACGGCGTGGGATACGTCAAGCTGGGGCAGTTCGCGCGGACCACTTTCGACGAATTCCGCAAGGCGCTGGCGTCGCTGCGCGCCGAAGGGGTGACGAAGCTGATTTTCGACCTGCGGGGCAATTCGGGCGGGTTTCTCGACCAGGCGATCGCCGTGGCCAACGAGTTCCTGCACGAGGGCCAGCTGATCGTCTACACCGAGGACCGCCGTCACGAGCAGCTGCGCGAATACGCCGACGGCAAAGGCTCGGCGCAGGACATGGAGGTCGTGGTGCTGATCGACGAGGGAAGCGCCTCGTCGAGCGAAATTCTCGCCGGAGCGTTGCAGGACAACGACCGTGGTACGATTATTGGTCGTCGTTCGTTCGGCAAGGGTCTCGTACAGCGTCAGATACCGTACAGCGACGGATCGGCCCTGCGGCTGACCACGGCGCGCTACTATACGCCGACGGGCCGCTCGATCCAGAAGCCCTACACGATCGGGGACGACGCGGACTACGAGGAGGATCTTTGGAACCGTTACCGGAACAACGAGTTTTTCTCGGCCGACAGCATCCATTTCGCCGACTCGCTCAAGCGGGTGACGCCGGGCGGAAAGGTGGTCTACGGCGGCGGCGGCATCATGCCGGACGTGTTCATTCCGGCCGATACGACCGACGTGACGAAGTATTTCGTCGAGGTGGCGGGCCGCAATATCCTCTACCGCTACACGATCGAGTACGCCGACCGTCACCGCGAGGCGCTCAATGCAGTGAAGACCATCGATGAGCTGCAGGCGCTGCTCGACAGCGACAAGACCCTTGTGGATGATTTCGTCCGCTATGCCGCCCGGAAGGGCGTTGCGCCGCGCTACGGCGACATCGCCCGTTCGCGGAAGCTGATCGAGGCCCAGCTCCGGGCCTATATCGGCCGCAATACGGCGTTGGAGGACAATGGGTTTTACGCAAACATCTATCCCGTGGACAACGTCGTCGTACGCGCCATCGGGATCTTAAAGGAAGCGAATAAAAATGATTAAAAAACTGATCGGTATCGTTGTGGCCGTGGCGGTGGTTGTCATCATCGTCGTAGCGGCCATCCGGCGCGACAACTTCCAGTCGATGGTGCAGCGCGATGAATTGCTCAACGGCGTCGAGCCGGCCGCGGAACCCCCGCACCTGATCTCGCCCGCCGAACTCGACGTTCCGGCCGAAGGCGCTCCGGCCCCCGGGACGGTCGACTCGTTGAGCGTCGAAATTACGGATTCGCTTCCGTAAGCCGGGATCGGTATGTATGAAACGGCGGCCCCCGTATCAGGGGCCGCCGTTTTTCGTGCATCGGGGCGGGTCAGTCCGTGAGAAAGGCCCCGTAGATGTCCGCCAGCCGGTTTCGGGGCGGTTAGAAATACTTGATCTCCGAGCCTTCGATGGCCGAAAGGATGTTGTTCGCGGCCGAAGAGGCCCCGATGCGGAACAACTCCGTCGTGAGCCACTCTTTGCCGAGTATCTCCTCGACGATCGTGTAGTAGAGTGCGGCGTCTTCCGCCGTGCGGACCCCGCCTGCGGCCTTGAAGCCGACCTTGCGGCCCGTCTTGTCGTAATAGTCCCGGATCGCGTGGCACATCACCACGGCGGCCTCGGGCGTTGCGGCCACGTCGATCTTGCCCGTCGAGGTCTTCACGAAATCGGCCCCTGCCAGCATCGACAGCAGCGACGCCTTGCGGATCAGCTCGGGGGTTTTCAGCGCTCCCGATTCGATGATCACCTTCAGCACCACGTCGTCGTCCATCTCCGTGCGGATCACCTCCACCTCGTTGGCCGCCTCGTCGTATTCACCCGTAAGCATGCGCCCCACGTTGAGGACGATGTCCACCTCGTCGGCGCCGTTCTCTACGGCCATCGCCACCTCGAGGGCCTTCACTTCGAGAAAGGTCTGCGCCGCGGGAAATCCCCCGCCGACACTCGTGATCTTCATCGGTGTGCCGTCCACGGCCAGCCCCACGGTCTCGACGAACGAGGGATAGATGCAGATCGAAGCCACGTTGGGGATGTGTGGGTATTTTTGGTAGAACTCCGCGGCCTTGCGGGCGAATTCCGTGACGGATTTCACCGAATCGTTGCACGACAGCGTCGTGAGGTCGATGGCCGAGTAGCAGAATTTGTAGACCTCGGTGTTGTGGTTGCGGGTCTCTGCGGCCTTGCGGATGCGTGCGACCTCTTCGTCGACTTGCGCTGCGCTCCACGCCGGGGCGTATTCTTTCAGGTGGTTGGCGTATTCCATACAATCTTGTTTTTTACAAAATTAGAAAAATTATTCGATCCCGCATCGCTTCCGGACCAATTATTTTAACGGTTGTCCGGCATCGGCCGCCGCCCGGACACGGCGCCGGACCCGCTTAACCGAAAAACGGATGCACCTATGCTTTTGTTGCGGGGCACGCAGGGCAGGATGCAAAAAAAGAGCCTGAACCCTCGCGGGCCAGACTCTTTTTTTATCGATGAAGCCGATTACTTGTTCAACGCCTTCAGGTTGATGTCCTTGGCGGCCTTCTGGGCCAGCGCGGGATTCTTCGAAACGGCGCTCTTCAGCTGTGCCTCTGCGGTCTTCAGGTCGCCTTCCTTGGCAGCGATAACGGCGCGCAGGTAGTCGGCGTCAGCCGAGTTGTCCTTGGCAATGGCCTTCTTGGCGCCGGCCAGGTCGTTCGACTGAACCAGGGCGATAGCTTCGTTGTAGCCTTCGAGGTTCTTGGCGGCAGCCTTGTAGTCGCCTTCGGCGGCAGCCATGGCGGCCTTGGCCTGGGCGTCGGCGGCAGCGGCGTACTTCTTGGCCTCTGCGGTATTGCCGTTAGCCAGGTTGGCGAGCAACAGGTTCTTGCTCAACTCCTTCGACGAATCCAGCTTGGCAGCTTTCTCGAACGATTTCAGAGCGGCGGCCTTGTCACCGGCCTGCGTCTGGGCAACGCCGAGGTTGTTCCATACGCGGGCGTCGTTGAACTTCTTCGAAGCGGCAGTCAGAATGGCAACCTGCTCCCCGGCTCCGTTAGCCAGCTCCTGGGCGGCATAGAGGTACTGCTCTACGGTCAGGTCGCCGCCGTTGCGGTAAGCGGCCATGATCTCGGCGTCGGTCAGACCCTGGAGGTCGGTGCTGTTGACGATCTGCGAACGGCGCAGTTCGGGAAGGATGTCCTTCTTCAGCTCGTTGAAGACGCTCGACATGTTCTTGATCTCGGTCTCACGCTCTGCGGGCGAGTTGTAGAGGCTCAGCACCTGGAGAATGAGGTTCTTGTCCTTGATGTCCGACTTCTCGACCAGCTCCTTGAAGCCGTCCCAGTCTTCGCCGTAAGCAGCGGCGTCGATGTCCAGACCGGCGTCCTTGAGCAGCTTGGCAACGACCTTCTTACCCGATTCGCTGCGCTTCTTCGAAAGCGTGTCGTTGAACTTCACCGGACCGTCGGGCGAAGCGTAGCCCTTCACGGCGATGTTCTGCGTGGCGCGGTCGTTCGTGAGGTTCTTGTCCACGTTCTCCTTGAATGCGCCGAGGTTGGCGTTCTTCTCGTTCTTCTTCGTCACGACCGACGAGTTGATGGCGTAGAGCAGGTCCGTCTTGTCGACTACCGTGGTGACCTTCTTGTAGTTGTTGGCCATCTGATCCATCAGGTCGCCGTACTTGAGGTCCTTCTGCAGGGTGTTCAGACCGTAAGCCACCGTCAGACCGAATTCCTTGGCGATGGCAGCCTTGGCTGCGGCGTCGTTGCCGGCCAGCACGGCAGCCTGCTCCTTGGTGGGGATGGCGCCGGTGTTCAGGTTGACGAGCACGAACTCCTTGGCCTTGCCTTTCGGGCACTTGATCTCGGCGCGGAGCTGCAGGGCGCACTGGTCCATGCGGGGATCGTACGGGAACTCGACGTGCTGCGTGAAATTGCCGCCGTTGCTCATATCTACGACTGCGTAGTTCTCGTCCACCTTCGAACCCTGGTAGTATTTGGTGGCGCCGGCTACTTCGCCGCCTTCGAATACGATGACGGGGGTAACTTTGATGATGGCCTTCTTGTTGAAATACTCTACGGGGAAGGTCACATTGATGTCCGCGGCAACCGTGCCGTTGTTCAGCGTCAGAATCTCGGGGGTGACCGTCAGCTTGATGTCGTCCCGGTTCTTGGCCATCTTCTTGAAGCAGTTACAGCTCGAGAATGCCAGTGCGGCAGCTACGAGCACAACGCTCAATTTCATTAAGTTTTTCATAATAGGTAAAAGTTAATGTGTTTATTTTGAATTTGTTTGCCTCTTTTTCCGTTTCGTTTGCCCTTCGTTTGCCCTTCGTCCGCCCTTCGTCCGCCCTTCGTTCGCCCTCTGTCCGTCCTCCATCCCTCCTTCGTTCGTCCATCAGGGCCGGTGCTTACCGGGCCGCGGAACAGCGCAAATATAGAAAACTCTTGCTGATTATGCAATATTCCGGACGGAAAAAAGCGCTGTTTTCCGTCCGAAATATCCACATTAACAGTCTTCTTTACTCCTCTTTGTGCTCGTGACGCTCACGGCGTTCGCCGCGGTCGCGACGCTCGCCACGCTCACCGCGCTCGGGACGCGGACGGCGCTCACGCTCCACGTAGCCTTCGGGCTTGGGAAGAAGCGCCTTGCGCGACAGTTTGAGCTTGTTGGTCTTGGGGTCTACGCCGATCAGTTTGACGTCGATCTCGTCGCCCTCCTTCAGACCCGTCTCCTCCATGGTCTCGAAACGCTTGTAGTCGATCTCCGAGATATGGAGCAGGGCGTCCTTGCCCGGCATGATCTCGACGAACGCGCCGAAGGCGACGATCGAACGGACCTTGCCGTGGTACGTCTCGCCCACTTCGGGGATGGCTACGATGGCCTTGATGCGGGCCAGCGCTCCGTCGAGGGCCTCCTTGTCGATGCCGAAGATGTCCACGATACCCTTGTTGTCCACCTCCGTGATGGTGATGGTGGTGTTGGTGGTCTTCTGGATGTCCTGGATCACCTTTCCGCCCGGGCCGATAACCGGACCGATCATATCCTGCGGAATGACGATCTGCACGATGCGCGGCACGCAGGGCTTGTAGTCCTCGCGCGGCTCGGCGATGCACTCGGTGATCTTGCCGAGGATGTGCATGCGGCCTTTGCGGGCCTGCTCCAGCGCGGCGGCCAGCACCTCGTAGGAGAGTCCGTCGACCTTGATGTCCATCTGCGTGGCGGTGATGCCGTCTTTGGTTCCCGTCACCTTGAAGTCCATGTCGCCCAGGTGGTCCTCATCGCCCAGGATGTCCGACAGCACGGCCCATTTGCCGGTTGCGGAATCGGAGATCAGCCCCATGGCGATACCCGATACGGGCTTGCGGAGTTTCACGCCGGCGTCCATCAGCGCGAGGGTTCCGGCGCAGACCGTGGCCATCGACGACGAGCCGTTCGACTCGAGGATGTCCGACACGACGCGCACGGCGTAGGGGTTGTCCTCGCCCAGCGGAATCATCGGCTTCAGGGCGCGCCATGCCAGGTGGCCGTGGCCGATTTCGCGGCGCGAGAGGCCGCGGGCGGCCTTGGCCTCGCCCGTCGAGAAGGGCGGGAAGTTGTAGTGGAGCACGAACTGCTCGGTTCCTTGTACGAGCACCTCGTCCTTGACTTTTTCGTCCAGTTTCGTGCCGAGCGTAACGGTCGTCAGCGACTGCGTTTCACCGCGGGTGAAGATCGCCGAGCCGTGGGCTGCGGGCAGGTAGCCCACCTCGCACCAGATCGGGCGGATCTCGTCGGTCTTGCGGCCGTCGAGGCGGACGCCTTCGTCGAGGATCATGTTGCGCATGGCCTTCTTCTGCACGTCGTCGTGGAAATATTTGTGGATCAGCGGGGCCTTCTCGACCAGCTCCTCCTCCGAATAACGGGCTGCGAACTCGGCTTCGAGGGCATTGAACTTGTCCTCGCGCTCGTGTTTCATCGTGCCGCTCGTGGCGATGGCGTAAGCCTTGTCGTAAAGTTCCCGGATGATCGTCTGGCGGAGTTCCTCGTCGTTGACTTCGTGGCAGTAGGTGCGTTTCACGTCCTTGCCCAGTTCTTTCGAAAGCTCGATCTGTACGGCGCAGTGTTTCTTGATCTCCTCGTGCGCAAACTTGATGGCGCCGAGCATCACCTCTTCCGAAACCTCCTTCATCTCACCCTCGACCATCAGGATGTTGTCGATCGTACCGCCGACCATGATGTCCAGGTCGCATTCGGGCATCTCCGAATAGGTGGGGTTGATGGCGTATTCGCCGTTGCGTCGTACGACGCGGACCTCCGAGATGGGGCCGCCGAAGGGAATGTCCGATACGGCGAGCGCCGCCGAGGCGGCCAGACCGGCCAGCGCGTCGGGCTGAATATCCTTGTCCGCCGAAATGAGGGTGACCGTCACGTAGACTTCGGCGTGGTAATCCGCGGGGAACAGGGGGCGGAGGGCGCGGTCGATCAGCCGGGCGACGAGGATCTCGCTGTCGTTAGCACGGCCTTCGCGCTTCATGAAACCTCCGGGATAGCGGCCGATGGAGGCGTACTTTTCTTTGTACTCTACCTGCAGGGGCATGAAATCGGTGTCGGGTTTTGCGTCCTTTGCGGCCACGACGGTACCGAGCAGCATCGTGTCGCCCATCTTGACGACGACCGAGCCGTCGGCCTGCTTGGCCAGTTTGCCCGTTTCGATCTCGATCTGGCGTCCGTCGGCCAGGGCGATCGTTTTACGGACTGCGTTGTACAGCTTCTTTTCTTCCATAAAAATTTTAAACCTATAGTGTTTTCGAATTGTTTTTCGCAACGAAAATGAAGGCAACCCCTCTCGGGAATTGCCTTCATTTCTTCCTCGGGATTACTTGCGGAGATTCAGCGTCTTCACGATTGCGCGGTAGCGCTCGATGTCGACCTCCTTCAGGTATTCCAGCAACGCGCGGCGCTTGCCGACCAGGCGCAGCAGTGCGCGCTGGGTT
Organism: Alistipes sp. i18-0019-D1; assembly: GCF_042852885.1. Taxonomy (NCBI): domain Bacteria; kingdom Pseudomonadati; phylum Bacteroidota; class Bacteroidia; order Bacteroidales; family Rikenellaceae; genus Alistipes; species Alistipes sp. i18-0019-D1. Next base: position 2,020,303 of record NZ_AP031424.1, read on the forward strand.
CCGAAGTCGTGCTTGTTGCTTTTGAGGTGTTCCGTAAGGTGGCTGATACGGTAGGAAAACAACGCGATCTGACTTTCGGGCGAACCCGTGTCGGTGTTAGACTTGCCGTACTGGCCGAAAAGCTCCTGCTTTTTCTCAGCTGTTAAATAAGCCATTGTGTAAATTTATTTACGTTCCACTCTACGACGCATCCCCCTTACCGTGGATAACGCCAGAGCGTTCCGCAAAGGTAGGAAATAATTCATAATTCATAATTCATAATTCACAATTATTTTCAATTTGGCGTCTAAAAATAACAAATTAATCGGGAAAATCGTATTTTTGCGGCTAAACAAGTGAAAATTATGGGGAAAACGGGTGTGCGCGGAACTTTCGCCGCGCTTGTTGCCGCGGCGCTGTGCGGCTGCGGGAGCGGGCCGGATTTCGTCACCGTCGACGGGACGATGCTCGGCACGACGCTGCATGTGGTGGCCGACGTGAAGGGTGTCTCGCAGCAGCGGCTCTATGCGGCCGTCATGGAGTTGGACCGCGAGGCCAAGGCGTCGATGTCGATCTACGATTCGACGTCGCTCGTGAGCCGCCTGAACCGCAACGAAACCGACAGCGTCGACCGCCACATCGCCTTCAACCTGCATCTGGCCGACAGCATCGGCGCGTTGAGCGACGGGCGTTACGACGTGACCGTCAAGCCGCTGGTTGAGGCGTGGGGTTTCGCCGGGCGGGAGCGTGCCGATAATCCGAATGTCGATTCGATTCTCGCATTCGTGGGCCGCGAAAAGGTCCGCGTCGAAGGCGGGCGGCTGGTGAAGGACGACCCGCGCGTGCAGCTGGATTTCAACTCCGTGGCCAAAGGCTATACGGTCGACCTGCTGGCCGCACTGGTCGAGAAATACGGGGCTGAAAACTACATCGTCGACATCGGCGGCGAGGTCCGCTGCCGGGGACTCAACCGGCAGGGCAGGGCGTGGCGCATCGGCGTCGAAACGCCTTTCGACGGCAACATGTCGGACGGCGAATACCTTCAGAAACGGATTCGGATGACCGGCGGCGGGCTGGCCACCTCGGGCAACTACCGCCGGTTCTACCTCGACGGGGAGGGCAACAAGGTCGCCCACACCATCGACCCCCGCACGGGGCGCAGCGCCCTTTCGCGCCTGCTGTCGGTGACCGTCGCGGCCCCGACCTGCGCCGAGGCCGACGCGCTGGGGACCATGTTCCTGGCGATGGGCGCCGACGATGCGCTGGCGGCCGCGGAACGGATGCCCGGCGTGAAGGCGTACTTCATCCTGGCGGGCGACGGCGGGGAGTACGAGGAGTACGTCTCGCCGGCCATGGAAGCGTTGATTCTGAAATAGCGAGATAAATGAAAACAGCGGTATTCCTCTACAATCCCGAATCGGGCAAGGGAAAGATCGCCCGCAACGTCGGGTGCATCAGTACGATTTTTCAGGCCTACGGCTACGACGTCACGCCGCAGAAGATCGACTTTACGGCCAATCCGTTCGACGGCAACGAGACAATCGACCTGATGGTCGTCGCCGGCGGCGACGGCACGGTGAACTATGTGGTCAACGCCATGAAACGCAAGGGACTGGACATTCCCATCGGCGTGATTCCGGCCGGTACGGCCAACGATTTCGCCGGGGCGGTCGGCATGTCGCGCGAGCCGCTCGAAGCGGCGCGGCAGATCGCGTCGGGCGTCGTCGAGAGGGTCGACTGCGGGCGGGTGAACGACCTGTATTTCGTCAATATCTTTTCGTTCGGCATCTTCACGACCACCTCGCAGCGCACGCCCGACGAGCGCAAGCACAAGATCGGCAAACTGGCATATATCATCGAGGGGGTCAAGGAGTTCCGCACGATGCACGCCGTGCCGCTGGAGATCGAGGCCGACGGCGAGCGGTTCGACCTGCGGTCGCTGATGGTGCTGATTTTCAACGGCGAGACGGCGGGCGGTTTCCACCTGGCGCGGCGGTCGTCGATCAAGGACGGGCTGTTCGACTGCATCCTGCTGGAGAAGAAGAACTTCTTCCGTTCGACGCTGGCCATGTGCCGCTACCTGGCGGGAGGCAGTCCGAAGATCGTCCGCCATCTCCGGGCGCAGCGGATCGACATCCGGTCGTCGGTCAACGAACCCACGGACGTCGACGGGCAGAAGGGAGCCGAATTCCCGCTGCACATCGAATGTCTGGCGGGCGGCCTGCGTGTGATGTGCGCCAAACAGACCTCGGGCAATTCCTGATTTTGGGCGTCCGGCCCGTATTCCGGCCGCTGGTCCGGTTGCAGGCGCTGAACCCCTCCCGCGGGCTGGGCTTGGGCCGGACGGACTTATGGCGCGAAAACAGGCGCCATGACTGCTGTGGCGGCTCGGCAATCCGCAGGCGGTTGTCCTGCCGTCCGCAGCCGTGCATACGGCGGAACGCAGCGGCGACAGCGTTCGGAAACCGGGAAGTTTTTTTATTTCCGCACTTGCGATTTTAAGCGGTAATTGTTACTTTTGTCGGAAAAACTACGACGATATGGCGGATAACGGCAAAACGGCGCGCAGCGGAGGACGCGAAAGTTTGCGCAAAGTCTCCATCTCCCGGATCAAGAAGGAGATGAGCGACGTCTTTTACCTCTCGGACGATCTGGTGATCTCCGCACTCACGGCCGACAAGAACACCACGGCCGACTATCCGACCTCGATCGACGGTTTTACGGCCATCATCATGATGGCGGGCGAGGCCACCGTGTCGATCGACATGCAGAATTACAGCATCAAACCCAACACGATCGTCTTTTTCAACCCCGATTCGATCATCCGCACGGTCAAATGTTCGTCGAACGCCGCGGCTTACCTGTTGGCCTTCTCGAAATCGTTCGTCAACGAGATCCAGATCGACCTCTCGACCTCGCTGCCGGTCTACATGCGCTTCGGCAAGGCTCCCGTGCTGGAGGTCACGCCGCAGGACGTGGACGAAATCCGCCAGTTGTTCCAGCTCATCAAGACCATGCTGCGCAGCGACAAGGAGCGTTACCGCCACGAGATCATCCGCACGCTCTTCACCACGGCGTTCTACATCATCACCGAGATCAACCAGCGCGAGCAGCCCGGCGAGATGAAGCAGGGACGCTGCGAGGTGCTGTTCGACGAGTTCATGTCGCTCCTGCAGCAGTACAACAAGAAGGAGCGCAACGTGAGCTTCTACGCCAAGCAGCTCAATATCACGCCCAAATACCTCTCGTCCGTGGTGAAGGAGGTGAGCGGCAAGACCGCCGCGCGGTGGATCGACGAGTCGGTGATCCTCGAAGCCAAGGCCCTGCTCAAGTATTCCGGGATGAGCATTCAGGAGATCGCCTACCACCTCAATTTCTCGACGCAGTCCTTCTTCGGCAAGTATTTCAAACAGCATACCGGGACTTCGCCCTCGCGTTACAAACGGAAAGGATAACGGCCCGTGAAACGGCTGATCCTGCTCTGTTGCTGCCTTGCGGCGGCCGCCCTTTCGGCCCGGCCCGGGACGCCGGAGCGCGACATCCGCGCCCTGGCCGATTCGGTGCGGGCGACGGTGGGCGTCGCCGTGGTGTTCGATGACGGCGACACGCTCGTGGTGAACGGCTCCCGTCCCTATCCCATGTTGAGCGTCTTTAAATTCCATCAGGCGCTGGCCGTGCTCGACAGCCTTGCCCGCGGCGGCCTTCCCCTTGCGACGCGCATTCCGGTCCGTCGCTCCGACCTGCCGCCCGATACGTGGTCGCCGCTGCGCGAAGTCTGTCCCGCGGGCGGCGAGTTCACCGTGGCGGAACTGCTGGCATACAGCGTCGCGCAGAGCGACAACAACGTCTGTGACCTGTTGTTCCGCTTCCTCGGCGGACCGGAGACCGTGAGCCGCTATGTCGCCCGGCTGGGCGTCGGTGAGACGGAGATCGTCGCCGACGAGGAGACGATGCACCGCCATACGGACAACCAGTATCTCAACCGGACCACGCCGCTGGCGGCCGTGCGGCTGCTCGAACGTTTCCGCCGCGGGGAATTGCTCCCGGATGAATACGGGGATTTCCTGGAGAGGACGATGTTCGCGACGACGACCGGTCCCGACAAACTCCGCGGGTTGCTGCCTGCCGGGGTCGCCGTGGCGCATAAGACCGGCAGTTCGGACCGCACGGCGAGCGGGGTGAAGATCGCCGACAACGACATCGGATTCGTCCGTCTGCCCGATGGCCGGGAGTATTCGATTGCGGTCTTCGTGATGGATTCCCGCGAGGACGACCGGACCAATGCCGCCGTCATCGCCCGCATTTCGCGGCTTGTCTACGATTACGCCATCCGGCCGTAAAATGAAAAGCCCCGGTCTTGCGGCCGGGGTTTTTCGTGGTGTTATTTCAGCGCTTCGACCACCTGTCGGATCATCGCCGGAATGGCGTGCTCCTCCTGGGCGGTGTAGAAGTTGCCGTCGATCTCGAACGGGGCGTCCGTCGCCACGGGACCCGTCACGGCGGCTTTGGCCATCGGGTGCACGGCGACGCGCCGTCCGGCGGCGACACCTGCGAATCCGAACATCATCCCTGCGGCGCAGTGGCCGATCATCGGTTTGCCCGTCTCCCCGAAGGTTTTCAGCACCTCCATCAGGTCCTTGTTCCAGGGCTTGTCGGCGTTCTGCGCGAAGACCGGCACGGCGTCGCCGCAGGCGAACACCAGGGCGTCGTACTCCTCTTCGTGTCCTTTGAGGCTGGCGATCACGTCGTCGGCGGTCAGCCCGACGCCCGAATTGGTGCGGATCTCCCGGCTGTCGGACACCGCAAAGACGGTGTAGGGAATCCGGTTCTCGAAAAATGCTTCCAGATACTGGAACAGGCCCATCCCGTTCACGGGATTCACGGCCACGACGGCTGTTTTCTTTGACATGGTTGCGATTTGTTTAGTGAAACAATGGTTATTTTCGGTAAGTTTATTACTTTTGCTTACAAATATAGGCAGATTCGTGTTTATAGACAAGAACGCACTTAAAAATGAGTTGGTTACGGAAAAGTAACCGTTGCTGGAAATCAAAGGGATGGAAACGGAAAAAAGTTTGCAGAATTTTGCGCCCACGGGTTCCTGCCCGGTCCGGGACGTGCTGTGCCGCCTGGGGGACAAGTGGTCGATGCTGGTGCTGCTGACGTTGGACGCCAACGGCGTGATGCGTTTCAGCGAGATTCACCGCACGCTGGGCGACATTTCGCACCGCATGCTGACCGTCACGCTGCGGATGCTCGAAACCGACGGGATGATCCGCCGCGAAGTCTATGCCGAGGTTCCGCCGCGGGTGGAATACAGCCTTACGGAGCGGGGCGGGAGCCTTCTGCCGCATATTTTCGGACTGGTGGAGTGGGCCGAGGCGAACAAGGAGGCTATTCTGGACGGCCGCCGGAGATCCTGAACGACATCCGCCGGGCATCCGTGCCGTCGGGGTAGTAGCCGCGCAGCAGCCGTTCGTCCCGGAAGCCGTTGCGGGCGTAAAGCCTTATGGCGGAATCGTTATCGGTGCGCACTTCGAGCGTCACTTCACGCAGCCCGAGCCGCCGGGCCAGCACGATAGCGGCGTCCAGCAATGCCTGTCCGACTCCGCAGCCGCGCGCCGCGGGGTCCACCGCCACGGAGTAGATGCGGAGGTTTTGCGCCGTGCGCCGCATCAGCAATGAAATGTAGCCGACGACCGCACCGTCGCGGGTGGCGGCGTAGGACGCTCCCTGCGCATGCGTCAGCAGGTAGAGCAGCTGCCGCCGCGTGAAAGCCTCCCCTTCCGGGAAACAGCGCCGCTCGACGCACTCCACGGCGTCGAGGTCCCCGGCCGTCGCGGGACGTATTCCGACTGCGGGGTTCATTGCGCGTGGAGGCGGTTGAGGCAGTGGACGAAATGGTTGAGGATGCGGTAGTAAAGCTCGTCGCCCAGCACGGCGTCCTCGACCTCGTGGTCGATCGACGGGTTGTCGTTGATCTCGATCACCACGGCTCTGCCGTTGATGAGTTTCAGGTCCACGCCGTACAATCCCTTGCCGATCAGCGCCGCGGCCTTTACGGCCGTGTCGAGCACTTTCTGCGGCGCCTTGTAGATGGGCACGGTTTCCCACGCGCCGCACAGGTTGCGGCCCGTGTCGTCGTGGGCGTGGTTGTAGATCTGCCAGTGGCCCTTGGCCATGAAATACTTGCAGGCGAAGAGCGGTTCGCCGTCCAGGAGGCCGATCCGCCAGTCAAACTCCGTGGGGATGAACTCCTGGGCCAGCAGCACGGCCGAATGCCCGAACATCTCGCCGAGGGCCGCGCGCAGCTCCTCCTCGTTGCCGACCTTGTGCATGCCGACCGAGAACGATCCGTCGGGAATCTTGAGGATGAAGGGCGCGCCGAGGCGTTCGCTGATCTCCCCGAAGGTATATTCGTTGCTGCGGAACAGCAGCTGCGAGGCCGGGGCCGGGATGCGGGCCTTTTCGAAAAGTTCGCACAGGTAGACCTTGTTCGTGCAGCGGATGATCGACTCGGGATCGTCGATCACGGCGATGTCGTTCATCGCGGCCCGCTGCGCGAGGCGGAAGGTGTAGTGGTTGAGCGATGTGGTCGTGCGGATGAACAGCGCGTCGAACTCCATCAGCCGCGTGGCCTCCTCTTCGGTGATCAGCTCCGCGTGGATGTTCATTTTCCGGGCCACCTCGAGGAATTTGCCGAGGGCGTCCTTGTCGCTGGGCGGAAATTTTTCGTCCGGGTCGTAGAGAATGGCGAGGTTGTAGCGTGCGGGTTTGGCCGAGCGCGGCGAGCGCCATACCTTCTTGTTGAAGCTGTCCAGTGCGTTGGCGAAGTCGTCCTGTTCGCTCTCCGAGAGCTGGCGCAGGGAAAGGGCCTGCACCGACTCGATCTGGTTGCGGGCGTGGTTGTTCATCGTCACGCGCAGGATCGGGCACGGGTAGTGGTCGAAAATGAAGCGTGCGATCTTCTCCAGCCCCTTCTCGCGGCAGGTCCCGAAATAGATGTTCAGCTGCCAGATTTCGTCGGTGATACGGTTGCGCTCGATCCATTGGTGGCACAGCTGCTGCAGGTTGCTGTTCATGCGGATTCCCGCACCCGATTCGAGCTTGTTGAGGGTCTCGACGCCCGGCAGCACCCGGTGTCCCCGGGCCTGGGCCAGCAGCGAGCAGTAATAACCCTCGGAGTTGTAGCCGTATTCGTCGCTCAAATTGATGACCAGTTTGGGCGTCCGTTCCCCGTAACGGTGTTCGAGGTAGTCGGTGACGGTTACGAGCGAATCCGTTTCGCAGTAGGGCTTCCAGTCGTTGAGGCTGTTCAGCAGGATGAAGACGCTATTCATACAGAAGTATTTTCAATGCGCCAAATGTAAGCAAATAAAGCATACGCTGTACACCCTGCGGGCCGTTTTGCAAAATAAAAAAACGGGCTTCCGCAGAAGCCCGTTTTCCGGTTGCCCGGAGGCCGTCAGGCCCGTTTTTTCGCCGCCTTGGCAGCCACCGCCTTGTCCAGCTCGATGATGAAGTCCGAGAGGACGTTCATGTAGTTGATGAAGGCGTCGTAAGCCGAATCGTAGGGGTTGAAGTAGGAGTGCACGTCGCCGTCCGACAGCCACTTGGTGGCCATGTAGTAGAAATGGTCGGAGGTCTGCATGAAACTCCATACATAGTCGAAGTCGGGGTTCTTCAGTGCAGAGACCTTCTCCTTCTGGGCGTAGAGTTTCGAGAAGGCTTCGTTCTGCAGTTCGTTGCCCAGCCATGCCGTCACGTCGCGCTCCTCGTCGGCCCACGACATCACGTGCGGGCAGTGGAGCACCGAAACCGGCTGGTATTTCTTCGCCGCTTCGGTCACCGTGGCGAACTCCAGGCCGTTTTTCTTGGCGAGAATCGCTTTGGGCAGTGCGCGCATGAATTCGAAGATGCCCGTGTCGGCGGTCTGGTGCTCGCCGAAGGTCTCGTAGTCCATGAACAGGTTGACGACCTCGCCCGGCGTCTCGTCCGAGGCGAGCCACTGCACGTACTTGTCGGCCGTCAGGGGCCATTCGTCCCAGCTCTTGTTCGAGAAACGGAAGGCGATGTCGTCCGAGAGCTTGTAGTTGCGCAGCAGCAGGCGCAACTTCTGGTCGATGGCGTTGGCGTAGACGTAGTTGGGCGATTTCCAGCCCAGCACGTGCTTGGCGCCTTCGGCCAGCATCGTGCGGAAGCCCATGCCGGCGACCATCGCGCCGATCTCGTCCGAATAGATCAGCTCCGTGTTGCGGAAGGCCGTGGGTTTCACCCCGAACTCCTTCCTGATGAGGTTGGCGTGCAGCTTGACCTGCTCCGTGAAATCCTCCTTCGAGGCCAGCGAGGCCAGCGAGTGGGAGTAGGTCTCGGCGAGGAACTCCACGCAGCCCGTCGCGGCCAGCTCCTTGAACGAGTCGAGCACTTCGGGGGCGAAGGCGCGGAACTGTTCGATGGCGATGCCCGTGATCGAGAACGAACAGCGGAACTTGCCCTTGTTCTCCTTGATGAGTTTGAGCAGCAGGGCGTTCATCGGCAGGTAGCACTGGCGGGCGACCTTCTGCATGATCGAACGGTTCATGAGGTCGTCCAGGTAGTTGTGGTCCTTGCCCATGTTGAAGAAGCGGTATTTCTTCAGACGCCAGGGCTGATGCACCTGAAAATAAAGACAGACGGTTTTCATGCGGGATGCTATTTTAATTGTTTTTTATTCTCTTCGATCACGGTTTCGTACACCGATTTGATCTTCGCCGCGGCGTCGTTCCACTTGAGGTTGGTCACCTCTTCGAGGCCCTTCGAGGCGAACATGTCCGACAGGGCGGGATACTTGATCAGTCCGTAGATGGCGTCGGCCAGGGCGTCCACGTCCCAGTAGTCGACCTTTACGGCGTAGTCCAGCACTTCGGCCACGCCGCTCTGCTTGGAGATGATCACCGGGACGTTCGAGCGCATCGCCTCCAGCGGCGAGATGCCGAAAGGCTCCGAGACGGAGGGCATCACGTAGACGTCCGACAGCTGGAACATCTTGTGCACGTCCTCCCCGCGGAGGAATCCCGTGAAGTGGAACCGGTCGGCGATGCCGAGCCGCGCCACGCGGCGGATGACGTGGTTCATCATGTCGCCCGAACCGGCCATCACGAACCGCACGCCGGGAACCCGCTTGAGGACCTTGGCGGCCGCCTCGACGAAGTAGTCGGGGCCTTTCTGGTAGGTAATGCGCCCCAGGAAGGTCACGATCTTGTCGTCGACGCCCCGCTCGGGTGTTGTGCCGCAGTTCTGGGCGAAGCGCACGGCATTGTGCACCGTGACGACCCGCTCGGCCGGAACGCCGTAGCGGTTGATGACGATGTTGCGCGTGAGGTTCGAAACGGCGATCACCCGGTCGGCGGCGTGCATGCCGGCCCGCTCGATGGCGTAGACCTGCGTGTTGACGTTCTCGCCCGAGCGGTCGTACTCCGTGGCGTGCATGTGCACCACCAGCGGCTTGCCCGACACGCGCTTGGCCGCAATGCCGGCGTAATAGGTCAGCCAGTCGTGGGCGTGGATCACGTCGAACTGCCCTTCGAGGTCCTTGGCCACCTGCGCGGCGACCACGGCGTAGCGCGCCACCTCCTCCATGAGGTTGGCGCCGTACTTGCCCGAGAAGGTGTAGCGCTGTTTCCAGGCGTCGGTCGTCGACCAGGTCTTCCGGCCCGACTTGACATACTGCTCGTGGTAGGATTCGTACTCCTCGGGGGAGATATAGGGGACCATGTTCGAGTCGATGTGGATGAACGACATCTTCTCCAGAATGTCGTCCGCGCCGCTGCCCGTCGAACCGTACATGGCCTCCACGTCGCTGGCGTTCACGACGTGCGTGAAACGCTGGTCCTCGTCGCCGTAGGCATGCGGAACGATGAAGGTGACGTCTACACCGTTGCGCGCCAGTCCGCGGGTCATTCCGTAGCAGGCCGTTCCAAGCCCGCCTGCAATGTGGGGCGGAAACTCCCATCCGAACATTAAAACTCTCATACCTTATCTTTTTGTAATTTCATTTTTGCCGCCTGTGCGCTTTCTCTCCGCATCCCTTCACGGCGCTCGGCCGTGTCCGTAAGTCAGATCCCGCTTTGAACCCCTCCCCTGGGGAGGGGTCTCGCCATCCGGCACAACTCTCTTTCACATTGTGCGCCCGGGCCGTATTCGTTATTTCGTTTTTTTCGTCGTTTTCTTCTCCGTTGTCTTTTTTGCGGCCGGTTTCTTCGCAGCTTTTGCTGCGGGTTTCCCGGCCTTCGCGGCAACCCCTTTCTTACCAACGTTTTCTGCGGCCTTCGCAGTCTTCGGATTCGCTTTTTTCGCGATCTTTTCCGACTTTCCGGGCTTTTCTTCCGGTTTGCGCGCGAGGATCATGCCGTAAATGTCCAGCACGGCCGCGACGCTCCACGCCTGCGAGATGGCGCCGCGCGGTGCGAACGGGGGATCGGCGTCGAACAGCTCGCCGATCGAACCGATGCCGTAGGTCTGGATGTCCTCCTCGAATCCGGCGAGAATCTCCTCGGCCTGCGGCAGGAAGGCGTCGCCGTCGATGTCGAAGCAGGCGCTGACGTAGAACGACAGCAGCCACGGCCATACCGAGCCGTTCTTGCCCGCGAAGTCGCGTTCGGCGGGAGTGCCCTCCTGCGAACCCTTGTAAAGCGGATTGCGGGGCGAGAGCGTGCGCAGTCCCTTCGGCGTGAGGAGGTGCTGCCGTACCGTGCGGATCACCTCCAGCTGGGTCTGCTCGTCGAGCATCTTGTAGGGCAGTCCGCAGGCGACGATCATGTTCGGGCGGATGTCCGTACCGGTGCCGTCGCAGCCCACATAGTCGGCCAGGTAGCCTTCGGGCAGGCGGAACAGCTCGTTGAACGCCGCCGCGGTGCGTTCGGGCAGTTTCTCCCACGCCTTCACGAACTTTGTGTCGCCTGCCTCGCCGGCCAGCCGGAGGGTGTAGCGGACGGCGTTGTACCACAGGGCGTTGACCTCGACCTGGTAGCCGTTGCGCGGGGTGACGGAGCGGCCGTCGATCACGGAGTTCATCCACGTGAGGGGAACCTCGTCCGACGAGGCCCACACCAGTCCGTTGTCGTTGAGCACGACACGGCCCGCGACGCCCCGTTTATACGATTCGAGCACCTGCTTCATGGCTTCGCCGTAGCGTTTCCAGATCTTCTTCGCGCCGATCTGCGCTTCGAGCCGCTGGAGGGTCCAGAAGAACCACAGCGGGGCGTCCGCGGCCGCTGCCGCCGAAGCGTTCCCGGCGAACATGCCGTCCTGCATGCCGCGCACCTGCGTGTCGAGGGCGTCGATGCAGTCCTCCTTGTGGTTCTGCCACAGGGTGATGCCCGGCAGCGAGACGAAGGTCTGGCGGCCCGAAACCCCGTGCCACGGATAGCCCGAGACCACCTCCGTCCGGTTGCCCGGGCGGCGGATCACGAACTGCCGCGCCGAGTGTTCGAGGCAGCTGATGAAGTCGATCTTGTGCGTGCGGCGCGCGATGGAGCCGCCGAAGACCTCCTCGATGGTTTTCGTCGAGCCCATTTCGTCGAGCGACGCCGAGAAGATGATGCTCTCGCCCTTCTTCAGCTCGGTTTCGAAATAGCCCGTGGTCATCAGGTCCTCGTAGCCGTCGTAGCCGCGGGCGATGTCCTGCCGGTATTCGAAATTGTAGTACCAGTCGGGCGCGGGCACGAACTCCGCGCCGGGTTTGCTGGTCTGGAGATACAGCCACGGAAACGAACCGTAGAGGCGGCATTTCACGCCGTTGACGGCCGGATAGGAGTGCCCGTCGGCCTCCATGTTGGCATGCGTCAGCGCATGCTTGTCGCGGAAGGCGAGGAACGGGCGCAGCCGGAGGCGCGTTTCCGAATGGGCGTCGACGAGCGTGTAGCGGATCATCAGTTGCGTGCGCTTGTGAATCCAGAGCATCTCCTTCTTGAGGATCACGCCGCCTACGCGATAGGTGATCGTGGGGGTCGGAGTGTACTCGAAATCGGTGATGTACTTGTGGCCGCGCGGCTCGTAGGTCCCCTGGAAACGGTGCAGCGCCAGGTTGAACGTCTGGTCGTGCTGGATGATCGTTTCGTCGAGCGCCGACAACAGGACGTAGGTCCGGTCGCTGTCGTCGATCGGGGCCACCATCAGGCCGTGGTAACGGCGGGTGTTGCAGCAGACGATGGTCGTGCTCATATAGCCGCCGATACGGTCCGTTGCGAGCATTTCGCGCTGGAGCGAGTACTCCAGATTGCCCAATTCGCTTTTGTCGAAAGTAAGTGCTGACATATCGCTAAAAAATACGGTTCGTCCTTTAAAGATATTGAAATTTTCGAACAGTTACAACTTGTTATTGTTAATTATTCAAATTTAATACCTTCTATTGGCATTAGGCCCACTTCACCAGCGCGAAGTCCATGCGGTGGGGCAGGAGCGGGTTCGAGGGGTAGATGCGCAGCGCCACGTCGAAAGTGCCGGCTTCGTCGGGCGTGTAGTCGAGCGAGTAGGTGACCCGGCTTCCGTCGGCCTTCGTGCGTTCCAGCTGGATCGTGCGGGTGACGTTGACGGACTGTCCGCCGACGATCTGCCGCGCGACGACCATCTCCACGCCGATGTCCTCGGGCCGGAGGTTGGCGATGTCGAGCGTCACGGCGAACTGGTACTTCTCGCCGACGCAGACGGCCTCCTTGTCGATCTTCACGCGCTGCACGTCGACGATGCGCACCTGGTCCCATGCGGCGGAGACCTTGCGCTTCCAGGCCGCGATCTCGCGGGCCATGCGGTAGGCCTCGGCGCTCATCTCGCGTTTGCGCGCGGCGAGCTTGTCGTAGAACCGGTTCTCGTAGTCGGTCAGCATGCGGTTGGTCGTGAAGTTCGAGGCGATGTCGGCCACGCACTTCTTCACCGACGAAACCCACTCGTGCGGGATGCCGTCCGTGTCGCGGGCGTAGTATTTCGGGGCGATCTGCTCCTCGATGGTGTTGTAGATCATCTCGGCGTCGAGTTCGTCCTGGTAGTGCTGGTCGGCGAAGGTGCGCTCCATCGGAAGCATCCATCCGGCGCCCTCCTTGTAGCCCTCGACCCACCAGCCGTCGAGCACGGAGAATTGCAGCACGCCGTTCATCACGCACTTCTCGCCCGAGGTGCCCGAGGCTTCGAGCGGCCGCGTGGGCGTGTTCAGCCATACGTCGACACCCTGCACCATGCGGCGGGCGAGTTCCATGTCGTAGTTTTGCAGGAAGAGGATCTTGCCCACGAACTGCGGCATGGCGGCCACCTCGACGATGCGCCGGATCAGGTCCTGTCCCGGCTTGTCGTTGGGGTGCGCCTTGCCCGCGAAGATGAACTGCACGGGACGCTCCTTGTTGTTGACGATCGCCGCCAGACGGTCGAGGTTCGTGAACAGCAGGTAGGCGCGTTTGTAGGTGGCGAAGCGGCGTGCGAAACCGATGGTCAGCACGTCGGGCTTGATGCCCTCGATGACCTGAAGCATCTGGCGCGGCGAGTCGAGGCGCACCTGCCGGGGGTCGCTGTAACGCCGGCGGATATGCTTGATGAGCTTGTTCTTGAGCTTCATGCGCTCCTCCCACAGCTCCGCGTCGGGGATGTCGTGGACCTTCTGCCAGGCCGGGATGTCATAGACGTGGCCTTCGAATCCGTCGCCGAAGTAACGGGCGTAGAGGCGGCGCAGCGACGAGGCGATCCACGTCGGGAAGTGCACGCCGTTGGTGACGTAGCCGATGTGCAGCTCGTTCTTGAAGTAGCCCGGCCACATGTTGCCCAGGATCTCCTTCGAGACCTCGCCGTGGAGCCACGAAACGCCGTTGACCTCCTGCGAGAGGTTGCAGGCCAGCACCGACATCGAGAACTTCTCGTTGGGGTCGTTGGGATTGGTCTTGCCCAGGTTGATATACTGCTCCCAGGTGATGCCCAGCACGTCGGGATAGTGCGACATGTACTGGCGGATCATCGACTCGGGGAATGCGTCGTGGCCTGCGGGCACGGGGGTGTGCGTTGTGAAGAGCGACGACGAGCGCACCACCTCCAGCGCCTCGGAGAACGAGAGCTTGCGGTGGTTCACCAGGTCGCGGATGCGCTCGACGCCGATGAATGCGGCGTGGCCCTCGTTGCAGTGGAACACGTCGTGCTTGATGCCCAGCTGACGCAGCGCGCGGATGCCGCCGATGCCCAGCAGGATCTCCTGCTTGAGGCGGTTCTCCCAATCGCCTCCGTAGAGGTAGTGGGTGATCTGGCGGTCCTCTTCGAGGTTGTCCTCGATGTCGGCGTCGAGCAGGTAGAGGTCCGTGCGGCCCACCTGGCACTTCCAGACGCGCGCCGAGAGCGTGCGGCCCGGGAAGGCGATGGTGACCGTCACCCAGCCTCCGGCCTCGTCGCGCACGGGCGAGATCGGCAGTTTGTAGAAATTCTGCGCCTCATAGGTGGCCTCCTGCGCACCCTGCGCCGAAAGGCGTTGGGTGAAGTAGCCGTAGCGGTAGAGAAGGCCCACGGCGGCCATCGGAACGTTCTTGTCCGAAGCCTCCTTCAGGTAGTCGCCGGCCAGGATGCCCAGGCCGCCCGAGTAGATCTTCAGCGACGAGTGCAGGCCGTATTCCATCGAGAAGTACGAAACCGTCGTCGCCTTCGGGTCGGGCTTCTCGTTCATGTAGTCGCGGAACTGCGTGTGCACGGCGTCGAGCTGCGCCAGGAAGTTCGTGTCTTTCTCCAGTTCCTTCATCCGCTCGACGCTCATCTTGTCGAGGAAGGCGATCGGGTTGCGGTCCGATTCGGCCCACAGCGCGGGGTCGATGCCTTCGAACAGGTCGCGGGCGCCGGGGTTCCAGCACCACCAGAGGTTGCGCGAAAGCTCTTCGAGGGCGTGCAGCCGCTTGGGCAGCGTCTTGTCGACCATCATGCGGTTCCAGACGGGTTTCTCGACGAAAAGCTGCTGGCGCACGAAGTTGATCTGCTCGGTTTTCGTGCCGCCGTCGAGCACGGCGCGGTTGGTGCGGACGATCGAACTCTCGACCGCCTCGGAGTAGGCCTGTTCGTAGGCCGCGAAGAGGTGCTCCCAGAGCGCCGTCAGCGAGATTTCATAGGCCGAGGTGTGCTGTTCGTTGACGTGTTTTTCGTCCAGCAGGCTGAAGCGCAGCAGCGTATCGGCGATCTTCGCCTCGACCTCCTTGTCGTTGTAGTCGTCGCGGCGGATGACCTCCACGCCGGCGTGCTCGCGCTGCTTGTCGACCCAGATGCCGAACCCGGCCAGCGTCGTGGTGACCGTCGGGATGGAGAAGGCCACCGACTCCAGCGGGGTGTAGCCCCATGGCTCGTAGTAGGAGGGGAAAACCGTGATGTCCATGCCCACGAGCAGTTCGTAGTAATCCTTGTGGAAGATGCCGTCGGCCTTGTTGAGGTATGTGGGCACGAAGATCACCTTCACCTTCGATCCGGGATCGGTGAGGTTGCTGTTCTTCAGCGCGTTCACGATGGGGTCCCACGTCGCGTTTTCAAGGTAGTGGGTCGAATGTCTGTACTGGCCTGCGTCGATGGGCTTCGACGGGTCGGCCAGATGAGCCTGCAAATCGAGGCGCGGGCCGCGGTTGCCGGCCGGCACGGTGATGTAGGCCAGCACCTCGCGCCGGAGACGGTCCGAGGCGGCGAGCTGCTTGAGCGACTCGATGAAGACGTCGATACCCTTGTTGCGGAATTCGTAGCGGCCGCTGGTTCCGACGATCAGCGGGTCGCCCGTGAATTTTTCGCCCAGGCAGGCCTCGGCCACCGCGATCATCGCCCGGCGGGCTTCGTCGCGTTTGGCGTAGTACTCCTCGCCGGCCCATACGAAGTCGTTCTCGAAGCCGTTGGGCGTCACGCCGTCCGGTTCGCGCCCCAGCAGGTATTTGCATTCGTTGGCCGTGATGTCGCTCACCGTCAGGAATGCGTCGTGGTAGGCGGCGGCCATCTTCTCGATCGAGTGTTTGGCCGTGACGTTGAACTGGCGCGCCAGCTCGTCGGCGTTGAATTTCGGGAGGTCGTTGTAGAGCGGCAGGCGGTTGCCGGCGATGCAGCGGCCCATGACCGTGGCGTGGGTGGTGAACACCGTGGCGATGTAGGGGGCGTGTTTGCGCAGGTACAGCCCGCCCGCGGCGGTCATCCACTCGTGGAAATGCGCGACAGCCTTCTCGGTCGGCGTGCCGAAGGTCTCGACGTAGGAGGCGATCACGACGCCTGCGGCCCATCCGAACAGCACCGGCTCGATGTAGTCCCACTGGCCCGAGATCGAGTCCACGTGGTACGATTCCCAGAGGCTTTTGAGTATTTCGTCCTTGCGGGGGATCAGCGACGAGAAATCGACCAGCACCGCCGTCGGCTCGCCCTTGATTTTCCAGCGGCCGACGCGGACGCGGATGCCTTCGTTGTAGAGGCTCTGGCGCCAGGCCTTCAGCTGGTTGGGGTCCTCCTCGAACTCCGGGTTGACGCCCTCGTGCGAGAGGTCGGGACCCAGCAGGACGTAGCGGTCTGCGAATTTGCGGGTGACGGTCTGCGCTTTGGTCGAAATGACGGTGTGGATGCCGCCGACCTTGTTGCATACTTCCCAACTTACTTCGAACAGCAAATCGGGGGAGTGTTTGGCATTGCTCATATACTTATGCTAATTTGTAATTTTCGTGACGAACCGAAGAAGAATTCGGCCGCAAAGGTAACACTTATATTTATATTAAACAATCGGGATTGGATGTTTCTAAAAATATTTAATAATAACTTAACATTTCTGTTTCACTTGGTTGCGGTGTCCGGTTCCGTTTCGAAAAACGTTTCGATCACCGCGTCGGAGACCAGCATCCGAGCCGGCGGGACGGCCATCCGGCCCGCTGCGAGGACGAGCGTGCGGCTCGCCAGCCACGGTTCCGCGTCGCGCATCATCCGTGCCGCGCGTTCCTTCCCGAACAGCCTTTCCGCCTCCCGGACGTCGATGCCTTCGGCCGTGCGCAGCCGTGTCATCACGTATTCGTTGAAGCGGTCGCGGTCGGTGAGCACCTCCGCTTCGGCGGGCGCCCCGCCGATGTATTCCGCCACCGAACCGACGTTCCAGCGGCGTTCCCGGCCGTCGAACGAGTGGGCTGCGGGGCCGATGCCGAGGTACTTCACGCCGTGCCAGTAGGCTGCGTTGTGGCGGGCGCGGAAGCCGGGCAGGGCGAAATTCGAAACCTCGTAGTGTTCGAACCCTGCCCCGGTCAGCGTTTCGTGCACGAGGGCGTATTCCGCTTCGCTGGTCGCTTCGTCCACCGGGGCGAACTGTCCGCGGGCGGCCTGCCGTCCGAAGGCCGTACCGGGTTCGACGGTCAAATGGTATGCCGAAATGTGCTGCACGCCCAGCGCGAGGGCGCCGTCGAGCGAGCGGCGCAGCGCGTCGCCGCCGAAACCCGGCACGCCGAAAATCAGGTCGACGGTGATATTTTCGTAACCTTCGCGCTTCGCGCTGCGCACGGCCTGAACGGCTTGCGCCGCATTGTGGCGGCGGTTCATCAGCTTGAGGCATGCGTCGTCGAACGACTGGATGCCGACCGACAGGCGGTCGACACCCGCGCGGCGCAGTGCCGCAAGGTAGGCGGGCGTGAGGTCGTCGGGGTTGGCTTCGAGCGTGGTCTCCTCCGCTGCAGAGCAATCGAACAGCATTGCGGCATGGTCCAACAGCCCCGCGACAGCCTCCGGGGCGCACAGCGAGGGGGTTCCGCCGCCGAAGTAGCGGGTGCGCACAGGCTCGCCGCCCAGGTATTCCCGCCGGGCGTCCAGTTCGCGGTGCATGGACTCCAGAAGCGGGTCCATGCGGCGCAGGTCGACGCTTTTGTAGAAATCGCAGTAGGCGCAGACGCGCTTGCAGAAGGGTATGTGGAAATAAAGTCCGGCCATATTAACAAAGATACGAAAAAGGCGGATGGTTGCAAAACTGAATTGCGTCCGGTGCGGGAAAACCTTCCGATGCATAAAAGTGTCGTCACGACACCAAAGATACGAAAAAGGCGGATGGTTTATTCCGGCTGCCAGATCGATTCGACGGAGAACACCTCCAGGTCGCAGACCCTGATCCGTTTGCCCCGGAAGCGGAATCCCCGGTCGTTGCCGGCCTCGGGACGGCGCTCCATGGAGTAGGAGTACAGTCCGCCGTCGATGAATACTTCGACCGAGGTGCGGTCGATGTAGATGTCGGCCGTCAGGCGCATGCTGGTCGGGTCCTGCGGAGAGTAGAAACGGCCGTTGAGGGTGTTGTGGTTCATGTCGTAGGCGACGAGCGGCTGGCCGGAGAGCGTGAGCGAGGCGTCCGTCGCGTGCGAAAGTTCGATGGTCGTCCGGATGCGGAGCCGGTCGGCCGTTCCGAACTCCTCCAGCCTGCGGCCGGCCTCTTCCGCCGTCAGCTCCCGCCATTCGCCCAGCGGGCGGAACAGCCGGTCGAGTTCGGCGACCGGCGTGCTGACCAGCCGCACGCCGTCCTTGGTCGTACGCAGCGTCAGTTCCGTGGGCATCGTCATCATGCCCTTGAAAGGCATCCCGGGGTGCGAAATGCGGCCCCAGCCGATCTGGATGCGCCGTCCGTCGGCGGCCGGAATGTTCGTGTAGGTCTGGGCCGCGTAGATGCTGCCCGACGTGTAGCGGTGTTTGCCCGACTCGGGACGGAACACCCGGCCGTCGAACGATCCGAGCATGTAGGTTCCCGAAGCCCCGTACATCACCCATTTCGTGTTGCCGGGGTCGCCGTCGACCGGAAGTTCGAACAGTTCGGGGCATTCCCAGAATCCGGTGACATGGCTCTCGTAGGTCCAGCGTTTCAGGTCGGGCGAGGTGTAGATCGAGTGTCCGTCGCGTTCGTTGAGCACCAGCACCCAATGTCCGGCGGGGGCGTACCAGAACACTTTGGGATCGCGCGTGTCCTTGCTGTTCCATTTGTCCCGGGAGTCGATCACCGGGTTGCCGGCGTATTTGGTGAACGTGCGGCCGTTGTCGAGGCTGTAAGCCACGCACTGCACCTGCCTCTCGGGACCTGCCGCCGTGTAGACGGCGACCAGGGCGGGCGTGCCGTCGCGGTTGAACCCCGCGGTGTTGGCGCAGTCGATGACTGCCGATCCGGAATACATCGTTCCCAGGCCGTCGGGAAAGAGTGCGTCGGGCAGTTCCTCCCAATGTACGAGGTCCTTGCTGACGGCATGTCCCCAGTGCATGTTCTGCCACTCGCGCTCGTAGGGGTTGTGCTGGTAGAAGAGGTGGTATTCGCCGTCGTGGAAAACAAGGCCGTTCGGGTCGTTGATCCAGCCCCGGCGGGTCGTGAAGTGGAACTGCGGGCGGTTCTTTTCGCGGTAGAGGCTGTCCTGTCCGGCGATCCGGTCCGACTGATAGATTTTCCCGAGTCCCCGCGGGTCGCCGTCGTAGGCGATCCGCACGGTCTTCCCTTCAAGAGCCGACACGTCCCGGAACACCCAGTAGTCCGCCTCTTCGGGGGCCAGCCGGATCGCCACCGAAAGGGCCGGTTCACCTTCCGTTTCGAAGGTCATGCGGCCCCGCTCCTGCCCGTGGGAGACCGGGAAGTTGAGGTAGCGTTTCGTGATTTTCAGCGCGATGTTCTCGGCCTGTACGCCCGAAGCGCACAGGGGCAGCAGCGAGCAGAGTATCAAAGTCATTTTCGTCCGTGTTTTCATGGCGGGTCGGCAGTTGCGGGTTGATGGGGAACGTATTCCGGGGTTCTCTTTCCGGGCGGAAAAACCGCTCTCCCTCAAAGGTAATAAAAAATCGGCGGAAGAAAAACGGGGCGTCCCGTACGGTGCGGGTAAATTGCGGCAAAATCTTTGCCGGACAATCTCCGCAAGGGTTTGCGAAGGGCTTCCCGGCGGTGCTGTACGAGGCTATGAATGAAGTGTATAGCACTATCGGAAAAAATAATAAATATTTTTTGTAATTTCTGCTGTTAATTTTTTCACAAATCTGAAAGTTTTTCTACCTTTGTGCCGTTGAAGTCCGGACTTGCGGACCGAAACGTCAGGTTGAAAAGAGGAGTTTTAATCAAATAAATTACAATTATGGACAAAATGGATTTGAAAAAGTACGGGATCACGGGCGTAACCGAGATCGTGTACAATCCCTCCTACGACGAGCTGTTCCGTGAGGAGACGAAAAAGGGGCTGCGCGGTTATGAGAAGGGTCAGCTGACCGAGACCGGCGCCGTGAACGTGATGACCGGCGTTTACACCGGCCGTTCGCCCAAGGACAAGTTCTTCGTAATGGACGAGACCACCAAGGACACGATCTGGTGGACCTCCGACGAATATAAGAACGACAACAAGCCGGTTACGAAGAAGGCTTGGAAAGAACTGAAGAAAATCGCCGTCGAGGAGCTTTCGGGCAAGAAACTCTACGTTGTGGACACGTTCTGCGGCGCCAACGAGAACTCGCGTCTGAAGATCCGTTTCATCATGGAGGTCGCCTGGCAGGCTCACTTCGTGAAGAACATGTTCATCCGTCCGACGGACGAGGAACTGGAGAAGTACGGCGAGCCCGACTTCGTAGTGCTCAACGCTTCGAAAGCCAAGGTGAAGGACTACAAGAAACTGGGTCTGAACTCGGAGACCGCCGTTGTCTTCAACCTCACCGAGAAGATGCAGGTGATCATCAACACCTGGTACGGCGGCGAGATGAAGAAGGGTATGTTCTCCTACATGAACTACCTGCTTCCGCTGAAGGGCATGGCTTCGATGCACTGCTCGGCCAACACCAACGAGAAGGGCGAGACCGCTATCTTCTTCGGTCTGTCGGGAACCGGCAAGACCACGCTTTCGACCGACCCGAAGCGCCAGCTCATCGGCGACGACGAGCACGGCTGGGACGACGACGGCGTATTCAACTTCGAGGGCGGCTGCTACGCCAAGGTGATCAACCTCTCGCAGGAGAACGAGCCTGACATCTGGAACGCCATCCGCCGCAACGCGCTGCTGGAGAATGTGACGGTGGACAAGAAGGGCAAGATCGACTATGCCGACAAGTCGGTTACGGAGAACACCCGCGTATCGTACCCGATCTTCCACATCGAGAACATCGTGAAACCCGTATCGAAGGCTCCGGCCGCCAAGAAGGTCATCTTCCTCTCGGCCGACGCATTCGGCGTACTGCCCCCGGTTTCGATCCTGACCCCCGAGCAGACGAAGTACTACTTCCTCTCGGGCTTCACCGCCAAGCTCGCAGGTACGGAGCGCGGCATCACCGAGCCTACGCCGACCTTCTCGGCCTGCTTCGGCGCAGCCTTCCTGTCGTTGCACCCCACCAAGTACGGTGAGGAACTGGTGAAGAAGATGCAGAAGTCGGGCGCCAAGGCCTATCTCGTGAACACGGGCTGGAACGGAACCGGCAAGCGTATCTCGATCAAGGACACGCGCGGCATCATCGACGCGATCCTCGACGGTTCGATCGACAAGGCTCCGACCAAGACCATGCCTATCTTCGATTTCGTGGTTCCGACCGCCCTGCCGGGCGTAGATCCCGCTATTCTCGATCCGCGCGACACCTACAAGAGCGCCAAGGATTGGGAGGTTAAGGCAGAGGATCTGGCCAACCGTTTCGTGAAGAACTTCGTGAAATTCACGGGTAACGAGGAGGGTAAGAAGCTCGTAACCGCAGGCCCGAAGGTAAAGTAATTCCCTGCGGCTTGAGCCGCTGCAAATGATGAATCCCGGTTTCCCGCAGTGGAGACCGGGATTTTTTATGAACAGGCGCGGCCCGGCCGACGGCGGCGGGTGTGTGCGGGACGGGTTTGCGGACGGAGACGGTCCGTCCGCGCCGGTTGCCGCCGACGTTACCGCGATGATGCGGGGGCATGGAAGGGCGGGACCGGATAACCGGATGGAAAAAAGCCCGGCTGGAATTCATTCCAGCCGGGCTTTTTCGCGTTGCGGAGCCGGCGGGTCAGACCGTCATGATCTCCTTCTCCTTTTTCGAAAGCGCCTCGTCCAGCGTCTTGGAGAACTTTTCGAGCAGTTTCTGCGACTGCGTTTCGCCGTCCTTCGACTCGTCCTCGGGCATGCCCTCCTTCTGGGCCTTCTTGAAGGACTCCACCGCGTCGCGGCGGGCGTTGCGCAGGCTGATGCGGGCGGTCTCCGCCTCGGCGCGCACCTGCTTCACCAGTTCCTTGCGGCGCTCCTCCGTAAGGGGCGGAATCGTCAGGCGGATCTGCTCGCCGTTGTTCGAGGGCGTCAGGCCGATGTTCGAGTCGATGATGGCCTTCTCGATCGGGCGCAGCATGTTCTTGTCCCACGGCTGGATCAGGATGGTCTTGGCATCGGGTACGGTGACGCTGGCCGCGCCCGAAACGGGAACCTGCGAGCCGAAATAGTCGACCATCACGCCGTTCAGGGCGTTGGGCGACGCCTTGCCGGCGCGAACGTTCAAAAGTTCCTCTTCGAGGTGGTCGATGGCCTTCTGCATGCGGCCCGTAGCTTCGTTGAGAATCGTCTTGGTATCCATAAGTGTTGGGGTTTAATTTCCGAGTGTTTTTTCAATGGTGCGGATCAGTTCCTCGAATTCATGTTCGTCGTAGCCCACTGTGGCCAGCACGACCTTGCCTTTGCGGTCGATCACGAAATTCCGCGGGATGTAGTTCGAGGCGTAGCGGTCGTAGACGGTGCGCGCGGGGTCGAGCCCCATCGGGAAGGTGTAACCCGTCTTTTCGCGAAACGCCTCCACGGCCTCGCGTTTCTCGCCGCGCGACACGGGCAGGAAGACGAACGGCTTGCCGGCGAAGCGGTCGATGATGTCCGTCTGCACGCGGGTCAGCTCCTGCCGGCAGGGCGGACACCACGTGGCCCAGAAGTTGAGCAGCACGACGTTGCCCTTCAGGTCGTCGAGCGTCACGGAGCTGCCGTCGACCATTTCGACCGTAAAGTCCGGGGCCATGTCGCCGGCCTTTACGAGCGTCGTCGATTCGGTTTGCGTTTCGGACTCCTTTTCGGCCTCTCCGGAGGGCAGCAGCAGGATTGCGACGATGATCACGACGATCAGCGCCAGCATCACCCACAGCGATTTGTTGCTTTTCTTGGTTGCCATAGTCTTACAGTTTTACCAGCGTTCCGATCTTCTCCCCGGCAAGGACCTTGCCGAGGTTGCCCGCGGTGTCCATGTCGAAGACGATGATCCGGAGTCCGTTCTCGCGGCAGAGCGTGAAGGCCGTGAGGTCCATGACCTTCAGACGGCGGTCGAGTACCTCCTCGAACGTGATTTCGTCGAACTTCGTCGCCGCGGGGTCCTTCTCGGGATCGGCCGTGTAGACGCCGTCCACGCGGGTTCCCTTCAGCATCACGTCGGCCTCGATCTCGATGCCGCGCAGCGCCGACGCCGAGTCGGTCGTGAAGTAGGGGTTCGACGTGCCGCCTCCGACGATCACCACATAGCCCGCTTCGAGATACTCGATGGCACGGGCCTTGGAGTAGTATTCGCCGATGGGTTCCATGCGGATCGAGGTGAGCACCTTGCATCGGACGCCGTTGTCTTCGAGCGCCGACTGGAGCGCCAGCGAGTTGATGATCGTGGCGAGCATGCCCATCTGGTCGCCTTTCACGCGGTCGAAGCCCTTTTTGGCGCCCGTGAGGCCGCGGAAAATGTTGCCGCCGCCGATGACGATGCCGATCTGGACGCCCGTCGCCGCGGCCGCCTTGATCTGTTCGGCATAGGATTGCAGCATCTCGGGGGAAAGCCCGTATTTCTGTTCGCCCTGCAGCGATTCGCCGCTCAATTTCAGGAGTATTCGCTTGTATTTCATCGTGGGTCGCATTTTATCGTAATGCGAAGATAGGTATTTTTTCGAAAAAATTCATATATATTCCTTATCTTTGGTGTCGTGACGGCACTTTTACCGGTCGGAACGTTCTGCCGGGCCGCGCGCGATTCGGTTTTGGAGTCGTCCGTTCTTTTTTCTATCTTTGCAATCCTTATGGCGTCGGAAGAATATAAACTGCTCGATACGATTTCCTCACCGCGGGAGTTGAAAAAACTCCCGCCGGAGGAGCTGTCCGCCTACTGCGACGAGTTGAGGCGTTACATCATCGACGAATGTGCGGTCAATCCGGGCCACCTGGCTTCGAGCCTCGGGGCCGTGGAGCTGGCCGCGGCCCTGCATTACGTTTTCGACACCCCGGAGGACAAGATCGTCTGGGACGTCGGCCACCAGACCTACGCCCACAAGATCATCACGGGGCGCCGCGAGGCCTTCCGGACCAAACGGCGGCTGGGGGGCATCAGCGGTTTCCCGCGCATGTCCGAGAGCGAATACGACGCCTTCGGGGGCGGGCACGCTTCGGTGTCGATCTCCGCGGCGTTCGGCATGGCCAAGGCGGCCGAACTGCGGGGCGAGAAGCGGCAGGTCGTGGCCGTTATCGGCGACGGCTCGATGACCGGAGGCCTCGCCTTCGAGGGGCTGAACAACGCTGGAGCCTCGAAGCGCACCAACCTGCTGGTGATTCTCAACGACAACAACATGGCCATCGACCAGGCCACGGGGGCGCTGAAAAACTACCTGCTGAAAATTTCGACCTCGGTGCACTACAACCGTTTCAAACAACGGTTGTGGGGGCTGATGTCGCATACGCCGCGGCTGCTGCGGCTCTGCCAGAAGGCGGGCAACGCCGTGAAGCAGGGGCTGCTGAACAAGAGCAACCTGTTCGAAAGCCTCAATTTCCGCTATTTCGGCCCGGTGGACGGCCACAACCTCAAGGAGTTGGTGCGGACACTTCGGGCGCTGCGCGACATCGAGGGGCCTAAACTGCTGCACGTGATGACGGTAAAGGGCAAGGGTTACCTTCCGGCCGAGCACGACCAGCCCGCCTGGCACGCTCCGGGGCGTTTCAACCCCGACACGGGCGAGCGGATTTCGGCTCCGGGCGGCGCGGCGCGTTATCAGGACGTATTCGGCGAAACCCTGCTGGAGCTGGCCCGCCGCGACGAGCGCGTCGTGGGCGTCACGCCCGCCATGCCGTCGGGCTGTTCGATGAACATCCTGCTGCGCGAGATGCCCGGCCGCTGTTTCGACGTGGGCATCGCCGAAGGGCATGCCGTAACCTTCTCGGCAGGACTGGCCGCGGCGGGCATGGTCCCCTTCTGCAACATCTATTCGACCTTCATGCAGCGGGCCTACGACAATGTGATTCACGACGTTGCGATCCAAGACCTTCCGGTGGTGATGTGTCTCGACAGGGGCGGTCTGGTGGGCGAGGACGGGGTGACGCACCACGGGGTCTTCGACATGGCCGCTTTCGGTGCCGTGCCGGGGCTGACGATCGCCGCGCCGATGAATGAACCCGAACTGCGCAACATGATGTATACGGCCCTGGGATCGGGCCATCCCTTCATGATCCGCTACCCGCGGGGGCACGGCGAGGGTCTGCCGTGGCGCGGCGAGAAGTTCGAGGCGCTGCCCGTCGGACGGGGCCGCCGCCTGCGCGAAGGCGACGATG
The DNA here is from genome assembly GCF_042852885.1 of Alistipes sp. i18-0019-D1. Classification (NCBI taxonomy): domain Bacteria; kingdom Pseudomonadati; phylum Bacteroidota; class Bacteroidia; order Bacteroidales; family Rikenellaceae; genus Alistipes; species Alistipes sp. i18-0019-D1. Next base: position 2,045,763 of record NZ_AP031424.1, read on the forward strand.
TGGCGCTGGTGAGTGTCGGGACCGTCGGCAACGCCGCCGCGCGGGCTGCCGAACGCGCCGCCGCGGAAGGCGTGAACGCCGCCCATTACGACCTGCGTTTCGTGAAACCGCTGGATGAAGCGTTGCTGGACGAGGTGGGACGTAAGTTCCGCCGTGTGGTCACGGTCGAGGACGGTGCGCTGCGCGGAGGTGTCGGCGAAGCGGTCGCGGCGTTCTTCAACGACCGCGGCTACGACGTGCGGGTGCACCGGCTCGGCATCGGCGACGAGTGGGTAGAGCACGGCACGCCCGGGCAGCTGTACGCTCTTTGCGGCTACGACGAGGAGGGTATTCTGCGCGCCCTGCTCGATACCCGCGCGTAAATTTTCCGCAACGCACTTTTCCGGCACAAATTCTGCGTGATGGCTTCCCAAAACGACCGGGAAGTGAAAATCGTCATTCTATTGCTTGTTGCCGCCCTGCTGATTCTGGGTGCGGTGGCTGTCGCGGCGGCTTCGGACCGCATCGACCGTATGCCTGTCGCCGTGTTCGACCTGCGGCGCTATATGGGAACATGGTATGAGATCGCCCGCTACGACCATTCGTTCGAACGGCGGCTGGCGGGTGTGCAGGCCCACTACGAATTGCGGCCCGACGGCCGGGTCGCCGTCGAGAACAGCGGTGTCGACTACCGTTCGGACCGCCGCAAACGGGCGCGCGGCAAGGCCCATGCCACGGCGATGCCGGGGCGTTTGCGGGTCTCGTTTTTCTGGTTTTTCTATTCGGATTACAACGTGCTGGAACTCGGTCCCGATTACGACTGGGCGCTGGTGGGCAGCAGTTCGTCGAAATACCTCTGGATTCTCTCGCGCACGCCCCGTCTGCCGAGCCGCACGCTCAACCACATCCTGCGGCTGGCCGAAGCGCGGGGGTACCGTACCGGAAAGCTGTTGTTCGTGGACCAGGGGTAGGGGATTCCGCCGCCTTTCGGTCGGCAGTCAATCGCGGTCTTCGCCTGCAATGAACCGGCTAACGCTGGCTCCGGGCGGCTATTCGCGGGGGCGCACGCGCCCTGCCCCCTCCGCTCGCGCTTTTCCGGTCCGTCGTTTCTCGGTTCCGGCCTGATACATTACATGGTAAATACCCAGTCGTCGCCTTTCGAGAGGACCGGGTCCAGGCGGAAGCCTTCCCATTCGAACGCCCGGAGCGCCGCGGGATCGGCGATGCGGTTTTTCAGGATATGGCGCGTCATCTCTCCGCGGCACATTTTGGTATAGACCACGATGGTTTTCAGCCGGTCGCCCTCGCGGACGCGGAATTCGGGCGTGATGACCCGCGCCTCGCGGCAGACGCGTTTCCAGTCGAACAGCCGTTTCATCTCTCCGCTCGCCAGGTTGACCAGGATGCCGTCGTCGGCGTGAATCCGGCCGAGCAGGTCGTCGGTCAGCCGGCTTTGCCAATAGGAAAACATCGTTTCGTCGCCGTGTCCGGGCAGTACGGCGTCGCCTTCGAGCCGGTAGGTGCGGATGGCGTCCAGCGGGCGGAGCAGTCCGTAGAGGAACGAGGTGATGTTGAGGTGCCGCTGGGCGTATTCGAAATCGGCGTCGGTGAAACTCGCCGCGTCGATGCGCTTGAAAACGATTCCCGTATAGGCCGCGATGGCCGGAAGCGCCGCATCGTCGTCACCGTGGAAGCGGCCGTAGCGCAGACGGTTTTCGGCGGCGATACGGCGGTTAACGCCCAGGAGCCGGGCCAGTTCGTCGGTCGGGAGCGTCGCCAGTTCGGCGGCCAGTCGGGCGGCCTCGTTGCGGTAGGCGGGCCGGGTCGTGCGGGGCGTCGGGACGGAACTGCGCTCCGACATCGTTTTGGCGCAGGAGAGGAGTATTTGCATGGCGTCCGGGCGTTAGGCTACGGAGCAGGGGACGCCGAGCGCTTCGACGCGCTCGGCGACGGCCTGCAGTTCCTCTTTGGTGACCTTTTCGAGCGTCGGGCAGGGGGTGTCGCGGTCGAGCGAGTAGACCATCACCTGCCGCGGGCGGATTTCGGCGACGAGCCGGAGCCAGGCCGAGACCTCCTCTTCGGTGGTGTTGTCGACGGGCTGCCCGCCGCACTCCCCGCGCAGGAACATCGTTTGCAGGATCATGCGGCCGTCGAAGCGTTTCATCGCTTCGACGATGCTCCGCACCGAATAGGACGCGTTCTGCGGGTTGTTCATCCGCCGCACCGTCGCGTCGAATGCCGAGTCGAGTTTGAGGATGTTGTTGTCCACGCGCAGCAGGGCGCGGCGAACGCTGTCGCGGTGGATCTGCGTGGCGTTGGAGAGCACCGAGACCTTTGCCGCGGGGCACAGCGCGTCGCGCAGGGCGATCGTGTCGCCGATGACGGCTTCGAACTCGGGGTGCATGGTCGGCTCGCCGTTGCCGGCGAAGGTGATCACGTCGGGCGGGGTTCCGTCGGCCACCATGCGCCGCAGGGTGGCTTCGAGCTGCGTGCGCACGTCCTCTCGGGCGTTGAAGCGGCGTCCGCCCGGGTGTTCGGCATTCCAGCCGCATTCGCAGTAGATGCAGTCGAACGAGCAGAGCTTCGAGGAGAGCGGGAGGAGGTTGACTCCCAGCGAAAGGCCCAGCCGCCGCGAATGCACCGGGCCGAAAATAATGTCGTGGAATAGCGATGTCATGGAGCAAAGATAAGTAAAACGAAAATGTTTTGCTATATTTACAAAAACCATTCTCGGATGAAATTCAAATTCGGACTTTTGCCGCGCGTCGTACTGGCCATTGCGCTGGGCGTCGCCTGCGGATTCTTCTTGCCCGGCTGGGCGACGCGCATCGCGCTGACTTTCAATGCGATTTTCGGACAGTTCCTGGGATTCGCCATTCCGCTGCTGATCCTCGGGCTGGTGGCTCCGGGCATCGCCGACCTGGGCCGGAACGCCGGGCGCCTGCTGGCCCTGACAGCCGCGCTGGCCTATGCCTTCACGCTCTTTTCGGGGTTCGGGACCTATCTGACGGGCCGGCTCGTCTTTCCGGCGCTGCTCGAAGGTTCCGCGGCCGTGCTGCCCGAGGAGGGGGCGGCCCTTGCACCCTATTTCACGGTCGAGATGCCGCCCGTGATGGGTGTGATGTCGGCGCTGGTCCTCGCTTTCGTGCTGGGGCTGGGCATGGCCTATATCCGCTCGGAGACGCTCAAGGGGGCGATGGACGATTTCAAACGGATTATCGAGCTGGTGATCCTGCGCGTCATCATCCCGCTGCTGCCCTTCTACATTTTCGGCATATTCCTCTCGATGGCCCAGTCGGGGCAGGTGGCCGGGGTGTTGGGCGTCTTCGTGAAACTGATCGCGGTGATCTTCTGCATGACGGTCGTGCTGCTCCTCGTGCAGTTCTCCGTCGCGGGGCTTGTGGCGCGTAAAAATCCGCTGAAGATGCTCCGCACGATGCTGACGGCCTATGTCACGGCTCTCGGCACGCAGTCGTCCGCCGCGACGATCCCCGTGACTCTGGCCCAGACCGTCAAACTCGGCGTGCGCCCCGAACTGGCTTCGTTCGTCGTGCCGCTGTGCGCCACGATCCACCTCTCGGGCTCGATGATGAAGATCACGGCCTGTGCGCTGGCCGTGTCGATGATCGCCGGGCTGGACATTCCGGCGTCGACCTTCGCGGGGTTCATCCTGCTGCTGGCCGTAACGATGGTGGCGGCGCCGGGCGTGCCGGGCGGGGCCATCATGGCGGCGCTGGGGCTGTTGGAATCGATGCTGGGATTCGACGAGACCCTCGCGGGGCTGATGATCGCCACCTACATCGCCATGGACAGTTTCGGCACGGCGACCAACGTGACGGGCGACGGCGCCGTGGCGGTGATCGTCGATGCGATCGACCGGCGGCGCTGAAAAATCCGTTCCCGGCCCGCCTTCGGCGGTCCTTTTCCTTATTTAGAACCGAAATAAGTATAAATGCGTATCCTTGTGGAATAAAAAACGGCTACTTTTGAATGCTAATTCCGGTTTATTTATACTTTTGTGCGTCCAAAACGGAAAAAAGAGACACAAACTCATAATTACAAGACAAATATGGTTGATATTTTTGCACGCCTCGAGAAAAATGCGGGCGGACCGATCGGTCAGTACATGTCGTACGCCCACGGTTATTACGCCTTCCCCAAACTCGAAGGCGACATCGGCCCCCACATGGTTTTCCGGGGCAAGAAGATGCTCAACTGGAGCCTGAACAACTACCTCGGACTGGCCAACCATCCCGAGGTGCGCAAGGCCGACGCCGAGGGTGCTGCGCAGTTCGGCATGGCGGCCCCGATGGGTGCCCGCATGATGAGCGGACAGACCGTTTACCACGAGCGTCTGGAGCGTGAACTGGCCGCATTTGTCGGCAAAGAGGACGCCTTCCTGCTCAATTTCGGTTACCAGGGCATGATCTCGATCATCGACTGCCTGCTGACTCCCCGCGACGTGGTCGTCTACGATGCCGAGGCGCACGCCTGCATCATCGACGGACTGCGCCTGCACAAGGGCAAGCGTTTCGTCTTCGGCCACAACGATATGGATTCGCTGCGCCTGCAGTTGCAGCACGCTACGGACCTGGCCGAGGAGCAGAACGGCGGCGTGCTGGTGATCACCGAGGGCGTATTCGGCATGAAGGGCGACCTGGGCAAGCTCGACGAGATCGTGGCGCTGAAGAAGGATTTCCAGTTCCGTCTGCTGGTCGACGACGCCCACGGCTTCGGTACGATGGGTGAGGGCGGCCGCGGTACGGCGTCGCATTTCGGCGTCGTGGACGGTGTGGACGTGCTTTTCAACACCTTCGCCAAGTCGATGGCCGGTATCGGCGCATTCGTGTGCGGTCCCCGCTGGCTGATCAACCTGCTGCGTTACAACATGCGTTCGCAGCTCTATGCCAAGTCGCTCCCGATGCCGATGGTGGTCGGTGCGCTGAAGCGTCTGGAACTGATCCGCAACCATCCCGAATACCAGGAAAAACTCTGGGAGATCGTCCGCATGCTCCAGAGCAGCCTGAAAGAGAACGGCTTCGAGATCGGCGTGACCAATTCGCCTGTGACTCCCGTCTTCCTGAAAGGCGGCATTCCCGAGGCCACGAATCTGGTCGTGGACCTGCGCGAGAACCACGGTATTTTCTGCTCGATGGTGGTTTACCCCGTGATTCCGAAGGGCGAGATCATCCTTCGCATCATCCCGACGGCGGTACATACGCTGGAGGATGTGAAGGTTACGATCGAGGCTTTCAAGGCAGTTCGCGAGAAACTCGAAACCGGCGTATACGCTTCGATGCCCATTCCGGCACGTGCCGACGAGGGCTTCATGATCCGCTAAAAAACGGTTTTCAGATACGGATGTCCCCGGCTTTGCGGCCGGGGACATTTTGTTTTCAACAAAAGTCGCCGAAAAATTTTGCAGAATAAATTTTTCATTTTATATTTGCAGTCCCGAAGCGCAGGAAACGACGGTTTTCCGCGGCAGGGAAGATAGATTTTGCGGAAATAGCTCAGTTGGTAGAGCGCAACCTTGCCAAGGTTGAGGTCGCGGGTCCGAGTCCCGTTTTCCGCTCACGGGGCCTTTGAAAGAAGGTGCAACAAGAAGCAGAAAACCTTATGTATCAATGATATGTAAGGTTTTTTCGTTTTTAGGATGAAGCCGAAAAAAGCAACGGAATGCAGTTTTTTACGACCTTATCGGTGACCTGTTTCGCTCGGACCCGAAATAGGTCACTAATGTAAGTTATTGCATTAATTATCAGCTTTTTGCCTCGCAACAATTCTATGCTGTAAACGTATTACTAACAAACTATTTACAGCAGTATGGAAAGAAGACTTTCAACAAAGTTGAAGTTCATTCTCGCCTCGGCATAGCTCGAACAAGTTCGGCTATGCCCTCGGCTCGGCGAACTTTCAGCGTGGTTTTCTTCTGCAAGAAAACCAAAGTAACGAAAAAGGGCAAGGCCCCGATCTATGTGCGCATCAAGACCTGCGGCACGGCTACGGAGATTTACACGCGATGCCAAATCGAACCGGAGCGTTGGAATCAACGGCTTGAACGGTCACTCTACAAGGATGAGATAGACCAACAGATCAATAGCATCGTCGCCAGCTACCGGGCCAATGTCCTCGCGGCCTATGACCAGTTAATCAAGGAGGGCAAAGAGCCGACGTGCTTTGCTATCAAACACCGGCTTGAAAACCCCGCGGGCAATGCGCGTCTGTTTCTTGCTGAGTTCGGGAAATATTGTGACAAACGGCAGAAAGAGGTCGGAACACGGATCACCCAACTCACGGCGAACAAGTATCACCGCCTGCTTCGCTACCTGAAAGAGTATATGCAGGCGCAATACAAAAAGGAAGATATTCCGCTGGGTATGGTTAATTACGAGTACCTCGACGGACTGAACACCTTTATCCAGACGGCCCATAACTGCAAGACTAACGGTGCGGTCAATCTGTTGTGCTGTTTGAAGAACTTTATGCTGTACGCTATCCGCAACGAGTGGATCGAAAAGAATCCGTTTCAGTACTACAAGCTAAAGCCCGAACACAACAAGTCGAAAGACCACTTGACCAAAGCGGAATTGGATGTTTTGATAACCAAACCTATGCCGAACGAGCGGATAGAACGCATTCGGGACGTGTTCGCGTTCTGCTGCCTGACGGGACTTGCCTTTACGGATGCCGACCACCTGCGCCCGGAACATATCAGCGCGGATGATAGCGGGCAGTTGTGGATTCACAAGCCCCGCGAGAAAACCGCCGTAATGAGCCGCATCCCCTTGTTGCCGCATCCGGTGAAACTTCTGCGAAAGTACGAGCACGACCCGAATTGCCGACAGCGCGGAAAGATGCTGCCCGTACCGAGCAACAGCAAAATGAACGCCTATCTGAAAGAACTGGTGGGCATCTGCAATATCGACAAGACGCTGACGACGCATGTCGCCCGGCATACGTTTGCCTGCCTTGCCGTGGAGTACGGAATGCCGATAGATGTGCTGGCAAAGATTTTAGGGCATACCAATACGAATATGACCCGGCATTACGCGAAATTCTCGGAGGGCTTGATCGGCCGGGAGATGCAGAAGATCGGCAGTATCTTCGCTAATCCGGCATGATAGCCTACAACGAAAGGCAGGGCGCACAGGATTTGGAATGATCCCTGATGCGCCCCGCCTTTCGTTTACATAGCCCGACCTATTGCGGGTGGTAGGTTGGTTTGTAATTCTTTGTCAGCGTTTCCCGGATCGCCGATTCGGGATAGAGGATGTTGCGCTCGCTTATTGCGACAAACGGTATCTGCCGCGTATCGCGGAGCGTTTGCAAGGTTCGGGGAGAGATGTGCAGATATTCGCAAACTTCCTCCCCAGTAAGATAGCGTTCCGAGCCTATTAATGGCTGATAGTTCGCAGCAGCCAGTTGCAGGGTTTCTTCGGCCCGGTCGATCATAGCGAGCAACTCCCGGACTTCCTCGCTCTCCATCGTTAAATAGTCCGATTCCATGCTACACGTCCTTTCTGATTGTCCGCTCCCGCAGGAATCCTATTACGTCAGGTTCCCGATAGAAGAACTTACCGCCGACATTCGAATAAGGTAACACCCGCCTGTCGCGATAACTTTGCAACGTGCGCTTGGAAATCCGTAATAACTGACAGACTTCCGGCCCGTCCAGTCAGCCGTCAGGCGACGGCGGATTGTACCGCATTCTTGTTCGTTGTGATTGAGCGGCCAATGCTTCCAGCCGTTCCGTGAGCACTCTTCATACGCGCTCGTCCATACAAATACTTGTCATAAAAATTTGAATTAAATAGGTTAATAATAAATTTCATTTGCAAGGTAATACCGAATCGAAGGTTTCCGGAACCATGGCCGCTCCATGCCGCCCAGACCGTCCGCCTTCGATGCTCCTGCAAATCCGACGGCAAGATAAGGTGTGTCGACCGATTTGGTACTGGCTGGTCCCCCGATCGCCCTCAATCGCCCTAATTGGCCCCAAGAATCGGGCGGATTCCGTAGCATAACTCCCGGCCTCTCTCCTCGGTGTTCCTGCAAACTTGGCGGCAAGATAAGGGCAGCGGCCCGACTTGGTGCTATCCGGGTAGTGAACGGTTATGAACGGTGCTAATTGACCCCGAAAACCGGACAAAATCAGCCGCAGTTTCGGAGTATTGGCGCAAAAATCAGACATCCGGACGTTTTGTCCGTACTGCGGAGCAGTTCCGCGCAGCAGGACGCAATAATATCAGGCGTGTAACAGATTGGCAAATTGTATATTATCTTCGCCGCAAACCTTAAAATCCGACATATTTATGACTACCCGAACCATCCATTCCACCCCGGCGATCTTCCGTCCGTCGTGAAGAGCCGCCCGCCCTGTTTGTAGTTTTCCAATCTCCAGCCTTTCCGGGCACTGACTTCCCCGATCTGTCCGCCTGCGCCTTTGCGTGAGCGTCGATGCGATACGTCCCGCCTTTGCCGTCCTAAGCCTCCGCCGACTATATCCGGCGGGTCTTGCGGGCCAGTTTCGGCGGGCCGTGTCCGGGGCTTCGGCCCCGGCATCGACCGCTCCCGAAAACAGAAGAAGCAAGGTTGTGTTTTCGTGCCACAAAAATCTGCCGTTGGCAGTTTTTGCAACCACTTCAAACAACCTTGCTCTGCGAGGCTATCCCATTCGGACTGCTCCCGGGTCGGGTCGCATTCCGAAACGCCCGCCGCTCCCTGCCGTCGCCGCGGGCTTGGGATTCAGGGCGTCTGCGACGCGGGTTTACGACCGCGCCTGCTCCACTCGTTTTACTCGGTCATCCGGCAGCGGTCGGACGTGCGGCCATGCGCTGAACTAACACGGGTTCGCACATGGCCGAGAACCGAAAGAACAAGGGCGGCAGACCGCCCAAAACCGCCGCCGCAAAGCACTCCGAAACCGTCCGTTTCCGCGTAACGGCCGCCCAGATGCAGACCCTGCAACAAAGCGCAGCGAAAAGCAGGCTGACCCTGTCGGAATACGCCCGGCAAATGGTGCTTGCCGGAAAGGTCATTGCCCCGGCCAGCCCCGAAGAACTGGGCCTAATCGCCGAGCTGACCCGCGAGAAGAACAACCTGAACCAGCTTGCCAAAGCCCAGAATGCCGCAGGAGCCGCAACGCGGGAAGCAGAATTGATCCGGATCATCCGGTTTTACAATCGGATGATTGCCAAACTGAAAAGAGAGTAGCAATGATAGGAAAAATCGTAACGGGCAAATCGTTCGGCGGAGCCGTCGAGTATGTCCTCATGAAAGAGAAAGCCCGCCTGCTGGAGAGCGACGGGGTAGATACCGAAAGCATCCGCGCCATTATCGACGACTTCAATTTCCAGCGCAAGGCCCGCCGGGAGATCGCAAAAGTCGTCGGGCATATTTCGCTGTCGTTTCATAAGGACGATGCGCCGAAGCTGACCGACGGGCGGATGCGGGAACTGGCGACGGCCTACATGGAGCGCATGGGAATTGCCGACACGCAGTATATCGTTGCCCGGCACAACGACACGAAACATCCCCACCTGCATATTATCTACAACCGGGTGAAATACGACCGGACGCTTGTGGCGGATAAGAACGAACGCCGCCGGAACGTCAAAGTCTGCAAACAGCTTAAACGCCGATACGGGCTGACATTCTCCAACGGCAAGCAAGACATAAAGACTGAACGGCTCCACGGAGCGGACAAGGTGCGGCAGGAGGTGTTCGACGCCATAACCCGCACCCTGCCCAAATGCGACCGGATCGCCGACCTGTCTGCCAAACTGAAACGGCAGGGGATCGGCATGCAGTTCATCCACCGGGGTAACGACCCGAAGAAAGCGGTTCAGGGCGTAACCTTTACCAAAGACGGACTGACATTCAAAGGCTCGCAGGTAGACCGCAAATTCAGCTATGCCGGATTGTCGAAGACGATCCGCGAACGGGTCGAGACGTTAGCACGGGAAGCAGCCGACGAGGAGATCAAATACATACGGCAAAGACGGCGGGAGCAGGAACGCAACACAACGCCGAAGCCGCGGAAAGAAGAAAGGCCGCAACCGCCGCAGGTCAAACGGGAAGAAACACCCCGCCTGCAACAGTCACGGCAGACACAACCGGCTTCAGCCGAACCGCAACCCTCCGCGCCGCAGCAGGTTGAAATCGGCGGTACGCGCTTTACGCAGGAGCAATGGCGGCAGTTGCAGGAGAACCGGATGCTGCGGATAATCGTTCGCCGCAGCGATGCAAATATGCTGCGCGAATACTGGTTCGACAATGCAGGAGGGGTGCAACACACCCTTATCGCCTTGCGCCGCAGGGATGAAGCCTTTACCCGTGAATTGGTTACAGCGATAAAAGGCTGTCGGCTGACGGTGCAGGAACAGAAACAGTTGTATTCCGAGCAGGGGTTGATTAAGGCGTTCCGAAAGCAGGACGGAACGGTTTACCGATCCCGGTTCGGGGTGGAAGCAAAGCCCGGACAGAAAGATATGCTGTCCGAGTGCGTATTATCTGTGCAACAGCCGCAAGAGGTGAAGCCCGACATAAAGCCACAGGTCAAATCGGAACAGCAACAGAAACCGAGGCCGCAGGTGATTACAGTACCGTCGAAGAAAAGAGGACGGCATCTATAACTTGTTTTTTATTAGATAGTAATGGAAATCAGAGCCATATATAATGTGATTTACTACTTCTTTTTCCATTCTATTCTCAATGGTAATCCATCATCACTTAAAGCATATTTAAGTTCAAACTCTCCATTTTTGTATTCAAAGACTAATTTTACAATTTTGTGTGATTCTTCGTGAATATTATGGAAGTAGTATGGCAAAATTCTATCTAATTCTTTTAAACCATACTGTAATATATTATTAATGTCATCCTCTGACGGATTTGTAAGAATTATTTGAGTTGCTACTTTTTTATCGTTAGAATCATATACTGTAAAATTAAAATCCAACAACTTTTCTTTCTCTTCTTTTTTCCTTTTTGTTAATGTGGTTAACAATTTAATAAGGGTATCATAAGCATCTGATCCGATCTTGTTTAAAAAACCTGTTGCAATAGCTCCCAAAATAAAACAGCCTGTAATTTTTAAGATGGAAAGAGGATCTAATGCTTTTTTTATTTCTTCCGAAGCAGGCTCATTGCATTGTAAGAGGTTTGTTAATTTATTTATATTTTCTTGATCCTCCTTGTTTTTAAAATTTCTATCGTAACAAATGCCTCTATGTCCTTTATCAAAGAACTCTACATTAACATATTTATTATTAAGTTGTGTTAACTTCTCATTGCCTCGAAAAAAATATTCTCCTATTGCATCTAATGCGTATTCTCCGTCTTCTAATCTTACAATTTCAGCAGCAAAATAACGTCCAATGGGCATAATTCGGGGGTCATGTTCAACGGTCATTGGAATAATACTTTCATTAGTTGCCTTGCACATATCTTCCAATATCCTTAATGACAGTTTATCCCCGTGTTTATCAAGATGTGTTGTTGCTATTCTGGCTTTAACTTTTTGCATAATTAATTAAAATGTCATAATTAGTTAGTTTTTCTTTGCAGACCTTTTCCACGATGTCGCGCAATAGTTCGATCTTGGGGACGAGGGCGTCGATGTCGGCTTTCGTTACAACGAATTTGTCGTTGTAGCGGGCTTCCAGATAGGCGCGGCGCAACAGGTCGAACAGGCGTTTTTCTTCGTCCGTGTCGCAGGGGAATACTTTTGCCAGTTCCAATGTATAGGGTTTGCATTTCCCGATCAGAAATTCAAGGTCGTGTTCTTTATACCCGTAAAGAATATAAACCAACGGGATAGCTTTTAGAAAATACTCGGCAGCTTGGTGAAGATAAAAAGATGCTTGGACAAATCTGTTTTTGTGGATGTTAGTAATAGCGTCATCAAAGAAATATGTAGCGCGAGTATATTTGCTTATATAATATTCTTCCGCCATCTTCTTAATCTCGGCATAATCCAACTTTCCGGGTGTGGCTAACTGACATTCGCCCGAATCGTAGAGCATGATTCCCTTTGCGACGATCTCGACGTAGAAATAACGTCCCATCGTCAGGGCGTCGTTCAGCTTGGAGATGCTTTCGTTGATAATCTGGGGTCGGGGCAGGTTCTCGTCGTTCTTTCCGGCTGCAAACCGCTCCCTTATGCGTGATTCCACCGTGCTTTCCCTTTCACCCAGCCGACGCTTGGTCACGACCAGCAGATCGTAGTCGCTCATGTAGATTGTCCGCACGCCGTAGTCGCGCCGTTCGTCGCGTTCGACATAGGTATTCGCCGCATAACTCCCGTACAGGATAATCATAACGACATCTTTCACCTCGTCGCGGATCAGTGCGGCCAATTCGCGTAAATCCCGCTGTTTGCGTTCGGGCAGAAAGTCGATGGAGTTCTTCATACCCACAAAATTAGCAAGATTTTTCCAAAAACACACGGCCCGTTGGTATTAGATTCGAAATTGTTCGTATATTTGTTTCACGATTCCTTGAAGCAGTTTCGTTGTATAGGGGCGGCAGAAGCCGTCCGGGAACAAACTGGCAAGCAACTACTATGCAAACTTCAAGGAATTATCTCGATTCGGCATAGCCGACGGACATAACATATAAAGGGTAAACAACTCTTTATACCTAACAGCAAACATAGGAACCTCTTTCGGGAGGGTTTGAAATTGGTATAATGGTTGTCAGTCCTTGTTATGTCCTGCCCATTCCGGGCGGGACAGGCAAGGGCGCAGGACAGCTGCCGATTTCGGGTTTCCTATGACCTGCTGTTAGGGGCTGCAAATGCGCCCCTTTTTTATTTCCATCCGGGGCGCACTCACACAACTCAACCCCGGTATTATGTCACGGCAAATCAATCGGAAAGAGGCGTTTTCGGCATTCGTCGGCCCTTGGTCGGCGGGCATTGCCGTGTCTGCCGGGGGCTTCACAAGGACGGCGGACATGGCCCTGAAATCTGGTAGTAACACGCAAGTAATCCCGTGCCCGGCCGTCCTTTTTATTTTGCGGATGCGGGCGGCCGAAACGGATTCTTCAATCTGTGAAGTTGCGTCACTTGATTGTTTCGGTCCCGCCTCCGCTTTTTAATCCGACAACCACAAACTATGGAACCTGCCTTTACCCTCGGCATCTTGTACGGCTGCGGCCGCGGTTTCCGCACGGCGCAGTATTTCGAACAACTCGCCGCATACTATCTGAAATCCATGTCGCGCGTCCGGGTGCTGATCGCCCTGACGGGCAAAGCCGAGCGGTCGGTTGCGGCCTGCCTTTTGGAACAACGGGCGAAGCACTCCGGGCTGGAGGTCGCCGTTGTGCTGACGGCCCGACAATGGCGGGAATATCTGCAAAACGTTTCGCACGGCAAAGCCGCCGAATGCAACCCGATTATCGATGCGGCGGATCGTCGGGAGGTGATGGAACAATGCGCGGAGCGTTTTTCGCCTCCGGAGCTGTTCCGGCTGTTTATCGAGCGTTGCGACCTGCTTGTTTTTCAAGAACACCATGCCGGGGCGCAGATGGTCGGACTGCTGCACGAACTGCTGACGGATATGGCCGTGCCGCTGCCCGTGCAATACGAACTGCTCCATCCCGGCTATGCGAGCCTGCATTATCCGGCCGACCGGAAGCAGTACCGAATATACGGAGGCCCTTATTACGATCCCTATCAAGAGATTCGGCAGAGCGTCGCCTACCTGCGGCGCAATAATTTCGTGATCCGGGCGGAACACCTGCCGATGATCTTCGTGCGCAAATGGCGGTCCGAGCCACCGCCGGGGTGGTATCATTACCTGACGACCCCGGACGATACGGATGCGATATTCCGCCTGCGGGAAACGCCGCGCCACGATCATCTTTCGCTCAAGGTGTTCGCATACGCCTATGCCGTAAGGCATGATATGTGGGCGGGAGGCCGGGCAACCCCGTCGGGGGCCGACGCGATAAGGCGGTTCCGGCAATTCCGGCAACTGTTGGAGATCATAGCCGCCCGGCGGGAAGCGGGGGAGCGGGTGGAAGCGTTCGACCTGATGGATTTCGACGGGTACGATAAAATACTCCGCCAAAATAGATAGAATAAAAGATTTGTTTTTGTCTAAAATATTGTGTATCTTTGTATTGACGCATAGAAATGCAGCAAGGCGCAAAAGGTGAGCTGCTTATCGGTGACCTAAAAAACCAAAGAACGCCGTAACATATTGATACATAACGGAAAGAAACCCAAGGTTCGGTTTCCGTTTTCCGCTCCAAAACAGACGATTAAATCCTTACGATAAGCCAATTAGCGAGTTGTGAGGATTTTTTGTTTGTGGCGGTTAACGATCTGTTAACCGATCTTCTACGTTGCATTGCAGCAGTCTGTATCGTAAAAAAGAACTCGTTAGCGCAAATATGCGGTAAAATTAATATAAATCAACATAGATTTCGATTTTACACGCTGCCCGCTCTGCCTGCATCCTTTGCTGTAATGCCCATTTTACATTTCTCTTGACGAATCGGGGTGCTTATATTAACTTTATTTAAGTATAAAGTGCAGCTCATACTAAAAAAGAACTGCACTTTTTGGGATGAACGGGGTGTCAGAAATCGGTCCTGACCACCCGGAAACCGACATTGGCGTAGCCTTGTGCCCCGATTCTCACATCATCCGATTTCTCCGAGCGGCAATCGTCGCGTTTGGAATCCCAAGCGCCTCCTTTGACGATATACCGTCCGTTCGCATCGGTAGAAGAGGTCCACTCCCAGCAGTTGCCCCAAAAGTCAATACCCCCACAGGCACCTGTCGATTGACTGTATGCGTCCACCGCGGTCAAGCCTAATTCAACATGATTGGAATTCATGGCGACATCCTTGGGCATGTGTCCGGCACCGAGAACCCACTCTTCTTCGTTCGGCAGACGGTAGATGTGTTTGGTGTTCCGTGCCGTAAGCCAGTCGCAATAGGCTTCGGCCTCGTCGATCGAGATATTTACGACCGGATAGTTCTCCTTCCCTTTATCGTAAGTAAATCCGGACTTGAACATGGCGTATTCGGCATTGGTGACAGGCGTATAGCCGATGTAGGCATTCGGAGCCGATGCACCGCGCAGCACCATCCAGCCGTCGTTCGGGTCCTCGTCCCGCCGCGGGTCGATGAACCGCAGGAATTGCTGTTGTATTCTGATGTCACGGTTCTGTACCATCTCGTTCACGATTCCCTGCATGTGTTCCACGATGCTGTATGTTTTCGCCTCGCGCTCCAGTTCACGAAGCTTGTTCTTCTTTCTCGCCACCACCTTGTCGTAGCGGATACCCATCCGATCCAATAACGCCTGTCGGTTAGCCTCTGTCGGGTTTCTCCGGTACTGAATGAAGAGGTTGTGTGTTTTGGAATCCATCTTGGGCCGTCCCTCTTCGACAAGCGGAGCACCGGGTTTGTCGAACTCCAATTCGCTCTCCACCAAGTCGTCGGGACTTATAAACGTTCCCGGCTCCACGGTCTGATGCACGCCGAAATAGTGAGCCACAAGGCCGTTGCGGTAGATGGAAAGCCGGTAGCCTCCGTAGAGGTCGCAAGGCAGGGTGGAGATGTAGTAATCCTTGCCGGGCGTGAAGCCCGACTCGGCGGCGGCTCTGAACGTGACAACGGAACTTGCGTGTTCTATCGTTTCCACCGTATCGGCGTCCTCGTCCATACGCGCCGTACCTGCCAGCGGATTGCCGTCGACGCTCTCCAGCTCCACCTTCGTTACGCCCGAAAGACGGGTGTTGAACTTTATTCCGCAATTTGTTGCGGAACTGCCGTCATATCCGCCGTCTTTGTCTGTCTGGACAGCCGGAACCACGATCGTATTTTCTTTGCTATTTCCCTGTGCGGACACTACGGTGCCCGTCACAATGGCGAGCGCCATTGCTAAAAACAACTTTTTCATGGTTGAATATTGTTTTAAGAATTATATAGAATCCGTTCTTACCACCCGGAAACCGACATTGGCGTAGCCCTGCGAACCGTTCCGTACGACATCCGATTTTTCGCTGCGGCAGTCATCCCGGCTGGAATCCCAACTGCCTCCTTTGATAATATACGAGCCGCTTGCGTCCGTCGAGAAGGTCCACTCCCAGCAGTTGCCCCAAAAGTCGATGCCTCCGCAGGCTCCGGTCGTCTGGCTGTAAGCATCCACCGCCGTCAATCCGGATTCCACACGTCCGGCGTTCATGACGACATCCTTCGGCATGTGTCCTGCGCCCAGCACCCACTCTTCGTCGGTGGGAAGCCGATAGGTGTGCACGTTGTCCTGGGCAGTGAGCCAGTCGCAGTAAGCCGTGGCTTCGGCGATCGTGATGTTCACCACCGGATAATTTTCTTTGTCCGCATCATAAACGAAATCCGCTTTGAATGCGGCATATTCGGCGTTTGTCACAGGTGCATAGCCGATGTAGGCATTCGGAGCCGAAGCGCCGCGCAGCACCATCCATGCGTCGTTCGGGTCGTCGTCGTTCCGAGGGTCGATAAGCCGCAGGAACTGCTGTTCGAGCCGAATATCCCGATTCTCGACCATCTCGTCCACGATGGTTTGCATCTCTTCCACGAGGTCGGGGGTTTTCGCCTCCCGCTCCAGTTCGCGGAGCTTGGCTTTCTTGCGAGCCACGACTTTGTCGTAGCGGAGTCCCATCTGGGCCAACAACGCCTGTTTGTTCTCTTCCGTCGGATCTTTCTGATACTGACGCAAAAGGGCGCTTGTGGTGGCATCCAGTTCCGGGCGTTCCTCTTCCACGAGCGGTGCATCCGGGTCGTCGAACTCCAGTTCGCTCTCCGCCAAATCGGCTGGGGTTATATAATCGGCCCGTTCCACCGTCTGATGCACGCCGAAATAGTGAGCGACAAGTTCGTCCTTGTAGATGGAAAGCCGGTAACCGCCATAGAGGTCGCAGGGCAGGGTGGAGATGTAATAGTCCTTGCCCGGAGTGAAGCCGGCAGCATTATCGGCAGCGTTGAAAACCAGTATGGAGGCTGCGTTTTTCGTTTCAGCGACTACGGGCTTTCCCTGTTCGTTCCACTTTATCGTGGCCGTGCCTGACAGGGTGTAACCGTCGACGCTTTCCAACTCGATCTTCGTTACTCCCGACATCTGAAAGTTCAGTTTTATGCCGCCGCCGATGGCCTGAAAAGTCAGGGATTCGGAAACCGTGCGGGCCACCGATACGGCAGCCTTCGCATCGTAGCCGTCGCCTTCCGCCGTTTGTGCGGCGGGAACGGTTACGGTCACGCTTTCACGGTCGGAAGATACCGCGTTCTCTGCGGGGTACACGCCATACAAGGGATTGCTGTCGGTGAACGTGCCTTCGACGGAGCCGGAAAGCCCCGATGTGCCGCCGGATGCCAGCGTGGAAACGCTGGCCGCTTGTCCGTCGTGAAACAATGTTATCCCGTCGCCTTTACTCCAACTTCCGTGAAGTCCGTCGGCGATGGCTGCGGTAAGGCTATTCCCGGCAGGAACTTGCTCCTGTTCAAAAGTATTGTCCTTCGAGCACGATACGAGGGCAAACAGTGCCGCAAAGCAGAATAAGGTGCTGGTTTTCATATTTCCGTATATTTTATCTTTGTTTTTGAATCATGCCTTAATAGGTCAAACGTACCCTGTACAATGACTGGCTTGCCGCTACGAAAAGGGCGTTTCCATCGTCTTCCCCGAAGCACAGATTACGAATCCGGTCCTTTGCCGAGAATGTAATGCGTTCTTTTTGCGCTCCTTCCGGGGAAAGTACGACTACACCTCCCGCAGAGAAAGCGATGAAAAGACAGCCGCTCTTATGGCAGGCGATGCCGTCGACCTCTCCGTCTCCGGAAATCTTGCAGAGCGTCCGCTTGTTCACAGGTGCTCCCGCCGAGGTCAGGTCGAAAACATGGATCGTATTGGAACTGCTCTCGCAAACATAGAGTTTCGAGTGGTCGGGCGAAAGCGCCACGCCGTTGGGCTTCGTCATGGAATCATCGGCAAGGATGGCTTCATCGCTATTCTTAACGACATAATACACCCCTTCGAAATCCAGTTCCCGATCCTCCGGTTCGACACCGTAATCCGGATCGGTGAAGTATACGGTCCCTTGTTTGCTTACGGCAATATCGTTCGGGCTGTTCAGTTTAAGCCCGTCATACGAGCCGACAACCGATGCGATCTCGCCCTCTTTGTTCAGTACAGCAATGTCTCTGGCCATGTGACGGCATACCCAAAACAGCGTGCCGTCATAGAAGATGCCGTTCGAATTCTCACTGGGGCTTAAAAAAGTCGTAACGCCGTCACGCTCGGTCCACTTATAAATCTTATTGTCGTTGAGATCGCTGAACAGCAAATAGCCGTCCGCGCACCATGCAGGCCCTTCCGTAAACCGGAATCCGCTTGCCAGAAGTTCCGGTTCCTGCAACATGAACGATTGAAGCTGCTGCCGTTCGCCGCCGTTCGTTTCGCATGAAAGACACAGGATCATCGTTGCGAAAAATAGGTGTTTGCTCATGTCCGGTCTTTTTTGACTTCTGATTGCCCCTTCGCTTTTTCGGTTTTCCGGCGTGCGGCGGCCTCTTTCTGCATCTGGCGATAAATCGTCTCCTGCTCGGCCGTCAGGACCGAGGCGATCTTTTCGTTCAACTCGGCCAATGCCTTCTTGCGCTCTTCGGGCGTGAACTTTCGGGCATTGAACTCGGCGCAAAACAACCGGATCTGCTCCTTCTGTTCGTCGGTCAGTTTCAATTTGGCGTCCATGCGAGCGATGCGCTGCTCGGTGCGCTGTTGCGGCGTCATGCGTTTTTCCTGCTGCGCGGGCTGTGCCGCGGCGATCCGGCATGCGGCCAATACGGCCAGCATTGCAAATACGATTTTTTTCATAATACGTTGTTTTTAGGTTTTATCGGTTCTTATTTCATGAATCCCACGACTTCGTATTTCACGCCTTTCTTCGTCGGCACGGCCTTGTAAATCACCCCGTCGTAAACGAAACGGATGCCGTCGTCAGTCTCGATGGTTTTCACGCCGTACTCGGGCAGTTCGGGAACCTGCATCCCGATCTGGGGCAGGACCACTTCGTACTTCTTACCGACTTTCCGATAATAGACTCCGGCTGCGTAATAATAAGGTACGTCTCTGAAACGGATTGCGATGCAGCGGTGCGGACGCTTCAAAAACCGCATGCCGATATGCCACCGAGGACCTCCGACCCGAATGGTCGCCGTATGAGGACGGCGGGCCGCGCCTTCGGCCTGCTGACCGATTCCGGCAAACATCATTGCCGCGAGAACCAACACGATCTTTTTCATAGCTACAACAATTATTCGGTTTGCTGAAACGAAGATAGCCGGTAGAGAGACAGAAAAAACGCCCGCCCCGGAATGTAGTGGCGAACGGCACGAAAACGGGGGCGAACGACCTGCCGGGAATTTTCACGAATGCCCGAATCTTGCTATCTTTGTCCACGGATGAACCGATAACCGAAATGCGCACGAACAACCGTCTGCCCCTTGTGATCGACCTGGCTTTCTGCCTCGTCCTGGTGCCTTTCATGATCTGGCTGCTGCCGGTCAGTCGCTGGGCCGCGAGCAACGCGCCGTTCGTCGTATTGTTCGTGGGGTGGCTTTACGTCGTCTATTTCGCATACCGCTATTATGCCGTTCCGCGCATGTTCCGCGGCCGTCGGCAGATTGTCGCGGCCATTGCCGTTATCGCCGTCACTCTCGTTGTGACGTGGCTTATTTCCCGCTACCGCTTCGAGATTCCCCAGCAGGCCATGCCCCGGATGCGGCCCCGGCCTTATGCTCCCGAAATGACGCCCCGTGGGGGTCTGATGATTCTCCATCAGCGGGCCGTGTGGTTCCTTTATGTCGTCGTCGCGGCATTCAGTTTCGCCGTGGGCACGCTTGCCGAGCTTTACCGCCAGATCGTCGAACGGCAGGCCGCGGAGCACGAACGACGGAAGGCGGAGCTGGCTCTTTACAAAGTCCAGATCAACCCCCATTTCCTGTTCAATACGCTGAACACCCTCTACGGGCTGATGCTGACCGACGTGTCACGGGCCGAGACGGCGTTCATGCAGTTCATGGACCTGACCAAATACATGTACACCAACGCCGAAAAGGATAAGGTTCCTCTCCGGGCCGAGATCGACTACATCCGCCAGTATATCGAGTTGCAGAAAAACCGCATGAACGACCGCACGCATGTCCATTTTTCGGTCGAGAAACGCAATGAGCGTCCCGATGCCGCGATCGCCCCGATGATCCTCATCACGTTCGTGGAGAACGCACTTAAATACGGCGTGTCGTCCCATGTGCGGAGCGATATTTTCATCGGTTTGGCCCTCGACGGCGATTGGCTGCATTTTACGACCCGCAATCCGGTCGTCGTGCGTCCGTCCGCCGAGAAGAGCGGCTTCGGCATCGTCAACTGCCGCAAGCGGCTCGACCTGCTTTATCCCGGCCGCTATACACTCGAAATCCGGGAACAAGCGGACGAATACCGCGTAACGCTCGATCTTAAACTGCATTGAAATGAACTGCATCGCCATCGACGACGAACCCGTCGCATTGAGTGTCCTTACCCGTTATTGCGAACGAATGGGCGGCATGGAATTGAAAACCTATTCCGATCCCGTCGTCGGAATGCACGAGGTGCTGCGCGCCGCGCCCGACCTGTTGTTTCTGGACATTCGGATGGGGGAGATCAGCGGCGTGGAGCTGGCCCGCGAAATTCCGAAAGGAACCTTTCTGGTCTTCACGACAGCCTATGCGCAATATGCCGTGGACGGGTACGACCTCGACGCCGTGGATTTCCTGCACAAGCCCTTTTCCTATCCGCGCTTCTGCCGCGCAGTCGAAAAGGCCCGGCAGTTGCAGGCGCTTCGGGAACTCTCGCAGCGGTCCGCCACGGAGGAAGAGACGATTACGGTCAAGGTCGAATACCGGAATGTGAAAATTCCCCTCTCGGAGATCGTCTATATCGAGGCGATGGACAACTATGTCCGCATCCACCTGCGCAACGCACGTCCGGCGCTCCCGCAGATGAGCCTTCGGAACCTGCTGGAACTATTGCCCGACACCTTTGTCCGCATTCACAAATCGTTTGTCGTGCCCTTGCGCCGTGTCGCCTCCTATACCCGCACGGGCCTTATGCTTAATGGCTCCGATACGGCGCTGCCGATCGGACGGGCATTCTATGCCGATTTCATCGAAAGGATGAATGACAGAGATCGTTAATGAAGTTTCATGCCCTGCTTTTGGCCCGGTTCGATATTGATTCCCAGACGTTCGTAAAACTCCTTCCGTTGCTGTTTGAACCGCACGTCATCGTCTCCGTTTATGGTGAACCGAAATCCGCTCAGCCCGTCTTTGTCGGGTTTGAATTGCAGGACTGTCTCGTCGGCTTTGAACGTCTGGTTGTATTTTATTGAATGCAGTTCTCCTGTATATCGGTAAGACTGCATCGTAAATAACGATCTCGCCCTCCTTCGTTCTTGCAATAGTTTTCCCATTTCAACAACCCCTTTACATAGGGGCACAGATCATTGACACGCATCAAGGCTTTCACGATCTGTCGGGCTTCCAGTTTCAGGACGGTGGGTTCTTTCCCGTGCCTTGCCTGCATGGTCTTTATCTCGCATCGGGCATCCCGTTTCGCCTGCAAAGCGGCAGTAGACCGTCAGCGTTTGTCGCAGTTCTTTGAGCTTCTCCCTTGCCATCACATCGTCGGCGCACAGGCGCGGGCGGTCTTTCTTGGTGCGGTAGGTTCTCTTTCCGTTTTGGGTGTTCTTTGCCCGCTCTAACTTGGCCTTCCGCCGCTCTCCCCGGACGATGGGCACGACGGTCGCGTGAATATGGGGCGTTTTTTCGTTCAGGTGCAGGACGGCCGACACGCCATTTTCTTTTTCGAAAGTCTTTTGCAACCAGCCGCCGGAATCTCTGCACCATGCGTCCGGTTGTCCAGCCTGCCGGATATATTTCATGTCTTCGGGGCTTCCGGAGAGCATGACACGCAACGCCCGACTTGATTCTTTCGTAAATATCCGAAAAAGTACATACTAGAATAAAATAAATGGTTGTAAAGTTTGTAATAAAAGAAAAAACAGCTAAATTTGTTATAGAAATATGCAACTGATCATTTAATAAAGGATTGGTTGCGCTGTTTGTCGAATCAAAAAGACCAAATACCCTAAACAGCAGACAAGCAGTTGGGAACGCGTAGCAAAATGCGCGATTCCTGATTGTTTTATATTATGCTGTTCCGATTTGGTCTCGGTTGATTCATCAATACGACAGTCCGGTTTCGCGCACTTTTTAAGATACCATCAAAAAAAGTGTAAAAGAAATGAACAGCAGAAACCGAATCACTCCTCCGCCCCTGGTCCCCGGGCAATTTATTCCTTTCACCCGACAGCGTTCTTATTATGGCCTTCCGGGAACAGTTTATAGGGAATTTACGACGAAACTACCTGCAGCATCATTTATTTGGAGTCGAGCAGCCGAGATTTACAGGAATTTGATTTTAGGCATGCTTCTCGTCCCCTTCCTTATCGTTACCGGCGGTTATCCACGCGTTCGGAACTGCGGGACTATATGTCCGATCTATCCTCGTATGAGAACTCATGGTCCGGCTAACACCAACCCCTTCTTTTGCCATGAGCCGGCTTAAGTACTACCTGTACCGTGCCGCTTTGGTTCAGTGGGTCGATTCTCTGTTCTACGAAGCGGGGAATGCAAAACGGAGCCATATTCGCGCTTATAGTCAGCTTGTACGTCGGCTGTGCGGTATTGGCGAAGAGACCTTCCGCAATTATCTGCACTATCCGGCCGGTTCGCTGGCCGGATATGAACTGCCCGGGGATTTGAGGTACCTGTTGCTGATCTATGTCACCACACGCAAAGCACTGCCAGGAACAGAATCGGCGCGCTATCTGCAACATCTTGCAGCGCAGAGCGCCCTTGCTGTAGAATCGGCCCGTCGCAATGAAGGTCCTGTAACTGCCGATAAACTGATCGAACACCTTCATTCGTATCCGAAAGACAAGAAATGAGTGACGCAACTCATTGCAGGAGGGGGGCAGGCGTAAGACGCCTGTTTTATGGGCAAGGTCGGTTTGTGCGGTAACGCATTGTTTCCGGCGCTTCTGGCCACGCCCCCCCCCCGATTTTAATATTCCGGGTTCCCGGATTTTCTAAAACAGGCTTTTTAAGCCTGCGGTGTCCACTTGTGCGGCAAGAGCTCTTCGAGTTGTTTTACGGAGCAGGCCTGAATTCGGGTAAATACGTCCGTCAGCCATCGTATGGAATCGATCTCCCACAAGCGGCATACTCCCGCGCTTCCTTCAATTGCTCAACGCCTTCAAAGTCCAGCTTCAGTTGTGCGGGATCGGAGGAAATAAACTGCTCGGACTTGCGACCGAACACATTCGGCGCCACAAATATTTTTGCCGGCTTAATGAAGAGCAAATATTCGCTTCGACGAGTTGCTTTGTAAGGTCGGACTGGAGCATAACCGCAGCCTGTTTGTCGTCAAAAGGTTCTTCAACGAAGAGTTCATCGTCACTCAACACAAATCTTCGCAGATGCAGTCCGTTGTACGCCTAAACGATTTTTTATTTCTAATTCCGAACGCCGGAAAATGACTATATCAGGTTGTGAAAGCTATCAATACTGCAATTTCACATCAGATTGCCATCTTGGAATAGCACGCACGTGAATTGAGGGGGCCTTAATATCAAGACTCTGAAACCGGCAAAACAAGCGGTGGAATGGTTGCAAAGATGGAGATCAATCGTAAAACTGTTCGGTTTTGAATAGAACCGTTTCTGTGCAAGAAACCAACAGCAACCGCCAAAGCGCTGTCTATCTGCCTAATAAACCAACATCCCCTGCAAAATATTTTTGAGAACTCAAGATTTCAGGTATTTTTCTTTGCAAGAAGAAATGCAACAGAAAGAGCGCATTATTGCCCATTCGGGCAATATTAATGTTTTGAAATTGATATAAATACTTAATTTAGAGGCTGTTTTTCGGAGGGGGGGGGGATTTTTTAGCATAAGATTTAAACGGAATAGTTTGGTCGTTTAAACAATATTCCATACTTTTGTGTAGTAAAAGTGCGGTTTCTTACAAAGAACCCGTATCTGCAGACAGGTTTACAACCGAGTATTTGGATTAATACCGGTTGGGCGCGATACAATAATCAAATTGAATATCAAGCCTATAACCTATAAGTGCTTCGTGTCGCGGGACGAAAATACCGGATGCGGAGGAATACAAAGAATGCCCATACGTAAACGATGGCAGGCGACGCTTCGGTACATTGGTATGCCCTCAAGGTTTTTTTCAATAGAGTCTTCGAAATAGAAGAACTGCTCAAGAAAGATCTTAAGGAGAGTTACATTCCCTGCCAGACGATCAATGTCGTCTCCAACGGCATTCGGAAAACCGAGCGCCAAACGATTATCCCTTCATTGATGTTTTTCCGCTCCACGGAGCAATATGCAAATGAATTGCAGACTGCTCTCCGAGGGCGGATAATGGTTTATACGTATTTCGACGAGAATAAAAAACGCCAGCCGGCCGCGATCTCCGATCATGAAATGAATATGTTCATACTGGTTACATCGGCCGGGGATAAGGGGCTGGAGTTTTTTGCTGATGATTGTCCGGAATATCAGGTAGGCGAACGGGTCCGGGTAATCGACGGACTTTTCAAGGGAGCCGAAGGATATATCAAACGTATCAAGCACAACAGGCGCCTGACGGTATCTCTCAAAGGCGTATGTATGGTGGCAACCTCATTCATTCCGCCCTGCTGCCTGGAAAAAATAGAGTAAGCATTTCCGCTGCATGAAAACGGCGAATGGAAAGGGATTCGTGCAGAGGAGGCATTGCAACGCATCATTCTGATGGGCATGAACTCCTATATGCTGCTTGACAGTCGTCACGATACGATCATTCAGAAAGCTATTCCTATTATTGCATAAGCCGCCAGCTGCAATTCTGCCGAACGGCGGAATTGACTGCCGATGAAATTCGCTACTATATTTTAATATACGACGCAATTCAGCAAAGTGCCGTCAATGATCCCGGGAATCGTAAATATCTGAACGATATTGCCCAATTGCTGGAAGCGCAAAGGATGCCGAAGAACAGCGCCGAAGCGCTGCTTTGCCGCAGCATAGCGATAGACGATCTTTGTGGTCGAATCTCCGACGAAGCCCAACAACAGATGCGGGCGAACGTCAAATAAGTTCCGATTTTCTACCTGAAGGGATTAGCTCCGAAGCCGTTGTCGCCATTTATCGGCAACGAATAAAGTCCCGTATTGCAGTCGGGACGCATCTTCCACCATAATTTCTGGAAACATCACATATACGCGTCACTGTAATTAGCAACTGTCCGGATTTAACTTCGCCTCCACATGTTTTATGTCTTTATGACCCGTTTCGGGATTGAGAAATACCTTTCGTCGCGGTATTTTTCGTCGTGGTTGATTTTGGCCATCGATACCGTAGTATCTGTTTTTTCGACGTTTGTTGCCTACCTTTTGGTCCGGGGTCTTTTTCCGCATCCTGTTTTCACGGTCTGGTACGGCGTGTATCTTCTGGCAGGTTCGTGCTTGCTGAGCGTCATCTCGTTCATTCTGTTCCGTACGTTCCGGAGCGTCATCCGCCACACGACCCTTCGTGAAGTCTGGAAACTGGGCGCCGCGGTTCTGCTGAAGGACGTGCTGATGTTCGTCTATGTGCAGTTGCTTCCGCAGTCTCCGCTTCCTCCCCAGACGGCTATCGCCCTGGGGTTCATGCTGGATGTGCTGGTCACGCTTTTCCTTTTGCTGGCCCTTCGTCTGGGGATGATCATCCTTTACGACCTGCTGAAACTCAACCGCACGCGCCGTGCGAACTGCCGTCAGGTTCTGGTCTACGGGACGGGGGACAAATCAGTCTCGCTCGTTACGCGTCTCCAGAACTCGCCCCATTACCGGGTCATCGGGTTTCTGACCTATGGCAAGTTGTTAAAAAACCATACGATCGCCGACCGTCCGGTGTACTACTTCGAGGACGAAAGCAGCATCGAATATCTGCGGGACCGTGTCGATATCGATGCCGTACTTTTCGCCACGAACGACGACGCACAGTCGGAACAGGAACGGCTGATCAAGTACTGTACGGAGAAATCGGTGAAGATCCTGATCGCCCCTCCGATCGACGAAGTCATCGACGGCAAGATCATGAAGCAGTCGATCCGGGAGATCAAGATCGAAGACCTGCTGGGCCGCCCCGAAATCAAGATCTCGATGGAGGAGATCGTCGCCAACTTCAAGGACAAGACGATTCTCGTTACGGGAGCCGCGGGATCTATCGGCTCGGAACTATGCCGCCAGCTGGCAACGTTCGGTATCCGGGAACTTATTCTGTATGATAATGGTGAGACCCCGATGCACAACCTGCGCCTGGAACTGGAAGAACGCTATCCGAATTTGAAATTCATCCCCGTTATCGGCGACGTGCGGATTCCGGCCCGGCTGGACTTCGTGTTCCGGACGTACCATCCGCAGGTGGTGTTCCATGCCGCGGCTTATAAGCATGTACCTCTGATGGAGGAGAATCCCTGCGAGGCGGTGCTGGTAAATGTCGCCGGGACGCGCAACGTGGTGGACAAGTGTATCGAATACGACGTGGAGAAGATGGTGATGATCTCGACGGACAAGGCGGTGAACCCGACAAATATCATGGGTTGCACGAAACGCCTTGCGGAAATCTATGTGCAGTCGCTGGGTCTGTCGATCGAGCAGGGACATACGCAGGGGAAGACACGTTTCGTTACGACGCGCTTCGGGAATGTGCTTGGTTCTAACGGAAGCGTCATTCCGCGTTTCAGGGAGCAGATCGCCAAGGGCGGTCCGGTGACGGTTACGCACCCGGATATTACGCGCTTCTTCATGACGATCCCGGAGGCCTGCCGGCTGGTTATGGAGGCAGCTACGATGTCGACGGGGAACCAGATCTTCGTCTTCGACATGGGCGAATCGGTGAAGATCGCGCACCTGGCCCGTCGGATGATCTCGCTGGCGGGCTTCGAGCCGGACGAAGACATCAGGATCGAATATACGGGTTTGCGTCCGGGAGAGAAACTCTACGAGGAGGTGTTGTCGAACAAGGAGAACACGCTTCCGACGACGCATGACCGGATACGTATTGCCAAGGTGCGGGAGTATGATTACCGGGAGGCTTGCGGGGTGGCCGAGGAACTGGAAAGCCTCTCCCGTTCGGTCTGTATCCCCGATATGATACGGCTCATGAAGAGGACGGTGCCCGAGTTTAAGTCGAAGAATTCCAAATATGAAATATACGACCGCGAAGAGGTGCGGATCGAAGCTCAATGAAAATAAATCGGAAACGATTCGAAACATCATTATGAATAAAGTATTAGTTACCGGCGGAGCCGGTTTCATCGGCTCCAATCTGTGCGAAGCATTGCTGCAAAGGGGCGACCATGTGGTTTGCCTGGACAATTTCGCCACAGGGCACATGGAAAATCTCATTCCGCTGATCGAAAACTACCCTGACCGTTTCAAATTGATCGTCGGCGACATCCGCAAGATTGAAGATTGTCGTAAAGCCGTGGAAGGGGTCGAATATGTATTACATGAAGCGGCTTTGGGTTCTGTGCCGCGTTCCATCAAAGACCCTGTCACCACGAATGAAGTCAACATTAGCGGCTTTTTGAACATGATCGTGGCCGCACGCGACGCCGGAGTGCGCCGGTTCGTATTTGCGGCCTCTTCGTCGACCTACGGCGATTCGAAGAGTCTGCCTAAAGTGGAGGATGTGATCGGCAAACCGCTTTCTCCGTATGCGATAACCAAATACGTGGATGAACTTTATGCTGATGTGTTCGCCCGCACCTACGAAGGGTTCGAATACATAGGCCTGCGCTATTTCAACGTGTTCGGTCGTCGGCAGGACCCCAATGGCGCTTATGCTGCGGTCATTCCGCTCTTCGTCAAGAAGTTCCTCAACCACGAAGCGCCCAACATCAACGGCGACGGTGAATATTCCCGGGATTTCACGTATGTCGACAATGTGATCCAGATGAATATCCGGGCTATGGAGACAACGAATCCCGAAGCTGTAAATCAAATCTACAATACGGCTTATGGCGATCGTACCACACTGAACCAATTGGTCGGCTACTTGAAAGAATTTCTCTCGGAATACGATTCTGCCATAGCGCAACTCGAACCCACGCATGGTCCTAACCGAGCTGGTGATATTCCGCATTCGCTCGCATCGATAGATAAAGCGCGCAAATTGTTGGGATATAATCCACAGTATTCTTTACGGGACGGTCTGAAAGAGGCTGTCAAATGGTATCGTGAAAATCTGTAAAATAAAATAAACCCAACATAGAACAATGAAAGAAGTAAAGATTTGCGTAATCGGGCTCGGTTATGTGGGCTTGCCATTGGCTCGCCTTTTCTCCACGAAGTATAAAACCGTTGGTTTCGATATGAATCAGAAGCGTGTTGAAGCGCTGATGGCAGGTCATGACGCCACGCTGGAGGTTTCGGATGATCTGCTCCGGTCCGCAATCCGAAACGGTTTTGTTTGTACGTCGAATATTGAAGATATCCGAGATTGCAATTTCTACGTGGTAGCGGTTCCCACTCCTGTCGATGAGAACAACAATCCGGACCTGACACCCCTCTACGGGGCAAGTACGACGGTCGGGAAGGTGATTTCGAAAGGCGATGTCGTGGTTTACGAATCGACCGTCTATCCGGGGGTTACGGAGGATGAGTGCATTCCGGTGGTTGAAAAGGTCTCCGGGCTGAAATTCAACGAAGACTTTTTTGCCGGTTATTCTCCGGAGCGCATCAATCCGGGCGACAAGGAACATACAGTTGAAAAAATCAAAAAGGTGACGTCAGGTTCTACACCCGAAATCGGGCAATTTGTGAATGAAGTGTATGCTTCGGTCATTACGGCCGGTACGCATCTGGCCCCGACGATCAAGGTCGCCGAAGCGGCAAAGGTGATCGAAAACTCGCAGCGGGATATCAATATCGCTTTCGTAAACGAGTTGTCGAAGATCTTTACCCGCATGGGAATCGACACGCAGGATGTGTTGGAAGCCGCTTCGACGAAATGGAATTTCCTGCCGTTCAAGCCGGGATTGGTAGGCGGACACTGCATCGGTGTGGACCCCTATTATCTGGCGCAATGCGCACAGCGCTACGGCTATAACCCGGAGATTATCCTTGCCGGACGGCGCATGAACGACGGAATGGGAGAGTACGTCGCCCAGCAGGTGATTAAGTTGATGTTGAAGAAGGGAATTCAGGTGCTTGGTTCGCACATTCTTATCCTCGGTTTCACCTTCAAGGAAAACTGCCCCGATGTGAGAAATACAAAAGTGATCGACATTTACCGCGCGCTGCGCGAGTACAGCGTTTGTATCACGGTCTACGACCCCTGGGCGTCGCCCGAAATCGTAAAGCGCGAATACGGTATCGAAGTTACCAATCTTCTGCCCGAAGGCAAACGGTTCGAGGCGGTCGTGGCCGCAGTGGCGCACGACATGTTCAATGCGTTCGATCTGACCGGGGTGCTCGCTTCGGAGCATGTAGTTTACGACGTAAAGGGCAACTGTCCTCGCGAAATGATCGACGGTAGACTGTAATGGAACGGCGGAAGCGAATAAAATACATTGGCTATTTCGATTTTCAAGATTCGGATGTGTCGCGCAACTATGTGGTTTCCGCGACGAACAAGATGGAATATATCGTATCGGCGCTCAATGAAATCGGATACGATGTTGAACTCGTTTCGGCATCGGGTTCTGCGGAACCGGAATTCCGGTTTCACGGCGCGGAGACGAAAATCCGCAATCCCAGATTCAAGGTGCATTTTTTCGCCTCGTTCGGCGGTCGGAATAAACTGTTGCGAATTGTCCGAAATCTCTGGCATTCGCTCGCTCTACTCTGTTATCTGCTTTTCCGCACCCGAAGAAACGAACCGGTAATCGTTTACCATTCGTTAGGATATTACAACATCATTCTGCTCGCCAAACGAATCCGCAAATTCCGGCTGCTCCTCGAAGTCGAGGAGATTTATCAGGATGTCAGTCCCGTTCCGCACATGCTGCGTCTCTGGGAATACCGAACCTTTCGGATTGCTGACGGTTATATCTTTTCGACAGAGCTGCTGAACGAGAAAATCAACGTCGCACGCAAACCCTGCGTAGTCATCTACGGAACCTATCGTGTGGAACCGCAGATCGCGGTCCGGCCTGACGACGGAACGGTTCACGTCGTGTATGCCGGTACATTCGACATCCGCAAAGGAGGAGCGGCTGCTGCTGCCGCAGCGGAATTCCTTCCGGGAAATTATCATGTTCATATACTTGGATTCGGCAACGAAAAGGATACTGCACAAATCAGACGCATAATCGAGCAAACGGCCAGCCGCTCGACGGCGAAAGTAACATTCGAAGGATTGCTGAAAGGGACCGACTACATCCGTTTTTTGCAAAAATGCCATATCGGCTTGAGCACCCAAGACCCGTTGGCCGCTTTCAATGCAACATCCTTTCCCTCGAAAATACTCTCGTACATGTCCAACGGACTGCAAGTGGTATCCATACGGATAGAAGCCATCGAGCACTCCGCAATAGGCGCCGAGATCCATTATTACACGGAACAGACTCCTCAACATATAGCCGAAGCCGTCGTGTCTGCGGCTGAAAGTGCTGCCGACGATAACAGGGAGGTGATCAAGCGGCTCGATGAAGAATTCAAACGAGATATTGCTTCGCTGCTGAATTAATCCTATGAAAATACTCCATATCAACACGGTTTGCGGACTCGGCAGTACCGGATCGATCGCTGCCGATATCGCCGCCGAATGCGAGAAAAGGGGGCACGCGTATTACATTGCCTACGGTCAGGGCGACACGGCTTATCACCGGAGTTTCAAGATCGGCGGCAGATGGGAGAACCATTTACACAATCTGGTCTGCTCGCGTCTGCTCGGCATGCAGGGTTACGGTACTTACCGCGGGACGAAAAAGCTGATCGCATGGATGCGCGAGTTGGCTCCCGATGTCGTCCATCTGGGCAACCTGCACGGCAATTACCTGAACCTGCCCCTTCTGTTCGACTATTTGCGGCAAAGCCGGATTCCCGTCGTATTGACCCTTCACGACTGCTGGGCTTTTACGGGCAAGTGCTCGCACTACACGGCTGCGGGATGCTACAAATGGAAAACGCAGTGCGAAGCTTGTCCCCAGTACAGAAAATATCCGCCGACGCTTTTTTTCGACCGTTCGGCCCGTTTGTTTCGTGACAAGCGGAACTGGTTCACATCGCTCGCCCGTCTGCAAGTTGTAGCCGTTTCACAATGGCTGAAACAGGAAGCCGAAGAGTCGTTTCTCGGGAAATGGCCCGTAAGCCGTATCTACAACTGGGTGGATTCCACCCGGTTCCGGCGTGTCGTTCCCGATGAGACCTTTTGCCGGAAATACCGGTTGCCCGGAGGTTGCAAATTTCTGGTCAGCATAAGCGCCGGATGGAACGAACACTCGTCCAAATACTGGGATGCCGTCAATCTGGCTTCCAAACTACCGTCCGACTACAGGCTGCTGTTGGTCGGATCAGTCAATCGCGGTACAACCATCGCACCGCCGATTTGCCATATCCCATACATAGCTGATCCTGGGGATCTTTCGGCCGTCTATTCGCTGGCGACAGCCTATGTGCATCTCTCTGTCGAGGACACTTTCGGAAAAGTGATTGCCGAAGCAATGGCCTGCGGTACGCCCCCGATCGTCTTCGACTCGACTGCCTGTCCGGAGATTGCGGCGGAATACGGATTTGCAGTCGCTCCGCACGACGTGGATGCCATAGTCGCCCTGTTGCCCCGGGTCGAATCAATCACACCCGCACACCGGGAGAAACTCATCGAGCATGTACGGACGAATTACGATTATGCCGAAAACACAGGCCGATATCTTGAAATCTACGAACAAATGATCAGCTAATGGAAATACAGCTGCTGGTTCTGATGCTGGCATTGCTGGGCGCGTGGTATTACTCGTTGCTTCCGGCTGCCACACCAATTCGGGAAAACCGGAACCGAAAGAATTATATCATCTTTATCTGTATCATCCTGATTCTCCAGTCGGCCTTGCGTCATGTAGCAGTCGGAGCGGATACCTATGCCTACTATCTGAAGTTCGAGGAAATAAAGCTGACAAGCTGGCAGGAAATCTGGGAGAATTTCCGCAGCGTGTATGTCCTGGGCGAAGGCAAGGATGCCGGTTATCCGTTGATTCAAAAGGTTTTTCAATTCTTTAGCGGAGAATATCGCATTTTCCTGTTTTTTGTCGCTGTGATATTCTTTTCATCGTTAGGATATTTTATCTACACACAGACAAAGTACATAAGCGATGTTTTTGTTGCAATTGCTATTTACGAGGTCTTGTTTTACAGTTTCTTCTCCATCACGGGTTTACGGCAGACTTTGGCTACGGCATTTACCTTTTGGGGGTTGCACTTCATCCGACAGCGCAAGCTATGGCAATATACGCTGCTGATTATCTGCGCTGCGTTCATTCATAAGTCCGTACTGCTCTTTTATCCGTTTTATTTCATCGCACGTCTGAATCGGCCCAGACAATTGTTAGCGGCGTCCTTCGTCATATTTCCGGTCATGTTTGTGTTCGGACGCTCCGTTGCCGGGATCATGGCCTTACTCTCCGCACAGGACAACTATATGGGCTATGCACTTTCGGATGCGAATCCGACCGGAGCAGTCGATTTTTCCATTTTCCTATTGGGTTGCGGCATTTTAGGTTGGATCGCGTTGCGCAATGCCAAACAACGGGATAGCGATATGCCGATAATCTACAATGCGATCTCGATAGCCATTATTTTTACCCCTTTGACTTGGATCGATTCGAGTCTGATGCGCATCGTACAATATTTCTCCATATTCATCCTGGTTTTTTTACCCTATGTAATCAATAATTTGTTCCGTGATTATCAAACACGCATCGTCGCGATAGTAGTCCTTATGGTTCTTTTCGTCTCGGTGATCATAATGCGAAATGTGGATTACGCTTTCATGTGGGAACAGATGCAGCTTAACAGCAATTATCTATAAGACGAAACGCCAATGGTCCTTACAGATTTATACCGTAAATTCGACCACAACAGATCCTTGATATACAATATTGTCGGCACGTTCGCCGTAAAAGGAGGAACGATGCTGCTGTCGTTGATTTCAATGCCGTTGTACTTGAACTATTTCGAGAACAACATCCTGCTGGGTGTTTGGTTTACGATGCATACGGTATTATCCTGGATTCTGGTTTTCGACCTCGGCATCGGCAATGGTCTCAGGAACCATCTGACAACGGCGCTGGCCCGAAACGATCGGGATAACGCCAAAGCGTATATCTCGTCAGCCTACATCATGTTCGGCGCATTCGTAGCGATACTCTCGTTACTGGTGTTGGGGTTGAGCCATGTCGTTTCCTGGAACGGCATATTAAATGTTTCCGAACATGTGATCGATCCGGCAGACCTGCATCAGGGCGTCAACATAACGTTGGTCGGCATCATTTTTTCATTCATTTTACGTCTGATAAATCCCGTATTATACGCCCTTCAAAAATCGGCCTTACCCAATTTCCTTGCGTTCATCGGTTCGCTTCTGCAAGTAGCCTTTCTCTATTTCTACACAGCGGCCAAGGGCGATCTCGGCCATAATTTCATCATTCTGGCCTGGGTTCATGCATTGTCAATCAACATTCCGCCGCTGATTGCAACCGTCGGTGTGTTTTGGACGATGTTAAAAGGTTATTTTCCTTCGTTTTCGTTCTTTTCCAAAATACATGCACGGCAGATATTGACTCTCGGACTCCTGTTTTTCATTCTCCAGATTCTTTACATGGTCATTTCTGCAACGAACGAATTTTTCATTTCCCACTTTTTCGATCCTTCCTATGTCGTGGAATATCAGATATACATGAAACTGTTCTCCATCATCGGAAGTCTGGTTACTCTTGCGTTGGTTCCGGTCTGGTCGGCCATTACAAAAGCATTTACGGAGAAACGGTTCCAATGGATTATTAAGCTCTACCGAATGCTCAACTATGCTGTCGTCGTAGCGGCCATCATCCAATTCCTGATGCTCCCCTTTTTAAGATCAATCATCGAGTTCTGGCTGAAAGATAACGCAATCGCTGTAAATTACTGCTATGCATTCTGTTTTGTCGTATATAGTTGCGTGTCTATCTGGATTGCGATTCAGTCAAGTATTGTGGCGGGTTTGGGAAAACTGAAAGTACAAGCTTGGTTCTATACCTTCGCTGTGATTTTCAAAATCGCCGTAATCATTCTCGTCGCGAAACTCGGAGGCTCATGGATAACCGTAGTTAACATATCGATCGTCGCACTTCTTCCGTATTGTGTCGCACAGCCATTCTATATCAGAAAAGCATTAAACGAAATGAAACATGTTTAATCTGTTTTACCGTTTGAAAGAAACCGTTCTGCGCCATGTGCGAGTTCGTTGTTTCCAAGCGCGCTTTCCGAATTGCCCCCCCCCACGGATCCTGGGCAAAATCCACATCAACGCCGCCGATGTGCGCATTGGCAAAGATGTGACGTTTTACCCGGGCGTCTATCTTTGGGGACGCAACATCGAGATTGGCGATCATGTCGATATCGGCGTAGGAACGATCATTTATTCGCGGAACGGAGTGAAAATCGGAGATAACACCTCCATCGCCGGTCAATGCTACATCATCGACTCCAACCACGGAATCGCCAAAGACCGGCTGATCCGCGAACAACCGATGGATTCGGCCCCAGAGGGTATATCCATCGGCAACGATGTCTGGATCGCAGCTCAATGTACGGTGTTGAAAGGAGCGCGGATCAACGATCACGCCGTTATCGGAGCACAATCGCTCGTCAATGGCGAGATTCCGGAAGGTGCCGTATGTTTCGGCACTCCCGCTACGGTGAAAAAGTACAGGGGATAATCGGCTTCTAAACACTATCGTCCATTATTGCTCTAACCTCATACAACCCAGTCTCATGCAACCTGTGCGAATCGTCGGGAAAGCATACGGAGCCGTTGTGGGTTCGCATGCGGTCGTAATCCACGGCATCGCTTCGAATTCGTTGGCGGCGAGAATTTTCGCGCGCACGATCCGGGAAGGAATGGCGTGGGAGCCACTACGGCTATAAACAATCAAACATAACAAATTCATAATTATGTCCATTTTTCAAGACAAAGTCCTGTTAATCACAGGCGGCACGGGGAGTTTCGGGAACGCCGTGCTACGTCGCTTTCTGGATAGCGACATCAAGGAGATCCGCATTTTCAGCCGGGATGAAAAGAAGCAGGATGACATGCGTCATGCGTTGCAGAACCCGAAAGTGAAGTTCTATATCGGCAACGTACGCGACAAGTCGTCCGTTGATATCGCGATGCGCGGGGTCGACTATGTTTTCGCAGCGGCGGCCCTGAAACAGGTTCCGTCGTGCGAGTTCTTCCCGATGGAGGCTACGCGCACGAACGTAATCGGCACGGGCAATGTACTCGAATCGGCCATCGAACACGGAGTGAAGAACGTCGTGGTTCTCTCGACGGACAAGGCTGCCTATCCGATCAATGCGATGGGCATCTCGAAGGCGCTGATGGAGAAGGTCGCCATCGCCAAGGGCCGCGAACTGGGCGAGGGCGCACCGACGACGATCTGTTGTACGCGCTACGGCAACGTGATGGCGAGCCGGGGCTCGGTGATTCCGTTGTGGGTGGAGCAGATGATGGAGGGTAAACCGATCACGATCACGGACCCGAACATGACGCGCTTCATGATGACGCTGGACGATGCCGTTGATCTTGTGATCTACGCCTTCCAGCACGGACATAACGGAGACCTTTTCGTTCAGAAGGCTCCTGCCGCCACGCTTTCGACCCTTGCCGAGGCATTGAAACAGACCTACGCGAAGGTAGACCCGAAATACGGCGGGACGGAGGTGAAGGTTATCGGCACGCGGCACGGCGAAAAGCTTTACGAAACGCTCGTCACGCGCGAGGAGATGTCCAAGGCGATCGATATGGGCAATTACTATCGTATCCCGTGCGATACGCGCGACCTGAACTACGACAAGTTCTTCACCGAGGGCAGCGAGGATGTCTCGAAGATCGAGGATTACCACTCGCACAATACGCGCCGTCTGGATGTCGAAGGCATGAAAGAGCAACTGCTGCGGCTCCGCTTCGTCCGCGAGGACCTGGGCCTGATCGCCCGCGCCAAGCCGCGTGACATCCGTTCGGAGTAATCCCTCTGCATAAGAATACAGGCCTTGCTTCCGGGCGTAAAACGGATTGCGATCCTCACATCTCATTTCTTTGCGGCCCGCACCTCTTGCTATGGCCGCCCCACACAAAATGAACATATTGGTTACGGGAGCCTCGGGCTTCGTAGGAAAGAACCTTCTTTCCCAACTGCGTAATATCCGTGACGGCAAGGCGAAGAACTATGCCGTCGAAGGAGATCTTACGCTCTATGAATACGATCTGGGCAGTACGCCGGAAGAACTGGACCTGTACTGCAGGAATGCGGACTTCGTTTTCAATCTTGCGGGTGTCAATCGTCCGCAGGACCCTGCGGAGTTTATGAAGGGCAACTTCGGCTTCGCGTCGACGCTGCTCGACACGCTGAAGAAGCACGGCAATACATGTCCTGTGATGATCTCGTCATCGATCCAGGCGTCGCTGGACAATCCCTACGGCGAGTCCAAGCGTGCCGGCGAACAACTGCTGTTCGACTATGCCGAAGAGACCGGCGCGAAAGTATTGGTTTACCGTTTTCCGAATCTTTTCGGCAAATGGTGCCGTCCGAATTACAATTCGGCAGTCGCTACGTTCTGCAACAATATCGCGAACGACCTTCCGATCACGGTGAACGACCCGTCGGTGGAGCTGCATCTGGTCTATATCGACGACGTGGTGGACGAACTGATCGGAGCGCTCACGGGGGGCGAACACCGTGACGGGGATTTCTGCGTTGTTCCGACATCGCACCGGATTACTTTGGGTGCGATCGTCGATCTGCTGCACTCGTTTCGGCGGATGCCCGAGACGCTGGAGGTCCCCGATACAACCAAAGACGGCTTTGCGAAAAAACTCTACGCGACGTACCTCTCGTACCTTCCGTCTGACAGATTCGCTTACGACTTGAAAATGAATGTCGACCCGCGGGGCAGTTTCACGGAGATTCTCCGCACGGCCGACCGGGGGCAGTTCTCGGTGAACGTCTCCAAACCGGGCATCACCAAGGGGCAGCACTGGCACCATACGAAGAACGAGAAATTCGTGGTAGTGCACGGGCACGGGCTTATCCAGCTGCGCAAGGTGGGCAAGGACGAACAGGGCAATGATTATCCGGTGGTCAACTATGAAGTAAGCGGCGAAAAGATTCGGGTCGTGGAGATGATCCCGGGCTATACGCACAACATCGTCAACCTCTCCGATACGGAAGACCTGGTTACTTTCATGTGGTGCAATGAGTGTTTCGACCCTGCAAAGCCCGATACCTATTTCGAACCGGTAGAATAACTGCAATCCAATGAATACAATCAAACTCGACTATTCGGACGTAAAATTTGCGGATAACGGCAAACTCAAATTACTGATCATCGTAGGCACACGCCCGGAGATTATCCGTCTGGCGGCGGTCATCACGAAATGCCGCCGGTATTTCGATACGGTTCTGGCGCATACGGGGCAGAACTATGACTATAATCTGAACGGGATTTTCTTCAAAGACCTGAACTTGGAAGCCCCGGAGGTATATATGAATGCCGTAGGCGACGATCTGGGGGCAACGGTCGGTAATATCATCAACTGTTCCTACAAGTTAATGGAGGCTGTCAATCCCGATGCGCTGCTGATTCTGGGCGACACGAACTCCTGCCTGTCGGCCATTGCCGCAAAACGCCTTCATATTCCGATTTTCCATATGGAGGCCGGCAACCGCTGTAAGGACGAATGCCTTCCGGAGGAGACCAACCGCCGGATCGTGGACATTATTTCGGACGTGAATATGTGTTATTCGGAACATGCACGACGCTATCTTGCCGAAAACGGGCTTCCGAAGGAGCGGACCTATGTTACCGGCTCCCCGATGGCGGAGGTGCTGCATGCGAATCTGAAGGAGATCGAGGCTTCGGACATCCACCGGCGGCTGGGGCTGGAAAAGGGCAGATACCTGCTGTTGTCGGCCCACCGCGAGGAGAATATCGACACGGAGAAGAATTTCTTGAGCCTGTTCAACGCGATCAATGCGCTGGCCGAGAAATATGACATGCCGATTCTCTACTCGTGCCACCCGCGTTCGAAGAAACGCCTGGAACAGTCGGGCTTTGAATTGGACAGACGGGTAATCCGCCATGAACCGCTGGGCTTTCATGACTACAACTGTCTGCAAATGAATGCTGCGGCGGTGATTTCGGACTCGGGGACGCTTCCGGAGGAGAGTTCGTTCTTCCTGTCGGTGGGCCATCCGTTTCCCGCGGTCTGCATCCGCACGTCGACGGAGCGTCCCGAGGCGTTGGACAAGGGGTGTTTCATCCTGGCGGGTATCGACACGAAGTCGCTCTTGCAGGCGGTGGATACAGCGCTCGGAATGAATGACGCGGGCAATTACGGGACTCCCGTTCCGGATTACACGGATGAAAACGTCTCGACGAAGGTCGTCAAGATTATTCAATCCTACACCTCCGTCGTTAACAAAATGGTTTGGAGAAAAGAATAACGCTTAACAATCTTTAATTTTTTCGGAATGAAATTTTCTCTGATAATTCCGGTCTATAATACGGCCGAATACCTCGCCGACTGTCTGAATTCATGTATGAACCAACACAACATGGCACTCGGTCGGGATTATGAAATCATCTGCGTGAATGATGGTTCGACCGATGATTCTGCCCGCGTTCTGGCCCGATTCGAGGGGGGGGATTTGCGTTGTCCACCAGCAGAATGCGGGCGTAAGTGCAGCCCGGAATAACGGATTGGAACATGCACGGGGCGAATACATCTGGTTCATCGACTCGGACGATTTCATCCGTAACGATATACTGGAATCGCTTTGGTCCTTTCTGCGCAAAACAGGAAGCGACGGCATACGCATCGAGAAGGTAGCAGTCGGGGCTGATGCCCATCCGCAGAGTGCTTTCATGGCTGTCAAATTGCAGGAGTCAACGGATAGCCGACGGGCATCCACGGCAGTCGATTACATCGTCTCTCGGGATTATCTCATTCGACACAAGATCCGGTTCGACCGTTCGATCACCTATGGCGAAGATACATTGTGGGTCTTCTGGCTCCATTTCTTCAAAGGCGTTTTCCGGAATCTGTCCAATTGTTTCTATTTCTATCGTCAGCGTCCCGGATCAGCTGTCCATTCGACGGCGAAAGATCGCCATGTAAAGCATCTGAAAAGCATGCAGGCGATGCTCGCAACCTATCAACGGGCGCTGAACGAATACGGCGACAGATTGTCGGAGGCGGAGCGCAGCCATTTGAAACACCGGATTTATTGGAGTATTCAAAACGTGTTGTTCGACGCCTTGCATGCGGCTCCCGAGGAACGTAGTCACATACTGAACGAATTGACAACGACCGGATTTTACCCCTATCCCGTGTTGTGGGGCCGATTATCCTTGAAATACGGCTGGAAAAATCTGGCAATGAATCTTATTTCGTTGTTCTTTCCTTTCAAGTCGTATTATTTGAGCATTTGCAAATGCAAAGATTTGTTAAAAAAATAAACTCGCGATGAAAGCTGAAATAAGTATAGTCATACCGATCTACAACGCCGAAAAAACGCTTCGGCGCTGTATCGACAGTGCCGTTAATCAAACTTACCGTGATATCGAGATCATACTGGTCGACGACGGCTCTACGGACAACTCCGGGAGGATCTGCGACGAATATGCGGAAAGAGATGCGAGAATCCGCGTAATACACAAACGAAACGGAGGTGTTTGCGATGCGAGAAATACCGGAACCCAAGCCGTCACGACTACTTGGCTGACTTTTGCGGAGAGCGACGACTATCTTACGCCGGATGCTTGCGAGACGATGCTTCGCGAGGCCGAAAAACATCGGGCGGATCTGGTCATGGGAGCCTATTATAAAAAAGGCGCCAATGGGGAACGGATCAAACACCTTTTTTTCGAAGACCATATCGTTTTCACGCAAGCGACAATACACGACGTACTTCTGAAAAAAGTGCTCGGTTTAACGGGAAAAGCGCTGAAACACCCCGAACAGATCGATTCGTTGCTGACCTGTTCGGCAAAACTGTTCCGCACGGACATCGTCAAAGAGAACCATATCGAATGGATCGATCGCAAGGTGATTTATTCCGATTGTCTGGATTATATTCTCAAATACGTATATCGTTGCCGTTCGGCTGTGTATGTCGACAAACCGCTGTATTACTACGTGCGGACGAACACGGAATCCCAGACGGCATCGTATCGTCCGTTCACGATTGAACTGTGGCAGTATCAGTTTGCCGAACTCGAAAAATTCATTACCAGGCACAATTTGGAAAAGGTATTGGACGAAGCCTATTACAACCGCATCTGTTTTTCCGTGATTCCGATCGGCGGAAATGCCTATCGGATGCATGATTTTTTTCGCGGATTTGCCGAAGTCAGGCGGATTTTCAGAATTCCGATCTATAAAAAGGCATTTGACCGCTTCTCGCTACGTTATTTGCCGGTTCACTGGAAGATGTTCTTCTTCACGGCCAAATACCGGTTGAGATTGAGTTTTTACTTGAGTTCCATCGCCATGCGAAAAATAATGAATAAAAGCCGCAATCTATGAATAATCCGAAGGTAACAATTGTTATTCCGGTCTACAAGACGGAAAAATACCTCGCTGCATCGGTCCGGTCAGCCATTGACCAGACCTACGGGAATCTCGAAATCATATTGGTCGATGACGGATCGCCCGACGGATCACCCGAAATATGCGATGATTTTGCAAAAAAATACGCGCATGTTTCGGTGATCCACAAGCCTAACGGAGGTTTAAGCAGCGCACGCAACGCAGGCATCCAGGCCGCTACGGGATTCTATATCCTGTTTTTGGACTCGGACGACCGGCTCGTGCCGAATACCGTCGAACTGATGGTGGCCGAGGCACTTTCGACCGGAGCGGATTGCGTCATTCCCAATTCTTATTTCAAAGTATACGAAGACAAGGAGCAGCGGCACCTGTCGCGTCATTTCGAATCTCGCTATTTCGAAGAGGATCCGATCCTGTTTGCGCTGAATATCATCATCCAGCAAGGTCGGGCACGAAGAGCGACCGCCGTGCTGTATA
Organism: Alistipes sp. i18-0019-D1; assembly: GCF_042852885.1. Classification (NCBI taxonomy): domain Bacteria; kingdom Pseudomonadati; phylum Bacteroidota; class Bacteroidia; order Bacteroidales; family Rikenellaceae; genus Alistipes; species Alistipes sp. i18-0019-D1. Next base: position 2,087,169 of record NZ_AP031424.1, read on the forward strand.
AAAGTTCGATCATCCGGGACAACGGTATCGAATTCCCGGACAAAACCATATCGGAGGACTTTTTCTTCAATCTGGACTATATGCTCCGGGCGGAGAAATTGGCTATGTTACCCCCTCCCACCTTGCTCTGCCTGAAACGCAATGGCAGCATATCCTCCTCCTATTTCGAGGATTTCTTTTCCACCATCATCCGTATGGACGATGAAGTCGCCCGCTTCATCAGCAAAATCGATTCCGTCAAATACGGACAACACGCAGCGGGCAAACGTGAATCCCTTTTATTCAGAAATGTGCTGATTTATGTGATCCAGGTTTTGCTGGATCCTTCGAAAAAATACGGAGCACGTAAGAAAAAAGCGCTCGAATATTTGGCCCATCCGCGGGTCGAGGCTGCTATCGCCTATCCGATCCAACTGCCTTACTTCGACGGTTTCATCCAACGATTCTATATGCGTCTTTCGTTATGGTTGTGGCGTCACAAATGCTATTCCATGCTATGTAGGGTAAGTTATTGGGCCGGCTTGAAAAACCGGATTTAAATCATGAAAATTTTAATCGTATCCAATTCGCCCTGGAGAAATGACAACAATTTCGGAAATTCGTATTCCAACCTGTTCGACGGCATTCACGAACAGATCGAAATCGCGAACGTCTATTTGAAACACGGAACGCCTGACTGTACGATCGTCAAAACCTTCTTTCAGATTTCCGAACGTTCCCTGATAAGGAACCTGCTCCATCCGAAATATCCCACAGGCGAAAGACGGCTCCCGGATACGACTGCAACTAATGCCGAGGCGAAAGATGCTCGCGTTTTCGACAAGGTACGCCCGTTCAAAGGTCCCCTGCTGATCTGGGCGAGAACTGTCGTTTGGAAAATCGGAAGGTGGAAAAGCCGTGAATTGAAAGAGTTCGTAGACGCATTCGCACCGGATCTGTTATTCATTCCGATCTATTATTCGCATTACATCCATGATATTAATTTCTGGATCAAGAACAGATGCGGTATTCCGGCGGTCGGGTACATTTCCGACGACAATTATTCATTGCGCAAGATATCGTTCAATCCGTTATTCTGGATCGACCGTCTCATAATGCGCAGGCGATTGCGCAAAGTATTCGCAGCATGCGATATTGTTTACACCATTTCGGAAAATCAAAAAGAATATCTGCGACAACGGTTCGGCGACAAATTCAAGGTATTGACGAAATACGCCGAGTTCGATAAAAGTAACAAGCCGGCAGGTTTCCGCCCACACGCTCCTCTCCGAATGTTGTATACAGGCAATCTCGGAAGCGGACGATATTCGTCTCTCTGTCTGATCGCAAAGGCGCTCAGGCAGGTAAATGCGCACGAACAACGAATCGTATTCGACATATACACGTCGACCGTTCTCTCCGAAAAGCTGCGATCCAGACTCAATACGGCGGAAACCACACTGCATGATGCAGTAAGTTTCGAAAAAGTCTTGGAATTGCAACGCCGAGCTGATATTTTGGTACATGTCGAAGGTTTGTCGCTGAAAGAGCGTCTGGATGTAGCCCATTCATTTTCCACAAAAATCGTCGACTATCTGCAACAATGCAAACCCATTTTCGTCGTGGGGAAAGACGATTGCGCCTCAATCCGCTATTTCATCGATAACGATTCGGGAATCGTCGCTCAAAACTATGACGAAATTGTCCGAAAACTGACCGCCATAGCCGCTTCGCCGGTAATCTTGGCAGATTATGCAGAGAAAGCATGGACGTGCGGCGAAAAAAATCACCGGAAAAGCATTCATCAAGAGGCATTGAAGAACGATTTGCTCAATGTCGTGAAACAAACGAACAAAACTCGATAAATCCATGTGGCGTAAACACCTCAAAAGAGGAACGGATTTCCTCCTTTCGCTCACCGGACTTATGGTCCTCTCTCCTCTTTTGCTCCTGATTGCCATCCTGATCAAACTGGAAAGCAAGGGACCCGTCATTTTCAGGCAAAAACGACTGGGCCTGCACGGCGTGCCCTTCGAAATCTACAAGTTCCGATCGATGTGCGTGGGCGCAGAGAAACAGGGCTCGGGCGTCTATTCGTTCAAAGGCGACAGCCGGATTACACGTGTCGGCCGAATCATCCGCGCCACGAGCATCGACGAGCTGCCGCAGTTGGTCAACATCCTCAAAGGCGACATGGCGCTCATCGGACCTCGTCCGGCTCTGACCTATCACCCCTGGCCTTACAAACAGTATACCGAGCACCAGAAACGGATGTTCGACGTGCGGCCGGGCGTGACGGGCTGGGCGCAGGTCAACGGCCGGAAAGAGGTCCCTTGGCCCGAGCGGATCGAACTCAACATCGAGTACGTCGACCGGCTCTCGTTCGCGTTCGATGCGAAAATCTTCTTCATGACGATTTTCAAGGTATTCACGATGGCGGACAACAACAATGTATCGCAGACAAACAAGTAGCCCCATGTTGAAATTAATGTATATCACCAACCGACCCGAAATCGTGCACATTGCCGAACAATCGGGCGTGGACCGCATTTTCGTCGATCTGGAAACCATCGGCAAGCAGGAACGGCAGGGCGGAATGGATACAGTACAGTCGCACCATACGCTCGACGATGTGGCTGCCGTCGGTAATTCGGTCGATCGCGCGGAATTGCTTGTCCGGTCCAATCCGATCCATCCCGGCTCCCGGGCAGAAATCGAAACCATCGTCAGCAACGGGGCCGACGTGATTATGCTGCCCTATTTCAAAACCGTCAACGAAGCGGCGAAGTTCATTGATCTGGTGGCCGGCCGGGCTAAAACAAGTTTACTGGTAGAGACCGCCGAAGCCGTTGAACAGATCGATGCGATCCTGTCCTTGGAGGGAATCGACGAAATTCATATCGGACTGAACGACCTGCACCTGGCCTATGGGATGAAATTCATGTTCGAGTTGCTCACTGACGGCACGGTGGAGCGTCTTGGACGCAAAATACTCGCACGGGGCATCCCCTATGGCTTTGGAGGCATTGCCCGTCTCGGCGCCGGTGCTCTGCCCTCGGAGGCTGTCATCAAAGAGCACTATCGGCTCGGTTCCACGCGGGCGATTCTGTCGCGCAGTTTCTGTAACACCGATCTTGTTCGTGATCCGAAGGAGATCAACGAGATATTCCGCAATGGAATGTACAAGATCAGGGCGCTGGAAACCGAGATCATGGCCCACAAACTCTATTTCGAGGAGAACCGACGCTTCGTTTGCGAAGCCGTAGCCCGCATAGCCAACCGATGATTGACGAACGTATGAATCTGTTGTTGACCGGTGCGTTCGTCTATACGGACGGACAAATCGAGAAGCTTGCCGGGCTGGGCTATCGTATTCATTTTATGCAACAAGAGGCGGACGGGTTGCCGCTTCCCGCATCTGAAGTTGATGCGGTCGTATGCAACGGATTGTTCCTGCACCACGATATTGAGGCCTTTTCGAGGCTGCGCTGCATCCAGCTCACCAGCGCCGGATTCGACCGGGTTCCGCGAACACGCATCGAGGTTCGCGGAATCGAACTGCACAATGCCAAAGGCGTGTACAGCGCTCCGATGGCGGAATGGGCGCTATTCCGGCTTCTCGAACGGTACAAATGCGCCTCGCATTTCCGGGACGCGCAAAACGCCGGCAAGTGGTTGAAAGACCGGAACCTCCGGGAGATCGCGGGGACGAAAATCGCTGTGATCGGTGCGGGCAACGTCGGGCAGGAGGTAGCCAAACGGTTCGGTGCCTGCGAAGCCGAAATCACCGGATTCGACATCCACACGCATGCGACACCGGGTTTCGATGCGATGCGACCGATAGAGACTCTTGAAGCGGCCGTCGGCGAGTTCGATACCGTCGTCGTTACGGCTCCTCTCACCGAAGGGACCTACCATCTGCTTTCAGAACGGGTGCTGCGCAATCTCAAACGCGGAGCCACCCTCATCAACATCGCCCGGGGAGCGCTTGTCGATGAAGCGGCACTCGGCCGGATACTGGCCGAACGGCCCGACCTCCATGCCGCGCTGGACGTATTCGAAAACGAGCCGCTCCCCGAAGAAAGCTCTTTGTGGCGACTGCCCAATGTCGTCGTATCTCCTCACAACTCTTTCGTATCGAACGGCAACGCGACACGCATGTTCACGCTATTATACGAAAACCTGAAAAATTTCATCGGCAAGTCTCATGAAGAAATTCCTGCTCGTTTCGCCTAAAAACCGCACGGTCTACAATTTTCGCGGCGATCTCATCCGGGACATCCGTGCCAAAGGTTACAACGTAGTCGTAACAGGACCCAACAGGGACCATATCGACCGAATCGAAGCATTGGGCGCCCGATTCATCGAGATTCCGATGGACAAGACGGGAATCAACATCCTTTCTGATCTGCGTTATCTGTGGCGGCTTTTCAAGGTCATCCGGCAGGAAAAGCCCGACATCACGTTGGGGTATACGATCAAGCCGGTCATCTACGGCTCCATCGCAGCCTGCCTGGCCGGAGTGCCCAACCGCAACTCGATGATTACGGGGGCCGGTTATCTTTTCACGGGCACCTCCCTCAAGGCGAAGATCCTGCGTACGTTGGCCCTCGTACTCTATCGGATCGGACTCGGTTGCGTCCATCGCGTGATTTTCCAGAATCCTGACGACCGGGCCGAATTCGTATCCAAAGGACTTCTGCCGGCTTCGAAATGCCGGGCGGTAAACGGTTCCGGAGTCAATATGGAGCATTTCGCGCCCCGGCCGCTGCCTGCACAGCTTACCTTCTTCATGCTCTCGCGCGTACTATTCAGCAAAGGCATCCGCGAATATCTCCAGGCCGCTGAGCGGGTCAAGTCGCGGCACGGCGAAGTTCGGTTCATGTTGCTCGGGGCCGTGGAACACATGCCCGATGCACTTACGATGTCGGATTTGCAGCCCTATATCGACGCAGGCGTCGTCGATTATTTTGGTGAGACTTCGGATGTAAGGGATTATATCGGTCAATGTTCCGTTTTCGTTCTGCCCTCCTATCGCGAGGGTACGCCACGTACGGTTCTCGAGGCGATGGCCATGCGGCGTGCGATTCTCACCACGGATGTGCCGGGATGTCGCGAGACGGTCGTTCCCGGCGAGAACGGATTTTTGGTTCCGGCCGGAAATGCGGATGCGCTGGCCGAGCGGATGATATGGTTCATTGAACATCCCGGCCGGATCGAAGAGATGGCCGAACGGAGTTTGGAATTGTGTCGCGAAAAATATGAAATCGGCCGAGTCAATCGGACCATGCTGGAAATCATGAACGTCGTCTGATCTCGTCCGTCGATGCCGACCTGCCGGAGACGACGTACGATATGTTGTCGGCCAGATCCAGGAAATATCGTGAAGTGAATAACCGGCGAAAAGCAGGCGAATAGCAGTTTTGTAACGCCTCATTGTCTCCGGGCGCGTACGTGCGTGAGGCTATGCCGCAGGCGGACGGTGACGGCCGGATAGAAAACGCACCCCGAAAATCCCTTTCCGGATTTTCGGGGTGCGCTTCGTTCGGGCGGCTGCCCGGCGCGTTATCGGACGGAGTTTTCCGGGCGTTTGCTGAAAATCGCCCTGATCCGGTCCATGTCGAATTTGGCCGAACGGTCGTAGTAATAGATGCCGTTCTGTTCCTGCTCCACGTCCGTGAATTGGGTGTAGCAATAGCCCCATACCTGTCCGGAGAGGGAGAGCAGTGCGTCTACCTGGCCTTCGAGCCGGGTGTAGAACTCTTCGAGCGTGCGCGGCGCCTGTCCGTAACCCCATGATTCGGTCTGTGAATCGGTGGTCTGCTTCTCCTGGTCCTTCACCCATTTGATGCCGCCGAATTCGTCGACCAGGTAGGGGCACGAGCCGTCGTACTGCGGCCAGGCGTAGTTTTCGGTCGCCTTCATCTCGTTGAATCCGATGTTGCGCGTCTGGTCGCGGGTCGTCCGCAGGCGGGGATGGAAGAACGTGCCGCTGCTGAATATCTTCTCCTTCAGTTTGGCCGGGTCCTGCTCGTAATTGTGGACGGCCCAGATGTCGGTCCTGACGATGGCGCCGCCGCTCACGGTGTTGACGGGACGCGTCGGGTCGAGGCGCCGGGTCAGGTCGTAGACGTCGGAGGCGAAGCGCGGGAACTGCGTGTTGTCGGGCCACCACTCCTCGTTCATCGGCGTCCACGTCAGCAGCGAGGGGTGGTTCCGGTCGCGGACCACGCATTCGGCCCACTCGGAGAGGAAGTTGCGGGCCGTCTCCACGTCGTTGGCGTCCATCCCCCAGCTGGGGCTTTCGCCCCAGGTGATATACCCGAGCTTATCGGCCCAGTAATAGTAGCGTTCTTCGAAAACCTTCTGGTGCAGGCGCGCACCGTTGAACCCGGCGGCCAGTCCCAGCTCGATGTCGCGGCGCAGGGCGTCGTCCGACGGGGCGGTCCAGATGCCGTCGGGGTAGAAACCCTGGTCGAGCACCAGCCGTTGGTAATAAGGCTCGTTGTTGAGGTAGACCTTGTTGCCTTCGATGTGGACCTTGCGCATCCCGACGTAGGATTTCACTGCGTCGAGCACCTGGCCGTCGGGGGCGATCACCTCGTAGGTCAGGTCGTAGAGGAACGGGTCTTCCGGACTCCAGAGCCTGGGTTTTTTGACCGGGATGACGACGACGCTGCTGTTCGACGCCCGGACCTGCCGCGTGCCGATGACCTTGCCGCCGTCCCGGAGGGTCACCCGGAGCGCGTTCGGGCTTTCCCGGAAGAACTGCGGGGCGACGATCAGCTGCTGCTGGTCGATGTCGGTCGTCACCCGGACGCGGGCGAGGGCCTCGGGAGCCACCGCCTCCATCCACACCGTCTGCCAGATGCCCGTCGTGCGGGTGTAGTCGCAGCTGTGCGAGGCGTATTGCAGCGATTGTTTGCCGGCGGTCTGTTTGCCGCTGCGCAGGTCGCTCGTGGCGAGGACGACCAGGCTGTGGCTGCCGCCCGGCTTCACGAACGCGGTGATGTCGTAGGAGAACGACGAGCTGCCCCCGAAATGGCGCCCGACGAAGCGGCCGTCGACATACACCTCGGAGGTGTAGTACACGGCCCCGAAGTTGAGCATCACGTTGCGTTGCGCCCAGCCTGCCGGGATGTGGATCGTGCGCTGGTACCAGATGCGGGCGATGAAGTCCGTGTGTCCGACGCCCGAGAGTTTGCTCTCCGGAGCGAACGGCACGATGATCTTGCCGTCGAATCCTTTCGAGCCGGCGTAGCCGCGTTCCAGGCCGCTTGCGCCGAAATCGAACGTGTAGGTCCATTCGCCGTTCAGGTTGATCCAGTCTGTCCGTTCGAACTGCGGACGGGGATATTCCGGGCGGGGAACCTGCGAAAACAGGCATGCGGCCTGCAGCAGGAAATAGAGGGTGATTGCGTTTTTTTTCATGGCTGTTTTTCGTTGGTATGCGTGTTTTCGGGGACTATTCCAGTACGATGTCAAACCGGTCGAACGGCTCCGTGCGGTGCGCCAGGTGCTTCGTCGACGGGGAGATGCCGAACAGCGGGGAGTAGGTCCTCACCCGGATGGTCTTCCCGTCGGGCAGGAATTCGAGGATGCGCAGCCAGCCGTCGCCGCCGTTGCCCTCCCAGCCTCCGCCGAGGGTCTGGACGTTGAACATCATCTGGTGAACCTTCTTCCCGGCGTCGTTGCGGTCGATGCGGTAGGAGACGTTGTCGGCGAATTCGCCGTTGCCGTTGGCCGTGTGTCCGCAGATCACCAGGCCGATATTGGACGAGGGTTTGACCAGTTTGTGCCAGATTTCAGCCCCGGCGTTCCCGGGGGCGATGTCGTAGCGGTCCTCGGCGATGTGGCGCGCCTCCTTGCCGTTGGTCAGGTAGCCGTGGGTCATGTAGATCACCCGGTGGCCGGCATACGTCTTGCCGCCGATCAGTTTGGCGGCCCAGCCGAGCACTTCGTCGCGGGGGTGGAACTCCGTCGTGACGACGAGGAGTTTGCCCCAGGCGGGATCGCTGAATTCGAACGCCGCGTTTTCGAGCGACGCCCGGCGGTTGCGGTTGGGGAAGGTCGCCACGCAGCACCCGCGCCAGGCGGAGTTGCGCTCGATCGGGAAGTAGTCGGGGAAGTTCGTGATTCCGTTTTCCGCCCGCTTGTAGCCGTAGTCGTGGTTGCCGCACGAAACGATGTAGGGAACCCGGTCGTCGAGGCGTTCGAACGCCCGGGAACTTGCCTGCCACATCTCCCGGCTCGTCCGGTCGAGCATCCTGCTGTCGGGAACGGCATTCTCGTTCTGCTCCACCAGGTCGCCCGTGCACAGCACGGCCCGGATGTGCAGGTTGTCGATGTTGTCGGCGATCCAGGCGGTGCAGAGTTCGAGGATCGGCTGGTTGACGGCGTATTTGACGTATCCCTGCGGGTCGCCCAGCAGGATCATCGAGAAGGATCTGTCGTCCGAGAGCGTTTGCCGGTCGGCCCGGCGCTGCGCCCCGGCGAGCAGCGGCAGCATGCCGCAAAGGAGCAGCAGCAGGATGTTCGAATGTTTCATGGCTTCATTTATGGGTTTGCTGTGCCGAAGTTACGAAACTTTTTCAGAATACGGGCCGTTTGCCCCTGGTCGGCAGCGTTTCGCCCCTCGCCGAGGGCGTCCGGGCCGCTCCGGCCCGCAGGGCGGCCGTTATTTTTGCAGGAGAATAGGCCGGAAAACCGAAAAAATAAGCTATATTCGTGCGATCAAAACTACCCAACTGATATGAAAAAGATACTTCTTGTACTATTGGGGGCCTGCACCTTCGTCGGAGCACAGGCCCAGTGGCAGACGCTCTTCAACGGCAAGAACCTGAAAGGCTGGACAAGGGTCGGCGGGACGGCGGAGTACCGGGTCGTCGACGGGGCCATCGAGGGCATCAGCCGGACGGGCACTCCGAACACCTTCCTGCGCACGGACAAAGAGTACGACGACTTCATCCTGGAGATGCTGTTCCGCGTCGACGAAGGATTGAATTCGGGCATCCAGTTCCGCAGCCACCTTACCGACGGCCGCGTGCGGGGCTATCAGTACGAGATCGATCCGTCGGCGCGCGCGTGGTCGGGCGGTGTCTACGATGAGGCGCGCCTCGGCTGGCTCTACCCGCTGACGACCAATCCCGCCGCGCAGCGGGCTTTCCGCCACGGCGACTGGAACAAGGTGCGCGTCGAGGCGGTCGGCAACCGCATCCGCACGTGGATCAACGGCGTTCCGGCCGCGGACGTGCTCGATGCGCAGGACGCCTCGGGCTTCATCGCCCTGCAGGTGCATGCGGTCGGCAAGCCCGAGCTGGCCGGCAAGAAAGTGAGCTGGAAGGAGATCCGCATCCTGACCTCCGGGCTGGAATACGAACTCTCGCCCGAAACGGGCATCGCGCAGCACAACTGCATTCCCAATACGATCTCCGAGCGCGAGAAGGCCGAGGGCTGGAAACTGTTGTGGGACGGGAAAACGACCGACGGCTGGCGCAGCCACAAGGGCTCGCAGTTCCCCGGTAAAGGCTGGCATATCAAGGACGGCGTCCTGACGGTCGAGAAGGCCGACGGCGCGGAGTCGGGCAACGGCGGTGACATCATCACCACCGGGAAATACCGCAATTTCATCCTGACGGTCGATTTCAAGATCACCCCGGGGGCCAACAGCGGCATCAAGTATTTCGTGAATCCCGACGTCAACAGCGCCAAGGGCGGTTCGGCCATCGGCTGCGAGTACCAGGTGCTGGACGATGCGAAGCATCCCGACGCCAAGCTGGGAGTGAACGGCAACCGCAAGTTGGGTTCGCTCTACGACCTGATTCCCGCCCCGGCGGACAAGCCGTTCCGCAAGGGATTTTTCAACAAGGCTGCGATCGTCGTGCGCGGCAACCACGTCGAGCACTGGCTCAACGACGTCAAGATCATCGAGTACGAGCGCAACAACGCCATGTGGGACGCGCTGGTCGATTACAGCAAATATAAGGATTGGGTGAACTTCGGCAATTTCGAAAGCGGCCACATCCTGCTGCAGGACCACGGCGACGAGGTCTATTACAAAAACATCAAGATCAGGGAACTGGAATAAACCGAATTGACGATGGCAGACAAGAAAATATCGCGCAGGAGTTTTCTGCAGAGCACGGCCCTCATCGGAGGCGCCGCGATGATTCCCTCGCTGCTCATGGGCGGCAATGCCGGGGCCGGAAACAAAAGGGTGGCTCCGCCGAAGGTCGTGGGGGCCAATGAAAAGGTCGGCGTGGCGCTGATCGGAATCGGCAACCGCGGCGCCGAAGTGGCCAAGGAGTTCCGCAAGACGGGACTTTGCGATGTCGTGGCGCTCTGCGACGTGGACATGGGCGCAAAGCACACGCAGGAGATCGAGGCCATGTTCCCCGGTGTGCCGAAGTACCGCGATTTCCGCAAACTGTTCGACGAAATGGCCGGCCGGATCGACGCCGTGATGGTGGCGACGCCCGACCACAGCCATTTCCCGATCTGCATGGCCGCCATGCGGGAGGGTATTCACGTCTACGTGGAGAAGCCGCTGGCCCGCACGTTTTACGAGTGCGAACTGCTGATGCAGGCCGAGAAGAAATACGGCGTCGTGACCCAGATGGGCAACCAGGGGCATTCCGAGGCCAACTATTTCCAGTTCAAGGCGTGGAAAGACGCCGGGATTATCAAGGATGTGACGGCCGTCACGGCCCACATGAACAACCCGCGCCGCTGGCACGGCTGGGACCCGAAGATGACGGCCTATCCGCAGGGCGAATCCGTCCCGCGGACGCTGGACTGGGAGACGTGGCTCTGCGCCGCGCACGAGCACGCCTACAACCACGACTACCACAAAGGGCAGTGGCGCTGCTGGTACGATTTCGGCATGGGCGTGCTGGGCGACTGGGGTGCGCACATCCTCGACACGGTGCACGAGTTCCTCGACCTGGGGCTTCCCACGGAGGTCAATCCCACCTACCTCAAGGGCCACAACCGCTTCTTCTATCCCATGTCGTCGACGCTGGTCTTCCGCTTCCCCGAACGCCGGGAGATGCCCGCCCTGGACATCACCTGGTACGACGGGCTGGACAACATCCCCGCCGTACCCGACGGCTACGGCGTCTCGGAACTCGACCCGAATATTCCGACCGTTGCGGGCGGCAAGATTCAGCCCGCGAAGCTCAATCCGGGCAAGGAGATCTACTCCGAAACGCTGACTTTCAAGGGCGGATCGCACGGCAGCAAGCTGTCGATCATTCCCGGAGAGCGTGCGAAGGAGATGGAAGGCAAACTCCCCGAGGTGCCGAAAAGCCCTTCGAACCACTATGCCAACTTCCTGCTGTCGGTCATGGGCAGGGAGCGGACCCGCTCGCCCTTCTCCGTCGCAGGTCCGTTGAGCCAGGTCTTCTGCCTCGGCGTCGTCAGCCAGTGGACCGGCGAAAAGATCCTTTTCGACCGCCAAACCAAACAGATCACCAACAATCCGCTGGCCAACCAGCTGCTCTGGGGCGCCGTTCCCCGCCGCGGCTGGGAGGAGTTTTACAAACTGTGACCGGGACCGGAAGGCCTCTGGTCTAAACACGCAATGAATTGAAAGATACGGTAATCACCGCGAAGGCGAAACGCCGGGAACTGTGGGTCGTTCTCGGCTGTTTTGCGGCCGCCTGCCTGATCAACGTGGCGGCTATCGTCCGCTACCGCACCGACTGGTCCGAGATTTTCTCCCAGCTCGGATACGTCGTGTGCATCGCCGCCGTGCTCTACCTGCTGGTGTGGGCGGTGCGGCTGGTCGTGGGGCTGTTCCGGCGCAGGAAATAGGGTCATGGAGTTTGTTTACAGTGCCCGAAATCCGCAGGCCCGTGTGGCTTACGCCTCGTTCGGGGCGATGCACACCGTTTTGGAAACGGTGCTGGTCGGCCTCCCCGAACCCGAGGCCCGGCGGCTGTCGGAGGAGATCGAACGGCTCGTGCTGGCGCTCGACGCCCGACTGAACCGGCACGACGCCGGAAGCCTCTTTGCGCGGATCAACGCCTCGCAGGGGCGGGAGGCAGTCGCGCTGGACGAGGAGACCTTCGTCCTGCTGCAACTCTGCGAGGTGTTCCGCAAGAACACGGACGGTTATTTCGACATCGCGGCCTTTTCGCCGGGCGGGACTGTGCCGGCCTACCGGCTCGACCCCGCGGCGCGGAGCGTCACGCTGACCGGGGCGGATATTGTGCTCGATGCGGGCGGCTTCGGCAAGGGCTACGCGCTGGACCGGGTGCGGAAACTGCTGGCCGATGCCGGTGTCGCGAACGCCCTGGTCAACTTCGGGGACAGTTCGGTGGCGGCCGTCGGCTCGCACCCCTTCGGGGATTGCTGGCAGGTGACGGCGAAGGCGGGCGGCGGCACGTTTCGTCTGAAGGAGACTTCGCTCTCCCTCTCGGGTCTGCGGCCCGACGGACGGGCGCATATTGTCGATCCGAAAAGCCGCCGGACGGTGTCGGACAGCGTCGTCGTCGCGGTCGAGGGCCGTTCGGCCTTCGTCTGCGAGATTCTCTCCACGGCGCTCTACGCGGCTCCCGCCGGGGCGAGGCAGGGAATCGCCGCCGAATTCGAAGGTTATCGCCATACCGAAATAAAGCAACATACGGAATCATGGACAGAAGAGAATTTATGAAACGGGTCGGCACGCTGGGCGCAGCCGGACTCGCGTTGTCGGCCGTTCCCTGGCTGAAAGGGTGCACCGCGGCGGGGCAGGAGGAGATCCGGGGAGGCCGTGTGCGCTTCGGCGTCATCGGCACGGGATCGCGCGGACAGTACCACATGCGCAACCTGCTGTCGGTCCTCAATGCCGGGATCACGGCCCTTTGCGACAACTATGCGCACAACCTCGACAAGGCGTCCGCGATTGCTCCCGGAGCGAAGCGCTACGACGACTACCGCCGCCTGCTGGAGGACCCGCAGGTCGACGCGGTCATCATCGCCGCGCCGCTGCACCTGCACTACCGGATGGCACTCGACGCCTTCGCGGCGGGGAAGCACGTGCTCTGCGAGAAGGCCATGGCCTACACCATGGAGGAGTGCTTCGAGATGTACCGGAAGGGCCGGGCTTCGGGCAGGGTCTTCTTCGTCGGGCAGCAGCGGCTGTTCGACCCCAAGTATATCCGGATCATGGACTCCGTGCGCAAGGGCGAGCTGGGTCCGGTGGTGAACGTCCGCAACTACTGGTATCGCAATAACGACTGGCGGCGGAAGGTCCCCTCGCCGGAGCTGGAGCGGCACATCAACTGGCGGCTTTACCGCGAATACTCCCGCGGACTGATGACCGAACTGGCCTGCCACCAGCTGCAGAACGGTACGTGGGCGATGGGGATGCTCCCAACGCAGGTCATGGGCACGGGCAATATCGTCTACTGGAAGGACGGCCGCGAGGTGTTCGACAGCGTCAGCACCATCTACACCTTTCCCAACGGGGTCAACATGACCTTCGAGTCGGTGATCGCCAACAAGCACTTCGGCATGGGCGAGCAGATCCTCTGCAAGGAGGGGACCGTCGACCTGGCCAACGGGCGTCTCTACATGGAGACCCCGCGTAGGAAGAGCGGCATCCGCCAGCTGGTCGGGGAGATCGAGCAGGGCGTTTTCAGCAATTCGGTCTTCGCGGGTACGAGCTGGTCGGCGGAGGGGGCTTCGGCCGACCCGGGCATCGCGATCATGCCCGAGGCGGTGGAGGGCGACGGCTCGCTCGAAATGCTCCGGGCCTTCTGCCACAGCGTTCTCACGAACACGCAACCGCCCAACGTCCTGGAGGAAGCCTATTACGCCTCGGTCTTCTGCCTGCTGGGCGACGAGGCAATCCTGCAAAATAAGATTCTGACGTTGCCCGAGGAGATCCGGATCGATTACATTTGAAACCGTACGAACGGCCGGCCCGGGACATCGCCGCGGGTGATGTCCACGAGGTGCCGCGTGCGGTCGGCGCTATTCCGAAAGAACTGTTGATGAATACGACTTCCGTCGATATGCAGGCGCACCGGCCTGCGGCGGGCAGGACGGTTTACCCGATTCTGTTCCTGGTTTGCATCACCCACCTGCTCAACGACATGATGCAGTCCGTCATTCCGGCGGTCTATCCGCTCCTCAAGGAGAAATTCGGATTCACCTTTGCCCAGATCGGTGTCATTACGCTGGTCTTCCAGCTGACCTCTTCGCTCCTCCAGCCGGTCGCGGGGCGTCTGGCCGACCGCCATCCACGGCCCTATTCCTTGGCGGCGGGCATGTGTTTCACCTTGGCCGGGCTGCTCGCGCTCTCCGTCGCTCCCGGGTTCGTCGCCATTCTTGCGGCGGTCGGCCTGATCGGCTGCGGCTCGTCGGTCTTCCATCCCGAATCCTCGCGGGTCGCCCAGCTCGCCTCGGGCGGCCGCAAAGGCCTCGCGCAGTCGATCTTCCAGGTCGGCGGCAACGCCGGAAGCGCTATGGGTCCCCTGCTGGCCGCGCTGATCGTGATTCCGTTCGGGCAGGTCTCGATCGGCTGGTTCGCACTGGCCGCGCTGCTCGCCATTTTCATCCTCGTGAAGATCGGGCACTGGTACAGACGGCAGCTGGCTGCGGCCGCCCGCAAATCCGCTGTTGCAGCGGTGACGGCAGCGCACGGCCTTTCGAAACGGAAAATCCGGACGGCGTTCGTCATCCTGGGGGTGCTGGTGTTCTCGAAGTATTTCTACATCGCTTCGATGACCAACTATTTCACGTTTTTCCTGATGGACAAGTTCGCCGTGTCGGTGCAGGGGGCGCAGTACTGTCTGTTCGCATTCCTCGCGGCTTCGGCGGCGGGGACCTTTATCGGCGGGCCGCTCGGCGACCGCATCGGGCGGAAATACGTGATCTGGGGTTCGATCCTCGGGGTGGCGCCCTTTACGCTGATGCTTCCCTACGTCGGCCTGGTCTGGACCATCGCTTTGGCCGTCGTCATCGGACTCGTCATTTCGTCGGCCTTTTCGGCCATCCTGGTCTATGCGACCGACCTGATGCCGGGCAAGGTCGGCATGATCGCCGGGGTGTTTTTCGGGCTGATGTTCGGACTGGGAGGCCTCGGATCGGCCTTCTTCGGATGGCTGGCGGACCGGACGAGCATCGAATTCATCTTTCAGATCAGCACCCTGCTGCCCCTGTTGGGCGTAATCACCGGCTTCCTGCCCGACGTCGAGAGCCGGAAAGTCCGGTAGCCCCTGCTGAAGGGAATCATTTTTGTGCTATATTTACGGACAAAACGAATACGGTTATGGAGCGGGAGAACGTCTTTCACATCCGGAACATGGTTTGCAACCGCTGTATACTGGTTGTGACCCAGTTGCTCGAAAAGTCGGGGTTCACGCCCCTCGATGTCGAACTGGGAACGGCCGTCGTGCAGGAGACGCCCGGCCGGGAACAGCGGGAGGCGTTCCGCAAGCTGCTCGAAGCCTACGGGTTCGAACTGATCGACGATCGGCGGATGCGCCTTATCGAACAGATCCGGACGGCCGTGATCGAACTGGTGCATTACAGGGAGGACGCCTCGAAGGTCAACCTGTCGGACTACCTGCGCGAGCGCTGCCACCGCGATTACAGTGCATTGAGCAAGCTCTTTTCGGAGGTCAGCGGCATCAGTATCGAGAAGTACTACCTCGCCCAGCGGATCGAGCGGGTCAAGGAGTTGCTGGCTTACGGCGACCTGACCGTCAGCGAGATCGCCGACAAACTCCGTTATTCGAGCGTGGCGCACCTCAGCGCCCAGTTCCGCGCCCAGACCGGGATGTCGCCCAGCGAGTTCCGGCGGCTGAAAGGACGCGGCCTGAAACCACTGGACGAAGTGTAGGTATAAATCATATCCATAATTCTGTAACGCCTGGAGCGTGTCGGGGTCTTACCTTTGTTCCCATGGAAAAGTGTAAGATCATTACGAATACGTTCCCGGTCGTGGGCATGAGCTGCGCTTCGTGCGCCGTCCGGGTGAATAAGACGCTCGGCGCCCTGCCGGGCGTCGAGTCCGCGCATGTGAACTACGCTTCCGGTACGGCGCAGGTCGCCTACCGCCCGGGGGTGTGCTCTCCCGAGGCGCTGAAGCGGGCCGTGCAGGGGGCCGGTTACGACCTGCTGACCGACGCGGAAGGCCCGGCGGAGGACGAGGCGGCGCGTGCCCGTGCGGCGCATTACCGCGCGCTGAAACGGCGGACCCTCTGGGCGGTGGGGCTTTGCATTCCGATCGTGGCCGGAGGCATGCTGTTCATGGATGTTCCGGCCGTGAAATACGCCGTGTGGGCGCTTTCCACCCCGGTCGTTTTCGGACTGGGGCGGGGATTCTTCGTCAACGCCTGGAAACAGCTACGCCACGGGACGGCCAACATGGATACGCTGGTGGCCGTCAGCACCGGAATCGCCTATCTGTTCAGCCTTTTCAACCTGCTCTTCCCGGAATTCTGGCTGTCGAGAGGCATCGAGCCGCATGTCTATTTCGAGTCGGCGGCCGTCATCGTCGCCTTCATCCTGCTGGGGCGGCTGCTCGAGGAGCGGGCGAAGCGCGGCACGACGACGGCCATCGCGAAGCTGATGGGCCTGCAACCGAAAACCGTCACGGTGATCGCCCCTTCGGGTGAACGTTCCGTACCTGTTGCGGAGGTTCGTGCCGGGGATCTGATCGCCGTGCATCCCGGCGAACGCATTGCGGTGGACGGCACGGTGGCCGAAGGCGGGTCGTACGTCGACGAGAGCATGCTCAGCGGGGAGCCGCTCCCCGTCTACAAGCAGAAGGGTGCGGCGGTGTTCGCCGGGACGATGAACCGCAACGGTGCGTTCCGCTTCCGGGCCGACAGGGTGGGGCAGGACACGGTGCTGGCCCAGATCATCCGCATGGTGCAGGGTGCGCAGGGCAGCAAGGCTCCCGTGCAGCGGACCGTCGACCGGATCGCCGGCATTTTCGTTCCCGTCATCATCGTCCTTGCCGTGCTGACCTTTGCGGCGTGGATGCTCTTCGCGCCGGAGGAGGGCTTCACCCGCGGGTTGCTGGCGATGGTGACCGTGCTGATCATCGCGTGCCCCTGTGCGCTGGGGCTGGCGACGCCCACAGCCCTCATGGTCGGGATCGGCAGGGGCGCCGGGCGGGGCATCCTGATCAAGGACGCTGCGAGCCTGGAGGTGGCCCGGAAGGTCGACACCGTGGTGCTGGACAAGACCGGAACGCTCACCGAAGGCCGTCCGTCGGTCGTGGACGCCGCATGGGCCGAAGGAGCGGAGACGGCGCGGGGGATTCTGTTCAGCCTCGAAAAACACTCGGAGCATCCGCTTTCGCAGGCCGTCGTCGAATCGCTCCGCGGGGAGCGGGCCGTTTCCGTGACCGGGTTCGAAAGCATTCCCGGGCAGGGTATCCGGGGCGTTGCGGAGGGGCGGACCTGGTATGCCGGGAACGACGCGCTGCTGGCCCGCCACGGCATCGTACCCGATGTCCGCCTGCAACGGCTGGCCGAAGGGTGGATGCAGGAGGCGAAGACCGTGGTTTGGTTCGCCGACGCGGAACGGACGCTCGCCGCGATGGCCCTTGCCGATGCGCTGAAACCTTCGTCGGCCGGGGCAGTCGCCCGGCTGCACGCGCTGGGAATCACGGTCTGGATGCTGACGGGCGACAACGCCGGTTCGGCGCGCGAAACGGCCCGGAAGGCCGGGATCACCCGTTTCCGGGCGGGTGTCCTGCCGCACGAAAAGGCCGGATTCGTCCGGCAGTTGCAGTCCGAAGGCCGGACGGTGGCCATGGCGGGTGACGGGATCAACGACAGCGCGGCTCTCGCGCAGGCCGATTTGAGTATCGCCATGGGGCAGGGGAGCGACATCGCGATGGATACCGCAATGGTGACGATTCTCTCGTCGGACCTCCGGAAAATCCCGGAGACGATCCGGTTGTCGCAGCTTACCGTGCGGACGATTCGCCAGAACCTCTTCTGGGCCTTCATTTACAACCTCATCGCCATTCCCGTAGCGGCCGGGGCGCTTTATCCCCTCTGGGGGGTTCTGCTCGATCCGATGATCGGCGGGGCGGCCATGGCCTTGAGCAGCGTGAGCGTCGTGGCCAACAGCCTGCGGCTGAAACGCCGGCGAATCGGCGATGAATGCGAATATGAAAAACCGATTAAAACCGAAGAAAAGATGAAAAAAGAATTTATCGTGGACGGCATGACGTGCGATCATTGCCGGACGCATGTGGAAAATGCGTTGAACGCCCTCGATGGCGTGAAGGCGGTCGTGACGTTGCACCCTCCGGTGGCCTCCGTGGAGTTCTCCGGGCCGGAAATCGGCCTCGGGGAGTTGCAGAAGGCCGTCACCGAGCGGGCCGGGGAGTATACCCTGCGGACGCGGTGACGACCGACGCCCCCGCCTGTGCAGGCGGGGGCGTTTTTTCGGGCCGGGCGGCATCTTTTCGGCGGATACCCGGCGGAAGGATGCGCTTTAGCATTAACTTTGCTTTCGGATCGTGTAAAGTATGCGGATGGGAGTCTTTCCCGTTGGATCGGCGGCGTGAACGACGTGCTGTGGACCTATGTCCTGGTTGCGGCGCTCTTGGGGTGTGCCGTGTGGTTCACCCTGCGTACGCGGGGCGTGCAGTTCCGCCTGCCGGTGGGCGCGATGGTGCTGTTCGGAGCTTTGGCGACGCTCGACCTGGCGTGGAGCTTCGCCGACGTGACGATGGCGCTGATGACGCAGTGCAACCTCGCGGCGATCGTGCTGCTGGGCCGTCAGGCCTTCCTGCTGCTGGCCGACTACACGGCCCAGAAGCGGCAGGGCATTAAAAATCCGGTCTTCACGAAAGACCGGATTCCCGAGTTGAAACACAAGGCCGAATGCTGGTAATCTACCGCCCCGTGCGTGCCGCCAGCGCGGCCGGATAACGGTCGCCCGAGATGGCGATGCGGTCAAGCTCGGCCCCGATCGCGTCGGCCTCTGCCGCCGAGAGTGCGACCTCCGCGGCTCCGAGGTTGTCGGCGAGGTGCTGCGGACTGCGCGTGCCGGGAATCGAGACGATCCACGGTTTGCGGGCCGTCAGCCACGCAAGGGCGATCTGCGCCGGGGTGGCGTTTTTCGTCGCGGCGACGTGCCGGACGTAGTCCGCCAGCGGCTGGTTGGCGTCGAGGTTTTCGGGCGTGAACCGCGGCACGATCGAGCGGAAGTCGTCCGCCGCGAAGCGCGATTCGCGGTTGAAGCGTCCCGTGAGGAATCCCTTGCCCAACGGGCTGAAGGGAACCAGCCCGATGCCCAGCTCTTCGAGTGCGGGCAGCAGTTCCTGCTCGGGCTGCCGCCAGAACATCGAGTATTCGCTCTGGACGGCCGTGAGGGGCAGCACGGCGTGCGCCCGGCGAATGGTCCCGACTCCCGCTTCGGAGAGTCCCCAATGGCGGATTTTACCTTCGCGCACGAGGTCGGCGACCGTCGAGGCGACCTCTTCGATCGGTACGGCGGGGTCGACCCGGTGCTGGTAATAGAGGTCGATCACGTCGGTGCGCAGGCGGCGCAGCGACCCTTCGACCGAGCGGCGTATCTGCTCCGGACGGCTGTCGAGTCTCTGCTCGCCGTCCTGCATCTGAATCCCGAATTTCGTGGCCACGACCACCTGGCCGCGTATCGGGGCGAGGGCCTCGCCGACCAGCTCCTCGTTGGCGTAAGGCCCGTAGACCTCGGCCGTGTCGAAGAAGGTGACGCCCTGCTCGTGGGCGCTGCGGATCAGCGCGATCATCTCCCGTTTGTCGGCGGCGGGTCCGTAGCCGTGGCTCATGCCCATGCAGCCCAGACCGATGGCCGAAACTTTCGGACCGCGTTCTCCCAGTTTTCTGTATTTCATAATTTCGGATTTTAATGACATGGCAAAAATAGCGTAACCGGGGCGGCTGATCGCTACCCCGGTTACGGATGGTCGTACCAAAATTACGGCTGCGGCTACTCCACCAGCCGGCGTGTCACGCTCCACCGCTGCATCAGCCACACCACCGCCCAGCTCACGGCGAAGGCCCCGCAGGCGATCAGCGGGATGCGCGCCAGTGCGGGAAGTTCCGGAATCCGTTGCACGAGGTCGTAGCCGGCCTGAACGAAGATGAAGTGGCAGAGGTAGATGCCGAATGTCGCGCCTGCCAGCCGCGAGAGCCATGCACGGGGCCGTGCGGCGGCCTTCTGCACGAGGATGAAGACCGGGGCGGTCATCATGAAGACGTTGATGCCGGCGAAATACCAGACGATTTCGAGGTAGGCGTAGTTGCCCGGGAAATGTTTCTGCATCACCACGTAACCCAGCCCCGTGACGAGGTATCCGGCGAGGAAGGTCGGGAGGCAGACGGCCAATGTTTTCCGCCAGCTCCATGCGGGCGGGAATTTCACGAGGTAGAAGGCCAGCACGAGATAACCCGCGAAGCCCGAGACATAGTAGAACGTGCCGAACTCATTCCAGTCGCAGACGCCGTAAAGTCCCGTGTTGCCGTAGTTGCCCGTGTAGCCGAGCGCCGGGGCCAGCATCTTCACGTAGGGCAGCAGCAGCGTCACGCCCCAGATCGCGAGGATGGTCCGAAGGTCGCGCCGCGAGGCCCGTTCGAGCCACGGGCTGATCAGCGGCATGATCAGGTAAAGCCCCATCAGCATATAGAGATACCAGAGCGGCGTGGTGTCGTAGCAGAAATTGAAGACGAAGGTCCACATCTTGTGCAGCGTCGCTTCGCCGGTGAACAGCGCGGGGTCGATCGACGGGCTGGAGGTCCCGACATAGCGCATATACAGGTAGTAGAGCACGGGCAGCGCCAGCGACCAGAAGACCAGCGCCAGGAGGACGCGGCCGATGCGCTTGCGGTAGAAAGCTCCGGTTTCCAGCCGTACAGGGAGCAGCAGTACCCCCGACATCATCACGAACAGCGGCACGCAGGCCCGGACGAAACTGCCTGCAAGGGCGCCCTGCAGGAAGGTCGCGCGGTCGCTGTCGAATACGGCGACGAAGGCGTCGCAGCTGTGGGAGAAGACCACCAGGAAACAGGCGGTCACACGCAGGAGGTCCACCCAGCCGATGCGTTCGCGGGCCGGGACGTTCAGGTCGGGAAGTCGGTTCTTCATTGTCGCAGAGATGGATTTCCGGCGAAGATACGAAAAAAATCCCGAACCGCGGCCCACGCGGTAGTTCAGTTCGCGTGCGTGACGACGTAATAGTCGAACAGCACGAGGATGTGGAGCTTGTCCGCTGCGCCCGTGGCCGCGGCATAGAATCCTCTGCCCTGTCTGGCGTCGCTATACCCTTTGTCCCGGAGGATCGGAATCCCGATCAGTTGACTACTACCGTGGGGAAGTATTCGCGCAGCAGGGCTGCGGCGCGGTCGAGTTGTCCGGGGGTGTTTTCCCGCACGTCGCGGAGTTTGTATTCCAGCCCCATCGCCTCGTATTTGTGGACTCCGAGGGTGTGGTAGGGGAGCAGTTCGACCCGCTCGACCGACGCGTAGCCGCCGAGGCGTTCGCCCAGCGTGCGGATGTCGGCCTCGGCATCGCTGTAACCCGGGACCAGCACGTAACGCAGCCAGAAGGGTTTTTTGTGGGCTTCGAGCCAGGCGGCCGTGCGGAGCGTCTGGGTGTTCTCGCGCCCGGTGAGGGCGCGGTGGCGTGCAGGGTCGGCCTGCTTGACGTCGAGCAGGACGAGATCGACCAGCCCCAGCAGTTCCTCGACGGCCTGGTTCCACACCCCGCCGTTCGTGTCGATGCAGACGTGGATGCCCGCCTCCTTCAACGCTTTTACGAGCGGAACGAGTTCCGCGGCCTGGAAGGTGGGTTCCCCGCCCGAGAAGGTCACGCCGCCGCGCCGTCCGAAGAACGGTTTCTGGTCGACGGCCATGCGGAGTATCTCCGCGGGGTCGGTCGGTGTGCCCTCCCCGGCCTCGATCGTGTCGGGATTGGCGCAGTAGAGGCAGCGGAAATTGCAGCCTTGCAGGAAAACGACGAGCCGGAGTCCCGGCCCGTCGAATGTTCCCATCGATTCGTAAGAATGTACACGAAGCATGATTACATCCGTTCGTGAAAACTCCGGCTGATGACTTCGAGCTGGTGCTCGCGGCTCAGCTTCGTGAAGTTCACGGCATAGCCCGAGACGCGGATCGTAAGCTGCGGGTATTTCTCGGGGTGCTCCATGGCGTCTTCGAGCATCTCGCGGTTCAGCACGTTGACGTTCAGGTGGTGGGCACCCTTCGTAAAGTAGCCGTCGAGCATCGTAACGAGGTTCTCGATACGGTCCTCGGCCGTCGGACCGAGCGATTTGGGCACGATCGAGAAGGTGTTCGAAATACCGTCCTGCGAGTCGCGGTAGCGCATCTTGGCCACCGAGGCGAGCGAGGCGATGGCGCCGCTCTTGTCGCGGCCGTGCATCGGGTTGGCTCCGGGGGCGAAGGCCACGCCCTTGAGGCGTCCGTCGGGCGTCGCGCCGGTCTTCTTGCCGTACATCACGTTCGAGGTGATCGTGAGCAGCGACAGCGTCGGGCGGGCGTTCTTGTAGACGGGCAGCTTCTTCAGCTCCTCGCTGAAGTAGTAGACGAGGTCCACGCCCAGGTGGTCGACACGGTCGTCGTTGTTGCCGTAGCAGGGGAATTCACCCTCGATGTCGAAGGCCTCGGTGAGCCCTTCGGCGTTGCGGCGGGGCGTCACGCGGGCGTATTTGATGGCCGAGAGCGAGTCGAGGGCGATCGAGAGTCCGGCCACGCCGTAGGCGAGGTTGATGCGGGGATCGGTGTCGACGAACGCCATCTGGGCCTTCTCGTAGTAGTACTTGTCGTGCATGTAGTGGATGATGTTCATGGCCTCGTTGTAGATACGGGCGATCTCCTTGAGCACCATCTTGTAGTTGCGCATCACCTCCTCGAAGCGCAGCGGGCCTTCTGACAGGGCCGGAATACCCTTGACCATCAGCGTGCCGGTGTTCTCGCAGCGTCCGCCGTTGATGGCCAGCAGCAGGGCCTTGGCCAGGTTGGTGCGGGCGCCGAAGAACTGGATCTGGCGGCCGATGTCCTGGAACGACACGCAGCAGGCGATGCCGTAGTCGTCCGAATGGCGGACCTCACGCATCAGGTCGTCGTTCTCGTACTGGATCGAGCTGGTGTCGGCCGAAACCTTGGCGCAGAAGTCCTTGAATCCCTGCGGCAGCTCGGGGCTCCAGAGAATCGTGAGGTTCGGCTCGGGCGAAGGACCGAGGTTGTAGAGCGTCTGCAGGAAGCGGAACGAGGTCTTCGTCACCTTCGTGCGGCCGTCGTTGAAGCGTCCGCCGATGGCTTCGGTCACCCACGTGGGGTCGCCGGCGAAGATGTCGTTGTAGGACTGCATGCGCAGGTGGCGCACCATGCGCAGCTTGATAACGAACTGGTCGATCAGCTCCTGGGCGAACGATTCGTCGATCGTGCCGTGCGCGAGGTCGTATTCGATGAAGATGTCGAGGAACGACGAGACGTTGCCCAGCGACATGGCGGCTCCGTCCTGCTCCTTGACGGCGGCCAGGTAGGCCATGTAGACCCACTGCACGGCCTCCTGCGCCGAATGCGCCGGGCGGCTGAGGTCCAGTCCGTAGTATTCGCCCATCGTGCGGATGTCTTTCAGGGCCTTGATCTGCTCGGCGACCTCTTCGCGCAGGCGGATGCGGGCGTCGGTCATCGGGCCGGTGAGGCTGCGCAGATCCTCCTGCTTGGCTTCGATCAGGCGGTCGGTTCCGTAGAGGGCCAGACGGCGGTAGTCGCCGATGATGCGGCCGCGGGCGTAGTTGTCGGGAAGACCCGTCAGGAAGCCCAGCGAGCGGAACGAGCGGATCTCCTCGGTGTAGACGTCGAAAACCCCGTCGTTATGCGTCTTGCGGTAGTGGGTGAAGATGTCTTTCACCTTTTCGTCGACCTCCACGCCGTTCTCCTTGCAGGCGCGCGACACGACGTTGATGCCGCCGAAGGGCTTGATGGCGCGCTTGAGCAGTTCGTCGGTCTGCAGGCCCACGATCAGTTCGTTTTCGCGGTCGATGTAGCCGGCCTTGTGCGAGGTGACGGTCGAAACGGTCTTGTTGTCCAGCTTTCGGACGCCGTTATGCTGACGCTCCTCTTCGAGGGCTTTGAGACAGAGGTTCCAGATGTGCTTCGTACGCTCGGTAGGTCCTGCGAGGAACGAGGCGTCGCCCAGGTAGGGGGTGATGTTTGTCTGTACGAAGCTTGTCACGTTGATCTCTTTGCTCCAAAGCCCGTCGATAAAGGTTTTGTTCAGTTCCATAGATGATATTGTTCGTTTTGAGATTATAATTGTCCTATTTCGGTCGGCAAAGATACGTTATTTTTTTCACACCGACCAAAGAGTGGTTACAAATTTTTATAAAAATTTAAAAAATACCTACGATCAGGTATTGACGGGGCTTTTCGGGACGTGCGATAGTTACAAGAAGGCATTGTGACGTTTGTGGCCCTGCTTTTGCAGGAGCCGGAGTGTATAAATACGAAAAAACAATGAAAAAATTCTGGATTGCCCTGCTGGGAGCGGGGCTTTTTGCGACGGCGGTATTCGCCGACGGTGATGAAGTTCCGGTCAGGATGCACGAACTGCCCGATGCGGCGCGTACGCTGGTCGACAAATATTTCCGCGACATCGAGGTGACCTCCGCGATGATGGAGAAGGGCATGGCCCCGAGTTACGAGGTGAAGCTGGCCGACGGCACGAAGATCGATTTCGACGCCCGCGGCGAATGGACCGACGTCGAGCGTCCGAACGGCGTCGTGCCCGACGGGCTGGTTCCGCAGCCGATCCTGAAATTCGTGGCTGCGAACTATCCGGGGCGCCACGTCCGGGGTGTCGAACGCGACGGCCGCAACCATGAGATCACCCTCGACAACGGACTGGAACTGAAATTCAACCGCAAGTTCCGGCTGGTCGAAACGGATCGCTGACGTCTGATGCGGCGGATTACGGCCCGGGGATTTGAGTTGCGCATCCGGTCCCCGGGTCCCGCCGCTTTTTTTGTCCGCGCAATTCTGTTTTGCACTCATCCGGCTTTTTCGTATCTTTGGGGTCGTAACGACCCTTTTGTCTGCCGGAAGGTTTTACCGGACCGCCTGCAATTCGGGTTCCGGTATGTCCGGCTTTTTCGTATCTTTGGTATCATAATACCCCGACGACGATGGAAGAACTCACCCTTACGACTCCCGCTCTGCTGTTTTCGGCCGTGTCGCTGATCCTGCTGGCCTACACCAACCGGTTCCTCTCCTATGCCCAGCTGGTGCGCACGCTCAAGGAGCAGCATTTGCAGCACCCTTCGAAGGTGACGCGCGCGCAGATCGACAACCTCCGCCGCCGGCTCCACCTCACGCGCACGATGCAGGCGCTGGGCGTCTCGAGCCTGTTTCTCTGCGTGGTGACGATGTTTCTGCTTTATGTGGGACTGGTTCTGCTTTCGGCCTATGTTTTCGGGCTGGCGCTGCTGCTTCTGATCGCTTCGCTGGGCGTTTCGCTTTGGGAGATCCAGATTTCGGTAAAGGCATTGGAGATTCACCTGAAAGATATGGAGAGGTAAGACGTCGTGTCTGTTTAAGTCTTCTTTTTCAAAGGGAGATTTAGAGGGATTGTCGGTATGCTGCCGGCGGCGGCTTCATTTTCAAGCATACCCGCTTGAAAAATGAAGATGCCGCGACGTCCCGTCACTGCATCTCCCACTAACCTACTTATGTAACCTAAAACCAGCTTGTGAATCCGGTTCTCCGGTTTTCACATTGCAAAGATACGGGGCCGTCGTTTCAGCGAAATGACGGCCCCGTTACATTTCCGTTGCACGGTGCTTTCTGAAGCCTTCTTGTGCAAAGGACGGCTTGCGAGAACTGTCCGTATGACGGCGTTATTTCTTGGCCTCCAGGAAATATTGCTGCGATTTGAGCAGGTTGCGCGACTGGAGCATCATCGTCTTCGTCTCGTTGAGGATCGTGAGGTAGAGCACTCCGGCGCGGGTACTGCCCGACGGGGAGTCGTTGATGCGCCGCAGCTGGCTCTTGATCGCCTCCACGATCGTGTCGAAGAGCTTGTCGCGCAATTCGAGCACCAGGTCGAGTTCCGAGAAATCCTTCGTCGCCAGCATGGCGTTGATCTTGTCGAAGATCGCCTCCACCTGGTCGTTCACGCGCATCAGGTCAACGATCTGCTCCTTCGACATGCCTTCGTGGTTGTTGTCGATGTGTTCGAATGCCGGGCGCGTGATGTGGATCAGGGCTTTGGTCACCTCCGAGAGGTAGTCCGTGACCTGCACGTAGAAGTGCCCCGTGTCGATGTCGCACTGCTGCAGGCGGCGCAGCGTGGGCATGACGTTGTATTTGCGGGTGCGGGCCTCCTCGAAGAGGCGGTTCGAGTCGCGGACCATCTCTTTGAGCACCTTGCGGTTCTCCTTGAAGACGGCGACCAGCGTGCGGTTGTAGATGCGCGTGACCTCCTGCATCGTCGTGCAGACCTCGCCGATGCAGGCGCACAGCACCTCGTCGGGGGTTTCGGCCGTTTCGAGCGGCAGCAGGGCCTTCTCGGCCTCCTCCTTCAGTTGGGGCGTCTTGAGGTGGCTGCGGACGAGCAGCCAGGCGCAGAGCGCCGTGAGGGCGGCCACGGCGATCCATCCGCCCCACAGCAGCAGGGCCGTCACGGCCAGCGCGATGAGGAATCCGCCCAGCGCCGTGATGAACCATCCCGAGATGACGGCCATCACGCCCGTGATGCGGTAGACGGCGCTTTCACGGCCCCACGAGCGGTCGGCGAGCGACGAACCCATAGCCACCATGAAGACCACGTAGGTCGTCGACAGCGGGAGTTTGTAGGAGGTGGCGATGGCGATCAGGATCGACGCGGCGGTGAGGTTCACCACGGCGCGGACCATGTCGTAGGGGGCCGACGAGCGCTCCTCGGCGGGGAGCGGTTCGAAGCGCCGGTCGATGGCCTTCTGCACCCGTGCCGGAATCAATCCCGTCCACATCGTGTTCATCACCAGCGTCGCGCGCACCAGGCTGCGCGAGATGAGGGTCGAGCCGAAGCGCTCGTCGCCCTCGTGCTGCGAGGCCAGCGACAGTTCGGTTTCGGTGACGTGCTGCGATTTTTTCGAAAAGAAGAGCGTCAGCACCATGATGATGCCCGAAATGCCCAGCAGCAGGAAGTTCGCTCGGGCGGGAGCTTCGAGCGCCCCCATCATCATCGTTTCGCTGCCCGCTTCCCCGGCGATGCGCCAGGCGTCGTACCCGGCCAGCGGCACGCCGATGAAGTTCACCAGGTCGTTGCCCGCGAAGGCCAGTGCCAGCGAGAAGGTTCCCGACAGGATCGTGATGCGCATGATGTTGAGCCGCATGCGCTGGAAAATGTAGAGGAGGAGCGACGCCGCGGCCCAGAATGCGAGGAGCGTCACGAGGACGTGGTCGCCGACGTACGCCGAAACGGAGGTCGGAATCAGTCCCGAGCTTTTCAGCCCCTTGAACAGCGCGAAGTAGAGGATTCCGGCCAGCGAGATGCCGCACCAGACGGCTCCCCAGCGGCGGAAGACGGCGGCGTAGCGGAACGAGAAGACGAGGCGCGAGATGTACATGAAAAGCGTCCCGGCCACGAAGGCCAGCGCCACCGACAACAGGATCGCCGCGATGATGACCATGGCTTTGCCCGTGTTGATGAACTGCGAGAGGTCCTGCAAAGAGGTTCCCGGGTCGCCGGCGATGCGGAACAGGGCTGCGGCGACGGCGGCGCCCAGCAGGCCGAAGACCATCGACACGGTGGTCGAGGTGGGCAGCCCCAGCGTGTTGTAGAGGTCCAGCAGCAGCACGTTGCCCAGCATCATGCCCAGAAACAGCATCATGATCTCCTGAAAGGAGAACTGTCCGGGGTAGAAGACGCCGCTGCGGGCCACCTCCATCATACCGCTCGACGTGAGCGTGCCGATGAGGATGCCGGCGGCTGCGACCCAGAGGATCACGCGGCGCGGGGCGACTTTCGAGCCGAGGGCCGAGTTGAGGAAGTTGACGGCGTCGTTGGCGACGCCCACGACGATGCCCATCACGGCCAGCAGGGCCAGGATGACGACGATTGCGGTGAATAGCGGGGACATAATTCGTATTGGTTTTTTACCGGTACAAAGTTCAGAAACGGATGTTACAAAACCGTTACGGCGTTGTTGCACCGGGGTGAAAATAACGGGAGGATCCCCTTCCGTTCCGGGCCGTCGCCCGGGACTAGCTGTGTTTCTTTAAGGTGAAGACGAACTCCAGCCCGCCGCGTTCGCGTTCGCGGGCCGTGATCGTGCCGCCGTGAATCATGACGGCGTTTTTGACGATCGCCAGCCCCAGCCCCGTGCCGCCCTGCTTGCGCGAGCGGCCCTTGTCGATACGGTAGAAGCGTTCGAAGATGTGCGGCAGGTGCTCCTCGCCGATGCCGATGCCGTTGTCGGCGAACGAGATCGTGCACTCTTCGGGGGTGTCGGAAAGCAGCCGGATGAAGATGTCGCGTCCGCCGGAATAGGCCGAGGCGTTGTCCGCGAGGTTGCGGAATATCGACGCCAGCAGCGACGGGCTGCCGACGATTTCGACCTGCTGCGGGAAGTCGATGTTCACCCGCAGCCGCTGGTCGGCGGGTTTCAGCTCCATGTCGGCCGTGACCTCGGCGATCAGGTCGTTCAGCACGACGCGCTCCTTCTGGATCAGCTGGCTGGCTTCGTCTATGCGCGTGATGGTCGAGATGTCGGCCAGCAGGCGGCGCAGGCGCTCGGTCTGTGCGATGCTTTTTTCCAGGAAGTCCGTGCGTCTTTGCGCGTCGAGCGACGGGTTGGCCAGCAGTGTTTCCAGATAGCCCTGAATCGCCGCCACGGGGGTCTTCAGCTCGTGGTTGATGTTGTTGGTGAGCTGTTTCTTGATGCGTATCTTCTCCTGCTCCTCGTGCAACGCGAGGGCGTGCTCGCGGTCGCGGTCGGCGGTGGTTTTCTGCAGGCGGGCGTAGAGGCGGATGATGTGGCTCGATATTTCGCCCAGTTCGTCGTGGGGGAATGCCGGGAGGTCGTCGGTCCGTTGGCCCCGCTCGGCCCGTTCGGCGAATTCGTTCAGCCGGGTGATGTTCTGGCCCAGGCGGCGTGTGGCGAAGTAGCCCGCCACGCTCATCAGCAGCGTCACGCCCAGCATGAACCAGAGAAATTCGCGGTCGGCGGCCAGTATTTCGCCCAGCGGCACGGAGTAGGGCACGGCCGAACGGACGATGTAGTGCTCGCCCCGCATGGCCGAGTAGAAATAGTTGCGGTCGGTGCTTTCGGAGTGGCGGCGGATGGTGTAACCCGTACCGCGGGCCAGCGCCGCGGCGACCTCGGGACGGCCGAGGTGGTTCGCGCCGGGCAGCGTGTCGAGCGAATTGTCGAATACGACGTGTCCCGCCGGGTCGATCAGCGTCACCCGCAGTTCTTCGCAGGGCGCGCCGGGGCGGGAGATGAAGGCGTCGGGCGGCGTGCCTGCCTTCACGGCGTCGAGCATCCGCAGGTTGAAAAGCTGCAACTGCGCGTCGAGCCGCTCGGCCTTGAAGTGCTTTTCGCGCCCGTACTGGAAAAGGATGAAGCACCCCACCAGCGTCCATGAAAAGACGAGCAGCAGCAGGAACAGCCGCCGGTGGTAGGAGAATTTATTCCTCAAAACCGTAGCCATAGCCCAGGCGCGTTACGATGTGGTCTCCGTAGGGGGCGATTTTACGGCGCAGGCGCGTGATGTTCACGTCGACCGTACGGTCGAGAACGATCACCTCGTCGCTCCAGATGCGGCGCAGGATCTCCTCGCGCGAAAAGATCACGCCGCGGTTCGAGAGCAGCAGAGCCAGGATTTCGAACTCTTTCTTGGTGAGTTGCAATTCCTTGCCGTCGAGCGTGCAGACTTTGCGCCGGAGGTCCATCTCCAGTCCTTCGAAGCGGATGCTTTCGGATTCGGTGCGTGCGGCGGACGTGCGGCGCAGCACGCTGCGCACGCGGGCCAGCACTTCGCGGACCGAAAAGGGTTTGGCGATGTAGTCGTCGGCTCCGATGTTCAGTCCGGCCACCGTGTCGTCCTCGGAGTCCTTCGCGGTGCAGAAGATCACGGGAACCCCGGCCGTTTCGGGATCGGCTTTCAGGAGCTGCGCCATTCTGAAGCCGCTCATGTCGCCCATCATGACGTCCAGCAGGATCAGCGAATAGCGTTCGGGATGCATCCGGAGAGCCTGCTCGGCGCTGTAAGCCACGTCGGCCTCGTAGCCCTCGACTTCGAGGTTGAATTGCAGGATTTCGCACAGCGACTCTTCGTCGTCGACCACCAGGATTTTGTGTTTTGCCATACATGCGGGTTTGGGTCCGCGGCAAATTTACGTAACATTCACCGATGTTACGTGTCCCCGGCATGACATTTAACCGAAATGTAATATTTTCTCATGCTCTTTGCGGCCGAAAGGCGCGAGGAGCCTTTTCCGGATGTCTGCGAAAACCCGAAAGGCCCCCGGCGACCGGGAGCCTTTCGTTTCGGGTGATGCGGAAAAAACTATCTACCCAGCACCTCCATCTGCTGGCGGATCGACTCCTCGTGGATGGCCTGCAGGACGGTGCGCATGAACTCGCGGTCCATGCCCATCTGCTCGGCCTGTCCGGCGCGGCGTGCCAGCAGCTCCTCGTAACGCTGTGTTTGCAGTACGGGCATGTTGTGCTCCTTTTTGTACTGCCCGATGTCGCGCGAGACGCGCATGCGGCGCGAGAGCAGTTCGAGCAGCTGGTCGTCGAGTTTGTCGATCTGCGAACGCAGCTCGGTGAGGCTCTCGGTGGTGATCGACTCGTCGCGGATCACCAGGTTGCGGATGATGTAGGCCAGCGCTTCGGGCGTCACCTGCTGGGCCTTGTCGCTCCAGGCGCAGTCGGGCGAGCAGTGGGCTTCGATGATCAGCCCGTCGAACCCGAGGTCCATGGCCTGCTGCGACAGGGGGGCGATCAGCTCGCGCTTGCCTCCGATGTGGCTCGGATCGCAGAAGATCGGCAGGCGGGGCAGGCGTCGGTGCAGCTCGATGGGGATGGCCCACATCGGGTGGTTGCGGTAGAGGCTCTTGTCGATCGACGTGAATCCGCGGTGGATGGCCCCGATACGGCGGATGCCGGCGTTGTAGATGCGCTCGATGGCGCCGATCCACAGTTCGAGGTCGGGGCTGACGGGGTTTTTCACCAGCACCGGGACGTCCGCCCCGCGCAGGGCGTCGGCGATCTCCTGCATGGCGAAGGGGTTGGCCGCCGTGCGTGCGCCGATCCACAGCAGGTCGACGCCGCCTTTCAGCGCCGCGGCGACGTGTTCGCGGGTGGCCACTTCGGTCGAGGTGTACATGCCCGTTTCGCGCTTCACGCGCTGGAGCCAGGGGATGCCCGTCTCTCCGACACCTTCGAAGCCGCCGGGTTTGGTGCGGGGTTTCCAGAGTCCGGCGCGGCAGATGCGGATGCCTTCGGCAGCCAGCGAGCGGGCCGTGTCGAGGACCTGTTCTTCGGTTTCGGCGCTGCACGGGCCTGCGATTACCAGGGGGCGCCGGGGATCGATTCCCGGGAGTGTGATGGGTTGAATGTCGTTCATGATTGCGTTATTTTTTGTTTTTTTAGTGTCTTTTCTTTTTCCTGCTGTTTGCGGCCCGGGGCGTCAGATCGCGGGGTTGGGGCATTCGGCGTATTCTCCGAGGATGCGGAAGTCGCTGGTGAGGGGCCGTGCGGCGTCGATGGCCTGCCGGTAACGCACCCGATCGTCGAACGTCACGTCGACGTAGAAGCGGTATTCCCACTCGCGTCCGATGATGGGCAGCGACTGTATTTTGGTGAGGTTGATGTCGTAGAACGAGAGGACGGTGAGCACTTTGGAGAGGCTTCCCTGGGTGTGCGAAAGGGTGAAGAGCAGCGAGGCTTTGTCGGTGTGGGCCGGATCGGCGAATTCCGCGGCGCGGCGTTCGTCGGCGAGCAGGAGGAAGCGTGTGAAGTTGTGCTTGTTGGTTTCGATGCCCCGCCGGAGGATTTCGAGTCCGTAGAGGCGGGCGGCGTCGGCGCCGCAGATGGCCGCCGTGCCTGCGAGGCGTCCTTCGGCGATTTCGCGCGCGCTGCCTGCGGTGTCGTCCCTCTCGACGATCTTCATGCCGGGGCGGGTTTTCAGGAAATCGCCGCACTGCATCAGGGCGATCGGGTGCGAGCGGACTTCCGAGATGTCGTCGGGCGTCTGCCCGGGGAGAGCCGCCAGGACGTGCGAGATGCGGAGTTTCTGTTCGCCGATGATCCGGGCGTGGCTCTGCTGCAGGAGTTCGTGGTTGGGCAGCAGGCTGCCGGCGATGGTGTTTTCGATGGCCGCGATGCCCAGCAGCGCCGGATCGGCGGCCATACGGGCGAACAACTCGTCGAAACTCAGGCAGGGCAGCACCTCTATTTCCCGGTCTGCGAAGTAGCCGCGCGCCGCCGTTTCGTGATAGCATCCCGCGATGCCCTGTATTGCGATCTGTTCCATAATGGTTTGAAAAAGAAAATCCCGCTCAACCGAGCGGGATTTTCGTGTCATATTAATCTATACTATCTGTATACAGTTAATTGCATGCGATCCCGCTTTTTCCCTTGCTATAAAAGAAAAAGTAATAAAAATAGTATGCAAAACCGTATGCTCTCATCATTCGATAGCTTTTATCGTCGGCAAATGTAGCGAAATAATCCGTAAAACCAAACGTCCGCCGCATTTTTTTGCGAAAAAATCAGCCCTTGCGGTGCCGGAACCGCTTGCGCAGCTGTTTGCGGCGGCCGAATGCCAGCCGGAAAAAGGTTCCTCGCAGCAGTGTGTCGTCGACATTCCATCCGCGCGTTTCGGCGTAGCGGTCGAGGATGTAGAGGAACGCCACGGCGGGGCAGGACAACCGCCGGAGGTTGATCATGCAGGCGCGCGACGATAGTGGCCTATCGTCGAAATGCATGCGGTTGATGTCGATCAGCTGGAAGCGGTAGGCGCCGGCGGGGGTGCGGTTCCAGAGGATGTTGCCGTGGTTGAAGTCCCGGTGCTCGATGCCTTTCTCGTGGAGCTGCACGGCGAAGCGGGCGAAGGCCTCCAGCACGGGCAGGGTTCCCGCCGCGGGGAAGTGTGCGGTGGTCTGCGATAGCGGGGTGTAGTCGGAGCACCGCGAGACGTAGTAGCTGTCGCAGAGCAGCCCGTGGCGGCGGTATTCGCTCCATGCGACGGGTTCGGGCGAGTCGACGTCCAGCGCCCGGAGCCGCACGGCGTGTTCGTACGAGCGGCGGGCCTTGCTCCGGCGGAAGAAGGTGTAGATGACGGCCCGCAGCAGATTCGGGCGCTTGAACCGCTTGACGGCCAGCCGTTCGCCCTCCACCTCGAAGGCTTTGATCGTGTTGCGCCCCGTGTGCAGGACCTCGCCTTCCCGGTCGAAGAGTTCGGGCAGGCGTTGGGTGAAATCCCGCAGGTGTTCCGTGGCTGTATTGACGTGAATGTGCATTGCGATGTTTTTTCCGCAGCAAAGGTACGCACCCGCGGCGCATGGCGTTAGTCCTGTTTGATTGTTAAGTTGTCCTGAAACGGAAAAGAAATGCGAATTTCATCGGGTGGCGTGCGGGAGGCGCGCTTTTTCCCTGCCGTTCGGGCGCGGTTTCCGGGCGGGCCTGAAACGGAATCGTAACGGATGCAAAAAAAGAGCGGAATTTCTTCCGCCCTTTTTCCCGGTTTATCTCATCCGGATGTGAAACGCCTTGGGGCGTGTCATCGTCTCCGCGGAGGTGCGGCCGAACGAGTCGGTGACCTCGATGCGGACGGTCGTCGAAGGCCCCGAGGCGCGGTAACGCCACATGTGGGGGTTGTAGGCCGTCTGGAACGGTTTGGTGCTGCGCGTGTAGGTGATCTTGTGCAGCGGGTCCTTGCCGATGACGCGCACGCCCCGGAGTTCGCGCCCGTTTTCCGTCACGCGGACGGTCCAGTCGGGCTGCCAGCCCCAGATGTTCACGAGGATGTCGTTTTCACCGTAGGCGTCGTTCATTCCGCCGGCGGTCCCTTCGGCCGTGAAGTCGCCCGAGGAGCGGATGCGTTCGTTTTTCAGCACCTCGTTCATGTCGTAGGCCCGGAACTGGCAGCCGTCCTCCAGGCCGATGCCCTTGTAGTGCCAGCGGATGTCGCGTCCGTCGACCTCGAAAACCTCGTAGCCGCCGGGCGAACCGTCGAGGCAGGTGTTGATCGCACAGTCGCCGTGGATCTGCCCGGTCCACCACCATGTGCCGCTCGTCGCCGCGATGTTGTGCTCGCGGAGGTTGCCGTTCAGCAGGCGGAAATTCATGTGCGAGTGGCCCGTGACGAGGTGCACTTCGCGGAAACCCGTAAGGGTGCTTACCAGCTGGTCGGCATCGCGCGTGAAGGCGTATTTCCACGCGACGCCGTTCCCGCTTCGCTGCCACCAGTGCAGCTGGGCGTGCATGACGACCACCAGCGGTGCGCTCCTGTCGGCGACGGTCCCGAGGTCGGCCTTGAGCCACTCCAGCTGGCGCTGGTCGACGCGCACTTCGTAGTCGAGTTTCCCGATCGCCCCCTCCCGGCCCCCGGTGTTGACGTAGACGATGTTGTCCAGCACGACATAATGCACCTCGCCGAGGTTGAACGAATAGTAGGTCGGCCCGATCTCGCGGCGGAAGGCTGCCGAAGCCTCCTGGTCCGAAGCGCACCAGGGGTCGTTGTCGTGGTTGCCCATGGCGTTGAAAACCGGACAGGGGAAGGTGTGGCGCGCGTAGAGGCGGCGGAAATCGGGGAGCATGAAGCCGTGTTTGTGCCAGTACTCGTCCCAGCTCATGTCGCCCATGCAGATCGAGTAGACGGGCGACGAAGCCGCCGCGGCTGTGGCCTTCACGTCGTCGATGAAGCCCCCTTCGGCCGTGAACTGCCCGACGTCGAGCGATTCGCGGTCGGCGAGGTGGTGGTCGGTGGCGGCGATAAGCGTGTGGCGGGTGTTCTCCACGGGTGTCAGCGTGAAGTCGTGCCGTTCGCTCTCCTCCGCGGGCTTTGCCGTGTAGGCGAAGAACTGCGGGATGGCGGTGGCGTCGACGGCGGCCATGTACCCCGAAGGGATCGAGACGAAGACGTAGCCCAGTTCCTTGTCCGAATTGAGCGCATACATTCCCTCCGCGTCGGTCTGCGTGACCCGCACACCGTCGGAAACGACCACACCGGCCAGGGGCGTTCCGTCGTCCAAGGCGATGCGTCCCGTGAGCGATCCCGCGGCGGGGTCCTGCGGCCCTGCGGCCCGGGCCTGGCAGGCCGAGAGGGCCAGCACGGCGAGCGCTGCGGCGTATTTTCTGACGAATGGTATCATTTCCGGTTCGCGTCGAGGGTTTTGCCGCCGCCGGAAGGCGCTTTGACCAGATTGATTTCCTGTATGTTGACGCATTGTTCGCGGATGCCTTCCCGGTAGGTGACGGCTGCGGGGGCCTTGTCTCCGGTGTAGACGGCGTTCATGAACACGCAGTCGGCGACGGGCGATTTGACGTCGATCAGCCGGAGTCCGTCGCCGATGACGTTCATCACGTAGATGTCGTGAATCCGGTGCTTTTCCGAGGGCTTCCCGTAGGCGCGGTTGCCGACCAGGATGACGTACGGGCTGCCGGCGTAGGGCGGCGTGACGGTGGGGTCCGCCGCCGTGATCACGCCGTCGATGTAGACGTGGTGGATGCTCGCGTTGTCGCTGGCGCGCAGGGCGACGCCCGTGTAGTTGGTCTTGACGTTGGTGATGTAGACGTGTTCGATGTCGTCCTCCGGGCCGCTGTGCCGGGTCGAGGTCACCTGGAACGAATCGACGTTGCCGTTGGTGTGGTACTCCGGGCCCATGTCGAGCGCCGAGAGGGCGATGCAGTCGTCGCCGTTGACCGATGTGATGTCGTCGATGCGGAAGTATTTGCATCCTTCGCGCAGATCGATGCCGTCGTTGTTGAACGTGTGCTTCCGTTCCCCGCCGACGTAGCGGTACTGCGGCGTGTAGAGGCGGATGTTCGAAATCTCGGCGTGGTGGACCCGCTCGCAGGTGACCGCCCAGGTGTGGGCGTACTCGATGCGCACGTTCTTCAGTTCGAAGCCTTTCACGTAGGCCATCAGGATCATGAAGTTCCGCCAGTCGGACTTCTGCTTCCGCCCGATCCGGCCCGCGTCGGTTCCGTAACTGCTGCGGTCCTTGTTGTGGTTGGGAGCGGGGTTCAGGCTCAGGTTGCGCAGCCCGTCGCCCGTGGCGCGCGGGTTGGCGGCGCCCTTGAGCACAGCGCTCCCTACGCCGATGATGGCGATGTTTTCGTTCCACGCCGGGTCGGCGATGCCGATACCCACGTTGTCGCTGCGGAACATATTGTCGCGGCAGCTGTCGGAGAGTTGCAGGGTGCAGTTGTCCAGGATGACGGTCATGCCCGACGGCAGCAGGATGGCGCTGTCGATCATCCAGACGGTCGAGCCGTTGGCGTTCAGGCGCGGAATGGTGACCGAATTGGTCGTTCCTTTCGCTGCCTCGACCGCCAGCCGGATGCGCCGGGTGTCGCTTCCCGCAAAGTCATTGGGCGTGACCGGTCCCCGGGCGAAGCCCTCGGCCGCTGCGGCCGTTGCCAGCAGCAGCGCGCAGCAAAGTTTTTTTCGGATACGGATTTTCATAAGGCGTATTATTTCGAAGAGGGGTCGAATACGAAGATGTTCTGGTAGTGGTTCGTATTGTCGGCTGCGATTCCGCGGGCCGTGTAGCCCAGGTAGAGTTTGTCCTTGTAGACCTTGATGCCCTCGGCTTCGAGCGTCCCGAACACCGAGACGCCGATCTCCGTCAGCTTATCCTTGTCCGACACGACGGCCACCTGCGTCCGCTCCTCGACGATGTTGCCCTCGAAGTCGAACACCGTGACGTAGGCGTACGAGCTGCCCGAGTAGAACGACCCGAAGAGGTTGTAGTTCGACTGCCCCTCGGTGTAGTAAAGCCGGTTTTTGTGGACGTCGTAGCCCTGCCAGTCGTAGTAGGTGGCGCCGCTCGCGCCGTATCCCGTCTTGAGGAAGCGCGGCCGGGCGACGGGCGTCAGCGTCGTGAGGTCGTGGCAGCGCACCACCACGCTGACCGGGTTGGTCGAAGCGGGTCTGTCGGTCTGGAAGCCGTCGGTGCAGGTGATCGTTACGTTGGTCATCGGGGCCTTTTTCGCCTCGCTCAGCTTGTAAACGACGAAGCACCGGTAGGACGAATTCTTGCTGTCGCCGTAGTTGATCGTCAGCAGGTCGTTCTCGGCATCGATCGAGGGGTGCAGGTCGGTGTAGTCGCCGATGTAGTAATAGTCGTTGCACTCGCTGGTCTTGACGGTGGCTCCCTTCACGTATTTGACGCGCCCCACCAGCTTTTCGTTCCAGTACTGGCCCTTGGCGTTGCAGACGCCGTAGGCTCCGGCCCACAGGTAGCGGTCTGTGCCGTCCTCTTCGAGAGCGGTGTTCGTCCCGTGGCCGAAGTAGGTGAGTTTCATGTAGTCCTTGTTTTCGGTTTGCACGCCGGTCCCCTTGTTGGGCTGTGCGCGTACCCAGTTCAGCTGCGCCTGGTTCGTGCTGGAGAGCTGCGTGTACCAGACCGAGCCGTCCGAGTCGAGGTTGAAGCCCTGCATCGCGGTGTTGTTCGGCAGGTAGGTGTTCCGGCTGAAGATGTTCGCGGCGCCGAACCGGTCGATACCCGTGGTCGACGACTTGTCGGGACCTTCGGGTTTGCCGGGACCGGGGGTGTCGTCGCCGTCGCCGCCGCAGGCGGTGCAGAGCGCGAGGCCCAGAATCGAAGTGAGCATGAATTTCAACGGTTTCATATCGGTTTGTTTTTTATTGCGGTAAATTCGCTATTGCCGCGATTCAGCGGCAATAGCGAATAAAACCGAATTACAGATTATTTGCGGTTGTCAGTCTTTCGTTACCTTGATGTCGTCGATCCACAGCCGGTAGTGTTTGGTCCCGTACGGGTGGGCGGCGATCACGATGCGGGTCTCCTTGGTGGCTCCGGTGATCTTGATCACGTGCTCCGTGGGATTTACGTAGTCGGTTGTGGGGACTTTGTTGCTGTCCACATGCGTCGTGCACTGCACGGTCACCTGCTTGTCCGTATTGGCCGTGGCTGCCCCTGTCGGTTCGGTCTTGGTCGGGCCTCCGTCGGTGATGGTTCCGGGACCTTCGACCTGGATGTAGTGCTGTTCGTGGTCCTGTCCCCACGAGTGGTACGGCTCGAAGTAGGGCGCCGTGTGGCACGTGACGGTGATGTCGGCCGTCCCTTCGCCGATGCCGGCCAGTTTGGGGGTCTTGATGTAGCCCGAGACGGATGCGGTCGAGAGCAGTACGGCTCCGGTCTGGCAGCGGACCCAGAAACCCTGCCAGCCGGGGTAGTCGGCGTCGGCGTAGTCCGTGCCGTAGGTGTCGCCTTCCCACCAGGAGGCCCACAGTTTGGCCGCTTTGACCGGACCGCGGTTGTCGGTCGCACTGCTCGCGTAATTGAAGAACGAGTCGGTGGAGTTGACGCTGTTTACGATTTTTCCGGTGGCTGCCGGGCAGTTCGGATCGTCGGGATCGATGTTCTGGCCGATCTGGGCGTTGGTGACTTCGACACCGAATGCCTGGTAGATCGGACAGCCTCTGAACCAGAAGTCGTCGAAATCCTTGTAGAGAATGACGTTCGGCGCCAGGTTCTCTTCGGGCGTGGTGAACGAGAACCACGTCTTGTCGGAATCCTCCTTCTTGGGCCCCAGTTCGTGGGCGATGATCCAGAACCAGTAGGTCGTGCCGGGTTTCAGGTTGGCGAAGGCGAAGCGGTTGTGCGCGAAGAACATGCTTGCCGACGGGAGCCAGTCGGTCGTCTTCGAGGTGTAGTTGCGCAGGTTGTCGCCCTCCTCTTCCAGCGCGAGGCCGAAGCTGAACGAACGGGGCGTGCCGTTGTTGAAGTTCGTGCCGGTGCCCTTCTCGTAGTCGCCCCAGTCGAGGACTGCCAGGCGGGGCAGCAGCTTGAACATCGTGACGGTTACTTCGCCGGCCAGTTTGGCGCGGCTCTCGGCTGTGAGGTCGTAGGGGGTCGCGACGGACGAGATCTCCACGTGCAGCTTGACCGTGATCGGGCCTTTCTTGGTCGGGGTTCCGCTCAAGGCGAGGGGAATCGCGCCGTCGCCCAGCTCCATTTCGTATCCCGAGAGCGATTCGATGGCGATGCCTTCGGCGCCGGCGCCTTCGAGCGACGCCGTGACGTCGGCTTTGTAGCCCGGCTTCGATTTGCGGTAGGGGATTTTCACCTGCTTGTCGGTGATCTGCTCGTAGAGGTCGAAACTGGAGGCGACCGTGGGAGTTCCGAGCGAGAAGAATCCGTCCTCCTGCGTAATCCGGATGACCAGTTCTTTCAGCCCGTCGGAGAGCGTGACGCTGCCGGTACGCTCCGCGCCGTCGTTCTGCTCGACGGTGATGTTCACCGGCTGCTCTTTCGGCGCGCCGTTCCCCTCCGCGGGCGAACAGCTGATCCACGTGTCATTGGGCGTGATTTTCCAGGCCCCGTTGGTCAGGACGAGCAGCTCCTCCGTCGAATTGAGGTACGGGAACGAGAGCGCATCGTGGCTCCGCTGCAGGAAGACGGTTTCGTCGTCCTTGCAGGATGTGCCGAGGGCGACCGACGCCAGGCACAAAAACGAAATTATAGCGTGTATTTTCATAAAATCGGATTTTTGATCGTTTCGGGTAAGCGGGTTAGTCGTCCCAGCCCGGGTTCTGCGGCCGCAGGTTGGGGTTGATGTCGATCGCATTCTTCGGAACGGGGTAGAGGTACTTGTAGTCGGCCCATTCCCGGTCGAGGATGTAGACCAGGCAGTTGTCCTTGTTCACGCCGTAGGTCGTGACATTGTCGCCCTCTTCGGCGGTCACCTCCACGTACGAGACCCCGGCCTGGTTGCTGCCCGATTTGGGATGGCTCTTCGAGTAGAAGCAGAGGTCGTTCTTCCCGTCGCCGTTCATGTCGAACGGTTTGCCCAGTTCGGGGATGTAGATGCCGGCCAGCTCGACGGTCAGTTTGTGGCCCATCCGCCACCGCATCAGGTCGTTGCGCCGAGTGTTCTCCATGTACAGCTCGATGCTCCGCTCGCGGCGGCATTCGAGTATCCACTTGTCGGTCACCCCGTCGTAGTAGCTCGCCAGATAGGGGTCGGCCGTGGCGGGCATCGCGCCGTTCACGCCCGAACGCTCGCGCAGCGGGCGGATCGTCTTGTCCCACACCGTCTGGTCCATCTCGCCCAGTTCGGCCTTGGCCTCGGCCTCGTTCAGCAGGATTTCGGCGTAGCGGAACACCGGGAGCGAGTTGGCGCTGGAAGTGTTGCTCTCGTTGGCATCGTCGTCGGTGTTCCACTT
Source organism: Alistipes sp. i18-0019-D1 (assembly GCF_042852885.1). Taxonomy (NCBI): domain Bacteria; kingdom Pseudomonadati; phylum Bacteroidota; class Bacteroidia; order Bacteroidales; family Rikenellaceae; genus Alistipes; species Alistipes sp. i18-0019-D1. The sequence continues at coordinate 2,127,524 of NZ_AP031424.1, forward strand.
GATGATGCGGTAGTAGGTCAGCTGCGTGGTCAGGCCCGGGAAGACCTTCGCGAATTCGTTGGTCTCTTTTCCGGCGACTTTTTTCACGTAGTAGGGCGTGATGAAGGTCTGGCGCAGGCGGTAGTCGCGGCCGGCGAACTCGTCCTTGAACTGCGTCTTGTTGTATCCGTCCTTGTCGGTGAAGCGCGTCCCGTCGAGGTTCAGGTACATGTTGACGAATGCCTTGGGTCCCGAGTTGCGGTTTCCGGCGCTGCCCGAAGCGTAGTACCACGAGGCGTCGTGAAAGCGGTTGAGCGTCGTGTTGAACTCGTTGGCCAGGATCACTTCGGTATACTGCGGTTCCTCGCTCTTGAAGACCTTGCTGTAATTGGTCGTCTCCTCGCCGGCCGTCGAGACCAGCGAATAGGGGCTGTCGCCCATCAGTTCCTCCGAGGCGGCGACGCATGCGCGGAGCCATTTCTCGCTGCCGTCCAGCCCGTGGTACTTCCGCCAGGTTCCCTCGTAGAGGCAGATGCGCGATTTCAGGGCCAGCGCCACATAGCGGTTGATGACGTTGGTGTTGACGTATTTGCTGGCCTTGGAGCACCAGGTGGCGGCGAAGTCGAGGTCTTCGAGGACCTTCTGCATGACGTAGTCGCGCGGGTCGCGGCCCTTGTAGAGCTGTTCGTCGTCGTCGGGATCGATCGGCTCGTCGTACCAGGGCACGTCGCCGAAGGTCTTGACCTTGTCCCAGTAGAACCACGCGCGCCAGAAGCGGCCGACGCCCTCGTAGTGCTTCATCGTCGCGTCGTCCACATAGGGCGCCGCGTCCTTCATATGTTTGAGGTAATAGTTGACGTTGTAGAGCGGGCGCCAGTTGCCCCGCGCCCAGTTGTTGGCCTGCTGGGCGCTGTAACCGCCCGTCTTGAGGAATCCTTCGGTCTGGGTCGTCACGCAGATGTCGCTGTACTGGTCGCCGCGCGTGAGCGTGGCGGCAGAGGGCATGTGGCCTTCGAGGAAGCCGATCGCATAGGTTTCCAGTGCCGTTTCCGAATTGAAAAAGGTGTCGGTGGTCGTCGAATAGACAGGAGCCTCGTCGAAGAAATTCTGGCAGGAAACCGCGAGGGACAAGCCGGCTATTATCGCTATTTTATTCAGTGTGGGTTTCATGGGATTGCGTGTTAGAAGTTGATGTTCAGTCCGATGGTTACGCTTCGGGTCATCGGGTATCCGTAGCCCTGGCCGTCGGTGCCGGTCTTCGATGAGAAGTCGGCGTCGCCCGCCGTGATCATTTCGGGGTCGTAGTTCTTGGCGTACTTTTTCAGCGGCGACCAGAAGAACAGGTTCTCGCCCGAGACGTAGATCCGCAGTTTTTCGATGTGGGCCTTACGGGTGATCTGCTGGGGCAGGGTGTAGCCCAGCGAGATGTTTTTCAGGCGGCAGTAGCGGGCTTTCTGGAGGTAGCGGTCGTTGGCCGCGCGCAGCGTGCCGCGTCCGCTGGCAGCCAGCGATCCGCGCAGACGCGGCCAGTAGGCGTTGGGATTGTCCTCCGACCAGCGGCTTTCGTTCTGCCACGGCAGGCTGTAACCGTAGGCGCGGTTGTACTGTCCCCAGAAGAGTCCCGACTCGCCGGCGGGATACCAGTCGCGTTTGCCGACGCCCTGGAAGAAGACCGCGAAGTCGATGCCGTTCCAGTTTGCGCTGAAGTTGATGCCGTAGTGGTAGCGCGGCGAGGAGTTGCCGATCTTGCGCAGGTCGCCGTGGTCGTCGAGGCGGTTGCTGCCGTTGTCGACCACGCCGCTCTCGTCCAGGTCGGCGAACCGCAGGTCGCCGGCGTTCCACGACTTGTTGTCGCCGCTCCAGAAGGTTTTCTCCTGCGCCTTGAGACCCCACTCCTGCGCCTCCTCGTCGGTAGCGAAAAGCCCTACGACGTGGTAACCCCAGATCTCACCCAGTTCCATGCCTTCGTAGTAGGCGTTGGCGTAGAGCGTGGGCAGGGTGTTCGACTTGCTGGTGTATTTGGTGATGATCGACTTGCTGTCCCAGAGCGAGAGACGCACGCTGTAGTTGAAGGGTTTGTTCGCTACGCGGAAACTGTCGGTCCAGCCCAGCGAAACCTCGAAACCGCGGGTGCGCATGTCGGCGTTGTTGCCGTAGGGCGCCGAATAGCCCGTCACGGCCGGCAGCTCGGCTCCGGTGACGAACATGTCGGTCGTCTCCTTCTGGTAGATGTCCCCCACGAAGCTCAGGCGGTTGTTCAGCAGGTTGACGTCCAGTCCGAGGTTGGTCGTCGAGGAGGTCTCCCACGTGAGGTTGGCCGGCAGCACGGACGAGGGCGCCGAGGTGTAGGTGCGCTGGCTGCCGTCGACGATCACACCGGCCTTGTTGAAGCTCAAAAGTTCCATGTACTTGTAGGGCGATACGTTGCCGTTGCCGGCCTTGCCGATCGAGAAGCGCCATTTGATGTTGTTGATCCAGGAGATGTCCTTCATGAACTTCTCCTCCGACATCCGCCAGCCCACGGAGGCCGACGGGAAGAAGCCCCAGCGTTCGTTGCTCGGGAACTTCGAGCTGCCGTCGTAGCGGCCGCTCAATTCCGCGAGGTATTTGCCCTTGTAGGCGTAGCTGGCGCGGTAGAAGATGCCGACGAAGCCCCAGTCGTAGCTGTTGGCGTCCTGCAGGACGTAGTCGATGCCGTTCATCAGCGAATAGTTGGGCTTGCCGTCCACGATGAATCCGTCGCGGCCCATGCGGGTGTTGCGCCCCCGTTTGTGTTCGATGTTCCATCCGGCCATGACGTTGAGCGAGTGGTCCTCGGGCAGCCGCGGGGTGAACGAGAGGTTGGCGTTGCCGCTGTGGTACTCGGTCTGGGTCTCGGTGGTGCGCATCGAACTGCTCGCCGGATAGGAGACCTGGATTTCCGGACCGTTGGAGTAGGTGACCTGCGAGATCACGTCGTTCTGGCGCGAGTGGTTGAACAGGTAGGAGTAGTCGGCTTTGGCCACCAGCACGTCCTTGATCAGGTCGATGGTCACGACGGTCGTGTTCTTCATGTCGAACTTGAGGTTGTCGCGATAGGTGTTTCCTTCGGCCATGTGGGCGTAGCTCGTGTAGACGGCCGCCGCGGTCCATGTGCCGTCGGGGTTGGTGACCTGGGTGATCGGGAAGCCCTGGTGTTCGAGGTTGCGGCGCACGGTAAGCGTGCGGATGGAGGTCTGGGGCTGGTGGTAGTTGCGGCGCACGAAGTCGGTGTTGTTCTCCACGGTCAGCCATTTGGTGACGTTGACCGTGCCTTTGGCGCGTGCGTTCAGCTGGCGGAACTTCTCGTCGCCGACGCGGTAGATGCCGTCCTGTTCGTAATAGCGCGCCGAGGCGATGAAGCTGGAGGTCTTGCCGCCGCCGGAGATCCGGATGTTGTGCTGGTGGGCCGTGGTCGATTTCTTGTAGAAGAGGTCGTACCAGTCGGTGTTGCGTCCGTAATACTGGTATTTGCCGCTGGCGTCGAGTCCCCATTCCAGATAGCTCTGGTCGGGGTCGTTCATGCGTTTTTTGTACTCGTCCTCCCAGCTCTGCGTCCAGGGGAAGAAGTTGTTGATGCCCGTCGGCAGGTGGTGTGAGTAACCCACGTAGGCGGTCATGTAGTTGTCGTACCAGGTCTGGCTGTCGGTCTCGTATTTCGGACGGACGGTTTCGCTGATGATCGAGACGCTGCCGCTGTAATCGACCGAAATCTTGTCCTTGCGGGCGCTTTTCGTCGTCACCAGCACCACGCCGAATGCGCCCCGGGCGCCGTATACGGCCGTCGAGGAGGCGTCCTTGAGCACCGAGATGCTCTCCACGTCCTCGGGGTTCATCGCCGTCAGGTCGCCCTCGACGCCGTCGATCAGACAGAGTGCCGATCCGCCCGCACCGATCGACTGCGTGTTCGCGCGGATGTTGATTGACGCCGAACGGCTCGGCTTGCCGTCGGCCATCGTGATGTTCACGCCCGGAATCTGGCCCTGGATCGACCGGAGCAGGTAGGCGTTGGGGCGGTTTTCGAGCACCTCGCCCGAAATGTTCTCCACGGCTCCGACGATGTTGCGCCGCCGCTGGGTTCCGTAGCCCACGACGACGACCTCGTCCATCAGGTTCTGGTCTTCGGCCAGGACGACCTCCAGGCGGGTGCGGGTTCCGACTTTGACGCGCTGGCTCTTGTAGCCCAGGTAGGAGACGGCCAGCATGTCGTCGGGCTTGGCCTGAAGCGTAAAGGCTCCCTGCGCATCGGTCGAAGTGCCCTGCGTAGTGCCCTCGATGAGAATGGTGACGCCTGTCAGCGGCTCACCCTGTTGGGATTTCACGGTTCCGGACACGGCCTTGCTTTGGGCGAAGACCTGTCCCGTCGCCAGCATCAGGAGGATGAGAATTCCCCCCCCCCCGCGATTTTCCGGCGGATTACGGATCGGTAGTTAAAAAGATTCATATACGAGGTTCTTTGAAGTGTTTGGGTCAGTGTTCGTTGTGTTTCGGGGCGCGGGTCGTCGTCCGGACGATGCAGTCGCGCAGCTGGGCCTGCTGTTCGGGCGTGGCGGTCAGCCATCTGTGCCGTCCGTCGGGGTGGGGGCTGAAGTTCGTGAAACCCTTGTCGTCGACGGTGACGGTTCCCGGTTCGCTTTCGGTGAAGTATTCGGGATGGAACAGCCAGATCACCGACAGCAGGTCCCACGAAGCCCGGTCGTAGGGCATTTTGTGGTAATTCTTGTAGCCCTCGACGACGGGGTGGAGTTTCGTCCAGCCGAAATCGCTCTCGATGGCCGCGCCGGGATACATGACCTGTTTTCCCAGCTCGAAGGGGTTCTGCACGATCGGCGTGTCCCATTCGGCGAAGAGTTTCCGCATGGCGGGGATGTCGTTGACGACGTTGAACTCCGCGCGCTGTTTCCCGCCGTAGCTGCCCGCCATGATCGAGAGCACCTTCACCTTGCGGGCCACCAGTTCGCGCCCCGTGAGGGGCGAGATGCCGTCGGCCGGGCTGTCGAGCAGTTTTGCCAGTTCGGTCGCGAAACCTAAAGAAAGTACGGTCACCGAGTGGTCGGGCTGCGCGGCCAGCGTGCGCCGGTAGAGCGTGACGGGGTTCTCGATCTGTTCCGGAGTCTTGCTGCGGGCGAAGGCCGGGGAGCCGTCTTCTCGGGTCATCGCGCACACCGCCGCCGTGTAGTCGGGAGCGTGGTCGTTGAGCACCGGGGTCGGCGACTTCGCCAGCGGAATGCCGGGGTAGCCGTACCATGTGTTGAGGATGTCGATGTAGTCGGTGGCCGTCGGGCTGAGCTTGTGGTTGCCGATGGCCAGCAGGTCCGCACGGCCGTCGTCCATCGCCTTGTATATCAGGTCGAAGGCCAGTGCGTCGTCGATGTCGTTGCCCATGTCGGTTTCGACGATCAGCCGGACCGGTTCCGGCTCCGGTGCTGCGGACCGGGAGCCGCAGCCCGTGCCCGCAAGCAGCAGGGCGGCCGCTGCGGGAAGCAGTGAGGTTTTCATTTCGGATTCGGGTTTTTAGTTGCCGCCGGAGGCGATGATCGAGGCCAGTCCGGCGATGAAGAAGAGGAACATCACGGCCAGCAGCGTATTGGTCCTGCGGTCGGCGCCCTTGAACTCCTTCCAGATGAAGACGCCCCACACGGCGGCGATCATCGGCGCACCCTGTCCGAGCGCGTAGGAGATGGCGGCCCCGGCCTTGCCGGCGGCGATGTAGCTGAAGGCCGTTCCGAGACACCAGACGGCGCCGCCCAGCACGCCCACGAGGTGCGTGGGCAGCGAGCCGCGGAAGTATTCGCGGTAGCTGACGGGCGCTCCGACGAAGGGCCGGCGCATGGCGTAGGTGTTGAAGACGAAGTTGCTCAGCAGCACGCCGACCGAGAAGACGAAGATCGCCGAATAGGGTGTCAGCATGCCGGGCGTCGGGGCTGCGAAGTTGTCGAGGTCCATCGCCGCGGCGACGAACCGGTAGAAGAACGACATCAGCACGCCCGCCACGACGGCCAGCACGATGCCTTTGCGGTTCTGGGCCGCCGAGTCGCCGCTCTTGCGCATGCGCCCCGCGGCAATGCCGTTGCAGATAATTGCGACAACGATGAGCGCAACGCCCAGGAAGAGCACGAAAGGATCGCCTTTCGGCGCCCCGACGTAGTTGACGACGACGCCCAGCACCAGCGCGAGTCCCACGCCCAGCGGGAAGGCCACCGAAAGTCCGGCCAGCGATACCGAGGCCGAGAGCAGGATGTTCGAGGCGTTGAAGATCACGCCGCCCAGCGCGACGCTGCCGATGCCTCCCCATTCGGCCTGCGCGAGGTCTTCGAGGAAGGGACGGCCCTCGGTTCCGATGCTTCCCATCGTGAAGCCCAGGAGGATGGCGAAGAGCACCATGCCGATCACGTAGTCCCAGTAGAAAAGCTCGTAACGCCAGGTCTTGCCGGCGAGTTTCTGGGTGTTACCCCACGAGCCCCAGCAGAGCATCGTGATGAAGCAGAAGATGACTGCCAAAGAGTAGCTGTTTACAACGAACATAGTATTTGAGTTTTAAGGTTTTCGTTCGGTTCAGGCGAGGGTCTCCAGCTCCCCGCGCCACGGTATCGAGGCCTGTGCGCCCATGCGGGTCACCGAGACCGAGGCGCTGTGTGCGGCGAACCGCACGGCGTCGGCCAGACTGCGGCCTTCGGAGAGCGCCACCAGCAGGGCGCCGTTGAAGACGTCGCCGGCGGCGGTCGTGTCCACGGGCGTGACCGTGCGCGCCGGGATCAGCAACTCCTCCGCCGGGGTGCGGATCAGCGCGCCTTCGCTGCCCAGCGTGACGATGACGTTGCCGACGCCTTTCGCCAGCAGCGCCCCGGCCGCTTTCGAGGCGTCCTGTGCGGTGTGCACGGGGATTCCTGTCAGCGTTTCGCTTTCCGTGCGGTTGGGGGTGATCAGGTAGACCTTGCGCAGCAGCTCGTCGGCGAGCGGCATGGCCGGGGCCGGATTGAGCACCACGCGGGTTCCCGCCGCGTATGCCTTTTCGATGGCGCAAGCCACCGTTTCCATCGGGATTTCGAGCTGTACGAGCAGGTATTCGGCTCCGGCGATGCGGTCCGCCACGGCGTCGATCGCCTCACACGTGAGGCTGTGGTTGGCGCCGGGGGCCACGGCGATGCAGTTCTCGCCGTCCTGCGAGACGAAGATCAGCGCCGTGCCGGTCGGTGTGTCCTTGGCCGTGAAGAGGGCTTCGGTGTTGATGCCGTCGGCGGCGAACTGCTGCCGGAGAGCCGCGGCTCCGGCGTCGTCGCCCAGGCACGAGACGAAGGCCACGTCGCCGCCCAGGCGTGCGGCCGCGACGGCCTGGTTGGCGCCTTTGCCGCCGTTGGACTGCATGAAGCGCGCCTCGCCGACGGTCTCGCCCGGGCGGGGCAGGTGTTTGACGCAGGCAATCATGTCGATGTTGGTGCTGCCTATTACCAGAATCTTGTTCATGTTCGGTTATCGTTGGTTAATTTCCGTCGTTTTCCGCCCTGCGGGGTCCGGATGGAATGTCCGCCCGGCGGAAATGCTGTTTTTCAGGTTGTCTGCCGATTGTTTCCGATACCGTTTTAGCCGTTTTGCGCCCGTTGTTTTCGTAGGATGCCCTTGCAGGATGCCTTTCTTATGGGAGCTGTGGCGGATGTTTCGGTTTTCGGATGCTATCTTTTCGGCTCTGTTTGCGCTTATCGTTTGCGCAAATATAATTACTTTTTGGAAACCTCCAAAATTATTTTGCTGTTTTTCTTTCCTTTCTCGATATTTTTCATACATTTGTCATAGGTGAACTGAAAATAAAGCAATGAAAAAAGAAACTCTCGTTAGCATCGCCGAACGTTCCGGGTGTTCGATTTCCACTGTTTCGCGCGTCTTGAGCGGCAATGCGGCCAAATACCGCATCAGTCAGCGCACCGTTGCGCGCGTGACGGAGGAGGTCAAACGCTGTAATTATACGCCCAGCCTGCTGGCAAAGGGTTTGCGCACAAATCGTACCGATACGATCGGGCTGCTGATTCCGAACATCGAAAACTCGTTTTTCGCCAACGTCGCGGGCGTGGTGATCCGCGAATCGCGCAATTATAATTATAAGGTGGTGGTGGTCGACACGCAGGAGGACGAACGCAACGAACAGGACGGACTGTCGGCGCTGCTGGCGCGGCGGGTGGACGGCATCGTCGCCGCGCCGTGCGGCAGCAATGCGGAGTTGTTCGCCAGCGTGCAGGAGGGCGGCATGCCGCTGGTGCTGATCGACCGCTACCTGCCCGACGCCGGGATGCTCTCCTATGTCACGACGGACAACTACCGCGGTGCGGTGATGGCGGCCGAGTACCTGCTCGAAAACGGACACCGCCGCATCGCCTGCATCCAGGGCACGCCCCATTCGATGCCCGTGCGGGACCGCGTGCGGGGGTTCGGCGACACGCTGCGGGCGCACGGCCTCGGGGACCGGATCGTGGTGACGGGGGAGGATTTTTCGGTGCAGAACGGGTATCTGGAGACCAAACTGGCGCTGGCCCGGGAGGAGCGTCCCACGGCGATTTTCGCCTTGAGCAACCTGATCCTGCTCGGGGTGGTGAAGGCGGTGCACGAGTCGGGTCTGCGGATTCCCGACGACATTTCGGTCGTGTCGTTCGACGACAACATGCTTTTCAACTACCTCGACCCGGCGATCACCTGCATCGGCCAGCCTACGGACGAGATCGGCACGCTGGCCGTGAAGCTGCTCATCCGCGCCATCCGCGAACCCGGTGCGGCGCCTTCGCACCTGCACCTGCCGCCCTCGCTGGTCATCCGCCGCTCGGTGCGCAACCTGCTGCTGTGAGCAAACGAAAAGCGCATCGTATTTGTTCTATTTTGTTGTCGGAACAAACATATCTATATTGTAATGTTATGGGATACTTCGACAACGATACCTTTTCTTTGCAGATCCTCAATCAGCATTTTATAGTCGTCGGGGCTAACCAGGTCTATTACATAGCACCCTAATTTTTTTTGTCCATTTATAATTTGCAATCGAGTCTGCGTTAATCCTCCTGAATTTTTCAATTTTATCCGGGTTATTGTTTGATAAGGGTATGCCTTATGCCAGAACCGGCATACCGCATTTTTCAGGATCAATTCATTTTCGGTCAATTCAATATAAAAGAAAGCGCTGGCCGATGCCGCTAACAGTATGATCAGCGGGATAAACGGGATGAGCGATAAGGAGCTTTTTCCCGGAACATAAAGGATTACTAATGGAATTATGCATACAGAAATCAAAACAGGTATAAAACAAGCCCAGATCGTTACAGAACTCCAAATTGAACGCTTATAAGTTTTCATGTCTATTGAGGATATGATGCAATCCGGGAGTTTTCACCGTGAAGCCCTTCTCGCGTAATGTTTGAATTAAATCCGGATAATCTCGTTCATCGACCAAATCGATTACATAACGCCAGGATTTTTTCGACGGCCTCATCACCTGAATAAGGCCGCGATAATCCGCCCTTATAACCGATTTCAATTTTTCAATAGTATTGAACTTAAATTCAGCATGCCAGAAGCGATATACCGGATTCCGGACAATCAATGAATTCTCCGTTAAAACAACATAAAATAATTGAATCGCAGTATTCGCTACAATAAAAGACAGGACACAAAGCTCAATAACAAGAAAAACAAGAAAGCCTTTCAGATTTCCAATCGTCATCAATAAAAACAGGACCAATATAACAACGATCGGTTTCAAAGTGTACATTGAAATAGACTTTTTGAAAGGACGGCGGTAAATTTTCATAACTGTCATTATTTTGGCTGCTTTCGAGCCGGGTATATACAATATGCCCGGCTCGAAAACAGACTATTGACAAAGATACGAGGGATTTAAGTATAAATAAATTTTCCTGCCATTATCTAACTCTATATCTTTTTTATTGAGATTTACGGATCGATAGAATTTGTTCGGAGCTTAATTTCCCGTCAAGAAACAGACGCTGTTCTTTGGTCAGTTCCGCTCCGGGAAACTTCTTGGGTTTCAAAGCTCTCAAAGACTCGTATTTTTCCTGCAATTCCATTTGTGTATAAATGATCATATTGGGATTGCTGCCACTACCGTTGCCGCCAACAACCGAACCTGTTCCGTATCTGTTTGAATAGAACCCATTATCAAGTTTGCCACCGACAAATTCGCCTTCCCGGAAATAATATTGACGCGCTCCATTCCTGCATGAATATGAAATACCTTTTCCATACGGAACCCCGTCTTTGCATTCCCCGACATAAATTGACCGGGGTCTATAATAAATCGTATCTACTCCATTCGCTGTTCCGCCCTTGAAATCTCCCATACGGATTGTACCTGAATTCGAGAAATGCCGTCCGTACCCGGAATACTTGCCATCCTCGAATTCGCCGTAATAGCGGTGTCCGTTCTTTTTGTAATGCGTGCATACTCCGTTGGGGATGCCCCGCTCGAAGCGCCCGATGTAGATGCCCAGCGAATCGGAATAGAGAACTCCTTCGCCGCTGGGGTATTGACCCATATATCGTATGCCTTTTTCAACGATTATAGTATCGGCATCCATGCAAAAAGCAACTTCTGCACAGAATAGAACAATTACTAATGTGACGATCTTGTACATTTTGAATCAGATTAGGTTTAGCTCAAATTATCTCCCTTTCTCAAGAAATCGGTGTTGTTCTGCAGTCAATTTCGCTCCGGGAAACTTCTTGGGTTTCAAGGCTCTCAAAGGTTCATATCTGCTTTGAAGTTCTGTTTGAGAATAGATTTCGACATTCGAAGGAATATTACGTATATTCATACGACGATCGCCGGTAATCTCTCCTCCGATTACAGAATAGGAACCATTTGAATTTGAATAAACCCCATGACTTAATTTTCCGTTAACAAATTGCCCTTCCCGAAAATAATATTTACTAATCGTACCTATGCGTGTATATAAAATACCATTTCCGTGCGGGACTCCGTCTTTGCACTCTCCTACATAGATCGATCGTGGTTCATAATAAATCGTATCCACTCCATTCGCGGCTCCGCCCTTGAAATCTCCCATGCGGATTGTACCTGAATTCGAGAAATGCCGTCCGTACCCGGAATACTCGCCATCCTTGAATTCGCCGTAATAGCGGTGTCCGTTCTTTTTGTAATGCGTGCAAACTCCGTTGGGGATGCCCCGCTCGAAGTGGCCGATATAGATGCCCAGCGAATCGGAATAGAGTACCCCTTCGCCGCTGGGGTATTGACCCTCGTAGCGGGTTTCATTGCCGACAATCACTGTATCAGCAGCACCTTTGCTTTCAAGAAAAAGACGCTGTTCGGCGGTCAGCGTTGCTCCGGGGAATCGTTTGGGCCGTAAGGCTCGTAAAGGTTCATACTTGCTTTGTAACTCTTTTTGTGAGTAGTATATGAAATCTGAACAAGGCATACTCTTGCCATTGACGATATAATTTGTTCTGTTGAAGTGCGACCGATATCCATTGTTTAATTTACCATCAGCAAACTGCCCTTCTTGATAAAAATAGCGACGAGATGCGGGAGTATATTTGTAGTAAACTCCCTGACCATGCAACTGTCCGTTTTTACAGGCTCCGATATAAATTGATTGGCGTCTGAAAAATAGGGTGTCGATACCATTCGGCAATCCATTTTCAAAATCCCCTATACATACGGTTCCCGATCCCGAGAAATACTTTCCATATCCGGAATACTTGCCATCCTCGAATTCGCCGTAATAGCGGTGTCCGTTTTTTTTGTAGTGGGTGCAGACTCCATTCGGGACTCCGTTTTCGAAATGGCCGATAAAAATGCCCAATGAATCGGAATAGAGCACCCCTTCGCCGCAAGGGTATTGACCCTCGTAGCGGGTTCCGTTTCCAACGATGACCGTGTCACACACGGCGCCGAAGGAAAAATTCGCATACAGCGAAACGAGACTAAAAATAAATAATTTATACATACTCGTATATTTTTAGGATTCGTATTATTGAGATGCTATTATTATTCCTACTTCTGCCCCCCCCCCTTCCCCGTGTTCTCCGATGCAAGTCCTACCACAAAATGGACAGGCAGAATTATAACATTGGCAAGGGGCGCTATGACACGCAGACTGTAAGATAATGATAAATGTTGCTATCTGCAATATATGGTCAAAAAATGTAAATTGAAAAATGATCTAATTTGTTTAGAATCAGTGTTAAACCGGTATTCGTCAGTCTCGTTTGGTAAATTTGGCAATACGATATTGCAATGCTCGTTTGCTGATGAAAGAGCGGAGGCGGACCCTGAAAAGTAGTATCCCGGAGATATGGGATAACTCTCTGCTGCCTTTGCGATTGATTGTTTCGCTCCTATTTTATAGCATGACGGATATCAGATGGCGGTGCAAACAACGTAAATGCTGATAGACTTGGATTTGCATTGTTTGCGGCGCGCGTCCCGATCTGTTAAGATTCGGGTGAAAAATCGTCCCGAATCGGGCCTTTTGCCATATGTGCATGAAAAAAGCGGTGCCCTGTTTCGGTAACCGCTTGATTCTTCGAGCTGACACCGGGACTTGAACCCGGGACCTCTTCCTTACCAAGGAAGTGCTCTACCACTGAGCTATGTCAGCAACATTTCTCTTTCGAGTGGTGCAAAAGTACACAAGAAAAATGAAAAGACCAAAAATTTGTACACTTTTCATAATTATTTTCTACCTTTACTACCAAATCATAATAAAAATCAGATGAAACGCATCTTAATAGTAGGCGCAGGCGGTCAGATCGGTTCCGAACTGACCGTTTACCTGCGCGGTATCTACGGCGGCGCGAACGTCGTCGCGACCGACATGCGCGAGTGCCGGACGCTGGCCGAGGACGGTCCGTTCGAGGTGCTCAACGCCCTCGACGCGACGGCCATGGCCTCGGTCGTGGCCCGTCACCGCATCGACACGATCTTCAACCTCGTGGCCCTGCTGTCGGCCGTCGGCGAACGCAATCCCCAGATGGCCTGGAACGTCAACATGGGGGCGCTCAACAACTCGCTCGAAGTGGCCCGGCAGCACCATTGCGCGCTGTTCACCCCCTCGTCGATCGGCGCCTTCGGGCCGTCGTCGCCCAAGGACGGAACCCCGCAGGACACGATCATGCAGCCCACGACGATCTACGGCATCTGCAAGGTCACGGGCGAACTGCTGGGCAACTACTACCACCACAAATACGGGGTCGACACCCGTTCGGTGCGTTTCCCGGGCATCATATCGAGCGTCACGCTGCCCGGCGGCGGCACGACCGACTACGCCGTGGAGATTTACTACGAGGCCATCCGGAGCGGCAAGTTCACCTGCCCCGTTCCGTCGGACGTCTATATGGACATGATCTACATGCCCGACGCCCTGCGCGCCTGTGTCGAACTGATGGAGGCCGACCCCGCGAAATTGATCCACCGCAACAGTTTCAACCTCGCGTCGATGAGTTTCACGCCCGAGATCATCTGCGCCGAGATCAAAAAGCGCCTGCCCGCCTTCACGATGGACTACAACGTCGATCCCGTGAAGAAGGAGATCGCCGAGAGCTGGCCCAATTCGCTGGACGACACCTGTGCCCGCGAGGAGTGGGGCTGGCGGCCCGAGTGGGACCTCTCGCGCATGACCGACGACATGCTGGCGCACATCCGCACGAAACTCGGAACCGAGTGACGGATCCCGAGGTAACCCGGCTTGCCGACACCTCCGAAAGCTGGGACGGGGCGCAGTTCCCGGCCTATCCTGCGGGAACGCTGCGGGTGACGGTCCTGCGGGGCGTGATTCCGCCCGGCGCGAAGATGGCGATGCACCGCCGTGCGGTGCTCAACGCCGGGGTGATGCTGCGCGGCGAACCGACCGTGATTTCCGAGACGGGCGCCGAACGGACGTTCCGGGCCGGGGAGGCGCTCGTCGAGTTGGTCGGAATTCCCCATTGCGGGGAAAACCGCGGCGTCGGGGCAGCCGAATGGTGATGTTTTACGCCGGGGCAGGGAATTTGCCGTTGTCCCAATCGGTCGAATAACCGAAAATTACGCTTATGAAACGAATTGTCCGGAGTCTCGTCGTCCTGTTGCTGCTGCTGGCGGCGGCCCTTGTCGGCGGCAGTCTCTACATGCTCTCCTATTCGCTCCGGCCCGACGCGACGATGCGGGCCAAGAACGCTTCATCGTATGAATATATGTACGGCGAATATCCTTTCCTGCGGCCGTGGGTCGACAGCCTGGAGCGCGCCGGAGCCTTGCGCGACACGGTGATCACGGGGGACGAGGGCGAACGGCTGCATGCGCTCTATGCGGCGGCTCCCCGCCCGACGGACCGGACGGCGGTGATCGTCCACGGCTATACGGACAACGCCGTGCGGATGCTGATGATCGGCTATCTGTACAACCACGACCTGGGTTACAACATCCTCCTGCCCGATCTCTATTACCACGGCCGGAGCGAGGGCCGGGCCATCCGGATGGGCTGGAAGGACCGTCTCGACGTGCTGCGGTGGATGGATGTTGCCAACGACATTTTCGGCGGCGATACCCGGATGGTGGTCCACGGAATTTCGATGGGCGCGGCGACGACCATGATGGTCTCGGGCGAGGAGCAGCGGCCCTATGTGAAATGCTTCGTCGAGGACTGCGGCTATACGAGCGTCCGCGACCAGTTCGCCAAAGAACTGAAGGAGCAGTTCGGCCTTCCGGCCTTCCCGCTGCTCGACGTGGCGAGCTGGCTGTGCGGCCTGAAATACGGCTGGACTTTCGGCGAGGCTTCGTCGCTGGAGCAGGTGAAGAAGAGCCGGCTTCCGATGCTGTTCATTCACGGCGACGCCGACGATTACGTGCCGACGCGGATGGTCTATCCGCTTTACGAGGCCAAACCCGGCGACAAGGAACTGTGGGTGGTTCCGGGAGCGTCGCATGCCAATTCGTATCGCGACAACCGGGAGGAGTACACGCGCCGCGTCGGGGAGTTCGTCGGAAGGTATGTGGGGAACGACCCGGAATGAATTGAACCGACATCAATATGGAAGACTATAATTTGCAGCAGGCGCAGGCCTTCTACCGGATTCTGGAAGAGACTATCGGAAAACTCCCTGCCGACGTGCGCGAGAAACTTTACCGGCCGGGCGCCGTCAATTGTGTGAAAGGGGCCGTCCTGACGGAACTGCGCCGGCAGTTCGAGGAGTGCGGCTGCGACCTCGACCGGCAGTATGCGAAATACGACCGTTCGGAGTACTTCTTTGCGGACATCGTCGAGCCGGGCCGGGTTTACGAGATCGGCTATCCCCGGTGTCTCTGCCCGCAGGTCGATGCCGGATTCGTCAACGCCCCGACCCACTGCGAGTGCTCCCGCCAAAGTATCCTCTTCGTCTACCGGGAGCTGATTCCCGGCAAGACCGTCCGGGTCGAGACGCTCGGAACCGTCCTGTCGGGAGCCGCCGAATGCCGCTTCCGGATCACCGTCGAATAGGGAACGGTCGGGCGGCAATAAAAAAACCGGAGGTCTGAACCTCCGGTTTTTTCGTTTGTCGGAAGGAGCGCTCCTCCCGGCGGGAATGTCTTATTCGGCCTTGCCGTCCGAACCGAGAACCTCCTTGATCTTGTGGATGTAGAGCTTCTTCATGTTGTCGCGGGCGGGACCCAGGTACTTGCGGGGGTCGAACTCGGCGGGCTTCGTGGCGAAGACCTCACGGATGGCGGCGGTCATGGCCAGGCGCGAGTCGGAGTCGATGTTGATCTTGCAGACAGCGCTCTTGGCGGCCTGGCGAAGCTCCTCCTCGGGGATACCTACGGCAGCCTTCAGCGCACCGCCGTACTTGTTGATCGTCTCGACTTCCTCCTGGGGAACCGACGACGAACCGTGCAGCACGATGGGGAAGCCCGGAAGCTCCTTCTCGATGGCGGCCAGTACGTCGAAAGCCAGGGGAGGCGGAACCAAACGGCCCGTCTTGGGATCTACGGTGCACTGCTCGGGGGTGAACTTGTAGGCTCCGTGCGAGGTTCCGATCGAAATGGCCAGCGAATCCACGCCCGTCTTGGTCACGAAATCCACGACCTCTTCGGGTTTGGTGTAGTGGCTGACCTCGGAAGCTACCTCGTCCTCGACGCCGGCCAGCACGCCCAGTTCGCCTTCGACCGTCACGTCGTATTTGTGTGCATACTCCACGACCTGCTTCGTCAGGGCGACGTTTTCGTCGTAGGGAAGTGCCGAACCGTCGATCATCACCGACGAGAAGCCCATGTCCACGCAGCTCTTGCACAGTTCGAACGAATCTCCGTGGTCGAGGTGCAGCACGATCTGGGGTTTGGCCCAGCCCAGTTCCTTGGCGTACTCTACGGCTCCTTCGGCCATGTAGCGCAGCAGGGTCTGGTTGGCGTAGTTGCGCGCACCCTTCGATACCTGGAGGATGACGGGCGACTTGGTCTCGGCGGCAGCCATGACGATAGCCTGGAGCTGCTCCATGTTGTTGAAGTTGAATGCCGGAACGGCGTAACCTCCTTTGATGGCCTTGGCGAACATCTCGCGCGTGTTCACAAGACCCAGATCTTTGTACGATACCATAGTATTTGAAATATTAGTGAATTTGTTGCACTCGAAAAACCGCACAAATTTACTAAAAATTCTAAATAACAGCCCTTTTTTGTGAAAAAAATAACAGCCGGCGGGAAATAGTTGCGCAATCCGGATTGTTTTTTGTACTTTTGCATGATTATCCACCGCAAGCAAACAACAAACAAATACGATCATGGCAGAATTTATCTATCAGGAGCCGTTTCCGATTCAGGACGACAAAACCAAGTACCGTCTTTTGACGAAGGAGTATGTGAAGGTCGTGGAGTGCGACGGACGCAAGATCCTCAAGGTCGACCCCAAGGGCCTCGAACTGCTTTCGAAGGAGGCTTACGCCGACGTGTCGTTCTACCTGCGCGCCGCGCATCTCCAGAAACTGCGCAACATTCTCGAAGACCCCGAAGCCACCGACAACGACAAGTTCGTGGCCTACACGATGCTGCTGAACCAGACCGTCTCGGCCGAAGGCGAACTGCCCACCTGCCAGGATACCGGCACGGCCATCTGCATCGGCCACAAGGGCGAGGATGTATGGACGGGGGCCGACGACGCCGAGTGCATCGCCCGGGGCGTTTACGAAACCTATAAGGACCGCAACCTGCGCTACTCGCAGGTCGTGCCCTTCACGATGACCGACGAAAAGAATTCGGGCACGAACCTTCCGGCACAGATCGACATCTACGGCGGCAAACCCGGCATGGAGTACGAATTCCTCTTCATCACCAAGGGCGGCGGCTCGGCCAACAAGACCTTCCTCTACCAGCAGACCAAGGCGCTGCTGAACGAGGAGTCGCTCACGAAATTCATCCAGCAGCATATCTTCGACCTCGGTACGTCGGCCTGCCCGCCCTACCACCTGGCGATCTGCATCGGCGGCACGTCGGCCGAGATGTGCCTCTCGACGGTGAAGAAGGCTTCGGCCGGCTACCTCGACGAGCTGCCCACCTCGGGCAACGAGGGCGGCCGCTGCTTCCGTGACCTGGAATGGGAGGAGAAGGTGCTGAAAATCTGCCGCGAGAGCGGTGTCGGCGCCCAGTTCGGCGGCAAGTACCTCGTGCACGACGTGCGCGTGATCCGCGCCCCGCGCCATGCGGCTTCGTGCCCCGTGGCCATCGGCGTGAGCTGCTCGGCCGACCGCAACATCAAGGCCAAGATCACCCCGTCGGGCATCTTCCTCGAAGAGTTGGAGAAGAATCCCGCACGCTTCCTGCCGGCCGAGGCTCCCTCGATGTCGCCTGCCGTGGACATCGACCTCGACGAGGGCATGGACAAGGTGCGTGCGATCCTCACGAAATACCCGATCAAAACGCGCCTGAACCTCCGCGGCACGCTGATCGTGGCCCGCGACATCGCGCATGCCAGGATCAAGCAGATGCTCGACCAGGGCAAGCCGATGCCCGAGTACTTCAAGAAACATCCGGTTTACTACGCCGGTCCGGCCAAGACGCCGCAGGGCATGGCTTCGGGTTCGTTCGGCCCCACGACGGCCGGACGCATGGACCCCTATGTGGACCTGTTCCAGTCGCAGGGCGGCTCGCTGGTGATGGTGGCCAAGGGCAACCGCACGCAGCAGGTGACCGACGCCTGCAAGAAATACGGCGGTTTCTACCTCGGTTCGATCGGCGGTCCGGCAGCGATCCTGGCGAAGAACTCCATCAAGTCGGTCGAGGTCGTGGACTTCCCCGAACTGGGCATGGAGGCCGTGCGCAAGATCTATGTCGAGAACTTCCCGGCGTTCATCATCGTCGATGACAAGGGGAACGACTTTTTCGCCGATTTCAAGCACTAAAATCTGCGGGCGGATATACTAAAGGGTACGACTTTACGTTGTAAAGACGTACATGGGATTTTGCCCGGTTGCCGTGAGTCCCGAAACCCGGCGAACAGCCGGGATGAAATCCGGCTGCGTCGCGACAAGTCCCTCCCTGGGGGGGAGGTTTGGGGTGGAGTCGGGTTTGTAAACGACGCCATCGGCGGCGATAGCGGCCGGCTGGTACGGGGCTGCGGTGCAAATTGATAGACATATCGCTTTGTGATGAGAGATTTTGTTGCAAAAATATCCCTGACGGCACTCTTCGTGCTGGCGATCTTCTCGGCCTCCGCTGCCGAGAAGGTCACTTTTGAAGCCAACTCGCCGTTGATGGTCGCCGTCGGCGAGGCCTTCCGCGTGGAATTCACGCTGAATGCCGAACCCGACGCCGATTCCTTCAAGGCGCCATCGTTCGAAGGTTTCGACGTAATCGCCGGGCCGAGCGTGTCGACCGGTTCGTCGATACAATATATAAACGGTTCGATTTCCAAAAGTTTCAGTTACGGCATCACCTATGTCCTGCTGCCGCAGGCGGCGGGCAACGTGACGATCGGCGCCGCGGAGGCCAAGGTGGACGGTACGGCCTACCGGACCAAGCCGCTGCCGATCGAAATCGTGAACGAGGGCGACGCCTCCCGGGCGCGGCAGCAGCCCCAGGGGCGTACGGGCGGTTCGGGCGATGCGCAGGCCAGCGCGCAGGGGCAGGTCGCCAAGGACGACATCCTGCTTCGGGCCGTGGTTTCACGGTCGTCCGTGTATAAGAACGAGCCGCTGCATGTGGCTTTCAAACTCTATACGCGGGTTCCCTACGTCAATATCGTTCCCGAGTCGGCTCCGTCGTTCAACGGCTTCTGGTCGCAGGACCTCACCGATCCCAATTCGGCCCGCGTGGGGCGCGAGACCTACAACGGAAAGGTGTACGAGACGCGTGTGCTGTACGACTACCTGCTCTATCCGCAGCAGGTCGGCTCGCTCACGATCGACCCCGTGGACATGACCGTCGTGGCGCAGGTCGTGGTGCAGAGCCGCAATGCCGATCCCTTCTTCGGGGGCGGCCGCGAGGTGTTCAACGTGCCGCGCAAGGTGCAGAGCCAGCGGGCCACGGTGACGGTCAAGCCGCTGCCGTCGGGTGCTCCTTCGAGTTTCAGCGGGGCCGTGGGCCGTTTCACGATGGACACCCAGCTGCCTTCGGAGCGCATCGCGGCCAACTCGGGCGCGACCTTTACGGTGAAAATTTCCGGCACGGGCAACCTGACTTTCGTGCAGGCCCCGAAACTGCCGCTTCCGACCTCGTTCGAGCAGTATAACGTCAAGACCACCGAGTCGATCAACACGTCGGCCACGGGCATCTCCGGCTACCGCCAGTTCGAATACCCTTTCATCGCACGTGCCGAGGGCACTTATGACATCGAACCCATCGAGTTCACCTACTTCGACCCCCAGCGGGTGCAGTACGTGACGCTCCGTTCGAAGCCGCTGACGCTCGAAATCACGCCCGATGCCCGCGGCGGAGGCGATGCGGTGGTGATGCAGGGGCGCGGCATGTCGAAGGAAGAGGTGAAGATGCTGGGCCAGGACATCCGCTTCATCAAGCTGGGCGGGGCGCAGCTGCGCTCCGAGCGCGTGCCGTTCATCTTCAGCGCCGCCTACTGGATTCTGCTCCTGGGCGTACTGGTGCTTTTCACGATGATCTACGTGGCGCTGCGCAAGCAGATCCGCGAATCGCAGAACGTCGCCCTGGTGCGCGGCAAGCGGGCCAACAAGGTCGCCGTGCAGCGTTTCCGCGCCGCGAAGAGGTATATGGAGGAGCAGAACCGGCATGCCTTCTACGAGGAGATGCTCCGCGCGCTGTGGGGCTACATGAGCGACAAGTTCAACATTCCGGTGGCCAACCTCACGAAGGAGAACGTCCGCGAGGAGCTGCACAAACGGGGCGTTTCGTCGGAGGATTCTCAGCGGTTCACGGACATCATCACCCAGTGCGACGAGGCGCAGTACTCGCCCGTGGAGACGGCCCGCATGAACGACGTCTATTCCGAAGGCGTGAACCTGATCTCGCGCATCGAATCGGTGATAAAACGATAGTGTTATGAAACGATTGACCCTATTCCTGATCCTGCTGTCCGGCGTTCTCTGCGCACATGCGCAGGAGGGAGCCGACACGCTGGCGCAGCCTGCCGTGACGGCGGCTCCGGAACCTGCGGCCGAGGCGTCGCCCGAGCAGTTGTGGGACCGAGCCAACACGGCCTATATCAACGGCGACTTTCACGCCGCCGCGGAGTTCTACGAGCAGATTCTCGCCCGCGGATTGAGTTCCATGAAACTCTACTACAACCTGGCCAATGCCTATTTCAAGGAGGAGCGGCTGGGCAAGTCGATACTTTTCTACCACCGGGCCTTGCGGCTGGCTCCCGGCAACGACGACATCCGCTATAATTTGAGTGTCGCCGAGGCCCGCACGAAGGACAACATCGAGCAGATACCCGAATTTTTCTTCACCGAATGGATGCGCGGCGTGCGCCGTCTGATGAGCTGTACGGCATGGAGCGTCTTCTCGCTCGCGGCGCTGGTCTGCGCCCTGGCGCTGTTCCTCGCCTACCTGTTGGCACAGCGTTTGTCGTTGCGCAAGACGGGGTTCTACGGAACCCTCGTCGCGGTGGCGGTGTTCATGCTCACGAGCTGGTTCGCCATGGGCGAGCGGCACGAGATGCTTGACGATACGCAAGCCGTCGTGATGTCGCTCTCGACGGCCGTGAAGAGTTCGCCCGACAAGTCGGCGACCGACCTCTTCGTGCTGCACGAGGGGACGCTCGTCGAGATCACCGACCGCCTCGACAACTGGTGCGAGATCACCATTGCCGACGGAAAGAAGGGGTGGCTCGAATGCAAAACCATCGAAACGATCTAAATGTCGAAACTTTTACAGGACGTCGTCGGCGAGCTTTCGAAACTCCCGGGCGTGGGACGCCGCACGGCGTTGCGCCTGGCCATCCACATCCTGCGCATGGAGCGGGATTCGGTGGCCGGGATGACGGAGAGCATCGACCGGTTCCGCAACGAGATCCGCTACTGTTCGCAGTGCAACAACCTCTCCGACGAGGAGGTCTGCCCGATCTGCGCCGACCGGGAACGGGACCATGCGACGATCTGTGTCGTGGAGCAGGTGGCCGACGTGCTGTCGGTCGAGAACACGCGCCAGTACCGGGGCATGTACCACGTGCTGGGCGGCGTCATCTCGCCCATGCAGGGCATCTCGCCCTCGGACCTGAAGATCGACCTGCTGTGCGAGCGGATCGCCCGCGGCGGGGTGAAGGAGGTGATCCTCGCCATCTCGACTTCGGTCGAAGGGGAGACGACGCTTTTCTACCTGATGAACCGCCTGCGGCAGTTTCCGGGGCTGAAAGTTACGTCGATCGCGCGCGGCATCGGTTTCGGCGACGAACTGGAATATGTCGACGAACTGACGATCACCCACGCGCTGATGAACCGCCGGGAGATCGAGTAGCCCGCCCGGCTTAAGAAGCGGGTTTCGGAGGGCGATGAAGCCGGCAAACAGAGACAAGAGGACTTAAACATTATAAGTTATGGATTTTGTAACGAACGAGAAACTCACCATCGTGGGTGCGGCCGGCATGATCGGCTCGAACATGGCCCAGACGGCGCTGATGATGCGCCTGACGCCGAACATTTGCCTTTACGATCCGTATGGACCGGCGCTGGAGGGCGTGGCCGAGGAACTTTACCACTGCGCTTTCGAGGGGGTGAACATCACGTGGACGACCGACATCCGCGAGGCGCTGACCGATGCGGCTTACGTCGTGTCGTCGGGCGGTGCGGCCCGCAAGGCCGGCATGACGCGCGAGGACCTGCTGAAAGGCAACGCCCAGATCGCCGAACAGTTCGGCAAGGACATCAAGTCCTACTGCCCGGACGTGAAGCACGTCGTGGTGGTCTTCAACCCGGCCGATATCACGGGGCTGATCACGCTGATCTATGCGGGGCTGAAACCCTCGCAGGTCTCGACCCTCGCGGCGCTGGACTCCACGCGCCTGCGTTCGGAGCTGGCCAAATACTTCAAAATCTCGCCCGACGAAATCCGCAACTGCCGCACCTACGGCGGCCACGGCGAGCAGATGGCGGTCTTCGCCTCGACGACGCTCGTCGCCGGACGGCCCCTTTCGGAGCTGATCGGCAAGGAGATGCCCGAAGGCGACTGGGCCGATCTGCAGCAGCGGGTGATTCAGGGCGGCAAGCACATCATCGACCTGCGCGGCCGTTCGTCGTTCCAAAGTCCGGCTTATATCTCGATCTCGATGATCGCGGCTGCGATGGGCGGCAAGCCGTTCACCTATCCCGCCGGCGTATTCGTCCACAACGACGAATTCAAACACATCCTGATGGCGATGGAGACCGTCATCACGAAGGAGGGCGTGTCGTATAAGAACGTGCAGGGCACGGCCGCGGAGCACAAGAAGCTCACGGAGAGCTACGAGCATCTCTGCAAACTGCGCGACGAGGTGATTTCGATGGGCATTCTGCCTCCCGTCGACGAGTGGGGCCGTCTGAATCCGCACCTGCGTTAAGCGGCGGGGAACCGCCGAAGCAAAAAGGACCGGCTCGACAGCCGGTCCTTTTCAATTTTGTCTGCGGAAGTCCACGGGGAGCCTGATTTCCACGGGAACCTTTCGTCCGTCCGACTCTCCCGGTTCCCAGCGCGGGGAACTTTTCAGCACCCGGACCGTCACGGTTTTGCCTGGAACACGGCGCGCAGTTCGCCGTCGCTCAACAGCAGCAGCATCGGGCCGTCCATGTCGTAATGGGTCACCGACTCGAGCATTTTGGTGAAGGCGTCCTCCTGCTCCATGCCCGGGCAGGCCATCATCGTCGAGGCGAGGGGGCCTATTTTCAGCGTGCGTTTCCCGTCGGTCTTGTACGTGCCCATCAGGCGGTTGCAGGCCCCGACGCCCGTCAGGCGGTTGCCCTCGGTCAGCAGCGTGACGGTGAATTTGCCCTCTTCGGGTTTGACCGCCTTGCCGCCGAGCTGGATCAGCTGCCACTCGGTCCCCGCCAGCGGGCGGCGGGTCTTTTTCTGGTAGGAGCGGCAGTTGCAGCATCCGGCCATAAAGGCCGCAGCGACAGCGACTATCGCAATTTTGAGTAAAATCTTCATTGTTTTTCCATTTATATCATACGGCAAATATAGGGAATAAATCGTACCTTTGGTGTCGTAACGACGCTTTTAGCTGTCGGGAGCCCAGATTGGATCCGATCCCCGGCAATCGGGTTTCGCTCTTGGAGCCTGGCTTATAGCCGGGTGACGCCGCAGGCGGCAATGACAACGTTCTAAAGCGACTGTTACATCGAAGTGTGAATTTGCAAATGATTAAAAAACGTTCCTTATGAAAACCATTATCGCTTCACCCCATGCGCCCAAGGCCGTGGGTCCCTATTCGCAGGCCGTCGGGGCCGGCGGTGCGCTCTATGTTTCGGGACAGCTTCCGATCGACGCCGCATCCGGAAAAATGGCCGAAGGCATCGAGGCCCAGACGCGCCGGTCGCTCACGAACCTCGGTCATATCCTCCGTGAAGCCGGGTACGATTATTCCGACGTGGTGAAAACCACGGTCCTGTTGCAGTCGATCGGCGATTTTGCCGCCATGAATGCTGTCTATGCGGAGTTCTTCACCTCGGAGATGCCGGCGCGCATGTGCTATGAGGTCGCGGCGCTGCCGATGGGCGCGCTGGTCGAAATCGACGCCGTGGCGGTGAAATAACTACCGCCTTCGGTCCGAAGACGCGCCCCGGGTCTCTGGGGCGTGCCTTTTGTCCTTTTGTAGATATTTTGTGGATAAGTTTGGTTCTTCATGCTGGCTTTTTATCCGGAAAAGCCGCAATTTTGTAGAACCGGGTTTTGCCCGCCGTGACGCCTGAAATCTGAAAATATAGAAATAATAGCCTGAAAATAGTTATGTCAAAAGCCACCAAAGCCGACACGCCGCAGAAAGTCAATTACAACGATGCGGTTGCCGAGTCGAAGAAGTATTTCGACGGGGACGACCTCGCCGCCACGGTGTGGGTCAGCAAGTACGCCCTCAAGGATTCTTTCGGAAACATCTACGAACGATCGCCGCGCGAGATGCACGAGCGCATCGCTTCCGAAATCGAACGCATCGAGCAAAAATACCCGAACCCGCTTCCGAAGGAGGAGGTTTTCGCGTTGCTCGACCATTTCCGTTACGTCATTCCGCAGGGCGGCCCGATGACCGGCATCGGCAATAATTTCCAGGTGGCGTCGCTGTCGAACTGCTTCGTCATCGGCCATAAGAATCCCGCCGATTCCTACGGCGGCATCTTCCGCATGGACGAGGAGCAGGTTCAGCTGATGAAACGCCGCGGCGGCGTGGGTCACGACCTTTCGCACATCCGGCCCACGGGCAGCCCGGTGCTGAACTCGGCTCTCACGTCGACGGGTATCGTGCCCTTCATGGAGCGTTACTCGAACTCGACGCGCGAGGTGGCGCAGGACGGGCGGCGCGGCGCGCTGATGCTGTCGCTGTCGATCAGGCACCCCGACGCCGAGCGGTTCATCGACGCCAAGGTCGACACGGGCAAGGTGACGGGTGCCAACGTCTCGATCAAGATCGACGACGATTTCATGCGTGCGGCCCTCGCCGGGAAGAAATACCACCAGCAGTTCCCGATCAAGTCGGACAATCCCAAATACGAGCAGGACATCGACGCCCGGAAACTTTGGGAGAAAATCATCCACAACGCCTGGAAGTCTGCCGAACCGGGCGTGCTGTTCTGGGATACGATCATCCGCGAGAGCATTCCCGACTGCTATGCCGACGAGGGTTTCGTGACGGTTTCGACCAATCCCTGCGGCGAGATTCCGCTCTGCCCCTACGATTCGTGCCGCCTGCTGGCGATGAATCTGTTGAGCTATGTGGACAACCCGTTCAAGGCCGATGCGAAGTTCAATTTCGACAAGTTCAGGGACCATGTCTACAAGGCGATGCACATGATGGACGACATCATCGACCTCGAACTGGAGAAGGTCGAGCTGATCATCGAGAAGATCGCCGCCGACCCCGAAGACATGGACGTGCGCCGCGTGGAGCTGGAACTGTGGAAGAAGATCCGCGAAATGGCGCGTAAGGGCCGCCGTACGGGCCTGGGCATCACGGCCGAGGGCGACATGCTCGCCGCACTGGGCCTGCGTTACGGTACGCAGGAGGCGATCGACTTCGCCGTCGAGGTGCAGAAGTGCCTCGCCCTGGCGGCTTACGGCGCTTCGGTGAAGATGGCCGCTGAGCGCGGTGCCTTCCCGGTTTACGACGCTGCGAAGGAGGCGAACAACCCGATGATCGCCCGCATCCGTGAGGCCGATCCGGCGCTCTACGAGGAGATGACGAAGGTGGGCCGCCGCAACATCGCCATGCTGACCATCGCGCCCACGGGCACCACGTCGCTCATGTCGCAGACCACCTCGGGCATCGAGCCGGTGTTCCGCACCGTCTACAAGCGCCGCCGCAAGATCAATCCTTCGGACGTGGACACCCACGTCGATTACGAGGACGAAACGGGCGAAAAGTTCCAGGAGTATAACGTCTACCACCACAATTTCGTCAAGTGGTTGGAGGCCAACGGATACGACACTTCGAAGCTGGCGACGATCTCCGATGCCGAATTGGACGAGTGGGTCGCCGCGTCGCCCTATCACGGCGCCACGGCCAATGACATCGATTGGGTGGCCAAGGTCAAGATGCAGGGAGCCATCCAGAAGTGGGTCGATCACTCGATCTCGGTGACGGTGAACCTGCCGAACAACGTCTCGGAGGCGCTGGTGGCCGATGTTTACCGCACGGCCTGGGAGTGCGGCTGCAAGGGTGTCACGGTCTACCGCGACGGCTGTCGCGACGGCGTGCTGCTGGAGAAGAACGCCAGGAGCAGGAAGAAGTGCGAGGAGCATCCCGGCGAGGCGCCGAAGCGTCCCAAGTCGATTCCGGCGGACATCGTGCGGTTCAAGAACGGCACGGAGGACTGGATCGCTTTCGTGGGTCTGCAGGACGGGCGTCCCTACGAGGTCTTCACGGGTAAGATCGAGGAGGATGCCATGTTCATTCCCCCGAAGATCAAGAAGGGCTTCATCATCAAGGTCCGCGAGGCGGACGGCACGAAACGCTACGATTTCCAGTACACCGACCGTTACGGCTACACGAACACCATCGGCGGCATTTCGCGCCTGTTCAACGAGGAGTTCTGGAACTACGCCAAACTCATTTCGGGCGTGCTGCGCCACGGCATGCCGATCGAGAAGACCGTGTCGCTGATCGAGTCCCTGCACCTGGACAGCGAGTCGATCAACACGTGGAAGACCGGCGTGTGCCGTGCGCTGAAACAGTATATCGTCGACGGCACGAAATCCAAGGGCAAATGTCCGAGCTGCGGACAGGAGAATATGGCCTATCAGAACGGCTGCCTGACCTGCATGTCGTGCGGCTATTCCAAATGCGGATGATGTCCGTTTTTACCTGATTTGTGTTCTAAAAAGCCCCGATGTTCAGACATTTGGGGCTTTTTTGGCTCCAAAGGTTTCTTTTTTCTGTTTTTTCGACCGGATTTGAATGGTTTTTGTGAAAAAATGCTTACTTTTACGACAAGTATGTGAGACGTATTAAAGATGAACATTATGAGAAAAATTTTCTTGACTTTTGTGCTCGTGGCTTTCGCCTCCGCCGCATTTGCCGATGGAACGCCGAAGAAACCGAGCGTTGCCGGATTCGTGTCGAACGGATTCTGGGATAATTGGGAGATTTCGGCCGGTTTCGGAACCGGCACAGCCTTCTCTAACGGCGGTAATATCGGCTCTTGGGGTGACCGCTTCGGCTTCGAGGGCAACCTGTCGGTAACGAAATGGATGCATCCGATCGTTGGTATCCGTGCCCAGTTGCAGGGCGGATGGTTCAATAACTTCGACTCCGAACTGGGTAAGATGACGTGGCCGTACATGTTCGGGCATGTGGATTTCATGCTTAACGCATCGAACTGGATCGGCGGTTACCGCGCCGACCGTGCGTGGTATGCCGTGCCGTTCGCCGGTTTCGGTTACATGGCTTCGAACTTCACGGACCGCAGCCAGCGTGAGAACGCATCCGGTTCGCGCCAGGAGTTCGCCTTCACGGCGGGTCTGCTCAGCAAGTTCCGCCTGTCGCCGGCCTTCGATTTCAATATCGAACTCAAGGGGTTGCTCACCAAGTCGAGCATTTGTCCCGCGAAGATGAACGGCTCTTACCTGGCCGGGCTCACCGCTACGGCGGGTATCACCTACCGCTTCAACCAGCGTGGCTGGGAGCGCGGCGTTCCGGGCTATACGGCCGACGACATCCGCGCTTTCCAGAATGCAGTGGCTGCGGGCAATTCCGCCCTCGAAGCCGCCCGGTCGGAGAATGCGGACCTGGCCAACAAGCTGAAGGCTGCGCAGGCCGAGGCCGAAGCCGCTAAAGCTGCCGCCGCCGCTGCCGCTGCCAAGGCTGCCGCAGAAGCCGCTGCCGCACAGAAGGTGAACACCCTCAGCCCGACTTCGATCATCTTCTACGATTACAGCATGTCGAAGCTGACGCCGAAGGAGAAGACCCGCCTCGAACTGATGGCCGACCTGATCAAGAGCGGTCCGAAAGACCGGGTCTACAAGATCGAGGGCCATGCCGACCAGCAGACGGGTACGGCCGCAGGCAACAAGCGCGTTGCCGAGAACCGTGCCAAGAGCGTTTACGACTTCCTCGTAAAATGCGGTGTGAACCCCAAACAGCTGACCTACGAAGGCAAGGGCAACGCAGCCAACGTTTACGAGAACAACCAGAAGGCCAACCGCGCCGTGATCATCAAATAAGGCCGGGCCGTATTGGGGAGGGGCCGTGAATGAGGCCTTTCCGTCACAACGAAAAAAGATGCTCCGTTACGGGCATCTTTTTTCATGTATATATTTATAAGGTATGCTTTTTGGCCGAACCCGGACTTACCGGATGATGACGGCGTTGACGAGGCGTACGCCCGAACGGCGGTTTATCTCCTCCTTGAGCGCCTCGCGCTGGTAGAAAAGTTCCGAGCGCAGGACGCTCGACTGAATGCGTACGTAAAGGATGTGCTTTTCGAGCCGCAATTCGGTGGTGACCTCCGCGGCGCGGTCGCCGACGATCTCGCGCCATGTATCCGGCAGCTTGCCTTCGGCGACTTTCGCGGCGATATAGGGGCGTTTGAAAAACTCCTCCAGCAAGTCGCCCATCAGCATGGTTTTGGTCCGTCTCATGGCTGTTCGTCGGTTGATTCCGGGCGTAGGGATTGTTCTTTTTCTGCATTTGCCGCTGCGTCTTTCGCTGCGTTTTCCGTTGCCTTCTCCGAGCCTTCCGCCGCGTTCCGCTCCTGCGTTACGGCACCTTCGGCGACTGAAAAGAGCGTGTAGTCGCCGCCCGCCTTGTCGAGAATCCGTTTCAGACGTGTCGGGTTGCAGTCGGTGATCAGAATTTGCCCGAAGGTGTCGTCCGAAACCAGACGGATCAGCTGTTCGACCCGCCCGGCGTCGAGTTTGTCGAACAGGTCGTCCAGCAGCAGGATCGGGCGTTCGCCCTTCGCTTGGGCGACGACGGCGTACTGCGCCAGTTTGAGGGCGATCAGGAAGGATTTCTGCTGCCCCTGCGACCCGTATTTGCGCAGAGGATATCCCCCGATTTTCAGCACCAGGTCGTCGCGGTGAATGCCTGCCGTCGTGAATTCGTTGACGATGTCCTTCTGCCGCGCGTCGAGCAGAATTTCCTCGAACGGACGGTCGTTCAGCTCCGATTTGTAGTGCAGCTCGACCTGCTCCCTATCGCCCGAAAGGATGCGGTAATAGGCCGCGGTCACCGGTTGCAGCCGCTCGGCGAACTCCTGCCGCCGGGCGTGGATGGCCTTGCCGTGTTCGCACAGCTGCATGTCGTAGATTTGGAGCATGGTTTCGTCGGGCCGTGTTTTCAGCAGGCGGTTGCGCTCGGCCAGCACGGCGTTGTAGCGCATCACCGAGCCGAGGTAGGCGCGGTCCAGCTGCGAAATGAAGGCGTTGAGATAGCGTCGGCGCTCGTCGGCGGCGTCCGAGATCAGCGCGCTGTCGGCCGGCGACACGATCACCGCGGGAATCAGCCCCACGTGGTCCGAAAGCCGTTCGTACTCCTTGCCGTTGCGCTTGAGCACCTTGCCGCCCTTGCGCGAGAAACTGCACACGATGGTTTCCCGCCTGCCCGCATCGCTCGCGTAAGTCCCTTCGACGAGGAAGAAGTCGGCGCCGTGGCGGATGCTCTGCCCGTCGGTCATCTGCAGCGACGACTTGCACATCGACAGGTAGTAAACGGCGTCCACGACGTTGGTTTTGCCCGCGCCGTTGTCGCCCACCAGGCAGTTGATGCCGGGGCACAGCACGAGTTCCTCCTGGGGGATGTTTTTGAAATTCAGCAGTGCTATTTTCTTCAGATGCATAGGACAAAAATACAAAAAATCCGGACACGACATTGCACATTGTGAATAGTTTTGTATCTTTGCAGACTATCGTACGAATTATAAACTAATAACACAACAAGCAATATGGCAAAGCAGAACGTCGCCGAGCAGGAAACCCTCGGCGAAGCAATGAACAAAACGGAGTTGTTTTTCGAGAGGAACGGCCGGATGATGTCCTACGTTTTCCTCGGCCTGCTCGTCCTCGCAGCCCTCGTTTTCGGTTACCGCTCGCTGATCCTCCAGCCCCGCGCCACGAAGGCCGCCGAGATGATCGCCGAGGCGCAGAACCGTTTCGAAGGCGAGAATCCCGATTTCGAGACGGCGCTGCTGGGCGACGACAACGGGGCCGGTTTCCTCGACGTGATCGAGAAGTACGGCTCGACGCCTTCGGGCAACCTCGCCAAGCACTATGCTGGCATCTGCTACCTGCGTACGGGCGATCTGGAGAACGCCGCCAAATACCTGGCGAAGTTCTCGCAGCTGAAAGGCATCCCCGGAGAGCTGATCAACGCCCAGAACTACGGTCTGCAGGGTGACATCGCCGTCGAGCAGCAGGACTACGCCAAGGCGGTGAAGTTCTACGAGAAGGCCGTGAAGGCCGCCGACAACAACCTGACGGCTCCGATGTACCTGCGCAAGGCAGGTCTTGCGGAGCAGGCCCAGGGCAATGAGCAGAAAGCCGCGGCTTTCTATGAAGAGATCATGACCTCGTATCCCGCCTCGATGGAGGCCCGCGATGCGGAGAAGCTGCTCGGCAGCGTAAAATAACGGAGGACGATGGCGACCAAGAATCACAACCTTTCCAAATTCGACTCACCCCTGCCTTCGGCCGCGGATATGCGGTTCGGTATCGTCGTGGCCGAGTGGAACCGCGAGGTCACCGAGGCCCTGCTGGAGGGAGCCGTGCGTACGTTGCGTGCCGCCGGGTGCCCCGATATGAATATCCAGGTCAAGTATGTCCCGGGCACGTTCGAACTTTCGCTCGGCGCGCAGTTCTTCGCGGAGTATACCGACGTGGACGCCGTCATCGCTCTCGGATGCGTTATCCAGGGCGACACGCGCCACTTCGATTTCATCTGCCAGGGCGTGACGCAGGGCATCACGCAGCTGCAAATCCAGTGGAACATGCCTATCGCCTTCGGCGTGCTGACGGTCAACGACATGCAGCAGGCCCTCGACCGCTGCGGCGGCCGCCACGGCAACAAGGGCGACGAGGCTGCGGCCACGGCCATCAACATGGTGAAGTTGCAGATCGACATGGAGGCGGCTTCGCCCGACCACGAACCCGACCGGCGCAATATCAACTGATTGCCTAAAGCGGCGATCTTCCGCACATCCTTATAAACGGGGCGGATGGAATGTACTTCGGTACTGTCCATCCGCCCCGTTCTTTTGCGATGCCCGGCGTCCGTTCGCCAGACCTGTTTCCGCCGTTCGGCCGGACTTATTCAGCGGCCGCCGCTCCGACGGGCCATTTGGCTTTTCCGAGCGTGATGCGCTCCGAATAACGGCGTCCGAAGCGGTCCGTGGCGACTACTTCGATCGTCTGTGCCGACGCCGAAGGACACGCTTTGAAATAGAAATCCGAGACGCGGGAATGCTGCGATTTGGCGAGTTTCCGCCCGGCTGTTTTCAGCGAATCGAGATGTGCCGCATAGTCGGGATCGGCGATCTGGATGCGCTGCATCGCGCCGCGGTAACGGCCGTCCTCGTACCAGACGACGGTCCAGTAGGGATCCCAGTTCCAGACTTTGGCCACGACGCTCCGTGGAAACGCTTCCACCCGTCCGGGCTGCCATATCCGCAGCTGCCGTACGGACGGGGAGCCGAGGCTTCGGTACTCCCACGAGAATTCTCCGCCGCATTCGCGGAAGAGCTGGTAGCCTTTGGGCGTGCCGTCCTTGTTGACCGGGTCGTACCACAGGTTCCCGCAGATCTGGGCTACGTTGTGCTCCATGACCCCTTCGCGGATGTCGTAGTTCGAGTTGACGTGCGTGTGCCCCGAGATGAAATGCAGTTCGTGGCCGGCGAAGGCGTCCATCAGCCTGGCGGCCGACTCCATGACCTGATTCCCCTTCCAGGCCTTCATGGCCGGGGCGTGCATGGCCACGCAGACGCGCGACCCGGCGGGCAGCCGCCGGGCGTATTCCGCGGCCCAGGCCAGTTGCAGCGAGTCGATCTGCTCGTCGTATTTTTTTGCACCGTGGTAGACGATGTCGTCGAGCACGATATAGTGGGTGCGGCCCATGTCGAAGGCGTAGTAGGTGGGGCCGAAGTGGTTCCGGTAGTTCTCCGTGGCCTCCCGGTCGGTGTATTTTTTCAGGTCGTGGTCGTGGTTGCCGATCACGCCGTAGACCGGGATTCCGAGCGATGCGAACTGCGTTTTCACGCGGGTGAACAGTTCCGGGGAGTCCCAGACGATGTCACCGAGCAGGATGGCGGCCTGTTGCACGCCCTGCGCTTTTCCCGCGGCGGCCGCACGTTGCAGTTCGGGGATGATCTCGGTTCGGAGCCGTTCGAAATGCGTTTCGGTTTTGGGTTGCGGGTCGGCTATCGCCAGCAGTTCGTACACTTCGCCGGTTGCGGGCCACGGCTGCAGACAGAAGTCGTAACGCTTCGTGGCGGGGACGTAGGGACGGTAGAATTGCGGTACGCCTCCTTCCGTGGGTGCGATGTATCCGGATGGGGTCACCACGCTGATGAACAGCGCGTCGTCGTTGGTGTCGAGGGTGAATTCCCCCGCTGCGTCGCTTCGGGCGAAGGAATAACCGTCCGTGACGGTGATGCCTTCCAGCGGTTTTCCGCCGCATTTTACAGTGCCCCGGATCGGGCGTGCCGCGGCTGAAGCGCAGAGGCCCCAGCAGAGGAACAGCAAAAGAACAAATCGTTTCATGGTTCGGTAGGTTTTGGGTTTCGTTCCGATCGGTGCCGGCCGCTAAAAGAGGCCCAGGTTATCCAGGAAGATCAGCAGCAGCACCGCCGGGCAGACGTAGCGCACGAGGAAGATGAACACCCCGTAGATACGGAATTTCAGCGTGCCGTTGTTGCTGATCTCGGCCTTGAGTATTTTCGGGTCGAGGCGCCAGCCGACGAAAATGCAGGTGAAAAATCCGCCGGCGGGGAGCAGGATGTTGGCCGTGAGGTAGTCGAGCGAGTCGAAGATCGTGAGTCCGAAGATGTTCCATCCCTTCAGGAGGCCCAGCGACAGCGACGCCACGGCGGCCAGCGCCATACAGGCTCCGGTCGTCGACCATGCGGCGGCCCGGCGGCTCATGTGCCACTCCTCGTGCATATAGGCCGTGATGACTTCGTGTAAGGAGATGGTCGAGGTGAGCGCCGCAACGACCAGCAACAGAAAGAATACCGACGACCAGACCATGCTCAGCGGCATCGAGTTGAAGATGCCCGGCAGGGTGATGAACACGAGCGACGGTCCCGACGAGGGTTCGATGCCCACGCTGAACACCGCCGGGAAGATCACCACGCCGGCCAGCACGGCTACCAGCGTGTCGAGGATCGTGACGTTGAGCGCCGTGTGGCGCAGGTTGGTGTCGGGGTTGAAATAGGAGGCGTAGGTGACCATCGTGCCGATGCCGATGGAGAGCGAGAAGAAGGCCTGTCCCAGCGCCACGAGGACCGTCGAGGGCGTCACCTTCGAGAAATCGGGTCTGAACAGGAACCGAAGCCCTTCTTCGCCGCCGGGCATCAGCAGCGAGTGGATCGACAGCGCGATCAGGATGACGAACAGCAGGGGCATCAGCACCTTTGCCGAGCGTTCGATGCCTTTCTGCACGCCCATCGCGATGACGAAGTGCGTGGCCAGCACGAACAGCGCGGTGTAGAGCACGGGCCGCCACGGGTTCTGGATGAAATTCTCGAAAACACTCTTGTATTCGTCGGGGGCGGAGAGTTCGGCGAGGCTTCCCGTCACGGAGTGGACCATGTATTCGGCGGTCCATCCCGACACCACGAAGTAGAAGCCCAGGATCAGGAAGGCCGCCACGACGCCGTTGTAGCCCAGGAAACTCCACCTGGGGTCGAGCGCCCGGTAGGCTCCCACGGCGTTGCGGTGCGAGGCGCGTCCGACCGAGAATTCGGCCACCATGATCGGCAGTCCCAGTAACAGGACGCAGAGGATGTAGATTACCAGGAAGGCGCCGCCGCCGTTGTCTCCGGCGACATAGGGGAACCGCCAGATATTTCCCAGTCCCACGGAACTTCCCGCCGCGACGAGCACGGCGCTCAATTTGCCGCCCAGCGTTGCGCGGCCGTGTGAATGATGCATATATCGGTCCTATTTGAAAAACCTGCGCGCACGCAGCTGCGTGCGCGCAGGTTTCTATTTCTCCAGTACGACGCTCACCTTCTCCAGTTTGCCGCCGAGCGGGGGTGCCAGTTTCGAGACGGTGCATTTTACGTGCCGGACCTGCCGGAAGGAGGCGTAGACCGCCTCGATGATGTTCATCGCCACGCGTTCTATCGTGCGCTGGGTTATGCGCATCTGAAGCGAGACGACCTCGTAGACCGTGAGGTAGTTGACCGCCTGTTCGACGCTGTCCTCGGCGGCCGCGTCGCCCAGGCAGGCCGTGATCTCCAGGTCGACCGTGAAGCGGTTGCCGACCTTCCGTTCGAGTTCGTAGCAGCCGTGCAGCGCCCGGAACTCCATGCGCTGGAGAACGATCCGGTATTCCATCCTATTCGGCGATCACGAGGTAGTAGTTCTTCTTGCCGCGCTGCACGAGCAGGTATTTGCCCGCGATCAGGTCCGCGTCGGTCACCGGGCGCATCGCGTCGGCCACCTTCTCCTTGTTGAGCGACACGCCGCCGCCCTGCACCAGCTTGCGGCACTCGCCTTTCGAGGCGAAGATGCCGCTTTTCTCGGCGCAGAGGTCCACGAACGGGACGCCGGCCGCGAGTTCCGCGCGGGCCACGCGGTACTGGGGTACACCTTCGAACACCTGCAGCAGGGTCTGCTCGTCGAGGCGGTGCAAAGCCTCCGACGTGGCGCCGCCGAAGAGGATGGCCGAGGCCTCGACGGCCTTTTCGTACTCTTCGCGCGAGTGGATCATGCAGGTGATCTCCTCGGCCAGCCGCTTCTGCAATACGCGCAGGTGGGGAGCCGCGTCGTGCTCGGCGATGAGCGCGTCGATGGTCTGGCGGTCGAGCAGCGTGAAGATCTTGATATAACGTTTGGCGTCGTCGTCGCTGACGTTGAGCCAGAACTGGTAGAACTTGTAGGGCGAGGTGTAACGCGGGTCGAGCCATACGTTGCCGCTCTCGGTCTTGCCGAATTTCGTGCCGTCGGCCTTGGTGATCAGCGGGCAGGTGATGCCGAAGGCCTCGGCCTCCGCGCCCAGCTTGCGGCGGATCAGCTCCGTGCCGGTGGTGATGTTGCCCCACTGGTCGGCGCCTCCGAGCTGGA
Source organism: Alistipes sp. i18-0019-D1 (assembly GCF_042852885.1). NCBI lineage: Bacteria > Pseudomonadati > Bacteroidota > Bacteroidia > Bacteroidales > Rikenellaceae > Alistipes > Alistipes sp. i18-0019-D1. Next base: position 2,162,856 of record NZ_AP031424.1, read on the forward strand.
TTTTGCAGTTCATCGTCTCGTAGAGGTGCAGGAAGTCGTAGCCCTGAACCAGCTGGTAGGTGAACTCGGTGAACGACATGCCGTCGCCCTCGCCGCTGAAACGTTTCTTCACGGAATCTTTGGCCATCATGTAGTTGACGGTGATGCACTTGCCGATGTCGCGGATGAAATCGAGGAACGTGAACTCCTTCATCCAGTCGTAGTTGTTGACCAGCGTGGCGGCGTTCGGGGCGTCGGAGTCGAAGTCGAGCAGTTTGGCCAGCTGGCGTTTGATCGCCTCCTGGTTGTGGCGCAGGGTCTTTTCGTCGAGCAGGTTGCGTTCCTGCGATTTGCCCGAGGGATCGCCGATCATGCCCGTCGCACCGCCCACGAGGGCCAGCGGACGGTGGCCGCACATCTGGAAGTGCTTGAGGATCATCACGCCCACCAGGTGGCCGATATGCAGCGAGTCGGCCGTGGGGTCGATACCCAGGTAAGCCGTCGTCAGTTCTTTTTCGAGTTGTTCCTTCGCGCCGGGCATGATCGTGTGGATCATGCCGCGCCATTCGAGTTCTTCGATGAAATTTGTCATATTACTGTTTAGTATTTGTTCTAATTGTTTACCGGTTTGCAAATCCGGCGGTCGTTGTCGCGGCGTTTCGCCGCGTTTGCAAGTTTGACCCCACCCCAAACACCTCCCTTGGGAGGGGCTTGCCGCATCGCGCAACAGATGTCGCCCGATTTGCGGAGTTTTTACAATGCGCTCTATTCCACTTCCAGATCCAATGCCTGGCGAAGTTCCGCGATCAGCGGATTTTTCTCCGTCATGTGTTTCACCCGGTCTTCGAGTTTGATCGGCCGTGCGGCCCGGATCTCCTCGTTGACGACCACTTCCAGTTCGATCGCTCCCGTGATGCCCGCCAGTTCGGCGATGCGCATCAGCATCCCCGTCTTGCTGCGGAGTATCTCTTCGCGCAGTTCGCTCGTCGGCACGCTCAACGAGATCGTGTTGCCCTGCACCCTCATCAGCTCGAAGGCCGGGACGAACCGCGGACGCCGTTCCCGGATGAGGTTCAGGATCTTTTCCCGGGCGCATTCCAGTTTCCGTTCGCACTCGGGGTCGATCGCCGCGACTTCCGGTTGGGCTGTTTCCTCCTCGGAAGGCTCCTCGTCCGGATCGCTGCCCGCCGAGGCGAGCAGTTCCGAGAGGGAGGTTCCCGAGATCAGCGGTCTCCGCACGGGCTGGGGCGCGGGTTTCGGCGCTTCGGGCCGTGTGGCCGGAGCGGGAGCGGGTCCCGGGGCGGTTGCGGGCTGCACCGGCGTTTCCGGCCGGGGTGCGGCCGGCTGTGGAGCCGGGGCGGGAACCGGTTGTGCGGCCGGTCCGGGCTGAACCGCTACGGGTTGCTGCGGAGCCGCCGGAACGGGACTCGGAACGGGTCGGGTCGCCGGGTCGGACTGCGGTTGTGCCGCAGGCGGCGCCGTGACGGCCGCGGCCGCCGTACGGGGCGTCAGTTCGGGAAGCGGATACTCCCCGGAAGCTGTCAGGGTGTCATTTTTTTTTTGACCGAGTCCGGCGATTTTCATCAGACCCAACTCGACGAGCAACCGCTGGTTCGACGATTGCCGGATCTTCCCGTCAAGTTCCGTCAGGCAGGAGATGGCTCCGAACAGGAACTCGACACTGCAGGCGCCCGCCTGCGTCCGGTATCGTTCGAGCAGCGTTCCGGTCATTTCGATCAGCCGCAGCGTGTCGGGCTGCTTGGCCATCAGCAAGTCCCTCATGTGCCGGTTCATGCCGGCCATGAAGGTCTGGCCCGAGAAGCCTTTCGACAGCACCGTGTCGAAGGTCACCAGCACGTCGACGTAGTTGCCCGCGAGGAGCATCTCCGTAACGCCGAAATAGGTGTCGTAGTCCAGCACGTTGAGCGTCTGGGCCACGTTGCGGTAGTCGAGCGCCGTGCCGCAGAACGACACGGCCTTGTCGAACATCGACAGTGCGTCGCGCATGCCGCCGTCGGCCTTCTGCGCGATGAGGTTCAGCGACTCTTCGTCGGCCGTGACGCCCTCCTCGGAGGCGATGTATTTGAGGTATTCGACCGAGTCTTCGACGCGGATGCGGTTGAAATCGTAGATCTGGCAGCGCGAGAGGATCGTGGGGATGATCTTGTGCTTTTCGGTGGTCGCCAGGATGAAGACGGCGTGTGCGGGCGGCTCCTCGAGGGTCTTGAGGAAGGCGTTGAAGGCCGCGGCCGAAAGCATGTGGACCTCGTCGATGATGAACACCGAGTAGCGGCCCACCTGCGGAATGATGCGCACCTGCTCGATCAGCGTGCGGATGTCCTCCACCGAATTGTTCGACGCGGCGTCCAGCTCGTGGATGTTGAGCGAGCGCCCCTCGTTGAACGAGCGGCACGATTCGCACTCGTTGCACGCCTCGGCGCCGTCGGGTGCGAGGCAGTTGATGGCCTTGGCGAAGATGCGGGCGCAGGTGGTCTTGCCTACGCCGCGGGGACCGCAGAAGAGGTAGGCGTGGGCCAGCTGGCCGCGCTCGATGGCGTTCTGGAGCGTCGAGGTGATATGTTTCTGCCCGACGACCGAATGGAAGGTCGCGGGGCGGTATTTGCGTGCGCTGACGATGAAATCACTCATAGTGTTGCAAAGATAAGAAGAATTAAGTGAAAATTGAAAATAATTCTGCTTCCGGTCATTTTGTCCCGGCATGGCAGTCTTCGGATGACAATTTGTGACAAAAAGTGACAACGTGTCGTATATTCCGGGTTGGCAGGGGTTTTGCGGATAAGAGGATCGAAACGGATTGAAAAACAAAACTGAAACACTATGAATATCAACACTCTTACCATCAAAGCGCAGGAGGCGCTGCAAGCGGCGCTCTCGCTGGCGCGGGAGCGGGGACAGCAGGCTGTCGAACCGCTCCACCTGCTCGCGGTGCTGATCCGCGAGGATGATTCGCTCTCGACGTTCCTGCTGGGGCGCGTGGGCGTGAACGTACGTTCGCTGCGCGACGAGGCCGGGCGGGCCGTGGCGTCGCTGCCGCGCGTCGAAGGCGGCGGCGAGCAGTTCTTTGCACAGGAGACCTCGAAGGCGATCCAGCGGGCCGTGGACTTCACGAAGAATTTCGGCGACAAATACGCTTCCGTCGAGCACCTGCTGCTGGCCCTCGTGACCGAGCGCGGGCAGGCCGCCGACATCCTCAAGCGCAGCGGCGCGACGGAAAAGGAGTTGATCGAGGCGATCCGCACCTTCCGCAAGGGCGCGACGGTCGATTCGCAGACCTCCGAGCAGCAGTTCGATGCGCTGGGTAAATACGCCATCAACCTGAACGAACAGGCCCGGAGCGGCAAACTCGACCCGGTCATCGGGCGTGACGAGGAGATCCGCCGTGTGCTGCAAATCCTCTCGCGGCGCACGAAGAACAACCCGATTCTCGTGGGTGAGGCCGGCGTCGGCAAAACGGCCATCGCCGAGGGTATCGCCCGGCGTATCATCGACGGCGACGTGCCCGAGAACCTGAAATCGAAGATCATCTACTCGCTGGACATGGGTGCGCTGATCGCGGGCGCCAAGTACCAGGGCGAGTTCGAGGAGCGTCTGAAAGCCGTCGTGCAGGAGGTTACGGCCAGCGAAGGCGAAATCCTGCTTTTCATCGACGAAATCCACACGCTGGTCGGTGCCGGCAAGTCGTCGGGTGCGATGGATGCCGCCAACATCCTCAAACCGGCCCTTGCGCGGGGCGAGCTGCGGACCATCGGCGCCACGACGCTCGACGAGTTCCAGAAATACTTCGAGCAGGACAAGGCCCTCGAACGCCGTTTCCAGAAGGTGATGGTCGACGAGCCTTCGCAGGAGGACGCCATCTCGATCCTCCGCGGCCTGAAGGAGCGTTACGAGAACCACCACCAGGTGCGGATCAAGGACGAGGCCATCGTGGCCGCCGTCGAGCTTTCGACGCGTTACATCACCTCGCGGTTCCTGCCCGACAAGGCCATCGACCTGGTCGACGAGGCCGCCTCGCGGCTGCGTCTGGAGATGAACTCCGTACCCGAGGAGATCGACACGCTCGACCGCCGGGTGCGTCAGCTCGAAATCGAACGCGAGGCCATCCGCCGCGAGAAGGACAAGGAGCGCGTCGAGCACCTTACGAAGGAGATCGAGGAGCTGAAAGCCCGTGACGCCGAGATGCGTGCCAAGTGGCAGGGCCAGCGCGATCTGCTCAAAAAGATTCAGGCGAACAAGGACAGGATCGAGAATCTGAAGATCGAGGCCCAGCAGGCCGAACGGCAGGGCGACTACGGCAAGGTGGCCGAAATCCGCTACGGCAAGATCCAGGAGGCCGAGAAGGAGATCGCCGCTTTCCAGGAGGAGTACCGCCTCGCCTCGGCCAACGGTTCGATGATCAAGGAGGAGGTCGATGCGCAGGACGTCGCCGAGGTGGTGTCGCGCTGGACGGGGATTCCCGTGACGCGGATGCTGGCCTCGGAGCGTGAGAAACTGCTCCACATGGAGGACGAACTGCACAAGCGCGTCATCGGGCAGGAGCAGGCCATCGCGGCCATCTCCGACGCCGTGCGGCGTTCGCGCGCCGGGCTGAACGATCCCCGCAAGCCGATCGGTTCGTTCATCTTCCTCGGCACGACGGGCGTCGGCAAGACCGAGCTGGCCAAGGCGCTGGCGGAGTTCCTGTTCAACGACGACCAGATGATGACGCGTATCGACATGAGCGAATACCAGGAGCGGCACGCCGTGTCGCGTCTCGTCGGGGCGCCTCCGGGATACGTCGGTTACGACGAGGGCGGCCAATTGACCGAGGCCGTGCGGCGCAAGCCCTATTCCGTGGTGCTGCTCGACGAGATCGAGAAGGCGCACCCCGACGTCTTCAACATCCTGTTGCAGGTGCTCGACGACGGCCGGCTGACCGACAACAAGGGCCGTACGGTGGATTTCCGCAACACCATCATCATCATGACTTCGAACATGGGGTCGCAGGTGATCCAGGAAAATTTCGCCGAGGCCTTCGACGGCAAGAAACTGCCCGAAGAGGTTGTCGAAAAGACCCGACTGGCCGTGATCGACCTGCTGAAACAGCAGCTCAAGCCGGAGTTCCTGAACCGTATCGACGAGATCGTGATGTTCGAGCCGCTGACGCACAAGGACATCGAACGCATCGTCGACATCCAGCTGGGTATCGTGCGCAGGATGCTTTCGGAGAACGGTATCCGGCTGGAGTACAGCGACAAGGCGCGCGAATGGATCGCTTCGGCGGGTTACGATCCGCTCTACGGCGCGCGTCCCGTGAAGCGTGTCATCCAGCGCTATGTGGTCAACGACCTTTCGAAGCGGATTCTCGCCGGCGAGGTCGACCGCTCGAAGCCGATCTCGATCGACGCCGGGAAAGACTCGCTGACGTTCTCGAACTGACGCCGCCCGGCAGAGTGAAAAAGGGTTCCGATGATTCGGAACCCTTTTTCGTTTACCGGACGTATTTGCTGAAAAACTTCCACAGCTCCTCGCCCGTGTCTACGCCCGTCTCTTTCCAGGAGTGCTTTCCGCCGACGGTTTCGTAGAGCCAGACTTCGTTTCCGTCTGTGCCGTCCGTGTAGCGGTGGGCGATGACCTGCAGGCCGCCGGGGCGGGAGGGCAGGGTGTCGACCTGCTCTGCGAGGCATTTGTTCTTGGCGGCCCAGTAGCCGACCGCGGTCGGGACGGAGACATAGGCGCCCCAGCCCCCTTCGTTCCCGAGATCACCCTCCCAGCGGGTCGTCCGGTCCTCGGTCCCGTGGATTTCGAACAGCGGAATCGGACGCGGATTGCGGTCCGAGCGTAGGATTTCGACGGACATGAACCCGGCGACCGGCCCGAGGGCCGCATAGACCTCCGGACAGCGCGAGGCCAGCAGGTAGCACATGTCCCCGCCGTTCGACATGCCCGTGCAGAAGACGTTGCGACGGCTCAAACGGTGCTCCTTCGCAAGGTGCCGGATCAGTTCGGTGAGGAACCGCACGTCGTCGACGGCCATGTCGGCCTGAAAGGGGTAGCCCACGTTCCAGCACGTCTTGCCCCGGCCGTCGCGTTCGCCCTGCGGGTAGCAGACGGCGAAACCGTGGCGGTCGGCGACCTCGTTCATGCCGAAACTCTCCGGCCGGGCCTGCCCGCCGTAGCCGTGGAGGACGATGACCAGCGGCGCCCCGGCCGGCAGTCCTTCGGGCAGGTGGAGGCGGTACGTGCGGTCGATGCCGCCCGACCGGAACGTGTGGCCGGTGGTCTGCGCGCGGCAGGTTCCCGCTGCGAAAAGCAGCAGGCAGCAGAGGTTTTGAAGGATGTATTTCATGGTTGCAGGTATTTAGAGTCCTTTGCGGGCGAGGCGCCAGGCCAGCGCGTTGTAAAGCCGGATCACGGGGCCGCGCCAGCCGGCGGGCAGGGCGTTCAGGGCGCGGACCTTGTGCAGCGTGCGGCGGTAGGTCCGTGTCCAGGCGAAGAACCGGGCGGCGCGGGCGGCCTCCTTCGTGCCGCCTTTGGCGCTGATTATGAGCGCTTTTCCCAACGCTGCGCGGGCCACGAACTCCCGGTCCTCCTCGGGGGCCTGGGGGTCGTACAGCTCCTCGAACGAATGGACGGTCTGCTCGGGGGTGTAGTTCGCTGCCGAGCGGTTCGAGGCCACCCGCGAGTAACGGACCAGCCGTTCGGGCGAGAAGCAGACTTCGTAGCGGCGGGCGATCCGGATCCACATGTAGAGGTCTTCGGCGATCTTCATGCCGACGGGAAACAGCCCCACGTTGTCGAACACGCGCCGCGGGATGCAGCTTGCCGACGGGATGGCGATGTAGCGGTGGGCCGATTCGCGGAAAAAATTCGCCACGATGCCCCGTTCGGAGGGTGTCGGGGCCGGATAGGTCCCGTCGTGGCTTATTATTGAAAAGGCCGTGCAATAGAGTCCGCATCCGGGAAACTCGCGGATCATGGCGGCGATTTCGGCCAGAAACCCCGGCTCCCAGGCATCGTCGGCGTCCAGCAGGGCGATGTATTCGCCCGTCGACTCCTCGATGCCGCGGTTGCGCGCGGCGCAGACCCCGGCGTTGGGCTGCCGGACGAGCCGCACCAGCGGCGATCGGATCGCACGCACGGCCTCCGCGCCGCCGTCGGTCGATCCGTCGTCCACGACGATGATCTCCTGCGGGAGGCGGGTCTGCGCCAGTGCAGAGCGCACGGCCGCGCCGATTTCCCGCTGCTTGTTGTAGAGGGGTATGACGACCGAAATGGTGGGTTCTGACATCTGTTCTGCCGGGTTTTGTTGCGAAGATATTGATCTTTTGCTATTTTTGCAAATAAAACCAGTCCGATGACCGCATCCGAGAAAATCATCGCATTCGTCCGCAACGCGTTCGACACGGCGCTCTACTTCGCCGTGATGGCCGTGAAGGAGAATTTCCGCAACTATGTCCGCCGCGCCGGGACTGTCGGGGAGCCGAAGCCTTCGGTCCTGATCCTCGGCAACGGACCTTCGCTCTCCGGGGACCTGCCGCGGCTGATCGAGCAGGGCGAACACCTGTCGAAGGACGTCATGGCGGTCAATTATTTCGCGCTCGACGAGCGTTTCGCGACCGTGCGGCCCGCCTACTACGTGCTTTCCGACCCCATGTTCTTTCGCGACAGTGTCTACCGCGACCGGGTCGCGGAGCTTTACCGCGTGCTCAACGAGCGGGTGACGTGGCCGATGAACCTCTACGTGCAGTATTACAATCCCGAGCGGTTCGACTACCGCGCCGCGCTTCCCAACCCCAATATCCGCATCGTGCGGTTCCATACGCAGGTCTACCGGGGATTCCGGAGCGTGGAGTTCTGGCTGTTCCGCCACGGTCTGGGAAGCGCCAACTTCGGGACCGTGGTGCAGGTGTGCGAGTACGTCGCCCTGCTGCTGGGTTACAGGACGCTGGAGTTGTATGGTGTGGATCATACGCTGCTCGACGGGCTGTGTGTCGACGACGAAAACCGCCTCTGCCGGGCCGTCGGCCACTATTACGACGATGCTCCGGCCGTTCCGGAGCCGATCTTCCAGAAAGTCCCCCGCCGGCCCTATACGATGGCCGTTTATCTGGCCGAGGTCGCCGAACTGTTCCGCGGCCACGAGGTGCTGCGCGACTATGCCCGCTCGCTCGGGGCGCGGATCGTCAACCGCACGCGGGGATCGATGATCGACGCCTACGAAAAAATCCCTCTAAAACGGTGATATCTTCGTTACGCTTGCCCCTCGAATACTTATTTACTCCTTGTAAACTTCGTTTCGCGGGGCTGCGCAAGCCTTGAAATCCCTCGTTTTATAGGAATTTTGAACCATTTGCGGTTATTCCGGCAGGTTCCGGCTGGCCGCGATGATTTCGGCCATGGCGAAGTCCTCGGGGTAGTCGATGTCCAGTCCCTCGATGCGGTCCACGACAGCCATGTAGGGCCGTTCGCCGATGCGGCGTCCGCGTCCGCACCACAATTCGCGCGAAAAGATGAAGAAGGCGCTGGTCTCGATGTAGACCGGCTCGATGGTCTGCGTGCGGGGGATGTTGTCGAGGGCGTAATTGAGCGGTTTGCCCCCGAACCAGGCGAAGGTCTGCAATTTTTCGGCGCTGAATGCCGAGTCGTATTCGCCCGAGCGGACCTTTCCGAGCGCTTCGGCGACGGTCGCGGCGCGGATGAACGGCGAGGTGGCGTGGGCGAGGATGTAGAGGTCGGCCTCGACTTGAGCGGTGAAGCTGTCGTAAATTTCCCGTCCGAGCGTCGTGTCGCTGTCGAGCGACGGGTCGCGGCGCAGCAGCCGGACCCCTTCGGGCAGCAGCGCACGGATGCTTTCATCGCTGCAGAAGACGAAGACTTCATCGATGCCCTCCACGGCGGTCAGGGTTTTCAGGATATGGCACATCAGCGGCGATCCGTCCAGCGGGCGGAGGTTCTTGCCCGCGACGCGCTGGCTGTTGAGCCGGATGGGAACGAATGCGACGGTCTTCATTGGTATGGGTGATTTTATTGTATCAACAGGTTGCAGCCACGAATGTCGGAGTGGTCGATACGGCCTTCGACGACGAACGCCCCGTCCGCGCCGACGCGCCCCACGTCCTGTGTCTGGATAAAGGCGCACGACCACCAGTTCGCCAGGTCCGCGATGTTCAGCCCGCCGCGCGCGCCTGCCGGAAGCAGGTCGAACGGGTCGTTGACGTCGCGTGCCGTGACGCGCATCCATCCCGGGCAGCGGAACACATTGCCTCCCTGCGAATAGGCCTGCGAGGTGAGTTCGGCCATGCCGTACTCCGAATGAATCTTCCCGACCCCGAAGGCGTCGCAGAGGATTCGGTGGAACTCCTCTTTCGGAATCTCCTCGCGGTAACCCTTCATGCCGCCTGTCTCCATCACCACCGTGCCGCGGAGCTTCGGAGCGTACCGCTCCGCGAGGTCCCACAGCGCGTAGCTCACGCCCAGCAGGATTTTCGGCTTCGAGTCCCTCTCCATCGCTGCCAGCAGGGCGTCGTGGTCGTCGAGGTAGAAGCCGCCCGATCCGCAATCGGCCAAAAGCCGGTCGGCCATGTAGACCAGCGACGAGCCTTTGCGCCGCAGGTAATTGGGCAGCAGGGCGTAGAGGCTCAACCCGGCGGGGTCGCCGTAGAAGGTGCGGAATGCCGTGCGGAACGCCTGCTCGTAGAGCGCCAGCGAGCGCATCGGGTGGCGCGAAGGCGTCATTCCGGTCGTGGCCGAGGAGGTGAAAACCACCTCGGGCGGAGTCTTCCCGCAATAGACCGTATGCGTTTTGAACAGTTCGATGGGCAGGTAGGGAATCTCTTCCGGACGCAGCACGCTTTCGGGCCGCACGCCGATCCGGGCGAGGTATTCGCGGTAGGGGGCGCAGTCGCGGGCCTGCCGCCGGAATATCTCCAGCGCCGCGTGTGCGAAGGCCGCTTCGTCCGCAATGCCGAATATGTCGTCGGGGGTGATCATTGACTACAAAGGTACGAAAAAGTCAGACGGTTCCAAAACCGGATTGTGCCCGTTCCGTCAAAACCTTCCGACTAATAAAAGTGTCGTTACGACACCAAAGGTACGAGAAAGTCAGACGGTTCCAAAACCGAATTGTTTGCGGTTCGGCCGGACTTTCCAGCAAATGAAAGTGTCGTTACGACCCCAAAGGTAATGAAAAAATTGAAACGGGGCTCTTCCCGAAGCGCCGGTTTCGTCGCTTGTAAACGCAAAAACAACGCCCCGCGGTCCGAACGGGTTCGTTCCGCAGTCGTTGTTTTCGCATTTGTACTTTCGGCCCGCAATGTTTCGGAGCGTTATTTACGTCGCATGTCTCGCCAAAGCGAGACATGATCGCGCTCCATGAACAGCTTTCGCGGCTCGGCGACGTACCGCTTTGCGGTAAACACAAAAACAACAATACACAATCCGAATACATTCGTTTTGTGTCTGTTGTTTTTATGTCCTGCCTACGGCAGTACGCCGCCCTCGCCTTGTCGCTATTTCTTGACTTTGGGCGCGAGCATCATGTTCATCTTCTTGCCGTCGAGCTTCGGCATCATCTCCACCTTGGCGAACTCTTCGAGGTCCGTGGCAAAGCGCAGCAGCAGGATTTCGCCCTGCTCCTTGAAGACGATCGAACGTCCGCGGAAGAAGACGTAGGCCTTGACCTTGGCCCCCTCCTTGAGGAAGTTCTGCGCGTGCTTGAGCTTGAAGTTGTAGTCGTGGTCGTCGGTCTGCGGGCCGAAGCGGATCTCCTTCACGACGACTTTCGTCTGGTTCGCCTTCAGTTCCTTGGCCTTCTTTTTCTGTTGGTAGAGGAACTTCTGATAATCGGCGATGCGGCATACGGGCGGCTCGGCCTTGGGCGAGATCTCGATCAGGTCGAGTTCCATCTCGTCCGCCAGACGCAGTGCGTCGCGGATCGACATCACCTGCGGCTGGGGAATGTTGTCCCCCACCAGACGCACCTCGGGAACCGTGATCTGTTCGTTGATGCGGTGGGGATTCTCCTTTTCGGGCGGCCTGCGTCCGAAGCGGGGATTGTTGCCTGTTGCCGGTCTTGGTCTGTTATTCCCGGGGGTAAACGGCCTCGGCGGGAATGGTTTCGGTGCTGCGATAATCGTTAAGTATTAAAATGGTTAATTAAATTTTGTTCTTTGCTTTCGGGCTTCCGAGAGTGGTAATCCTCGCGGCTGCGCCGCGTTTGTAAATTTTACCCTCTCCTGAATCCCCTCCTCGGAGGGGACTTTGTCGGAAAGCCCCGGTTATTCCTTGCTTATTTCTTTTCGAGCTTGTTGGCCTCGATCTCCTCTTTGACCAGTCCGGCGATGAAGTCGCGGAACGCCTCCAGGGACATCTGTCCCTTGTCGCCTTCGCCCTGCGCACGGACGGAAACCAGCCCTTCGGCCTCTTCCTTCTCGCCGACGATCAGCAGATAAGGGATGCGTTTAAGTTCGTTGTCGCGGATCTTGCGGCCGATTTTCTCGTTGCGGTCGTCGACCTCTGTGCGCACGTCGCTGCGGTTGAGGAACTCCGACACTTTCTGGGCATAGTCGTTGAACTTCTCCGAAATGGGGAGCACCACGACCTGCTGGGGCGAGAGCCACAGCGGGAACTTGCCGCCCGTATGCTCCAACAATACTGCCACGAAACGCTCCATCGAGCCGAACGGCGCGCGGTGAATCATAATCGGGCGGTGGAGACGGTCGTCAGCGCCCTTGTACGTGAGGTCGAAACGCTCCGGGAGGTTGTAGTCCACCTGGATCGTTCCCAGCTGCCACTTGCGGCCGATGGCGTCCTTGACCATGAAGTCGAGCTTCGGGCCGTAGAAGGCCGCTTCGCCCAGCTCCACGACCGTCGTGAGGCCTTTCTCCTTGGCGGCCTGCATGATGGCCGACTCGGCCTTCTCCCAGTTCTCGTCCGAACCGATGTATTTCTCCTTGTTGTTCGGGTCGCGCAGCGAAATCTGGGCGGTGTAGTTGTCGAACTTCAGCGTCTTGAAGATATAGAGCACGATGTCGATCACGCGTTCGAACTCTTCCAGAAGCTGATCCGGACGAACGAACAGGTGGGCGTCGTCCTGCGTGAATCCGCGCACGCGCGTCAGTCCGTGCAGCTCGCCCGACTGTTCGTAGCGGTAGACCGTTCCGAACTCCGCCAGACGCACGGGCAGCTCCTTGTACGAACGGGGTTTCGAGCGGTAGATCTCGCAGTGGTGCGGGCAGTTCATCGGTTTGAGCAGGTACTCCTCGCCCTCGATCGGGGTGTGGATCGGCTGGAACGAGTCCTTGCCGTATTTGGCGTAGTGGCCCGAGGTGACATAAAGCTCCTTGTTGCCGATGTGCGGCGTGATCACCTGCTGGTAGCCGTACTCCTTCTGCACGCCCCGCAGGAACTGCTCCAGCCGGTCGCGCAGCGCAGCTCCCTTGGGCAGCCACAGCGGCAGGCCCTGGCCCACGCGCTGCGAAAAAGTGAACAGTTCGAGGTCCTTGCCCAACTTGCGGTGGTCGCGTTTCTTGGCCTCCTCCATCATCGCGAGGTACTCGTCGAGCATTGATTTCTTGGGGAACGAGATGCCGTAGATACGCGTCAGCATCTTGTTCTTCTCGTTGCCGCGCCAGTAGGCTCCGGCCACGGACGTAAGTTTCAGGGCCTTGATATATCCCGTGTTGGGAATGTGCGGGCCGCGGCACAGGTCCGTGAACGCACCGTTGGTATAGAAGGAGATGGTGCCGTCTTCGAGGTCCGTGATCAGTTCGACCTTGTACTGGTCGCCTTTCTCGGTGAAGGTCTTCAGCGCTTCGGCCTTGGGGACTTCGCGGCGGAGGAGCGCTTCCTTGTTGCGGGACAGCTCCACCATCTTGTTTTCGATCGTCGGCAGGTCGGCTTCGGTGATGGGCGTCGGGGAATCGACGTCGTAGTAGAAGCCGTTTTCGATGGCCGGGCCGATGCCGAACTTGATGCCCGGGTAGAGCGCTTCGAGAGCCTCGGCCAGCAGGTGCGACGAGGTGTGCCAGAAGGCGTGCTTGCCCTCTTCGTCGTCCCATTTGTAGAATTTGACCGAAGCGTCCTCTTCGATCGGGCGCGTCATGTCCACCGTCGCGCCGTTTACCGCGGCCGCGAGCGAGTCAGCAGCTAAACGAGGGCTGATGCTCTCTGCGATCTGATACGCAGTAGTCCCTTTGGCATATTCACGTACGGAGCCGTCGGGAAAAGTGATTTTGATCATTTTGTTGTATAAATTAAGTTTTCGGGGCCTTCGGCGCTTCCACAATTACGAGACGGAATACGCCTCCGGGTTGCCCGGTGTTTTTGTTCGGGTCTTTGTCAATCCTCCTTTTCGGTCTGCGGCAGATCCTTGACCGAGACGTCGCGGCCGCCGCGGTCGCGTTCGGCGCGTTGCAGCGGATTGCGCGTCCATTCGGCCCATGCGCGGCGGTGCTCCGCGATGTCGATGGCCGCATAGATCGCATTGCGCATCGACTGCGGGTCGGCCTTGTCCTTCCCGGCGATGTCGAAGGCCGTGCCGTGGTCGGGCGAGGTGCGCACGGCCGAAAGCCCCGCCGTGAAGTTCACCCCGTCGGGCGACAGGCTCTTGAACGGCGCCAGCCCCTGGTCGTGGTACATGGCCAGGATGCCGTCGTACTTGGCGTATCCGCCCCCGGCGAAAAGCCCGTCGGCGGCAAAAGGCCCGAAGGCCAGCACGCCTTTCGAAAACGCCTCGACAATGGCCGGGCGGATGATCTCCTGCTCCTCGCGTCCCAGCAGTCCGCCGTCGCCGGCGTGGGGGTTGAGCGCCATGACGGCGATGCGCGGCTCGACGATGCCGAAGTCCTCGATGAGCGCACGGCGCAGCGTGTCGAGGTCGCGCACGATCCGCTCTTTGGTGATGTTGCGGGCGATCTCCGAGACGGGGATGTGCTTGGTGACCAGCCCCACGCGCAGAGAGTCGCTGCACAGGATCATCATGGCCTCGCCTTCGAGTTCGGCGGCCAGGTACTCGGTGTGCCCCGTGTAGCGGAAGTCGTCCGCCTGCACGGTCTCCTTGTCGAAGGGTGCGGTCACGAGCGCGTCGAGGTGTCCCGCCTTCAGGTCGCGCATGGCGGTGCACAGCGCCTCGACGGCGGCGCGTCCCGCCTCGGGAGCCGGCTTGCCCGGCATGATTTCGGCGTTTTCCCCGCATGCCACGAGGTTCGTCTTTCCGCGGCGCGCCTCGGCGGCCGATGCCACGGGGTTGAAGGAGAAGGCTTCGATCTCTGCGATGGTATTTCGGTAATAGGCCGCGGCTTTGGGCGAGCCGTAGACGACGGGCGTGAAAAGCTCCGTCATCCGCGGGTCGGCGAGCGCCTTGAGGATGACCTCCCAGCCGATGCCGTTCGTGTCGCCCTGCGTGATGCCTATTTTGAATTTGTTTTCTGGCATAATCAATTTTATTTCAACTTACAAAGTTATAAAATATTCAGAATACACAATGCCTCGGATTCGATTAAAATGAATTTTTACCCCTCTTTGAGCCGGGAGTGCAATTTTTTATTATCTTTGTTACAGCAGTCTGTGAGGATTGCGGACATTTTTTGGATAAAAAGCGCATCGGCTTTTTTCTTACCGCCGAAAATTGGACACTTTCGTGTAACGTAAGGAATAAAGGTTGATGCTCTCGCTGTTTTTCAGCGTGGGCATTTGCCGCATTCTACGTTACGGGTCGTCCAATACCTCGGCGGTGAAGCAGCAAGTCTGCCCGCGCTTTTTTTCCGGACCAAGCAAGTTTGGAGAAATGAGAAGATGTGAGCGGAAAATGTTGAAATGCAATGCTGAATTTGTGGATATCGTATTCCATCTGATGTTCGAAACGTTTTGGGTGGCTCCTTACGACCTGCGGCGGGATTTTCCGGCGCTGGTCAATTTCGAACGCCATGCGCGCCGGGCGTCGGTGCTGCTGGGTAAAATCGACTTCGCCTCGGCCTCCGGGGCGCAGATATACGAATTGGGAAAGACTGTCGCAGCGCTCGACCGGGCCGTTCGGCAGATCGCCGAAGCGCGGTTGTTTTCGCCCGTGGAGTGCGCCGAGGCGCTGGAACTGGTCGGACGTATCCGGGATGCGCTGCCTGCTGCCTGCGCCGCCGGGGTCGCGGCAGCCCCCTGGCGCGATCCGGATCCGGAGTAGACTCGGAATGCCGGCTCTGCCCGGCTCCGGCGGCCCGTGCGTCGCCGGAATCCTGTCGCACACCCTCGTTTCTGCTCGGAATAACCGCACTCCGTGATTTCCCGGGCGGTCCCTCCTGCCGCCGAAATTACGTCGCATCCCTCGCCTTTGCTCGGGATAACCGTGCTCCGTGATTTCCCGGGCGGCTCGGCAAAGACCGGAAAAAATCGGGACCGATAGAAAATGACTCATGCTCCGCTCGTGAAACGTTGTTTCCCTGCGGAGCATGAGCCATTTTCTGACCTGCGGTCTTATTTTCCGGTCTTTGCGCTCGCCTGGCGGCGAAATTCACCACAGACGATGCCCGTCGCCATGGCGACGTTGAGCGATTCCGAACCCCGGCGGTCGGCCGGCCAGGGCGGGATGAAGAGTTTCTGCGTGACGGTGCGGGCCACGGCGTCGGTGATTCCGCGCCCTTCGTTGCCCATCACGACGATGCCCGCCGGCTCCAGTTCGGTTTCGTAGATGTTTTTCCCTTCGAGGAACGTTCCGCAGACCGGAAGTCCCAGTGCGGCGGCCTTCGAAAGCAGCGCCGCGAGGTCGGTGTAGTGAACCCGTACGCGGAGGATCGCCCCCATCGTGGCCTGCACGACCTTGGGGTTGAAACAGTCGGCCGAGGCTTCGGAGCAGACGATGTCCGTGATTCCGAACCAGTCCGCCAGCCGGATGATCGTGCCCAGATTGCCGGGGTTCTGCACGTCGTCGAGCGCCAGCGTCAGCCGCCCCCGCAGCCGCTCCGGCTTCAGGTCGCAGCGGGGTATTTCGACCAGCGCCAGCGAGTTGTTCGGGGTTTTGAGCAGCGAAAGCCGCTCCATGTCGCGCGGGGCGACGGTCTCGACCCCGGGGCCTTCGAACACCCCCTCCAGCGAGAATATCCTGCGTACGGAGAGGTGCGATCCGCGCAGTTCGCCGATGAGTTTCTCCCCCTCGGCGACGAAAAGTCCGTGCTCCGTGCGGCCGCGTTTGTCGGCCAGCGCGCGGACGAGTTGTATGTCGGCTTTTGTCATCGTTGTTTCTCGACGGTGTAAGTGGTCCCTTCGGTCGCCGGATAGCTCTCCGCAAAGAGCGTCCGCGCCTCCTCGACCAGCGGCGTTTCGTCCTTGTAGCGCGACGAGTAGTGCCCGATCACGAGGCGTTTGGCGCCCGCCCGGAGGGCTGCTTTCGCGGCGTCCGTCGTGGTCGAGTGCCCGCGGTCTTTGGCGCTCCGCTGTTCGGCGGCGGCGTAGGTCGCTTCGTGGTACATCAGGTCGACTCCCCGGCACAGCCCCGCGGCCTTGGCCGAGTAGTTCGTGTCCGAGAGGTAGGCATACGAGCGCGGCGCATAGGGCCGGTAGGTCAGTTCCGCATTGGGAATCACCTCGCCCGTGGCCAGCCGTACGTCCTCGCCCCGCTTGGCGGCGGTGATCTGCGCGATGGAAAGGCCGTATTTCGCGATCTTGAACTTCTCGACGTTCAGCGGCGGCTCCTTCTCGCGGAACAGGAACCCGGCGCACGGCACGCGGTGACGCAGGGGGACGCTCCACACCTCGAGGGTGCGGTTTTCCAGCAGCAGGGCATGCTTGGTCGTGTCGACCTCGGTCCACGAGACGGTGTAGGGCAGCTCGCTGTCGAAATAGCGGAGGTGGCAGGCCAGGATCTCGCCGAAGGGCGCCGGGGCGAAGACCCGGAGCGGGGTCCTGCGGCCGTAGAGCGCCAGCGTCGAGATGAGCGGGAACAGTCCGAAAACGTGGTCTCCGTGGAGGTGCGAGATGAATACGGCGCGGATTTTCAGCGGGTTGACGCCGTAGCGGACCAGCTGTTGCTGCACGCCTTCGCCCGCATCCACGAGGTAATACTGTTCGTGGACGTTTACCGCCTGCGCCGAAGGATGGCGGGCGACGGTCGGCTTCGCGGAGGAAGACCCCAATATGGTGACCGAAAAACTCAATTCGTATGTTTTTTATACTTTATGAACGTTGCCCGAAGGCGGTTCGTGGTGAAAACACTCTGGGACGTGGTTGCGGTCCGGGTTTTGCTGCCGTCGTCGTTTTTCTCGATCTTTTCGGTCGTCGTGTAGGTCGGGGCGGAGGTTTCGCTCACGATGCCTTCGAAGACGATGGCGTCGGCCCCTTTCTCCCGGCCCTTCTGCTCGATGGCGGTCTGCGCCTCCTCCAGCGTCTTGCCGAAGGGCGTCGCCTCGATGCTGCCCATCGTTTCGTAGTCCGCGGGAACGTCCTTCCAGTCGAAATATAGTTCCGGTGCGGTTTGGGTTACCGGATAGGCTTTGCCGATGTAAGTGGTGCGGATTTCGGCGCACGATGCGACCGCGAATGCCGCCGCCAGCGGCAGGAGGAATTTTCTCATGGGTTCGGTTTGTTCGTGTTACATCAGTAAAAACCGCTCGCAGTCCAGGGCGGCGATACATCCCGACGCGGCCGCCGTGATGGCCTGGCGGTAGTGGGGGTCCTTCACGTCGCCGGCGGCGAAGACGCCTTCGATGCTGGTCTTCGACGTTCCCGGCTCGACCTTGATGTAGCCTTCGGCGTCGAGTTTCAGCTGGTCGGCGAAGAGTTCCGTGTTGGGGTGGTGTCCGATCGCCAGGAAGAATCCCGCGATGTCGATCTTCTTCTCCGAGCCGTCGTTCTTGCGCAGCAGCGCGCCCGTTACGCCCGAATCGTCGCCCAGCACTTCGGCGGTGTTGTGCTCGAACAGCACTTCGATGTTCGGCGTGTTGAACACTCGCTGCTGCATCGCCTTCGAGGCGCGCAGGTGGGGCTTGCGCACGATCAGGTAGACCTTGCGGCAGAGCGATGCGAGGTAGGTGGCCTCCTCGCAGGCCGTGTCGCCGCCGCCCACCACGGCCACGTCCTTTCGGCGGTAGAAGAAGCCGTCGCATGTGGCGCAGGCGCTGACGCCCTGCCCGCGGAATTTGGTCTCGGACGGGAGGCCGAGGTACTTGGCCGAGGCTCCCGTGGCGATGATCAGCGTCTCGGCCTTGATCTCCTTCTCGCCGTCGATCACGACATGGAACGGACGCGACGAGAGGTCCACGCGCGTGACGTTGCCCGTGCGGATGTCGGCGCCGAACCGCTCGGCCTGCCTGCGCATCAGCCCCATCAGGTCGGGACCGCTCACGCTGTCGGGATGTCCCGGGAAATTCTCGACGTCGGTCGTCGTCGTCAGCTGTCCGCCCGGCTCGATGCCTTCGTAAAGCACCGGCTTGAGGTTGGCGCGCGAGGTGTAGATGGCGGCGGTGTACCCTGCGGGGCCGCTGCCGATAATCAGGACTCTTACTTGTTCTTCCATGGTATCGGTTGTTGTTTGCATGTTTCAATCATTATTCGTTCCAAATTCCGTCAGGCGTCGTCCCAGGTAGTCGAATTCCGCCCAGCGGCCGTCTTTCCGCACCCGGACGACGCTTTCGGCCGGCACATAGTCGACGATCTCGTATTCGGGCGGGATGACGTAACGCCCTTCGCGGTCGATCAGGCCCATGCCCGAGGGGGTCTCGACCTCGGCGCGTCCTTCGCGGAAATCCCCGGCCCAGGTGTACTGCGGCCGGATTACGGGGTTGTTCTCCGTGTCCACGAACCCGAATCCCTCGTCGTCCTCGACGCAGATCAGCCCTTCGAAGACGTGGCTCGTCCAGCGGTGGCCCGTCAGACGGCGGTGCGGGGTGTAGACGGCCTCCGTGTCGCCGACGCACATCGGGTCGGCCGTCCGGCGGACCTCTCCGCGCAGGGCTTCGAAGGCCGCGCCGTCTCCCGAAGGGCCGAAATGCGCGTCGTGGTAGCGCAGCGGCACGAACCGCCCGCCCGACCAGCGCAGGTTCTCGGCCCGGAGGTTGTTGTGCGAGAAGTTCAGCTCCCGCAGGGCCGTTTCGAGGGTATCGAGCGCCGCGAGCAGCCGCTCCGCAGATTCCGTGTGGAGCGCTTCAGCGAACGGTTTGCCCGCGGGAAGGTGCTGGAGCACCAGGTCGAAACGGCGGCGGCAGCCTGCCGGGTCCGTCCACCGCAGCTCGTCCCGCAGGATGCGGTATTCCGCGAGATGGTCGGTGTTGAGGCGTCCGAGCTGCGATGCCGTGCGTTCCACGGAGGCCAGCGCGGCGGGCGAGAGCGGCATCGAGAGCAGCCATTGCCGGCCGTGCCACGTGATTTCGGCCTCGGCGAAGCGCGTCGTGCGCATCAGCCGCGGCAGTCCGTCCGCCCCGGTCGCCGCACGGGCGTCGGCGAGCGTTCCCAGTGAGAGGTCGGGCGTCAGCAGCGCCCGTGCGAAGAGTTGCAGCGTGGGTGTCATGGCTATTCGGTTTTTACGCTGATGGAACCGATGTTGAGCATGGTGATCAGCTCCTCGGCCGAGGCATTGAAGCTCATGCCGCGGAACGGCGGCAGGGCGCCGGGACCTTTGGCTTCGCGGATCGCCTCGTTGAAGACCTCGGGCATGGGGCTGGAGCAGTCGTAGAGCACCGCCGCATAGCGGTTGGGGTACGAGGCCTCTTCGGCCGAGGGGAAGAACACCGTGCGCGGGGTGTCGCCCGCGGCGATGTGGATGTTCACCAGCAGCACGTTGCCGTCGGCCGTGCGGAGCGATTTGATCTGTCCGGCCACGGCGCGCAGTTCGGCGTCGTCGCAGTCGGTGGCCTCGCCGTCGGTGATGTTGAAGACCATCGGCGGGAAGCTTTCGGCATGGGCCGGGTCGGCGCACCATGCCGCGGCGATGTCGCGCACGCGGCGCAGGGCCTCGCACATCGGGGTCTGCCCGGCGGCTTCGGGTTCCACCCATGCCGGGTAGGGGATTTCGCGCAGGGAGATGCTGCCGTCGGGCAGCCGGTATTCGACGACCTCGGTCTTCATCTGCGGCTCCCCGGCGGCCAGCTCCGCCACGGAGATCAGCTCCCTGCCGCCCGGCAGCAGGGAGTAGACCTCGTCGTCGCCCGAGTAGCCGATTACGGCGATGTCGTAGTAGTCCCTCACGCCGTCGCTGCGGCGGGCGCGTTCGATTAGCTCGAACAGCATGCCGTTCGTGATGGTCGCCACGGCTTCGGCCTTGGTCATCTGCCGGTTGCGGAACCGGATTTTTTCGGCCATCGAACCCGAGCCGTCGATCGCGAGGATGATGGCGGTGCGATGGGTGCGTGTGATGCTCTGTGTATACATGTTGCGTCGTATGTTCTTCTATTTCAGGCCGCGGACCGAGTAGTAGTCTTCGCGGCGCTCCTCCTCGCTCGTGCAGTCGAGACCGTAGCTGACGGCCATGTCGAGCGAGCAGTCGCGGTCGCGGTCGGCGTCGGTCGTGCGGCGCATCGAGGCGTGGGCGTTATGCCCCGCGGAGATGGCCTCGTCGATCTCGTCGACGGTCGGCGTGTGCCCGAGCAGCGCGGCGTAAACCTGCTTGGCCCAGCTGTGGGCGTAGTCGTCGTAGTGGACGGCGAAGACCCGGAAGCGGTTGTCCACGGCGTCGGTCGTGGCCAGCTCGCCGCGGTCCACGGCCGCGAGGATCGCCTCGGTCTCGCGGCGCGTGATGTACTGCCCGCCCACGTCGAGCCACTGCCCGTCGCCGTCGTAGTGCGGATCCGACCCTCCCTTGGCGAGCATTGCGCCCAGCGCCGCCACGATGACCTTGTTGTAGAGTTTGAGCCCCCGCTGCAGGGCCGACGAGCGGATCAGGGTCTTGTTGTAGGTGAACACCGGAGCGTCGGGGTCCTGCTCCTGGAGCGAGTGGAGGATATCCACGGCCTGGAGCATCGAACCGGTGATGTAGGGGTTGTATTCGTCGAAACTGATCACGTCGCGTTTCACCGAGCGGCGGTCGCGGGCGGGCCACTTCTCGATGTCGCGCACGGCGCCGAAGCTGGTGAGGTTGGCTCCCGGCATGAGGTGCGTGCGTCCCTCCTTCTCGACCAGATAGGAGTAGGGGAAGGCCGAGGTGTCGTGGTGGTAGGAGTGGTGTCCCATGACCATCGTGAAGGCCCCTTCGAGCGCGGGCGACATGATGTAGGCGCTGCTGGCGAACTTGCAGCCGCGCAGATGCACCGACTGGTGCACGGCGCCGCTCTTGAAGAGGTGGTTGCTCTGGTTCGAGCCGCTGCCGGCGTTGAAGAACGAGAACATGCCGGCGATCAGCAGCGACGATTTGTGGTGCGAGACGGTGTAGGGGCCTGCGAAGATCGAGGCGGCCTCGCCGTTTTCGCAGTGCGAGTTGGCGAAGAACAGCGATTCTGCGGCCGTGAATCCCTTGTCCAGACGGCAGCTTTCGCCGACGAAGCAGCGTTCGACGATCGATCCGTTGTCGATGACCGACCCTTCGGCGGCGATCAGGTCGTAGGCCTTTACGTCCACGCCGACGCGTGCGCCGTCGCAGAGCGTTGCGTTTTCGAGGATCGAGGCGCCGTCGATTTCGACATCGTTGCCGATGCGGACCTCGCGGACGAAGCGCGCCCCGACGATACGGCAGTTGCTTCCCACCTCGCCGATGGCGGACGAACGTTCCCCGGCGTAGGCGTCGATCATTTTTTCGAGTGCGGCGATGGTCTGCGGGCGGTGGCGGTAAACGGCCATGATGTAGGCGACCTGTGCCGACAGGCGGTCGAATATCTTCACCGTGCGGCCGCCGCATTCGTTCATCGTGGCCACGCCGACGCCGTTGCCGAATGCCGAGCGGCGGCGGCATTCGAGGGCCGTGACGCCTTCTACGAGCGAGCCGCTTCCGATGCGGTAATTCGCCACGCGCGAACGGATGATGCGGGCTTCCGCGGCTATTTCTACATTTCCTTCCAGGTGGCTCTGCAACAGCTGAAAGGGTTTGAAATCCTCCGAAACCAGCACCTTCGACCAATCTTCGGCCGAATTGCCGAGCGCTTCGAGTGCGGCGGTTTCCGCGGAGGTTAATTTTCTGAATGGAGTCATTGATTGTGGAGTTATTTAGATGCAAATATAACAAATTGCATTTAAATTGCACGAACCCGTCCCGGGAACTCGCTTTTTCTTCCCGCAGGGGTTGCCCCGGGGGCGGCCTTGCGCGGGCCGCAGCGGCGTGCCTGCGGGGCGGATTTTGCCCGAAAGCGATTTTTGATCCCTCTCTTTTCGCGGCCCTGCCTTATTGGTATCGGGGCGTTTTCAGCGGATGGACGATCTCCTGCCGTTCGCCGTCGTGCACGACCTGCGCCTTTCCGCCGCGGAAAGGCTTCACCGCTGCGCAGCCCGGGCAGCTCAAAAGCGTGCGGCCCGCCGTGTCGATGTAATGCCACGTGCCGCCGAGCTGGACCGCGGCCAGCCCCTCGGTGAAGTCGAAGCCGCTGTCGTAGAGCGGCGCGACGACGACGCGCTCCGCCGTGCGGTAGCCCCAGCGTCCGTTTTCGACGAAGAGTTCGGGCGTTTCAGTCTCCGTTCCGCTTCGGGCGGCGGGCTTTTCCCGGACCGCCTCGGCGAGCAGCTCCGCCAGTCCGAAGAGCCGCAGGGTGGGTGCCGCGAGCAGTTGCGCGATGCGGTACTGGACGGCCATGCCGCGTCTCTCGAACAGCGCGAGCGTCTCCCGGTAGGCCGGGTCCGCGGCGATCCGCTGGGGAGCGTACAGCAATCCGTCGGTGCTTCCGTAACGGTCCCAGAGCGTCGGGTCCGCGGCCAGCGCGTGCAGCGCCGTCGAGATCAGCGCCGCGGGGTAGTCGTCGATGCGTTCGTCGAAGTCCGCCGCCGTGCGGGCCGGATGCTGGTAGGCCGCCGTGCCCAGTTCGGGGCTGATCTCCCCGGCGAAGGCGGGCAGGTACGAGGCGTCGAAGTCGATCGGGCAGAGTGTGCCGTCGTCGCCGACGATGATGTTTTCGGGTTTCAGGTCGCCGTGGGCGCGGTCGTCCGTGACCAGCGCGAGGGCCAGCCGGTCGAACAGCCGGACGAGGATTTGCAGGCACTCCCGGTCGCGGAGGGCGGCGGCCTGCGCGACGGTTTCGTGCAGGGTGGAGCCTTCGATCCAGTCGCCGACGACCGTATCGACCCAGACGCCGGTTTCGGGCGAGGTGTGGAGGTAGAGTTCTTTTTCGAGAAGCCGCTGGCCGTAGATCTCCTTCAGGTGGCGCATTGGGCGCAGGTAACAGCGCAGCGAACGGATGCGTCCGCCGAGGCGGATGCGGAAGACGGCGGCGGAATTGCCTGCGCTGAAGCAGGGGCGTCCCTGTGCGTCGCGGCACACGTCGATTTCACCCAGCGTGCGCGTCAGGCCGCGGGTGTCGAGAAGGGCCAGCAGGTATTGACGAATGGTGTACACGTTGCGGGGATCGGATTTTTAGCGTCGTTCGACTTGTCGGAGACGGCGCAAGTTACGAAAATCCGCTAAAAAACCGGACCCGAAGGTCCGGCTTTTTTGTTGAATGGTATCTGTTCGCCCGGGAGCACGGAAACGATCCGGGCGCGTTTTGGCTTGCGACAGCCTTTAAAACGAGCGTCTCGCGCCTGGAGCGCAGAGCCGGAAGCAAGCATTCCGGCTTCCCCCCCCCTGAAACAGGCGTTTTACCCCTGTTAATGGCAGTTGCAATGG
The DNA here is from genome assembly GCF_042852885.1 of Alistipes sp. i18-0019-D1. NCBI lineage: Bacteria > Pseudomonadati > Bacteroidota > Bacteroidia > Bacteroidales > Rikenellaceae > Alistipes > Alistipes sp. i18-0019-D1. The sequence continues at coordinate 2,186,554 of NZ_AP031424.1, forward strand.
CCGTCGTGGTCTCCGCAACCTTCGCCGCAACCTTCGCCGCAGTCGCCGCACGAACATCCGCCCTGCAGGTCCTCGGGCGTCACGTCGCGCACCGAAACCACCTCCACGTCGAAGTTGAGCGTCTTGCCGGCCATCGGGTGGTTGAAGTCCATCTTCACGGTCTCGTCGCCGACCTCCTTGACAATGCCCATCATGCGGTTGCCCTGGGCGTCGCTCATCGGAACCTGGCTGCCCTCGAAGAGGATGTCCTCGGCGAGTTTGCCGTCGACCATGAATATATCTTTCGGCAGATCGACGATGGCGTCGGCGATCACTTCGCCGTAGCCGTCCTTGGCCTCAAGCGTAAACGAAACCGATTCGCCGATCTCCTTGCCCAGGATAGCCTCCTCGAATTTGGGGAGCAGCATGCCCGTTCCGAAGATGAATTCGAGCGGCTGGCCCGGACGCGACTGGTCCGCGATCTGTCCGTCGACGGTGAGCTTGTAGTCCACGCCGACCATTTTGTTCTGTTCTACTTTCATACGAATTATGTGTGTTAAATGTTTTGTCGTTTTGTGCCCGACCGCTTCATTCGCCGCCTGCGGCGTCGTTTACAAGCCTGACCCTCCCCTAAATCCCCTCGCGCGCCCGGAGTTTGGCCGATTGTAACGCAGTGTTAAGCCACCAAAGGTACGCACTTCGGGGCGAGTTGCCAAATAATCGCAGGAAATAATTGTGCCGCAATCCGCAAAACGGCGGCAATTCCACATTGCCGCCGTTTTCTCCCGGGCCGCCGCCGGCTTATTCGCAGTTGCGGCAGCAGAGATTCCTATCGCCGTAACCGTTGTCGATCTTCGAGACGTAGGGGAAGAACTTCGCCTCGCCGATCCACGCGAGCGGGAACGCCGCCTGCTCGCGCGAGTAGGGGTGTTCCCACGCTCCGGCCAGTTCCCGGGCCGTGTGGGGCGCGTTCGCCACCACGTTGTCCGCCTGGCCGGCGGCCGCCTCGCATTCGCGCTTGATGCTTATCAGCGCCTCGATGAAGCGGTCCATCTCCTCCTTGGGTTCCGACTCGGTCGGTTCGACCATCAGCGTCTCGTGCACGGGGAACGAGAGCGTCGGGGCGTGGAATCCGTAGTCCATCAGGCGGTGGGCGATGTCGCCGCAGTCGATGTTGTAGTCTTTCTTGAAGGACGTGAGGTCGAGGATCATCTCGTGGCCCACGCGGCCCGTCTCGCCCGAATAATAGGTGCGGTACTCCGCGGCCAGCGCCGCCGACATGTAGTTGGCATTGACGATGGCCATTTCGGTGGCCTTGCGAAGTCCGTCGGCCCCCAGCATCTTGATATATCCGTAGGTGATCGGGAACAGCAGCGCGGAACCCCACGGGGCCGACGCGACGGCCGTGATGCCCTCGTCGCCGCCCGTGGCGACGACCGGATGCGACGGCAGGAAGGCCCGCAGGTGCTCGGCGACGCAGATCGGGCCTACGCCCGGGCCGCCGCCGCCGTGGGGCATGGCGAAGGTCTTGTGGAGGTTGAGGTGGCAGACGTCGGCCCCGATGTAGCCGGGGTTCGTCAGTCCCACCTGCGCGTTCATGTTGGCGCCGTCCATGTAGACCTGTCCTCCGGCGTCGTGGACGGCGTCCACGATCTCGCGGATACGGTTCTCGAAGACGCCGTGCGTCGAGGGGTAGGTGACCATCAGGCCGCACAGCTCCGACGAGTGCTCTTTGGCCTTGGCTTCGAGGTCCTCCACGTCGATGTTGCCCTTTTCGTCGCACGCCACCGTGACGATCTTCATACCTGCCATCGCGGCCGAGGCGGGGTTCGTGCCGTGGGCCGACGCGGGGATCAGCACCACGTTGCGGTAGCCCTGCCCGCGGCTCTGGTGGTAGGCGCGGATGACCATCAGTCCCGAGTACTCGCCCGCTGCGCCCGAATTGGGCTGCAAAGAGCAGGCTGCCAGGCCGGTGATCGTCGCCAGGTCCTGTTCCAGCCCGGCGATCAGGTCCATATAGCCCTTGGCCTGGTCGGCCGGGGCGAAGGGGTGCATGTTCTGGAAGCCGGCCAGCGACAGCGGCTGCATGAGCGCCGCGGCGTTGAGCTTCATGGTGCACGAACCTAAAGAAATCATTGAATTGGCCAGTGAGATGTCCCTCAATTCCAGCTTCTTGATGTAGCGCATCAGGGCGCTTTCCGAACGGTAGGCGTTGAATACGGGCTCCTGAAGATAGGACGATTTGCGGCGCAGGGCAGTTGGAGCGCAGCTTTCGGTGACGGCCTTTACGGTCTTGGCTTTCTTGCCTTTGGCCGCGGCGAAGATGCTTACGACGGTCTCGATCTCCGCCGGGGTGGTCACCTCGTCGAACGACATGCGCACGCGCCCCTCCGAAGGGTAGTAGAAGTTGATGCCCTGTTCGAGCGCCAGCGACTGCACAACGGCGGCTTCGGCCTCGGCCTCTAATGTGTCGAAGAACTCCGTCGAAGCCAGTTTGTAGTCCATCGCCTCCAGCGCGCGGGCCACGGTTGCGGCGGCCAGGTGGGCGGTTTCGGCGGCGCGGCGCAGGCCCTCCGGGCCGTTGTAGACGCAGTAGAAGCCCGTCATCGAGGCCATCAGCGCCGAGGCGGTGCAGATGTTCGACGTGGCACGTTCGCGCTTGATGTGCTGTTCGCGCATCTGTAAGGCCATGCGCAGCGCCTTGTTGCCCAGCCGGTCGACCGAGACGCCGATGATGCGGCCCGGCATGTTGCGCTTGAACGCCTCGCGCGTGGTCATGTAGCCCGCGGCGGGACCGCCGAAGCCCATCGGCGTGCCGAGACGCTGCGCCGAGCCGACGGCGATGTCGGCGCCCCATTCGCCCGGGGCTTTCAGCAGCGCCAGCGACAGCAGGTCGGCGGCGACCGTCACGAGCGCACCCTTGGCGTGAGCCGCGGCGGTGAAGTCCGAGTAGTCGCGCACCCGGCCGTCGGCGGCCGGGTACTGCACGATCGCGCCGAACTCACGGCCCGTGAATTCGTATTCGTCGTAGTCGTCGACGATCAGTTCGATGCCGAACGGCTCGCTGCGCGTGAGCAGCACGTCGAGCGTCTGCGGGAAGATGTTGCGGTCGACGAAGAGCTGATTCCGACCTTCCCGGACGGCATCCCGCGAACGTAATGAGAACATCATCGCCATCGCTTCGGCGGCGGCGGTGCCCTCGTCGAGCAGCGAGCAGTTGCCGATCTCCATGCCCGTGAGCGAGATCACGGCGGTCTGGAAATTGAGCAGCGCTTCGAGGCGCCCCTGCGAAATTTCGGCCTGGTAGGGCGTGTAGGAGGTGTACCAGGCGGGGTTCTCGAAGACGTTGCGCGCCACGACGGCCGGAACCGCGCAGGGGTAGTAGCCCATGCCGATGAACGAGCGGTAGGGCTGGTTGCGGTCGGCAAGGTCGCGGATGTGCGCCGCGAATTCGTATTCGCTCATCCCCCCGGCGGGCAGCGCGAGCGGTTTGCGGAGCCGGATGGATTGGGGGATCACCTGCGAGATGAGTTCATCGACGGATTTTGTGCCGATCACATCGAGCATGGCTTTCAGGTCTTTTTCGTTGCTGACGCCGATATGGCGTTCGGAAAATTGGTCGAACATGGCGGTATTTAATCTGTTTTTATAGTATTCGTATGAATATACAAAGGTAAAATAAAAGAAACGGACGCCCAAAATATTCCGGGCTAATATTGAAAACTGCTGCCGCCGATGAACTCGCGGAGAATCGACGTGGGCGGGATTTCGTCGGGCGGGATGGGGATGAAGTTGTCGAGGAACTTGAGCATCCGCCGCGCCTCGTCGTACTCCGGAACCGTGTCGGGGACCTCGCGGAGGATCTTCTCGGCGAAGGGACGCAGCACCGAAATCTCGTAGAACAGCGACGAGTTGAGCATGATGTCGGCGTTCTCCTGGTAGGGGAAGATGTGCTTCTCCTCGCCCCGGCGCACCGAGGCCCAGCGCGAGAGCGTCGAGAGGGCGTCGGCACCGCGCTGGCGGTAGTCGCGCGTCAGGCGGCGCAGCAGGCGGTTGTCCGTGGTGGCGATGCGCGAAAGGTTGTCCATCGCCACGGACGTGAAGCACGAGATGTAGATGCGGAACTTCTGCGCGTCGGGGATCGAGGGCGTGAGGCGCGGGTTCAGTCCGTGGATGCCCTCGATGATGAGGATCGAGCGTTCGTCGAGCGTCAGCGGCGCGTTGTGCCACGTGCGGCGCCCCGTGATGAAGTCGTAGCGCGGGATGTCGACGCTCTCGCCCCGGACCAGGCGCGCCAGGTGGTCGTTGAAAAGCTCCAGGTCGATGGCTTCGAGCGCCTCGTAGTCGTAGTTGCCGTCGGCGTCGCGCGGGGTCTTCTCGCGGTCGACGAAGTAGTCGTCGAGCGAGATCAGCACCGGATTCAGCCCCAGCACGCCCAGCTGGATGCCCAGCCGCTTGGCCGAGGTGGTCTTGCCGCTGCTGGAGGGGCCGGAGATCAGCACCATGCGGGCGCCGCGCGAAAGGTGGGCGTCGTAGATGGTGTCGGCCACCCAGGCGAACTTGCGTTCGTGGAACGCCTCGGCGAGCTTGATCAGGCCGCCGCCGTCGCCCGCGAGCACCTTCGAATTGACGTCGCCGACGGTGGGCACGCCCATGATCCGGACCCACGACTGGTACTCCTGGAAAATGCCGAACATCTTCTCCTGGTGGACGTTGCGGTGAAGTGTGTCGGGCGACGTGCGCAGCGGAAGGGCCAGGTAGAAACCGTTGTAGTAGGGTTCGATGTCGAACAGCGTGACATAGCCCGTCGAGGGGGCCAGCGAACCGTAGAAGTAGCCCGCCGTGTCGTCGAGCGTGTAGAGCTGGCTGTAAAGCCGCGGACGGGTGTCCAGGAGCGCGATCTTGTCGGTGAAGCCCTCCTCGGCGTAGCGGGCGCGGATCTCGGTGGTGAGCATGCGCTGGCGGGTGATGGGCAGGTTGCGTACGGAGAGTTCCCGCATGCGGCCGCGGAGCCGCGCAGCGTCGTCGGGGGTGAATTCGTCGATGCCGTCGACCTCGCAGTAGAACCCGCTCTGGCCCATCGAGTGGCGGATGTGGAGCGTCTGCCCCGGGTAGAGGTCCTTGACGGCCTTCTGAAGCAGGAACCAGGCGGTGCGCTGGTAGACGCGGATGCCGGCGAAGGAGGTGATGTCGACGAAACGGATCGTCACCGGGGCATATATTTTGTAACTCAACTCCTTGATGCGGTTGTTGACGAAGGCTGCCAGGAAGGGGTGAAGGCCGGGCGTGAGGCGTTTGGCGACCTCTTCCAGCGGGGTTCCCATCGGGACTTCCAGCTCGCCGCAGCCGTTTTCGCAGATGACTCGTATCGTATCGTTCATGGAAAAGTTTTTACAATGTTCGATTCGTAAAGATAGGAATTATTTGTACTTTTGGCAAATCTTCATCCATAAAGAAAAACAATGCCGACGAATATGAAAAGAATGTTCCGGACGGGCCTGATTCTCCTTGCGGCGGCCGCCGCGGCCTGCGCGCCCCGCGAACGGACGCTCGTGCTGCTCTCGACGAACGACATGCACGCCAAGATTCAGAATTTCCCCCGGCTGGCCGCGGCCGTCGAGGCGTGCCGCGATACGGCGCAGCTGGTGGTGCTGGTCGATGCCGGGGACCGCTGGACCGGAAACGCTTATGTGGATATGGCCCAGACGCCCGGGATGCCGATGATCGCGCTGATGAACCGGCTGGGCTACGACGTGGCGACCCTCGGAAACCACGAGTTCGACCACGGGCAGGCATTCCTGGGCCGTATGATCGACAGCATGGATTTCGAAGTGGTGTGCGCCAACGTGGTGAGCGACACCTGCACATTCCCGCAGCTGCCGCCCTATGTCGTTCTGGACGAGGACGGCATCCGCATCGGTTTCGTCGGCGTGGTGACCAACTACGAAGGCCCGGGGCATCCCGCGGGCAATGCGTCGAGTTTCGGGGGACTGGAATTTCCCGACCCGCAGGCCATGGCGATGAAGTATGCCGCCCGGCTGCGCCCGAAGGTCGACCTGCTGGTGCTCGTGTCGCACATGGGCGACGACCGCGACGAGGAACTGCTCGGAAAGGAGACGCTGTTCGACGTGGTGATCGGCGGACACACCCATGTGGAGGTCGATTCGCTGGTGAACGGCACGCTCCTGACGCAGACCGGGAAATACCTCAAGAACGTGGGCGTTACGGTGATCCGATTCCGCGGCAGGAAGATCGAAAGCATCGAATCCCGTCTCGTGCCGCTGGCCGGCTACGCGCCCGATGCGTCGTATCAGGCCGAAGTGGACCGTTACTATGCCGATCCCGAGCTGAACAAGCCTGTGGGCGCGTTCGCCGGGCCGGCCGACAAGTGGGGCCTCGCCAACTGGATGGCCGCGTCGGTGGCCGACGAAGCCGATGCCGACGTCGGGTTTTACCACATCGGCGGCGTGCGCCTCGATTCGATTCCGGCAGGCGGCGTCGGTGCGGCGAAGGTTTACGACCTGGAGCCGTTCGGGACCGAGATAGCCCGGATGCGGATGACCCCGGAAGACATGCGCCGGATGATCCTCTCGAAGTATAACGACGAGGAGAACCGCAAGGAGGCGCACCGCATCGACCTGATCTCGACGACACCCTACGTCATCGTGACCGATACTGCGGACAACGCCGTCGACGTGCGTTTCCCGAAGCTGCGCGAAGGCAAGGTGTACGAGGTTGCGGTCAGCGACTACGTCTACAAGAATTACAACGACCTGAACTACACCGACGGGAAGCTCACGGGAACGACGGTCGCAGGCGTGCTGCTCGAAGAGTTGCAGGAAGACGGCCCGCTGACTCCGGACAACAAGCCGCGGCAGGAGATCCGGCGCAAATAAACCGCTGATTTTTTGCAGATTCGCTGAAAAACACTACCTTTGTAGCCCTCGCCTGCGCGTAGTAACGCCGTAAGCGGGGGCTATAACTTTCAATATTAACCAATTAACGAGCGATTGAATCGCAAAGATTTCCACAATGGAAGAAGTAAAGAATGTAGTCGCAAACGAGAATTTCGACTGGAACGCCTTTGAAAACGACCTGGGCGTGTACGACCAGGACAAGGCCCAGATCACCGAGGCTTACGACAAGACGCTTTCGAACGTCAACGTCGGCGAAGTGGTCGAGGGAACCGTAACGGGTATCAACAAGCGTGAGGTGATCGTCAACGTCGGCTATAAGAGCGAGGGCATCATTCCCGTATCGGAGTTCCGCTACAACCCCGACCTGAAGGTAGGCGACAAGATCGAAGTCTATATCGAGGCTGCGGAGGACAAGAACGGACAGCTGGCCCTCTCGCACAAGAAAGCCCGTCAGCTCAAGTCGTGGGACCGTGTCAACGAGGCGCTGGAGAAGGACGAAATCATCAAGGGTTACATCAAGTGCCGCACGAAGGGCGGTATGATCGTCGACGTATTCGGCATCGAGGCGTTCCTGCCCGGCTCGCAGATCGACGTGAAACCCATCCGCGACTACGATGTATACGTGGACAAGACCATGGAGTTCAAGGTCGTGAAGATCAACCAGGAGTTCCGCAACGTGGTCGTGTCGCACAAAGCGCTCATCGAGGCCGAACTCGAAGCCCAGAAGCAGGTCATCATGTCCAAGCTGGAGAAGGGCCAGATCCTCGAGGGAACCGTCAAGAACATCACCTCCTACGGCGTATTCGTCGACCTGGGCGGCGTGGACGGTCTGATCCACATCACGGACCTCTCGTGGGGCCGCGTAAACCACCCCGAGGAGATCGTGGCGCTCGATCAGAAGATCAACGTCGTGATCCTCGACTTCGACGAGGCCAAGAAGCGCATCGCGCTGGGTCTGAAGCAGCTCACCCCGCATCCGTGGGAGGCGCTCGACCAGAACCTCAAGGTCGGAGACAAGGTCAAGGGCCGCGTGGTCGTTATGGCCGATTACGGCGCGTTCGTGGAGATCGCAGCCGGTGTGGAGGGTCTGATCCACGTTTCGGAAATGTCGTGGAGCCAGCACCTGCGTTCGGCGCAGGAGTTCATGAAGGTCGGCGACGAAGTCGAGGCCGTTATCCTGACCCTCGACCGCGAGGAGCGCAAGATGTCGCTCGGCATCAAGCAGCTCACGCCCGATCCCTGGGAGAATATCGAAACCAAATACCCCGTCGGCACGAAGACCACGGCCAAGGTGCGTAACTTCACGAACTTCGGCGTATTCGTCGAGATCGAGGAGGGCATCGACGGTCTGATCCACATTTCGGACCTGAGCTGGACCAAGAAGGTGAAGCACCCCGGCGAATTCACGTCGGTAGGCGCCGACATCGAGGTCGTGGTGCTGGAGATCGACAAGGAGAACCGTCGTCTCTCGCTGGGCCACAAGCAGCTGGAGGAGAATCCCTGGAACGAATTCGAGAACCAGTATTCGGTGGACAGCATCCACGAGGGTACGATCACCGAGATGACCGACAAGGGCGCTGTGGTTGCCCTGGGCGAGAACATCGAGGGCTTCTGCCCCGCGCGTCAGCTCGTGAAAGAGGACGGCACGACCCCGAAGGCGGGCGACAAGCTCAACTTCAAGATCCTGGAGTTCTCGAAAGCCACCAAGCGCATCACCCTTTCGCACCTGCGTACGTACGAGGAGGCGAAGCGTGCCGAAGTCGCTGCCGAGAAGGCCGAGAAGCGCGCTGCTGCCGACGCTACGAAGTCGACCGTGAAGAAGATCAACGCCTCGGTCGAGAAGACGACGCTCGGCGACATTGCCGGACTGGCCGCTCTGAAGAGCGCCATGGAGGCTGCCGAGGCCAAGTCGGCCAAGAAAGCCGCTGCCAAGAAAGAGGACGAGGAGTAATCCCCGCTGAAAAAAGGAAGGGGGGGGAGATAATTTCCCCCGCATCCGATAGCCGGACGCCCGCGCAGGAAACTGTGCGGGCGTTTTTTGTGCGCCGGGAAGGGCTTGGAAGCGCCGGTGTCCGGAAATGTCCGGGAATGCGGAGAACCGGAAGTGAAATGCGGGCGTGTCCGGAGCGGAAATACGGGGGGCGTATGTTTGCGGTCGGAGGGGCGGGGCGCTCGGGGATGGACTGTCTGTGAAGCGGATCGGTTGTGGGTCGGGGGCGGGGTCGGAACCGGGAGTCCGGCCGATTTGCGGTCAGTCAGCGGCGGGTCGGTCAGCGGCGGGTCGGTCAGCGGCGGTCAGCGTGGTCAGCGTGGTCAGCGTCGGTCGGTCAACGGCCGGTTTACAGGGCGGGACGACTCCGGGACGGGGACGGATCACGGTTTTTGCGTGTCCGCCGAAAAATTTACGGCGGATTCCTTGCGCCGCGCGCAATAACCCGGTATATTTACAGGTTAGTACGGTAGAAGCAAACCGATGATGCATGATGAAAAAGTTGATGTCAGGCCTGTTGTCCGCGCTGGTTCTCCTTCCGGGCGGTATGCTGTGGAGCGGTGACGTCCGTGCCGCCGAAACCTGCGCCGCGCAGTCCCCTCGCGGGGACCATCGCGCGAACCCTCACGGAGAGCGTTATGAGGAGCGTCACGAAGATCGGCGCGGGGGATATACCAAAGACAGTTGGTCGGTGTATTACCGCGGCCGGAAGGTAGAAGGAGCTTCGGCTTCGTCGTTCGCCGATCTCGGCGGAGGCTACGGCAAGGACAACTGGAAGGTGTTCTACGAAGGGCGGGAGGTGAAGGACGCTTCGGCTTCGACGTTCGAGTATGTCGGCAGAGGCTGCGCCAAAGATGCGTGGAACTCCTTTTTTCAGGGCCGGAAGCAGTCGGGGATAACCGGTTCGCCGCTGGAAACGCTCGGCGACGGATATGCCCGGGACAACTGGGCGGTTTATTACCGGGGACGCAAGATCGAAGGTGCCGCGGCTTCTTCGTTTCAGAATCTCGGGGGCGGGTACGGCAAGGACAGTTGGAAGGTATTTTACGAAGGCTGTGAGGTGAAAGGGGCTTCGGCGATGTCGTTCGTGAGCCTCGGAAGGGGGTACGGCAAAGATGCCTGGCACACCTACCTGTGCGGTGAGGAGCACTCCGGCCGTTCCCCCTCGGAGGAGGCTCTGGGCGGCGGCTATTCGAAAGATAGTTGGACGGTCTGGTACCGCGGCCGGAAGGTGGAGGGTGTTTCCGCGTCGTCGTTCACGAACCTCGGCGGCGGGTACGGCAAGGACCCGTGGAAGGTGGTGTACCGGGGCCGTGAAGTGGCGGGTGCATCGTCGTCGTCGTTTGAAGAGCTTGGGTGGGGGTATGCCAGGGACGCGTGGAAGGTTTACTACCGCGGCGAAGTGGTTCCGGGGGCCTCTCCGTCGACATTCCGGATTCCGGACCGGCGGTAACGGGTGATTTTCGTTATATATAGGGCTTTCCACTGCGGAAGGCCCTTTTTTGGGCGGCCGTGCCGTGTGGGGATTCGGGCACTGTTTTTGTCTTTGCGGGGTAAACGACGAAACGGATGAACAGACTGAAACCCCACCTCGCCCTGCTGGTGTGCAACGTCCTCTGGGCGATGGATTACCCCTTTTACAACATCGTCCTTCCGCATTACGTGCATCCGATGGCGATGGTCTCGGCGTCGCTCGTTGCCACGGCGCTCTTTTCCCTCGTGCCGTTGCTCTGGCAGAAGGCCGAGAAGGTCGAACGGGCGGATATTCGCAAACTGATCGGCGCCGCGCTGCTGATCGGCGTGCTGCGCAAGGTCTTCATCATGTACGGTTTGTCGATGACCTCGCCGATCGACGGTTCGATCATCGACACCATCGTCCCGCTGCTGGTGCTGGTGCTCTCCGTGCTGCTGGGGATGGACCGTTTCACCCGGCTCAAGATCACGGGACTCGTGCTCGGCATGGCGGGAGCCGTGGCGGTGGTGCTCGCGGGAGCTTCGTCGAACCACGCCCATTCGCACCTCTGGGGAAATGTGTTGATATTCCTGTGCGCCTGCGCAACCTCCGTATATATGGTGTGGTTCAAGCGGCTGATCGCCAAATACCGCATTACGACGGTGCTGCGGTGGGTTTACTGTGCGGCGGCAGTCATGGCCCTGCCGTTCGGTATAGGCCCGATCGTTCACACCGATTTCGCAGCCATTGCCCGTCACGCCCTGTTTCCGACGCTTTTCGTGCTGATGGTCCCGACCTATGTGCCCAACCTGATGCTCAACTATGCCCTCAAAACGGTACAGCCCACCGTGTCGAGCATCTACACCTATTTGCAGCCCGTGCTGGCGATCGCCATTTCGGTCGGGATGGGGCTGGATAAACTGCACGCCGACACGGTGATCTTTGCGCTGGTGATTTTCGTCGGGGTGGGGCTGGTGCTCCGGTCCTACACGGTGAAACCCCGGCAGGCCGGTCCGCCTGCGGCGGGGCCGCATTGACGGGGCTGTCAACGAAAAAAGAGCCTCCCCGAAAGGGAGGCTCTTTTCGTATGGTGTGCTTTCGAGTTACTCGGCAGCGGAAACCGAGAACTTGATCGTAGCCTTGACCTCCTTGTGCAGGCGGGCCGTAGCCTCGAACTCGCCGACGGTCTTGATGGCCTCGACGCTGATCTGCTTGCGGTCTACGGTGATGCCCTTGGCGGCCAGCGCCTCGGCAAGGTCCGCTGCCGTGACCGTACCGAAGAGTTTGCCCTCCTCGGCCTTCACCGACAGCGACAGCGGCAGGTTGGCGATGGTCTCGGCCAAAGCCTGCGCGTCGGCCAGGATCTTGGCGTCCTTGTGGGCGCGCTGCTTGAGGTTCTCGGCGAGGACCTTCTTGGCGGCGGCAGTCGCCGACTTGGCGTAGCCCTGGGGGATCAGGTAGTTGTTGGCGTAGCCGGGCTTCACGTTCACGATGTCGTTGGCGTAGCCCAGGTTTTCGATATCTTTGATCAGAATTACTTCCATGGTCTTGTCCTCCTTTTAATTATTTCATGCAATCGGTTACGAAGGGCAGGATGGCCAGGTGGCGCGCACGCTTCACGGCCTGGGCGACCTTCTTCTGGAACTTCTGCGAAGTACCCGTCAGGCGGCGGGGAAGAATCTTGCCCTGCTCGTTGAGGAACTTCTTGAGGAACTCGCCGTCCTTATAGTCTACGTACTTGATGCCGAGCTTCTTGAAGCGGCAGTACTTTTTCTTTTTGACGTCTACCGATACGGGATTCAGGTAACGGATTTCCGACTGTGCTTTGTTGTCCTGTGCCATGGTTTACTCCTCCTGCTTGTTAGAAAGTTTCGCACGACGTTTCTCCGAATATTCTACGGCGTATTTGTCCTGCTTGAAAGTTAAGAAACGGATCACGCGCTCGTCGCGGCGGTACTGCGTCTCGAGCGTGTTGATGAGCGAGCCTTCGCCCGTGAACTCTACCAGGAAGTAGAAACCGGTGGTCTTCTTCTGAATAGGGTAGGCGAGCTTGCGAAGGCCCCACGACTCCTTGTTCACAATCTGACCGCCGTTCTCGGTGATAACACCCTGGAATTTGTCAGCAACCTCCTGTACCTGTGCATCGGACAGAACCGGCGTGACAATGAAAACGGTTTCGTAATTGTTCATAATGCTTTTAATTAGTTAATTAAATCCCCAAAGGGACCGCAAAGATAGGGATAAATTCTGCAAAAACAAAATTCCCTCCCGGTTTTATGCCCGATTGCCGGATTTTGTGTATCTTGGAAGTCGATTATCGGGAGCGAATCTTATGGTAAAGCAATTGTCGGTTTTGTTTTTTGCGGTCGCCGCGGCCTGCGGGCTGCAGGCGCAGGAACGCGCCGGGGCCGGACGTGTAGAGGGCGAGGCGGCCGTCGGTGCGACTTTTGGCTATTCTTCGCTGAAGGGGTATGCGAACGCTGCGGCGGGACCTTGCCTGGCGGTCGAATGCCGGTATAATTTCAGGCGGCGGCCGTTCGATGCAGGCCTGCGGATCGAAGCATCGCTCTATTCGAGGCAGCCCCGCAGCAGTTGTTCGTCCGACCATTTCCCGGTCGCCGCCGTGATGGCCGTCGGCGGTTACAACCTGCCGGTTGCGCGGGCCGTGACACTCTATGCCGGAGTCGGAGTGGGCTATGCGGGCATTATGGGGACGGCTGCCGAAGCGGAAGCCGACGATGCCCGTTTCAACGGACAGGTCCGGTTCGCCGCAATGCCCCGCATTGGCTGCGAGTGCTGGAACCGGCTGCGGGTTACGCTGGGGTATGTTTGTACGGAGCGGGCGAACCGTCATTTGTCACTGACGGTGGGCGTAGCCATCGGCGGACGACGGTAGGTTTATTCCTCGGGGAACCCCTGCGCCTTGAGTTTTATCTCCGAACCGTCGGGCGTGACCAGGTAAGCGCCGGTGGATTGGGGAGTGATGTGGCCGATAACGTCCACCAGACCCAGCCGCATGATCTGTTCCTGCATCGAGAGCGGCACGGTGAAGAGCAGTTCGTAGTCCTCGCCGCCGTTCAGCGCCGCCACGACCGGATCGGCGTGCATCTCCTCGGCCAGCGAAGAGGTCTGCCGGGCGATCGGGATGCGTTCGAGGTAGATGCGCGCGCCGCACGAGGACGACTTGCAGATCTGCATCAGGTCGCTCGCCAGGCCGTCCGAGAGGTCGATCATCGACGTGGGGAGGATTTTCTCCTCGGCCAGCGCCCGGACGATGTCGGTGCGGGGACGCGGCTTGAGGTACTTTTCAAGCAGGTATTCGTAGCCCTTGAACTGCGGCTCGGGGTTCTCCACGTCGGCGAGCACCCGTTTTTCCCGTTCCAGCAGCTGCAGGCCCATGTAGGCCGCGCCGAGGTTGCCCGTGATGCAGATCAGGTCGTTCTGCTGCGCACCGCCGCGGTAGACGACCTTCTCCTTTTCGGCGTGGCCCAGCGTGGTGACGGTGACGACCAGTCCCGTCATCGAGGCGCGCGTGTCGCCGCCCACGAGGTCGATCTCCTGCTCCTTGCAGGCGAAGGCGATGCCTTCGTAGAGGTCCTGGAGGGCTTCGACGGGCAGTTTCGAGGAGACGCCGAGCGACACGGTGATTTGCGCCGGGAGGGCGTTCATGGCCAGGATGTCGCTCACACCGGCCGTCACGACCTTGTAACCCAGGTGCTTGAGCGGGAAATACGTGAGGTCGAAGTCGATGCCTTCGTAGAACGAATCGGTCGTGCAGAGCACCGCTTCGCCGCGCCCCGGGGCGATCACCGCGGCATCGTCCCCCGCGGCCTTGAGCGTCGAGGCGTTTTTCGGGGAGAACCCGCTGGTCAGCAGGTCGATGAGTCCGAATTGTCCGAGCGAAGCGATCTCGGTGCGCTTTTTTGGGTCCATGAATCTAAAATTTTTTACAAAATTAACGAAATACTCTTGTTTCCCCAAAAAATAACGTAATTTTGCCCGGTCCAAATTACTAAAAGGGTTAGTTATGGTTAATATCGTCTTATTCGGCGCTCCGGGTTGCGGCAAAGGCACGCAGGCCCAGCGTCTGAAGGAACACTACGGAATCGATCACGTTTCCACGGGCGAGGTGATCCGCGACGAGATTCGCCGGGGTACGGAACTGGGACAGAGCATGGAAGCCTGCATCAAGGCCGGGCGACTGGCTCCCGACGAGATCGTAATCGGCATGATCGAACACTATGTCACCGAGCACATGAACGCCGCCGGCTGCATTTTCGACGGCTTCCCCCGCACCACGGTTCAGGCCGAGGAGTTCGACAAAATCCTGGCCAGACACGGCCTGCAGGTCGACGTAATGATCGACATTCACGTTCCCGAGGAGGAACTGGTGCGCCGCATCCTGCTGCGCGGCAAGGACTCGGGGCGTGCCGACGACGCTTCGGAAGAGGTGATTCGCGGGCGTCTGGACGTTTACCGCGAGCAGACGGCCGTCGTGTCGGACTACTACGCCGCACAGGGCAAATACGCCTCGGTCAACGGTACGGGGACGATGGAGGAGGTTTTCTCCCGCATCGCCACGGTGATCGACGGTTTGAGATAGCGGGCGCAGGTCCGGAGGGGCCGGGAAGTCTCCCGAAATGAAAATCACCCCTGTCGGAGTTGTCTCCGGCAGGGGTGATTTGTGTGAAATCCGGATTCGCCGGACAGCGCTTTTCGCCGTGCCGGAAGGGGGGGGGACGGAAAAAGCCGCCCGTTTCCGGTGCGGCTTTTCAGTCTCGGTGCGGGGTGTGTCCTCCTTGTCTTTGGATGGCCCCTCTCTCGGACGAAGATTTAGAGTGCGTTCACGTGCAGCTGGATCGAACTCTTCAGGTTCGCAGCCTTGTTCTTGTGCACGATGTTGTGCTTTGCCAGCTTGTCGAGCATGGCGGTTACCTTCGGAAGCAGGGCCTCGGCGGCGCTCTTCTCGGTGGTCGTGCGCAGGGCCTTCACGGCGTTGCGGGCCGTCTTGTGGAACAGGCGGTTGTGAGCACGCTTCGTCAGGGTCTGACGAATTCTCTTCTTCGATGACTTATGGTTTGCCATAATCCGTTAATTTTATTTTTACTTTTTTCAGTCGTTTGGCTTGAAACGGCCTTGGCCGCCTTCGGATAGACCCCAAGGTCCGCTCCTCGAAAAGTTTTTCACCCGTAGGGGTCGTGCCGGCGATCGCTGATACTTCGGAAATTCACTCGCTGCGCCTTCCCGCCGCCTTTGCCGCTGCTTTCCCGGCCCCTTCGTTTGTAGCCCATAGGAGAGTCGAACTCCTCTTTCAAGAATGAAAATCTTGCGTCCTAACCGATAGACGAATGGGCCTTTACCGCTATCGCATGCCCCGAACGGGGTTACTTTAGCGGTGCAAAGGTAAGCAAAAAAGTGACTTGTACAAAAAATATGCGGAAAAATTACGGTTTTTTTGTTGGAAGCCCCTCGGACGGCTGTTTTTGCGCTGTCAGCGCAGCCGTACGGTCCGCGTCTCGGGGTCGAAGCGGGCGTTTTCGCCCGAAAAGAGACGCTCGATCAGCCCGCTGCCGACCATCTCCCCCGCAGGGAGGTGGTGCAGCGAAGGGGTGTCGATCAGCGCCACCGAGTCGCAGAGCGAGAGCGCCACGTCGAGGTCGTGCGTCGAGAAGAGGATGCACTTGCCCTCGTCACGGGCCAGCCGCCCGAGCAGCGTCGCCAGGGAGTAGCGGTTCGGAAGGTCGAGGAACGCCGTGGGTTCGTCGAGCAGGATGACCGGGGTGTCCTGGGCCAGCACGCGGGCGATCATCACCCGCTGGCACTCGCCGTCGGACATGCGGTCCATGGTCTTGCGGGCGAAGGCCGACATCCCCACCAGGCGGAGCGAACGTTCGACGACGGCGCGGTCGGCCTCCTGCATGCGACCGATCCAGTTGGTGTAGGGCGCGCGCCCCAGCGCCACGACGTCCTCGCAGGCGAGGTTGGCAATACGGACCTTGTCGGTGGTGACGAACCCCACGGTCGTGGCCCGCTCGTGGGGCGTGAGCGACGCCAGCCGGCGGCCGCAGAGTTTCACGTCGCCGGAGACGGTCGTCCCGAGGCCTGCAATGGCCCGCAGCAGGGTGCTTTTGCCCGTGCCGTTGCGTCCGATCAGCGCGGTCAGCGATCCTTGGGCGAAGGCGGCGGTGACATCCGCGAGCAGCGTGCGGCTGCCGTAGGAGAGCGTGATATGGTTGAGGGCGATACTCATGTCAGAAGATATTGCGGTTGCGGACGACGACGAAGATGACGACCGGAATGCCCATCAGGGCCGTGATGGTGTTGATCGGCAGGGCAAGGCTCTTGGAGACGAGGTCGCAGACCAGCAGCAGGGCCGCGCCCGTGAGCATCGACCCCGGCATCAGGATGCGGTGGTCGGCCGAGGCGAAAAGCATGCGTGCGAGGTGCGGCACGGCCAGCCCGATGAAACCCACCGGGCCGCAGAAGGCGGTGACGGTGCCCGCGAGCAGGACCGTGGAGAGGAAGATCAGCGTGCGCGTGCGCTGCACGTTGAGTCCCATCGTCCGGGCGTAGTTCTCGCCCAGCAGCAGCAGGTTGAGCGGCTTGATGACGGCGACGGCGAGCGCCAGTCCCGCGGTGACGACGGGAAGCAGCAGCGCGAGCTGGCTGCCCGTGACGTCGCCCAGCGATCCCATGGTCCAGATGACGAACGATTTGAGGGCCGCCTCGCTCGACAGGTATTGGAGGATTTCGACCACCGAGCTGATGCCCGAACCGAGCATCATGCCGAGGATGAGGATGACCATGATGTCCTTGATGCGGCGGCTGACCGCCATCACGACGGCCAGCACGAGCGCCGAGCCGAGCCACGCCGCTCCGGCCACGCCCAGCGACCGGACGAACGAATGTCCCGCGACGCCCAGCAGGGGGGCGCCCAGCAGGAACAGCGCGACGCCGAGTCCTGCGCCCGAACTGATGCCCAGCACGTAGGGGCCGGCCAGCGGGTTGCGGAAAAGGGTCTGCATTTCGAGGCCGCCGGCAGCGAGGGCCGCGCCGGCGAACAGGGCCGTGACGGCTTTCAGAAGCCGGATCTTGAGGATGATGTCGCTGACGGCAGGGTCGCACGCGCCGCCCGTGAGCGCCGCCCAGACGTCGCCGAGCGGCACGGCGACCGATCCCACGGCGAGGTCGGCGATGAAAAGCGCCGCGGTGAGCAGCCCGAGCGCCGTGAAGAGGAACGTGGTTCTGCGTGCTGTCATTTAGCGGTACCGGAATTTGAGCGAGATTTCGTAACGGACGTCGACGAAGCCGTAGAGCGAAAGGAGGAGAATGGCGGCGGTTTTCATCTTATTCGAGGCGTTTGTAATAGCAGGTCGGGACGCTGTCGCCCGAGAAGATCGCCCGCAGGTCGCGCAGCACGAGGTCGGGGTGCACGACGCCCGATTCCCAGAAGTCGGAGCCTCCGGCCGGGGTTTGGCGGCGGTTGTTGTTATAGACGTTCCGTTTGCGTACGACCGGAATGCCGGAAAATTTCGGGTTCTGGGCCGTCAGTTCCGCCAGCGTGTTGCAGGCGCCGACGTTGAGCCAAAAATCGGCGGCGTTGGCCAGCAGGTAGGCCTCCTCCATGTCGACGGCCACCGACGTGTCCGAATCGTTTTTCGTGTAGACGTATTCCCCGCCGGCATCCTCGATCAGGCGGATCATGTAGTTCTGTGTGGAGGGCAGGAACCAGGTGTCGCGGTAGGGGGTGTTGAGCATCACTTTCGGGCGCGGCGCATCCGGGGCGGGGTGTGCTTTCAGGGACTGGTAGTCCCGGGCGATCCGTTGCAGCGTGTCGGCACCGGCCGCGCGCAGGTCGCAAAGCTCGGCCGCGAGGACCAGCCATTCGGCCTTGCCCAGCGGAGATTCCTCCACGTAGTCGCCGATATATACATAGGGAATGCCCAGTTCGCGGAGTTTGCCCGTGACGACGGTGTTTTCGCCCGTCACGCCGTAGAGCAGCATGAGGTCGGGGCGCATGGCGGCCAGCAGTTCGAAATTGAGGTTCGTGTCGTAGCCCACGTCGCGGACCTCGCCGCAGAGGCGGTGTTCCCGGACGTAGGGATTCGAGATGTAGTCGATGCCCGAAACTCCCGAAACGCGCCGGACCTGACCGATGGCGTCGAACATCGCCACGTGGCTCGACGACATGCACACCACGTGGCGCACGGGGGCTTTTACGGCTTGTCCGGCGAAGTCGGCGGGTGCTTTGGCATCGTCGCGCAGGATCAGCAGGTGCTGTTCGATCTGGCTGCCGCCCTGCCACGGGTTGCGGATCGTGACGAGCGTCGAGGCGTCCTTTTCGTTTCCGCGGATGTAGAAGCCCGATGCGTGGGCCGGGGTGTAAATCTCGGTTGTGAAATCGCTCAAAACAGGCCTCGAAGGGCCTCCGCAGGCTGATGCGAGGGCCGCGGAAAAGGTTAGCAGAAGGCGTGAAAATCGTTTCATTTCCGCAAAAATAGAAAAAAATCCTGCGGAAATGTGTTTGTTTTTGAAAAAAAGACTATATTTGCAGTCCCAAAGCGAAGGGTTTTGACCTTTTGACGAAGGAATCGGGGCGTAGCTCAGTCCGGTTAGAGTACACGTCTGGGGGGCGTGTGGTCGCTGGTTCGAATCCAGTCACCCCGACTGATGGAAAAGCACTGATAATTCAACAATTATCGGTGCTTTTCTTTTTTATCCGCACCTGCCGAAAATGGGCGGTTGACGCCACGGTTGACGCGAAAAAGTCAACCAAGAAGTCAACCGAATCCGATGAAAACATCTGTTTCTGTCGTTTGTTACAGGTACAAGGTACTTGCAAACGGAGAATCCCCGCTGATGCTCCGCATTTCCAAAGAGGGCCGCCGCACGATGAAAAGTCTGGGCGTGTCGGTCGATCCTAAATTCTGGAATTTCGACGCCAACCAACCCAAACCCAACTGTCCGAATCGGCAGTTGATTCGTCAAATCGTACTGAAATACGAAACCGAATACAACGGCAAGATTCTGACGAAAGAAATCAACGAGGAAGAATTTACCCCGCAGACGATTGTAGCCGAACAAAAGGAACGCATCAAGGCGCAGACCGTCGAGGAGGTCTACAAAGCGATTATTGCCGAGTTGAAAGAACGGGGGAGTGTTGGCAATGCCTATGCCTATCTGAACTCCTACAACGTGCTGAAATCCTTTAATCGGGACAAACCGCTTAATTTCACGTTCAGCCGCATCGACGCCGATTATCTGGAAAAATTCGAGGAGTGGATGCGGGCGCGGGGGAATAAAGATACGTCGATGAGTTTTCAAATGCGTACTTTGCGGGCCGTGTTCAATCGGGCGATTAAGCTGAAAGCCGTTGCCCGTGAGAAGAATCCATTTACCGACTATAAGATTAGCAAATTCAATACCCGTACACCGAAACGAGCGTTGAGCAAGGCGGATGTAATGAAAATCGTCGAGGCGGATTGTACGGCGGAGAGCGATTCTTGCCGATTAGCACAAAGCGTTTTTACATTCTCTTATTTGTGCGGGGGAATCTCGTTCGTCGATGTGGCGAATCTGACACCCGATAATATCGTGGACGGGCGATTGTCATACAATCGTCAGAAAACGCACGGAGCAATCCATGTTCCGCTGTCGGAAAGGGCGATGCGGATTGTAGACAGCTATGCCGAAATCTGCGAACGGTCGGGCTATCTGTTTCCGATACTCGATTCGTGCAGGCATACAACGCCGATGCAGAAACGGAATCGGGTGCATAAAGTCTGTCATCAAGTCAATGCCGAATTGCGCCAATTAGCCCGCAGATTGAATATTTCGGGAGAGGTGACGACTTATGTAGCCCGCCATAGTTTCGCTACCGTGCTGAAGAAATCGGGTGTAAATATCGGCATCATATCCGAGGCGTTGGGGCATCATAGTCTGAAAACCACTCAAATCTACCTTGATAGCTTCGAGAACTCGCAGATAGATGCGGCGATGCAGAACTTGCTATGAATGATTGAGGGGGCTATCCAGTAATGGATAGTCCCCTCTAAAAGATATGAATTGAAAGAATTGTTGCGTCCCGTTACTCTCGATCGAAAGTTACGATTGGCAGGGAGAACAAGGCGATATACGCCCCGTAGGCCTCCTCTACCCCAAGTTTGATGACTGCCTGCACATTGTAATAGCCGTCGAAGACGATGTGCTGGGCTACACAGTCGGGATTCAGCCCGAGCCTTGAACAGTAGGCGTCGAAGCCTTCGACCTGACGAAGACGGTCGGCTGTCCATACGAGGTGTCGCAGGCACAGCGTCGGGTCGGCATAGAGGTCTTCGGCATAGGCCATGATGGCCTCGGCTTTCTCCTCATTCGACCACGTTGTGGTCGGAGCTGGCTTGGTTCTGCTGGCAAGCCACATGAGATTCCAGAATGTGTGCTGCCAATTTTTAGTGCTTTCATCGACAACTTCAAATTTGAGTTCCTCGGTTTCCACCACCTCATCTTTGTCGTTGAGCTTGTCGATGGTAACGGTTGCAATGTTCGAGATTTCGCTCTCGGGGGCGCTCATCGTGCCAGCACCTTGTGCAGCATCCAGAGTGAGTTCTTTTTGTTTCTTCATTTTTTTTAATGAATTTACCCTGAATGCTGCGAATTTTATACCAATGTGATTTTCAGGTGTTTATGTGTTTTTGTCAGGCAAGGATATTAAAAACACATACTATTCCTTCACCCATGAAATAGGTATTGAAGACATTCCATAGGTCTTTTTGCAGTTTTGGAGCATATCATATGTGTTTTTATACGACAAGTCCTGTTTTGACACGATGTCAGAGCAGGCTGTCAGGTAATCACTAATGACTTGGCACAACCCCTGCGGGACAGTAGGTCTGATGCGGAGATAGTCTCGGAGGAACAGGAGAGTGTTGTATCCGAGAAAGCTGGCAAAGGTCGGCCGACGCTTGGGTGGATTGCCTTCTCTGGATTGGGAGTGACGAGGCGGATTGCCCAAAGCGTCATAATGACTGCGATATTCTTTCTCAATCATTCGCAGTAACCAGTTACAAGTATTCGGAATCTGAACACTCGACGTTCCACCATAAGAAAGCAAATATTTTTTGGATGGGTCGAAGCCGTCTTTCTGCATCTGCTGTAAAAACTCATATACCCGTAATACCTCCTGCCGTTCTGCCTCATCTTGTAAAACGAAATTGTCCTCATCTGTATATGGATGAAAAACCGAACTCATCAACGGAGCGAGCAGAAGTGTGTGAAAGATCAACTCATGCTTTGCTAAAAAATCGTGTTGTTCTTGTAATGCCTCCACATTTTTGTAATACGGGAGGTCGAATATAATTCCGAAATCATCGGGGAACCTATCCAAGTTCTGGTACATCCAGAATTTCGGGAGAAGATTCATCCGATTATCATCATCCACGCTACAAGTAGATTCGATATACCGTTGGATATACCGATAAGAAAACCCGTAGAATCGTTCAAGATAAGGATAAGTTTTTCGAATGATACAAACGGGAACAGAGATAACAGCCATAGTCTTGGAATTTGAGGATAAACAAAGATAGAAAATTTCCGCTGAATCATCTGCACTTAAAGTTGTATTTATTAAATATTTTTACTATATTTGTGATAGCAAATCCGAGATCGGAAAATTCTTTTTGCTTCCATAGAAAAATAAGTTTACAAGGCAGATAAGGACAGTAATAATGCTGCCCTTGTCTTTGCTTCCTATTTCCATATTTTTTGAGTACGAAACGGATATTTCCTTTAATACGATCAATCCAGAATCAAAAATTATGGAAGATACGGATCAAGAGATAGAGTAGGTTTCCGAATGACGGGATAGAGAGTTGCTCAAATCTGTCCTGTGCAAACTGCTCAAAAGTGTCCTATATATACACTACCTACTTATACATAACCTATTAAAGTCTTTCAGACCATGTATTACCACATCAAAGACCGCAAGTGATTCGATAACCGCAAGCAGGCCAAAGAGCATTACGGCATTGCCTGTTTTCGGAAACTATTGCATCTAAAAGAGATTATATTTACCAATAACACAAATTCCATTGCTAACGATGAATTATACCGTAATCCCCAAATCAATCGTGACCTTTCAGACGGGAAACAGTAAACCCGTCGATGTTTATGTGTGAGCCGTCATTAAATGTTGCTCCAACCACAAGACCAACATATCTCATGTAACCGAGGAAAAGCTATCCTTACTGACGGGATTGGATGAACGAACAATCAGACGGAGCATTAAACGCTTAAAGGATGCAGGCTGACTGACCGTTCACACAATCATTAAAGAAGATGCAGACAGAGGTTTTATAAAGCGAAATTCCTACTATATAAAGCCAGCGAACAAAGATTATTTCTTTTTGGACAACTGCTTCTTTAAAAAGAACTATCCCGCCAAGATTGCAGGATTTCTGCTGCTATTAAAGGCAATATGCCTTAATAATACCGATACCGTTCAATGAAGCAACAGCCAGATTGCAAAGGCTGTCGGATTGTCCCGTAATACAACAACTGCATTATTAAATGAATGTAGGCGATTAGGACTTATTAAAGCCATAGAGAAAGGCTATGAACTGACGGCAGGTTGTTTTATCAATTCAGCAGTCAGAAAGACCGCCGCAGGGATTTATAAAGAGATATGCAATTTCTGCAAATCAAAGAGCATAACACCGCCCAATTGGGATAAGCGGGCAATGTCGGTACTGCTCACAAAATACAATTCGATAAATTTATCTGCATCGGAACCGATAACAATTACCTATCAACTGAACGAACGGTGCAAAACCTTACCCGAAAAGGTATCGTTACCTTACTTTATAAAAGTTCTCGATATGCAGAAACAGTATAAAACCGTTACGGAACGAGCCCAACACGCAAAACAGTTTAAGGACGATTTCAGCGGTTTTGCATTTTAGATATACGGCCCCCGTGCTTACGCACGAGGGCTTTTTCATTTAATATGAGAGGGTGACATATTTTTGGAATTTCTTATTTATATACCCCTTGAAAATTGCGTCACTCCAATTTCTCTCTTTACATACGCGCCGTAGGCGCTTATCCTCAAAAGACAAAAAATACAAACTCCAACCCACAATGACAGCGGATTGGAGTTTCCTATGAAGAGGGATGATTTCAAAAATAGGTTTTTACGGCAAACGCGAACTGCTCGATGAAAATCTGTTTGAAAGCGGATAGATTGTTCTGTTCATAAAAGAGGAGCATGGCCTTTTTATAATCAATAGAGTCCACGGTGCGGAACGACAGAGGGCAATAGTTGTTGGCAATCAACAAGGCATTGCTGACGATACGTGCCGTGCGCTTGTTGCCGTCGTCGAATGGCTGAATATAGGAAATTAACAACAGAATAAGCAATGCTTTCTCAAATACGTTTTCTTTCCTGTTTACGACTTGGCACATTTGTTCCAGCGCTTCACGAATCTGAAACTCATTGTCCAAAGGACGGTAATTCGTCCCCGTGATGCCTACGCGCCGTATACGGATATTGCGATCGACAGCCAGTTCCTTGACAAGAATCGAGTGGATCGTTTCGATCTTTGTCACAGTCAGCTCGGACAGATAGTCGGGATTATCGAGGATGAAATCCAAAGCATCTTTGTGGTTGAGCAGCATCACCGCCTCATCCTTGCTTTTTCCTGCCGCCGTCTCTTTTTCCAGCAACAGACGTTCGGTTTCCAACAGGGAATAGGTGTTACCTTCGATTTGAGAGGACTTCCAACTTAAATCCACCCCAAGACGTTCCATTTCCTTACGGTATTGTGCCGCAGACAATTTCGAGATATTCTCGGCAAACATATGTTGCAGACCATCGAGGCGCTCGATTTCATTCTTCGTAAACAGCGAAGCGACGGCAAGTGTCGATTCGATTAAATCGAAGTTATAGGTTTCGTTGATTTGCCGTTCATCAATTTCCTGACTGAAATAGCCATCCAAATCGACAGGTTGAAACAGTGCATAGGCTGGGGACAGTGCATAACGGCTCGCCTTACCTTTTCCTGTGACGAGCAACACATCGTCCGCAAGCAGTTTTGCCAAATCGCGACGCACAGTAGCATAAGCTACGGTTTGACCAATACCCTCGAAAATCTCCGTAGAGGAACATTGCGGATGTGTTGTCACATACCTCCTAATAATATCCAGCCGATCGTCTGCCATAGTTGTACTTTTGATTCTGCTCACAAATATATGCATATTCTGCTTATTTTATTTTATTTGCGAGCAGAAAGTATTGTCCATGACGAGCAGAATCAAAAATCAATCCGCCAAATTCTGCAATCTATCTCCCCTACACACACGCCTACTCTATACTAAAGCCCCCTCTCCCTTGTCAAATGTAAAACCGTTTTATCAATGAAAACACTCGACAGGAGAGCCGCGGGGATTTTCCGCAGCATGTTAGCTTTACAGACAACCAAAATTGACAACTCGGACGGTACTTATATGCCCGTCCATCTTGAACTAATCGGCCGTATCGACCAGTACGACTTCTTTTCGCTGGCTCATTACGGACAGCAAAACGGCGATGCCATGCGAGACCCCGAAATGCTCTTTGCCCTGCACAATGAAACTCAGCAATTTATCCCGTACTACTATCGTAATGACTATTGCGGTATCGAGGAAAAGAGCGTCAGATGGTCGGAAGATGGAATAGCGTTGAATCCTCGCTTGCAGGCCAGCCACACAACCTTTGCTAATCAATGGCTTCGTAACATAGCCGCACAACAAGGAATCCAATGACAGCACAGCTATTGGTGGAGAACTGCATACTGACAAATCAAACCGCAGTCGTGGATGAAATGCTCAACAAGAATTTGCTACCCGAAGAATATATCTATCCCTTTGTGGGCGATGTTATGGAATGGTGGCTGATTGATTCATGGCTGGCCGAACGACTGAAACGGGAGGGAGAGATTATTATCGACGAATACGGTTGCTGTTGGTGGGGACGATTAGCCAGCGGACAGTCTATCTGTATGGACAGCGTGATACGGAAAATTGCAGGAGAGTAAAACTACAACCGTATTTCTTTTATTGGAACGCATAAATTACAGAAATTAGGGGTATTGTAATCTCTACAAGATTTTACTACCCCTAATTTTCGTTTTCGTGCTGGCATATTCTCAATAATTGAGGGTTGGAATAATTTGCAACTCCCGATTTGAGGGAATATGTCGGCTTGTTCTTTATAATTCAATCTGCAACAGTTCCGAGAAATCGGAAAGATGTTTTGCTTTTTAGTTTGTCTTGTCTATCTTTGTGGCACATACGACAAACACGGAAAGTGTAACTTGTTCTCAACTTGCGAACGTAGGAAATTCGGAAAGGTAGAGAGAATAGGTCAACATCTTCTCGCGTCATATCCATTCGTGGGTATAGGCGTGGGGCTGTTGCTTATTTATCTACCAAGGTTTCCTACGACCTGCAAGTTTAAGTAAGTTTTCGGCACCACGCTTTCTGTTTACTTAAATCAAAAACATTAACCGTCGCGGTGGTGCTGGAGCGACAACCTAAACTTATTCAATTATGAAAAAGTTGTTTCTTATCGTGGCTGCTATGTTTGCGGCAGTTTCTTTCTCGGCTTGCTCCGATGATGATGACAATGGCGGGAAAGCGCCTACTCCCGAAAAATGGGTTAAACAGATAGTCTTTCGTGCTGAATGGGACGAATCATGGACAACCACTATAACCTATGATTCCGAGAATCGTGTTAAAAAAATAGACGGTTTGAGAAATGATTCTTATGAATTTACCTACAATGGAAATTCGTTAACTGTAAAAGGTAGCGACAGGACTTATACATGTAAATTGAATTCATACGGTTATGTAACAGAAGTCACAGAGGACAATGATGAAAAGGACGGGGCAATTTATTACACACTTGAATATGATAAAAACGGTTATTTACAACGTATTGAACAACGTTATAGTTATAATGAATCTCGGGTAAGAGTGAGCGAATGTACATGGAGAGACGGAAACCTTGTAGAATCCAAACTCACCGATTATTATGAAGATGGCACTGACATAACGACGGTAAAATACTCTTATTCCCAAACAGCCACACCCATTAATATTGACCTATTTTATATTGATGGAGGATATATAGACGTACTTGAACCACTTGATTTGTTGGGATTCTATGGCAGGCAAAGTGCTAAATTACCTAATAAGGCTAATATCACCTATTCAGGTGAGTCAGAATCGGAAAGCGATGATTTTGGCGTTTACACATTAAATGACGATGGCACTGTTGCAAGAATAGATTGCGGGTCGGTTTCTTATGAACTGATTTACTAAACAAAATAGTCAGAGGGACAGACTTGTGCAAAAGGGTTAACTTATAGACCCTCTGCACAAGTTTGTCCTTTCTTTTTTACTTGCATATCTCATAAATTTTTCGTATATTTATGTCATAATCAGAGATTTATTTAATAATATAAATTTTAGCTAAAATGAAAAGAAAAACACCAAAAACAGAATGAAAAGCAGGCAAGGAGAAACGGGACGACAACCAAATATCCTATATTGCCAAATCCGTATCCTATGATGATTATGACGGAGTTTGCCTATTCGTCGGGAGAAAAGAAGATGAAACCGTCCCGTTTACCTTTTACTATTTCTTTGCATTGGACATCGACCAGCAGCAACCCGTAAAAATGACATTCCAAAGACGAGGGAAGCCGATAGTTTCAATGTCTTGTCCGTTGGACGATATACACGGAGATATAACGCTAATCATGCCTAACGTTATTGAGTTTTCAAATTCCGCAGAGAGCGTAAACTTGTTTGCCGTTCACAACAAAAGTGACGCCGTTAGCTTTACATATACGGCAACGGACGGAACGCAAAAAGATTTCAAATTCCCGTTAGTTGGGTTTAATGAAAAGTATTTGGAGCAGTTCATATAATTTTGATGATCGACAAAATTTTTCATAATTTAGATAGATAAAACTACTAAATTTATGAGTAAAGTTGTTTATTTATTAGGTGCAGGTGCAAGTTTCGGCAAACGAATAAGTAGAGCCGAAGAAATAGAAGCAGATAAAAATCATGGCAGAATTACATTTATTAATCCAGCTGCTCTTGCATATAAAATTACAGAAGGACTACCTATTGTTACAGAAATACCAGAGAGAATAGGTTACATAATCAAAAAATTGGAAACCATTCAACTCGCAGAATTGTCTGAAAAGACTATCCTTCCTCTCGGTCAATTTGGCGGCATGGGAGTTACATCGGCACGAGAGATGTTTATCAAAGATTTGAAATGGTTACAAGAAGAATGTGCCTCTCATGCCACAATAGATACTTTCGCAAAAAAACTTTGGCTCAAAAAAGAATTTGAACTTTATAAAAAAGTCGAATGTTTATTGGCTCTATATTTCATCATTGAACAGATAATCAATAAACCAGATAATCGGTATGATACATTTCTTGCCAACATATTAACCTCGCAACTGACCATTCCTGACGAAATTCGTATTGTTACATGGAATTATGACAGTCAATTTGAGATCGCGTATAAAGAATATTTAGATGATAAGTTGGATAAAGATTTGATTACAAATTTGAGACTACTAAGTAGAGGAGATAGTATCCCTCCATTTTTCAATCCCAGCATATTCAAAATAAATGGTTCTGCAACATTTCGAGAAATGAGGTCATTAGGGGCATTTTGCGGAAAAGGCGCAGATCAGGAACTAACCGAATCTATTTTGATTGAATTATTAAATTATTATGTCATAAATTTAAATAAAGATAATAATTCTTGTAAATTGTCCTTTGCGTGGGAAGATGATTCTGAAAAAAATAAACAATATTGGCTTAATTTGGAAGGGAATACCCAAGACGCTGTTTCATTAGTGGTAATTGGGTATACATTTCCTTTTTTCAACAGAAATATAGATCGAACATTATTTGATGCTATGAAAAATTTAAGGACGATTTATATTCAAGATCCCAATGCAGAAAATTTAATTCAGAATATTAGACCCGTTCTATCAGATTATCATTCTCAAACTAAAATTATTCCCTTAACAAATGTTGATCAATTCTATTTACCAGCCGAATTATCAATATAGACCAAACAACAAAAGCTACTGAAAATTGGTAAAAACAGAAAAGCGGCAGGAGGGGAAATTTTCCCGCGCGTTTTTCTCCACAAGTTAGGAAGACCGACTTTGACAAGGGGGCTTATAATAGACCCTTTGAAAAAGTTGGTCTGATTTTTTATCCAGTTGAAAAATGGGAGATAGCACGAAAATAGCTATCTTTGTCAAAAGGATATGGCGAAACTTTATATCATAGCAGGTTGTAACGGTGCAGGGAAAACGACTGCATCCTATACCGTGTTACCCGAAATGCTGGGATGTAAAGAGTTCGTCAATGCCGACGAAATAGCAAAGGGGTTGTCGCCGTTCAATCCCGAAAGTGTGGCAATCGAAGCAGGACGGCTAATGTTGCGACGAATGGATGATTTGCTTGCCGAAGGTGCGGATTTTGCATTTGAAACGACGTTGGCAACTCGTTCCTATGTAAAGTTTGTGGAGCGAGCGCAGGCAAAAGGCTACTTTGTAACTTTACTCTATTTTTGGCTACCTACGCCCGAACAAGCTATTGAGCGTGTAGCGACACGAGTAAGCGAGGGCGGGCACAATATCCCGTCGGATGTCATTCGCCGTCGTTATGCAAACGGCATTAAGAACCTTATAACACTCTACACGCCGATTTGTAATTTCTGGGCGATATACGATAATAGTTCGGCAGACGCAGAAATTAAAATCATTGCATCGGGTGAAAAAGATATAACAATCCATGTCGAAGATGCGTTATCCTATAAAATGATTTCGGATTATGAGCGAGGTTGAAATAAAACAAATGCAGGAGAAAATCAATGCAGGGATTCTACTTGCCCGAAAGCGTCTGATTGAGAAAACCAAGAAAGAGGACGGCGAATTGGTGGTCGTGCGTGACGGAAAGGTCGTGCGCATTAAAGCCAAAGATTTGAAATAACTGCAATTTGTTTGGAGTTAAATTGCGTCGTATCTTAAAGAATAGGGAAAGAGGGCCGAAAAAATGCGGCGTTTTTCCTTTGACTGCAAATATGCAAAAGAAGATAGCTTATCATCAATAGTTCACTAATGTTTAACCTTTGACTGTTAAATCAACCGAGAAGTCAACCGCCACGTTTGATAAAAGGATAATGCGTTGAAAATAAGTGCTGTACTCTGTTTTAGAGTACACGTCTGGGGGGCGTGTGGTCGCTGGTTCGAATCCAGTCACCCCGACTGATGAAAAATCCTTGATATTCAATCGAATATCGAGGATTTTTCTTTTGTGGTATATAGTCCGAAAAATGGCGGTGGTACACAAGTGGTACATAAATGGTCGCTATTCGAAAAATTTCAATCTCAGTCGTTAAGTATTTGGCTGTTGGTTAGTTGCTGTGCTTGGGCCTATATAGTCGCTCCGAACAGGCGGATAATGAATTTTATCAGGTTTGTGGCTATATGAGCTGTAATTGCGTCGCAGTAGCTCCTATTAGTGTTTCATATAACGCTTGTCATCAACAAATAAACCGAAATGATTGGAATTTTATCAGTAAAAACTTGGTATTATAGTAGTTTCATCCTCTAACTCTTTGTTGTTCGCATTAAATTTAATATTTTAGAGGAAAATTCTTTTGTATTATGGAAGCAAGCAAGGTTATTACTTATAGTCTTTTGGCTCAAATCCGGAATTCGGGCAATTTTGTGAATAGCTCTGTTGAGATATTTGTCCCGATAGTAAAATATGCGTTATATAAATTAATAACTCAATCTGGTGTTTATAAAGGCGCGTCTATAACTGAAATATCTACGTGGATTTGCCAATACTTTGGTTTGGATTTTCCTCCTGCTGTTTTAGAAAAGATTTTATTAAAAATCGGACAAGAAATCAATACTTCTGAAGAACTAAAACTACAAGTATATCGAGATGGTAGTTTTTGGATTAAGAATTATTCATTTGAAGAGTTTAATGATATCTATGAAACCAATCGTCAACAAGTCGAATTGGTGCAAACGATGTTTAAGCAGTTTTGCGATATTAATGATGTTAAAAAAGATTCATACAATACAATATTTGATTTTGTAAATCTGAATAAACTCAAAATATCGAATTATCTTGCAAATCGAGATTATAGTGTAAATGGGAGTAAATTTTCTATAGAGGCCCAATTTGTGGAATATTTCAGAAATATCCCCGGTTGCTACGAGGTAATTCGAAAAATTTATTTAGGCTCTATTTTATCTTGCTATCTTTCTGAATATGAACCCCAAGATAAAATGATGTCTGATGTAGAGCTTTTATTAGACACGAATTTTATAGTTAGTTTACTTGATCTTAATACTCCAGAGTCTACTACTACTTGCCGACAATTATTGAAAATAGCATCAAGTTTCGGGTATTCCTTGCGTGTTTTGAAAGAAACAATCAAAGAAACGACAGATTTATTATTGAAAAAAGCCGAATATTTTGATAAATCGTTTCTTCCTAAACTCATTAATCCAGAAGATATTTATAAAGCATGTGAACGCCGCAACCTTAATAGAAATGACTTAGAGCGAATTGCTGATAATCTGGAGAATATTTTAGTTGATGAATATAGTATTCTTCAAATTCCATACACTGTTAAATATCAGAATTTGGCTAAAAGTAGTACGGAATATGCAGAATTTAAGAAGATCAGAAATACTGATTTTGCAGCATTACACGATATTATGGCATTGTATTATGTGCGAGAGAAGCGTGGTAAAAAGAAAATAAAACATTTTGAGGATGTAAATTGTTGGTTTGTAAATAATGCTATAAATCATGATAACTCAGATTATGTAGGCTATAAGTTAAGAGGGTATCAGCCAGAAATAATTAGAGCTGACGAATTATTATGTGTGTTATGGTTTATTAAACCAGATATTGGAAATGGCGATTTGACAGATGGCGTTGTTGATACGAATTTGAATGCTTTGATATCATGTACTCTAAATTCATCTTTACCGCAAGCATCCATTATAAAAGAGTTGGATGATAATATTCAGAAATACAAAGATGCCTCAATATCAGACAAAGACATTCTGCGGATTGCGACACGTATTACAACTCATCAACTCAAAAATATTGAGGAATTAAATGAAATTGCAGAGTCAGATAGTAAACAGTTTGTTCAAAAATTGAAAGAAGAGGCTGACAAACAAAAACAAGAGGATGATAAGCGCATTGCTCGGTTTGAAGATGTTTTGAAAAAATTAGAACGACTGTCATCGAAACCGTCTGATATTGAAGTCGAGAAGCGTAAACGGTTTAAATTAATAAATGAGAATAGAGAACGGGATAGAAATGACTATATAAAGAAACAAATTTGTAAATGGCGTTTGAAAACATGGTATTGGGTTGGTGGAATAACTGTTATTTTATTGGTGTGTCTTGCTTGCTATTTAGTATTGCCATCTACCGAAGGAATAGATTGTTTTCTCCAAAAGAAGTCAATATCATTAATTGGGGCATTTATATTGGGAGTTTTTGATCTTTTTGTAATCAAAAATCTTTATGATAAATATTGTAATCATTCGAATATTAATGCTTTTAAGATGAATATTATTGTGCCGGAAGAATTGAAAAATTTAAATAGAATTGAGGATATGCCAAACTGAAAGTTTTTTTGCAACTGAATAATAAGTTAGATATTTTGTTCTTTTTAGCTATAAATTACCTTATGGTGCAATGAAAAATGACCTGCCAATATGTTTTGGCAGGTCATGCAAATTTTACTCCGCCGATGTCCCGATCAGCAACAGAATCGAAATGTCGGTTTCAGCCAGTTTTGCATCCGTGCCGCAACCCCAGACGATATTTACCTGCGGGGCAAATTCGTGGATGACGGTTAAGAGGCTGCATAGGTCGTCGAAACTAATCTCCGATACAGGATGATAGCTTACTTTTACAATCACGTCGAGGTCGGCTTCGATGTGCCGGGCTTCCAATTCGGTGCGGAGTTGTTCCGCCAAGATGGGCATTGTACCCTCGACCGTAATTAGGGCGCAAGATGCCGCGCTATTCAAAATGCGGTCGAAATCGTTCCGGACGATTTGCACCATGTCGTCTTCCGATGCGCTGAATTGGGTGTCGAGGTAGAGCCTGATTTCTTCTTTGTTTTTCATGTGATTTTGTTTTTGGGGGTAATACATTCCGGCTGTGAATACGCAGGTCAATTCAGCCGCTATGTACTGGAGACCATCATTGCGGCTTGCTTATTTAAGCCCTATACATTGGCTCGAAACAGGCGGTTAATGAATTTTATCGAGAGTGCGACTACATGGGCCGAAATCGCGTCGCAGTATCTTCTGTCGGGATTTAACAAAGCGACCTGCCGGGTTGCGGCAGGTCGGGACAACTAAGAATGGTCGGGATAAAGATTCGGAAAGGATTTGGATAACAACTTATAACTATGTGCTTTATCCGAGACCGAAATTATATACGAAGGGAAAATTATGATGAATTATGCAAGATTATTTAATATTGTAATGTTCTTTGTATTTGGCTTGCAATACCTTAAATACTTCTTTATAGTCGGGGTCTTCTGAAACCAGTTTTATTCCATCTTTGTCTCGGAAACTTGCTGTTACCATCATATCAGAAGCTTTCAGCGTGAAGCTCCATGGATAACAGAAATCTTCGGCACTGTCTCCGAAGTCAAATATAATATTAAACGGGCTCGTGTTGTCCAAACCAATACATTCTAATACGACAGTGCTATTTGCTGAATATTCCTTTGCGATCTTCGTATTTCGGACAGTGAAAAGCATACCTGCTCCAGCAATGTTGGCTATTCCCATAATAGGATAATCTGCTTTTTGGGTGAAGAAGAACTGCATATCGAATCCCCTCCGAGAATTTTGATCGGTGATTGCTTTCGTACTTTCTTTGAAAGAATAAAACGCATTGTCAATTGCCAAAGCATATCCCTGCACATTCGTAGTTTTTGCCTTTTCTTGCGCTGCTACAGTGAGGCACAATGCCAGCCCCACAAGGATTAAAATAATTTTTTTCATGATTGTTTGTTTAAGGTTCGTTAATTTCTTTATGATAAAAATAATGCTCCTAAAGATATGATTCCGAGAATGGGTAGTAATAATGTGAGAATTAAGCCTACGATAAATAGAAAAATAGCCTCACCTGCACTGAATACCCTGCAAAGAGCTAAAATAATGAGCGCAATGAAATAGCCGATGAAATTAAAGAAGATAGAAGCCACTATTAGCACGATTAGTCCCAATAAAGACCATAAACAACCGCCTCGGTCTTCTTTCTTCTCCGGTTGGACATTGATAATGGTTTCATTGTGTGTTGATTCGGTCGGGCATATCGGATGTCCGCATTTAAGGCATGCCGGAGCATAGCGGGAAACTTCAGTGCCGCAAGCCGGGCAATGAATCAAAAGAGGTTCTGGTTCCGGTTCTTCGGCAGGGGTTTCTTCCGGGGCTTCTTTTGTTAAAGTCATTTTTGGATATTTCTGTCTTAAGTACAAAAATCCTATGATGAACAACAGAATCACGATAATTGACCCCATAATACCGTATTCACCGAAATATTCCTGTATAAAGGTTGGTGTGGTTTCTTCCATGGAAGGTTAATTTATTCGTCTTTCTCCAATTTTCGGGTGCGATAGATGATTAACAATCCTAAACAAAAAGCAGTTACGGCTATTCCAATGGCGAGTCCTGCCCCAATAGAGAGAAGTAGATGATTGATTGAGTCGATAAGGTCCGTTAAAGAGGGGTTTTCCTTGAAATCTTTTGAAAAATCATAAAGGTCTTTAATAGCATCTCCTATTAAGTACATAATAACAGCGGGTGCTATTAGGCATGCAAGCATAAAGAGTGATTTGAGATAGCTTATGCCTCCCAATTTTATCGTGATTGCAATTCTTTGTAGTTTCGAATGTTCTTCAGTCTCTTTATATAATCGGCGGCCTTCCCAATAAAATATGAGGCCTAATACTAAAGTTATAGATACAATTAGTCCCATAATAATGCAAGTTAGTAATTATGCAGTACGTTAAGTTTATTCTTTACAAGACGAAGAATACGCTGTGGAGTATAATTCGCGGCATTTTTGAACTATTCTTTGTTGGTTGTTATTGTATTTCTTTCGGATTAAGTCATCACATCCTAACACGCGGATTGCAGCTTCATATCCTTTCAGCATAAAATAGAATCCGAAATCCTTTTGATCGCCAGTTATTAAATCATAAAATTCTTGAGGATCATGTATTTGTTTAATTAGACCGAAAGTGTCCATTTCCGGAAGGTCGTTTTGGTAGTTCTCGGTTAAAATTTCTTGGGGTGTCATACCCGCCGTTTGTTTTGCATGCTTGAAAAATTGTTGTGCGGTACAATCTCCATCGTTTAATCCGACAATAAATCCCATTGCGTAGATCTGTTCAAAGGTCGCTTTGTATATTGAGTTGTCCAGTTGGGAGGATTGCCGTGCTGATGCTACAAATGCAGTTGTCATAGCTTCCCAATCCAACATGCTTGCATCGGTTGTAAGGTCTTCGAGAAAATATAATTCCGGGTAATCTTTTTTATATTCAGCCATATTGAACATTAAGACTGAATCTTGTCCTTGAACTTTGTAATACCAGTATACATCGAGAGTTTCGTCGGTGTAGGAATAGATAATAGAATCTTGTATGGCGGCAAAGCATGGAGAATCACAGCATTCCGAGATACAACGATCTACCTCCGAAACCAAAGCATTCATTTCTGAATAAGGCTTATTCGTTATTTTTGATAGGATACTTGCTCTTTGTGCAACATCTAATGTGTCACAATATAAAATGCTGTTAAGGGATCCGCTCATGCTCACCAATTCCTGAAAAACACGCCCTTTAAACGGCTGTTTGAATTGGGTTTTCAGTTGTTCTAACGGTGAAGGGGCTGACGGCTGCTGTGTGGAGTTTGTTTCCGTTCTCGTATTGATAAATGCGGTTTTTTTGTGAATTAAAAAATATCCGCATAGAACCGTTATTATACACAGCAGAGAGATGATTATTCGTTTCATGGTATTTGGTTAATAAAGGCTTGTCAATTTCCCGTCGGTGAAAACTAAAATAGAGTATTTGGGCGTTGATGCACCTACGCTGTCGGCAAATCCCATCAGTAAGGTTAAAGCCATTGCTTCTTCGCCGGAAAGTTGCGTCATCGCTGCGGCGACTTGCATGTCTTGTTTGTCCTTATTGAAAGTCCATGTTTCAACCCTATGCCCGGATCGCATGTTTTTTCCTATATCGTATGATTTTATGTCAATTACCTCCTGACACATTTGTTGGGTCATGCCGAGTTCGAGTTTTCCTTGATAAATAAGCGAGCCGTATCGTTGACCATATTTTTGAATCAGAGATTTTTTTCGTTGCTCCTCTTTTTGTTGTTTCTGTTGCTCTTGGGCGAGCTTTTGAACCTTTGCTTGTTCCTCTTTTTGTTGTCGCGCCTCTCGGGCTTTCCGTTGTGCATCCAGCCAAGCCTTTGTTTCAGCTTTTAGTTTGATTTCATATTCCTTTGGAGATAATCCGTCTTTCCATTTTCCCGTTTCGGTATGTCCTGTGGCGGCAAAAACCATTGTTCCCTCGTCCGGTGCGCCATTATTGAGTTTTCCAACAAACTTATCTCCATCCGCATTGGTAATTTCCATGTTGACTGTTCCTGTAAATGGGACGATATTACCCTCAAAAACGCATCCGGCTGGAATTTCCCATTTGTGATTAGCTCTTGTTATTTCCGTGATGCTTGCGTAGCGATATTTGCCGCTTGACGGAGTGTCGGATATGAAATTTCCCTCGAATGTGTCGCCACTGGCATATTCGATTTTACCGTACCCGAAGTGCCCGTCGGATAGCCTTCCAGTAAAACTATCCCCATCTTTCGTTGTTAATGTGCAATCAAAAGTGCCTGTATAAGGTTTTTTATCTTTGATTGTTCCTGTAAAACTGCAATTAGCCGGGTAGTGCCATATCTTATATCCCAGCGTAATATCTCCCTCGGAGGCAAATATCATCGTTCCAAGGCCGGAAGAAAAAATCATCTTTCCATTTTGGATGGAACTCTCGCTAATTTCTCCTTCAAAAATATCTCCGTAGGCAAATTTGTAAGTTCCGCGTTTACATTGATCGTTATACCATTCTCCGTCGAGTTGATCCCCGTTGGCAAAATACATAATGCCCTTGCCATGTTTGAGCTTCTTCCTTCCGATGAAAATTTTTTGAATCAGAGCGTATTCTGAATATTTCTTGGGACTGCCTTTCCGGATTTCTCCGACATATTTGACGCCATTCTCGTATTTAATGGTGGCGCGTTTGGGTTTGGATGATTGGGCGAAACTGTTAGGGCTGGTGAACAGTAAGCCGATTAGGATTGTAAGTAAAAGTAGACGTTTCATAATTGCGAAGTTTTATGCCATATACGAGCCGGAGACTTTTTGCCATTCATATTGATAGATATGCGCTTGGGACCTTTCTCAATTTGTAACAAATCACTATTCCGACCAAGGAATTTTCCGATTTCGGAAGATATTGTCATATTCCGTGCTTCAATTGTGCTCTTACGTGCATATAGCCCCTGCATTTGAATATACTGGGTTGTAAAATGACGTTCGAAGTTCCTTGTGAAATCGTGCGAGTGGAAATCCGGTGCAGGGAGGTGCTTGTAGATATACTCGCGTAATGCGCGAATGCCAATTTCTTGCAAGATCGTGTGTACGGTAGTTTTAGGCATGGTAGTAAACATTGTTGCCACCCAGCCCCGACTTGGCATGATTACAAAAAGAAAGTGTGGAGCTGCCCGGTTTATTCGAATAGAGGTTCTGGAATACCTTTGCTGAAATAAACTGACACAAGACCCCACACCTGTATAGTATGGGGATTATGATCTCGCATACCAATACAAGTGATGAGTGTCGTCGTTTACCCTCAGCAAATTGAATTTTCCAGATTCCTATTCGAGGTTAAATCGAAACACTTTCACCAATATACGCCGCTTGCGCGACAAGACAAAGGTAAAAAAATATTTCGCAATTGACGACACCCATCGGGGCCTTGTTGTGCAAATTTCGCCAAACATGCTTTCGGGTATTATCTACGCAGGGATGCAGATATAATAAAAAAGCCGGAGCCTTCGAAGGCTCCGGCTTCACTCGCGGCACGATGGGGTTATTTGAAAGTTATATTATACCTTTGACAATGATAAAAGAAAGTGGCTATATCCACATCATCGTGATTTTTGATACACCAGTCAAACATTTCATTGCATTCAGTAGGATCGTAATCGGGATGCCATTTACTTACCAAGTGGAAAAGTCGTAACCCTTCTTCGGGCCCAAATTCACTGGCGAGAGCTTGTCCGATGGATTTCCAGACGGCACGTCCAACAGTGATATCAATCTGTTTTTTCTGAATTATTTTTATTAGTGAATATGCCCGTTGTTTTGTGATTACATCCATTTCGGCGTTTCGAGCCTTCTTCACCCTGCGCGGCGCACTGTATTTGTTCGGCTTGTAATACAAGTACGGAGGAGCATCAGGGTTGAAATAGGGATGAGGGTCATAGCTGGCCACACGCAGCCTTACGACATCGCTGCCACTTTCATCGACGATTAGTGGCGTCCGTTCTTGTATTTCGTCCACGAGAGCATAAAAGTGAGCTTTATGGCGTTCAGGATAAGCTATTCGAAAGATGCAGCATAATCCATCGCCTCCAACAGATAGCCCAGCATAGCATAAACTGCTGATTCTTTCTTTCAACATATTTTTGACCAAGTTCCATCGCCCTTTTACACGGGGATTCTGTTTCCCATCAATGTCGATGCAGATATAGCTGCTATGAAGATGATGAAGCCTCTTTTTGGCGCGGGTGTCGAATACCCCGGCAACGGTTACGCACGGTATCTCGAATTTCTTGATTTTGGCGCGTATGTCCGGATCTTTAGTGCCTCGATATTCGTCTACTATATTTTGGTAGGAGGCTGTTAATAAAAATGTCCATAAATCGACCGTTGCGACAGGGATTGTGCTAACTACGTTTGCAAAGAGCGAAACTTGAGGCCCAACTATGTCTTCAGGAATCCTAACAACGGTGTTTGTCCTTGAGAGTGTGAGTTTATTGTTTTGGTTCATTGCGTTTGAAATTATCATTTTATCCGATGGTTTTGGATATGATTTTGTTATTCAGTGTGTTGTGTATTGATTTGCTGCCTGTTTCTTGTATGTTTCCAGTCCGGTTATTGCTCTGAGAAATAAGACGGGATGTTTTAAGTCCCGTCATTATCCGCTTTCTCGTCACCATCTTTCCCGCCCCAATTACTCTCGACTTTCCTATCATATTTTTGCGAGTTCACATCCACCTGCTTCCGCCAACTGACGAAAGATTGCATAATACGTGTTGGTGTCTTTGTAGGCGGTTCCTTCTGATAGAATGCATAATCCATCAATACTCTGAATGCTCTTAAATGGAGCCGTTCCGGCATTAATTTAATAGATTCGTAAAATGAGATGAAACACACAAAGGATTCTCGGGTTTTTTGTCTCCGGCGCTTCTTGGGAGCTTCCTCCTGTAGTTCGATAAATTCATTCAGTTCGTCTTCAGAAATGTCGGCCAGTGCTTCCAAAGGGTTAAATTCTGTTTTCATAAATTTTTTAATTATTAAGTTTTTTTAATTGTTCTTTACAGTATTGCCCGACGGTGGGGATTGAATTCTCTTTCATCCAGTCTTCGATTTCCTGTCGGATGAACACCAAGCGCCGTCCCCCGTGGGCGGGTCTATGAAATGGGATGAGTCGTTGATGTGTGAACTTGTAGATCGTGGCCTTTGAATAGCCTGTAAGTTTAATCACATCATTGATGCCCATAATTTCTGGTGGAGGTGATTCCGGCTTATTAGGATAAGAGTTGGGGCGATTGCCGAAGCCGAGGCTCACGCAGAGTTCGATAAATTGCTTTACCGAGAGTCCCGCGATGGGGAAATCATCCCCGAATTTTGAGAAAGAATTAGTATGCATAATCTTAAAAAATTAAGTTATGCACTCCTAATACGAATGGATATTTTGACAGTATTTTGATTTTATTATAAATATTCCTTATAAATATTGATTGTCAATATTTTGTGTATTTTTATTTTGAAGGTTTTATATCGTTTTTTTATGGATTAGACAAAAAATATGACTGGTGTTCCCAGTCATATTGTATTGATTATAAGATGTAATGTAGGAAAAGATACTATTGGCTGAAGTTTTTTTTGCTTTTTTTATGCGGTTTTTGTGTCGTTTATATAATTTATCCTGTTATATGAATTTTATATCCTGTTATATAAATCTATGCCGACGAAATATTTTTTCTAATTCTCTGAAAATACATTTGTCTTTTGGGCTATGGTTGGCAACAGTTTTAACTTTGTTTGCCATATGCCAGACCGTGTTATAGGAGTTGATCTTCAACTCGGTCATGAGCCATTTAACAGATACTTTTCGGGGGTAAAACGATATTGCATAAATGACATAGCACCATTTAACTAAATCGACGCGTGTCTTGAAAAATATTGTCTCTTGCAGGGCAGACCACTGTGTACTGCAATGATGACAAAGAATATTTTTTAAAGCGTATTTGCTTCTGCTGTGGGTATTGAATCTTTTGCATTTGGGGCAATATGTTTTCTTCCAAATTTCATCGTAAATTAGGTCAAGGATGTCGTTTTCAGAACCTACTCTTTCTGAAAAATCATCGTAATCTACTATGTCGTCGTACATTAGAATCCAAAATAATTTTGTAACTTGATTATGCCGTCCTCGTGCTTTTGTGGATTTTTTCCTTTCAGTTTGCGGATGTTCAGTAGCTTCCATTGAATCGACGGATAATGCTGAAAATCCCGGTATTCCGATGCGTCCCAATCCGGCGTCCCGTCTTCGAATCCGAGTAGAAACGCTTTGTCGGTCGGTGTCAGATGGTCGTTGATATACTCGACCAGTCGGCGGCGGGTCGCTTCGTACTGCTCGTAGGTGAACGGCGTTGAGGACATGCCCTCAAATTGGTTGGTCAGGGCGTCGCGCTGGTCGTTGAAATTAGGATTAAGGGACTCCAAGATCGGGCGGTCGCTTCCCAGCAGGCAGAAGATGAAACCGCGCTTGATCTGGTCAAAGTCTTTGATATAATCGAGCATCAGACTTACATCGAACAGGTCGCGCGGGTGCTGGCGGTCGAGTGCCGCCGTGATCTTGCCGCCATAGAGTTGTGACAGAGGTACGATGCGGGCTTTGCAGAATACACCGAAATCTTCTTGGGCGAGGTCGCATAAGGGCAATTCGATGGGCGGTGCGATAATGCCGCGCTTTACGTCGTTTACCTCTACTTTGACGAAATGCCCGTTATGGGTGCAGATCAATTTGTTGGGAACTTCGCGTATTGCAATACCCGGTATTGCAACCTCGATCTTTGCCTTTATCGCTTTCAGCCGTTCTTTGATATGGGCGAGGCTTGCTTCCCGCGGCTCGACGGGAATATAGGTCAGGTCGATGTCTACCGAATATCGCGGCAGATTTTGCACGAACAGATTGATTGCCGTGCCGCCGTGAACGGCAAAACATTCTTCCGTCGAAATAATCGGGATGATGCGGAGCAACAGCCGCACGCGTTCTTTGTACTCTTGATTAATCATTTTTCAGTTCTGCCGGAATAGTGATTTGGTATTTCTTATCGTAAACGCCTCTTTTGGCGATTACCCGCTTGCCACTGCCGAGGTCTATTTTGTCGAGGTTGAGGGCCCCGAACCACGCATGATGGGCCTTTTCGGCCATAAAGAGGAACAGCCGCTTCACTTTGACGGAACGGCACTCCTCCAACAGTCGTTGCACATTCTTTGGCGGGAGTATCGACAGCATTTCCATCACATAATAGAGGTCGGTAATGTCGTAATATTGCGGAGCGAGGTGCAGACACTCCATAAATGCCTGTTCTGGGGTAGAGATCGGCAACTCGAAAACCCCTTGTCGGGTGGTGGTGATTCCGGTGTCGGAATTGAATATTTCGGTGGTAAACAGCCGGAGCGTAACTCCCCAGTCGTATTTTCTGAACCAAAGCGGTAAATACTCCTTTTGTGGCGCAGACAGCGAAACGGTTGGCCTGCCCATCGGGAGGTAGTGCGAATATCCGTGGATTTCCAGTGCCGACATGGCTCCGATCGTCAGGTGTTTGTTAGCCTGCGTATTGAGGCTGTATATGGCTCCGTATAATGTAGGTGTATCGCCCGTGCGGATCATTGCACCCGTGCCTATGGAAGTCAGCCAAGCGGATTCGACGTATCTGTGTTGGGTGGAATGCGGTATGTTATTTTGCTTCATCCACGAGGTCAGATACACGGCTCCAGCCGGAACCTCTTGCAGTAATTGGTTTATTTTGGATTCGTTTTTTACGCTCATAGCGCAAATGTACAAAAAATATTAAACCATTGTTGGCCTATTACAAAACTTTTGCTGCTTCGTTGATTACCTTGTTGTCGAAGCTGTCGAGGTAGGTGTTGGTCGTTTCGAGGTCGGCATGGCCGAGCATCTGCGAAATGATTTCGCGCGGAATTTTATTGTATTGCAAAGTCATTGCCATTGTATGACGGCTCACATAGCTTGTCAAATGATAGTCGATGCCGAGTTCTTCGGCCAACGATTTCAAATATTTTTGATATTTGGCGTAACGGCTTCGGATATGGTTGTATAGTTTCTCGCCCGTATAGCCGGAACAGGTAATGATCGGTAACAAATAGTTATCGACGGTTGGCGAGGCAGATTTCAGCCGTTCGATCAATCCTTGAATCTCCGGCGTGATATGGATTCGGATGGCGGTTACGTTCTTTTGGTGCTTAATCTTGTTGCGTTTGTAGACGATGTAATTCCCGTCGGCCAGTCGTTGAACATGATCGGTCGTAAGGTAGGCCATATCGACGAACGACATTCCGTAGCAGTAATAGGAGAACAGAAAGAGTTGTCGTGCGTATTCGTTCTGCGGATTCTGTGCGGGTGTATCTTTGAGTTTTTGCAAGTCTTGAGGCGGAAGATAACGCTTCTCTGTCGCTTCTTCCAGCTTGGCGATCTCGAAGCCGCCTTTCCCGAAAGGATAGGCTGCTTCCGAACTGACGCCTTCTCGGTTCGCTTGATTCAAGATTGCCCGCAATGCTTTGAAATAATATTTGCGGGTATTGCCTTTGCAACCCCGTTTTTGGAGGAATGTATCGAAATTGCGTACATAACGCAGGTCGATGTCGGAAAACAGCCGTTGATTCAACTTGCTGTCATAGTATTTAAGCAATCGAAGCGTCTCGAAATAGCATTTGGCATTGCCCGTATGTCCGGTATCCCGAAGCGTTTGGACATGATTTTCAAGATATGCGCAGAATTTGCCCTGCTTGGAGGGATTCAAAAATGCGTCCTCAAATTGATTCAGCGTCCAGTCAATGCCGTCTATCTCGAATTTCTCGATAATCTCGCGGGCGCGGGCTTTGACTTTGTCCAAAAAGGCATTGTCCTGAATCCGTTTCTTATTGGCCTCCCGCTGCTTTTCGCCTTTCAGATTCCGTTCGATGATAAGTCGTTCGGCCGAATTGTCCCAATAGGCCGGATTGACGTATAATTTCAGACTGATGCGCTTGCGACTGCTATTTTTAGTGACGCATAATTGGAGAATGTGATACCCCATTGAGTTGGGTTTGTATTTCCGTAAAACGATGCGAACAGAGTAGGCCATTTTCCGATGCAAAATAATTGGTGGTACAAAAGTGGTACAAGAAAAATCGCAATAGATGAC
The DNA here is from genome assembly GCF_042852885.1 of Alistipes sp. i18-0019-D1. NCBI lineage: Bacteria > Pseudomonadati > Bacteroidota > Bacteroidia > Bacteroidales > Rikenellaceae > Alistipes > Alistipes sp. i18-0019-D1. The sequence goes on from NZ_AP031424.1 coordinate 2,229,823, forward strand.
AATAAGTCAAAATCGCAATTCTCTGTACATGATGTAAATATACTAAAATAAAGTTAATTACTTTTATCGGAAAAAATAAATTTCACCTCTGGGGGGCGTGTGGTCGCTGGTTCGAATCCAGTCACCCCGACTGATGAAAAGGCTTGGTAATCTGATGATTGCCGAGCCTTTTTCGTTTGCTGTCGGTTGATTGATTTATGGCTTTCGACCCCGTTTTTGCGTTGGTTTACACGGGGTGTGTAAACCGTGGTGTAAACCGCCAAAAGGCTATGGACGCCACTATTTCAGTTATTTGTTTCAAAAGCAAGACCCTTGCTAACGGGGAGCATCCGCTCATGTTGCGCATTACGAAAGACCGCAAGCGGAGGATGAAGAGTTTAGGCGTGTCGGTACATCCGTCGAATTGGGATTTCGACCGTAACGAGCCTAAACCCAAGTGTCCCGACCGCAAGTACATTCAGCAAATCATTCTGAAAGTCAAATCCGAGTATCAAACCAAGTTGTTGGAGAAAGCCGCCCGCGATGAAGATTATACGGCTGAAACGCTCGTAAAGGAGCAATCCCGTGAGCAAATCCAGTCCGAGACGGTCGAGAGTTTCTATTTGCGGACGGTGGAACAACTCAAACGGGAGGGAGCGGTCGGCTATGCCTATCTGAACTCCTACAACGTGCTGAAATCCTTTAACGCTGACAAACCGCTGTCCTATACGTTCGGTCAGATAGACGAAGCGTTTTTGAGTGCTTTCGAGGGATGGATGCGGTCGAAAGGCAATAAGGAAACGACATTGAGTTTTCAGATGCGGACTTTGCGGGCCATGTTCAACCGTGCAATTAAGGCAAAGATTGTCAGCAGGGAGAAAAACCCATTTAACGAGTACAAGATTAGCAAATTCAACACCCGTACACCGAAACGAGCGTTGAGCAAGGCAGAGATGTTGAAGATTATCGACGCCGATTGTTCACAGGGAAAGGAGATAGAGCAGTTTGCACACGATATTTTTGTTTTCTCGTACTTGTGCGGTGGCATATCGTTCGTGGATATTGCCAATCTGACCCCTGCCAACATTGCGGACGGACGGACTGATTTACCACCGTCAGAAAACGCACGGAGCAATCAATGTCCCGCTGTCGGAAAGGGCAAAGGCGATTATTTCCAAGTATGACAGCCATTGCGAACAGGTAGGTTATCTGTTTCCGATATTGGATGAACGGGCGCATATCACACCCCTGCAAAAGAAGAACCGAGTGCATAAAATGTGCAGCAGGGTGAATGTGGCTTTGCGGGATGTTGCCAAACGGTTGAAGATTAAAGCAACTGTTACAACCTATGTAGCAAGGCACTCATTCGCTACTGTATTGAAGAAATCGGGTGTGAATATCGGTATCATATCCGAGGCTTTGGGGCATCATAGTCTGAAAACCACTCAAATCTACCTCGATAGCTTTGAGAACAGCCAAATCGACGTAGCTATGCAGAATCTATTGTAAGTATCGGGAGGTTGTCGCGTTGTCATCAGGGACAGCTGCCGTGCATTTGGCCTTGTTAGCCTGTGGTGTGGGGGCGGGAGATGAGGTGCTCGTTCAGAGTTTTACTTTTTGTGCTTCGTCGCATCCCGTTACTTATCTCGGCGCTACCCCCGTCTTCGTAGATTCGGAGTCTGAAACCTGGAACATGGACCCCAGACTGCTCGAAACGGCTATCGAAGAACGCATCGCCAAGACCGGCCGAACCCCGAAGACGATCGTCCCGGTTGCCTTGTACGGTATGCCTTACAAAATCGACGAGATTATGGTCGTTGCCGATAAATACGGCATTCCCGTCATTGAAGATGCTGCCGAAGGTTTCGGGTCGAAATTCGACGGGCGGGTGCTCGGGACGTTCGGCAAATACGGCGTTCTATCGTTCAACGGTAATAAGATGATCACTACGTCGGGCGGTGGGGCATTGGTTTGTCCGGATACCGAGGCGAAAAAAGAGATTATGTTCTACGCTACGCAAGCCCGTGAATCCTATCCATATTACCAGCACGAACATATCGGCTACAACTACCGGATGTCGAACATTTGCGCCGGTATCGGCCGGGGGCAGATGACCGTTGCCGACGATCATATCGTCCACCATAAGCATGTCTGCCAGCTTTACAAAGAGTTATTGGCGGACGTGGAGGGAATTGCATTGTATGAGAATCCATCGTCGCGTTATGACAGTAACTATTGGCTCTGTACGATCCTGCTTGATCCATCCTTGCACGTAAAAGGAGAAGAACACGCTTATGAAACAGCTGTCCAAGGTGCAGTTGGTGGGGCGGCCGGAGTAACGCATGCTGCGGCATCGCTGCATACGGGTAGTGAACCGAATCGTAATGTCGAGGCTTTGCGGATGGCTTTGGATACCGCAGGTATCGAATCGCGTCCACTGTGGAAACCGATGCATCTGCAACCGGTTTACGTGAAGAATCCGGCTTATGTGAACGGTGTAAGCGAATCGTTGTTCAAATGCGGCTTGTGCTTGCCGAGTGGACCCTATGTGACGGATGAGGATGTGGTATATATCGTTCGACGGATAAAGGCGAATATCCTTGAATGCCGCTGTAGTTTTTGCTTATTGTCTTTGGTACATGGTGTGAATTTTATACCATTGACTGATAAAAATGAGCCGCAACCTGGAAAGGTTGCGGCTCTTCTGTTGGTTAGCTGCGGGTTATTGTCTGTTGACGATGGGATGTAACAGGAAGTTGAAGGTGTAGTCGCCGTAAGGCAGCAGGTATTCGGGAAGCGGGAGGCGGCCCCAGCTGTTGATGCAGCCCAGACCGGACTGGACGCCCTCGATGTTGACGTGCGTGCGGCCGTCGGGCACGAGGTCGCTCGGGTGGCGGACGTATTCCGGCGAGCCGTTGTCAAGCTGCGGGATGGAGTAGGGAATGGCCGATGCCGAGAAGTGGCGGTCGGAGCAGATTTCGACGCCGAGGCCCGAAGCGTCGGTCAGACGCCACCAGCGCAGGTCGCTGCGCGTTCCCGACTCCTGCGGGCTGACGTATTTCATATGGAACTGGTCGGCGACGCGCTGTGCGTAGCGGCCCACGAAGGCGGCGCTGGAGCGGTCGGCGTAGTTCTCCATCGGGCCGCGTCCGTAGTACTCCACGGCGTTGAACATGCCCGGGGTCTCGAAGGCCATGCCGAAGCGCATCAGGTCGGCGACATCTTTGCGGGCCGGGTCGGCGGTCATCGTCTCGCTGACGCGGATCGAACCGTCGGCGAAGATCGTGTAGGCGAGCGTCAGTTTCGCTCCCACGGCGGAGACCGTGTAGTCGGCGACGGCTTTCACTTCGCTGTCGCCGGGCGTGAGGGCGAAGCCCGTGAGCTGCGGCTCGGCTTTCGCCCACATCCCGCTGTCGGGGTATTTCCCGGTCTGGCGCACGCCGAGGTCATTGTCCGTGGCCGCGCGGTAGAAGTTGGGGCGCATGGGACCTGCCAGCAGCTCGACGTTGCGCAGGCGGTAGGAGCGGATGAATCCGTTCGCAGGATCGAACGTGACCGAGAATCCCTCGCCCGAAACGGTCTTGTCCGCTACGCGGAGCGTCCCGGCGGGAACTGCCGCGGCGAAGCGGGCCGCGGGATCGTCTTCGCGCAGCGTCAGCTGGTCGGCGGCGACTTCGTAAAGGGCGTCGAGCAGTCCCTGCCGTTCGCGGAGCTGGTAGCGCACCGTGAGCAGCAGTTCCCCGCCCAGAGCATAGACCTGTTCGGGCTTGTAACCCAGCGTCACGGCGGCGGTCGCCTGCGGGGCCACGTCGAGGTGCTCGACCACTCCGCTCGACACGAGCCGTCCGTCCGAGGTGATCTCCCAAAGCAACCGGTAGGGAGAGAGGTCCGTGAAAAAGTTTTCGTTGTAGACGTTCACGATGCCCTTTTTCAGGTCGCGGGGCGTGGTGTGGATCGGCCGGTGCTGGTGCTTCACTTCGTAGGCGTGGGGATGCCACGAGCGGTCGGCGGCCAGCACGCCGTTGCAGCAGAAGGTGCTGTCCGAAGCGTCCACGTCGTTGTAGTCGCCGCCGTAACGGTAGGTCAGCCTGCCTTCGGGGCTGCGCCAGGCGAGCGCCTGGTCGGCGAAGTCCCAGATGAACCCGCCCTGGTACTTCGGTTCCCGGCGGATCATGTCCCAGTACTCCTTGAAGCCGCCCATCGAGTTGCCCATGGCGTGGGCGTATTCGCACTGGATCAGCGGTTTCGAAGGATTCTCCGCAAGGTATTTCCCGCATTGCTCGTAGCTCCAGTACATCGGGCAGACGATGTCGGTGTTGTAGTCCTTGTGATAGGAGGCCTGCTCGTACTGCACCGGGCGCGAAGGATCGAAGGACTTGATCCAGTCGTAGCAACGTTCGAAGTTGGGTCCGTTGCCGGCCTCGTTGCCCGTGCTCCAGACGATGATCGAGGGGTGGTTGTAATCGCGCAGCACCATGCGGCGGTTGCGGTCGAGGTGCGCGGCGGCGAAGGAGGGGTTGCCGGCCAGGTTTTTCGACTTATCGCGGTAGTGGTAGCCGTGCGACTCGATGTTGGCCTCGTCCACGACATAGAGACCGTACTCGTCGCAGAGGTCGTACCACAGCGGCGTGTCGGGATAATGGCACGTGCGCACGGCGTTCATGTTGAGCCGCTTCATCTCGCGGATGTCGCGCACCATCTCCTCGCGGGTTACGTAATAGCCCGTGTTCGGCTCTATTTCGTGGCGGTTGACGCCTTTGATCAGGATGGGTTTGCCGTTGACGAGCAGTTGTCCGCCGCGGATTTCGACCTTGCGGAATCCGACGCGGAAGGCAGCGGCCTCGGTTACGGAGCCGTCGGCGGCCAAGGCTTCGGCCGTGAGCGTGTAGAGGTTCGGGGCCTCGGCGCTCCACTGCTTCGGGGCGGCGACCTCGAACGTCGTTTCGGCTGCGTTGCGGCGGGGACGGAGCGTGCGGGTGTCGAGCGTTTTGCCCGCCGCGTCGAGGAGCGTCAGCCGTACGCCGCCGACGCCCGGCGTCGTGGCCACTTCGGCGCGGAGCGTGCCGTTGCGGTAGTCGTTGACCAAATCGGGCGTCAGCCGTACGTCGGCCAGCCGGCGTTTGTCACGGGCATAGAGGTAGCAGTCGCGGCCGATGCCCGAAAGACGCCAGAAGTCCTGGTCTTCGAGGAACGAGCCGTCGCACCAGCGGTTGACGCGCATCACGATCAGGTTGTCGCTGCCCGGCGTCAGGTAGCGGGTGATGTCGAATTCGGCTTCGAGCTTGCTGTCCTCGCTGTAGCCCGCTTCGCGGCCGTTGACCCAGAGCGTCACGTTCGAGGTGGCCGAGCCGATGTGGATGAATACGTCGCGGCCCTTCCAGTCGGCGGGAACCGGAATGGTGCGGCGGTAGAGTCCCGTGTAGTTCTGTTCGTAGGGAACCAGCGGGGCGCGCAGTTCGAAGAACTTGTGCCACGGGTAGGGTTTGTTCGTGTAAACCGGGTCGCCGTAGCCGTTCAGCTCCCAGATGCCCGGCACAGGCATTGTGCCCCACGCCGAATCGTCGTGTCCGGCGCGGAAGAACCCTTCGGGTTCGGCTCCCGGGCGGTCCACGCGCAGGAAGGACCATTCGCCGTTGAGCGTGCGGTAGAAGGGCGAGCGGGTGTAGTCGTTTTCGGGAACGGCCTCGGCGGCTGTGGGGAAGGCGATGAAACTCGTGCGCATCGGGGCGCGGCCGACGTCGAAGCATTCGGGATCGAGCCAGCGCTCGGCGGGGGCTTTCCCCGAGGCCGCCGTGGCGGCGAAGAGTGCGAGCAACAGCAGTCTTTTCATTTTTCGGTTGTTTGGGGTTGGGCGAATGTTGTGTCGGAGCAAAAATAATAAAAATTCGAAACTTTCGCAAGTTGCAGAACGAAACCTTGCGTTTTAGGCCGGCGAAGAGGTCCCCAAAGGCCCTTTTGTGAAAATTTTACGGATTTTTGATTAAAAGCGGAGGAATTTGCAGGGAGGGTCTTTGTGATCTTAAAAATTTTTACTATATTGTTGCCCCGCATATAACCCGAAGGTCGGAATATCCCCACTCCTGCCGGCCTGTTTTGAATGGTTCCATTTCTAAAAAGACAATGCTTATGAAACAAAAGAAAATGCTTGCACTGACCCTTTCCCAGCTCGTACTGCTTTATCGTCAGGAGTTTCCGGCCCTTGCGGCCCTTGCCGACGCCAGCGGCGACGGCGAACGGTTTCGCATGGGCCTCCGGGAGTTCGTGGACGCACACCGGGCGGCGGAAAGCGAAGCGGCGGAGCAGATTCGACTGTTGATCGATTACGACGGACGCAGCGTCCGCGAATTATCCACCGACCGGCAGCTGGAAGTCAAAACCCTCACGCTGCTGTGGCAATTCCTTACCGGAAGGCTCGAAAATCCCGAAATGCCTTCCGACCTGTTCCTCGATCTGTACCACCTCTTCCGCCTGCTGGATGCTCCGGAGATTCCGCTGCCTTCGCCCCAGCGCGTGCGCAGCCGCACCGAACGCTGGCCCTCGGGGCAGGACGAAGGGGTGCGGGCCATCCGCGCCGACAACCGCGAACGGATGCTCCACCTGCTGATCCAGAAGATCGAGAACCGCAAGTCGAAGACCCCGTCGCGCTTCCAGTTCGCCGACGGCATGACCTACGAGGAGAAGTACCGGCAGGTGGCCGCCTGGTGGGGCGATTTCCGCTTCCAGCTGGCGATGGCCGTGAAAAGCCCCTCGGAACTGAACCGCTTTCTGGCGGGATCGCTTTCGTCGGAGACGATGTATCTGCTTACGAAGGCCCGCAAGAAGGGGATGCCCTTCTTCGCCACGCCCTATTACCTTTCGCTGCTCGACGTCACGGGCGACGGTTACGACGATGCCGCCATCCGCAGTTACATTCTCTATTCCCCGCAGCTGGTCGAAACCTACGGGCAGATCCGCGCCTGGGAGCGCGAGGACGTCGTCGAGGCCGGAAAACCCAACGCCGCCGGGTGGCTGCTGCCCGACGGGCACAACATCCACCGCCGTTACCCGGAGGTGGCGATCCTGATTCCCGACACGATGGGCCGCGCCTGCGGCGGGCTGTGCGCCTCGTGCCAGCGCATGTACGATTTCCAGAGCGAACGCCTCAATTTCGAGTTCGAGGCCCTGCGCCCCAAGGAGAGCTGGGACCACAAGCTGCGCCGCCTGATGAACTATTTCGAGGAGGACACCCAGCTGCGCGACATCCTCATCACAGGCGGCGACGCCCTGATGAGCCAGAACAAAACGCTCCGACACATTCTCGAAGCGGTCTACCGCATGGCCTGCCGCAAGCGCCGGGCCAACGCCGGGCGTGCCGACGGGGAGAAGTACGCCGAATTGCAGCGCGTGCGCCTCGGATCGCGCCTGCCGGCCTACCTGCCGATGCGCGTGAACGACGAACTGGTCGAAATCCTCCGCGAGTTCCGCGAGAAGGCCTCGGCCGCCGGCGTGAAACAGTTCATCATCCAGACCCATTTCCAGACCCCGCTCGAAGTGACGCCCGAAGCCGAGGAGGCTATCCGGAAAATCCTTTCGGCGGGATGGCTCATCACCAACCAGCTGGTCTACACCGTGGCCGCTTCGCGCCGCGGACACACCACGCGCCTGCGCCAGGTGCTCAATTCGCTCGGCGTGGTCTGCTACTATACCTTCTCGGTCAAGGGTTTCCAGGAGAACTACGCCGTCTTCACCCCCAACAGCCGTTCGATGCAGGAGCAGGTCGAGGAGAAAGCGTACGGGCGGCTCACCCCGGAGCAGGCGGCCGAACTCGACGGCCTGCTCGCCGACGGGCGCGACACGGCGGAAAAGCTCCGCCGCTTCATGCGCCGTCATCACCTGCCGTTCCTCGCCACGGACCGCAGCGTGCTGAACCTTCCGGCCATCGGCAAGAGCATGTCGTTCCGGCTGGTGGGCATCACGCCCGAGGGCAAGCGCCTGCTGCGATTCGACCATGACCGGACGCGCCGCCACAGCCCGATCATCGACCGTATGGGCGAAATCTTCATCGTCGAGAACAAGTCGCTGGCCGCCTACCTGCGTCAGCTGGGCAAGATGGGCGAGGACCCCGAGGATTACGCTTCGATCTGGGCCTACACGCACGGCGAGACCGAGCCGCGTTTCGGGCTTTATGTCTATCCCGATTTCGGGTTCGCGACGACCCGCCGGGTGAGCAACCTGGAGTTGGAGTGACACAATATCGGCACTGATTTTGCGTTTATTATATATTGATTATTAAATAAATGCAATTATGAAAAAGACGATTCACAGAGCTGCGACCCGCGGGTACGCCGATCACGGCTGGCTCCGGACCCACCATACTTTCAGTTTCGCAGGATACTACGATCCCGAGCGGATTCATTTCGGCGCCCTGCGGGTGCTCAACGACGATACCGTGGCCCCGGGCGAGGGGTTCGGAACGCATCCCCACGATAACATGGAGATCGTGTCGCTCGTCCTCTCGGGCGCCCTGAAGCACGGCGACAGCATGGGCAACATGCAGGTTCTCAAACCGGGCGAACTGCAGGTGATGACCGCCGGCACGGGCATCACGCACAGCGAGATGAACGCCAGCCGCGAGGAGCCGGCGAAGTTCCTCCAGATCTGGGTCATCACCGATGCCGAGGGCCATACGCCCCGTTACAACCAGATCGAACTTGCACCCGCGAAGCGCAACGAGTTCCGGCTGATCGTGGCCCCCGAAGGCCGCGGCGGGGAACACGTGGGATGGATTCACCAGACGGCATGGTTTCATACGCTCGATCTCGACGCCGGGCGGGAGGCCCGGTACCGGATGAATCTTCACGGCAACGGGGCCTATGTCTTCGTGATCGAAGGCGCGGCCGAGGTGGCCGGGGAGACGCTCGGTCCCCGCGACGGCATGGGCGTATCGGATGCCGACGATTTCCTGATCCGCGCTTCCGAAGATGCGCAGCTGCTGGTCATCGAGGTCCCGATGATCTGATGTGCGGCAGCCAGATGTGAAAAGCCGCCGGAGTCGATGCTCCGGCGGCTTTTTTGTGTCAGGCCGCGTTCTAAAACTCCGAGGTGAAGTGGAAGCGGATCTCCTTGAAGTTCTCCTGCGCGAGAGCCAGCCCGTAGCTCGTGTCGGCCAGGAATACGTCGCGGCCGTGCTTGTCGACGGCCATGTTGGTGTGCTTGCGGCGCTTGAAGTCGGCCAGCTGCGCGGCGTTGTCGCTGTCGATCCAGCAGGCCTTGTAGATCGAGATCGGCTCCCAGCGGCACGCGGCGTTGTACTCGTGCTCCAGGCGGTACTGGATGACCTCGAACTGCAACGCGCCCACCGTGCCGATGATCTTGCGGCCGTTGAGGGTGCTTGTGAACAGCTGCGCCACGCCCTCGTCCATCAGCTGGTCGATGCCTTTGGCCAGCTGCTTGAATTTCAGCGGATCGGCGTTCTCGATGTAGCGGAACTGCTCGGGGGCGAAGGAGGGGATGCCCGTGAAACGGAGCTTCTCGCCTTCGGTGAAGGTGTCGCCGATCTTGAAGTTGCCCGTGTCGTGCAGACCCACGATGTCGCCCGGGTAGGCGAAGTCGATCACCGACTTTTTCTCGGCCATGAAGGCCGTCGGGGAGGAGAATTTCAGCTGCTTGCCGCTGCGCACGTGCAGGTAGTTCTTATTCCGTTCGAATGTGCCGGAGCAGATTTTCAGGAACGCGATGCGGTCGCGGTGGTTGGGGTCCATGTTGGCGTGGATCTTGAAGACGAAGCCGGTCATTTTCGGCTCCGCAGGCTCCACCGGACGGGTTTCGGTCGGCGCCGGACGCGGCGGGGGAGCGATGCGCACGAAGCATTCGAGCAGCTCGCGCACGCCGAAATTGTTCACCGCCGAGCCGAAGAACACCGGGGCCAGTTCGCCCCGCAGGTAGGCGTCGCGGTCGAACTGGTCGTAGACGCCCTCGACCAGTTCCACGTCGGAGCGCAGCTGGGCGGCGAACTTCTCGCCGATGTAGCCTTCGAGTTCCTGCGACGCGAGGTCCGAGATTTCGGCCGTCGAGGCGTCGGCCGTGAGTTTTTCGTCCGACGTGAAGAGCGAGAGGTTTTTCTCGTAGAGGTTGTAGACGCCCCTGAACGTGGGTCCGTTCGAGATCGGGAAGGCCAGCGGCCGCACGCGGATTCGCAGCTCCTTCTCCACCTCGTCCAGCAGGTCGAACGGCTCCTTCGACGGGCGGTCGAACTTGTTGATGAAGACGATCACGGGGGTTTGGCGCATGCGGCAGACCTCCATCAGCTTGCGGGTCTGGGACTCGACGCCCTTGGCGCCGTCGATGACGATGATCACCGAGTCGACGGCCGTCAGCGTGCGGTAGGTGTCTTCGGCGAAATCCTCGTGGCCCGGAGTGTCGAGAATGTTGATCTTGCAGCCCCGGTATTCGAATCCCATCACGGCGGTGGCCACCGAGATGCCTCGCTGGCGTTCGATCTCCATGAAGTCGGACGTGGCGCCCTTCTTGATCTTGTTGCTCTTGACGGCGCCGGCCACGTGGATGGCACCGCCGAACAGCAGCAGTTTTTCCGTAAGGGTGGTCTTGCCCGCATCGGGGTGGGCGATGACGGCGAAGGTCCGCCGCCGGGTTATCTCTTCCTGTAATGTCATGCGTTATTCTTTCGGGTAATCGGCGTTGTAGTGGCAGCCCACGGACTCCTTGATCTCGCGCCCCTGCTTGATGACCAGGTAGGCGATGGCGATCATGTTCCGCAGTTCGCACAACTCGCGGTTGGGTTTGGTCTTGTTGTAAAGTTCCTCGGTCTCCTGCCAGAGGATCTCCAGCCGGTGCATGGCGCGCTTGAGCGAGAGATTCGACCGCACGATGCCCACGTAGTTGGACATGATCGTCTGCATCTCGCGCTTCGACTGGATGATCATCAGCATCTCCTCGGTGTGCTGCGTCCCCTCGAAATCCCAGTCGGGAATGCCCTCCTGGAAATCGGCCCTGTCGAGCAGCGACGCCGTGTGGCGCGCGGCCTGGTCGGCGTAGACCACCGCTTCGATCAGCGAATTCGACGCCAGGCGGTTGGCGCCGTGCAGCCCCGTGCACGAGGTCTCGCCCAGCGCGTAGAGCCGCTTGATCGAGGTTTCGCCGTTGAGGTCGACCTTCACGCCGCCGCAGCAGTAGTGCGCCGCGGGGGTGACGGGAATCCAGTCCTTCGTGATGTCGATGCCGATCGAAAGGCACTTTTCGTAGATATTCGGGAAGTGGCTTTTCACGGCCTCGGGGTCCTTGTGCGTCACGTCGAGGTAGACGAAGTCGGAACCCCGTCTGGTCATCTCGCGGTAGATGGCGCGGGCCACCACGTCGCGCGGCGCGAGCGACTTCATCGGGTGGTATTTGTCCATGAACTCCTCGCCGCCGGGCAGCCGCAGGATGGCCCCGAACCCGCGCATGGCCTCGGTGATGAGGAAGTTAGGCTTCTCGCCGGGGTTGTAGAGCGTCGTGGGATGGAACTGGATGAACTCCATGTTTTCGGTCATCGCCTTGGCGCGGTGGCACATGGCGATGCCGTCGCCCGTGGCGACCACGGGGTTCGAGGTCGTGGAGTAGACGTTGCCGCAGCCCCCTGTGGCGACGACGGTGAATTTCGAAAGCATGGTCTCGATCTCGTTGGTGTCGAGGTTCAGGACGTAGGCCCCGAAGCAGGCCAGCCCGCGCGTGTGGCGGGTGACGAATTCGCCCAGGTGGTGCTGGGTCACGAGGTCGATGGCGAAATGGCGTTCGAGAACCGTGATGTTCGGATGCTCCCTTACCGACTGCACGAGCGCCCGCTCGATCTCGGCTCCCGTGAGGTCCTCGTGGTGGAGGATGCGGTGCTCCGAGTGGCCGCCTTCGCGGTTGAGTTCGAAACGTCCGTCGGGGGTCTTGTCGAAGCGCGTGCCCCAGGCGATGAGGTCGGCGATCAGTTCCGGGGCGCGCCGCACGACCAGCTCCACGGCCCTCTCGTCGCATTTGCCTGCGCCGCAGACCAGCGTGTCGCGGATGTGTTTCTCGAATGTGTCGGGGGCGTACGTTACCGAGCAGATGCCGCCTTGTGCATAATTGGTGTTGCACTCTTCGATCTCGCCCTTGGTGACGATCGTAACGTGTCCGTGGGCTGCGGCTTTCAGCGCGAACGAAAGGCCCGCGGCGCCGGAACCGATAACCAGAAAGTCGGTTTTCATGGGTTTTTCCTTTTTCTAATGCCTTGCAGCGCCGCAAAGTTACAAAAAATAGTAACTTTGCCGCATAATTTCGGGCAAAATATGGAACGACATATCGACATCAACCGCTTCGATTACGACCTTCCGGACGAGCGGATCGCCAAATTCCCGCTCGCCGAGCGCAGCGCCTCGAAGCTGCTCGTCTGGCGCGGCGGTGAAATCGCGGAAAAGCGTTTCGCCGACATCGGCGACGTGCTGCCGGCCGGGGAACTGCTGGTTTTCAACAATACGAAGGTGATCCGGGCGCGGATCATCATGCACAAACCCTCCGGGGCGCGCATCGAGGTCTTCTGCCTCGAACCCCGCGATCCTGCCGACTACGAGCGGGCGTTCGCCGTCACGGGCGCGTGCGTGTGGTCGTGCATCGTGGGCAACCGCAAGAAGTGGAAGGAGGGGCATGTCGCGATTGATTTCGACTGCGAAGGCCGCGCCGAGTCGCTCCGGGCCTGGATTGTCGAGGACCACGGGCGCGAGTGCGTCGTGCGTTTCGAGTGGACGGCCCCGATGACCTTCGGACAGCTGCTCGAATACCTCGGGCGGATTCCGATCCCGCCCTACCTGAACCGCGAGAGCGAGGAGATCGACAACACGCGCTACCAGACCGTCTATTCGAAGTTCGAAGGCTCGGTGGCGGCGCCGACGGCCGGGCTGCACTTCACGCCCGAGCTGATCGGGGCGATGGAAGCCCGCGGATTCGGGTTCGAGGAGGTGACGCTCCACGTCGGGGCGGGTACGTTCCTGCCCGTGAAGGACGAGGACGCCGCGAAGCATCCGATGCACACCGAGCATTTCGAGGTGCGCCGCGCGACGGTGGCCCGCCTGCTGGAGCGGTGGGGGCATATCACGGCCGTAGGCACGACTTCGGTGCGGACACTCGAATCGATCACGGCCCTGGCGTGGCGCATCCGCTCGGCCGGGACGCCCGATGCCGGACGGGTCATCGGGCAGTGGGAACTGTACGGCATTCCGGCGGATTACACGGGCCGCGACGCCCTGGAGGAACTGCTCGCTTATATGGACGCGAACGGACTTGACCGCCTGAAAGCCTCGACGCGGATCATGATCACGCCGCTGGGGTACGAATTCCGCATCGTGCGCAATATCGTCACCAATTTCCACCAGCCCAAGTCGACCCTGCTGCTGCTAGTCTCGGCCTTCGTGGGCGACGGCTGGCGGCGGATTTACGACTATGCCCTCGGCCACGGTTTCCGCTTTTTGAGCTACGGCGATTCGTCGGTGCTGCTGCGGGAATGACCGTTTATACGGAACGGAAAAGGGACGCCTCGTGCAGGGCGTCCCTCTTTTATTGGCGCAGGGCCCGATTAGAAATTGTATCCGACGCTGATCGTGAAGCAGTTGTTGCGCATCGTGCCCTCGCCGTCGCTCTCCTTGATCAGATTCAGGCAGCCGATGTCGTAACCCAGCCCGAAGTAAATGCGTTTCCAGACGACGCCGGCGCCCAGACGTACGCCCAGGTCGGACCGTTTCAGCCCGCCTTCGTCGCCGAAGATGTCGCCCTTCTCGCCGCCGACTTTCACTTTGCCGCCGATGCCGAACCCGTAGTAAAGACCTGCGAAGGGCTGGATCGTAACGATGTCCTTGATGTTGAAGTGGTAGTTCACCAGCACGGGGATCTGCAGGTAGGAGGGGCGGAAGCTCACGCCGTCGACCTTGCCCCCGCGGCTGGAGAATGCAAGGCCTGTTTCGAGGTAGAAGGGCAGCTTGCTGCTGAGCAGGATCTGATCGGTCACGGCGACGTGGAACGAGGCCCGCGAGTCGGTGCTGATGGACGCACCTCCGGCCGAAATCGAGTAGCTCGACAGGTTCAGTCCGGCGCGGACGCCCAGGATGTTTTTTTCGTAGTTTTGCGCCGAAACGGCACTCGCCAGCAGGATGGCGGCCACAATAAGCAATACTTTTTTCATAATGAATGGGTTTAGCGTTGTATACGTGGCAAATATAGGATAATTTTTCCGAAAAATCCCCCCCCCGAAATTTTTTACGGACAATGGAAAGATTTGTCTGTAAATGCTTGTGCTTTAGCTGGGTAACTTCCGAATGTCAGAAATTGTAGCCGATGTTCACGGTCAGGCAGTTGTTGCGGATTTCGGCGCTTTCGGGCTGGAGCAAGTAGCCGAAAAATTCGCCGCCCCGGAACAGGTTGCGGCAGCCGATGTCGTAGCTTATTCCCAGGTAAATGCGTCTGATGACGAACCCGGCGCCCGCTCGTACGCCGAAATCCATGCGGGAGAGGAAGCCCGGGGCGCTGAACATATCCTCGTTCCGGAGTTCGGTCTTCATCGCGCCCCGGATGCCCACGCCGCCGTATATGCCCGCGAAAGGCTGGATCGTGAGGAGGTCCCGGATGTGGAAATGGTAGTTGACGAGCAGGGGGACCTGCATGTAGAACGGACGCATGGTCATGTTGTAGATGTCGCCGTAGATTTCGGCGGCGGCCCTGCCGCCGCGGCTCGAAAAGCCGACGCCCGTTTCGAGGTAGAGGGGCAGACTGCGGTGGAGCAGGATCTGGTCCGTCACGGCGAAGTGGAAGCCCGCGCGCGAACCGGTATTTATCCGCACGTCTTCGATCGAGATGTCGTAGGTCGACACGTTGACGCCGGCACGGATGCCCAGGATGTTTTTCTCGTACCGCTGCGCCCGGGCGGTTCCCGCCGACAGCAGGACGAGGAGGATGAATGCGTATCTTTTCATGGAGGCTGATGAAATTATTCTTCGGGAGTGCAGCTTTTAAGCGCCAGTTTCCTGACCCAGACGACGAATCCGCCGGTGAGGATCAGATTCAGCACCAGCGTCAGTACCGAGATGATCAGCGCCGGGCCGCCGAGGTTGTATCCCAGGGCGATGAAGATGACGCCCGCGCCCACCTCGCCGCGGGTGAACATGCCGATCGAGAGGGCGAGCCGCTCGCTCAATTTCCGGTCGCGGTAGAAGAAGACCGGGACCAGTTTCCCGATGTTCGAGAGCACCGAGACGGCCGCGACGTGCAGCAGCAGCACGCCCCACGGCATCATCGGCTGCGAGGCGGTTACCGACGAGGCGGCCGCAGCCGTGCCGGCCGCCGATGCGCCCGTCACGAGCGGCATGCTCATGCCGACGAGCAGCATGAACAGGAACGAGATGCCCGTTGCGGTGCGGCGTTCGGTCGGGGTGTCGATCTCCTTGTGCTTCATCAGCATGCCGATCACGAAGGCGGGGAGCAGCACCTCGATGTGGATGCTGTTTTCGGGCCCGTACCACCGTGCGGTGACGATGTAGAGCGCCTGTGTCAGGGTGCAGACCACCGCAGAAAGCCCCAGAATGCGTTTCCAGTCCTGCCGGACGTTCCACCGCGCCTGCCACCGCCAGCCCGCGGCGAGCAGTGCGGCGACCACGCCCACGATGGCCAGCATCTGCCATTTGA
Source organism: Alistipes sp. i18-0019-D1 (assembly GCF_042852885.1). Taxonomy (NCBI): domain Bacteria; kingdom Pseudomonadati; phylum Bacteroidota; class Bacteroidia; order Bacteroidales; family Rikenellaceae; genus Alistipes; species Alistipes sp. i18-0019-D1. Next base: position 2,245,474 of record NZ_AP031424.1, read on the forward strand.
GCCCGATCATCAGGATTTGCAGCGGAATCATCAGCAGGATGGTGTCCAGGTCGTCGAAGATCGCCAGCACCTGGATTTTGCGGTAGATCCAGCTCTTTTGCAGGTGCAGCGCGGCGAGCATCGTGAAGAGGATGCCTGCCGAGGTGGGGGCTGCGAACCGGCTCAGCAGCAGGTTCTCCTTCCACGCCCCGGAGTCGGCCCAGAGGTCGGAGGGCAGCAGTACGAAAATGTAGTAGAGGACGATCAGCAGCCATGGCAGTGCCGCGGTGGCCATGGCGATGAAGTAATCGGCGGTGTAGGAGCGCCAGCGCGTCTTGTCGATTTCGAACTCCCGTCCGACGTTGATCATGATGAATCCCAGGCAGACGTAGAGCAGGGTGTCGGCAGTCGCCTTGAAGCCCGGATAGGCCGTGCCGAGTGCGCCGGGGAGCAGCTGCGAGGCGACGAGGCCCAGCATCAGAAAGAGCGAGAACGAAAGAACTTTTCGCATTGATAGAAGGTCGTTTACAGGTTATGTGCCGGAACCGCGGCGTAAAGATAACATATTTCTCGCAGAATCGGAAAAACCCGTGCCGGAGCCGTGAAAAAAATAACAATAAACAAATCGCAATTCACAATTATTTTGTACCTTTGCCGTGCCGTTTGGGAAGTTAGTATTCAAACACCATAAAATTCAAATTATTACAACTATGCAGATTGTAGAGATTCACGCAAGGGAGATCCTCGACTCGCGAGGCAATCCGACCATCGAGGTCGAAGTTCGTACCGTATCGGGCGCATTCGGCCGTGCAGCCGTTCCGAGCGGTGCATCGACCGGCGAGAACGAGGCACTGGAGCTTCGCGACGGCGACAAGAGCCGTTACCTGGGCAAAGGCGTCCTGAACGCCGTGAAGAACGTCAACGAAGTGATCGCTCCGGCCGTCATCGGCATGAACGTAGCCGATCAGGTGGGCATCGACAAGGCCATGATCGCCCTCGACGGAACCCCCACCAAGTCGAAGCTCGGCGCAAACGCCATCCTCGGCGTGTCGCTGGCCGTTGCCCGCGCTGCCGCCGACTATTTCGGCATGCCGCTCTATCGCTATATCGGCGGTGCGAACGCCAAGACGCTGCCCGTTCCGATGATGAACATCATCAACGGCGGTTCGCACTCGGACGCCCCGATCGCATTCCAGGAGTTCATGATCCGTCCCGTGGGCGCTCCTTCGTTCAAGGAGGGTATCCGCATGGGTGCCGAGGTGTTCCACAACCTGAAGAAGGTGCTCCACAACCGCAACCTCTCGACGGCCGTAGGCGACGAGGGTGGTTTCGCTCCCGCGCTCAACGGCACGGAGGACGCCATCGAGTCGATCATCGAGGCCATCAAGATGGCCGGCTACAAGCCCGGCCGCAAGTGCGAGGGCGGCGACGTGTCGATCGGCATGGACTGCGCTTCGTCGGAGTTCTATAAGGACGGCGTTTACGACTACACCAAGTTCGAGGGCGAGAAGGGCGCCAAGCGTACGTCGAAGGAGCAGGTGGAGTACCTGAAGGGACTCGTTGCCAAATACCCCATCGACTCGATCGAGGACGGTATGTCGGAGAACGACTGGGAAGGCTGGCAGATGCTGACCGCCGAGATCGGCGACAAGTGCCAGCTCGTGGGCGACGACCTGTTCGTTACGAACGTGGATTTCCTGAAGAAGGGTATCGAAATGGGCTGCGCCAACTCGATCCTGATCAAGGTAAACCAGATCGGTACGCTGACCGAGACGCTCGACGCCATCGAGATGGCTCACCGCGCCGGCTACACGTCGGTAACGTCGCACCGTTCGGGCGAGACCGAGGATTCGACCATCGCCGACATCGCCGTGGCTACGAACTCGGGCCAGATCAAGACCGGTTCGGCTTCGCGTTCGGACCGTATGGCCAAGTACAACCAGCTGCTCCGCATCGAGGAGGAACTCGGCGACGAGGCCATCTACGGCTACACGAAGATCTACCGTAAGTAATTTACGGCCGGACTACACGAAACCGGATGCCGCGAGGCGTCCGGTTTTTTTTAGGATGCAGCCCCGGGAACCGTCGGTTCCCGGGGCTGTTGCGCTGCCTGGCCGGTTACTTTTCAGCCATCCGGTAGGAGAGCGCTCCCGAAGGGCATTTCTCGATTTGCGCGATGAGTCGGGCCGTCGTTGCGTTTTCCGGCTTTACCCAGGGCCTCTCTCGCGGATTGTAAACCTGGGGTAACATCTTTACGCAGATGCCTGCGTGCGTGCAGAGTTCCGGCTGCCAGACGATCACGATCTCGCCGTTGGTGTACTCTTTGCGGTTGTCTTCCGGTTTCATGGCGTACATGTTTGTGTGGTTTGAAAAAGCGGTTGTCGGATAGCCGTTTACAAAGATAGGAATATATTCGGTCCGTTGCCGCTCTGCGTGTCAACAAAAAAGCCCCGGCCGCGGGGCGTCCACACGCAGCGGCATTGCATGAGAAAACGCTCCGGACTTGAAAGTCCGGGGCGTTTTTTGCCGGATCGGGGGTGTCTCTATGCGGTTTTGATCAGCGAGCGGCCCAGCCATACCAGCAGCAGTCCCAGAATGAAGCTCAACCCGACGTAAAGTCCGAAATAGAGCCAGTGTTTCTGTTGCAGGAGCAGGTACATGTCGTCGGCGAACGACGAGAAGGTGGTGAAACCGCCGCAGAATCCGGTGATCAGAAAGACGTTCATCGACGGGGAGATGAGGTGCGTTTTTTCGGCCAGGCCGAAGAAGATGCCGATTACGAAGCTGCCGATGATGTTGACGGCGAACGTTCCCCAGGGAAAGGCCGAGACCGTTATGACGTGGGCCAGTTTTCCGGTCAGGAAGCGCAGGCATGTGCCGATAAAGCCGCCGAAGCCTGCAATAATCATCGCTTTGAACATATTGATCGTGTTTTTATGTTGTCAGGGTGGCGGAACAAATTTGATGCCATTGCCCGCCGGACCTCCGTGTGCCCCGCCCCGCCGGGGAGTCTGGCATACTATTTGGACTTCGAGGAGACCAGAATCGGCGTTCCGTTGTTCCGGAGAGACCCGGCAGGGTCCGTTCGGTGACGGACCCCGCATTTTAACCATATAAAAATTTGTACTATGCACTTGACACCGAAAGAGATTGACAAGTTGATGCTGCTTTCACTGGGCATGGTCGCCGAAAGGCGCCTGAAGAAAGGGCTGAAACTGAATTATCCCGAAGCCGTAGCCTATATCACATCTACCGCTTTGGAAGGAGCACGGGAAGGCAAGACCGTGGAAGACGTTATGAAGGGGGCGGCGGCCGTACTGACGAAGAACGACGTCATGGAAGGCGTCGCCGACATGATCGACCTGCTGCAGGTCGAGGCCGTATTCACCGACGGCTCGCGCCTGGTCAGCATCCATCATCCGATTAAGTAATTTAAAACAAGCGAATCTATGACTACAACGAATCCCGCCCCTGCGAACAATCAGGCCCAGGCGGCGAGTCTTTATCCGAATAAACCGGGCTTCAAACCTGCACAACCCGTCATCGTCGGAGGGGAAATCCTGATGAGCGACCCGATCGAGTACAACACCGGGCGCAAAACCGCGAAACTGGTCGTACGCAACACCGGCGACCGGCCCATCCAGGTCGGCTCGCATTTCCATTTCTTCGAGGTCAACCGTTATCTGGAATTCGACCGCGACGCCGCGTTCGGCTGCCACCTGAACATCCCCGCCACGACGGCCGTCCGTTTCGAGCCGGGCGACCAGAAGGAGGTCGAGGTCGTCGCCTATTCGGGCAAGCGCCGCGTGATCGGCTTCAACGGCCTGGTGATGGGCTACACCGGCGAGGAAGATGCCCCCACCTATTTCCCGGCGCGCATCAAAGCCGTGGCCAAAGCCCGGAAGAGAGGTTTCAAAAGCATCCCGGAGAGCGATGCCGCTGCCGCTGCGAAACAGAGTAACAACACCAAAAAATAGAGGATATGGCAACAATTTCACGTCAAGAATACAACAACCTGTTCGGTCCGACCGTTGGCGATAAAATCCGGCTGGGCGATACCGACCTGTACGTTGAAATCGAAAAGGACCTGCGCGAATACGGCGACGAAGTCGTCTACGGAGGCGGCAAAACCCTCCGCGACGGTATGGGCCTTGCGAATACGATGACTTCGGAGGAGGGTTCGCTGGACCTGGTGATCACCAACGTCACGGTCATCGACGCCAAGCTGGGCGTGGTGAAAGCCGACGTGGGCATCAAGAACGGCAAGATCGCCGGCATCGGCAAGTCGGGCAATCCCAACATCATGCACGGTGTGCATCCCGACCTGGTCACCAGTGCCGCCACCGACGCCATTTCGGGCGAACACCTGATCCTGACCGCAGCCGGCATCGACGGTCACGTGCACATGATCTCCCCGCAGCAGGCATACGCCTGTCTGAGCAACGGCATCACGACCGTTTTCGGCGGAGGCATCGGTCCCACGGACGGCAGCAACGGAACCACCATCACCTCGGGCCGCTGGAACATCGAGCGCATGCTGGAGGCGGTCGAGGGGCTTCCCATCAACGTCGGCCTGCTGGGCAAGGGCAACTGTTCGATGAACCAGCCGCTCGAAGAGCAGATCGTGGCCGGGGCCTGCGGCCTGAAGATCCACGAGGACTGGGGTTCGACCCCTGCGGCGATCCGCGCCGCGCTGGGCGTCGCCGACCGTTTCGACGTGCAGGTGGCCATCCACACCGACACGCTCAACGAGAGCGGATATGTCGAGGACACCATCGCCGCCATGGACGGCCGCACGATCCACACCTACCACACCGAGGGCGCCGGCGGCGGCCACGCCCCCGACCTGCTGAAGGTGGCTTCGATGCCTTACGTGCTTCCCTCGTCGACCAACCCGACCCTGCCCTTCGGCATCAACTCCCAGGCCGAGCTGTTCGACATGATCATGGTCTGCCACAACCTCAATCCGAAGATTCCGTCGGACGTGGCCTTCGCCGAGAGCCGCGTGCGTCCCGAGACGCAGGCGGCGGAGAACGTGCTCCACGACCTGGGCGTGCTGTCGATGGTGTCGTCCGACTCGCAGGCCATGGGCCGCATCGGAGAATCGTTCATGCGTACGTTCCAGATGGCGTCGTTCATGAAGGATGCCTGCGGCAAGCTCGCCGAGGATTCGGACGGCAACGACAACTTCCGCGTGCTGCGCTACATCGCCAAGATCACGATCAACCCGGCCATCACGTTCGGCGTCTCCGACTACCTCGGTTCGGTCGAGAAGGGCAAGTGCGCCGACCTCGTGCTCTGGGAGCCGCAGTTCTTCGGTGCCAAGCCGAAGATGGTCATCAAGGGCGGCTTGATCAACTGGGCGAACATGGGCGATCCCAACGCGTCGCTCCCGACACCGCAGCCGTGCTACTATCGTCCGATGTACGGCGGTTTCGGCAAGGCGATGCCCGAAAGCTGCCTGTCGTTCGTTTCGAACGCCGCGTTCCAGAACGGCATCAAGGACCGGCTCTGCCTGAAACGCATGGTGCAGCCCGTGCGCCGCACGCGCCAGCTCACCAAATACGACATGGTGCGCAACGGCGGCGTGCCGAAGATCGACGTCAACCCCGAGACCTTCGACGTGCTCGTGAACGATGTGCGGGCCTATGTCAAACCGGCCGAGAAATTCCCCTTGAGCCAGTTGCTCTGGTTCTCGTAATCCTGACTTTTTTCCGGGAGCATGCCGCAGGGTGTGCTCCCGGAAATTAAAACCGACTTAAAAACGAATCCGATGAAAATATATACGGAAATCATAGGCAATTTATACGACCCCGAATGGGTGAAGAAATCGCAGGACGCCGAAGTCGAGTATATCGACCTCGATCAGTGGACGGCCCAGAAAAGCCGTTTCGTGGTCAGCAGCGACCGTGCGAACGAATACGCCGTGGCACTGAAACGCCATTCGCAGATGCTCGACGGCGACGTGATCGAATACCTGCCCGAACAGCGTAAGATCGTGGCCATCCGCATCCGGCTCAACGATGTGCTCGTTGCCGACCTTTCGGCGCTGGCCCGCGAGAAACCCGAGACGATCATCCATATTTCGGTGGAGCTGGGACACGCCATCGGCAACCAGCACTGGCCGGCCGTGGTCAAGGGAACGAAGGTCTACGTTCCGCTGACGGTCGACCGGAAGGTGATGGACAGCGTGATGCGCACACACCACATCGAGAACGTGACCTGGTCGTTCCAGCCCGGTTCGGAGATCATTCCCTACCTGGCGCCCCACGAGATCCGGCGCCTGTTCGGCGGCACGGGGCCCGACAGCGACGTGCACCACCATTACGAACACGCGCACGCGCATTAAACCGATACCTCATGTCCGACAACGCAACAACCGTCATGCGGCTGCTCGAATTCACCGATTCGGCCTTTCCGGTCGGGACATTCTCCTTCTCCAACGGGCTGGAAACGGCCGCCGAGGAGGGATTGGTCCACGACGCCGCGACGCTCGAACGATATACGCAGGACATCGCCCGGCAGGCCGCCTTCACCGACGGCGTCGCGGCGCTGCACGCTTTCCGCAGCTACCACCTCGGCTATTACGAGGGTATTCTCAATGCCGACCGGCAGGCGATCCTCTGCAAGATGAACGCCGAGGCGCGCCTGATGACCCGGCGCATGGGCAAGAAGCTGGCCGAACTCTCGAAGCACATCTTCCCCGACGAAACCGTCGCGCTGTGGCTCGGCGACATCGTCGACGAACACACCCCGGGAACCTACCCCGTGGCGCAGGGCATCGTCTTCGCCGCCTGCGGCATCCCGGAGAAGGAACTTTTCTGCTCCCACCAGTACGGCGTGGTCAACATGGTCGTGAGTGCGGCCCTGCGCTGCGTGCGCGTCTCCCACTACGATACGCAGCGCATTCTTTTCCGGACCGCCGAATCGCTCGACGAACTGTACGCCAAGGCGAGCGACATGGATTTCGACGACATGTACACCTTCGTGCCGCAGATCGACATCCTGGCCTCGCTCCACGAGAAAGGGACCAAACGCATGTTTATGAATTGACCGTTAAAAAACAAACGAACACATTATGAGCAACAATACAACTTGCAGAATCGGAATCGGCGGCCCCGTAGGCTCCGGCAAAACGGCGCTGATCGAGGCGATCACCCCGCGTCTTCTGGACATGGGTTACAAAGTGCTGGTCATCACCAACGACGTCGTGACCACGGAAGACGCCAAACATGTGCGCAAAATGCTGAAAGGCGTGCTGGTCGAGGAACGCATCATCGGCGTGGAGACCGGAGCGTGTCCCCATACGGCCGTGCGCGAGGACCCCTCGATGAACATTGCGGCGGTCGAGGAGATGGAGGCCCGTTTCCCCGACGGCGACGTGGTGCTGATCGAGTCGGGCGGCGACAACCTCACCCTCACGTTCAGCCCGGCGCTCGTGGATTTCTTCATCTACGTGATCGACGTGGCCGCCGGGGACAAGATTCCCCGCAAGGACGGACCGGGCATCTCCCAGTCCGACATCCTCGTGATCAACAAGACCGACCTGGCGCCCTACGTCCATGCCGATCTGGAGGTGATGCGGCACGACTCCGAGCTGATGCGCCCCGGCAAGCCGTTCGTCTTCACCAACTGCATGACGGGCGAGGGGATCGACGATCTGGTGACCCTGATCCGCCGGATGGCGCTTTTCGATATCGACAAGAGCCGGCAGGAAGTTTCGGAACCCGTAACCGGCGCCGTACAATGAATTTCGCAGCAGCCAAAGAGATGAGTCCCTACCTTGAGGAGCCGAAGGCGATGCCCGTCGGCACACCGGGCAAAACGGGATATCTCTATCTGGGTTTCGAACTCGACGGCGACGGCAAGTCGATCATGCGCGATCTGGACCGGCATGCGCCGCTGATCGTCCAGCAGGAACTCTATTTCGACGAAGGCATGCCCGAGATGCCGTGCGTCTACATCCTCTCCTCGGGAGGTCCCAATGTGGACGGCGACCGTTACGAACAGCATTTCGTAGTCCGCGAGGGAGCCTATGCCCATATCTCGACCGGCGCGGCGACCAAGCTGGCCGAGATGCGCTACAACTATTCGGGGTTGAAACAGGTTTTCGAACTCGAAGAGAATGCCTATCTGGAATACCTGCCCGAGCCGACCATCCCGTGCCGTCACACCCGGTTCATCGCCGACACGGCGATCCGGATCGCGCCGTCGGCCACGCTTTTCTATTCGGAGGTCTACATGAGCGGGCGCAAGTATTTCGATGGGGGCGAGACCTTTCAGTACGACATTCTCTCGGTCTGCTCCCACGCTGAACGTCCCGACGGGGAGCAGCTGTTCCGCGAAAAATTCATCATCCGTCCCGGAGCCTGCCCGCCGGGTACGCTGGGCGCGATGAACGGCTACGACGTTTTCGCCAACGTGATCGTCATGACGCCTCCGGAGCACGCCGACCGGATTTACGAGGCCACGCCGGCCTTCATCGACCGCGACCGCCGGCTGGCGGCCGGCATTACGCGCCTGCCCAACGACGCGGGGCTGCTCTACAAGGTTCTCGGCGAGGAGACCGGCCCGGTGAAGAAACTCATCCGTGAATTCTGCTCCTCCGTCCGGCTGGAAGTCAAGGGCAGGCCTTTGCCCGAGGAGTTCCCGTGGCGGTAGGAGTCCTGTTAATAGTTAAACATTGAAAGTATGGCAAATACAATCGCTCAATCCGGAGGGGCCGGCGGTTCCTTGGATTTCGTCAAGATCCTGCTGCGCGGCACGGGGCAGGTGATGTTTCAGAACAGCGCGTGGACCGGACTGCTGTTCATGATCGGTATTTTCTGGGGTGCTTACATCGAAGGCCAAGGGCTTGTAGGCTGGGGCGCTCTGCTGGGCGTGATCGTCTCGACGGTGACGGGTTACCTCCTCGGATTTCCAGCCAAAGACGGCGAGCAGGGGCTTTGGGGCTTCAACGGCGTGCTGGTGGGCTGCGCTTTTCCGACGTTCATGGGCAACACGGTCTGGATGTGGCTGGCGCTGGTCCTCTGCGCGGCGCTCACGACGTGGGTCCGCGCGGGCTTCAACAACGTCATGGCGCCCTGGAAGGTCAATTCGTTCACCTTCCCGTTCGTCTTCTGTACGTGGATGTTCCTGCTGGCGGCGCGCGCCATGCACGGCCTTCCGACGACCCACATGGCCGATCCGGCCCTTCCGGCGGCCTTCTCGTCGTTCGAGAGCATCCGTTTCGTCGATCTCGTGGTTTACTGGCTCAAGGGCATCGGTCAGGTATTCCTGATCAACTCCTGGGTCACGGGCATCTGTTTCCTCGTGGGGCTGTTCCTTTGCAGCCGCTGGGCGGCGCTGTGGGCCGCGATCGGTTCGGCGCTGGCGCTGCTGGTGGTCATCGCCCTGAAAGCTTCGGGGTCCGACATTTCGGACGGTCTCTACGGATACAGTCCCGTGCTGACGGCCATCGCCCTGGCGACGGTGTTCTACAAGCCGAATTTCCGCTCGGCGCTGTGGGCCGTTCTGGGTATTCTGGTCACCGTATTCATCCAGGCGGGCATGTACATGCTGATGGCGCCCGTGGGGATCGCCACCCTGACGGGGCCGTTCTGTATCGCCACGTGGCTGTTCCTGCTGCCGCTCATCAAGTTCGACGAGGAGGAGAAACCCGACCACTCGAACTGGAATCCCGAAAACAAAAAGCACCTGGCCATGCAGCAGCCGGGGGCCGACAAGAAGTAAATAACCTTAAAAACGACAGCCTATGCACATGTCCGACGCTCTGGTGTCCCCGCCGGTATTCGTCGCCACGGGAGCCGTGTCGCTGGCCCTGTTGGGGGTGGCGGCCTGGAAAGTGAAGCACGCGAAAAACGACCGCCGCGAAGCGGACGGGGACAGCGAACGCATCGTCCCGCTGATGGGCGTCATGGGCGCATTCGTCTTCGCCGCCCAGATGATCAACTTTTCGATTCCGGGCACGGGGTCCAGCGGCCATTTGGTCGGGGGCATCCTGCTGTCGGCCATACTGGGACCGTGGGCGGCGCTGATCACGCTGGCTTCGGTGCTGGTGATCCAGTGCCTGGCCTTCGCCGACGGCGGGTTCATGGCCTTGGGCGCCAATATCCTCAACATGGCCGTGTTCTCCTGTCTGGTGGCCTATCCGCTGATCTTCAAGCCGCTGATGAAACCCGATGCCTCGCCGGGACGGATTCTCGCCGCGTCGGTGCTGGCGTCGGTGGCCGGGCTGGAGCTGGGGGCGCTGGCTGTGACCGTCGAGACCGAAGCGTCGGGCATCACGGCGCTGCCCATGGGGCAGTTCCTGCTGTTCATGCTTCCGATCCACCTGTTCATCGGCATCGGCGAGGGACTGGCCACGGCGGCGGTGATCTACGTCGTGCAGCGGTACAAGCCCGAGCTGTTGTCCGGCGTCTGCAGGCGGAAGCCCGCCGGGAAGCGGAAATTCGGCAAGGCCCTGGCGGCCATTGCCCTGGCGGCGCTGCTGATCGGCGGGTCGTTCTCGTGGGTCGCCTCGTCGGACCCCGACGGTCTGGAGTGGTCGATCACGAAGGTGGCCGGCCCGGCCGGGCCGGAAGCCGAACCCGACGGACTGCACCGCACGGCGGCCGCGGTTCAGGAGAAGACCGCCGTGATGCCCGATTACAATACGTCGTTTGCCGGAATCGTGGGTTGCGGGGCCATCCTGCTGGTCGTGTTCGGGGCTTCCCGCCTGTTCCGCGCCGGACAGAAGCAGGGATGAAAAACCGGTTGCAGCATGTGCTCTGCGAGTTGGATGCGATGGAGCGGACCGCGCGCATGCGGAGTCCGCTCCATGCGCTGGATGCCCGCGCCAAACTCCTTGTCACGGTGGTCTTTCTGGTGACGATGCTCTCCGTGCCCCTTTCGAGGCTTTCGGAACTGCTGGCGTTCGCCGTGTTCCCGATCGTCACGGCCGCGATGGGCGGGCTGAACTTCGGAGCGGTTTTCCGCCGTTCGCTCATCGTGCTGCCGCTGGTCGCCTTCGTCGGCGTCTTCAATCTCTTTTACGACCGCGAGCCGGTCTTCCGCATCGGAACGGTGGTCGTCACCGCCGGCTGGGTCTCGTTCCTGTCGATCATCCTGCGCGGCCTGCTGTCGGTGCAGGCGCTGCTCATCCTCATCGGCAGCACGGGCTATTACCGTCTCTGCCGGAGCATGCAGCGGCTGGGCCTGCCGTCGGTCTTCACCACGCAGCTGCTCTTCGTCTACCGTTACCTCTACGTGCTGATCGAAGAGGCGCTGGCCATGCGGCGCGCCCGCGACGCGAGGAGCTTCGGCCGCAGGTCCTATCCGCTGAAGGTCTGGGGCACGCTCGTCGGGCAGCTGCTGATCCGTACCTTCGAACGGGCCGAACTGATCAGCCGTGCCATGCTGGCACGCGGATTTACGGGGCGAATTCCGGCGGATGTTTTTGAATCTCCGGCATGGAAAATGCGCGATACCGTATTTCTCGCCGCATGGTGCTCGGCGCTCCTGCTGCTGCGCCTGTTCCATCCGGTCGAAACCCTTTCAACCCTGATCCGATGAGCCACCACTACCTGCTGTTCGACGACGTGCATTATCGTTACCCCAACGGTTACGAGGCGCTCCGGGGCGTGTCGTTCCGCATTACGCACGGAGAGAAGGTGGCTCTCGTGGGAGCCAACGGGGCCGGAAAATCGACCCTGCTGCTGCATACCGACGGGTTGCTGATGCCTTCGCAGGGCGAAGTGGTGATGGGCGGGATTACGCTCACGCGCAGGACCCTGCCGCTGGTGCGGCAGTCGGTGGGGCTGGTTTTCCAGGACTCCGACAACCAGCTTTTCATGCCCACTGTCGAGGAGGACGTGGCCTTCGGTCCGTCGAACATGCGCCTCGAACCGCATGAAATCGAACGCCGTGTGGCGGAGGCGCTCGACGCCGTCGGGGCATTGCACCTGCGCAAGTCGTCGCCGTTCCAGCTCTCCGGCGGCCAGAAGAAGCGTGTCGCCATCGCGACGGTCCTTTCGATGGAGCCGTCGATCCTCGTCATGGACGAACCGACCTCGAACCTCGATCCCCGGGCCAGGCGGCAGATCATCGACCTGATCCGCCGCTTCCGCCACACGACGCTCATCGCCACGCACGACATGGAGATGGTGCTCGACCTCTGCGACCGTACGATCGTCATGAAGGACGGCAGAATCGTCGCCGACGGCAGCACGCGGCACATCTTCGGCGATCTGGCGCTGCTCGAAGACTGCGGTCTCGAACAGCCCGCCGGGCTGCGGCTGAAACGCGCGCTGGAGGCGGGATGCCTTCTTTAGCGGTCAGTCGCGGCGGATTTCCGGGCGGACGGCCCGGCCCTTGTCGGGGAGCACCTCCCGGCCCACGACGGCCGTGACCAGCGCGCCGAGCAGCTGGACGCCGATCGTCACCCCCAGCACCAGCCCCGCGCCGCCCCATTTGAGCAGTATCGGGATGAAGACGACTCCCATGACGGCCCCCAGTTTGCCGAAGGCCGCGGCCAGTCCCGCCCCCGACCCGCGCTCGGCGACGGAGTAGATTTGCGGCGGGATGATGAAGGTCATCAGGTGGGGTCCCGCGTTGAGGAACAGTTCGAAGAGCATGAACCCGGCCACGGCGATCCAGACCGGCCAGTGAAGCTGGTAGGCCGCCAGCAGGATGGCCATGCCCAGGGCGCAGAGGATGAAGCCCCAGGTTTGGGTCCGCACGTGATACCAGCGGTTGACGAGTGCCAGCCCCAGCACGAATCCGGGCAGGATGAAGAGGTTGATGTATGTGGTCAGCCGGACCGAATCGGTGATTTTGGAAAAGGCGGACTCGGAACCCGATTCCATCCCCAGGGCCATGACCAGCACGGGCAGGAAAACCCCGATGCCGTAGACACCCAGTCCTTCGCAGGCCCACGGCACGCCGCTGAAGACCACCTTCTTGATCTGTCCGCGTTTGAACAGGTCGCTCCACGCCACCTTCGGCATCTCCGTTTTTTTCGGCCGGTTGCGGATTTCACCGATCTCCACGTCCGGCCCCAGGAAGTAGCGCACGGCTTTTTCGGCCTCGGGGATGCGTCCGTGGGCGATGAGCCATCCGGGGCTTTGTTCGAAACGGATGCGGCAGAGCAGCATGACGGCCGCCATGGCCCCGACGAGCAGCAGCAGGCGGTTCCAGTCGTGCGGGTCGTTCCACGCGCGGAGCAGGAAGAAACAGATGCCCGCCACCAGGATGTTGCCCAGCGACGAGGCGGCTTTCGCCACGCCGACCATCAACAGTTTCCAGCGCCGGGGCATGATCTCGGAGATGTAGTCCGAATCGAGGCTGTAACCGCCCCCGATGCCCAGCCCCATGAAGAACAGTCCCGCGACCAGTCCGAAAAGGTCGTCGCTGAAATAGGCGAACAGCGATGCGGCGAGGATCAGGGCCGGACAGAAGCGGAAGAAAAACAGATAGCCCCGTTTGTCGCTCCACGCCCCGAAAAGCATCGACCCGATCATGATGCCCACGAGGCTGGTCGCGGCGACGGCTCCCTGCTGGAAGGAGGTCAGTCCGGGATGGCGGAACAACTGGATCATCGGCAGGATGATGCCGACGAGCGTGGCCAGCCCCGCTCCGGTCACCTGCCCGAGCGAAGCGACGGCCAGCACCCGGAAATGGCCCCGGCGCAGGGGCATCGTGTCCATATTCACCGTCTCTCCGGGCGGCGTGCCGGTCGTTTCGCGGGGCTTGTTCCATGCGTTCCAGCGTTCGAGCAGCCAGACCAGCGCGATGCCGACCCCGACGCCCACGACCGATTCGAAGAAGCGCAGCAGGCAGTTTTCCGCCGGGGAGATGTGGGGCGTCATCTGCGAGACGAGCAGGATGATCAGCAGCGTGATGGTGGAGATGCGATCGTTTTTGTAGACACCGAGCAGCATGCAGAGCATCTCCAGCGCGAAGACCGATCCGAGCATTCCCACGATCGAGAAGGGCCAGATCTTGAGGTAGATGTAGGCGATGAGCGCCCCGAGCAGGGTCCCGAGGACCCGGATCCATCCGGCACGCAGTGAGTCCCGGTAGCTCTGCGACTGCAGGACGACCACGACCGACGTGCAGGCCAGCATGGCTCCAAGCCAGCGCGACGCTTCGTGCAGCGGCCCCGTCACGTAGATTCCCGTGAGGTAGGCCAGCAGGATGCCGATGCAGGAGATGAACGAAACGGAAGGGTGCATGCGTCCGACGGCTTCGTGCAGATGCCACCGAATCCGTGACAGAATCTGTTGCCGGCTGTTTTCCATATTGAACGGTTTATGCCGCTCCGAATAACAAGAAACGCGCCGAAACGGGTCCGGCGGGCCTTTTCCGGGAATTGTTCGTTTTATCCGCGCATTTGGAACGGAAATTGGTGGATGCGGGGGATATGCGCCGGGGCCACTCTGCGCGGCGGCAAACCTTCAGCCTGTCGGATTATTCATTGTCTAATATATAAAATGCGAGAAAATGAGGTCTAAACTGATTCTGATGCTGCTGTTCGGCGGCATTGCCCCCGTGTGCGCCGTACGTTCCCAGGACGCCGACAGCCTGCGCAAGGAAAAAATCTATCCGATCGGCAAGGTGGTGGTCACGGGAACCCGGCATGAAACCGACATTCGGCATCTTCCGATGACCATTTCCGTCGTCGACCGGCAGAAAATCGAGGAGGGTTTCCAGCCTTCGCTGCTGCCCACGCTGACCGAGCAGGTCCCGGGGCTGTTCGTCACCGGACGCGGCCTGATGGGCTACGGCGTTTCGGGCGGCGCGGCGGGGCAGATGACCCTGCGCGGCATCGGCGGCACTGCGACGGGAGGCCCCACGACGGGACTGCTGGTGCTCATCGACGGGCATCCCCAGTACATGGGGCTGATGGGCCATCCCATCGCCGACGCCTACCAGTCGATGCTGGCCGACCGGGTCGAGGTCGTGCGCGGCCCCGCCTCGGTGCTCTACGGCTCGAACGCCATGGGCGGCGTGATCAACATCGTGACGCGCAAAATGGCCGAAGACGGTGTGAAAACCAATGTCCATGCCGGCTACGGCTCCTACAACACGCTGGAGACCGAAGCCACGAACCAGCTGAAATACGGGCGTTTCACCAGCACGGTCACCGGGTCCTATAACCGCACCGACGGACACCGTAAGGACATGGGCTTCGAACAGTACGGAGGCTATGCCAAGCTGGGCTACCAGATTACCGACGAATGGGATGTTTACGCCGACGTGAACCTCACGCATTTCAACGCCCAGAATCCGGGAGCCGTGTCGGCGCCCATTCTCGACAACAAACAGCACATCACCCGCGGCATGACCTCGTTTGCGCTGCGCAACGACTACGGAAAGACCTCCGGCGCCCTGAGCTTTTTCTACAACTGGGGCCGTCACAAGATCAACGACGGCTATTCGCCCGGCGCCGAACCGCTCGATTACCGCTTCAATTCCCGCGACAGGATGCTGGGCGTGTCGTGGTATCAGAGTGCGTCGCTCTTCACGGGCAACCGTCTGACCGTGGGCGTCGACTACCAGCACTTCGGGGGCAAGGCCTGGAACCGCTATCTCAACGGCGATCCGGACAAGACCACGGCCGACAAAACGATGGACGAAGTGGCGGGATACGTCGATTTCCGCCAGAGCCTGACGCACTGGCTGACGCTCGACGCCGGGCTGCGCCTCGACCACCATTCGCATGCGGGCACGGAGTGGATTCCCCAGGGCGGGCTGTCGTTCCTGCTGCCCCGCAACGCCCAGATCAAGGCGATGGTCAGCAAGGGATTCCGCTTTCCGACCATCCGCGAGATGTATATGTTCCCGCCGCAGAATCCGGACCTGAAGCCCGAGAAACTGATGAACTACGAACTTTCGTTCACGCAGCGGCTCCTCGGCGGCGCCCTCTCCTACGGAGTCAACGTCTTCTACATCGACGGCGACAACATGATCCAGACCCTCCCGGTCAACGGCCGTCCGATGAACGTCAATACGGGCCGGGTCGAGAACTGGGGCGTGGAAGGCGACGTCGCCTGGCGGATCTGTGCCGCGTGGTCCGTTTCGGCCAATTACAGCTATCTGCACATGGCCTATCCGGTCGTCGCCGCTCCCGAACACAAACTCTACGTCGGGGGCGCCTTCACACGCGGCCGGTGGAACGCCTCGACGGGCATTCAGTACGTGCACGGGCTTTATACGCAGGTGAAGCCCAAAGAACTGACCGACAGTTTCGTGCTGTGGAATGCCAACGTGACCTTCCGCGTGACCCGCTGGCTCGACCTGTTCGTCCGCGGCGAGAACCTGCTGGCGCAACGCTATGAAATCAATGCGGGCTTCCCGATGCCGAAAGCCACGGCGCTGGGCGGCTTGAATGTAAACTTCTGATACGATCCGACGATATGACATTCCGTTTACGACACATTTTTTTCCGTGCGGCCCTGTCGGCCGCGAGTCTGTTTTTCCTCGTCCCGGCCGTTTATGCGCATTCGGGCAAGGCGCGCTTCCATGCGATCATCGACACCGACGGGGCGGCCGACGATCTGCGCACGCTCTGCATGCTGCTGGGCAACCGCGAGGTGGAGGTGCTCGCCGTCACCACCTCGGAAGGCGCCCTGCCTCCCGCCGAGTCGGCCGCGTCCGTGCGGGCGCTGCTCGACGGATTTTACCACGAGGGCGTCCCGGTCGGTGCGGGGCATCCGACCGGAGCGGCCGCTCCGGTGTGGAGGACGCATTCCCGGCAGGTGGACTGGGGCGACACGCTCTCCGTCCGGACCGCCTTTCCCCCGGCGCAGGCGCTGATCGCCGAAACGCTCGAAGACGAGGAGGAGAAGGTCTTCTTCATCGCACTCGGCGCGCTGACGAACGTCTGCGACGCACTGCGCGAAAATCCGGCCCTCGGCGACCGGATCGACCGGATCGTTTGGTACAACAACCAGGCGGAGCCGCTGGCCGGGGCCAACTTCGAAGCGGACAGCGTCGCGGCCCGCGCGGTGCTTGCGAGCGGCGTTCCCGTGGCGGTCGTGTCGGCGAACCCGGCGTGCCCGCTCGTCGTGACCCGCCCGCTGCTCGATTCGATAGCGGCCGTACCCACCGTCTATGCCCGGAAAATCGCCGATACCCACCGCGCGGCTCCGCTGGCGAAACTGGTCGATGCGGGGCATTTGCAGGCCTGGGACGATCTGGTTGCCGTCTGGCTGTTCGCACCGGAGCTGTTCGTGCCCCGGGAGGTGAGCGGCAGCGTGACGTCGTACAGCCTTCCGGACGAGGCCTCGGCCGGGCGGGCGCAGGCTGAAATCCTTGCCATCCTCCGCGGAAAGCCCGATACGGAGAGCCGGGTGTTCTACGGATTTCCGGTCCTGCACGAACTCTATGCCGCGGATGTCGTGCCGATGGTCGACGAGACGATCGCCCGCCACGGGCCGAGCGAGTGGCGGGCCGGGGTGCTGACCAACGAACTGCACGGACACCTGGGAATCTACGCCACCATCGGGGTCAAAATGGGAATCCGGGCCCGCGAATATTTCAACATCGGGGTCGACGACATCGAGGTGACGACTTATGCAGGGCACAATCCGCCGATCAGCTGCATGAACGACGGTTTGCAGGTCGGCACGGGAGCTTCGGTGGGGCACGGGCTGATTACCGTGGCGGAGACCGATGCGCCGCGTCCCGAAGCGCGTTTCAGCTTCAAGGGCAAAACGCTCCGGCTGGCCCTGAAACCCGAATACGCCCGGCGCATCCGCGACGACGTGCGGAGGGGAATCGAGCTTTACGGGGACCTGACCGAGCCGTACTGGCTCTATGTACGGGAACTGGCCCTACGATACTGGCGCGATTTCGACCGGCATGAAATCTTCGATATGTATGTCGAAGAGTAGCGCCGGCGGGCGGTTACTTATGGATGCAATCCAATGTCTTCACCGTGTCGTACTCCGCTTGCAGCCTGGCGGCGGCCGACGCATTGCATGCGCTGATTAACGGCTCGATCCGCTCGGCATCGGCTTCGGTCAGGGAGTATCGCTCCATGACCGACGGGCTTAATACGACGGGGCGGTTCCTGCGCATCCGCCGTTCGCAGAGCAGCTGCACCCGCCCGGCGTAAAGTTTCAGGATCGCATTGTCGTCGAGTTCTTCCACATAGGAGATTTTCAGCCCCGCGAACAGGATGTAGAAGTAATCTCCCGGGTGGAATGTCGCGGCGCTGTCGAGAAACTCCCGCAGGGTGAATGATTGGCGGTCGCACAACTCGTCGATATAGCCCGAATAGCGGACGATCGAGAACAGCGGCCTGGGCAGGCTGTCGCAAAGGGCATAGATGTAGTGGCGTTCGCGGTTCAGGCGGTCGAAGAATGCGGTGAGCGTGACGGTCTGCAATTCGAAGAGCGACTTGTCGCGCTTCAATTCCCAGTCCCGCTCTTCGTGGATCGGATAGGGTAGATCTGCTTTCGGCATGGCGGTAAAGTTTAGGTGGTTGGATGGGGATGGAAAAGGACGGCCGGGCATGGGTTTACCTGCATGTCGCTGCCAGATTTCAGGAGCCTGCCCGCCGTCCTTATGGAGAACTCCGGCAAACGGTACGGCAGTGTCCGGCGACCTTGGCCGCCGGACGATATATTCGCCTCAAAATAGATTTGCCGTGACATTCGACCGGGGTTGATGATTGTGTGTGAGTGCGCCCCGGAGAGAAATAAAAAAGGGGCGCATTTGCAGCCCCTCGCGCCGGTCATAGGAAACCGTGATTGGATGCTGTCCTGCGCCCTTGCCTGTCCCGCCCCTGAAGGGCAGGACATAACAAGGACTGACAACCATTATACCAATCACAAACCCTCCCGAAAGAGGTTCCTATGTTCGCACGAGGTACAAAGAGTTGTTTACCCTTTATATTATGTTATGTCCGTCGGCTATGCCGAATCGTGATAATCCCTTAAAGTCTGCATGGTTCTTGCCTTTTCGGTTTGTTCCCGGACGGCCTCTGCCGTCCCCTCTACAACAAACCTGCTTCAAGGAATCGTGAAACAAATATACGAATAAAAACGAAATAAGCGCAGTCTGTCTATGTATTTCCGGGAATTTCTTCATAAATTTGTGAGTATGAAGAACTCGATAAACTTCCTGCCCGAACGCAAGCGGAATGACCTGCGCGAACTTGTCGGCCTGATCCGCGACGAGGTGCGGGATGTCGTTATGATTATCCTTTACGGCAGTTATGCGAAGAATACCTATGTCGAATGCGACGAGCGCCGCGATTTCGGGGTGAAGACCTATTACACGAGCGACTACGACCTGCTGGTCGTCACGAAAAAACGGCTCGGAGTGCGCGAGGGAACCGTGGCGACCCGCGTAAACGCCCGCTTCATGGATGGCAGGGACAACGAGTTCCAGACCCGCCCGCAGCTTATCAACGAGAGCGTTTCCAAACTGAACGACGCGCTTTCCGAGGGCCGCTATTTCTATGTCGAGATTCTGGCGCAGGGCATTATGCTCTACGATTCGGGAGAATATCGGTTGGCTACGCCGCGGGAGCTGGATTATGCCGAGATTAAAGAAATGGCAGAGGCGTATTATAAGGACAAATATTCTGACGCTGAAGATTTCTTATTTCATGCTAAAATCGCACAAGAAAGGGGAACCTATCAAATGTGTTCTTTCATGTTGCATCAGGCAACGGAGAACTTTATAAAGACGATTCCGCTGGTTTACGTGCTCTATGGCTATAAGGAACATGACCTTGAATTTCTGATCGAGAAATGCAAACCCTATACGCTGGACTTGGCAAAGGTGTTTCCGCGTGACACCGACGAAGAGGAACGTCTGTTCAAGCTTCTGCAACGCGCCTACATCGAAGCCCGCTACAACAAAAAGAACTTCGCCGTCACCAAGGCCGACATCGACGTCCTCATCCCCTGGATCGAACTATTGCGCGACATCGTGGAAAAGGTTTGCCGCGAACGGATTGACGAATATTCGCGGTTGGCGGAAAAATAATTCTGCGGCGGTCAAAGCGAGTGTAAGCCTGTTCGGCGGGTTAAGGTGCTGCAAAAGAGTGCGATGATCCATGAATGGCGACCGGTTTCGGCTGGCTGAAGATTGGTCGCTCTGCGGTCTTGGAAAGCTGCTTTCCGTTGCTTTTCCCGGCTCGGGCCTAAAAACGAAAAAACCTTACATATCGCTGATACATAAGGTTTTTACGCTGTTTTGCAGTTTGTTGCAACTGCTTTCAAGGGTGGAAGATGGGGCTCGAACCCACGACCTTCGGAACCACAATCCGACGCTCTAACCGACTGAGCTACATCCACCGTGTGATACGAGTTCGTCGTATCGGGATGCAAATGTAATACGATTTTTCGGTCCGTGCAAAAAAAACGGCTGAAAAATCGTCCCGAAATGCGGGAAATGACAAAATGGCAGTCGCCTCTGCTCGTTTGTCACGCAAAATCTGCCAAAAACCGGTTGGCACATCTATTGATGGGATAGAGGTTGCGAAAGCGAATAAAACATATTATATCAAACAAATTTAAAACACAAAGCTATGAACGTAAAACCATTATCGGACCGCGTGCTGATTCTTCCGAATCCCGCGGAGGAGAAGACGGCCGGCGGATTGATCATCCCCGACACGGCAAAGGAGAAACCGCTGGCAGGCAAGGTCGTTGCAGTAGGCCCCGGAACGTCGGAGGTCAAGATGGAGGTCAAGGAGGGCGACCAGGTGCTCTACGGCAAGTATGCCGGCCAGGAGATCCAGGTCGACGGCGTGGACTACCTCATTATGAAACAGAACGATATTTTGGCAATCATCTAAATTCGATAAACAGTCATGGCAAAAGATATTAAATACAACGTAGAGGCGCGCGAACTGCTCAAGGAGGGTGTCGACGCGCTGTCGAACGCCGTTAAGGTAACGCTCGGTCCCAAAGGCCGCAACGTGATCATCGACAAGAAATTCGGTGCTCCGCAGATCACCAAGGACGGTGTGACGGTGGCCAAGGAGGTGGAACTGGAGGACGCTTTCGCCAACATGGGCGCCCAGATGGTCCGCGAAGTCGCTTCGAAGACCAACGACGATGCGGGCGACGGTACGACCACCGCAACCGTGCTGGCGCAGTCGATCATCAGCGTCGGCCTGAAGAACGTGACGGCCGGGGCCAACCCGATGGACCTGAAGCGCGGTATCGACAAGGCCGTTACGACGGTCGTGGAGTCGCTCAAGAAGCAGAGCCAGGAGGTCGGTTCGGATTTCGCCAAGATCGAGCAGGTGGCCACCATTTCGGCCAACAACGACGAGACGATCGGTAAGCTGATCGCCGAGGCGATGGCCAAGGTCAACAACGAGGGCGTCATCACCGTCGAGGAGGCCAAGGGCACGGAGACCCACGTCGAGGTGGTCGAGGGCATGCAGTTCGACCGCGGTTACATTTCAGCCTACTTCATCACCGATACCGAGAAGATGGAGGCGCAGCTCGAAAAACCCTATATCCTGATCACGGACAAGAAGGTTTCGACGATGAAGGAGCTGATGGGCGTGCTGGAGCCGGTGGCCCAGAGCGGCCGTGCGCTGCTGATCATCGCCGAGGATGTCGACGGCGAAGCCCTTTCGGCGCTGGTTGTCAACAAACTCCGCGGCACGCTGAAGATCGCCGCCTGCAAGGCTCCGGGCTTCGGCGACCGTCGCAAGGAGATGCTCGAAGACATCGCCGTCCTGACGGGCGGAACCGTGATCTCGGCCGACAAGGGCATGAAGATCGAGGATACGACCCTGGAGATGCTGGGTTCGGCCGACAAGGTGACGCTCAACAAGGAGAACACCACCATCGTCGACGGCGCCGGCAAGAAGGAGGAGATCGCAGCCCGTGTGGCGCAGATTCGTGCCGGCATCGACAAGGCTACGTCGGATTATGACAAGGAGAAGCTGCAGGAGCGTCTGGCCAAGCTGGCCGGCGGCGTTGCCGTGCTCTACGTCGGAGCCGCTACGGAGGTCGAGATGAAGGAGAAGAAAGACCGTGTCGACGACGCGCTGGCCGCAACCCGTGCAGCCGTCGAGGAGGGTATCGTTCCGGGCGGCGGCGTGGCTTACATCCGTGCCACGGCGGCTCTCGAAGGCATGAAGGGCCAGAACGAGGATCAGACGACGGGTATTCAGATCGTGAAACGTGCCATCGAGGAGCCGCTCCGTCAGATCGTCGAGAACGCCGGCGGCGAAGGCTCGGTGGTCGTCAACAAGGTGAAGGAGGGCAAGGACGCCTTCGGTTACAACGCCCGCGACGACAAGTACGAGGACCTGCTGAAAGCCGGTATCATCGACCCGACGAAGGTGTCGCGCGTAGCGCTCGAGAACGCCGCTTCGATCGCCTCGATGTTCCTCACCACGGAGTGCGTGCTGGCCGAGAAGAAGTCCGACGCTCCCGCCATGCCGGCGATGCCCGCAGGCGGTATGGGCGGCATGATGTAGGCTTTCCCGTGATAACGGCACACCTGCCGAACATCATTCAAATCCCCGAACGGGACGTACTTCGAGTACTACCCGTCCGGGGATTTTTCGTGATGCCCGACATCTGCGCCGCTCTGACGGGAAAGTGTTCCTGCCCCGTTCTTCACGATGCACGGAACTCTCCGGCTTGAAATCAGAATCCGTCCGGGCCGGGTGGGGTATCCGGCATTTTGCGCCGCTCCGGCAAAATACGGCCTGCATTCCGGACCGGACCTTGCATTTGCAGGGTCCGGTTTCGTTTTGCCGGCTGTTTTTCGTATCTTTGCGGCGGAAAAATCCACATTATGAAAAAAGGTATTCTCTACGCCGTGCTGGCCTCGGTATTGTGGGCGATTGTCAATCCGTTCATCAAGCAGGGGTTGAGCTACGATTTCTCGCCGATGAATTTCGCGGGCCTGCGCTTCACCGTTGTCGGAATCATTCTCTTCGCCTACACCTGGCACCGCGGCATGTGGCGCGAGATCATGCAGCACCGGCGGCTTTTCGGCAACCTGATCCTGATCAATATGTTCATGGGCTATACGGCCTTCTATTTCGGTGTCGATTTCGTCAGCGGGGCCATCAGTTCGATCGTCATGGGACTCACGCCGCTGATCAATGTGCTGCTGGCGCACCTCGTGGCCAGCAACGACCGCCTGAACCGTTACAAGGTCGTGAGCCTTGCAGTGAGCCTCGCGGGACTGCTGCTGATCGTCGGCACGGGCAGCGACGGTGCGCCGCTCGACTGGCGCGGCATCGGGGGTATCGTCCTGCTGCTGGCCTGCATCCTGTTCCAGGGGTACTCCGCGATTTCGGTTTCGGAGGACAAGGGCAAGGTCGACCCGATCTTCCTGAATGCCGTGCAGATGTTCTTCGGCGGCCTGCTGATTTACGGCGTGGGCATCGCGGCGGAGGGTTTCCACCCCTTCTGGGCCAAGCCTGTTGGGTTCTATGCGAGTCTCGGCGTGCTGGTCTTCATTTCGGTCTTCGCCTTCAGTTTCTGGTTCATGGCCCTGCGCACCGAGGGTACGAAGGTCAGCGACATCAATATGTGCCGCCTGATCAATCCCGTCCTGGGGGCCGTGCTGAGCTGGGTCATGCTGCCCGGCGAATACCCCGATTTCAGCACCGTGGCGGGCATGGCGGTCATTGTCAGTTCGCTGGTCATCTACTTCAGGGGCGAGGCGATCGTCCGGCGGTGGCGGCTGCGCCGGCATTGACGCAAAACGGACCGTCCCTCGAAAGGAACGGTCCGTTTTTTTAGGCTGCGGCGTCCTTGCCGCTCGTGCGCTTCGAGAGCCATACGCCGAGCGTGATGGCCGGATTGATGTGGCAGCCCGAAATGCCGGTAAAAGTTGCGGGCGGCTCCGGGCGGACGGTGTTTACGGGAATTTACGGCATCCACTCCAGGATGCCGTCGACGGGGTTTGCCGCGCGCCACGCCTCGAATTCGGCATAGGTGCGCACGCCGTCGCGCAGGACCGCCTGATAGTATTCGATGCCCATGATTTTCACGGTTTCGGGCGTGTCGTATTTGATTTGTAGAATGGCTTGCCGCGTTTCGTCGGTCAGCACGGCGGCGATCCGGTCGGCCACGCGTTCGAAATAACCGTCCCAGGCCGAGCCGCGGGGCATGTGGATCATGTCGATCTGCCAGAGCCGCTCGTCGGCGTCGGCATACCATGCATGCCATTCGAGGCATTGGTCCTGCGCGTCGAGCAGGTTTCCGTACTCGATGCGGCGGATGCGGGGGTTTCCGGCCAGCCGGGCCATGGCGGCGAAACTGTCGGCCACGCGCAGCGGGGCGGAGTAGATGTGGAAGTCGATGTCGCGGTGCGTCATCAGCAGGCCCGTGCGGAGCGAGCCTACGAGGTTGGGTTCAGCGCCCACCGAGCGCCAGATGGCCTCCAGGTCGGTGTCGCGGATGATGTCGCGGGCGCGCTGCTGGTTGGCGGCCGCAATTTCGAGGATGTCGTTCATATTGCGCTTTTTGAGGGGTTATAACGGCAGGCGGAGCGGTCGGGCCGCCCCGTCACGGATGAAACCGGTTTTGTACGGCTATTTGCCGAGCAGGATGCGGGCCTGGGCCACGGCGGCGTCGGTGATTTCCGAGCCGGAGAGCATCTTGGCGATCTCGGTCACGCGCTCCTCGTCGCCGAGGCGCGTGATGTCGGTGCGTCCGCCGCGCTTGTAGACCACGAAATGCGCCGTGCCCTTCGAAGCGACCTGCGGCAGGTGGGTGATGTCCACCACCTGCATCGAGGCCGAGAGCGAGGCGATGATCTCGCCCATGGCGTCGGCGATGCGGCCCGAAACGCCCGTGTCGATCTCGTCGAAAATGATCGTCGGCAGCTGCATCCGCTCGGCCAGCAGGGCTTTCAGGGCCAGCATCACGCGCGAAAGCTCGCCGCCCGAGGCGATGCGCTCGACGGGCTGCGGCGTCATCCGCGGATTGGCCGTGAAGAGGAACTGCACGCTGTCGCGGCCCGTACGGCCCGGTTCCGCGAGGGGCGTCAGGGCGATGCGGAAAACCGTCTCGGGCATGCCAAGCCGGGCAAGGGTGGTGAGGATGTGTTTCTCGAATCCCGCCGCGGCCTTTTCGCGCGCCTTGTGCAGGCGGTCGGCCAGGGCAGCGACCTTTTCGGTGACTTCGCCGAATGCGGCTTCCGCTTGGGCGATCTCCTCGTCGCTGTGGACGATGGCCGCGAGCTGTGCGGTGCAGCGGTCGCGCACGGCGATCAGTTCCGCTTCGTCCGCCGCGCGGTGTTTCTGTTGCAGGGCGATCAGCGTGTCGAGCCGTGCCGAGCATTTCGCCAGCCGCTCGGGGTCGGCGTCGAGCCGTTCGCATGCGGCGGCGGCCGAGCCGTTGATGTCCTTCAGCTCCTCCAGCACCGAGCGCAGTCGCCCGGCATATTCTCCGGCGGCGGGGTAGTGGCCGCGGATATGGTTGAGTTCGCTCTCCGAACTCTTGAGCTGTGCCAGCACCCCGGTTTCGTCGGCGTCGAAGGCATTGCGCAGCGTGGTCAGCACCTCGCCGATACGGTCGGCGTTTTCGAGCACCGCCAGCTCCTCCTCCAGTTCGGCCTGCTCTCCGGAGCGCAGGTTCGCGGCCGTGAGTTCTTCGGTCTGGAAGCGGAGCCACTCTTCGTCGCGGCGGCCGTTGGCGGCCGCTTCGCGCAGGGCCGTGAGACGGCGGCGCAGTTCGGTCAGGCGGGCATACTGCGCGGCGTACTGCACCAGCAATTCCCCGTTCGCGGCCACGGTGTCCAGCGCCGAGGTCCGGAACTCCTCCGACGAAAGGATCAGGTTCTGGTGCTGCGAGTGGATGTCCAGCAGGCGTGCGCCCAGTTCGCGCAGCTGCGCCAGCTGCACGGGCACGTCGTTGACGAAGGCGCGGCTCTTGCCCGCAGGGGTGATCATGCGCGTCAGGGTCGTTTCGGGGGCGTAGTCGAGGTCGTTTTCGTCGAAAAAACGCTCCAAGCCGCTCCCCGTGAGGTCGAAGGTCCCCTCCACCGTGCAGTTGCGCGCCGTGTCCTTCATGGCCGAACCGTCGTTCTTGGCCCCGAGCAGCAGGCCCAAAGCTCCGAGCAGGATGGATTTTCCGGCTCCGGTCTCACCCGTGATGATGTTCAGGTGCGGGTCCAGCTCCATTTCGAGCTTGTCGATGAGTGCGTAGTTTTCGACCGATAGACGGCGTAGCATGGCGGAATCAGTTTAGGATTTTTTCGATTTTGTCGGCGATGCGTTCGGCGACCTCCCGCTTCGACAGCAGGGGAAGCTCCTCGCGGCCCGCACGGTCGATGAAGGTCACCTTGTTCGTGTCGCCGCGGAAACCGGCTCCGGCGTCGCGCAGCGAGTTGAGGACGATGAAGTCGAAATTCTTCTTTTCGAGTTTGGCTTCGGCGTGCGCCTGTTCGTCGTGGGTTTCTAGGGCGAATCCCACCAGCAGGCGGCCGCCCTTGTGTGCCCCCAGTTCGGCGGCGATGTCGCGCGTGCGGCGCAGGGTGATGCACATCTCGCCGTCGCATTTCCTGATCTTGGTGTCCGAAACCCGGTCGGGGGTGTAGTCGGCCACAGCGGCACACATCACGGCGCCGTCCGCCTCCTCGAAGGCCCGGACCGCGGCGTCGTACATCTCGGCGGCCGAGAGCACGTCCACGCGCTTCACGCCTGCCGGTGTCGGCAGCGAGGTGCGGCCCGTGACGAGCGTCACGCAGGCGCCTCTGTCGGCCAGCTCCCCGGCAATGGCATAGCCCATCTTGCCCGAAGAGTGGTTCGAGATGAACCGTACGGGGTCGATGGCCTCGATCGTGGCTCCTGCCGTGACGATCAGCCGTTTACCTGCGAGGCTCTTTTTTTTTTCGCGGAGAAGACCGCCCACGAATGCGGCGATCGCATCGGGTTCGGCCATGCGGCCCTTGCCCCGAAGGCCGCTGGCCAGTTCGCCTTCACCCGGCTCGACGATATGCACGCCGTGTCGGGCGAGCGTCCGGAGATTCTGCTGCGTGGCCTCGTGGGCGTACATGTCCAGGTCCATGGCGGGAGCCACGGCGACCGGACAGCGGGCCGAGAGGTAGGTTGTCAGCAGCAGGTTGTCGGCGATGCCGGAGGCCATCTTGGCCAGGGTGTTTGCCGTGGCGGGGGCGATCAGGTAGCAGTCGGCCCACTCGCCCAATGACACGTGGGAGTTCCACGCGCCGTTTTCGGGATCGAAGAACTCCACCAGAATCGGGTTCTTCGAGAGCGTGGCCATCGTCAGGGGCGTGATGAACTGCTTGGCCAGCGGGGTCATCACCACGCGCACGTCGGCGCCGGCCGTCTTCAATAAACGACAAAGCACGGCAGCCTTGTAGGCCGCTATGCTGCCCGTGATACCCAACAGTATGTGGCGTCCCGCCAGCGGGGGACACGTGCCCGGGGATGCCATTGCGTACGGATTTTAGATCTCCTTCATCACGCCGTCTCTGCCCTCCTTGTAGACCAGTTCGTGGTCGAGGAACTCCTCGGTGGCGATGATCACCGGTTTGGGCAGGCGCTCGTAATAACGCGAAATCTCGATCTGCTCGCGGTTCTCGAACGTCTCCTCCATGGTGTCGGTGGGCGACGAGAAATCGGCGAGCTTGCGGTTGAGTTCCGTCTTGAGTTCGGTCGAGATCTGGTTGGCGCGGCGGGCGATGATGTTGATGCTCTCGTAGACGTTGCCCGTCTCCCGGTCCAGATCCACCAGCTTGCGCGTGATGGTGTTGTTGGGAATGTTCTTCTTGATTTCCATCTTATATGTTGTTGTCTTTGTTATTGCGGTCGAGGTAGTCGCGCGCCTGCTGGGCCATGCGGTCGAGGCTCTTGATGTGCGCCGATTCGGGGAACTCCTCCTTGAACGAGAGGTAGGAGTCGAGCATCGACAGATAGCGGTCGGTCTGCTTCTCGGAGATCGAGTTGCTGGCCAGGCGGTAGCCCGAGTCGACGATCAGGTACATGATCTCTTCGCGGCGCTTGCTCTCGGGGTATTGTTTCAGCGCGTTCTTGAACGCCACGATCGCCGATTTGTACTTGCCTGTCTTATAATAGGTGTAGGCGTTCAGGTAGGCTTTCTCGTGGAGCCGTTCGGTCAGTTCGGTGTTGATCTTCCGGAAGTCCTCGACGCGGTCGCTCTGCGGATAGCGCGACATGAACTCGTTGATGGCGATCAGCGCGTGTCCGGTCATCGTCTGGTCGCGCGAGGGACCCGGCGAGAGGAAGTAGAAGCAGAGCGCGTACATGCCTTCGGCGTCCTCGATGAAGGCGCTGCGGCCGAATTTGCGGCGGAAGTCGTCCAGCAGGGTCGAAGCCGTGTCGAAATCGCGGTTCTTGTATTTGCAGCGGGCGTTGAAGAACGAGATGCTGTCTTCGCGCGACGTGCCCGTGTAGTAATGCTGCACGCCCTCGAAAAGGGTCGAGGCACGCTGCCATTTCTCCTTCTGGTAATACTCCAGCGCCTTGCTGTAAATCAGTTCGGGCTGCCCGCTTTTCAGAAGGGCGTTCATTCCGGAGCATCCTCCGAGGATGATCGCAACCGCCACTCCGCAAAGGGCGTATAAAAAAGTCTGCTTCATTTATGAATCTTTTACGGCGCTTTATCGCGCAAAGTTACGCATAAATTAACGATTTGCAAAAAAAAATATTGCTCGCGGAGGCCGCGAAGATGCGGTGCGGAGTGTTTTTTCCGGAGGCGCGTGAAAAAGCCCCTGCCGGGACAGGGGCTTGGCAGCGGAACGAGGGTGTCCTGATGACGTTTTGCGGTGAAGTCAACTGACTGATTTACGGTTGCTTATGGGACTGTTGGCGTGTCGGTGCGTTCCCGGCGCCCGGTGTCAGAAGAAAAATCCCAGGGACCCGCCGTAGACGATGTCGTGGGGTACTTTGACGCGTTGGGTGACCCCTTCGGAGGTGAAATTGTGCCATACGCGCGAACGCGGGTAGCCCGAAATGCGGAAGTCGATGAAAAATTTGTGGATGTTGAGGCCCAGTCCGCCCATGACGCCCACGTCGCCGTTGTTGAAGCGGACTTTGAGCAGCTGCGGGACGCTGCTCCGCTCGGATTCCGTGACGCGGAACAGCGCGCCGCCGAACAGGCGCAGCACGCCGAACTGGAAGCCCAGCTGGACGGGGATTTCGAACCGCTCGGTGCGCAGCGTGATGCGGCGGCTTCCGGAGTTCTCGGCCAGCACGTTGTAATTGACGAAGGCGTAGTTCAGCTCCGACTGCAGGTGGAGGTGCTTCGAAAGGTTGAGCCGCAGGACGAACCCCACGTCGTAACCGGCCCGGACGGAACCGGGCGTGAAGCGGGTGTCGCCGATGCGGGTCGGGACGAACGAATAGTCGGCGAAGTTGACGCCGCCGCGTACGCCGACCATCAGGCGTTGGGCGGAGGCCGCGCCGGAGAAGACGAGCGCAGCGAGGAGGGTGAAGACCAGGTGTTTCATAAGACGTTGATGTTTAGGACGGGATCACATCAGGGGTGACACGAGCCGGAGCACGTCGCCCAGCGTCCGGCGCCACAGCGGCGGCCTCCATTCGGCACGCGTGATGCGTCGGCACGAGGCGAGGTCGTCGTCGAAGGTCGCCGCCAGCTGCCGGACCGTCTCGCGGCCGCGGATGAAGGCCGTGACTTCGAGGTTGTCCGCCAGGCTGCGGTAGTCCATGTTCGCGGTTCCGACCGACGCCAGCGTGTCGTCGACGATCACCAGTTTGGCGTGCAGGAATCCGTTGTCGTAGCGGTAGAGTTCGACTCCGGCGTCGAGCAGGTCCGCGACGTAGGAGTCGGACACGAGGTCCGAGAACGGCGAGTCGCTGCACGTCGGGATCATCACTTCGACCCGGATGCCGCCCCGCGCCGCCAGCCGCAGCGCGTCGAGGATCAGCGTCGGGGGCAGGAAGTAGGGTGAGCAGATGCGCACCCGCTGCCTGGCCCGGACGACGGCCGCTGCGAAAGCCTCGGCGATGGTCAGCCGCGAGGGGCCCTCTTCGGACCAGGCCAGCTGGATCGGCAGGCGCTGCCGGATGCCGTGCGGGGCGACGTAACGGCGCAGGTCGAGACATTCGTCCGTGACCCGCGCCCAGTCGGCGATGAAGAGCCGCTGCAAGTCCTTCACGGCGTCGCCCTCGATGCGGAGGTGCTCGTCGCGCCACTTGCCCATGTAATCTCCGTCGAGGTAGTATTTCGCAATATTTATGCCACCCAGAAAGGCGACGCGGCCGTCCGTAACGACTATTTTCCGGTGGTTGCGGCGCGAGACGCGCGTGGTGAACCACGGGAAGCGCACCGGCTCGAAGGCGGCCGTGCGGACCCCGGCGTCGTGCATGCGGCGCAATGTCGTGTGGCTCAGCCGCCACGAGCCTACGGCGTCGTAGATGACGCGCACTTCCAGCCCGGCGCGGGCCTTGCGGATCAGGATTTCGGCGATGGTGCGCCCGATGCGGTCGTCGCGGATGATGTAGTATTCCATGTGGATCGAGCGGACGGCGTGTTGCAGGGCGGTGATCAGCGCCGTGAAGGCGTTGCTGCCGTTGTGCAGCAGGCTGACGCTGTTGCGGGGCGTGGGACGGGTTCCGCAGCCGCGGGCGACGATCTGTTCCACGATGTCTCCCCGGCAGTCGCAAGGCTCTGCCGCCGGGGCCGCACGGCGGTATCCGGCCAGCACGTAAAGCAGCGTGCCGGCGACGGGAAGCAGGAAGACCAGCGCCAGCCAGGCGGCCGCCGAGGCCGGTATCCGTTGGCGGCGCGTGATGACGAGGGCCGCGCCGAGCGTCCACAGCAGATGAAGCGTAAGGGCGATGTACATACCCCGCACGCCGGGCACGATCCGTGCCACGGAACGCGAAAAAAGATTTGGAAATATGGATTTTACTTCCTATCTTTGTCTATGCAATAGCAACGGGGTTCTGACCTTTTCGGGTCAGGATTCTTATTTTTTACGTTTTATTCGGTTTTTGGAATTTCCGGCTTCCGGCGGGAGATTCCGGAGAGTTATTGAATTATGGCACAAGAGATTATTTACCTGACAGCGGAGGGCTACAAGAAAATCAAGGACGAGCTCGAACACATGCGTTCCGTCGAGCGTCCGGCGATTTCGGCGGCGATCGCCGAAGCGCGTGACAAGGGCGACCTTTCGGAGAATGCGGAGTACGATGCCGCCCGTGAGGCGCAGGGGCTGCTGGAAATGCGTATCGCCAAACTGGAGGATACGATGGCCAACGCCCGCGTGATCGACGAGTCGAAGATCGACAAGAGCAAGGTGCAGATTCTGAGTAAGGTGACGCTTCTGAACCACAACAACCAGAAGCAGATGACCTACACGATCGTCGCCGAGCACGAGGCGAACCTGCGCGAAGGCAAGCTGGCGATCGGTACGCCCATCGCCAAGGCGCTGCTGGGCCGCAAGAAGGGCGACCGCGTGGACGTGGAGGTTCCGGCCGGCACGATCCATTTCGAGATCCTCGACATCAGCATTTAAGCCGCCCGGCTTTTTCCGGGGGCGTCCGCTTCCCCCGGGGGTTGCCGGACAGGACATACATCCTCATTTGTAGGTATTTTTTGCAGGGACCGTTTGCCGCGGTCCCTTTTTTTCGTATCTTCGCAACCGTGAAGAAAGCGCAACATTTTCTCAAACAATGTTATGCAGCGTTCCTGCTGACCGTTCTGCTCGCGGCCTACGCGGGGCAGAAGGTGCATATCTACCTGGAGGACCACGTCCATTTCGCGGCTTTCAGCGGCGACCTGGTCCCCGATAACGGCGCTGTCGAGCAGGTCGTCGAGTTCTGCATCATCGACGATTTCTATTTCTTCCCCTACCTGGCCGAAATCCAGCCCCCGCACGAATTCTACGCCGAGGTGCTGGCCGTGCTGTTGCCCGAAGCCACGCGCTGCAAATGCGCGGCCGAGGTTTCGCTCTTCTCCCTGCGGGCGCCTCCGGCGGTGTGATCCCGTTTTTCGGCATGCCGGACCGGTTTTCCAAGGCAAAATCCGGCCGCATGCGGCAAGCCTTTTCCGCATACAGAAGCGGAGTCACCCACATTTTATGTAATTTTCGTATGAAGCGATATATCCTGTCGGCACTCTTTCTCGTGTGCCTGCACGTCTGCGGAGCGTATGGCTCCGAAGCGCCGCGCAAAAGCACGGACGCGAACCTTTTCGGCCACGTCGTGGACCGTGAAACCCGTGAACACATTCCCTACGCCTCGGTGGCTGTCGTCGGCACGGCTTTCGGCACGACGACCGACGCCTCGGGGCACTATTTCCTGAAAAACCTTCCCGAGGGCGAGCTGACGCTCGAAGTCCGCGCGCTGGGCTACGCTGCCGGACGGATGACCGTCGCGCTCGAACGGGGCGAGACCCGGGAACTCAACTTCGAGGTGGCGCAGAGCGGCATTTCGATGGACGAAGTGGTCGTCTCGGCCAGCCGCTCGGAGACGCTGCGGCGCGAAGCTCCGGCGCTGGTGAGCGTACTGGACGCCGGCCTGTTCGAGCGGGCCAACGCCTCGTGCCTGGCCCAGGGCCTCTCGTTCCAGCCCGGCGTGCGCGTCGAGGACGACTGCCAGAACTGCGGCTTCACGCAGGTCCGCATCAACGGTCTCGACGGCCATTATTCGCAGATTCTGGTCGACTCGCACCCGGTTTTCTCGTCCCTGACGGGCGTCTACGGACTGGAGCAGATTCCGGCCAACATGATCGAGCGGGTCGAGGTGCTGCGCGGCGGCGGGTCGGCGCTCTTCGGGTCGTCGGCCATCGGCGGCACGATCAACATCATCACCCGTGAGCCGACGCGCAGTTCGGCCCAGCTGTCGCACACGCTGACTTCGGTCGGGGGCAGCAGTTCCTATGACAATAATACGATGCTCAATGCTTCGATCGTCTCCGAGAGCGGCCGTGCGGGCATCAGCGTCTTCGGGCAGAGCCGCCACCGTTCGGGCTACGACCACGACGGCGACGGATTCACCGAGCTGCCCGTCATCAGCAGCCAGTCCGTGGGCATGCGCTCGTTTTTCCGCACGGGGGCCTATTCGCGCATCACGGCGCAGTACCACCACATCGACGAATACCGCCGGGGCGGCGACCTGCTGAAGCAGCCTCCCCACGAAGCCTTCGTCGCCGAGCAGACCGACCACGCGATCGACGGCGGAAGCCTTTCGTTCGACATCTCGTCGGCCGACCGCAGCAACCGCTTCAATGCCTACGCCTCGTTCCAGAACACGGCCCGCAAGAGTTATTACGGCAGCAGGCAGGACCTCGACGCCTACGGCACGACGCACGATCTGACCCTCGCCGCGGGCATGCAGTATGTCCATGCCTTCCGCAAACTGCTGTTCATGCCTTCGGAACTGACGCTCGGCACGGAGTACAGCTACGACGATCTTTCGGACCGTTCGGTCGGCTACGACATCCGCACCGACCAGACGGTGCACATCGTCGGGACCTATCTCCAGAACGAATGGAAGACCCGGAAATGGTCGTTGCTCATCGGCGGCCGTCTCGACAAGCACAACCTCGTGGACCATGCGATCTTCAGCCCCCGGGCCAATGTCCGTTTCAATCCTTCGGAGTCGGTGAACCTGCGCGTGAGCTATGCCGGGGGTTACCGTGCCCCGCAGGCTTTCGACGAGGACATGCACATCGCCATCGTGGGCGGCGAGCGGGTCCGCATCCGGCTCTCCGACGACCTCAAGGAGGAGCGTTCGCACAGCGTGAGCCTTTCGGCCGACCTTTACCACTCCTTCGGAAGCGTGCAGACCAACCTGCTCGTCGAGGGATTCTATACCAAGCTCGACGACGTGTTCGCTCTGCGCGACATCGAGGATACGGCCGACGGCGGCAAGCTCAAGGAACGCTACAACGGTTCGGGCGCCACGGTGCGCGGTCTGAACGCCGAAGGCCGGGCGGTTTTCACCCGCTGGTTCGAACTGCAGGCGGGCGTGACGTGGCAGCGGAGCCGCTATGCCGAGCCTGAATACTGGAGCGAGGACAAAACGGTGCCGCCCGTGCGCCGGATGTTCCGCACGCCCGACATTTACGGTTATTTCACGGCGTCGCTGAAGCCCCTGCGCAATTTCGCAGCCGACGTGACGGGAACATGCACGGGCGGGATGCTCGTGCAGCACATGGCCGGGTCGGGCGTGGAGCGGGACGTGGCCGTCACGACGCCTGCGTTCTGCGACGTGAACCTGCGTCTGGCCTACGACCTGCGGGTCTACAAGGAGATCACCCTCCAGTTTTACGGCGGCGTGCAGAACCTGTTCAACGCTTACCAGAAGGATTTCGACAAGGGCGTGGACCGCGACTCGGGCTACATCTACGGGCCTTCGATGCCCCGCAGCTGGTTCATCGGCGCGAAGGTCAGCTTCTGACCCTCCTTTCCGGGTACGAAAAAGCCGCTCCGAATCGCTCGGAGCGGCTTTTTGTAACGGGTTCCTTGGGTCTTGCAGGACGGGCTTTCCGTTTTCCGGTCTGCCTGTCTCTGCCCCCCCCCTCCCGGTTTAGAGCGCCTTGATCTCGTGCAGGACGTTGTTCGTCTTGCGGACGGCCTCGGCCGAAGCGGCGAACTTCTCGGCCTCTTCCTTCGTGAGGTCGATCTTCACGATCTTCTCGATGCCCTTGCGGCCGATGATCGCGGGAACGCCGATGCAGATGTCCTTCTGGCCGTACTCGCCGTCGAGGTAGCAGCAGCAGGGGACCATCTTCTTCTGGTCGTTGAGAATGGCCTCGACCATCATCGCTGCGCCTGCGCCGGGAGCGTACCATGCCGAAGTGCCGATGAGTTTGGTCAGCGTGGCTCCGCCGACCATCGTGTTGGCGACGGCCTCTTCGAGCTTTTTCTTCGAAGCGAACTGCGAAACGGGGACGCCGTTGACCGTAGCTTTCGACACGAGCGGAATCATCGTCGTGTCGCCGTGGCCGCCGATGACCATGCCGTCGACGTTGTTGATGTTAGCGCCCGTGGCCTTGGCCAGGTAGCACTTGAAACGTGCCGAGTCCAATGCGCCGCCCATGCCGATGATGCGGTTCTTCGGGAGTCCCGAAGCCTTCAGGGCCAGGTAGGTCAGCGTGTCCATCGGGTTGGCCACCACGATGATGATGGCGCGGGGCGAGTACTTGATGACGTTCTCGATCACGCCCTTCATGATGCCGGCGTTCGTGCCGATCAGCTCCTCGCGGGTCATGCCCGGCTTGCGGGGAATGCCCGAGGTGATGACCACCACGTCCGAATTGGCCGTCGTCTTGTAGTCGTTGGTTGCGCCTACGACCTTCGTGTCGAAATCCATCAGCGTCGAGCACTGGTACATGTCCAGCATCTTGCCTTCCGAGAGACCCTCCTTGATGTCGATGAGGACCACTTCGCTCGCCACCTCGCGGCAAGCCATCACGTTTGCACAGGTTGCACCTACGGCGCCTGCACCTACGACAGTAACTTTTGACATAATGTTGTTTTTATTAAATATGTTTGTTCTTTTTTAATCCCGCTCTCTGAAATCCTTGCCGCCTTGTCGCCGCCTTTGGCGTCGTTTGCAAGTCTGACCCCACCCCAAACCCCTCCCTCGGGAGGGGCTTATCGCATGCGACCGGAATTTCAGTCCGAAAACCATCCGCCTTGGCGGGGACTTTATCCGAAGGGCTTCCTATCCGATCAGTTTCTCGTAGTCGGCGGCGGAGAGCAGGGCGTCGTATTCGGCCGGATCCGACATTTTGACTTTCACGAGCCAGCCTTCGCCGTAGGCGTCGCGGTTGACGACGGCGGGATCGGCGTCCACAG
Source organism: Alistipes sp. i18-0019-D1 (assembly GCF_042852885.1). NCBI lineage: Bacteria > Pseudomonadati > Bacteroidota > Bacteroidia > Bacteroidales > Rikenellaceae > Alistipes > Alistipes sp. i18-0019-D1. The sequence continues at coordinate 2,281,198 of NZ_AP031424.1, forward strand.
CCTCGTTGAATTCCACGATCTCGCCGCCCACCGGAAGGAACGCGTCGCTCACGGTCTTCACGGCCTCGATCGAGCCGAAAACCTCGCCTGCGGCGAGCGTTTCGCCCACGGTCGGAACATCGACGAAAACGATGTCGCCCAACTGGCTCTGGGCAAAGTCGGTAATGCCGATAACGGCCGTGTCACCCTCGATGCGGCACCACTCGTGGTCGCTGGAGTATTTCAGATTTGCAGGTACGTTCATAATATCCTTAAAATTTGATTTGAATTAGGCTGTTTTACGATGCAAATATAACTGTTATTTCTGTAACAGCAAAAGACTTTCACACTATTTTGCCATATATTTTTTCCTGCGGCAGATTTTGAATTGTCGTTGTAATTGACTATATTTGAAACATATCGTTAGTTGCTTATGAAGCCGAACTTTTTACCCGCTACATTATTGCTGATTCTGACCGTTTCCTGTGTCCTGTTTTCCTGTTCGGAGAGATTGCAGGTTTCCGGAACGACATCGCCCGACAAGCGGTCGGGTTTTTCTCTTGCGGAGATAAAACGATCTTTCGAGTCGGATTACGCGGGCATGCCGCAGACTCGGGCGGATGGGGAATTCGATGAATCCGAAATCCTGTCGCCGGGCTGGATAATTCCCTTGTGGGATTCCGTTTCGGTTTATTACGGCGAACATCTGTTTCAGGCCGGCGTTGTGTTCGAAGCCCGGTATGGATACCGTTTGCTGCGTTGGGGCGATACTGGCCAGCCAGAACTTTTTCCGATGCCGAGTCGTTTGATTGTGCTGAAAGATCCCGACACCGATGAAACGGCATCCTATCTGCGGTTTTTAATTCCGGAGGCGAATGATGTTGCATCGGATGCCGGGACGGGATTTTCGGGATTGGTTCTCTATACGATGCTTTCGGGTTGTCCGGTCAGCGTTGGTAAGTTCAGCGACGGCGTTCTGTCCGGGTCGGCATCGCTTTGGGATGATTCCCGGACCAGAGAAGAGGTCGTCGACGAAATGGTTGGACTCTTGCAGGGTATATATGTCGCACGGGTTCGGTCGAGGGCTTCTACACGGGCGATCATACCACCCGTGGAGATTGTGGGAAAAAGGGTAATCGTGGTCAATGTCAAAGAGTTGTTGAATGAGATTATCCCGCCGATTGAACCTCCGTTGGAAGGCATTGGCGGTGGCGATGACGGTAGCGGTAACATTGGCGGCAGCGGCGGCGGAAATTCTGATTCGGGAGGAGATTCCGGTGCGGCTTATCCGAACAATACCAAGATAACGATGGATAAGCCGGAAGTTAGAGCGGTACTCGATTCCTTATATAACGATTGTATGGGACAGTTGCTGATCAATGCCATCGGAGCGCCTGTTGCTATCTCATCCGGATATTTGGCGCCGTCTAAAATAACTCCTGTTGTCTATGATCTGCCTACGGGACCATTGATTTCCGGTTATAATGTAGAGATGGGTTACCGGTGCGACCCGCTGTCGGTTATGGAAGAACTGATGCATGTTTACCAATACCAGAAGCAGGGCTTGGTTGACTTCCGGAACGCAAAGATAAATAATGAGGTCGAAGCCAAACTCGCATGGTATATGTATCGGGAGAGAACCGGGTGCAAAATAAGTATTGGAAATGCTCTCGGCGGACATGAGGGTATAAGGTTTTTCAAAAATATGGGGGAGCGTGTTCTCGCAAACGACCTGGAAAGTCCTGCATTTACCGATGCCTATGAAGGTGCCGTCGGCGCACTGCGAAATACCAAGACATCCTATCGGGACGAAGATCGTTATCCGTTCGATCCGGGTAAAATAAATGTAGAAAACTTATTGGAATTATTGAAGGATTGTATAAATAAATAGGATGATGAAAAATTATATCTTGCTGTTGGCATTGACCTTTGCGACCGGAGCTTATTGCGAAAACCCATATCAAGACGGCTCTACTGTTACTGCGAATGGAATAACCTTTAAAGTTGAAAATGATAAATTTGGCTTTGCTTTGTCAAATACAGCCAATATTTATAGTCACGAATCTAACTGGCGCTATAAAGATGGTCGAAAACTGGAGACGGAAGACGAATATGCTGTTATAGACGGCACTATGAAGCCGGGGGGCGAAAACCTGGCATTCCGCAAGTCTTTTTTGGACGCGGATATCGAGTCCTTGCGTTCTTATAAGCACAGCCCCATGACGATTTTCTATGTGGTCGGTCCCGACGGCGATACGCTGGAAGTTACATTTATCATGGATGCTGTTCCGGAACTTCTGTCTCTGCCTCCGGAAACCTTTGCGCTGTTGGAGCAGAATCTGAAAAAATACGTGAAATGGGAGGTCAACGTGTATGGGCAACAGCTTGAATTTATGCAAGCTATAAGTCCTGTGCACTTTCAAAAAGTTCCGCTCAATAGCGAGGTTCCCCAAAGAAATCCGGATATTTCGTTTGATTCTGATTTGGAGCTTGAAATTGAGGGAAATTAGTTTGGCTGGATCGAATGAACTGTTTTGAAGTCGATAAATCAGGTGCTTATAGTAATTAAGTAAGTTCCTGCCGTAAATTACTGTGTTTTTCAATCACGAATTCGATCTCCTTGAACAGATATTCCCGGAGCGTGCCGTCGGCGTGCCGCAGCAGCAGTTCGCCCGTGGGGCGCACGCCCTCGATTGCGGCCTCGGTCGGCGTGCCGTCGGGGTAGCGGAACGTATGCCGTTTGCCCAGCCGGTACATCCGTTCGCGGTAGTCGCGCTGGAGGGTTTCCCGTTCGCCCAGCTCGAGCTGGGCGTAGCGGATGCCGATGTGGCGGCGGAAGGCTTCGAGCACCTCGCCGCGGTCGAACGTGCGTCCCGCGACCATGGCCATCGACACGGGGTTCGGAAGCGCGGGGTCGAACTCCGTCTGGTTGACGTTGATGCCGATTCCGACGATCGTGCGGGCGAGCGTCCGGCCGGAGTAGCTGTGCTCGATCAGGATGCCGACCAGCTTTTTGTCCCCGGCGTAGATGTCGTTGGTCCACTTGATGCGCGCCGCGATGCCGAACTGCGCGAAGGTGTCGGTGAGGGCGAGGGCCACGGCTTCGTTGAGCAGGAACTGTTCGCCGGCGGGCAGGAACCGGGGCTCGAGCACCAGCGAGAAGGTGAGGTTCAGCCCCTCGGCGCTCGACCATCTGTGGCCCCGCTGGCCGCGGCCGGCGGTCTGCCGCTCGGCCCAGACGATGTCGCCGTGGCGGTATTTCGCGTCGCGGGCGTCGTCGTTGGTCGAGGTGGTTTCTTCGATGCGGTAGATCATCCCTATACCGATACGCCGAAGTCGCGCAGGGCGTCGTTCAGCGAGGTTTTCTTGTCGGTGGACTCTTTGCGCCGGCCGATGATCAGCGCGCACGTGACGCTGTATTCGCCTGCCGGGAACTGTTTGCGGTAGCTCCCCGGGACCACCACCGAGCGGGGCGGCACGTAACCCTTGTAGGTGACGGGCTCGGGTCCCGTGACGTCGATGATGTGCGTCGAGCCGGTGATCACGGTGTTCGAGCCGAGCACCGCCTCGCGGCAGACGTGCGCCCCCTCGACCACGATGCAGCGCGAGCCGATGAAGCAGCTGTCCTCGATGATCACGGGCGCGGCCTGCACGGGTTCGAGCACGCCGCCGATGCCCACGCCGCCCGAGAGGTGGACGTGTTTGCCGATCTGGGCGCAGGAGCCCACCGTGGCCCACGTGTCGACCATCGTGCCGGTGTCGACGTAGGCGCCGATGTTCACGTACGAGGGCATCAGGATGGCTCCCGGGGCGATGTAGGCGCCGTAGCGCGCCACGGCCTGGGGCACGACGCGCACGCCCAGCTCCTCGTAGCCGTGCTTGAGTTCCATCTTGTCGTACCATTCCAGCTCCCCGGCCTCCATCTTGCGCATGGGCTGGATCGGGAAGTAGAGGATCACGGCTTTCTTGACCCACTCGTTGACTTTCCACTCGCTTTTGGCCGGGTCGACGGGTTCCGCCGTGCGGAGTTCGCCCTTGTCCACCAGTCCGACGACCTGCCGTACGGCCTGCTGCGTGGCAGGGTCCTGGAGCAGCGCGCGGTCGTCCCACGCCTGCTCGATTATCGTTTTGAGTTCGTTGTACATAGTCTGTTGTTTTCGATAGGCAAAATTACTGAAAATATCGAATTTTTCATAACTTTGTCCCGATCATTACCCAAACGGTTCAATTATGAAGCATTTTTCCTACAAAGTCGCCGTCCTGCTCGGAGCAGCGGCGGTGGCGGCAAGTTGCGGCAACATGAAACAGATAAAGCATCAGCCTTACCCCGAGACCGGGCGCGGCGACGTGGTTGACAACTATTTCGGCACGGAGGTTCCCGACCCCTACCGCTGGCTCGAGGATGACAATTCCGAGGCCACGGCCGCATGGGTCGCCGCCGAGAACGCCGTGACGCAGGACTACCTTTCGCAAATTCCGTTCCGCGGAGCCATTCGCGAGCGGCTGACCGAGTTGTGGAACTACGCCAAGGAGAGCGCCCCGCGCAGGCACGGCGACTGGTGGTACTATACCTATAACGACGGTCTGCAGAATCAGTCGGTGATCTACCGCACGAAGAATCCGGGTGAGGCCGGCGAGGTGTTCCTCGATCCCAATAAGCTTTCCGACGACGGTACGGTGGCCCTGGCCGCCATGTCGTTTTCGAAAGACGGCCGCTGGTTCGCCTATTCGGCCGCCGCGTCGGGTTCGGACTGGGTCGTGATCCGCGTGATGGACACCGCCGACAAGTCGCTCGCTGCCGACAAGATCGAGTGGGTGAAATTCTCGGGTGCACGGTGGGCCCCCGATTCCAAGGGGTTCTATTACAGCGCTTACGACGCTCCGAAACAAAACGCCTACTCTTCCAAGAACGAGTTCCAGAAGGTTTATTACCACGCGCTGGGTACGCCCCAGTCGGCCGACAAGCTCGTCTACGAGGACCGGGAGCACCCGCTGCGCTACTTCTCGGCATGGCCTTCGGAAGACGGCAAATGGCTCTTCGTCGTGGCGTCGGAGGGTACGTCGGGAACGGAGGTTCTTTATAAGAGGGTATCGGACCCGAAATTCCGCGTTCTGCTGCCGGGCTTCGAGGCGGATTATTCGCCCGTCGACTGCAAGGACGACCGGCTCTACTACGTGACCAACAAGGACGCGTCGAACTACGCGCTGATGAAGGTCGATCTGAACCGTCCCGGGATGATCGAAACGGTGATTCCCGAGAGTGAAAAGAACCTGCTCGAAGACGTCGGCACGGGAGGCGGTTATCTGTTCGCCTCTTATCTGGAGAATGCGCAGAACCGGGTTCGCCAGTACACCTACGACGGCAAACCGGTGCGGACGGTCGACCTGCCCGCCATCGGTACGGTCGGCGGTTTCGGCGGCAAGGACGAGGATACGGAATTCTACTATACGCTGGCCAACTACACGGCGCCCGCCACGATCTACAAATACGACATCGCTTCGGGTGAATCGAAGCTCTATAAAGCTCCGGAGGTGAATTTCGATCCTTCGCTGTTTGTCACCGAGCAGGTGTTCTACACCTCGAAGGACGGTACGAAGGTTCCGATGTTCATCACCCGGCGCAAGGACATGAAACGCGACGGCAAGAATCCCTGCCTGCTCTATGCCTACGGCGGTTTCCAGATCAACCTCACGCCCGGTTTCAACCCCTCGGCGCTGATGTTCGTCGAGCAGGGCGGCGTCTACTGCGTGGCCAACCTGCGCGGCGGCTCGGAGTATGGCGAGGAGTGGCACAAGGCCGGCATGCTCGAAAACAAGCAGAACGTCTTCGACGACTTCATCGCCGCCGCCGAGTACCTGATCGCCGGGAAATACACGTCGACGGACAAGCTGGCCATCCACGGCGGCTCGAACGGCGGCCTGCTGGTCGGCGCCTGCGAGGTGCAGCGCCCGGACCTCTACGCCGTGTGCCTCCCGGCCGTGGGCGTGATGGACATGCTCCGCTACCATAAATTCACCATCGGCTGGGGCTGGGCCGTGGAGTACGGTTCGTCGGAGAATGAGGAGCAGTTTTCGTATATTTACAAGTACTCTCCGCTCCATAACATAAAGGAGGGTGTGAAATACCCCGCGACGCTGGTGACTACCGCGGACCACGACGACCGTGTCGTTCCGGCCCACTCGTTCAAGTTCGCGGCCACGATGCAGCACGCCCAGGCGGGCGACGCTCCGATCCTGATCCGCATCGATTCGAAGGCGGGCCACGGAGCCGGCAAACCCACCTCGAAGCGCATCGACGAGGCGGCCGACATGTATGCGTTCCTGTTCCAGAACATCGGCGTGCCGTATCGGGAAATTGAGAATTAGAAAACGGGCATTCAAAGCTGGAAAGCTGAAAAGTTGGAAGTGGAGAGTTGAACGTTTTTTGTCATTGTGCATTCTGAATTCTGCATTCTGAACGTCGTCCGGCGGTTGGTTGCCTCCGGACGGCAAGGAAGGTTAGTTAGGTTAAAAAGAGAGATACCATGAAAGTCTACAAATTCGGAGGCGCGTCGGTGCGGAATGCCGACGGCGTGAGGAATCTGCGCAAGATCATCGACGACGAGCAGAACCTGTTCATCATCGTTTCGGCGATGGGTAAAACGACCAATGCCCTGGAAAAGGTGTTCGAAGGGCTTCAGAAAGGCGATAAACAGCTCTCCCTGGAGCATGTCGAGTCGCTGCGGAAGTACCATGCGGAGATCATCGACGAACTGTGGCACGTGCCGAAACGGCTGCCGGCGGTCGACGCGCTGTTCGACGAACTGGAAAAGGTCGCCGTGGAAACCGTCTATAAACCGGACGATGCCGAGTTGTGGTACGACACGATCGTGGCTTTCGGCGAGCTGGTATCGACGACGATTATCTCCGAGTACCTGAACTACGCCGGGGTGTCGAACCGCTGGATCGACATGCGCCGCTGTTTTCTCACCGAGCAGCGCCACAAGGACGCCGGGGTGGACATCGAGGCTTCGACTCCGCTGCTGAAAAATGCGCTGGGCAAATGCGTCGAGAACATTTTCATCGGGCAGGGCTTCATCGGCGGCGCGCCCGACGGCACGACCACGACCCTGGGGCGCGAAGGCTCGGACTACTCGGCGGCCGTGGTGGCCAACATTCTCGACGCCGAGTCGATGTCGGTGTGGAAAGACGTGGACGGCGTGATGAACGCCGACCCGAAAGCGTTCCCCGACGCCGTGCAGATCGCCGAGCTGAACTACCTCGACACCATCGAACTGGCTTACAGCGGCGCGCAGATCATCCACCCGAAGACGATCAAGCCGCTCCAGAACAAGAATATTCCGCTTTACGTGCGTCCCTTCGGCGACAAGCGCAAGCCCGGCACGGTGATCCGCGGCATGTCGGCCCCGGTCGACGTGCCCATCCTGATCCTCAAGAAGGACCAGGTGCTGCTGACCATCCGGTCGCGGGACTTCTCCTTCGTGCTGGAAGAGAAGTTCGCCACGATCTTCTCGCTGCTGGAGCGTTTCCGCATCAAGGCCAACCTGATTCACAACTCGGCCGTGAACTTGAGCTTGTGCGTCGACAACTCGTGGCATATCGACGAGGCCATCGAGGCGTTGCGCGAGGCGGGCTTCGACGTGATGAAGGCCGAGAACATGGAACTGCTGACCGTGCGCGGCTATACCGACGAACTGTGGCGGCGTTACGCCCGCGGTCCGCAGGTTTTCGTGCGGCAGGCCACGCAGTCCACCGTGCGCGTGGTCCGCAAACGGGAACAGTAGAGCAATTCAGAATTCAGAATTGCGCATTTACCCCTGCTGTCCGGAGCGGAGTTTGTGGATAATGCCGATCATCGACGTGTCCCGGATTTCGCCGCTGCGCTTCATGTTCCAGATCGTGCGGGCGATGTACCGCTCGATGTCGCGTTCCAGCCGTTTGTAAAGCGGGCTTTTGGTGTAGTTCTCGTTGTCGAGCAGCACGTCGCGGATCGAGCGCAGCGAGTTGGTGTAGTTCGACATTTCGTTCTTGAGCGCCACGCCCTGTTTCTTTGAGGCGGTGATCTTGGCGATCGACATGGCCCGCAGTTTCTCGCACACGGTGTTGAGCACGATCAGCACCACGTTGTCCATCAGCGTGTGGCCGTGCATGAACAGATAGGCGTTTTCGGGCGTCAGGCCGCGCTCGCGGAGCTGCGCCTCGAACTCCTTCATCGGCTCCGTCATCCGCGGGTTGCGCTGGCGGAGCAGGTTCTCGCGCTTCGAGACGTTGCGCCGCAGCCACTCGATCGTCTTCGCGCCGTTGTCCTCGATGTCGAGGTAGCCGATGCGCACCGACTGCTTGAAGTCGATCAGCGGAAAGACGTTCTCCGTGGCCAGCTGCGCCGAGTAGGCGTACCAGAGGAACAGCGGGTAGATCGTGCACGAATATTCGTGCATGAACTTCACGAAGTCGAAGATGCGCGTGTCGTTCTTGGTGGCCTTGACGCAGACGTTGTGCAGCGAGGGTGCGTAGCAGAGGTAGTTCTCGGTGGCGTAGGCGTAGGTGTGGAACATGAATTTCGCCCCGGTGACCTCCTTCGACTGGGACGTGCGCCCGGCGAAGAGGTAGTCGAAATCGGAGTCGACGCAGAGGAGCAGCTCCTCCGACGACCGGGGGATCATGCCCAGGAGCACCTTCTTGCCCTTGGGCAGGTCGCCGCGGTCGGGGACCGAGATTTCGAAACGCAGGTAGGGATTCTGGAAATGGTCGAAGATGCCGCGCCAGAAGGCCACGTCTTCGTAGCCTTCGACATAGACCTTCACCAGCCGCTGGTCGGGGTTGGCCGGCAGCGGTTTGGGCAGCTCGTCGAGCGTCATCGGACGCGTGAAGGGGTTGAGCTTGCGCAGTTTTTCGCGGAACTTCTTTGCCATGCGTTAACAAAGATAAATATTTTGCTAATTTTGCGCAATAAATGACGCCGCTTTCGGCGTTTAATTTCAACCATTCGAACAATTATGGCCGACAACGACTGGAAATCGCGGCTCGGGATGGTCTACTCGACCGACCCGGGTTTCAACTACGAAACGGACGACGAACCCGAAGCCGAGACGCTGCCTGCGGGGCAGCAGGATCTGCGGGTGTGGCTCGACCGCAAGCAGCGGGCGGGCAAGGTCGTGACCCTCGTCAAAGGCTTCGTGGGCCGCGATGCCGACCTTCAGGAACTGGCGCGCATGCTGAAATCCAGGTGCGGCGTCGGCGGTTCGGCGAAGGCGGGCGAAATCATCATCCAGGGCGACCACCGCGACCGCGTGGCCGATCTGCTCATCCGCAGCGGCTACCGCTGCAAAAAAGCCGGTTCGTAACGTGCGCCGGCTGTTGCTCCTCTTCGCGCTCCTGTGCGTGTTGTGCGGCGCCGAGCGCGCCGCGGCCCAGTATTACACCTGGGGTTCGGACCCTCCGCAGAAGTGGTCGGCGATCCGCACGCCCGACGTGCGGATGATCTATCCCGATACGGTCGCCGGCATCGCCCGCCGCACGCTGTTCTACATCCGCACGGTCCGGCCCGACATCGGCTACGGGTTCCGCCACGGCCCGATGCGCATTCCCTTCGTCATGCACCCCGAGAATTTCCAGTCGAACGGACTGGTGATGTACCTTCCCAAGCGCGTGGAATTCCTCACCTCGCCCGCCGTCGACAGCTATTCGATGCCGTGGTACAAGCAGCTCGTGGCCCACGAATACCGCCATGCCGTGCAGTACAACAACCTCGACCGGGGCGTTATCCGCGCCTTGAGCTACGTGCTCGGGCAGCAGGGGTCGACCATCGGCCTGCTGTGCATGCCGATCTGGGCCATGGAGGGCGACGCCGTGATGTCCGAAACGATGATGTCGTCGTTCGGCCGCGGCCTTCAGCCTTCGTTCTCGATGGCCTACCGCGCCATGGGAAGCGTCGGCCGCGACCGCCGCAACATCGACCGCTGGTTCTGCGGCTCCTACCGCGACTACATTCCCGACCACTACGAGCTGGGCTATCAGATCTGTTCCTACGCCTGGGAGCGTTACGGCGAGAACGTCTGGGACAAGGTCGCGTGGTACGGGTCGCGCAATCCCTACGTGCTGGCCACCACGCGCGTGGCGCTGGGCAAATTCTACAAGACCAACGTCATGAAGCTCTTCCGCGGAACCTTCGACGAACTGGAACGCTACTGGGATTCGCTGCCGAAGACCGGGGACAGCGCCGTGCCGCTCACCGCGCTGCCCGAAAAGAACCATACGACCTACCAGTGGCCCCTGCCGCTGGGCGATACGGCGGTGCTGGCGCTGAAAACCGACCTCGACCGCGTGTCGCGTTTCGTTGTGCTCGACCGCCGTACGGGCGGGGAACGGACGGTCTGCCACACGGGGCTGGTCTCGACCCGTCCGTCGATGGCCGGCGGCCGCGTCTGGTGGACCGAGTACCGCCGCTCGACGCTTTTCGAACAGCGCGTCAACTCGCAACTGTGTTACATGGACCTCGCCGACGGTGTGCCCCGCACGGCAGCACGGCAGCGAAATACGCTTTATCCCACGGTTTCGGGCGAGGAGTTCGGATGGGTCGAGTACAATCCCGACGGCCGTTATACGGTCGTGGTGCGGCACGGCGGGGGACCCGAACGGCGGTTCGAAACGCCCGGCAGGTCGGAGATTCACGGACTGGCGTGGGACGATCGGACGGTGGCGTGGTATGTCCTCGTCACGGACGACAGCGGCATGTGGATCGGCCGCATCGATTCCGACGGCATGCACCCGATTACCGAAGGGGCCTATATCACCCTTTCGAACCTCCGGGCCGCGGACGGCAAACTCTACTACGGCTCGATCGCCTCGGGCCGGGACGAAGCCCACTGTTACGACCTGATGGCCCGCCGCGAATACCGCATCACCACCTCGGCCTACGGCTCCTTCGCTCCCGCTCCGGTGGACGGAGGGGTGCTGCTGACGACCTACGACCGCCTCGGCTACCGCGTGGCCGAGCAGCGGGTCTCCGCCGGCGACAGCCTGCTGATTCCCGTCACGCCCTCGCGGCTGCCCGTCAACCTGGTGAACCCGCCCCGCAGACGCTGGGACGTGGTGAACCTCGACACGGTGCGCTATATGCGGGCCGATTCGGTCGGACAGTCCGGCGAGTTCCGTGCGAAGCGGTATCGCAAGGTCCCCAACCTGGTGAACGTCCACAGCTGGATGCCCGTGGCGTTCAATCCCTTTGCGGCGGTCGACGAACACGTGATCGATCTCAATGTGGGCCTTACGCTGATCTCGCAGAACCTGCTTTCGAGCGCCGAGGCCTACGCCTCCTACGGCTGGAACCGGCACGAAGGTTCGCTCGTGAATCTGGGCGTGCGTTATTTCGGGTTGGGCGTGCGTTTCGACCTGGACGCCTCCTACGGCGGCAACCAGCTCTTCTACTCGCTGGCCGGACGCGACCAGCAGGGCAATCCGGTCTACCAAAGCCGTCCCGCGCCCGACAAATACTACTCCGTGGGGCTGTCGGCCACGCTGCCGCTCTATTTCCAACGGGGTTATCACACGCGCCAGTTCTCCCTCTCGGCGGGCTGGAACTACTCCAACGGCATGGTTGCCGACCTGGGCAAGATCGAATGGGAGAACGGCAGCATCTCCAACATCCAGCGGATCGGTTTCCGCGAGGGGCTGCACAAGGTTTCGTTCGGGGCCGGATTTTCCGACCAGGTGCGTATGGCCCACCGCGACATTGCGCCCCGCTGGGGCTACACCTTCAGCGCGAACTACACGTTCAACCCAGCGAACGCCCATTTCAGCGACCTGATTTCGTTCTACGGACAGGCCTATCTGCCGGGATTCGCGCCCCACAACTCGGTGTTGGTGGCCGCGACCTACCAGACTTCGATCGGCGGCTACAAGTTCCCGTCGGGGTATGCCCCGCTGAGCTACAAATCCACGCGGCTGGTTCCGCGCGGATTCACCTCCGCGGACATCGTGTCGAACAACTACATGGCTTTTCAGGCCAACTACCAGCTGCCGGTGTGGTATCCCGAGGGCGGCATCGGCTCGGTGATCTACATCAAGCGCATCCGGCTCAACGCCGGAGGCGACTACGCGCAGTTCCGCGACGTCGGGCGCGACGGGATGGCCCGGCGGCGGATCTGGTCGGTGGGCGGGGACATCGTCTTCGACTTCAACGCCTTCCGGCAGCCGGCGTCGGCCACTTCGACCTTCAAGTTGTCGTGCTACCGCCCGTCGAGCGGCGGGGTGTACGTCGCGGCGTCGGTGGGACTGCCGTTTTAAGTTGAGAGTTGAAAAGCCGGGTTTCCATATTTCACATTCAATTCGTATCTTTGTCGCAAATATCGTCGTATGGGACAGAAAAAAAAGACGGGCGTCAGCCCGAAAACGATAAAATGGATCTGGTACGTGGCTTTCGCGCCCTTTGCGCTCGTGGCGCTGATGCTGGTGCTGACGGCTTTCGGCGTGTTCGGCCGCATGCCCTCGTTCGAGGAGCTGGAGAATCCCCGCAGCAACCTCGCCACGGAGGTTTATTCCGAGGACGGCAAGGTGATCGGAACCTTCTTCGTGCAGAACCGTTCCTATGTGCAGTACGCCGACCTCTACCCGTCGGATTCGACGCTCCACATCCGGCTGGCCGGGCATGAGGTTCCGCCCATCGTCGCTGCGCTCATCTCGACCGAGGACGTCCGTTTCCGCACCCACTCGGGCATCGACATTCCTTCGCTGGCGCGCGTGGCCGTGAAGACCCTGCTGTTGCAGAACATCTCGCAGGGCGGCGGCTCGACCATCACCCAGCAGCTGGCCAAGAACCTCTTTCCACGCGATACGGTCCGCAACCGCGGCGCCGTCGTCCGCAAGGCCAAACTCGTGACCTCGAAGTTCAAGGAGTGGATCACGGCCCTCAAACTCGAATACAACTACACCAAGGAGGAGATCGCCGCCATGTACCTCAATACGGTGGAGTTCGGCTCGAACGCCTTCGGCATCAAGTCGGCGGCCCACACCTTCTTCAACAAGGAGCCGGACGAGCTAAACGTGCAGGAGGCCGCCGTACTGGTGGGGGTGGTGAACGCTCCGACGCGCTATTCGCCCATCCTGAATCCCAAGAATGCCCTCGTGCGCCGCAACCTCGTGCTTTCGCGCATGGAGGAGGCCGGGGCGCTGACCCGCAGGCAGCGCGATTCGCTGGCGGCGCTGCCGATCGTGACCAACTACAAGCCCGTGTCGCACAACGAGGGCGCGGCGACCTATTTCCGCGAGATGCTGCGGCTGGTGATGAACGCCCGGCCTCCCAAGCGCAGTCAGTTCTACAACGAGTGGGACTACGACCAGGCGGTGAAGGAGTACAACGAGAATCCGCTCTACGGCTGGTGTCACAAGAACCGCAAGGCCGACGGCACGCCCTACAATATCTACCGCGACGGACTGAAAATCTATACCACGATCAACTCCGTGATGCAGACCTATGCCGAGCAGGCTGTGCAGCGGCAGATGGAGAAGGAGATTCAGCCCAAGATGGACGCGCAGTTCCGGGCGACGAAGACGCTTTTCGTCGACGCCGACCGCGAGGAACGCGACCGGATCATGCGCCACGCCGTCCGCTATTCGGACCGCTACCGCGAGATGAAGAACGCCGGGGCGGGCGAGAAGGAGATCAACGCCGCCTTCGACAAGCCCTGCAACATGCGGGTGTTCACCTACAGGGGCGAGCGCGACACGCTGATGACGCCGCGCGACTCGATCCTCCACCACAAACGCATCATGCGCGCCGCGATGGTCTCGCTCGATCCTGCCACGGGTTTCGTAAAGGCCTATGTCGGAGGGCCTAACTTCCGTTACTTCAAGTACGACATGGCCAAGCAGGGCAAACGCCAGATCGGCTCGACGATCAAGCCCTTCGTCTACACTTTCGCCATCGACCATCTGGGCCTGACGCCCTGCACGATGGTCCCCAACCTGCCGACGACCATCGAGACGGCCAACGGTACGGCCTGGTCGCCCAAGGAGGCCGGCAATGTCGAGTACGACGGGGTGCTGCACCCCCTCAAGTGGGGACTTGCGCGCAGCCGCAACAACTACTCGGCGTGGATTATGAAGCAGGCCAAGCAGCCGGCTGCCGTGGCCGATTTCATTCATAACATGGGCATCCGCAGTTACATAGACCCCGTTCCGGCGCTGGCTCTCGGCTCTTCGGAATCGAACGTTTACGAGTTGGTGAGCGCCTTTTCGACCTTTGCCAATCAGGGCGTGCACACCGATCCGATCTTCGTGACGCGCATCGAGGACCGTCAGGGCAACCTGATTGCCAGTTTCATTCCCCAGTCGCAGGACGCCGTCAGCGAACGCACGGCCTACACGATGCTCACGATGCTTCAGGACGTGGTCAACTCGGGGACGGCGGGCCGTCTGCGGTGGCAGTTCGGGCTGACCGACATGGAGATCGGCGGCAAGACCGGAACTTCGAACAAGAACCGCGACGCGTGGTTCATGTGCGTGACACCGAAGCTGGTGACCGGCGCCTGGGTCGGCGGCGAGGACCAGTCGGTGCACTTCATCCGCGGCGGCGAGGGCAGCGTGATGGCGCTGCCGATCGTGGGCGAATATATGAAAAAGATCTACGACGACGGTCGTTTCGGCATCAGCCGTACGGACCAGTTCGTGCGTCCGGCGATGATGCCCCGTTACGACTGCGAGGACGAAGTCGACTCCGAGGGGCGGAACAACCCCGAGGACGAGAATTTCTTCGACTGACACGGACCGGGTTTTCTGTATCCGATAAAAGTCCGGGCCGCCCTCAATGGGCGGCCCGGACTTATTTGAGGATCGAACCGGTTTCGCTTATTCGGCCGGGGTGAGGTCGTTCCCGTCGGCGTCCATCAGCTGAACCCACGTGAAGGGACCCACCGGGAAGTCTTTGGCCGTATAGCCCGGACGGACAGCCGGCGAGGTGTAGTAGGATGCCTGGTTTTCCGTCCATCTGAAGAACTCTATGCCGACGTAATCGGTGCCGGTATTGTAGCCGGAACCGTACATCGTTGCCTGGCCTGCCTGCGCCTCGTCGTAAATGCCGACGAGTTTGGGCGAGGTCTGGGTCGTCGTAAATGACGAGTAGGCTCCGGTCGAGTGGGTTATACGGGAGTAGCGAGTCCGGATCGGGTAGACTCCGTCGTAGCCGTAAATCGCATTGTCGGTTTTCGTGTAGAGAATACCGGTCGACTTCGGAATCGGGATGGCCGGAGTGGAGGCGCCATTATAGGATGCCTGGTAATATGCCCGCAGGTCGTACCTGTTTCCGTAGATCGTGATGCCCCAGCCCCGGATCATGTAGGACGAGTTGACGGTGCCCGGTTTTACGATAACCTCGAATGTTACGGGAGCTTCGTTTACCTGCGAGGTGGTGCTCGTAACTCTCCATTTGCCCAGCCATCTCTTGTAGAGAGGATCGGTATTGTCCGGCAAGAGCGAAGCGTCGATCGAAACCGGAAGCGACGTGATGGATGTGGTAGAGGCGATGAATCCGTTGGAGACGGCGCATCCGAATACGACGGCTACGTACTCGTCGTAGAAACTCGGATAGTTGAGCGTATAGGTGTCCGCACCTTTGTGGAGCAGGCTGGCTGCGATCGTTTCGGGATCGTCGCCTGCGCCGATGTTGCCGTTGAGCGTGCCGACCAGGCTTTGCAGGAGCTTTTTCTCGCGCTGGGCCTCGAATTCGGACTTCAGCATCAGCCCCATGTAGTAGTACTCCGTATCCGTTGATGGAACTGTATTCACCGTAACGCTGTTGTAGGTCTTCGTGGCATCGGGAACGGTCACTTCGAACGTGATGTCCGACCGGACCGGCTCGGGCGTCATAATCTTGAAATCGGCGCCGTTGACTTCGGCGAAATAGTAGTCGTCGACAAAGGTGAAGTTCTGTGCGGTCACTCCGTCGATCTCGACCGGCATGTAGAAACTGATGCCGGCCTTGGTGTAGATGAACGGTGCGTACACGGTGGTTTCACTGTCGATCTTGACCGCAAAGCGACGGTTCGTGAGCGTTGCCGAATACGTCTTGTCTTTCACGACGAAGGAATAGGTGTTGAATGACATGTCTTCCGCATTGTTCCGGTAGGTCTCCAGGTCTTCCGACCAGTCGGTGTCCGCGGAAACGGGGGTCAGGATGTAGTAATTCCCCGTGATGATGCCGCGCAGGACGACCATTGCCGCGGATGTCTCCATCACCGTGAATTTGTAGTCGCCCTCCATGCCCTTGTAGGTCGATCCGATGTTGTCGGGATTTTTCGGGTGTACGAAGTAATTGATGAGCGAGTTTTTCGTATCGAAATTGAGCGTGACGCCCAGATCCTCGCCGAACGAATAGAGACTCGTCTCGGTGATGGACGGGTTGCTTTCGATTTCGGAGGCAACGGTGACGCTGCCTTCGGAGAATTTGAAAAACAGGTTGTATCCGCCGAACTCCTGGGTCGGGGAGGGGAAATAGCGCACGTGCCATCCGTTTTCAGCGCTTTCGAGCACGGTCTTGGCCTCCTGCTTGGCGGCTTCGATGCGTTCGGAGGCGGATTTGTCGAAAAGATCCTCCTCGTCGAACAGGCATGAGGTGAGCAGGGCAGGAATGGCCAGAACCAGAAATAGTATGATTGCTGTTTTTTTCATATTCGGTGTCGCTTATTCGTTTGTACCGGAATTTTCGGGCGAGTCCGTATCTTCGTCATCCAGCGAGTCGAAGTCGAGGTTGGGCGCTTCTTCCGCACGGCGCAGTACGATTTCCCGCAGTTCGTTCAGGTCGATGTTCCAGGTGCTTTTCATGTAGTTGGAGACGATTTCGAATTTGGCTTCGATTTTCGGCCGTCCCGTGTCGCCGGCCGTCGTCAGCATCTCCTCCCACTCTTCTGCGCTCCGGTTGACGTAGAGGGCGATGAGTTCCACGAAATCCTCGCTGTCGGCTTTCGATGCATACGGGGAAATGAATCCTTTTTGCAGCGCCGATTCGGTGGTCTTGTAGATTTCGAAGCATTGGTCCTGTACGTAATCCGGGCCGGAAATCTCCGCGAAATCGGTGGGGTAAGGTTTCGTCTGATTGAGGATATGTCCGAATTCGTGGTGGATCGTCTTGAAATAGGCCGTCTTCGCATTGACGGTCTTGGGGTTCAGGTTGTCGAGGTTGTAGAGCGTGATCTTCGCCCCGGCTTCGGCCGTTCCCAGCACCACCGATCCGTTGGTCTTGTAGGCATACGAGCCGACCAGGTAGAGGATTTTCGGGAAATAGGCCTTGATGAAATCCGTGCTGCCGGTTATCTCGTCGTAGGCTTCCAGGCACATGTGGCGCACCAGTTTGGCCATGGCGACCGACTGCTTGTAGCTGGCGGGTGTGAGGTAGTAGCCCATGCTCGACTCGATGTCCTCGAACCGGTATTTGAGCTGGATGTTGTAGGTTTCGACGTAGTTGCGCTTGAGCCAGCGGTCGAGGTCGTTCTGTTCGGTGGTCGTCGGCCGGACCACGCTGGTGGAATCCAGATCGTCGTTGTCCGAACAGGCTGTCAGCGCTGCGCAGAGCAGCGTGACGGAAAAGAGCAGATATATCAGATTCTTTTTCATACGCACTTTGGTTTGTTATTTTCTCGGGTTGGGGGTCAGGCCGGCGGCAATAACGTCGGCCGGGAGTTGCAGGGCGCGGCGCGGATCGGCCGTACCGTTCTCGTCGCTGATCTGATCGGTGATTTGCACGACGGTTTCGGCGTCTTCATCGAGCAGGTAGCGGTAGACCGTGATGCCGAAGCGACGGGTGTCGAACCACCGCATGCCTTCGTGGAGGAACTGGTAGCGGCGCATGAAGATGAGCGCCTGAAGCATGCTCTCCTGCGGGCCGCCCTCTTCGAGCGTGTTGTAGGGGGCCGCATGGAGCTTTTTCTTGGGATTGAGCGTCTGCGGGCTGCTGACCGAGGTCTTTCCGACGTAGAGTTCGGAGTAGTCGGGGTAGGTTTCCGTAGCCCATTTGATGATCGAAGCCTCCGTCATGGATTTGAACCCTGCCGAGAAGAGGTTCGCGGCGTAGAGGTTTATATCCTCCAGAGCCTTGTCGAGCGCCGTCGGGTCTTCGTTCATCTTCATGATATAGGCTTCGGCGCGGTTGAGCAGCGCCTCCTCGGAGGTGAAGAGAACGGAAATCGCTTTGTTGAATCCGGTTCCGGCGACCGGGTCGGTGTATTGGAACACACGCCATGTCCGGGGAAGAATGTATTTGCCGGATGAGGCAAGCACTGCATGCGGCGCTCTGAAAGTCACGCCGCTGCCCCACGGACCGCCCTTTTTCGGCTGAACGGTTTCATAGGTTCCCTGCAGTTTGCCGTGCGAATAACGGCCGGCGGTGGAGTACCAGTCGAAAAGCAGTCCGCTGTTCGATGTCGCGGCCTGGAGGAGGAAGTTGGCCGTGCTGGCCGAGCTGACATACTCCTGATGCCTGCTGGTACTGTTCGGCAGGGCTGCTATTGCACCGTAATCGCGCAGCAGCGACGACGGGTTGGAGGTCAGGGCCATTGTCGCGTATTTGATGGCATTGTCCCAGTCCTGCATGAAAAGGTAGTAACGCGAGGCGAAGCAGCAGGCGGCCTTGTAGTTGAAGTGGTATTTCGGAACCGAATAGGCCGTGTCGTCGATCAGGGGAATGGCTGCTTCGATGTCCTTGCCGATCATCTCGTAGACTTTCTGGAGCGTTCCGCGTTCGTACCTGGGGTTGAGGTCGGTCTCGGCGTGGTCCATATAGGGTATGCCCAGGTAGTTTCCTGCTGTTGCCGGGTGGTAAGGCATGCAGAACATGTTTGCCAGTACGAAATGGGAATAGGCCCGGCAAATCAGGGCTTCGCCTTTGCTGGCCTTGAGCCTCGTGGTGGTGGGTCCTCCCAGCTCCTCGATGGCCGAAAGCGCCTGGTTGGCGTTGGCGATGTTGTTGTAGTTGGAACTCCAGATGTTCCGCGGGGCGTCGTTGTTGCTGGTAACCTCCTCGGCCCATTCATAGACATCCTGATAGAACTGGTTGTAGTTCTTTGTGATGCCGTAGTCGCAGACATTGTCCGAGGAGAGTTCCGCAACGAGCTGGTAGCTGCCCGATCCGCTGATGTAGGCGGAGACGAGTATGTTGGCGATCTTCTCTTCGGAATCCAGCGTCGTGCGCAGATCGGGGTTCTGATCCAGAAAATCGCTGCACGACATGAATGCCGGAATGACGACCGCTATGCCCAGTAAATATATGATGCTTTTTTTCATAGGAATCTTTTTAAGATAAATCAGATTTTACAGTCCGATTCGGATCGTGAGCGTGAACTGCCGCGGCACGGGGGCAGCGACGCCGCCGGTGTTGTAGAACTCGGGATCCTGGCCGTTGAGTTTCTTGTCGGCGTAGATCAGGAAGAGGTTCGTGGCCTGCAGTTTGAGCGAAAGCGAGGAGAAACGCAGCTTCGAAATAAGTCTTTTCGGGAAGTCGTACGAGAGCGAAATCTCCTTCATGCGGATGAAGTCGCCCTTGGCGATGCGTGCCGTCGAGTAGTTGTAGGCGCTGTACCCGTACGAAATCGAGGAGTTCAGCTGGCGCTGGCGCTTCGAGGCGATGGTCGGGATGTTCGTGACGGCTTCGTCGCCGGAGACCATCCAGCGGTTCTTGAACTCCCGCGGCATGGCGTCGAGGTCCGAATAGATGCTGCTGAAGACCGGGTTGAGCCGCACGACGTTGCCGAACGAGTAGGTCATGAAGACGTTCAGACGCCATCCCTTGTACTGGAACGTATTGCCGAAACTGCCCAGGTCGGTCGGGTCGACCGGTCCGGAGTAGACCAGATTCGTTTTCAGGTTGTTCTCGTTGCTGTCCTGGAAATTGAAGGAACTGGAGCTGAGCTTGCCTTCCGTGTTGACCACGACCGGCAGTCCGACTTCGTTCAGCCCTGCGAACTGGAACGAGAAGAGCGAACGGGCGGGATACCCCTCCATCGTGAATCCGGTTCCCGAAACCAGCGTCATTGCGCGTGTGGAAGTTTCGAGTTTGGTGACTTCGTTGTGGATGTGCGAGTAGATGAAGTTGGTGGTCCAGCTGAAATTCTTCGTCTGGATGTTCTTGGTCGAAAGGCTGACCTCGACGCCGTTCGATTTCATCTCCGCGACGTTGCCGTATTTGGAGATCTCGCCGCCGATGCCCTGGGTCGTGACCGTGCCGATCAGGTCGAAGTTGTTGCGTTTGTACCAGTCGAAGGCCAGGTTGATGCGGTTGTTGACGAAACCTGCATCGAGTCCGAGGTTCAGCTCGTGCTTCTTCTCGTAGGTGAGCTGTGCATTTTCGAGGCTCGAAACCTTGAGACCGGTTTCGGTGTCGCCGCTGGTCGGGCGCCACGGGGTCGAGGCATTGATGACAGCCAGCGAGTTGGTGACGTAAGACGGGCCGCGGTCGGCGGTCAGCGAGTAGGAGGCTTTGAGCGACAGGTGCGACAGGGCGGGCTGTACATGATTGAAGAATTTCTCCTCGTGGACGTTCCACGCCCCGGAGATATTCCATGTCGGCAGCCAGCGGGCTTTGCGGCTCTTACCCATCTTGTTGGTCCCTTCGTAGCGGTAGGTTCCGTTGATGGTGTAGCGTCCCTTGTAGGAATAGGTCCCGTTGAAGAAGAAGGCCACCTCCCGGTAGAACGTGTCGCCGATCGTATAGTACTTGCTGCCGTTCTCCATGCCCTGTTTGAAGGCCAGGTAATCGTAGTAAGGCTCCATACCCATATCGTACTGGAGTCCCCAGCCGCGGAACCAGGTGTTGTGACGGTCGATCTTGTTCACCGACATACCGCCGTAGAGGCTGATGATATGCGTGTTGTTGAACGTTTTGTTGTAGGTCGCCGACGCACGGAAGTCGTACGAAAGCATTTTGTTGTCCGTGCGTTCGTAGATGCCGCCCTTGGGCAGCACGGTCACCGGAACGGCGTAGGGGTTGTCCGGATCGGTGTAAAGGAACGGATTGTTGTCCCGGACGGTGGTCGGTTCGACGGTCCGGTAGGCGACGGACTGGTTCGAGGACTCGGTGATGTTGTGCTCCTGTATCGAGGCCTGGTATTTTACCGCACCCAGGGCGCTCAGGTCGAGGCCCTCGACAGGCGTCCACTTCAGCTCGGCCTGGAATTTGGTCTCGACGACCGAAAGGTCGATGTAGTTGTTGGCCAGTTCGTGCAGGATGTTGAAGCGCGCGTAATTCCGCGTGTAGAATTCGCCGGGATCGAGCGTGCGCGACGTGTTGAGCGCGTAGGAGTAGGGGTTGATGTCGAACTCGCGCTTCACCTCGCCCGTCACGTAGTTAGTGGCCGACGACAGGGTTCCCGGTGCCTTCTGTTTACGATAGGAACCGTTGGAAATCAGGTTCAGCGACAGGTTTTTGAAGATGTTGTAGGTGGCGTTGATGTTGGCCGTGTAGCGTTCCACCTTGCTGGTCTTCGTCCATCCCGGGTCGCTCATGGCGCTCAATGAAGCGTAGTAGGACGATTTGTCGGTTCCGGACGAGAGGCTTACCGAGTGGGTGTGCATGACGTTGTTGTTGAACAGCTCGCTGAACCAGTTCGTATTGCGGAACTCCGCCGCACGCAGATAATTTCCGGTGCTCACGTCGTCGTTCTGCAATTGTCCGGCCGCAATCATCTGGTACATCTTTCCGAATACGCCGCTCTCCGAGTCGGTGATGGTTTCGGCGAGGTTGAGCCAGCCTTTTTTCTGCATGTCCATATACACCGACATCTGGTCCTGCGAGTTCATGATGTTGAAATCCCGGTAGGACGGAATCATGCGGTAGGTGAATTCGCCGGTGTAGTTGATGGTGCTCACGCCGGCGCGGCCGCGTTTGGTGGTGATGACGATCACACCCGCCATGGCGCGCGCTCCGTAGATGGAGGTGGCGGAGCCGTCTTTCAGAATGTTGAAACTCTCGATGTCTTCGGCATTGAGTCCGGCGATGGCCGATGCGATGAGCGTCGTGGCGTCGCCCGAGGAGAGGTCGTCGGCGTCGATGTCGACGATGTCCTCCATGATGACGCCGTCAACGACCCACAGCGGCTTCGAACTGCCGTAAATCGATGTGGCGCCGCGCACGCGGATTTTCGGGGCGGTTCCGAACGTACCGGATACGTTCTGGACGGATACGCCGGCCGACCGGCCTTCCAGGCCGCGGCTGATGTCGGCCATACCGGCCAGTTTCACGTCGTCGGCAACCAGCTGGTCTGCGGCTCCCGTGAACAGCCGCTTGTCCATCTTGGTCATACCCGTCACCACGACGGCCTCCACGGCCTGGGCGTCGGGTTCGAGTTTTACCTTGATGTCGGGAGCAATGTCAACATCCTGGGTTTTGTAACCTACATAAGAGATTTGGAGTTTTCCCCCCCCCCTTCGGGACTCCTTGAAGTGCGAATTCTCCCTTGACATCGGTCGAAGTGCCGATTGTCGGACGGTTCTTGACGACAACGGTCGCACCGATGACCGGTGCGTTGTTCTCGTCGACGACACGGCCTTTGACCGTCTGGGTCTGGGCCGAAGCTGCCGTCATGCAGAAAACCGCCGATAGCGATAAGAGCAATTTTTTTATCATAGGCGAAAATTTAAATGGGTTTGGTACATGGTTCGGGTCGACTGCTTTTCCGATGAGCCGTCGGCAATCGGAAAAGAAACAGTATGTTTGAATAAGTGTGCAGCAGGTATGACGGGAGGGTTGCTGCGGGAGGATGCGGATGCGATACGGTGGATTAACCGAGGTGCGGGTCGTTCGGATGCCGTTGTTTCCGGTATTTCGACCTGCGGAACTGGAAAACGGAAAAGGATGCGGAGACTGCCCGGAATGATTTCCCGGCTATCGCCCGATTTTGATGCGAATACCTTTGATGCCGAAACGAGTGCGTTTTCTTCATTGCATGCTGGTTTTATATAAATAGGTGTCGCAAATAAGCCTTTCGGAAAGCGGAAACTTTCGTCCGGGCTTTTACAAAAATATCAGAAAACGGCGTTGTATGAGTATATTTTCTTGTAAAATTAGTATGATTTCATATCACAGAGGCCGAAGATCGCACTTTGCTGCTCCCGGCGCAAGCCATACGGCATATTCGGGAAAAACGCTCGTGCGGTGGGGAATCTGCCGTGTTGTTAAATAAGATATTTTGTTTTGAAATCCGGTTTTTTTGTATATATTTACATAGATATTCCGGTCTGTTTTTATCTAATTCGCCCTGCCATGTATTTCAGATGCGTATTCCTTCTCCTTGCGGTCGCGGTCGCCCGGAGTGCATTCCCGCAAAATATCCGCCGCATTACCCACCGCGACGGGCTGTCGAACAGTTCGATTCTGTCGCTGGCGCAGGATGCCGACGGGTATATCTGGGCGGGCAGCTGCGACGGACTGAATCTGTGGGACGGCAATTCCGCCCGGAATTTCCGTTTCTCGGGCAACCTGATTCAGGAGATCGTCGCCACGGACGACGGTTACCTCTGGGTGCGGACCAACTACGGCGTCGACCGTTTCGACACGCGCGACCGGCGGATCGAAATGCTCGCCGGATTCCAGCGGGTCTATAAATTTGCGGCCCGCAGCCGGGACGAGGCGTTTTTCCTGCACGGCAATAAGCTCTATGGATATGTGGCGTCGAAGGGTGCGTTCGAGCCGGTCGATGTCCGCGGGGCCGAGCTGACCGGAGTGTTGCGCATGTGTCTCGACGGCGACGGCGTATTGTGGCTGGTGCGTTCGGGGGATATCCGTTGTGCGCAGGTGGCCTACGACGCCGACGGCAGGGCTTCGGTGGGGGAGTGGGAGCGGATGACGATGCCGGACGGGGTGGTGTTCACCCGTTACGACGGTGACCGGACGATCTTCTTCACCGACCGGAACGGCATGTTGTTCCGTTTCGACACCGAACAGCGGCGGGCTTTTCCGATTTTCGATTTGCGGGAGGAGCTCGGACGGCGCGGCGCCCTTTCGTCGGTGATCAGCGACAAGGACGATTACGTGCTGGCCTTCGGGATGAGCGGCGTGCTGCGGCTCCGTTCGACCGATCCGATCGAGGGGCGCTACGAGTTGCAGGAGATCGATGTCAACTGCGGCGTTTTTGCATTGCTGAAGGACTGTAACCAGGATATCGTCTGGATCGGAACCGACGGCAGCGGGTTGCTGCGGCAGGCGGTCGGGGAGGTCGCGATCCGTTCGGTCACCTACGAAACGCTGCCCTACCTGCTGACCAAGCCGATCAAGGCGCTGCATGTCGATTCGGAGGGCGACCTCTGGATCGGGACCAAAAACGACGGCATTCTGCGCATCCGCGATTTTTACTCCCGGCGGACTTTTACGCGGGAGAATACCGACAGCTATACGGCCGCCGATTCGCCGCTGGGAAAAAATTCGGTCTTTGCGTTTGCCGGAAGCCGCCGCAATGTGTTGTGGATCGGCGGCGACGGCGGGGTGTGTTACTATTCGTACCGTCACAGGCGGATTTTCGAACTGCCGCAAAGCGGGGAGCTGCGCCGCATATACGGTCTCTGCGAGGACCGGGACGGGGTGCTGTGGGCTGCGAGCGTGGGTTACGGGGTCTGGCGTATCGAACTGTCCGGGAGTGCCGACGCTCCCGTCGCCGCGCGTGTCGAGCCGGTGGAACTGGGACTCGGGACGCGGAGCCGGAACTTCTTTTTCTCCGTTTGCGAGGAGTCCGACTCCACCCTCTGGTTCTGCAACCACGGTATTGGCGTCGTACATTATAACAAGCGCACCCGGGAGGGCCGGACCGTCGGATTCGATGCCCGCCGGGGACTGGCCGTGAACGACGTGACGGCGGGCGTGTGCTGTTCGGACGGTTCGTCGTGGTTCGGGACCGGCTGCGGCCTGGTGCGTTACGATCCGGCGGCCGGCCGGGCGGAACCCGATTTCAGCAACGACCAACTGCGCGGCGGGGTGATCCATGGCCTGCTGGTCGATTCGCTCGACAATATCTGGGTCGGGACCAATGCCGGCATCGTGCGCTACGACCCGGCGACGAACCGTTCGGTGGCTTACGGCGCTTCGTACGGCCTTGATGTGGTCGAGTTCAGCGACGGAGCCTATTTTTACGACCGGGAGCGGGGAAAACTGCTTTTCGGCGGGATCAACGGCTTCGTGGTCATCTCCGATAGCGGGGACTCCGAGGCGGCCTCCTACATGCCGCCCATCCGGTTCCGCGAGGTGAGGGCCAACGGCGAGTCGTACGATGTCGGGGCGCTGATGCGCCGGGGGCGGATGGTGCTGCGGCATCACCAGAATGCTTTCAGCCTTTCGATCGCGGCGCTGGATTACGTCAACGGCAGCAATTATTCCTATTTTTACAAGATCGAGGGCCTGGACGGCGACTGGCACGACAATTACCACAGCAACACGCTGGCTTTCGCCGCATTTCCCGCGGGCCGCTATACGCTCGGGGTGCGCTACCGGAACAATACGACCGGGGAGTGGAGCCCCGTCAGCCGCCTGCCGATCCGTGTGCTGGCTCCGCCCTATGCATCGACCTGGGCCTGGATCGGCTATCTCGCAGCGACGCTGGGCATCGTCATCGGCGTGTCGGGATACCTGATCCGCCGCCGCCGGCTCCGGACGCGGCTCCGGCAGTCGCTCTACGAACAGCGGCAGCGGGAACTGGTCTATGAGTCGTGTATCTGGTCGTTCTCCAACCTGACCAACGAACTCTCGATCCCCGTGACGCTGATAAACGGTCCCTGCCAGCAAATCATGGCCTGCAAGTCGGCCGATGCGTTCGTCCGCCGACAGGCGGAGCTGATCCGGCACAACGCGCAGAAGATCAACGACCTGATCTATATGCTCAACGAATTCCAGTCGACCGATCCCGTCGACGGCTCGGACGATATCGAGATGCTGGACGTTTCGCGTACGGCCGGCGGCATCGCGCAGACATTCGCCGATTATGCCGGGGAGAACCGCATCGCCTACCGGACGGCCGTAGGCAGCGGCGTGCTGTTCCCTTCGGTGCGCAATATCCTGATGATGATCTTCAATATACTGCTTTCCAATGCGTTCCGCCGGACGGGACCGGGCGGCGAGGTCAGTGTTTCGGCCGGGATATGCTCCGCGCCGCACCCGGACGATGCTGCTTCCGGCGCCGGGGAAGAGGCTCCCGACGCGGCGGAACGGCTTCGGATCGAGGTTTCGAACCGGGGTGCGGAACTCGATGCCGGGCAGATCGAACTGATTTTCGACCGTTATAAACTGTTCAACCACCTGGGGGAGTTGAGCCGCAGGGGCGTGTCGCTGAAGGACGACCTGGAGCTGGCGATCTGTTACAACCTCGTGGCCAAACTCCAGGGCGAATTCCGCGTGGAGAGCCGCGACGGGCTGACGACCTTTACGCTGTCGCTGCCGCGGCTCGGAATCACCCGTGCGGCCCGGCCCGCCGCACAGCCCGACATCGTTGCCGAGCAGCGGTTCAGCCTGTCCGTGCCGGCTCCTGCGGCCTCCGCGGTGGCGTTCAGCGACATGCTCCCGACGATGCTCGTCATCAACGAGGACCGGGATATGGCCGATTTCATCGCCGGGTTGTTCAGCGGCAGTTACAACGTGCGGATCGTCTCCGACCTGAAATGTCCGCAGGAGAAACTGGCCGAGGCGCAGCCGCAGATCATCATTTGCGGGGCGGTGTCGCTCAATGCGGCGATGATCGGCGTGATCCGCACGATCCGTGAAACCAAGCAGCTGATGCAGGTCCCGATTATCCTGCTGACGGCGGTTTCCCGTACGGACGTGAAGGTCGAGGGGCTGGAACTGGGCGTGGACATCTGCCTGAAGCTGCCCTTCGACATCACCCACCTTCAGAGCGTCGTCGACCAGCTGTTGCGCCGTTACGAATCGCTGAAAAGCTACGGACGCTCGGTTTACAGCGCTTTCGACCTTACGCAGGGGCGGTTGCTGCACAAGGACGACAAGGCGTTTCTGGAACGGATGCTCGACATCATCAACCGGAACGTTCTCGATCCGGGATTCTCGACGCAGTTCATCGCCCGGGAACTCGGTATGAGCCTCTGCAATTTCTACCGCCGCCTGGGGACGATCACCGGCCAGACTCCGGCGGGAATCATCCGGGAGTACCGGCTGAACCTGGCCGAGCAGCTGCTGGTGACCACGCGGCTCTCGATCGACGAGATTATCTACAGGTCGGGTTTCGCCAACCGAAGCACCTTTTTCCGGGGATTCATCGCCCGGTTCGGGGCGACGCCGAAGGTCTATCGCGAGCGGAAGATCGAGGAGGCGCTGCGGGAAAAGGACGCCCCGGCCGAGGAATCGGACCGGGCGTGAGAGCGGCCTTCGGCGGCGCAGGCGCAGTCCTTTTCCGGTTTCCGGACCGCATGCCTGTGTTCCGGATTCTGCCGATTTCCAGACCGAAAGGAGGATTTTTCCCGGAAAATCGTTATTTTTGCCTCCGGAGCTTCCGTGTACGGTTCGTCCGAGCGGGAACGATGATCACATTCTAACTTTAGAGAGATGAAAATTGCTATTGTGGGCGTCAGCGGTGCTGTGGGCCAGGAGTTTTTGCGGATTTTGGAGGAGCGCCGGCTCCCGATCGACGAACTGGTGCTGTTCGGTTCGGAACGCAGTGCGGGCCGTACCTATAAATTCCGCGGAAAGGAACTTACCGTCAAACTGCTGCAACACAACGACGATTTCAAGGGAATCGACTTCGCCCTGACGTCGGCCGGGGCGGGCACGTCGAAGGAGTTCGCCGAGACGATCACCCGGCACGGGACCGTTATGATCGACAATTCGAGCGCCTTCCGCATGGATGCCGACGTGCCCCTCGTCGTGCCGGAGGTCAATCCCGAAGATGCGAAGAACGCGCCCCGCCGCATCATCGCCAATCCCAATTGCACGACGATCCAGATGGTCGTGGCGCTGAAGGCGATCGAGGACGTGTCGCATATCCGCCGCGTGCACGTGTCTACGTACCAGTCGGCCAGCGGCGCCGGGGCGGCCGCCATGACGGAATTGGAGACGCAGTATGCCGAACTGGGCGCGGGCAAGGAACCGACGGTGGCGAAATTCGCCTTCCAGCTGGCCTACAACGTGATTCCTCATATCGATGTCTTTACCGACAACGACTATACGAAGGAGGAGATGAAGATGTTCCACGAGACGCGCAAGATCATGCATTCGGACATCGCCGTATCGGCGACCTGCGTGCGTGTTCCGGTGATGCGCGCCCATTCGGAGAGCGTGTGGCTCGAAACCGAGCGTCCCGTCTCCGTGTCCGAAGCCCGCGAAGCCTTCTCGAAGGCCGAAGGCGTGGTGCTGATGGACGATCCCGCCGGCAAGGTCTACCCGATGCCGCTCTTCATCGCCGGCAAGGACCCCGTGTACGTGGGGCGTATCCGCAAGGACCTGACGTGCGACAACGGCCTGGCGTTCTGGTGCGTGAGCGACCAGATCAGGAAGGGCGCGGCGCTCAATGCCGTGCAGATCCTCGAAACGCTGATTTAGCCTTCGGCCGCCTGCGGCGCAGTTGCCGCACATAAACCGGATTTTGGAACATGAAAAAACTTCTCGACGAGCTCAATGCGATGCCCGGACCCGTATGGGTGTTCGGGACATACGCTGTGTACCAAATGTGGTTTTGGGTAGCTGATAACTTTAACCGGTTGGCCGGTTTTCGTTTGTCGCCGGCTTGGACGGATGTGGCTTTCTGCATCGGCGGATTTATTGCTGCGGCCCAGCCGTTGCTGTTTTTTTGGCTGATGCTCCGACGAAGCCGTTATGCCGTGTCGCTGGTCAGTTGGTATGCAGGATTAAGGGCTGTGGCCAGTCTTATTATATTGTTCTCGCCGTTGTATTACGGGGTGTCGAACCTGTGGTATATGCTGTCTGCGGGATTTTCGAGCTTGATGTGGTGCGTCCTGTGGTTCGGCCTGTTGCGCTACATGGAACGATCAGCGGTCATAGCGGAGTTTTTTCCTGTGGAGCAGCGCAAGAATCTTTGGTGGACCGCACTGCCGATGATCGTGCTGATTCTGTTGTACGGGTACTAGTTACCGGATTGGCATATTGGACAGACCCGGCCCGAAAGAGCCGGGTCTGTCTGGTTTGCCGGATTCTTGCCTGAAGTGTGAACTTACCCGATTAAGCAGGGGTGGGTATGCGTGCGAAATAGAGGATAATTGCGACCTTTCGGAACAAATCCCATACTATTATGATCACTTCCGTAAAGGTAAAATTCCGCGCATCGCGCGTGTCCGGCAAGGCCGGAACCGTCTACTATCAGTTGAGTCGTCTCCGCCGGATCCGCTGCATTACGACCGACATCCGCTTGCTGCCCGGCGAGTGGGACGCTTCGGCGCAGCGGACCGTCTCCCCGGAGCCGGGCCGCGTCCCGGTCTGGCAGTGCCGCATAGCGTGCGACGTGGACCTGCTGCGCCGGATCATCCGCGACCTGGACCGCGAGGGGCGGCCCTATACGGTCGACGACGTCGCCGACCGCTTCGGCGCATTGCCGCGCGGCGTGGGTGTGACGGCGTTCATGCGCGAGCAGATCGCGCAGCTGACGGCCGACAACCGGCTGGGCACGGCCCGCAACTACACGCGCACGCTCCACAGTTTTTCGGGCTTTCTCGGCGGCGGCGAGCTGCCTTTCGCCGCGTTCACCGAGCGGCTGGTCGAGGAGTACAACGCTTACCTGCTGCGCCGCGGGGTCGTCCGGAACACCGTGTCGTTCTACATGCGCATCCTGCGCTCGGTTTACAACAAGGCGGTCCGCAGGCGGCTGGCCGAACCGGCATCGCCGTTCGGCGGCGTCTACACGGGCGTCGACCGCACGCGCAAACGGGCTATCGACGAGCGGCTCATCGCCCGTCTGAAAAACCTCGACCTGCCGGTTTCGGGTCCGTTGCCGCTGGCCCGCGACCTGTTCGTTTTCAGCTATTGCGCGCGCGGCATGGCGTTCGTCGACATGGCTTTTCTCCGGAAAAAGGACATGAGGGACGGGGCGATACACTACGTGCGCCGCAAGACGGGCCAGCGGATGACCGTGCATCTGGAGGCGTGCATGCGCGAAATCATCGGCCGTTACGCCTCGCGCACGCGCGATACGCCCTATCTTTTTCCGGTGCTGACGGCCGAAGACCCGGCCCGGGCCTATGCGCAGTATCAGGGCGCGCTGAACTACTACAACCGGCTGCTGAAAAAACTCGCGTCGCTGCTGGGGTTGGATTCCGGGCTTTCGTCCTATACTTCGCGCCACAGCTGGGCGACGGCGGCACGCAACCACAATGTGCCGCTGCCGGTGATCAGCGCCGGAATGGGGCACACCTCCGAGCGCACGACGCAGATTTACCTCTCGGCGCTGGAAACCTCGGTCGTCGACTCCGCCAACCGGAAAATCCTCGCTTCGCTGAACCGCTGCGCCTCCTGCTGACCTCTCCGGAGGTGCGGGCCTCGAAAAATCCGGCCGCGGAGGTTTTGTCCCCGCGGCCGGATCGGTCGGTTGGAATATGTGTTTACTTCACCTCCCAGTCGTCGGTGCGGAACGAGGAGACGGGGATGCCGGAGGCGTTGAAAAGGGAGGCTTCGGGAGCGTTCCGGAAGGCGTAGCGCACGGCGACCGGTTCCGGAACGGCGTCGCACGCGACGATCAGACGGCCTTTGCCCTTCTCGATCCAGGCCGTGGCGGGATGGAACGTGCGGTCGGCGCCGGCGACTTCGAAACCCGTGAGCGTGTCGCCCAGCGGAGCCAGTCCCTCGCGTCCGACGCGGAAGGTCAGGTAGGCTTTGCCGTCGGCGACCTCCATCTTTTCGTAGACGGGCGTCTCGGCGTCGATGCCTTTCATGCCGTAGGTTTTCGACAGCGCCAGCCATGCGAGACGCATTCCGACCTGTTGTTTCTTTGCCGGATGGATGCAGTTCCGGTTGCCGATGTCGAGCGTCGTGGCCATGCCGCTCGAAGGGATGTCCTCCAGATTGCGCAATTGTGCCTCGCGCAGCAGCGCCGAGCCGATTTCGTCGGCATTCTCATAGCGGTAGGGGGCGATCTGCACGTAGTAGAACGGCAGTTCGCCCTGCGCCCAGCGGCTGCGCAGCATCCCGACGAAGGAACTCATCAGCGCGCGGTACTGGGTGGGGCGCAGGCGGTTCGATTCGCCCTGATACCAGAGGAAACCCTTCACGGTGAAGGGCACGAGCGGCGCGATCATGCTGTTGTATAGCCCGCAGGGCTTATTCTGGGGAGCCTTGATCGGAGCCGGGTTGTCGAGGAACGAGAGGTCGAACTCCTTGAATCCGGAGATCGTTTCGCGGTCCATCCACGCCTCGACGGGCGTGCCGCCCCAGCAGGTGACGATGACACCTACGGGGACGTCCAGCACGCTCTGCAGGTATTGTGCGAAGAAGTAGGCCGTGGCGCTGGTCCCGGCGACCGCTTCGGGGGTGTGCTTCAGCCATTGTGCCGTGCACTCCTCCTGCGGGGTGCGCGCCGTGCCGCGTTTGACGGTGCAGAGGCGGATCGGCGTCGCGGCCTTTGCCCGGATGATCGCGTCCGCCGAACCTTCGACGGGCTGGTTGAAGAATCCGCGCACCGGCATCTCCATGTTCGATTGTCCGGAGCAGAGCCACACCTCGCCGATCAGTACGTCGCGGAGCGTCAGCCGCTCGCCGTCGCTCAATTCGACCGTGTAGGGGCCTCCGGCTTCCGGGGTGGGCACGGCGGCCCGCCAGCGGCCGTCCTTGCCGACGTCGGCCGTAATGCTTTTCGTGCTCCACGAGGGGCGGATCGTGACTTTTTTTCCAGGTGCGGCCTTGCCCCAGAACTGCGCTTCGGACTGCTGCTGGAGCACCATGTTGTCGCCGAAAATGCCGGGCAGGACGACTTTCGCCTGCACACCGAGGGCCGCACCCAGGGCGGCCAGCGAGAGAAGGATTTTTTTCATGGATGGTATGGATTAGATTTTTTCGAGTTCTACGGTGAAGTGGCGCAGGATCGGCGCCTCGAAGGCGATGCGGTAACCCGTGGTGATCTCCGCACGGCGCTCGAAAATGTTGCGGCATGCGGCGGCGATCACCCGGATGTGGTTGTCGGAGTAGACGCGGCGCGGGATGGCCAGGCGCAGCAGTTCGAGTGCGGGGTAGCGGTTCTCGTGCGTCTCGGGGTCGCGGTCGGCGAGGATCGAGCCGATCTCCACGCCGCGGATGCCCGCTTCGAGGTAGAGCTCCACGGCCAGCGTCTGGGCGATGAACTGCTCCTTCGGGAGGTTCGGAAGTGCCTTCTTCGCATCCACGAAGATCGCGTGTCCGCCTGCCGGACGCTGGTAGGGGACGCCGTACTGGTCGAGCAGGTCGCCCAGCAGCCGCACCTGCCGGATGCGGGCGTCGAGCTGTCCGAATTCCGTATTTTCGTCCAGCCCCACGGCCAGCGCGTCCATGTCGCGGCCCGACATGCCGCCGTAGGTGACGTAGCCTTCGAACATGATGCTGAACGACATCGCCTTTTTATAGAGTTCCTCGGAGCGCATCGCCACGAAACCGCCCATGTTCACCGCGCCGTCCTTCTTGGCCGAGACGGTCATGATGTCGGCCCAGGCGTACATTTCGCGGACGATCTCCTTGATCGTCTTCGGGGCGTAACCCTCCTCGCGGGTCTTGATGAAGTAGGCGTTCTCGGCGAAGCGCGCCGAGTCCATCAAGAGGGGCACGCCGTAGCGGCGGCACAGTTCGGCTGTCTGGCGGATGTTGCGCATCGACACGGGCTGGCCTCCGGCCGTGTTGTTGGTGACGGTGAGCACCACGCACGGAACCCTTTCGCGCGGGTTCTCACGCAGGATCTTTTCGAGCTTCGCAAGGTCCATTTCGCCTTTGAACGGCAGTTCCAGCTGCGTGTCGGCCGCGGCGTCGATCGTGCAGTCCACGGCGTGGCAGCGGCGGAACTCGATGTGTCCCTTCGTGGTGTCGAAGTGCGAGTTGCCGGGGACGATGTCGCCCTCCTTGAGCAGCGCCGAGAAGATCACGTTCTCCGCGGCGCGTCCCTGGTGCGTGGGCAGGAACCACGGCATGCCGAACAGGTCGCCGACTGTCTCCTTGAGCCGGAAGTAGGACGACGCCCCGGCGTAGCTTTCGTCGCCGGTCATCATCGCCGCCCACTGGCGGTCGGACATCGACCCCGTGCCCGAATCGGTCAGCAGGTCGATCGTCACCTGGTCCGAGCGCAGTTTGAAAAGGTTGTAACGGGCTTCGCGGATCCACGTTTCGCGCTCTTCGCGCGTGGAGGTGCGGATGGCCTCGGTCATCTTGATCTTGTAGGGTTCGGCGTATGGAAGTGTCATCGTATGATGGGTTTTAGGTTGCAATTCGTCGGCATTCCGACCAAAATTAAGAAAAATTTCCCAAAACCGGAACTCGGGTACGCTATTTGTTCGGGATTCCGCTGAATTTAACCTTCCGAATGCGATGCAAAACTACCGCTGCGTCTACTGCGAATACATCTACGATCCCGTGCTGGGCGATCCGGAACACGACGTGGGCCGGAACACGCCGTTCGACGCGCTGCCCGACGACTGGGTATGTCCCGTCTGCGGCCGGGGAAAATGGGCTTTCGAGGCGATGAAGGAACAAAAAACAAGCGATATATGATTATGTTTATCAATTTATTAATACCTTTGATTATGGCAACGACCGATACCGCGGCTACGCCGCGTTTCACCCCGCAGGACCTGCCTTATGCCTACGACGCGCTTGCGCCCGCAATCTCCGAGGAGACGATGCACTACCACCACGACAAGCATTATGCCGGTTATGTCAACAAACTGAACGAGTTGATCGTCGACACGCCCTTTGCCGGGCAGCCGCTGGAAGACATCATCCTTTCGGCCGACGGGCCTGTTTACAACAACGCCGCGCAGGCGTGGAACCACGAGTTCTTCTTCGAACAGCTTTCGCCGAAACCTCAAAAGGAGCCTTCGGGCGAACTGCTGGAGGCCATCAACCGCGATTTCGGTTCGTTCGACGAACTGAAGGTGCAGATCGGCCGCGCCGCCGCGGGCCTTTTCGGCTCGGGGTGGGTGTGGCTTGCCGAGGACCCCTCGGGGCGGCTGGCCGTCGTCAGCGAACAGAATGCCGGCAATCCCATGCGCCACGGCATGAAACCGCTGCTGGCGTTCGACGTGTGGGAGCACGCTTATTACATCGACTACCGGAACCGCCGTGCCGATGCCGTCGAGGCCCTCTGGGGCGTCGTCGACTGGAAGGTCGTGGGCGACCGCTACGCCAAAAAATAGGCGGTTCACTTCGGTGTTCCGATGCCGTTTCCCATACAGGGGAACGGTATTTTTTTGTGGGTGGCCGGTTTTTCTCGGTTACTGAATAATCTTGCAGCCCTGACTTTAAAGCATATTTTATGAGAAATATTTCGAAAAAATTGGGATATACGATTTTTATATATAATATCGTATAAGGAATGGACCTGGAAAATCTTCAGTAAAATAAGCTATAAATGTTGAAAAAAATAGTTCTGGTCGGTTTTTCCGCCTTCCTGTCGTTGGCTTGCAATACAGTGCCGGTTATCGACGGGAAGATGGTCGTGGAGACGGATTTTAAGGAGGTGCAGCCGCTTCGGGGAACGGTTTGCGATCTGACGATCGAGGGGGATCCGAATCATATTTATCAGGTGGATTCATTGCTCGTCGTGAAAGACAACAACACGGATAAGAGTTTGTTCCTGTATTCGGAAAAGGATTATAAGCTGGTGAATAACATGTTCTCCAGAGGCCGGGGACCGGGCGAATTCATCCTTTGCTGGGACTTGCAGTGTGCGGATTCTCTGGTCTGGCTATTCGATTTGCAGCTGGGGCGGATTTCCTCGTATGCGACAGCGGATTTTATCGCTGCGGCCCACCCTGCCCAACTCCAAACAGTCACGTTCGACGCAATGGGAGTTACCCTTGCGCAAAAAATGAACGACGGGAAATTTGTCGCTTCCTCACTCCGGGAAGATGAATTGTTTACGTTTTATCGGGCAGATGGTGGCCGGGATACGCTGTCGACCGGGAAAGCGCCGTATCCTTTCCGCTTTCAGGGGATTGACGACACCTCCCTGAAAGTCAAAAAAAGAATTTTTGAATATCGGTTGAAATATAATGGGCATAACGATCAATTCGTCGTATGCTACTGTCTGAATAATCTCTTCGAGATTTACAATTCGGATGGCAGTCTGCATAAAAGGATAATCGCTCCTTATCCTTACCTTGTCGATACGAATCATCTTTCAGCCGATAAACTGGGAGTTCCCATCGCCGAACTGATTTTTACTTTTAAGGATTGCTGCCTGACGGATGATCGAATTTTTTTGTTGTATAACGGGTCTTCTCCTACCGGAATGATCGGTGCGCAGTCTAAAATCTATGTTTTTGATTACGAAGGTAATCCGATAAAATATTATTTGCTGGATCGGTATGCGTATAGTTTCTGCATCGATAAACAGGATGGTGTAATATATGCTCTCTCCGACGAAAACGATCAAAAACAGGTCGTAAGGTATAGCATGTTATGAAATTTTTCCGGGCCTGTTTTTTTATGATCATTCGTCCTTTTGCGGTTTGATCTGACCGAAACGAATTTCGTTATTCCGGACAGGCCCGCTGATTCGTGGATTTGTAATCAATATTCGCCATTTTGTGATCTTTTTGGTTCGCCAATGTGTTTTTCTGCGCAAAAGAGTGTATCTTCGCAGCGCAGAAATTTATGATTCGGACCGGATGCAGGAGAGAATTCAATTGGCATTGATTCTGTTGCTCTTCGCCCTGGCGGGGAGTCTGGAGGGTACGTCGTTCCGCAGCGATGGGGAGAACGTGTGCCCTGCCCTGACGCAATCCTCGGTTGCCGGTTCGCATGCCGCGGCATGCAATTATCTCTCCGCCGCGATCTGTCCCTGCACCGCCTCGATCGAGGCTCCCGCAGCTCCTTCGGACCATAAGGCCGCCGTGCGGCAGCTTGCCGGTGCGCGCCTCGCCTGCGATGCCGCTTTCGGCGTCCGTACCGCGATGTGCACCTATTCCCCGGCGTTGCACCCCGACGCCGTGGATTACTACGTCTTCTCCCTGGGACGTATCCTGATTTAGCCCTTTTCCGTCGTTTTCCCTGCCGCCTGTTTCCGGGACCCTTGCCGTCCGCGGGGCGTGCGGGCGTTTCGTCGTGCCGGAATTAAAATCGTAAAACAACATATCTATGTATTTCACGCTATTGGTGGTCGTCATCCTTACGGCCATTGCGCTGGTCGCAGTTGCGCTGGGTATCGCCCGCGCCGTGTCGCCGCGTTCGTACAACCCCCAGAAGGGCGAGGCCTACGAGTGCGGCATCCCGACGCGCGGACGTTCGTGGATGCAGTTCAAGGTGGGTTACTACCTCTTCGCCATCCTCTTCCTGATGTTCGACGTCGAGACGGTGTTCCTCTTTTCGTGGGCCGTCGTCGTGCAGGAACTGGGCGTCTACGGACTGGTGAGCATCCTCTTCTTTTTGGTGGTACTGATTCTGGGCCTTGCCTACGCATGGCGGAAAGGAGCTTTGGAATGGAAATAAAGAGACCGAAAATCAAGTCGATGAAGTACGAAGACTTCAACGACAACGAATACCTCGA
This sequence comes from Alistipes sp. i18-0019-D1, assembly GCF_042852885.1. Lineage (NCBI taxonomy): Bacteria > Pseudomonadati > Bacteroidota > Bacteroidia > Bacteroidales > Rikenellaceae > Alistipes > Alistipes sp. i18-0019-D1. Next base: position 2,317,815 of record NZ_AP031424.1, read on the forward strand.
ACAGATGGCTCGCGAACTGCGCGAGAACGGAACCAACGTGGTGGTGGGGTGTCTCGACGAGGTGATCAACTGGGGCCGCAGCAACAGCCTCTGGCCCCTGACCTTCGCCACGAGTTGCTGCGGCATCGAATTCATGGCCGTGGGCGCCGCGCGCTACGACTTTGCCCGGTTCGGGTTCGAAGTGGCCCGGGCCTCCCCGCGGCAGGCCGACTTCATCATGGTCGCCGGAACCATCACGCACAAGATGGCCCCGGTGCTCAAGCGCCTTTACGACCAGATGGCCGATCCCAAATACGTGATCGCCGTGGGCGGCTGCGCCATCAGCGGCGGCCCGTTCAAGAAGTCGTACCACGTAGTCAACGGCGTGGACCGGATCCTGCCCGTCGACGTTTACATCCCCGGATGTCCGCCGCGTCCCGAGGCGATGCTCTACGGACTGATGCAGCTCCAGCGCAAGGTGAAACTGCAGCGTTTCTTCGGCGGCGTGAACCGGCAGGTCGACCGCGAGGAGTACGAACGCCTGCTGCGGAGCGACCTGACGGCGGAGAAGAACGATTTGAATGTGGACGAAGAAAAACGAGAATTATGACCCTGACAGATAAAATGAAGGCCTGGGAGCCTGCGGCCGTTCGGTCGGAGGCCGGCGATGGGATGTTCACCGTGCCGGCGGAGGCTTTCCGCGGGGTGGCCGAACGCCTGAAGGCCGAAGGCTTCGATTTCCTGCGCAGCCTGACCGGCATGGACTGGGGCGAAGAGGGCTTCGGCGTGGTCTACCACTTCGAAGCCACCTCGACGGGCGAGAACGTCGTGGTGCGGACGCTGACTCCGGAACGCGAACGCCCGGTCCTGCCCTCGGTGTGCGACCTGTGGAAGGCCGCCGAACTGAACGAGCGCGAGGCGTTCGACTACTTCGGCATCCGTTTCCTGAACCATCCCGACATGCGGCGGCTGTACCTGCGCGACGACTGGGTGGGACATCCCCTGCGCAAGGACTACGACCCGGCGCAGAACCCGCTCCGCATGAGCAACGAGGTGTCGAAGGACAGCGCCCCGACCTTCGAGTTGCAGCCCGACGGCAGTTTCATACGCGGGCGCAACGTGCTTTTCGAGGAGGAGGAGTACGTCATCAACGTCGGTCCCCAGCACCCGGCCACGCACGGCGTGCTGCGCTTCCGCGTGTCGCTCGAAGGCGAGATCATTAAAAAACTCGACGTGCACTGCGGCTACATCCACCGCGGCATCGAGAAGATGTGCGAGGAGCTGACCTATCCCCAGACCCTCGCCCTGACGGACCGTCTCGACTACCTCGGGGCGTCGCAGAACCGCCACGCCCTCTGCATGTGCATCGAAAAGGGGCTGGGCGTCGAGGTGCCGGAGCGCGTGCAGTATATCCGCACGATCATGGACGAGTTGCAGCGCATCGACTCGCACCTGCTCTTCTTCGCCTGCCTGTGCATGGACATGGGCGCGCTGACGGCTTTCTTCTACGGTTTCCGCGACCGCGAGAAGGTGCTCGACATCCTGGAGCAGACCACCGGAGGCCGCCTGATCCAGACCTACAACACCATCGGCGGCGTGCAGGCCGACATCCATCCCGATTTCGTGCGCAAGACCAAAGAATTCATTGCTTACATGCGTCCCAAACTGCGCGAATACCACGAGATCTTTACGGGCAACGTCATCGCGCAGGAGCGTCTGAAAGGCACCGGCGTGCTGACGCGCGAGGATGCCATTTCGTTCGGAGCCACGGGTGGCACGGGCCGCGCCGCAGGGTGGGCCTGCGACGTGCGCAAGCGTCATCCCTATGCGATGTACGGCAAGGTGGATTTCGAGGAGGTGCTCTTCACCGAGGGCGACTGCCTGGCCCGCTACATGGTCCGGATGAAGGAGATCGAGCAGAGCATGAACATCATCGGGCAGTTGATCGACAACATTCCCGAAGGCGAATACCAGTTGAAGATGAAACCCGTGATCCGCATTCCCGAGGGCAGCTATTACGCTGCCGTCGAGGGAAGCCGCGGCGAGTTCGGGGTCTTCATCGAGAGCCGGGGCGACAAGTTCCCTTACCGCATGAAGTTCCGCTCGACGGGACTGCCGCTCGTCTCGTGCCTGGAGACCATCGCCCGGGGGACGAAGATCGCCGACCTGATCGCCATCGGCGGCACGCTGGATTACGTGGTTCCGGATATTGACAGATAAAAGAGATAGGATATGTTCGACTTTTCTATAATTACGAGCTGGGTCCACGGGCTGCTGACCTCGCTGATGCCCCTCGGGCTGGCCGTTTTCATCGAATGCGTGATCGTCGGCGGCTGCCTGCTGCTGATGTACACCGTGATCGCCATCCTGATGATCTTCATGGAACGCAAGGTCTGCGCGGCCTTCCAATGCCGCCTCGGGCCGATGCGCGTGGGGCCGTGGGGCACGGTGCAGGTCGTCTGCGACGTCTTCAAGATGCTCACCAAGGAGATCATCACCATCCGCCGTTCGGACAAGTTCCTCTACAACCTGGCGCCCTACATCGTCATCCTCGCCTCGGTGCTGGCCTTCGCCTGCCTGCCGGTCAACAAGGGGCTGGAGGTGCTGGATTTCAACGTGGGCGTCTTCTTCATGATGGCCGCCTCGTCGATCGGCGTGGTCGGCATTCTGCTGGCAGGGTGGAGTTCCAACAACAAGTATTCGTTGATCGGCGCCATGCGCAGCGGGGCGCAGATGATCTCCTACGAGCTTTCCATCGGCCTCTCGATCCTCACGATCATCGTGCTGACCGACACCATGCAGTTCTCCGAGATCGTGGCCCGGCAGGCCGACGGGTGGTTTCTTTTCAAGGGCCACATTCCTGCTTTCATCGCCTTCGTGATCTACCTCATCGCCGGCAACGCCGAGGTCAACCGCGGTCCGTTCGACCTCCCGGAGGCCGAGTCGGAGCTGACGGCGGGTTACCACACCGAGTATTCGGGCATGCACTTCGGGCTGTTCTACGTCGCCGAGTTCGTCAACCTGTTCATCGTCGCGGGCGTCGCCGCCACCATCTTCCTCGGAGGCTGGATGCCGCTGCACATTGCGGGCTGGGAGGGCTTCAACGCCGTGATGGACTGCATTCCGGGCTTCGTGTGGTTCTTCGCCAAAGCGTTTTTCGTGGTGTGGCTGCTCATGTGGATCAAGTGGACCTTTCCGCGCCTGCGCATCGACCAGATCCTGACGCTCGAATGGAAATACCTCGTTCCCATCGGGCTGGCGAACCTGCTGCTGATGGTCATTGTCGTCGTCTTTAAACTGCATTTTTAGTTATGAGTAGCTATATCAAAGGCCTTTTCCACGGACTGGGAACCCTTTTGACCGGACTTAAAGTGACGGGACGCGAGTTTTTCACGCCCAAGATCACCGAGCAGTATCCCGAGAACCGGGCGACGCTGAAGATGTACGACCGTTTCTGCGGCACACTGACGATGCCGCACGACGCCGAGGGGCGCAACAAGTGCATCGCCTGCGGGCTGTGCCAGTCGGCCTGCCCCAACGGAACCATCCGCCTCACGACCGAGACGGTCACCGACCCCGGGACGGGCAAGAGCAAAAAACGGCTGGTGCGCTACGAGTACGACCTGGGGTCGTGCATGTTCTGCCACCTGTGCGTCAACGCCTGCCCGACCGGGGCGATCCGCTTCTCGACCGATTTCGAGCACGCCGTCTACACGCGTGAAAAGCTCGTCAAACAACTCAACAAACAGTAAGTCATGGAAATAACTCTCGAACTGATCGTTTTCACGGTCCTGGCGCTGTTCATCGGCGTCAGCGCGATTCTCGCCGTGACGACCCGGCGCATCCTGCGCGCCGCTACCTACCTGCTGTTCGTGTTGTTCGGCACGGCGGGCATCTACTTCCAGCTCAACTACTCGTTCCTCGGGGCGGTGCAGCTGCTGATCTACGCCGGCGGCATCACGGTGCTGTACGTCTTCTCGATCCTCCTGACGTCGAGCCAGGGCGACAAGGCCGAGGACCTGAAGGGCTACAAGCTCTTCGTGGGGCTGGGCGCCGCACTGGCCAGCCTGGGCATCTGCCTCTGGATAACACTCGGCCACGACTTCCGCCCCTCGCATTTCGAACATGGGGAACTGCACGTGCAGACCATCGGCCACGCGCTGATGAGCAGCGGAAAGTACGGTTACATCCTGCCGTTCGAGGTGATCAGCCTGCTGTTGCTGGCCTGCATCGTCGGCGGCATCCTCATCGCGCGCAAACGCTAAATAATACGACTATGATACACATGGAATATTACCTGATTGTCTCCACGGTGATGATGTTCGTGGGCATTTACGGATTCGTCACGCGCCGCAACCTGCTGGCGATGCTGATTTCGGTCGAGTTGATTCTCAACTCGGTGGACATCAACTTCGTGGTCTTCAACCGCTTCCTCTTTCCCGAGCAGCTCGAAGGGTTTTTCTTCGCCCTGTTCGCCATCGGAATCAGTGCTGCGGAGACCGCCGTGGCCATCGCCATCATCATCAATATCTACCGCAACATCCGCAACATCGGAGCCAGGAGCCTGCGGGAAATGAAGTGGTAACGGCCCGAAAAACGACGTTCTATGGAATATACGATTCTGATTCTGTTGCTTCCGCTGGCGAGTTTCCTCGTGCTGGGGCTTGCGGGCATGAAGATGCGTCCCGCGGCGGCGGGCGCAATCGGTACGGCCGTGCTGGCCGTGGTGGCGCTGTTGAGCTACTGGACGGCTTTCGAATACTTCTCGGCCGGGCGCGATGCCGCAGGGGTGTTCCCGACGCTGATCCCCTGGAATACCGTGTGGCTGCCCATCGGCGGCGCGCTTCACATCGACCTGGGCATCCTCCTGGACCCGATTTCGGTGATGATGCTCGTGGTGATCTCCACGGTGTCGCTGATGGTCCACATCTACTCGCTGGGCTATATGAAGGGCGAGCGGGGCTTCCAGCGCTACTATGCCTTTCTGTCGCTCTTCACGATGAGCATGATCGGGCTGGTCGTGGCGACCAACATCTTCCAGATGTACCTTTTCTGGGAGCTGGTGGGCGTCAGCTCCTACCTGCTGATCGGCTTCTACTATACGAAGAGGGAGGCCGTGGCCGCCTCGAAGAAGGCCTTCATCGTGACGCGCTTCGCCGACCTGGGCTTCTTGATCGGCATTCTGATCTACGGCTATTACGCCGGGACCTTCTCCTTCACGCCCGAGGCGAACATGCTGGTGGCCGCCGGGGCGATGATCCCGCTGGCACTGGGGCTGATGTTCGTCGGCGGCGCGGGCAAGAGCGCCATGTTCCCGCTGCACATCTGGCTGCCCGATGCCATGGAGGGTCCCACCCCCGTGTCGGCGCTGATCCATGCCGCGACGATGGTCGTGGCGGGCGTCTACCTCGTGGCGCGCATGTTTCCGCTGTTTATCGGCTATGCGCCCGAAGTGCTGCATTGGACGGCCTATATCGGGGCCTTCACGGCACTCTACGCCGCTGTCGTGGCCTGCGTGCAGAGCGACATCAAGCGTGTGCTGGCATTCAGCACCATCTCGCAGATCGGTTTCATGATCGTGGCGCTGGGTGTCTCGACCTCGGCCGATCCGCACGCCGGAGGGCTGGGTTACATGGCTTCGATGTTCCACCTCTTCACCCACGCCATGTTCAAGGCCCTGCTGTTCCTCGGCGCGGGGTGCATCATCCATGCCGTGCACTCCAACGAGATGTCGGCCATGGGCGGCCTGCGCCGCTACATGCCGCTGACCCACGCGACGTTCCTCGTGGCGTGCCTCGCCATCGCGGGCATCTGGCCCTTGAGCGGTTTCTTCTCGAAGGACGAGATCCTGACGGCCTGCTTCGCTTTCTCGCCCGTCATGGGGTGGGTGATGACCGCCATTGCGGGACTCACGGCCTTCTACATGTTCCGCCTCTATTACGGCATTTTCTGGGGTACGGAGAACCGCGAATTGCATGCCGAGCACACGCCGCACGAAGCTCCGCTCGCGATGACCCTGCCGCTCGTGCTGCTCGCGGCGGTGACCTGCGTGGCCGGATTCATTCCCTTCGGCGAGTTCGTGTCGAGCGACGGCGCGGCCTACACGATCCATATCGACACGGGCGTGGCCGCCGTCAGCCTTTGCGTGGCCGCCGCGGCTATCGCGCTGGCGACGTGGATGTATGCCCGCGACCGGCAGCCCGTGGCCGACAGGTTGGCCGCGACGTTAAGCGGCCTGCACCGTGCGGCCTACCGCCGGTTCTACATCGACGAGGTCTACCAGTTCATCACCCACCGGGTGATTTTCGCCTGCATCTCCACGCCCATCGCGTGGTTCGACCGGCATGTGGTCGACGGCTTCATGAATTTCCTCGCGTGGGGCACGAACGGCGTCGCTTACCTCGTCCGCGACATGCAGAGCGGCAGCGTGCAGCGCTACTGCATCTGGTTCCTCGGCGGTGCGCTGGGCCTCACGATCTTGATTCTTCTAATCTGTTAATCCGAACGAGTTATGAATATACTATCTCTGTTTCCCGCCGTTCCGCTCGTGATGATGCTGGGTCTGTGGCTCTCGAAGTCGACGCGGCAGATTCACGCCGTGATGGTCGCAGGCTCTTCGCTGCTCGTGGCGCTGGCCGTCGTGCTCGTGGTGCAGTACCTCGGCCTGCGCGGCGCGGGCGAGACGGCGCAGATGCTCTTCACCGAAAGCCATGTCTGGTATGCGCCGCTCAACATCCACTACGCCGTGGGCGTCGACGGCATTTCGGTGGCGATGCTCCTGCTGTCGGCCGTCATCGTCTTCACGGGCACGTTCGCTTCGTGGCAGATGAAGACCGACATCAAAGCCTACTTCCTCTGGTTCTGCCTGTTGAGCGTGGGGGTGTTCGGGTTCTTCATTTCGGTCGATCTCTTCACGATGTTCATGTTCTACGAGGTGGCGCTGATCCCGATGTACCTCCTGATCGGCGTCTGGGGCAGCGGCCGCAAGGAGTATGCGGCCATGAAACTGACGCTTATGCTGATGGGTGGCTCGGCGCTGCTGCTGATCGGCATTCTGGGCATCTACTTCGGCGCGGGCGCCACGACGATGAACATTCAGGAGATCGCCGCGCTGAACAACATCCCCGCGGTTCAGCAGCGCATCTGGTTCCCGCTGGTGTTCGTGGGCTTCGGCGTGCTGGGTGCGCTGTTCCCGTTCCACACGTGGAGCCCCGACGGCCACGCCTCGGCCCCGACGGCCGTGTCGATGCTCCATGCCGGGGTGCTGATGAAGCTGGGCGGATACGGCTGTTTCCGGGTCGCCATGTACCTTTTACCCGAAGCGGCGCATGAATTGAGCTGGATATTTATCATACTGACAACGATTTCCGTCGTTTACGGCGCTTTCTCGGCCTGCGTGCAGACCGACCTCAAGTACATCAACGCCTACTCCTCGGTGTCGCACTGCGGACTGGTGCTGTTCGCCGTTTTGATGATGAACACCACGGCCGGCACGGGCGCCGTGCTCCAGATGCTGAGCCACGGCCTGATGACGGCCCTCTTCTTCGCGCTGATCGGCATGATCTACGGCCGCACCCACACGCGCGACATCCGCCAGCTGGGCGGACTGATGAAGGTGATGCCGTTCCTGGCGGTCGGTTATGTGATCGCGGGTCTGGCCAACCTCGGGCTGCCGGGTCTGAGCGGCTTCGTGGCCGAAATGACCATCTTCAACGGCGCGTTCATGAACGCCGGCACGTTCCACCGCGTGGTGACCGTCATCGCCTGCACGTCGATCGTCATCACGGCGGTCTACATCCTGCGCGTCGTCGGGAAAATCCTCTACGGCACGTGCGACAATCCCGGGCACCTGAAGCTCTCCGACGCCACGTGGGACGAACGCCTGTCGGTCGTCTGCCTCGTCGTCGCCATCGCCGGCATGGGTCTGGCGCCGCTGTGGGTGAGCGACATGATTCGCGGCAGCGTCGCGGAGGTTATTACTCACATCATGAATTAAGCGACTATGGATTACACCTCGATATTTACGCTGATGCGGGCCGAAGTGACCCTCACGGCGATTCTCGTTCTCGTGTTCCTCTACGACCTCGTGGCCGGGGAGCGCGGACGCCGCCGCTTCTCGGCCGTGGTCTGCTGCCTGATGGTCGTGCAGGTCGTCGTGAACCTCATTCCGGGCCCGGCGGGCGAAGCCTTCGGCGGCATGTTCCGGTATGCGCCGATGGACGGCATCGTCAAAGGCATGCTCTCCGTCGGGGCGCTGGTCGTCTTCCTCCAGTCCGACACGTGGCTGCGCCGCGAGGACACGCGCCACAAGCAGGGTGAATTCTACATCCTGACCCTCTCGACGCTGCTGGGCATGCATTTCATGATCGGTGCGGGCAACTTCCTGCTGTTCTTCATCGGGCTGGAGCTGGCCTCCGTGCCGATGGCCTGCCTGGTGGCCTTCGACAAATACAAACGCTATTCGGCCGAGGCGGGGGCCAAATACATCCTCTGCGCGCTGTTTTCGAGCGGACTGATGCTCTACGGCATCTCGTTCCTCTACGGTACGACCGGGACGCTCTATTTCGACGATATGGCCGCCCGCATCGACGGTTCGCCATTGCAGGTGATGGCCCTGGTCTTCTTCTTCTCGGGACTCGGTTTCAAGATTTCGCTCGTGCCCTTCCATCTCTGGACGGCGGACGCCTACCAGGGGGCGCCGACGAACGTGACCGCCTATCTTTCGGTGGTCTCGAAGGGCGCTGCGGCGTTCGTGCTGCTGACGGTGCTCGTGAAGGTGTTCGCCCCGATGGTCCGGGAGTGGCAGACGCTGCTCTGGATCGTGACAGTGTCGAGCATCACCGTCGCCAACCTCTTCGCCATCCGGCAGAAGGACCTCAAGCGTTTCATGGCCTTCTCGTCCATCTCGCAGGCCGGATACATCATGCTGGCCGTCATCGGCGGCAGCGCCATCGGCATGACCTCGCTGGTCTTCTACGTGCTGGTCTACATGGCCGCCAACCTCGCGGTGTTCGGCGTGCTGTCGGCCGTCGAGCAGCACAGCGGGGGCAAGGTATCGCTGGAGGACTACAACGGGTTTTCGCGCACCAATCCCCGCCTGGCGCTGCTGATGATCCTGGCGCTGTTTTCGCTGGCGGGAATCCCGCCCTTCGCCGGGTTCTTCTCGAAATTCTTCGTCTTCGCGGCGGCTTTCAGGGGCGGGTTCCACCTGCTGGTCTTCATCGCCCTGATCAACACGGTGATTTCGCTCTACTACTACCTGCTGATCGTCAAGGCGATGTACATTACGCCCTCCGACGCGCCGATCGCGGCGTTCCGCAGCGACCGTTACACGCGTGTCAGCCTCGCGCTCTGCATGGCGGGCGTTCTGCTGCTGGGCATCGTCAGCGCGGTTTACGACGGCATCAACGCCGTTGCGTTCGGACTTTGACCGGACGGGATATGCAAATGCGAGGCACGGGAGACCGTGCCTCGCATTTTTTCGTGCGGGTGCGATTTGCAGGCCTGCCGCCGGGGTGCGTTTATCGCCGCTTTTCCAGGTCGAGCAGCCGCTCCTTGATGTCGAGTCCCCCGGCGTAGCCCGTGAGTTTGCCGTCGTAGCCCAAAACGCGGTGGCAGGGAACGACGATGACGATGGGGTTGCGGTTGTTGGCCATGCCGACGGCGCGGAACGATTTGTTGTGGCCGATCTGTACGGCGATATGCCCGTAGGTGCGGGTTTCTCCGTAGGGAATGGTTTGCAGCGCCTGCCAGACGGATTGCTGGAAGGGTGTTCCGGCGGGTGCGAGCGGCAGCGAGAAGTCGCGGCGCGTGCCGGCGAAGTACTCCCGGAGCTGCGTCGCCGCCTTCAGCAGCAGGGGCGTGGCGGAGGTTTCGGGGACGGCTGCGGAGCCTTCCGGAATTTCCGTGCCGAAACGGATCTGCGTCACGGCCTCGCCCGTAGCCGTGATCGTCACGGGGCCGACGGGCGTTTCGAGTTGCAATGTGTACGTCATAAATTCTTCAGTGTGTAATCGATCATCTTTTGTCTTATGTGTGCCGTTGCGTCGGGCAACATCGAGTGGTTCTGGTCGGGGTAGATCATCATGTCGTACTGCTTGCCGGCGCGGTTGAGCGCCCGGGTCATCTCGACGGTGTTCTGGAAATGGACGTTGTCGTCGGCCGTGCCGTGGATGATCAGCAGCCGCGTGCGCCGGTCGTCGAGCATCCGCGCGAAATTGATCGGCGAATTGTCGTCGTAGCCCGCAGTGTTGTACTGCGGAAGGTTGTTGTAGATCTCGGTGTAGATCGTGTCGTAGTAGCGCCACGAGGTGACGGGAGCCACGGCGATGGCCATTTTGAACAGCCCGAGGCCCTTCATCGCGCAGCTCAAAGCCATGAATCCGCCGTAGGACCAGCCGTAGATGCCGATGCGCGCGGGGTCGACCCAGGGTTGCGCCGCCATGTGGCGGGCGGTCGAAAGCTGGTCCTCGACCTCCAGCGCCCCGAGGCGTCCGTAGGTGAGTTTCTTGAATTTCTCGCCCCGGAATCCCGTGCCGCGGCCGTCGGCGCAGACCACGACGTAGCCTTTGTCGGCGAGGGCGTCCTCCCAGTCCAGCGACCAGCGGTCGCGCACGGACTGCGAGCCGGGACCCGAATACTGGGTCAGTAGCACGGGGTAGCGCTGCGAGGGGTCGAAGCCGCGGGGCTTGACCATATAGGCGTTGAGCGTGTCGCCGCGCTCGGTCGTGAAGGTGAAGAACTCCTTCACGGGGCGGTCGGCGGCGGCCAGTTCTTCGCGCAGGCGGCGGCTGTCGGCCAGTGTGCGGACGGGCTTTCCCGCGGCGTCGCAGACCTCCGTGACGTTGGGCGTCGAGGCGTTGGAAAAAGTGGTGATGAAGTATTTCATCCCGGCGCTCGGGGCGGCGGTGTAGTAGCCCTCGCCCGTGGTGAGGCGCTGCTTGCCCTTGCCGTCGAGGCGCACGCTGTACAGGTTGCGGCGCAGCGGCGAGGTTTCGGTCGAGAGGAACCACACGCGTTTGCCGTCGGTCCCCACGACCTGGGTCACCTCCCACGGACCTTTGGTCACCTGTTCGAGGATGCCCCGGCGGAGACTGTAAAGGTAGAGGTGCATGAAGCCCGTGTGGCTCTCCTGCCGCACGAGGAAGCGGTCGCGGTCGACGAAGGTCACGGTCCCGTCGTCCACGCGCTCGACGTACTGCTGCGCCCGCTCGTCGTAGACCGTGCGCTGCGCCCCGTGGGGTTCGCAGACGATCATCTCGAAGGTGTTCTGGCGGCGGTTGAGGCGGTAGTACCACGGCCGTCCGTCGGGCGTCCAGCCGATGCGGGGAATGTACTGGTCGGTTTCCCCGCCCGTGTCGATGCGCTCCCTGGCGCCGGTCTCAAGGTCGGCGATCCAGAGCTGGACCACGGAGTTGCGCTCCCCGGCCTTGGGGTATTTGAACGAATAGGCCCGGTTGTAGAGTTTGCCGTCGAAGCGCATCATCTCCATCAGCGGCACTTCGCTCTCGTCGAAACGCAGGTAGGCGATGCGGCGGCTGTCGGGCGAGAAGGCGTAGGCCCGCGTCACGCCGAACTCCTCCTCGTAGACCCAGTCGGTCGTGCCGTTGATCACCTGGTTCCACGCCCCGTCGTCGGTGATGCGGCGCGTGGTCCGGGCGGCGATGTCGTAAACGTAGAGGTCGTTGCGGTCCGAGTAGGCGATCTTCTGCCCGTCGGGCGAGAAGGAGGCGTCGCGCGGCGCTTCGGCCTCGCGCAGGACGGGGCGCACCGTGTTGTCGCGCACGAGCGAATAGCTGGTGGTGTACGAATGGCGGTAGATCGGTTTGCGGCCCGAGGCAATGAGGATCGAGCGCTCGTCGGGCGAGAAGGCGTAGTCGGTGATGACGAGGTTCGGCGCGGGCGCGGGGAGCATGCTCTCGCCGGGGGCTGCGGACGCGTAGCTGTAACGGACGATGTCGTTCGACTCGAGCGTGGTGTAGTGTTCGCCGTCGGCCATCGAGCGGATGCCGCGCACCGATTCGTTCAGCCCCCGCAGACGGGCGATTTCGGCGTATTCGTTCTGGGCGCGGACGCTGCCCGTCAGGAGCGCCGCTGCGGCTATTAGCGGGAAAAGGATGGTTTTCATGAGAAAATGGCGTGTTGAAAGTTGTGCTCGATGCATGGGGCTTGGTACGGCAAGTCCCCTCCGGGGAGGGGATTTGGGGAAGGGCCGGATTTACGGCGTGCCGCTAAAGCTACGATCGTGTGCCGCAACGGCGGCTGCGGCCCGCGGGGCCCGGTGAAAACCGGAAGCCTCTCCCATGCCCGGCCTGTTAAATATCCTCTATGTCGAAGTCGTAGCCGAGGCGTTTGCCCGTCACGAACTTCGAGTTGTCCATCTTGGTGTTGAACTGGTCCACCGTCACGCGTTTGTTCTCCTCGTAGGGCGGCATCAGCAGGTCGAAGTTCAGCGCGAAGCCGATCGCCGATTCGAGAATCGCGACCAGCGCCTCCTGATCGATCTCCGACTTGCCGAAATCCATCGCCCGCATCGAGGTCTGCTGCTTGCCTTCGGCGAAGTAGCGGCGTTCGCGGTTGATGAAGATGCGGCCGATCAGGTAACCTTCGTCGGCGTTGCGGTTGAATTTGAACGAGTCGGACAGGAAGTTGTAGATGTTGATAAGTCCGCAGTAGGAGTTGTCGCGGTCGGCCTGCACGTAGGGGTTCTGCCAGATGAGGTGGTCGGAGCCGAACTCGAAAACGTCGGTGTGCATCTGGAAGATCAGGATGTCGTTGGCCACCTGCAGCTGTGCCTCGAACTTGCCGCGGTCGCGGTATTCGAGCCGCACGCGGCGGTCGAGTTTGCCGTCCAGTTCGTCGTCCATCTCCGAGGCCATTTCCAGCAGCGTCTCCTTCAGTGAGTTGAACGCTCCGAAGGTGTTGTCGAAAACCCGTTGTTTGAGTGTCGACTTGCGGATGATGGTATCGAGAATCTGTGCTCTCAGCGGGGTTGTTTCCATGGTATGTAGGTTTTATTTTATGCGTATTTCGCGTCCTGCGGCCAGCTCCTCGTCCTTGCGGAGATGGTTGAGTTTCTCGATCGACCGCGTGCGGATGGCGTAGGACTGGCCTACGGAGTAAGCCGTTTCGCCCTGGCGGCAGATGTGATGCCGGGAGTTGCCCTCCCAGCGTTTCCGCTTGCGCTCGATGTAGACCGTCTCGCCCGGCACCGGCTGGGCCTTCTTGTCCTTCAGGTCGTTGAATTTGCGCAGGTTGCGCGCCGAGAGGCGGAACTTCCGTCCGATGTTCTCGAACGTGTCGTTCTCCTTGGCCAGCACGTAGTGCACGCCGTTGGTGGCGTAGACGTTGTAGCCCTGGTGGGCGTTGATCGTCACGCGGTAGTTGTCCGGGTCGACGGCTCCCCCGGTCCAGGCCAGTTCCTCCACGCTGCTCTGCGACGAGAACCACTCCTCGGGGTCGCGTTTCAGCCCGAACCGCGAGGCGTAGAGCCGTGCGCCGTCGGGCCGGTCGAGCAGGAAAAGCTGATTCTCCTCGATGATGCGGATGAGCCGCTGCGCATAGTCGGGGGCCGTGGCGTAGCCCGCGGCCTTGAGGCCCCGCGCCCAGCTCTTGTAATCGTCGGAGGAGTAGGCGAACAGCGAGTCGTAGCGGGGCTGCGAGTCGAGGAATTCGGCGTGGTCCCGGTACGACGCCTCGACCGAGGGGTAGGAACGGAAGCATTCGCCCTTGGCGTCGTCGTCGTGGTAGACCTTGTCGCCCGTCCAGTTGCGCTTGCATTTGATGCCGAAGTGGTTGTTCGACTTCATCGACAGCAGGCTGTTGCCGCAGTCGGATTCGAGGATTCCCTGCGCCATGGTGATGCTCGCGGGGATTCCGTAGCGCTCCATGTGGGCGATGGCGATGGGCATGTAGCGGCTGATGTACTCTTCGCGTGTCTGGCGCACCTGCGCCCCGAGCTGCACGAACGCGCAAAGGAGGATTCCCGAAAGGAGTATTGCTTTTTTGGAAAAAGTCATTATCTTTGTTTAATCGTTACCGACAAAGGTATGATTTTCCGGTGAAAAATCCAATAATACTATAAAACCGCAAGCTATGTTTACCGAAAACGCGAACCGTATTTTCAACCGGTCCATCGAGGAGTATCACCGCTGGGACGATGTGGACCATCCCATCGACAACCCCTACGCACCGGGTACGATCGACCATCTGCTCTACCACAAGAACTGGATCGACACGGTGCAGTGGCACTTGGAGGACATTATCCGCGACCCGGCCATCGACCCCGCGGAGGCGCTGAAGATCAAGCGCCGCATCGACAAGTCGAACCAGGACCGTACGGATATGGTGGAGTACGTGGATTCCTACCTGCTGGACAAGTACAAGGACATAACGCCTGCCGAAGGCGCGCGTCTCAACACCGAGACCCCCGCGTGGGCCATCGACCGCCTGTCGATCCTGGCGCTGAAAATCTACCACATGGCTCGCGAGGCGGAGCGTACGGACGTGGACGATGCGCATCGCGCGGCCTGCCGGAAGAAGCTGGACGTGCTGCTCGCGCAGCAGGCCGACCTTTCGCGGGCCATCGAAGAACTGATCGAGGACATCGAGGCAGGGCGCAAGTACATGAAGACCTACAAACAGATGAAAATGTACAACGACCCTGCACTGAATCCGGTGCTCTATGGGCAGAAAAAATAGCGCGGAAACGACGAACGGCGTCACAGGCGCGGGACGCGAGGGCGGTGCGGCGGCCGGGAGCGGTGTGCTCCGGGGCGGCGGGCCGGTCCCGCGTCATCTGCTGGTGATGCGCACCTCGGCGATGGGCGACGTGGCGATGCTGCCGCATGCGCTCCGCGCCCTGACGGCCGCTTATCCCGGCCTGCGGGTCACGGTGGCGACGCGGCCCATGTTCAGGCCCTTCTTCGCGGGGCTGGATGTCGGGTTCCTCGACGTCGACACCCGGGGCGCCCACCGCACCCTCGCGGGGATGTGGCGGCTGGCGGCCGAAGCCCGGAGGCTGGGCGTGGACGCCGTGGCCGACGTGCACGACGTGCTGCGTTCGAAGGCATTCCGCCTCGCAATGCGCCTGCACGGCGTTCCGACGGCGCATATCGACAAGGGGCGTGCCGAAAAACGGGCGTTCATCCGCTGCGGAGGCCGCGGCATGGAGCCGCTGCGCCACACGGTGCTGCGCTACTGCGACGTTTTCCGGAAGCTGGGATTCGTGCCGGACGACCCCGCGCCCGCCGTGCACCGGGAGCGTCCCAATCCCTTCGGGGAGAAACACGGCGTGTGGGTGGGTTTTGCCCCCTTCTCCGCACACCGGGGCAAGACCTATCCCGAGGCGCAGAGCCGCGAACTCGTGCGGATGCTCTCGGAGCGTTACGGGCGGGTTTTCATCCACGGGGGCGGAGGGGCCGAACAGGCGTTCGCCGAGGAGATGGAGCGCACGTATCCTAACGTCACGGCCCTGTACGGCAAGGTCCGCTTCGCCGGGGAGATGGACCTCATCGCCAACCTGGACTGCGTGGTGACGATGGATTCGCTGGTGATGCACCTGGCGTCGCTCGTCGCGACGCCCGTGGTGTCGGTATGGGGCGCGACGCATCCCGGGCTGGGGTTCCTGGGCTACGGGATTCCGTCCGGGGACGTTTTGCAGGCCGACATGGCGTGCCGTCCCTGCTCGGTCTTCGGCAACAAGCCCTGCCGCTACGGCGACTACCGCTGTCTGAAAGCCGTAACGCCCGAAACGGTGGCCCGGCGGGTGGCCGAAATTACCGGCAGCTTACCGGAACGTTCCGGGAACAGATAAACCGATTGAATCCACAATCCGGCTCCGGGGATGACCTTACGGAGCGACGCCGGACGGGGGACGGGGCTGAAAGCAGGCCTCCGGTTCCCGTCCGGGGTCTTATTCCGCTTTATTCACCGCTCCGGTTCCGGGGCGTCGTATTCCATTTCCATGAAATTGCATTTTCGGTTACGTAGAGGGTTCGTCCCGTTCGTACTTATTATAACCGACCCGATGAACTTATGAAAAAACTTCTCTTTCACCTGCTGATTTTTGCCCTGTTTGCAGCAGCAGCCGGCTGCTCTTCCGGCAAGGACGACGACGGAAATCCCGACGTCAGATTCTATGCGGCTCCGGCTTCGCTGAATTTCGAGTCCGGGAAAACGACCTTGCAGTTGAGCATCTCGACGACGGCGCATTGGAAGATCGTGTGCGACGACGAGTGGCTGGAGGCCGTTCCGGCGGAAGGCACGGGGAGTGCGAAGGTCGGAATCACCGCCCAGGCGAACCCCTTGGCTCAACTGCGCACCTCGTCGCTGATGATCGCATACGGCGGTGCGGAACCGGTCGTCGTGCCCGTCTCCCAGAAGGTGTCCGGGGAGGAGTCGGTCGACCTGTTCGGTTCGACCGACGAGATGAAAGCCTACCTGAAAGCACGCGTGGAGGCCTGCAATTATGCCGAGTCGGTGACGACGACCGCCGGAGGGGTGCTGAAATTCGGGTTCAAAGGCGCCGCGACGCGGGGCGTTCGGAAAGGCGCGATTCCCGTCTTTACGGTCAGCAGCGGCGGTTACTGGGCGGCCGACGGCGACGCGACGGCGGTGAAAGCCGATGCGGAGGCCCTGCGGGGCGGAGCGTCGCCTGCGGTGACGCTGACGACCGGCGGGACGATCGCTTTCGACGGGGCCGACACGGGCATAGCGGCTCCTGCGGACGGAGCCGTTGCCCTGCGCTGCGTGCTCGACACGGGGAAATACATCTGCTTCGTCTTCGCCGACGGCGAGGTGATCCGGATAGGGAGCGAACTGGGCGGCACGTTCAACCCGCCGCTGCCGGCGGGAGGCAAATCCCTCAAGATACTCTTTATCGGAAACAGTTTTACGGTCGACGCCACGGAGCATCTGCCGGGGATGTTGAAAAGCGCCGGGATCACCCATGTCCGGATGGTGCGGGCCTATCACGGCGGCTACAAACTGCCCGAATTTTTCGAAAACTATACGGCGCCGGACATCTGCACCTATTATTATTGTGAGCCGGGAGCGACGAAGTGGGAGAACGAAGGGACGCTGAACCGTTCGCTCAAGAGCATCGTCGAGTCGGATACGTGGGACATCGTGACGCTGCAGGAGCACACCGGTTCGTACTATGCGTGGGAATGGGATGAGACCGAGCGGGGCGCGATTTCCGGACTTTGCGACTACATCCAGCAGGCGCAGCCCCTCGACCGTCCCACGATCGGGTACATCATGGCCCAGGCCTACGGAGCCTACCACTCCCATTATCCGAAATATTTCGCCAACCAGCAGGCGATGTTCGAGGCGATCGTGGCCCAGGTGCGGAAGATCACCGCCCAGACCTGCATCGACATCGTGATCCCCTCGGGAACGTCGCTCCAGAACCTGCGGACTTCGTCGCTGAACAGGGACAACGGGATGGACCTCACGCGCGACTCCTACCACATGGACTACGGAATCAGCCGTTACGCGGCCGCCGCGACGGTGTTCCGGACGCTCGTCACGCCCTGCACGGGCGTCAGCGTCGAGGGAAACGGCTACCGCTATTCGACCGCCAGCACCTCGTCGACGGGGTATTCGACGCCGGTTACCGACGCCAACGCCCCGGTGGCGATCCGGGCGGCGCTGGAGGCCTGCCGGACGCCCTATGCGGTTACGGACATGAGCAAATACTGACCGGCATGCAGAATTGTTTACGGGATTCGGAACTCGTCGTGATGATGCGCGGCGGCGACAAAGCAGCCTTCGGAGTGCTTTTCGACCGCTACTACGACCTGCTGCACACGTTTGCCAGGCATATCATCAAGGACGCTTCCGTGGCGGAGGACATCATCCAGAACGTCTTCGTCAAAATGTGGATGCGCAAGGAGCAGGTCAACCCCGAACTGTCGGTGCGCAACTACCTGCTGGTCGCCACGCGCAACGAACTCTTCGACTACATGCGGCTGCGGTACAACATGCTGCGCAGCGACATCAACGATGCGATGCTCGACGTCGCCGACGGCGATACGGACGTTTACGACTACGTCGACGTGCGCGAACGGGTCGGGTTCATCGACTCGGTGATGCGTTCGATGCCCGACAAGCGGCGCGAGATATTCGCCATGCGCTACGACCGCAACATGACCAATGCCGAGATCGCCCGGGTGCTGAACCTCTCGATCCGCACGGTCGAAAAGCACGTCGACCTGGCGATCAAGCAGATCCGCAAGACGATCTCCGTCGTGATGCTCTTTTTCGTGCTATTCTCCTGAAAACAAGAAGAAACCTATGGATACCAAGAAAAATATGTCGCGCGAACAGCTGCTCGCCTACATGCGGGACAACTGCACGGAAGCCGAGGCGCAGCAGGTGCGCATGTGGCTGCGGGAGCGGCTGAAGGACCCGGGGCTGGATCAGCTGTTCTGCGACCTGCTGGACGCCACCGAGACCGAATACGATCCCGAGGGCAAGGAGCGCGTGCGGCGTAAGCTGGACTCGATCCTCGCGGCATGCCCCGCCCCGAATTCCCCCCCCCGCAGCGGTAACGCCCGGCGGTGGCGGTGGCCCCTCCGTATAATCGAATACGCCGCCGTCGTTGCCGCCGTCGTCCTGGCGCTCCATTACAGACACCAGGCCAACACCCCGCGCGAGTGGGTGGAGGTCTATGCCGGCATGGGCGAGCGCCGCGAGGTCGTGCTGCCCGACAGTACGCACGTGTGGCTCAACGCCGGCACGAAACTCATCTACCCCAGGCAGTTCAACCGCTCGATGAGGCAGGTCTACCTGTCGGGCGAAATGTTCGCCGACGTCCGCCGCGACGAGGACCGCCCGTTCATCGTCTCCGCCGACCGGCTGGAGGTGAAGGTCCTCGGCACGCAGTTCAACCTCAAATCCTACCAGGAGGACGCCAAATCGGAGGTGAGCCTGGTGCACGGCAAGGTGTCGGTCGGCATCAAGGCGTCGAAAATGAACGGGAAACTCACCCTCGCTCCCGGAGACATCCTCCGCTTCAACAAGACCAACAATCACATCGATTTCCTCAATTTCGATCCCGATTCCTATGCGAACTGGATCGACAACGACAACTTCTTCTTCGTGGAGCAGACCCTGGGCGACATCGTCGCCGACCTGCGCCGCCACTTCGCCGTCGAGATCGTCGTCACGGACAAGTCGCTGTGCGACGAGACCTACTACGCATCGTTCATCAACAACGAATCGCTCGACGAAATCCTCGACGCGCTCAACAAGGACCGCCTTTTCTCGGTGCGCAGGGAAGCCGAGGTCTATTACATATCGCCACCCCTAAAATAACCATATCATGTAGTATGCAAAACGAACGGAACTTTTAATGACCTATTTCTCAAAACTTCAAATCTTAACGTAATGAATAAACTTTTACCTTCCGTCAAAAGTTTGATCACGCTTGCCGCGCTTCTGTGCTTCCTGTTCCAGGCCTCCGCGGCCCAGGCCCAGAAGGTGAGCCTGTCGGTCCGCAATGCGACCGTCAAGGCGGCGATCGAACGCCTGCAAAAGGATTACGGCTACTCGTTCGTCATCAAGACGAAGGATGCCGATGTGAACAAGAAGATCACCCTCGATGTCGAAAACGAGGAGATCGGCGCTGTCGTCGAAAAGATGTTCGCCGGACAGAACGTCGTGAGCAGCGTCGAGGGCAAGATGATCGCCATCATGTCCGCCCCCGCGAAGCGGGACTCCGCGGCCCGCGCTTCGGCCAATGCCGTCGTGAAGGGCGTTGTGAAAGACAGCGCCGGGAACCCGGTCACCGGCGCCACGGTGATCGTCGACGGCACGACCATCGGCGCCACCACCGACCTCGACGGTTCGTTCTCCGTCCGGATCGGGTCGCGCACGGATGTCCGCCTGATCGTCTCCTACCTCGGTCTGAAGACCAAGGAGGTTGCGGTGGGCGATCCGGCCAAGTTCTATGAAGTCCGGCTCGAAAACGACAACATGGCTCTCGACGAGGTGGTCGTGGTCGGTTACGGTACGCAGCGCCGCAGTCTGGTGACCAACGCCATCAGCCAGTTCAAGCCCACCGAGGAGAACATGCGCAGCGTGATGTCGCCCTCGGAGCTCCTCCAGGGCCGCATCGCCGGTGTGTCGATCTCGACCAGCTCGGGTAACCTCGGTTCGGCCGAGAAGATGAGCATCCGCGGTTCGTCGTCGCTCAGCGCCAGCAACGAGCCGCTCTACGTGATCGACGGCATTCCGCTGTCGAACAACTCGGCGTCGCTCTATTCGTTCGGCGAGGGCATGAGTTCGCTGGCGACGCTCAACCTCACGGACATCGAGTCGATCGAGGTGCTGAAGGACGCCGCCTCGGCGGCGATCTACGGCTCGCGCGCCACCAACGGCGTCGTGCTGATCACCACCAAGCAGGGCCGCGAGGGCAAATCGGAGGTCAAGGTCAACTATGGTTTCAGCATCACGCAGTTTCCCAACACCGGGCGCCGCGAATACGTCGGCTCGAAGCAGTACGTCGAGGTCTTCAACGAGGGCGTCGACAACTACAACCGTCAGAACGGCTTCACGATCAACAGTTCGGGCTATGTCAAGCACATCCGGAATCCCTACGGGAACATGCCCGACACCGACTGGCTCGACCTGATCACCCGCCTCGGCCAGTCGCACTATTTCGACGTGTCGTTTTCGGGCGGCAATGCCAAGACCAAATATTACCTCTCGGGCAGCTACAACTACCAGGAGGGCGTCATCAAGACGAACGACATCTCGAAGGTCAACCTCAAGTCGAATATCAGCCACGAAATGTTCAAATGGCTGAAGGTGGGCGCCAACATCAGCGGCAACTACCTGCACAACAACCGTATCCCGGGCGCCGACCTCGGCTCGACGATCATCGGACGCGCCGTGCAGCAGCGCCCCTTCGACCGTCCCTACAAACCCAACGGCGGCTATTACACGGGCGGAACCGACGAACTGCTGCTGCACAATGCCGTGCAGATTCTCTCCGAGGAGATCTCCTATACGGACAACTACCGCTTCATCGGTTCGTTCTGGGCCGAGGCGCAGATCGCCAAGGGGCTGACGGTCAGGGCGTCGTACAACAACGACTCGGCCTACACCTACGACTACGTCTATTACAACCAGAACCACCCCTATGCCGCCGACAACGGCCGTATCCTGGACCGGAACCGGTTCGTGATGACCAATACGATCGACCTCTACGCCAACTATAACCGCAAGATCGGCGAAGATTTCGAACTCGGGGCCATGGTGGGACACTCGTTCCTCAAGACCAAGAGCCGCACGTCGTATATCGACGCGCAGAACTACCCCTCGCCGGCGTTCGACGTGGCGAGCGTGGCCGCGAACATCGTCGGGGCCAGCGCCGGACTGTCGGAATATGCCATCGAATCCTATTTCGCCCGTTTGAGCCTCGCCTACAAGGACCGTTACGTCGTCAACGCGACGATCCGTACCGACGGTTCGTCGCGCTTCGCGCCCGACTGCCGCTGGGGCTGGTTCCCCTCGGTGTCGGTCGGCTGGAACGTCTCGAACGAGTCGTTCTGGGACGCCGAGAAGACCGAACTGAAGATCCGCGCCAGCTACGGCCGCACGGGTAACCAGGACGGAATCAGCAACTACGGCTGGCAGGCCCTGATCAGCGGCGGCACCAACTACGGCGGCCAGAGCGGCATCGCCATCTCGTCGAGCGGCAACGACCGCCTGACGTGGGAGACCGCCGACCAGTACAACGCCGGATTCGACCTGAGCTTTCTGGGCGGAAAGATCAACATGATCGCCGACGTTTACCTGAAGAACACGAACAACCTGCTCTACTCGAAGCCCGTGCACGCCACGACGGGCGAAACCTCGATCCTGAGCAACATCGGTTCGATGCGCAACAAGGGCGTCGAGTTCACGATCAACACCCACTTCAACCTGGGCAAGGTGCTGTGGAGTTCGTCGCTCAATATCGCGCGCAACGTCAACAAACTCACCGCGTTGCTGGAGGACGACATGCTGGCGATCGGTTCGAACCGCGCGCTGAAACTCGGCCGGACGGTGGGTTCGTGGTACATCTTCCGCACGGACGGCATCTATCAGTACGACGGCGAGGTTCCGCAGGCGCTCTACGACAAGGGCGTGCGTGCCGGCGACGTCAAGTACTGGGACCGCAACGGCGACGGGGACATCACCGACGACGACCGTATCGTCACGGGCAACCCCAACCCCAAGTTCTCGGGCGGCTGGAACAACACCTTCAAGTACAAAGGGCTGGAACTGAGCCTCTTCTTCACGTACAGCTACGGTAACGACGTGTATGCGTCGTGGATGATCCACGGCTCCAAGCCCGGCTATACCCGCTCGCTGCTGAAGGCCTATGCCGACAACCGCTGGACGGGACCCGGTACGTCGGACAAATATCCGCGCGCGATCTACTCGTACAGCGGCTGGAACGGCAAGAACTCGACGATGTACCTGACCGACGGATCGTTCATCCGCCTGCGCTCGGTGACGCTGGGCTACACCTTCCCGCAGCGGCTGGTTTCGAAAATCCATCTCAAGGGACTCCGGGTCTATGCCCAGGGCGACAACGTCTTCCTCTGCTCGCGTTATCCCGGCTGGGACCCCGAGACGAGCGTGAACCTCGATCCGCGCTTCTACGGCGAGGATAACGACGGCGTTCCCCAGCCGCGCATCTTCAAGTTAGGCGTAAACATCACTTTCTAAATCCGATTAATCATGAAATCGTTGCATAAAATAATATTGCTTGCCCTGCTGCCTCTGATGGGTGCCTGCGGCAGCATGCTCGACATCGAGCCGCATTCGGCGGTCTCTCCGACGGTGGTCGGCTCCGACGACATCGAGGCGCTGCGCATCGGAATGTACAACAAGGTCCAGGAGGGTCCGACCTACTACTCCTACATCGCGTTCGACCTTTTCGGCGGTGAGCTGATGACCAGCACGGGCCGCCCGATCGACCTGATCAACTCGCTTTCCAATGCGCTGCATACGTTTGTCAGCAGCCAGTGGAACGGCTACTACAAGGCGCTTCTGCAGGTGAACAACGTCATGTCGATCGCCGAGGGACTGGCCGACAGCCCCACGCGGAACCGGGTGCTGGGCGAGTGCCACTATTTCCGGGCGCATATCTATCTCTGTCTGGTGACCCGCTTCGGCGACGTGCCCGTCCTGCGGCAGAACACCCAGGCCAAGGTTTCGCGCGACCCGGCCTCGATGGCCTGGGCGCTGGTCGAGGAGGACCTCGACGCGGCTTCGGGCTTCCTGAACGGGTTGAGCGCCGACAGTTTCTACTATGTGTCGCCCGCCGCCGTGACGGCCCTGAAAGCGCGCGTGAAACTCTATCTGGGCAAGAAGGGCGAGGCTAAAGAGCTGGCCGAGAGCCTGATCACCAATCCGAACTACGCACTCGACGACTTCGACAAGATTTTCCGCTCGAAGGCCAACAAGGAGGTGATCTTCGCCTTCTCGTGCCTGACCGAGGACGGTTCGTCGATCAAGATTTCCAACCAGTTCTACTCCTACAACCACCCCAACAAGGGCAGTTACAACTACCGTCCCGCGGGCGACGTGATGACGATGTACGCCGACGAGGACCTGCGCAAGGAGGTGTCGATCACCACGCTCGACAACCTGAACTTCATCAACAAATACCCCAGCGGGCAGACCGGGTCGGACCCCGTGGTGATTTCGCGGCTGGCCGAAATGTATCTGATCAGCGCCGAGGCGCAGGGGCTCAACGGCGGTCTGGATCGTCTCAACGAGCTGCGGGAAAAGCGCGGTCTGGACAGGGTGAGTCCGGCGAACGAAGCCGATTTTCTCGACGCGGTGCTTCAGGAGCGCCGTCTGGAGTTCCTCGCCGAGGGTTTCCGCTGGTACGACCTCGTGCGGACCGGAAAGGCTACGCAGACGCTCGGCACGAAGGACTACCAGTGCCTGATGCCGCTTCCGAGCCGGGAACTGCTTTATAACCCGAATCTCAAACCGAATAATCCGGGTTATTAGCGGGATTGTCCAATATGCATAAAACGATAAAACGATGAAAACATACAGATATATGATCGGAATGCTGTTGTGCGTGTGGCTGCTTGCGGCGTGCGACAATTCGAATGCTTTCGACGAATACGCCAAGTTCGACACGACGGCTCAGACAGCCTGGGGACAGAGCATCGTCGACGGGTCGAACGGATATGTGGCTCATGTGAAGAGCGACAGGGCCTACAACCTGGCCGACGGTGTGGACGTGCTGGAGATGGCATTTCTGGCCGACGACGGACTGGCCATGCAGATGTTCCTGTTCCGGATTGCCTTGAGCGACAAAATCACCCTGCGCACGACGCTCGCCAACGACAAGGACGCGGTGGGCACCGGACAGACGATTATGAAGCAGCTCGAGGCGATGCAGAAGAACGGGAAGAGGGTCTTGGGCGGTACGAACGCCGACTTCTTCAATACGACGACCTACATTCCCTACGGCGTGTGCTACCGCGACGGCGTGGCGGTGAAGACTTCGTTCAACCGTACGGACTGCAACGTCTTCGTGATCTCGAAGGACAACACGGCCTACTGCTTCACGGCGGAGGAGTACGCTCTCGACAAGGACATCGTCCGCGAGGCGGTCTGCGGCCGCAGCACGCTGCTGCTGAAGAACGGCGAGCAGCTGGACCAGAGCGCCAACACGATGCCGGTGGCGAACATGGAACCGCGCACCGCAATCGGCGTGTCGCAGGACGGCAAGGAGGTCTACCTGATGGTGGTCGACGGCCGTAATTTCTACTACTCGAACGGCGCCGATCTGCTGGACCTGATGAACCTGATGTCGGCCTGCGGAGCCTACGACGCGCTCAACCTCGACGGCGGAGGCTCGTCGACCTTCATCGCCCGTGACGGCGCGGAGGGCGAACTCAAACTGCTGAACTGGCCGACCGACCAAGGCGGGGTCATGCGCAAGGTGGCGACCGGACTGGCGATTGTTGAACAATAAACGACGGAACCGATGAAAACGATATTTCAATACCTGCTCCTGACGGCCGCATGCGCGGCGCTGGGAGCCTGCCAGGATTTTAGCGACGATACGGCCTTTACTCCCGAGACACCCGAACTGTCGTTCGTGGAGGAGAGCATCATCGCAGAGAAGGCTACCAAGGACTACGACCTTTCGATCAAATCGAACCTTCCGTGGCGCATCGAATGCGACAAGGACTGGGTGTCGTTCGATCCGTCGTACGGACAGGGCGACGCCACGATCACCGTGACCGTGGCCGCCAACCGTACGCTCGACGAACGCACGGCGACGATCTCGGCCTATGTCATCAAGGGCGAGAACACCACGCTGCCCGTGACGCAGGCCGCCGCGAGCGCTTCGGATCTTGCGACGCACTACTACGTCAAGACCGACGGCTCGGCCGACAAGGACGGCCTGACGTGGGAGACGGCGACCACGCTGGCCAACGCCATCGACCTGGCGATGAACGGCGACGTGATCCACGTGGCTGCGGGCTCTTACGTGCCTTCGGTGCCGCTGACGGGCATGAAGACCGCGCTGGACAACACGTTCGAGATCCACAGCAACTTCTCGATGATCGGCGGCTATCCGGCCGATGCGGCCGAGGGTGCCGTGGCCGATCCTGCCGTGAACGAGACGATTCTGGACGGTAACCATGCCGTATGCCACGTGGTTGCGGTGACGGCGGCCAAGATGAACGGCATGAAGGCCTCGCTCGACGGATTCACGATCAAGAACGGTTCGTCGCAGTTCGGCACGGTGGGCAGCACGACGATCAACGGCGTGAAGTTCTTCCAGAGTTACGGCGCGGGCATTTTCATCGGCAACGCGACGGTGGACATCCTCAACTGCAAGATTGTCGAAAATACGGACATCCGCATGGGTGCGATCCGCGTCGACGCGGGAGCCGAGGCGCTGTTCGACAACTGCGTGGTCTCCGACAACGCGACCAAGTCGACGGCGGCATACAACGGCGGATGTCTGTGGGCCGACGGAGCCAAACTGCTGCGGATCAACAACTGTACGTTCAACAACAACAAGACCTCGGGAGTCGGTATCTGCATGTATATCTTCGGCGACACGGGCGGCAAGACCAACGTGCTGATCAGCAACACCACGATCTCGAACAACAGCGTCAATCCCGAACATGCCACCAAGAACGGCGGCGGTATTTACGTCCGCGAGAACGGCAACCTGGTGATCGTCAATTCGACGCTTTACGGAAACCATTCCGGAAAGGGCGGCGGTATCGCGGTCTACGGCACGGCGGCCAAACCGAGCAAGGCGGTGATCGTCAGCTGTACGATTGCCGGCAACACGACGGTGACGGCCGGAAACGGCGCCGGATTGCAGCAGGCTGCCGTCGGAGGAGCCATCGAGGTCTACAATACGCTGATCTCCGGCAATACGACGGACGGCGCTGCCGACGATGTCGCCTGGTTCAAGGACGCCAGCTACAAGGTCGCCAGCTCCATTATCGGAGGCACGGTCTACAATGCCGACGGTATGGCCGTCGGAGGCGCGGCGTTCGATCCGGCTTCGATGCTCAGCCCGCTGGGCGACAACGGCGGTACGATGAAGACCTGCGTACTGCTCGGCGACGCGAATCCGGCACGCCAGTACGGCATGTCCGCTTCGGATTTGAAGATACTGGGCGAGACGCTCGACCCGGCGTTCGGCGAGGCGGTCAGCACGGTCGACCAGACCGGCGCTTCGCGCGAGGGCAAGACGGTGATCGGAGCCGTCGTCAAATAAGTTTATTCACAAGGGGCGTACCAACACTTGGTACGCCCCTTTTATCCGTTGTAACGTTCGGCCGTCCCGCATGCCGGCCCGGTTTTGCATCGGCCTGACTTTTTACGATCTTTGCATTTATGAAACTTTACAGAACCGGACTGCTGCTGCTTGCGGTCCTATGCACAATCCCGGTGTTTGCCGGGCAGCCGCCGCGGCTGAAAGTGGGTTCTTCGTCCGGGATTTTCGGCCCGGTGTCGAATTGGACCTACGAAACCTTCGCAGAGGCGAAGAAGGCGGGTATCGACGCCATCGAGATCAGCGCGTCGAAACTGTTCTTGGACAAGGAGATGACCGACGATCGGCAGATCGAGGCGCGCTGCCGTCGGTTGAAGCGCGACCTCAAACGCGCCGGAATCGAAGTCTGGTCGGTGCACATGCCTTACGGCCGGGAGATCGATCTTTCGCAGACGGACGAGGCCGTGCGGCGGAAAAGCGTCGAACTGAACCGGCGGGTGCTGCGTTTCTGCAAGATACTTTCGCCCCGGATCGTGCTCTTCCATCCGAGCTGGTATCTCGGGCACGGGGAGCGCGACGCGCGGATCGCCCGACTGGTGCGCTCGGTCGGAGAACTGCTTCCCGATGCGAAGAAGATCGGCGCCCGGGTGGTGATCGAGAACATGCTGGGCCATGAACTGGTCAAGGACGGGAACTACGAACGCCCGCTGGGCCGGACCGTCGAAGAGGTGCTGCACATCATGTCGCTGATGCCCCGGGAGGTGGACGCTGCGGTCGACACCAACCACATCGACAATCCCGAACTGCTGATCACGGCGCTCGGACGGCGGGTGAAAACGATCCATGTCAGCGACGGCGACGGCCGCAACGAGTGCCACGAACTGCCGGGTCAGGGCCGGGGCGACAACGACTGGGCGGCGGTCATGAAGGCTCTGTACGAGGATGCGCACTACCGGGGCGTCTTCATGTACGAGGTGAAGAAGGCGGAGTTTCCGCAGTTGAAAGCTTGTTACGACCGGATGTACGACGAGTACGTGCGGTCGAAGCGATAAGGAGGCAAGGTTAATGGAAACGCGGTTTGATGCAACTTCATCAAACCGCGTTTTTTGATTCCGGGTCGCTGGTCGGTTACCTGCGGACCACGATGCAGTTGGGGACCCCGCGCTCGCCTTCGTGGTCGAAGCGGCGGTTGTCGTAGGGATGGTTGAGGACGCCTTCCTGCGCCGTCCAGAGCGTCGAGGAGCCGCCGCCGTCGAGGTTCAGCGCCTCGGTAAGTCCGAGCTGGCGCGCGATGTAGGCTGTTTCAGCGATGGTCGCGCCGTCGCCCCGGCCTTTGAAACGCCCGTCGATCACGGCCATCACCACCGTGCCGTCGGCCCGCTTGCCGATCAGCGTCCGGGGATGGCGGCGGGTGTAGAAGCTGCTCCCGGAGGTGTATTCGACCACCTTGCCGCCGTTGATCAGCACCGGGCCTGCGGCCAGCGCCGAGCGGTAACGGCGCGCCACGTCGGCGTACTGCGTCGTGTCGCACGGGAAAATCTCCATCCGGCGTCCCTTGCGGTCCTTGAAGGCGATGACGCCGTTGGTGCGCGACGTCTCCTCGGGGGTGGTGCGTCCCAGGATTTTCCTGTCGAGCAGGACGAAGGTGACCGGTTCGAAGGTTTTGACATTGAAGTAACTGCCGTTGACGGCGATGTCCGCGCCGGCGGCTTTGCCCAGATCGCTCGTGGACTCGGCCCTGCGGTCGAGGTGGACGATCGAGGTGGTGAACCTGCGTCCGGGGTAGGTGGCGACGGAGATGCTCTGCCGCGACCCGAACATGTCGATCTGGGCATAGCGGCATTCGGCACCGCCGCCGAGGTCGGCCGTGCGCCATTCGGCAGTGGCGAATGCAATCGAGTCGCGGGGAGTCTGCGCCGCGGCGCTGAAGGAACAGAGGAGCAGCAAGGCTCCCGTCAGAATTTTGTTCATGGTTCGGATAAACGGGTTAGTAGCCACAAATTTACGCATTTAGCGCGGATTTAGCAAGCGCCGGAGCCGCTATTTTCGGGAAAAAAGCCGTTGCCCCGCCGGAAACAAAAGCGCCCCCGGAGGTCCGGAGGCGCTGGCTTTTCGGTGCGGAAAACTGTTTACTGCCTGGCCTTGGTGTAGACCGTGCCCGTGCCCTCGATCGTGAGGGTGTAGTTCCCGTCGGCCGTTTGGGCGATCACGCCCGTCTCGGTGAAGTCGATGGTCTGGCCGTTGCCGAGGCTCTGGCCCTTGAGCAGGATTTTGTTCGTTTCGCCCTGCAGCTCCCACGAAGTGTAGGCCAGCGTCGCCATGTTGATCGATTTGGCTTCGCCTTCGACCATGATCTCGATGCCCATGACGCTTTCGGGGCTGATCGGGTCGGGCATCGTCCATTTGCCGACGGCTTCGGCGTAGGTGGGATCGGTCGCGACCTTCGTGGCGGCGGTTCCGTCCTTCAGTTTGCCCGTGTAGTCCACGGTGATCGGGGCTCCGAGCAGCAGGCCGTTGGCGTCGCTCTTGTCGGCATTCATGGTCGAGAAGGTGTAGGTGTCGTCGGCGGTCAGCGCGCGGACGGTGACGGTGTTCATCGAGGCGTCTGCGATGAATCCCGAGAAGGTTTTGGGGGTGTTGTCAGCGCAGGCTGCCAGGCCGCAGAGGGCCAGGACGGCAATCAGGGATTTGATGTTTTTCATGGTGTTGGAATTTATCAGCTTTGCATGTCGGCGCTAATGTACGGATTTTTTGCCTAATGTATGCCGTTCGCACGCGATTTTACATATTCGTCGATGGCCTTGGCTGCGGTCCGTCCCGCGCCCATGGCCAGGATGACCGTCGCGGCGCCCGTCACGGCGTCGCCGCCCGCGAAGACACCCGGACGAGTCGTCGCGCCGCGCTCGTCGGCCGTGATGCAGCCGCGGCGGGTGGTCTCCAGACCGGCGGTCGTGGCGGCCAGCAGCGGATTGGGCGAGGTTCCCAGCGCCATGATCACCACGTCGCAGGCGATTTCGAAATCCGAACCCTCCTTCACCACCGGCGAGCGGCGGCCGCTTTCGTCGGGTTCGCCCAGCTCCATCTCCACGCAGCGCAGCCCCGTCACCCAGCCTCTTTCGTCGCCGAGGATCTCGGTGGGGTTGGTCAGCATGCGGAAGCGGATGCCCTCCTCCTTGGCGTGGTGGACCTCCTCGACGCGCGCCGGAAGCTCTTTTTCCGAACGGCGGTAGACGATCGTGGCCTCCGCGCCCAGCCGCTTGGCCGTGCGCACGGCGTCCATCGCCACGTTGCCGCCGCCCACGACCACGACACGCTGCCCGACGTAGATCGGGGTGTCGTACGCCTTGTCGTAGGCGTGCATCAGATTGGCCCGCGTCAGGAACTCGTTGGCCGAAACCACGCCGTTGAGGTTCTCGCCCGGGATGCCCATGAAACGGGGCAGCCCGGCGCCCGAGCCGATGAAGACGGCGTCGAACCCTTCCTCGTCCATCAGCGAGTCGATCGTCACGGTGCGGCCCACGATCACGTCGGTCTCGATCCCGACACCCAGCCGTTCGACCTGGGCGATTTCGCGCGCCACGATCCGCTCCTTCGGGAGACGGAACTCGGGAATGCCGTAGACCAGCACGCCGCCCGCCTCGTGCAGCGCCTCGAAAATCTTCACTTCGTAGCCCATGCGGGCCAGGTCGCTGGCGCAGGCCAGCCCGGCCGGGCCGCTGCCGATGACGGCGACTTTATGGCCGTTGCGGGTTGCGGCGGGCTGTACGGGGGCGCCGTGTTCGAGTTTCCAGTCGCCGACGAAGCGTTCGAGTTTGCCCACGGCGACCGGTTGGCCCTTGATGCCCAGGATGCACGAACCTTCGCACTGGCTCTCCTGCGGGCAGACGCGGCCGCAGATCGAGGGCAGCGAACTGTCCTTGGAGATGATGTCGGCAGCCTCCTGCAGCCGCCCTTCGTGCAGCGCGGCGATAAAGTCGGGGATGCGGATGCCTACGGGGCAGGCCGCCACGCAGCGGGGATTCTTACAACGCAGGCAGCGCGAGGCTTCGAGCGTGGCCTCTTCGAGGTCGTAGCCGTAGCAGACCTCCTCGAAATTGGTCGCACGGATCGCCGGGTCCTGTTCGCGCACCGGCACGCGGGGTATCTTGTTTGCCATAATCTATTTGTCCAATCCGATCTTACATACGTGTCCGGCCTCGCGCTCGGCCTCGATGACCGCGGCGCGCTGCTCCTGGGTGCGGTACATGCCCTGCCGGCGCATCGCCTCGTCGAAATCGACCTCGTGGGCGTCGAATTCCGGGCCGTCGACGCACGTGAAGCGCGTCCGGCCGCCGACCGTCACGCGGCAGGCGCCGCACATGCCCGTGCCGTCGACCATCAGCGCGTTGAGCGATACGGTGGTCTTCAGGCCGTATTTCTTCGTGGTGAGGGCCACGAACTTCATCATGATCATCGGGCCGATGGCCACGCATTCGTCGTAGCGCCTGCCCTCCTTTTCGATCAGTTCTCCGATCAGCGCCGTCACGAGTCCCTTGAACCCTTCCGAACCGTCGTCGGTGGCGATGTAGAGGTTTTCGGCCACCGCGCGCATGGCGTCGGTATAAATCAGCATGCCGCGTGTCTTGGCGCCGATGATGACATCGGCCTTTACGCCGTGTTCCTTGAGCCATTTGACCTGCGGGTAGACCGGGGCCGTGCCCACGCCGCCCGCCACGAACAGGTAGCGGCGTTTGCGCAGCTCTTCGAGGGGCATTTTGACGAATTCCGAAGGGTGGCCCAGCGGGCCTGCGAAGTCGGCGAGAGCCTCGCCCTCGTTCCGTGCGCAGATTTTGCGCGTCGAGGCGCCGATGGCCTGGGTGACGATGGTCACGCTGCCCTCCGCAGCGTCGAAATCGGAGATCGTGAGCGGGATGCGCTCGCCGTGTTCGTCGACGCGTACGATGACGAATTGTCCGGGCTGTGCCGAACGGGCCACGCGCGGTGCGAGGACCTTCATCAGCCAGATGCCCTCCGCGAGGAGTCTTTTTTCAAGAATGGGGTACATTATATCCGTTGTGTGTTTGTGTGTCACTCTTCGATGACCGCCGTCACCCGGATGCGCCGCATGGGCCGCAGGGGGTCGTTGGTCACCACCACGAGGTGTTCGGTCACGATGCCGTAGTCCTGCGCCCGGGGATCGAGCAGGATTTCGCAGCGCACCGAATCCCCGGGGGTGATTTTCAGTCCCGGGGCGAGTGTCGTGGCTACGTGTCCCTCGCCCTCGACGGCCCGCACGATCAGCTCCGCGCCGCCCGCGTTCGAGAGCGTAAGGTACATTCTCCGAACCGGTCCCGCATGTTTGACCGGCCCAAATTTAAGGATATTTTCCGAAAAATCGGCTTTCGGGGCGTTTTGTGTCGCATCCGCGGGCTGCGGGTCGACGCCGATGCCGTGCGTGACGAGCGTCGTGCCGTTGCTGCGGCCGTCGACCACGACCTCCAGTGCGTCGCGCACGGTCCCGTAGCGGGGCTTGTCGGCGGGGATGAGGTAGGAGAAGTTGATTTCACCCCGTTCGCCCGGCGCGACCTGTCTCGGATAGCCGGTCCGGAGCAGTCCGCTCGTGGTTTCGGGGCGCAGTTCGAGGCGGACCGGGCGCTTCGAGGTGTTCGCGTAGCCGATCGCCGCCTGCACCTGCCGGCCCGGATAAATATAGGAGAAGGCGTTGAGCGTCGAGGCCAGCCGCAGCCCTCCGCCGGCATCGACGGGGTAGAGTTCCTCGACGGTTTTCTGCCGCGGAATGACGCTCCCCTGCACGGTGAGCGTGGCGATTTTCCGCTTTTCCGAGGAGTAGACCCACAGTTCCTTGGTGAATGCGCCGGGGCGGTTGGCGGGGTCGTAGGTGACGGTGATTTGCGTCTTTTCGCCCGGAAGGATCGGTTTCTTCGAGAAATCGGGGACCGTGCAGCCGCAGGTGGTCACTACGTCGAGAATCACCAGGGGGCTGTCGCTGCGGTTGACGCCCGTGAACGTGTGGCTCACGCGGCCGTCGGTTTCGCGGATCGTGCCGAAGTCCCACGCATCGGGCTGAAAAGTCAGACGTTCCTGCGCCAGGCCCGTTAAGGCGCATAGTGCCAAGAGAATAAGAGAAATAACACGTTTCAAGATCATTTCTTTACGATTTGTGCGACATGCAAAGATACTTTTTTTACGAAAAATTCGTGCAATAATTTTGCGGGAATGAAAATTTGCTATATATTTGCACTCCGAAACGACGATACAATTCGTCTCGAAAAGCCTGAATAGCTCAGTTGGTTAGAGCACATGACTGTTAATCATGGGGTCCTAGGTTCAAGTCCTTGTTCAGGCGCAGATGCGCGAGGGTTGCGTAGAGGTTCTTTCAAAAACGCCTGCAAGGGATCGTCTGTAAAAGGGTGGTCCGGGGGTAATCGGAAGATTGCCTTTGCAGTCCCAAGCCATTTTTAGGGGAGCTTAGCTCAGCTGGTTCAGAGCGTCTGCCTTACAAGCAGAGGGTCGGGGGTTCGAATCCCTCAGCTCCCACAACTGAAAATCAACGACTTACAGCAATGTGGGTCGTTTTTCTTTTGTCTGCGTCCGCGGTCGGTTTACACGTTTTTTGCCCGTTTGTGTTAACCAATGTGTCAACCAACATGACGCATGAAAGCAAACATTGAGGTCATTTGTTACAAGTACAAACCTCTCAAAGACGGAACGCTTCCTTTAATGCTCCGAGTTACGAAAGACCGTAAACGCAAATACGTTTCGCTCGGTCTTTCCCTGTACGAAAAGTTTTGGGATTTCGAGAAAGGCAAGCCTAAACGGAATTGTCCCAACAAGGAGCAAATCGAACGGCTGATAGCCGCAAAAACGGCGGAATACAACGATTTGATTGTCGAAATGACCGCCCAGCAACGCGAATACACGGCGGAAACGCTCGTGTCCCATTTTCACAATCAAGTCTGTTGTGCGACGGTGGTCGAATTGTACGATAAACTGATTGACGACATGACGCGCGGCGGAAAACTCGGCAATGCAGGTGTTTACAAATACTCCCGTACATCGTTGCTGAAATTCACGGGGTAGCGGTTGCAAATTCCGTTCAGCGACATTGACGCCGTATGGTTGCGTCGTTACGAGAATTGGTTACGGACGAGCGGTTGCGGAGATACGACCATCAGCCAACTCTTTCGCACGTTGCGTAGCGTGTTCAACAAGGCCGTCGAATTGCAGTTGGTGAAACGGGATTATTACCCGTTCGATACCTATAAAGTCAGCAAATTCGATACGCGGACGAAGAAACGGGCCATCACGAAAGAGGACGTGCGCAAGGTTATTGCACTCGATTTGTCGCAAGGCTATCCATCCGAACGATTGGCACGGGATATTTTCGTGTTCAGCTATTTCGGAGCGGGGATTAACTTTGCGGACATCGCCCTGCTGAAATACGGCAACATACGGGACGGACGGGTGCAATACGTTCGCAAGAAAACGGGCAAGCCGATTAATTTCCTGCTGACGGAAGAAATGCGGAATATCATTGCCAAATACCAGCGACAAGGGCAGACGGATGAAGATTATATTTTCCCGATACTCGACCGCCGTGTGCATAGAACGGAACAGCAGAGATATGACCGAACGCACAAGGTGCTGACGAACACGAATCGCTGGTTGCGTAAAATCGGACAGCGGGTCGGCATCGAACATCTGACTACCTATGTCGCTCGGCATACGTTCGCTACGGTCTTGAAAAGGTCAGGTGTAAGCGTAGCCCTCATTTCCGAATCATTGGGACACTCCGACCTATCTACCACGCAAATCTACCTCGATTCATTCGAGAACTCGCAGATAGATGCGGCTATGCAGCATTTATTGTAGAGAGGAGCAAGGACAAACTTTGTAAAAGGGTCTAAAAGATAAACCCTTTTACAATGTCTGTCCTCACTCTCTACTTAACCAGTAGCAACAGTTCATAAAAGACAAGGACAGACATTGACAGGGGGTCTATAATTCATACCCCTTGACAATGTTTGTCCTCTTACTGACTGAATTTTTATTGTAGATACCAGCATCGGAACCGATAACGATTACCTATCAACTGAACGAACGTTGCAAAACCTTACCCGAAAAAGTATCGTTATCCTACTTTATAAAGGCACTCGATATGCAAAATCAATATCGGAAGATTATAGAACGAGAACAACAAACCGAAGCAGATTTCAGCGGTTTTGCATTTTAGATATACGGCCCCTGTGCTTATGCACGAGGGCTTTTTCATTTAATAAGAGAGGGTGACATATTTTGAGGATTAAGGAAATTTGAAATAACGTCACATATTTTCTGCTTTAGATATACGTCAACAACTGCTAAAATCCACCTGCCTTACGGCAAATTTTGCAACGTAAGGTTTTGATAAGATTTTTTATTGACATATGCATTAATAACCAATTTATTATGAAACAATTGTAAGGTTGCAATTTCCGAGATTATTGAACTCGAAAGTTTAACTTTGTTAAACAGATATTACCTGTTTATGACCAGTAAATCACATATGACAATTCAATGGAGAAACCTACTCCTGACAGCAATAATTTGTTGCTTGGAATTGCTGTTTCTTATTACTCCTCCAAGTCAAGCGCAACCACTCCAGACAGAACAGCCTATTGCCATTTGCAAAGACAAATTCTATCAGACTGCTTTTGATGAAATAACGGCGATGCTTGACGGAAAAGCAGAATTGAGTGTAAAACGGAGTGTATTTCTTCTTGAATGGGCATTTTTGCAAGGGCAGTCAGACTACACGGTATATTGCCAACAGATCGCTAAGATTGCAGATGAACTCAAAGCCTTTATGCGGCTCAATAACCTGAATGAACACCCAATCGGCGGCAATATGGCATTATTCGAATTTTTCACAAACGATAATCCACTGAACGGATATAAATCATATATGTATGATTTCGACGATTATATGGGCAAAAATGACTTTACAAAAATGTTCGTCACAAAGCTTATGCGCACCCATTCGGGACAATGCCGCTCGTTGCCGCTTTTCTACAAAATACTTGCAAACGAAATCGGAGCGGAGGCTTATATTGCTTATGCTCCTATGCACTCATTTATTAGGCACCATAACGAAGATGGCAGCAAGCTGATTAATGTGGAGCTTACAAACTATTCGATGCCCAGAGAGGTATTTATTATTGAAAGAAATGGGGTTACACAGCGAGCTATTGAAACTGGTGCTTACATGAAGCCGTGTGATGACAGAGAGATTATCATTCAACTTCTAGTCGAACTGACATATGGTTATGAGCGCCTTTATAGT
This sequence comes from Alistipes sp. i18-0019-D1, assembly GCF_042852885.1. Classification (NCBI taxonomy): domain Bacteria; kingdom Pseudomonadati; phylum Bacteroidota; class Bacteroidia; order Bacteroidales; family Rikenellaceae; genus Alistipes; species Alistipes sp. i18-0019-D1. The sequence continues at coordinate 2,353,889 of NZ_AP031424.1, forward strand.
GCTGACTCATTTGTAGAACGTTGTATAAAGACAGTTTTACGATATGACCCGAACAATCTTCCTGCGTGGATGCGGGTTGCGGACAAGCTGTATTGCGACGGCGTAGCCTATCAGCAGGAGTTACGTCGCAAAGGCTTGCCTGAAGATAAGTGGTCACTCAATAATTATGCACAATATCAAGTGGCTAAGAAGAAAATCAGCGACTTGGGTTATGTCGAAACATCTCCTGAAATGTACGATGCATGGATGAAGGATATTCAAAACGAGATAGAACGCAGAAAACAAACAGCAACTAACCATTAAATCATACTGCCATGAGAACGAAAAACTTAATCGCAATTTGCATTTTTACATTATTAATTGTAGATTTGACTTACGCAAGATGGCCGACGGTCGATCCCCATGCAGAGAATTACTATCCCCAAAGTCCGTATGCATTCGTAGGTGGTAATCCGATAAATAATACAGAGCTGGACGGCAAAGACTGGTACAGGAATGAAAATGGCGACATGATGTGGCGCCGTATGCAGGATGAAACATATAAAGATGACAATGGCGTTATTTGGACGAATGCAGGAACGACCTATTTACACCAGAGAAAAGATGGAAGTGCCATTTATTTTATGCAGAAAACGAACGACAATGGAGACTTGACATTATCGCCACATGGTTTTTCAAAGAATGAAATGGCTGTTTTCGGATTATTCCATTCCGAAAAAGCTATGATGGCTGCAATCGACGACCATGTGAATCCCAGTGCAGGCAGTTTTGCCAAAATGGTTGGGGCCGAAATGGCCGCTCAATGGACAGACCCTTACTTGTTGACAGGAGGAGCCGCTATCGGAGTGACGGCAATGGGAATAAATAACTCTTTCGGGAGAAGGAAAGGTGCACCGAAGCCAACTCCAAATTTCGTATCTCCGACTAATACACCCCAAACTCCAATGATTAACCCTCCTGCTGGGCTCAAAGTTAGAATCATGCCACCTACACAGCAATATCCTAATGGATATTGGGTATTAGAAAAACCGATGCCGCAAGGAGGATACCAAAAAATAAATCCTACTACTATGAGGCCTGGAACAAGGGCTGAAACACACATCCCATTACCACCCAATTATTATAGACGTTAAAATAATTACAGCCATGTATAAAATACCAAAAGAGTTTGATTCGCAGGCCTTAATCGGCAAACCAATTGTACAGATATGTTATACGATTAATAGTGTGTGCTTATATTGGGACGGAGGATATATTCAAATAATGGGGGCATTCTCGATATTATATGACAATAAAACGTATTCCTATCAGGAAATATATCCCATTGATCAAGACTATAATCTTTTGCTACTATTAGATAAGAAAATTATGAACATAGATATTTCCGACACAAGGGATTCACTAATGATTCTCTTTGAGAACGGTATGTCTTTAACTTTATATAGTGATGCAAATTACGAGTCTTTTGAAGTGAATTTTAATTCAAAAAGAAATATTTTTTGAAAATCAAAAAAATCAATTTAAGGCAAAAAACTCAATCCTGATGCACATTATAAGAGGGGAAAATAGTAACAACTTATGGCACGCCAAGAAATTGAAAATATGTCAACGGAAATTATTGAGTTAAAAAAACAGGAACTCGACCTACTTGTCAAACACTCTTTAATTGAGAATCTGCATACCACTACTCAGCAGGGAAATAAAATTCTATTGTCAGAAACAAAGTATTATTTTGAATCTTTATTAGAGAAATTGTCGAATCTTTTAATTAAGGAAGGAATTGATTCAAAAACAAACGAACCCAATGAGCTGGGATTAAAAATCGAGACTTTAATTGACATTGTAAGTAGAGTTGTCTATTCATCCAAATAAGTTTTTGATATTTTCAAAAACAGATAGGATTTATTCAAAAATCCTTCAATGTCATCAATCTTAAGAGCCATTCACCACATGAGTGGCTCTTATTTGTATCTACTCCACACAAGCCGATACACCAACTAAAGCCCCCTCCCCTTTGCCGAATGTAAAATCTTTTCAGATATGAAAACACTTGACAGGAGAGCGGCGGAGATTTTCCGCAAAATGTTAGCTTTACAAACAACCAAAATCGACAACTCGGACGGTACTTATATGCCCGTCCACATCGAACTAATCGGCCGCATCGACAAGTACGACTTTTTCTCGCTGGCTCATTACGGACAGCAGAACGGCGATGCCATGCGCGACCCCGAAATGCTGTTTGCCCTGCACAATGAAACTCGGCAATTCATTCCCTACTATTATCGCAACGACTATTGCGGTATCGAGCAGAACAGCGTCAGATGGTCGGAAGATGGAATAGCGTTGAACCCTCGCTTGCAGGCCAGCCACACAACATTTGCGAACCAATGGCTTCGTAACATAGCCGCACAACAGGGAATCCAATGACGGCACAGCGATTGGTGGAGAATTGCGTATTGACGAATCAGACCGCAGTCGTGGATGAAATGCTGAATAAGAACCTGCTACCCGAGGAATATATCTATCCATTCTTGGGTGATATTATGGAATGGTGGTTGATTGATGCGTGGCTGGCCGAACGTCTGAAACGGGAGGGAGAGGTTATTATCGAGGAATACGGGTGCTGTTGGTGGGGACGATTAGCCAGCGGACAGTCTATCTGTATGGACAGCGTGATACGGAAAATTACAGGAGAGTAAAACTACAACCGTATTTCTATTTATTGGAACGCATAAATTACAGAATTTAGGGGTATTGTAATCTCTACAAGATTTTACTACCCCTAATTTTCGTTTTCGTGTTGGCATAAAGTCGATAACTGCCAATACAAACTATTTGCACATCACAATTACGGCATTTATGCAGACATAATCCCAAAACCTTTTATCCCCAAGTTAGAACGAACAAAATTGCAATTCCATAGGCTCCGCTATTGGATAGAAACTTTGTTTTTGAGAACTTTGCGGCATAATAATAGCAACAGCACCGAGAAATCGGAAAGATGTTTTGCATTTTCCATCGAATATGTTACTTTTGTGGTAACATATTGAATACACGGAAAGTGTAGCTTATTCTCGTCAGACGAACGTAGGAAATTCGACCGAAGAGAGAATAGGTGAACATCTTGCCGCGTCATATCCATTCATGGATATAGGCGTGGGGCTGTTGCTTATTTATCTTCAAGGTTTCCTACGACCTGTCTGACTAAAATAAGTTTTCAGCACCACGCTTTCTGTTTATTTAAATCAAAAAAATAACCGTCGCGGTGGTGCTGGAGCGATATTTTTTCAGGTATGAAAAGAAAATTACTGTCATTTTTATTGATTTTTATCGCGATACCATTCGCAGGAATATCATCCCCTAACATTAAGCATAATGTTATTGAGGCTCCTTACCAATGTAATGTTTTGAAAGAAAAAAAAATCTTTCAAAAAAAGATTTCGAGATATAAGGACATCGGGGAGGTTTATTCTATTTGAAATAGAATTTGTAAACAGAGATTCAGTAGCCCATCTTGTTGATTATTCTTGTTTCTGTGTAATTGATAATAATGGAAATGAATATGAAGTACATCCTTATGCGACAATGGTTAAGCAAACAGAACTTGAAGATATTAGACTTCTTAAAGACGTTGATGTTTATGGATTTAGTAATCAAACTATAAAATCAAATTTTGGGATACGCGGATGGTTAATATTTGAAGTGCCTGCCATTGGTGAATACAAAATAAAATTTCGGGGATATTTAAAATAATGCCTTAATGTAAAATCCTATTTCAAACTTAAATTCTACAATTATGAAAAAACGATTATACTGATGTTTGTCGCTGCTTTGACCATGACCTCTTGCTCTGTTGTGCATAAAACAGCAACCACCCGTGATGTAACAGCTCCTCTTGCTGCCGCTGTAATTAGTGATTTGGATGTTGCTAATCAGAAAATTACTTATACTCTCGTACCGACCAAAAAGGTACGAAAAGGCGGATTAAAAAATTGCATCAATACTGCTATTAGTGAGGCTCTTGCAAACAATGGTGGCGGCGATGTGTTGATTGAAACGCAAGAAGCTATTGTTATAAGAACAGGTCTTTGGGGAAGAAAAATCAAATCTGTAACGGTAACTGGTTATCCTGCAAAATATAAGAATTTTAGGGCGGCTGATGAAGAAACTGTAAAAGCAGGAATAATTAGTGGAAGCCTTGTAAGACATGAAGTAAAACGCAAATAATTTTTTTAAATATCCTCGAAGTTTGGACAGACTTACATTAGTAAGTTTGTCCTTTCTTTTTTACTTGCACAAGTCACAGATTTTTCGTATATTTATATCATAATCAGAGATTTATTTAACAACATAAATTTTAGCTAAAATGAACAAAACACCAAAAACAGAATGAAAAATTGGCAAGCAGAAACAGGATGATTTACAAATATCCTACATTGCCAAATCCGTAGCCTATAATGATTATGACGGAGTTTGCCTATTTGTCGGGAGAAAAGAAGATGAAACCGTCCCGTTTACCTTTTACTATTTCTTTGCATTGGACATCGACCAGCAGCAACCCGTAAAAATGACATTTCAAAGACGAGGGAAGCCGATAGTTTCAATGTCTTGTCCGTTAGAAGATATAAAAGGAGATATAACGCTAATCATGCCTAACGTTATTGAGTTTTCAAATTCCGCAGAGAGCGTAAACCTGTTTGCCGTTCACAACAAGAGCGACGCCGTTAGCTTTACATATACAGCAACAGACGGAACACTGAAAGATTTCAAATTCCCGTTAGCGGGGTTCAATGAAAAGTATTTAGAGCAATTTATATAAAGATAATCCTCGGCCATGCGGTCGGGGATTTTTTATTTATAGAAATCAAAGCTACTGAAAATTGCTGAAAACGGGAAAGCGGCGTGAGGGGAAAATTTTGCGCCGATTTTCTATTAGCAGAGCAAGGACAGACTTTGCGAAAGGGGTATATTTATAGTCCCCTTTGCAAAGTTTGTCCTCGCTTATTCAAATATAAGATTATCAACTAATTCACTATTGTTTAACCAGCATTGAGTTTATGTAAATGTGTCAACCAATGTGTCAACCGAACGAACAGCCAGCGAAAAAAGATTCCCTAAAAAGAATTGAAGACTTGCAGGAATGATTTATTTATCATACATTTGCACTCGCAATTCAGCGAAAGGGGAGCTTAGCTCAGTTGGTTCAGAGCGTCTGCCTTACAAGCAGAGGGTCGGGGGTTCGAATCCCTCAGCTCCCACGACCGAAACCATCCAGGACAGGATGGTTTTTTATACCGGGAGCATAGCTCAGTTGGTTTAGAGCGCCTGCTCGACAAGCAGGAGGTCAGCGGTTCAAATCCGCTTGTTCCCACAAGCGGAAAAGCCTTTCGGATTCGTTCCGGAAGGCTTTTCTGTCGGATTGCGGCAATGCCGCTCAAGGAAAAGACGGATACCTGCGTATCCGTCTTTTGTTATGGGAACAGGGCATTTACTATTTGCCGGTCGCCTGTTCGCGGCTGTTGCCCGGGCAGACCTTCACCAGAACGACGCCGTGGGGTGCAACGGCGGTCTCGAACTTGTCGGTGCACTCCGTGAGGTCTTTCTGCCGCCACAGGTCGCGCACGGTCTGTTTGCCGCGCAGTCCCAGCATGCGGAGCGTGAAATTCATCTTCACGGTCTGCCAGCCCCGGTTGAAAAGCCCGACGGCCATCGAACCGTCTTCGAGGTGTTTGACGTAGATCACCTGGTCGCCTTGCTGCCAGACGGCTACGGCCTGAAGGCCCAGCGGGTCCTGGTTGACGTCGATCACCTCGTCGTTGGTCAGTAGGCTCCGTGTGAAGTCGTCCATCTGCGCCATGTCGCAGCCGATCAGCAGTGGCGCCGCCAGCAGCGACCAGAGGCTGATGTGGGTATACTGCTCGTCGGCCGTGAGCTGCGTGTAGTGGAGTTTCGGACCCCAGCCCACCATGCCCACGACCAGCATGTCGGGGTCGGCCCAATGGCCCGGGCGGTTGAAGGGCAGCCAGCGGTCCTGGCTGAACCCGATGCTGCTGATGCTCTCCCACGTGTCGCGGATGTCGCCCGTCGTGCGCCAGCAGTTGGAGTACTGCATCCACTGGGGTGCGTCGCCGTAGGGTGCGCTGTTCGAGAGGCTGTAAACGACGTCGCGGTCGAGGGTCCGAAGGGCGTCGTGCATCTCCTTGACATGGTAGTAGTCGAGCGGATTCCAGTCGTACTTGAGGTAGTCGATGCCCCATTCACCCCATTGCTTCACGTCGGCTTCCACGAAGGAGTAAGGGCCGAGGTGCCAGACTTCGGTCCGGTCCTTCCAGTAGTTACCGCCCTCTTTCTGATAGCGGTAATGTTCGTTGTGCCGGCCTTTTTTGATCCACTCGTTGACGCCGTCGGGGTTGTCCGAGTAGCTGCCGATGTGCGCGGCATAGGTCCCGATCCACGGCGTGGAGTAGATGCCCACCCGAAGGCCCAAGTCATGAATGGCGCGCGTGAGGCCCTTCATGTCGGGGAATTTCGCGTTCGGCTGGATCGCGTTGTCCTTGCCGCCGCGTTTGCCCTGCCAGCCGTCGTCGATGTTGATGTAGGACCAGCCGTGGTCGGCGAGTCCGCTTTCGACCATCGCGCGTGCCGACGAGAGCACCTGTTCCTGCGTGACGTCGCGCGCCCAGCAGTTCCAGCTGTTCCAGCCCATCGGCGGGGTGAGTGCGATTTCGCTCCCCACGACGATCTTCAGGCTGCGCTCGCTGCTGCCCAGTGCATTCGTGGCTTTCAGGTGCACGGTATATTCGCCCGGAGCGGTTACGCGTCCCGTGATCCGTCCGGTCTTGGGGTCGAGTTTCAGCCCTTTGGGAAGCCCTTCGGCCGAGAAGGTCATCGGACGGATGCCCGTCGCGGCGATCGTGTAGAGGAATTCCGAACCCGGACGGACGCCGAAGACGCGCGCGCCGTTGATGCGCGGGGTGTCGGCGGGTTTCGGGGTCAGGATGTATTTCGACATGTCGGGCGCACTCTGCGCCGTGGCCTGCCCGGCCGCCGCCCCGCCGCAGAGTGCGGCCAGGGCGAGGGTCGTCAGGTAAAGCAGAATCGGTTTTTTCATCGGGGCGAAAAAGTTGGGGGTTGAGTTCATTCCGTCTTTTCTGCCAGTACCGGAATGAATTCCGATACGGAGTACAGTTTGTTGCGGTTGCTCGCGTTTACGGCCAGCCGTACGTAGCGGCCCGAAACGGTCCACTGCTCGGCGGCGTAGGTTCCGGTCGTCGACGTATTGGTCTTGTCGCCGAAATCGAAGTCCTGGGCTTTCGTCCAGTTCTCGCCGTCGTCCGAAAGTTCGACGTAGCCGGCACGGAGGTCGGTCACGTAGGAGTCGCTGCGGCGGACGAGCGTCATGCCGCACCAGTAGTATGTCTTGCCCATATCCCATACGGTCGATGCCTCGTCGGGGTTGATGTCGCCCTCTCCGATGGTGTTGTAACGGCTTTCCCAGCGGGTGACCAGATCGCCGTCGATCATCAGCTCGGGTCCGCGGCCGGTGTAGTAGGAGCTGCACGAAACGAGACTCCATTTATTGCGGCTGTCGTAGATCGGGAGCAGCGAGATGTGGTAAAGCACCGTGTTCTTCTCGCCGATCTTGAATTTCGAATTGTCCTTGAGTCTTACGGCCAGCGTGTAGTAGCGGTCTGCCGTCAGGTTCGATTTGTCGACTTTGATGGTCGAAACCGCTTTGTTCGAGCCGGCTTCCAGGTTGGCCGCCGTGAAGGCGTAGGCGCTTTCGGGCAGCGGGATGTATTGCGTGCCGTGCTCGGCGTTATAAGCCGCGAGCACCGCATCGCCGTGTTCGTATTCCATCTCGGAATCCCACTTGTTGTCGAATTCGGTGTAGGCCGTGAATTCGAGTGTGTTGGCGTCGGCGGCGCTCAGGTCGCTTTCTACGACACCGGCGTTCTCGGCCAGCACCTCGGTCTCCTGCATCCGGGGATTGATCAGGATGGTGTTCAGCTCCTCGTTGACCTCGGTTCCCGCGGCCGTGAGCCGCAGCGGAAGGACGTAGTCGTTCATGTAGGGCAGCGCCATGATCTCCTTGCAGTCGAGGCGGATGGAGAGGGTTGCGCGCCGGCCTTCGGCCGAGATCGAACCTGTGCTTTTGACGATCTGATAGTACTCCTCGCCGAGCAGCGTGTAGGAGGAGCCGTTCGCAGCGTTGAAGGTCTCGACGGCATCGGGATCGAGGACGACCTTCACCTCCGACGGCTGTCCGAAGTAGCCGCTGCTGTAAGCGTAAATGTCGTAGTCGAGCGTCTCCTCGACGTCGTAGTAGGTGGCGGTCTGCACCCCGTTGTTGACGATGTAGACGCGCGGGTCCACCAGGTTGTCGTTGCGGTGGTCCTTTTCGCAGGCGGTCAGCAGCAGCACGCCGGCGAAGGGTATCAATATGTTTTTCAGTTTCATAATTATCCGGATTAGTGGGGTTTACCAGCCGTAGTTCTGCGTGCATTTTACACGGTCGAGTTCTTCCTGGGAAATCGGGAAAAGATAGCAGCGTTTGGTGAAAACGCGGTTGCCGTCGCGTCCGCCGTCGTGGGCGCAGAGCGTCCGCTGCCAGAATTGACCGGTCGTCTTGTGGTCTTTCGCGTCGATGTTCATGCCGTAGACGGGCATGTTGTTCTCCGTTTCGGCGGTCATCCAGGTGCGTGTGTCGAAATAGCGCAGGTTCTCGAAGCACAGCTCGACCTGACGTTCGCGGCGGATCAGTTCGCGCATCCTGGTCTGGTCGCCGACGGCGTCGGGATAGGCCTCCTCGATGTCGGGGACGCCGGCGCGCTTGCGGATCATGTTCAGGTAGAGCGTGATGTCCGCATTCGACGGATCGTACTCGTTAAGCGCCTCGACGTAGTTGAGCAGAATTTCCGCATAGCGGAATACGGGGAAATCCAGGTAGCCCCAGTTGCCGGTGGAGGTGTCGATCGACGGGTTGGTGAACTTATGCGCCAGGTAACCCGTCGGCGGATAGTTGTGCGATTTGCCCGGACCCGAGTTGCCGTTGAAATAGAACTGGACATTGGCTGTTTTCTTGTTGGCGCCGTGCCAGGTCATGCCGCTCCAGAACACGTTGACGTAGAAGCGCGGTTCGCGGTTCTGGTACATTTTGAACGTCTCCAGTTCGTCGCCGTAGATCGGGTGCTTGAACTTCGAGAATCCGCTTTCGCTGTAACCTGCGTCGGGATCGATGATCGGCCGCGTCTGGTCGCCGTCGGTGTAGCCCGTGATGGGGTAGCGGCCGTTGGCCATGGCGAACGCGTCGACCTGTTTCTGGGTTACGCCGTAGCCGCCGTAGGCCGTTCCGCCGACACTCGGAGGCGTGGTGACCACACGCCACTGGTAGCCGCTGGCGATGCGCGTGTAGATTTTCTCCGTAGCGCCGGTCCCGGAACCTACCGACGTGAAGAGCGTGTTGAAGCTGGCGTAGGGGTCCGTGCCGTCGGCGCCGACCAGCGAGTAGAGGTTCAGGTTCATGACGTCTTTGGCGGCCTGGGCTGCCAGCTCCCATTTCTTTTCGTCGTACTGGGTCGGGAACAGGTGGTCGCCGTTTCTGTTGACGATACCCTTGTAGAGGTCGTTGCCGTTGAAGAGCTTGCGGGCCGAGTAGAGCAGCAGACGTGCGCGGGCGGCCAGGGCGGCGCCTTTCGTGGCACGGCCGTAGTAGATGTCGGGCCAGCTGTCGGGCAGCCCTTTCGACGCCTCCCACAGCTCGTTCGCTACGTAATCGACGCACTCGTTCCAGGTGTTGCGCTCGCGTTGGTCGAGTGTGCCCTGCGTGAAATCCACCGGATCGTCGCCGATGAGGAAGACGGGACCGTAGACGGGCAGCATCATGGCGTAGAAATGCGCGCGCAGGAAGCGGGCCTCGTTGTAGTAGTAGCCTTTGTCGACATCGTTCAGTTCCTCCGGAGGACACTTGTGGACGTTCTGCATGAAGTAGTTGGCTTCGCGGATGCCCTTGTAGAGCGTGTTGTACGTGTCGTCGCGGTAGTTGGGGAGCGACGGGTTCCACGAGTTGTAATTGATCTGGGTGTAGGCCCGGTCCAGATAGGAGAACGAGGTCTCGTCCGAGCAGGCCTCCCAGGGGATGTCGTTGTAGCTCGACACGCAGGCGGGAGCTTCGTAATCCGGCTGGTAGGAGTAGATGTTGGTCAGGTATTGGAGCGTGGTCTTCTGTTTTTTGAAGATGTTGTCCGAAGTCAGCGGCTCGTCGGGCTGGCGGTCGAGGTAGGAGTCGCAGGAAGCGAGCATGGCTCCGGCCGTCAGGGACAGGGCGAATATTTTAATAGTGTTTTTCATGGTTGTTGCCGGTTAGGGGTTAGAAACCGATCGTGAGACCGATGTTGATGATCCGGTTGTTCGGGTAGTTGGTGGCTCCGGTTTGCAGGTCGGGGTCCCACAGCTTGAAGGGGCTGAAGGTGAATAGGTTCACCCCCGAGAGGTAGACGCGCAGGTTCTGCATGGCGATCTTGTTGGCGATGCGCTTGGGCAGCGTGTAGCCGAGTTCGAGGTTCTTCAGGCGCAGGTAACGTCCGTCGGCCATCCAGAAGGTCGACAACTGGTTGTTGTTGTCGACGGCGCCGGTCGTCATGCGCGGGTATTTGGCGCCGGGGTTCTCCGGTGTCCAGGTGTTGCCGTAGAGGTCGGCGAATACGCTCGACTCCTTGAGGTTGCGGCCGACGAACGCCTGCGTCTGGTCGGTGAGGGTCGAGAAGTTGACATGTGCCACGCCCTGGAAGAATGCCGACAGGTCGAATGCCTTCCATTGCAGCGAGAAGCCGAATCCGTAAACGATCTCGGGAATGTCCGAGTAGCCGATGGGCTTCGTGTCGTAGCTGTCGACGATGCCGTCGCCGTTGAGGTCGAGGTATTTGATGTCGCCCGGTTTCACCTCCCCGAAACTCTGCTTGGTCCACGAGTCGATGTCTTCCTGATCCTGGAAGAGTCCGACGGCCACCAGACCGAATTTCTGGTACTGCATCTGGCCGCTGCGGTTCATGTAGGTATAGGCGTAATCAGGCTCGTCCTGGTCCATGATCCGGTTGCGTGCGTAGGTGAAATTGCCGCGCACGGTGAGGTGGAAGTCCTTGCCGAGCGGTTGGTGGTATTCGAGCGAGGCGTCGATGCCGCTGTTGCGCATCTTGCCGATGTTCACCCAGGGTTTGGTGCTCAGACCCACGTACATGGGGATGGATTTGCGCTGGAGGAAGATGCCCTCGCGGTTTTCCTTGAAATAATCTACCGATATGTTCAACTGGTTGAAGAACGAGAGGTCGGCGCCGAGATTGAGCTTCTTGGCCTTTTCCCAGCCTACGTTGGGGTTCGGGAATTCGCCGAGGCGGACCGAGGTGTACTGGCTGGGCGTCGTGCCGAAATAGTATTTGCCGCCGCTGACCACGGTTTCGTTGTAGATGAAACGGCGGTCGCCGCCGATCTGGTCGTTGCCCACCAGACCGTAGGAGGCCTTGAGCTTGACCATGCTGACCACGTCGCGGATCGGCTCGAAGAATTTTTCGTTCGAGACGACATAACCCACGGCGATCGACGGGAAGAACCCGAAGCGGTGGTTGGGCGAGAAGTTCTCCGAGCCGTTGTAGCCGAAGTTGCCCTCGACGAAGTAGCGGTTGTCGTAGTTGTAGGTGATACGGCCCGCAATGCCCTGATGGCGGTAGGGCAGCGCTTTTTCCGAGTTGTTGGCGTTTTCGCCCACGTAGTTCTTCTGCGACTGCTGGAAGAGGAACATGGCCGAGAGGTCGTGCTTGCCGAAGGTGCGTGCCCAGTTGGCCACGGCTTCGAAGTAGACCGAACGATAACCCTTGTTGGTCTGCTTGTAGGTGAGGTTTTCCTCGCCGATCTTCGTCTGGTTGAATTCGAGTTCGCCCGCCTCGTTGCGGCCGGTGGCCAGCCATTGGGGCGAGGTTTTCGTGCGGCCCAGGTTGTTCTCGTTCTGGGCGTCGAACGAACCCTTGATAGAAACGGTAAGGCCCTTGGTCACCCAGTCGCCCAGATCCTGCGTCAGCACGAACAGCGACTGCGCCGTGTTGTAGAATATTTCGCGGTATCCGGTCTGCGTCAGCAGCGCATAGGGGTTCTCGCCCTGTCCCGATGCCGGGCCGGCCAGGTAGCCGTTCGAATAGACGTCCGGGAAGGCGTTGGCTGCGGTCTTGAGCGCATAGCCCCAGATGCCGTTGGCGCCGGTGGCGCTCGACCCCGGTTCGTTCTTGCGTTCGAACGTGGTGGCCAGGTTGACGTTGAGTTTGGTGTATTTGTGGAGCTGGACCTCGACGTTCGACCGGAAGTTGAACCGGCGGTAGAAGACCGACGTGTTGTACTCCTTCATGTTGTCGGCCTTGAACAGGCCGTCCTCGTTGTAAAAGCCGCCCGAGATGTAGTATTTGGCCGTCGAGCCGCCGCCCGAGATGTTGACGTTGACGCGCTGGTTGAACGAGTAGTCCTTGTAGAGCCGCTTCACCCAGTCGATGTTCGGGTGAAGGTCGGGGTCCGAGCCGTCGCGGAACATCTGGATGTCCTTCCTCGAGTAGAAGTCGTATCCGGCCGCCGCGTTGTACATCTCGGCGAACTGGACGGCGTCGATCATGTCGGGAATCTTGGTCGGCTGTACCATGCCGGCCTCGAACTTGATGTTGATCTGCGGCTTGCCGATGGTTCCCTCGCGGGTCGTGATCAGTACGACGCCGTTGGCGCCGCGCACACCGTAGACGGCGGTCGCCGCGGCGTCCTTGAGGATCGAGAACTCCTTGATGTCCTCGATGTCCACCAGGTCGAGGTCGCGCTCGATGCCGTCGACGAGTATCAGCGGCGTTTTGTTGGAGCCGAAGGTGCTGATACCGCGGATCCAGAAGGTCGACGAGGCGCCCGGTTCGCCCGAACGCTGCACGGAGATGACGCCCGCGAGCTGTCCGGCCAGGTTGTTCGAGATCTTGCCCGTGGGCATCTTGATGTCGTTGACCGGAACGGAGGCTATCGAACCGATGACGCTGGCCTTCTTCTGGGCGCCGTAACCGACGACGACGACCTCTTCGAGGTTGTTGTCCGGCGAAAGGGAGATCACTTTGGGAATGCGGTCGATGGGGAACTCCTGCGTCTGATAACCGACGTAGGAAATGGTCACGAAGCCGAAGTTGCCGGTGAACGAATAGTCGAACGAACCGTCCGATGCGGTGCTTGTGCCGAGTGCCGAATCTTTGATCCAGACCGTGCCACCGATGATCGGCTGCCGCGTCGCGGCGTCGAGCACCTGTCCCGCGATGTGGTGTTTCTGCGGGGCGGCCGGAGCCGTGGCCGGGGCTGCGGGCGCGGGGTTTTGTGCCGCCGTGCGGGTCAGGATGATGTTGTTCTGACGGATGATGTAGGTGATGCCGGTTCCGCGCAGGGCTTCGTCGAGCAGCTGGGAAACCGATTTCGTCGATTTGGCGATTTTCACGGGGACGTTGTCCGCCAGGTTGCCCTGGTAGGAGATCCGGTAGGAGGTCTGCGATTCGATCTCCTGGATCAGCCCTTTCAGGCTGGTCACGTTTTCAACGCGGACCGAAGTCTGCTGGGGCGACGGTGCCGCCTGCGTTTCCCCCCCCCCACGGAATAAGGAGTGTCAGGCATGCTGCCAGAAGGTACCGGGCACGCCGCATACGGAGTAGCTTTTGTTTCATAGAGGTTTGGTTAAGATTGGATTATTTGTGAATGGTGATTTTTTCGCCGTTGCGGTTGAAACGGGTGTTCGTCGAAAGCGTCAGCACTTCGAGGATATGGTCGATCGGCATGTTGAAATCGAGCGTTCCGGTGAACTGGATGCTTTTGAGCGCGTCGTTGCGGAAAGCGATGCCGATGCCGTAGAAATCCTCGATCACCCCGGCGATCTGCTCCAGGTCGACGTGGCGGAACGTGCGCAGCCGGGCGGCCAGTTCCGCCTCCACGTTGACCGTTTGCAGCGTCAGATCGTTGTCCGTGGGATTGTAGGAGACTTTCTGTCCCGGGTGCAGGGCCACGACATGTTCGGCGGCGCGGAAATCGACGGCTCCCTCGACCAGTACGGTTTCGACGTCGGAACTGTCGTCGTAGGCTTTCAGGTTGAATTTGGTTCCGCGGACCACGACCTCGGCGTCGTGGACCGTGGTGACGGTGAACGGCGCGCCGTTGCGCTTGCTGACCTCGAAAAAGGCTTCGCCGGTAAGGTGCACCGTGCGGTTCCCGTCGTCGAACGAGACCGGATAGTTCAGTTGCGAGCTGCGGGTGAGCCGGATGACGGAGCCGTCGGGCAGCGTCACCGAGCAGTCGCTGTGCTCGGCGCTGACCGTGCAGATGCGGTCGTCCGGACGGTTCTGGTAGAGATACATGCCCGCGACGATCACGCCGGCGACGAGTATGGCGGCGTAACGCGAGACGATCTGCCGCCATTGGGGCCGTGTCTTTGTGCGGCGCAGTTCGATGCGCCGTTGCAGGGATCGGAATGCCTGGTCGGTGTTGACCGACGCGGCGGCCCGGAGCCGGTCTCCGGCGAAGAGCACGAAATAGAGCGTTTCGAGCCGGCGGCGGTTCTCTTCGGAAGCGTCGTACCAGTTTTCGATCTCGCGGTTGGTGGGTTCGTCGAGTTTTCCTTCGAGGAACTCGGTCAGCAGGTTGTCGTCGATCTCTTTCATAAGGGCGGTTTCTGTATGTAATACGATTCAGGGAAAATAGATACTAAACGAAAACCCGAATTTTTTTCGGGCTTTCGTTTTTATTGCATATAATCGGTTTCAGGGACAGGGGTTTCAGTTGCTCCCGGGCATTTCGAAAAACAGCGCTATCAGCGGCAGGTAATCCTTCAGGGCGACGCCGAGGACTTTGAGCGCCTGGCCGATATGGTAGTTGACGGTCTGGGGCGATACCTCCATTTCGGCGGCGATCTGCTGGTGGGTCATGCACTGGAAGCGGCTCATCTCGAAGATACGGCGGGTCTGCTCGGGGAGTTGCGCGAGCGCCTCGTGGTAGAGCCGCGCGAGTTCCGTGCCGAGGTAGAAGTCCGGGGAGTCGAACTGGTCGGCGAATCTCTTTTCCAGCTGCTGGTGGACGCGTGAATGGACGCTCTGGCGGGTTACGCGGTCCAGCGACTTGTTGCGGACGATCATGAACAGAAGTCCCTTCAGCGAAAGTTCCTCCATCAGGCGGTCGCGGTTTTCCCAGATGTACAGCATCGTGTCCTGTACGATGTCTTCCGCCGCGGGGAGGGATACCCAGCGCGAAGCGAAGCTGCACAACCCTTTGTAATAGAATCGGTAGCATGCTTCGAAACACTGCCGGTCCCCGGCGTTGAGCCGTCGGATGACCAGCCGGTTGTCGAGGATGTCGTATTTGGTGTTCAGGGACATAAACTGTCGGATCTCGCGTAATTTGAAAAGTTAAAATTACAACTTTTTCCGGAAAACGGTCCTGATTCCCGAAAAAAGGCTCACCTTTGCAGAAAAATAGAACCGGGCTTCCGGGGAGTCTGCGCCCCGGGGCCGCCGCATTGCATCGCTTATGAATACCGTCTGGATCGTATTACCTATATTGATCGTGCTGATGTTTCAGCTCGGCATCGAACTCGACCGGCAGGCCTTCGCCGGTGTGGCCCGCCGTCCGGCGGCCGTCGTCGCGGGACTGCTGGGCCAGTTGGTGCTGCTGCCGCTCATCGCCTTCGGCGTGGGGCTGGCGTTCCGCCTGCCGTCCGTTTACTTCCTGGGACTGCTGCTGATCGCCTGCTGTCCGGGAGGCAGTTCGTCGAATGTCTTTTCGATGCTGGCCAAGGGCGACGTGGCCCTTTCGGTGACGCTGACCGCTTTGAGCAGTCTCATCACGCTGTTCACGATTCCGCTGGTGATGGGTTTCGCCGCGCGTTTCGTCGCGGTGCACGCCGGTGCGGCTATCGAACTGCCGGTCGGGAAGCTGTTGGTGCAGAATATCGTCCTGCTGTTCCTGCCGATGCTGTGCGGGGCGTTTTTCCGCTATTGGCGGCCCCGGGCGGCACGGCATGTGCATGATCTGTTGGGGCGTGTGGCCTTCCCGGCCCTGATGCTGCTGGCGGCGGTGTTCTTCGTGCAGTATGCTTCGACGATCCTCGAAAACCTCGGCGTGCTGGGACTGGCCGCAGGAACGCTGATCCTGCTGGCGATGGCGGGCGGGTCGCTGCTGGCCCGCCTGTTCCGGCTCCGGCGGGCGGTGCGCCGCACGATCGTCATCGAGGTCGGGATGCAGAACGCTGCGCAGGCCATCGCCGTCGCCACCTCGCCGCTGATCTTCGACAGCGGCGAAATGGCTGTTCCGGCCATCGTCTACGCCCTCGTGATGAACGTGGTCCTGCTCTCGTACCTGAAATTGCTGCCGAAATATACCGGCGAAACAGCGTCGGGAGGTGTTTAACCGAGTATCTTTGCCGTATGAAATTCCTGAAAGTCGCAATTTTGTTTTTCGGCCTGGCCGCAGCGTTTGCCGTGCGGGCGCAGGAGGGAACCTATCCCGTCAGCGGACGGGTGATCGACCGTTTGAGCCGCAGGCCCGTGGCCTATGCCGCCGTGGTGCTGGCCGGGCAGGAGCGGAAGGGTGCCTCGACCGATTCGCTGGGGAGGTTCCGCATCGAGCGCGTGAAGCCGGGTATCTGGCGGCTGGCGGTCTCGTCGGTGGGCTACAAGAGCGCGACGACGCCCGAATACCTGGTTTCGGCCGCCACGCCCTTCATCGAGATCGAGATGGAAGAGGACGCCGCGCAGCTCGAAGCCGTGACGGTCCGCCCGTCGCCGTTCCGCGTCACGGCGGAGAGTCCCGTAAGTTTGAAGGTGATCGGTTTGCAGGAGATCGAGAAAAGCCCCGGCTCGAACCGTGACGTGTCGCGCATCGTGCGCTCCTATCCCGGCGTGGCTTTCTCGCCCGTGGGTTACCGCAACGACCTGATCGTGCGCGGCGGCGGCCCTTCGGAGAACAAGTTCTACATGGACGGGATCGAGATTCCGAACATCAACCATTTTGCCACGCAGGGTGCGACGGGCGGTCCGGTGAGCATCGTCAACGCCGACCTCGTGCGCGAGATCAGCTTCTACACCGGCGCTTTTCCCGCCGACCGGGCCGGGGCGTTGAGTTCCGTGCTGGATTTCAAACTGCGCGACGGCAATGCCGAAAGGCAGACCTTCAAAGCGACGCTGGGGGCCTCGGAAGTGGGGTTGAGCGGCAGCGGGCACATCGGCGGCAAGACGACTTATCTGTTTTCCATCCGCCAGTCCTATCTGCAACTGCTGTTCAAGATGCTGGGGCTGCCCTTCCTGCCCAACTACATCGACGGGCAGGCGAAGGTCAGGACGCGCCTTTCGGAGCGCGACGAACTGACGGTGCTGGCCCTGGCCGGATTCGACAATATGCGGCTCAACGTCGACGAGAAGGGCGAGGACGCCGAATATCTGTTGAGCTACCTGCCCCGCATCCGGCAGGAGACCTTCACGGCGGGGGCCTCGTGGCGCCACTATGCGGGCCGCCACGTACAGACCGTGACGTTGAGCCACAACTACCTGAACAACCGCAACCTGAAATACCTGCGCAACGACTCTTCGTCGGAGGACAACCTCACCCTGCGGCTGCGCTCCGTGGAGCAGAAGACCACGCTCCGGGCCGAGAACCGCACCTACCTGGGCCGCTGGACCGTCCGCGAGGGCGTCGAGGTGAACTATTCCGATTACACGAACCGCACGCTGCAACGGCTCTATACCGACAGAACGCAGCTGTCGGATTACAATACCCGGCTGGGAATCGTCGGCTGGGGGTTGTTCGCCGGGGCCGAATACGCCTCGGCCGACAAGCGGTTCACCGCTTCGGCGGGACTGCGGGCCGACGGGTGCGACTACTCGGGGCGCATGGCGCGGGTGTGGCGTCAGCTTTCGCCCCGGGCTTCGGTCTCCTATGCGGTAAGTCCCGGCTGGTCGGTGAGCGGCAGCGCGGGGCTGTACTATCAGTTGCCGCCCTACACGGCGCTGGGGTTCAAGGAGGACGGCGCGCTGGTCAACCGATCGCTCGATTACATGCGTGTCGGGGTCTTCAGCGCGGGCGTCGACTGGCGGCTGCGCGACCGGCTGATCGTCTCGGTTGAGGGATTTTACAAACGCTACGGCGACGTGCCGCTGTCGGTCACGGATGGGATTCCGCTCTCGTGCAAGGGCAACGACTACGGCGTGGTGGGCAACGAGGAGCTGGTCTCCTCGGCGCAGGGGCGCGCCTACGGCGTCGAGGCGATGGCCCGCTGGCAGATTCCGGGACGGGTGAATGTCGTGGGGTCGGTGACCGTGTTCCGCTCGGAGTACCGCAACGACCGGTCGGCCCCGTGGATCGCATCGGCCTGGGACAACCGTTTCGTGGTCAACGTCAGCGGAACCTACGACCTGCCGCGCCACTGGAGCTTCGGCGCGAAGCTGAGCGCCGTGGGCGGGGCGCCCTATACGCCCTACGACGTGGAGAAATCGTCGCTCGTCGAGGCGTGGGATGCGCAGGGACGGCCCTATTACGACTATTCGAAGTACAACGCCGGACGGCTCGACGCTTTCGCACAGCTGGACGTGCGTGTCGACAAGGTGTTCTACTTCCGCCGCTGCATGCTGGGCATCTACATCGACCTGCAGAACGTTGCGGGCGGCCGTTTGCGCCAGCCCGACGTGCTGATGTCCACGGGGGAGATCGAGAACCCTTCGGCCCCGGCGTCGGAACAGCGTTACCGGATGAAATACCTCGAACAGGTGAGCGGCACGCTCCTGCCGACGCTGGGCCTGACGGTCGAGTTTTAAGCCTTCGGCGTCCGCCGGGCGTTCCGTTTGTCCATTGCGAAGCTGATGATGAAGGGGATCGCGAGGAAGACCGCCGTGCCGGCCACCACCAGCCACGTGTACATCGCCGGACTGCCCACGGGCAGCTGCGAAGGCGGGAAGAAGGTGACGGCGAACGAGAACACTACGGCGAGGAACCCCACGCCCCCGATCAGCCACATGCCCATGTTTCCGCCCGGCACGCGGTAGCTGCGGACGAGTTCGGGCTGCGTGTAGCGCAGACGGATTCCCGCGGCGTACATCATCATGTACATGATCAGGTACAGCCCCACGGTCAGGGCGCTCAACAGGAAGAACGCCACGCTGACGTCGTCCATCACGATGTAAAGCGACGAAAGGAGCGTCACGATGCAGCCCTGGATAATCAGGATGTTGATCTGTACGCCGTTCTTGTTGGTCTTCTGGAGGAAGCAGGGCAGAGCGCCGTCCTTGGCCGTCCACAGCAGGCCGCGGCTGGGGCCCGAGATCCACGACATCACGCCCGCCAGTGCGCCGAAAGCCACCAACAATCCCATGACGTTCGTCAGCCAGCCCACATGGTAGCGTTCGAAAGCGATCTGAAAGGTGGTGAACAGTCCCGACTGGAGGTTGATCTGGTCGTAGGGGGTGATGATGGCCACGGCCAGCGCGCCCAGCGTGAACAGTCCGAACGAAATCAGCGCCGCGAGGAACATTGCCCGCGGGAACTGCGTCTGGGGTTTGGTCAGCTCCGGGGCGTGCACGGCGTGCACTTCCACGCCGGCGAACAGTAGCAGGATGCCCGCCAGGAACGCGATGTCGCTCATACCGGTGATGTGGGGGAAGAGCCGCGGGTGGACGTGCTGCGCGGCGTCGACATTGACGACCTGCGAAACGGTGGCCGGAATCTCCTTCAGGGCGATTTCGTTGCCGCCCGCCATCCAGATGACGGCCATCACGATCACGACGACGCCCGGGAGCACCGTGCCGATCAGAAATCCCTTCGAGGTGATGCCCGAGATGGCCGACGTGCCGCGCAGGGTGACCAGCGTCGCGCACCAGTACATCGCAATCGAGAACAACCCGACGTAGAGTCCGTTCTGCGCCAGTGCCGGAACGCCGATCATGTAGGCGATCGATGCGGCGGCGAATCCCAGTACGGTGGGATACCAGACGACGTTCTGGATCCATTGCAGGAAGATCGCCGAGAAGCCCAGGTGGCGGTTGAAAGCTTCCTTGACCCAGGTGTAGACGCCGCCGCCCTTGTCGGCGAAGGCGCTGCCCAGTTCGGCGCCCACGAGGGCCGCGGGAATCAGGAAAAGAAACGTCGCGAAGAAAATGTAGAAGAACATCGTCAGTTCCTCCTGGGCCATCATCGGGAGTCCGCGCAGACTGATGACGGCCGCAGCGGTCATCAGCGCCAGCTGCGTCGTGGTGATATTTTTACGTTTTGCCATGATGAATAGGTTGGATTTTGCCGTTTTTCGTCATCGTCCGCCGCACAGTTTTCGTGCCGGAGCGCATTGGCGGCCCGTGAAATCTGCGGCCGGAGCGCCGCAAAGGACCGATCGGAACACCGGGCGGCTTTTTCGGACCCTGCGCACGCGGAAACGGCGGGGCCGTCCCCGTCCGCCCCGCATGCGGACACAAAAACAGCAGGGAATCTCGCGATTGCCTGCTGCCCCCGGAGGTTGCCCTCCTAAAACTACTAACCCAAACTTAAATAAATGAAGAAACCTCACTGCGGTTGCTGTGCCGCAGTTGACTTTTACAGTTGCAAAGTGCGTGCCGAACCTGCAATCGCCGCCCGCCGTGGACCGTTTGGCGGAATATCGGGCCTTGTCATGGAATTTTAATCCGAATAATTTTGTTTTTATATCTTTTATTGTTTTATTTGTGGTGTATATTTAATAATAGTGTTTCTAAAAGAAAATTTGAGGCATTGTAACATGGAAGAGGAAAAAGATATTTTGCGGCGGGTGAGCGGCGGGGACAGCGATGCCTTCCGGCTGATCTTCCTGAAATATGCTCCGCGTGTGGAGGCCTTCGCCATGAAGATGCTGAAGAATATCCACGAGGCGCAGGATGTTTCGCAGAATATCTTCACCAAACTGTGGATGCAGCGTAGCGAACTGGCCGGGGTCCGGTCGCTCAACGCCTATCTGTTCCGCATGACCCGCAACGCCGTGCTGGACATCTGCAAGCACAGCCGTATCCGGATGCAGTTCGAGAGCAGCGCCCGGGTCGACGGGCAGATACTCTGCGACGACGTTGCGGAACGTGTCGATACGGCCGAACTGTCGCGCCTGATCGCGGCCGCCGTCAGTAAGATGCCAGCCCGGAGGTATGAGATTTTCCGTCTTTCGCGCGAGTGCGGCAAGAATAACCGTGAAATTGCCGAGGAACTGAATATCAGCCCGAAAAGCGTCGAGAACCAGATCACGAAGGCGCTGGGCAGCATCAAAAAGGAAATTTCCTGAATTTTATTTTCATTCCGGCGTAGGGGTGTTGCCCCGCTGAATCGTCTTGTATGTGTAAAAGGATGACAGCGGACCGCGGCGCCTTTCCGGCGTTTTTGCCGCGCGGCGCTTCTCCCCGGAAAAGACCATGACGAAGAAGACCAGAGACATCGTTTCCGATTTCGCGAACAACGACATGCCCGCCGAGGTGCAGGAGCAGTTCCGCTGCTGGCTGGACGAACATGCGGGCGACGGGGTCGCGGAGGAACAGCTGCTTGAGGAGTGGAACTCCGCGAAGCTCGGCCCGGTGAACGGAGCCGCGTATGAGCAGTCGTTCGAATGGCTGATGCGGTCGATGCCCGAAGTTTCTCCGGTCCCGGCCCCGAAAACGGGCCGTCTCGCGCGCCTGGCCGCTTCGTGGCGGCGCATGGCGGCCGTCGCCGCCGTCTGCTGTGCGGCGCTGGGATTCGGCGCACTCGGCGCAAGAATGCTTCTGAAGCCCGAGAACGGGGTCTTTGTGGTTACGGGCGAGGACAGCAAGGGGCGTTTCGTGCTGCCCGACGGCACGCAGGTCTGGCTCAACTACGACAGCCGCCTCTATTATCCCGAATCGTTCGACGGCGACCTGCGCGGCGTACGGCTCGAAGGCGAGGCGCTCTTCAACGTCGTGCACGACGCTTCGAAACCGTTCCGCGTCCGGACTTCGCTGATGGAGGTCGAGGTGCTGGGGACGGTTTTCGACCTGAAATGCTACGAGCATCTGGATTATGCCGAGGTAGTGCTCGTTTCCGGTTCGGTCAAGGCTACCTGCGCCGGACAACTGCCCGTTACGCTCTGTCCCGACGAACGGCTGGTCGCCTACCGCAATTCGAAGAAGATCGACTACCAGACCGTCGATGCCGATAATTACAACAAATGGATGTTCGAGACACAGAAACTCGATGAGATGCGCCTCGACGATATTTTCGTCAATCTCGAACACCGATACAACGTCGAGTTCGACATCGCAGACGATGTCGGACTCGGGGCGAGGCTGACGCTTTCGCTGCGCAGCGAGCCGATCGAGGAGATTTTGGACGCCATCGCGCTGGTGGTTCCGATCCGTTACGAATCTTCCGGAGGAACGATTTTCATAACACGCAAATAGACCGTTTCGAGCGATGCCTCCATCGGGGCACCGAGGGGATAACTTTTTTGTCATTGAAATGTAATATATTGATATTCAATATAATATGTAAATCAACCTCAAAACTTCAATTCCTATGGTGAAACCTTTACGCATTCCGATTCCCGATTATTAGGGCTTTTTTGCGGCCGCAACCTACGGTTGCCCGGCCCGTGTGAATCCTTTTTTTCGTGCATCCCAAAAAACTTATTGCCTTGAAACTTCAAACTTCCTTTCAGAAACGGGCGTATTGCGCCCGTTGCGGTCTGCGACGCATCCTATCGGTTCTGCTGGCTCTGGCCGTCGCTACCGCCGCCCTTGCAGTACCCCCCCCCCTCGCGCGACGGGAAACTGACCCTTAACGTAAAGAATATCACGGTCAAAGAGCTGCTGCAAACGATCGAGAAACAGAGCCGATACACGTTCGTGTACAACAATTCGGACTTCGACACCTCCCGCCGGGTCTCGCTCGACGTCACCGATGCTTCCGTCGAAACGGTCATCGCGCAGGCGATTCCCGAGGTGGCGGTCTCGGTGCGGGGCGCACAGGTCGTGCTGGTGCGCAGGGCAGCCGGCAAGTCGCGGCCCGACGTGAAAATAACCGGTACGGTGCGCGACACCGACGGCGTGCCGCTGATCGGCGCGACACTGATCGTCGAGGGCACGACCCTCGGGACGAGCACGGGTGTCAACGGCGAATATGCGCTGAACGTTCCGGCGAACGGTCGGATCGTCTGCTCCTACCTGGGCTACGATGCGGTGACCGAGGCGGTGAACGCCCGTACGCGCATCGACTTCCGGCTCCGGGCCGCGGCCAACAGCATCGAGGATGTGGTGGTAACGGCCCTCGGCATCACCCGCAAGGAGAAGAGCCTCGGCTATGCCGTTTCGAAGATCGGTTCCGACGACATCACCAACAATGCCAGCGGCAACTGGCTGAGCGGCATGGCCGGCAAGGTCGCGGGCCTGAACCTCGATCAGTCGTCGGCCGGTCCCGGCGGTTCGGTCCGCGTGACGCTGCGCGGCGAAGGCTCGCTCTCGTATAACAACAACACGGCCCTGTTCGTGGTCGACGGCGTGCCCATCGGCAGCGGCATGGACTCCAACTCATCGTCGGGTTCCTACGAGTCTAACGACGCCCCGATCGACTACGGCAACGGCGCCGGAGACATCAACCCCGACGACGTGGAGTCGATCTCTGTGCTCAAAGGTCCTGCGGCCACGGCTCTCTACGGATCGCGCGCGGCCAACGGCGCCGTCATCATCACCACCAAGTCGGGCCGCAAGCAGAAGGGGCTGGGCGTGACGTTCACGACCTCGGTGACCTTCGACAAGGCGGGTTACTGGCCCGATTTCCAGTATGAGTACGGTGCGGGCGACTACCGCAAAACCACGATCAACAACGGCCACATGACCAACGGCCTGAATCCCGACGAATATTCGTTCTACACGGTCGACGCCGATCATTCCGACACGGGAAAGAAGGTCAACGCCTTCGCTTCGCGTTACCAGTTCGGCGAAAAGATTCAGGGGCAGATGCGCTACATGTATGCTTCGTACGATCCGGCCACGGATACCTACACGCGCATGCCCTACAAGGTCTACGACTGGTACAAGGGCTTTTTCCAGACCGGCGTGACCTACACCAACAGCCTGGCCGTGGATGCCAGCGACGGCCACGGATCGTCGTTGCGCGTCTCGATCAAGGACACGCGCAACGACTGGATCGTGCCCAATACGGGCTTCACGACGCAGAATTTCGGCGTCTCGGCCGTCAGCAAGCGTAACAAGTACATCGAGGCGGGCGTGAAGCTCAACTACTACCGCAAGAATTCGGACAATCTGCCGGTAGGCGGATACAGCAACTCGTCGCCCCTGAAGACCCTGCTGTGGCAGCCCGTGAGCGCCTCGGCCCGCGACGCCTACAACGAGTGGAAGAGCGGCCGCCTGATCGATTACTATTCGGGAGTCGATACCTCCGTAAAGCTGATCAACGGCTCGATGGACAACCCCTATTTCATCGTCTACGACTGCCTGAACACCCAGTCCCGCGACCGGGTCTACGGCAACGCCAGCGTGACGGGGCACATCATTCCCGGCAGGCTCTCGGTGACGCTGCGTTCGGGACTCGATTTCAGCAGCGATTTCCGCACTCAATGCAAACCGCAGTACACTCACGCCTATCTCGACGGCATGTACCGCGAGCAGACGATCCGCAGCATGGAACTCAACAATGATTTTCTGGTGAGCTACCACGACACTTTCGGTCAACTGTCGCTCAACGCCTCGCTTGGCGGCAACAACATGCTCTACAAGTACCACAACTCCCGTCAGACGGCCAACATGCTCGAAGAACCGAACGTCTTTATCCTGCAGAACGTCAACGGCACGCTCGACTTTGCCAATACGCGCAAGACCAAGTCGATCAATTCGTTTTACGGGCTTGTCTCGCTCGGCTGGCGCGACATGCTCTTTCTCGACGTGACGGGCCGCAACGACTGGTCGTCGACGCTGGCTCCGGGCTACAACTCTTACTTCTACCCATCGGTGAGCGCCAGCGTGCTGCTCGACGAGGTGTTCAAACTGCATGACAAGGCCAAGTGGATCGACATGCTCAAGGTCCGCGGGTCGTGGGCCAACGTGGGTAACGACACCGAGCCTTACCAGCTGTGGGGAGCCTATGCCAATTCGTCGGTGTTCACCGGGGCCTACGGGCTGCCCGGCTCGACGAAGAACTACACGCTCAAACCCGAGAACGTCGAGAGCTGGGAGCTGGGTTTCGAAGGCCACTTCCTTCAGAACCGCGTATCGTTCGACTTCGCCTACTACGATTCGGAGACCACCAACCAGATCATCAACGTGCCCTCCGACTGGGCCACCGGAGCCTCGTCGATGGTCATTAACGCGGGCTGCGTGCGCAACCGGGGTATCGAACTCGCCGCGCGTTTCCGGCCCGTGTCGGCCAAGAACTGGCGCTGGGACATCGACGTCAACTGGTCGAAGAACTGGAACGAACTGGTCGAACTGGCCCCGGGCGTCAACGTCTGGCAGCTCAACGCCAGCAACACCATCGGCAGCAAAGTTTTCATCTACGCCTATCCGGGCGGCGAGCTGGGCCGCATCTATGGCTACGGACTCCAGACGGCTCCCGAAGGGGCCTTCTATTACGACGCCGACGGCAGGAAGGTCGATTGCTCGGGACAGCACATCGTCGACGCCGCGACCGGAAACCCGGTGCTCGACGCCACGAACCTGAAGGATCTGGGCAGCATCTATCCCCAGTGGAAGGCCGGACTGACGACCTCGCTGCGTTACAAGGGGCTGACTCTCACGGCGTCGTTCGCCGCGTCGTACGGCGGCAGGGCTTATTCGCTGACCAACTCGATCCTCTCCTACATGGGCAAGCTGACCAACTCGCTCGAAGGCCGTTACGACGGTCTGGTCCATCCGGGTGTCAACGTCTCCGCCGACGGCGTCTACTCCCCGAACAGTACCATCACCACCGATGCGGTCGACTATTACAACACGGTCATCTACCCGCGCGGCAATACCGAATCGAACGTCTTCGACACCTCGTACCTGAAACTCAAGGAGCTGCGGGTCGAATACCTGCTGCCCCGGAGCCTGTGCGCCAAGACAAAGGTGTTCCAGAACGTTTCGCTGTCGTTTTTCGTGACCAATGTGTTCTGCATCACCAATTTCCCGCAGTTCGACCCCGAGGTGGCCTCGCTCTCCGGCTCGTCGCTCTACCGCGGCGTGGAGACGGGCGCCTATCCGATGACCCGTTCCTACGGATTCAGCCTGAAACTCGGATTCTAAAACAGACCCAACCATGAAAAAGCTGAAACATATCCTTATCGCAGCCCTCCTGCTCGCCGGGGCGGGCGCCTGCACGGCCAACTTCGACGAATACAACACCAATCCCAATGAGATGGACCTGTGGAAGATCGCGCCTGCGGGCATGATTCAGGAACTGCTCTACTCGGGGACCGAGGTGTTCCTCTACCGTACGTGGCAGCTCAACGGCGAGCTGATCCAGTACACCATCGCCGGGTCGGGCAACAACACCTACCATCGCTATGTGGTTGAAAACTCGGTTGGCGCCTCGGCGTGGAGCAACCTCTACAAGCAGGCGGCCAACGCCGACCACATGCGCCAGCTGGCCATCCGCAAGGAAGACCCCAATTACGAGGCGATCGCCCTGACGCTGCGTACGCTCTTTCTGCAGAACATCGCCGACCTGTTCGGCGACGTGCCCTGTTCGGAGGCCTTCAAAGGTCCGTCGGAGAATGTCAAGCAGCCCGTTTTCGATACGCAGGAGCAGGTCTACCGGTCGTTGCTCGCCGATCTGGAACGAGCCAATTCGCTCTACGACAATTCGGTGGCGTTGTCCAGCGCGACGCGCGACCTGCTTTACAAGGGCGACCTCACGAAGTGGCGCAAGTTCAACAATTCGCTCTACCTGCGACTGCTGATGCGCCTGAGTAATCGCAACGCCGCAGTGGGCGTGGCCGCGAAGATCGCCGAGGTGTTCGACAACCCCGACAAATACCCCGTCTTCACGGGCAATGAGGACAATGCCGAGATGCGTTACGACGAGGTGGAGCCTTTCGTCAACTACTGGGGCACGAAACTCAACACGCAGTTCACCACCTCGACGGGCCGCCGGCCGGCCGAGCAGATTATCGGCATGATGGACAAGTCGGGCGACCCGCGTATCGGCATCTGGTTCCTCCAGCCGTCGGGCGCCGAGGGCTGGAAGGGCGGACAGAGCGGCATCGAGGCGCAGGACGCCGATTTCACGGGCATCGCCAACCTCAACAAGGCCACGCTCGGGGAGTACGGTTCGCCCTATGCGCTGATGAAATACGACGAGGTGCTGTTCATTTTCGCCGAGGCGATGCAGCGCGGATGGATTGCGGGCGATGCCGGGACCTACTACCGCAACGCCATCCGCGCTTCGGTCAAATATTGGGACGGGGTTGCCGAGTCGCTGACCATTCCCGACGTGGTGATCGAGAATTTCCTGGCGAACGTGCCCTACGACGGGACGCTCGAAACGATCATCGACCAGAAATACGTGGCCTTGTTCTGGGTCGGCTACGAGGCGTGGGCCGAGTACCGGCGTACGGGCTATCCCACGCTCGAGATCGGCAGCGGCACGTTCAACGACCACATCCTGCCCACCCGGCTGGTCTATCCGACCAACACCGTGGAAACCAACAAGAACAACTACAATGCGGCCGTGGAGCGGTTGAGGAGCTACTACGGCGGTGCCGACGACATGAAAACCCCCGTCTGGTGGAGCAAGGCGGCCGTCGACAAAGGAATCAGATAACCGAAAAAAGACAGGACTATGAAAACGATGATAGCGCGTCTCTGCGCCTTTGCTGCTGCCGCGGCCGCCGTGGTTTCGGCGGCGCTCGGCACGTCGTGCGAGAAGGACGAGACGCAGGAAAAATATGTCTGCATTCTCGATAACGACCGGAACGGCATCCGGGAGGTGTCGTTCGATACGGCGGGCGGCACGCAGGATTTCCTGATGTATTCCAACTACGGCAGCTGGAAACTCGTCCCGACCTACGAAGAGGACCTCGAATGGCTCTCCTTCTGGCCGACGGAGGGTGTCGGCGACGCCCGCTTCTCGGCGATGGTCGCCAAGAACAAGACGGCCTACCAGCGTCACGGAACGCTGAACGTCGTGGTCGACGGGGAGCCGGTGGCGACGATCCGTTTCAGCCAGACGGGCGCCGAGCCGACGCTGACGGTCAACGTCAAGGAGTCGGGTAGGACCGTCTCGGCCAAGGGTGAGACCTTCACCGTGGGGGTCGAGGCGAATATCGACTGGGTGGCCGAACTGGTCGATCCGGCCGATGCCTCGTGGATCACCGTCGGGGAGTTCACGCCTACGAGTCAGACCTTCGTCTGCGCCGCGAACCCGGGTTCCGAACCGCGGGAGGCCCGGGTGCGTATCGCGGCTTACGGGACTTCGGTGTCGTGCGTGTTTACCGTCACGCAGCCCGACATGTCGAGCGCCTTCGAGGAGGCCGAAAAGGTCACGATCGCCGAACTGCTGGCGATGGGCGAGGGCAAGATCGCGCGCAACGTCTACGTGGAGGGCAGCGTGATCAGCGACCGCGCGACGCGCAACTATCCCGTGGCCTATTCGCCGGGCGGCGGCACGCATGTGAACAACACGATGTTCATTCAGGACGAGACCGCGGGCCTGTGGATTGAGTTCGACGACGAGGCGGACAACCTCTACGACCTGAATCAGGTTGTGACGGTCCACATGTACGGACAGCATATCGAGCGCGACGTCTATACCAACGGACTGAAGATCGCTGGCCTTTCGTCGACGGCCGTGCAGAGCGCCGCGGCGGGAACGCCCGTCGAACCGGTCGTGATCGACGATCTGACCCGGCTGCCGGAGTACGAGAACCGCCTCGTGACGCTGCGAAACGTGGAATTCGCGCTGCCCTACGGCACGCTGGTCAACATCAACGAGGGGGTCACTTACCTGGGTATCAGGCAGGGTGCCGCCTACCAGGCGTCGGCGGACTACAACGACCTGACGATCGAGTACGGTCACTACCTGCGCGACGCGAAGGGCCATACGGCCAAGCTCTATACCACGTGGTCGTTCACCGAGCGGGCGCTTTCGATGATTCCCGAAGGAGCGGGCGACGTCACGGGCATCGTCAATAAACGCTACAAGTGCGACATGTACGACGGCCGCGACGAGATGCGCCGTCCCGTCGAGAGCTGGTGCGTGCGCATCCGCCGCGAGTCGGACGTCACGAACTTCGAGACCCCCGCCGCGAGCCGCCTTTCGAAGACCGTCATGCAGATCGGCCCGTGGACCGACAACAAGGGCGCCATGCAGACCGTCACGGCCTCCGTCGGACGGGGACAGCTGAAGCATTCGGTCGGCGTCGAAGTGCTCGGGTCGACCTCGGGCAACACGCAGCAGATGTATCTGGCGTGGGCCCACGCCCGCTGCGCCCCGGCGACGTGGGATGCGGAGAAGAGCCTCTGGCTTCCGGCCTACGGCAACACCAAGGGCGTGCAGTACATCGCCCTGATGGCCCAGGGGTGGTGGAAAAACACCGCGGCCGTCCACAGCGATACGGAGGGCTGTTGCTGGATTCTCTCGGACCTCACGACGAAGGGCTTCACGGGGCAGATTTCGCTCCAGTTCACGGCGTCGAGCAACACCTCCGGCCCGATGTACTTCCAGATGGAGTGGGCCGAGACGGACGATGCGAAGACGTGGACGCCGATCGGCAACGAATACGTGGCCTCGAACTGGCACAGCTGCATCGCGGCGCCCGAATACCTCTTCGTACTGCCCGACGAGCTGAAGGACCGCGAGGGTTTCTCGATCCGTCTGCGGGCGACGCGCCCGCGCAACGCCAGCGACACGGAGAACTCCGCTTCGGGAACCAGCCGCATAGGTGTCGTACGCATGTCGTGCCTCGATTTATAAACCGTAAAAATTCCGAACGATGAAAATATGGCAATATAAACTGAAAACGCTCTTCGTCCTGCTCGCGGGCTTCCTGCTCGCGGCAGGGTGCTCGGAGAGCGATCCCCGGGAGTTCGTGCAGCCCGAGCGGCTGGTGCGCAACCTCTACCTCGCGCCCGTGATGAGCGTGTACGCCGGGCAGAAGCTGACTCTGCAGGGCGCGGGGTTCGAGGCGGGCGACGTGGTTTCGTTCCGCTCCGCTGCCGCTGCGCTCGATATGCCTGTGAGCGACGTCACGGTCAAGACGGCCCGTGTGGTGATACCTGCGGGGATCGCCCGGGAAAGCTACGAGGTCTACGTGGTCCGCGGTGCGCAGGAACAATACGTCGCCTCGGTGAAGGTCTACCTTACCACCGATCAGGAGGTTCCCGACAAGGAGGGGATGAACCTCAAGGGTATCGTCTACTGCGGCGGCAAAGGCGTGCCGGGAGTCCGTGTGTCGGACGGTCTGCAAACGGTCGTCACCGATGCCGACGGCTACTACTGGATGCCGTCGCTCAAGACGCTGGGCTACGTCTTCATCACCATTCCGTCGGGTTACCTGCCCGCCGCGCTGGACAACGACATGATGGGCTTCTGGGCCGGGCTGACGGCCGGAGCGGAGACGTGCGAGACGCACAACTTCGAACTGGTGCGCGCCGATACCGAAAATCACGTCATGCTGTTGGGCGCCGACCTGCACCTGGCCGACAAGCAGAACGACCTGCGTAATTTCCGGAACGGCTTCCTCGCCGAGACGCAGGCTTTCGCCGACGCCAGTTCCGTGCCGGTCTTCTGCCTGATGGCGGGAGACATGACCTGGGACCGCTACTGGTACGACCGGAATTTCGGGCTTACGCATTACCGGCAGCTGCTCTCGCAGAGCGGCTATACCGTCCCCGTGTTCCACGCCATGGGCAACCACGACAACGATCCCTACGTGCAGGGCGACGCCCCGGGACAGCTTCCCTATTGCAAAACGCTGGGCCCGAACTACTATTCGTTCAATCTCGGGCAGGTGCACTACGTGGTGCTCGACGACATCGACTGGATCAACACGGGCGGCAAGGACGGCGTCCTGGGCAACCGCGACTACAACCGTGTCGTGTCGCTGGCGCAGATGGAGTGGCTGGCCGAGGACCTGGCCGCCGTCGCGGACAAGACGGCGCCGCTGGTGATCTGCCTGCACGTCCAGCTCCACGAGAATTACAACGCTTCGTTTGCCAATACGGTCAAGATGTCGAGCGCCACGGGCGGGACCGCGGCGCTGCTGAACGCCGTGAAGGAGTTCTCCGAGGTCCATTTCATGACAGGGCACACGCACCACAACGCCACGATGGTCATCAACGACCGGGTGATCGAGCACAACACGGCCGCCGTGTGCGAAACGTGGTGGTGGAGTTCCTACTTCTCCGACCGGGCCGTCTGTGTCGACGGGTCGCCCGCCGGCTACGGAATCTATACCGTCAACGCGACCGACGTGAAGTGGAGTTACAAGGGTATCGGCGAACCGGCCGGCTATCAGTTCCGCACCTACGACATGAACACCGTGAAGAAGCACCTCGACAACAACGTCTACAAATCCTACCTCAAGCAGTACTCCAGCCGCAGGAACGACGGCGACGATTACGGAACGGTGGGCGAGAACGTAGTGTATGTCAACGTCTGGAACTACGATCCCGCGTGGACGGTCGAGGTGAAGGAGAACGGCGTGCCGCTGCCGGTGACGCGCGTCTTCGACCGCGACCCGCTGCACACGATCACCTTCGACATCCCCCGCGTGGAGGCGAAATACGAGGCCAACTCCGACTGGGCGTCGTGCTGTTCGTCGCACATGTTCAGCGCGACCGCCTCGTCAGCCTCGTCGGAACTCGAAATCACCGTCACCGATCGTTTCGGCAACGTCTACTCCGAGCGGATGCAGCGTCCGAAAGCCTATGTGAAGAGCATGAAATAACCTGAAAAACGAAGACCATGAAAAAATACGGATTATGGCTGCCGGTACTCGCGGCATTAGTCGCGGGGGCCTGCAGTACGGACGAAACCCGGGAGGGGACCCTCGCGCTCAATGCCACCTCGGTCAGCGCCAACAAGCGCGGAATGACCTACGAGGGCGGCGACGTTACGTTCGAGGTCATGTCGAACGTCTACTGGGTGATCAACCTCGACGAGCAGACCGACTGGCTGACCGTCACGCCCCGTGCGGCTTACGGCAACCAGACGGTGAAGGTCACCGCAGCCCTCAATGCGGGGGCGCGGCGCTCGGCGACGCTGCATTTCGACTCGCTGGACGGCGTTACCGCACAGATCGAGGTAACGCAGGGGGCGTATGACGAACTGATCCGCTACGTCCGCACCGGGGCCGGGAACTCGGCTGTTGCGGAGCCGGTCGCCGTGGGCGGCTATGCGGCCTGGGAGGCCGACGGCGTCGGAACCACGGCCGTCGGGTTCTCCGGGGTGAACGCCTTCGTGTCGGCCGACAGCCCTTCGTCGGGCTACGACGGGGCCTCGGGCGGCAACAATGTCCTGCTGGACGTTCCGGCGGCTCCTGAAGCGGGGGGTGTGGCTGTCGTGCCGTCGTTTTCGGTCGATGGCGTGGCCACAAAAGGAGACGCCTATTTCCGGCTGAAGATCGGCGTGCTGGCTCCCGACGGCGACCTTCAGCCCGAACGGTTCCGGGTGCTGATCGGCAACGGCGGTGACGAACGGGTTCCTCTGCAATACGAAGTGACCGACGGCACGGGTGCGTGGCGGGAGGTGCAGGCGCGTTTCCGGGTCGGCGAAGATACCCCCACGCTCGATTTTCGGATCGAGGCTCCGGCGGGCGGCTGCCGGATCGACGATTTCCGGCTTTATGAGGGCAATGTCGGCGAAGGCGAGGAGGTCGTTTTCCAGGTCGGCGGCGACGACGGCGAGGAGCCTGGCCACCTCTATTTCGGCGACGATTTCTCGTGGGTGACCGACGTGTACGGCGGAACCGACTACATCGGGACCTATCCCACGCCGCTGACGGCCGAAACCTACTGGAACGGCATAACCGTAGCCAGCCACGGGCAGGAGGCCTACGACGCTCTCGTCGGCTCGGGCTGGAAAACCGATGACAACAAGCTCAAGGAGCGCGTTTACCTGCGCATCGGCTATGTGAAGATGGGCCGCGGTTCCAATGCGGCGGGCTGCGGCGGAGGCTTGGTGACGCCCGCGCTGGACATCAAGAAGAATTGCGCCTCGACGCTCAAGGTCTCCTTCAAGTGCTGCATCTATGTAGCCGCCAACGGTAAGTGGGACCCCTCGACCATGCAGGTCCGCGTGATCGGTCCGGGCACGATCAACGACGACGTGTCGACCGGGAAAGTCTTTGTCATGCAGACCGAACGGCCGGTCGAGTGGGAGGAGAAAACGCTGCTCGTCTACGGCGCGACCAATGCCACGCAGCTGGTCTTCGAATCGGTCGAGGAGACCAAGGCCAACCGCTGGTTCCTGGACGACGTGCAGATCGTCAAGGCCGGTCCTGACGACCAGCCTTCCGTCGAACTGATGCCGCTGCCGGCCCCCGTGGTGACGTTCGACCGGGCTGCCGCCACCGAGAGTTCCGTGCGGTTTACGTGGACCGGAGTCGCCGACGCCGCGGAGTACGAATATTCCTACACCTGCCTCAACTGCGGCGAGGTGGTCGCTTCGCGCAGCGGCAGGACCCCCGATACGTCGGTCGGGTTCTCCGGACTGGAGGCCGGGACCTCCGCACGCCTCATGGTGCGTGCCCTGCCGGCCGAGGGCGACAAGACCTACAAGGAGTCGCCCTGGAGCGAACCCGCCGAGGGCGAGGTGGAGTCGTCGGGAGGCGGTCTGCCCCGGCTGGCGACGCCCTCCGGCGTGACGGTCTCGGCCAACAGCGCCTACGGGTTCGAGGCCGCGTGGAACGGAGTGCCCGATGCCACGGACTACACTTATTTCGTGGAACTGCCCAACGGACGAACCGTCGCCACGGGCAAGACGTGGGAGCCTCATGTGCATGTCGGCGGACTGGCCGGAAAGAGCCTGGGGAATTACCCCTATTTCAACTTCCGCGTGGTGGCCAACCACATGAACTACAACAGTTCGAAGGAGGAGATTCCGCAGACCTTCCTTTCGTCGGAGTCCTCCGAAGCCGTCCGGGCCGACGTCGTGCCGTCGTCGTCCACGGTCTATTTCCAGGACGATTTCTCCTGGGCCGACCCCTGGAGCGGCAGCGAACTGCTGGCGACCAACACCGACTGGATCAATACCTATTGCACGGTCGACAAAATGATCCGCTTCGACCTGCTGAAAAACGAGGGGACCGTGTCCCTCAACGGCTGGGATTACGACACCGCCAACAAGAGCGTCTACACCCGTCCGGGTTATATCCACCTCAATTCGTCGTCGGCATTGGGCCGGCTGATCTCTCCGGCGCTCACGGACATCGCCGGTACGGACGACGTGAAGGTCAGCTTCGACGCCACCTATTTCTTTCAGTATTTCTCCGGTGCTGCCGATACGAACAGAACGCTGACGGTCAGCATCCAGGGGGCGGGAAGCATCGAGGGCGCCCAAAACGGGGTCCTCTCGTTCCCGCTGTCGCGCGGCAACGCCTGGGAGGGATTCTCCTTCACCGTCACGGGGGCCGACGCCACGACCCGCTTCGTGTTCGCCCCGGCAACCAAAAGCAAAAACCGCGTGCAGTTCGATAACTTCCGCGCTGAATCGTTAACCCGTTAACCGTTAGAACCGATGAAAAAAATGAAACTGTTCCTGCTGGTCCTCATGTTCTGCGCGGCGCTGCCGTCGCAGGCGTGGGACCGCACGCGCCACGATGCCATCGCCTACATCGCCGAATGCAACCTGACGCCCCGGGCGAAAAAGAACATCGCCCGCTACCTCGAACATTCGATCGTCTACTACGCTTCGTGGATGGACAAGTACCGCAGCACGCCAGAATTCCGCGACGTCGAGCACGTGAGCTACGTGGATGCCGACATGCAGCTGGTCGACACGCTGCGCAAGGGAAAGACCAACTGTGTCGTGGAGCTGATGCGCGCCGTCGAGCGGCTGAAGGACTACCGGAACATGAGCGACTCGCTCGTGCGGCTGAACCTGATGTATGTCATTCACATCGTGGGCGACATGCACTGCCCCTCGCACGTCAAGTATCCCGGTTGCAAGAGCGGCCGTGCGGACCTCAACGGGAAAAAGATGTCCTACCACGCGATGTGGGACTGGGGCGTGCTGGACGGCGCACACGGCTGGAGTTACAGCGAGTACCGACTGCTGCTGGATACCTTCTCCAAACGTGAAAAGGCTGCGATGGCCAAGGGTACGCCCCGCGAGTGGCTGCACGAAACGGCCGTCGCCTGCCGGGTGATCTACGACTGGCAGCGGGCCGACGAGACCTACGACAAGCAGTTCGTGATGGACACCTACCTGCTGCCCGAACGCCAGCTGATCCTGGCGTCGTACCGTCTGGCCGCCGTGCTCAACGATCTGTTCGGTTAGTGAGAGCCTCCGGGGATAAAAAAACAGCAGGGAATCTCACGATTGCCTGCTGCCCCCAGGAGGTTGCCCTCCTAAAACTACTAACCCAAACTTAAATAAATGAAGAAACCTCACTGCGGTTGCTGTGCCGCAGTTGACTGAAATAAGTACAAAGCGCGTGCCAAAGTCGCGCGCCGTCCGCCGGAAAAGGGCGCATCGTGGCCGGAACGCCCCGCGGCGCTGAACCGCGGGGCGCGTTCGGCGGAAATATTCCGCCGAATCGCTTGCTTCCTGCCGATAAAAGCGTACCTTTGCCGTGCAATGGTTTCCCCGTGGAGGGGAATTAAAAGGGAATGCCGTGTGAATCGGCAACAGTTCCCGCTGCTGTGAGTCCCGCCCGAAAGGGCTTTTTCGTTGCGGCATTCTTGAGCCACTGGTCCTCCTGGACCGGGAAGGCGCCGCCCCGGGGGACAAGTCAGAAGACCTGCCTTGCGCGATAGGGTGTTTGCTCCTGCGGAGAAAGGGAGTGCCTGAAGTCGCCGCCGGCGGTTTTTCCGTGCGTCCTTATTTGCTTCGGCCCTCTTTTTCCTGTTGCTGCGAACCTCTTCGGACAGACTTTTTTACGGTCGGATGAGGAAGTCGTCGCCATGCTTTGCCGGGTGGTCATGCCTGTTTTTGCCTGTGCGGTATTCTCCGTGAAGTCTGTCCGTTACGGACGGGACAGAACAGATGGAACCATTAACTAAAAAACGAAGCATGATGAAAAAATTACTTGTGATCTGCACCTGGGCGCTGCTACTCGGCGGCTGCAAGAGCGAATCCGGGGCCTCGGACCCGGACGGAGACAAACCCGTTCCCCCTCCTTCGGCCGAACTGTTGCAAAAGATCGAGGACCTGAATGCGGGTCTGGTCTCGCTGAAAGCGCTGGCCGGAGCCGTGTCGCAGTCGGAAGTGCGGTCGCTGGCCGAGACCGAAAAGGGCGTACGGCTCACGTTCCGCGACGGGACCGAAGTGACGGTAGCCTGCCGTGCGGAGGCTGCGGAAGCGCCGCTGATCGGCATTGCGGCCGAAGGGGACGCGTATTACTGGACGCTCGCCGCGGAAAAGGATGCACCGTGGCTGAAAGACGCTTCCGGCGAAAAGATGCCCGTCTCGGGACCTGTTCCCGTCATGGGACGCGATGACAAGGGCCTCTGGACCGTGACGACGGACGCCGCCGTGACGCCGTGGCAGATCGGGGACGCCTCCGGAAATCCGGTCGAGGCCACCGGTGACGAGTGCGTGGAGTTGTTCCGGTCGGTAAAGGCTGAAAACGGCCGGGTGGAAATCGCGCTGACGGACGGCGGGACGCTTTCGGCGGCGCAGATCAATGACCTGAGCGCTGCGGGGACGGCCAACTGCTATGTGGTTTCGGCTCCCGGGAGTTACGTTTTCAATGCCCGGGTGCGCGGAAACGGCGCCGGCGAAGGAGTCGGTTTCGAGCCGGCGATCGAACTGGCGGATGACATGACGGCCGACTGGCTGTGGACCGATTCCGAAGGACTTGTTTCGGGAATCGCCCTCGACAAGGTCTCCGGTGACATCTCCTTCACGGTCGGCGAAGGCAAGGGCAATGCGCTGGTCGCGCTGATGCAGGACGGCAGGGTCGTCTGGAGCTGGCATATCTGGGTGACCGACGCTCCGCAGACGATGGCCTACGGGAACGGGACGGTCTTCATGGACCGCAACCTGGGCGCCGTAGGTGCGACCGCAGGCGGCACGGACGCTTACGGCATGTATTACCAGTGGGGGCGTAAGGACCCGTTCTACGGGGGCGAGAAAACGGAAACTTCGGCCAATGCGTTTCTCGAGGCGAAGAACGGCACGGCGGTGAATCCCGCTTATCCGGCGCTGGGGTGGAATTTCAGCAAGAGTGCGACGACGACCGACGGGGCTGCCGCCAATCCCATGACGTTCTACAACAATAAGGTCGGAAACGGCTACAACTGGCTCGCGTCGCCGAACGCGACATTGTGGGGTGAGACCAAAACGCTCAACGACCCCTGCCCTCCGGGGTACAGGGTTCCTGAAACCGGTGCATGGGAGGATCTGATTGCAGGCCGCCAGTATATCGACGGCGTTTCGGTATGGGACGGAACGAATTGCGGTATGACCTACGCCCACGGGGGACGGACGGCCTGGTATCCGGCGCAGGGCTATCGCAATTACAGTTCGGGCGCCATCGTGGGCCTGCGCAGTTCGACCGGCGGTTCGGGGGCTTACTGGTCGGTGGAAGCCTCTTCGGCCAAATCCTATTACCTCTTCTTCCGCAGCAAACTGTCGAGCAGCGGTTCGATCAATAATGAGCTGGACAAGGAGCGTTCCTATGGCTATACGGTGCGTTGCTGCAAGGAGTAACGATCCGTTTGGAATGAATAAAGGCAGGACACTTTCGGGTCCTGCCTTTGTTTCCGATGCCGGTTCCGGTCTACCGGAACACGCCCGTGTAGGTCGAGGGCGAGAGGGCGCGCAACTCCTCCTTGACCGATTCGGCGACGTCGAGCGTTTCGATGAATGCCGCGATCGACTCGCGGGTGATGTGGGCGTTGGTTCGCGTCAGGGCCTTCAAAGCCTCGTAGGGCTTCGGGAAGCCTTCGCGGCGCAGGATGGTCTGGATGCCCTCGGCCACCACGGCCCAGTTGTTCTCCAGGTCGCGCGCCAGCGCCTCGGGATTGAGGATCACCTTGTTCAGTCCCTTGAGCAGCGATTTGAGGGCGATCACCGCATGGGCCATCGGCACGCCGATGTTACGCAGCACGGTCGAGTCCGTCAGGTCGCGCTGGAGGCGCGAAACGGGCAGCTTCGAGGCGAGGTGCTCGAAAACGGCGTTGGCGATGCCGAAATTGCCCTCGGCGTTTTCGAAGTCGATGGGGTTGACCTTGTGGGGCATGGCGCTCGACCCGACCTCCCCGGCCTTGATCTGCTGTTTGAAGTACTCCATCGAAATATAGGTCCACATGTCCCGCGAGAGGTCGATGAGGATGGTGTCGATGCGCTTCATGTTGTCGAAGATGGCGGCCAGGTTGTCGTAGTGTTCGATCTGCGTGGTGTACTGCGAGCGGCAAAGCCCCAGCGTCTCGTTCACGAACCGGTTGGCGAAAACCACCCAGTCGATGGCGGGGTAGGCTGCCCGGTGGGCGTTGAAGTTGCCCGTGGCGCCGCCGAACTTGGCCGGAACGGCGATGTCGTGGAGCATGACCGACTGCTTTTCGAGCCGCTCGACGAATACCGAAAACTCTTTGCCCAGCGAGGTCGGCGAGGCGGGCTGCCCGTGCGTGCGCGCCAGCATCGGAACCTCGCGCCACTGCTCGGCGAACGACGCCAAGGTATCGCGGACCTCCTCGACGGCGGGGTAGTAGACCCCCGTCATGGCCTCTTTCAGCGAGAGCGGAATGGCCGTGTTGTTGATGTCCTGCGACGTGAGGCCGAAGTGCACGAACTCTTTGTAGGCTTCGAGCCCCAGGGTGTCCATTTTCTCCTTGATGATGTATTCGACGGCCTTTACGTCGTGGTTGGTCACCGACTCGATCTCCTTCACGCGCTGGGCGTCGGCGGCCGAGAAATCGAGGTACAGGGCGCGCAGGGCGGCGAATTTCGAGCGGTCGATGCCGGCCAGCTGCGGCAGCGGCAGCTCCGCGAGGGCGATGAAGTACTCCACTTCGACGCGGATGCGGTAGCGGATGAGGGCCTGCTCCGAAAAATAATCGGCTAATTTCTCCGTTTTATTACGGTAACGCCCGTCGACGGGCGAGATGGCGGTGAGGGGAGTTAACATGTGGGATTGTGATTTGTTTTTCGTTTCCAGACGCCAAATTTACGACATTTAATTGAAATACGCATAATTTTCCATACCTTTGTGGAGATGTAAACCGAAATCGGAATGAATTTCATATTGGCAATCATCGACTCCCTGGCGGGCTTCGTGCAGCGCAACCCGCTGACGACGCTCCTCATCGTCATACTGGCGCTCGGCGCCCCCGCACTGCTCAAGGGCATCGCGCTGTTTATCTTGTATTTTCTTATGGGACTTATTATTTTGGTCGTCGTGCTGATGCTGGCTTTCCGCTGGCGGATCTACAAGGTCCGCAAGCAGATGGAGCAGCAGTTCGGCGAAGGCTTCGGACAGCAGTCCGGACCGAAGGGCTTCGGCGGTTTCGGCTCGCCCTTTGCAGAGCAGCCGCGCAAGGCGCGCGAAGGCGAAGTGAAGGTGCACAAAACCCCGGCAACGCCCGAGAAGCGCGTGTCGAAGGACGTGGGCGACTACGTCGATTTCGAAGAGGAGAAGCAGTAGCATGTTGAAGATTTTCGAACTCATAGGGCGCTATTTCATGCTGATGGGAAAGGTCTTTTCCCGTCCGGAGAAGGCTGCCATCTACCGCCGGCGGATCATCTTCGAAATGGAGTCGCTCGGCATCAACTCGATCGGCCTGACGGCCATCATCTCGGTCTTCATCGGCGCGGTCATCACGCTGCAGATGTGCATCAACCTCGATTCGCCGTTCATCCCCCGTTCGCTGGTGGGCTATGCCACGCGCGAGACGATGATCCTGGAATTCTCGTCGGCGGTCGTGGCGCTGATTCTCGCCGGAAAGGTCGGCTCGTCGATCGCCTCGGAGATCGGGACCATGCGCATCACCGAACAGATCGACGCGCTCGAAATCATGGGCGTCAACTCCGCCTCGTATCTCATCCTCCCGAAGATCGTCGCCGCGATGGTCTTCTTCCCCTTCCTGACGATCCTCTCGATCCTGATCGGCATTCTGGGCGGATACCTCATCGCCGCCGCGACGGGCATCATGATCCCTGCCGACTACGTCGACGGCCTGCTGATGGATTTCAAGCCCTATTCGATCACCTACACGCTGATCAAGACCGTCTTCTTCGCCTACATCATCACCTCGATCTCGGCCTTCTACGGCTACAACGCCCGGGGCAACTCGCTGGAGGTCGGCACGGCCTCGACGCGCGCCGTGGTGGCCAGCTGCGTGGTGATTCTGCTTTTCGACCTGATCCTGACACAAGTCCTGCTCATATGATACGCGCCGAACATATCGTCAAGTCGTTCGACGGCCGGGTGGTGCTCGACGACATCTCGGTCGAATTCGAGACCGGAAAAACGAACCTCATCATCGGCCGCAGCGGCTCGGGGAAGACCGTGCTGCTCAAGACGCTGGTGGGGCTGCACGAACCCGATTCGGGCGACGTGTGGTACGACGAGGTGAACTTTTCGAAACTCGGTTTCCGGGAACGCAAGAGTATCCGCAAGGACATCGGCATGATTTTCCAGGGCGGGGCGCTGCTGGACTCCTCGACCGTCGTGGAGAACGTCAAGCTGCCGCTCGACCTCTTCACCTCGCAGAGCGAGCGGGAGAAGATGGAGCGCGTGAATTTCTGTCTCCAGCGCGTGCGGCTCGACGGGGCCAGCGAACTCTATCCGGCCGAACTGTCGGGCGGCATGATCAAGCGCGTGGCCATCGCCCGGGCCATCGTGATGAATCCCCGTTACCTGTTCTGCGACGAACCCAACTCGGGGCTCGATCCGCAGACCTCGATCGTCATCGACAACCTGATCCACGAGATCACCCAGGAGTACGGCATCACGACGATCATCAACACCCACGACATGAACTCCGTGATGGAGATCGGCGAGAAAATTGTATACATCCACGACGGCCGTAAATGGTGGGAGGGAACGAAGGACGACATCCTGCATGCGGACAACCGTGAACTGAACGATTTCGTCTTCGCTTCGGCCATGGCCAAACGCGCAAAAAAGGCTGCGCAGTAGACTTCCGCAGGGTTGTGCACCGGAAGACGGCGGCGGCTTCCGGCGAGAGGGGATGCGCCGGGAAACGGGTGCGTCCGCGGTTCGTAAAAAAATTTAATTTTTTATTTGCGTAAATTGTATAAAGTATGTACTTTTGTGCTGTTAAAAAAATAACGCAATTTTTTACTAACAAATAATTCAAATTATTATGGCAACTATTAAAATCGGTATCAACGGCTTCGGTCGTATCGGCCGTCTGGTGTTCCGTGCCGCTTGCACGAACGACAACATCGAAGTGGTGGGCATCAACGACCTGGTTCCCGTGGACTACATGGCTTACATGCTGAAGTACGACACGATGCACGGCCGCTTCGACGGTACGGTGGATTTCAACGTGGAGAAGAGCCAGCTGATCGTGAACGGCAAGGCTATCCGCGTAACCGCCGAGAAGGACCCCGCAAACCTGAAGTGGAACGAGGTGAACGCCGAGTACGTGGTAGAGTCGACGGGTCTGTTCCTCACCAAGGAGAAGGCCGAGGCTCATATCGCAGCCGGCGCCAAGTACGTCGTTATGTCGGCTCCCTCGAAGGACGACACCCCGATGTTCGTATGCGGCGTGAACACCGATACCTACAAGGGCCAGACGATCGTTTCGAACGCATCGTGCACCACCAACTGCCTTGCCCCCATCGCCAAGGTCCTGCACGACAAGTTCGGCATCACCGACGGTCTGATGACCACCGTTCACTCGACCACCGCAACGCAGAAGACCGTCGACGGTCCCTCGATGAAGGACTGGCGCGGCGGCCGTGCCGCTTCGGGCAACATCATCCCCTCGTCGACCGGTGCTGCAAAGGCCGTAGGCAAGGTGATTCCCGAGCTGAACGGTAAGCTGACCGGTATGTCGATGCGTGTTCCGACCCTCGACGTTTCGGTTGTCGACCTGACCGTAAACCTGGCCAAGCCCGCCAAGTACGACGAGATCTGCGCTGCCATGAAGGAGGCTTCGGAAGGCGAACTGAAGGGTATCCTGGGTTACACCGAGGAGGCTGTCGTTTCGTCGGACTTCCTGGGCGACGCCCGCACGTCGATCTTCGACAAGGCTGCCGGTATCGCACTGACGGATACCTTCGTGAAGGTCGTTTCGTGGTACGAC
This sequence comes from Alistipes sp. i18-0019-D1, assembly GCF_042852885.1. Taxonomy (NCBI): domain Bacteria; kingdom Pseudomonadati; phylum Bacteroidota; class Bacteroidia; order Bacteroidales; family Rikenellaceae; genus Alistipes; species Alistipes sp. i18-0019-D1. The sequence continues at coordinate 2,396,311 of NZ_AP031424.1, forward strand.
AACGAGTGGGGCTATTCGAACAAGGTCCTCATGCTGATCGAGAAGATGGCCGCTTTCAACAACAAATAGTCGAAAGCCGTCCGATAGAGAAAGAGGGAGCCAGCGATGGTTCCCTCTTTTCGTTATATCGGTTTCCGGATTGGCCGGAAGGCTATTTTTTCGAATCGACCCGCATTTCGACCGAGGCGCCCGACCATTGGTTGATCGCCCGCTTTTCGGTGCGCAGACGGCGTCCGGCATAGGAAATCCTCACCTCGATTCCGAAGGGCTTGTTCGCGTCGATTTCGTTGCCCGCGGGCAGCGTGTGGGGAATTATATATAGGTAGAGCACGAGGTGGTCGCACGGCATGGTTTGCAGCGTGGCCGTGCGGTCCGCCGCGACGCCTGCGGGGCGTTCGGGGAGGTTCGAGCCGGCGTCGGCCACGGTTGATGCCGACGAGGCGAATCCGATGCGCCGGCCGGCGTCGTCGAAGCAGCCGCACATCAGCGCTACGTTGTACCGCCACCACCCTTCGTAGCGGCTCGTGACTTCGATTGTAAATCCTTTTTCGTCCATGTTCTGCCGGGGCCGCGCGGGCCGGATGCGGCGCCGGATCGGTTCGGCAGGCTGCGCGCGGACTATTTTTCCGTAAAAATAATACAACTGTCGTGCAACGCCAAATTTATTTGCACCCCGCCGGTCCGGGAGTGCTAAAACTCGTGGTTTTCTTTGCAAATGTCTTATTTTTTCGTAACTTTGCGCACTAAATGTGCTTAAATGGAGGTAGCTCAACGATATTCGATTGCCTGGAAAGGGTTGAAAAACGGTCGTCACGACTTCCGTTTCGAGGTCGACGGGTCGTTGTTCGAAGCCTTCGAAAGCACGGAGATCAAGGACGGACGGTGTGAGGTCTCGGTCGGTATGGACCGCTCGGAGAAGCAGCTCACGCTCGATGTCGGGATCACGGGCTATGTCGTCGTCGAATGCGACCGCTGCCTGGAGGATTGCCGCGTGCCCATTGATTTCGAGGGGCAGCTGGTGGTGAAATTCTCCGACGAGGTGCACGAATACGACGGCGAAGTGATGTGGATGCTGCCGGGCGAGGACCGCGTGGAACTCGCGCAGTACATCTACGAAAGCATCGTGCTGTCGCTGCCCTACCAGCGGGTGCATCCCGAGGGGGAGTGCAACCCCGAGATGCTCGAACGCTTCCGGATCGTTTCCGACCGGGAGTTCGCGTCGATCGAGGCTGCGGCCGAAGGCGCCGGGGAGCACAACGACGGCGAATGGGCCAAGCTGGCCGCTCTGCGTGAGCGGATGGAGGCCGAAGGCGCGGACGGTGAAGACGGTGAAGAACCCGGCGGCGCGAAATAAACACGGAAAAGATACGTTTAAACTTATAAATTATATTTTAAAATGGCACATCCTAAACACAAAGTCTCGTCGACGCGACGCGATAAGCGCAGAACCAACTACAAGGCTACCGTTCCGACGGTGGTTACCTGCTCGAACTGCGGCGCAGCGGTGCTTTATCACCGAGTATGCCCCGAGTGCGGCTTCTATCGCGGAAAGCTCGCTATCGAGAAGAAAGCTGCCGAATAATTCCGGCGCTCAAAAGAGTGCATCCCCGCGGGGAGTGCCTCTTTTTTAATTTATGAAGGTTCCCTTCCGGGCGCCTGACCCCCCGGTTGCGCATGTTCTCCGGGGCCGGGGCGGGAGCGGGACAAGATAACAACCAACACTCGTACGAGTATGATAAAGATTGGTGTAGATGCCATGGGCGGCGATTACGCACCCGAAGCGGCTGTCAAGGGAGCCGTCATGGCGCTCGATGCGATCGGGTCGGACAGCCGTATCGTGCTGTTCGGCGATGAAGAGAAAATTAAGTCCGTGCTCGCTTCGGAGGGATGTCCCGCCGAGCGGTTCGGAATCGTTGCGACCACCGAGGTGATCGAGATGGGCGACCACCCGGCCAAGGCCTTCCAGGCCAAGGCGGATTCGAGCATCACGGTCGGGTTCGGCCATCTGGCCAAAGGTGCCATCGACGGATTTGCGAGCGCGGGTTCGACCGGCGCCATGATGGTCGGTTCAATGTATGCCGTCAAACCGATCGAGGGCGTGGTGCGTCCCACGATTTCGTCCATCGTTCCCACCGTCGCAGGGCGTCCTGCGCTGCTGCTGGACGTGGGCCTGAATGTGGACTGCAAGCCCGAGGTGCTGGCGCAGTACGGCTTGATCGGCTCGATTTACGCCGAGGCGGTGCTGGGCATCGAGCGTCCGCGTGTGGCGGTGCTCAACATCGGCGAGGAGGAGACCAAGGGCAACGCCCAGACCAAGGCTGCCTATGAACTGCTCCGGGAGGACGGGCGGATCAATTTCGTGGGCAACGTCGAGGCTTCGTACCTCTTCTCGGCCAAGGTCGCCGATGTGATCGTCTGCGACGGATTCGTCGGCAATACGGTTCTGAAAATGGCCGAGGGCCTCTACCGCATCAACATGGCCATGGGCTGCCGCAATGCCTTCTGGGACGCCATGAACTACGAAAACGTGGGCGGTACGCCCGTCCTGGGCGTCAACGCGCCCGTCATCATCGGTCACGGATGCTCTTCGCCCCAGGCGATCCGGAGCATGATCCTTTCGACCGAACAGGTCATCAAGGCCGATCTGACAGCGAAACTGCAACGTGCGTTTCAAAATTAACCAAAACACGAAAAGTCAAAGCTAATGGGTAAGATAACAGCAGCTATTACGGGTGTGGGACAGTACCTTCCGGAATATATCCTCACCAACGAAGAATTAAGCCGGATGGTCGACACCAACGACGAGTGGATCATGTCGCATACGGGTATCAAAACGCGGCATATCCTCAAGGGCGAAGGCGTCGGCAGTTCCTACATGGGCGCCCGCGCGGTCATCAATTTGTTGGATAAGACAGGGGTCGACCCCATGGAGATCGACGTGGTGATCTGCGCCACGGTGACCCCCGACATGTTCTTCCCCTCGACGGGTAACCTGATCGCCGACCAGGCGGGCTGCAAGAACGCCTTCGCGTTCGACGTTTCGGCAGCTTGCAGCGGCTTCCTGTTCGCCCTGACCACCGGTGCGAAGTTCATCGAGGCCGGCACGAGCAAGAAGGTCATCGTCGTGGGCGCCGACAAGATGTCGTCGATCGTCGACTATACCGACCGTTCTACCTGCCCGCTCTTCGGCGACGCCGCCGCCGCCGTGCTGCTGGAAGCCAATACCGAAGGTTTCGGAGTCGTGGATTCGATCCTGCGCTCCGACGGCTCGGGCGAGATGCAGCTCTACATGAAGGCGGGCGGTTCGCGCTTCCCGGCTTCGATCGAGACGGTGCAGAACAACTGGCATACGATCATGTGGGACGGTCACGCCGTGTTCAAGGCTGCCGTGTCGAAGATGTCCGACGTTTCGGTGGAGATGATGGAGCGTCACAACCTCAAGGGCGAGGACATCCGTTTCCTGGTTCCCCATCAGGCCAACCTGCGCATCATCGACGCCACGGCGCGCCGTATGGGCATCACGCAGGACAAGTGCATGATCAACATCGACCGCAACGGTAATACCACGGCCGCCACGATTCCTTCGTGTCTTTGCGACTACGAGAGCCAGTTGCGCAAGGGCGACAACCTCATTCTGTCGGCTTTCGGCGGCGGATATACCTGGGGTGCGACCTATGTGAAGTGGGCCTACGACGGCCTGAAGGCATAAGCGGGGCGATCCTCGGCGAAAGGCGGAAACGGATGTTTCCGCTTTTTTGTTCGTTTCCGCAGATTTTTTTTATCTTTGGAGCCGTAACGCCCCTTTTATCAGTCGGAGGGTTTTCCCGAGTCGGTCGTAATCCGGTTTTGCATCCATCCGACTTTTTGCTACCTTTGTCTGTCTAAACCGATTGCCGATGAACCGTCTGAACCGTATTTTCCACAACAAACAGATCAAGCTGTTTTGGTTCCTGCGGAGTTTCGGACGTTACCTTACGCCGAAACGGTTGTTGCAGTCCCGTCTGGACCGGGTACTCGCCGAGGCGGAACGCCGCCCCGACTGGGAGTACATCTGCCGGCGGGCGGATTATTACAACAAACTGTCGCCTGCGCCTGCGACCCCCCCCCTCCGCGAAGGGCTGCGTCCGTTAGGCGACCACAAGTTCCGCCGGGGCGTCAAGACGGCCTATTTCTTCGATACCTACGAGTTCACCCGCTGGTTCAGCGACCGCCTGCTGTGGAATACCGTTCCCGGGGACGTGACGACGGTTCCCGACGTGCCGTCGATCGTCAAGAGCAGGCCGATCTGCGGCGACAACGCCAATTCGGTGCTGCTGAACCTCGACAAGGTCCGCCATTTCATCTTCCTGCGGGACGACATTCCGTTCCGGAAGAAGTCGGACAAGGCGATTTTCCGGCTGGCGATCACGCGGCGTCCCCACCGCGAGCGTTTCATGCGCATGTATTTCGGTTCGGAGTGCTGCGATGCAGGCATCTCGACGCCCCGTCCCGAATATCCCGCGGAGTGGACCAAACCCCATATTTCGATGTACGACCACCTGAACTACAAGTTCATCCTGGCGATCGAGGGCTACGATGTGGCGACGAACCTCAAGTGGATCATGTCGTCCAACTCGCTGGCCGTGATGCCCCGCCCGACCTACGAGACGTGGTTCATGGAGGGCACGCTCATCCCCGATTACCATTACGTCGAGATCCGGCCCGACTATTCCGACCTCGAAGAGCGGATGCGCTACTATATCGAGCATCCGGCCGAGGCCGAGGCGATCATCGCGCATGCGCACGAATACATCGCGCAGTTCCGCGACCGCCGGCGCGAGAAGATTATTTCACTGCTGGTGCTGCGCAACTATTTCCGGCGGACCGGGCAGTGCTGATCCCGCGTATTTCAGTTTCCTTTCGGATTCGGACTGTAATTTCGCCCCGTCTAAAAGCCGGGTTTTGAGGGGCGACGGCGGATCGTCGGGTTTCAGACCTGATTTTCGCCCCTCCCCGAGAAAAAGGAATATATTATGAAGATACTTATTGTCGAAGACGAACCCTCCCTGCGGGAGATCATGGTCCGGACACTGACCCGGGAGCACTACGTCGTCGAGCAGGCCGCCGATTACGCTGCGGCGCTCGACAAGATCGCCGCATACGATTACGACTGCATCCTGCTGGACATCATGCTGCCCGGCGGGAGCGGATTGCGGCTGCTCGAAGAGCTGAAGAAGCGTCGCAGCCCGGCTGCGGTGATCATTATTTCGGCCCGCGATTCCCTCGACGACAAGATCGAGGGACTGGAACTCGGGGCCGACGACTACCTCCCCAAGCCGTTCCACCTGGCGGAATTGAGCGCCCGCATCCGCAGCGTCCTGCGCCGACACCAGCGCGACGGGAACGAGAGCCTCGATGCGGGCAACGTGCGCCTGTGGCCCGACAGCCGCCGGGTCGAGGTGGCGGGCCGCGGGGTCGAACTGCTGCGCAAGGAGTACGATATCCTCCACTACTTCATGTCCCGCCCCAACCACACGGTCGACAAGACGGCGCTGGCCGAAGGGGTCTGGGGCGACCATATCGACCAGGCCGACAACTTCGATTTCGTCTATGCGCAGATGAAGAACCTGCGCCGCAAGCTCCACGACGCGGGCGCCGACATCGAGATCCGCGCCGTCTACGGCTTCGGCTATAAACTCGTACAGCCGTGAAACTGGTCTACCGCATCCTGCTGCACCTGTCGTGGGCGCTGTCGCTGCTTCTGGCGGCGTGGGCCGTGTTGTTTTACTTCACGCTGATCGACGAGATCAACGACGAGGTGGACGACGCGCTCGAAGCTCGTGCCGAAGTGATCGTCAAGCGGGTCCTGGCCGGGCGCGAACTTCCCGTCCCGGCGGACGAGGGCAACAACGGCTACTTTCTGCACGAGGTGTCGCCCCAATATGCTGCCGCACAGCACCACGAACGCTATTCCGACGAGGAGATTTTCATTCCCGAGCGCGACGACAAGGAGCCGGCCCGCGTGCTGCGCAAGGTGTTCCGTGACGGTGCGGGGCAATGGCGCGAACTGACGGTGATGACCCCGACCATCGAGAAGGACGACCTTCGCGAGGCGATCCTCGGCTGGATGGTCTGCCTCTATCTGTTCCTGCTGCTGATGATCCTGCTGGTTACGGTCGTCGTGCTCTACCGCACGATGCGGCCGTTGTACGCCCTGCTGCGGTGGCTCGACGGTTACACCGTGGGGGCGCGGAATGCGCCGCTTGCGGTCGAGACCTCCGTCACGGAGTTCCGGAAACTCAACGATGCCGCGCGCCGCTATGCCGAGCGTGCCGAGTCGTCGTTCGAGCGGCAGAAACAGTTCATCGGCAACGCCTCGCACGAGATGCAGACCCCGCTGGCGGTCTGCCGCAACCGGTTGGAAATGCTGGTCGACGACGCGCATGCGCTCACCGGGGAGCAGCTGGGCGAGATCGCCAAGGTGCAGCGGACGCTGGACTACCTCGTGCGGCTCAACCGTTCGCTGCTGTTGCTGTCGAAGATCGACAACGGCCAGTTTCCCGAGGCCGAAGAGGTCGACGTGAACGCGCTGGTGCGCCGCACGGCCGAGGACATGGAGGAGATTTACGCCTACCGCAGCATGCGCTTTGCGCTTGCGGACGAAGGGCCGCTCACGGCGCGGATGAATCCGTCGCTGGCCGGGAGCGTGGTCGCCAACCTCCTGAAAAACGCCTTTGTCCACGGCGACGAGGGCGGCGAGGTGACGGTGTGCGTCGCTCCGCGGCGCCTCACGGTCTGCAACAGCGGCGCGGGCGGTCCGCTCGACGCCGGGCGCATCTTCGACCGGTTCTACCAGGGTGCGAAGAAGGAGGGTTCGACGGGGTTGGGCCTTGCCGTGGTCGATGCAGTCTGCCGTCTCTACGGGTTGAAGGTCTCCTATTCTTATAAGGAGGGGCGGCATTGCTTCACAGTCGATTTCCCGGCGTGAAAAAAATGCGGGAAATCTGATTTTTTCAGATTCGTTTCAGTTTCGGGCCGCAACTTTGTACCATGAAACTTAATTAAAACACTACGATTATGAAAAAGTTCACGATTCTGCTCGCTTCGCTGGCCGTCATGGCCTCTTCGGTTCCCGCTTTCGCCGGTAAAGACCGGATCATCGCCGTCGGCGAACTTCCCGCCGTTTCGCAGCAGTTCGTCCAGACCCACTTCAAGGGAGTCGAGGTCTCCTACGCCAAGGTCGACGAGGAGTTGTTCGACAAGGACTACAAGGTGGTCTTCGTCAACGGCTCGAAGGTCGAGTTCGCCAAGGACGGACAGTGGAAAGAGGTCGACTGCAAGTACGGCGAAGTCCCCGCAGCGGTCGTTCCGCAGCAGATCCGCGACTATGTCGCCAAGAACTTCGCAGGCCGCAAGATCGTCTCGATCGACCGCGACAAGCGCGACTGGGAGGTGAAACTCGACAACGGTCTCGACCTGAAGTTCGACCTTCAGTTCCGCCTGATCGAGATCGACGACTGATCCCCATCCGCCCGACGGATAACCGCGGCGCACGACCCACCCGGTCGTGCGCCGTTGTTTGGGCGGGTATAATGCCATGCTATCCGGCTATAAAATAATATGATGGCTATTTTGATACAAATCACCGGAAACTATTGTATATTTGTATCACACATACGATCACAAACCGCAAACTTAAAAACAATACCGTTATGTTGAGCAAGAAATTACACGAAGCGATGAACGCGCAGATCAATGCCGAACTCTGGTCGGCCTATCTCTATCTTTCGATGTCGATGGACGCCGAGGCCAAGGGGCTGAAGGGTGTCGCGAACTGGTTCTACGTTCAGTTCCAGGAGGAGCAGGACCATGCGCGCATCTTCATGAACTACATTCTTTCGCGCGACGCCGAGGTGAAGCTGCTTCCCATCGAGGAGGTGCGCACTGCGTGGGCTTCGCCGCTGGAGATGTTCCAGGACACGCTGGCCCATGAGAAGGAGGTCACGGCCATGATCAACAACCTGGCCGCCATCGCCGCCGAGGACAAGGATTACGCTTCGTCGAACATGCTCGTCTGGTTCGTCGACGAGCAGGTCGAGGAGGAGGAGTCGGCACGCGACATGATCACCGCCTGCGAGGCCGTCGAAGGCAACAAGTTCGGGCTCTACATGCTCGACAAGGAGCTGGCCGCCCGCACTTACACGCAGGCTTCGCCCCTGGCGAACGCAAACGCTTAAATCGAAGTTTTTGTCATAGTTTTTATTTTTAGTGGGTCCGGCTTCCGAAAGGGGGCCGGATTTTTCGTATATTTACCGAAAACCAGTTCGCTATGAAACGCTGTAAGATCACGATCCTCAAGACCATGCTCAACGATGAGCTCGCCAAAGAGTATGCCGCTCCCGGATTCGACCGCTGCCCGATGATGCGCGAGGGGCAGGTTTTCTATGCCGACTACGCCAAGCCCGAAGGGTTCTGCGACGAGGCGTGGAAGGCCGTTTACCAATATGTCTTCGCCCTCTCGCACGGGGCCGGGAAGTTCTATTACGGGGACTGGATCGACAAGGAGGGAGTGGCCATCTGCTCGTGCAACGACGGGCTGCGGCCCGTGATTATGAAGATCGAACGCACCGACGAAGAGTCGACGATCTCCTACGACCCGGTCCGTTAACGGGTTTTGTAGTTTACTCCTGCCTTCCGGGCTTGGGAGTGCTGGTATCTGCGGGGGATGCGGTAAAGGCGCCCGTCCTTCAGGAGTCGCGCCCCGGTCTGGTGGAAGCAGAAAGGGATGTCCGCCGACACGCACTGTTCGCGCAGAGCAAGTACCCATGCATAGTCGCAGGGCCGGGCCTCGTTGCCTGATTCGCCGCCGGCCGAGACCTCCTCGATCCCGGACGTCAGGTATTGCGTGATGTCGAGCTGTCCCAGCAGCGGGGCGCAGACGATGATTCGGTGGCGGACCGGCGTCGCGAGGAACAGCGGCAGCCGGTAGTCGGCCATCGCCTGATTCTCGACCGTGCAGCCGATGATGACGTTTTCGTATCCCTCGCCCCAGTCCGGCGGCAGTGCGGCCGCCAGCCGGTCGATGCGTTTGGTGAAAAACATGAACCGCAGGTCGTGGCGGATGCGTATCATCTCCCACGCCTCGGCGCGCCAGTCGTCGGCCTCCTCCAGCAGAAAATCCGATGTGAAACAGGTGTAGACCATCTCGCCCGCGGGGACTTTGAAACGTCCGTCGCGGCTGCGGCGTATCGGGCGGTCGAACATCGCCGTCTGGCGCACCTCACGGCTGTCCTTGTCGTGCCGGCTGTCCTGCCGGTAGACGTAGCAGTTGCGGCAGCCTTCGCTGATTTTGCAGCAGCCGTGCCAAGGGTTCCACGATATGGACATGGCTATCGGAGTTCCATGCGCAGGCGCACCATGTGGCGGCACTCCAGGCCGTTTTCGAAGATGGGAGCGGGATAGTGTTTGCGGAAATAATCTTCGTCGATGCCGCAGCGGACGAATCCGCAGCGTTCGTAGAGGGCGATCTGTCCCAAGCCGCAGTCGCCCGTGCCGATTTCGAGGAGACGGAATCCCGCCCGGCGGGCTGTATCGACGGCGTGGGCCAAAAGGGCCGTGGCGATGCCCTGACGCTGGCGGTCGGGCGTCACGGCGATGTTCACGACCTCGGCCGTGAAGGGCCGCGTGTGGATCAGCACGTACTGACCGACGATCCGTCTGTCGTCATAGGTGGCGTAGCAGGTTCCGCGGCCGATGTAGTCGGCCACCGAGGCTTCCGACTCGTCGGCCAGCAGCAGGAGTTCCCGCGACGGCGTGTCTGTCTTGTGAATTTCCATATCAGAAAAGGGATAGGGCGCCCTGAAAGGTCGCCAGTATGACGATGTAACGTGCGGTCTTGCCCGCGAGCATTGCTCCGCCCGTCAGCCAGACGTTGCTGCGCATCAGCCCCAGCACGATGGCGATGGCTTCGCCGATGGTGGGCAGGAAGGCGAAGAAGGCCATCAGCGCCCCGCGTCCGGAGAGGAATTTCCGCGCCCGGGCCAGCTGGCGCGTCGAGACCCCCAGCCGGGTGATCCACTCGGTTTTGCCGAGCGTGCCGATCCAGTAGCAAGTCATGCCGCCGAGCGTGTTGCCCAGCGATGCCGCGACGACACATCCCACGGGATCGAGTCCCATGCGCACCAGGACGACCATCACAGCCTCGGAGCTGAACGGCAGGACGCTCCCGGCGATGAGCGCCGAGAGAAAAAGGCCCCAATAGCCCCAGTCGATGAGAAATTCGGTGATCGCTTCCATACGTATCCGCGCGGACCTTTCGGCGGCCCGTGCAGACAAAGATAGCGATTTTTTCGGTTGTTACATCTCCCCGCCCCAGCCGCGGACGGTGCGGCTCTGCACGTCGACGCCCAGTTCGCGGGCCCGGGCGAGGATGCGCCGGGCAAGAGACGCCTTCCTGTCGTCGGGCGCGTAACGGAAATAGGCTTCCGCCGCGCGTACGTGCGCTGCGTCGACGAGCGGAAATTCGCGGGTTTCGGGGATTCCGAACGCCGATGCGGGAAGTTTGCGGCGTTCTTCGGCGGTGAGTCGGTCGGAAGTGTCGGTTTTTGCGGCCATGACGGTTCGGTTTTTTCTTTTCGGGGCGGCAAAATCCGGGCCAGGTGCCGGATGCGCCGTCCTCCCGGTTGGCCGTTCCGGGACCCTGTTCGCGCATAAACGGCCTCCGGACGCATGTCGCAGCCATTCTGACAGATAATTGGAAAAAGTGCCTGCTATTTTTGGAATGTAGCAAAATATTTGCGTATCTTTGTGCGGGCTGAAAAGTTTTCATTTTGGACGAAAACAGATAGCTGCAACGAGCTGTTTGCAGGTGTAGTAGGGCAAAACCGGCTTTTTAAGTGAATTATTAATGCCTAATTAGACGCATTATGAAAAAAATCTTCTCGATCTGTGCTATGTTTTCGGTGATCCTGTTTGGCGCCTGTACCGACGTCGACACCGCCGGGGAAACTCCCGAAGTCCCCGGAACACCGGAAGAACCCGTTGTGGCACCCGAAATTCCGGTCGTGCCGGCCGGTTTCGACTGGTCCACCGAAACGGGTGTGAACCTGACGCTCGAGTCGGGCGTCACGACCAATGTCTCGGTCTATTCGGAGGAGGACTGCCAGGATAATTCGCTGCTCCTCGAAGATGTGCTCCTCGAATCGGACGTGGCCCGCACCTTCCGCATGGCTGTACCCGCCGGTGCGGAGAAACTCTATGTGAAATATCCCGCCGCGTCGGGTGCCGACGATGTCGTTGCGCTCGCCGTGAACGGTGCGGATGTGAATTATAAATTCCCGGTCGACGCCGTGAAATCCCGCTACGAAAAGGTTCCCGATTACCAGTACTACTACAACTCGGGCGTTATCATGGTCGAGGACATGTGGCCCGACTTCGCCGCTTCGGATGCCGACTTCAACGACCTCGTGGTGGAGTATGACCTCAAGACGGTCGAGTGCACCTCCCCGTCGCTGCTGCCGGCACACGGCTACAAGGAGGGTGTGATCGTCACCCTCGACATCCGCGGCGTGGGCAGCGGCCGCACCAGGAAGGCCGGTCTGCAACTGGATTTCGACACCTCGATCCTCCAGCCCGAGCACATCGAAAAGATCGTTTACGAAAAAGCGGGACAGGGTGTGATGACCGAGATCCGGGACAACCGTTTCACCATCGACGTGGACCTGACCCAGCCGGACAAGGTGCTGATCCTGTTCGACGGACTGGACAACCTGGTCCAGGGCAAGCATTATCAGACCGCCGAAGGCGACATCGAGGTCGGCAAGCCGATGATTCGCGCCTATGTCAAACTGTCGGGTGTTCCCGACCGTTCGAAACTCACCGGCGAGGCGAGCCGCGCGCAGGCCGAGGCTTTCCGCGACGTGGTCTCCTATCCCGAGAAGCACGATTTCTTCATGGTGCTCAAATCGGCTTACGGTTCGGCGGAGATTCACCAGAAAGGTTTCGCCCCGAGCTACCGTTACAAGAATTACGAGACCGACAGCAAGGGTCTGATGTCGAGTGTACCTTATTGCAGCAAGGACAACGACGTCTGGGTGCTGCGCCTTCCCGTCGGCACGCCCCACGTCTACGACCGCGTGAGCATCTTCTCGGCCTATCCCGACCTGAAGGAGTGGATCGAGAGCAACGGCCAGCGGAAACGCGGCTGGTACAAGAATTACGACCATTCGCTGGTTCCGCGCTACTGGTAGCGGACGGTAACGAACAGAAAAGCCTGCATCTTTCGGTGCAGGCTTTTTTTGCGGCCGGGCGGCGGCTATCCGGCGGCTATCCGACGACGGTCGCCACGATTCGGCGGCCTGCGGCGCGGTTGCGGAACTCGCAGAGGTAGATGCCCTGCCAGGTTCCCAGCCCCGGCCGTCCGCCGACGATCGGGATGGTGAGGCCGACACCCGTGAGGGCCGATTTGGCGTGCGCCGGCATGTCGTCGTCGCCCTCGGCGTTGTGCGTATAGTAACTTTCGCGTTCGCGGACCAGCCGGTCGAAGATCGCCGCGAGGTCCTGCTGTACGTCGGGATCGGCGTTTTCGTTGATCGAAAGTCCCGCCGAGGTGTGGCGGATGAAGAGGTGCAGCAGCCCCGCTTCGGGCAGCGGCGGCAGGTTGCGCACGATCTCGTCGGTGACGAGGTGGAAGCCCCGGCTGCGCGGGCGGAGCGTGAATTCGCGTTGGAGTACCATGTCGTCGGTTTTATCGGTTCAGCCGCCGGGCGATCAGGTTGTCGGCAGCATACCGCCCGGGACCGGCGATCCAGAGCAGCACGAAGACCGAGAGGTAGAGCATGGCCGGTTCGCGCGCGGCGAACGGGTCGCCCCCGTGGACCGAGAAGAAGGCGACGCACATGGTGAAAATCATCGGGACGAGCGCCAGCCGGTAGAGCGTTCCGGTGATGAATCCCAGCGCGCAGACCACCTCGGCGAAGATCGCCAGCACGAGCGACGTGCGGCTTCCGAGGCCCAGCGGGTCGGGGAACGTCGCCGAGAGCGTTGCGAAATGCTGCCATTTGGCGATGCCGTGGGTCATCATCAGCGTGCCGAAGACGATGCGTGCCGCCAGCAGCAGCCGCGAAGTCCCGGCGCCGGAGGGCGTTGCGGGAAAGATCAGTCGGAGGATTGCGTTCATGTTTTTGTTCTGTTCGTAACGGATGCTGCAAATTTAATACCTTCGTTTGGTTCTCCCAAATCGATGGATTATCTTTACGTCCGTGAATTTCAACCGGTACATAACGGAGGCCGAATTTTCGGAACTCGCCGCCTTTATCCGCCGCGAGGGCGTCGTACGCCGTTTCGCCCGCGGCGAACGGCTCTCCGGGCAGGGTCTCCGCAACCACCGCTGCGGGCTGGTCGTGCAGGGGGCTTTCCGTTACGTGCATGCCGATGCCGCGGGAGAGGAGCATGTCGTGGGTTACGCCTTCGCCGGGGAGTTCGTCGGCGACTATATCTCGATGCGCAACGATGTGCCGTCGCAGGTGACCATCGGGGCGATGTGCGGTGCCGAGACCCTGCTTGTTCCCGGCGAACGGCTCGAAGCCTTCTACCGCACCGATGCCGCCAGCGAACGGCTGGGCCGCACGCTGGCCGAACACATGCTGGCCGAGGTCTACGAACGCCTGCTGGACCGCTATGCCGCCTCGCCGCAGCAACGCTACGAGGCCCTGACGGAGCGTTGTCCCGACGTGTTGCAACTCGTTCCCCTGCGGGAGCTGGCCTCCTATCTGGGTGTGCGTCCCGAGACGCTGAGCCGCATCCGCCGCCGTGTCCGCTGATTTCTTGATCTGTGTCAACGCTTTTTCCGGGCGGAACCGTTAACTTTGTTTCCATGAAACGAGCGATTGTCATCGGGGCCACTTCCGGTATCGGCCGGGCGTTGGCCGAACGCCTTGCGGCCGAAGGATACCGGGTCGGCGTGACCGGGCGGCGCGAGGCGCTGCTGGAGGAACTGGCGGCCACCCGTCCGGACAGTTTTTGTTACGCCGCGGCCGACATTATGGATCCTGCCGCCGCCTGTGCGGCGCTGGAACGCCTCGCCGGAGAGCTGGGCGGCCTGGATTTGTGCGTGGTCAGCGCCGGAACCGGCGACCTGAATCCCGGACTGGACTATGCGCTGGAAGAACCGGCCATCCGAACCAACGTCGTGGGCTGGACCGCGGCGGTCGACTGGGCCTACGGCCGTTTCGAAGGGCAGGGCGGCGGCCATCTGGTCGTCATCACGTCGGTCGGGGGCCTGCGCGGCGGCGGTGCTGCTCCGGCTTACAACGCCTCGAAAGCCTATCAGATCAACTATGCCGAGGGCCTGCGGCAGCGGGCTGCGAAATCCGGACTGCCCCTCCCGGTGACCGACATCCGTCCGGGATTCGTCGCGACGGAGATGGCCAAGGGCGAGGGGCTGTTCTGGGTGATGCCCGTCGACCGGGCCGTGGAGGGGATCGTGCGGGCCATACGCCGCCGCAGCCGCGTGGCGGTCGTCACGCGCCGCTGGCGGATCGTCGCGTGGCTGATCCGGCACATGCCGGAGTGTATTTACCGTAAAATGGGATGATGATGAACGGATGGTTTCTGGCGGCCGGAGCGCTGCTCGCCGCCGCATTCTTCGTACATGTGTTTTCGGGCAACCGCTTCTACTCGGAGGCGCGCCCCGACGCGGCGACGGCCCCTTCACGGGCTTACGAGGCGTGGCTGATGGGCCGCTGCGGCTTTCAGATGATCTCCGTGGACCTGGCGCTGGCCGCGACGTTCGTGCTCCTGCTGGGAACGGGCGCCCTGCCGCGCAACTTCGCGCTCGAACTTCTGTTGCTGTTGGTGTTCGGCGGCTGGTGCGTCTTCTGGCTGGTGGCGCTGCTGTGTGAAAAAGCCGGGGGACGCCGTTACCTCCGGCTGTGCCACTGGGCGCTGTTTCTCGTGCTGTTCGGTCTGGTGCTGGGCGGCATGCTCGGGTAAGCCTACTCCTCCTCTTCGTAATAGACTTTGTAGAATTTGCCCTTCTCGTCCTCGCCCTGCTCCAGCAGGTTGCGGTTGCCGTGGACGTAGATGTGGAAATTGCGGTCGAGCTTGATGACGCTCTTGTACGACCGCGCCTGCTTCCTGACGGCCGAATCCGAGATGCCGAATTCGTCTTCGATGCGGATGTCGCGGTCCTGCTCGTACTCCTGACGGAAGCGCGAGAAACTCTCCACGACCTCCGGCTGGCGGATCACCTTCTCCGAAAAATCGTCCATCGAAAAGCTCTCCTGCTCCTGGAAATACTTCATCGTCTCGTTGAGCATCTCGGCCTGGTCGGCCTTCGACACCTCGAACTCCTTCGAGAGGTGCTTCGTGACGTATTTCTTGCACATCGCCAGCGTGTTGTGCGTATTGTGGTAGTTGTCCTGCCGCTGGCGCACGCGCAGGAAATCGTCGATCCAGTAGCGAGCCTCGGTGCGGTTGGTGTTGTCGACGACGAAGACCGCGAATCCCTGTTCGCGTTCCGTGTTGAAAATGACGGCTCCCTTGTCCAGCCGTTTGATGTCGATGCCTTCGCGGGCTGCGATGTGCACGCCCCCGGTCTGCTGTTCGACGTCGAGGAACGTGTCGCGCGTCTCGGACTTGAACAATCCCAGCGCGTCGCAGCGTTCGCCGCCGAAACTGCAATCCGAAAAGTAGGCCGCATAAAATTCGCCGCTTTTGATCTGCGGGTGCATGCCGCTCTCGTAGAGGTGCTTGGCGAGGCTCACCGAATGTTCGAGGAGCGCCTCCGGGTCGTCGAAGATCCTGCATGCGAAGTTCCAGACCTCGTTGCACCCGAGGTCGGTCTCGTGGTAGAGGTTGTAGCACTCCTCGCTCTTGAAGCCGCCGAGGAAATAGGCCGTGAGCGTGCGCATCAGCCCTTCGTCGGCCACCTGCGCCGAGAGTTCGGGCGAGACCGTCAGGGGTTCGTCCTTCGATTTGTTGCCGACGACGTGTACGGCCAGCGCTTCGATGCGCGTATCTTCGGTGTATAGCATGTTCGGGATCGTTTAACGGACGGCAAAGATGCGCATTTTTTGCCTTCCGGGCAAGTCCTGCGGCCGATAAAAAGGCCGGAACCCCGTTGCGGAGTCCCGGCCTCGGCCGTGTGGCGCGGCTTATAGGCGGGTCGCGGGCGCGATCTTCAGGCGGAACGTGTAGTCGGCGTAGGGAACCCGGTATTCGGGCAGCGGCAGCGCGCCCCACGAGTTGACGCACGCCAGTCCGTACTGCACCTTGTCGAGGCATACCGACACGCACTTCTGCTTTTCGACCTCGGGCGAATGCCCCTGCCGTTTTGCCGGGCCTTCGTCGAGCGACTCCTGCGAGTAGTGGAGCGCCGAGGCGGAGAACGGAGCGTCGGAGGTCACCGTGAGGCCCCGTCCGCCGATGTCCGCGAGGTGCCACCAGCGCAGGTCGCTCTTCGTGCCGGTCTCCTGCGGGCGGATGTAGGGGTAGAACTGCTCGTCGACGCTCTGGCGGTAGAGTCCCACGAAGGCCGACGATTTGCGGTCGGCGTAGTTCTCGCCCGGGCCGCGGCCGTAGTATTGCAGGCGGTCGAACGCCTCGGGCATTTCGAAGCGCATGCCGAAGCGGAACATGTCGGGAACTTCGGCCCCCGGTGTGGCGTGCAGCGACTGTGCGATCGTGACGGCACCCGTGTTGTCGACGGCGTATTCGATCTCCAGCGCGGCCTGCACCCCGGGCATCTCATAGCCGGCCTTCACCGTGACGATGCCGTCGGCCTCCGCGTGGGTGAGGGCCTTGAGTTTCATTTCCGGTTGTTTCCAGACGGCCATTTTGTGTTGCAGGCCGGCGCCGAAGTCGTTGTCGGTCGGCGCGCGCCAGAAGTTGGGACGCAGCGTGGAGCCGTCGGCCAGCAGGTCGAGTCCGCGGGCCTCGTAGCGGGTGATGAAGCCCGTCTTGCGGCTGAAGTCGAGCCGTACGCCGTTGCCCGCGACGATCAGGTAGTCGGCATGGTTGTCGGCAACGGCGAGCCGCTCCCCTTCGGCTGCGGATTTCGCCGCGGGGGCTGCGAAGGCGTATTCGCGGATCGGCAGTTGGGCGCGCGCCGCGGTGTGGCCCGCGGGCAGGATGCCTTCGGCCGTCTTGAGCTTGTAGGCCACGTCGAGCAGCAGTTCGCCCGCGGCGGGCAGCGTGGCCGGATCGTAGGGGAGCGCGATGCGCACGCGCTGCTGCGGCGCGGCTTTCAGTCCGTCGACGACGCCCCGGCGGAGGGGCGTCCCGTCGCAGAGCACTTCCCAATGGAGGTCGTAGTTTTCGAGGCCGCGGAAGAAGTTTTCGTTGAGGACCTCGACCGTATTCTTCGCATCGCCGGCCCACGTCGTCCAGACCGACTGGTAGTGGTAGCGCACCTCCTCCATGTGGGGGTTCGGAATGCGGTCGGGACCGATCAGGCCGTTGTCGCAGAAGTTCTGGTCCGAGGGGTCGTAGGGGTTCCAGTCGCCTCCGTAGCCGTAGACCGTCACGCCGCCGCGGCCCTTCTTGCGCAGCGACTGGTCCACGAAATCCCAGATGAATCCGCCCTGGTATCCGGGTTCGCGGCGGATCAGCTCCCAGTACTCCCTGAATCCGCCCATCGAGTTGCCCATGGCATGGGCGTATTCGCACTGGATCAGCGGTTTGGCGGGATTCTCGGCGAGGTATTTCTCACACCGCTCGTAGCCCCAGTACATCGGGCAGATGATGTCCGTGTTGCGGCTGCCGGGCGAATAGACGGCCCGTTCGTGGTGAATCGGCCGCGAGGGGTCGTAAGCCTTGATCCAGTCGTAGCAGGCACTGAAATTAGGTCCGTCGCCCGCCTCGTTGCCCAGCGACCAGATGATGACCGACGGATGGTTGATGCTGCGTCGCACGTTGCGTTCGTTGCGTTCCAGGTGCGCCTTGGCGTAGAGCGGGTTCTTGGCCAGCGTCTTTTCGCCGTAACCCATGCCGTGCGACTCGATGTTGGCCTCGGCCACGACGTAGAGTCCGTATTGGTCGCAGAGCGAGTACCAGCGGGCGTCGTCGGGGTAGTGGCACGTGCGCACGGCGTTGATGTTGTTCTCCTTCATGATGCGGATGTCCTCCAGCATGCGCCCCTCGGAGACGTAATAGCCGTAGTCGGGGTCCATTTCGTGCCGGTTGGCGCCCTTGATCAGCACCGGCCGGCCGTTGACCAGCAGCTGTCCGCCCTCGATCTTCACGTCGCGGAATCCGATCCGGAGCGGAATGACCTCGATCACTTCGCCCGCCGGCGAACGGAGCGTCGCCGTCAGGCCGTACAGCGCGGGTGTCTCGGCGCTCCACAGCGTGACTTTCCCGGCGTCGAGCGTGCAACGCTCCTCGTCCTTCGTGACGCGCAGCTGCTGCGATGCCACGCTGCGGCCCTCCGCATCAGTGAGCGCCAGTTCGACGCTGCATCCCCGCGCCTGCCTGGGGAAGAAGGCTTTGACGGCTGCCGTTCCCGAGGTGTAGTCGGCCGAAGGCGCGGCGTCGACCTGAATGTCCGTAATTTGTCGTTTGTCGCGCGCGTAGAGGTAGCAGTCGCGGCCCACGCCCGAAAGGCGGAAGAAATCCTGGTCTTCGAGGTACGTGCCGTCGCACCAGCGGAAGACCTGGAACGCGATGAGGTTGCGCCCGGGTTTCACGTAGGGCGTCAGGTCGAACTCGGCCTCCAGCTTGCTGTCCTCGCTGTAACCCACATAGCGGCCGTTGACCCAGAGGTAGATGTTCGACGTCACCGATCCGAAATGCGCGACGATCTGCCTGCCGTTCCATGCCGCGGGGATGTCGATCGTACGGCGGTAGGAACCCACGTGGTTCTGCTCGACGGGAACATGCGGCGGATCGTTCTTGAACCAGCCCCGCCAGGCATAGCCGACGTTGAGGTAGACCGGATCGCCGTATCCGTTCAGCTCCCAGAGTCCCGGCACGGGCATGTCGCCCCAGCCTTTGTCGTTGAATCCGACGCGGAAAAAGTCCGTCGGACGCTGGTCGGCGTCGCACACCCAGTTGAATTTCCAGTTTCCGTTCAGCGTGACGAACCGCTCCGAGAGGGTCTTGTCGCCCGCCTGTGCGGCTTCCGGCGACTCGTACGCGAACCAGGAGCCGTGCATCGGCATCCGGTTCACGGCATTCACGCCGGCGTCCTGCCATTCGTCGTTCTGCGCGCCGGCCGTCAGCGCGGTCGCCGCGGCCAGCCAGCATAAGAGGATTTTTTTCATCGGTTATTCTGTTTTTAAGGTTTAGGCATAGTCTGCCGGGGCGGTTTTCGCTGCCGGACGTCCGGCGCGGCCCGATTGGGTAAATTTCGGAAAAATGCCGGGAAACTCCAAATATAGTGGCTGAAAAACAGCGGTATTCGATCGGTTCCGCACATTTTTGCCGGAAGGGCCGCAGAGGGCGTGTTTTTCCGGGGTGAAGAAAAGCGTGATCCCGCCCGGAACCGGACGGGATCGCGCAGCATACCGGGCGACCGCTAAAGGTCGCGGTCGAGCAGTGTGTTTCCTTTGGCGTGCACGACCCGGAGGTTGAGCCGCTCCCCGGTCTTCTTCAGGATCATGACGGTTGCGTTCTCCTCCTTGTAGCCGCCGCCGATCACCACCGGGAAATTGTTCTCCGAAGCCCCTTTTTCGATCAGTTCGTACCGGTGCAGGTGGCCGTTCAGCGAAACGTCGAATCCGGCCGCCGCCAGGTGGGGCTGCCACAGCTCCTTGCAGGGATTGAATTTCGCGACGGCGTTTCCGTAGATGGGAATGTGGTGGATCAGTACCTTCCGCGCCGCGGCGGTGAATTCGGGTCCCGCGAGTTCCGTTTGCAGGAATTGCGCCTGGTCCTTGCGGTATTGCGTGAAGTCGTTCATGCCGTAATACACTTCGGTGCCGTCGGGCTTGTCCTCGCCGCAGTCCAGCAGGACGAAGCGCGTGCCGCCCATCGTGAATGCCGTATAGGAGTGTTCGCCCGCCTTGGAGAGGTAGTCCCACAGCACGACGGAGCAGGCGCCCCGGATCTCGTGGTTGCCGCGCATGAACACCGACGGGATGCAGTCGCTGCCGTACGATTTGCAGTATTCCGTGAGGACCTCGACGATCTCCGACTCCTTTTCCGGATCGTCGAAGCAGTCGCCGTTGAAAATCACGAGGTCGTACGGCTCGTTTCCGACGAGGCTCATCAGATGTCCGAACAGTCCGGTTTTCTTGTGTACGTCGTTGAAGACCAGAACCGTGTAGTCCTGGTCGCGCTCGTCCCACGTCGTGAAGGACGCCAACGGCATCCGGACCGTGTCGCCGAACTCCTTTTTGTAGCTGCCGTAGAGGAGTATCTGCTGCGAGCAGGCCCGGTAGTAGTATTTCGTGCCGGGGCGGAGGTCTTCCAGCCTGATCTTGTTGATCGTCCGGTTGGCGACCATCATGCCCTCGCCGTAACACCTCACGGGCTGCAACCGGTCGGGTTCGGTTCCGACCTCGACCCAGCTGCGGCAGGGGACGTTGGTGATCCACATGACCGTCATGGCGTCGGCGGCGGGGTTTTGCAGGTAGGCCGGCGTGCGGAAGACCTCTCCGGCGGCGGCCGGAGGGGTCGGGGGCATTGCGGATTCTTTTTCGCCGCAGGAGCCGTAGACAAAGCCGGAGAGGCTGAAAAACAGAAATAGGGGGATTGCTTTCATGTGCTTCGTTATTTTTGGAGTTTGGGGCGCGCGGCCTCTTTGCTCCAGACGACCTTATAGGGCGATCCGGGGGCGATTTTCACCTCGCGCCTGTGCATGTTTTCGACGCTGACTGTCCGGCCCAGGACTTCGCCGATGAACTCATTGCCGGAGATCGTCACGTTCCGGCAGGCATCGACCGTGATCCCGGCCTTGCGCGGATGCCACGGGCGGAAGTCGTAGCTCCGCTCGATGGTGTTGCCGCTGAAAGTCAGCCCGTCGACCGAGGTGGCGAACAGGATCGGATAGTCGGCCGAACAGAAATGGTTGTCCTCGATGCGGATGTTGCGGTGGAAGGGGCGTGACGGGTCGGGTTCCGGAATCTCGGGCAGGATCGAAATGACCGCTTCGGTGAACTGGTATCCGGACGATAGACACGAGGCGTCGAACCGGTTGCCGCGGATCAGCACGTCCCGGACGGCGCCGCTCTCGTACCAGTAGTTCGCGTCTCCGGCGATCAGGATGGCCGAACCGCTGGAGGCGAAGAAGTTGTTCTCGACGACGACCTTTCCCGGTGTGGAGATCAGCAGCCCCCGCGCGCGGTTGCTCAAGAAGCGGCAGTTGCGGATCTCCACGTCGGGCGTCCAGGTCCGGTTTTCCAGCGCCATGCCCGCCCGGATCGCGCGGGAGAAGGGTTTCTCGGTTTCGAGGATGAATTCCCGCTCGTTGAGTTTCGTAAACGATTTCGTCGCATTCTCCTCCTCGGTGCACATGGTTTTGTTGTCGATGAATCCGACCTTGTCGCCCGGGACGGCCCACCGCAGGCCGACGCTCATGGACTCCATGAACCGGCACTTCACCTCGGTCGGCGAGAGCACCTCGGTAATGCGCACGCAGGTTCCGTGGATGTTGATCGGGTCGTCCATCAGGTACTGCCATTCGCAGTCGTTCACGCGGATACGGCCTTTGCAGCCCATGGCGTGAATGCCGTCATCATGGCCGCTGAAATAGCGCCCCTTGGCCTTGTTCGGCACGACGTCCACGTTGTCGAAATCGAGGTTTTCCGCATACTGGCAGAGGATTCCGAGTCCGGCCGTGTGGTGGATCGTGATGTCGCTCAGCGAGACGTTCCGGCTTTCGTTGATGAAGATGCCGGCGTGGTCCCGCTCGCCGTGCCGGAGCACCAGGATGTTGCCGACTTTCGGATAGCGTCTGAAACCGCCTTCCCGCCGGACCCTCACGACACCCGGAACCGGTTCCGTTGCCCGGTATTCGTTCCATTTGCTGCCCAGGGCGCGGTCGCCGTTCTGGATGACCCCGGTGTAGACGTCCAGCTCCATCATCCGCGTCACGGGGCTTTTCCAGCCTTCGCCGACGAAGACGAGCTTGCCGTTTTCGAGGATGTAGGGGTATTTGGCAGGGTCGATGCGCAGGTCGAAATAGTCGGTCCCGATTCCGGTGACCTCGCCCTGCCCCATCAGCGGGACGTCCCAGTCCACCGTGAAATTTTTCAGAACCGCATTGCTGCAATTATCGAGTGTGACGGGCTGGATGCGGTCGTGCATGATGAACTCCGACCCGCCGCCGTCGAGTGTGATCCCATCCATTCCCTCGAAAAACACCGCCAGGCGTTTGGGGTTGATGTCCGTGGTGTTCGACTCGTGGTAATCGCGTTCGACGGCATGCTGGGGCCAGAAATCGTAGCGGCCTTCGGGGAAGTAGAGCACGCTTCCGGGCTTTTCCCTGCACCGCTTTACGGCTTCGTTGACGAACGGCGTGGCGTTGATCCGCGAACCGGGCCGAAGCCCCAGCTGCGTGATCCGGATCGTGTCGCCGGCCGGCGGCGCGGCGTTCGCCGACAAGGCCAGAAGCAACGACAGGGATATTGTTCCGATGTACTTCATTGTATTCGGGTTTTGGTTTTCATAAAATCAGGACGAGGGGTGCGCCCCGGGGCGTTGCATCCCCGGCGGACGCACCTCTTGTCTGAAAATCGGGTTTTTACCAGCCCGGATTCTGTACCAGGTTCCTGTTGCTGGAAATATTTTCCGCGTCGATCGGATAAAGATAGTGTTTTTGTTCGAATATCTTGGACGTCTCGATGGACGGCATGATCGTCAGGTAACTGTCGTACGGCTGCACGTTGGTCGTCGTGAAGCCCGTGGGGAAGCAGTTCCAGCGCTTCGACGGCTCGGCGAAAGTCAGGTGGGCGATTTTCCACCGCCGGGCGTCGAAATAGCGGTGTCCCTCGAACATTAGTTCGATCGTCCGCTCTTGGCGGATGATCTCCCGGTAGTCTTTGCCGGGAATGCCCTTCCACGCATCGTCGATGCGCGGCACGCCGACGCGGTCGCGGATGTCGTTCATGTATTGCAGGGCCTGCCCGGCGAGCGTCCCGTGGTATTCGACGTATGCCTCGGCGTAGTTCAGGTAGAGTTCCGTCATCCGGACGAGCGGCCATGCCCAGTCGATGCGTCCGGCGGAGACCGAATTGTTCGGGAAATAGGAGTTCGGATGCACGGTCTTTTTCACCAGATAGCCGTTGATCGTCTGCATGTCCCGGTTCGGGTCGTTGCCCATCGTCAGCTTCGTCGCGGGGTGCTTTTCGCCCATGCGCAGGTAGAGGGTCCAGTTGCCCCGCAGTTCGTAGTCATGCGCCCGGTCGTAGGCGATGTCGGCGTAGAAGCGGGTCTCGCGCCCGAGGTGCATCTTGGCCGTCCACTCCCCGTATTCGTCCTGAACGGGATCGTAGCGGTGCGGATAGTCGAACTCCGGGTCCTTGTCGATCGGAAGCCCGTTTTTGGTCAGGAAGGTCTCGACCATCCGGAACGAGGGCGAAACGCCGCCGTAGGGGACGCTCACGGAGTTGTTCGTAAGCCCGCGGATGGCATACATCTGCTGGCTGTTCACCGGCGAGCGGGAATCGACCCAGATCATGTCCGGATTGTCCGATATTTCGCGGGGAAGCGTCGTGACCATGTTCCGGGCCGTCTGATAGGCGACCTCCTCCGGCGTGAGCGACGTTCCTTCGGACTTGAACCGGAACAGCTTGTATCCCTCCTGCTCCGCGGCGGCTATCGCTTCCGCGGTCGCGTCGAGGGCCGCCTTCCATTTCTCCTTGTCGTAGGTCTGGCTGATGAGCTGCTCCCCGTTCTTGTTCCTAAAATCGGCGTAGTACTCCGAATTGCCGTTGAAAAGCGGACTGGCGGCGTAGAGCAGCATCCGCGACTTGATGGCCAGGGCGGCGACGTAGTTGGCACGGCCCATGTCCAGCGCCGAGTAGGCCCGCGAGGCCTTCAGCTCGCCGGCCGCCTCGTCGAATTTCCTGGCGATCCAGCCTACGCATTCGTCGTAGGGACGCCGGGTCGGGTAGTAGACCTCCTCCGGAGCGTCGTTCGGGATGATCCCCTCGACGAGGCAGATGGGACCGTAGAGCCGCAGGAGCGAGTAGTGGAAATAGGCGACCAGGAATCTCGCCTCGGCTTTCCACCGCGCCTTTTCGCCGTCGCTGGCGTTGGGAACCCCGTCCACCATGTCGATGAAGGTGTAGCACTGGCGGATGCCTCCGTAGAGGTCGTAGGCGGCGCAGCGTGAGGGCTGTTTCTTGCTTTTGTGGTGCGACCAGTAGTTGTAGAGCGGCTCTGCGGCCGAGATCTGTCCCGTGTGGGCGGCTTTGGCCCAATGCCAGTCGGTGCCCCACTGGGACGTGAGGGCCACTTCGTCCCCGGCGCCCCACACCTGCGGCTCGCCGTTGAAGTCGTTCGAGGCGGGCAGGTAGCCGTAGCATCCGTACAGGAACTTCTCGGCGGAGGTCCGGTCCTCGAAAACCTCCTGGAGCGTACCTTTCTTTTCCGGTTCCAGGTCCAGGTAACTGCATCCGGCCAGCACGAGGCAAAGCGATAATAGGATATATTGCGGTTTCATAATTCTTCGGTCGTTAAAAGTTAAACTGCGCTCCGATGTTCACGATCTTCTGGAGCGGGTATCGGAGTCCGTTGCCCCGGTTGGCGCTGGACGACTCTGGCTTGTTGTCGTAACCGCCCAGTTCGGGATCCCAATGTTTGAAGGGCGAGAACGTCAGCAGGTTGGCCCCCGAAAGGTAGACCCGCATCCACTTGAACGAGTAGCCGATTTCGAGGTTTTTCAGGCGCAGGAACGCACCGTCGCGGAGCCAGTAGGAGGAGAGCACCTCCGTGTTGTCGCGGCCGTCGGTGTGCGAGAGGCGCGGATAGGCGGCCGCGGGGTTCGGGTTGCTCTCCGACCAGTAGTCCTTGGCGACGAACCCGAGCACGTTCTTGTGGTAGACGCCGAACGGGTGGATGTCGTTCATGTAGATCGACACCTTCGAGACGCCCTGGAAATAGACCGAGAAGTCCCACCGCTTGTATTTCGCCGAAAGCCCGAAGCCGTAGACGATCTGGGGAATGTACGGGTCGCCGATGTAGGTGCGGTCGTACTGGTCGATCTTCTTGTCGCCGTTCAGGTCCTTGTATTTGATGTCGCCCGGTCTGACGTTGGCCATCACGGCCGACTGGTCGGGGCTGCTGTCGATGTCGTCCTGATCCTTGAAAAGCCCCAGTGCGACGTAAGCCGGCCCGATCCGGTTCATCGGACCGCCGCGCTCGTACTGGTAATCCCATTCGTAGTCGGGTTCGTCGCGGAAGATCAGCGTGTTTTTCGCGTAGGTGAACGTTCCCTTGAAGGTCAGCAGGAAATCGGGATTGAAGACATGGTTATATTCGAGCGAGAGGTCCACGCCCTGGTTCCGCGT
Source organism: Alistipes sp. i18-0019-D1 (assembly GCF_042852885.1). Lineage (NCBI taxonomy): Bacteria > Pseudomonadati > Bacteroidota > Bacteroidia > Bacteroidales > Rikenellaceae > Alistipes > Alistipes sp. i18-0019-D1. The sequence goes on from NZ_AP031424.1 coordinate 2,421,744, forward strand.
CTTGCCCATGTTGGCGAACGGCGTGGCGCTGCCCATGCCGACCGTCGCGGGAACTGTCTGGCGGGTCAGCAGGATGCGTTCGCGGTTTTCGCGGAAGAAGTCTGCGATCAGCAGGAACCGGTTGTCGAACAGACCGATTTCCAGTCCGATATTCTTTTTCAGCGAGGTCTCCCATGTGGCGTAGGGGTTGCCGTAGCGGGTTATCACTGCGCCCTTCATCGAACTGTTGAACGCCGGGCCGAACGAGTAGCTCTTGCCGTCCATGGTCAGGTGCGTGTAGCCCTGGAAGCGTTCGCTGGTGAGCGAGTTGCCCACCAGACCGTAGGAACCGCGCACTTTCAGCAGGCTGACGACTTTGGTCAGCGGCTCGAAGAATTTCTCGTTCGAGAGGATGTAACCCAGGGCGATCGACGGGAAGAATCCGAACTTTTTCCCCTCGACGAAGTTGTCGCTGCCGTTGTAGGCGAAATTGAATTCGGTGTAGTAGCGTCTGTCGAAATTGTAGGTCAGGCGGCCTGCGATACCCTGGTTTCTCTCTCCGAGTGCGGCGTTGTAGTTGTTGCTCGCGGGATTGTTGCGGAAGTAGCCCCGTTGCAGGTAGATGAACTGGGCGTTCACGTCGTGCTTGCCGAATTCACGCTGGTAGTTGAGCATGATGTTGGTGTTGGTGAGGCGGTCGCTGGAGTTCGAGTTCCGCGCCACGGCGGCGTTGCTGCCGTTGGTGTTGATCGAGCGCAGGTCGTAGGTGTAGCTGCCGTCGTCGTTCTTGACCAGCGTGTTGGGGTCGATCTCGAAGTAGAACGGCGAGATGTATTTGCCCGTCGAGGTGCTGTTGAAGACCTTGAGCGAGAATTGCCCCGTGATGGAAAGCCCCTTGGTGATGAAGTCCAGCTTCTGCTCGAAATCGAGCGTTCCCATCGAGGTGGTTCTGAACATCTCGTTGACGCCTTGCGCCAGCGAGGCGTACGGGTTGGCGTACATGTTGGACTGGGGACCGCCCGATTTGTTGCCGAAGGGGATGTAGTTCATCTCCCCGGTCTGCGGGAATTTCACGGGGAACTGCGACGGCGAGGCCCACATCACCCGGCCGAAGAGGTAATTCACGTCGTTGAGCGGCCCGGTGTAATCCTGCACCTGGATATTCAGTTTCACTCCCACCTTGGTGGTTTTGGTGAGCTGGCTGCTGACGTTCGACTGGAACGAATAGCGCAGGTTGTGGATGTTGTTCTTGAAGGGGTTCTCCGGAGCCTGCTTCAGCAGGCCCGATTCGTTGGTGATCGACGCGCTCATGAAGTAGGTCACCCGCTTGGCGATGCCGCCCGAGACGTTCAGGTTGACCGCCTGCGTGTAGGTCTGCCGCTTGAAAAGCTCCTTGTACCAGTTGACGTTGGGGTAGACGTAGGGGTCCAGCTTGTCGATCGTTCCCTGGATCGCCTCCTCCGAGAATTTCGGCTCGGCCCCGGGCGTGCGCGCTTCGATGGCCTCGTTGAACATCCGCATGTACTGTACGCCGTCGGCGAGTTCGGGAATCTGTGTGGGCATCGACATGCGCCCCTCGACGCGCAGGTTGATTTTCGGTTTACCGCCCTGCCCGGTTTTCGTCGTCACGATCATCACGCCGTTTGCGCCGCGCGATCCGTAGAGCGCCGTCGCCGTGGCATCCTTGAGGATCGAGAAATTCTCGATCACCTCGGGGGCGAGGGCGTTCAGGTCGTACGAGGAGCACTCCACGCCGTCGATCAGGATCAGCGGATTCTGCGCGGCCTCGGCAAAGGTGCTTACGCCGCGAATCCAGAAATTCGCTCCGTCGGCGCCCGGCTCTCCGGACTGCTGCACCGAGATCACGCCGGCGATGCGGCCTGCGAAACTGTTCGTGAGGTTGGCGGCGGGCATCTTCATGTCGGAGGTCTTGAACGACTGGATCGCGCCGATGACGCTCTCCTTCTTCTGCTGGCCGAACCCGACCACCACCACCTCTTCCATCACCCGGTTGTCCTCGTCGAGGACGATGTTGCAGATGCTCTCGGCCCCGGGCGTGATCTCCTGGTTCAGATAGCCGATGTAGCTGTAAACGAGCGACGCATGGAGCGGGATGTCGATCACGTACGTACCGTCGATGTTGGACGACACTCCGATCGTCGTCCCCTTCACGATCACGTTCACACCCGCCAGCGGGTTTCCCTTGGCGTCGGTGACCGTGCCGGTGATCCGCTTGGTACCGGGTTGCTGCCGGACGGATTCGTTCTTTTTCGCGGCGCTTTTTTCCGGCTTTACGATGAAGATTTGGCGGTCCTTGATTTCGTAGGAGTTGTCCGTCGATCGGAAAATCTGGTCGAGGACCGTTTCGACGCTCCCGTTTTTCACGTCGACCGAGACGCTGCGGTCGACGTCGACGATGTCGTCGGAATAAAAGAAAATGTATTCGGTTTTTTTCTCGATCTCTGCGAACACCTCCTTTACGGGTTTGTTTTTGGCGTTGATCGATAAAAGAGTGGCTTTCGGAGCGGCTGCGGCGGCATTTGCCGGCCACATTCCGAGCGTCAGAAACAGGAACGCCATCCGTACCACCCACAATTCCCGGCGAAATAATGATTTCTTACAGCATGACTTATTGTTATTATTCATACCTTTGTAGGGATTTAATGGTTAATTTTTAGCAGTTTAACGGTTAGATCGCAGACCGGGCGATAGTACCAGTATCGTCCGGTCGTTTTTTCGGAATTCGGTTTTATCTCATAGGCTCTTCGGTTTTTCGGGGTTTTAAGGTTGGGATTCAGTCGTTTTGAGTACGATGATATACATGTCGTCTCCCACGTGCTCGCAGACTACCGGCAGGCTCAGGCTCAATCCGAGCAACACTTCGTCGAGGTCGCTTTTCAGGTCCAGTTTGCCGGAGCAGGCGAACCCGCCCGTTTTCTCGCTGCAAACGATCGAGACACCGTAATAATCGGACAGAAGCCGGGCGACGTTTTCCAGCCTCTCCCTGTCGAAATAGTACAATCCCTCGATCCACGATGCGTATTTGCGGACGTCGACTTCTTCGACGCGCGTCTCTCCTCCCGCAGCTTCGTACATCTGCTTCGGTTCGAGGACCCTCTTGTTTCCTCCCGTCTTGTCCGCGACCCGTACGGACCCTTCCACCAGGACGATGCGTTCGAGTTCCCCTTTGTCGTATGCGCATACGTTGAAACGGGTTCCCATGACCTCGACGTTCAGTCCTTTGGTCCGCACGATGAACGGACGGTCGTCGTGCACGACGTCGAGGAAAATTTCGCCGTCGACGTAGATTTCCCGCTGCTTGCCGGTGAATTCCGCCGGATAGACGATCCGTGTATTGGCATTGACCCACACTTTGGTTCCGTCGGAGAGGGAGAGGCGCGACATTTTGCCTTTCGGGATGATGAGCTGGTTGTATTTGGCCGATTCTTCCTTGGGTATCTGCGACCGGCTGACCGTGATTTTCGAATCGTCGTAGCGGATTTCGGCCTCCTTGTCCGTGATGACCACGGTTTTGGCGTCCGACAGGATCAGTTTGGCCTCCCTGCTTTCAGTGGAGTCGGCTTTTGCGCAGGCGTATTCGCAGATTTCGACATGCCGCGTCACGTCGTCCGACGGCCACAGGGTGAACAGCATCAGGACCGACGCGGCGACGGCCGCCGGGTAGAGCATGTATTTCCGGCGGGGGCGCCGTTCCGGTTTGTTCAGGCCCGTTTCCGCGACGATGTTGTCCCATAGCAGGGAGATCTCCCGGTCGGTAATGAAAGGCAGGATTTCGTTCGAGGATTCGATATACCTCCGGGCGACGAGATATTCGCTGATATTGGGCGGATCGGACGCTACGAAGTCCTGCCAGAAAGCGGTGCTTTGGCGTACGGGACTTTTCACCGATGCAATGAAAAAATCGTCCGATAGGAAATCTTCGAGGGTAAAGAGTTTATAGTCTTTGTTGTCCATCCGGGCGCAGTTTTATACAGTAAACACCGCGGCTCGGATTTTATAATCACTTTTCCGGAAATTAATTCAAATAATTTGTGCGGATTCGCTTCAAAGCCCGTTGGATGGTGTTCAGGACAGCCTGGTAACTCATATTCATGACGTCGGAAATCTCGCTGATGCTGAGATTGTCGATATACCGATAATGCACGGCCCGCTTTTGCTGCGGCGTGAGGGCCGACATGATTTCGGCGACCCTGTTCTGCATGATCGCCTCCTCTTCCCGGATTTCGATTATGCGGGATGCGTCCTCACAGGCCTGCTCTTTCGCCTTTGCGTCGGTGTCGGAACCCCCCCCCTCCGAATCGGGCTTTGTCGCGTTTCAGGACGTTTATGAGGCTGTTGCGGAGCGCCGCGAACAGGTAGTATTTGATGTTGTCGGTAGGGCGCAGGTTGCTTCGGTTGGAGTATATCTTGACGAAAACATCCTGGATGCAGTCTTTTACCAGTTCCCGGTCGTCGGTGAACTGGGACCCGTACATAAACAGCACACGGACATATCTCTCGAAAATATACGCATAAGCCTCCCGGTCTCCGTCGAGAAACCGATTCCATAAAGACGCATCGTCCTTGTCTCTCTTTATGTCCATGTTTTACACGCCGCGAAGCTTTTTGGGATTGTATTCCGGGGGCTATTTTCCATTTTCAGCGCACAACCTGTTTACAATGTTCGCAAAAATTCCCGTAATAAACAAGCGATTCGGCATGAACATCTGAAATGTCCTCCGATTTTAATGCCGTTCGGACCGTCGTGGACTTGTTGTTTCCTTCGTTTGTACCATGATTCCGAGTCACAAATAGGCACTCGTACGGAGCACCTGAAGCCGTTGCCGATAATACCGGATCGTGGTTTGCGGCAATTATTTGCCGATGCAGAAAGTAGTAATGCTAATATATATAATTGTAAATCAGCTTTATATAATAGTAATATTGATGGTGTGGTGTAAATTTGGTGTGAAATTATACACGATTGATTGTCATCTTTAGAAGAAAGAGTTTTTCGCTTAACGAGCAAACGGCTGTATTGATTTCTGTTTTTCGTTTGTCGCTGTATTCTGCGATCCCATTAGTAACTTTTATTTCAGTTTCTCCATTCTGTTGGATTGGGGTTTCTGTAAGTAGCCGCTTTAATTTTAGGTGCTCAACTTTTATGATTTCATCAAGGTTTTCTCCTGTGTTAGAAATGGTGACAATGTTTAATTCGTTAAGTTCTTTAAATAAATAGTTCCGTGTTACACCAAATCGATGCATAATTGAATTAACCCTGATATATTTTATTGGATCATCACCAATAATCTCATGAATTGATGCTAAACTTTCTTCAATCTCGGCTATTTTCGAACTTATTATATCTTTTTCTATTCTGTCTGTTTGAATCTTTCGTTCTAGAACCGATGTTATATATAGGGCAAGCCCAATTGTTGTGAAAAGATTTAAGGCATCTATGATGCTCAATTCGGTACTAATTATGAAATAATTCCAATTAAATAGCTTTCCTATAGTTATACCAATGCATAGAAATAAAATAGCAACAACTCCATACGGAATTATATTCTTATAATTTCTCATAAGCCTCTTTCATATATTGGTTTATTTCATCTATATATTCTGGATTTTCGTTTGATATAAATTTTAAGGTTCGAATTACATCATTATATTGGATTTTGTCTTCTCTTATTAACCCTCCAAATGATTCTTCTAAAAAAGAAGTCCCTAATCCTGCTGTTCCGTCAAGAGTAATTTCTAATTGTGTATGATTTTCTATACATTCTTTAAGGCGAGGGGCTAAATATTTATCGCGAAAATCTTTACCAGGATATGGCCCTTCATGTTCATATCGTGCACCGGGCGTGGTGCTAAATTCCTTTGCAATGTTTAATGTTTTCATTGTGCTATTCGGAAAAATGTTCATTATTATAATTTAATTCCCATGAAAAGAAAGATCCATTTAACGCTTTGTTAAGCAATTTATATTTGTTATTATTTACATCTGCCATGGCATTGTTCGAAATAATAGTTAAATTGGATATTCTGTTCTGCTTTAGCGCATTTACTATTCCGGGAAGGCCTTTCCCTCGATAATAATCCCCGGTGGCTGTTTTGTGGATTTCTCCCTCTAATAGAAGTTTCAGTAGCTCTGCGTTGTTTCCGTATTTATATATATTTTTAACTTTTTCGATTATTCGATAGAATTTTGAACCACTATTCTTGTTTTCTAGACTTTTAAAAATTCCAACTCCAAAGTCAATAAAAGAAAATTTAGCTTTATTATTTTCTTTATCATAGTCTACTGAAAGCCACCAATGTTTTTCTCCTAAATTATCAAAAGAGGCATGATTGTTTGTATTTTGCATTAATTCTAGGAACACTCTTTGGACTCCAATGCACCTTTGAGGAGTTTCCCATATTAACTTGCTTAAATGTTTTATAATATCACTAGATAATACAGGATTGACATTTCTTTGTCCATGTGTGTATATTTTATTATTTTCATCCCCGATTACATATTCATCCTCGACAGTAAAATCTTTGAACAAATTTTTAATGAATCCAGATTCTTTCAATATTGAGCGAGCGTATCTATTTTTAGGATAATTGCCATTAAAATCAATGTTGCTAGATTTGAATTGTACCATTTTTGATAATAAGACGACAATTGCTCCATTACCTATATGATCTACTGATTCTAAATCAACAAAAACTTTTCTTTTTTTAGCATAACATTCTTCCAATCGGGCAATAAAATTTAATGTTTCTTCTGTGTTACTAATCATAGAGAAGTTCTTGGGGGCTTTAATCCTTACAAATGAGCGTATTGCCTCCCTAGTTTGTCTTTGTTGATATAATTCTTGCTTTTGTTCTTTTGTTAAACAGCATGCAATTTTTCGTCGTAATCTTCTTTTTTCTTTTGAAAAAAGATTTCGACGATATATTTTATATGCCTTGCGGGCTAGATGATTCTGATATATACGATTGCGGGAGGCGATTTAGTTGCCTGATTTACAGAGTATACGCAAAGAGACGACAACATCAAACCTACATGGATGACGGCAAAAAGGGCTTTTTGAGCCCTATTTTTGTATCTGGCCTATACTGATAAGCGTATCATTTAATAAGCCCCTCGTCAGGTCAGCAAGTTCCGTTAGGCCATAGAATACGTGGGACATTTCTGCCGGATTCTTCAACCCCGGCCTACACGGTCGGATTCTTTGCATATTGAGGGGAAAAACATTACTTTTGTTACCGGAGTTCCGTTGATTTATTCCCGGAGGCTCAAATATCGTTCGTATTAGAACGGTGCATGACATATGCAGTGCATAGGCACTGCGGATAGATATAGAGTAGATTTACTCTTTCTGCCAAACCAAAATTCTTGCGAACCGCTCGGTTCATTCCGACGGTGAATTCAAACATGGCAAAAAGTAAGTCGACTCGAAGGCGTGTTGTAGCTAAGCTATAACATCCTTTGGGCGCATAATAACTTTTCCAGATGTTTGAGGGTTCGCAAGCCCTTTGGTTAGGAGCAGTTGTTGTTGCGCCCTTTTCGTACCCGATATTCGCCCGATGTAACGGAGCTCTGAAAAACTTCAGAGAGCTGTTATGTTAAACTTGGTCGAACACCCCGGCAAATCCGTATTGTGCATAGGTCGCATTCCTCAGGACAGATACGAGAATATGGCCCTGACAGAATCTTATCGTGTACGGCTGCGCGCCATATACCGGGAACTCTCATCGGAAAGCTTCAACACCTATGTCCACCTGAATTGGGACTTTTTCGACATCGTTTCCGCCGGACTGCTGCAAACGATCAGAACAGAGCTTATAGCCGACTATCGTCTGCCGTATGTTTATCAGATGGGCGTTTTCGGGAATATGGGAACGTTTTACGAAACACCGCCATACACCCACTATCTTGACGATGTATTGTGCCCTCAAAACGACGACGCCCACCTTACGGCGGGCGCCTTGTTGAGCGATGTACTGGCCAATGTATCCCTGGTGCTATGCGATAATCCGGACGGTGATCCGTTCGTCCGGCGCGTCGTTTCGCACGCCCGGCGACGCAATAAGCGTGTGCTGGATATAGGCTCGGCGGAATAACGTCCGTTTCGGCCCGTTTTCTACCTGTACCTGCCCTCGACGGGCCGAATATGCACTTCCACCCGTCCGTCCTTGAGAATGCTCTCTACGGCCTTAAAAGCGGGATGTTTTTCAATGCCCAGAATCTTCATTGCCCGCAGCACCATGTGGTCGTTCAGAAGTTCCAGATAGTCGTGCTCGCGGAGCGTGACATATCGGGTCTTGTCGGATAGTTTCTTCGCCATGATTCGGGAGCGTTAAAGGTTATGGTCTCCTGCCGGTCGCCGGGACTTCAACCCGAAATCCGCAGGTATTTCACCCCAGCCGTCGTTGTCCCAATGCTCGACACGGATCGTATCGACCATGCGAGCCATGACTTGCAGGAATACCTCGGCCCGTAGCAGCGCCGCCGTCTTCCGCCTCGATGCCGTGCGTTTGCTCTTGAACCATGCCATAGCGGTCATGCTGTCGGTGTATATGATCCTGGGTGAGTAGTCTTGCTCGATGATGTATTTCACCGCAGCGACTACTCCCAGAAATTCACCGACATTGACTGTCTGGTTCCCTAAATCTTCGTGGAATATTTCGGCGCCGGTCTTCAGGTCTATACCTCTGAAGCGAGTACGCCCCTGTTTGATGGAATGGGCCGCATCCGTGGCGATCCCCTCTGTCGGCCGGCTCATCGTCGGATGATGTAACCGTCCTGTTCGATCCGATCGAGCAGGCGTTCTGCTTCGACCCGGAACTTCTCGATAACTTTCTCCGTATCGGCCAGATCCTGCCGCTCTCTCAATGCCTTTTCTACCCCGGGGACAGTGCGGCTCGACGGCGAGTTCCCGTCTTTGGGGTCGAAGTAGATGATTTTGTGCCCGAAAACAATCCTGATCTGATATACCGTCTTCGGAATGACGGTCATTTCGAATGTCGCTTCATATTTGGGCCGTGTGGCCGAGATAACGATGAATCCGTTTCCCTTGCGCATCGGCCTTAGCTCGACTTCGTAAACGACCCCCAGTTTGATCAGCCCCTGGAGGTCTTCTGCCAATACGCAGATCTTCTTGGGACAATCGTCTTTTTCACTTACTCCACGCAACCTCCATGTCGTGGAACTCCGGGTAACGAACCCGATAACCGCCTTGGTCTCTTTCGACTCCTCGAATTTGAGGCGAACCTTCTCAGTTTCCATAATGCTTTGACTCTTTCTGCAATCGATCTCATAGTTCACCAATTTATTAAATCTGTTGTTTGTCAATTAAAGGGAAGCAACCCAGTACAAATATACTTATATCGCGGGTAGAAAACAAGTTTTTATAAGATATTTTATATTTGTAACCATCTATTATAGATAGTGTTATGTCGCGTTTACCTATATTCTTTCGTCTTCGGAGAAATGGCTGAAATGTTCGTCTGTGTGAGAGAGTTGGAACATCCCCCGGCACAGGAAGTACCTATAAACCTTGCGGCGTGTCGAATCCGGACAGTAAATATCTTCAGTCCGTATGTAGAGCAGACCCTGTGCCGTCGCCCTGTCGATCGACCGTGCCGGATTTTTGATCAGAGGGTTGTCTCCAACATACATCTTCTCCTTTTCCAGACCGTAAACGAAGATGTTATGAATCTGAATGTCTGCCGGGTCGAATCTCTTTGCGAAGTCTGAAAAGTCGTAAATATCCAGATTGACCATATCCGGGAATCTCTGCGGCGTCAGTTCTTTGAGCTTTTCCAGCGAGTCTTCGAGGGCTGGCCGGAAGTAAATCTCGTCGAACCGCTCTTTGGTCACACTGTTGATGGTCGCATAGCTGACCCGAAACCCGTTGTTGGTGCTGTCAACGACGTGAATCTCCTTGACGATCCTGCGGTTTTTAATCGCCGAGCGATCCAGCGGGTCGATCTCGGGCGTGAATAGCTCCACCAGCGTCCATATCAGCAGGATAAGTCCCAGAAACAACCACTTGCTGATCCCCAGCAGGGCCAGAGTGCGGTATTGCCGCTGCATTTCCTTGTCGTCATTCATCTTGGTTCTCATTTGTGCCTCCGAGTCCTGTGAAGTCTGCCAACTCGGTAAGCAGTTTGGTCAGTTGTTTGAGTTTCGTAACGGCTATGCTTCGGCCCCACGGTTTTTGGTGTGCAAAAATGGTAAAGTTTATCTGTGCCATCTTGGGTCCGGGGTACGATAGACCGCCGAGCGGAATTTCTCCGAGACACAACAGAAAGTAGGCCCCGGTGCCGATCACTTCTACCGAATCCTTGACCGTGACGGCATATTCGGGCAGCGCATCGCTGAGTGCCTTTGCCAGCGGTGCGATGACTTCTCGGGCATAATTGGGGGTTGTGACCTTGTCAGCACGACCGGTACGGACATGTTCGTCGATCTCCCGGTAGGTCGCGTTAATCTTCTTTTGGTAGTTCCGGGTCAGCTTGGTAATCGGGTCCCAGACGTACTTTTGTCTTACAACGGGTTCTGCATTCATAGCGTTACGGTGTTATGGTTTTCTATTTGAACTGAAATGAGTCGTAGACACTCTCCAGCGTATTGGTCGCGACACCGATGTATCGTTCCGAGGTTTGAATGTCCCGATGATTGAAGGTCTTGTTCACGAGCATCAGCCCGAACTCCGACCGACCGTGGTCTTCGTAGATCTTCTTGCCGAGTGTCTTGCGCAGGGAGTGCGATGAGAAGTGCGTTACGGGCAGCAGATACTTCTGCCGAAAGTTGCGCAGGTGTTGGTTGATGTTCTGGGTGGTGTAGGCCCGTCCGGTTCTTTTGCTGAAGAAGACGAGCTGCTCCAGCGGCGGACGGCCCATGCGGTCGTAGTATTCGAGGTACTTGCGGCGCACCGAGTCGTTGATCTTCACGCGGCGGTTTTTGCCGGTCTTGATTTCGTCTACGAAATGCAGGTTTCCTGCGAGCAGATCTTCCCAGGTGAGGCGCTTGACGTCGCTGACGCGCAGGCCCATCGTGCAGGCGATGACGCAGAACAGGGCCCAGCGGTATTTGCCGTCGCGCTCCAGGTGCTCGATCAGCGCGTAGTAGTCGGAACTTTCGAGCGGCTCCGAGGTCGTGGATACTCCTTTTGCTGCCATGATGATTGTGATTTTGAGGGTAAAATGATTGCTTTTAATCTTTATCCAGGACACACAGACTAATATGCAGGTGTTTGACGTTATATAAATGGATATGTGATTACTGGTGCTATTTTTGTTATAGATGAATCTGTTAACTGTAATGCAATTCCAACTAATGCCGATGGCGGAGGATTTGGTTGTATTGGAGAAAATGCTTAACTTTGTACCGTTACAATTCCGGAAGGAGGTAATACCTATGAAAATGTTAAATAAAAAGAAAGCACAAAAAGAGAAGGTTTTGTTTGCTGTCAGTAAAATGATTGCAGATAAAAATGCTTGGTTGACATGTGTGCAACAGGGAAAGTCTCTTTCGTCTCTTAAAGGTCAGGATGTAGTGCTGTCTAAATTGCGATAGCCCTACACCCTATGTCGTCGCTTGAACAGGACGTTGCTCAATTTTTAGATATAAACAAAATCAACGCTCTTTCTCCTTATGTCGTCACATACGACAAGGACGAAAGAGCGTTTGTATTTGTTACGCATGACGGGCGTAATTGCTATGTTTCTTTCAGTCCGGACGAAGGAGCCTTGCCCGACATTGGAAATGTATATTACCTTCTTGTCGGTGTTCGTCCTAATAATCGCTTTGAGGAAGACCCCTCTATTCAACTTACAATAATAGCTATTATTACTGTTTTCTTCACAGACAGCAATCGCGTTTTGGCGTATTTTTGTGATGCTCACAATCAATTTATAGATCGGCATCCTACGCCGTATCCAATACAGACTTTGCGGCATCGCTTGTTCAATTTTTGGTATATACGAGCGAATGCAGATAATTTGTATGAAAAATTGGATGCTACAATCGAGCGGGATGGAACCCCTAATCATGTAGCGGTAATTTATCGGCGTGACTACTCTCACAGAAAAACCTTGTCAAAGACTTTCTCCAAGTTGGTAGATTATCTTACCTCGGATGCGGACAAAGAGTAAGGGGGGGGCAAATCATCGAAAGCCGGACAGTTTTATCACTGTCCGGCTTTTTTGTTGGATGCCTCGTCGATAGCTTGCTGGGCTTCTTCGATTGAGGAGATAGCTTGGTCAATCTGTTCGATGGCATCGTTCATTTTCTGCCCCCTGTCCGTATCCTGGAAGTTCTCGGGCAGATTGTCGTATGTTTCCTGCTCTTCGTCTTTAATATCGTTGAGCTGGTCGATCACCTCGTCCAGCGCATCGCGGGCTTCTGCGAGCAGTGCTCTGCGTTCGTTGTTCATGGTAAAAATGGGATTGATATGATAGATTTCAGAAAAAGCTGCAAAGAAAGTCCGACGCAGCCAGCCTAAATGACTGAACGGAGTCAAAAAAATTTCATTTCTTTTGGTCTTGCCGATATTATTGTTTTCTTTGTAAAGCATCTGGGCGAACTCCAAGTGCCGAGTTTATAACCGCCTTAATATCCCTGAAAGTATGAGCGACACTCTTTTTGACGATGCGGTAAAGGCTTACAGCCGATATTGCTCAAAACACGGGTTGATCTTTGACCAGCCCAGCGAATTGTACTCCGATTCCGATGAGAAGTATATTTACCTGTCCAATAGCCATGGACTGTTGGCTCAATACGACATCGACACCCGGCAAATCTCGATACCAGAGGACGAATAAAGAGTATTGATTTGGGTCTACGGATGCAAGGTGCGATCAATCGTATCCACGCAGTGACGCACGGTCGCCGCAGAGATGAGGCCGCCGAACATTTCGTACACTTCCCGGTCGCTCTTTTGTGCGATGACTTGTTTGAGGACATCGATAGCCACCGAAAAATAGAGGGCCGCCATCGGCCCCCATTTCAGAATTTCTTTGATACGTTTGTCTATTGTCATTTCTTTTGTCATGGATTTAATTATCAATAAAGGCGGGAACGTGAGTCCCGCCTTTATTCAGGTTTAGAATTCCCATCAACCGGGAAGGTTCCCGTTTGGGTCTATGCTAAAGAACTGCCCCGGTATTCCGCATGATTGAAGGATTCGGGCATTTTCCTCTCCGAAAGCAATAAGGACGCTGCCGCAGCCGGGCGAACCTCCCTGTGTGCCATCGGCCGTGTAAAACTTGATACGGCCACGCAGGAACAGGATCGCAGAAGCATTCGGAAAAATAACGTCGTGAAATAGTTTACTGTCACAGCGATTGAATAGTAGCGCAATGCCATTGCCGTGCTCGGCCAGTTTCCCGACGAAACGGTCGATCAGTGGCCGCGAGTAAGGCGGATTGAGCCATACCCGGCCGAACCATTCGCGGGATAAGCCGTCGTCGAGTTGCGTGTAGTTCGTTCGTGCGATTTTCCAGAGTGGTTTCACCGGAGAACAAGGGTCGAGATCGAACGATCCGAGAGGTTCAAAGATGCAGCGTGGCGTGTACCATTCGTCCGTGCTGTTCTTTGTTTTTTCAAAACTTGTGTTCATTACACTTGGGTTTAAGAGTTCTTAAACCCCGGACTATCCGGTGTAAAAGAGATAGTCCCTACAAGTGTATTCGGATCGCTGTCAGTGAATTAAATTTTACTTGGGTTCGACGATATCTACGATATGGCGCGTTGTCCGGCCGTCCCGCTCCCGTATTTCGACGGCATAGAGACGTCCTTTGACGGTGTGATTTTCGAGGTTTTGAGCCCGGCGCCAGTGAATCGTACTATACCGGTAATGCTCGATTTCACTTTTCTTATCGGTCGGCTGGAGGGTTACATGAAGGCCGCCCTTGCGGTGGCCGGTCTGCTGTCCCGCATCCAAAATGGCGTTGATGTACGCCTTGTCGGTAGCGGTCAAATGAAGACCGGCCACAAGAATGATTCTGCGCTTCATGGTTTATTCCTCCACTTCGATGAAACGGACGTAGCATTGTCCGAACGCGCAGTCGTTGTCGTTGATTTCGGCAGCCAGTTCGTCCGGCGTGAGCTTTTCCACCCCGTCTTCCGTTTCGTAAGCCTCCAGGATTTCTTGGTCGCTGACGTTGCGATCCATCAGATCGCAAGGCCATGAGAAAGCGTAAAGTTCTTTTTTCTCAGTCTGTTTCGTTTCGGGTGCGATAATCATAATCAGAAATCTTCGATTTGTTTGACATTGTAGGTTTCGGCCCAGATGTCGACGGCAGACCACAGCATGTCGGCGTCGACTTCGACCTTTTCGGCGATCTTGTCGATCAGGGCGCCGTCCTTTTCCGTTAGGTCGTAGCCGTGCTCTCGCATCTGGTCGACGGTCAGGGATTCGACCACGTAATACCGGCCGTTCTCCTCGATCTGGGCGTTCAGTTCATCGAGCAGTCTGCGCTGCTCGGGAGTGATTTCGGGCAGGGTTTTCTCCAGTTTTCGGAGGGTCTCCTGCATCAGCATACTCGTGTAGTTCATTGTCCTGTTATATTTGTTTGATCAACTCGCAAAACGCCTCGAAAATCTCTCCGGTGCGCAAGCTCTCGACAGGAACTTCACGAAGTTCCCCCGAGTCATAATCCAGCGAGGCATACAGCTTTCCGTCTTTTGCCGAGAATCCGTAAACGCAACAGGGATCATGATCTTCGTCGCATACCTGCACGGAATACCCCTCGACAGAGAACTCCTCCTCATCGAAACGGGAAACGATGTCCAGCATCAATTTTTCCGCCTCTCTTTCCAGTATGCGGTAATGCTCCTCCAGCTTATCGAGCTGCTGCCTGTCTTCTTCCGACATGGGACAGGTAATCTCCAAGTGCTCAGGCGACAGTTCGAAGGTCTCTTCTCCGTCGCCGATCTGCACGATATTTCGAGTATAGTCTACCGCGAGCACGTCGTATTCGCCGGATTTTTCCTGAACAGGATCGTCCCACCATACTTTTTGCCCTTTTTTGATTGTTGTTGTCATAATTCGATATTTTTTATTCGGTTTCGTCGGGAATTTCCTTTCCCGTATAGGGGTTGTACAGCGGCGTATTGCCGATCGCCTCGGCGTCGATGGCGAAGCTGCCCCGGCCGATGTCGTAAAAGAGTTCAAGCTTCAGGGGCGCCGAAACCACGACTTTCTCGGCCTCAGCTTGCGGCAGGCCAGAAATCATCAGGCATTTGACACGGCGGCGGAACAGTTCGGGATAGGTGTCAGGCGTGGTGATGACGTCGATGACCTCGCACACCTCATCCATAATGGCAAGGCGGTCGGGGTCGAGTGTATCGTCTTCATCGTAATTGTCGGGCACGTTATGACCGATCAGGGAGTGGCTCTGCACCTCCTCAGCGGGATACACCTCGTTGCCTTTGCCGAAGTACGGTTTGCCGGACGCTACGCAGGCATAGTAGATCACATTGCGGACCTTACGGCCGTCTTTGAGTATGATGGTATAGGCCATCCCTTCCTGTAGGACAGGGATGACGATCAGTTTGTGAGACATCAGATTTGGATTTAAGGTTTATTTTTGGCCTGTTGAGTTGCGATCCAGTCGGGATTCTGCACCGAACGCCAGTCGGGATCTCCGTGGCGGAAAGCGATAAGCTGGGCGGCGTAGTCGAAGGGTTCGCGGGCATTCTGCGCCCGGTAGTGGAACATCCATTTCTGTCCGCACCGGGGACACTCCCAGACGACCATGACGCCGGCCGTAGTCTCGGCGATCCCCAGCATGTGGGGCACGACGTTGTAATAAGGCGGTTCGAAACCGCATTCATTGCAGGTGAAGACGCCGCGGTTATAGCGGCCCTGCGGAGGAACCCGCAGGCTCAAAGGAATATTGATCATGACTATTATAAATTTCGGAAGTTTTCAGTCGAACTTCGGTCTTGCCCGCTTCACGACGCGCAAGTCATCGTAACCGATAGCTTTCAGCTCGGCGAGCAGATCGCGGTATTCAGGTTCCCGAGCCGGACGGGTCGCGGCGATCACGCCCGTATAGTCTGCCGCTCCGTGCTGGCCGACGTGCATGTAGGAGGTTGTGGCGGAATCATGCCGATCCCACGGGACATCAGGAAAGAGAGCGATTACGTCGCCCCCTTTCCATTTGCGGAATACGACCTTAGTCATTGCGTCCGCAGATTTCGGTATCGACGATCGTCAGGGAGCTGTTCTCTGACGCATGGAAACTGTAATCCATTTCACTGACAAGGTCGTTTATCTCCTCATCGGAGATGGTATTCGCCGTCGGGTTTTCGACATCGAGGCGGACCGTGATGTAAATCGCTTTCGTCGCCATGATTATAATACCCATTTGAGGAACAGTGCGATGTCATAGAGCTGTTCGTCCTGTATTTGAAATCCGGTTCTCTTATCACCGGTTTCAGTATCGACACCGTCTGCCATGATGTACGTTCGTAGTCCTTCCTCGATGTAGACATCCGTGAGGTCCACGCGGGGAAAGTCTTTGTGACCGTATAGCGACGCGGCAACCGGACGCTCTTCCGGATTTTGAGGTAAGAACGAAATGCGTCCACTGTTCCGGCGGAGCGTCTCTATAATCAGACTGCGGGCTTCACGCTGCCAAGCGTGAGCCTTGTCCACGAGTCGGGCCAACTGCATGGGAAAATCCTCCGGTTCGTCTTCCCTGCGAATGCCGTCGTCGGAGCCGATGTCGAATTTCATCAGGCCGGCAATGCGGTTGTACTCCTCGTCGTAATAGCGGTCGAATTCGTCCTGGAACTCGTCCTTATAATGCGTGCCGCTCTCCGGATCGTCGGGGTCGTCAGGCTCGACGAACGCCTCGAAAGGCCGGCCGTGTGCATTCATCAGCCGACCTGCGGCCAGATCGCTGGCGAGTTCCATAATCGACGAGTTGATGTCGTCTTTGTTGTCCTTGTAATATTGATGCAGGTTTGTCATGTCGTTTTTTAGTTGTCTGGTTTATAGCGTAATGCTATACTGTTCGGTTAATTGTCTTTTGAGTTTGCGGTCGCTGCCTGCGAGCTGCGCGATGAGCCGGCGGATGTGTTTGTTGGCTTTCTCCGTCACGTCGCGGGCCGAAGGTTCCGGGGCCATGAATTTCCGGCACTCCTCCGAGCAGAATTTCTGCCGTCCTTTGAGTATCCTGCCGCAGGCCGGACAGCGGCGCCGACCGTCGCGCTGGAGCACTTCGAGCATGTTGTCGCGGACGCCTCGCAGCCAGTCGATATTCGAGAAAGCGAAGTCGTAGCTGTAAATACGCTCTCTCTGGTAGAACTCGCCGGCTTCCACTTCCAGCGACAGCTCCTCGCCGTCCCAGAATACGCCGGTTACGCGGTCGTCATAGGGATTGCCGTCTTTGTCGTACCACACGACATTCGTCGGTTCCGTCAGTTCATCGGTGTCGCCCAGCGAGAGTTCGCTCAGGCCGTTGTGGATCAGGATCGCCGTGATGGAGGCGATCACATCGTGGATGTTGTTTTTCATTGCAAGGTCTCTTTTTGAATGATTTTACAATCGCTGGAGTTAAAAACCACATAGGTATTTACATTGTTTTCGTCGCAGTACAGAATTCCGTCGTACCCTTTGGCCGAAAGTTCTGCTTTATCGATTACGGTATCATCAGCCATCTGCAGCCACTTTTGTTCCGTCTGCACGACATAAGGGTTACGCAGTGTAATCCGGGTATGGATTACGGTGGCTGTTTCACCGGGAAACAGACCTCCGCGTCCCTCTGCACGGGCAAACTGCTCGGCTTTGGCATGGTCGTCGGTGAAATAAATCACACGGCGGCCATCTGTCGAGAACTCGACGTTCGGATCTGGCGTTCCATGATAGGCCAAAGAGATATCCTCGTAATACGGGACATGATGGCGGTTGGCGGCACATTCGAGTTCCTTCCACCACGTTTCGCTATACCGGTTGTTACCGAAATTGATCGGTCGGTTTGTCGGCAGACGCCAGCAGAGTTTGGTCTCTGCGTCTGTTTCATCGATGATGGCCTGCATCTGCTCATCGGTAACTTCTGCCGTGAAGAACGGACAGGGTAATTCCTCCAGTTCGCCGCGAGTGATCGAACTGTTTCCGCATACGAACTCTTTTTGATAGAACTCTTGCGGCATGTCGGGATACGGCCAATCGCTTTTATCAGGACATTCAGATAGTTCCGGCTCTCTTTCCAAAAAAAGAATCGACAGCCGGCACGCCAATACTGTTTCCCGATATTGCGGGTTGGCTATTACCCAGTCGGAAAAATACGCGATGCCTTGCGGAGCAGAAAGACTGTCGATCAATGTCAGATCTTCGGTCATACGGATATAGTCTTCGTGCAGGATGTCGCATAGATGGCTGCCGTCCGTGTCGCTGATAGCGTATATCTTTCCATCAAGAGCTGCGACCATATCCTCTTTGTTCCGGTAAATGAGCAGGTATTTGAACCCGATATTCTGTTCGTCCAGAATCTTCCGATACAGATGGCGGGGTGTTATCGGCACTGATGTTATTCGTTTTTCAGTCATGTTTTTTTATAAAGATTAGAAACCCGGGAATACAATCGGGTGTGGAATCTGCGATTATTTTTCTTCATCGTACGCCTGTTTAAGGGCATGGATCAGCTTGTAACAACCGTCGAATTGCGGATCGCGTTGGTCGACCCGTTCGCGAAAACGAATGCCTGTTTGATGGGAAAGAGCTGTCACACTGCGATTCAGGGTGCCGTGCGTACGACGCGGAATGGCGATTCTTTTCTGTCGGCACAGGGCGATGAAGTCCTCGGTGGAGATGAACTCACCGACGAAGAACTTCGCTTTTTCGTTCTGCAGGCGTTGGGCTTCGACTATCTTTCGCTTCTGCTCCCGTTGACGAGCTTGTTTTTCATCCTGTTGCCGGATTCGCTCCATACCCTCCTCGCGGCATTTGATTAGCGGAGCCGTATCCCGTCCCAACTCTTCGTAAATTCGGATAAACATAAGCGATATGCCATTGCCTTCCCGTACGATCGCTGCGACCATATCGTGAAAACACTTCAAGTACATCGAAGCCTGTCGGGCAATATCTTCTCCCTGTAAAAAACGGCGGTAATACGCCCCTTCCTGAAAATACACACCGTCGACATTCAGTACAATGGCAATCAGGTCGTCGTCCTCTCGACAGGGATCTTTTTTGAACAGATAGGTATATACGTTGTCACACACCTTTTCCAACTCGGCATAGTGTGTGACGACTTTATTCGTCGAACCGGAGCTGTATCTGAGAATCTTGGTTTTCATAGTAATCGTAATCAATAGTTCAGTTGAATGGTATTGTAGACGCCTTCGATCTCCTCCTGACGAATACCCAGATAGACCATCGTCACCTGCGGCGAGGAGTGCTTGAAAATCATCGACAGCAGAATCAGGGCTTCCATCGTACGCCCCATCAGGTCGTACACATAGCGCCCGAATGTTTTGCGGAACGTATGGCTGGAGATGCGCCGGATCGGAAGACGGTACTTCCAGCGGAACGTCTTCAGCATCTCGTTGATGTACTGCCGGGAATAGGATTTTCCCGTGCGGACATTGCAGACGACGGGTTGTCGCTTGTCCGGCGAGCCGAGCTGCTTGTAAAGGCCGGCGACCCGTTCCTGCACATTGCTGTTCATGGTGATCTGGCGGGTCTTGCCGGTTTTCTGCTCGATTTTACAGAGGACGTCGCGTTCCAGGACATCCCGCCACGTCATCGACAACACGTCGGAGATGCGGCAGGCCGTGCAGAAAGAGATGCAGCAATAGAGTTCCCAGAGGTAGTCGCCGTCCTCGTGCAGTCCGGAGAGCAGACGCACGAAGTCATTATACTCCAACGCCTCCGAAGTAGTGATTTGTCCTTTCTGTGACATAATAGCGGAAATTAAAAAGGCGAAGAACAGTTGCCCTTCGCCTTGAGGTTTGTATTATGCGCTCTTTCCTTCTTGTGCTTCGGGCGGAATATCTGTCGGTGTATCGTCGTGCATAAGCGCCGACAAGGCGGCCCACATCTCGCGCATCTTGATGTAGTCATCATAGCGTTCCTGGTCAATGAAATAGACGTACGGGGGAATGTCGGCCTTTTTATAAAGTACATATTCCTGCTCGTTGAGAAACCGTACGCTGGGCAGTCCCGTGCGGTAGTAGGCTTCGTTGACGATCCATGCCCCCCGGAAGTTATCCATGCGTAGCGTGTCGATGCACACGACTTCGCCCACACAACTGTTGATCAAAAAATTGCAGACACACATCAGGCAGCAGGTGTAGTCGATATCCCATGCGACCAGATAGTTGCGCGGATGCTGGGCTTTGGCCGCCAGAAGCATCCGCCCGCTGCCGGCGGCAGTGTCATAAATGCTCTTGCCGCTCGCATCTTCTCCCATAGCCAGACCTTGGCACAGATCGCAGACATGTGCCGGAGTGAAGAACTGCCCCTTCTGCTGCTGGCCGCGCTGGGAGGTCAGGGCCATGAACAGATCGCCGAAGGCATCGTACCAGCCGTGACGTTTGATCTGGGTGTCCATGATACCGATCCATGCGGAGAACATTTCGGCGAAGACCTTATTCTGTTCCTTCGTGTAGCGCCAGTCGGCGAGCGGCGGCGTGCCGGGGATGGAAAAACCGTGAATGATGTAGCGGAGAAAGTCCTGAAAGACATTCGTTACCTCCAGACCGTTGGCATAGGTAAAGTCGTTGATCAACTTCTCCAGTTCCCGCACTTCGCAGGGGGCTTCATATCCTTTTGCCATAATCGCTAATCTTTAGATTCGGCCAGTTGGCGTTTCACGTCCGCGATCTTCGCTTTGATCTGGTCGAGCTTGGCGAACGAAGGGGTGCATTTGGTGCGGCGCATACCGGCGCCCCAGCCGATGTTGTTGCTCACGCGCGTAAGCCGCTCGTTTTCCTTGCGGCGGCTCTCTTCGAGCCGTTCCAGCCTCTTTTCGAGGGTCTCTTTTTTGTACTTCATGAGTAATGGAATTAAAAAGGCGGGGAGCTTGCGCTCTCCGCCTTGGGTTAATACTTAAAATGTTACGATCCTCAAATGGAACCGTTTTACATGATACAATGTTTCTGGTACTGCAAACAGAACCGGCACAGAGGGTTCTCCCGTTCATCGCCGCTTTGATGAGAAGCCGCGAACGCTTCACACAATGTCGCCTCCTGTTTCGGGTTCTTACGGCCTTGCAGCAACGGGCGCAGTTGTTTATCCGGCAGGCTATCGACCAGTTCGTCGAACAGCTCGTCGTCCGTATGGTACAAGTCCGAGAACATCTCCAGCAGAGCGGCTCCGATCACATAGAACAGGTTGATGTGCATCTGCTCTTTGTAGGCGGTCTGGGAGCAGTCGTCCTCGCGGATAAAAAAGTCCGCCATCGCATCGTAATTGATCCAGTAGCGGATCTCCTTTTCGAAGACGCTGCCGCCTTTGTAAAGCGCGATACAGTCGCTGTTCTGCCGTTCGTCTTCGTCGAAGGCTTCGGCATCGAAGCGTATGTCGAGGCCGAGCGGATCGAGGAACGGTCGGGCCTGCGCTTGCAGCATAGCGTCGTGCCATGCGCTTAATTCCTGAATGATTGCGTTTTTATCCATTTTTACTATTAGTCGTCGTAGTTGAAAATCGGGACATACCGGCCCTCTGCGGTAAAGAGACAGAGGTTGCCGATGATGACCTTTCGGCAGAGTTCGCGGTCTCTTTCCCATTTGCGCTGGTTTTGCAGGCTGTAGAAAATAGACCGCCAGGTAACCGGATACGTGAATTTCCTTTGTTTTTGCCGTTTTTTATAGGTTGCCATATCCCGACAGTGAATCATCCACATCAGTCCCATTTCCTTTACGTCGCACCGCCGCTGCTGTATGCCGGCACGAATAATTTTCATGTTACCCTCAAGAAAAGAGTGCATGGCCCGTTCCTGTATCTCGGCAGGAAGGTCTTCCAACTCGTAGAAAAGGCCGTTGGGAAGCTGCATCATCGGCTCTCCCGTTTTTGACGTTGCTCGTATTTGCAGACCTGCTCGGCGATCATGTCGCAGAAGCGCTGGCCCTCACGAAGGTCGTTTCCGAAGTAGGCCAGCATCCGTCGCAGATCGTGGGCGTAGACATGCGCCCACTTCTCGTAGTAGTGGCGCCCCATGTTGCCGCCGAAGTGACGGATAAACAGCTCTTCGGTAAGAGCCTCGTCCGGTGCGAAATTGTAGTCCCATGTCAGCACGCGGCAGATCTTCTCGTAGTCGATCTCCACGATGCGCCAACTGCCGGAGAGAAGATACCCCTCGTTGGCAGTGTCCGGTTCGTCGTCCGGTATGTCTTCGAACGTGCCGCTTCGGGTGCCGCATTCGATCCGTTCCGAGAAATCGTCCGCAATGGATAACGGAACGAACTGATAGCGTTTGTCACATTCGTCCGGCAGGTTCAGTGTCACCTCGACCTTGTGGCCGAAGAAATGCGTCATCAGTCGTTGTGTTTTCATATCGTCAGTTTTTAAGGTTGCAAAGCGGAACCCATATTGCCTGCTCGCCGAAGTCCGCCCGGCCCTTCTCGTCGTTGATCGGCTCGCAGAGCGCGTCGGTCGATTCGTTCGGCTCGTCGGGGAACAGGTACGGCTGCGATTCGGGCCACCGCATAGGTTTGAAGTATGCGTTGGCCGGCGGATCTTGCTCGAAGTGCTGGATATAGTCGTACTCCAGCACATAGCGAGCGCCGTTGTCCTCGCTCCCGAAACTGGGATAGCCTATGTCGTTCTCTTCGAAATACGTCGCGTCGTCCGGAAACTCGACCAGCACGTATAGGTCTTCTTGCCAGGTCTGGTCGCAGCTTTCACAATACATCATGTCTTTCGTTCCATATAATAATACGGTACTATCGTGCCCGCAAGCCGGGCAGGCAGGATAACGCGGCAACCGAAGGTCATCCGCCGTACCTTCCAGATGGTCCCAATATTCCTCTTTGCAGTAATCCGTTTCCATCTGCAGGGCGAGCTTCCGCATCTGTTCGTCCGTAATACGGCGAAAGTCGAATCCCTTTCGCGCCAAGTCCTCTTGTTGTAGGAAAAGGATCGGGTAAACGTCTGCTTTGAGCCGATCTCGTAGCTCTTGTTCCTGTTCTGTCAGCGAGGATTTGGCTTCGAAATATCCCCGCAGGTCGTCTAATAGTTGCTGTAACATATCGTGTCGTTTTAAGAGGTTCGCTCCAGCCCGAACTCCTGACAGGCGGTGTGCAGGTCGTGACTGAATTGCTGGCTATTGCAGTAACTGTCGCCCATAAGGCCGGCCAACCGGAGCAGCCCTTCGTCCGAAAGGCCGTCCGTCGAATAGCCGTAGCGACGGAGCGTGGCGCGATCCAGGAAGGCGATGTCGCACTCCCGGTCGGGATCGTCTTCGTTGGGATGGGCGTTGAGTTTCTGCTGCGTGAAGTCGTAAATCTCGTCCAGATACTCTTTGTCGATCCAGTCCGTATCCTGATTTTGGCGGGTAAACTCGTCTGCCCAGGCGATGATCGTACGGGTGGTATCGCGGGAGTTGCCGGTCGGGCGAAATCCTCGCACCCCGGCTTCATAGGCGATGTCCACAAGGGCTTCGGCATAGTCGTGCAGGTCGTCCTCCCCAGTGATCGAGACCGGCAGTTTGCCGGTGAAATGGTCGATGGCCTCATGGTATAACCGAAAGAGAATACGGTCGCGCAGGTCTTGTGCTTCCTCACGGGTGATACCTTGTACCGGAGATTCGTGGCCGTCGATGAAAAGCTGGAGTTCCGCCTGGTGCATCACGTCGTCGCGCTCGTGATAATTGGGGACGTTCGCTTCGATGAAGTCCCAGAACCGGTCGGTGATATGTAAATCCGTTCGTTGTTCCATAATTGTTTGAAATATTACAGTTTCGTTTGACAGGTTATTGCATGTCGGGGCTATTTGTCGCCACTGCGTTTATCGTAGGTCAACGCCTTCCAGCAGTCGATCTTCTGCTCGTCGCTCAGGGCGTTCCAGTATGCGGTAACGGCTGCATCGTATGCCTCGGCGGAAGGATAGTCGCATTCGCACAGTCCCGTAATGACTTCCGGATCATCCGGTTCCAGTTCTTCGGCGAACCAGTAGTCGATATCTTCCATAAACTCACGGTGCGGCTTGATGACATGATGTTCTTCGCAGTTCTCGCACCAGCAGTCTTCCTCATCAGGTTCGCCTTCCCACGCATCACCCACATATTCGTTGTTTTTGTTGGTGCGTACCCATGCCTTGTGCTGAACATGAGTCGAACCGCAGTTGGTGCAGCGGTACGGCTCTTCAGGTGTGGTCTCCTTTTGTTCGAAGACCGGTTCGGTCCACTCTCCGCACTGGTGGCAATAACAGGTTTCAGATTCTTCGAGGGTGTTTCCGTCACAGTACATGGAGAAAGAGTTGCCGAGATTGGGGCTGACCAGTGCCCGGATATCGACCTCCGTAGAGCCGCACTCGGAGCATTTGACGACCGTGCGGGTCGGTTGTTCGGATTTCTGTTCGATTGTCATGTCGTCTATTATTTGCTTTCGTCCCAGACTGTGATTTTCTTATTTATGGAAAGCGTTTCCCAATATTCGAGGCAGGCCCCGCGGAAGAGCGTCTCGTCCGCATAATCTTCGGGGCGGTATCCCGAGAGGTAGGCCAACGCATGAGCCGGGGCCGTGTCGAACCAGCGGCGGATGTTTCGCAGCAGTTCGCTCTGGCGGATGAGGTAGACGTTGGCGCAGCAGTCGCTGCAATAGTGTTCGCTGCGGTTTTGGGCAGATGTCATGATCTTGTGCGTATTGGCATCGACCCAGATTTTCGCCTGCACGGCGAGCGAGCCGCACGCCTCGCAGCGCCACGGATCGTCGGCGACGAATCCGTGCTCCACCAGCCACTCGACGATGCGGAGCAGCCCTTCGGTCTGGATGTGTTCGATAGGTTCGTCGAAGTCTTCGCCCGCCTCGCCGTTGAGCGTGCAGCGAAGACGGCTCTGCTTGTCGAAGAAAAGCTCGTACACCGTAGCGGCCTTGTAACCGCCATATGTACCGAAAGAATCGTTATGCGTGACGACGGCGGGCGAAGAATCGTACTCTTTACCTTCGTTATCGAGCCGATAGTGTTCGCCCAGGTTCTGGTAGAAAGTACCGATGACCTTGTGTTCGGCCACGGCATTCATTATCGTGGCGACGGCCTCCTCCCGAATAGTGTCCAGTCGGCATTGGAAGCCCACAATCAGGATAGGCTGTTGTTTTGCTTTACTCATGATTTTGATTTGTGTTTTTCTGTTGATACGGTTATGCAGTATAGCTCCAGATGGAATAGACGTATCCGCTGCCGCCGCGGTATGCGATGGCCCGAGCGGCGGCCTCGAAGGCTTCCCAACTGCACGGCAGCGCATCGAAATGATCCTGAAAATCGGGCTGGTAAAAGCGTGTCAGCATCTCTTTCTCCTTGTCGTCTGCCTCGTCGTGGGTCAGCACATAGCGTTTCCCGTTCTGTACTGTGGATATAAAGCAGAGCCTGGTGCCGTCGCAGCGCAGGATGTCGGGGTCGCCCTCCAGATAGCTCAGGGCGTCGAAGTCGGGATCGTTCGGGTCGTCGCCGAAACTCCGGGCCCACTCGTACAGATCGTTGTAGTAGGTGAACCCTTCGCAGATGGGGGTTACGATCGTTTCCATATCCGGGTCAGTCGTCCAGTTCGAATTCGTCTTCGTAAACTTCGATCTCTTTGCCGCTCTCGCAGATGCGGACACGCCATTTATACCAACACTTTTCGATCAGCTCGATGCGGCGGTAGTCGAGATACGGTTCGTGCAGCGTGGCGATATCGCCCGCTTTAGGTTCTCTTTCATTCATGATAATGATGTTTAAGATTAATGTCTTGTCGCATTATGCCGCTATGCCGAGCTGGCGTGCGGCGTTGTACATCTCTTGGTAGCTGATGCGGTGGCAGCCGGCCGTGAGAATATCGTTCTGGTAGGAGTTGATGCTCCATCGGTTGTTGTTGGCGTCATGCACCATATCGTGGCGGAAGTTTGTCTCATTTTGGTGGAAGCGTTCCACAAGACGCCACAGACGGGCGGCCTCTTCGGCTTCCACACGAATGCCTTTCGATGTCTCGATGCGTCCGTTGCGTACCCTCAGCAACGTATTAAATTCCAGCCCGCAAGGCACGCTGAACCATGCATTGGATAATTCGCCTGAATACCAGAGCCCTTTCTTCTCCTCGAAGGTCATACAGGCCACGCGCTGACGTTCCTCGTTCTCCTTCTGCCATCTTTCCCGTTGCTCGGCTCTGCGGCGTTCCCGTATCTCTTCCCGGCGGCGATTGACCTCTTCCTGTTTCTCCTGGCGCTGCCTGAAGTGCTCCCACAGCAATTCATCGCCGCTGCGGTCGATAAAGAGCTGCGATACTTGTTGCTCGAATTCTCCGGAATCCGAAGCATGAAACAAATTGCGGGCGAGAAGATCGAGAAACAGCTCTTGATACTGCGACTTATCGGTTAAAGAGAAGTTGTAGTTCGATACCGACCCCTCGCCGGTCACATGCCAGTATTGCCTGCGGATTTTACCGTTGGCGCTGGCCAGTTTTTCCAGTACAGGCATCAGCCAACGACCCTTAGTGGATTTCTGCCGTTTGTCAAGGCCCCAGAACTCGACCCAGCAACCGATGTCCAACAAGTGGTCTTTTACTTCGTCCCGGTAATCCTGTGAACGCGATCTTCTCTGGGCATCGAGGCACTCGCCGATACGTTCCACTTGATCAACGATGTAATGGGCCGCCTCCAGATACTTGGACTCAGACAGCCGTCCATTAGAGAAGGATACCTCCCGCCAGGTATTGAAGATTTGCTCCCCGCAGGGAATCGCATTACGCACCATGTGCATGTGCTTGGCCGTTGTTGTGGAATAGGTGCGGGTTGTGACCAGATAGACGCTTTCGCCACGCTGGTTGGTCTCGATCGAGGCACAGCGGAAATGCCGCCCGTAGGAATAGATATCCTTGCCCTCGAAGTAGAAATTACTTCCGTTTCGGGCACTGTCCTGACTTTGATGTGCCCATAGGTGGGCGACCATCGGAGCGCTTATATAACTCATTCTGCTTGATTTTAATCTGTTAAAGAATAGACCGAAACAAAAAAGAGAAGGCTACGACCTTCTCTCTTTTTTCCGAATTATTTGTTTATAGCCTTGCGGCTACCTGTTGCAGGAATTTCCGGCTCAAGACCGTTTTATCGACCGTAATGCCCCTCCAGCCGTTGCGGGGTTTCTGTTCCAGCAGTTCACGAATAAAAACACCCCATTTGCGGATGGGATGTTTGTGCAGCACTTCGAGCAGCAGCTCCGCCTGCCGGGTCCAGTCGTGAAACTGCGGCGACCAGGGAGCGCCGGCCAGTTCCGAGAATGAAATGGTAAACATGTTTTTACCCAGCGGCTTGACGGCAGGGTTCTGACCGACACCATATACCACCTCGGCGATGGCCTGCTCGATGCGCTCCTTCTCCCGCCTGTACTCCTCTTCCAGACGGTCGAGTTCCCGTATTCTCTCTTCTAAAACACCCATCCCACAAACGGTCTTTTCACGCCGAGTTCCTCGCTGGCCTCATCGCTTCCGCATTCGCACTTTCCGACCGGTAGGCCCGAGCCGCACTTGCAGAGGTCGATGCCCCAATGGTTGACGCAGTGGTTGCAGTGATAGAATATCTGCGGGAGGCGTTCGCCCTCGAAACCGAGGTGGTCGAATACCTCACGGCTCATGCTGTTCGTGGCGCCGTTCTCGAACGAGACGGTCATGGCGCCGCACCGGCACTCCTGAATGTATTGTACCGATATCATAATCAGGCGGATTTAAGTTGGAATTCGATGCCCGCAGGCAGTTTGGCATAGTCTACCCGTTTGAGGAAGCGGTCGAACTCGGCTTGCGTGACTTTTTTATAACATGAGCCTTCCATCCAGTTGAATACGCCCGTGTTCCGGTGGTCGTAGTAGATGAAGTTGTCGAGCGGCATTCCGCAACGAAGCACATGGAGCTTGACGGCGAGTTCCTGTTCGATCTTCGCTTTGGCATTTGCCGCATGGGTTTTAAGATCGGCTATCTTCTTGCGTTTGGCAGCAAGGCGGGCTTCGTATTTGCGCTTGCGGATATTCACCGGCAGGTAATAACCTTCGGCAATCCGCGTACGGACCAACTCCCGCTGTTCGGCCGAGAGCGGCGTGAACTGATAGCGTTCGGACTTGTCTTCGAACGTCTCGCCGGTGAGCTGTTCGAGCTGGCGGATGGCGGCCCTTGCCTCCTCCTGCCAGCGGGCGGTAATGCCCATCTCTTCGAGCAGATAGGTCATGTAAAGTTCGTCCTCGGCCTCCCGCTTCAGGCGCATATACTCCTCGTGGCTGATGCGCAGGTACTCCCGCGTAACGGCCTCGCTGCTCTCACGCAGATGATAAAGCCCGTTGCCGGCGGCATATAAGGGCGCTCCTTTCGCGTCGCACAGGTGCAAGTCGATGAAGGGTTTGAACTCCGGGAAGAAATAGAGGATAACCTCATGGATACAGCCGCAGCAGTTACCGCCGTTCTTGTAATCGTGAAAATCACCCGTGATGGCGAAGTCGGCGTGGCCGTTACGGCAGTCGTCCGAAAGCCGGATATCGACCCGCAGGCTGTAATCGTCGGTGCTTTTGTATGCTTTATATTTGAGTGCGTATGCCATATCCTTAACTGTTAGATGGTTGATAATGCAAATTCGGGGAATGGCAGCTCCGGTCCGAAAATGCGGAGAACTTCTTCCTGTTCCTGTTTCTTGCTGTCGGCAACGAGACCGTCGATGGTATCCCGGCACTCCACCTTGAGTTGTTCAATGCCGTTGTCGCCGAAGAATCCCCAGCAACTGTCGAGTACCTCGTCGTCGTGATCTTCCGGCGTGATCCGGTAGCCGTAAATCTCACCGCGCAGATATTGATCGTAGGTGTCGATCTCCCCCTGAAGGTAACTCTCGATTTTTCGGCGGCGGGCTGCGGTGATTTTCTTCCAGCCATACTCCTTTTTGACCTTTTCGATGCTTACGGCGACCATGCCGAACAATCCGCTGTCCCATCGGCAGGCGAAAGGACCGGAAGAGATCGTAAGGCCGCTGTGGTCGTAGAGGTAGATTTTCAGGGCGATGTATTTTTTCTCGAACGAGTCCAGAAAATCACGGTATTCGTCGAAGACCTCCTCCCGTTCGAAATGCCGATAGAAATCCTCTTCGGGGCGATAGTTAGGATGCGAGGTGTAGAATGTACCGAGGTTATCCCACTTGCGGGGACTCTTGGGCTCGGCATCATAATAGATATTGATATGATGCCCTTTGTAGGTGATTTGCTTATAAAGTTCCATGCCGCTCACTTTTAGAATGAAAAGGCACTCTGCATCTCGCTCTCGTAGTTCTCGAAAGCCACAAGGTTCTCTTCGTCCGAGATCTCCTGATCCCAGAACAATTCGACGAAACGTTCGATGATGTCCCACATGGCGCGGGTATGTTTGCGGAGGTAGCTTACGGCCCTCTCGTGCCAGTTATTTTCGTACATGATCGTATGGGTTTAGATTGATGATTTTCGTTAAATGTCATCTCTGTAATCGTGTGGATACTGCTCGAAATGGTTCTCGCAGATGATTTGGTTGCGGTCGGCATCGGAGGTAAAATTCTCCCACGCATAACCGTAGTCCTTGAGCAGCGCTTCCTGCTCCTCGCGGCTGAAGTCCGCCGCATCGATCGTACCCGTGATCCACAGGCGGCGGTCGGTGACGAAAGCCATCACTTCCGTATCCTGACGGGCATCCTGCAACAGTTTGTCCGGATAGCCGCGATATTTGTCGTAGATACGTCTGGCCGGGGTGTCGGCGCCGGGGAACAGGTCGGTATGGTAATGGTTGGGCTCACAATACCAGAACTCCGTGTCCGAGAGGTGCAGGCAGAACTGCAACTGGTCGGGGTCGGTGCATTCTATGGCAGGATTGAGCAGATGGTTCATTTCGGTCGGTTTCGGTTGTTTGAAAAAATGATACGGCCGCCGACGGGGGCATGTCTGTACTCGTCCGATGGAAGGTCTTCCGGAGGGATCCTGAGGCGCGGCGTGTAGCCAGCGCCTCAGGATCCTGTCAAGGAAGACGCACTAAAGTATATCGGCCCGCCGCATCGTGTCTGTCGGACAGCGGGCGGTTTACTTCTTACTGCGCCACTCCTTCATCTTTTTGGCTACGTCGATGCCGTTGTCGTCGAGCATCTTCTTGAGCATGGCCAGCATGCGCCAGCCGTCGCCGTCGCAATACTCTTCCGCTTTGTCCGCGAGGTAAGCCAGCGACTTGTGTTTGTCCAGGCGTCTGCCTCTCTCGTCGACCAGCGTGCAGCCGTGGAAGCGGATCAGGTTCTGCATGGTGTAGAAAGCTCCGGTGCCCTTGTAGGCATCGACCCATGCCTTGCACTGGGGCGCGTCCTGCTTCATCTTCATGCGCAGGTCGTTGAACTTCTTCACGGCGTCGTAGAGCTGGGCGGCGTTTTTGGCGTACCTGATGCGCGGGGCAGCGACATTGAGCGGGTAGAACAACCTCTCATGCAAATCGTGTACGAAGATGTTCTCGCCTCCGACTCGTTTGTAGGGGACGCCTTCGCACTTCTTGACGGGCTGGTCGTCCACGTACCTGTTCAACAGCCCGATATAATCCTGTGCCATCTGTTCGACCACTTTCCTGTTGAACCAGCGGTTACGGTCGGCGAAGTTCTCGGGATCGCGTCCCGCCATCTTCATCTGGGCACGCAGCTCGTCGAGCAGCATCTTCCACTGATACTCGTAGCCCATGCGGTGGATCATCTCCGTCACTCCTACCGGTTCCCGGCACAGATAGTCTTTGTAGGCGAGCATGCGGAACATCTGGGCCATGACCCAGCGGCGGAACAGGCGGCGGTTGTATACGTCGCCCTGCGCCGTAATGAGGCGGAAAAGCGGATCGTCGTCGGCAAGGATCGACAACTTACCGCCTTTGTTCGATACGACGTACTCTCCGCCGCCCGAGCCCTGCATGGCGAACAGGTGGCTCACGTCCACGCCGGCACGGCTCAGCGCCTCGATACGCTCCTGCGCCGTCCCCGGCAGCTTCGTCGGTTTGGCCGGCGTATCGTCGGCCGTTGCGGAGACTTTCCCGCCTGCGATCGTGAGCTTGGTCCCGCACTGCGGGCACATGGCTTTCGTTTCTTTCGTTTTTCTCATCTCGTTTTGGTTTAATTGTTGAATGATTGGTTGTTATAATCAGGCTCTACCCACTGCCGGAGTATCACCAGGTCTCGGTCGTTGTTGCTTTGCCAGAACCAGCGGCCCATGGTTTCCGGGTTCCACACCAGGCCGAGGAGAATCTGGCAGAGGAGGTACAGCTCCAGCTCGATCTGCGCGCGGTCGCGGCGCTGGCCGTAGAGCATCGCCTCGTCGCTGAGCTCCCGCTCGGGCAGGGCCCGGAAGTAGCGCCTCGAACGGCTCTCGCTGCGCTCCGAGGGAACCGAGTGCTTGTAGATTCGGTAGAGCTCCTCCATGCGGGAGAGGAACTCCGTCCCGGTGCAGGGCTCCACCCCGAGGCTCCCCTCGTAGTTCCCGTTTTGAATAATCTGTTTGCCGTCTACTTTCAGGCTGCGCGAGGGGAAGTCGACCGTGAACTTCGCACCCTCCTCGACGGCCTGCACGGCATCTGGGTAGATAGTGTTCATTGCTGTTGTCTTTTAATTGGTTGCACTCGGACCGCCGGCGCATGGCTCTATGGGTTCGATAGGTACAGTGGAAACCAGGATACTGACGGCAAGGATACGCAGTCATCAGTATCCTGGTGGAGACTGTATCGTTGAATCCGGTCCCTCGTGCAGTGTTCGGGGCTGCGCTGCCCCCTGTGGAAAGCCTTGTCCGGAATGGCACATGACTGTATGGTTTCGATGTGTCGCAGCGGAGTTGGGCCGCGTTATCTGCTGGTAATCGTAGCGGTTAGCAACGATTACTTGTGATGACGCTGGCCCGGGATCGACGCTGCGCCGTTGAAACTCCGACCTCGGCTTTTCCTCTGTGTGCTCAGTTTTTTTTACGGTTCTCCGGATGCCGGCATGTAGCTCTAAAATCTCGATGTATGCCGGACTCGGAAGTCCGGGGCGCGACGTCTGTTCCCGATAGTGAATAAAGACGTTCGCAGCCCGGGACTTCTCGAAAGGCGGCATGTTGAAGAGCATCCTCTGAACCGTACCTCTTCGTGCTAAGATTGCGGTGTTCTCATTCAGGTCGGCACATAGCTTTATATCGGTTGATATGCAGCAGCATGGAAGACTGGGGCAGCTCCTCATCTCCAATAGGAGATTGAGGCGCAGCTCCAGTCGCTCGACGCTGCTGTATTGAAATCCTGATCTCGATTTTTTTCCGCATTGTGCTGAGTTTTTTTGCATGAGGCTCGGAATACCGGCACGTCGCTTTATCTGATCGATAGCATGCCGGGCCTGAAAGCCGGACGGGCGCCGGCGGTTGTACGGCAGGGCCCGCCGGCGCCGGAGGGCTGTATTGGCCTCGGCACATTGAATGTATCCCCTTGCTCTCACGCTTTCCGTGCTAAAAAGAAGTTCTCATAACAGCGGCACATAGACTATATATCCTCGATGTTGCCGGCGTCGAGCAAGCTCTTGGAGTCTGAAGGAAAGGTAGTTCCTTCAAGACTCTCAAGAGCTGGATTCGCACGCGGACCTGAATCGGTTGTTCCTCGAACTTCTCCGATGTACTTCGGTATTTTTTTTAGATGGATGTCGAACTGGCGGCACATCTCTGTATCATCGCGATATTTACAGGATAGGACCAGAAGCGGGATGGGTGTCACCGGTTGGTCGACCGGTGACGCCGGGATGGCCTCTGGTGCGTTCCTGTAATGTTGAATTTCCAGCCCCGCATCCATGCCGGCCGTGTGCGCGGCCGTACCTTACAAGGATGCCACCAGCGTATTGTACGCCGGGCGGCTTGTCACGAGCGCCTTCTGCATACATCCGATGGTCAGGTAGCCGTCGATCCGACCTCCGGCCTTTGTCCGGTTGG
Source organism: Alistipes sp. i18-0019-D1 (assembly GCF_042852885.1). Classification (NCBI taxonomy): domain Bacteria; kingdom Pseudomonadati; phylum Bacteroidota; class Bacteroidia; order Bacteroidales; family Rikenellaceae; genus Alistipes; species Alistipes sp. i18-0019-D1. The sequence continues at coordinate 2,454,821 of NZ_AP031424.1, forward strand.
CCTTCACGTTGCGGCCCCGGCCCCGGACGATGCAGCCGTCGGGTTTGTCGCGGACGTAACCCAGACCGCCGACCTTGCGCCGGCCCGTACTGACGGCCCGCAGGCAGTCCATGACAAATTTGTTCAGCTCGTCGATGTCCTTGCGGACGTTGCACACGCCGAGGATCTGCGTGGCCCAACTGAACTCCCCGTCGCCCTTGTAGAGGTAGCGGTTCACGGCACCCACAGCCTTAGTTAGTGTTGTATCACGTCTTCGGACCGTGCGGCGCTCGACCTCCTTCTGGAACGTCTTGATGCGGCTCGAAGAGAGCGAGATCATGTTGCCCTTGATGCTGAACCCGAGAAATTTGAACCAGCGGTCGGCGGTCAGGTACTCCACCTTCTTGGGATTGAGCTTCATGGACATCGCGTCGAGCTTTTGTTGGAGTACGCACATGGCCTTTTCGTAGTCCTCGCCGATAAAGAGCATGTCGTCCGAGTAGCGGACATAAAAGCCCCTCATGCGGGAGAGCTCCTCGTCCAGGTCGTAGAGCAGCACGTTGGCCAGCCAGCTCGCCACGGCGCACCCTTGTTTGAGGGACTGGTAGCGGCTGCCCAAAACGTTGTGCTCGTCGAAGTAGAGGTCCGAGTGATAGTATTTGCGCAGTACGTCGACGAGGGCGGAATGGCCGTGCTTGGCTTCGACCTTGTCGAACGCCGCATCGACGAAGGCGATCGGCACGCTGTCGAAATACTTCGAGAGGTCGGATTTCCAGCCCAGATAACCACTGCCGGAGGCGTTTGTAATCCTGCTGCTGACTTCGGCGACGACACGGCCGCATCCGATGCCTGTCTGGTAGGACTTGCACGAGGGGTGGATCATCTCGGGCATCAGGTCGAACAGCAGGTCGTTGGCGATGCTCAGCACCACGCGGTCGATGGGCTCGTTGACGTAGACCGTGCGAAACTCTCCGTTATCTTTCGGTATCTGGGCCGTGTGCGGCGGCGTGATCTCGTACCGGCCCTTCATCATGGCGTCGGCCATATTCAGGCGGGTGTTTTCATCGGCCAGCCGGATGAGCTGGTCTTTGCGAATGTCCTTGCCGACGCCTTTCTCGATGGCTTTCGTCCAGCGGTCGAAGTCGAAGAACATTTGTAGAATCTTGTCTGCCATATCGTTATAGTTTTTCGAGAAGTTCCTGTAACGGGAATTCGTCTGTCCAGAATTCGTCGCTGGTATATTTGCCGTATGCCGTGTATTTGAGGTTGCCGTTGAAGTCTATCACCAGCCTGTGGCAATCCAGTCCGCTGTCGAGCGACGCCTCGTCCTCTTCGTTCAGCTCCGCGTCGTCGATCACGACAAATGCCCAGCACTTGTCGCCCAGCAGTTCATCGGCATCGGGCAGGCCGTTCTTTGCCGCCTCATAAAAATTGACGGCCTCGTCGCGGAAGCATAAGGAGCGGAAGTCGCTGTCCTTTGCGAGGGCGTTCGCTATTTCGAGTCTTTCCTGCTGTTGCTTTTTCCACTCCTCCGACAGGTAAATGATGGCCAAATCGCACGAATCGGATTCGCTGTCCGTCCTTGCCCTGACCAGAATATGCGCGGTAGGTTTGTCTGATAATTGCATGATTTTGAATGTTAATGATCGTTCAGAATGTGAATCCCACGTAGACGACCCGCTCCCCTCCGAGCAGCCGCTCGTGGTTCACGTCGTCGAAACGGTGGGTGCTGTACTTCCTGGCCTGGCGGGAATACTCGCCGCGAACCCACACCGGGGCCGTACAGCTGTCCTTGAGGCGGAAAGGCTCGCCCTTTGCGAGCGCGCGGATGGTTGTCGTCTGCATGGCTGGAGGCGGTCGGTTACATGAAAAAAATGTGTACGATGCTGTCCCTCTGGTCGCTCTCGGCGATCATTGCGTCGAGGGCTGCGACCATCCGCTCGTGATCGATGTCTGCCTCGTCGAGGATATCTTCGATGGCCTCTGCGTTTTCTTCGTAGAACTCGTGCTCGCCGGCGACAATGTCGCGCAGGTGTTCCAGCTCGGCGCGCTCGATCTCGTAATAATCGTCTGCATCGTTCTGCTGTACCGTTTCGATGTCGAGCAGGTCGATAAGGCGCGTGAAAGCGGTTATCTCGTTACCGCTCAGACCACTGTACTCCGGTTCGATTTCGTAGATGCGTGCTATATATAATTGTCTGCCCATGGTGTTCGTGTCATTAGCTTTTTTAGACTTGGTTAAGCTGTCTTAATAAGAAATAGTGATGGTTAAGTGGTCATGGTTGCAGCAGGCATGAAAAAAGCACGACTTTGCGGAGTCGTGCTTTGCGAGTTCGCGGATGGTTGTCGTCTGCATGATTCAGGGTTTTTTATATCCCCAGTAAAGGGGAATCAGGGAAAAGTCGAAAAGGGCGGTCATCAGGCGGGGTAGACTGCCTTCGAGCAGATGACGGCTATTGATGCCGCCCACGACTCCATGTTCCTGCTGCATCAACAGTTCGGTACAATTATCGACAAGGCCGTAGGCGGTGTATTTTCGGCCCTTGTCGTCGAGGGCCTCGAATTCGACTCCCTGCACATATCCCCACGAAAGGAGGGACTGCCGGAAGAGAGCCATGAAGTAGAAGTCGTCGGTTTTATCGCCGTTGTAGTCGGGAGCCAGCTCCGGGGATGAGAAGTGCGCAATGCGCAGATAGACGGTTTCCTTCCGGCTGCCGTCCTCGTAGACCATGACGGCTGTCCAGCGGACACACAGGCTGAGGGTATAGCCGCCGAACCCATGATTGGATACCGCCCACATTTCGGTTTTTCCAATCCAGAACCGTCCGTCCTCGGAGTTGTGACGGACGGTTTTGTCACTCCGGTAGTACATATTGCCGTTCTTCATCGGCTTTTTCCCGAAATCACGGAACGGCTCGATGCAATCGCTGAAGATGCCGAACAGGTATCGATGCAGCGCGTGCCGGTCGATTATGGCTTCCTTGACGGGGTCCTCCAGACACCATTGCGTACTGCCGCAGAAAGGACAGGGGGTGTCACTATCTTCTTTAGGCACATACCGGCGACACTGCGGGCAGAAATAGATCCGATACGAACCCATATCCTCCAATATCGACCGCAAGAGGGCCGGGGAATATTCTTTTTTCTCGCTCATAATATTGACTTTATTCCGTCCTATTAAGAAATAGGGCTTGGTGTATAATTCATGGTTGCAGCAGGCATGAAAAAAGCACGACTTTGCGGGTCGTGCTTTGCGGATGTGAAGGGAGCGGCTATTCCTCGATCAGGGTGTATTTCAGATGCGGCTTTCCATTCTGAAGGATCGTGAACGAATTGCCCTCGATTTGCATGTACTTGGCCTTGGGCCACCAGAGCCACGAGAGCCTGCCGTCCGGCTTGAGGAACGCTACGGCATTGGTCTGCACCTTGCCGATCTCCCTTACGCCGAGGTCTTCGTTGTTGTTGAAAATTCGGACGCACTGCCACTTCGAGCCGAGTGTCATCTTGCGTTTTACGTCTGCTAAAGTTTTCATATTCGATAAATTATTTGATTGGTGAATTGTTTAGGTATGTGTTTGCCAGAGGTTTTCCCGGTCGAATGTTACGGCACGGGAACGGTCTGGCGAGCCGTGATACAGTAGTCCGCCGTTCATAATCAGCCGCTCATCGGGGCCGTACAACCTGAAGGCGAAAGAATGAGGGGCAAAATCTGTGTGGAGATGCACCGTGCGGCCGCTATGCTCCCAGCGCTGGAGCTTTTCGAGGCACGCTTGCAGCGAGCGGTCGCCGAGTTCGGCTGCATACTCTCGCGCCTTTTGGAGTTTTTCTTCGCAATGGACGATCATGGCGCTATTCGTTTATGGTGTTGCGTGTCGAGAATACGAACTCGCTGCGGAGCGGGCGGCGGATGCGGGGCCGTCGGCGGGGCGCCATGTGGGGATAGGCCATGTAGAACTCTCGGTTGTACTGGGCGATCTTGGCGGCGGGGATGCCGGCGAACAGGGATACTGCGGTGGTGTCGGTACGGATCATGGTCGATGTGGTTTGTTATGGTTCATAAAAAAGCGCACCGGAGATACTCCGATGCGCCGTGTATGGCTATGGGGGTTACGGGTTGCGGCTTACAGATACTCCGCACGCAGCCCGGTGGCGGTGCGCGTCAGGGCGTTCATGGATTGGTTGGCGATGAATGTGCGCTCGAATCCCCGCTTTGACGGTTTGTGGTATCTGGGCATGGCCTGCATCTGCTCGAAGATTTCCGAGCGGTACGGGCGTGCGGTGTTCGGCTCCGGGCGCGTGTCGCGCTTTCTGGGTACGAAGAGCCGCTCCCAGAGTTTTTTCCAATTCTCCCATGTGAGGAGCTTTACCCAGCCGTTCTGCACGAAAAGAACCGTGCCCCGTTTCATTGCCTGGCCTACGACGCGGCCCAGCAGTCGGGACGGTTCGCGCAGGTACATGACCTCGGCGCGGGCCGGGGAGATGGCGACGAAATAGCGCGTTTGGGAGTAGTCGATCTCGGGCATGGCGATCCCGTAGAGCTGGCAATAGTTGCCGATGATTTTGTGCGGTGTCATGGTCTGTGGTGTTGGAGGTGAAAAATCGGCCCGGATACGGTTTTTCGTCCGGGCGTAATTCTCCCGTATTTTCGGCGGGAAAAATCTTTTTGCACGGGCGTTTTACCTTGTGCGCGTGCAGGTGCGAGTAAGGGCATAAAACAGACCGCACCCGGAAAGGGGCGCGGTCTGCATTGTCGGGATATGTCGGGCCGTTATGCGGCGGCGGTTGCCGGAGCCGTTGCGCCCGCTTGGGTGCGGCGTGCGGGTGCGGGTCGTGCGGGGGCGGTCTTTTCGGCGTCCTTGTCGATCGCTTCGGCCTTTTTGCGGATAAGGCTGAAATACTTGCATTGCGCCATGACCGCCTTTGCGTGCTGGTAGATCGCCGCTTTGCGGTTTTCGGGCTTGCAGAGTACGACGGAGTGCGTTTTTTGAACGCGGAGCGCGGTGCGGTTCAAAGGCACTTCCGATTCAACGAATCCCGCAATTTTACCCGCTGAATCGGTGCGGTAAATCTTATCCCCCGTAAGGAATTGATTAAAGAGTTTACGCTGCGTGATTTTGGTGTCTGCAAAATCCGTTTCGAGTTCCTTGCAGACGAAAAACTCCGCAACGACGTATTTTAACAGATTTTGAATGACGTGGATAGGCTCGGTTTTTTCAATCGGGCACACCTCGATAAATCGGGTCGTGGTCGTTACCTCGCCCGTTGTGGCGTTGGTGCTGGTGGTCTGTTTCAGCAATACAATCGTATTCGGCGAGCAGGCCAGATTTTCGATTGCGGTGTTTTTTGCCACGTTGATAGCTAACTGTTTCATTTTCGTAAAGTTTTAATTGTTAAACATTTGTTTTGCATATCGTTCGCCATAGGGCATAGTTGTCCCCTTGACGGTGTTACACGTTTTTTTGCGGTTAGCGGGAAAACAAATCCCCGCTAACCTGTATTTTGTCAAACATTGCAACGCAGGGACGCGGACGGGGTGCGTCAGACGCTACCCTAATGCGAGTATAACCCGCATAACGTTCGGTGTGCGTTCGCGGAATTACCCGCGACTAAGCAACTATTTTTCAAAGAGCGATTTTTTGCAAACCGTTTTTAGTTTTGAATAACTGATTTTGCGAAACGGTTTTTGTGAACGTGTTTTTGTGTTTGGTTTGTTTGTTGCGTTCGGTGATATGCTAAAACGGATTTTTTGAAATTCCAAATCTTTTTGAAAATTTTCCTTTGTGCCGGTGCTTTTTAAGTGAGGACGCACTCGCGCGTGAGGGAGAGGCTTGTAAATGACTGAATATCAATGAAAAATAAAAAAGTGAAAAATTTTTTATATATCCTTGTTTTTCGGTTTTATTGGATTCTTAACGCATTTCAATTTGCAACTATCAATATACACATCTGTAATATATTGACAATCATATACATACAGAGATTCGTCTATCATCATACCAGACAAGAAAAGGCATTGTTTTCCGAAAATGGCTTTCAAATTGGCAGGCAAACGACCGTACAAGGAGCAAAACTTTCACTTTTCTACAAAGTGAAAGTTTATAAATGACTGATATTTAGTGCATTAATAAAAATAAAAAGACGGGGGAGGGTGTGCCTCGGGGTGCGTATTCAACGTGTTTCCTCGGCCCGAGTTCTCAAGTTTCACTTTACTGGTGTCTTGATTTTTCCGGCAGTGGACCTCGAACTGAGTTCCTTTTTTTCTCGACTCTTTAGGTTTTGCACTCTCCGTGTTTTTTCGGAAGCACGCATTTCGATTCTCGGCCCTGTTCCCGGGGTCGCAATGTTGATAGTGACAGAAGGGTTTAAGTCGCGCGTTCGGTGTCTGTATCTGTCTGTTTTTCAGTGCTTCGAAGTGGGTTCTGAAGGGGTGGCCGCGGAGGTGGCGATGTTGATAATATTTCGCCCGAAAAACAGTTGTCCGTATCGGGGAGGTTTTTTGTCGTTTTCCGAAATGTGTTTTTCCCGAGGGTAAGAAAAACTTAAAACTCGGGCTAAAACTTCGATAAATCAGTTATATTTGCGTTCGTCCGACTCATTCAGAGCTTCGGGGATGATAGATGAAAAAGACAAAGGAGCATATCAAACGCTTTTTATCGACTGTGCGGCCGGCTTCGGAGAAGGACGAGTGCATGATCCGGGTATTCTTCAACAAACGTAAGATCAAACTTTCGGTTGTCCCCAGAGGCGCTGATGCGGAGCGGCTGGATACGATCACTTACGAGCAGCTGGAGTCGTGGTACAATGCCTCTCGCCCGACGGTTGGCGATGTGATCCGCTGCACGAAGCGTCATTGCATCTGCCTGGTGACTCAGGAGCGGTGGGATTCGTTCATCGTAGGGGCTACGCTCACGCCTGGAGGAGAGTTGGCCTTCGAGGAGCGCCGTTTCACGGACTCGGACTGGATCGCGCCTTCGGAGGGCGATATGGTGGCTTTGCAGGAGTCGCTCTCGAGTCACGGCTATGCTTGGAATCCCATGACGGGCCGTATCGAGGGGCGTACGATTCCGACGCTTCCCCGTTTCGTGCGCCTGATGGTCATCGGGCGGCAGGTCGGCGTGGGTGTTTTCCGCGAGGTGCTTCCGGACAATACTCTGGAGATGTTCTGCGTGAAGATGGGTGACGGCAAGATCCGCTATGAGCACAACCTGAATCTGGGCAATGCGAACGGCTTCAGTTTTTTCGATGCCTACGACGAGCATCGTGCCGCGGTGCAGGATGCGCTGGGCGAAGAGGGTTATATCTGGAATGCCAAGCGCCGCCGTATCGAGAAGAACCGGGCCCGCGCCAAGGTGGGAAAGAAGTATTTCTGGATCAACAGTTACCTTGCCATCAAGCAATCCATCGAGAAGGATTCGCAGAGTGACCGGCTCCATTTCCGCCGGGGCAATTACTTCCTGCAGCGGGAGGTGGCCGAAAGGGTCCGCAACCGGATGCTCGACCTCTGCAAGGAAGAGATGCTCGCGGACGACAACTGCTGACCGGGCTGCAAAAATCCCGCCAGGGGTCTTTTCCTTTCTTCTGCCGGATTCTCTCCCGCTTTTCGGCCTCCGCTTCGTCCATTTGTCCGAAAGGGCCTGAAATCGTCCGAAAATCGACGCGCCTCCTCCGGTCTCTTCCCCCGTTACCCCCTTGTAACGGTTCATGACCGTTCCAAGGCTTTTCCAAGGCTTTCGTAAGATCTTTACAATCCTTATCCATTTCCTATTCAAAGAAAAAACAATACGGGAAAAAACCGTCAGGTTTTTTCCACACATACGCCTCTTTTTGGATACTTTTTCTGGCAAGACAGAAAAAGTATCTCTCGAGATTATCCTTCTTTCAAACTTTTTCCAGACTATATAACTATTATTATATAGCTATATAATAGTAAATATATAATATATATAAATAATTATATATCAATAGATTATATATAGAATATATAAGAATATAAAGAAAAACGGAGTAACTTCCGGGGTTTTCCATGCCCTGCATCTTCTTTCGGAACTCTTACGGTCTTCTACTCAGATCTCTTCGTTTCTTTTTTCGTCCTTTTCAGGAACACGAAAGATCCTCTTCCGCTCTCTTTTGGAACTGTAGGGTTCTTCTGGATTCTCTACCGACCCTTTCAGGTCTCTTTCGTTCTTCTTCCGGTTCCGATCGGTTCGTTCCGGAGCACGGCCCTCGCTCCAGTCCAAAAAAATGGGGAGCTGCAGGCTGTGCAGCTCCCCGATGTTCCCTTCTTGTTTGCGGCCGGTCTCCCGTTCCCCGCGGCCGTCTCAGCGTCTGAGGGAACTTATCTCCTCGTCGGTCAGCTCGGGAATGCTTTTCCCCAGCTTGCGGCAGTAAAAATTGAAGAAGTCGATGAGTTTGTCGCTGTTTCGTGTCATGCTTACGATCCGCACCAGCTTGTCGAATACCGGCTCTACGAGCCGGTAATGCACCCGGTTCCGGTTGCTGTCCTCGGTACGTTGGATCAGCCCCAGGTCGCAGAGCGAGCGGGCGCACCTATCGAAGGTGTACTCGCGCAACCCCATCCGACGCATATACTCGCCGCGCGTGAAGTTCACGTTCCACCCGTAGGATCGCATGTGCTCGAACTCGCGCATGTGTTTGATGAACCGCTCCTGATCCGGGGAGAGCAGGTAGGAAAACCCCGGGAAGGACATTCCGCTGGGCGTGCGGCGGTACATGCCGCTATATTTCCTCTTTGTCTCCATCTCCCTTTTCTTTCGTGGTGATCGTGTCGTTGACGTAGAAGAAACACAGCCTCCCGTCGATCATGGGCTTGTAGGTTCGGTATCCCAGCTCGCGGGCATAGCGCCCGACGCTTACGCGGCTTACCGCGCGGTAGGTGTTCTCCTCCATGTGGCGGGCCATCTCCGTGAAGGTCATTTTCTCTTTTAGTTCCATACGCAAATGATTTTAAGTGAACTTAATACAGTCCAAGAAGTATAGAGTCGTATTAACTCGTATGGTTTTGCATCGGTTTCTTCCGGTCTTCGCGCAGGCTCTCCAGGCAGAACAGGGCGGTCTCCATGTTTTGCGGGTCGGCCCAGGCGGAGACGATCCTCAGGATGACCAGGTGCTTCATGTCCCGGTCGAGGATCTCCCCGGCGGCGTTGTGGATGCGTCCCTGTATGGGTGTGAGTCCGGCGTGACGCAGCAGGCACTCGCCGCGCTGGAACATTACGCAGCCCCCGTCGTTGTGGCGGAGCTGCACGATCGGCAGGTGGTGCTGCGCGGAGGCCTTCGTGCCGCGCTCGATGCCGACGACCAGGCTGCGGCACAACATATCGCCGTATCCGGTCCGGATCAGGCGGGCCATATCGTCAGGGGTGCCCAGGCACGGTACCTGGCGGCACAATTCGGGGGTGTGGGAGACTTCGGTGTCCCGGGTCATGCGCCCCAGGATCTCTTCCAGTTTGTCTTTCAGGTCCATATCTCGTTTTTTTGTCGTTGTTATCCGTGTATCTGCCCGCCGAAGAGGTAGCTGTTGCGTTGGCGCCACAGGTCGATGATGAACTTGCGGCCCTCCTTGGTCCAGGCTTCGATCTTATAGCGGTTCAGGTAGTTGGTTTTCCGGTTGAACCACTCGTAGAAATGCACCCCGCGCAGGTGGCGGTATGCGGCCGTGACGCTCCATTTGCCCAGCACCCGCTCCTGCAAGCCCTCTTCGAGCAGGAATATGTTCAGACGCATGGCGCTTACGCCCAGCTCGCAGGCGATCATCGTCGAGGAGAACCAGTCGCGGTCCTCGACGGTCAGCTTGTAGTGCTGGAGCTTGTGGCGGTTACGGCGTATGAACTCCTTCTGGCGGCATATTGCGTCGTGCTGGTCTTCGATCACCGAGAGCGCCTCCTGGTAGGATGCGGGTGCGGGGAGCGGCTCGTGCTCCGTGCAGAACTCCTCGGCGGGGTCCGGGGCGGGCGTCTTCTGCGGCGTGGGGGCCTCGTGCAGCTCGACGTGTCCGTCGCGGAGCAGGTGTACGAGCTTTTTGCTGCACCATGCGGCGAAAGCCGGGGAGAGCCACTGCGCGAACTGTGTCCAAAGGTGTATTTCGAGCCATGTGGCCCCTTGTGCCCCGCGTGTGGTCATCACCTGGCGTGCCAGGTCCTGCGAGATGCCGTCCGCGACGAGCGTCTCGCGCAACTGGGCCGTTTCAACCAGTTTGAGCCATACCGCAGGCCGCTTGTCGAAGGGCCGCGCCATCTCGGTGGCGTTGACCATGTAGCGTCCGTCCTGCATACGTACCGAGAAGCGGTTGCCGGCATATTCGAGTTCGAGGGGCTCGGGTGCGGGCGCCTCCCGGAAGGGGGACGGGTTCGCCGCCGGGCCCGCATTGCGGATGCGTTGGAGCGTCTCCAGGACCTCGCGGCTGCGGGTGCGCAGCAGTTTGCTTCCCGCGCTCATCCACTTGATGAATTCTACGGCCTCGCGGAAGTCGGCATACAGCTCCTTGGGACGTGCCGGGTCCAGTATGGAGAGCGAGGGGCAGCGCCGTTGCGCCGTGCCGTCCCTGACCAAAAGACTGCGGCGCATCAGCCCGCAGAGGTCGTTGATGCACACTCTGTCGACCTGTCCCTGGGCAGACCGCGTGAGCTTGAGTGTGCTCTGCAAAAAGGGAATCTCTTGGATGTCATTCATCTTTATCCTTGTTTTTGAGTTTTTTGCGTTTGTCTGCGCTGAGCTTGCGTCGGGACATCTCCTTGGAATCGTGGTAGCGGCGCACCTCGTCGCACATGCGGTCGTATTCTTCGATGCGCAGGTGTCCGAAGTCCTGATGCGGCACGATCTCGACCTTGTCCGTGTTGTAATGCCGGAAGTAGTAGCCATAGCAGGAGATATGGTACCCCAGGCAGCAAAGGGAGATCGACTGGGCGGGTATATCCATGGTCTGAGAGGCGATATTCAGCGATTTGTGCATGGTGATCAGCACGCGTTCCTTGTTGAACACGAGCACCATTTTAGCTTCCTGAAATATGCTGCTTCCACTCATTTGTGCGCTGTAGATTTTTGCGCAAATATATGTTTTTAGTTTTGGCTAAAAAATAAATTCAACTGTTTTTTTGCAGATACTTTATGCCTGCAATACACTAACATTAAATTGTTTACAAATAAAATATATTTTCACGCTTCGTTATTCGTCTATCAACTTTCGCAATCTGTTTTCGGGCTTGGGAAACTGCGATTGCCGAAAATTCGTCCATCCACACAGCATCTTGGGCCGTAATCCATTTCGGCGCTGTTTTCCTACCCTTTGGGAAAGCGAAAAAATGGCTGAAAAAAATTTCGACGGCGCCTTCTCCCACCAACTGCTCGAGTCGATATTCCGTACCAGCAAGAAGGTCATCCAGGAGTATGTCCGGGAGATAGACCGCAACAACCGCTACCGTTCGGTGCGCTCGAATGCCGCGGGCGGTGTGGTGCTGGACGACCGGGGGCCGTTGATCGACCTCTACGAAGCGTGCCTGCAGCAGGACGCCCATATCCGGGCCGTGCTGGAGACGCTCGTGAGCCAGATCCTCGGGGACCGCTACATGCTGGCCCGCCAGAACGAGAAGGGCAAGTATATCAAGGACGTGGAGCAGACGCGCAAGGTGCAGGGCTCGCAGTTCGACAAGATCATCAGGGGCATCGTCGAGGCGAAGCTCTACGGCTACACGCTGCTGGAGATCATGCCCGGCACGGATCCGCGCACGGGGCGCCTTCGTGAGGTGAATATCGTCGAGCGGCGCAACGTGCTTCCCGACCAGTGCCGCGTGGTCAGGCGCCAGGGCATGTGGTCGCCGGGCTGGGACCTTCGGGACAAGGCCTACCGCCGCAACTACATCCTGGTCAATACGGGCGACCTGGGGCTCTTCTCGGCCACCACGCCCCTGATTCTGGCCAAGAAGTTCACCGTAGCCAACTACGTGAATTTTTCGAGTACCTACGGGCAGCCGATCATCCACGGCAAGACCGTCTCGGAGAGCAATGCCGACCGCAAGCGCCTGGCCTCGGAGATCGTAAACGCCGCGCAGAACAAGGTCATCGTGACGGGCCTCGACGATGAGATCGACATCAAGACCTTCACGATGAGTAACTCCGAGAAGATCTATACGGGCCTTATCGAGTTCGTGAACCGGGAGGTCTCGAACATGATCCTCGGCTCGGAGTCCATGGCCGGGGCCACGCAGTCCTACGTGGGCTCGACGAAGGCCCACCAGGACATCTTCCGCGAGCGGATCGAGGTCTACCGGCGCTTCATCGAGAACGTGATGAACGAGGAGGTACTGCCGTGCCTGGTGGGGATGGGCTATATCGAAGCGGGGCTGGAGTTCAAATACAGCAACCGCATCGAGATGAACAACGAGGACCGCATCAAGCTCTACGGCCTTCTGACCGACAAGTACGAGATCTCGCCCGATGAGGTGGAGAAGGAGTTCGGCATCCACGTCGGCCGCCAGCTCAACACCTTCGCGGCGGCCGGCCCCTTCGCCGGGGGCGGTGCGTGCGACGGTCCCCGGCGGAGCACCCGCGACCGGCATATCATGTCCGACGAGGAGTATTACAAACGCTACGGCCGCTCGCGCGGGGTCTCGTCGGCGGCAAATTTTATCCGGGGAGCGCAGTGACGGCCGCCGCTGCGCTCCCGAAGCCTCCCGTGCCGGACGCCGGGCGGGACGAGGCCGAATATGCCGTGCTGTACGCCGCCTTCAGGCGCCTTGTGGAGCACTGGGCCGACAGCGCCGAGCGGCCCTCGGCCCTGGAGGAGCTCGTCGCGCTGCGTGCCGGCTCGCTCGTCGAGCGGGTGCTCTCGGGACTGGACCTCGACCTGGAGCGGGCGCTGGAGATCCTCGCACGCCGGGACGACTTCCCCTCGCAGCAGGAGCGTGAGCGGCGCGATATTCTGGTGGCCGGGCTGGAGAATATGATCGACTTCGCCGCAGCCGAGGAGTGGTCGATGTGCCGCGAGCTGCCCGAAGAGCTGCACGAGGAGGAGTACGAACTGTGCGACGGAATCTTCGACCGCTACAACGGCCGTCGGGCCGTGCAGGAAAACCTCGACGTGCAGTTCGCCGCGTCGATGGCCGCCTGGTGGATCACGCTCTCCCCGGAGCTCATGCTGACCTTCACCACACAGGGCGACGAGCGGGTGCGCCCGGGGCATGCGGCGCTCGAAGGGGTGAGCTATCCGAAACATGAGTTTCCCGCCGAGCTGATCCCGCCCATCGAGTACGGCTGCCGCTGCTACCTCACGCCTACGGGGGCCGCGGCGGTCGCCGGGGCCATGCCGTCGTCCGCCACCGAGATCGATCCCGTCTTCGGGGAGAGCCTCTGCCGCGGCGGGAGGATCTTCTCCGCCGCGCACCCTTACTTCCGGCATCCGCTGCCGCCGGCGTTGCAGCGCTATGTCGATACCGTCAAACAAAAATTTCACTTGCCATGAACCTCACTCCCGATCAATTCTACAAGCAGTGGCTCCGTCTGGGGCCGGCGGCCGCTACGGTAAGCCACTTCGAGCGCCAGGTCTTCGACTTCACGCACCTGGCGGGGCGCTTCTCGCAGGACCGCTTCAGGCAGTCCTTCCGCCAAGGAGGCTTTTATGGTTCCGGGCAGCCGTGGCCGGCTCGCACCTCGCGCTGGGGGCGGCGCCTCACGCACCCCGTCCTGCGGCATGCAGGAACGCTGGAGCAGAGCATCGACGGAAGCCTTTACAGCGACAACCGAACGGTCAAACCTGCCCCGGGCCGCAAGGCGGCATTCCGGCGCTCGCAGACCTACACGATCACGGCAGCGCCCGAGAGCAGGCCCTGCCAGGGCCTGCGAGGCGTACGCCGCTCGGGCCCCACGACCTACGCCGCCGTGCATAACGCACCCGGCGGCACCTACTGGAGCAACCAGTACCGCAAGAGCCGCGCCGTGCGCCGTCAGTTCATGGGTACGAATTCGAAGCTCGACGCCGAGATCGCACGCCACTATCCCTACATCTTCAACGGCCTTCCGGGCATTCCCAACGCCCCGACGCGATGATCAAGCAGAAGCCCTTAGTCCCGCGGCATGACGCGCCCGGGACGCAGCCCGCCGAGACGCAGCCCGAGCGGGTGGAGGCGAACGCCCTGACGGAGATGTACCTTGCGGTACGGCGGGCGCTGCTCACGATCCGCGGACGGGAGGACGACCCGCTGAGCCCGCCCTTTTTCAAGACCATCGCCATCGACAACGGGCAGTTCACGCGCATCGTCCTGGAGGAGAACCTGGAGGCCGAGGTGGCCTTTCCGGCCGTCTTCGTACACTACACCAACGTCCGCTACCTGGTGCAGCAGCAGCGCATCGGCGAGGGGCGCGCCACGCTGCGCATCCGCTTTATTCTCCATACGCTCAACAACTCCGACCGGGAGCGGGAGTGCGACCCCTTTCAGGTGTTCCAGCGCGTCAACAGGGCGATCCAGGACGCCAAAAACTACGAGCCTGCGCTCAACGAGCGGTGCAACCTGCTCTATTTCGACATGCCGACTTCAAGCAATATGCTTCAGGCATACTGGGTGGACTACGAGGTGTGGTTCCGCGAGACTTCGGCCTGGAAGTACCGCGACTGGGTGCCGCGCTATCTGGTGATGCCACCCTTCACGGACCATAGCGACGCTCCCGAACATGATGCCCAGGGGCACGGCGACCACCGCAGCCCCACGGACCGCGAGGCGATCACCGTTACGGCGCCATCCGGAGCGCCTCCGGCGGATGAATAGGACACACAAGCACGAACGGCAACCTTTGCGGGTTGCCGTTCGTCCGTTTCCGATGGTTCGATCAGAGCGTTATCGACTTCGAGGGGTCGAATCCCTCGTGCTCGCCGGCCCGGACGTATCCCAACTGGTTGGAGAGGCACTGCGTGCGGCCGATGCGGCAGTCGATGCTGCGGTGCGAGTGTCCGTAGATCCAGTATTCCGCAGGGCCGGCCTCGATGAATCCGTCCAAATCCGTGACGAAGGCCCCGTTCAGGGGGCTGCACTTGAACTCCGGGGCCAGGAGCCGGAAGCTGGGCAGGTGGTGCGTGACGACGACGATATGCGCCGCCCGGCTGCTCAGGATACGCTCGTGCAGGAAGTGGAAGCAGCGGTAATGCTCCTCGTTGAAGCGCACCCAATCCAGCGGTTTGTCGCCGCAGCGGATCTGCCTAAAGTCGTTCACGCCCATCTGAACCTGCATGGCCTCGATGATCCCGATGGCGGACCACAGGGGCGTGAGGATCAGCTCCGTGTCGTCTATCACGACGGATGCGTTGTAGTGGCAGACGACGTTCGGCCGGATCGTGAGCCGCCAGCCGTCGTGCATCGTATCCAGGTCGAAGCCGCCGTAGAACTCGTGGTTGCCCGGCAGTACCGCCACCTGACGGTAGTTATCCGCCGCCCAGTCCCAGAAGGGATGTTTCGTGTAGTCCTCACCCAGGTAGGCCACATCGCCGGCCAGTACGAGCACATCGCCCGCAACCTGCAGGGGGTGTTCCTTCAGGTAGCGGGAGTTGTCTGACATCTCCAGATGCAGGTCGCTGGCGTATTGGATGCGGAGCATACGTCGAACCGGATTTAATACAACAACCCGAACATCCAGAGCGGGATCTTGTTGCCGAAACCTATTTCGATGTCGTCGGCGGCAATATAGGCATCCGCAATCCCTTGGATTTGCCGGTCGGTCTTGTTTTGGCCGCCGACCTCGAAGCTGTATTTGCCGTCGATCATAAAATCCGTCTTGTCGGAATAGCTGACGCGGGAAGTCACTTGCATCATCGAGTGGAAGAAGGTTTCGCGCAAGTTGCCCACGTCGGCCTTGCGATCGGCGACAGCATAGGCGTAATTCGGGTTGCCCAGATAGATCTTCTCCGGCTTGACGAGCCGTTTGGTGCCCTGAGCCTCTTTATCGACCATCAGAATAGCCTGCGCCTTGCCCAGGGCTTCCAGATAATTCAACAGGCTGGGCCGCGTCGCACCGACCTGGGCGGCTAACTGCGATATGTTGGGCGTAAAGGGCACGCTGTCGGCAATCACAGAGAACAGCTTTTTAATTTTGGCGATCGTCGGGAACTCTATGTCCATGGTGGCGGGCAGGTCTACTTCCAAAACCGTATTGAGCGTTTCGGACAGGCGGGCGAAATATCCCTCTTTATCCTCCCGGTAATAGGGGAAGTAACCATACCTGAGATACTCCCGGAATACGGCTATCGGCCGGATCTTCCGGCTGATCTCCGACGCCAGGGCGATATGCTCCCTTAGCAGCTCTTCCAGCGTTATGGCCTTTATGTCGATGCCGTGCTCATACTGCAGGAATTCGCGTAGCGACATGCCGTAGAGCGTGTATTTTATCGCCCGGCGGCTCAGGTCGGCGCCGCTGCGGTATATATCCAGCATGGATGAGCCGGTAAAGACGACCTTCAGCTCCGGATAGGAGTCGTAGATGTTTTTGATCTCACGGGCCCACCCGGGATATTTATGTACCTCGTCGAGGAACAGAGTCTGCCCTCCGCTTTTATAGAATTCGTCGGCCAGCTCTAACAGCGAGTGGGTGCTGAACCACAAGTTGTCCAGCGAAGCGTATAGCGCCTTGCCGGAGGCGATGTCGTAATGTTGCCGGATATGTTGCAGCAGCATCGTGGTCTTGCCTGCACCGCGGGACCCGACGATGCCGATCAGGCGGTTGTTCCAGTCGATCTTGGCATACAGATAACGTACGAAATGCAGATCCGTACGCGAAATCAGATGATGAAAAATAGAAAGAAGTTGTTCCATGGCAATATATCTTTTGTGCAAAGATAAGTGTATTTTTCAAAATACAAAAATCATTTAATTTTGTATCTCAGAAAATACAAAATGACTATTGTAGGATTCGGCCCTGCAAAGAGGTGATCTTTATTGCTGCTGTTTGCGTTTCTTGCGCTTGCTTTGCTCGCGCTCGAAAATCTCCTGCGGGCTTACGGGAAGCGCCGGCAGCAACGCCTCCGTCTGCTCCAGCACTTCGAGTGCGCGCATAAGGGCCAGGAGGCTCTGCAGCGACAGCCCCGGATTCTCGCCCCGCTCGAAAGCGCCGATCGTAAACTCGCTGACCCCGGAGCGTTCGGCCAGCGCCTTGCGGGTAAACCCCGACCGTTTGCGGTAGTCGCGCAGGCGGGCCCCCAGTGCCGTGGCAAGTTCGTAATTACTCGATGCGTAGATGTCCTCTTTCATGCAGTATGGTTTTTGGCAAACATACAAAATATTGCATCTTTTGTACCGAACAGGCACAAAAAAGTAGATATTCTGTAAGTTTTTTGCTCCGTGGCCGCTGTTCGTATTTCGCGGTCGCCGTTCCTATTGCAGCCAGATACCCGATGTTTTCGGTTCGTAATCCACAATTATGGCATTTTTAAGGGATCGTAATCCCAAAATATCGGAAATATCGCCCGCAACTCCCCGGATTGTATTTTCAAGAATACAAAAACAGGCATGAATTGCACTTTCAAGAATGCAATCTGCGGGCCGGCATGTCGGGTATGTCATGTACACTTTGCAAAAACAGCCTCTTTTTGTAAGATATAGCTTACAACTGGGCCTCTGAAGCTCCGGTAAACCCTTCCTTTTCGGGGACCCTATCCTTGGGAAAACCCCTATGACAACGACTCCTTTCAAGCATATCGTGGGCGCGGTGCAGGCCGGGGAGCCCGCCTCGCTCCGTTTCTACGGCAAGATCACCGAAGCCTCCGCCGCGCGTTTCAACGAAGAGTTCGACTATGCGGAGAGCTGCTCCCCGTCGCTGATCCGCATTCTGATCAATTCCGAGGGCGGTTCGGTGCTGCACGGCATGAGCGTCTACGCCACGATCCGGAATTCGCGCGTTCCCACCGAGTGCGTCAACGAAGGCATGGCCGCCTCGATGGGTTCGGTACTCTGGGCCGCGGGTGCGCGTTCGCTGATGCGCGACTACGCGATTCTGATGATCCACAATCCCTTTCTTCCTACGGCAGGCAACGATACGGCCGCCGATATGGTCGCGGCCTTCACGCGCCAGATCAGGACCGTCTACCGCAAGCGCTTCGGGCTTCAGGAGGAGCACGTCGCCTCCATTATGGACGGCAAGGCGGGGCGCGAGGGCACCTACTTCGACGCCGAAGCGGCCGTTGCCGCGGGGATCATCCCGCAGGAGAATATTCTTCAGACCTCGGCACAGTTGCGCGAGCGGGTGCTCTCCGAGCTTTCGGCGCTGGAAGATGCGGCCGACATCCGGGAGATGATGTGCCGCGTCAGCGCCGAGGCTGCTGCGGCGGATACGGCTTTCAAACATTCTCCGGGGAGTCATTCTAACCTTAGTCAAATCATAACCGAACAACCCATGAGTAACGAAACGAAACCTTCGGCAGACTATTCGGCCGTAGCCGCCACCTTGGGGCTCAAGGAGGGCTTCCAGCCCAAGGACGTCATGGCCCGCCTCTCGGAGCTGCTTGCTGCGGAAGTCCGCCTGCGCGAACAGGAGAAAGCACTCAACGATGCTACGACCGTTCTGGCCGGCAAGGAGGCCACGATCCAGAACCTGCAGGCCAGTGTCACGGACCTCACGGCCTCGCTCAAGGTCTACCAGGACCGGGAGGCGCAGCAGAAGTCCGAACGTATCGAGGCGATGCTTGCAAAGGCGGCCGACAAGCTCCCTGCCGACGATCTTCCCAAGTGGCGACAGCTTGCCCAGGAGAACCCCGACCTGGTGGAGAGCACCCTGGAGAGCATTCCCGCCGTGGAGCAGATCTCCCGTCAGATCGCCTCCGACCCGGCAGGTGTTCAGGCGGCCGCCGCCGCGGCCAAGAGTGCCGAGGAGAAGATGGCCGAGAAGGTCTCGGCCGTCGTGGGCAAGGACTTCGCCTTCCGCACGCTCGGATAGCGGCCCCGGCACACCCCTCTATCAATTTGATGCGGGCCCGTCCCGCGATGCAGGCGTAAGTGGCTATTACGGTTGTGACAGATCAAGCTCAACGGACAACGAAAACTAATCTGCACAACGATAATGGCTGATACGGCAACATTCTTACAGAACGGCTACAACGGCGAGGTCCTCGAAGACCTGCTGACCTACACGGCCCAAGGCAACGACACCTACCGCGAAGGGCTGATCCACATCAAGAGCGGCATCCAGCATAAATACACGCTTCCCTCGATCCGTCTGGGCGAGGTCATCCAGGACAACGTCCCCACGCCGCAGAGCACGCACGGGGCGAAGGGCGCCGACGGCTTCAACGAGTACCAGTTCACGGAGCGCTACCTCGAACCGCAGGACTTCATGGTCTACCTGGAGTTCGACCCGCGCGACTTCGAGTCCTACTGGCGCTTCGCGCAGCCTACGGGCAACCTTGTCTTCCGCGAACTGGACCCCAAGCTGCAGGCCACGATGCTGCGCCTTCTGATGGACAAGAAGAACGAGTACATCGGCGGCGCGATCTGGACTGCGGCCAAGGGCGGTTCGGCCACGGCCGGCATCACGGCCCCTGCGGGCTGCACGGCCATCGGCGCGGGCAAGGAGAAATACTTCGACGGGGTCATCAAGCGCATTCTGGACAACGTGAACGCCACGGACGCCGAGACCGTCGCCGGCGGGCAGTGCATCCTCTCGGGCAACACGGAGCTGGCGGACGGCGCGGCCATCGAGGCGGCCCTGTACGCCATGTGGACCAAGTGCCCGAAGCAGATCCGCCGCAAGCCGCTCTCGTTCGTGATGAGCTGGGAGATGTGGGATCTCTACGACCGCTACCTCACGGACAAGACGGTCAAATACTCGGAGAACACGGAGGTGAACCGCTACCGCTTCAAGGGCAAGCGCATCATCCCGATCACGGGCGTTCCCGAGCACACGATCGTCCTGGGCAACTTCACCACGGGCATCGACTCGAACCTCTGGATGGGCGTGGACTACGCCAACGACACGGAGGTTCTGAAGGTCGACCGCCTGCAGTCCAACTCGGAGCTCTTCTTCTTCCAGATGCGCATGAAGATGGACGTGAACATCGTCAAGCCTGCCGAGATCGTCGTACACACCGCCTACAAGAAAGCCTAATCCCCATACCGGGGCAACCTGCCCGGGAGGCGGGGTGCAAGTCTCCGCCTCCTCTTTTTTTTCTCTCCAATCCCACACATTATGGCAAAGAAAGTAACAGACAACGATATGGCCGCACCCGCCGCGGCAGCGCCCATGTCGGCGCCCGTGGCTGGTGAGCCGGACGGAGTGCCGGAGACGGAAGAGACGACCCCGGAAGGCACTCCCACGCCTCCGACGTCCCCGGATACCGTCCCGGAGTATGCCGGACGCCTGCTGCAGGTCTTCCGCGGCTATGACAAGCTCTACATCGACCGCCTGGGCGGCACCTACACCGCCGACACGCCTCCGGTGTTCTGCACCGACGCCACGCTCTACACGAACCCTTACCACAAACCTTAAACACGATCGCCCGGATGGCACTTGGAAATGTATTCATCAGCGATGTCGACGGCAATATCCCGTACCAGGCCCCCTCGGATCAGGAGCGGGTCACCGGACTGCTCTTCGACATCTCGCAGCAGCCGAAGCTCTTCAGCGAGGGTTACGGCAAGGTCAACGAAAACAAGCTCAAGGCGGGCGATGTGGTCTACGTCACCAGCCGCAAGTCATCGATCAACGACTTCGGCATCATCGAGTGGACGGACGTCATAGACCCTGACCAGGAGGCGGTCGAGAACTTCATGTACGGGATCCCGGCCTACCACATCCGCGAGTTCTTCCGCATGTCGGGCGGCGTGGACAGCGCCGGCAGGCTCTACGTGATGTTCGCCGACTGCTCGAAGGACTGGGACGCCGTGGACGTGATGCAGCGCGCCGCCGGAGGCATGATCAACCAGTTGGGGGTGTGGACCGAGCAGCCGCTCTGGAGGCAGGGCAGCGAGGAGGAGCCTTACACCCTGAACCTGGTCAGAAGCCTTCAGGACAAGGCCGAGGCGATGGCCGCTCAGAACCAGCCCTTGTCGATCATTCTGTCGGCCAACCCCTCGACGACCGGGGCACAGACTACGGCAGGCCGGCAGATCGACCTTAGAAAGATCCCCACGGCCATCTGCGAGTCGAGCCGCGTGAGCGTCATCTTCGGACAGTCGGCCTCGGAGCAGGTACACCGCATGCAACTGCGCAATATGACTAACGCCCCCGTAGGGTTCCTCGGCGCCGTGATGGGCGCCGTCGCCCGGGCGGGTGTGCAGGAGTCCGTGGCGTGGGTCAAGCAGTTCAACCTCTTCGCCGACGACTTTCAGGACATCGAGCTGGGATTCGGGGACATCAACCTGGATGCCGACGACCAGCTTACGAGCGTCAACGTCTATGAGTCGCTCACTCCGACCTTGCTCGACGAGCTGGACGACAAGGGGTATATGTTTCCCATCAAGTACGCCGGGCGTGAGAACGGGATTTATATCTCGCGCGACCAGACCTGCTCGCACGGCGACTTCCGCACCATCGCCCGCAACCGTACGATCAACAAGAGCCGCCGCCAGGTGCGCAGTGCCTTGCTTCCGTATGTGAACTCCCCGCTGATGGTCAACCCCACGACGGGTTATCTGGCCACCTCCAAGATCACGGCCTTCAGCACCCTGATCGGGGATATCCTTGCCAAGATGCAGGCGGCGCAGGAGATCTCGGGCTATTCGGTGGTGATCGACCCGAACCAGAACGTGCTCCTGAACGACACGCTGCGCATCGGCTACACGATCGTCCCGGTGGGTGTGGCCACGCGCATCTACGTCGAAGAGGGCCTTTCACTAACCGTCAAATAATATCAAGGTATGCCGATAATAAACAACGTAGCATATTCCTGGTCGATGATCACCCTCTCCTCGACGGCGCTGGGCATCGACGAAGGCTCGACGACGCTCGAAGGGGTCTCGGGTATCAAGTGGAGCCGCAAGCGCAAGATCGAAAGCAACTACGGTCTGGGCGGCAAACCCGTGAGCCGCGGCTTCGGAAACATCGTCTACGAAGCCTCGATAACGATGGACTACAACACGCAGCAGACCCTGCGCTCGATTTACGGTTCGCTGTGCGACATCGGCGAGTTCGACCTGATCGTCTCGTTCGCCAACCCGCTGGCGTCGGACGACTGGACGACGACGACAATCACGTTGAAGGGCTGCATTTTCGATGAGGACGCCATGGAGTCGCAGCAGGACGACACGAACATCACGCACGAGTTCCAGTTGCACCCCTTCGACATTCAGATCGGCAATTCGACGCTCTGAACCATCCGTCTTATCTTTACACCGAACAGGGGCATGATGTAAGTCATGCCCCTGTCGTTTTATTGTGCCGGCCGACGATTCGGGGCCCGCAAATTGCCACACCTTCTTCCCATGACGTTTTGGGGTCCCCCGCGTCCGTGCGGTGGGGCCGAGCGCCGAAAAAGCCGGGAATTACCGAATAAAGTCTTTCCGTTTTGATTTAATTCGGCACCGAAAAAGAAAAAATGTTTTTAACGGAGGTGTATTATTATGGGAAACAGGAAAGAACTCGGAGAGAATACTCCGTCGATTTTACTGATGGCGGGCTTTACGGCCGTCATCGAGAACAAGCAACGCAAGGGCTGCGAGCGCACGGCGGCCAATTACCGCGCCGTCCTGCACAAGACGGCCGGCTATCTGGGCGATGATGCCGCGGCATTCCGGCTGCAGGACGTCACGGCACAGTGGGTCGGGGGCTTCGTGGAGTGGCTGCGCGCCCAGCATGCGGGCAAGCCGCAGACCGTGGATTTCTACCTGCGGACCCTGCGTGCGATGTGCAGCCATCTTCTGGTGCTGCGTCGTCTGCGCTGGAAGGGCGGGGCGAGCCCTTTTGCCGGCATACGGATCAAGGGTGTGCGTCATGCCAAACGGGCCCTCACCGAAGGCGAGGTGCGGCGCCTGGTGCACCCGTCGCTGCGGGCGCGTCTGCCGGCACACCTGCACTGCGCTCTGGACGTTCTTTTGTTCATCCTCTACGAGCGTGGCATGGTCTTCCAGGACGTTTACAACCTAAAGTGGGACATGGTCAGCTCCGACGGTCATATCTTCTATCTGCGCAGCAAGACGCACTGTCCGATCGACGTGGAGGTCACGCCCGAAGCGGCGCGGATCATGGAGCGCTACCGGCGCCGCGACACGGCGTGGGTGTTCCCGTTCCTGCACGAGGGCCGCTATGCGGGCCGTCGTGCGTTGAGCGAGGAGTCGGCCCTGCGGCGCATCAATGCCCAGGCCAAGCGTATCGGCGCCGAGGCTGACATTCCGATTCCGCTTACGACCTATGTGATGCGCCATACATGGGCGACGCTGATGCTCGAAGCGGGCAAGAGCGTGGAGCTGATCGGCCAGTGCCTGGGACATACGAGTATCCAGACCACGCAGATCTACCTGTCGAATATCTCCGTCAGCCGCGTGGACCGCGAGGTGGACGATATGGTGAACCGCATGCTGCGCCCGACGTCTGCGCGCCGTGCAAGAAACACGCGCGCCGCACCCCGTTCGAGAAACGCCGGACGCCGGGGCTCTCCTGCCTTGAAAAATGAGGGGGCTACGGAACACAAAACCAGAGCTGTTGCCCGCAAAAAAGAAACGGATTCGGGGATAAGAAGGCGACTCTCGGGAATAATCAGGAAAATTCCGTTTCTTGGTAAGAAAGAGAAAGTACAAAGAAACGGCTCACTCTAGGTCACCTAATTTGGTTGCAAAAGTAACATATTCAAGTTATTCTGCAAAAAAAAGAAACAAGAAATTTGCAACATTTTGCAGATAAAAATACGCCTCGGTAAAGAACGACAGTTGCAACGCGCTGTAATACAGGGTGTTTATTAATTCATCTTTTCTTTTTCTCTTTCTTACCAAGAAACAGAACCTCTCTCTAAGCTGCCGGTAAAACAGGAAAAGCTATATGAAGAGATTCTACTTAGTCGGAGTATTGACTGTCTTTTTGTTGGGTGTGGGCGCCAATCGGCTCTCGGCACAGGATCGGTTCGCTATCAAGACGAACCTGCTTTACGGGGGTCTTGCCCGGACTCCGAATCTCGGTGTTGAGATCGGCATTTCCCCGCGCTGGACGGTGGAGCTTTCGGGTGGTTACAACCCTTTCAACCTGAAAGGTTCGGATGAGGACAACCGCAAGCTGGTCCACTGGATTGCGATGCCGGAGTTCCGTTACTGGACGTGCCAGCGTTTCAACGGTCATTTTCTGGGCGTTCATGCCCTCTATTCCAATTACAATATCGGCAGCCATAACCTGCCTTTGCTCTTCGGGGACGGCTCGGGAGACTCTCGTTTCGAGGGCTGGGCCACGGGCGGCGGCGTGTCGTACGGCTACAGCGTGATTCTGGGCAAGCGGTGGAACCTGGAGTTCACCGTGGGCGTGGGTGTTATGTACCTGAACTACGACCGTTACGAGTGCCTTCGCTGCGGCAAGATCGAGCAGCGGGACGGCAGCCGCCTCTACTTCGGCCCCACGAAAGCGGGTATCACGCTCAGTTTCCTGATCTGGTAGCGTGGCGGACACCTAAATCATATACACACGAAAAAGATACGAGAGACAATCAAAAATCATTCGATATGAAAGGAAAGATTCTCATTCTTATGCTGACGGCTCTGCTCCCTGCGCTCCAGGGTGTCGCGGCCACTCCTTTGCACGAGGGCATTGCGGTGCGCGGGTTGCGCGCGTCGGTGGACGGCGACAGCCTCCGTATCCGCTTCCGCGCGGAGCTGGGACGCCATGTGACGGGCGGTCGCGACTATAAGCTGACGCTTCGTCCGGTGCTGGTGAGCGAGGCTTCGCAGCAGGCGCTTCGCCCGATCGAGGTTTACGGACGGCGTGTCGAGATTCTGGATGCCCGGAGTGCGCGTCCGCGCGTTGCGGACCTCACGGCGAGCGACCTGCGTCATCCGGCTCCGGGTGCGTTGCATGCCGAGGAGGGCTCGACGGTGGAGTACGCCGCCTCGCTTCCTTTGGAGAAGTGGATGGAGGGCTCCCAGTTGCGTCTGGAGCGTTTCCGCTCAGGGTGCTGCCGCACGGAGCGGCTCGGGATCGTCACGCTGGCCTCGGATGTCGTGGCGATACCCTCTGTAGACACGGCTCCGTTGTTGGCCCGCGCAGCCGATCTCGCGCGCACTTCGCAGCGGCTCTCTACGGGCGACAGCCTCGCGCGCGCCTACAGCTTCGTGGAGCCTCTCTCGGCGCTCGAAGCGCGGGAGGCAGCCTCCCAGGGCGGTCTGTTCGACCCGGATATGCCGCTGAAGATGGGCAAGGGCACGGAGTCGGCCCAGCAGGAGGAGCTGGAGAAGTTCATCGCCGCGAACGAGCAGGGGGCCCTGAAGATCTACTTCCCGCAGGGCAAGAGCGTTCTGGAGCGTTATTTCCGCGACAACAACGCCTCGCTTGTGAATCTGGCTTCGAGCATCAGCGCCATCATGGCCTCGAAGAGCTCGCGCGTGGCGCTGGTGGCGGTCGTGGGCAGCGCCTCTCCGGAGGGCACGCTGGCCTTCAACGACCGCCTGGCGTGGAACCGTGCGTTGAGCCTCAAGGAGTTCATCGGGGAGAACACGGCGCTCGCGCGGGATTCCATGCGTCTGTTCAACGGTTCGGAGGACTGGCGCGGCCTGCGCCGGCTGGTGGCCGCGAGCGACATGTACGAGAAGGAGGAGATCCTTCGCATTATCGACAACGTGCCCGTCAAGCAGGGACGTGAGCTGGAGCTGATGAAGCTCGGCAGCGGCCGCCCCTACCTCTATATGCTGGAGCATATGTTCCCCGAGCTGCGTAACGCGGCCTTCATCAAGGTCTACTACGAGAATGTACCCGACGCGGCCGCCGAGGCTTTGGCCGAGGGCGCCGCACAGGTTGCCGCGGGACACTACGCCGAGGCGCTGCGGACGCTCCGCGCGGCGGAGCCGGGCGCAAGGCGCGACCTGCTGCAGGGCATAAGCCTCTATTTCACGGGCCGCGAGGCGGATGCACTGCCGCTGCTGGAGCGTGCCGCCAAGGGCGGAGACCGGACTGCGGCGCAGTTCCTGGACGCGCTTCGGCGCACGGCCGAGCCCCGCACCTTCAAAGATGTGAACATCCCGGCCAAATAGCCCTTTGCGCCCGGGGCGGCGGGGGCTTCCGGCCCCGAACCGTCATACGGACGAACGGGGACAAATACGGATACAGGTTAAACAGAGACAGATAAACGGTATGCTGATAACATACGGACTTATCATCCGATGACACCTTTTTTAATTTCATTTTTCAATCATTTTTTACCAATTTTTAATTTTTTACATTTATGAAAACAAGATCGATTTTTGCAGGCGCTCTGGCGCTTATGGTGGCGCTGTCGTCCTGCAGCAAGGACGCCGAAGGACCCCAGGGCGGAGGCTCGGGCGGTTCGGATGTGGTGGAGGGTCTGAGCACCCTTGCAACGCTTCGCATCTCGCAGTACGGCCGTCCTGCGGGCAGCTATGCCGCCAATGACTATGTGAACAACCCGGATCAGCCTGTTACGGGAGAAACGGAGCTCAAGAGCGTGAAGGTGCTGGTCTTCTCGAACGATGTACTGGCTCAGATCGAGAATTTCGAGGCGGCTGATATCCAGGCCAAGGCCAAGACTTTCGTGACGACCACGGGCGCCAAGAAGTTCTACGCGCTGGCCAACTTCGACGCCGCCAAGCTTCCGGCGGACGACCAGCTTCTGGGCAAGAAGCTCGCCGACGTGCAGAAGACCGTGGTAGAGGTCGCTAACGTTGAAGAGCTCACTAAAAATGCAGAGTTCTGGATGACGAACGTCTATCCGGAAGGCGCCGTGGACGAGCCGCAGAAAATCATCGAGCAGGCTGACGAGACGGCAGTGGCGGGCGGCAAGAACAACGTCACGATCTACATCGGCCGTGCCTCTGTCAAGGTAACCCCGGCGCTGGGCACTACCCAGGCTACGGGCGGTGAGCTGGTGAACGCTAATTACCGCATGCGTCAGAACCCCAAGCGCTTCTACCTGTTCCCCGTATACGAGGCCGGTGTGACGGGCAAGATCGGCACGTACAACCAGCTCCTTACCCCGTACTACAACTCGACCGTGAACTTCGCTTACAATGGTGCTGATAACACGGATAGCTGGGCCTCCACCAACGGCGTTCAGGTCGCCAAGACGGTGGACTACTTCCACAACGGCGCTCCGGCCAATGTCGGCGATGAGCCTACGTTCGTAGCCTTCGGCACGCACTCCTACATTACGGAGAACGCCAACGCCGCCGAAATCCGTCATAAAGGCGCCTACATCTCTGTCAAAGGTACTTTCAACATCAAGATCGACGAGGCGGTGTTCGTCAACCCGGACGGCACCAAGAACGACGCTCACGGCTACACGCAGGGCGCTGACTTCTGGCGTGTCGCCAAGATCAACGCCGAGGGCCAGATCGAATACTACTGCGCCGGTGTCTACACCGAGGATATCGTAGCCCAGGCTCCTGCGAAGGTAATCGACCTGGGCTCAGACGGCTGGCACAAGGCGATCGCGTTCAAGCCCGCTAATGATCCTGTTGCTCCCGGTGTAGCCGAGAACGCCAAGGATTGGGACGCTACCGCTTACAAGGCCGTTTACTACAAGGATGCTACCAGCTACTACGGCCTGCACCTGGCCGACAACCGTCTGGTGGACGTTCCGAACAAGTACTCGGTAAAGCGTAACAACTCCTACAAGGTGAATATCACGAGCATCGCAGGTCCTGGCGACGCCAGCGAGGAGGATGTAACGAACAAACCCGGCGATATCGAGCAGGATGCCCACATGCAGGCCACGATCGAGGTTCTTCCGTGGCGTCTGGTAGAGCAGGAGGGCGGTATCTAAACCACTCAGGAAAGGAAGGGGCCCGGCCGTCCGTGAGGGACTACGGAGCGGAGGGCGGGCTTCTTCCCTTCTTTAACATCAAGACCATGCAGTTATAACGACAAAATTTATTCTATGAGACGTTTACTTTACTCCCTTCTTTTGGCGGCCGCGCTGCTTGGGACGGGCTGCACGAAGGAGGACCTGAGCGATTGCCCCACAGAGGTGCGACTCGATCTGAACTTCACCTACAACAAGGACGGAGTGGATAGGTTCGCGAGCGAAGTAAGCAGCGCCGAGTTCTTCCTCTACGGGCAGAACGGAGAGTTGTTGTGGAGCCGCACGCTCACCGCGGACGAGATTGCCGCGCAGAGCCTATCGCTGAGTGTCGGACCTGGCGCTGCTTCCTATACGGCAGTGCTGTGGGCGAACTACACGCAGGTACACTACGACTTGACGGGCCAGGAGCGTACGGAGGCGATGAACCTCGCGCTCAAGCACGCCGACGGCGTGGTGTCGCAGCGTCCCGGCCACCTGTTGCACGGGACCCTGAACTTCGAGACGGACGCGGAGCGCACTCCGGTGCACCGTCTGATGTCGCTGCGCAAGCTGACCAATACGGTGCATGTGATTTTAGAGGGCGCGATGTCGGGCACGAGGAACGCTTCGGGGACACCCTACAGCGTGCAGCTTTCCGGCAGCAACGGGGCATACAACTACGACGGCAGCAAGGCCGCCAGCCGGTCTCTGACCTATCTTCCCGAGTACACACATTATGTCGAAGGCCACCAGCAGGCGTTGGGCGCGGATTTCACGACCATGCACCTGTGCACGGGCGACGACATGCGGGTCACGGTTTTCAACGGCTCGCAGACCCTTTACGACGAACTGCTCGTCCCGCTGCTGATGCAGAGCGACGAGATCAACACGGACGAAGACCTGTGGCGTTACGACGAGTACACGCTGCTCTTCAACGCGAATATGGTCCTTACGGCCATCAAAGTACTGGACTGGACCATTATAGACACATCCGACGGCGGCATCTGATCCTTCGGGAGGGATGGCAATGAACGGATCACATAAAAAACGGCTATTATGACGACACGACATATACGACATACATTCCGTAACCTGCGCTACGCGGCGGCGGCCCTGCTGCTGTGCGGCGCTCTGGCGGGTTGCTCGAAGGAGATGGACATGGGCCCCGAGGCTCCGCCGGCGGAGCCTCCCGCCGTCACGGGCGGGGAGCTGAGCCTCTCGATCAGCGTGCCGGGCGTTGCGGCGCCCCAGAGCTACGCGCTGGGTGCTACGCAGGAGGGCGCCGTGCAGCGCGAGCTGCTGCACGTGCTCTTCTTCGCCTCGGACGGCGGTACGGCGGATGCGGACTTCCGCTATATCGACCGGCTGACGCCCGACGAGAAACAGTGGGGCGCCTCGCAGGCGGGCACCTCGGGCAACTACCGGCAGAACTTCCGCGTGGGGCTTCCCCTGAAGGCGGACGGCACGAACTACGCGAAGTACCGCGCGATGATCGTAAGCAACATCGACGAGGTGCAGATGGCGCTCTACGACGACCGGCTCGCGGGCAGCACGATCGACAATGCGCGTACGCTGATCCGCTTCGAGCATGCGGACGGCACGGTATGGAACACGGGCACGGGAGAGCCTGCCACGGGCTTCACGCCGCTGCCTCTGTGGGGCGAGTCGAGCCCCTTCACGGCCCAGGCGGCCAGCGTGAAGACGATTCCGCTGCTGCGGGCCGTTGCGCGCATCGATGTGGGTGTGAACCTCACGGGCAAGAATCTGGACCAAAACAATAAGTGGGACGGCACCTACGACCTGGACAACATCAACGGCCAGGACATGGATCTCCCGGGGCACACCTTCGAGATCCGGAGCGTGCGGCTCTACAATGCGGCACGCGGCGGACACCTCGCCCCGGCGGAGGGGAACTACGACAAGGACAAGCACAAGGCGACGGCGGCGACGGTGGACCAGGCGACGCCGATGCACACGACAGAACCTCACTATACGGCCGGCGGCACGGCCAAGAACATGCTGCGCCGGCAGATCTACCTCCCCGAGACGAAGAACAAGGGGGTGGATAACGACGACGACGCCTTCTACATCGTGGTGGGCGGCAGCTACAACGGCGGTGCGGAGAGTTTCTACCGCATCGACTTCTACGACCGCACGGGCGCAAACGGCGGTACGGCGGAGAACGAGCAGGGACAGGTGAAGCCCTCGGGACAGAACCGCTACGACATCCTGCGCAACCACGCCTACGTAATCAACATCCTGCGGGTGCGCGGCGAGGGCTATGCGACGGCGGAGCTGGCGGCGGCCTCGGAGCCGATCAACATGGAGATCGAGATCCGCAGCTGGGACCAGGGCGACAACATGGGCAACGTGGTTACCGACGGGCAGTACCGCCTGAGCGTGAGCGCCACGCAGATGCAATACCATCAGGACGGCACGGCGCAGGAGCTGAAGGTCTTCACGGACTACCTGCTGGCCGGCAACGCGGCGGCTTCGGGCTGGAAGATGAGCATCCCGAACGCTGCGGACAAGGCGGCGCTCATTTTCTACGACCAGACGGGTCAGGTGATCCCCGAGGCCGACTGGGCGAAGATGGAGGTCAGCGAGGGCATCGCCAACAAAACGGGAGTGCTGCGCGTGGGCCTCACGCGCTATACGGAAGATCTGGCCGGCGACCAGATGGAGCGCACGGTGACGCTTCGCTTCACGGCGGGGCGCATGACGCAGGACGTGGAGCTCATGCAGGACGTGCTCTCCACGGTATCCCTTTCTCTCTCCCCGGAGAAGATGTCCTTCACGCGCAATCCCAAGTCGGGGCAGTTCGTGACGGCCAAGCCCTCCCCGGCCGAGAACGTGACGCTCTACGTCTCGTGGGAGGACGCCGCGGGCAATACGGTAAAATACAACATTTCGAATACGAACGACCCCGCGAATGCGGGCATCACGCTCCCGGCGGGCTTTACGGACGATGCGGACGATAAGGACCGCAGGTTCTTCGAGCAGAGCGCCTCGGGCGGCAATATCTTCCAACTGCTGCCCAACAAGTGGGACGCGGAGCAGAACGGCGGTACGGATCCCGCGGCGCCGCGCATGTGGCGCTTCACGGTGACGGCCGAGTGGCCGGGCGGCTCTACAGCCTCCCGGGTGCTGGAGGTCGAGCAGAGCAACTGGCAGCTCACCTGGGAGCTGTGGGACCGGCAAGGCGGATCGCAGATCACCGCGCCCGTCTACCACAGGGTATCCTTCCCTGCCGAGGGCGGCACGCAGACCCCCTACGTCTACACGGGCGGGAACGTGCTGAAGTGGTACTTCGCCAGCCGTGAGATGACCGAGGGCAACTACTCGGGCGTGGAGTGGCTGGAGCAGTGGCGCGAGATGGGCAACAAGGACTATACGGGTAACGCAAGCCTCACGCTGACCGTACCCGCCAATCCGGAGATCGCGGACCGCGTGATGCGGCTCCAGGCGGCCTCGGACCAGGACGGCTTCGACCGCACGACGAGCTACGTGGAGATCCATCAGGCGGGCGGTGCGCTGGTGCTGGAGCCCGAGGGCGGCACGGGAACGAACGTCGCGAGCTTCTACCAGGATCCGAACGACCAGAAACGGTACGTGCTGGACTTCGGGCCCGTGCGTGCTGCGACCTTCAAGGCGGTCAACGTGCGTGCCAACACCGACTGGTGGTGGGAGTTGATCACCGGGGCGAGCGACGACCTGCCCGGGGCAGGCATAGCCTACACCACGCCGCTGCATATCGGCCAGGGACATCCCTACTACAAGGCTTACTTCTCCTCCGAGGACAAGAGCATAATCGCGGCGGGCATCGGCAATGCCACCACGGGCAACAGCGACAAGAACTCCACGACCAAGGTGTGGACTACGGCCTTCTCGTGGCGCAGCCTGCAGCTTCCGTGGCTCTCGACGACGGCCGTGAGCGACGAGGCCCTGACCAAGCTCAACCCCAAGCTGCCCCTGGCGGGCGACTACTATGTGGATCTGAAGCTACGCAATACGCACGACCAGTTGGATCCCACCGGCGATGCGGACCGCATCGATGCGGCGAGCCGCACGGTGCGCGTGCAGCGCACGATACCCTCGCTGTGGCACATCTCCCAATGGCCGCTCAACGGCTGGGACTACATGAACCTGGGCAACTTCCCCGCCTGGGCGACGGAAAACCTGGCGTTCAACACGAACACCGCGCTCAAGTGGGAGATCACGCGCGACGGCAAGGTGGTGGACCAGGGCGAATTCACGCCCCTGCAGGGCTACGAGAGCCACAGCATCGGCAGCATCCTTTCCAAGCAGGCCGTCGTTCCGGCAGCCAACTACGTGGACTTCACCAAGGACAAGGTCACCTGGGTCCTCACGGTGAGCGGCAGCCGGCAGACGGCGCAGGACAAGGAGGACGAGCCCTTCTCCCTGCAACGGACCTACTACACGGGCTATGAGATGAACATCCCCCTGACGACGAACCTCTCGCGCGGCAGCGTCATGAGCTACGAGGGCGGGGAGATCCTGCTGGACTTCTCGAACAGCACCTACCACGATGCACAGCAGGTCCGCATCGTCCGGCAGACGTACGATACGGACGGCAACCCCGTTGCGGGTTCGATCCAGTACGAGACCTACACGCTCGACGGCAGCAAGGGCCAGCGCTACATCAAGGTCACGGTGCCCTTCAACAGTTCCCAGAAGGATCTGTTCGCCTACTGGGCCGAGTACATACCTTACGGCCAGACCGAGTGGAGCCCTGTGTTCCACGACGGCACGATGGGCCCGGATACGAAGAAGTTCCTCTTCATCCAGGATGCGATGATGGGCTCCGCGCAGAAGGTCCTGGGCAAGACGCCCACCGCACTTCCGAACCTCGACCAGCTTAATGCCGGCGGAGGGGCGGTCGGCAGGTTGTATGAAGCGGTCGCGGGGGCCTCGGGCTTTTATTTCAAATTCAGCATATTGGACGGCTATCGTTCCAGGACCTGCAAGCTGACGGGCTACGGCTTCCGCGCGGCAATTCCCATAGACCGCTCGGTAGTCAACGGCCCCAACGACTGGCGGGCCGGCGCGTACGCGGATGAGTACAAGACGCTCTACGGCAAGGACGTTTCGGTCTGCGTAAACCTCATAGGCCGTTTTAACTATAACTGTACGACAGGAGTTACCGGCCAGCAGTGGTATCACCCTGAAACCATAACGAAGAACGTCCTGACGGACGATGGCGGGCGGAACGGCTGGCCAAGCCAATTCGGTTGTAATGGGACGCACGGCGTGACGAATGCATGGAAATACATTACCGGGACATCCGCCCGCTACGTGGATCAGAATGGCAGAGAGTCCGCAGCGATGACCGTGCTTTACGTGCGCGACCCCTCGACGATCAAGCCCGGGAAGGCCGCGACGGTGAACAGCGACTTTATGGGTACGAAGCAGTAACCGCACAAGCGCGTCCCTCCCTGCCGGGTGCGAAGAGCGCCCGGCGGGGAGGCGGGACGAGGGACTCAACATAGGGAAAAACGAGAAAAAATGACGATATGAAGAATCTAAAACAGAGAATGAGATCAACCCTGCTGAAGGTTCTGGCGGCGTGTACGGTGCTGTCCGGCGGCTGCACGAAGGATCTGACGCCGGAGTACGACGGCCCCGGCTCCGGGACAGGTGCCGGGGCGGGCGAGGCGATGCAGCTCACGCTGCGCGTCCCGGGCATTGCGGGCGGCGCGGCCAGCTATGCGGCCAGCGCGGAGCAGGAGTGCACGGTCGACGCCGATGAGCTCTTCGTGCTGCTCTACATGAAGGGCCCGGACGACAAATACATCTTCAAGCGCGTGGCTGTGCCCGAAAACCTGCAGCGCACCGACAACCCCGACCACGACCCCGACCGTCGCTACTACACGATGGACATACCCTTCGTGGAGGGCGAGACGGGCGTCCGCTTCATCGCCACGGTGGTGGCGGGCCTGAGCGGGGCGGAGCTCGAGGCGCTGGGCGGGGGTGCCGGATACCCGGACTTCACGGCCCTGAACGCACAGGTGCAGGATGAGCGGGAGATCGTGACGCTGGTGGAGCAGGAGCTCAGCTATACGGTTCCGGGCAAGACGCAGGGCAAGGCCGTGGCATGGCCCGCGGGCGGCATTACGGGGGCGTTCCAGCCCTTCCCGATGTGGGGCCGCACGGGGGACTTCCAGGTGCGCTCGGGCGCCGACATCGGCACGATCAAGCTCACGCGCGCCACGGCACGCATCGACGTGGGCGTGAACTTCCTCAAGAACGCCGACGGGAGCTACACGCTCTCGGCGATGCAGGCCGAGGGGCTCGGCGGCGACACCTACTTCGCCCTGGAGAACCTGCGCGTATACCGCACGCCCGGGCAGGGGCGCGTGGCCCCCGACAAGGATAACTGGGACGAGGTGAACCAGACGGCACTGAACGCTACGGCCTTCCCTGCGGTGGAGCAGGACCCCGTGCTCTACGGCTCGGAGATGCTCACCCTGCATCCCAACTTCCCCACCGGCGCCGAGGCCGCCACGCACAAGTGCTTCACGCGGACGGTCTACGTCCCCGAGGCCGAAAACCACGGGCTGGAGAGCGATGCGAGCGTGGCCCTGGTGGTGGGCGGCAAGTTCGGCAGCGCGACGGCCGCGCCGACCTACTACCGGGTGGACATCTATCAGCGGAGCGTCGACGCCGACGGCAACCCCCTCAAGCCTACGAAAGACACGCGTCTGGACATCCTGCGCAACCACGCTTACGTGGTGAACATCATCTCGGTCGCGGGCCCCGGCACCGACACCCCGGAGGAGGCGCTCAAGAGCGACCACACGAACATGACCGTCGAGGTGCTCTCGTGGAACCAGGACGATCAACTCGGTGACATCACCACCGACGGAGTCTACGTGCTCAACGTGGACAAGACCTACCAGGAATATTACGCCGACGGCTCGGCCGTGGAGTTCAACGTCGAGACCGACTACGACGGGGAGCTGGGCACGGGATGGACCATGGAGGCGGACGCCACGGCACAGGCTGCCGTGCGCTTCTACGACAACAAGGGCAAGGAGATCAAGTGGGGCGATCCCGAGTGGCCCTCGCAGGGCAAAAACGGCTCCACGCGCCTGCGTATCGGCATGACGGAGTTCTACCAGGCCGCGGGCGAGACCAACGTGAAGACGCGCGAGGCGGTGCTGACCTTCAAGGCCGGGCGCATGAAGGTGCGCGTGCGGCTGCGGCAGTCGAGCCTCGAGGTGGTGAAGATCACCTTCACGCCCGAGGAGCTCAACTACGGCAACACGCCCCAGCAACCCTCGCACGTAGCCATCGACGTCTCGACCAAGCGCGATTACACGATGACCGTACGCTGGCTGGGCCAGGACGGAACGACCACGCACGAGTGGGACATCATACCCGCCGACACGGACCCCTTCCCCGACCCGCGCTTCGCAAAGGAGAACTTCTTCGCCGTGGATCCCGAGGGGGGCTACCTCCTGATGCCCGAACCGCTCACGGACGGCGTGGCGCGTTCGTTCAAGTTCGACTTCGAGGTCACGGTACCCGCGCTGGACAACACCGTGGCCAAGGGCACGCTCTACGCCTACCAAAGCACCGCCGAGGTGAGCTGGTTCGTCGAGAACGGACTGGGACGCTACAAGAACCAGGTCTTCGCGCTCTACAACGGCGCCTGGGAGACGGGGCAGCAGCCCAAGGTGAGCGCCAACTCGACGCTGGTGTGGTGGTTTACACGCGGTGCGGGCATGGGTTCGAACCCGGAATGGATATACAACCTGGCAACGGTCATGGGCAAGAAGCAGACCGGAGGCTGGACGATGCCCACCTCGGTCCAGGTGCAGCCGAAGACCAACATCGGACGGCGCAGCTACCTGCTGCAGGCCAAGAGCGCCGAGGGCGGCTTCGACGAGAGCTCCTCGACCATGGAGATCGTGCAGTACGGACTCCCGCTGGTGCTGCGGCCCCAGACCTCGCCCGATGTGACCATCACCGGAGCGGAGGATCCCGACCGGCTCAAGGGTACGGAGTGGACGCGCGACTTCAAGGGCGAGCTCGCCCCGGCACAGGAGAATATCGACATGACCAGCAACACCGACTGGTACTGGAGCTGGAACAAGGGCACGGACGGATACACGGGCAAGGGCTCCGAGACATGGGACGACGTCTACGCGCAGATGTTCGGAAGCTGGACGTCGAAGACCGCGGAGCGGGTCAAGACCACCGACGGCCCGAAGGACGGCACCGTCGAGAAGACCTGGATGGGACACATGACCGAGCGGGCCACACCCCTGACACTCGGCACGCACGACCAGCTCGCGCCGCAGGGCAGGAACGTGCCCGTCGCGGGCGAGCGGACGCTCCGCATGGAGCTGCGTAACGCCAACCCGCAGCTGGAGGCCGAGGACGTGGAGCAGTACGCTTCGAGCCTCACCTTCAGGCGCGAGATGCCCGCCTACACCAACGAGCTCACATGGCCCTTCGACCCCGAGACCAACCTCGACCAGATGTACGACGAGGGCCGGTGGGCCCCTGCGCTGGTGTCGCTGTGGACCAACGCCACGGGCAAGCTGCAGGTAAAAACGCAGGACCTCGTCACGGCGGGAGCTACCGAGGACATCGCCGCCGAGTGGGACGTGGCCAGCACCAACGACCAGGGATACGCACGCCATACCAAGAAGATGACCGAGCTGCTCTCCCTGGACGAAAACAGCCAGATGGCGCCCAAGACCCGCGTGCGGCTCGCCTACACCGGAGAGCGGAGGCCCGAGACCAACGGGGGCAACGACCTGAACCAAACCGTGGAGATCGGGGCCGTAGACTACTACTACGGCATGCAGATACTTCCGCCGGCCCGCAACATGGCAACCGGACAGATCTGGCTCTCGCCAGCGAGCCACGACCTGAAGTTCGACTTCGCAGACAGCTACTTCCTCCGCCTGAAGGTGCGCCTGAAGGTCGAGAATTACTACAGCGACTACGAAATCATGCCGGAGGCGCAGCGAGAGACGACCTACTATCCCGACACGGACGGCTATACGATCGAATACGCTAAAGGCACGCTCTGGGAGCCGCCCACCGTCGTGGCCAACACTAACGCGAATACACTGAGGAAGATTACCGTCGAATACTTACAGGCAAATCCGGATGACGGGACCAGTACATGGGTTGCTATGGCGAATCCCGAAATATGGCAGGACGGGAGTGGCGTAAACATTGGCGGAGCCTTGCGCATCATCAATCGTCAGACAAGTACTTGGACTTTAAACCACAGATTTACCTCGAATAAACCAGATGACGTGAAAAAGGGAAACGGGTTTTTTGACAACCGGCAGAACTCGTGGATTTATGTGCATATAACTACTGACGCTGCCGCGTTTTCCGATCGATCGACAATCGACGCAGAAGTTACGAAAGGCACCGTGACGACGCGCCTTAACCCGGCTGTAGACTGGCAAGGGACAAAGGAAGGAGCCTGCATTTGGGGACATTTTACGATGCACAATGGAGTACAAACTCACGATATTCACTACTGCCAGAACCTCGGCGGCACTTGGCCGAATATGGTTTCAAACATTGGGTACGAATACGATGGGCCTCGAAGAAGCGGTAGAATGTTCAATGTCTATTGTGAAGGGTGCAAGGCACGTTATGCGCTTAACATCCCAATCCAACTTCGGGACCCGACTCAATACATTATACCTCGATACAAAGTTACCGCTGTCAATGTGAATCAATCACAGAGTACAAACAGCACACGAAGAATGCGTGAGGAGGGGGTAATCGCTGAGCTTAAAAAACAATAAAACGGATTAGATAAGGAGCCTCGAACCGCCCCTTTCGGGGGTCGAACGATCCGACCCTGCGTCCGCCGCCGCGAACCTTCCCGGCTCCGGCGGCGGTTCCGGGGCCCCGGAGGGGGCAAAACCGCCCTTCGGAGGCGTTCGGCAGCAGCCGGAAGAGCCTCAAGATGCTGACAGCTACAAAACTAACATAGTACGACCCATCAGAACGCCTACTGCCATGACACCCGCACCCCTTTCCCGGTACCAGATCCGTCCGCTTCCGTACTACAATACGGAGGCCGGAGCGGGCGAGCGCGCCCTGGCGCGGGCCCTGCGCGGGGAGTTCGTGCCCAAGGTGCGGCGGCTGCTTCCGGGCCATCACTTAGGCGGGTTGCACCACGATACGGCGGTGCGCTTCGTGCGGCGGCACAAGCGGGCGTACCCCTGTTTCGTGAAGGCCGACATCCGGCGCTTCTTCCCCGGCATCCGGCACAAGGACGCCGTGGTGGTGGGGCGAGGGCTTTATGGACACAGGAATATGATACACGCAGGATAGATGACCGGAGAGAAACACCATAGGAGGGGACGCGGAGCGTCCCGCTGGAGCCGTATTGCAAGTACGGTTTCGGGTCTTGCAGGCTGCCTCGTTTGGGGCGGCCTGCTGTTCCGGAGCGTATGGGTAGACTGGCCTTCGGAGCAGCGGCTCCCCGGGGCTCTGCTGCTGGGCCTTTTCCTCCTCTGCCTGCTTGTGGTGGGGCTCTGCGGGGTTCCGCTGCTGGGCGCACGCCGCAGCCCGCACTCTCGGGCGGCGGGTGCGGACCACACTCCCGGGTTCCCGGCCGCCTCGGAGCACGCTCCGATGCCCGATACGGACGGCCCGCCGACACCGTCCCCGCGCACTTCTTCGCGGGGCGTGGGCCGAGGCTCCGCGACGGCGCTGGGTCTCGCACTGCTGGGCGCGATGCTCGGGGGTTGCGAGCGCAAGGAGCTCTGCTACCCCGAGCCGAGCCGCCCGCTCGTGGTCTACCTTGCGCTGGACAACGACCTTTCGGGGGAGTGCGACGCGCGGCTGGCGGCCCTGTGTTCGGGCTGGCGTTCGGATATGGATGTGTGGGTCTATGCGGATACGCCCTCGGGGGCGTCGCTCTCGCACCTGGAGGGCACGGCTTCGGGCGTCGAGCTCCGCACGGTGGAGACGTACGGCGAGGAGAATTCGGCCTCGGGGGCTACGCTGGAGCGCGTTCTTCGGAGCGTGTGGCAACGCAGCCCTTCGGAGGGCTACGGGCTTCTGTTCTTCTCCCACGCTACGGGGTGGCTTCCCGAGGGGGCGTTGGCGCGTCCCCACGCCGAAGCCGCCTCCGTAGCTTCGGGAGCGGGCGGCGGCGCGACGCGCACGCTGGGGCGCGACGGGAGCGCCGAGATGTCTCTGGAAGCGTTCGCCGCGGCCATTCCGGAGGGTATGCCGCTGGATTATATCCTCTTCGAGGCGTGCCTCGTGGCGGGCGCGGAGGTCGCGCTGGAACTTTGCGGGCGCACGGATCTGCTGCTGGTCTCCTCGGCCGAGTTGCTGGTTCCGGGCTTCAGGCCCCTCTACGGGGAGTGCCTCGAGCTGCTGACCTCGCGCCGGCTCGGTACGGAGGAGCTTCTCACGACTTTCGGGCAGCGCTATATGCAATATGTCCGGCAGGAGTGCGCGGGCATCTACCGCTCGGCGACGCTGAGCGTCATCCGCACCTCGTCGCTGCCGGCCCTTGCCTCGGCGGTGCACCGGGCCACGGCGGGCCGCGCCGGGGAGACGGCTTCGGAGGAGCTGCTCTCGCAGCTCCAGCACTTCGACCGCCCGGGTCAGTACGGGGACCGCCCCGCCGCGGCGCGTTTCTTCGATCTGGAGGACTATGTGGAAAGGCTGCACGCCGCAAGCGGCGCTGATATGGCTTCGCTGGCGGCCTTCCATGCTGCACTGGAGGATGCGGTGGTGTGGTCAGACGCTACGGAGCAGTTCATGGGCGGTGCGGGGGCTCCCTACGGGGGCTTCGACATCGCCCGTCACGGGGGTCTTACGACCTACGTTCCGCGCGCGGAGTTCCCGTCCCTGAACGAGGCTTACCGGCAGACGGCCTGGTATCGTGCGATAACAACGAATGCTTTATGACAGGTAATGAAATCAATATCGCGGGGCTGAATGCAGCCCTCGCCGAGATGTCGGCGCTGGAGCGCTGGGCGACGGTCTCCGGGGCCCTGCTGGTCGCGGTGCTCGTGGCGCTCGTCACCGTCGTGCAGCTCCGCATCCGGCACCGGCGAGGAGAGATGCTCTCCTACGGCCGCTTTCTGGAGAATACCTACGGCACGGATTCGGTGCCGATGCTTCTCTACCGCTATTGGGAGCGTGAGGTGGAGCGGTACAACCGCTCCCGGCGGCGCTGGCCCTGGCGTCTTCTGTGGCGTGAGGCCCGGACGGATCGCTTCGTTCTCAAGGTCGCGGCGCCCCCGAAACCGGTGTCGGGGCCTCAGGCTCCGAAGCCCGTCGCCGTTGCCGCTGCCGATGCGAAGAGGCCCGAGACGCGGCCTTGCGATCCGCCGCCCGTTGCTGCTGTCTGTGACGCCGCGTCGGCCCCGCGGGCGCCGCAGCGCGCCGGGACCGAACCTGCCGGGACGAAGGAGCCGGCAGCAGCGCTTACGCCGGAAGAGACGAAGGACGAGGAGATGCGGGCTTTCCGGGGACGGCCCGCCCGCTCCGGAATTACTGAAAAGATAAGTTAAACTGTTTATGAAGGCAATGATTGAACGTTACACGCCGATTTCCCGGTTCCTGTACGAGGACGAGTACCTCTTCCACGACCTCGACCAGTCCGGGAGCGGCTTCGAATTCCTGTTCCTGATAGCGGGAATCATCATCGCCGCCGGCCTGCTGACGGCGGTTGTCTTGGGCTATAAAGCGTGGCGTCGCCGCCGGCTGTGCGACCCTCGCCGGGACCACTATCGCGACGACCGATGATACGGAGTGCGAAATACCTGCTTCGGATGTTTCCGGGCCTGAATGCGTATGGTTATGACGGGCGCTGATACGATGCTCTCTGCCGTGCCGCTGCTTGCTTCGCCGTTGCACCTTGCCGTGCTGTGCGGCGGGGGTGCTGTGGCCGTGCTGCTGGTGTTCTTCGCCCTCCGCCACCTCCGCATCGGATACCTTCGCCGCCGCATGGAGGATAACGGGCGCTTTCTGGAGAACGTCTACCCGCAGCGTGCCCTTCCGGAGCTGATTTACCGCTGCTGGGAGCATGACGTGGCGGCGTACAACCGCGCTCGGCGGCGCTGGCCCTGGCGTCTTCTGTGGCATGAAGCCCGGGCGGAACGCTTCACAGCCAAGCCCCCGCAGCCTCCGCGGGCGTCGTCGCTGCCGCAGGCTGCCAAGCCCGCCGCTTCCCGAGGCGTTCCGCGCGCCGGGCAGCGTCCGCGTGGCGCGCACCGCGGGGCGCGTCCTGCCGACAAGAATGGGGGATGCTAATCGAATATCTATGAAAAAACGAGTCTTACACACCGCTCTTCAGCCTGCGGCTGAAAACGGCCTTCCCGGCGGGGATGCTGTCCATGCCTGTTTTACCTATACGAGGTACGACGCCGGGCGGCGGGAGCGACGCTGCGACTCGCGCCACCACCTGCTGCTGTTTCTGGCGGGGCACGGCACGATTCGCTGCGATGCTTTCCCCGCGCGGACGTTTTGCGGGGGCGAGATGGTCCTGCTCCCGGCAGGCAGGCAGCCGCGCGGAGCTGACCATAAGCGCCGGTCTGCGGCTGCTCGACACGGCTTTCGGGACGCTGAGCATGGGCTGCGGGCAGCTCTTCCCGGCGGAGCCCGGGCCGCTGCTGACGAAGGGGGAGTGCGATTTCCGGTCTTTGGATATCCGGCCCCCGGTGGCCTTTTTCGCCGACACGCTGCGTGGTTACTGCCGGGACGGTTTCCGGAGCTCCGAGCAGCATGAGCTCAAGTGGCGGGAGCTGCAGCTCCTCATGCGGTGGTTCTACACGGACGAGGAGCTGATGGGGTTCTTCCGTCCGCTTCTCTGCCGAACGCCGGAGTCCGGGCCTGCCGGGACGAAAGACGAGGAGAGGCGGGAAGAGGTGCGGGCATCCGCCGCGCCTGCCCGTGCGGAGCCTTCTGCCGATAATACGACGGACTGATCCTCCGGGATGCTATGAAAAACCAAGTATAACGATTGTTAAAAACTAACCACTATGAAACGAAACACATTTATCGGCTGGACGCTCGCGGTTGCCGCGACGCTCGGCCTTTGGTCCTGCTCGGAGCAGGATAATTCCGGTCCCGACCCCGAGAGCGTCTCTGCGGCCGTGCAGGAGGCCTTCGAGGCCCGCTATCCGGGGGCTGCGAACGTCACATGGAGCCTGCGCGGGGAGTACGCCGTGGCCAGCTTCACGCCGGCCGCAGCGACCTACGCCCCGGCTTGGGGCGGCGGCAGCAATGCCTGGTTCGAGAACCGGAACGGGGCGTGGAACATGACCGAAACGGACATCGACTTCGCGTCGCTTCCCGCAGCCGTTCAGGAGGGCTTCAAGGCCAGCAAGTACGGCGACGGGGCCTTGTGGAGCCTCACGGGCGACGTGGACCGTCTCGAACGCCGCGACGTGATGCTCCCCACGGCGGAGGGCAGCGCCGTCGTGGTCTATGTGATCGAGGTGCGTAGCGCAGTTTCGGGGGGAGCTGTTACGACGGTGGAGCTCTACTTCTCCCCGGAGGGCATCCTCGTAGGCGAGGTTGCGGACGCCGAAGACGACGACTACGAGGGGCAGCTTCCGCAGCAGCCCGCCGCCGGCATCTCGGAGTGGCTCCAGAGCCATATCGTGGAGAAGGGCGGCCGCGTGCTCGAGATCGACGCCGAGGCCGGGGGTACGGAGGTGGAAGCCGTACTGGAGGGCCGCAAGCTGGAACTGTGGTTCGACAAGGCGCAGGCGTGGGTCTATACCCGGACCGACTACTACCGCAAGGACCTGACGGGTGCGATCCCTGCGGATATCTACGCCGCGCTGAAGAGCTCGGAGCACTACACCACCGACGAGGCCATCGACGAGATCGAGAAGGTGGAAACCAACGCCGCCAACGGCAGCAGGACGTGGTGGAAGTTCGAGCTGGAGACCCGCTGGGACGAGGTGGACGTGTATGTGGACCAGAGCGGCCTTCTTGCCGGGCGTCCCGAGCTCGACCCGGGACAGGGCGGCAGCGAGCCTTCTCCGGACGAGGTCGCGGCGTTCATCGCGCAGCAATACCCGGGTGCGCGCATCGTCGGGCGCGACTATGACGACGGGCTGCTCGAAGTGGAGATCCTGCACGAGAACATCCTCAAGGAGCTTCTCTTCAACGGCCGCCGGGAGTGGCTCCGCACCGAATGGGAGCTTCCCGCCTCGCAGCTTCCGGCAGCCGTAACGGCGGGCATCGCCGCCGGGGGCTACACTCTGGACGACGACGAGGCGGATTTCGTGCAGAGCCCTTCGCAGAGCTGCTACGAGGTGGAGGTGCGCAAAGACTATACCGAATATAAGCTGCGCATCGACCCGCAGGGCACGATCCTGGAGGCGGTGCGGGACTAAGGCTGCGAGACGGGGCATACGGGAGAGTCCATGCCCCGGCCCGTATCCTGTAACCCTAAAAATGCATACTATGAAAACGAGCATTCCGATACTTGCGGCCCTGCTTCTGCTGGGTCCCTCTGCGGCCCATGCCGGCCGAGACAAGGCCGTCTCCCTCGGGGAACTTCCCCGCCGTGCCCAGCAGTTTATCCGGGAGCATTTCCCCGCGGAAGAGGTCGCCTATGCCGCGCGGAAGGAGCGCGAGGCTTTCGATGCGAAATACGAGGTAGTCTTCGTCGGCGGCATGAAGGTCGAGTTCTACCGCAACGGCACATGGAAAGAGGTGGACTGCCGCGGGCGTTCCATTCCGAAGGGCGTCGTGCCCGTCCCGATCCTGAACAAGGTGCGCGAGCTGTACGGGGATGTGGCCGTGCAGGAGATCGACCACGACCGGCGGGACTTTGAAGTCAGGCTCGCAAACGGCCTGGAGCTCACGTTCGATCTGCGCTACAGGCTTCTGGAGATCGACGATTGACGGGAATAATCCATAGAAATCAAAACTTAAAACGCAACTACTATGAAGAGAATTCTTTTTACAGCCCTCGCGCTCCTTTGGGGTGCGGGTTCGGCCCTCGCCGACGGGCGGGAGCGCATCGTCACGGTGCAGCAGCTTCCCCAGGCGGCGCAGGAGTTCCTCAAACAACATTTCGACTCGCTGACGGTGGCCTACGTGGCGGAGGACGTCAAGCTCTTCGGCTCGGAGTACGAGGTGGTCTACACCGACCGCACGGAGGTGGACTTCAACAAGGACGGACACTGGGAGAGCGTGGAGCGCAAGTACGCTCCCGTACCTGCCGGGATCGTCCCCGACGAGATCGCGGCCTTCGTTGCGGGGAACGACCTTTCGGAGCAGTTCATCCGCAAGATCGACCGCGACCCCTACACCTGGGAGATCGAGCTTTCGGGCGGCCTGGAGATCAAGTTCGACAAACGGTTCAACGTGATCGGCTATGACGATTAAGCCCTCTGCATATCTGAGATGCCGGGCGGGAAAAGGATGGCTGCGCGGCCTCGGGGCGCTTGTCGCTGCCGCGGCGTTGCTTGCCGCCGCCTGGGTCGTGGAGTTCGAGTGCGCCGTATCGCCTCACAAGCTGCCTCTTGCGGCACAGGAGTTCCTTGCCGAGCACTACCCGCAACAGACTCCCGCCCTGGTGGAACGGGCCTACGACGACTTCCGGATCACCTACGAGGTGTTTTTCCATACCGGCGCGCATGTTCGCTTCAGTTGCCGCGGAGCGTTCAGGGCGCTCGACAGCCGGCAGCTGCCCATACCTGCGGCCATCGTTCCCGAAGCCGTCCGCGCCTATGCGGCGAAGCACTACCCGGGAGCCGCTGTGACCAAGCTCGAACACGAGAGGC
This sequence comes from Alistipes sp. i18-0019-D1, assembly GCF_042852885.1. Taxonomy (NCBI): domain Bacteria; kingdom Pseudomonadati; phylum Bacteroidota; class Bacteroidia; order Bacteroidales; family Rikenellaceae; genus Alistipes; species Alistipes sp. i18-0019-D1. The sequence continues at coordinate 2,499,488 of NZ_AP031424.1, forward strand.
GCGAGTGGGAGGTGCGGTTGAGCAACGGCATGGAGCTCTCGTTCGACGACCGGGAGTTCTTTCTGACCGGTTACGACGACTGAGCGGAAAAGGGAGTGTGTATTCGAACACCGGAAAGCAGCAACGATGGCGGACAAAGGATACCTGAAGGCGAATATCACCGCAGAGCGACTGCAGCAGCAAATCGCGGACTTGGAGGCGGCGCATATCGCCCATGAGAACATACTGATAGCCCAGACGCCTGCTCCGGCCGTGGAGTCCCTCGCAGCGGGCGACGTGCTCGTCGTCCGGTCGCTGGAGGACTGCGGCTGCGGCAGCATTCACGCTCTGGCGGCCCTGCTGGGGGATGTCGCCCGACGCGGGGCCTACCTCCGCTCGCTCTGCGACCCGGTGCTCGACACCCGTGAGCCGGCCCCCGACTGGAGCTGCGCCGCCGCGACCCTCTCCCGCCTGGAGAGTCTCTTCCGCTCGCAGCGCAGCCGCGAGGGTCTGGACACCGTCAAAAAGCGGGGTCTCAAGCTGGGGCGCCGCACCTTGGAGAAGTCGCGTTCGCAGCTCGGGCAGCTTCTCCGGGCGTACTATCAGAGCGATTCGAGTGTGCGCCGCATCTGCAAGGAGGCCTCGTGCTCGGAGAATCTGCTCTACCGCGTCCTGCGGCAGAACGGGCTGCCCCGGCGTATGCAGGTTGAAGAGGATCCGACGCTGAACCCCTTTTCCGGAGGGCGGGACACGCTCCGCATCCGCGTGGACAACGACTACATGCTGATCACAGCGAAGGCCGGGGATACCGATTCCCCGGCCGAAAGCACTGCCGCAGCCCGGAGGATGGGTGCGACACCTGAAATTTAACGATTACGGATTTTTTGACAATAAGGAATAAACGAACCATGACATCGACAAAAATGTTTTTCTCAAGGCTCCGCTCTCTGGCCCCGATGCTTCTGTGCGGCGCTTTTCTTCTCCTTTCTGCGGGCTGCGACGATGAGAAGCAGATCGGCTATGGCAAGCTGCCCGCTGCGGCCCAGGCTTTTATCGAGCACTATTTCCCCGAGTGCCAGGTGGTCTCCGCCGAACGGGAGAAGGACGACGGGGGCAAGGAGTACCAGGTGACGCTGTGCAACGGCACGCAGATCGAGTTCGACGCCCGGGGCGACTGGACCAGCGTGGACTGCAAGTTCTCGCTCCTGCCCGAGGGGATCATCCCCGAGCCCATCCGTGCGGATCTGGCGACCCGCTACCCGGAGGCCGCTGTCCACAAGATCGAGCGGCAGTTGGGCGGCTACGAACTCTCGCTCAGCAACGCGAAGCAGCTGATCTACGCCTCCGACGGCACCTTCGTCCGGGAGGAGATCGACCTGTAACAAACCACCGCCCTGTCCTGTCGCCCCGCACGGAGAGCCTTTACGGCAGCGTGCGGGGCGGCGTAGCGACTAATCGACACGCGATGACACGAGACGCAAGACCCTATATCGAGCTTGAGATGCCTCCTACCGCGGAACCCGCATCCGGGGAAGGCTCCTCCGCCGCGCATGAGCGATACCGCGCGGCCGTCGAGCTCTATGGTTCGAGCGACCTCTTTCTGAAGGAGATCAGCCGGCGTTGCGGCGTAAGTCTTTCGGGACTGAAGGGGCATATCTGCAAGTACCACCGCCATCTGATGCTGGCACGCTATAACATTTCGTGCAGCAAGGAGAAGGCGTCGGATATCAAGCTCGGCCAGCTTCGCGGGCAACTGCCCGCCACGCGCACCAAATACCGGGAGGCGATCGAGGCGTGCGACAGCATGGACTACATCGAATACAACGTCTCGCAGATCGCCCGGCGCTTCGGACTGGACGGCACGAACCTCGGCAAGCAACTTCGGGCCCATTACCCCGGTGTGATCGAACGGCGCGAGGAGGTACGGCAGCGGCTGGGACTGAGCGACAACCAGCAGCGCGGCACACGCCCATTCTGCAAGGAGCAGTATGCCGGGGCCGTGGAACTGCTGCGTGCGGACCGCTACATCACGGTGCGGGAGGCCGCCCGGCGCTGCGACGTCCCTCCGGCCGGGCTGGAGCAACACCTGCTGTTCTACCATAAAGATCTTGTGCGCAAACGCATCGGGATTCGGGAGAAGGCGGTGCGGCAGCAGCGTAAGGGCGAGATAACAGGTCGCGGAACCGCTCCTGCCCCCAGACCGGCGACGGTGGAGAAGTATGCCGAGGCGCTCCGTCTGTACCGCACGACGCCTCTGTCCGCGATGCAGATCGCCGCACGGACGAAGGTGTCGAAAAAGGGTTTTTACCAATACCTCCAGACGTGGCACAAGGATCTGATATGCCGGCGCAAAGGAATCCCTTACGAGGAGGGCGCCCCCGTGGACTGGTCGAAAGTGAGGAAATACAACCCCGCGACAAAAGCCAAATACGCCGGGGCCATCGAACGGCTGCGTGCGAGCGGGCTGCCTATGGCAGCCGTCGCCGCAGAGTTCGGGCTCTCCCCAGACGCTTTCCGGCAATATCTGAAAGAGCACGAGCCGGAGCTGCATGCCCGCGTGGGTATGACGCGCACCCCGGACGGAGGCCTGGCGTTGCGGCGCAGCGCGGAGAAATACGCCGAGGCGATACGCCTTTATGAGACCACGCCCGAATCCCTGTGGTACATCGCGCGGCGCCTGGGCTTCAAGTATAATGACCTTAGAAACTTCGTGCGCCGCAGCAGGCCCGATGCCATGGCCCGGCACGAGGCGCTCGTCGCGGCGGCGCACGGCAGTGACGAAAAATGAATTTGCTATTTATCAAACGATTTAATATTCCGTCTGTATGACGTTGTTATCTGTGGATCCGATTCTTTCGGCCGAAGACCATACATTACACTTCCTGTGGCTGATGTTTCTTTTTGCTGTGGCATGCTGTGCCGTCGTGGTGGCGGTTCATGTGTACCGGCACTGGCAGCGCCGGCGCTTGCAGAGCCCCCGCAAGGACTACTACCGGCGTTAAGCGTACGGATTCGGGCCTCGGGAACGCCTCGGGGCCTCGACTAATATCGATAGCTGTTATGAATAAATACATGTTGGCCCGTCTGGTCTCCAAAGAGTTGGGTAAGCCCATGTCGGAAGTTCTTCCTGTGGTGGGTACGCTGTTCGAACAGATGGCCGCGACGATTCTCGACGGCGAAAAAGTGACCATTGCCTCTCTGGGTACGTTCAGCCTGAAAGAGCGGCCCCAGCACAGACGTTATGATCCCTATCATAAAGTCCCCATTGTGGTTCCGGCGGGCAAGGCCGTGCGCTTCGCCGTTTCGCCCTCGCTGCAGCGGCAGGTGCACGAGCGCTACGATGCGGTCCTTCAGTCCGATGCGGAAGCTGTGGTTTGCGAGCTGTAAACATTCCTCCACGCCGGTTCTATCCTTCCATACAAAACATAACACACGATGCAAGTATGGAAGAGAAGAGTTTGACCTTGGACGCCCAGTCCGAGATCCGCGAGCGCGCCCGGGAGCTGAAGGCGGAGCGCAAGCTGCGCAAGGTTTACCCGATGGTGGTCTTCGGGGACGAGGAGTGCGGGGAGAAGGAGTATTACGTGGCCTATATGGGCGAGCCTACCCTCCCGCAGTTCAGCAAGTTCATGGCCGCCTCGAAAAAGGATGAAGTGACGGCCATGCGACAGCTTGCCCGCGACTGCTTTCTGGACGGGGACAAGGAGCTGGTGGATACGGATTCGCTGTTCCTGTTCGGTCTTATGGGGCAGCTCTCCGAGATCATCCAGACGCGGCAGACGACGCTGGTAAACTGATCGAGGGGGCCGTAGTGCGGGACGGGCAGCGGATCCGTCAGCGGATGGCCTACATCCGCCACTACTTCCCCGGTGTGGATCTGGAGCGCATGAGCGACGAGGAGTTCGCCTCGCTTTCGGAAGAGGCCCTTTGGTTGCACGACCAGTTCATGGTCCACAACTCCGCCCGTGCCTTCTTCGCGCCTCCGACCTCAGACTGACCCATGTATCGCTTCGCGCCCCTTTGCGGGGCGCGTTTTTTATGCCCTGTACCGATGTAATCACTCGGCGCTGCGGAGTTCTATTCTTACAGGAATAGAAGCGCTATGTCCGATCAGACTTACAACGTCAGGTACAATATCGAGGTGGAGTCCACCGAGGCCACGCGGCAGTTGGGGAACTTCACGGCCGCCGTGGAGTCGCTCTCGAAGTTCAAGGATATGTCGGGCGCCGTGGAGAACGTCAATCGGGCATTGCGGACCATCGACAAGGCTCTCCGCGCGGACAGCTCCGGTAAGGGCCGCCGGTACGAGTATAAGTTCAACCTCGACACGAAAAGCGGCGAGGCGAAGCTCGGCCGCATCCTTACCACCCTTACGACGATCGAAGCCAAGGCCAAGAGCATCCGGCTGGTCGTGAACCCGGGCAAGGCTTTCGACAGCCGTGCGGTGCAGAAAAACGCGCAGCAGATCATCGAGCATTCGCGTTCGATCTTCAGCAACCTCTCGGGCACGACGCAGACGACGCAGATGACGCTCACGCGCTCGATCGGCAAGATCAACTCGGCCCTCTCGCACCTGGAGCGCGCCCGGGAGCTCGACATCCGTACCGACGCCGCAAAGGGACGCCTCGCGGAGATCCTGAGCCTGCTGGGCCAGGTACGCACGGCGGCCGCCGCGGCCATGCCTCTGGGAAGAGCCGCCGCCGCGCCGCGCACGAAGAAGACCGCTGCTGCCGCTACGACGCCCGCCCGTACATTCCTGCTGCCTGCGTCGGTTCAGGAACGGCTTGCCGCCGTGCTGCCTCCTACGCCGCCCGCCGTGCCTGCCGCGGCGGACCCGGCGGCGCAGAAGAAGCTCGCCGCCGAGCAGGAGCGGGCCCGGCGTGCGGCGGCCAAGGCCTTGCAGCAGCAGAACGTGGAGGCCGTGCGCGGCGTCATCCGGCAGCGGAACCTCGCGGAGAATCTATCGGGCAGCCGCCAGCGTGCGGCGATCAACCGCCTGCAATACTCGCGGCCGCCATCGCTTCAGCGGGCCCTTCCGTTCGCCTACATGCTCAACGGCTATATGCTCTACAGCACGATGCGCTCGGAGCTTACCGAGGCCGTGGAGTATGCCAACATCATGGAATCCGCACGCTCGATCCTGCGCGTTGCGGACCGTGACCTTGCGACCTTCGAGCATCGCTTCGCGGCCATGGCCGCCAATGTCCGGCAGGTGGGCATCGACACGAAGTTCACGGCCGTGGAGGTGGGTGGCGCCGTGAAGTACCTGGCCATGGCGGGCCAGGGAATCCAGTCCATCAACGAGTCGATACGCCCGATCACGAACCTGGCGCTGATCGGCGACAACCCGCTGGATCAGGTCGCCGACCTTACGACCAACATCATGGCGGGCTACGACATCTCCCCGAAGAGTATGCCCGTGGTCGCGGACATCATCTCCTCGACGATCTCGCGCTCGAACGTCAACATCATCGAGACGGCCGAGGCGTTCAAGATGGCCGCGGGCTACCTGCGCATGGCGGGCATCGACTTCTCGGAGTCCTCGGCAGCCGTCGGCATGCTCGGGAATATGGGCGTCAAGGGCACGATGGCCGGCACGGCGTTGCGGGCCATGGCCACGCGCCTGGCCTACCAGCCCAAGGAGGCGCGCGATATCCTCGATCTGCTGGGAGTACGGTTCACACACGCGGTAGACGTCTACGGCAAGAAGCTGGAGAAGATCCGTCCTTTGGCCGACATCTTCGAGGAGTTGAACAGCAAGGGCGCCACGCTGGGCGACATGCACAAGATCTTCGGCCGTATCGGTGGCAATGCCGCGATGCTGTTCCTTGCGAACTACGAGCAGTTGCGGGAGCTCACGGCCCATAACCGCACCTCGCACGGCATCTCCTCGCAGTTGGGCCTCATCAAGCAGGAGACGACCAAGGGGTTGTGGTACCAGCTCACCTCGACCTTCTCGGAGATGTTCATGCGCGGGTACGAGATCATGGAGCCTCAGATCCAGCGTACGCTCAAGAAACTTACGGCCTCGATCAATACGGAGAAGTTCGCCCGGGGACTGGCCTCTGTCGCTTCGGCCCTGCTGGACCTGTTCGCGCTCTTCGGCAAGGTGGCCTCGTGGGTGGGTAATAATTTCCATTGGCTGGAGCCGGTGCTCTTCACGGGTTTCGCTGCCACGCGTCTGTTCCGCCTGGCGGGCGCCGTCACGAACCTTGCCGTAGCCTTCGGACTATTGGGCAAGCAGAAGGCTGCGGCGTCGGGTCTGGGACTGCTCGCCTCGATCACGGGGCTGGGCGGAAGCGGCGCTCTGGGCCGCATGACCTTCGGCGATAAGCGCAACCTGGTCACGGCCCTTCGTCAGGCGGGGGTTTCGGGCGGCCGCGGGTCGCTGGTCTCGGCCCTGGCGGGTGCGGGTGTGCAGCGCTCGATGACGGGTCTGGGGATGCGTCGTGCCGCCTCGGGGGTCTTCGCCTCGCAGGTGGTCACCGGCCGCGGCATCGTGGGTGCCGGCGCCGCGCTCGGGGCCCTGGGCACGGGAGCCGTCGCAGCGGCCGGAGCTATAGGCGTGCTGGCGGGGGCTTTGGGCTGGGCGGCCTACAAGGCGTGGAAAGTCAAGGAGGCGACGGATGCCGCCTTCGCCGAGCTGCAGCAGGAGCGCAAGTACAACTATCCTTCGGTCGAGGCGTTGTACGAATCCCTGAAGAAAACCTACGACACGGCCGTGAATGCCAAGGGCGCGGTGGATAAGCTCACCGAGGGCAAGAGCCTGCAGGAAACCACGGGTCTGAAGATCGGGGCCTGGACGGGCAACTGGTTTCGGGCCCTCTTCAACCACATGCCTTCGGGTGGCAGCGCCTATGGCGGCTACACCTATACTATCCCGGCATACACCTTCGATGACGCCTACCGCGACGACCTTACGCGGGCCATCGTCTACCAGGCGGATAAGGACGGGGCTACGCGTATCAAGAGTGTCTATGCCGAGCTGGGGAAGCTGACCTCGCAGGCCGAGATCCAAGCCTATATCGACGCGCTGCCCGCAGTGCAGGGTTATGACTTTTCGACAGTCGACAAGAGCCTGTACAGTCACTATGACGGGCAGTCGCGGACGTTCCGCAAAGGGCTGAAAAAGATCACCGATCTGCAGGCTGCCGCCACCTGGGAGTACCAGAACCGCATCAACGAGAAGTTCATCCCGGAAGCCCTTGTCGTGGCCCGGGAGTACAAGCGCATCCTGGAGAGCCGCGAGAACGCCCAGGGCGCCATCGCCGAGACGGGCTTCAGCTTCGGTGACTTCGAAACGCTCGGCTTCCGCTTCAACGACCGTTCGCAGGCTTGGGAGCAGACGCCCCTGGCCAAAGGTGCCTCCGAGGAGCAGAAGACCGAGCGCCTGAAGAACTTCCGCATCGCCCACGACCGTCTGGTCACGGTGATCTCCACCCTGCGCGACACGTTCCAGAGCGGAGAGATTGCCCAGAACATCTTCAAGCGGGCGGGCATCCCCGTACATCTCTACTCGAACGAGCCGATGAGCCTCGACCAGACGCCGTGGAAGGCTCCGGGCATCTCGGTCACGGGCCTCGACGACGGGGGCTCGGGCGGCAACTACAGCGGCACGGGCCGCCTTTCCTCGGCGGCGCCCAAACAGGTGAACGTCACGATCACTAATCTTCTGAGCATCGAGACCGTGGAGCTGCTGCGCAGCTCGGAGGGCAGCCTGCCCGAGATTCGGGAGCTCAAGGAGCAGATGGCCCAGGCGCTTATCGACGTCGTGCATGACTTCGACGCCAGTTGGCACGGTGCGTAACGCGACACACGAATTATGAGCAGACTGTTGAGTATCGGCATTTCGACCCTTCTTTCGGGCGGCATCCTGGGGCACGGCACCCTGGGCGGTTACATCTCGGATGCGGCGCGCCGGGCGCTGGGCATGGGCCTGGCGCACTTCAAGGCGGGCTCGGTGCACTACCTGGGTAAGGACGTGGACCTGTTGGGGCGCGGCATCGTGCAGACGGTGCATCAGGCGGCCTACGGGGCCCTGCGTTCCTACCCCCGCTACCTGAAATACTGGGAGCAGCAGGTGCGCGACAAGTACCTGCAGGAGCACTCCCAGACGAGCCTGGCCAATAAGACGGGCCAGTATTACCGGCTTATCGAGAACCAGCAGGCCGTGGCGCGGCAGAAGAACTACACGGACTCGATCGTGGGCAACGTCGTGGCGGACTACCTCTTCCTGTCGGCCGCCGTCACGGAGAAGACGGGCGGCGAGGCGGGGCCCCGCGTGGAGTTCGTGGACCTCGGGCCGCGGGTGCAGGTGTCGAGCAAGAACAACATCGTGCTGACGCCCGTGCAGGGGCGCGACTACACGCGCAAGGAGTTCATCTCGGGCGGCGACTACGAGATCTCGATCGAGGGCAGGATCACCAGCAAGTATCCGGACGTCTACCCGGAGGCCGAGGTCTCGAAGTTCCTGCGTCTGATGCAGCACAAGGGGGTTCTCGAGTGCGGCAATACGATCCTTCGGCAGTTCAGGATCACGCGCCTTATCGTGCTGAGCTACGCGCTGGGGGCCAGCGACTGCCGCAACGTACAGCCCTATACGCTGCAATGCGTTGCCGTGGAGCCTTCGGAGGCCATCGAGGTCAGGACCGCCGAGCAGGAGCGCGTGGACGAGGCGATCAAGCATACGAACAAGTGGATCAAGTGGGTGAAGATGGGCGCCGATGTGGTGGACCCCTCGTCGCTTCTTAAAATCAGCCGCCTGTGGATATAGACTCGCTGGACATACTCTCGTGCCGCATCACCGTCGGGGACCCCGACCCGGGAAACCCCATCGTAATCCGCAATGGTATCGAGCTTACGGAGGTGCAGCAGGTGCGCATCACCGAGTCCTACAAAAAGCTGATAGGCACGGCCCGCGTGACCTTCCCCAAGGGCACGGTCTACAAAAGCACGATCATCGGCCCTGCGACGCTCGAAGGCGTGGATGCGCGGCGCATCACCACGGAGGTCATGCAGGACGGCGTGCTGATCGAGAAACGCAGCGGGCAGGCGGCCCTCGACGATAAGACGTTCAAGGTCGGCCAGCGCATCAACATCAAGCTGGGCTATAACGGCGCGCTGAAGAACATGTTCGACGGGTACGTTACGGCCTACAACTCGGACAGCCGCTTCGAGCTCGAATGCGAGAATATGGCCTACAAGCTCAAGCTCAAGACGGCGCCCAAGTTCGAGACGCCGGTCGAGGGTACGAAGGTGAACGACGTGCTGGGCGAGAAGTACGGCCTGCTGAAAGACACGGGATTCGCGCTGCACAGCGACACGCGGCGTTTCGACATCGAGGTGGGCAAGATCAAGATCACGGACAACTTCACGGTGGCCGACGTGCTGAGCGCCTGGAGCCGCCACCGGGTCTACTGCTTTTTGAAGTACGACGCCCAGAGCAGCGACACGATGCCGGCCATCGCCGTGGGACGTCCGTACTCCTCGTCGCCGAGCCAGCCGCAGTTCCCCTCGGACGGCACGGGGCCCTTCGTGATCCGCTTCGACCGGCATGTGGCCGAGAACGACCTGAAGGTGCTGCGCACGGACCCGCGTTTTCTGGCCGTGCAGGCCAAGGCGCTGGGCACGGACGAGAAGTTCTTCGAGGTCACCGTGCGCCTGAACCCCGACTACGACCCGTCGGACCCCGCGAGCAAGGAGTTTCAGACGGTCAACGCCACGCAGATCTCCCGAAAGACCCACAAGCTGACGGGCAACACGACGGCCGCAGGGGCCGACACGCGCACGAAGGCGGATCTTTCGACCTACACGGTCGTTCCGTACACCTCGACCAACATGCGCATCACTTCGGACCAGCTTGTCGAGGAGGCCATCGAATACTTCCGCTCATACAACCTGAACGGCATCACGGGGCACCTTACGATCTTCGGCGACCACGCCCTCGCGCCGGCCTGCCAGGTGGAGCTGCGCGACGAGCGCAACCCCTCGAAGAACGGCGTCTATCTGGTCGAAGAGGTCACCACGACCTTCGGTACGAACGGGTACAGGCAGACCCTGACCCTGCCTTACAAAATCAAAGGGGCGAAGACGACTTATGGAGACGGAAAGCGGTAAGACGAAGCCGCCTCGACGCCGTTGCGTTATCTGAGAAACCGGCTCAGCCGCTCCCTGTACGATCGTTGGTACATCCGCTTGACCTTCTCGTCGAGGAACGAGCGTTCGATTAGAGCATACACCTCCGGCTGCTCCAGCGAGAACATATCGAGAATCGCGGTCATCTTTTTGGGCAGCACGCCGACCCGCCTGCCGAACGTCTCGAAATCGGCACGGCAAGGGTGCCCCGTTCGCGCATAGACATCGGAATATTCCGCCGCGGGAATCAACCCGCCTTGCAGGGCGAAATCCCCGTCCTCGACATGTATCGAGGTGTTCAGTAAATCGTAGGCCGGCGAGAGCAGATAATCCCCGCCGGGAGTCTGCTGCAAGGAAAAGTTCTTCAAATGCGCATCGCCGTTGGCAAACAGATAGTTGAAGACGACAAGCGTAAAGAAACGGCTCATCTGTACCTGCCACGCCGCGACATTACGGCGAATCAATGCGGCGGCATCCTCGTAGTTGCCCGTATATTTGAAGTCGGCGCCGTGCGTCGCGCTCGTCTTGTGCGCCAGCGACGAGAAGTCCTCCTGCTTGATCTTGTTGCCGTCGACATCGTAGTCGAAACGCCTGGTGATATAGGCGATCTCCCCGTTTTTGAAGAAAACCAGCCCGTTTTCCGCCGTCGGAATCTTATAGACCTGCCGGGCGATCTGCATCGTCAGGTGCTCGTTGGCCGGGATCTGGTCGCGGAAGCGCAGGTGCTTGTAAGCCGGTGCGGGCTTGATGATATAGCGCCCTTGTTCGCCGACGGGTGTAAGTGCGATCTTCCCGTCGGCAACGACCGCCGATAACTTCTCCTGCACGCCCGATACGGAGAGCTGGTTGATGCCCTCGGCCATATCCGCGCTGTCGGCATCGTAATCGAAATCGAGCTGCGGACTGACCTTACGACCGTCGAACAGGCACCGCGTACACGACGGGCAATACCTGTCGAAGCCCTCGGCCAGATGACCGGGACAAACTGTCCATGCTTTCATATCTTCTTTACCGTTATGGCGCCGATGGTGTCGGTATGCGCCGTTGCCAATAATAGCCCGAAGGCGTCGTTCTCGTCGATCTTGAGCGTGCGGCATTGGTAAGCCTTGTTCGCGCCCTCGGCGAGCATGTTGTAAAAGAACGGGAACAGCGTATCCGACACGAACTCGCGCCCGCTCTTCGGAAACGAGAGGGAGATGGCCGTCTGCCGCTCGTCCCCCAGAAACGCATCGTCGTACCGGAACCGGTATTGCCCCTGGTCGGTCTCGGTAAGCACCCCGGCCAATATGCCGTTGCTGTATATCTCCGCCTGCCTCATTTAGCGACCTCCCTTATTTGCAATCGTAGCTCCAGACCGAGCACCTCGGCGATCTTCGAGAGCGTAGAGACCGAAGGGTTCCCCTTGCCGGCCTCGATGCTCTTGATGATGCGCAGGCTCACTCCCGTATAATCGGCCAAATCCTGCTGGGTAAGCCCCAGCAGTGTCCGCCGTTCTTTGATGATTGAATAGTCCATAGGTGCAAAATATTGCCTTTCTCTGCAAATGTATTCCAAATTTTCTTCGTATGCAAAATAAAAGTGCAATAAATTGCCCGTCTTTGCGTCGATAAGAAATTCAAGCCGCTCCACGGATTAAGATGGACGGGGCTTAACACTTCGCCGCCGATTCTTCCTATTCCTTTAGTAAAAAGGACTATGGAGACGGAAAAAAGAACGCTTGACAACGGCAGCAGCCAGGTGGTGATCCGCGAGGCGATCCGGCGCATCGCGCTGGGACGCAGCATCGACCGTGTGGATATGTCGGCGGGCGGCACGGACGGCGTGGGCACGGCGCGCCTCATTCACGGCTATGTGGCCAAGGTGCATGACGACCCCTCGGACGGGGAGTTCGGGCAGTACGGGGGCACGATCGACGTGGGCGAATACCCCGACGAGACGGCCTCTACGGAGCCGATCCTGCACAAGGGGGTGTTGCTGGCCGGGACGCAGGACAACAGCGGCGGGGTCCTTATCGTCCCCACGCTCTTCTCGGACGTCACGATCGTCTCGGATGCCGCCACGCGCTCGATGTACGTGGTGAACTTCTCGCACGCCGACACTCTCCAGTTCCGCTCCCATGAAGAGGTGTCCATCGGCGTTACGCAGACCGAGGAGCTGGACACATCGAGCGACTCGTCCCCCGACTACGATGCCCTGGAGGCTACGGGTAACGAGGCCCATACGCATTACACGGCCGAGGGGATCGTCTCGACGGTCAGAAACGACAGCGGCAAGGAGACCGCCGCCACGCAGGATGCCGAGCATATCGGCCTGAAGGTGGATCAGGGGGAGTTCAGCCTCTCGACGGATAAGGCCCAGACGAAAGTCGGAGGCCAGGCCGTGACCGTCACCGGAGAGAAGATCACCGTGGGAGGCGAGGACGCCACGGAGCCTATGGTGCTGGGTCAGCAGCTCGCGCAGCTGATGATGGAGTTTTTGACCGAATGCACGAAGATCATGACCCCGACGCTCATGGGCACGATGCCTGCGGTCAACGCCCCGAACTTCGCGCCCCTGATCTCCAAGATCCAGAACTTCCTCTCCCAAACCTCCTTCACCAAATGAGCATCGAGAAAAACCCGGCCATCGACGCGCTTGCGCCGGACAGCCTGTGCTATAACATCTACCGGGCGCTGTACGCGCAGTTCTTCAACGCCCAGGACCGCAAGGACGCCGAGCATCCGTGGGGCGTGGAGGAGGGCGACGACACGTCCGTCCGCCTGCATAATACGGCCTACGGCTTCGCCCTGGCCATTGCGGGCGCCGTGGGCGGGGATGGCGGCGGTGAGGGCGGGATACTCATGGAGTACCTGCGGCTCTCGGGCGGCGATATGCAGGGCCTGCTGAGGGCCTGTTACGGCTTTGCGGCGGGTGTGCAGAACCGCACGCTCTTGGAGGCCTATGCCCGAGAGGACGGCGCGGGGGTGCGTTTTGCGGAGGAGGTCGACGTGCGGGGCGGCATCCTGCTCTGCGGCCGCAGGGCCCTGAGTTATGACGTGCAGCTCGACCGCCTGAACGTGCAGGCCCCGGCGCTCTACCTCGGGGATACGCCGGTGCTCGGCGAGAGTTCGATCCTCGTGGGCGATGCCGCGACGGGTGTGCGTATCGACCCCTCGGGCATTAGCGTCGGCGGCCGGGGCGTCTACCACGGCGGCAATGCCAACCGCAGCGATGCGGACTGGACGATGCGCGACGCCACGGTTGCGGGAGCCTTGTATGTTGCCGGAGCCGTAGAACTTTCGGGAACGCTCCGGGCCCTGCATGGCGTGGAGCTGGGCGTGGGCGGCGGGCGTATGTTGCTGCTGCGGGACGACGAGCTGGCAGCCGGGTGCCACCTCTCGTTCGACGAGGGGTACGGTATCTGCATGAACGGCCAGGCGGTATTGGTACACACTGCCGACGGGGTGCGGCTCTCGGGCGCCGGGGGCAACCTGCTGCTGGGCGGCGGGCATACGGGGCGTGTGCGCCTGCTCTCGGCCGTGATGGACGCCGACGACAGCTACACGCTCCTCTCCCCGCACGGGGAGGCCTGCTTCCCCGGGTCGCTCACCGTGCGTCACGACTTCGGGGATACGCTGCTTTCGAGCTATCGCACGGACGCCGATGACGAGGGCGTCACGCTCCACAAGCGGCTGCGCCTGGGCAGCGCGCAGGGCCCTTACCTCTGCCCCCGGGAGGGCGGCGTGGCCCTTTTCGGGACCTTCGAGCGTACGCTGCCCGATAGCGGCAAGGTGGAGCGCACGCTGCTGGGCACGACGCTGCGCTACCTCTTCTCGGCCGAAGATACGCTCTCGGACGACGCTCCGGCCGGCGTCCTGTCTGTTGAGAGCGACGCCGCGGCCTTTGTCTTCGAGGGCAGCCTCCGTACGCGGGAGTCCTTCGAAATTGCCGGCAGCGCCACCCGCCTCGCGTCGGATGCTCTATTCTTTTCCGACGACCGCTTCCTGCTGGGCACCTCGGACGGCATCAAGCACTTCGGCAACACCTACCTGCTGGGCGACGTGTCGAGCGAGCTGTTCACCTCGGGCTTTGCCGGGACGGGCTGGGCCGTTCGGACGAGCCGCGCCACGGGAAACGCAGCCGCGACCTTCGACGAGCTTACCGTGCGCAAGCGCATGAGGGTCTACGAGCTGGAGATCCGCAAGGCGGACGTCGTGGGCGGAGGGCTGTGGGTCAGCGACTGCTGCCGGGGCGATACGGTCGAAAGAGTACACTGATGGCAAAAGTAGATTATCCGACATACAAGATCCGCACGGCCCCGCACTCGGGCCATGTGCAGGGCCTCAGAACGGGTGACGTGGTGCGGCGCGAGTATTACGACGCCTCGCGGCAGGTCTACTCGCTGCTTGTGGTGCTCGAAACGGGTACGGAGCAGGTCGAAGGCGACCGGGTCGCCTACTTCGTCGGGGCTTTGGTCGAGGGCGACGAGCCCCGCTCGGGGGAGCTTCTGGACTTCGCCCGCGTAACGAACCTGTTCGATGCGCAGCGCGGCGGGGCCCTCTACCTTACGGCCTCGGACTCCGGGGCTCCCTATATGGACGTGCTCGACGGGCTGGCGGGCGACTTCTCGCTGCTGTGGCCCACGATGGGCGGCGGCGACCCCTATGAGGAGGATCGCAGCCGCTATGGCCGCCAGGGAGCGCAATACCTGGATGAGAGCTATACGGAGAGCGAGGGCGACGTGCATCGCATCTACCGCCTTACGCGCACCTCGTTCGAGGGCACGGACAGGTACGGCCTTCGGATGCTCCCGGAGGAGACTGTCCAGAACCCCGAGCGTATTCTCGTTTCATTTAAGGTGCGCGCCGGGACGCCCCTGGCGGATGTCCCGATCCGTTTCGGATATACCGACGGCTCACGGCTGGACTACGCCGACACGCTCGCCGCGGGCACGGAGTGGGAATACCGCCTGGCGGTATTCACGGCGGATTATCCCGGCACCTATCTGCGCTCGCTGGAGATCGATCTCACGGAGCGGCTTACGGCCGGGTCGTGGTTCGAGATCGCGGAGCTCAACCTGGTGCGCCTGGCGGATATCGCGGCTTTCGGGCGCGCCACCAAGGGGCGCATCGGGAAGATCCAAGGCGTCGCGGACTCCGTGTTCGGGACGCTGGACGGCTACGGGGCTTACTTTCAGAATCTGTACGCTGCGGGACGGGTGCATGTCGCGGGGACGCTGACGGCTGCCGACGAGCAGGGCTTCGGCAGCACTTTCTATGTAGGGCGAATCCATAAGAACTGCGTTCCCAATAGCCTGCACCCGACCTTCTTCACCAAATATACGGCCGTTGCGACGGGCGCTCCGACGGGCCTCGGCGGCTACTGCCGCATCCCCTCGGGCACGGCGCTGATGGAGGTGCAGAGTGAAGAGTGGGCCAAGGCGCACCAGGGCGAGCGGTACTGCTTCTCGTTCTGGGCCCGCAGCAGCACACCCCACGCCGTCACGCTGGGCCACGCGCACCAACCGGACGTCGTCGTAGCGCTTTCGAGGAAGTGGCAGCGCTTCTGCTACCCGTTTTGCGTGGAGCGCCTGCAGGGCGTACGTCTGACGCTTTCGTTCACGAAAGGCCAGGGCTTCGACTTCGCGGCCCCGCAGCTCGAAGCGGGCTCGCGTCCCACGCCTTACCAGCCTACGGACGGCGTGCTGCGCGAAACGGATGACTACGGGGCGTGGTTCGTGCGCGGCGGTATCGGGGGTACGATCCAGAACCCGCTGCTGCGGCTCGGGGACGACGGGTCGCTCTCTTCGCGCGGGGACGCTTTCGTCATCAACCCCGACGGCACGGGGCACTTCGCCTCGGGGCGTTTCCGCTGGACGAAGGATACGATCTCGCTTCGGGACGTCACGATCCGCTGGGAGGATCTGAGCGACGAGGCGCACCAGGCGCTGCAGCCCAAATCGGTCTCTGTCAGCGGCACGGATACGTTCCATTACGGCGATCCGTGGGTTGGGGAGTGCGACCCCTCCGAGATACTTCTTGTCGCTACGGAGCAGAACTTCGAGGCTCAGACCCGGCACTGGGAGTACCTCGCCTCGGACGGGACATGGCGCGATGCGGGCGTCCGTACGACGACCCTGCGGCTGCTGCCGACCTTCCACGGCTGGGAGGGACGGGAGGTGCTGACGCTGCGGTATAGCGCCGCCGTCTCGGGGCAGAGCTATACATGCATGTACACGGTCAGTAAACAATACGACGGCGAAAACGCCTATTCTGTATATATCGCGACCGACAGGGGCACCGTCCTGCATAACGGAGCGGGCGAAACCCTGTTATCGGCGCATGTCATGTCCGCGGGCCGGGATATTACCGGCTCGATCGCCGAGGGGCGGTTTCTGTGGATGCGCCAGAGCGACGACGTGCAGGGCGACGAGGTGTGGAACGCCACGGAACACCGCGGAAAGACCTTGCGGATAACCGGCGGCGACGTAGCCCGCAAAGCGGTATTTACATGTGAAGTAACCTTTTAAACAACAGCATATATGGCACTCAAAATAGCACGCGGCCAGGTCACCATCGTCGACCAGAACGATGCGGTCTCTCTGCAGGCGTTCATCGGCTCCTCCCAACCCCTCACGCAGGTCTTCAACCGCGACACCAGCGCTTATGCTCCTTCCTGGGCCGCGTCGCCTTATCTGGTGCTCTCGCCCTCGCTTTTCGTCAGCGGCAAGTCGTCCGTCGACCAGATCTCTTCCGTAGGCAATGCCGCGACGCTGACATCCGGTGTGAAGGCCGGCTCGGCGAAGTGGTACAAAAACGGCGTAGCCGTCACCTCGGGACAAGATAGCTGCACCGTGGGCGATGCACCGGCCAAATATGCCCTGACGATCAAGGCCAATCACATGAGCGTCGCCAGCCCGCAGGTCCGCTATGCTTTCGAAGCCGTCTACATCGACGCCAACGGACTGGAGATACCGTTCCGTGCGGAGATTCAGTTTACGCAGCATCTCTCGGCCGGAGCGACGATTACCGCCGTGGCGTATGCTCCCGACGGCGTTGTCTTCAAGAACGACGCCGTCGCCACCTTACGCGCCCACTGCGATCTGTGGCGCGGCGCTACCATCGACACTACGAACGTGACCTATGCGTGGGGTATCAAGGATTCCGCGGTCTTCACGGGGACAACGGTCACCGCCGCCGCGAATGCGGGAGCAACGACCATCGTCGTGGCGTCCGTGGCGAATATGGAGCCCGGGGGCAAGCTCAAGCTCGGGAGCGGCGAATACACGATTTCGGCCGTCAATGTCTCGACGAAGGTCGTCACGCTGACCTCGGCCCTGAGTGCTGCGGCGGCAACGGGTGCCGCCGTGACATGCCCCTACTATCACTCGATGCTCGGCGCAGGATGGGCACACCTTACTTCTGCGAATCCGCGCGGGGTGACAGCCGGGTGGACCACGAATGAGATTACTATCACGGCCGATGCCGTGCTGAACTTCGAGACCTTCAAATGCGCCATCAAGGATACGGACACCGCAGCAGGGAATGCCTCGGCGAACAAGGTGGTCTGCGACATCCTCTCTTTCTCGGACATGTCCGACCCCATCATGGTCGATCTGGTGAGTCAGAGGGGCTTTGTCATTAAAAACAACGGCAACGACGTCGATGTGAAGGCTCTTCTGTATCGTAGCGGCGAGGAGATCGACAGTGCCGGCACGGCCTACACGTACACCTGGAAACTGTGGAACACGGCAGGCACGTCCGTTCTCAAGACCTATACGGGCAAGTCGATCACGGTTGCGAAGGCCGACGTTACGGGCAAGGGCGTGCTTATGTGCGAGGTATCCAAATAGGAATTCCGCATCTGCCGCTAACCTTGTCATGGATGGCGGGCTATTCTTGTCCAAAGACGGTCATACATGCCACGAGAACTCATCGCCCGCGGACAGGCGACTATTTATACCCAGCAGGACAGCTATACGATCACCCAATCGCTCGCGGAATACATCTTCGAGGCGACAAACGATGGCGTCATACCCCGTGATGTGGTCTTCGCCTCTACGGTCTCTGTGACGCTCGGAGGGTCTGCGGTTTCGGATTTTGCGATCGGCGCCATCGTCAAACCTGCGGGCTTCGCATCGATCACGGTCGATCCTGCCCGCAAGACCATTACCTACCGCGTAAACAAAGGCACGGCGACCCTTGCCGACAGCGGTTCGATCGAGATTCCCGTCACGGTCGGGGCTGCCGGCTACCGTCTGTCCTTCGTGTGGTCGAAGGCCAGGGCCGGGGCACCGGGCAAGGATTCGGAAGTCCTCTTGCCGGACTGGGTGAACGAGTGGGACAGCGGCAAGACGCAGATCGACGGCTCCAGTGTCATCACCCCCAAACTTTTTGCAGGCGTCCGGAATGCCGACAATACGACAACCGGCGTCGCCATAGGTCATTATACGCTGCTGGCCCGCAACGACGCCGGGCAATACCAGCGCCAGACCGTCGACGGGGTCTACGCTTTCCATGAGGGGCGTCGGACCTTCGCGCTGGATACCACGGGCAGCGTGCAGCTCGGCCGCGGCGAGGAGTCGATCCGCTACGACGCCTCGACGGGCAAGATCCTTTTCGGGGCGCAGGTCGCCATGCAGTGGGCCGGCGCCACCTACATCGATGCGAACGGTCTCTTCACGGGCACGCTCTCGGCCGAGTCTGTGCGCGCCGCGACGATCGACGCCTCGCAGATCGCCTCCGGGGTCATCGACACGGCACGGCTCAACACGAAGGAGCTGCAGGCGCAGATCCTGACGGCCCAGAATATCGAGTCGCTGACGCTCGATGTGGTGCGCGGCACGATCGGCGGCTGGACCATCGATTCGGACGCGATATTCCGGGGTACGAAGAGCAACGCTCCGGACAGCTATACGGCGGGCCCGGGTGCCGTCACGCTCTCCTCGAACGGGCTGCGCGGCTATCGATGGAGGCTGGAGGCCTCGGGAGCCGGAGCTCTGGCCGGGGGTAACATCCTCTGGGACGCCTCGGGGAAAGTGACCTTCTCCGAGGGTGTGAGCCTGCAGTGGACGGCTCCGCTGGCCGCCCTTACGAAAACCCTTGAAGAGGAGGTCTCGCCCCGTCTGACACACATCTCCTCGGAGGGTATCTATACGGGCACGCTCTCGGCGCAGCAGGTCAACGCCGTGGCGCTCGATGCCGGGAGCATCCGAACCGGCACGCTCTCGGCGGACCGCCTGGCCGCGGGCAGCATCACGGCCGAGAAGCTCGATGCGGCGAGTATCCGCGCCGATATCGTCACGGCCGATTACATCAGCGGCCTGGGGTGCTCTTTCCATTACGGGAAAATCGGCGGCTGGAAGATCACGTTCACTTCATTGTATAATACGGGAATGACGATCAGCAGCTCGGACCGGAGCATAAGGATCTTCCCCAAAGACGGCCAGGTTGTCCATTATGTCAAGCTCTATCACAAGAGCGAGACGGACTTCGGGTTTCAGGCCACCGACGCCAGCGGCAAGACCGTGGCGCAGTTGGGCACCACCAACTGTATCGCCGGCTGGATGATCGAGCCCTCGCGGATCTACAAGAACAACGTCTCGCTGGGCGCCGACGGTTCGATCGCCAACACGACGAAGTGGAAACTCGGCAATGACGGCTCCGGTTCGCTCGCCGCTGGCAACATCATATGGGATACATACGGCAATGTAACTTTCGGGGCTTCGGTCTGCGTGAACTGGACCAGCGCGGCCAATGCGGCGCTGGCCTCGGCCAAGACGTATGCCGATACAAAGAAGAGCGAGGCGATCGGTGCGGCCTCGGCGGACGCCACGCAGAAGGCGGAGGCTGCCAAAGTCCTGGCCCGCGCCATGGCCTTCGGCAAGATGCTCTACCGCGTCCCGGAGTTCTTCCTCGACGGAAGTGTCCATTATAACGGCACGGCTAACTATCCGGCCGGCGCCACCCGCAGCATCGAGAAAGTCGCGGGCTGCCCCAACTCGACGGGCTATGCCCTCAAATATGCCGCTACGGGGTGGAACTCTGCTACTGACAAACGCATCGGAGGCTTTTCCTTCGGCACGCCGAGCCGTGCCAATGCCGTCTTCGTGGTGCGTATCATCGCGCAGATCCCCGTGGGCCGGGCTTTGCAGAACTACCACAACAGCTACGGCACCGGCGGCACGACCACCTGGCTGACCCCCAATGCCGGGACGGGCAAGTGGGAGGAGTATATCTGCAAGGTCGTCTGCGGCGCCACCGGAACATTCAGCACGCTCAACCACTTCGCGCTGACGGGCGGTGCGGCCCCGACCTCTGCGGCGCCGGCGGTGTGGCGTGCGGCCTACGCCACGGTCTTCGACGTCACGGCCTCGGAGAGGTACACGACGACGCTCGACGCCGAGGGCATCTACACCGGCACGCTTACCGCCTCTCAGGTCAATGCCGTCTCTATCGATGCCGGCAGTATCAGGGCGGGTACGCTCTCGGCGGACCGCATCGCTGCGGGCAGCATCCGGGCCGAGAAGCTCGACGCTGCGAGCATCAAGACCTCGATCATCAACACCTCCTATATCGAAGGTCTTACGCTGACCTTCCAGCGCGGTAAGATCGGCGGCTGGACGATCGGCGCGGACAGCATCACGGCAGGGTCGGTCGGTACGGTAGGCGCCATGCCTATCCAAATCCGCTCGGCAGCCAGTGGCTCGGGATATTGGTGCAGTGGGGCCTATAAACCTTACGGGATCACGATGACCTGGCATCAGTCGGGCAATGCCGGACACTTCGTCTTCGGGCAGATCGCCGCCTCGGGCAATAGCGTAAAGACGGGCTTCATCGGTCTTCAGATGATGTCGTGGGACTATCTTGAGTATTTCTGCCTGGCCGCCAACTACACCAAAAGCGGCGGTAAGGAGACCTATAACCGCATCGCGGGATGGGCCTTCGACCATGCGCGCATCTACAAGAACAACGTCTCGCTGGGCGCCGACGGCTCGATCACTGGCGGCTCGAAGTGGAAGTTGAACAATGACGGCTCGGGGTCGCTGGCCTCGGGCAACATCTCGTGGAACGCCGCGGGCGCCGTGACCTTCGGCTCCTCGGTTTCCTTGCAGTGGAAGAACGACATCGAGGCCTCCAAGAGCGCCAATTACGGATACCGCTACTACAAGAAGATCATAATCAACGGCGAGTCCTCAAAATACTATCCCGTGGTGTTCAAGGGCGGCGACCAAACCGTCAAGCGGGACATCATGATCCGGCGCGGTTTCAACGAGCAGGCGCCCTCGGACTGGGCTTCCAGCTCGACGCACATGGGCGGACTGAACCTTCTGATCAAGACGAACTTCGGCGGCTGGGGCGGCGCCGGGTACTCGTGGGATATCTACGACCTGGAGGAGGTCTACTGCCGCACCTTCGGCGGTGCCGCACACTGCGGGAACTACTGCATGTTCGCGGTGTTCCTGCGCGGGGGCGGCACGACGGGCGCCGCGTACCACCTCTACTCGGACCAGCCCATCGAGAGTTCGTCACAGAGCCCCTCGCCGATACCCCCGGCGCCGCAGATAGCCTATAATTCGGAGGTGATTTTCCAGAGCGGCAGCACGCAGGCCAAGGCTCCGGCGCCGCGCACGCTCACGGCCGCGGTCGAGGAGGAGATCCGCCGCCACCGCTTCATCGCGCTGGCCCAGGGCAACGACACCACGCTCAAGGATCATCCCCTGACCTATATCGGCGCCACGGGCATCTACACCGGGACGGTCAAGGCGTCGCAGGTGGTGGTCGACTCTACGCTCGTGGTGGGCGGCAGCGCCCATGCGGGGAGCATCTCGGTGCGGGATGCGGGCAATGCGGTCAAGGTCACGCTCGACCGCACGGGCATCACGGCCGTAGGCGGCAAGATCGGGGGCTGGAACCTTACCTCCTCGTCGCTCTATGCGGGCTCCGTGTACCTGAACTCTGCGGGCAACATCTACAACGGCAGCTACTGGCGTCTCTCGTCGGACGGCTCGGGGTTCCTGGCCAAGAACAACATCTCGTGGACGGCGGCCGGGGTGCTGACGATGAAGGGCGCGACGATCCAGGATGCGGTGATCAAGGGCACGCTGCGCAGCCCCTTCGTGATGGTGGACGGCTCGATATGGGTCGACGTGGGCTCGGGCTCCTCCTCGACCAACAAGCCCGAGGCGGACAAGTACGACAATATCTGCGTGCAGGCCGGCACGGACTCGGGCGGGTGGATCCTTCAGCAGCCCGAGCTTCCGTGGGACGTGAGCCAGTCGGGCCGCCGCCTCTGCCTTACGCACTACCGCTACGGCAGTACATATGTCTACGGCACGAGCACCTTCACAGCGCCCTCGGGCAAGTATTTCTACGAGAACGGACGGCTTGCCACCAAGCTCAACATGTCGCGCCAGGTGGTCGAGCTGATAGGCTTCGGGACCTCCTCGACCTTCTACGGGTGGATCGTGCTGAACCGCCGCGACCTGGGCACTACGTCCAAATACGGCGACTACCTGCAGTACCTGGCCATGGGGAGCGTGACGCTCAATTCGGGATACGGCATCACGCTCAAGCAGAAGACCTATGACGGCACCAAGGTGTCGGTCAGCAGAACGGGCACGGGTATCTTCCACGTCTACCTGCCCTGGAGCCTCGGCGTGGACAAGTACATGGTCATACTCTCGGGCAAGATGAGTCCGGTGTTCAATACTTCGATTTACGCTACGGTCCGATACCAATACGACAGCTACTTCGTCGTCCATACCCAGGACGACGCCTCGCAGAACGACGGCTCGTTCAACTTTCTCGTCGTCAGCACGGCCGATTTCGTGTAAAAAAAGCGCCTGGGCGGCAAACCATCCGCCCGCCCGGCCTCTAACCTTACAGTAAACCGCAAATCAGCTATGGAGATTACCAGTACCGTCATTACGCGCACGGCCCGTCACCAGACGGACAGCGTCCTGTTCGCCATCGAATATACGGTGGTCGACGAGCGGCTCGACCGCATTCACCTCAATCTGTTCGACCCCGTGCCGCAGCCGCTGGACGATGCCGCAGAGCCGGAGCAGGCAGCGACACCAACGCAGGGCGAATACATCGGCTCGATCTATTTCGAGGGCCGCAACCTTTCGTGCAACATTCCCTGGCGGGAGGATGCCGCCGAGCTATTCTCGACAGGCGTCGGGGTTATCGCCCGGATTCGCGAAGAGCTGCCCGCACCCGCCGAGGATGCGCAGGAGCCCGCAACGCAGGATAATTCACGCTAACGAATACGCAACATGGAACTGACAATCAAAGACCGGCTCTACCTGCCGGCACTGCTGCCGCCCAAGGGCAGCTTTCGGGAGTTCAACCTCAAGAAGGGCATCCTGGAGAAGGTCGCCATCTCCGAGGAGGAGCGCAGCGCCGTCAACCTGCGCCGCATCGAGGAGAGCGACCGCATCGAGTGGGACACGGACAAGGACACGCCTTTGCATGTGGAGTTCTCGCGCGAGGAGCTGGACTACCTCAAGGCCTCGTGCGAGAAGATCGCCGAAGAGACCCTGGTGGACGACATGTGGCTCACGGTCACCAAGGTCTACGACGCGATCCAGGCGGCGGAGTAACCCTCCGGGCCGCTGCGAAAACAAGAGGCGGGAGTGTCCATGTACTTCGGACACTCCCGCTTTTTGCGTCTATGCCGGGACGCTCGGCAGAGGTAAACCATCCCCTTTTCGGGGCTCTATCCTTTACCGAAGAAAGCATGGATAACCTATGGCCCGAGAGGACATACTCATAGACGCCCGGTACGGCGAGATGGAGACCGCGGACGATGTCACGGGCCGCGTCTACTGCGACTTCCGGCTGCTGGAGCGCGTCGACGGGACGGACAACGAACGCTATGCCTACGGGGAGCTCTCCGTGCCGCAGGCCGCGGCCGCCCGCTGGGGCGAGGGCTCCGCGCTGCATGTACGGATTCCCTATACGGCCTCGTACCGGGAGCTGCGCCTGCGCCTCTGCGTGACGGCTCCCGGCGGCGGCACGGAATACCTCGTCAATCCTGCGGATAACCGCCCCTGGTACACGGTGCAGCTCCCCGGGTCCGTGCCGGTCCGGCTCTCGGAGTTCGGGGCCCTGAATGCCGAGGGCAGCTACTGCCTGGTGCGGCGCGGTGGTGTGCTGGAGCTGTACAGCGGCGCCTCGACGGATCTGCGTATCGGCGCGGCGCTGCGCCAGAACGAGGTCTTCCTGCTCAAGGCGGCCCCGGGGACGCTCTACCAGTATCCGACCTCGGGCGTCGGGCTCATCGACTTCCTGCACGGCAACTTCGAGACGACGGGCCTTGCCACGCGCCTGCAGCGGGAGTTCGAGAGCGACCGCATGACGATCAATAGTGCATACATGGATTCCGAGACGGGCGAGCTGCTGCTCGACGTCACCGAAAAGACGAATTAAGGCATGGGACGATATACGGTAATCACGGGACAGAACCTCTACGACGTCGCCCTGGACATCTACGGCTCGATCGAAGGCATCACGGATTTGCTGCTCTCGAACCCCGCGCTGTCGATGATGAGCGAGCTGCGGGCCGGACAGGTGCTCGACTACTCGGACGGGGTGCTGATCGATGCCGAGACGGTGGCCTACCTCCGGCGCGAGGGCATCGTTCCCGCCAGCGGCGAGCGGCACGTCTACTTCAAGGAGGCGCACTTCCCGCGTCTCGGGGAGTTCCGCCTGCCGCCCGCCGCGACAGGCGGCGGATTCTCGCTCGCAGGAGAGGGCGCCGTGGAGATCGACTGGGGCGACAACACGCCCCTGCAGACCGTCGCACTCTCGACTGCCGGCGTCACATTGCATCATACCTTCGACAACGCCATTTCCACGCCTCGAATCCTTCGCATATATGGGGACGCACGGCTGCAGCGGCTGGACCTCACGGAATTGCACCCGTCCGCGGCTCATCTGCTGCGTCCCGTATATGTCGAATCCCTGACCCTGGGGCCGTGGCAGGCGCCGCTGGCGCTCCTGCCGCTGTGCGAGGGGCTCTGCGAGCTCGACCTGCGGGGCGCCGCGTGCCGCGACCTGAGTCCTCTGGTGCCGTGCCGGGGCCTTATGCGCCTGGACCTGTCCCACGCCGATATGCAGCGTCCCGCGCTGGACGGCTACCTCATCGCCTTAGTGCGGGAGCACTACGGACGCCGGGCGTGCCGCGTCACGCTCACCGGGCGTCCCTCGGGCGAGTACCGAGAACCCATGAGGGACGAGGATCGGAACTACATCCTTACGAGCGGCATGGAGGCCGTGTGGCTCCTGACGCACGAGCCTTCGTGGAACGAGGGCGGGCCGTGGCGCTTCGATATCTGCGGCGAGGAGTACATATACGAACCTTATCCGGACCCGGAACCCGAGACGGACTTCGAATCGTCCCGGCACTCCGGCGGCGCCGTAGACTGATATTCCGATACGATATGAGCAGAACCCTGAAACAGATATACGCGGAGGCCATCTCCGAGCGCAACCGGCGCCTGGAGCTCTCCGAGCACAGCAACGACTCGAAAATGTCCGTGATGAACGGCATCGCGTGGATGGTCGCGGCGATGATCTACACCTTCGAGTCGATCCTCGACGTCTTCGCCGTGGATGTTTCCGAGACGCTTTCGAGCCGCATCAACGGCACGCCGCGCTACTACGCCAACGCCCTGCTGGGTTACCAGCAGGGCGACGAGCTGGTCATCCGCGAGGACGGCCTGGCCTTCGGCTACGCCAGCGAGGACCCCTCGAAGCGGATCGTCACCCAGGTCTCCTACACCGAGAGTACGGACGACACAAATGTGGACAGCAAGCTGATCCTGAAGGTGGCCACGGGCAGCAAGGGCGCCCTGCGGCAGATCGGGGCCGCGGAGCTGGCACAGATCACGGCCTACGTGAACCGCATCAAGTTCGCCGGCACGCGCATCGAGGTCATCAGCCGCCCGGGGGATGTGCTGATCCCGCGCCTGACGGTCTACTGGGACGGCGCCGTTCCCGAGTCGGAGCTCTACGACGCCCTCGAAGAGCGGCTCAATGAATATGTGATGGGCATAGACTTCGACGCCGGGGTTTACGTGAGCCAGGTGTGGGAGGCGCTGCGCAGCGTGGAGCATGTGAGGGACGTTTGGGCCGACACCTCGGCCGAGCCCCGGCAAGGCGTCTTTCTGGCCTCGTACGACAACGACGGGCACCTGCAGCCGGCGCAGTACGTCGAGCGCATGATCCACACCTCGTCGGGCTACGTGCGCCAGAGCACGGGAGAGGGCGACGAGGCGGAGCTTCCGACGTTCCGCCAGGCCCTGAAACTTGTAATCGACAAGGATGCGCTACCGACTCTCGATAGATAGGCTCGTGAACCGGCTCGTGCCGCACTACCTCGCGGGCCGCCGCTTCGTGCTCTTCGTGCAGAGCCTCGCCTGGCCACTGCAGACGCTTAACGACCGCTTCTGCGCGTGGGCCCGCGAGCGGCGCATCGAGGCGGCGATGACCTCGCAGGTCTTCTACTTCGAGTGGTTCCTGAACCGCCGCTTCGGCGGCTACCTGCAGGACCCCGACCAGAGAATCACCCTCACCGAGGGGGCCTCCGTAGGCGCGGAGCTCTATTTCGAGGAGGCCCGCTACGGCCGTCCCTTCACCCTCTGGTTCGAGGGCGAGCGGATCGAGGGCGTCGCGGAGGAGGAAGAGCCCCGCCGCATGTACCTGGAGGCCGAGGAGAAGCAGGTCCTGCGCGCGAGCTTCATCGTCTGCGTCCCCGCCGTCACGACGTCGGAGCGGGAGATGGCCTACATGCTCACGCACCTGATCGAGAGATACCGCCTGGCGGGCAGGACCTACCTGATCCGCATCGACGGAAAAGAACAACCAAACACCACCACGCCGTGAAAGAATACATCGCACAAACGGGCGGACGCTACACCTACAACGACGACCTGCTGAACCTGCAGGAGCTGGCCCGGAGCATGAGCATGCTCTTCGAGGGATGCCCGAACTTCATCCTCTCGGGCTGCGAAGTTTCCGAGGGGCGCATCACGCCGGGCTACGTGTGGATCGGCGGCCGCATACGTCCCTTCGAGGGGGCCGCCGAGGTCTCCTTCCCGTACTACATCTACGAGAAGAACCGCTACGAGACGATCGCCTATGCCGGGGATGTGAACAAGCACGGGCGCTGCTGCTACCTCTGCTCCGGGGGCCGTGAAGTGCCCCGGAGCGAGGACGAGGTGACGGGCGCCCTGCCGGGCTATATCGAGATCCGCGAGGACTATGCCCCGCGTATGCCGGAGAAGTTCCTCGGCCGCTACGCCCTGCTGCTGGAGGGTCCCTTCGCGCGCCAGAGCGTGCGTGGGGACATCGCGCTCTCGGGGGGCCTCACGGCCGGCAAGGAGCTGCAGAGCCGCAGCGCCGTCTCGGTGGCGAACGCCGCGGGACGCTATGCCCTGCGCGCGCTCTTCAGCGCCGAGGGCAGCGCCTCGATAGGTTTGTACAGCGAGGGGACGCTGCTCGGAGAGCTGCTCTTCGCCACCGACGGCTCCTTCGCTCTGCAGCGTGCCGGGGTGTCGCTCCTGCATGCGGGAGCGGAGGGGCTCCAGGCGGATCATATCCGCACGGGGGAGCTGCGGGCCGGGAGCCTGACGCTGCGCGGCAGCGAGATCTTCAACCGTGGGGACGATACGGACGAGGGCGCGGTCGCCGTGAACCGCAGCGGGTATGACGGCGCGAAGAACCGCTTTCGCAGCTTCGCGGTCTACGACGGCCGCAGCGACGCGCCCCTCTTTGTGGTCGAAGGCAAGAGCGCCACGGTCACGGCCGCGGGCGAGCTGCGGGTACAGGGCTCCGGCTGCGGTCTTACGATACGCAATGCGGCCTGTGCCAAGGATGACAAGGCCCTGCAGGGGCTCGTGCAGTGGCAGGATAAGGACGGAGCCCGCATCGCCTGGGCCGGCTATGCCGATGCGGCGTCGCAGGACTTCACGCTGCACAACGATCTGGGTAACCTCACCCTCGGCGCACGGGGCTGGGTCGATGTGGCGGGCGAGCTGCGCATCGGCGGCCGCCCGACCTCGGAGCTGTACGTCTCGCCCGAAGCCTTCACGGAGGCCCTGGCGGGGAAAGTAGACAAGGTCGCGGGCAAGGGCCTCAGCACGGAGGATTTCACCACCGCGCTGCGCCGGAAGCTCGACGGCATCACCGAGGGCAGCCTGACGGACGGCGCCGCGGGGTTCGTGACCACGGACGACGTCGCGCAGGCCCTGGGCGGCAAGCTCAACTGCACGGACAACCTCGCGGACCTGGCGGACAAGGCCGCGGCACGGGCGACGCTCGGCCTCTACTCCGCCGCGGAGTGCGACGAACGCTTCCTGCATGCGGCGAGCTACCTCTCGGAGTTCACGGCCCTGACCTCCGCCGAGATCGAGGGCAAGAGCCCCGAGGAGATCATCGCCCTCAGGCAGGAGCGCCAGCAGCGCGCCCGAGAGAATATCGACGCCGAGAAGCGAGGCACCGGGGAGCTGAAACTCGCCAAGGAGGCCAACCTCGCAGACCTTCAGGATAAGGCCCGGGCCCGGCAGAATATCGACGTGTACTCCATCGAGCAGGTGGACAAGCTGCTGGCGGGCAAGCTCGGCAATGACGACGCTTATACGGGAGCGGTCTTTACCGCGGAGCACAGGACGAAGCTCGAAGCCATCCGAACGGGCGCATTCGCAGGAAAGAGCGAGGACGGGGCCTCCATACCGCAGAGCGAGGGCTATGTCATGACCTCGGCCGTGGTGCGGGAGCTCTCGAAATATGCGCCCCGGCTGCTGGAGGGATACAGCGCCGCGGACCGGGAGTCCGTGGCCGCGAACATAGGTCTTTACACCAAGGCCGAGGCCGACGGCCGCTTTGCGGCGTTGAGCCAGTCCCTGCAGGACTACGTGAATCACCTGGTTCGTCAGGGCAAAAGCACTGCCGAGGCCCGCCAGGCCCTGCGCGAGAAGCTCGACGCCGCGGGCACGGGCGACCTGACGGCTTTCGTGCGCCGGGACCGGAACCTCGCGGACCTTACGCTCAAGGACGACAACGCCCGGCGCCTGGCCTGTGAAGCCCTCGGCGCGGCCTATGGCCCGGAGTACCAGAAGAAGATCGACGACACGGGGTGGCTGCCGTGCGGCGGCGAGAATGCCGGGACGCTCTGGGCCCGGCAGATCGGCAATGTGGTTTGCGTGCAGGGAACAATCAACACGGCACGCACCACCTCGAACACCTGGGGTACCATCGCCACGATCCCCAACGCCATCGGCGTCCCGCGCTTCGGATGCCGCCAGACGATGGCCGACTTTAACGACGACCACAAATACAACCGGGGATGTTCGTTCGTCATCAAGGCCGGCTCGCGCGCGATACTCATGCACGAACGCGGCACATACAACGTCACCACCGAACTAAGTTTTTCCTATATGACCTAAGCCATGAAAAAGAGAGTCAACATCAGCCGCGATGTGGAGAGCCGCCACCGCATCGCCCAACGGAGGCGCCATGCGGGCGTCGTGCGGCCGCAACCCAAAACCGAGGAACATGAAACGCAGAGCGAAAAGCCGGTGCCGGAAAGTACGACGCCCGCAGCCGCCCCCAGGGACAAAAGATCTCGGGGGACGACCCCGGGGAAGCCTTAAACGCTTCCCCTTCCACGAAACCCCGCTGGGGTTCCTGCTGCGCTACGAGACCCCCGTCGTCTACGATGTCCTGATGATGGTATGCCCGGCGCGTCAGCGTGAGGAGCCCCCGCCCCAGATCGTGGAGGTCGTCTGCGCGGCCTCCGGCGAGGCGGCCTTCCGCAAGCCCAAGTTCCTTCGCTATATGGAGCTCTACCGCCGCGAGGGCGTCTGCTGCCGCCGCGGCAAGCGCATGACCCCCGAGCGGGAGCGCTACTACGAGGCCCTGCGGCGCACGCGCCTGGACAACTACATCTTCCGTCATTGGGAGGAGATCGAACGGCTCTGCGGTGCGGAGCCCGAGCCGGAGGAGGCATAAATCCGCGATTGGAAACACGCCCCTATGTGAACCTATGCCAGCAGGTTGAAATATTCGTTAGAAAACTAATTGTCAGATATTTGGATTTGCGGGAAAGGCCGTGTAATTTTGTGGGACGACTTTGGGATAAAAGTCGCCGATCAATTTGACGGTTCCCCCGTTCTCTTGGGGGATGTGATAGTTAAGCCGGGGGCAGCACGCACCGGTTTTTTTCACCGCATATCGAGTAAATCAGATGGTTCCCGGAGGTATCCGAACCCGGGGCAAGAACCCAGATCCTCGGCAATATTAACTATCATCACACAACCGTTATGCAGGACTATCCGGATCAGAGAAGCGCAGAGGCCGCTTCCGTAGAGGAGCTTTTTCTGGGGCTCCAGGAGTCATTCGCCGAGGCGCAGGCCCGCGCCATCGAGGAGAACAGATCCTTCACCAAAACCGAGTTCTTCCGTTTCGACAAGCTCGGAACCTACCGCCTTCGGGTGCTTCCCATCGCCCCCAGCCGTGAGGACGCCGTGGAGCGCCGCGGGTACGAGTACCCCGTGCGGCAGCTTCTGATGGAGCTTCAGCGCCCCTCAAACAGCGAGAAGACCTCCAGCATGTACGTCACCACGCCCCGCGCCACCGAGGCCGGCTACTCGCTCGACCTTATCGACACCTACCGGCGCCTGGCCGCCGAGGCGGCACGCGAAGCCGGGGACGAGAAGCTCGCGGAGAAGATCTCCGGGGGCAGCTACGGCGGCGGCCTGAAGTTCAGCTACGGGCACGCGATGTACGTCATCGACCTGAAGGAGCGCGCCAAGGGACTGCAGCTGCTTACCCTGAGCCACGCCCAGTTCAAGGAGCTCGACGAGCGCCGCTTCCGTCTCTGGGAGAAGAAGCTCCAGAAGAACCCCCAGCACCCGTGCCCCGTATCGTCGGTCTACAACGCCTATCCCGTCGAGGTCGAGAAGCGCAAGAACGGCGGCAAGACCGAATACTGCTTCTCGATCGACAACGAGTCCGACCACGAAGGGCTCTCGCGCGAGGAGCTGACGATGCTCATGAACAGCCCCCGCATCCCGGAGGTCGTCTACCGCTATACGCGCTACCACTTCGAGGCGACGCTCGAATTCCTGCGTCAGTGCGACGTGCGCTATGAGCTGCACGTCATGGAGAGTAGCGATATGGCCGAGGCCATCGAGACCTTCCGCGCGGAGATCCCGCAGGAGGACACCTCGTCGTTCAGCTTCGACCGCCGCACGAAAGACGTGCGCGACAACGCGCCGGGCGGTGCCCTGACCCTCGACGCCCTCTGCAGCCGCTTCGAGTCTCTCAAGGCCGCGGGGCTGGGCGACAAGACCGAGGAGGGACAGGAGCTGAGGGCCATGATCCGCAGCTTCATCGAGCAGGAGAAGCTCTCGGTGCGCGTCACGCGCTCGGTGAGCAACGACGACCTGCTGGACATGATCGAGGACGCACTCGGCGACAGGGCCGCCGAAGAGCCCGAAGAGCCCGCTGAGGCCGGGGATGCGGACAGCACGGAAGAGGCCCCGCGCCGCAGGCGTTAAATCCCGCATCGCAAGCATTGTTACATGACGAATCCGGGAGCGCTTTGCGCGCTCCCTTTTTTCAGCGCTGTATTTTACGATGAATAGCCGGAAAATAGCGTGTATGCTTCTGATGAACGACATACACATCTCCAAAGACAATATCGCGGAGTTCGACCGCAACTGGAACGAGGCCCTGGAGCTGTGCCGCAAGAGAGGCATCCGCGAGATCGCCCTGGGCGGCGACCTGTTCCTGAGCCGCGCCTCGCAGACGCTCGATGTGCTGCTGGCCGTGCATGACGCCCTGCTGCGCACGGCCGACGAGGGCATCCGCATCACCCTGGCCGAAGGCAACCACTGTAAAGTGGATCAGGAATCCCTGCGCGGCTACTGCCACGTCTTCGACCGTATGCCTGCCGTCACGGTCGTGGACGACTTTCTCACCCTCGACGATCCCGCCTGGGAGTTCGCCCTGCACATGATGAGCTACTTCCCCGAAGGGGGCAGCTTCACTTCGCGCCTGCAGGCCCTGCGCATGGGAGGGCTGGTCGAGGGTAAGCTCAACTACCTCTACATCCACGAGGGGGTGAACGGGGCCCTGGCGACCCCGGCCCCGGACGAGCTGCCGGCCCGCATCTTCGAGGGCTTCGACCGCGTCTTCGCGGGGCACTACCACAACCGGGCCGTGGTCGCGGGAACCCGCATCGAGTATATCGGCTCCTCGCGGCAGTTCAACTTCGGGGAGGACGAAGAGAAGGGCTACACGATCCTCTACACGGACGGTTCGCAGGAGTTCGTGCGCAACGAGGCGAACCTACGCTACCGCACCCTCGACACCACGGCCGAGAAGGTCGACGTCCACCTGCTGGACCGCATCGACGAGCTGCGCGCCGACCCCCGCTGCCGCCTGAAGGTCCGCGTGCGGGCCTCCGAGGCCCAGACCGTAGACCGGCAGCGCCTCATGGCGGCCGGGGCCAGCAAGGTCGAAGTGGTGGCCGAAGGCGCGACTCTCATCGAAGTGCCGGAAGAGGAGGTGCTCGACAAGTTCGACGGAGCACGCCTGCGCCGCGCCTACGAGGAGTTCTGCGCGGGCCGCAGCATTGACAACGTAGCCCTCGGCATCGCTTATCTCACCAAAATCGAAACGACACCATGTGGTATTTAGCGCATATCTCAGCTTCCAATATCTGCTCCTTCCGCGAGTTGGAGTACACGCCCGCGCAGGGCACCACGACGCTCATCTTCGGGCACAACGCCGACAACGAGTCGCAGCGCAGCAACGGCTCGGGCAAGTCCACGCTCATCGAGGCCATCACGCTCGGCCTGACGGGCTCCCCGCTGCGCAAGGTCCGCGCCGAGGAGGTCATCAACGACGCGGCCGAGGAGTGCCGCGTGGCCCTCACGCTCATAAACCGCACTACGGCCGAAGAGCTACTCGTGGAGCGCACGATACCGCGCCGGGGTACGGCCTCGGTGCGCTGCTTCCGCACGCTCGACGGGCGCCGCGAGGAGGTGGCCCAGCCCAGCGTCGAGGCCGCCAACCGCTACATCCTCGAACGGCTGGGCGTCACGCGCGAGGAGCTCTTCTTCGCCTTCATCCTCTCGCGCCACCGCTACGAGGACTTCCTCTCGGCATCGGACCGCGAGAAGAAGGAGATCATCAACCGCTTCAGCGGCGGCGACCGCGTGGACCAGGCTATCGCGCAGGTCGCGGCGGACCTCGCGCCGCTGCGGGACGAACTGCGGGCGGTGGATCTGGAGCTGGCCGGCATCGACGGACGCATCGGGATGCTCGCCGAGCAGATCGCCCGCGAAGAGGAGAGCCGCACGGAGAAGGAGCTCTCCCGGCGCGAGAAGGTCGCCGGGATACAGGCCGCGGTCGCCGCCAAGCGCAACGCGATCCGTGCATGCGGCGATAAGATCGCCCGGCACAGACAACACCTGGAGCGCATCGAGGAGGCGGAGGAGCGGCTGCAGCAGTTCGAGAACTCCGCAGAGCCGCTCGCCGCGAGCATGGCCCGGGTGCGGGAGCTGCTCGCGCCCCTGAGCGACGCAGAGTTAAGCGACTGGACGGGGATCGTGGCGGCCAAAAACCGCGAGATCGCCGAGATCCGCGCCGAGATCGACAAGTGGACGCAGATCATCGCATCCATCGGCCAGAAGCTTGCAGTGGCCCAGGCGGAGCTTATCGCCCGCAGCAAGGAGTACGACTACTTCCGGCAGGAGGCCTCGGACAAGGGCGCGGCGCTCGACGGGGAGATGCAGTCTCTCACGGAACGGCTCTCTGCCGCCAACACGCAGATCGAAGCCCTGCAACGCCGCAAGCGCGCGGTATCGACCGCCGTGGAGACGCTCCACGCCCGCCTGGCCGGGACGGTGGAGTGCCCCGCCTGCGCGCATCGTTTCCTGGTCTCGGACCGGGACTTCGACGTGGCGGCGGCAACCCGGGAGCTCGAAGGCCGCAAGGCGGAGTTCGCGCAGGTCGAAGAGGAGCTGCTCGACAGCGGGCTTGAAGCCGAGAAGGTCGAGCAGATGATAACGGCCGTGCGGGGAGAGATTCGCGACCTTCACGCCCTGCGCCACGACTGGGATGAGCGCATGGCAGGGACCCGACGCTCCGTCGAGGCCGCAGAGTACGAGATGGAGGGCGCCAGGTTCAACATCCAGCGCTGCCGGGATTACGTCGCGGCCCGCACCCGCGAGGTCGAGGAGATTCGACGCAACCTCTTCGACGAGGCCTTCGACCGTCTGGGCGCGGTGCGTAAGGCTGCCGAGCGCGCCATCGAGCAATGCCGCGCCGAGACGGCGGCGGCCGAGAGTTCGATCGACACCCTGCAGCAGACCCTCGCGGAGATAGAGCGGGCCACGGCCTCGGAGCTGATCGCATCGCTCAAAGCCTCGCTCAAGGGCTATCGAACCCAGTCCGCCGAGGTGGCGGCGCGCCGCACGGGGATCGACGGGCGCATCGCGGCCCTCGAAGCACAGCAGCAGTATTTCGTGCAGTTCCGCACCTACCTGGCCAACACGAAGATCGAGGCATTGGCAGGGATGATAAACCGGGTGCTCGACGACATAGGCTCCGACCTGCGCGTAAGCCTCTCGGGATATACGACCCTCAAGAGCGGCGCCGTGCGGGAGAAGATCTCCGTGTCGATCATCCGCGACGGGCTGGACGCCGGGACTTTCGGGAAGTTCTCCGAGGGCGAGCGGGCACGGGTGAACACCGCCTCGGTGATCGCCATGCAGCGCCTGGTGAACGGCAACTGCCCGCCGGGCGGAGGGCTGGACCTGCTGTGCATGGACGAGATCCTCGACGCGGTGGACGCCGACGGACTGGCTAACGTCTTCGCGGCGCTTGGCAAGCAGGCCCTCACAGCCCTTGTCGTGTCGCACGGACTCGTGCAGGAGGGCTATCCGCACCGCATAACCATCGTTAAGGAGCATGGAGAATCGCGCATCGAACGGCGGTAGCCTCCGCCGGGAGCAGCTGCTGGCCCTCGACATCGCAACACGCACGGGATACTACTGCCTGCACGGCTCCGGAGCATGGGACTTCCACGCCACGCGCTCGCGCCGCACCTACCTCTCGTTCTACACCACGCTGCGGGAGTTCATCCTGCGCTACGGCATACGGCGCATCGTGGCCGAGGACGTGAGCTTCAACGCCCACAACCGCGACCTGCGCAAGCTCTCCGAACTGCGGGGCATCATGCTCCTGGTCTCCGAAGAGCTGGAGCTGCTGCCCGTGGAGTTCGTGAACGTCTCGACGCTCAAGAAATGGGCCACGGGAGACGGCCGCGCAGACAAGAGCCGCATGATCGCCGCATGCCGCAACGACTACCGCTTCGAGCCCGCCTCGCACGACGAGGCCGACGCCTTCCTGCTCTTCCACTACTTCGTACGCAAATACCGCGTACGGTAAGATTCCTTAACCCGCACACCGGGCGGCACGCCGCGCCGGCATCGATTCCAAGTTGACGCTAACCATAAGCTGACAGATCCCACAAGATGAATTATCCACCGACAAGTCAGCAAGAGAGTGAAAGCGCAACCATCCCCGTCGTCCTATATCGACACCGAAGAGTCCGTCCGGGAGCGGACTCTTCTTTTCGAGCAACTGATCATGCCCAACCGCAACCTCGTATACAAGATGTCCATACGGTTTACCAACCGCTGGGAGCATGTCGAGGAGAACTACAACGAGTGTCTGGCCAACCTGTTCCGATACATCCATACCTACAACCCGGAGAAGTCCCTTCAGAATTGGATCTTCATCTGCTGTAAACGCCTGATCCACGACCTGGACCAGCGGCGTGCCGCCTTCCGCACCACGGACGACCTGCCCCCGGAGCGTATCGCCAGCCACTACGCCGAGGACGCGACGCAGCTCAGCGGCAACTGCATGGGGCTCGACAACTACACCGAGCTCTACAACGACGACATCCTGCGGGCGCTCACGCGGCTGAACCCCATCTACCGCGAGGCGCTGCTGCTGCAGCAGGCCGGCTATAAGCTCGAAGAGATCATGGAGATAACTTTCCGCAACGGCACGCTCAAGACCCCCAATATCGAGACGGTCAAGAGCCGGCTGTTCCTGGCCAAGCTGAAGATGCGACAAATGATCGACCGCGATGGAAACAGCCGTAAAAAGTAAGTGGGCCATACGGCTCTTCTCCCACCTGGTACGCCGGACCCTCGACGCGGGGTTCCGCTTTCCGGGCGGCGCCGCAGCGCGGCGGGCCGTCGAGGGGTGCATCGTGGCCCTCGAAGGGCGCATCGGGCCCTTGGACCGCGAGCGCGTCGCGGACTTCTGCATCTGCCAGGTATACACGCTCTCATCCGCAGGCTCCGGGCCGCTGCGCAGGCGCTGGCGGGCGGCACGCTCCTTCAGCGCGGCGGCCGTAGAGCGCTTTATGGCCGACGGGAAGGGGGCTCGACGAAGGGAGGAGCGCTGGCTCGCGGAGCATGGGCTCGCGCGCGGCGTGTTGGCAGATCTCGTTCGGGACCGCTCGCAGCACCCGCTCGCGAAGTTCATATACCCCCAGTACGAGGACCGCACCAAGGCCCGGCAGGCGGGGACGGAGGCCGGGCTCTACGTCTGCTCGCTCTCGACGCTGCTGTGGACGCCCTTCTCGCCCGTATGCTGCGCTTGTACGATGACCGAGGCATGCCGCCGGATGACGGGAAGCCGCTATCCCGAGCTGCTGCGCATCCGCGAAGAGGAGTATGCGAAAGGAGGCGTGCGATGAGTGCCGCGCGCAATGCCCTTACGGCCGAGTACCTCTACGAGCTCTACTCGACGGCGATACGCAACGACGCGGTGTGCGGCGTGCTGGTGACGCACATGCGGCGGGAGTACCTCCCGGACCGTACGTTCCAGCATGTTCAGGAGCTCTTCGCCAGCCACTACCGCACCTACAAGGCCCCGCCCTCGTATGCCGTGCTCGCGCAGACATTCGCCTCCGATTTCGACGCCCTGGAGCTGGTGAACACCTTCCGCGAGTACGACGGAGAGAACAACCCCGAGGTGGTGGTGGACCTGCTCGAAACATACATCAAGGGCGTGCGCCTGCAGGCCGTATAT
This sequence comes from Alistipes sp. i18-0019-D1, assembly GCF_042852885.1. Lineage (NCBI taxonomy): Bacteria > Pseudomonadati > Bacteroidota > Bacteroidia > Bacteroidales > Rikenellaceae > Alistipes > Alistipes sp. i18-0019-D1. The sequence continues at coordinate 2,536,711 of NZ_AP031424.1, forward strand.
GCCGAGGTAGGAAAGCTCTACAACCAGAGCCGCCAGGCCGAGGCCGAGGAGAAGCTCAAGGAGTACGCCGAGTGGCTCGCGGGATTCACGCTCAAGAGCTCGGCGTTCGTGGATGTGGTGAAGACCTTCTCCGTGCGCTTCAGCCGCAACCGCCGCCGCGAAGAGGAGCTGCAGGCGTCCGGCCTGAAGCCCGTCACGCGCTTCTATATCGCGGACCTGGATACGCTCAATGCCGGGCGCAACCTGCGTGGGCAATTATCCTGTCTGCTGGCGTCGACGGGCGTGGGCAAGAGCCACATGGCAAAGCATATCGGCCTGCGGGCCGACATCGACGACGGACTGCATGTGCTGCACTTCCAGCTCGAAGGGTCGGAAGAGGAGGCGCTGAATGCCTACAGCGGAGGACTCATCGCCCGCAACGCCTTCTACTTCGAGCGGGGGCATATCTCCGAGCTGGAGATGCGCCGCTTCGAAAAGCAGATCGAGCAATATGCCGGGAGCATCACCGTGCGCTCGTTCCCGCGTTTCGCAGCCCGCATCTCGACCATCGACATCCGCAACGGCATCGCCGAGTACCGCAAGATCAACGCCCGAACGCCCGACATAGTCATCATCGACTCGATGGACCTTTTGACCGACGCCTCACGACGACAGTGGGGAGCCGAGCACGAACGCAGCAAGCGCATCGCCGTGGCGAACGACCTGAAGGACCTGGCATCGGACGAGAACGTGTGGATGGTGGCCACCTACCAGGCGACCATCGAGAACCGCGACTGGCTCAACGACGAGAACAACGTGCTCACCGAGTACAACTGTTCCGAGGCGAAGGGCCTGGCGCGGCCATGCACGCACCTCATATCGCTCAACCAGTCCGCGGCCGAGCGCGAGGCCAACCTCATGCGGCTCCATGTGGCCAAGAGCCGATTCTTCCGAAAGGGAGACACGTTCCGCATAGCCACAGACTACGACAACGAGACCTTCTACGATGCGGCACGGACGATGAGTATGAGAAGATAAACAAACGGGATGGAAATAACCTTCCATCCCGTTTGTCAATCCATAAGGAGCCTCTAATGCCATCCGCTACTTTCGACCGCCGCAATATATTCACGCCAGAAACGCACGAAGATACGGTCGATCAGGGCAATGACATAGAAACGGATGAAATAATTCTCATATTTGTACGAGGGGGAAGATAACATCTGTAGGGTCGGAAGATGAGGCTGCTGAGACAGGGTATTATGGGCACACCGATTGCGATGGCTATATAATTTGTCATACGCATCGTATAAGTTATTCGTCTTTTCTGCTGTCGTCAAATTATCACTATTCGTTAATAATGCAATTTGTTTTTTTTGCCGAGTGATAAACTGTTTATCTGTAATGCCGAGAAAAAACTCTCTATAGCCTTCAAAATCGCTCTGTGACCATTCTAAAATATTACTATGAGCAAAAATATCTTCCATGTCCGTATGTAGAGTGTTCCACAAGGCTGCTTTGTCGATAACGTTCAGGTCGATTGACGGCTTAAACTTATGTATCTGTTCCCAGAGATCATTCAAGATATTTTTTTTATCATCATATCGTGAACATTCTCCATAGGATTTGGACGTGGATTTAGAGTTTGACAATAATTTGTACCGGAATTCATAATCATCAGTAGCTAATTCCCATAGGATGCACTTCAGTTTCTGCTCCTGAAACCCCGTCATCTTCAAAAACGTGGATTGCATGACGTATTCGCTCAGCGGAAAAGTCTCGATACCACTTCCGCAGCTCCCACACGCAGTTACCGTATCCTGCAATATCTGTGTGATCGGAGATATGATGAAGTCGTGATGCGGTCTCATTGGCAATACCGTTGATAAATAGTTATCGACTCGGTTATGCGTGCCCTCAAATATTTCAGGGCGGCCGGAGCTTTGGCGTGGGCACTATCACCCTTAAAGCCTCTTACCATCCGTTCTAACTCCGCTTTCAGGTCTGCTTTCCGAGAGTCGTCTATTGTCTTCTTCTCAAACAGGATCACATACATCAGCCCGAATAGATAGACGTCCATATCTATGATCGACGTGTATTCTTTCGGTATCTCGACCGCAGCGATTGTTTCCCTGAGCCGAGCATATAGAGGTGCATAATCATCATGCGGGAATACATCTGTAAATCGGGCGAACAGATTATCTTCGGTATGGTTGACTACGGCGTATATGAACCGCTCATAATAAGACTCCATTACCAGTTTGAACCCGCGTGCTACACGATTGGCGTTCGTGTCCTTATGATACTGGAACAACAAAGAAAGATAACGCACGAAGTCCATGTAGGTTGTAGCCGATGCCTGTCTGAGCTGGATGGCATGTGCCATTTTGGGTTCGAAAAAATCATCATACCCACGAGAGAGGAAATACAACGATTTTCTACTCTCTTGCGGTAATAATGTTTTGCCCTGTTTGTTGATATTACGAAATGTGGTCGAATAATACTTTTGTTGTTCTGGAATAGTGATGTTCGGGACCAGATAGGTAAACCCCATCTTCCGGTTTTTGAAGAACTCGTCATCTACGTCCCACTGTTTTGCATCGTAGAGGGTCATATCTACATGGGCCAGTATCTCTTCTTTTGTGCGTCCTACGTCCGTCAGATTCTGAAGAGTCCATGCCATAAAATGATCGCTGCCTTCATCCGGTTCGGCCTCATCATCATTCTCATTAGCCAAGGTATTGAAAACTTCTTCGAACTTATCTCTTTTGGGGAAGAGTCCCAGATAGGCCAAAAATATGCTGGTCAATCGTTGCTGACCGTCCAGAATATAGTTTTTAATATCATCGGCATCTCCGAACGCTCCGATTGTTACCGGGGGTACGAAGTCTTCATTTTTGAGTGTAGTAATCAGGGCTTGTACGCGCCCTTCATCCCATACGAAAGTACGTTGATAGGGAGGCAATTTGATATTTTGCTTCATCAACAATTTCAGCCAGTGAGCTAACGTATACTCCCCGTAATAGATTTTTCGATTTATGGCCATATAGGTGCTTTTATCAGGATGTAACTGTTTATTTCGGAATTAAATATAGCCCTTTCCTCTGAAAAAACCATAAAAAAACAACTCTAAATTTTGTTCCCGGCCTACTCTTAAAGGCCATGAACAAGGAGCATACATACCTTACCGAAGAGATCGCCCGTGAGCTCGGAGCCCGGCGCGACGGCTCGGGCCGCAACCTCATCGCCCGTTGTCCGTACTGCGGCAAGGAGGGCAAGTACGGCGTCTACATAGGCCCCGCCACGTCCCGCAAGCAGCCCTTCATGGCGCACTGCTTCTCCTGCGGGGCGTCCACGCACTCCCTGGAGCGGACGCTCGAAGCCATCGGCCGTCCCGACCTGATGGTGACGCCCACCACGGACCCCGGCGCCAAGCTCGACTGCACCCTGCTGTTCCCGCTCGCCGCGCAGGAGGAGATAGACGACGAACTGGGCATCGTGCAGATGCCGGAATTCTGGCGCCGCACCTTCCTGCACCCGTACCTCAAGGGCCGCGGCTTCACCTTCGACGACTACGAGTTCTTTCCGGTGGGTACGACGCGGGGCGTGAACTTCCGCTACGACGACTACGTGATCTTCCCGGTCATCGACTCCGGGGATACGGTGGGATACGTCGCCCGCCACCTCTGGTCCAAGGGCGAGATCGACGCCTATAACCGCCGTGCGAAATTTACGGGCGACTATCCCATACGGCGCTTCAGGAACTCTACCGAAAACGACTTCGTCAAGCTGCTCTACAACTACGATGCGGTGGTGGAAGGCAGTACCGAGACGGTGATCCTCTGCGAAGGGATCTTCGATGTTGTGGCCCTCACGCGCAAGCTCGACCTCTACGAATCCTCCCGCGTGGCCGTGGTGGCGACCTTCGGCAAGAAGGTCTCGCAGGCCCAGATCTACAAGCTCCAGACTAAGGGCGTACGCAACGTCGTGGTAGGCTACGACGGCGACGCGGTGGACGCCACGAAGAAAACCGCCGGGGAGCTCAGCCGCTACTTCGAGGTACTCGTGGCCGATATTCCCGACCCGGAAAAGGATTGGGAAGACCTCTCGCCGCAGGAGATATACGACCTCTTCGCATACCGCCTGCACACGCCCGTGGAGTATAAAATCAACAAGATACAGCAACTATGAACGACCTTATCCGATGGCTCGACAGCCAAAACATAGACTACCGTGTCGTGGACAGCGAGGTGGTCGATATACCAGACTTCGGACGCCTGTTCCGCGCCGACCTGTCCGGTGTGAAAAGTATCTTCCGCCAGCGGGGCGACGAGCAGGTTTTCAACCTGATGGAAGACCCGCAGACGCTCATCGACGAGGGCATCTTCCACGTCGCCTTTCCCTTTGGCGACAACTGGTACTACTACGACCTGCGCGAAGAGTTTTCGATGAATATCTTAAAGCACATCGGCCGTCCCAAGCCCGACGGCTGCGACATCCCGTTCGTCAATCTGGGCGTACACACTCCCTACGAGCTGCTCAACGGCTCGGGTGACATCGCAAGCTGGGTCGCCAAAGCGAAATGGCTGGGCCAGACGGCCCTCGGCCTCTGCGATCGCAATACGATGGCCGGGACGCTGGCATTCCAGAAAGAGTGCGCCCGGGCCGGCCTGAAACACGTCTTCGGATACTCCCTGACGCTCGACCACGAGAAGGGCGAAGTCCCGCTGAAGGTCTACTGCCAGACGCAGCAGGGATTGCAGAACCTGCTGCGCATCCAGAAAGCCGTAATGGTGGACCGCGAGGACGGCAGGATCGACATCGAGGCCCTGGCGGCCTGCGGGCGCGGCAATGTCCTCGTGCTGGGTACGCTCGCAGCTTCGTGGATGACGGAGAACCGCCCGGTGATCGTGCGGCTGCACGAGGCGTTCGAGACCGTCTACTACCAGATCGACCCTACGGAGTTCAAGGCCGACCGCATCGACGTGCAGCGATTAGAGAGTATGCGGCGCTATTTCCATGCGTTCTGCCGAGGCGGTGCGTTCGAGGTGGAGCCGGTACTGATCCCGGACAGCTACTACATCGACCGGGACGACGCCCGCAGCAAGGTCGTCCTGAACAAGATCGCGACGGGGGCCGCGCACGAGCAGAGCGACGAGCAGTACCTGCGCTCGGCCGGAGAGCTGCTCGACAAGCTGCGGCCGCTGTTCGACCCCGGGCGCTGGGACGCAGACGAACTGTTCCTGCGGATGTGCCGCAATACGGTGCGGATCGCCGAGGGCGCCGAGGCCCGCTTCGAGACGGGCCGGATGTATATGCCGCGCTACGACATGACCTCCGAGGAGAAACTCCGCTACGGCGACCGGCGCCGCATGTTCCTCGCCCTGCTGGACGAGGGCCTGGAGCGGAAGATACCCCAAGAGGATCATGCCCGCTACCGGGAACGGCTGCGGGACGAAGTGTATATCATCGAATCCACCAACAACGTGGATTATTTTCTGATACAGTGGGATATCATGCAGGAGGCGCACCGCAGGGGCATCGTAACCGGTATCGGCCGCGGTTCGGCCGGAGGGTCGCTCGTGTCGTACCTGCTGGAGATCATCTCCATCGATCCGCTGGAGTACGACCTGCTCTTCTCGCGTTTTCTCGTCCCGGAGCGCTGCGGGCTCTACTGGCAAGAGGAGGTTACGAAATTCTGCGGCCGCATAGACCTTCCCCCGGGCAGCAAATATGTAGAGCTGCGGCTCGATGGGCATACGCTCCTTTTCGAGCGTGATGCGCGACTGCGTATCCTGCGCGGCGCCGAGGAGCTGACCGTCTATGCCGACGAGCTGCGCTGCGACGATGAGCTGATCCTCGACAATAAGGACCTGCTCTGGAATATGGACGAACACCGCTAACAGATCAATACTATGCTGAAAATACGACAAGTGAGCATCGAACGCACGGACCGGACGCTTTCGGTCCTCGACAGCGAAGTGGGGCGCGGTCTTAGGCAGGGCGGCCGCTTTACGCTCCCGGATATCGACTCGGACATACAATCCGACCGCCGCCAGGAGATCCGTGAATATCTGGAGCGGAGGTATAATACCGATGGACGGCAGCGGGTCTTCTCGGCCGGGACGTTCTCGACCCTGAAACTCAAGGCTGCGATCAAGGACGTGGCGCGCGTCCACCGCGTGCCGCACGGGCTTGTGAATTACATCACGGCGATTTTCGAGGACGACAACATGACCTGGACCGACCTGTTCCGCCTGGCGGCGCGTAACGCGAAAGTGCGGCGTTTCGTGAATGACTATCCCCAGGTGGTGGAAGATATACGGGGGATCATGGGCCAGCCGCGCGCAGCCTCGATCCACGCTTCGGCCGTCATCGTCACTCCGGCGGAAAAAGACGGGCGCCCGGCCGAATGTTTCGACTTTCTGCCGGTCCGCAAGATGGACGGCCTGCTGGTCTCGGAGCTGGACGGATACTCCGTGGAGGAGATCGGCCTGCTCAAAGAGGATATCCTGGCGACCAAGGAGCTCTCGAAGCTCGGGGCCGTTCTCGGCGATGTCAATCGCGAATACGGCAAGCGCTACACGCTGGAAGATATTGCGCGTCACGAGTTGCGCGATGAGAAAACCTACCGCCTGCTTGCCGACGGATATACCCAGAACGTCTTTCAGTTCTCCTCGCGCGGCATCACCAAATTCATCATGGATGTGCAGCCGGACAATATCGAGGACCTGATTATCATCAACGCCCTTTACCGTCCGGCAACGCTCGACGTAGGGGCTACGGAGGAGTACGTGCGTTATAAGCGCGGCGAGGTCGTTCCGGTCTATAACTTCGGGACGTATGAGGCGACGAAGAACACCTATGGCCTGATGACCTACCAGGAGCAGTTCATGTCCATCGCGCATACGCTCGGAGGCTTCGACCTGGGTAAGACGGACGTGCTGCGCAAGGCGATCGGCAAGAAGAATCCGGAGCTGATGGCCTCGCTCAAAGACGACTTCATCGCAGGCGCCGTCGCCAACGGATGCCCCGACGAGGAGGCCCGCGAGATCTGGCACAAGATCGAGACGGCCGGCGGCTACTCCTTCAACCGCTGCATCAGCGGCCGGGAGCGTATTTACCGCCCCAAATGCGGGCGCTGGCAGCCTACCATCGCCCAGATGTACCGCCTGATGAACAGTGTCCGATATGCCCGGGAAACAGGGCATGTATCGTTACGAAAAAAATATTTGATTTACGGCTACGGCGTAGCGTTCTCGTTGAATGAAAAGCGGCGCCTGGTAAAGAACCGCATCAGGGATATCCGCTTTGCGGGATACAAGGCCGTCTACCGTATTACGCTGGAAGACGGCAAAACATTGGACGTGACGGCCAACCACAGGCATCCGACCCAGCGCGGCATGCTGCGCACGGACCAACTCGTAGCCGGCAAAGACCGTATGTTCGTCAATGCCGGCCGCATCAAGATCGACAGTGATTTCCGCTTTACGGACAAAGGCCGGGGGAACGACCCCGAGTACCACGATCCGGGCCGCCGTAAATGGGGAGAGAAAGGGTTAGGCGCCGCTCCCGTTACTGTCGCATCCGTCGCGTATCTCGGAGAGGAGGAAGTTTACGATGTGGAGATGGAGGCCCCGTACCACACCTTCCTGACGGGCGGAGGCGTTGTGACCTGCAACAGCCACGCTGCGGCCTATGCCCTTACGGCCTATGTGGGCGCCTGGCTCAAGGCCAACTACGCCACGGCCTTCTATACCGTAGCCCTGCAGTGGGCCGACGATACGCAGATCGCGACGCTGATGTCCGAGATGGAGCAGTGCTCCACGGCCCGCATCGTGCCGCCCGAGATCAACCGCTCGGCCGTGCAGTTCTACACCGACTACCGCAGCGACAGCATCTACTGGTCGCTGAGCCGTATCCGCATGGTCGGGGTCAAGACTGCGGAGTACATCGTCCGGGAGCGGGAGCGCTTCGGGGACTTTACGAGCGTCGAGGAGTTCATCCGCCGTATCTTCCGCCACCGTTTCCGCAAGCTGCGGACGTGGGAGGACGAGGAGGCCATGGCCCCGGAAGGCCGCGTGCCGGTGAACGCCCGCCACGTCAAGCACCTGATCCTTGCCGGGTGCTTCGACGCCCTGGAGCGTATCGACGCCGTGGACGGACGCTACGGCATTCTGCAACGAGCCGCCGCAGAGCTCGGCTTCGCCCTCGACGAGCGGGAGTTCGACCCGCAGCACATCGGCAAGCACTACTTCTGGACACGCCTGCAGATCGCCGTGTCGGGCATCGGCTCGATCGACTACCGCCGCATCTTCGACAGCTCGCCGGTACGGCAGCAGGTCAAGGGCCGCGCCTCGTATATGAGTCTGCGCGAGGCTGCAGTATTGGAAAACGAAGGAAAAAGAATCGCCGTGTGCGCAACCGTAACGCAGGTCGAGGAGCTATCCTATAAGGACAAGACCACCGGGGATCGGGTGTCGTTTTGCAGGGTTGTCCTGCAGCAGAACACCGATACGATGGAGCTGGTCTGCTGGAACGACTTTTACAGCGCGCACCGCAGCCAGGTCGCCGCTCTCAAGGACCGCATCGTGATCGTCTCGGCGGTCATCAAGTACAGCGACTACGCCGGAGTCAACACGTTGAACACCTATAAAACATCCATACTATCGCAAACAGAATGAAACCCACGATTATTGCCATCGTCGGAGCGTCGGGCTCCGGCAAAACCACGCTGTCGAAGTACCTGCGGCAGCGTTTCGAGATACCGGTCATCGTCTCGACGACCACCCGGCCCCGGCGCGAGTCGGAGGCCGAAGGCGAGGATTACTTCTTCGTGAGCAGCACCAAGGCGTACCGCCGCGAGGACATGCTGACCTACACCCGCTTCGGCAAGTACGAATACTTCTCGCTGCGCCGCCAGCTCCCGGCGTCGGGCTACTGCACCTATGTGGTGGACGAGAACGGCGTGAAAGCCCTCAAACGCTCCGCAGGCGAACAGTATCATGTCTTCGCAGTCTATGTCGCCTGCCGCCGGGAAACGCTCCTGGCGCGCGGCATAGAGGCCGAGCGCATCGCCCGCGACAGCCACCGTCCGCAGGTGGACTATTCGCAGATCGACGTGGTGCTGGGCAACAACGGCTCCGAGGAGGAGTTCCAGGAGGCGGCCGAACAACTCATGCAGATTCTCGAACAATGGCGGCACCTGCAGTAACACCCAAGATCTATACGGCCATCGGTCTGGACTTCGAGACGGGAGGCCTCGACCCGGCGCGTTGCGCCTGCACCCAGATCGCCCTGCAGGCCCTGCGCCTCGACACGCTGGAGGTGTTCGACCGCTACGAGAGCTACATCGCCCCGTACTGCAAGCAGGAGCTGGGCGCCGCACGCCGCAAGGTGCTGCGCGCCAAGAACGTTCCGGCCAACAGCGCCGAGCGCATGGACTACGAACAGGTGGCGCTCGACTATTCGGGCATTACGATGGAGATGCTCACGGCGCAGGGCGTCGATTTGAAGGAGGTGGCGGCGTCGGTCATCGACTTTGCGCGGCGCGCGACGCTCTCCAAGGGCGTGCAGTGCAAACCCGTGCTTATAGGCCAGAACATCACTTTCGATGTCGGTTTTCTTACGCAGCTGATGAGCTATGCTGGCCTTACGGCCGACTTCGAGAAGGTCTTTGCCGGGAGCAAGGATTTTTACGGCAACTTCCAGCCCTTATACCTGGATACGATCCTGCTGGCAAGGCTCACGCTGGCAGGCGATCCTTCCGTAGTTTCATACAAGCTGGAGCTGGTTGCCGAGCGGCTCGGCGTCGAACTCGACGACGCCCACGACGCGGCGGCCGATACGGCCGCGACGCTCGACATCGTACGGGTATGCGCCGCACGCCTGCGCAACGGCGACGGTGCGCTCCCGGCCGCCGCGCCCCGGCAGAAAACAAGAGACCATTTTCAGATATAACGACGATACGCCATGGAACAGAACGATCATATAACGCTCGGCCGCAACGAGCAGGGCGAAGAGACCATCACCTTCCGCGTGGAGGACCTGACGACCTACGGCGTGCTGGGCAGCGACGGCGTGGAGTTCATGGCCGCGATCTCGGGCTACGGGCTCAACATCGCCTTCAACATGAAGCTCATCAACTCCCTGGCCGATGCCGAGGCGATGGCCGACGGCATGGCCGATGTCTTCTATGAAGCCCTGATGGCACAGCTGATCGCCCAAAAGCGGGACTTCGCAAAACCTCCCGAGCCGTAGCGCTCTATTCTTTGATGAAGGAAGGAAACCATGAAAAAGAACGAAATAGAGGTCGTACAGGCCGAAGAGGTCGAGGTGCTGGATGTGGAGCGCCCCCTGCCGCTGACAGAGGCGCAGGAGCGGTTCTGCCAGCTATACGTCTGCGGCGGAGTGCGCTATGCCGGGCAACTGGACAAATGCTACAAAGAGGTCTTCGGCGCAGACCGGAGCTCGGAGACCGCAGCCCGCAAGCTCACGCGCAATCCGGCCGTCATGGCCCGCATCCGCGAGCTCGGGGCCGAGATGATCTCCGAAACGGAGAGCATCGCCATCAAGATGCAGATCAGCCAGACGCTGCGCACCATCCTCCGGGAGACCTCGACGGATATCTACCGCGACCGCTACGGAAACCCGCTCTCCCCGGCGCCCATGCGTGCCGTAGCGGTGAATGCCGCCAAGGCGCTCATGGAGATGTATCCCGTGAAGAACGGCGGCGATGCGAAGTTCAAGATCGAAGGCAACGACAACAACATCGTCTTCAACGTCATCGTCCCGCGGATCGAGAACCCTGACGCCCATGACCGGGAAGAGTAAGCGCCCCGAAGGCAGCAAGACATCCCGGCGCAGTATCGAGCGGGCCGTGTACCTGATCCTGATAATCCTCCTGACACTATACGGGATATGGAACAGCGAAGCGGCCGTCAGCCTGCTGGGAGCACTCAAGGATGCCTTTTCACTATTGATAAACAATACGCCATGACAAACACCACCGGAAAATTCCAGAAATTCGTGGAAGACAACCTCAAGATTATCGTTACCGTACTTGCGTTCTTCGTGACGATGTATGTGCAGCACACAAACAACACGGCCCGCATCGCCGAGTTGCAGAGCAAGTGCGTGGATCTGGAAACCCGCATCGCCAACCAGTACGACCGCATCAACGCCATCAAGCTCGACAAGGCCGTATTCGAGGCCACCATGGCCCAATTCTCTTCCATCCAGTACGACCTGCGGGAGATGCGGGACGACATCAAGGAACTGCTTAAAAACTACCGATAAGATGAAGAAGACAACAGCGAGAGTAAGAATAGTGCCCACCGACGAACTAAGCACCCTGCACCTGGCAGGACTGTGCGGCCGGTGCGGCACGGTCACCGAACAGGTGTTCAGCACCGCCGAGAAGCTGATCGGCTACATGGTGCTGCTCGACAAATCCTTCCAGGGCGAATACCTCTGGTTTATCCCCGAAGATGCCGTAGAGGATGCGCAGGACAATTAACCGCCTGCTGCTTGCAGCCCTGGCAGTGCTCCTCATCGCTACGGGCCTGCTGTGGCGACGGGCCGCAAGGCTCGAACGCGAACGCGACCGCTACCGCAGCAACACCGAGACGCTGCTCTCGGATGTGCAGCGCCGCCAGATAGACTCCACGACGATGGCCCTCGACGTGCGGGCACTGCGCCTCACGGTGGCCGAGTACGAGGAGTACCGGGCACGCGACGCCGAACAGATACGCCGCCTCGGGACCCGGATCAGGGACCTCGAAGCGGCGGCGCGGCATCAGTTGGAGGTGCAGGCCCGGGTTACGGCGCCCGTGCGGGATTCGGTGATCGTACGCGACACGGTATTCGTACCCGTGAAGACCGTGGAGATGATAAACCCCCATATCGAATTTCGGGGCGTCATCGCGGACAGCGTACTCAAGGCCGACATCCGCCTGCCCGTTACGCTCCGTCAGGCCATATCCGTAGAGTACAAGCACAAGTTCCTATGGTGGCGGTGGAAGGTCAAGGGCATCCGGCAGGTCATAAGCAGCGACAACCCCTACGTCGAGGTCAAATACTCGGAGTACATCAAAATAGAACGGAAGAAATAATCAGGCGTTCCAAATCGGCTCTGTCTCCCAATCTGCTGGAAATCCCATGGCACCGGCATCAACAGTAGGAAATGCTGCTATCAAGTTTTTTATTTTTTGCGTAAATGTATTGTAGGGAGAAACGGTAAACAGCAGATATTTCACCATACATATCCGACAATAAACCCTTTTGAAATCGGTTTTATTGGCATCAATCCATGGATGTACAGGTGTTCCCAAATTGGCGGGAGTAATACCGCTTTCTCTATTCCATACACGACTGTGATGCCCACATAAATTACGCAACTGGGCTAATACTTGAATCCAGGAATCAAAAGCGGGAACTGTCAGTCCAAAGTAACCTGCAATCTGCTTTTTAAGCCTCATGCTAGCTAAATTGCGATATATGTTACATAAGACACCTAATGGCAATATCTCGGCAATCATCCATGCCGGTGGATAAGGATCAGTATATTTAGCTCGGAAATGCAGTATAAAATCTTCTTTTGTGCGATCCAGTTCCGTTTGGATCAATGACAATGATAGTCCGAAATGCGGTTGATTATAAAAGTAATAACTATCTGTCATCCAAAACACTGTCCCTGTTTCATGACTAACCGTATTAACTAATGTGCTACGAATTGCTATTTCGATTTTTTCAATTTCATTGAACAGAAGCAATCGTAATTTACGGTCAAAACGATACATATTCAATGCTTTCTCGAAAGTTGCGTCCGGTTTGAATATGTGATTGTTTTTCGGCTCTGTCAATAACGGTCTGAAATATGCACTTAATCTGAAATAACCGATATTTGTTAGATAATCAACAGCCTGTGCCTCATTCTCAATAATAAGTCCCCGGCGTTTAAGTACTGAAACCAAATCCACTGGCAGAGTACACTGTTTCGTATATCGATTCTTGGGCATAGTAATAAAAAAACGACCCGCCGATTTGAGCATTGTTAAGAGGCTTGGCGGGTTCTACTGGTGCAAATATACGAATAAAAATCAAACTTCCTACTACTGGTACTAATAATTATTCTCGGAGTTATGCTGCTAACGGTAAAAAGGCTGCAAATATTGCTCCTGAATTAGCAGTATTTAGAGCCGATGATGATGAAAGATCTATTGATAGAGAAAGTAGTCGACCGGCCACTCAATAGCTGAATCCATATCTCGAATAGATTGTCATTCTTCGTCTCCAGCAATTTCCTTTCCTAAACGCCACGTTACTGTCTGAAGTAATTCTTGGATGTTAGATTTGAATAACTCCATTGCAAATGTATCTTTAGGTGGTGCGGCAACAGGTCCGTATGCGAGTTTTTCTTCCTCTTCGTTAAATATCCTGATACACTTGTTGAATGCGTCAAGCAAGGTTGTTACAGAGTCGCGCAACGGAGATGATAACAAATATTGTCCATGTATGAGTGTTACTTCAAATTGACGCACCAACTCTCGGAACTGCTGCATGTCAATGAAATCTGCATCATCAAGATTCTGTGTGTCAATCATCCATATTTTTATGTCGGCTATACGAGAATTTAACCGTACAATTACCTCATTACGTTTGTTTACCATGTAATCAAACTTTGTTTTGAGCTTATCCAATTTATGTTTTTGACGGTCAACTTTCGTGTGCAAAAAATAAGTAGAGACAGCTCCGATTGCACCACCGGCAGACAAAATCCATTGTACCCCTTCTAAAAAATCACTCATGCCTATAAGAAATTAAATTCGATTCTTCTAATATAAGAAAAAATCTAATCACTTTACATTTTTGAGCCCTATTCTTCGGTAAACACCACTGAAGATGAAGATTACAGTCACACGCATTTTCAAGGGGCCGGACTATACCATCGGTCGCCTCCACATCGACGGGACCTATTTCTGCGATACGCTCGAAGATCCGGTGCGCCCGCTGCCGGCCTCGTGTCCCGATACCCCCAAAGGCGCGGTCTGCCGCTGCGGGAAGAAAGTCTATGCCCGCACGGCCATTCCTGCCGGGTGCTACAAGCTGACGATGGAGCACAGCCCGCGTTTTGGGCGGCGGTTGCCGTATCTTCACAATGTGCCTCATTTCCTGGGCATTCTCATCCATTCCGGAAATACGGCCGACGACTCGGCCGGCTGCCTGATCGTAGGCAGGAACAAGGTCAAAGGCAAGGTGCTCGATTCGCGCGTAACGCTGGATGCGCTTATCGCCAGAATCGAGGGAGCGGCCTCCGTAACTATCGAGATACGCTGATGGCCACACGAAAGCTCATACCGCCAGAAGGACTGCATATCGACTTCCAGCCTTCGCCCAAGCAATACGAGTTGTGGAAACTCCTGCAGCCGGAGTGTCATCTGTGCGGCGGCAAAATCGAGCAGCAGCTCGTGGGAGTCGACGCTTATGGAAATCCACGCTACAAACCGATTTGTTCCCACTGTCATAATTCGAATATCCCGCAGCTCATCCTGGGCGGCGGCGCCGCTGGTAAACTCAACCTCTGCCAGCCTATACGGTAACGTATAGAAAACAACCTCTTTAATTGCTGGGAACTCTGACCGTGTGGTGACGCAGACAATCAGCAGCCAAGACGCCTTCAGCGCGTAAGGTTCATCGACTATCCCGTAAGGGAGTACGGCCGAGCGGCCGGAAAAGGGAGGCTCCTACTCAAGCATAGGATGAAGATATAGTCAGGCCTGCATAGAAATATGCAGCAGCGATAAGCGGTTACCGATTAGCGACCGGTAGCGAACAGAAAAATCCGGGAGGAAAAAGTTATGTGATGTCCGTATGGATTCTGAGCACATGTATCCGCTTTGCGGATGTACGTGCCGCTATCGTGCGCAAGACCTTGAAGAGCCTCAAAGAGAGTACGTGGAGAACTTTGTTGAGGGTCTGCAAGGAGTGGGGGCTGGTTGAAGACGTCCATTATCAAATCAACAACCTCTCCGGCACTCTTCGCTTATGGAACGGCTCGATCATCATGATGCTGGAGGCCAACTCCATTCCCAGCGATCCGAATTTCGAGCGCTTCGGCTCCTGCGAGTTTACCTTGGTGGGCGCCGATGAGGTTTCCGAGTTGGAAGAACGTGCTTTGGAAGTTTTGTTCTCCCGTATCCGCTGGAAGGTGCACGAAACCTTGGGCGTTGCGAAGCTGCTGATGACCACGAACCCCACGACCAACTGGATTCGCGGCCGCTTCGTGCAGGACGACGACGGCAACAAGGTCGTCCCGCGCGAAGGGGAATACTACGTCCCGTTCTCGGTCTTCGATAATCCCGACATCGCCTTCCGCCAGACCTACGAAGCAGCCCTGAACAAGATCAGCGACCAGGCGACCAAGGAGCGTCTGCTTTACGGAAACTGGGATTATATCGAGTCGAATGCCATGTCGATCTACAACAAGTTCGACGGCGCCCGCCACCTGATAGTGGGGCTCAAGGAGCAGGTGTACGACCCCTCGAAACCCATCGTTACGACCTGGGACTTCAATATCTTCCCGCAGATGTCCGTGCTGCTCGCGCAGATCGACTACGAAAAGAAACGGGTCTACATCCTCGAAGAGATACTGGGCAAGCCGGAGTCCAAGGAGAACAACACGCCGGCCCTGAGCCGCAAGCTCCGGGGCAAGCTCTACCGGGATAAGCACGTCGGGGGCGTCGATGTTACGGGCGACCCCTCGGGCCTGCACCGCTCGACGACGAACGAGGAAGGGATCAACAACTACACGCTGATTCTCGACACGCTGGGCGGCGGCGTGCTGCGTCCCAAATTGAAGCTGCTCAAAAAGCAACCGCCGCAGGTCACGCGATGCGACTTCGTGAACGAAGTGTTCGAGGGCTACAATGGCTGGGAGATACGGATCGACATGCGCTGCCGCAAGCTCACCGAGGACCTGCTCTACCAACTGCGTAACGACGACGGCACCAAGGCCAAGAAGAAGGTCGTGGACAGCAAGACGGGCGTAAAGTTCGAGAAGTACGGACACCTCTCGGACTGCCTCGACTATTTGCTTTGCTACTACCTGCGCGACAACTGGTATCGCTTCAAGAATGGCGAGGACAGCAACGTGGGAGTGCTCTCGACCGCCGTGCTGCACGAGGGATTTTGTTACTGACGAATTTACCGGAAACCATGTATCGGAGATTTTTGAACGACAACGACTATCTGAGCGTCATCACGCCCGAAGCGCTTGCCCAGATCACGCGCGGCGATGTGGGGCGTATGGTGCAGGCCGAAGAGTCGGCCGAAATGAGCATCATCGAATACCTGAGCGAGAACTACGAGATCGAGCGGGAACTCTACAAGGGAAAGTATATTGCGGATTACGACCGCCGCATCTCGTTCCCTGTCGGAGCACATTTCTATTTCGAGGGGCAGATCCACGAAGTGATCCGCTCGATCAGCGGTTACAAGGCCCCGGCGGCCGTGGTGTACTGGGAGGAGTCCTCGGACCCGAACGTCTTTGTGGAAAACGTCCCGTTCTACTCCCAGTTCAAAACGTATCGTCCGGGCGATCAGGTGGCGTATAACGGCATCTGCTACCAGTGCATGGCCGAGAACGGCTACGACTTCGACAACATCCGTCTGCCGATGGCTACGGGATGGATCGAGTACGTTCCGCAACCGTGGGTGCCGCGCGAGTATGCCCTGTGGGATGTGGCGGAGTCCGGCGGGGCGTTTTATGCCGTGACGTCGCTCGAAGACTTCGATACGAACCTCACGCCGGCCGACTCGCCCAACTGGGGCGAGATCGCCGAGTACGACCCGCAGTACAACGCCTATGAACTCTCGGACCACGAATACGTGGTCTATGACGGGCGGGTGTGGTATCCCGAGATCGACGTCAATGCCGACGAGCCGCAGGTGGGAGTCAATATCCTCGTGCGCGATCCTCGCAACTACAACCTCAAGAAGCACATGGTGCGGCTGGCGGTCTACGAGCTGACCAAGCTCATCGCGCCGAACAACGTCAGCGCCACTCGGGTCAAGGACCACGAGGATTCGATGAAGTGGCTCTACGACGCCTCGAAGCTGCGCATCAATCCGCAGATACCGCGCAAGATCGCCGAGGACAAGAAAGAGGTCATGGACTGGCAACTGGCGACATTCCAGGCCGACTACGACCCGTGGAAGAATCCGTGGTTGACCTGATATGCAGCCAATAATGATGCAGAAAGACCCGATAAATTTTATCGGGTCTTTGTTTTATTATTATTTTTGTATTCAAATAGTTGTAATTGCATGAAGAAAAGTATCAAATGGATCGTGTCGGTCGGATTATCGGGAGCGCTGGTTCCTGTTTTACAGAAGGGATTTAACTTAATTCCTTGGGGTAAATTTGTCGAAGTAGATAATTGGAGATGGTTAGTTGAGCCCAAAGTTAGCATATTATCAATCATTATTTTTGTATCGGTACTTATTTTGGTGGTACGTGGTACTAAAAGATTCTATCGCGGAGGCCAAGAAAATTATTTGAAGAAACTCAATTCTCATATAGATGCCGAACATGGGATAAAGATCACATGGGATGTGGGAATTGGAACGATTTACAATAATGATCCGTTTGCTTATAACATCAAAATGTTCTGTATAAAGCATGGAGAAGTGCCACTCAGAATGATTCATGGATGTTGCCCGGACTCTTCGTGTCTGAATCATAGAGCTTCGCTGAACGAATACCTGATCAAAAATAAGATTGAGTCTATGCTATTACATGAGCGCGATAAATTGAAATAACTGGTATTCGAAGAACACCTTTCCTTTTTAGATATCATTTAACCATACAATAGTTTATGTCCATACAACCGTTATTCGATCTTACAGGTAAGGTAGTCATCGTTACCGGCGGCGGCAACGGCATCGGCCGTGCCTGCTGCGAAACGCTCGCAGAGGCAGGGGCCACCGTCGTGGTAAGCAACCGCACACCCGAAACCGGCGAGGCCGTGGCACAAGCCATCCGCGACAAGGGCGGCAAGGCTCTGGCTATCGCATGCGATGTGCTCGACGACCGGGCGCTGGAACATCTGGTCGAGCGCACCGTCGAGGAGTTCGGAGCGATCCATATTCTCGTGAACAATGCCGGCGGAGGCCGGGGCGGTCACGAGAATCCGTTCGAGCTCAGTGCCGAGGAGTTCGAGGCCATCTTCCGCTTGAACATCTTCAGTGCATGGAAACTCTGCAAACTCGTGGTGCCTCACATGGCCAAATCGGGTTACGGCAGCATCATCAACATCACCTCGATGGCCAGCATCAACAAGAGCCCGAACATGAGTGCCTACGCCTCCTCGAAAGCGGCGCTCAACCATATGACGGCCAACCTGGCATTCGACTTCGGCCCCATGAACGTGCGCATCAACTGTGTCGGTCCGGGAGCCACGCGTACCCGTGCGCTCTCGACGGTGCTGACGCCCGAGATCGAGAGCCGGATGCTGGCCCATACGCCGATTCACCGGCTCGGCGAGCCCTCCGACATCGCGGGCGCCGTGCTCTACTTCGCCGCTCCGGTCTCCGAATGGGTGAGCGGGCAGGTGCTCTTCGTCAACGGCGGCGGCGTGCAGACGCTCGATTGACGTACTGCACACAAAACTATAATTAAATCGTTCAGTAATTGCTTGATATAGGCTGATATGCTATTGGCCTATTTTAATTGTAACCGATTTAATTTTAGTTCTAATGATTTAAGTGTCAAATCTTTATTATTTTTGTCGAAACACATCAAGCATTTGCAACAATGACACAGAAACAACCGAACATGACCAGGGCCGATATGGTCGCCGAGATCGCCAAACGTACCGGTGTGAGCAAGGCCGACATCAAGATCATCGTCGAGACTTTCCTTCAGCTCATCAAAGAGTCCATTCAGGAGGGGATGTCGATCCAGCTGCGAGGTTTCGGCACATTCTTCCGCAAGAGAAAAGCGCCCAAGAAAGCCCGCAACATCAGCAAAGGCATAACGATAGAAATTCCGGAGCACGAAGTGCCTGCCTATAAACCTTGTAAGGAGTTTGCTGATAGTATCAAGAATTACTGATTTCGATGGCCATACTCGAAGAGCATATCGTCCTACGCAAACGCAGGAGTTCGGGAGAACCTAAACCGCACCGGATCAGACTGGAAAAATTGCAGCCGGATGACGAATTGATCGTCGAGATAGTGATCGACTCCAAAAACGATATTCGGAGTTGGTTTCACTTCAAGCCGGAAGACCTTGCAGGCCGGCGGAGCATTCTTTTCCGCGTGTCGGGGGAACAGGTTTATTGGTTGGCCGGATCGGCTCCGAAGCAGATATTGGGTACGACGGCCAAAAGGTTGCTGCCGAACCCAGAGCCCAAACGAAGAGGGCGGAAACCCAAAGAGAAGCCGGTAAAAGTCATCGATCCCGATTGGCGTAAACAAAAGCGTGGCCCGAAGGTTCGGCAGGTGCTGGTATTCGATGAGGAAATGCAGCTCAAAGGTATCATCCCCTCGCTGAAGGATACGGCGAGGTTGCTCAATCTGCGGCCGGAGGCAATCGACAAGCTGTGTAAGACCAAGCGTCAGTCGTACGAAACGGGATTATCGTTCCGGTATTTGTGGAAGAGGCTCGACTTCGACATTACCGACTTCAAGCTGACCGCCCAGCAATATGATGCGCTTTGCAAGCGAAAACCTGCGGACGACAACCCCTCTTCGGAAGAGTAAATAAAAAAAAGGCGTGAATAACATCACGCCTTTTTTATTGTATCTCAATGCTTATTTTGTAGCCGCCAATGAGACCTTGCGGAACTCTTTGAGCAGCTTCTCAAGCGCGAGACTCGATTTACGGGCTCTCGTGCCGGCTGCTTTGTTGTTTTTTTCGAGCTGCGACCGTGCGTCAACCTTGAACGCCTCCATCAGCCCTTCGATATCCGTAATTAACTTTTCCATTTTTATAGTGCTTTTTAGTTTTACAAAAAACCTGAAGGATGATGCAAATTTAGTAAAATTTGTTTAATTGCCGAATTCTTCGCAGAGTTCCGCGATAATGTCGCCTTCGTTCTGGTTCTTCCAGTAGAACTTGTAGATCGTGATTACGCTGTTGCCGGAGTGCTCGGCCACCACGCCCGGAGGGTACTTTTTATCGACCATCATAGTGATATAAGTACCGCGTGCCGAATACCAGGTAATCTCCTCATCATAACCGAGCAGGCCCACGATACGGCGCAGCGTGGCATTCACCAGGCCGCAGACATGGCTCATGCGTGTCTTTTTCTTGGGATGCGTGTCGTGTTTGGCCGAGAAAATCGGCAGCACGAAATCCGAGTAGCACTCACTTCGGTATTTCTGCGCGATAGCCTCCGCACGCGGCACGAAAGGAGGGCGCGCTTTTTTGGGTGTTTTGATACGTTCGTAGGTAATTTTCCGTTTCTTCAAGTCGATGCAGGGCCATGTGAGATAGGCCGCATCGATCGGCGCCATGCCACCGCAGTAGAAGCAGAAGAGGAACAGATCGAGGTGATAGCTTTCGGCCTTCGAGAGAAGACTGCGGTCCATCGACTCCATAGCTCGTAGCAGCCCCATGGAAATCGTACTCGGTGTCGTTTCCACCTCACGGAACTTCTCGTTCGTACAGATGAACACATCCAGATCGGCGCCCGGAACATTCTTTTTCGAGGCTTTCTTGACCACCTGATAGAGCGAGTGGAGCTTGCCCCTCAATCCACCACGCGACTTCGTCTTGGCCCCTTCAGATTCGATGAAAAAGACATAGTCCTTCATGAACTGCTCGGTGATGTCCGTAAACTGTAAATTCGAGAACGAGCGGCCGTATTTTTCTTTGACGAAGCGGGAGAGAAATTCGAGGATACGTTCGTTGGTATGGGCATAAGATTCGCAAGGAACTTCGTGTCCGTTCTTCATCTTCTTCGTCTCACGAATTTCCTGAATCCACTTCCGGTAAACCTGCTCGACGGTAGGGACGACCGTTTCCCGAAGCATAAGCTCCCGGGGCTTGTCGTAATAGTGCGAAAGCTCCTTGGGCGTCCATACGACCTTCTGCTCATCCCATGTATTGGCGACCTGACTGTACTTATTGACGGTGGACGATAGCAGCGCATTGTTCGCTGTCGCATTTTCTGTACGAGGTTTGAATCGCTGCTGGCTCTGGTCCCAGTTCTTATAAGGGCCGGTGACTGGTAAAACCTTGGGGACCCGGTTGAAGCCCGGACGATAGATGATCATGGTAATTTTGGCGAAGTCCGGACGGTTCTTATCCGGAGCGCCTTTGAGTGTGATGGTAAACATAACGCACTGTTTGTTAGATTATTAGTAATCCTTGATTGAAACCTACAACCAAGGTTACATAAGAATAGATTGTGCGTCAATGCGTAGGGCACGAAATAGTGAAGATTTTTCGATGTGCAAATCCTTGTAAAAATGTGACAGCCAATCAAGTGGTCTTAATACTACTTAATACCACTTAATATTCTCACGGTATTTCAAGGTTTTGCGTATCTATACTGATTATCACTAATTTATCGAACCTCTGTATATCAACTTTCCTAAACGGCTATCGTATATATATTTATATCCCGTCTCATTATTAGTAGACTTGTAGCTATACAAATATAACAAATAAAAAATAGTATTAGCATGGTTATGTTGAGATTTTGAAAGAGAAAAATGCAATATAGCATCATGTATTGGTTTTCAGTTTCTATCTTTTCTAGACAAAATGTTATTTCCTTATTATAATAATTGTTGGTTTATAAGTGATTGGTATTTTATTTTGCTATCTTTGCTCTCGCGAATACTACATAATTGATTGACCTTTTATGGGGTATACTGTAAGTATACCGCTAAAAATGTGTGCAGAGCCGTTGGGGAGCAATCCCGTGAACGGCACCTTGCAGTAACCTGTAAAAGGGGGATTGTGTAGTGTTCGCAGCTGCACATTTTTTGTTTTTATATGCGAACACTACACAAGGTTCGTACCTTGGTACGGACATGCCGCAAGGCCAGCCGCAGGCGGTTCCCGCCGTGCAATCTCTTTATTCGTTTCCATTTTCACCCGCCGGATTAGCAAATAATTGCTAATCAACTTGCTATTCTCTTTGTTGTGCCCTGCGCACGATAAGGACAGCCATACTATTGTCAAATCTGTAATACTTAACAACATGGAAACGAATCAAAACCCCGTGCAGGAACAGCCTACACAATCCATAACCCCCGAAAACACCCACGCCGAACAACGATCCGTACCCTCTGCGGAACAGCCGACCGGGCAGCTCGTCCCAGAACCAGAAGCGCAGCCGGAACAACCTACGAAAATGCTCTACGACCCCGCCGAAGCCGCCCGGATCGTCCACTGCCTGACGGACGGCTATTTCGATCCCGAATATATCCTGCTTTTCGGTAAATTGGTCGGCGGCACGCCGCATAGCGACGCAACGGCTTATGATCTGCTGATGGTCGTTCGTGAAACTCCGGAATACGATTGGATTCAGACCAAACGCATCCTGCGTTACAAAGTGCCCTACAGCTGCCGGAAGATTACCTACATCAATCTTTACATCATGACGTTGCGCTATGTCGAATCGAACTCGACGCCGTTCCTCTTCTTCGCCCATGCCGAGGGCGAATTGCTGTATTGCAGCGACAGCTATCATTTCCAGCGTCCGAAACATCCGATCGACTTCGCCAGGGCGTATGCGGACGCCAAATTTTATTTCGACACGTTCCGCACGCAGGGCAATGAACTGCTGGAACAGGCACAGGACGCTTTCAGTGAGAGCTGCAATATGCGTCTGGCCGCACAGTTCTCGGCGCAGGCGATGGTCTATTTCTACCATACGCTTTATTACGTCTATCACGGGCAGGAGTTCGACCTACATGATCCGGTGTTGATGCACGACCGGATGCGGACGCTCTCGACAAAACTGATGCTTGCATTCGACGACACCCATATCGAAAACATCTTCACGCTGCCGCGTCTGAAGAGTTTCCTGCAAAAGTCTCCCTATGGCATCCGGTTCGACATCGCGCCGCAAGAGTTGGAGATACATATGGAGCGCGTGCGCAAAGCAGGCGGGATTATCGAAAACCTGTGCGGCCTGCGGCTGGAACTTTATAAAGAATTGAGCGAACGGTCGTAAGCGGTCGATCATCTGAACGAAAAGGAGACTTGCGGGATTGCTGACAATCCCGTAAGTCCCTTTTCTGTTATCCTACTTTTTCTTTGTCTTTGTCTTCTCTTTTTCGGCCTTCGTCCGCTCTTGGTTTACGATTGCCGCGCCGCGTTCCTTAATCTCCTTTTCATACTGCCTGACCTCTTGCTTTATAATGCCGATATTCTCGCTCTCGCCTTGCTCAAATACCCGGTCGAGGCTATTCAATAGCGGGACTTCTCCGTGCCAGGCAGCTTGCATATATCGGTATTTCCAATCATTCTCCCGGTACTGGCGATTGTTCACGGTCTGCCAAATATTTCCCACAACAGATAGTCCGACAGTCAGAGCTAGTCATATACACGCCTTTACCAGCCGTTTGTTAATGTCGTAATTGTAGGGAATACGTTGCAACAGATGATCTAACGTGTTATCTATATGCGTCCAGTGACCGTCCAACATCTCCTTGTATTTCTCCGTTTCCCGGCTTACGAACAGTTGTACTGCCTTTTTGATCTTCTCATCGCTTAATGCAGTCTTCATTTCGGCGTTAATCAGTTTCATCGCTTCGGCAAGTATGGCCGTACTGATATTGATTTTTCCGAAAGCCCTGTTTATATCGGTCATGTCGGGTGGCTGTACGGCGATCACGGGTTGAAACTCGATCTGCCCGATGCGATTAGTTAGGTTCGCAACTTGCTCGGCGGTGTGAACTGATGTTTTCGCTATTTCTTCGATCTTCTGTGTCAATGACGCATTATCCCCGTCTTGTGATTTTGACACCTCGGATTTCAGAGCTTTGATAATTTCTTCTTTCAAATCCTCGTACATATCTAATGTAAGGATGTTGTTTTGTGTGTTATCCATATCGGTTAGTGTATTCTGAATTTTGGTTTGTTGGTTTTAATTGTGCGTAATTTTCGGCTGCGCTCCATCTGCTCGACCAGCATTGCTTCGGTCGCCTGCCGGATTAGTGCCGTAACGCGGGCTATGTGTTCCTTGTGGGATTCCCCGATTCGCCACTGCATCTGTTCCGGGGCGATTGAGCCGCAACACCCGCCCGGCGGTAAAGTCATACCGCCCGCCACACCGAAGCCGCCCAAATCGACGGATTCGCCCGAATTACCGCGACTGCCGAACAACCCGATGAACGCCGAACGGTAATGGCTAACCGCTGCCGATAAATTCCCGACCGCCTGCGCTGAATAACGGGGCCGTGCGACGGGAGTAACGATCCGCTGCGCCTGCGAGAAATGACAGTCTAACTTGGAAAAGCTGAAAGCCCGGTCGATCTTCGAGCCGGAAAAGGTGTAGCCGTTCATACCAAACAATACGCCCTGCCTGCGGTCGGTATTCCCGCAAAACTTGAAAGCGGTCGTAATGCCTTGCTCCTGCAACCGCTTTTCCAGATCATCCCACGACTTACAACCGGACAGACACCCCCGGATTGCATCGTAAATGGCGTACTTGGTCTTGTCCGACTCCCGCAGCCGTTCGCGCCGCACCTGCTCTTTGCCTTTCGGATAGTATAAACCATACTTGGCTGTAAGCTCCTTGCAAACCTTGCCGTTCCGGATTTTGATATTCTTATCCGAAATGGTCTGTCCGTTGTTTCCAACCCGGTTGTAGACGATATGGCAATGCGGATGCGCTTGGTCGGTGTGCCGGACGATTAGAAACTGCGTGTCCCGAATCCCCATACACTCCATATACTCCCGCGCGATCTGTGTCATAACCGGGTCGGTCAGTTTGTCGGCATCCTTTGCCGAGAATGAGAGCGATATATGCCCGACTGCGTTTTTGATCCGGGGATTCAATAGCGTTTGGTCTTTGAAATCCCGCACCATATCCGCCACGCCCGGCGGCTCGATACCGTCAAATTCCAATATCCGCGACTTCTCTTTTATCACATAGCCGACCGTCGCACCAAAGGACGATCCGGCAATAATCTTACCGATCATGGCGCAACTGTTTTAGAAAGTTCTCGATTTCGGTAATGATCCCCGCATGGGACGCAACGGCTGCCGCAAACCCGCCGATATGAGCTGTCCGGGTGAGCTGATTCAAGTTGCGGGCAATGCCTTTGAGTTGCGCCATGAAATCCAGATGCTCGCGCCGCATCCGTTCACGCACTCACCCGCGTCCGATCAGCTGCCGAATGATCTCGGACGGACGGCAGCCCGATGTGCGGGCTAACTTCTTTAGTTGGAAATAGTGTTCGCTGTCGAGCCTTGCGCTGACGATGTAACCTTGTCTGGCCGCAGGTTTCAATGAGGGGCGGCCGCCCTTGCTAAACTCACGTTTCATAGATTCTGTTTTAATGATTAGACCAACGGGATGACGCGCCGACCAGCGAGAGCAAGCCCCGTTTTCGTTTACGAAAACACAAACTTGCCACCCTACTTTATTGTTGCCTGATGGGGAGCGTGGGCCGTTGGAAAGATTCGCCGACCTTCGCCCGCAGAGATCCGCATAATCTCGTAGGGCGAGGTCGGCGATAGTTGCTGATCCCGTCTTTAGGTCTTGGAATTTACTACGTAATTGGCTGCGTCCTGCTCGATCTCTGCGGCAGGCTTGATTCGGTTCTGGAGCAGTCAGCGCTCCAACTCCGCCCGGTCGAAATAGATGTTTTTGCCGTTGGGTTTGTAATGCGGGATACGGCTCCCGCAGGTCAGCTTGTACATGTACGTCCGGGAAATCCCGGTGTAAGTGCAAGCCTCATCGAAAGTAAGGACATTCTTCTGCCCTGCGAGCAGCTGCTCGATGCGGTTCAGCCGCTGCTCCATACTGATTTCATTTTCCATAGATAGTGTTTTAGTTAGACAAGGAATAAATTATCAGCGGCAAATATAAGGGTGATCGAGGCGGATTGTTCTCATGTGCTCACTCTTGCTCACTCTTTTGCGTTTTCTCAGTATGTTGACTTGTTTATTAGTAGATATTTTACTCTTCGAATATATTCCTCGATAGTCCAGCCGTCGATTATATCCGAATTGGCGGCGCAATAATTCGCACTTGAGAGCGTGTTGCGGCAGATGGGCTTGCCCTTGAGCGATATGAAACACTTGGTCTGCTCCGCTACTGCCTGCCAGATCGGGGTTACCAATAACTCCTTGCTCATGGAGTTGAAAATGTAGCAGAGAGTGCGGGCGTTCCGGACGACCAACGGGGCTTTAAGCCTGCATGCGAACAGGGCGGCGAGCGTGTCGGCATCCACCTCCGGCTGAAAGACGCGCTGATCGTTGAACAACTCGGCCAATGCCTTTAGCTGCTTGGGGGTAAACCGACTGTTAAATCCTGCTGCCATTTTGTCCCGGTGTTTCTACAAAGATAGCATTATATTGCCAACTCCGGCCACAGTAAATTATAGTTCCGGGATTTTATTGACAGCCTCGCGTTTCTTCTCGTCGAGAATCCGCGCATAGACCTCGGTTGTTTTGAGTTCTTTATGTCCTAACAGCTTGGACACGGTGTAAATCTCTGTGCCAAGCGAAAGTTGCAGGACGGCGAACGTGTGCCGTCCGCAATGGAACGTGATTGTCTTGTTAATCCCCGCATCCATGCACCAACGCTGTAAAGCCATGTTGTGCCATGCAGAATATTTCAGACCGATAAAAACCCGCTCGTCGGGCTTGCCCCGTTCTCCGAGATATTTGACCGCCTGATCCGAAATATCGAGGTATTCAAAGCCTTTGGTTTTCTTCTGCCGGAACACGACGCGCGTCATGCCGTCGAGCTGCTGTACCTCACTCCATGTGAGTTTCTGAATATCGCTCCAACGTAACCCCGTCAGGCAGGAGAACAGAAACGCTTGTTTCATAATCGGGAATTTGCAGTCGGTTTTGACTAACCGTTGCAGTTCCTCTATTGTGAGGTATTCCCGGTGTACGTCCTCGGCTTTGGCCGTTTTAACATGGGTAGCGGGGCTGTTGGGAATAATACCGTCCTCGACGGCTTGGTTAAGGGTTGCCTTTAGTTTGAGGAAGTAGCTGTTTTGGCTGTTCGCTGACAATCGGGTGTTGCTTTTTGTCCGTGCCTTTTTCTCCAGATAGTTTTTGAATCCGGTTACGAACTCCTTATCGACCGTTTCAAAGGTCGTGTCCTCTCCGGCATAGGCGATCAGGTGTTTTAGGGCGCTGTCCCAGTTTCCCCAGTTTCCGGGCGATTCTTTACGCTGTTCGATCAGCCCGCGGATGTATTCGACGAGGTTCGTGCGGATTTTGA
Organism: Alistipes sp. i18-0019-D1; assembly: GCF_042852885.1. Classification (NCBI taxonomy): domain Bacteria; kingdom Pseudomonadati; phylum Bacteroidota; class Bacteroidia; order Bacteroidales; family Rikenellaceae; genus Alistipes; species Alistipes sp. i18-0019-D1. The sequence continues at coordinate 2,564,121 of NZ_AP031424.1, forward strand.
AATCGACCGTAAAGCCGTACTGCTTATTCTGAAACGCAAGCAGCCGCTTTGCTTTGACGGCCTCGGCCATTTGTAGATTGGTCTTGTTGTGATCCTTTTCTACGGCAGTCTTGGGGTGGGTGTATAGGAAATATTCGAGCGTCTCGAATTTGCGCTTGTGCTTGATCTTCCCGTTCTCGTCTTTGGTATAGCCGAGATAATACTCTAATGACAGACTTGTTTTGCCCGTGGTCGCGGATGCGCGTTTCCTGATCTTGATTTCCATAACGCAGTAGTTTAATAGGTACTGCGAATTTACACTTTATTTACACCAAAACAAATTATTCAGTGTAATTATGTTGTAAAAATTTACACCAAAATAGTAAAACAACCTCTATTAAGTCAATTAAAAGAATAGTATTAAATAGCTGTAATACTGTATTATAGTTTGTTTTTTGTTGGATGTTGTTTAGTGTCGTTACTTTCCGATGCAGAATTTCGAGAAGATGTTTTGCAGGACTTCGTCGGGGGCGATGGCGCCGCGGCCTGTGATGGCGCCGAGTTGGGTGATGACCTGGCGGATTTCTTCGCTCAAAAGGTCGGTCGGAAGGCCGTGGGCGAGACCGTCGAGGGCTTGGCCGAGCGCCTCGCCGGCCGCCGAAAGCGCCTCGTAATGGCGGCTGTTCGAGACGACCGGGTCGCCGTGGTAGAGCGCTTCGGTGTCGACGGACTCACGCAGGGCGTCGCACAGGGCGTCGATACCCTCGCCGTGTTTGGCCGAAATACCGACGGCACCTTCGGGAAGCCGCCAGGCTGCCGGGGCCTTGTCGGTCTTGTTGACGACGGTCAGGAGTTTCTGGTCGGGACGGAGCGGGAACCCGGGAGCGGGAACCGGACCCGTGAGCGTCGAGGCGTCGACCATATGAATGACGATCTGCGCCCGTCCGATGCTCGACATCGTGCGTTCGATGCCCATGCGTTCGAGCCGGTCGTCGGTCGAGCGGATGCCGGCCGTGTCGAGGAACCGGAAAAGCACCCCGCCGATGTTGGCGCACTCCTCGATCACGTCGCGCGTGGTTCCGGCGATCTCCGAGACCATGGCCCGCTCCTCGTTGAGCAGGCGGTTGAGCAGTGTCGACTTGCCGACGTTCGGTGCTCCGGCGATGGCTACGGCGACACCCTCCCGGATGGCGTTGCCCAATGCGAACGAACTGCGCAGGCGGTCGATCTCCGCGGCGATGCGCTCCATCGTCCCGCGTAGCGCCGTCCGGTCGGCGAACTCCACGTCCTCCTCCGAGAAGTCGAGTTCCAGTTCCAGCAGCGAGGTCAGGTTCAGCAGTTTTTCGCGCAGCGATTCGAGTTCCCCGGAGTATCCGCCGCGCATCTGCGTCGAGGCCAGCGCATGCGCCGCCCGCGACGACGAGGCGATCATGTCGGCCACGGCCTCGGCCTGCGAGAGGTCGAGTTTCCCGGCCAGGTAGGCGCGGATGGTGAATTCGCCCGGCTGGGCCATGCGTCCGCCTGCGGCGGTCAGCAGCCGGAGGATTTCCGGGACGATGTAGGAGGAGCCGTGGCACGAGATTTCGACAGAGTCTTCGCCCGTGTAGGAGTGCGGGGCGCGGAAAACGGTCGCCAGCACGTCGTCGATCACGCGGTCGCCGTCGGCTACCGTGCCGTAATGCACCGTGTAGCCCTCTGCCTCGGCGAGCGGCCGCCGGCCCCGGAATATCCGGTCGCAAACGGCGAAGGCTTCACCGCCGCTGATGCGGATGACGGCAATGGCCCCTCCGGCGGCGGTTGCAGGGGCGACGATGGTATCGTGATCGGTGTTCATTACCTGCCTTCGATGCGGAGCCGCTGCCCGATGCGGAGTTTGTGGGCGCTCTTGAGGCGGTTCCAGCGCATGATCTGCGCCGTGGTCACGCGGTAACGGCGGGCGATGGCCCCCAGCGTGTCGCCTTTTTTGACCACGTAGACCGACCCGCTGCGCTCCTGGCGTTTCTTGTCGATGTTGGCCGGGTTGATGTATTCCTTGAGGTACATCGAGTCTTTGGCGTGGATTTCAGGCTCGTGGGCGATGTATTGCATGACATACCGCTGCGGCAGGACCAGCGTGTAGGGCTTGGTCGTGGCCGGGATGATGTCGAGCTTGTACTGCGGATTGAGTTGGCGCAGGGTCTCGATCGGCAGGTCGATCGTCGAGGAGATCTGCTCCAGGTGCATCAGCTTGTCGATCCGGACGGTGTCCACCGAAAGGGGAATCGGGGCTTCGGTCGGCTCGATGCCGTGCAGACGGTGGTAGGCGTAGGCGTACGACGCGCCGATGAAGGCCGGTACGTAACCGCGCGTCTCGCGGGGCAGGTAGTCGTATATCTCCCAGAAATTCTTGCCTCCCGAACGGGCGATGGCCTTGTTGACGTTGCCCGGGCCGCAGTTGTAGGCGGCGATGGCCAGCGACCAGTCGTTGTAGATGGCGTAGAGGTCTTTCAGGTAGCGGCACGCGGCCTGCGTGGCGCGGTAGGGATCGCGGCGTTCGTCGACCAGCGAGTTGATTTCGAGTCCGTAGCTCTTGCCGGTCGTGGGCATGAACTGCCACAGCCCGACGGCGCCCATCGGCGACACGGCCGTGGGGGAGAGCGCCGATTCGATGATCGGCAGCGCGCGCAGCTCGACGGGAAGCCCCTCGCGGAGCAGCTCCTCCTCGATGATCGGGAAGTAGTACTGCGACATGCCGAGGATGCGGCTGATCGTGCCGTAGCGCGAGTTGGTGTAGCGGTTGATGTAGCCTTTTACGATGCTGTTGTAGGGAAACTGGATCGGCGATGCGAGGTCGAGCAGCCGCCGGGAGTAGACCGAGTCGGGCGTGCTGTCGGCCACCTCGGTAGAGTCCTCCAGGATGTACTGTTTGAAAAATTCGCTGTACGCATCCTGCCGCTGGCGTTCGCGCCATGCGGCCAGCAGCGAGTCGGTCTGTTCGGGGGAGAATCCCAGCGTCATGTCGTTGACGACGGGTTCTTCGGCCGGGGCGGATTCCGGCTCGGAAACGGGAACCGGTTCGGCCTCGGCCTCGGGAACGGGCGCCGGGGCGACGGTTTCGGTCTTGGCTTTCCTGTCGCGTTTCTTCTTGCGGGGGCTGCGGTCGAGGGCCGACGCCGAAGCGGCGACGGCAAGGAGCAGCGCTATGGTAAGGAGTTTCTTCATCGTCTAAAATTTCAGGCTCAAATTGAAGCCGAACACCGGGCGGTTGCCCCCGAGGGTGGGGACGTAGGTGTAGTCGACCAGCGGTTCGAGATTCATCGAGAGGTCGTCCGAAATGTCGTAGTCCTTGAGGTGGGCGTCGACATGCGCGTCGACGATCTGCAGGACGTACAGCGCACCCGAGAGGATGATGCAGAGGTCGCGGTTGCGCCGGTAGTTGTTGCGCAGGTTGCGGATGAACGAAGCCGAATAGCGTCCGTGGAACTCGTCGGTCGGTCCGTCGGGATATTTGTCGGGATTGCGGTCGTAGTCGCTCAGCAGGTTGTAGGCCTTCTTGAAACGCTGGTAGCCGCGGTTGTTCCAGTCGATGCAGTAGATCATCGAGGCGAATCCGCCGATGACGAAAGGCACTTTCCAGTAGCTTTTGTTGTAGATCTGTCCCGCTCCGGGGAAGATGCAGGCCAGCGTGGTGGCCTTCTTGACGCTCGACACGTCGTTGGTCGAGTAGCTCACGGCCGCGTCGCCGATGAAGTAGATGTACGAGGCGATCGTGACGCCCAGGTAAACCTGCCGCCGCGTGTTGCTGCGGATCATCTTGGACTGGAGGGCGTCCAGTTCGGGCGTGCGCGAGAGGTTCACGTCGGTATAGGACTCGAACTGGCGTTTGAGCGGCTTGTAGGTCTTGTTTTCGTGGATGTAAAGTCCCAGTCCGGTTCCCACCAGTCCGTAGAGGATCGGCAGTTTCCAGTACTGTTTGTTGTAAATCTGCCCGTAGCCGGGGACTACGGTCGAAATCCAGCACACCTTCGAGAGCGACATCGAGTCGCTCATGAACCAGCCTTTTTTGTAGACCTTGGGTTTGGTTGTGGTGTCCACGCCCCGCTGCGCGGCGTCGAAGCGCGCCAGGGCGAGCGAATCGAGGTAGTGCCGGTCGTCGGAGCGCAGGTCCGCGACGGCCGCCGAGTCGGCGGCGTATTCGACGGCGGCGATCGAGTCGATCTGCCGCACGAGACCCGCCAGACGCAGCGAATCGCGCCGGCCTTTGAGCGAATCCGGTTTTTCGAGCAGTCCGCCGCGGACGACCGTGCGCGCGCCGCGGTGGAGCTGTGCCCCGGCGGGCAGTCCCAGCATGAGGGCTGCGACGAGGAGCAGGAGTCTGAACCGGATTGTCACCATATACTAATTAGGAGCGTTTAGCGAAACGTTCGATGAACTGCTCGATGTCCCTGTCGTCCGTGAAGCCGATGACGATCTTGCCGCCGCCGTTTTTCGCGCGTTTGATCGAAATTTCCTGCGAAAAGAACTTTTCGAGCTGCTCGACCAGTTTCAGGTAGCTTTCGGGATACTCTTCGTCCTCCACATTCTGTGCCTCTTTGCCCGGAACTTCGGAGAGCGCGCGGACCAGCTCCTCGACCTGGCGGACCGAAAGGCCTTTCTTGATGCACTTTTTCAACACCCGCAGCTGCTGGTCGGCGGGCGCCCCGGCGATGGCTTTGGCGTGTCCCATCGAGATCAGCCCCTCCTTCAGGGCCAACTGCACCTCGTCGGGGAGTTTCAGCAGGCGCAGGTAGTTCGACACCGACGAACGCTTCTTGCCTACCTTCTCCGACAGGGCGTCCTGCGTGAGGTTGCACTCGTCGATCAGGCGCTGCATGCCCAGCGCGATTTCGATGGCGTTGAGGTCCTGCCGCTGGATGTTCTCCACGAGGGCCATGGCGTGCAGGTTCTCGTCGTCCACCTCGCGGATATAGGCCGGGAGGGTCTTCAGGTCGGCCCTCTGCGCGGCCCGCCAGCGGCGTTCGCCGCTGATGATGACGTATTTGCCGCCGTCGCCCTTCTTCACCGTCACGGGCTGGATGACGCCCAGCTGGCGGATCGAGTCGGCCAGTTCGTCCAGAGCCTCCTCGTCGAACTGCGTGCGCGGCTGCGTGGGGTTGGGTATGATGTCGGCGATTTCGATTTCGGCCATCTGGCTCATCGGTTTGAGCTTGGCATCCACGGGGTCGCTGCCGAAAATGGCGTCGAGTCCGCGTCCTAATCCCTTCTGTTTCATATCTGTATTCGTTTATTTGCTGCGTTTGCGGTTGCGTTTGAGGAACTCCCGGGCCAAGGCCAGGTAGTTTTCCGAGCCGACGGCCCCGGCATCGTAAAGCATCACGGGTTTTCCGTGCGAGGGCGCTTCTCCCAAACGGATATTGCGCTGGATTATTGTGTCGTAGGCCAGGGGGCCGAAGTGCTCGCGGACCTCGGTTACCACCTGGTTGTTCAGGCGGTTGCGCATGTACATCGTCAGCAGGAAGCCCTCGATGTCGAGGTCGGGGTTCAGTCCCGACTTGACCTTGCGGATGGTGTTGAGCAGTTTGGAAAGCCCTTCCAAGGCGAGGTATTCGCACTGCACGGGGATCAGCACCGTGTCGGCGGCCGTGAGGATGTTGACCGTGGTGTAGCCCAGCGACGGCGAGCAGTCGATGAAGATGTAGTCGAACTTCCCGCGCACCGAGTCGACGATGCGTTTCATCACGTGGTGGGCGTTCTCCATCTTCGGCAGTTCGGTGTCGGCGGCCACCAGGTCGATCGACGAGGGCAGCACCCAGAGGTTTTTCACGTCGGGACTTTGGAGGAGCACTTCGTCGGCCTGTTTCTGTCCGGCGATGCACTCGTAGATGCCTTCGAGGTTGATGTCGAAGCCCAGTCCCGAGGTGGCGTTCGCCTGCGGATCGGCGTCCAGCAGCAGCACCTTCTTGCCCAGCAGAGCCAGCGAAGCCGCTAAATTGATGGCCGTCGTGGTCTTGCCCACGCCGCCTTTCTGATTGGCCAATGCGATTACCTTTGCCATGTTTGAATTCGGTTTATAAGCAGGCAAATTTAGTGAAATTAAATGGAAATCCATAACCGTAGCGGAAAAATGCTTATCTTTACGGTCGGAATGAATTGATAGCTACACGATATTATGGAAGAAAAAAAAACGCCGGCTTCCGCGGCGGAGTCCGCAGCTCCGGAACGGCAGTCCGCAGTCCCGGCGGCGGAGCTGCGTCCGGGCCGCCGGAAATTCCCGACCGTGGGCGACCTGTTCGCCATGCTGGGCATCGCCTTCGGGGCGCAGATCGTCGTGGGGACCGCAGCGATGGTCTTCCTGCTTTTCGCCGGACACGGGCTTGATTTCAAATCGCTGGAACCGGCCGCGCTGGGCAAGGTGATGGCGGCGCTCTATTTCTGCTCGATGTCGATCACGCTTGCCGGCATCCTCTACTACCGGCGTGCGCGTGGCGGCAGCGGTCCGTGGGCGCGTTTCTCGGCCCGGGGGCTGAACCCCGCGCTGCTGCTGTGGGCTTTCGTGCTGATCTTCGCCGTCGGCGTGGTGCTCGAACCCCTGCTGCGGCTGATGCCCGAGCTGTCGCTCGAAGTGGGCCGCGGATTCTGGACCATCCTCTCGCTGGTGATCTTCGCCCCGATATTCGAGGAACTGATCTGCCGCGGCGTCGTGCTGGGGTCGCTGCGCGGCAAGTTCGGCGTGACCACCGCGTGGCTCGTTTCGTCGCTCTTCTTCGGCGTGCTGCACGGTCAGCCCGTGCAGGTGATCAACGCCACGGTCATCGGCCTGGTGCTCGGCTACGTTTACCTGGCGACCGATTCGCTGTGGTCAGTGATGATCCTCCATGCGCTGAACAACGCCGTGGCCTATCTGGCGCTGGCCACCGGGCACGGCAATGCGCTGCTGATCGACCTGGTGGGCAGCCGGACGCTTTACGTGCTGATTTACATCGCGGCGCTGGCGCTCTCCGCCGTGTCGGGCTATATGATGGTGCGCACGCTGCGGCGCATGAAGGAGGCGGAGAAAAATCCGTCCGCGGCGTAATAATCCGCCGGTGATGTGCGTTCTTTACAGGAAATCGGATGAGACCCAGGATTCAAGTCTCCCTTAACAAAGGGAGATTTAGAGGAATTTTAAATGTTGAATCCGGTGTTTTTAACGCCGTAACAGGAGTTCGACGAGTTCTACGGAGCGTTGTGACTCTTGAAAAATAGTATAAGCAAAAATTCGTCGAACTTACGTTAATTTTCTATCTTTGCCCTTCGGAATATGAATTTGCGAGCGAAAATAGCGGTCGCGGCGGGTGTGCTGCTGCTGGCGGGCTGCCGGGAGCTGCCGCGTTATTTCGCCGGCGACACGACCATCGCGCGGGCCGGCGGCAAGGACCTGCGGCTGGGCGACGTGCGGTCGGTGGTCCCGCAGGGGCTTTCGGGCGACGACAGCGCGGCCTTCATGAAGGTTTACATCGACCGCTGGGTGCTCAAGCAGCTCAAACTCCAGGAGGCGGAGACGCTCTTTTCCTCTTCGGCGGGCGACATCGACAAGATGGTGGAGGAGTACCGTCAGGCGCTGCTGATCCGCCAGTTGGACCAGCATTACGTCGACCGTTCGATCGATACGGTGTTCACCGCCGACGAGATCGCGGCCTACTACAACGCCCACAAGGCCGACTTCAAGCTCGACCGCACGATCGTCAAGGGGCGCATCGTCCGTTTCGGCGAGGGATACCGGCAGGCCGCGAAGCTCAAGACGCTGATGGGGGCCAGGTCGGAGGCGCAGCAGCAGGATTTCAGGGACATCTGTGAAAAGAACGACTTCACGGTGGACGATTTCCGCGACCAGTGGATCGACTTCCCGGAGTTTTTGAGCTACCTCCCGACGCTGCGTTCGCAAAGTTACGACTCGGTGCTGGCGACCAATGCCGTGCAGGAGATGCGCGACAGCCATGCGCGCTACTATTTCCAGATCGACGCCGTGCTGCGCGAGGGCGAGCCGATTCCGCTCGAACGGCTGCGCGGGACGATCCGCCGCATCCTGTTCAACCAGCGCAAGGGCGAGATCATCCGCTCGCACGAGGAGGAGCTTTGCACCCGGGCCGCGGAGATGGGCGAGGTGAGGATTTTCGCCGACGAGAAACCGAAGAAAGACGAATAAAATAAAACGATAAACGAAACCAAGATGTTGAAAAAAGCTATGATGGCCGCGGCGCTCGCCCTGTTGTTCGCAGGCGCCCTTGCGCAGAAACGACAGGTGATGCTCGACAAGGTGGTGGCCGTGGTGGGCGGATCGTCGATCCTCTACTCCGAGGTGGACGACTATGCGCGCCAGCTGACGGAACAGCGCCGCCAGGAGGGGTACACTTCCGACCGCGACCCGATGAACGAGGCGCTCGAAGCGCTGATGACCCAGAAGCTGCTCTACAACCAGGCGCAGATCGACTCTGTGAAGGTCAACGACGCCGACATCATGGCGCGTGTCGAGGAGCAGGTGCAGCAGATGGTCGAGGCCGAAGGGTCGATCACCCGGCTCGAAGCCAAGCACCACATGCCGATCTTCAACATCCGCGAAATCATGCGTCAGCGTTACGAGGAGCAGGCCTATGCCAACTCCATGCAGAACGAGGTGGTCGACAAGGTGTCGGTGATCCCGGGCGAGGTGGAGCGTTTCTACAAGTCGATCTCGAAGGACAGCCTGCCGCTCGTCGCCGATCAGTATGTCTATGCGCAGATCACCAAGTTCCCCAAGTCGATGACCGCCGCCAAGCAGCGCACGCGCGAACGGCTGATCGACATGCGCGAACGCGTGATCACGGGCAAGGCCAAGTTCGAAAATCTCGCCCGCATGTATTCGCAGGATCCCGGCACGATGATGCGGGGCGGCGAGATGGACCCTTCGACGATCGAACAGCTCGACCCAGCATTCGGCGCGGCGCTGGAGAAGATGCGCCCCGGCCAGATCTCCGAGGTGGTCGAGTCGCAGTTCGGCTTCCACATCATCCAGCTTCTGGACAAGCGCGGCCGGCTCTACCATTTCCGCCATATCCTGCTGCGCCCGGTCTATACGACCGAGGAGTTGAGCGGTTCGCTCAATACGCTCGACAGCCTGGTGAAGGTGATCCGCAAGGATTCGATCACTTTCGAGAAGGCCGCGCTGCTCCATTCGGACGACGCGCAGTCGAAGATGAACGGCGGTATCGTCTCGAACCACGACATCCTGGAGCGTTTCAACGCCTTCGACGCCAAACTGACCGTCACGAAATTCCTCAAGGAGGACTTCGGCCGTTTCAAGAGCCTCGACGACTACAACGCCCTGAACCGGCTCAAACCCGGTGAGATTTCGGAGGCCTACCTCACCGAAGACATGCTCGGCAACCAGATGGCCAAGATCGTCAAGCTGGTCGAGGTGATCCCCACGCATACGGCTTCGCTCAACGAGGACTACCTGCGGCTCGAAGAGATGGCCCTGCAGGACAAGCAGGAGCGGGTCTTCAAGGAGTGGCTTTCGAAGAAGATCGACGGCATGTACGTCTATATCTCGCCCGAATTCCGCAACGGGGAGTTCGAGAACAAACACTGGGTGAAATAGGCCGTGCGCAGGCTCTTGTCCATAGCCGTCGTGGTGTTGGCCGCCGCCGTGGTTGCGGCGCGCGGCGGCATGCAGGCTCCGGAGCCGGAGGGCGAGAAAAAGCTCATCGACCTCAAATCGGACCTGATGGGACCTATCGCCCCGGGCGATTCGGTGGTTTTCCTGGTGGGGAACTTCGCCGCACAGCACAACGGCGCCGTCATCACGTGCGACTCGGCCGTGCGCTACTCCGATATGCGCATCGAGTTCTTCGGCCACGTGCTGATCAACAAGAATACCACTTATATTTACGGCGACAGGGCCGAGTACGACGGCGAGCTGAACGAGGCGCGGGTCTACTCCGACATCGTCAAGGTCGTCGACGGCGACGCCACGCTCTACACCTATAAATTCCTGTTCAACACCAAGGAGAACGTCGGCGAATTCGCCGACGGCGGGGTGATGCTCAACCGCGAGAACCTGCTCGAATCGGTCCGCGGCTACTACTATGCCGATACGAAGGAGCTGATCGCCGTCGACCGCGTCGAAATGCGCAACGACGAATACGAACTCAAGGGCGATTCGGTGGTTTACAACATGGCTACCGACAATGCCTTTTTCTTCGAGCGTACCAACATCTGGAACAAGGACGGCGACTATCTCTATGCCGACCGCGGTTCCTACGACAAGGCCGACACGCTCTACATCGTGACGCGCAACGGCTATATTCTGACCGAAAAACAGGAGATCTGGAGCGACAGCCTCCATTACTACCGCGCCGAGGACCATGTGATCCTGCGGCGCGATCTGCAGCTGGACGACGCCGAACACAAGGTGATCGCCTTCGGGGACTACGGCGAGTACTGGAAGGAGCCGGGCAATGCGTTTCTCACGCGCCGTCCCGCGGTGGTGAGTTACGACCTTTCGCAGGGTGACTCGCTTTTCATGCGCGCCGACTCGATGTACCTCTTCACGATCAATGAAAACGCGCTGCGCCGTGCCGCTGCCGCGGCCAAAGCCGACTCGCTGGCGCGCCTGAAAGCCGATTCAGCCGTTCTCGGGACGCCGCACCACCCGGCCGGGGGAGTTTCCGGAGGCCATCCTGCTGTGGATTCGCTCGGAAGGCCCCGCGTTCCGGATGCCGGTTCCGGTTCGCCGGAAGACGCCGCAGGGCCGGATTCGCTGGCCCGGCAGGAGGTCCCCGATTCGTTGCAGGGCGTTTCCGTTCCCGATTCGCTGGCCGTTCCGGCCGTCAATCCGCTCGATACGCTGGTCGGCGATGCCCGGAAAGCCTACCTCAAGGAGCAGGCCGCCAAGCTGAAAGCGGCTCAAAAGGCCGCGGCCGCCAAGGCCAAGAAGGAAAAACTGGAGGAGATCGCCCGGAAACGCCAGGAGAAGACAACGGCCAAACTGCTGGCCCAGAAGGAGCGGGAGGAGCGGCGCCTCGCTGCGCGCAAACTCAAGGCCGAGTCGAAACTCCGCGCCCGCCAGGCCCGTGCCGCCCGCAAGGGCAAGGTGATTCCGGTCGATTCCACGGCCCTGCGCGAGATCGACTCGCTGATCGCCCGCAACGACCGGGAGATGGATTCGCTGCTGTTGCAGATGTCCGATTCGCTGGCCGCCGACTCGCTGGCGATGCAGATTCCGGCCGACTCGGTCGATTCGCTCACCGACTCCGCCGACTCGGTTTACCGCCTGATGAAGGGTTTCCGCAATGTGCGCATTTTCCGTTCCGATTTCCAGGCCGTATGCGACTCGATGACGGCCATCAGCACCGATTCGACGATTCATCTCTACATCGACCCCGTGCTGTGGAACCAGGGCAACCAGATCACCTCCGACGTGATGGATATATTCACCGAGAACCAGCAGATCACGCGCGCCGAGTTCATCGGCACTCCGATGATGGTCTCCCAGCTCGATACGGTCCATTACAACCAGGTGGCGGGCAAGCAGATGACGGCGTGGTTCCGCGACAATCAGATCTACCGCAACGACGTGAACGGCAATGCCCAGACGATCTACTACATGCAGGACGGCGAGCCGCCCGAGATCACGGGCATGGGCGTCATCGAGAGCGGCGACTGTTCGTTCTACATCGAGGACAAGCAGGTCGTGACGATCGTCTACCGCAAGGACCCCGACTGGAACATCTACCCGATGGACAAGATTCCCGCCGACCAGGAGCTTTACCTCAAGGGGTTCAAGTGGGAGGGTGCGCGGCGTCCGACGCAGGACGCGGTCTTCGACCGCAGGATCCGGCCCTCGCAGCGTGAGGAGAAGACGCATCTCGCACATCCGGATTTCCCGCTGCTGAAAGCCCTGGAGGAGCGTAAGAAGCAACTGATCGAGGAGCGCCGCTGGGCCGACCGGAACGATCAGGTCGATGCCGCCACCGTGGAGTGGATGCGGGCGCTGGGCTTCGAAGTGGGCCAGCCGCGGGAGTCGGGACCCAAACTCTGAAAAATTGGAAAAAGGTGAAAAGAGGCAAAAACTTTTCACCTTTTTTGTGCTATTTTTGCAGCCCGTTGGAAAATTAATGATTCCGGTCCGATGAAGAAAAGTTTGATCGCTCTGGCATTCGGAACGCTTGCGCTCGGAATGGCGGAGTTCGTGATGATGGGCATTCTGCCCGACATTGCCCGCAGCCTCGGGGTTACGATTCCGGAGGCCGGACACCTGATCTCCGCCTATGCGCTGGGCGTCTGCTTCGGCGCACCGCTCACGGTCCTCGTAGCCCGCACCCGCCCGCTGAAGCACATCCTGCTGGCCCTCGTGACGCTGATTATCGTCGGCAACGCCTGCGCGGCCCTCGCGCCGAACTACTGGACGCTGGTGGCCATGCGCTTCATCTCGGGACTTCCCCACGGGGCCTTTTTCGGCGTGGGGTCGATCGTCGCCGAGCGCGTCGCCGACAAGGGGAAACGCGCCGAAGCAGTGTCGATCATGGTCGTCGGAATGACCGTCGCCAATCTGTTCGGCGTGCCGCTGGGAACCTACATCAGCGGGGCCGTGACGTGGCGCGCCACGTTCGGTATCGTCGCCGTGTGGGGCGCCGTGGCGCTGCTGCTCGTGAAACTCTGGGTCCCCGCCCTTCCGGCTCTGCCCGACACGGGGCTTAAAGGGCAGTTCGGCTTTCTGAAAAAGTTCGCCCCGTGGCTGGTGCTCCTCTCGGTGATGCTCGGCAACGGCGGCATCTTCTGCTGGTACAGCTACGTCAGTCCGCTGATGGTCCACACCTCGGGGTTTCGCCCCGAGGACCTGACGCTGATCATCATGCTGGCCGGTTTCGGCATGTTCGCCGGCAACATCGTCGGAGGCCACTATGCCGACCGCTTCACGCCCGAGAAGGTCGTGCGCTTCACGCTCGGCGTGGCCGTTCTCGCACTCGTCGGTATCTTTTTCGGGGCGCATATTCCGTCCCTCTCGGTGACGCTGATGTGCCTCACGACGGCGTGCCTGTTCTGCGTGTCGTCGCCCCAGCAGCTGCTGATCCTCGAAAACTCGCGGGGCGGCGAGATGCTCGGCGCGGCTCTCGTGCAGGTGGCCTTCAACCTCGGCAATGCGCTGGGTGCCTTCTGCGGCGGCCTGCCGATCGACCATAAACTCGGTTACCGGTACACGGCCCTGCCGGGCGCGGCCTTCGTGCTGCTGGGCATGCTGGCCGTCATCGTCTACATCCGGAAATATCCCCGACATGAACTGCGATAACAGCGAAGAACTCTTTCCCGTGGTCGACACGGCGGGAAACGTCGTCGGCAAAGCCTCGCGCGGCGAGTGCCACGGCGGATCGATGCTCCTGCACCCGGTGGTGCATCTCCACGTCTTCAATTCGCGGGGTGAACTCTACCTGCAAAAACGCCCCGCATGGAAGGACATCCAGCCCGGACGCTGGGATACGGCCGTGGGCGGCCATGTGGACTACGGCGAAACCGTCGGCGAGGCCCTGCGGCGCGAGGTGCGCGAGGAGCTGGGCATCACGGATTTCGTGCCCGGGGCGGTCGCGGTCTATCCGTTCCGCTCGGAGTGCGAATACGAGCTGGTCCATGTCTTCCGCACGGTCTACGACGGGGTGGTCCGCCCGAGCGGAGAACTCGACGGCGGGCGTTTCTGGTCTCCGGACGAAATCCGCGAAAACCTCGGACGGGGCCTCTTCACGCCTAACTTCGAGGGCGAGGTCGGGTTGATTCTCGGGTAACCCCGTTGTCCGTACCGGCGTCGTTTCCGGGTTTTCGGCCGCCGCTGCGGTTGAGGCCCGAAAATTGATACGGGTACGTACATGCAGACACTTCTGAAACGTTGGACGCACGCCCTGCTCGAATGGCTGGGCCTGACTTCGGCCGCCAGCGATACGCTCGACCGCTGGGCGGCTTTCGTGCTTGTGGTGCTGGCCGCCGTGGTTTTCGACCTGCTGTTGCAGCTGGGAATCGTGCGCGGAGTGCGCCGGCTGGTGGAGCGCACCCGGGCCAAGTGGGACGATACGCTTTTCAGCGTTCCGGTTCTCCGGTGCATGTGCCATATTTTGAGTGCTATCCTGCTGGCCGTCGTGCTCCCGGTGGTCTTCGAGGAGAAATCCACCGGGCGCGTCATCGTCCTGCGGCTCATGCAGGCCTATATCGTCTTTTCGGTTTTCCGCTTCGTCAACGCGCTGCTCTATGCCGCCTTCCGCATCGCCGCAGCACGCCCTGCCTGGCAGAACAAACCCATCAAGGGCCTGCGGCAGACGGCGCAGGGCATCGCGCTGCTGATCTGCACGATCCTGATTATTTCGATCCTGCTCGACAAGTCGCCCGCCATTCTGCTGACGGGGCTGGGCGCCTCGGCAGCCGTGCTGATGCTGATTTTCCGCGACAGCATCCTCGGCTTCGTCTCGGGCATCCAGCTCGCGGCCAACGACATGCTCAAGGTCGGGGACTGGATTTCGGTCCCCAAGTACGGGGCCGACGGCAACGTCGAGGAGGTGTCGCTGACGACGGTCAAGATCCGCAACTGGGACAACACGCTCGTCATGCTGCCGCCCTATCTGCTGACGACCGATTCGTTCACCAACTGGCATGCCATGCAGCTTTCGGGCGGGCGGCGCGTGATGCGCTCGGTGGCGATCGACATGACGAGCGTGCGTTTCTGTACGCCCGAGATGCTGGACCACTACCGCACGATCGACCTGATCCGCGACTACGTCGATCAGACCGAACGCCGTGTCGAGGAGTACAACGCCGCGCACGGCATCGGCTCCGGAGAACGGCGGATCAACGGCCTGCATCAGACCAACCTCGGGGTTTTCCGGGCCTACCTGGTCCGCTACCTCCGGAGCGAGGTCCCGGTGAACAAGGATATGACGCTGATGGTGCGGCAGTTGCAGCCCACCGAAACGGGGCTTCCGATGCAGCTCTATTTCTTTACCGACACGGTCGTGTGGGTGGATTACGAAGGAATTCAGTCGGATGTCTTCGACCATGTGCTGGCCGTGATTCCCGAATTCGGGCTGCGGGTCTTCCAGAATCCGTCGGGTGAGGATGTCGCCTCGCTGCGCAATGCGTTTTCGCAGAACGCACAGATGCCGCCGCAAACGCCGCCGCCTTCCGCTCCACAAGCTGCACAGACGCCGTCGCAGACGCCGCCGTCCGTCCCGCAAAAGCCGCAGGCGGAACAGCCCGCTTCGGAAGAGGCTAAAGCACCAGCATCAGCATCACCTGAATGATGATCACGCGCAGGAACATGCACACGGGATAGACCGTGGCGTAGGATACGGAGGGGTTGTCGCCTTCGATCGTGTCGTTCACGTAGTTGAGCGCCATCGGGTTGGCCATGCTGCCGCACAGCAGTCCCGAGACCGATCCGAAGTCGACCTTCAGCACCCGCAGGGCGAACAGCCCCACCAGCACCACCGGCACGAACGTCAGTGCGAATCCGATGCCGAGCCACAAGGCTCCCTCGGGACGCATGACGGTTTCGAAGAAGTGTGTTCCGGCATCCAGCCCGAGGCATGCGAGGTACATCGAAAGGCCCAGCGCGCGCAGCATCAGGTTGGCGCTTTGGGTGGTGTAGGTGATCATGTGGAGCCGGGGCCCGAACGTGCCGATCAGGATGCCGACGATGATCGGGCCGCCCGCGAGGCCCAGTTTCACGGGAATCGAAATCCCGGGGATCGCCACGGGGATGCTCCCCAGCGTGAGGCCGAGGATCAGGCCGATGAACACCGCTGCGAGGTTGGGTTCGTTGAGGCTTTTGACGGCGTTGCCGAGGATTTTCTCGACGTTGCGGATCGCCTCCGCCTCGCCCACCACGGTCAGACGGTCGCCCAGCTGCAAACGCAGGTCGGGGGTGGCCAGCAGCTGCACGCCCGAGCGGTAGACGCGGCTGATGTTGATGCCGTAGGTATTCCGCAGGCGCAGCTGCGAGAGTTTCTTGCCGTTGATTTCGGGGCGCGTCACGAGGATGCGCTGCGAGATGAGCTGGCTGTCGACGGCGTTCCAGTCGATGTTTTCCGTGTTCCAGTCCTTGGTCTCCTGTTCGCCGAAGATCAGCCGCAGGGCGTCGGCTTCGCCGGGCGTGGTGATGACCAGGATCACGTCGTTCTCCTGCAGGGTCTTGTCCGAGGTGGGGATCGAAACCCGGCCGTCGCGCCACAGGCGCGAGATGACGAAATGGTGGTGGCTCTGCGTCGCGATTTCGTGGACGCTCTTGCCGAAGACCGCGGGATTGGTGAGGTGGTAGCTGGCGATGAAGACGTTCTTGCGGTGCTCGGCGTCGGGTCCCGGCATGTCGCAAGGGCGCACGAAGAGCTTGCGCAGGAAGACCACGGCCAGAATCACGCCCACGACGCCCAGCGGGTAGGCCACGGCGCAGCTCAGCGCAGCTCCGTTGGCGTCGATGCCCATTTGTTGCAGCGTCTGCTGCGCGGCGCCCAGCGCCGGGGTGTTGGTCGTCGCGCCGCACAGAATGCCCGACATGTCGGGCATCGAGACCCCGAAGGCGCAGCTCATCGCCATGGCCAGGGCCGTTCCGAGCAGCACGATGGCGATGGCGGGGGAGACGAGCCGCAGTCCGTCGGCGCGCATCGAACTGAAGAAACCCGGTCCCACCTGCAAACCGAGAGCGTAGACGAAGATCACCAGTCCGAAACTTTCGGCGTAGGTCAGCATCGCCGGGTCGAGCGAGAGGCCGAAATGCCCGGCCAGAATGCCCACGAAGAAGATGAAGGCCGTGCCGAGCGAGATCCCGAAGAAGTGGATCTTTCCCAGTCCGATACCGATCGTCGAGATGAGCGAAATCACCACGACGGCCTGCAAAGCCGAGTGCTCGACGAGCAATTCTTTAAGCCATTCCATCCTTTCAACTGTTGAAACCGTTGCAAAAGTAGGTCAAATTTTCCGGATTGCCGCTTTTTTGCAGAACGAAAAGTGGTTCGTATGCGTCCGGGCGTATTATTTTGCCTTTTCGGGGTATGACATTTTGGTCGAGCCTTATTACAAAAACGCCCCGCCTATTGCGGGCTGGGATAATTTGTTTACTTTTGTACTGCTGGGATAAACACAGATCATCAGTGACGCACGAAGGACTTTTCCGCCGGAGGAGGTCCGGGATTCAATCCGGCAGCCGCCTGGATTCTTCAGGGACCTGGTGTTCCGGGTAGCAGTGAGGGTGACCGTTTCAGGTCATCCTCTTTGTTTGAATTCGTATATTAAAATTCCCTTTTTTCAGAGTTGCAACGGTTTTCCGCGGTAGAAATCGAGAACCTTCGAACGGAAAACGAACTCGTATTTGGCCTGCACGGCTTCGGATTCGGCCTTTTCCATGCGTGTCTTGGCGTCGTTGAAGTCGAAGATCGTCGACCTGCCGGCTTCGGCTTTCTGCTCCTCGTAGGCGAACGCCACCTTCGCCGAGGCCGAGGCGGCCTCCGCCGAGTGGTATTTGGCATAGGCGGCGTCGGCGTTGTACCATGCCTGCTCGATCTGCTTGCGCAGGTCGCGTTCGGCTTCGGTGACGGCGAGCTGCTGGCTGCGCACGGCGATCTGCGCCTTGCTGATGTTGTTGCGCGCGGCCCGGCGGTTGAAGATCGGGATGTCGAGCGAGACGCCGACGTATTCGCGGCTGTTATGGCGCATCTGCGCCCAGAATTTGTCCTTGTCGGCGCTGTAAATTCCCGTGCCGTATCCGCCCGACAGCGACAGCGACGGATAGAGGTCCGCGCGGGCTACGGCGACCGAATGTTCCGAGCCTTCGAGCCGCAGCCGTTCCGCGCGGATGTGCGGCCGGTTCTCGGCGGCGTAGGCGTATACGTCTTCCACCGAGCCGAGGCGGTGGAGCGAAGCGAGGGTCATGCTGTCGAGCGCAGGCTCTACGATGTCGAATCCTGCGGCGCTCTCGCGGTTGAGGGCCTGGCTTAAATCGAGCAGGGCCAGCCGCAGGTCGTTGCGGGCCTGGGTGAGCGTCAGCCGGTCTTTGGCCTCGAGGGCATCGCTCTCGTAGACGGCCGATTCGGGCTGCTTGCCCGCGGCGGCCAGCGCACGGCTGCGCGCGGCCTGCTGCGTGCTCAACGCCAGCTGGCGTTCGGCCACGCCGACCAGTTCCTTGTTGTAGAGTACGTCGAGATAGAGTGTCATGATGTTGATCGACACGTCCTCGCGGGCTTTTTCCAGGTCCTGCACCGCGGCCGCGAGGTTCAGTTTCCCGGCCTTGATCTGGCGGTTGATGCGCATGCCCTGGAAAAGCGGCATGGAGGCCGAGACGTTGAGCGATCCCGAGGTCTGGTTCTTCTCCTTATAGGTGTTGTCGCTCGAAAGCACGCGGCCGAACGAGGCGTCGGCGCCGGCCGAAGCGTTCAGGCTGGGCAGGCGGCTGAACCGGGAAGTCGAGAGATCGATGCTGTTGCGTTCGATTTGCAGCGCCCGCTGCTGTACGCTGATGTTGTTGTGCAGAGCGTAGCCGATACAGTCGTCGAGCGACCATGCCGCACCCGGCGCCGGTTCGGTCGGTTCCGCAATCACGGGTGTATCCGGAAGCAGTACCGGTTCGGCGTTTTTCAGGGATGCGTTCTGCGCGCAGACCGCCGTTGCGGCGGCGCACAGGGCGGCGAGTAGGATGCCGGTTTTCATGCTGCGGTGTTTTTGCGGTTACTTTTTCTTCTTCTCCTCCTTGACGCCGCGGATCTTGTCTCCGGCGGCCACGCCTTCGGTGATCTCGATGTTCATGCCGTCCGAAAGGCCGATTTTCACCTCGTGCTTGTCGAAGGTCTGCTCCTCGGCCCCTTCGGCGCTGGTGAGCATGTGTACGTAGGTTTTGTCGCCCTCGAACTCCACGGTGCTCTCCGGGAGGGTGAGCACCCCTTCGCGGCTCTGGATCATCACGCTGGCGTTGGCGCTGTACCCGGCGCGTACGAAGACGTCGGCGGGAATTCTCACGGCGGCCTTGACCTCGAACAGGATCACGCCGTTGTCCTCCGTGGCCTTGGGCGACACGTACTCCAGCGTGGCGTCGAGTTCGACGTTCTGCAGGGCGCCGATGGTGAGTTTGACGGGCATGCCTTCGTGCAGTTTGCCCACGTCCGTCTCGTCGACGTTGCCCCGGAAGAGCATGTTCGACATGTCGGCCACGGTGGCGATCGTCGTGCCGTCGTTGAACGTGTTGGCCTGGATCACCGAGTTGCCGACCTTGATCGGCACGTCGAGGATCATGCCGTCGATCGTCGAGCGAATCTGCGTGTTGCTCAACTCCTTGAAGCGACTCGAAATGCCGTTCTTCACGATCTCCAGGTTCTCCCGGGCGTTTTGCAGCTCCTCTTCGGCCTTGTCGAGGGCCGTGCGGCCCTGCTCCGCCTCCTCGTCCGAGACGACGCCATTTTCGTGGAGGGCCTTCGTGCGGTCGTACTCGCGGCGGGTCTGCGCCAGCGAGATTTCGGCCACCGAGACGCGCGATTCGGCGCTCGACAGCTGGCCCATTTCGGGCACGACCTTCACCGTGGCGATCACCTCGCCCTTGCGGACGAGCTGCCCGGCCTCTTTGTAAACGTCGGAGATGATGCCCGAAATCTGGGGTTTGATCATCACCTCGTCGCGGGGTTCTACCTTGCCCGTGGCCACCACGAACTGTTTGAGCGTGTCCAGTTTCGGCTCCACGATCGTGTAGACGACCTTCACCGGACGGGTCTTTTGCCACAGAAACCAGAAGGTTCCCAGTAAGAGCGCTGCAAAGAGCACTCCGGCAAAAATCTTCAGAAACTTTTTCATAGCCGCAAATATGGTTTTTAATTTTCAGTTCTATTCTTCGCGTATGGCGTCCACCGCCTTGATCCGCAGGGCGCGGGTCGCGGGGATGACACCCGCCAGCAGGCTGCCCGCCACGAGGATCGCCAGCGCCGCGATGCCCGTGCCGAAGGAGATCATCCACGATATTTCGAATCCGTCCTGCGCCACGGTGACCGCCTGGTAGTAGATCGAGTCGACCACCGACAGCAGCCCCACGGCCGCCGTCAGCCCCAGTACGCCCGCAATGAAGGCCAGCACGAAGCTTTCGGAGAGGATCTGCGAGATGATGGCCCGCGGCGGGGCGCCCAGTGCGCGGCGGATGCCGATCTCCTGCGTGCGCTCCTTGACGAGCACCAGCATGATGTTGCTCACGCCGACGATGCCCGCCAGCAGCGTGCCGAGTCCCACGAACCACGTCAGCCACGCAATGCCGCGAAAAAGTCCCATCACCTTGTCGAACATCTCGGCCGTGGCCATCGTCCAGACGGCCTTCTCGTCGTCGGGCGAGATGATGTGGCGGGCGAACACGGCCTCGCGGCACGCCTTTTCGACCTCCTTGCTGGGTGTGTCGTCGCGGCCCGCCACGGCGAGCATGTGGATCCGGTTGCCGCCGCCGTACATCTGCTGCGCCAGAGATACGGGCACGACGGCCGTGTTTTCGACATCGCTGAACGACATGGCCGTACTCTGCTTGCGCAACACGCCGATCACCCGAAAATAGGCATTGTTCATCTTGATCACCTTGCCTGTCGGGTCCTGTTCGCCCGGGAACAGGTCTTTCGCGATCTGCGTGCCGATGACGCAGACCTTGCGTTTCTGCACCATGTCCACCTCGTTGATGAAACGGCCGTGGAGGATTTTCTGCGGGTTGATCTTCTGGTAGTCGGGCGTGTAGCCCATCAGCGAGTAGTCGCCTTTGTGTTCGCGGTAGCTGCAATGCACTTCGTCGCCCCAGAATACGGCCGAGGCGTACAACACTTCGGGCTGTTTCTTGACGGCCTCCACGTCTTCGTTGTCCATCCTCCACCAGCGGTTTTTGGGCATGCCCTTGTAGGGAATTCCCGTCTGTTCGGGCTGCATGAGCAGCGTGTTGGTCGACATGTCGCCCAGCTGTGCCCGGAACAGGCGTCCGAGACCCATGCCGGCGCCCAGCATCACCGTGAGCATGAAGATGCCCCAGAAGACCCCCAGCGCGGTCATGATGCTGCGCTTGCGGTTCCGGGCGATGGTCTGCCAGATTTCGTTCCAACGGTCTGTGTCGAAAAAGGACATGGGTCTTTGTAATTTATTAGGCTGCTCTATACTTTATTGTACCTTGTACCAAATCGTACCGACTGTCGGAAGCGGACGCCATCTCCCTCCCTGAAGGAGGGTCGGGGTGGGGTCATACTTGTAAATGACGCCGCAGGCGGCAACGGAAGCGGTTGAAAGCGATGGTGCATCGAAATATCTGTCGGTTTTATTTGTTATATCTCAATGCGTCGATCGTTTTCAGCTGCGCCGCGCGGTAGGCCGGGATGTAACCGGCGATCAGCCCTGCGGCGACCAACACCAGCGTGGCGCTCACCGCCACGCCCAGGTCGAGCGTCGGGTCGAGGAACACCGAGTTCATGCCGTGTTCCGTCTGCTCGACGGGGGTCTGGTTGAGCAGGTGGTTGACGGCCTCCATGACCGCCACGCCGAGCACCATGCCCATGTAGCCGAACGCCGCGGTGATCATCACCGATTCGGCGAGGATCAGGCGGATGATCGACGCGGGTTTGGCCCCGAGGGCCTTGCGGATGCCGAATTCGGCGGTGCGCTCGGTGACGGTCACCAGCATGATGTTGCTCACGCCGACGATGCCGGCCAGCAGCGTGCCCAGTCCGATGATCCACACGAAAAGGTTGATGCCGCCGAAAACCACCATCATGCTCTTGTACTGCTCCATGGTGTTCCGGATCCAGATGGCGCTCCTGTCGTCCGGGGCGAAATGGTGTTCGACGGAGAGGCGGCGAATCAGACGGTTTTCGAAATCTTCCATCTGTTCGTCGGTGTCGATGCCCCGCAGGGTCAGGATGGCATTGTTGACGATCGGGTCGTTGCCTTTGTAAATGAGTTGTCCGGTCGTGAGGGGGATATAGCACGAGGAGTTGTTGCGCTGGGCGTCGCCTTTTTCGACGCCCACCACCGTATAGATCGACTTGCCGACCTTGACCTGCTTGCCCAGCGGGTCGCCGCCTTTGAAGAGCAGGCGGCGCATCGGTTCGTCGATAACGATTGTCTTGCGGTAATTTTTCACGTCGTCCTCGTTGATGAAGCGGCCGGCCGAGAGTTTGATGCCCTCGATCTGCTGCACCTTCGGGAGCGATCCCCGCAGCCACACCTGGGTGAACTCCTTGCCGTAAGTGGCTTTGTGTCCCGATAGCCACGAATTTGCGGCGACCTCCTCGATTTCGGGGAACTCCCGCCGGAGAATCTCCAGGTCGCTGTTGCGCATGCGGATGCGGCGGCCCTTTTCGTAGCCCATCCAGGGTTTCGAGGTCCAGCCGCCGTAGAGGTCGATGGAGTTGGTGGCGTAGTCGTCGAAGTTGGCCGTCACGCCGTTTTTCAGCCCGTTGCCCGAGCCGAGCAGGATGACGAGCATGAAGATGCCCCACGCGACCGAGAAGCCCGTGAGGAAGGTGCGCAGCTTGTTGCGCCGCACCGAGGTCCAGATCTCCAGCAGCAGTTCCCTCATCGCTTCCCGAGGCCCGTTTGGTCGATGCTGCTGATGACGCCGTCTTTCAGGCGGATGATCTTGTCGGTCTGGTCGGCGATCGACTGTTCGTGCGTGACGCAGATGATCGTCATGCCCATGTCTTCGTTGACGCTGCGCAGCAGGTTCATCACCTCCTGCGAGGTGACGCTGTCCAGGGCGCCCGTAGGTTCGTCGGCGAGGATGATTTCGGGCCGGTTGATCAGCGCCCGGGCGATCGCCACACGCTGTTTCTGGCCGCCCGACATTTCGTTGGGCATGTGTGCGGCCCAGTCCCGCAGTCCGAGCATGTCGAGGTATTCCAGCGCCAAGGAGTTGCGTTTGCGCCGTGCGACGCCCTGGTAGTAGAGCGGCAGGGCGACGTTCTCGACGGCGTTCTTGTAGTTGATCAGGTTGAACGACTGGAAGATGTAGCCGATCATCCGGTTGCGTGCGGCGGCGGCCTGCGTTTCGTTGAGGTTCTTGATCAGGCGGCCTGCGAGGTAGTAGTTCCCGCTGTCGTAGTCGTCGAGGATGCCGAGGATGTTCAGCAGGGTTGATTTGCCCGATCCCGAGGCACCCATGATCGACACCAGTTCGCCTTTGCCGACTTCGAGGTCGATGCCCTTCAGTACGTGGAGGGGCGAACCGTTGTTGTAGGTTTTGTTGATGTTTTCGAGTTTTATCATACGTCCGCAGGCCGAGTGAGGTTTGCCGGGGTAACGGTTTGTTACGCGCTTCGGGACAAAGGTAATAAAGAAATCGTGAAAAACAATTTATTTTTATCGAAAATCAATAAAATGTTGCCCCCCCCCGATAAGGGTGCGCTTACAGATCGTCAGCGGCTCTGCCGGGTTATCTGATAAGTGCCGGTTTAGGCCCGAAGCCCTCCGGCCTGCCATCGCCTGCGAATCCCGTTTTTTAGGCGGGACCGAGAAGCAGGCGGCGGAGCGCCGCGACATCGGGAGCGAAACGGCCGGGGTGCGCGGCTTCCAGTTCGCCGGGCTGGGCGTATCCCCAGGCTGCGGCGATCGAGTCGAGTCCCGTTTCGGCGGCCCCTTCCACGTCGTAGCGGCGGTCGCCGATCATCACCGCTTCGCGGGGGGCGATCTGTAACTCTCCGAGGGCGTGGCGGATCACGTCGGCCTTGGTCGTGCGGCGGCCGTCGAGCGTGCTGCCGCTGATCAGCCGGAAGTAGGGTTCGAGGCCGAAATGTGCGGCGATCTGCCGGGCGAAGGGCGTCGGCTTCGAGGTGGCCATCACGTTCACGCAACCCGCGGCGGCCGTGTCGGCCAGCAGGCTTGGGATTCCGGGATAGACTTCGTTCTCGAAGATGCCCTTCGGGGCATAGTATTTCCGGTATTTGGCGACGGCCGTCTCGGCTTCCGTGTCGGTCATGCCGTACCGTTCTTTGAAGGAGTCCGCGAGCGGCGGTCCGATGAAAGGGGTTAATTCCCGGAGGTCCGCCACTTCGATGCCGAAGTGGCGCAGGGCGTACCGCACCGAGCGGGTGATACCCTGCATGGGGTCGGTCAGCGTGCCGTCGAGGTCGAAAAAGAGGTATTTCCTGTACATATTACTTATAAAAAGCCCGGCCTTTTCGGGGAACCGGACCGGGGTTTATGCTTTGAGCCGCAGGAACGAGTAGCCGAAGCGTTGCGCCGCGGCGCGTTCCAGTTCCTCGCGGACCGAGGGGTGCGCCACGGCGATCAGCGCCCGGGCGCGCTCGGCGAGGTTGCGGCCCCGCAGGTGCGCCACGCCGTATTCGGTGACGACGTGCTGGACCATGTGGCGTGTCGTCACGACGCCTGCGCCGGGCGACAACAGCGCCCTGATTTTCGATTCGCCCTTGGGGGTCGTGGACGGGATGGCGATGAAGGTCTTGCCGCCCTCGGACAGCGCCCCGCCGTACATGAAATCGTGCTGGCCGCCCACGCCCGAGATAATGCGCATCCCGACCGAGTCGGCGCACACCTGTCCCGTGAGGTCCACTTCGACAGCCGAATTGATGGCCATGACGCGCGGGTTTTGCCGGATGCGGAACGGATCGTTGGTCCATGCCACATCCTTCATCACCAGATCCTTGCGGTAGTCCATGAAGTCGTAGAGCCGGCGCGAGCCGAGGGCCAGCGAGGCCACCGTCACGCCGGGCATCACCGCCTTCTGCGAGTTGTCGATCACGCCGCTTTCCAGCAGCGGCAGTACGCCGTCGGTCATCGCCTCGGTGTGCAGCCCCAGATGCCGGTGGCCGCCGAGGGCGCCCAGCACGGCGTTCGGAATGCCGCCCACACCGATCTGCAACGTCGCCCCGTCGGGAATCAGTTCGGCGATATAGCTGCCGATCCGAAGCTCGGTCTCCGTGGGCACGGCCGTCGGGACCTCCACCAGCGGGGAGTCGACCTCTACGGCTGCGGCCAGGCGCGAGGAGTGGATCACGGCGTCGCCGTAGGAGTAGGGCATCGCCTTGTTGACCTGTGCGATGACGGTCTTGGCGCACTCCACGGCCGAAACCGCCAGGTCGGCCGAGACGCCGAACGAGCAGTAGCCTTCGGCGTCGGGCGGCGAAACGTTGATGAGCGCGACGTCGAGAGGCAGCGTGCCGTCGCGGAACAGCGCGGGGATTTCGCCCAGAAAGGCCGGAATGGTCTGCCCGTAGCCGTCGGCCAGCCACCGGCGGATATTGTTGGCCACGAACAGACTGTTGACGAGGAACGACTCGCGGTATTCGGGGCGGCAGTAGGGGGCGTCGAAGGCTCCCACGGCGAAGGCCGAATAGACCGTCACATGCTCCAATTCGCAGCCCTGTTCGGTCATGGCCGCCACGAGCACTTCGGGAATCGAGGTGCTGCCCTGGATGTAGACGCTGTCGTTGGATCGGATGAGTTTTACCGCCTCCGCGGCAGTCGTAAGGCGCATAGTGGTCTTATTTATGGTTTTCGGCAAATACCCGCAGCCGTTCTTCGAGCATTTCGAATTGTTCGGGGCGGTTCATCTGCGAGACGCAGACCCGGATGCCGTGCTGGCGGCTGCCGGTCGAGGTGAGCGAGATGGCGCAGACGCCGTAGAGCAGCAGTTCGCTCAACAGTTCGGCGCTGGTCATCGCGCCGTAGCCGACCGTGTAGAAGAATCCGTCGCTGACCTGCTCGCCGCGGTCCTTGTCGTAGACGATGCGGAATCCGTGGCGGAGGAACGTCTCCTTGGTAAGCCGGGCGCGCCGGGCGTACTCCGAGGCTTCGCCCACGAAGTCCAGTTCGCCGTCGGCCGCCGCGCGGAACATCGCCGCCAGGGCGTGCTGTGCCGAGTGGCTCGTGCCGGACGAGGCGGCGTAGAGAAAGACCAGCACGTAGGCGTCGCCCAGCCGTCCGATGTTGTAACGCCGGCGCAGGGCCGGGTATTCGCGGCGGAAAAGCGTGTCGGAGATCGCCGCCACGGCGATCCGCTGCCCGGCGTAGCTGAATATCTTCGATCCGGAGACCAGCAGGATGTAATTCTTTGTGTAACGCGCCACCGAAGTCTGGTAGGGGGCTTCGAAAGGCCGTCCCAGCGGTTTGCGGAAGTCCATGCAGAGATAGGCGAGGTCCTCGATGACGATGGCGTCGTACCGCGTGGCCAGCTCCCCGATCGTGCGCAGTTCGTCCTCCGTGAGGCAGATCCACGCCGGGTTGTTGGGGTTCGAGTAGACGATGGCCGCCACGTCGCCCGCGGCGAGGAAACTCTCGATCTTCGGTCCCAGTTTTTCGTCCCTGTAATCGTAGATGTCGAACGATTCCGAAGGGATGCCGAGGATGCGTACCTGACTGCGCTGCACGGGGAATCCGGGATCGATGAAAAGAATCTTCCTTTTGGCCGGGTCGAGCTGCGAGCAGAGCAGAAAGGTGGTGAAGCTGCCCTGCATCGATCCGACGGTCGGAATGCAGCCCTGCGGGGCGATGTCGACGTCGAGGAACGCCTTGAGGAACCGCGAGGCCTGCGTCTTGAGCTCCGGGATGCCGAACATGTTGGGATACTGCGACGCGACGCCCGCCTGCAGGGCCGCGCGTTCGGCCACGACGCCCGCCCGTTCGGGCGGCAGTCCCGGCACGCCCATTTCGAGGTGGAGGAACTCCACGCCCGTGTCGCGCTCCATCATGCGGGCGATGTCGCCCGACTGGCGGATCGTGGCCTGCGCGATGTCTGCGATGTCCATCCGCTCCAGCGCGGAGTGCAGGCAGGACCTGTCGAACGGTATTTTCATGGCTTTGCCTGTTTTTGGGCCGCTTCGCAGCCGGCACGGAACGCCGCGAGGTTCGTTTCGACGACCTGTCCGCCCTTGCGGGCGAAGATGGCGCGGATGCCTGCCTCCAGCTTCGCGGCGTCGATCCCGAGCAGCGGCGCGGCGGCTCCCAGCAGCGCCATGTTGGCCGAGCGGGGCGCCATGGCGGCTTTGGCGACGGCATCCGCGTCGAGGGCCACGACGTGCGGGAGTTGTTCCAGTTCGCGCCGCAGGGCCTCGCCGTCCGGATAGTTCGGGATGTTGACCAGCGGTGTGGTGTCGGTGATCACCCATCCGTCGTGGGCCAGCCACGGCAGGTAGCGCAGCGCCTCCATCGGCTCCATCGAGACGATGAGGTCGGCCGCGCCGCGCGGGATGAGGTCCGAACGGATGGCCGAAGTGCCGATGCGCAGGTTCGACTGCACGTCGCCGCCGCGCTGGCTCATGCCGTGGACCTCGGCCTGCTTGATATGGAGCCCGTCTTCGAGGGCGGCCCGTCCGATGACGGCGGCGATCGAGAGGATTCCCTGACCTCCTACGCCCGAGAGGATGATGTCGCGTTTCATATCACTACGTTTTTGGTTTTTTGTGCTGTGCCCGTTCCGTCGGCTGTTGCAGTCTCGCCGCCTCCGGCGCCGTTTGGAAATCTGACCCTCCCCCGAACTCCCGCCTCCGGCGCGGGCTTTATGTGGGGACCTGTCGGGTTTCAGCCGCCCGATGGGCCTGTCATCGTTCGCATTCCCGGCATGAATTGGCTATAAATTATTTCGTTGCGCTCTTTCTCTTGGCTGTCTGGATACACTCTCGGCGCGGGATGATCACCGAGACGCCCCGGTAGGCGATCTCCTCGCGGATCATCGCCTTCATCTCCTCGCGGTTCTTGGGCAGCGGCACGACCGTGCGGATGTGCGCCGGGTCGACGCCGATGCCGGCGCATATCTGTTCCAGACGGCCCGTTCCGGCCGAATCCTGTCCGCCGGTCATGCCCGTCGTGAGGTTGTCCGAGATGATGACGGTGATGTCCGCCCGTTCGTTCACGGCATCCAGCAGACCCGTCATGCCCGAGTGGGTGAAGGTCGAGTCGCCGATCACGGCCACCGAAGGGTGCTGTCCGGCGTCGGCCGCGCCCTTGGCCATGGTGATCGAGGCCCCCATGTCGACGCACGTGTCGATGGCGTGCAGCGGCGCCAGCCACCCCAGCGTGTAGCATCCGATGTCGCTGAACACCTTGCCTGCGGGGTATTCTTCGCGGATCACCTCCGTCAGCGCGGTGTACATGTCGCGGTGTCCGCATCCCTGGCAGAGCGCGGGCGGACGGGCGACGACGATCTCGCTCGCGGCGTGCGTCCGGCGGGGCGCCATGCCGAGGGCCGCGCGCACGCTGTCGGGCGTCAGCTCCCCGGTGCGGGGCAGTTCGCCGGTCAGGCGTCCGCGGATCGCCAGGGGATTGGGAAGCACGCCCCGGACGGCCTCCTCCACGACGGGCTGTCCCTCTTCGAGGATCAGTAGCGTGCCGCATTCGGCGGCGATGCGCCGCACGAGGTCGCGGGGCAGCGGGTACTGCGCGATCTTCAGCACCGGGTGCGGGCATCCGTCGGGGTAGTTCTCCATCAGGTAGTTGTGTGCGATGCCGCAGGCGACGATGCCCAGCCGTTTGTCCGGACCTTCCGTGCAGGCATTGAACGGGCTGGCGGCGGACTCCTCCTCCAGCCGGGCGTAATCCTCCAGCAGCGTCTTGTATCGCACGCGCGAGTTACCCGGCATCAGCACCCACTGGCGGGGCTGTTCGGGATGGCTCAACGGGTTTTCGGCGCGTGCCTCGCCCGTCTCGACAGCGGCCCGCGAATGGGCCATGCGGGTCGTCAGCCGCATCAGTACCGGAATCCGGTAACGTTCCGAGAGATCGAAGGCGGCCTTCGCCATTTCGTATGCCTCCTGCTGGTCCGCCGGTTCGAAGGTCGGCACGAGGGCGAATTTCCCGTAGAAACGCGAATCCTGCTCGTTCTGCGACGAGTGCATCGAGGGGTCGTCGGCCGCCACGACCACCAGTCCGCCGTTGGCCCCGGTCATCGCCGCGTTGACGAAGGCGTCGGCCGCCACGTTCAGCCCCACGTGCTTCATGCAGACCAGCGCGCGCTTGCCGGCGAACGACATGCCGAGCGCCTCCTCCATGGCCGTCTTCTCGTTCGACGACCAGGTGCGGTGTACACCCCGTTCTGCGGCGAGGGGATGTTGCTGGATGTATTCCGTGATTTCGGTCGAGGGTGTGCCCGGATAGGCATAGACGCCCGACAGTCCCGCGTGGAGGGCCCCCAGTGCGAGGGCTTCGTCTCCGAGTAAGAGTTCTCGTTTTGCCATGAGCTTACGGTCTGTTTCACTTTTTACAAATTTAGGAAAATTTAATTAAAATCCAATCTTTGGCGACGATTTATCACGCCTTCGGCCTGAATCGGGAATAAATATAGTTTTCAAGCCGATTTTTGGTTGAAAAATGTAAAATGCGGCCGGGCCGCCGAGCGGTCTGTCTCCGGCTCTTCCGCTTTTCCCGAAGGCGGGGACTTTGCGGAGTGGAATCTGCGGGGCGGTTACGAAATCGCCGGAATTATTTGGTTTGATTGGTTTTTTTGCGATCTTTGTGCTTCAAACGAATAACTCATGAACAACTCGCCGAACATCAAACAGGTGGAAACCGTCCTGAAATACATTAAGAACGAGCTTTATTCCGGCCGTTTGCAGCCGGGCGAACGCCTTCCGGCCGAGCGGCGGCTGGCCGACATGCTGGGCGTCGGCCGTGCCCATGTGCGTGCGGCGTTCCAGAAACTCGAATTTTACGGCATCGTTCAGACCTTTCCCCAGAGCGGTACGGTGGTCGCGCAGGAGAAGATGCAGGTGCTCGAACGCATGATCACCGACGCGCTGCAGATCGGACAGTACGACTTCGCGTCGCTGGTCTACGTGCGTGTGCTGCTCGAAATCGAGGCCATCAAGCTCTGTGCCCGCAACCGCACGGCGGAGGACCTGGAGAACATCGAACGGGCGCTGGAGGAGTGCGAGGCGAAATTCTATACCGAGGAGCGTGTTTCGAAGGACTTCGCCTACCACCAGGCGCTGGCCCGCGGGGCGCACAATCCGGTGATCGCGTCGATGCTGCTGGTCATCACGCCCGATGTGCTGCGTTATTACCAGCGTTACCGCGTCTGCACGGTTCCGCAGGAGGAGGTCTATTTCGAGCACCGCGAACTGCTGCGCTGCGTCCGAGAGAAGGACGAGGAGGGGGCCGTCGCGATGCAGCGCCGCCACCTCAAGTCGCTGAGCGAATTCGCCGCGGCCTTCAACGACGAGAACCATTTCCTCGAATAGCGGTCCCGCCGCCCCGAAATGACAAACGGCTGTCCCCGAAGAGACAGCCGTTTGCTGTGTTTGGTTGCGTCACGTTCTACCCGCAGAGCCAGTCGCGCAGGATTTCGGGTGTTTCCACCTCCCGGCAGCTGACCGAAGCGAGCAGTTCGCGTCCTTGTTGCGTGAGTGAGTAGTACATCTGGCGCCGGTCCTCGCTGCAGAGTTCCCGGGTCACCAGCCCTTTCTGTTCCACCGAGCGGAGCACTTTCGAGGTGTTCGAGGGCGTGAGGCCCAGCAGTTCGCCCAGCTCTCCCGGGCAGAGACGCTCGGTTTTCGAGAGACTGCACAGCGTCATGCCTTCGTTCAGGCAGATGCCGTAGCGTTTTTCGAACGCCGCTTCGAACTGGTGCACGGCGCGCTGCAGGTCGCGGATCCTACAAAGCTTATCCATGTTTCTTCACTTTATATACCGCCTGCATGCCGCAGTGTTTCACGCATTTGCCGCATTCGATGCATTTCCCGGGATCGATCAGCGGGAGGGCGTTTCCCTCCTGCGTGATCGCACCTGCGGGACATATCGGAATCAGCGGGCAGCGGTGGTCCTGCGGGCATAGCAGGGCGTCGACCGTCAACGCCATTATTTGCCCAGCATCACTTTGTCGATAGCCTCCTTGAGCGAAGCCTTGGGCAGAGCGCCCTGGGCCATCTGGGGTTTGCCTTCCATCGGGATGAACAGCAGTGTGGGGATCGAACGGATGCCGAACGCTGCGGCAAGCTCCTGCTCCTCTTCGGTGTTGATTTTGTAGATGTGGATCTGGTCCCCGTATTCGGCGGCCAGTTCTTCGAGTACCGGTGCGAGGGCCTTGCAGGGGCCGCACCACGAGGCGTAGAAGTCGATCAGGGCCGGTTTGTCACCGAGGTATTTCCATTCCTGGGGGGTCTTCTCGTAATCGGCGACCTTCTTCAGAAAGTCGGCTTTGGTCATTGCGGTCGTTTTCATATTCTTCGTGTTTTTGTTGTTTGTCTGTGCCTGGCTTCCGGCCGTGAATGCCAGAAGTGCGAGCGCCGTAAAAAGCAGTTTTCTCATGGTGTTTTAATTGTTCTCTATCAATAACGATGCAAAGATATAAAATATTTTCCGATAAAACAAATTTCCGATGGAAAATATTCTGATCTGATGATTCCCTGATTTGAAAACGGAGGGTTTCGCCCGAGGGGTATAGCTACCTTTTGGTGGCAAAAGGTAGCAAACGCAGTCTTCGACTGTTGGGTTTCTTTGTACTTTTTGGCCGCAAAAAGTACCAAAAACTCTCCGACAGATGGCTTTGCCTACTTCGTCCCGTCTAACGTTCGAAACGGGCGCCTATTCGCGGGGGCGCACGCGCCCCTGCCCCGTTTCTTACCACTTTTAGCCGGGATTTCGTTTCACGGCTCCGGCATCGAGTCGGATTCATTCGCCGCCACAGGCGGCGAATGAATCCGCTTGGCAAAAAAGGCGTCAAGAAAGAGGCGGACTAAAAGCGCGAGCGCAGGCGTAAGACGCCTGTTTTATGAACAACAGTATCTATTCTAAAAACCCGCTTCTTAAGCGGGCGGAGCCAGCGTTAGACCGCGTCTTTCAGGCTTTTTTGTCGGCGGGTCGGTTTTTGCGCCGCTTTTTGACGACCAAAAAGCGGCAAAGAACAGCAGGCGAAGCGGGCGAAATGTTTTGATGCCGAAGGAATGCGAACTCTCGCAGATTATTCCAGATAGACCATCACGTTGCCGCTGATCTGCTGCAACGAGATTTCGCACAGTTTGGTGTTGTACTGCGCCGTGAGAATACGTTCCTCGGCGTCCAGCAGGCTTTTCTGCGCCTCGCGCATCTCGATGCCCGGCAGGTCGCCCAGCAGGTAACGTTCCATGGCGATTTCGTAGTTCTCCTTGGCGGCGATGAGGTTCTCCTCTTCGAGCAGAATCACTTCGAGGTTGTTGCGGTAAGCCTGCCAGAAATTCGACAGGTCGGCGCGCAGCGACTGTTCCAGCCGTTGCTGTGTCAGCTGCGCGTTTTCGACGCCGATGCGGGCGTTGCGCTGTTCGCGGCGGCGGTTGCCGTCGAAGATCGTGAAGCCCACCTTCACACCGGCGTTCAGCCCGAGCGTTCCCCGCGAAAGGTTTGTTCCCGTGCCGTAGCGGTTGTAGGTGTATCCGTAGCCCGTCGTGAGGTTCACATAGGGATAGTTCCGGGCCTGAACGGTCTTCAGGTCCAGTTCGGCCAGCGAACTGTCGTGTTCGGCCATCAGCAGCGAGGCGTTCGCCGAGAGGGTTTTGGCCAGCAGGTCGTTCCAGTCGAGTGTGGCGTTGACCCGGATCACCGAGTCGGGAATGCTGAACTTCTCGTCGAGGTTCTCGTTGGCCAGCAGTTCGTTGATGCGGATGCGCGAGGCGGTCACCAGCTCGTGTTGGGACATGTATTTCGAACTGTCGGCGTTGAAGTCGACGCGGGCCTGCAACAGGTCGAGGCGCGAGAAGTTGCCCACCTGGACGCGCGCTTCGGTGATGCGCAGCCGTTCGCGCGAGAGCGAGACCGCATAGCGGAAGTTCTCCAGGCGCAGCGTCTGCTGGATGTAGTTATAATATTCGGCCGTGAGGCTGGCCATGAAGTCCTCGATGGTGATGCGCGTCTTCAGCGCGCCCATCTGCTGCATCTCCTTCAGCCGCTTGTAATTGGTGCGTATGCGCAGCCCGTCGAACAGCGTCCAGTTCACCGCCAGCCCGACGTTGGCCGTCTGGTCGTAGACGCCGGTCTCGGTCGAAGCGTCCCCGTTGCGCGGGGTGGCGGTGCGGTCGTTGTCCAGCGTGCCTGTGTATCCGGCCGAGAGGTCGACCGTGGGGAGCATCCCGGCGTTTCCCGCCGTGGCGTTATTGTCGCTGATGCGCTCGTCGTTGCGCACGATGCGTACGTCGTAGTTCTGTTCAAGTCCTATCTCCAGACATTTGCGCAGGGTCAGCGGAGCGGACGCCTCCCGGGTCGACGGCGCCTCCTGCGCTCCGGCGGCGCTGCCGATTCCCAGCAGCAGGGCCGCTAAAAATGCTCTTTTCATGCGTCGTTGTTTTTCGATTTCTTGATTCGGTTCGTCGAGACGTAGCTGTAAATGGCCGGAACGATGTAGAGCGTCAGCAGCGTCGAGACCACCATGCCGCCCACCACGGCGATACCCATGGCGATACGTCCGTTGGCGCCTTCGCCCGTGGCGACGGTCAGCGGCAGCAGGCCCAGGATGGTCGAGGCCGAGGTCATCAGGATCGGGCGCAGGCGTTGCAGCGAGGCCTCCTCGATGGCTCGCATCTTGTCCAGCCCGGCCTCCTGCTTCTGGTTGGCGAACTCGACGATCAGGATGCCGTTCTTGGCCACCAGTCCGATCAGCATGATGATGCCGATCTGGCTGAAGATGTTCATCGTCTGGTCCGCGCCCCACATGAAGACCAGCGCGCCGGCGATGGCCAGCGGTACGGTGAGCATGATCACCAGCGGATCCTTGAAACTCTCGAACTGCGCGGCGAGGATCAGGTAGATCAGCACGATGGCCAGGATGAAGGCGAACATCAGGCTCGACGAACTTTCGCGGAACTCCTTCGAGTCGCCGGCCAGCGCCGTGCGGAAGTCGTCGCCGAGCGTCTCGTCGGCGATACGGTCCATTTCGTCGAGTCCCTGGCCGATGGTCTTGCCCTTGGCCAGTCCGGCCGACACGGTGGCCGACAGGAAGCGGTTGTAGTGGTAGAGCTGCGGCGGCGCGACGTTCTCCGCGAGCGAAATGAGGTTGTCCATCTGGATCATCTCGCCCTTGTCGCTGCGCACGTAGATCGAACGCAGGTCGGCGGGCTTGTTGCGCTGCTGGCGGTTGATCTCGGCCAGGATTTCGTATTGCTTGCCGTTCATGTAGAAGTAGCCGAGGCGCTGGCCGCTCAGCCCGTACTGGAGCGTCTGGGCGATGTTGCGTGTCGAGACGCCCAGCAGGTTGGCCTTGTCGCGGTTGACCTCGATGCGCACCTCGGGCTTGCTGAACTTCAGGTCCACGTCGGCCATCTGGAACACGGGGCTTTCGTAAACCTTGCGCATGAATTCGGGCAGCACCTCCTGCAGCCGTTCTAGGCTGGTGGCCTGGAGCACGTACTGCACGGGCATGCGCCCGCGGCGTCCGCCGAAGGTGCTCTGCTGCTGTACGAAGGCGCGGGCCTTGGTCTTCGAGCGCACGGCGGCCGAGATCTGCTCGGCGATCTCCATCTGCGAGCGTTCGCGGGTCGCGATGTCCGTCAGGGCGATGCGGACGTTGCCCGAGCCGCTCGACACGCGCGCCGTCACCGACGAGGCTTCCGGCACGAGCGAGTCGACCAGGCGGTTGATGTCTTCGGTGTAGTCGCGGATGTATTCGTAGGTGGCGCCTTCCGAGCCGCGCGTGTTGATCGAAATCTGCGAACGGTCCTCCAGCGGGGCCATCTCGGCCGGAATGGCGCTCCACAGCCAGCCGATCAGCGCCATCATCAGCAGGACAAGCGGCAGGGCCAGCCAGCGGCGGCGCAGGAACGAGGCCAGCGTGCGGCTGTAAAAGTCGTTGAGCCAGATGAAGAACGGCTCGGTCTTGCTGTAAAACCAGCTTTTCTTCTCCTGCCGCACGAGCAGCTTGGTCGCCAGCATCGGGGTGATCGTGAGCGCCGCGAAGGTCGAGATGACCACCGCGCCCGAGATCACCATGCTGAATTCGCGGAACAGACGTCCCGTCATGCCCTCCATGAAGACGATCGGGAAGAAGACGGCGATCAGCGTGACCGAGGTCGAAATGACCGCGAAGAAGATCTCCTTGGCTCCTTCGATGCCGGCGTCGAAGGGCGTCATGCCCCGTTCGATGCGGATGTAGATGTTTTCGGTCATCACGATGGCGTCGTCGACGACCAGTCCCACCGAGAGCACCACGGCCAGCATCGACAGCACGTTGATCGAGAATCCCGCGGCGTACATGACGAAGAAGGTGCCGATCAGCGACACGGGGATCACGATGCAGGGGATCAGCGTCACGCGCCAGTTGCGCAGGAAGAGGAAGATGATGATGATGACCAGTATGAAAGCCTCGTAAACGGTGGTCCTCACCTCGTCGATCGAGGCGCGGATGAAGCGCGTGTTGTCGAATCCGTAGGAGGTGACCACGTCGTCCGGGAGGTCCTTTTTCATGCTCTCCATGCGTGCGTACACGGCATCGGCGATCTCGATGTGGTTGGCGCCCGGCTGGGGGACGACGACGACGCCCACCATCGGGATGCCGTTCATTTTCATGTAGCTGCGCGTGTCCTGCGGACCCAGTTCGGCGCGTCCCACGTCGCTCATGCGGATGATGCGGTCGGCGTCCTCGCGCACCACCAGGTCGTTGAATTCCCGCGTGGTGTGCATCAGTCCCATCGTGCGGATCGTCAATTCCGTGGTGTTGCCCTCGATGCTGCCCGAGGGCAGTTCGACGTTCTCGCGGTCGAGGGCGTTCTTGATGTCGGTCGGGGTGATGCCGTAGCCGGCCATCTTCGCCGGATCGAGCCACAGGCGCATCGAGTAGCGCTTTTCGCCCCAGATCTGCACGCCGCTCACGTCGCTGATGGTCTGCAACTGCTCCTTGACCGTCAGGTCGGCGATTTCGCTCAATTCGAGCAGCGAGCGCTTGTCGCTCTGGATCGTCACCATCAGAATCGGCGAGGCGTCGGCGTCGGCCTTCGTCACGGTCGGGGGATCGCAGTCGCGGGGCAGGTAGCGCTGGGCGCGTGAAACCTTGTCGCGAACGTCGTTGGCCGCGGTTTCGAGATCTACCGAGAGTTCGAACTCGACGGTGATGCGGCTCTGGCCCTGACTGCTGACGCTCGACAGCGAGCGGATGCCCGGGATGCCGTTGATGTTCTGTTCGAGCGGCTCGGTGATCTGGTTTTCGATCACGTCGGCGTTGGCGCCCGGGTAGGAGCATGTGACCGAAATGATCGGGTTGTCGACGCTCGGGAATTCGCGCACGCCGAGATAGCTGTATCCGATGAAGCCGAATAGCAGAATGATGATCGTCAGCACCGATGCCAGGACAGGCCTCCGGATGCTCAGTTCGGAAATGTTCATGCGGCGGAGGGTTTATTCGACGGTGTCGAGTTTCACGGGGAGTCCTTCGCGCAACTGGAGCGTACCGGAGGTGATGAGCGTGTCGCCGACGTTGAGTCCCTCGATGATCTGGATGCTCGAATCGGTCCGCAGGCCGGTCTTCACCTCTGCGGCGTGCGCCTTGCCTCCCTTGTAGAGGAATACCTTGTCGACGCCCATTTCCGGCACGAGGGCCTCGGTCGGGATGGCGATGGCGTCGGGAATTTCGTGCATGCGGATCTGCACCGTCGCAAAGCGCCCCGGCAACAGTTTGCCCCGCGTGTTGGGGTATTGCGCCCTGACGGCCAGCGTGCGGGTGGCGATGTCGACCTTCGATTCGGTGGCGTAAACCGCGGCTTCGAACCGCTCCTGCCGCCCCTCGATGGTGAACGAGAGGCGCGTGCCGGCCTTGATCTGGTTGGCATAGCGTTCGGGGACGAAAAAGTCGATCTTCAGGGGTGAAATCTTCGTGAGCTTGGCCACCACGACGCTCGGCGAGGCATAGGCGCCTTCGCTGACGTTGCGCAGGCCGATCACACCGTCGAACGGCGCCCGCAGCTCCGTGAGCGCGATGTTCGACTTCACGATGTCGATGTCGGCGTTGAGCATCGCCAGTTCCGTGCGGGCTTGTTCGTAGGCCTCCTGGCTCACGGCGTCCTTTTTGAGCAGGGCGCTCTGGCGGTAAACGCGGTCCTCGGCCAGTTTGAGCTGCGCCTCGTAACGCGAGAGCTGGGCCAGCAGCGGGAGGTCGTTGACCTTGGCCAGCAGTTCGCCCTTGCGGACGACGGTTCCCTCCTGGAAGTTGATCGCCACGATTTTGCCCGAGGTTTCGAACGAGAGGTCCACCTCCTCGTCCGGCAGCAGGTTGCCCACCGTGGTGATGCCGTCGGTGAGCCGCTGCGGACGGATGATGCGCCCGTTGACGTTGAGCGTGCTCTGTCTGCGGGGCGCGATTGGCGCGTCCGCTTCCTGCGACGTGGCGGAACCCTTGTCGCCCAGCAGGTTATAGAGGCCCAATGCCAGGCAGAATACCACGAGAACAATGGCGGTGATGATCCATTTCTTTTTCTTATTCATTGCGAGAGTCAGGTTTTGCGTTGGGAATCGTATGCAAAGATACGAAAAAGGCGGATGGATGCAAAACTGAATTGCGCCCGGTTCGGGGGAACTTTCCGACGAATAAAAGTGTCGTTTTGACACCGAAAATGCGAGAAAAGCGTGTTGACTGTCGGCTTTCGACAGCGAAACGGGCTGGTCTTTGAAGTATGAAATTACAAAGCTTTGTCCGATTATCCGGTTTCGGACGGGTGAAACGGAAAAAATCGGGGGTGAAATAACGTCGGCTTCGGATTTCGCCGCATTTTCCGATCTCCCCGATGGCCGTGTTCATCGGGGTTTTTCGGTTTACACATTGGTTTAAACAAATCCCCGATTTCGCTGTAAAAACCGACGGAAAACAGGCTGGAAACTGTCAAAGGAAAAGGTGGATGCCTTCTCCGACAACCACCCTAAACGTAAGAAAGAGAGTCTTTTGGACTCTCCTTCTTCAGTGACACCGACAGGACTCAAACCTGTAACCTTCTGATCCGTAGTCAGATGCTCTATTCAATTAAGCTACGGTGCCGAATTGCAGGTGCAAATGTAGGGCAACGTTGATTAACAGGTAGTTACGGATGTGAATTTTGTCGATGAATTTCTCTTTTGCGTGCTGTTACTCGGCGCGGTTTAAACATTGGTTTAAACATTTCGGGTAATTCGTTTATCCCAAAGTTGGGTTAATAAATTAAGTGAATTAATTGATTATTTGATAAATAGAAAAAGTGACAAACTATGTTGAAAGGGCAATTATATAGCCCCTCGTTTTTAGTCTGTCACTTGTCATTGTCAAAGGAAAACGCCGCATTTTCTCGGCCTTCTCTCCTTAATCTTTATAGATACGATGCAATTCAACTACATTATCATTTCCAAAGTAATAATGATTGATAGTTAGTAATATCAATTATGCCTGAAGATTTTAACTTATTAATTCTATGCTGATATGTAAGTTCTATATATTTAACTCCCTGCTCTATGGTTTCAATGCTACGATCATTTTGAATTAATCTCAACATTAATTTCGTGAAATCATCCACATATAGATGACAGTTGCTTACTAAATTTTCAAGTCGATATATAGTGTTATTATCATGAACTATTAAATTTCGTGTTCTATATAATCGTCTTAAATGCCACATTAATTTTTGTGAGTGATTATTGAATAATGTAAGCAAGCATTGCGGAGAGTGCATTGATTCGTGTAATTGATAAATCCTAAATCGTAATAATGGAAAATTGTTTAAATCACTATATAATGCTATTCTGTTTTGTTCCAATTCATCCAGAACGATGAATGCTAAAAAT
This sequence comes from Alistipes sp. i18-0019-D1, assembly GCF_042852885.1. NCBI lineage: Bacteria > Pseudomonadati > Bacteroidota > Bacteroidia > Bacteroidales > Rikenellaceae > Alistipes > Alistipes sp. i18-0019-D1. Next base: position 2,602,767 of record NZ_AP031424.1, read on the forward strand.
TTATTAAACAATTTATCTCCATATTTATTATTAAGGCTATATATATGTTTATTAACCAATCCTCGATTCCATATTAGAAAATAAACTAATGTTTCTTTTACTAATTTATAGCAATAGCCTAATGTCGAAGATTGGCTTATTATCGTACTAATTTGTTCTATTTTCGATTTGTCTTCATGTTGTTTTAAAGGAACTATAACCTCTAGTGCTGTCCACAAATTTAAAATCTGATTTTCTAAATTTCGATTTTGAATGCAAGAACTATGTAAATCAAAAACTCTGAATATTTTAACTGTTGTTTGTGGACTAGGTGTTAATCCTCCAAATAATTTAGTTAGTTTATTAGCCGCAGTAGTTATGCCTATTTTATTAGTTGTATTTATCATAGGCTGTTCTTGAGATGAAAGCAGTGTTATATCAGATAGATCGTCTTGATTAACAACAAGTTTTTCATCTAAAACGTTAGGACTATTTTTGTGATAATAAAAACCAAATAAATCTCGTATATTATCAATAATATCTGTTGTTGATTGGAATGCTGTATAGGGGTCACAGTGCTTTACTTCACATCGGATGAAAATTCTTTTTGCATTTTTCTTGTTTTTATATGCTGCTGCACGAGCGTTTACGAGAAGTTCATTTGGAATATTGGTTATTGAGATAGATGAGAGTTGAATAGCTGCGATAGCTTTTTCTAAAAGAGCATCTGCAATGCAATAAACATGGAATAATTTCTCTTTAAAATCAATTTTTGAAAAAAAAGCATCCAAAATATCTTTGGATTTTATCTCGTTTTTTGCCTTAAAGAAAAAATTTACAACATAAAGGTACAGCCAAGAGCGAGAATAATCCATATATTGTAAAATGCATATCCAATTTTCACATAGCGCATTAATATCCTTTTTTTTATTATCTTTTATAGCCTCTGTCAATAAATGTCTACAGACGGATTCGTATTTACGATTTACGAGCTTTTTTGCTAATAAAGATAATATATCTTTTAACTCATCGTAGTTTGTAGATTTCGGGTCGAAATTAATAGGGTAATATAATTCCCGTTCAATATCTAATAATTTATTTGCTACCCTATCTTGCTTTAGACTCCAGTTTAACTCCTCAATAATATATTTTATATGAGAATTATTTATTTTTTCGTTCTCAATATCGCTAATTGTTTTTTGAGCCTCAATTATTAATAATGGAGTATTTAATAGGCGTCCTTTGAAAGAATCCAATGTATAATGACATAGTATTTCTTCGATTCTTTGAGCAAAAAATAATAATCCTTCAGTTTCTTCTGATATAGTCCATTTTGAGAGATTGTAATAAACCATAGTGTAGCCTTTAAGGTTATTGAGTCGGTATTTTTTATATCAAATTTAATAATTTTTCTAGTAATGACCAAGCTGTACTAAATAATTCTCACAAAATCCCGCTAACGGGAATTTCATTACCTCGTCCCGTCCGTCGGGTGTGGTGTATTGGAATAGGACTGTATCGGCTTTTACATGGTAGTCGAATAAACTCACCTGTTCTTCTGTTCCCTCTATCCCTACCTCATTGCGTGCCATTATGCCGACTATCCCGTCCATGTCTTTCAGTTCGCACTTTCATCCGAATATATAGCGTCGATTTTTTGTAAGTGTTATTTCGATGGGCTTTGTTATGTTTGCCATATTAGGGGCAAACAAGTAGATAAATGTTTCGGGATATATTCCGTCTTCGGGTTTCTCGACAAGCAGGGCTATTGCGTCTGTCGGGCTTCATTTGACCGTCTTTTGGATTATCTGTCTATCTTCCCACATTTCGGTCTTTCATTCTGTTTTCGGTTGTTTGTATCTGTTCATATTGCGCAAAATGTTATGTTGTTTTATCTTTATAAAGATAAGATTATTAGCGGAATAAACAAAATAAGAAAGTGACAAACTCTGCAAAATGGTCTTATAGATTAACCTTTTCACAAAGCCTGTCACTCCCTATTTATTATTGCTTATGAATCAGATCTTTTTGAATGTTAATGTTGCTTCATAAACGTCATTTTCATCATCAGGATTTACCTCATGCTCGAATAAAACAAGACGGGATTTAGCCAATTCCTTGATTTGGAAAATATAAGTCATTGGTTCGGTTGTGTTCTTTTCATTCATTGTCAACACGTTTCCGTTGATGGAGTAGTTGTAGTTGTACTCCTCATTGCTTCCGTCATGCCATTTAAGAATAGCCGTGCCATTTTCATTAAAAGTGTAAGTGTAATAGTCACTTTCGGTAGGCCATATTTCATCTGAATAGCTATCGTTCTCGTGGATTTCGATAATTTGCCATGTCCCAATGATATTATTGGGATTCATTTTGTCATCATCATCGGAGCAAGCCGAGAAAGAAACTGCCGCAAACATAGCGGCCACAATAAGAAATAACTTTTTCATAATTGAATAAGTTTAGGTTGTCGCCCCAGCACCAACGCGACGATTAATGTTTGATTTTTAAGAAACAGAAAGCGTGGTGCTGAAAACTCATTTTAGTAATCGGGTTCTGGAAAACCTTGGGATAAAATAAGCAACAGCCCCACGCAATAAAGCACCGCACGGGATTGTGCAAATGCAATATTGACGCGAGAAGATGTCGGCTTACTCTCTCCCTTTGAATTTTCCAGATTCGATTACGAGAATAAACTTACACTTTCCGTGTTTGTCGTATGTCCCACAAATGTAGGAAACAAAAACGGATTATGCAATTATCGGCATCTTGAGGGCTGTTGCAGTTTGTAGTTTTAGAATTAAAATTTGGGGTTAATCCTCCCCGCAGATTTCTTGTATTACGCCGTCCATGTAAATCGCCTGCCCGCTCGTCAGCCGTCCCCACCAACGACACCCTAATTCGTCGATGATGATTTCGCCCTGCTCTTTCAGTCGTTCTGCCAGCCACGGAGTGACAAGCCACCATTCCAACACCTCGTCCCCGTTAAAGGGATAAATGTATTCCTCGTCGATTTTCCCCGCTTGGATCAGCTCCCCGATAACCGTGCTTTGTCCCCATAGGATATGGATGTCCGTAATTCGTTTGGCTTTCTCTTGTGTTCCGTACATAGCGATTGAGTTTTTGTTTATCGCTTATCAGTAGTAATCCAACTCTATATAATATCAATAATTCTATTCTGTTATATGGTTTCGGGTATGAATAGGGGCGGCTTGTATTAGGTGGAATCTTATTAAATGGGATGGATGAAAATTCAGTTTTCCATCCGAAAATGGGGAGGGGTGAAAAATAGGGATTGTCCGCTCGGTCGGGGTATCTCGGCCTTGTTTATCTGCGAGTGACAACCTTTTCCGAAAAGGATATTTTATAGACCCTTTCACAAAGTTTGTCACCTTTTGGTTGCGGGGCAGTTTCGGCATAAATCGCACGATATGGGGAGTGGATGATAAATAGATTTACCTAAAACTACCCTATAAAAGAAAGAATCGCTATCTTTGCCGAAAAGCAAGTGTACCATGTCCTATAAACCGCCTTACACCATTACGCCGAAGATCACGAATTTGGTTGCACAGATCAGCGAGGCAATCGGCAGCTACTATGCGCATGAAAATCTGCGCCTGCATCGGGTCAATCGGATCAAGACGATTCACGGGACGCTGGCTATCGAGGGCAACACGCTTTCGACGGAGCAGGTCACGGCGGTATTGGAGGGAAAACCCGTCGTTGCTCCTATTAACGAGGTGCAGGAGGTGCGCAACGCCCTTAAAGCGTATGAATTGCTCGACACGCTCGACCCTTGTAAAGTCGATGATCTGTTAAAGGCTCACGCCACGATGGAAGCGGGGTTGATCGACGAAATCGGTTGTTTCCGCAAAGGCGGTGTGGGTGTGGTGTCGGGGAAAACGGTTATCCATTATGCGCCCGATGCCGAACGTGTGCCGTTTCTCGTAAACGATCTGTTCGAGTGGCTGCGCACCACGGATGAACACCCGTTGATCGCAAGTTGCGTCTTTCATTATGAGTTCGAATTTATCCATCCGTTCGCGGACGGCAACGGTCGCACGGGACGATTGTGGCAGACCTTGATTTTGAGCAGGTGGCGGCCTATCTTCAAAAACCTGCCGATCGAAAACATTGTATATAAGTATCAAAAGGAGTATTATAAGGCGATTGCCGTAAGTGGCGGTAAGGCGGGTTGCACGCCTTTCGTCGAGTTTGTTTTGGGGGTAATCGCCGAAACGCTCACTACCCAAGAAACTACCCGAAAGACTACCCAAGAAATTATTTTGGAAGCCATCGCCCGCAATCCCAGCATTACACGGGCGGAGCTGGCCGAGGTTGTCGGAATCTCGCCCGACGGCGTGAAATATCATTTGCAGAAACTCACCAAGTCGGGCAGGCTCAAACGGGTGGGGGCTACACGCCGCGGGGAGTGGGTGATCGGGTGACAGGAATCCCGAAAAAGGTACTTTTACAGACCCTTTTCAAAAGTTTGTCACCGACCTGTTTTCACCCGTTACGGGCTATATGTTCCGCTTTCCCAATTCGATGAACCGTTGTTTGTTGGTGCGCACCTCCCTGTACTCGAAATAGATTCCGATCATCTTTGCCGTCACTTTTTTGCGGTAGGGGATGCCGAACCGCATAATCAGATCGTTCATAAAACGATTGACGGCGCACACGGGTAGCCTGTCGCCCGTTTTCAACTGGGAGTACACCTCCCCGCAAACTTTTTCCGAGGTCAGCAGTTGCAGGCTTTCGTTTTCTTGTATCTGTTTGCCGATTGCGTTCATGTTGTAGTTGCACCGTTCGATCTCTGCCGCTCCGAGGGCATAGTAGGCATCCACCATCATCGGCACTTGGTTCTGAATCTCCTCGCGCAGAAAGTAGTATTCATTCCACGTTCGGTTTTGTTCCAGTATCTCCAACTGCCGCACGATTTCGCGGAACAGGTCTTTCATTTTCAGTCGGGGATTTATGCGTTGCAGTCGGTCGCAGTCCGACAACGGATAGATATATTCGACGCAATTCGTGTGAAATGCTTTCGCGTACTCCTCCCGCACCAGTTCGGCATCGGTGTAGTACCGCTTGATCCGCTCGTCGTCGTAGGCGTTATCCCACATGAACCAGTTGCGCGTTCCGTCGGCGTTCATGAACCGTTTGTAGTCCATTCCCTCCAAAGCCTGCGCACGGGTATCGCAACCCGCCCCCGATGCTTCGATTTGCAGGACTTGTTTGTAGACCGCTTCGCACTCCTCCAATCTCGTGGCGATCTCTTCCCGCGATTTGCAGGGCATCTCCTTGTTGGTGCTGAAAATATGCGCGGCATCCTCCACGCCGTTGCGAAAGCGTCCGACGATCTGTACGGCTTCGGTCGTGGGGTCGATGACGGTGTGCGCCGCAAACGAAAGGTCGGTTACGATCAGCACGCAGGCTGTTGTCGGCAGTTCGATGTCTACCGCCGAAAAGAAACGGCTCGTGAAAAAGTTGATTTCGTCCAGTTCTCCGAGTGAGGAGTAAGCCCGCGAAAAATCCCGCTTGCGGAGTTTCTTCACACTCTCGTAACTGCAAAAGACCTTGCACCGTTTCTCGATCTTATAGGTGCAGATCATGCGGTGGATCGTATCGGTCGAATTCAGAAAGATGCAGAGCGGATGCCCTTTGCCTTTTACCTGTCCCATAAGGGTACGCACCCAGCCGACGGTATCGTTCGTGTGTATGAGCCACATTTTCGGTTTGTGGTCGTAGGTCGGGCGGAGTATCTTCATCGTAAAGCCCTGCTGCTCGAAACGCGGGTCGGACGGGATGATCGGCGTCGCAGAAACCATCGCCTTTTGTTTGCATCGGAAAAAATCATCCATCGGGAGCGTGATCGAGCCGCGATAGCCTGCATCCTGTATCGTGCGCTCGCATTCGTCGAACAGCATGAACCATTCACCGTACATATCCGTATGCGTCTGCACCATCGCCGAGCGGACTTTGGGGAAACTTTCGGGCGTGGTCATGATTTTCAGATAGCCGTCGTTGTAGTTCGTGTTCAGAAAGTCGATGATGTCTTCTGTCGTTACGCCCTCGAACACGCCGAGTATCTGCGGGTGCTTTTTCATCTTGCCCTCGATAACGGGAACATTCGGCTCGATGATGACGGAGTGGCGGGGCGCATTGATTTCGGCATAGGTCGCACCGCATCCCGTGACGGTCTTGTTGATGATCGAATTGGTGGGTATTTCGGGCATCACGGCGTCGAACCGCTGGCCTGCATCTATTTTGATATATTCAATCTTCATTTAATTGTTTGATTTGGAGTTAAAAAAACTTGGGGAGCGAGCGGCGAAACCCGCTCCCCTCGTTCCGCAGTTTAGTTCAGCAGGTCGCAGATGTCCTCCATCGCTTCGGCAGGCATTACGACTTTGCCGTTGGGAAAGTGGTACTTTTTGGCGAGGTAGCCGATGCCCTCCTCGCTTTCGTTGTATTCCTCGGAGGTGATCGGGGTCAGTTTCTCCACCTCGGCGGCCACCTCTGCCAGCCACTCGGACTGACAGCAGATTTCACGGTCGGGTTCGAACTCCGTCACTTCGGGTAACTCCTTACCCATCAGGAACGCCAGCAGGTAGTTCCAGATTTGGGCGTTGAGCAACAGTTTGCCGTCCAACTCGGTGTAACCCTTGCGGATTCCGAACCAAACATATCCGCATCCAGCCACGTCTACACGGGTGGTCACGATCAGGGTGGTAGCCCCTGCCGCAATCGCTTTCGCCAGCGTGCGGAACATTTTGGCGTTCCCTGCGGGCTTGATTTTGATAATGCGGAGGTTCATTTTCTCCTCCTGCTCCTCGGCGGCTTTGATTTCCGCCATCTTTGCCTCGTGTGCGATTGCCGAGGCCATCATCTCCTCTGCGCGGTTTCCAGCTACCTGCTGCGATGCCGCTGCTACATTAATTTTTTCCATTTTATTAGTATTATTAAAATTAGTATTCGTGTTAGCGATAGTGTTTACAAGCGTTTTCATAATCGTTATTTTTTATTAAGGTTTGTTGCCGCCTCTTTCGGGCTGTCGGCTACTCCCTGCAACTTTGGTCGGCCGTACGCTCCGACCTTGTTTGCTACTGCAAAGAAACGGAGGATTTCGAGCTTCTCCGAGCCTTTCGAGGTAGAGGTTACAGGCTATATTCAGCCCTATTATTTACCTCTGTTTTTTAGTTGGTTACGTTTTGCGGTTCATCGGTCGTTTTTTTAGTTCAACCTCCACTTTCGGGCTTTCGGTTTCTCCCTGCGGATTCATTGGCCGTACGCTCCGATTTCCTCCGCTTGCAGTATGTAAAACACTTGAACACGCCCTTTCGCTAATCGGTTCGGGGTAGAGAATATCGGCTTGTTTTCGGCCTGTTCTTTACCCCAGTTTTTCAATCCGTTACAAAGAGCCGTTTTCAGTCGTTTTTTCGCTCGGTGCATTGCCTTGTCGCTTATTGATTGCACTGGCAAAGATCAGCTATTTTTTCGCGTTCTCCGAGCCTTTCGAGGTAAACGATATCGGCTGTTTTCATGCCTATTATTTACCTGTTCGTCAGCTTCATATCGGATTCTTTTACTCTGTTACGATAACGCGAAAAACGCTCTTGGGTTTCGGCGGAGCAGGTAAAGAAAAAGGGTGCATTTCTGCACCCATTCTCTATCTGAAATATGTCGGTTATTCAGAATAAATCCTTATAGACGATGTTGTCCGTTACGATGTGTATTCGCCCGAACTCGACAGACGGGAATTTCGGTATCTTTTCCCCGCCGTATTTCTGTACGTTCTTCTTTATATAGCCTATGTCGGCGCGTATGTTTTTGGGGTTGAAAGAACCGTCATAGCCTTTATAGGAGGGATAGCACCCGACGAAGCGGGTGTAATCGTAGATCAGCCTGCAAAGTTCGTTCGGCGTGTCGGGATTCTCGGTCATCGCATTTTCTTCATGGAGCATCCGATAAATCCCGTATGCGACAATCGGATAGCGCGTATTCATCGGTTTGGCTCCTGCTGACGGTTTGCGTCGTTCCAATTCCTGCCGTGCATCTTCGGCGGTCTGAATGTCGGGAAAATAATCGGCGAGTTCCTTTCGGATCAGACGGAACAGCCAGTTATTCGTATTGGGAATCGTCTGCGGCTTCTGCTTGCGGCTGTTGGTGCGCAGGGTCACGGGCATTTCCTGTTCTCCGACACGTTCGTACAGGTTCCGATGCCGTTGTTCGGTTTCTTCCATAAAAAGCATCAGTTTCGCCCACTCGCCCTTATAGGTGTTCCAATCTTCCCAATATCCGCGCTCGCTTAATTCTTCCTCGTTGAATTTGCGGTCGGTGATGATGTAAGCCACGAATAAGAGGGCTTCACGCAGTCGGTCGGTCAAAAGGAGTGTTTTTCCGAACAGTTCCATATAAGCATCATAATCGAAACGGTTGGTCGGCAACCGTATTTCGTGATCCTCTTGGATCGCTTTGGCGGCGGAGATGCCCGTACTCGATTCTATTTCATTGGTAAAGTAACCCAGCGTAATGCCGAAATAATTTTCCAGCAACGGGGCGATTTCCCGTAAGGAGCGGGTATCGGTAGCCAAACAGCCTTTCGAGCCTGTAAGTTCGTTCATAAGCGGTAATTGTTTCAACGAATTTACAAAAATCCGCTTTCTGTCGCAACTGACCACCGCAGAAAAAAGAAAAGGGACTACCCGATTAAATCGGATAATCCCTTAAAAAGTAGTGACAAACTCGGTTTCGGGGGCTATAAGATAGACCTTTTTTCAAACCTTGTCACCTCATAATAAGTTTTGCATAGCCGCATCTATCTGCGAGTTCTCGAAGCTATCCAAGTAAATCTGTGTGATTTTCTCTGAACTATGCCCCAGCGATTCCGAAATGATGGATGTCGAAACTCCCGACCTTTTCAGCACGGTGGCGAACGAGTGCCGCGCAACGTATGTCGTGAGCGTGATAGGCAGGTGCAGATGCTCACCGATTAGTTTCAGATAGCGATTTATCCGCTTGTTCGTCCGTTGCACCCGTCCGTACTGTTGTTGCGCCGTAACGTGAACAGAACGCCTTAAAACAGGGAAAATGTAATCCTGCGGATGTGCGTTCGGCTGGCGGTACTTGTCGAGGATGTCGAGTGCGGCAGGTTGGAGTTGGAACGACAGGAGTTTACCCGTTTTCTGACGGTTGAAAACCAGCCGCCCGTCCACGATGTTGGCATAGCGGATGTGCAGAATATCTGTCAGATTGATGCCGCACGACAGGTAGCTGAACAGGAACAAGTCTTTTGCCAGTTGCAGGAACGGTTTGGGGTACTTGGTCAGCGTCCGCACCTCGCAATCCATAATGCGCCTTATATCCTCTTTCGTCAGCGACCGTTTGGCCGTGGCTTCTTTGAATCGGCTTACTTTGAACGTGTCGAAAGGGTAGTCCGTTTTCTTAATGAGGCCGTCGGTGATTGCGCTGTTGTAAAGCACCCGCAACGAACGGAAACGGATGCCGACGGAGTTGTCGGAATAATGCCGTTCCACCCGCAGCCATTGTTCGTACCGTTTCAGCCATTCGGCGTCGATGTCTATAAAATAAAAGTCCAGCGAACGGCTGAATTTCGTCAGCGAGGTGCGCAATTCCTGAAAGGTCTTTGCATTACCGACCCTGTTTGCGGCCAGCAGGCGGTCGATGTAGCCGTTCAGATATTCGCCGACGGTTTGGCGCACGACCTTGCGGGATGCCTTTTCGAGAAGCGTGTTCAGCGTATATTCCTTATCGCTGGTTTTAAAGTCCAAAATCTGCTCCTGCAACTCTTTCGTCTTGGTTTCGATAAGGGTGTTTATGCGCTCTTTATCGGGGCAATTCCGCTTGGGACGGCTTTTGTCAAAGTCCCAAAATTTGGCATCGAGGGAAATGTGCAGGCTGATGTACTTGATTCGGCGGTTTTTCGTGAGCCGTAACATAAGGGGGTGAGTGCCGTCAGATAGGGTTTTAGAGGTGTACAGAACGGTTGTGAGGGTGGTGTTCATAACCAATTTCGGTTTAAACATTGGTTTAAACAAATCCCCGATTTCGCTGTAAAAACCGCTCGAAACAAGACACGAAAAAACCACCTACATTGCTGTAAGTGGCTGATTTTGAGAGTGACACCGACAGGACTCAAACCTGTAACCTTCTGATCCGTAGTCAGATGCTCTATTCAATTAAGCTACGGTGCCGAATTGCGAATGCAAATGTAGGGCAAAAATCCGAAACACGCAAATAATTGCTTGAAAAAATTAGTAAAAATGATGATCCGGCCGACGGGCGCTACCTCATCGGCCGGATTATCAGTCGTTTAAAACACCGTTATTTCATCAGTTCCTCCAGCCGGGCCTGCAACTGTTTGCCGGGGAGGTTGCGGGCGGCGATCGTGCCGTCGGGCGAGATCAGGAAATTCGACGGAATGAAACGGATGCCGTACATTGCTGCGGCAGGGCTTTGCTTGCCTTCGCCGGGGGACAGCACGTTCGTCCACGGCAGGCTGTTTTCGGCAAGGAACTGCCGCCAGCGTGCCGCGTCGAGGTCGATCGACACCGCGTAGATCGCAAATCCCCGTCCGCTGAATGCGGCATAGGCCTCTTTCAGATGGGGGATTTCGCGGCAGCAGGGACCGCACCACGTGGCCCAGAAGTCGAGCAGCACCCAGCGGCCGGACCCCGCAAGCGACGAAAGGGCGACGATCTCTCCGTCGGCGTTTTTCAGTGCGAGGTCCATGTAGGGCCGGCCGACGGACGAACGTTCGACGGCTTCGATCTCCCGCCGTATGCTCTCCAGCACGGGGTGGTTCTGCAATTCGGCGGGGAACTGTGCGAGCCGTTCACGGGCCTTCGCCGGGTCCGCATCGGTGCGGCGGGAGTAAAGGAACGCGCCCAGCAGGTTGTCGCGGTTGGCTTCCAGCGCGTCGCCGGGAATCTGCCGGTAAATCCGTCCCAGCGAGTCGAGTTTTTGTCTGCGTTCGGGTGTGTCCGGTTCGTTTTCCAGCGCTTGCAGGACGTTGCCGAGCGATACCTGTGCGGCATTCATGGCGTTGAACGCATCGTTGAGCGGCGTTCCGGTGAACTGGAAGCCTCGTACGTCGCCCGTGGGCTCGATCCGGATGTCGGCCGCTTCGAGCAGGATCGGCGCTCCGATGCGGCGGTCGTTGTGCATCAGGTTGGCGATCATCGGTCCGGCGACGTGTCCGCGGATGCGGAACGAACTGTCGCGGCGTACGACCGTCGTGGCGAGCACCGAGTCGTTTTCGTAGGGCGAACGAAGGCGGAGCGTATCGCCCGGAGCAAGTCCGGCTTTGCCCGAAAGGGTGTAATTGGGGCCTCCGCAGCTGCACAGTGCGGCAGCGGCAAGGAGCGCAAGGAAAATTTGGTTCATCGGGGTAAATTTATTGGAAAACCTCTGCGAGTTTTTCTTCAAGGTGCTCGTGACGCAGGTTTTTCGCTACGATTTTGCCTTCGGGCGAGATCAGGAAATTCGAAGGGATGGAGCTGATGTTGTAGATTGCGGTGGGATCGAGTCCTGCGTCTTTCCGGATCGTGTTGACCCAGTTCATGCCTTCGTCCCCGATGACCTGCTTCCATTTCGCGGGATCGGAATCGAGCGATATGCCGTAGATTTCGAATCCTTTGTCGTGGTAGGCTGCATAGGCTCTCTTCAGGTAGGGGACTTCCAGCATGCAGGGCCTGCACCACGTGGCCCAGAAGTCGAGCAACACCCAGCGGCCGGGACCTACGAGCGATGAAAGCTGCACCGTTTCGTTGTCGGCGTTTTTCATCGCGAGGTCCGTGTACGGCTGTCCGATTGCGGTCTGTGCGGGCGTTACGGCTTGTGTCTGTGTCCGTTTCAGCATCGGATGCGCCTGCATTTCGGGTGTAAACTGCGCCAGGCGGGCTTTGATTTTCCCGGGATCGTTCTTGATCTGCTCGAATTCGTACGAGTTGAAGACCCATACTCCGAAAATATTGTCGAGATTGGCGTTTATGGTTCGGGTGTAGAGTTCGTTCATTTCGGCCAGAATGTCCTGGAGAGTTTGTCCCGGGGATCCTTTGCGGAGTTTCTCTCCGAAAGCGGCCATTGCATCGTTGAATGCTTTGTACTTATCGTTGAGCGGCGTTCCGGAGACGATGTATCCACGGTTCGGGGCGTATGTTTCGATCCGGATTTTTCCCGGTTCGAGGAAAATGGTAGCGGCGCTGGTCTTGTACCGGTCGGTCAGGGAAACCATCTCCGGTGTGGTGACGCTCCCTTTCAGCGAAATGGTCGTGTCGGCGCCGACGACGCCCGCGGCGAGCACCGTGTTGTCGGAAGCATACAGATAGACCGAATCGCCCGGAGGCAGTTCGTAGTGACCTGTGATGGTGTAGTTTGCGCCTCCGCAGCTGCACAGTGCGGCAGCGGCGAACGATGCGATCAGCAATTTTTTCATGTCGGCAGGTGGTTTTAGATTGGTTTTATTTGATCTCCCGGTCGGGATTCTTTTTTAGGTATTGCTCCCAGCTCTGCGAACCGCCTTTCGAAGCGGCCTTCTTGCCGCCCCCGAGACCCTTGACGCGTTCGCCGCCCAGCGCGGCGTTGAGCGGGCTGGCCGAGGTGAAGTAGTGGCACAGGGCGACGGCCATGCCGTCCGTGGCGTCGAGCCGTTTGGGAGGTTGGTCGATGGTGAGCATGCGGCAGACAATGGAGGCCACCTGCTCCTTGGCGGCCGATCCGCGGCCCGTAATCGACTGCTTGATGCGCGTGGGGGCGTATTCGAAAACGTCGATGCCCCGGCTCAGCGCCGCGGCCATGGCCACACCCTGCGCCCGTCCCAGTTTGAGCATCGACTGCACGTTCTCGCCGAAGAACGGCGATTCGAGCGCCACCTCGCGCGGGGCGTACTCGTCGACCAGCGCCCCCACGCGTTCGAAGATGTAGCGCAGTTTGGCGTAGGGGTCCGGGAGGCGGTGCAGGTCGATGTCGCCCAGCACTACCGAGCGCACCGTGCGCCCCTCCACCTCCAGCACGCCGTAACCCATGTAGTTCGTGCCGGGGTCGATGCCCATGATTCTGTATTTCTCGGCGGATTTCATCTGTATTTTATGGAAAAAGCCCCTCCTTCCGGCTGTACGGAACGGAGGGGCCGGAATGTCGGTAGGGAATTACTGGGCCAGCAGCTCCGAGATCTTCTCGTAGAGCGCCTCGCCGCGCAGGTTCTTGGCGACGATCGTGCCTTGGCTGTCGATCAGGAAGTTCGACGGGATGCCCTGGATGGCGTAATCCTTGGCGGCCTGGTTGTCGAAGCCTTTCACCTCGCTGACGTGCAGCCAGTCCATGCCGTTCTGTTCGACGGCGCCGAGCCAGTCGCCGCGGTCCTCGTCGAACGATACGCCGAAGATTTCGAAGCCTTTCTTGTGAAAATCCCCGTAGGTCTTCTTCAGGTGGGGAACTTCGCCCATGCAGGGGCCGCACCACGAAGCCCAGAAATCCAGCAGGACGTATTTGTTCGCCGGGTTCTTGACCACCGATCCGAGCGATACCTGCTCGCCGCCGGCATTGGGCTGTGCGATGTCGATGAACGGCTGGCCGATGTCGGTTTTCATCTTCTGTTCGGCGTTCTCCTTGAGTTTCACCAGCGCGTCGGTCTGCTGCATGGCGGCCGGGAATTTGGCGATCTCGTCGAGCAGCCCCTGTCCCGAAAGCTCGTAGCCGAGCTGCTGGGCCAGCAGCATCACGCCGAAGAGGTTGTCGCGGTTCTGGTCCAGGACCGTGCGTGTCAGCTGTTCGTACTCCTGCTCGATGGCCTCGCGGCGCTCGGAGGTGGTTTCCGGATTGCGGAACTCCTGCACGAGGGTGTTTCCGGCCGTGGCATAGGCGTCGCTGGCGTCGTTGGCCGGCGTGCCCGTCACCTTCTTGCGGTAGGGGTTCTGTGCGTCGTCGGCCACGTTGATCGTGCCCGGTTCGAGGATCAGCATGGCGCCGAACGTCGCTCCGTCGTCGCGGGCGTCGCGCAGAATGGCCACCTGCGGGTTCTCGGCCACGCCCTCGAAGCGGAACGCACCGTCGGCCACGGCCGCCGAATCGAGGATGTTGTCCTTCTCGTCGAAAAGGTAAACCATGCTGTTGGCCCCTTCGACCTTGCCGTCGATGGCGTACTTGTTTTTGTTGGCGCAGCTGCACAACACGGCGGCCGCCGCTGCGAGGATCAGGATTTTTTTCATCGAATTATTTTTTTGTGAGTTCTGCAAGTTGTTTTTCCAGTGCGCGAACCTGCTGCGCCAGTTCGGGCAGGCGTTTGAATACGGCAGCCGAACGGTGGTACTGCATGCCCGGGAGGGCGGGGTATCCGAAGCGGATTTCGTCGTCGGGAACGTCCTTGTCGAGTCCGCTCTTCGAGCCGACCTTCACGCGGTCGCCGATCACGACGTGGTCGGCGATGCCCACCTGCCCCGCGAGGAAGCAGTTGCGGCCGACCTTCGAAGTCCCCGCAATGCCGGTCTGGGCCGACGATACGGTGTTCTCGCCGATCTGCACGTTGTGGCCGATCTGGATCAGGTTGTCGAGTTTCACGCCCCGGCGGATGACGGTCGAATCGGTCTTGGCGCGGTCGATGCAGGTGTTGGCGCCGATCTCCACGTCGTCCTCGATCACCACGTTGCCCAGCTGGGGGATCTTGTCGAATCCGCCCGCGGCGTTGGGCATGAACCCGAATCCGTCGGCGCCGATCACCGCTCCCGCATGGAGGATGCAGTTCGCACCCACGATGCAGCCTTCGTAAATCTTGACTCCGGGGTAGAGCGTGGTGTTGTCACCGATCCTCACGCCGCGGCCCACGTAGACCTGGGGGTAGATCTGGCAGCCCTCGCCGATGGCGGCGTCCTCCTCGACGACCGCGAAGTCGCCGATGTAGCACTCCCGTCCGACCTGTGCCCGGTCCGAGACCGATGCGCGGTCGCTGATCCCCTTGCGGCGGGGTTTGGCCGCGTTGTACATTTCGAGCAGCTTCAGGACGCAGGCGCCCGCGTCGTCCACCCGGACGAGTGTCGCGGTCACCGGCTGCGAAGGCTCGAACGTCCGGTCGACCAGCACGATCGACGCGCCCGTGGTGTAGAGGAAAGGTTCGTATTTGGGATTCGTGAGGTAGGCCAGCGATCCGGCCCTGCCCTCCTCGATCGAGGAGACGGTGTGCACCTTGGCGTCCTTGTTGCCGACGATGTCGCCGCCCAGGAACCCGGCGATCATTTCGGCTGTAAATTCCATCATAAATAAAGCGTATCGTTAGGTTATTCTATGTTGTGTCTGTTTTCGGTGTTGCCGGTTCCCGATATGCCGTTTGCGGCATGAAGTCCCCTCCGAGGAGGGGATTTAGGGGAGGGTCAGGCATGCAAGCGTCGCCGGCGGCGACAACGGCCGTTGGCAGCGTGAGACGGAACCTGATCGTATCTTGTAACCGTTCATAAATAGTCCTCTATATCTATTCCTATGGGCATGAACTCTTCCACGGTGCGTCCGAACGAAAGCACCTCGCGCACGGTCGACGACGAGATGTCGGCCACGGGCGAGGGGGTGAACAGCATGACGGTCGTGATGTCGGGGTAGATGCGGTGGTTGGTGGCCTCCATCGTGCGTTCGTACTCGAAGTCGGTGGTGTTCCTCACGCCGCGGATGATGGCGCAGGCTCCTGCCGCTTCGGCGAATTCGCCCGTCAGCCCGGTGTAGATGCACGCTTCGACGCGCTCATTGCCGCGGTAGATGTCGTCGATGAGCCGCTTGCGGTTTTCGACGGTCAGCAGTCCCTGCTTGGAGGTGTTGTTGCCGATGCCGATCACCACGCGGTCGAACAGGTTCAGCGCCTCGTCGACCAGTGCCGCATGGCCGCGTGTGAAGGGGTCGAACGACCCGGGGAAGATTGCAGTGCGTTCCATATCGGACAAAGGTAGAAAAAAAACGGAAAAGCAGCACGTTTTCCCGTTTTTATTCGTCGCGGCAGCGGCGGGTCACTCTTTGTGGAGCAGGCCGCGCAGGCGTCGCAGCGCCTTGCTCATCTGCGCTTCGACGGTCTTGACGGAAATTTGCATTTCGGCGGCTATTTCGGCGTTCGAGAGTTGTTCGCTGCGGCTTTTGAGGAAGACGTCGCGGCAGCGGCCGGGCAGCTGCGAGACGGCCTCGTCCACGAGCTGCATGATCTCGTCGGTTTCGATCTGCAACGGCTCGGGGCTGGCGAAAACCTCCCCCAGCTCTTCGAACGGGATGTAGGAAAAACGGTCGTCGCGCAGGCGGTTGAGCGCCCGGTTGCGCACGGCGCGGAACAGATAGGCGCGTACCGAGACGGCGATCCGCAGCTCTGCGGCGTGCTGCCAGACATGGGTGTAGACATCGAGTACGACCTCTTCGGCCGAAGCGCGGTCGCGGAGCCAGAACTCGGCGAAGCGGCACAGCGGCGCATAGTGGCGGTCGAACAGCTCCCGGAAGGCGGCAATTTCCCCCCCCCGTCCGATTCTCAACCATAGGTGAAAGTCGTATTCGTTATCTGACATGGTGTGTCGTAAGGCTGTGTAAAGGTACTAAAAATCGGGATTCCCCGAAAAGCCGTTACGGAAAAACAGGCCGCAGGGTGGGGGTGCGGCCCGCTTTTCCGCGGCTTTGTTTACTCGATGCCCTCGAAGAAGAATTCCGAGAATTTTAGTTTTGCGTTTCCGTAAAGTCCCGGCAGGAGCCTTTTGGCCCGTTTTTCGAAATCGTCGTAATCCTTGCGGTCGTACGCCCAGGCGATTTCTGCGATGGCGGCCATCCTGGGGAGCGTCATGCGCTGCACATGGTCGAAATCGGCGATATATTCGGTCCATACGTTTCCCTGAATGCCGAGGATATTACTGTACTCGGCGGGTTTCAGGCGGTCGTAGGGATCGAGCCGGTATACCTGCCTCATGGAGAGGTACCGTGTGGGTCCTATCGGCTCGTACTTCTCGGGATCGGAAGTCTGCGAGTAGTCGAGGTAGCAGTTCCATTTGGGTGTCATGATGACCCGGTTTCCTTTCCTCGCGGCGTCCGTTCCCCGGAACTGATCCGTCCAGGCCATGATTACCGCTGACTTCGATATTCCGCCCTGCATGATCTCGTCCCATCCGACCAACTCGCGTCCGTGCTCGTGGAGCCACTTCTCGACGCGGTGCATGAAATAACTCTGAAGTTCGTTTTCGTTTGCCAGTCCCTCTTCCCGGATGCGCTTCTGGCAGGCGGGGCACTCCTTCCAGCGCTCTTTGGGACATTCGTCGCCCCCGACGTGAATGAACTTCGAGGGGAACAGGTCGAGCACCTCTGCGAGCACGTTTTCCACGAATTCGAAGGTCTCCTCCTTACCGGCGCAGAGCACGTCTTTGGAAATCCCCCAGTGGGTCCATACCTCGTAGTCCCTGCCCCGGCATCCCAGCTGGGGATAGGACGCCAGCGCCCCGAGCATATGCCCGGGCATGTCGATTTCGGGAATGACCTCGATGTAGCGCTCCGCGGCGTAGGCCACGATGGCGCGTATGTCGTCCTGGGTGTAAAAACCGCCGTAGGGTTTTCCATCGTATCGGTTGCGGCTTTCGTCGGTCTTGTCGTATCGGCCGATGACGGTCTCCCTGCGTACAGACCCGATCTCGGTCAGCAGGGGGTATCGTTTGATCTCGATGCGCCAACCCTGATCTTCGGAGAGATGCCAGTGAAATACGTTGAGCTTGTGCATGGCGAGGATATCGATGAAACGTTTCACCTCGTCTACGGTCCAGAAATGACGCCCGGAGTCGAGCATTCCGCCGCGGTGTGCGAAGCAGGGTTTGTCGCGGACGACGACCGCGGGTAATGTTCCGTCGGGAGCGACGAGTTGGCGGAATGTCTGCAAGGCGTAGAATACGGCTTGCGGGGAACCTCCGAGAATTTCGACGGTGCTGGGCGTCACGGCAAGGGTGTATTCCTCGGCGGTGAGGGACGGGGATGTCCGGAGACGGATTTCGCCCTTTGCGGCCACGGGTATTTCGCGCCCGATGACGGGTTCGATGTCCGTTGCGAAGATTTCGGCGGGACGTCGGAGTTCTCCTTCGGCGGCGATGGCGGTCTGGGCCGTGATTCGAAACTCACCCCTGGTTTCGGTGATTTCCGCGGGGCGCGGGATGATGTCGATGCTCCGGGCGGAGACGGCTGCCGCGAGAAGTGTGGCGAAGGTTAATAAAATGCTCTCTCTCATTGTATTGTGGAAGGGTAGTGGTTGAAAAAACCGCCTGCGGGAATATTCCCGCAGGCGGGCGGTAAGGGATCAGTCGAGGTCCAGCTCTTCGAGGTTGCCCCAGACTTCGAATTCGGCGAACGTGCCGCCTTTGTAGGTCATCGGAATCGGCCTTACGCTCGACCCGCTGTTCCACGACATGTGGAGCGTGAAGCGGATGTAGCGCGCCCGCTGGATTTCACCCAGGTAGACCGAGTTGTGGAGCGAGTGGGACATGAATGTGCCGTCGGGACTCGTTCCGGTGAACCGCTCGCCGTACGTCCAGTCCGCGTCGTTCTCCATGCCGTCGCCCGTGATGGTCCTGGCCGTTTCGATCGTGATGTCGCCCGGGGGATTGTTCAGTACGCCGCCGCTCTTGGTGCGGGCCGTGATGCGGACGCCGCGGACGGTCACCTCCTTGCCCATGTCGAAGACGAAATAGAGCGGGACGTAGACCACCGGACCGACGGATGCCTTGAAATTGTAGGTCCAATAGGAAGCCGGGTTGCCGTCGAGCACGTCCTTTGCCCAACCGGTCTTGGGATTGCCTTCGCCCGGAGTGTATTCCGTGGTGCAGTGGACCACTTTCCAGCCTTCGCGGTCGAGCAGCTGGGCGGGCGGCAGCACGCGCTTGTTGAAGAGGATGTAGCAGACGTTGCCCTCGTCGGAGGTTTGCGCTGCGTCGTCGCCCTTGATCCGGTCGATGGTGATCGGCAGCAGGTACTGTTCGCCGTCGGGCATCTTTTCGCTGCTCAGCGTCACCTGCGCCGTCGACGAAACCTCGTTGTAGCGGGGCAGGATCACCTCTTTTTTCGAAAATTCGTAGGCTTCGGCCGGCACGAGTTCGTACGATGTGCCGTGGGCCTTGTTGTAGGCTTCGACCAGCGTGCGGTCGACTTTGAAGGTCACGGTGAGGTTCTCGGCGCTGACCGACCGGGCGACGGCCCGGATGTCGATCGTCTGGGTTTTGGGTTCGAGCAGCGAGATTCGGAGCGGCTCGGCCCCGGCGTTCTGGATCGCCAGCACCGCGGGTCCGTTCAGCCCCGTTCCCGGATCGTCGTCCTTGCAGCCTCCCGACGCAATCAACAGCGCGGCGGCCGCAGCGAGACGGATGGAAGCATATCGTTTCATGGTCGTGTTCGTTTTGGGTTTTACTTGTTTTTGGCCGGGAGTTTGATGTCGAGCATCACCGGCAGGTGGTCCGAGGCTTTCGTCACGTCGCCCGACTTGAACCAGCGCAGTATCTGCGAGCCTGCGACTTCGCACTTCGGCGTGCCCTTGAGCTGCATGATATAGTCGATACATTTGGTCGGGTTGTCCGAGGGGAAGGTTCCGAATCCGGTGATGGTCAGGATCTCCCAGTCTTTCTGGAGCAGTTTGCCGGTCTCCGACGAGGGCGTGGCGTTCATGTCGCCGCCCAGGAAGACGGGCTTCCCGGAGTCGCCGTAACGCTCCTTCATCGTTTTGGTGATCAGCTCCACCTGCCCCAGCTGGGCCTCGGAAGAGACATGGTCGAGGTGCGAGGTGCAGATCACGTAATCCTCCATCTCCATGACGGCCAGCACGCGCGGCTCGGCGCCCACGCCCTTGGGCAGGGCCACCGAAAACTTCTTCACGGCCTTTTCGCGTGTCGTCACGCCTTCGCCGTATTCGCCTCCGTCGTAGGGCATGGCCGCACCGTATTGGAAGTCCCAGTTACCCATCAGCCCTGCGAAATGCTTGAGCTGGTAGACGTGGCGCGTGCGGTTGGTGTTGTTGTCGAGTTCGTTCATGCAGATTGCGTCGGCGTCGATCTCCTTCATCATGTCGGCGATGAGCTGGTAGTCGTCCTTGATGTATTTGTTGAAAACGCCGACGTTGTAGGTCACCAGGCGTGTCACGCCCTCGCTCTTGGAGTTGTCGACCGAAACGTGGGGCGGAATTTCGGTGTCGTAGAACGGTTCGTCCTCCATGCAGGCTGCGGCATTGCAGGCCAGGCCGAGCGTCAGCAGGGTCATCAGGTATTTTTTCATGAGTTCCAACATTTTTCGGTTTGTTTTGCGGTTAAAAATTCAGTCCGTCGTTCCATCCGGGGTTCTGGGTCAGGGCGCCGCCCGTCAGCGAGCGGTCGTCGGTCGGAATCGGGTAGTAGTAGTCGCGCGCCTCGTTCCAGATGCCGGGGTTGTTCTTGTGCGGCGAGATGTAGCCGTGGTCGCCGTCGGAGAAGAGGATGTCCTGGTCGATCACCAGCGTCAGTTTGGCCGAGGTCGAAGGCGTCTCGCCCTTGGCGGCGAAATAGACGTCGGGCGTTCCGTCGCCGTCGATGTCGTACTCGCCCTTGGCGGGGATGTAGAGGCCCAGCAGAGGTTGTTCGAAGGTCTTGCCTTCCTTCCAGCGCATGATGTCGTAATAGCGGAATCCCTCCATCGCCAGCTCGATGGTGCGTTCGCGGCGGATTTCGAGGATCACCCCCTTGTTCGCGCCCGTGACGTTGGGGTAGCCGGTCTTCGCGGCCGACAGATAGGGGTCGGGGTCGGCGTTGGCGTCGTCGAGGATCAGGTTGGACATGCCCACACGGTCGCGCAGCCGCTTGATCGAGAGGTTGATGTCCTCCTGCGTGAGGGTTCCCAGCTCGGCCTTGGCCTCGGCGAAATTGAGGTAGACCTCTGCCGAGCGGAAGATCGGCAGGTCGTTGAACGACTTGTTGTATTCATCCTGCGCGGTTCCGGTGACGAACTTCACGACGTGGTAGCCGGTGATCGAGTTCGCCAGGTCCGGCGCCAGTTTGGCCGTGGCTCCGATCCGCGTGTAACCCGGCGTGCGGATGGTCTGGGCCAGACGCGGGTCGCGGTTCGAACACTGCTGCTTGAATTCCATGGTTTCCCAGCCGGCCTTGTCCGTGAATCGCGAACCGTCGGCCATCAGGTAGCTGTCGACGATCTTGCGCGTCATGCCCGGTTTGCCGTACGAGGCGCTGATGGTGTAGAAATTGACGTTATGGAAAACGCCCAACGCCTTATTGTAGTCGCGGGCGAGGATGACCTCGACGCTCTGCGCGTTTTCCGAAGCGAACAGGTCGCGGTAGCTGGTCGCCGGTCCGGTCGCGGTGTAGAGCGAATAGCCGCTGTTGGTGATGAACTCCTCGGCTGCTGCGGCGGCCTGTTCGAGATACCATTTCCAGTCGTGTTCGTAGCCGTCGATGCCGTGGTATTTGCGGAACGTGCCTTCGAAGAGGCAGAAGCGCGACTTGAGCGCCAGTGCCGTCCATTTCGTCACGCGGTAGAGATCGCGTTCGGTCGGCAGGTAGCGGATGGCGAAGTCGATGTCCTCGATCATGCGCTGCATGACGTATTCGCGCGAGTCGCGGGGACGCTTCAGCTCGGGGTCGGCCGAACCGAGGGGCTTCGCGTACCAGGGCACGTCGCCGAAGCGCTTCACCTTTTCGAAATAGAAGTAGGCGCGGAAGAACCGGGCCACGGCGTCGTAGCGGTTGCGGATGTCGGTGTCCTTGCAGTTGCCCGAGTATTCGAGCAGGGTGTTGAACTTGCGCAGGTCGGTCCACGTCCAGCCGCTGCCCGAGGCGGGAATCGTGCGGCCGTCGCGCATTTCGGCGGCGATCTCGTTCTTCACGATGTTGTCGTAGCCCTCGTTGTAAAGGCCGTCGCCGGGGAAGATCGTGTAGAAGGTGTTGCTGAAGGCCTGCAACTCGTTTTCGTTCGAGAAGAAGGTCTCGGGCGACATCTGCGCCAGCGGGTATTTGTCGAGCCAGTCTTCGCACGACGAAAGCGTCAGGGCGCAGCCCACGGTCAGTATCGATAGAATCTTTTTCATAACACTTCTCATTTAAGCGGTTAGAAGGTGACGTCCACGCCGAACATGTAGGTCCGCTGCCAGGGGTAGAGACGCAGGTTGCCGTTCGTGGCGGCCATTTCGGGGTCGATGTAATCCGAACGGATGCCCGACCAGGTAAAGAGGTTTTCGCCCGTGAAGTAGATGCGCAGGCTTTCGATCAGCGCCTTGCGGGTCCACTGTTTGGGCAGCGTGTAGCCCACCGTGAGGTTTTTCAGACGGCAATAACCGATGTTTTGCAGATAGCGGTCGTTGACGGCCGTCAGCTCGCGGTTGGTTCCCTGCAGGGCCGTGTAGCCGCGCGGACGGGGATAGTAGGCGTTCGGATTGTCCTCCGACCAGATCTGCGTGTGGAAGTTCTTGGGGAGGTAGGTGGCGTAGGGACGTGCGTAGGGACCCCAGAAGGCCAGTGCGTTGGCGGCCGGATACCAGTCCTGGCGGCCGATTCCCTGGAAGAAGATCGAGAAGTCGATGCCGGCCCATTGCAGTGCCAGCGTGGCGCCGTAGTGGTAGCGCGGCTGGCTGTTGCCGATGATCTCGCGGTCGCCCGGATCGTCGACGGTGTTCTTGCCGAGGGTGATCTCGTTGTTGCCGTCCAGGTCGCGGAACTTCAGGTCGCCGGCGCGCAGCCCCTTTTCGGCGCCTGCCGAGGCGTTGATGATCTCGTTCACGGTCTTCTGGTCGACGGGGTAGTTGCGGGCTTCCTCGTCCGAGGCGAACAGCCCGTCGATGCGGTACCCCCAGATTTCGCCCCAGCGCATGCCCTCGTAGTATTTTTTGGCGAAGGAGCGGTCGGGGTTGTCGAACTTGGTGATGTTCGAAACGTAGTCGTTGAAGGTCAGCGTCACGCTGTACGAGAACGGACGGCGCAGCAGCTGGAACTCGTCGCGCCAGTTGAGCGAGAGTTCGTAGCCCTTGGTGCGCAGGTCGGCGCTGTTCATTTTCGGCGAGTCGGCGCCGTAGGTGGCCGGCAGGGCGATGCCTGCGGTGAGCATGTCCTTCGTGTCGCGGATGTAGAAGTCGGCGGAGAAGGCCAGGCGGTTGTTCAGGAAACTCATGTCCACGCCGAGGTTCTTGTGGATGCTCCGCTCCCACGAGAGGTCGGAAGCCACCGGGGCCGAGATGGTCGCCGTGGTGGGCTTGTCGCCGCCGAACAGGTAGCTTTGGCTCCCGATCGAGATTTTGCGGATGTAGTCGTAATAGCCGACGTTCTGGTTGCCCAGCTGGCCGTACGAGAAGCGCAGCTTGAGGTTGTTGAACTGGTCGCGGATGCCGTCGAAGAAGGCCTCTTCCGAGACGCGCCATCCCAGCGAGAACGAGGGGAAGAAGCCCCAGCGCTGCCCGCGCTTGAAGCGCGATGTGCCGTCGTAGCGGCCGCTCGCCTCAACAAGGTATTTGCCCTTGTAGTCGTAGTTCAGGCGGCCGAAGAAGCCCATCAGGGCGTATTCGTTCTGACCGCCGCCCACCTCCATGCGTTTGTCGCCGTCGGCGCCCTGGCCCACGAGGTTCAGGTCGTTGAGCGTTTCCGAAAGCAGGTTGTACCCCGTCGCCGCCACGTCCTTGAGGAATTTGGTCTCCCAGTTGAAGCCGACCATCGCCTTGAAGTTGTGGTCCTGGGCGAAGGTGCGTTCGAACGTGCCGTAGAGGTTGGCCTGGTAGTAGGTGTGGGTCATGCTCTTTTCATAGAGCTTGTCCTCCATCTTTCCGGACGTGAGCGTGCTTATTTCGCCCGGATACTGCGAGTACTCGGTGTTGACCTGACGGTTGGTGTAGCGCGTGGTGTTGAACATGTAGGTGAAGTTTCCCTTGATCTCCAGTCCCTTGACGGGGGTCCAGGTCAGCTCCGTAGTGGTCGACATGTTGTCCGTATGGTCGTCGTTGACGTGGCCGTCCTTGTTGAGGATCGTGGGCAGGCCGTCCATGATCTGGTAGTTCGAGAACGACGTGTTGTAGACGCTCGTGCCGTCGGGGTTGACGGGGACGAACGAAGCCAGCCCGTGCACGGTGCTCCACGAGAAGGCCGTGTTGACATCGCTCGGGCCGGGGTAGAAGTACTTGTAGTTGTAGTAGCTGGTGTTGTTGCTCACCTTCAGCCACTTGTTGATGTCGAAGGTGACCTTCGACCGGAATGTGATCTTTTGCAGCTTGTCGGGGTTTTGGCGGAAAAGTCCCTCCTCGCTGTAATAGCTGCCCGAGAGCAGGTAGTCCACGCGGCCGTTGCCTCCCGAGAGCGAGATGCTGTGGCTCGTGTTCGGGTGCTCGTCCTTGAACAGGTAGTGATACCAGTCGGTGTTGCCGTAGTAGACGTAGGTGTCGCGTCCGTCGCGCTGGTCGATCTTGACCCACGGGCGGTCGGGGTGTTCCGTGCGGTCGTTGCGGCGCGCCCAGAGTTCCATCATGTCCTGTTCGGTGTAGCGCGTGTAGTTGTTTCCGGCGTAGGAGCGCCAGAAGAGGTCGTTGAGGTAGACCGAGTAGTAGCCGCGGGTCTCGTAGTCGGTCGAGGTGGTGGGTTCGTTCCATCCCCAGCGGCCGCTGTACGAAACGCGGGTCTTGCCCGAGGAGTCGCCGCTCTTGGTCGTCACGAGCACCACGCCGAATGCCGCACGGGCGCCGTAGATGGCCGCCGCCGAAGCGTCCTTGACCACCGAGATCGAGGCCACGTCGTTGGGGTTGATTTTCATCAGGTCGCCTTCGGCTCCGTCGACCAGCACCAGCGGCGAGCCGCCGTTGATCGAGGTGATGCCGCGGATGTTGAGGGTGGCCGGGTTGCCCGGACGTCCCGACGAGGTCGAGACCGTGAGGCCCGGAACGGAGCCTTGCAGCATGTGGGCCACCGAGGGTGCCGAGCGGTTCTGCAACTGTTTTTCGTCCACCGTGGCGATGGCGCCCGTGAGGTTCACCTTTTTCTGGGTTCCGTAGCCCACGACCACCACGTCCTCCATCTTCACGGCGTCCTCCGTGAGGAACACCTTCACGTTGTTCTGCGTGGCGGGGACGGCGACTTTCTTGCCTATGTAGCCCAGGTAGGTGAAGCTGAGCGTTATGTCGGCGTCGGGGACCGTGAGCGTGAAGCCGCCGTTGGCTTCGGTCACCGCTCCGCGGGTGTTGTCGCCCACGAGCGTGACGGCGACGCCTGCCAGCGGCGTTTCGGACGAGTCGTTGACGACGCCTGTGACCGTGCGCTGCCGGGCCGGGGTCTTGCGGGCCGGGATCAGGGCGATCTGGCGTTCGGTGATGGTGAAGTTCAGCCCCGTCGGGGCGAGCATCTCCTTCAAGGCGTCTGAAATCGGCATTCGTTTCGCCTTGAGGCTCACGCGCCGGGAGAGGTCGGTCTGCTTGGCGTCGTAGAAGAACGTGTAGCGGGTGTTCTTCTCGATGCGGGATATGGCCTCCGAGAGCGGGATGTCCGTGAACTCCATGTCGAGCGTCGGTTCCTGCTGCGTCTGGCCGGATACAACCGTCGTACTGCCTGCGACCAGCAGCAAGAGGATTGCAAATAGTCTGAAGTGCATCATGGTTGAAGTTTTAAGTTTGTGGAAAGTTTGCGGCGGCGTTGGTCGGATGCCGCTGCGGGAAGTTCGGGTCGGGGTCGGTTTATCGCTTCATAGGCAATCGGGTTTTTAAGGGTCGGGATGCGGGATTTATTCGAGCTCGGAAATCGTGACGGTGTTGTCTTCGGCGAACGTGTAGGCGATGGGGTTGATGCGGCTCATGATGCGCAGGATCTCTTCGAGCGGTTCGTTGGTGATGGTGAACGTGTAGGCGTAGTTGCGTGCGAGGGCCGGGGTGATGTGGATTTCGGTGTCGTACCAGCGGGCCATGTAGCGGCAGATTTCGCCCAGCGGCTGCCGATCGAACGCGAGTTTCCCCGCGGCCCAGCAGGACTCCATCGCCACGTTGCCGCGTCCGATGACGACTTTGCGGGTGTCGGGATCGTAGCAGGCGATCTCCCCGGGGCGCAGCAGCCTGCGGCTTCCGCTTCCGGTGTCGAGCGACACCGAACCTTCGACCAGCGAGACCGACACGCTGCGGTCGGCTGCGGTGCGAACATTGAATTTCGTGCCGTGGACGCTGATCTTCAGCCCTTCGACCTCGACGATGAAGGGGCGTTCGGCGTCCCTGGCCACCTCGAAGAACCCTTCGCCGCGGAGTTTCACACGGCGTTCCCCGGCGGCGAAACGGGTGTCGTAGGCGAGCGCCGATCCGCCGTGGAGCCAGACCGTCGAACCGTCGGACAGCCGGGCCTGCGACTTGCCTTCGAAGGCGCAGAGCCGCTGCTCGGCCGGGACTGCGGCCGAATGGAAAAGGTCGGTGCGGGCCGCGAAAAGGGTTACGGCGACCGCTGCTGCGACGGCTATGGCCGTTTGCAGCAGGTGGTTCCGGCGACGCTTCGGGAGCTGGTCCGCATGCGGGATTTCGTAGGTCCCGATCCGTTGCTGCAACTGCCGCCACAGCCGGTCGCGGTCCGGCTCGTAAGCCGCGGCCCGCTGCTGTATTTCGCGCCATACGCGGGTCAGGTTGTTGTAGAAGCGGCGGTTTTCCGCTTCGGCGGCCCATCGGTCGAATTCGCGCTGTTCGGCCTCGCCGAGCGTGCCTTTGAGGGCGCCGACCAGAAGGTCCCAGGTATGGTTGTCCGGATTCATGGTTTGCTGTCGTTTCCATTGTGACACGAAAAATCCGGCCGACCCCTACGGGACAGCCGGATTTTTGCGGAAAATTTTTCAGCGTTCGATTTTCACGTACTCCGCATAGACGATCCGTGTGTGGGGATTGGTCGAGACGATCTCCTGCCGGAGGGCCTTCGTGCCCCAGCGGATGAAGAGGAAACGGCGCGGGATGCGGTGGACCGCCTGGCGCAGGGTGTCGACGCTGCGGATGCGGCAGGCGGCCGAGTCGCGGCCGATGCGTCCTTCGACCGAAATCCACGGGTCGCGCCAGCGGAACATCCGGACGGTGTCGCGCACGGGGAGCGTGTCGTGTATCCGGACGACGACGGTGTCGTGCAGCGGGGTGCGGATTTCGGCGTCGGTGACGGCGACGGCCTTGGCGGCGGCTTCGAGCCTGCGGAGCCGGATGCCGAGGCGCCGGATCTGCTCGGCGTCGGCCGCGCGCAGCGTTTCGAACTCCCCGCACCGCAGCCG
Source organism: Alistipes sp. i18-0019-D1 (assembly GCF_042852885.1). Taxonomy (NCBI): domain Bacteria; kingdom Pseudomonadati; phylum Bacteroidota; class Bacteroidia; order Bacteroidales; family Rikenellaceae; genus Alistipes; species Alistipes sp. i18-0019-D1. The sequence continues at coordinate 2,629,962 of NZ_AP031424.1, forward strand.
GAGGGCCTGCACCGAGGCCGCCTCCGCGCCCAGCCGTTTGCGGTAACGGGTGACGTCGGCCGCCAGGGCCGTCTGGTTTTCGACCAGCCGCCGGTTCTCGGCGCGGTAATGGCGGCAGGTGAAAAACAGCAGTGCGGTTGCAAGAACCGCATACGTAAAGAGGTATTTTTTCACGATTTTCGGGTGTTGGTTCCCCGAAAGATAAGACGGTTGCGTCCGGTCCGGTTTCTATTTTTTCGGAAAAAGACCCTCCATCGCTTCGGCGATGCGTTCGGCGACGAAGGTCATCAGCGGCAGCCCGTCGCAGCGCGAAAGCGAGGTGACGCCCCGGTGGTCGGCGAAGAAAAGTTCGTCGAGCGAGGGCAGGTCGGCGCGTCCGAAGGCCTCTTCGCGCAGTTCCAGCCCTGCGGCCCGAACGGCCAGCATGGCCAGGCGGCGCTCGACGCTTGCGGGGCCGGGGGCTGTCAGGACGGTGCGGCCGGCGATGGCCAGCAGCGGCGCGTCGTCGGCCGAGCGGAGAATTCCCGCGCTGTCGCAGCGCACGGCGACTTCCGCCCCGCGTCGTTCGGCCAGCCTGCGTGCCAGCTGCGCTGCGGCCTCGCGCGCGGAGGTCGGAGCCTCGGAGAGCGTCAGATCGTATCCGACGGTCACGGCTTCGGGCTGAAGGCTCCGGAAGGCGTAGCCGTCGTAGAGCGACACCCCTGCCGGGAGCAGACGTTCCGTGCCGTCGGGGTCCAGTTCGATGCGCACGAAGCCCGACACGCCCGCCGGATAGCGTTCCGCGGCGGAGAGCGTCTCGATACGCTTCGCGAGCCGCTCTGCGGCGGGGGCGTAGGGGCGTCCGAACAGTTCGCGCGACGCGGCGTCGAGCACGGCGATGTGTCCGGCGACGTTGCGCGCGCGGCCCCGGGCCAGATGCACGGTCTGGTATAGGTAGAGACCGGTCAAAGCAGAAAGATTTTCAGCAGCAGTTCGCGCAGCAGTTCGCCGTCCGACGCGCCGCCCGCACCCAGTCCCTTGCTCTTGGCGTCGTATTCGCGCAGCAGCCCGAGGATGTTGAACACCTTGCGGTTGTCCCATCCGGCGGCGTTCTGCTTGATCTCGCCGATGACGAACGTGTTGTTCTTGCGCAGGATGCGCATCAGTTCCGTGTCCGGCGGAAAGGGCCGTCCTTTGTGGCGTGCGAGCCAGCGCAGGTAGTTGACCACGAACAGCTCCTTGAACTGCCCGAACAGCGCCATGACGGTCAAGAGCAACGGGTTGTCCTTGGGGTTGCGGGCGAAGTGCTCGGCGATCATCAGCGCGCGGGCCATATCCCGCGTGACGACCGCCTTGCAGAGTTCGAAGTTGTTGAAATCCTTCGAAATGCCGATGTTGGCCTCGATGTCGGCGTCGGTGATGTGCTGCGTGCCCTCGGGCAGCGAGACGGTGAGTTTCCGGATTTCGTTGGAGATCTTTGCGATGTCGGTTCCCAAATGGTCGGTCAGCATCGAAAGCGCCTTGGGGTCGATCGTGAATCCTTTCTGCCGGATGAACTGCTGTAACCACGCCGCGATCTCGTAGTCGCGCGGGCGCACCGATTCCAGCACCGTGCCGTTCGCCGCACAGCCCTTGTAGAAGGCCGAGCGTTTGTCGGCGTTCTTCTCCTTGTGGCAGATCACGAGAATGGTCGTCGGCGAGGGCTTCTGCGTGTAGAGCGCGAGCTTGTCCAGCCCCTTGAGCTGCTGCGCCTCCTTGAGGATCACCACCTGGTATTGTCCCATCATCGGCATCTGGCGGCAGAGGTTGATCACCTGCCCCGCCTCGGAGTCGCGCCCGTAGACGGTGATCTGGTTGAAGGCCCGGGCGGCCTCGTCGAGGATCGTCGCGGCCAGCTGGTCCGAGAGTGCGTCGATGAAGTAGCTCTCCTCGCCCATCAGCAGGTAGATGCCGGAAAACCGGCGGGCCGCGACCTCTGCCGCGATCCGCTCGTACTGGGCGACGGAATCCTTGAATTTCAGAGCGCTCTTTGCCATTTTAAACGATTTCTTTGGTGATGCGCAACACGTTTTCCGTGCCGGGCGTAAGGCGGTAGCGGTCGTCGATGCGGCGTCCGACGAGCCAGACGATCTCGTCGCCCGACAGCAGCACGAACTGCCGCTGCTTCTCGGCCACGGAGACCTTGGCGTCGACGAGGAAGTCCGACACCTTTTTGCGGCCCGTCATGCCGAACGGCACGAACCAGTCGCCGTCGCGCCAGCGGCGCAGCGTGAGCGGGAATTGCAGGCGGTCGGCGTCTATCTGCGCGATATTCTCGGGAACGCCGAAATTCTTGATCGTGTCGATGTCGCAGTATTCGTAGTAGAGGACCGAGTTGCCGCAGTAGCTGCGCGGTGCGCCTTTGCGCACCGTCGTCAGACACGCGTCGTCGGGGGCTATCGGCGCTATGACGATCTTTCCGCGGTCGATCGAGGCCACCCTTTCGCGGGCGTAGAACCGCCGTCCCGTGGCGTCCTGTTCGAGCGAGTGGCACAGCGCGTCGATCACGTCGCCCTTGAATCCGTAGCCCGAACTCAACAGTTCGTAGATCACGAATCCCTGCGGAAAGGCCGGATCGAGGCGGTCGAGATGGATCGTGTCGATCCCCGTGTCCGAGGTGACGGCCTCCGAGCGGATGCGTTCGATGCCGTGGTTGATGAACAGCTGGGCGTCGGTCAGGCGCGCGAGGTTGCGGCTCATCAGGCTCGTGAACTTGGGGTTGATTTCGCGGATGCGGGGGATCAGCCCCAGCCGGATCTTGTTGCGCAGGTATTTGGTCGACCGGTTCGACGAATCCTCCCGGAAGGGAATGCGGTTCTGGACGGCGTATTCGAGAATTTCCTTGCGCGACGCGAACAGCAGCGGACGGATCACCTTTCCGACCTGTGTCGAGATTCCCGTCAGCCCCCGCAGCCCGGTCCCGCGCAGCAGGTTGATGAAAAAGGTTTCGATCGAGTCGTCGGCATGGTGGGCGATGGCGATGGCCGTGTAGCCGTGCTCGCGGCTCAAGGCGTCGAACCATGCGTAGCGCAGCCGCCGGGCCGCCATCTCCATCGACTCGCCCGTGCGCTCCATTTCGGCCCTGGTCTCGAAGCGCCTGTTGTAGAACGCCGTGCCGTGCTTTTTGGCCTCGTCTTCCACCAGCACTTCGTCCTCGTCGCTCTCTGCGCCGCGCAGCTGGAAGTTGCAGTGAGCCACGCCCACCCGGTAGCCGCAGCGGGTGAACAGCGAGAGCATGACCATCGAGTCCACGCCGCCCGAGACGGTGAGCAGGATTTTGTCGTCGTGCGTGGCGAGGTCGTTCTCGTCGATGTAGCGTTGAAAAGAGTCCAAAAGATTCATAATATGTTCACTTCAGTATCTATTTCGATGCCGAATTTTTCGCGGACCTTCGCCTGCACCGTGCGGGCGAAGGCGATCACCTCGCCGCCCGTGGCGCCGCCGTGGTTCACCAGCACCAGCGCCTGCCGCTCGTGAACTCCCACGCTTCCCTCGCGGTAACCTTTCATCCCGGCCCGGTCGATCAGCCACCCGGCGGCCAGCTTTACGCGGCCTTCGGGGGCCGCATAGTGCGGCATGTCGGGATATTCGGCAAGGAGCCGTTCCGCGACGGGGGCTTCGACCACGGGATTCTTGAAGAAGCTGCCCGCGTTGCCCAGCACGGCCGGATCGGGAAGTTTCGCGCGGCGGATCGAGCAGATCGCCTCGCGGATGTTGCGCAGCGTGGCGCCTCCGCGGGCTTCGACCTCGCGCTCCACGTCGCCGTAGCCCAGTTTCGGACGCGGCGTATGCGAGAGGCGTATTTCGATGGCTGTGATGATCACGCGCCCTTTCAGGTCGTGCTTGAAGACGCTTTCGCGGTAGCCGAATCCGCAGTGCGCGGCGTCGAGCGTCAGCAGGTTGCCCGTTTCGACGCAGTACATCTCGACCCGGCGGATCGCATCCTTCGCTTCGCAGCCGTAGGCCCCGATGTTCTGCACCGGGGCGGATCCCGCCTTGCCGGGGATCAGCGAGAGGTTTTCGATGCCCCACAGACCGCGTTCGACGGCCCATTCCACCAGGTCGTCCCATTCGACGCCCGCCTCGACGCGCAGGCGAACTTCGTCGCCGTCGTCGCTCAAAAGGGCGATCTGCCGGGCCACGGGGGTCAGCAGCACGCCGTCGTAATCTTCGGTGAAAAGGATGTTGTTGCCCCCGGCGAGCACCGTCCACCGCCCGGGAATCCCCGCGGCGAAAAACGTGCGCAGATCCTCGGCCGTTTCGAATTCTACGAGGCGTGCGGCCCTCTGGTCGACGCCGAAACTGTTGCGCCCGCGCAGGCTGATTTGGTGAAATTCTCGAATCATGGTATGCAAAGTTAGAAATTATTTAGTAACTTTGAAATCGCGGTAGGCTATTGTTGCCTTTGTTGCGGGATCCGGATGCTGTTTCCCGCAGCCTGTGGTTGCGTTTACAAGCCTGCCCCCTCCCTCGGGCGGGGCTTGCGGCGCAGAGACATGTGCCGTTTCTGCTGTTGCAGTTCGGTGTGACGGATTGTTTGTCCGTGACAGCTGTTGCAACAGTTGCCGTGCAGCCGATTGCAAATTAAAAACAAAATAGACGAAACCTATGTTTACACAGGAAGATTTGAAACAGATTGCCGATCATGGCCTGACACCCGAACTGGCGGAGACCCAGCTGGAGAATTTCCGCCGCGGATTCCCTTTCCTGAATGTCGTGCGGGCCGCATCGCCGGGCGACGGCGTGCTGGTTGTCGGCGAGGCGGAGGCCGATGCAGCCGTGGAACGCTATGAAAAAGAGGCTGCCGGACTGGGTGTGGTGAAGTTCGTGCCCGCTTCGGGAGCCGCCACGCGCATGTTCAAGGAACTGTTCGAGTTCGTCAACGACGGCAAACGCGGCAAGGGCATCGACACACTGCTGGAAAATATCGGGAAGTTCGCCTTCTGGCCCGAGCTTCGCGCCGTGCTGCCCGCCGGGGCCGACGACCGTGCCATCGTGAATGCCATCGTCAACGACGGGCTGAACTACGGCCGCAAGCCCAAGGGGCTGGTCACCTTCCACGCCTATCCTGAAGGGGCGCGCAAGGCCGTCGAGGAACACCTGGTCGAAGGTGCGGCCTACGCCGCGGCGGGAGGTGTCGCGCGCATCCATTTCACCGTCTCGCCCGAGCACGTCGCGGGCTTCGAGGAGCTGCTCGCGGAGAAGGTTCCCCTTTACGAAAGACGGTTCGGCATCCGTTACGACATCTCGTTCTCGGTGCAGAAGCCTTCGACCGACACCCTTGCCGTGAATCCCGACAACACGCCTTTCCGGCAGGCCGACGGCACGCTGCTGTTCCGTCCCGCGGGCCACGGGGCGCTGATCGAGAACCTGAACGAAATCGACGCCGACATCGTCTTCATCAAGAATATCGACAACGTGACGACCGATGCCCGCCGCGGGGATACGGTCCATTATAAAAAGGTGCTTGCGGGGATTCTGCTCGACCTGCAGGAACGCGCCTTCGAGTGCCTCAAGGCGCTCGAAGTGGGCGGTGCGGAGCTGGAGCCGATCTCCGGATTTATCGAGAAGCGGCTCTGCGTGAAACTCCCCGCCGATTACGATTCGGCGCTGCTGCGCGCCGTGTTGGACCGTCCGATCCGCGTCTGCGGTATGGTCCGCAACGAGGGCGAGCCGGGCGGCGGCCCGTTCTGGGTCGGGAACCCCGACGGCACGGAGTCGCTTCAGATCGCCGAGTCGAGCCAGATCGCGCCCGACGATCTGCCGCTGATGCAGTCGGCCACGCATTTCAACCCCGTGGACCTCGTCTGCGGCGTGCGCGATTCGAAGGGCCGCAAGTTCGATTTGCGCCGGTACACCGATCCCGCGACGGGATTCATCTCGTCGAAATCCTCCGGCGGCCGCGATCTGCGTGCGCAGGAGCTTCCGGGGCTTTGGAACGGTGCGATGGCGAAGTGGAACACGGTTTTCGTCGACGTTCCCGTCACGACCTTCTCTCCGGTAAAAGTCGTGCAGGATCTGTTGAGACCCCAACACCAATAAGTTAAAGTTTTGCGGGCGCCTTTCGCCCGTCTTGTCCGGGCCGGGCGAGAGATACGAACGTATTTCCCGTCCGGCCCGGATCGTGTTGCGGCGAAGCTGGACTGTCCTTATTGCAGGTGCAGGACCAGCCTGTCGAGCCCGAAGAAACACTCCGTGAACCCGGGAGCCGGAGCGACGGCCTCTATCGTCAGCGTGTTTCCGCCCTTGCGGACCTGCCCGTCACCGAGCGCAACCTCTTTGGTGATCAGTTCCGGGGCATGGAGGTTCAGCGACGGCGTCAGTTCCCGTCCGTTCAGGCAGATGCGGAACGTACCGTAATCTTTGGCCAGCGAGCAGACGCCTTCGAGCCGGGCTTCGGTCTCCACGGCCGATTCGAACCCCAGCGTGAGTGTGGAACCCGCCGGAGCATTGTGCCAGAAGAGCTGCGTGTTCCGGCTCCACAGTCCGTTGGTGCGGTACTGGCCGTAGGCCTCGCCGCCGGTGCAGCTGCGGATTTCGAGGTCCTCGCCTTCGATGCCTGCCGTCAGCACGGGAGGGATCAGCTGACTGCGCCGCATAACGACGGGCCGGCGTACTCCGGCCGTGTCGGGAGCGATGCTGCATACGCCGCCCGGGCGCATGTACCACATCGTCGCGGGGGCGTAGTTCATGCGCGCCTCCTGCCAGTGCCACAGTTCCATGTCGAACCGCAGCGAGCGTGTGAACGGAATGGCGTCGAGCATCCGGCAGCGGCTGTTGACCGTGTATCCGACGCCGAGGTTTCCGTCGCCTGCGGGCATGGCGATGAACGGGTGGCCTGTGAAGACCTCGGGCCGGCACCAGGCATAGCCGTAGTAATCCTCCGTCCCTGTCCCGAAATGCGAAGGGAAGGCTTCGCCGTCGACATGGATTTTCTCGTCGCCCTCGCCCCACCAGCCGTTCACGGTGTTGTAGAGCGTCAGACAGTCGCCCACGTAACGGCCTTCGCCCGCAAGGGAGGTGTAGACGATGTCCTGTGGCGTCGATTTCCCGTTCGCACCCGTATTTATATCGGTGTACTGATGCCACGCGGCTCCGAAATGGAGGCTTCGGCCGTCCCATTTCCAGGGGGCATGGACGATTTCGCCGTGCAGCGCCACCTCCTGCGAGCCGAAGTTATGGAACGCGACTGTGCACTCCTTTTGGAACGGCATGACCCAATAGGCCTTCATCGCGCCCCGTTCGTCGGTCTGGGTGAAGAATGTCTCGTTGCGCATCGGTTTGTAGCCGATGCCGAAAAAGTCCCCGACGGGAATCCATACGGTCTGTTCGCCGTCGAACCGGATGCTCATGACCGTGGACCGGAGCGCCTGGGGCAGGTCCTGTGCCGCGAGTCGAAGCGCGATTTCCCGGACGGCGCGCGGCCCGCGGATGGGGAACTCGGCCGTTTTGCCGGGAGCAAGGAGGGTTTTGACCGGAACGCTCCCCTGCTTTCCGCCGTGCGCGGACTTTGGTGCGCTCAACGCTTTCCGGGTATTTTCGGCGGCTGTGCGCAGGGTCTCGTCGGGCGATCCGGCGTAAGAGACGACCTCGACCGGATCGGTGTAGGTCCGGCACTCGATGTTGTAGTAGACGTTTTCCGTTCCCTTGCGTTTTTCGGGTTCCGGCCCGGCGTAGACATTGGGACTTTCGTAGGTGATTTTGCAATGTTCCGCATAGGGGATCGGATAATAGAGATTGTGGCCCCGGCGGTCGTGGCGCATCAGCGTTGAGACCGAGGCGGCCAGCGGCTCCCCGGCGACTTCCGTGCCGCTCAGGATCTCGAATGCCGTGGCTTCGAGCACGGGTTCCGCCGCCCGGTCGATGTAGATGCGGAGCGTGCCGCGGCCACAATCCTGTCCGGCGAATGTCATCCAGAACCGGACGACGGCGCCCGGTCCGTCGGCGTCCATCAGCACGTGTTCCGTACGTCCGCCGTTAAGTTCCGTGCGTACGAACATGCTCCAGTCGTCGTTCCCGAACCACCCGGGCCGGTCGGGCGAGACGGCCTTGCGGTCGTAACTGCTGAATTGCCGCGTCTTATAGGCCGGATAGGGCAGGCGGGCCAGCGCGTCGCGGTCGGTCATTTCGCGCAGAAGCGTCGCTTCGGAAACCATCGGTGGCTTTGGCGCGGCGACGGAGAAAAACGATATGCCCGTGAAGAGGAATATCGCAGTCAGGATTCGTGTTTTTCGGTTCATGTTTTTCTGTTTTCAGATTATGCTGTGCTGTGCTGTTTGTTATCGGCAAAGATATTGTTTTTTTATTATCCGCCGAAGGAAGTCCGAATTTTTTATTTAATGGTGCTGATTGTCAGCCGATTGTGTTCCTTCGTTTTATTCCGGTCCGCCTTTTTTCGGTGGTTTCGGCCGGATTCGGGTTGGAAAAATGTGCCGGAAAAATTTGGCAATCTGTGGATTATTCTTTTTCTTTGCAATGCGGCAGGACAGTTCAGCACAGCTTCTTGCTTTCAGTTGTTTTTTGTTATCGATATAATATGGAATTGATATTTACGTCACAGATGTCCAAAGTCAAGCAGCTGGCAGATGCCTTGAGTCACGAAATCTCGATCGGGGAGTACGCTCCGGGCGATCCGCTTCCTTCGATCAACGGTTTGAGCCGGCAGTACGGGGTTTCGCGCGATACGGTTTTCAAGGCTTTCAACGAGCTTAAAACGCAGGGAGTCGTCGATTCGGCCCCGACCAAGGGCTATTATGTCTGCAACGCCGTGCATCGGATTTTGTTGTTGCTCGACACTTACAGCCCGTTCAAATACCAGCTGCACGATGCCATCACGCGCAACCTTGCGGCCAACTATAAGATCGACCTCTATTTCCACCAGCGCAGTCAGGAGCTTTTCAACAAGACCATCCGCGACAGCGTGGGCCGCTACAACCTCTACCTGGTGATGAACTACCAGAATGACGTTTATTCGGAAATCCTCGATCTGCTCGATCCCTCGAAAGTCCTGCTGCTCGACTTCGGTAAATTCGAGAAGGAGCGTTTCGCCTATGTCTGCCAGGGTTTCGACCAAACGCTTTACGACTGTATGGTAACCGGCCTGGAACGGTTCCGGCGTTACCGGAAGATCGTCTTCGTGTTTCCCGAGAATTCCGAACACCCGAAAAGCTGCATTCCCTATTTCAAGCGTTTTTGCGAAGACCACGGCTTCCCGTACAGCATCGTGAACGAGATCGGCCCGGCGGCCCTGGAAAAGGGGACAGCCTATCTGATCGTGAAGCACAGCCATCTGATCGACTTTATCAAACTGACCCGCATGCGCGGTTGGGCGCTCGGGGAGGATGTCGGGGTCGTGGCCTACAACGACGAACCTGTTTTCGAGATTCTGGATAACGGCATTTCGGTCATTTCCACGGACTTCGACCTGATGGGTGCCGTTGCCGCGCGCTTTATCCTCACCATGGAGCGTCCGCAGATCTACATTCCCACGCGTCTGATTTTACGGGGTTCCCTGTAATTTTTTTTTGACCTATTTTCAGCACAGCACAGACCAGCCTAATAAATTCCGATTGAAATTACAACCTAAATTTAAAGCATATGAATCTGAAATCCCAGAAACCCCGTATCGGAATCCGTCCCGTGATCGACGGCCGCCGGGGCGGAATCCGTGAATCGTTGGAGCAGACCACGATGGACATGGCGCAGCGCGTGGCCGAACTTTACGCCGGGCAGCTGCGCTATTCGGACGGCACGCCCGTCGAATGCGTCGTCGCCGACCGCTGTATCGGCGGTGTGAAGGAGGCTGCCATGGCCGCCGAGAAATTCAGCGTGAACAACGTCTGCGCCGTCGTCTCGGTGACGCCCTGCTGGTGCTACGGGGCGGAGACGATCGACATGGATCCGCTGATGCCCAAAGCGATCTGGGGGTTCAACGGTACTGAACGCCCGGGAGCCGTCTACCTCGCTTCGGCACTGGCCGGGCATAACCAGAAGGGGCTGCCCGCGTTCGGCATCTATGGCCGCGACGTGCAGGATATGGGCGACCGCTCCATTCCGGAGGATGTCCGCGAAAAGCTGCTGCGTTTCGGGCGCGCCGCTGTCGCCGTGGGGCAGATGCGCGGAAAATCCTATCTTTCGATCGGTTCGGTTTCGATGGGCATCGCCGGATCGATTCCCGATCCCGCCTTTTTCCAGGAGTACCTGGGTATGCGCAGCGAATATGTCGATGCGAGCGAGATCGAACGCCGCGTTCGGCTGGGTATCTATGATCCCGAGGAGTTCCGCCGCGCGATGGCGTGGACGGAGAAATACTGTAAAAAGAACGAAGGCCGGGACTACAATCCCGAACATCTCGTTTACAGCCGGGAGGAGAAGGACGCCATCTGGGAATACGTCGTCAAGATGACGCTGATCTTCCGTGACCTGATGACCGGCAATCCGAAATTGGCCGGGATGGGCTTCGAGGAGGAGGCGATGGGACACAACGCCATTGCCGGCGGTTTCCAGGGCCAGCGGCAGTGGACCGACTACAAGCCCGACGGGGATTTCTCGGAGGCGATACTCAACACCTCGTTCGACTGGAACGGCATCCGCGAGGCCTTCACCTTCGCCACGGAGAACGACACGCTGAACGGCGTTTCGATGCTGCTGATGCACCTCCTGACCAACCGTGCCCAGCTGTTCGCCGACGTGCGCACGTTCTGGAGTCCCGAGTCCGTGGAGCGTGTGACCGGCCGGAAACTGGAGGGCCGCGCCGCCGACGGCATCATCCACCTGATCAATTCAGGTTCGTGCTGCCTCGATGCCACAGGCCGCCAGTCGGAGAACGGACAGCCGGTGATGAAACCCTTCTGGGAGATCACCGAAGCCGAGGCCGAGGCGTGCCTCGGCGCGACGACGTGGTATCCCGCTTCGCGCGAGTACATGCGCGGCGGAGGTTATTCGTCGTGTTTCCTCACGCAGGGCGACATGCCGGTGACGATGTGCCGTCTGAACCTGATCAAGGGGCAGGGTCCCGTGCTGCAGATCGCCGAAGGGTGGGCCGTGAACGTCGACCGTGAGATCTTCGAAACCATCAACAGGCGCACGGACAAGACCTGGCCGACGACCTGGTTCGCGCCCCGCCTGACGGGTAAGGGGGCGTTCCGCGACGTCTACTCCGTGATGAACAGCTGGGGGGCCAATCACGGTGCGATCAGTTACGGTCATATCGGCGCCGACCTCGTTACCCTGGCGTCGATGCTCCGCATTCCGGTCTGCATGCACAACCTCGACGAGACCGGACTGTTCCGCCCGAGTGCATGGGCCGCGTTCGGCATGGACCCGGAAGGGGCCGATTACCGCGCCTGTGAAAATTACGGACCGATCTACCGGTGATTAAACTCCATCTGATTATGAAACGACTGATAAATTATATGATTGCGGGTGCTGTGCTGGCCGTTGCCGGCTGTCGCCCTGCGGAAAAAGAGTACGAAATGGGCAGTTACGGCTATGACGCGAAGTTCTTTCGCGACCACAAGATCGAATTTCTCGAACTGACCGCTCCGGAGGGCGGTGCGAAAGTTCTGGTCGCTCCCGGTTACCAGGGGCGTGTGATGACCACCACGGCGGACGGCGATGGCGGCGACAGCTACGGCTGGATCAATTACCGCTTCATCGAATCCGGCGAACGGAATCCGCAGTTCAACCCCGTGGGCGGCGAGGAGCGTTTCTGGATCGGACCCGAGGGCGGTGCGTTCTCCTATTATTTCAAGCCCGGGGCCGAGCAGGTCTACGCCAACTGGCTCGTCCCGGCGGTCATCGACACCGAGCGGTACGACATTGCGGAGCAAAGCGCCGCGCGGGTGCGTTTCACCAAATCGGCGAAACTGTTCAATGCCAGCGGCGTCAGTTTCGACATGGGCATCGAGCGCACGATTTCGCTGCTCGACGCGGAGGCCGTGGCCGGCGTGCTCGGCGCGGAACTGCCTGCCGGACTGAAGGTCGTGGCCTACGAGACCGATAACCGGATCACCAACCGCGGTGAAAACGCCTGGACGAAACAGACGGGGCTTCCCTCGATCTGGCTGCTCGGCATGTTCAACCCTACGCCGACCACGACCGTCTTCATTCCCTATGCCGAGGATGCCGAGGGGCCGGTCGTGAACGACACCTATTTCGGAAAAGTGCCCGCCGACCGTCTCGTGGCCGGCGACGGCATGCTGCGCTTCAGGATCGACGGGAAATACCGGGCGAAGATCGGCATTCCGGCTCCGCGCGCCAAAGGCATCTGCGGCAGCTACGATACCGAAAAGCGGGTGCTCACGCTGCTGAAATACTCCCGGCCCGAAGGCCCGGCCGACTATGTCAACGGGCAGTGGGGCGAGCAGCAGGACGCCTTCAACGGGGACGTGATCAACGCCTACAACGACGGTCCCGTCGAGGACGGTTCGGTCATGGGACCTTTCTACGAGATCGAGACGTCGTCTCCGGGTGCGGCGCTGGCTCCGGGCGAATCGCTTTCGCACCGGCAGACCGTGCTGCATATCCAGGGTGACGAGGCTGCGCTCGCCGGAATCGTGCAGCGGCTTTTCGGGTATGACCTCGATAAAATCACCGCGACGTTCCGCTCAACCGCACCGAAACGCTGACCCTTTCTGAAACTACGACCATGAAAGAACCCGTCATCCCCCGCAACGTCGTTTTCCCGTTTATCCTGCTGACGACGCTTTTCTTCGCCTGGGCTTTGCCGAACAACCTGACCGATACGATGCTGGCGGCCTTCAAGCGCATCATGAGCCTCTCCGACGCCAGGACGGCGTGGATACAGGTCGTCTGCTACCTGCTCGGTTACGGCTGTTTCGCCATCCCCGGGGCCATGTTCATCAAACGCTACACCTATAAGTCGGGCGTTCTGCTCGGGCTGGGGATGTACGCCCTCGGGGCATTCCTGTTCTATCCCGCCATGCTGTGCTCGGAGGTGAACGTCGAAATGAGCTTCGTGATGTATCTTTTCGCGATCTTCATCCTCTTCGCCGGGCTGTCGATCCTGGAGACCTCGACCAACTCCTACGTATTCGCCATGGGACCCGAGTCCACGGCGACGCAGCGCCTGAATTTCGCCCAGTCGTTCAACCCCTTCGGGGCGATTTCGGGCGTAATCATCAGCCAGATATTCATTCTCTCGCAGCTCAACGTCTTTACGGCCGCCGAGCGGGCGGCCCTGCCCGCCGCGGAGCTGGCCGCCATCCAGGCCGACGAGCTGAATGCCGTGACGATGACCTATGTGGCCGTCGGGGCCGTGATGGTCGTGCTGCTGCTGGCGATCTGGCTGACGCGGATGCCCAACCTGCGCGAGGAGGACAAGACCTTGCAGTTCGGGGCGGCCTTCCGCCGCCTGGTCCGGAACCGGAATTACGTCTGGGGTGTCGTCGCGCAGTTCTTCTACGTGGGCGCGCAGATCGCCGTGTGGTCGTTCGTCATCCGGTATGCCATGCAGCAGCTGCATTTCGACGCCGTGATCGCCGGGCTTGGCAGCGGGGCTTCCACCGAAAGCATCATCGCGGCCCTGCGGGGCGTGGAACCCGTCGCTGCCGGATTTTACGACTTCTGTGCCTGGATCGGATTGGACGACCTGCTGCCCCGGACCGCCGAACAGGCCGGCGCGACCTACTATATCCTTTCGCTGGTGCTGTTCGTCGTCGCCCGCTTCGTTTGCACGGGGCTGATGCGGTTTTTCTCGCCGCGCAAGATCCTCATGACCCTGGCGGTCCTGGCCGTCGCCTGCTGCCTGACGGCGGTTTATGCCCGGGGTGTCGCCGGCGTTTACGGTCTGATGGGCATTTCGGGGTGCATGTCGCTGATGTTTCCGACGATTTACAGCTGCGGCCTGCGCGGTCTGGGTCCGGACACGAAGATCGGCGGTGCGGGAATGGTCATGGCGATCGCCGGTGCGGCCGTGCTGACCCAGATACAGGGCATCGTCTCCGACCGGATCGGAAGTATCGGGACCGCCTACTGGGTTCCCGCCGCCGCCTTTGCGGTCATCGTTTATTACAGTATCTTTATATGCAAGGAAGAACGCGTGTCATGAGAAAATACGTTATCGGAATAGATTACGGGACGGACTCCTGCCGGGCTTTGGTCGTGGACAGTGCGAACGGCCGCGAGGCGGCTTCGGCGGTCTGCCCTTACCCGCGCTGGAAAAAGGGACTCTACTGCGATGCCCGGGGCCAGCGTTACCGCCAGCATCCGCTGGATTACACCGAATCGCTCGAAACGGCGGTTCGCGGGGCCGTCGCCGCAATCCCGGCGGACAGGCCCGGTGAAATCTGCGCCCTGGCGTTCGACACGACCGGTTCCACCCCCGTCCTGACCGATGCGGCGGGGACGCCGCTGGCTTTGCTGCCGCGCTTTGCGGAGGAGCCGGACGCGATGTTCGTGCTGTGGAAAGACCATACGGCCATCCGTGAAGCCGCGGAGATCAATGCCGCGGCCAGACGTTCCGATACGGATTACACGCGCTATTCGGGCGGCATCTATTCGGCGGAATGGGTCTGGTCGAAAGTGCTGCATATTCTGAAAACCAACCCTTCGGTGGCGGAGGCTGCCTATGCCTGGGTCGAACACTGCGACTGGATGTGTGCGCTGCTGACGGGCAATACCCGTCCCGAAAAGGTCCTCCGGGGCCGCTGTGCCGCCGGACACAAGGGACTGTGGCATGCGGCGTGGGGCGGCTGGCCCCCTGCGGAGTTTCTCGACGGGCTGCGGCCCGGGCTGGGGCGCTTCGCCCAGCGCATGTCTTCCGAAACGCATACCGCCGAACGGTATGCCGGCGGGCTGTGCGGCGAATGGGCCGCGCGGCTGGGGCTGCCGGCGGGCATTCCCGTGGCCGTCGGGGCGATCGACGCCCATATCGGGGCTGTCGGGGCGGGCATCCGTCCCGGCGTGCTGACCCGTATCATGGGGACCTCGACCTGCGACATCGTCGTGTGCCCGGCCGAAAAACTCGGCGGCGCCGTCCGCGGCATCTGCGGACAGGTCGACGGCTCGGTGCTGCCGGGCTGCGTCGGCATGGAGGCCGGGCAATCCGCTTTCGGCGACGTATACGCGTGGTTCCGCGACCTGCTGATGTGGCCGGTCCGGGAACTGCTGCCCGGGCGGGACGATTTGAGCGAAGAGATCATTCCCCGCCTGGGCGAACGGGCCGCGCTGGTCGATCCCCGGGAATCGTCCGTGCTGGCCCTCGACTGGCTGAACGGCCGCCGCACCCCCGATGCGAATCCGCTCCTGACCGGAGCGCTGACCGGGCTAACGCTCGGCACTTCGGCCCCGATGATTTTCCGGGCGCTGGTCGAGGCGACGGCCTACGGATCGCGGGCCATTGCGGAACGTTTTACCGGGGAGGGCGTCGAAATCCGGTCGATCCTCGCCATCGGCGGCATCGCCGTCAAGTCGCCTTTCGTGATGCAGACGCTCAGCGACGTGCTCGGCATGCCGATCCGGGTCGTCGGCTACGCGCAGACCTGTGCGCTGGGCGCCGCGATGTGCGCGGCCGTCGCCGCCGGCATCCATCCGACGGTCGGGGAGGCGCAGGCTGCGATGGGCGTCAGGGAGTACGTCGATTACGTTCCCGACCCCGAACGCCGCGCTTATTACGAAAGACAATACGAACGCTATGCGGCCCTCGGCCGTTTTGTGGAACAGCAGACAAACGAACAATAATATGAAGCTCCGTATTTTGCAATGCCTTCTGGCGACCGCGGCCCTGCTGCCTTCCGGCACGCGTGCCGGCGAAAAGGCTCCCGCCTACTGGAATTCGAACAACGCGATCTCGGCTTTCCGGCTGCCCCCGCCGCCTGCGGGGTTCACGCCGGAATACCTCGACCTGAACGGCGACGGAAGGCCGGATGCCATCCGTTCGGTCACCCACAACGACGTCCCCGTGCTCTGGCTCGACGACGACGGCAATATGAAGCCCGGCGATCTGGAGGGGGACACGGTCAACGACTGCCTGCTCGTCGACCGCAATAAGGACGGGGTCTACGATCTCATCGTGAAGTGGGCCGATCTCGACGGCGACGGCCGTGCCGACCTGCAACTGGTGGCCGAATATCCGTTCAAACCGACCGACGAGGTGTGGCCCAACGGGCACTATATGATCGTGCTGGATACCGACAGGGACGACATTTTCAACTACATCGACTGGAACACCTTCCGGCTGGAGTGCTGGCAGAAGTCGGGTATCTGCGACTTTTTCCCCGATTACAGCGGCAAGACCGCCTTCATGAAGATGCACGCCTCGACGGACAAGATCGGCGATCTGCGGCTCAACTGGGAGAATCCGTTCCTTTTCTACGATCCCGACAAGGACGGGCTGACCGAAATGGCGATCCGTCTGCTGGACTCCCCGCCGCACATGAAAGACCCGAAACTGCCCAACACCTACGACCACATGCAGCTGACGGGCCGTATCGACTGGGTTTCGATCGCCGTCGACCTCGACAATGACAACCGTCCGGGGCAGGAGTTCGATTTCGACTTTACGCTGGGCTTCCAGGGCGAAGGATTCGATTACGGCGACCAGGTGCACCCGCTCCGCAACATGCGCGGACTGCCCGAAGCCGACCGGTTCTTCCCCGATCCCCGTTTCCGGCAGTTGACGGAGCTGGTCTACACGGACCATGAGCATGCCTACGATCTGATTTTCAAGCGCGGGAAGTGGAGCCGCGTCAACTTCGTCTTCGACGAGGACGACGACTGCGGCCGCTGGGAGCGCGTGGAGTTCTGCGACAACCTCGACCCGTTCAAGGTCGGGCGCAGCCGCGGCGGTTTCGACAACCATTCCCAGTCCGACCCTTCGGGCGACCGCGGGGAGTGGGATATGGACAACTCCGGCGGCGGACGGCTCTACATCAGCCGTTTCGACGGCCGCCTGCACCTCTACGGGGCCGAGACCGGTATCTGGCGCATCGACCAGAACACGACCTATTATCAGGGCTGGGACCGCCTTTGGCAGCGCCGGGACCCCGAGCGCTTTGCGACGGTGCGTTATACCGACCGGGACGGGAACGGATTTTTCGACTGTATCGAATACGACCTCGACGGCGACCGTACGTTCGAAACGACGGTCGACCTGAAGGCGCTGGGTGTCGACGACCGGTGCGAGCTGATCGACGTTTCGGGATTCTGCTACGGCGACTATACGAAGCTGATGCGGCGCATGGCCGACGACCTGTGGCGGCAGGCGCAGCAGGCAGTCAAGGTCGCCGAACGCTACGGGCTGAACACGTCGTGGTACGCCAAACTGAAACAGGCCGCGTCGATCCGGGAGCGATACCACAAGGGCTATTGGCTGCAATACTACCTTTATCGCGATCTGGAGGACAGGTTCGCCCGCGAGGGGCGCGGTGACCTGCTGGAACGGCTGAACAGGGCCTATTTCTCGGCCGACTGGAAAGGTATGAATAAAAAGTGACGGAGATGCGTTTGCAGTTGAGATATTTCGCGGCCGCCGGGCTGTTGCTCCTCGGGCTTGCCGCTTACGGGCAAAACGAGGCCCGTCCCGAATCCCCGGAGGGGTTCTACTTCTTCTCCACTGACGATGTGGCGCATATCCGCGAGTCGGCGAAGACCGATTGGGGCGGGCGGATCGTGGCGTCCATGCGCCGGAGCGTCGACGAGCGGCTGACGCACGACATGGAGGTTCCCACGATGGAGGCCGGCCACGGCCATTTCTATGTCTGTCCGATCCATAACGTCACCTTCACCTTCCGCTGGGACCATCCTACGGCGCACTATTGCGCCGCCTGTGACAGGGAGTACCGGGGCGTGAACCGCTATAACTGGGGCTGGGTGAATTTCGTGCATGCCCACAACCTGACTTTCCTGACGAACTGCATGTATCTCTACCTGGCCACGGGCGAATCCCGCTATGCGGAGTATATCCGTGACATGCTGCTCGATTACTCGAACATGTATCCCGATTACATGGTGCACAATGCCTGGCGCAAACCCTCCGAGGCGCACAGCGGCAAGATGTTCGGACAGAGCCTCGACGAATCGGTGTGGTTCAGTTCCGCCGCCCGGGCCTACGTCGCCGTACGCGGTACGCTGACCGGGGCGCAGCAGCGGAAAATCGAACGCGATCTTTTCCGGCAGGGCGCCGACCTGCTGCTGCGCCGCCGCGACGGCGGCAACTGGCAGGTGTGGCACAACTGCGGCCTGACGGCCCTGGCGGTCGCTCTGCGCGATGACGGGCTGATCCGCGTGGCGCTCGACGATCCCCAGTGCGGCTACCGGACGCTGATGGCCAGACACGTCTATGCGGACGGATGGTGGAACGAAGGTTCGCCGATCTACCATTTCTATCCGCTCGGGGCTGTCGTGATGACGGCCGACGCCGTGCGATGCCGCAACATCGACCTGTATGACGAACAGTTGTACAATATGTTCGCGTCGCCGGTGCGGGGCGTCTATCCCGACCTGACTTTCCCGGCCCACAACGACGGCTGGTACGGCGAGTCGCTCATCGCGCAGGCCGGGCTGTTCGAAGCGGCGTACGCCCGCTTCCGCGACCCGCTTTTCCGCGACGTGCTGGCCCAGTGCTATCGTTATGTGGAGCGGGGCGGCGGTTATGCGCTGCTGAATCCGGAGCGGATCGCTCCCGCCTCGGAACCGCTGCGGCAGGAGAGTTTCCGCTTCGAAGACGCCGGATTCGCCCTGCTGCGCAGCCCCGAAGCGACCGTAGTGCTGAAATACGGCCCGCACGGCGGCGGCCACGGTCATCCCGACAAACTTTCGATTTCGGTGCACGACGGTCGGAAAGAGCTGGTCTCCGACTTCGGAACCTCGGCCTACGGCGCCCCCGACTATACGAAATGGTATCGCAAGACGCTGGCTCATAATACGGTGACGGTCGACGGCCGGGACCAGTCGGAGACGGCCGGGGAATTCGTCGCCTTCGAGTCGCGGCCCGACGGGGGAATGGTCGCCGCCCGGGCCGACCGTGCTTATCCCGGCGTGGAGATGTCGCGCCGGCTGACGCTGAAGGGGGCCGGGCTTTCCGACCGTTTCGTCTGTCGTTCGGACGGGACGCACCGTTACGACTATGTCCTGCTGTTCAACGAACGGCCCGCGCTGAACGGCAAAAGCCTCGGTGCGGTGTCGTTCGGCGAGGAACCTTACGCCCGCATCCGGAATGCGGAGTGCTACGCTTTCAAAAGAGGCTTCGTGATCCGTACGGGCGACGCCGAGGTGCGGATCGACGCTTCGGCTCCGGTGGAAGTTTTCGTGGGCGAGGCTTCGGGCATTCCTCCGACCAATCCCGGCGTGAAGACCGTTTCGGGGAGCGAGAAGCGGCCCGTGCAGCCGGCCTATCCGGTGATCGTCCGCATGACGGGCCGGACCATGACCATCGACGCGCAATGGAAGATCAATCCGTAATCATCATCATAAACTACGACTCGACAAAATGAAAAAATGTTTATCTCTGCTGGCGCTCATCGGTTTGCTGGCATTGCCGGGCGGGAACGTCGCGGCCGCGAAGAAAAAAACGACCCGGCTGAAACCCTATAGCTGGACCTCCGAGGTCGAACTGCTCAAACGGGTGGATTTGCTGCCCCTCTACCGCGACGGCATGGTGGAGCAGGTTTCCAGCTACGATCCCACGGGCGGCAACGAGGACGGTTTCGCCGGAAAGTACTCCTACATCCGCAAGGAGGGCGACAAACTGGTGCTGGCCGAACTGGAGGGACCGGGTGTCATCCAGCGCATCTGGACCCCGACGCCGACCGACGACATGCTGGAATTCTACTTCGACGGCGAGCAGACGCCCCGCCTGCGCCTGCGTTTCTCGGACCTCTTCTCCGGAAAGGTCTATCCCTTCGTGAAACCCGTGTGCGCCAACGAGATCGGCGGTTATTACTGCTATGTGCCGATCCCTTACGCCAAGTCGTGCAAGATCGTCTTCTGCGGCAAGAAGATCATGTTCCACCAGTTCCAGTACCGCAGTCTTCCGGGCTACGACGTGAAGACGTGGACCGGGGAGTTCACGCCCGGGGAGCGCGACATGCTCGCCTCGGTGTGCCGCGTGTGGTCGGAGATTTCGCCCGCCTGCACCGACTACGCCGTCGGGCAGTCGGAAGGTGCGCGCCTCGTGGAGAAACGCTTCACGCTGCTGCCCGGCGACGAAACCGTGTTTTTCGAACAGCGGAAGGGCGGCCGTATCGCAGGCTTCGAGATCGACGGCGGGGCCTCGTTCGAGGGTTTCGACCGCGACGTGCTGCTGTGCGCCCGCTGGGACGACGACACCCGCCCGGCGATCCATGCGCCGCTGGCCGACTTCTTCGGCTACGCCTACGGGAAAAAGGCCATGCGCAGCATGCTGATCGGCTGCCGCGGCGATGTCAACTACTGTTATCTGCCCGCGCCGTTCGATGCGCGTTCCGAACTGAAACTCCGTTACGTGGTCCGCGAAGGCGCCCGCCAGAACCCGATCCAGGTGACCACCCGGGTGTGGGTCAACGACCGGGCGCGCGACATCCGCACCGAAGGGCGCCTCTATACGGCCTGGCGCCGGGAGATCAACCCCGCCAAGGGCGAATACTACAAATTCCTTTCGAAGGAGGGCCGCGGCCACTACGTCGGCACGGTGCATCAGGCGCAGGGTTTCCTGGCCGAGATGACCGGCTTCTTCGAGGGCGACGATTCGACCTACATGGACGGCAAGATGCGCCTCCACGGTACGGGTTCGGAGGACTATTACAACGGCGGCTGGTACGCCATGCTCGACCGCTGGGACCGCGGCGTGAGCCTTCCACTGCACGGTTCGCTCGATTACTCGCTGCCGATGGCGCGTACGGGCGGATACCGTTTCTACATGAACGACAAACTCTCGTTCGAGCGCGAGTTTTACATGGGTATCGAGCACGGCCCTTCGGGCAACGAATATCCGGTGGACTATACCTCGGTGGCCTTCTTCTACGGCGAGACGCCCGCCACGGAGTGCATGGAGCCGACGCAGCGTCTGCGCACGGTCTACATTCCCGACAGACATACGTTCTATCCGCAGGCGATGCGCCTGTCGCTGGGCAATAACGCGCAGGTGCGCTTCGGCGATTTCCCGCGCGGCATGACCGTCTCCTCGCGCGGCACGGGGCTGGTGCGCGTTCTGTTGGAGGACGTTCCCGAGGGACGCTACCGGATCTATTTCGACTACTACGCAAAACCCAACGGCGCCGAATTCTCCGTCTGGCAGCGGCAGGGCATGCTTTCCGACTGGCGCAGCTCGAAAGCCCAGACCGAGAAACTCGTGTCGCGGTTCTACGCCGGGGACATCGTGCTGACCCCGCAGACCAACTCCGTGTCGTTCCAGATCCGCGGGAACAATTACCGGTCGGAGTTCGAGTTCGCAAATATTTACCTTGAACGGATTCCCGAATAGCCATGAAAAAGACGCTGATTCTTTGCTCTCTGCTGTGCGTTTTCGCGCAGGGGCTTTTTGCGCAGAAGGAATACAAGGCCTATATGGTCTCCAACGCGCATTTCGATTCGCAGTGGAACTGGGACGTGCAGACTTCGATCGAGGTTTACGTCCGCAATACGATGGTCCAGAACTTCTGGCTGCTGGAACGCTATCCCGACTACGTTTTCAACTTCGAGGGAGGCATCAAGTACAGTTGGATGAAGGAGTATTATCCCGACCTGTACGGACAGGTGAAGGAGTGGATCCGCCGCGGCCGCTGGAACGTCTGCGGCAGCACGTGGGACGCCACCGACCCCAACATTCCCTCCCCGGAATCGTTTTTCCGTAACATTCTGCTGGGACAGCGGTTCTACCGCGAGGAGTTCGGCGTGCAGTCGAACGACATTTTCCTGCCCGACTGCTTCGGGTTCGGCTATACGCTGCCGACGATCGCCGCACATGCCGGGCTGATCGGGTTCTCGACCCAGAAGCTCCAGTGGCGCAAGCATCCCTTTTACGGGAAGGCGAAAGTGCCCTTCTCGATCGGACTCTGGCAGGGCATCGACGGGTCGCGCCTGATGGCGGCCCTGAATGCCAACGACTACAACACGCGCTGGGACGGCCGCGACATGAGCCGCGACGAGGGGATCATCGCTTTGGCCAAGGGCGGCGTGAACAATACGGCCTACCGCTACTACGGCGTGGGCGACCGCGGCGGCTCGCCGACGATCCCGACACTGGTTTCCCTGGAGAAGGGCGTTCGCGGCGACGGTCCGCTGGAGATCGTCAGCGCCCGCGCCGGACAGATCTACGAAGATTACTATCCCTTCGACAAGCATCCCGAACTGCCCGTCTACGACGGCGAACTGCTCATGGATGTCCATGCGACGGGCTGCTACACCTCCCAGGCGGCGATGAAACGCTTCAACCGCCGCAACGAACAGCTTGCCGACGCCGCCGAGCGCGCCTCGGTCATGGCCGACTGGCTGGGCGCCGCGGCCTATCCGGCCGAAGAGCTGCGCACGGAGTGGCGCCGCTTCATCTGGCATCAGTTCCACGACGACCTCACGGGTACGAGCATTCCCCGCGCCTACACCTTTTCGTGGAACGACGAGCTGATCGCGCAGGACAAGTTTGCCGCCCTCTCGGCCACGGCTTCGGGGGGTGTTTCCCGTGCGCTGGACACGCGGGTGAAGGGAACGCCTGTGGTCGTCTACAATCCCGTCGCCGAAACCCGCCGGGAGATCGTCGAGGCGGAGATCGCCGCGGCTTCCGAACCGCGCGGCGTGTCGGCATGGTCGCCGCGCGGCGAACGGGTCCCGGTGCAGATTCTCGGCTATGAGGACGGCCGGGTGCGCGTCGCCTTCGCCGCCGAAGTCGGAGCGGTGGGGTATGCCGTCTACGACCTGCGCATGCAGGGATCGACGTCCCGGTCGTCGCTGAAGGCGACGCCGAACAGCCTTGAAAATCGCGTTTACAAACTGACGCTCGACGCCAACGGCGACATCGCTTCCGTCGTCGACAAGCGTTCGGGCCGTGAACTGGTGCAGGAAGGCCGTGCTTTCCGCCTGGCGATGTTCACCGAGAACAAATCGACCGACTGGCCTGCCTGGGAGATCTGGAAGGAGACGATCGACCGCATGCCCGAGGCCGTTGCGGACGATGTCGAGATTTCGGTTGCGGAACGTGGCCCCGTGCGTGCCACGTTGCGCATCGGCCGCCGTCATGGGAAAAGTACGTTCGTACAGTATGTCAGCCTGACGGACGGCGCCGCCGACGACCGGATCGACATTCGCAACGAGGTGGACTGGCAGAGCGAAAACGCGCTGCTCAAGGCCGAGTTCCCGATGTCCGTGTCGAATCCCGAGGCGGCCTACGACCTCGGGCTGGGGTATATCCGCCGCGGCAACAATACGCAGACGGCCTATGAAGTCTACGCCCAGCAGTGGGCCGACCTGACGGACCGGGACGGCACGTACGGCGTCGCCGTGATGAACGACTGCAAGTACGGCTGGGACAAGCCCGATGACCGCACGCTGCGCCTCACCCTGCTCCATACCCCCATGCCCGGCCGCCACTATAAATACCAGTCCCGCCAGGACATCGGCCGCCACGTGTTCACCTATTCGATCGTCGGCCACGCGAAGGGTTTCACCGACGGGCGCGTCGCGTCGAAGGCCGAATCGCTCAATCGGCCGATGGCGGCCTATGCGGCCTCTAAACATGCGGGGCGTCTGGGCCGGGCGTTCTCATTCCTGTCGGTTTCGACGCCGCAGCTGGCCGTGAAGGCTCTCAAGCAGGCCGAGGACGGCAGCGGGTATGTCCTGCGCCTGAACGAGATGTCCGGCGAACCGCTGGAGCGGGGCGAAATCCGCTTCGCCGCGCCGATCGAGGCCGCTTACGTGCTCAACGGCGTCGAGGAGCGCCAGTCCGAAGCCCGGTTCGACGGCGACCGCCTGATCGTGTCGTGCGGCCGCTTCGCGCCTTCGACCTATCTGGTGAAATTACGCCCAAGCGACATCCGGCTGGATGCGCCTTCGTCGCTTCCGGTCGAGCTGCCCTGCAACGATTACGCCTTCACGGCGGATGCCTTCAACCGCCAGGGAAACCTCGACGGCAAGGGAAATTCGTATGCCGCCGAACTGCTTCCGGAGCGGATCGTTTCCGAAGGCGTTGCATTCCGGGTGTCGGGCGACGTGGCACGCCGGAATGTCGTGAAATGCGACGGGCAGCGCATCGCCCTGCCGCAGGGCGGCTATGACCGCGTTTACCTGCTTGCGGCCTCCCTCGACGGCGACCGGGACGCGGAGTTCACCGTCGACGGCAAGCCTTTCCGCCGCACGGTCCCTTACTATTCGGGCTTTTTCGGCCAGTGGGGGCACGACGGTGAGCCGGGTTACGTGAAGGACGGCGACCTGGCCTATGTCGGTACGCACCGCCACAGCGCTGAACGCGGCAATGACCCCTATGTGTTTACCTACATGTATAAAATCTGCCTGCCGGTCGGGGCCGGAGCGAAAGAATTGGTGCTGCCCGAGGATCGGAACGTCGCCGTGTTCGCCGTCACCGTGTCGGACAACCCGAACGACTGTCTCTCGCCGTTGAACGAGATCCGGGCATTGCCGTAGATGCCGTATGAAGAGACCGGCTGATCGTCAGCCGGTCTCTTTTTTCTGTTTCGGTCGGGAAAATTTACGCTGTTCCGACATTTTGAATTTTGCCGTTTCTTAATTGGATATTATGGTGTATATTTGATTTGTATTCAGCACAGCACAGCATAGTAAAGCAATCAAAAAGAGGAAACCATGTAAAAAAGGCATGCCTTGACATGCAGCCGAAATCGCAAAGTCCAATCCCTGTCCGAATTAAAAACCAACTTAAATCAAATGAATGCTTATGAAAACCTGTTTTACTAAAATCTGTTTGTGGGGCGTGTTCCTGCTGGCGGCGATCTGTGTGCAGGCCGCACATGGACAAACCGCGGCCCCGCAGAACGGGAAAAGCGTGTCCGGTACGGTTGTCGATGAAAAGGGCAACCCCGTGATCGGAGCCTCCGTGATCGTAAAAGGCACTCAAAAGGGTGCGGTGACCGATGCCGACGGTCGGTATGTGCTTCTCGGCGTTGGCAGCGGCGACGCCCTCCAGTTTTCCTACCTGGGATATTATACCGTGACCGAGAAGGTCGGGACCCGGACCACCGTCGATGCGGTCCTTTCCGAGATGTCCAACATGCTCAACGACGTGGTGGTCGTGGGTTACGGCGCGCAGAAACGCGCCTCGATCACCGGGGCCGTGGCATCGGTCGGCGACAGCGACCTCGACCGCGTGCACAGCGCGACGACCAGCGCCATGCTCTCCGGCAAACTGCCGGGCCTTTCGTTCCGCCAGGCCGACGGACGTCCCGGATCCGGCGCGACGATCCAGGTGCGCAATTTCGGGGCCGACCCGCTCTTCGTCATCGACGGCGTTCCGCAGGACAAGGGGGCCTTCGACCAACTGGCTCCGAACGATATCGAGTCCATCTCGGTGCTGAAGGATGCCTCGGCGGCCATTTACGGTCTGCGGGCCGGTAACGGCGTCGTGCTGGTGACTACCAAGCGGGGCCAGGAAAACACTCCGGCGCGCATCAACGTCAATATGTATTACGGCTGGCAGAACTGGACACGTTTCCCGCGGGGCACGAACGCCTACGAATGGATGCTCGCCCAGACCGAGGGCCTCGTGAACCAGGGCCGGACCCCGACCGTTACGCCCGAGGAGCTTGAGAAGTGGCGCGTCGGCAAGGAGAAGGGTTATCAGAGTTTCGACTGGTACGACTATATCGTGCAGCGCAACGCGCCCCAGGCGTCGATCAATGCCAATATCTCCGGCGGCGGCAAGGAGACCAAATATTATGTCTCGGTGTCGCATTTGAGCCAGGACGCCGCGTTTCGCGATTATAAATACCGGCGTTCGAACGTGCAGAGCAACTTCGAGACCAACATCGGCAAGCGGATGCGCGCCGGCGTCAACCTGAGCGGCCGTATCGACTCGAAGCGCAATCCCGCCGTTTCCGGTGCCGATCCCGACGACTACTGGCAGCCGCGCAACGCCCTGCTGAACCTGCTGCCCACCGAACGGCCCTACGCCAACGACAACCCGATGTACATCAGCGCGACGCAGGTCCCCGAGGCCAACTGGGCCGGCATCAACTACAGGAACTCGGGTTCTTATAAATACGATCTGCGCGTGATGCAGGCCAATATGTTCGCCGAATACAAGTCCTACTATGTTCCGGGGCTGACCGGGCGCGTGACCTATTCGTACCAGATGGCCGACAACACGATCGACAATTTCGAATACGCCTACGACGCCTATACCTACAACAGCGACAAGGACACCTACGAGAAGAAGGCCGTGAACGCCACCGCCAACCGTGAGCAGACCCACAAGAAGGTCTTCAACACGATGTTGCAGTTCATGATCAACTACAACCGCACGTTCGCCGAGAAGCACACCGTCAGCGCCGTGCTGGCCAACGAGCGCACGACCTACCGCACGACCAACGAACTGGTGAAGGCGTCGCCCAACAACAACGTCATTCCGATCATTCAGCTGAACGACATCAAGGGTTACACCGCCTCCGACAAGCCGCAGGCCCGCGTAGGTTATGTCGCCCGTGTGAATTACAATTACGACAACCGCTACTACATCGAGTTCTCGGGCCGTTACGACGCTTCGTGGAAATTCATCTCGACCAAACGCTGGAGTTTCTTCCCGTCGGTTTCCGGGGCCTGGCGCATCACCCAGGAGCCGTTCTTCAAGAACAACGTCAAGTCGGACGTGTTGAGCGACCTGAAAATCCGCGCTTCGTACGGTGTCGTCGGCGACGATGCCGTGGGCGGCGACTACGACTACGTGGCCGGATACAACAACAACTCTTCGGTCAGCATCCTCGACGGGGAAGCCGTCGTGGGCATCCGTCCCCGCGGCGAACCCGTGACCAACGTGAGCTGGATGAAGAACCACTTCACCAACGTCGGACTCGACTTCGGGCTTTTCGGCGGCAAACTCTACGGCAGCTTCGACTACTTCTACCGCAAGCGTACCGGCCTGCTGGCTACGCGCAGCGATCTGGTGCTTCCTTCCGAGGTCGGTTATTCGCTGGCCAGCGAGAACCTGAACGCCGACGCGCACTACGGTTTCGAGTTCGCGATCAACTACCGCAACCGTTTCGGGGAGTTGGGCTTCCAGGTCGGCGCTAATATTTCGTATGCCCGCCGCAAGATGGTGTCGGTCTACAACGAACGTTTCGCCAACTCGCTCAAACGCTACCGCAACGGGCAGGAAGGCCGCTACACCTACGTGAACTGGGGCTACAATACGATCGGCGTATTCCAGAACCAGGATCAGATCAACAACTGGCCGGTCAACATCGACGGCAAGGGCAACACCACGCTGCTGCCCGGCGACTTCATCGTCGAGGACGTCAACGGCGACGGCCGTATCGACTCGCAGGACGAACGCCCGATCGCCTACCAGGACAACTCCTCGGTGGCTCCGCAGCCGATCATCAACGGCGGTCTGACCCTGGGCTTCGACTGGAAGGGCATCGACCTGTCGGCCGACTTCTCGCTGGCCGGGGGCTACGCCTTCACGCCCAACTGGGAGACCCGCTGGCCGTTCCAGAACGGCCGCACGCTGGTTCGCGAGACGCAGTTCAAAAACCGCTGGCGTCACGAGGATCCGTTCGATCCCAACAGCGCCTGGATTCCCGGGGATGTTCCCGCCCTGCGTTTCACGGCCCGTGAATATGTCTCCTGGAACCGCAATCTCGATTATTGGACGACCAACGTCGTGGCGTTCCGCCTCCGCTCGCTGGAAATCGGCTACACGCTGCCCAGGAAATGGCTCGCTGCGGCCCGCATTCAGAAGGTGCGCTTCTACGTGAACACCTACAACCTCTTTTCCATCGACAACGTGAAGAAGTACGGTGTCGATCCCGAGATCGCAGACCGCAACGGTATGCAGTATCCCCAGAACCGGGTGGTCAACATCGGTGCAAACCTGACGTTCTAACTTTAAAACCGAATACTGATGAAAAACTTCAATATATTCCTGTTGGCCGTCCTGCTGCTCTTTACGGGCTGCGACGGTGACGAAAATTTCCTGACGAAGTCGCCGACCGACATTTTCGTGGACGAGGACGTCTGGAAGAACGAGGCGCTGATCATGGGCCTGGTTTCCGACCTCTATTCCCGTTATGCGGATTACCAGACCATTGAAAAATGGTATTCGTTCTGCGACCTGGACGAAGGCTACTGTTCGAACGCCGTGGACCGCAAGCGCCATCAGAACGCTACGTGGGGCTATGGCGAGCAGGCTTCGTGGGACTACGGTTATGTCCGCCACATGAATCTTTTCCTGCAGAAATGCGCCCGGGCCGATGCTTCGGTTTTTGCCAAGAACAGCCGCGAGCGGCTCATGGGCGAGGTTCGTTTCCTGCGTGCGGCGTACTATTTCGCCATGGCCAAACGCATGGGCGGCGTGCCGCTGATCACCGAACCCATGCAATACGATTACAGCGGCGACGTGACCTATCTTTACCGTCCGCGCAATCCGGAATACGAGATTTACGATTTCGTGCTCAAGGAGTGCGAGGAGATCAAGACGCTGCTGCCCAACGACCCGTCGGTCAAGTCGCGCGCCACGAAGGCCGCGGCGCTGGCCATGCGTTCGCGCGCGGCCCTCTATGCCGGTTCGATCGCCCGTTACGGCGCGCTCCGTACGCCCGAGGTGACGCTTCCCGGCGGAGAGGTGGGCATTCCGGCCGAGAAGGCGGATTATTATTACGGCATCGCCCTCTCGTCGGCGCAGGAGATCATGACCGACAATCTCTACGACCTCTATAAGAAAAATCCCTCCGACCTTGCGGATAACTTCGCGTCGATGTTCCTCGACAAGACCGACGCCAACACGGAGGCCATCTTCGTCAAGGATTTCCTTTCGCCCAACAAGATCCACAACTATACGGTCTATACCCTGCCGCAGTCGATGAGCGAATACCCGCGTTACAACGGTTCGCTGTGCGCCACGCTCAACCTCGTGCAGCTGTACGAACTGCTCGACGGCAACAAGATCGAACCGTTGAAGGTCGGCACGCCGGCCAGCCCGGTCTTCTACGACAAACCGGGCGACCTGTTCGCCGGGCGCGACGCGCGTCTGGCCGGGACGGTGATCCTGCCGGGAAGTTCGTTCCGGGGCAATCCCGTCGACATCTGGGCCGGTTACGTGACGCTCGACGGCAAGCTGACCACCGGCAACGCCCCCGGCGCCGAAGGCACCCTGCCCGGAACGACGGAGAAGGTGCAGGTCGTCGGCAAGGACGGCCCGTGCGAAGCCGCTGAGTTCAACACCCATACGGGTTTCTATGTCCGCAAGTACAACGACACCAAGGTCGGTTCGGGCGATGAGAAGACCGGCAGCGAGGTGTGGTTCATCCGCTACCGTTTCGGCGAGGTCCTGCTGAATGCTGCCGAGGCGGCTTTCGAATTGGACCAAAAGGATCTGGCCGCACAATACCTGACGCGCCTGCGCGAACGTGCGGGCTTCACCGAGGCGCTGACCGAGGCGGACATTACGTTCGACCGCATCGTGCACGAGCGCAAGGTCGAACTGGCTTACGAGGGGCACGAACTCTGGGACATGAAGCGCTGGCGCCTGGCCCACCTCGTGTGGAACGGTCAGAACATGAACGAGACGCCGGGCGACCCCGCCGCCGCGGACGCCGTCAACACGCAGTGCCTGGGCCTCTGGCCGCTGAAGGTGCATGCGCCCGGGACGCCCGTCGACGGAAAGTGGACCTACATCGTCCGCAAACCCAGCCATGTGACTGCCGCGCACCAGTTCCGGATCGGCAATTACTATTCGGAGATCAACACGACGATCCTGAGCAACAACCCGCAGATCGTCAAGCAGCCCAATCAGTAACGAAAAACAGTTCCAGATCATGAAAAAGATAGTATATTTTGCGATATGCGCACTGGCGTTGTCGTTCGCCGCGTGCGAATACGACAACTACGACGAACCCGAATCGCGCTTCTCCGGCCGTATTCTCTACAACGGCGAACAGCTCGGCTTCGGCTACAACGAAGTCTACATCGAGTTGTGGGAGCAGGGCGACTGGCAGCTGAAGGAGGCCATCCGCGTGAACGTCAATATAGACGGAACCTTCTCGCAGGTGCTTTTCGACGGCGATTACAAGATGGTCATTCCCAAGTCGGCCCGCCCTTTCCTGGTCGAGCAGGACACCGTGCTGCTTAAAATCCGGGGCAACAAGCAGATGGACATCGAGGTGACGCCCTACTATACGATCGAAAACGTGAAGTATAAGTACAACGCCGAGACCGACAAGCTGGAGTGCACCTGTTCGATCCGTCAGGTCGTGACCGATCCCGCGGAGGCCAAGACGGTGAACATCATGCGCGAGTATGTCGGCAAGACGGCCTACCTCTACCAGGGTTCGCAGATCAACTGGCATACGCTCAACACGCAGAACAATCCCGGAGGAAGTCTCGATAACGTCGTATTCTCGGGTCCTGCGGTCAACAGTTCGAAGCTGCCTTCGGCCCAGAACTACATCTTCGGGCGGGTGGCTGTCCAGGTGAACGGCATCTCCCCGATGCTGATGACGCATCCCAAGAAGATCACTTTCAGGTAATCGGCCGGACCGTAAGCCGGGGAGGGCGGACGAAATCCGCCTTCCCCGGCTATCCGCAAATCGGGATGAAGCGCATTCTGCTGGTTTTGACCGCGCTGCTGTGCGGTCCGGGACTCGGTATGGCCGGGAATCCCTTCCTGCGTCCGGAAGGGGCGGCTCCCTTTGTCGTCGCTCACGGCGGATGCAAGCACCTGTTTCCCGAAAACACGATGGCCGCTTTCGACGGAGCCGTGGCGCTGGGCGTCGACATGCTCGAAATGGATGTCCGGCTGACGGCCGACAGCGTTCTGGTGACGCATCACGACGATACGCTCCGGCGCACGAGCGACGGCGAGGGCCTGATTATCGGTTACACGCTCGAAGAGCTGGGGCGTTTTAACTTCGGTGCGAAGTTCGCCGGGCTTGAAAAGAAGTATCCCTACCGCAATTGCCGGGTCCGCATCACGACGCTGGAGAGCGTTCTGCTGAAGTACGGGAGTGTCAGGCGGATGTTCCTTGAAATCAAGGGCGAGGGCGGCGAGGGCCTGCGCTGCGCTGAAAAATTGGCGGAACTTCTTCGCCGCACGGCGACGGAGGACCGCGTGCTGGTTTCGGCTTTCAACGACCGGATCGTCCGGCATTTCCGGAAAGTTTCGCGGGGCCGCGTGCAGACGGCCATGGGGCGGCGGCATGCCCGGAGGCTGGTCGTGCTGAGCAAGATGGGGCTCGGTTTTTTGTGGTGCGGAAAGTACAAGTCGCTGCAAATCCCCCTGCGCATGGGCAAGGTCCGTCTCGACCGGCCTTCCATTGTGCGTACAGCCCGCCGCAAGGGTATTTCGGTGTATTACTGGACGGTCAACAGGACGGAGGATATGGAGCGTCTGGCGGCTTTGGGAGCCGACGGCGTGATCACCGACCGTCCCGACCGCGTTCCGGAGGAGTGGGTCAGAACATCGTCTGATTGATACGCCGGTATTTTTTCGGCGTTTGGTTGTAGAGCGATTTGAAAGTTTTGTAGAAGTGTCCCAGGTTCGGGAACCCGCAGTTGGAACTGATCTCCTTGATCGGCATGCCGGTGATGACGAGTTGTGTGGCGGCGTAGCGCATTTTCAGTTCGTTGGTCAGCTCGGTCAGCGATTTGCCGAAGTGGAGGCGGACGGTGCGGTTCACATAATCTCCGTTTCTGCCGCACAGTCCGGCGAATCCGGCGCATCCCCGGCGGAAAAGGTCCGGGGTGGTGTATTCCTGAATGGCGCGTACGAGCCATACCGGAATGTCCGCGGGGGTGGCGAGGGCTTCATGCAGCGTGATCTGCCGGAAGATGAACAGCAGCAGGCTGTCGAGTTCGATATTGCTCCGGGAGTGGCTCATCGTCTCCTCGGCGCGTGCCGAAAGCTGGTGCAGGATTTCGGCCGGAAGCTGTATCCGGTAGGGCATTGCCCCTGTCGACCAGAAATACTGGCCGCTGTCGGGGAAATAGCGTTCGCGGAAATGATGCAGCGTCTCGACGGGAAACGCAATGTTGATCAGCGTGATTCCCCCCCCCTTGGTCGATGCCGCGTACGTATGGGCATCCTGCGGCCGAATCATGATCAGGTCGCCCGGCCCGATGCGCAGGCGTTCGCCGTTGACCAGGTGATACCCCGAACCTTTCTCGATCCAGAGCAGTTCCGCATAGTCGTGGGTATGGAACGAGAGATCCTGCCGGGAGATGATATTGACGCGGGCCAGGTGGAACGTTTCGCCCGGATGAAGGAAGCTGGATAATTCGAAAACAGGGATGTCCATGGGGCTGTATGTTTTTGCAATAGTACGGATTATTTGTGGAAAAACCAAACGGAAATATCGGTACAGGATAATGAATGAGGACTTTTTATTCGAATTGAGACGGTAAAACGTAACTGAAGCTATGACGGAGAACACAGTGACGGGCATGGTCACCAAGGTGCAGCGGATGTCGATTCACGACGGTCCGGGCATCCGGACGACGCTGTTTCTGAAAGGGTGCAATTTCCGTTGCCGGTGGTGCCACAATCCCGAGACCTGGCGGCGGGAGGCACAGCTCGAACGGATCGCGGAACGCTGTATCGCCTGCGGGGCCTGTGTGCCGGTCTGCCGGACCGGGGCCTTGCGTCCGGAAGAGGGCGGCATCGGCATCGACCGGGAACGGTGCGATGCCTGCGGGCTGTGCGCCGCGGTCTGCCCTGCGCGGGCGATGCACCTTGTGGGACGGGAGGTTTCGGCGGACGGACTGATGCGGGAACTGCGGCGCGACGTGCCCTATTTCGAGGAGTCGGGCGGCGGGGTCACCCTCTCCGGGGGCGAACCGCTGCTCCAGCCCGCCTTTGTCCGCGAAGTGCTGTCGCGCTGCCGGGCCGAGGGGATCCCGACGGCCGTCGAGACGAACCTCTCCGTGCCTTCGGAGCTGATCGAAGAGTTGCTGCCGCTGGTCGGTCTGTGGATGTGCGATTTGAAACTGGCCGACGACAGCCGGCATCGCCGGTGGACGGGGATGTCCAACGCCCGGACCGTTGCGAATCTGCGGCTGCTCGGCCGAAGCGGAGTTCCGCTGATCGTCCGCACGCCGGTCGTGCCCGGTGTCAACGATACGCCCGAAGCCATTGGGGCGGTCTGCGCCCTGCTCAAAGACCTCGAAGGGCTGCTCTATTACGAATTGCTGGGGTTTCACACGCTCGGCGCTGATAAATACGCCTGCCTGGGCATGGAGAACCCGATGCCCGGTGCGGAACCTTTGCCGCCGGAACGGCTGGAACGCCTCCGGGAGGCTGCCGCCGCGACGGGGATAAAAGTCAAATAAACACAGATAAATGAACTACGATCAGAAACTTGCCAGCCTGCGTGCCCGCAAACTGCGGCAGACACGCGAAAAGATCGAGCGGGAGGGTGTGCTCGACGAGGACGATTACGGGCGGATCGTACCCCCGGAGGGCCTTTGGAAGATCCGGCCCAACCACCCCGACGGATCGTTCTACGGCTTCGACGCCTGGACGGACAATTTTTGCAGCCTGATGGCCGTGCATCCGGTCTACGTCGACCCGGACGACGCCTTTGCCGGGCGGTGGATGTACTTCATGTCCAAGATGCGTCCCAACAAGTGGAATCCGGCCTATCCCTACGACCACCTGAAGGCGGACATCGCCCGCTACGACATCATCTGCGGAATCGGCGACGACGCCCATTTCGCACCCGATTACCGGATGGGGCTCGAACTGGGCTGGGGCGGCCTGCTGGAGAAGATCGCCGCCTGCCGGAAGCTGAATCCCTCGCCCGGGCAGCAGCATTTCTACGACCTGCACGAACGGGCCGTCCGGAGCGTGCAGGGATGGATCGGACGCCACATTGCCGAGGCTGAACGGCTGGCGGCCGAAGAGCCCGATGCCGGGCGGCGCGACAACCTGCTGGCCATGGCGCAGGTCAACCGCAATATCCTGAACCGTCCGCCCGAGACCCTGCGCGAAGCCTGCCAGTGGATCGTCTGGTATCACCTCGCTTCGCGCACGTACAACCGCGACGGGGCGGGAGCACAGATCGACGCGCTGCTCAGACCCTATTACGAACGGGACAAGGCGCTCGGGCTGACCGACGACGAGGCGGTCTATTACCTGGCCTGCCTGCTGATCAACGACCCGGTCTACTGGCAGCTGGGAGGTCCCGACGAAACGGGCCGGGACCAGACTTCGCGCATCTCCTTTCTGGTGCTCGAGGCGGCCGGGAAGATCGACACGTCGCTCAACATCACCGTGCGGGTCCACGACGGGCTTGACCCCGAGCTGTTCCGCGCGGCCGTCGCCTGCCTGATCCGCTATAAGAACGGCTGGCCCCGCTTCTCGGGCGACAAGGCCCTTGTCGAGGGTTTCATGCGCAACGGTTTCAGCGCGGAGCTGGCCCGCAGCCGGATCGCCGTCGGCTGTAACTGGATGTCGCTGCCGGGGCTGGAATATACGATGAACGACCTGGTGAAGGTCAATATGGCGAAGGTTTTCGAGGTGGCCTACGACGAACTGCTGGCCTCGGACGCGGAGCCTTCGACCGGAGCGCTTTGGCGCGGGTTCGAACGCCACCTGGGCCGGGCCGTTCACACGGCGGCCGAAGGCATCCGCCACCACCTGAAATACCAGAAGTACAACGAACCCGAACTGCTGCTCAATCTCTTGAGCCACGGGCCGCTGGAGAGGGGACGGGATGTCTCGGACGGCGGGGCGGAGTATTACAACCTCGCCATCGACGGCGCGGGGCTGGCCGTCGTGGCCGATTCGTTCGCCGCCCTCGAACAGCGTGTCGAGCGCGAAGGCCGCCTGACGTGGGAGGAGGTCACCCGCCACCTGCGGGAGAATTTCGAAGGGGAGGGCGGCGTTGCCGTCCGCAAACTGCTGCAAACCGCACCGCGCTACGGGCAGGAGGATTCCCCGGGCGAATCCTGGGCCTTGCGCGTCAGGGATGCCTTCGTCGCGGCCGTGCGGCGCGAGACGGAACCCGGCCGGGTCTTCATCCCCGGTTTCTTCTCGTGGGCCAATACGGTCGGCTTCGGCCTTTCGGTCGGGGCGACGCCCAACGGGCGCAAGGCCGCAACGCCCATCTCCCACGGAGCGAATCCCGTGCCCGGTTTTGCGCTGGACGACGCGTCGCTCTCGCTGGCGACCTGCATCGCCCGCATTCAGCCCGGTTACGGCAATACGGCGCCGATGCAGTGGGAGATCGACCCCTCGCTGGCCCGGCAGGACAATGCGGAACTGATCGGTGCGATTCTCCGCGCCCATTTCAGGATGGGCGGAACGCTGGTCAACGTGAACGTCATGGACAAGGAGACCGTACTCGCGGCGCACGAGAATCCCGAGAAATATCCCGAACTGGTGGTGCGCGTTACGGGCTTCACGGCCTATTTCTCCATGTTGTCGCCCCGGTTCCGGCAGCTGGTCGTCGACCGTATTTTGGAAAATTAATCGTAAAAACAGATGATGGAAACCATGAAGATAATTGATGCGTACGATTACGGCGGAACGGGCTATGCCCCGTTTCTGATCGGGGACAAATGGCAGGTCGCATTCCTGAACTATGCGCCGGAAGAGGCGCTGGAGAGCATCGTGAAACTGGACGTGCACCACTATACCGACGAAGTTTTCGTGCTGCTCGACGGCCGTGCGGCATTGATCGGCGCGCAGGTCGCCGACGACGGGATCGTTTACGAGGCGGTCGACATGCGGCCTCTGTGCGCCTACAACATCCGCCGCGGGGTGTGGCACAAGATCGCGATGCGGCCCGGCAGCCGGGTTCTGATCGTGGAGAACTGCAATACGCACCTGGGCGATTTCGAGTTCCTCGACCTTTCTGCGGAGCAGATCGCCGCCCTGCGGGAGGCGGTCGCAAAAGCCTGGAGCGAAAAATGACGTTATGGAGACGAATTATTGGGCCGGGCTGTCGCTGATCGCGATGGGCGGTTTGTTCGCCGGGAGTTTTTCGGTTCCTTTCAACCGCAGCAAAGGCTGGAAATGGGAGAATAACTGGTTGGTGTGGAGCGTCGTAGCGCTCGTCGTTGCGCCCTGGACCGTTGCCGTGGCGACCGTTCCCGGGCTTTCGGGCGTTTATGCCGCGGAGACGGGGCCGCTGGCGGTCGTGGCGCTTTTCGGGCTGATCTGGGGCGTCGGTGCGATCCTTTTCGGGCGGGGTATTGATCTGCTGGGTGTCGGCTTGAGCATGCCGATCATGCTCGGGCTGACGAACGTGATCGGGACGCTGATGCCCGTCGTGCTGCGCGATCCGGGCGGTTTGCTGACCGCTTCGGGACTTCGGCTGACCGCCGGGGTGCTGGTGATCGTGCTCGGCATCGTCCTCTATTCCGTCGCCGGGAGCCTGAAGGAACGGGGTGTGCAGGCGCCGCGGGCCGGGGGCCACAGCGGCTTTGTGAAGGGGCTGCTGGTATGCCTTGCAGCCGGCATCTTGAGCCCGATGGTCAATTTCGCCTTTGTCTTCGGCGCGCCGTTGCAGCAGCAGGCCCTTGCCGCCGGGACCGATCCGGTCTATACGTCCAATGCCGTCTGGAGCATCGCGCTGACCGCCGGATGCCTGGTGAATGCGGGGTACTGCATCTACCTGTTGCAGAGCCGGAAGACGGGTGCGCTGTACCGCGGAAGCCGCCGCATAAACTGGGTCTGGGCCGCTTTGGCCGGAGTTCTTTGGTATTTGAGCATGATGCTTTACGGCATGGGAGGCAGTTTCCTCGGCGATGCCGGAACGTCGGTTGGCTGGGCGTTGATGCAGTCGCTGGCAATCCTGACGGGCAATCTCGCAGGGCTTTTCACGGGCGAATGGCGCGGTGCCGCACCCGTGTCGCGACGGATCATGTGGCTGGGACTGGCGTGTCTGCTGGCCGGGGTGTTCATCGTGGCTTTCAGCAGATAGTCCCCGCTGCCGATCGGACCCGGTCCGAATCCGGATAAGTCCCGCATTTGCGGGACTTATTTTTTTGTGCTGCGGATTTTCCGGCCTTCTTCGGGAGGGGCTGCACAGCGTTCGGCACGCTTTCCGGCTCGCCGTGAACACCCTCCCCGCACGCCGTCCGGGGCATGTCCCGGGCCTGCGGCGGCCGCCATTGCGGTGCGGCGGGCCTGCGGTTATACATCTGCTCCATTTGTGCCGGAAATTTGTCAAAATAGGATAAATTGCTGTTCAGTATCCCCGATTGTAGATAATCTTTTTTATATTTGTGCGTTAAAACCGAAAAACAATAATCAAAACTAAATAACGCTATGGAAAACAAACTTCAACAGTTGACGCAGAAGCTCTACGACGAGGGGCTGGAGAAAGGGCGCGCCGAGGCCGACAAGCTGGTGGCCGACGCCAAGGCCGAGGCCCGGAAGATCGTCGCCGAGGCCCGCGCCGAGGCCGAAGAGATCGTCAAAAAGGCGGAGGCCAAGGCCGAGGACGTTTCGAAGAACACCATGACCGAGATTTCGCTGGCCGGCAAGCAGGCCGTCGGCAGAATCAAGTCGGAGATCGCCTCGCTGATCATCGCCAAGGCTACGGCCCGGGGCGTGAAGGAGGCCGTCGTGGACCCGGCGTTCATCAAGGAGATGCTCGTCGCCGTAGCTAAAAACTGGAACGGTTCCGATTCGGGCAAGGTCGAATTGCAGGCCCTGCTGCCCGAGGGCGAGCGCAAGAAGCTCGACGCGGCGTTCGAGGAGAGTGCGAAGGAGTTGCTCGCCGCCGGTGTCGAGGTGGGCTGGTCGAAGGAGGTGAAGACCGGCTTCAAGGTGGGCGCCAAGGAGGGCGGCTACTACATTTCGTTCGCCGACGCCGACATCGAAGCGCTGTTGGCAGAGTACCTGCGCGACAAGGTGTTCCAACTGTTGTTCAAGGCGTAAGGCATGTTTGCGACCCAATATTATTGTCTGGTAGCCTCCCTGAAGGAGTACGCGCTCGACGCCGACACCAAGGGCTTCGACGCCCGGGCCATCGTCTCCGGGATTCTGGAGGAGGTGAACCGCGGCGACGCCCGCGAGGTGCGGCTCCTGTACGGCTACTACGACTGTGAGAATATCGCCGCCCTGCGTGCGGGGCGCTCGGCGCACAATCCGCTGGGCAACTTCACGCGCGAGGAGTTGGCGGAGGAGCTGAAAGCTCCGAAGCGGCTTCCCGAGGCGGTTGCCCGCGTGGTGAGGGCCTATGCCGATCCCGAGGGCGAGGACGCCGAGACGGTCGACACGTCGCGGCGTTTCGAGAAGGAGTTGTTCGGGGCCTACTACGCCGCCTGCGGAAAGGCCGGGAGCCGCTTCCTGCGCGAGTGGTCCGCTTTCGACCGGAACCTGCGCAACGTTTCGGCGGCCGTCACGGCGCGCGCCGCAGGGCGTGCGGTCGAGGAGGTCGTCGTGGGCGGCGGCGATGTCGCCGAGCAGTTGCAGCGCAGTTCTGCGGCCGATTTCGGGCTTCGGGGCGAACTTCCCTATATCGACGCGGTGATCGCGGCGGTGAACGACGAGGCCAACCTCGTGGAGAAGGAGCACAAGATCGACCTGATCCGCTGGAACGAAGCCGCGGAGCTGGCGACCTTCGACTATTTCGACGTCAACGCCATCCTTTCCTACCTGGTGCGGATCAACATCGTCGCCCGCTGGACGCTGCTCGACGCTGCGCGCGGCCGCGAGATGTTCGCCCGCCTGCTTGCCGAACTGGACGGCAAGGAGCTGATTAATAAGGAATAAACAATAAAAACATACAATGAAAACTACAGGACGTGTAAACGGTATCATCTCCAACATCGTGATCGTCAAGGCCGACGGACCCGTGGGTCAGAACGAGATCTGCTATGTCTGGACGGGCGATACCAAAATGATGGCCGAGGTCATCAAGGTCATAGGCGACGCGGCCTATGTCCAGGTTTTTGACAGCACCCGCGGTCTGAAGATCGGCGACCGGGTCGAATTCGAGGGTCACATGCTCGAAGTCACGCTGGCTCCGGGCCTTTTGTCGCGCAACTACGACGGTCTTCAGAACGACCTCGAAAAGATGGACGGTCTGTTCATCGCCCGCGGTTCGATCACCGATCCGGTCGACTACGATGCCGAGTGGGAATTTTCGCCGCTGGCCAAGGCCGGCGACAAGGTCACGGCGGCGTCGTGGCTGGGCGAGGTGAAGGAGCAGTGGGTGATGCACAAGATCATGGTTCCCTTCACGATGACGGACAGCTATACGGTCAAGAGCGTCGCCGAGGCGGGCAAATACAAGATCACCGACACGATGGCAGTCCTGACCGACGCCGAAGGCCGCGACCACGAGGTGACGATGGTGCAGAAATGGCCCGTGAAGCAGGCCGTGCGCTGCTATACGGAGAAACCCCGCCCGTCGCGCATCATGGAGACCGGCGTGCGTCCGATCGACACCTTCAACCCGATGGCCGAGGGCGGTACGGGCTTTATCCCGGGGCCTTTCGGCGCGGGCAAGACCGTGCTCCAGCACGCCATTTCGAAGCAGGCCGACGCCGACGTGATCATCATGGTGGCGTGCGGCGAGCGCGCCAACGAGGTGGTCGAAATCTTCAAGGAGTTCCCCGAACTGATCGACCCGCATACGGGCCATACGCTCATGGAGCGCACAATCATCATCTGCAACACGTCGAACATGCCCGTCGCCGCGCGTGAGGCGTCGGTCTATACGGGTATGACCATCGGCGAGTACTACCGCTCGATGGGCCTCAAGGTGCTCGTGATGGCCGACTCGACGTCGCGCTGGGCGCAGGCGCTGCGCGAGATGTCGAACCGTCTGGAGGAGCTTCCCGGCCAGGACGCCTTCCCGATGGACCTTTCGGCGATCATCTCGAACTTCTACTCGCGTGCGGGACTGGTGAAACTCGTCGGCGGCCAGACCGGATCGGTGACGTTCCTCGGCACGGTGTCGCCCGCGGGCGGTAACCTCAAGGAGCCGGTGACCGAATCGACGAAGAAGGCCGCGCGTTGTTTCTACGCCCTTTCGCAGGGCCGCGCCGACTCGAAGCGCTACCCGGCCATCGACCCGCTGGAGTCCTACTCGAAATACCTCGAATACCCCGAAATCCGCGAATACCTCGACAACCACATCGAGAAGGACTGGGTGGACCTGGTCTACGAGGGCAAGACCATCGTGCAGCGCGGCAAGGAGGCCAACGACCAGATCAACATTCTGGGCGACGACGGCGTTCCCGTGGAGTACCACGAACGGTTCTGGAAATCGGAGCTGATCGACTTCGTCATCCTGCAGCAGGACGCCTTCGACGCCATCGACGCCAACTGCCCGATGGAGCGCCAGCAGATGATGTACAAGATGGTCCTCGGTATCTGCAACCGGGAATTTGCGTTCGCCGACTTCGAAGCCTGCTCGCAGTTCTTCAAGGGCCTGATCAACCTCTTCCGTCAGATGAACTACTCGGAGTGGAAGTCGGAGAAGTTCGAGGGCTACCGGAAGCAGATCGAGCAGTATGTGAGTGAACAATCCAAATAAGCGGGAGAAATTATGACAACACGAGCATTTCAGAAGATATACACCAAGATTGACAACATCACCAAGGCTACCGTGACGCTCCGCGCCACGGGCGTCGGCAACGACGAGCTGGCCACCGTCGGCGGCAAACTGGCGCAGGTGGTGAAGATTATGGGCGAGAACGTCACGTTGCAGATTTTCGCCGGAACCGAGGGCCTGTCGACCGACTCCGAGGTCGTCTTCCACGGCGAGCCTCCCAAGCTGCGCGTTTCGGACAACCTCGCGGGTCGTTTCTTCAACGCCTACGGCGAACCGCTCGAAGGCGGCGGGATCATCGAGGGCGAAGCCCGCGAGATCGGCGGTCCGACGGTGAACCCCTTCCGGCGCATCCAGCCTTCGGAGCTGATCGCCACGGGCATCGCCGGCATCGACCTGAACAACACGATCGTGACGGGGCAGAAGATCCCCTTCTTCGCCGACCCCGACCAGCCCTACAACGCCGTGATGGCCAACGTGGCCCTGCGTGCCAAGGCCGACAAGATCATCCTCGGCGGCATGGGCCTCACGAACGACGACTTTCTGTACTTCAAGTCGGTCTTCGAGAACGCCGGTGCGCTGGACCGCATCGTGTCGTTCGTCAACACGACGGAGAACCCGCCCGTGGAGCGTCTGCTCGTCCCCGACATGGCGCTGACCGCCGCCGAGTACTTCGCCGTGGACAAGGGCGAGAAGGTGCTGGTGCTGCTGACCGACATGACCTTGTACGCCGATGCCCTGGCCATCGTGTCGAACCGCATGGACCAGATTCCGTCGAAGGACTCGATGCCGGGATCGTTGTATTCCGACCTGGCGAAGATCTACGAAAAGGCCGTGCAGCTGCCCAACGGCGGTTCGATCACGATCATCGCCGTGACGACGCTTTCGGGCGGCGACATCACGCATGCCATCCCCGACAATACGGGTTATATCACCGAGGGCCAGTTGTTCCTGCGCAACGATTCCGACACGGGCAAGGTCATCGTCGACCCGTTCCGTTCGCTGTCGCGTCTGAAACAGCTCGTCATCGGCAAGAAGACCCGCGAGGACCATCCGCAGGTGATGAACGCCTGCGTGCGCCTCTACGCCGACGCAGCCAACGCCAAGACCAAGCTGGAGAACGGCTTCGACCTCTCGGACTACGACGAGCGCACCCTGAAGTTCGCCTTCGACTACTCGGAGAAGCTGCTGGCCATCGACGTCAATATCGAGATCAACCAGATGCTCGACACCGCATGGAGCCTCTTTGCCAAGTACTTCACCCGGGAGGAGGTCGCCATCAAGGAGGAGCTTATTAAGAAATACTGGAAGGAGGCGTAACG
This sequence comes from Alistipes sp. i18-0019-D1, assembly GCF_042852885.1. Taxonomy (NCBI): domain Bacteria; kingdom Pseudomonadati; phylum Bacteroidota; class Bacteroidia; order Bacteroidales; family Rikenellaceae; genus Alistipes; species Alistipes sp. i18-0019-D1. Next base: position 2,671,924 of record NZ_AP031424.1, read on the forward strand.
CGCAATGGCAATCAAATTCCAATATAACAAGACCTCGCTGGGCGAACTCGGCAAACAGCTGAAAATGCGCCAGAAGGCCCTCCCTACGATCAAAAGTAAGGAGTCGGCCCTGCGCTCCGAAGTGAAGAAGGCGAAGGACTCCGCTCTCGACTACCGCCGCCGGCTCGATGCCCTGAAGGCCGAGTACGACTACATGGTGTCGCTTTGGGGAGAGTTTGATTGTGACCTCCTGCGCATTGCCGACGTCGATTTGTCGGTCCAGAAAATCGCGGGTGTGCGCACGCCCGTCCTGCAGGAAGTGAAATTCGAGGAGAAACCCTACGATCTGTTCTCCTCGCCGGTGTGGTTCGCCGACGGAGTCGACATCCTCAAGCGCATGGCGCAGCTGGGGATCGAGTTCGAGGTCTACAACCGGAAGATGGAACTGCTGGACCATGCGCGCCGCAAAACCACTCAAAAGGTGAATTTGTACGAGAAGGTTCAGATACCCGGGTACGAGGACGCCATACGTAAGATCAAACGCTTCATGGAGGACGAGGAGAACCTCTCCAAGTCGGCCCAGAAGATCGTGAAAACCAAACAGCAGGCCGCCGGGGAGGGCGCGATGTTATGATAGCCAGAATGTCAAAATACAACTTTGTGCTCTTTGCGGCGCAGAGTGAGGATTTCGTCGAGAAGCTGCGCGGCCTCGGGCTGGTGGACATCACCACCACGGGGTGGGAACCCTCCGAGGAGGACCGCCAGCTGCTGCTGGACATCGAGAGCCACGCGAAGGCCGCGGAGTTCCTGAAGAACTTCCGCGCCGGGGAGCGTTGCGACGCTGCTGCCGGGCCGTTCGCCTCGGGCGAGGAGGCCTACGAGCATTACGTCGCCGCGCACCGCGAGGCCGCGGCGCTCAATGCCGAGATCGGACGTCTGGAAAAAGCGGCCGAGGAGCTGCGTCCCTGGGGGGCGTTCGATGTGGAGGCGACGCGGAAACTCGCCGCACAGGGCATCGTGCTCCGTTATTTCTTCACCCAGCGCAACACCTTCGACAAACAGCTTGCCGAGTGGTCGGAGAGCTATACGATCTCCGAGATCAGCCGTTCCGATGCGACGGTGTGGTTCGTCGTCGTGGCCAAGCCCGGCGAGGAGGTTACGCTCGACGCGCAGGAGATGAAGACCCCGGCGATGGACATCCGCGAGGCGGAACGCCGCATCGCCGAAGCCGAAAAGAAACTCCGGGACCTCGACGCCGAATTTTCGCGCGTGGCCGCTTCGGAGGCGCTGCTCGCACGGCATGCCAGTTCGCTGAAGGAGCGTTTGCAGGGCGTGCGGGTGAAGGCCACGGCACAGGAGGCCGCCGACGGCACGCTGGTCGTCATGGAGGGTTGGGCCGAGAAGGAGACTTCCGATCGGGTCGACGCCCTTTTGGAGGAGTACCCCAACGTGGTCTTCCTCAAATCGGACCCCACGCCCGAGGACGAGACGCCCGTGAAACTCAAGAACCGTTGGTTCGCGCATGTTTTCGAACTGGTGGGCGACATGTACGCCCGTCCGAAATACGGGACGATGGACCTCACGCCGTTCTTCGCACCGTTCTACATGCTCTTTTTCGGCATCTGTCTCAACGACGCCGGCTACGGACTGATCCTGACCCTGATGGGGTGGTGGATGCTCGCTAAGAACAAAAAGCCCGGCATGATGCGCCAGGCGGCGTGGTTCGCCACGCTGTGCGGCGTTTCGACGGTCCTTTTCGGACTGCTGTGCGGTTCGTTCTTCGGCATCAACATGAACACGTGGTTCCCCTCGGTGAAATTCCTCGATTTCCAGGGACAGTTCTTCTCCATTGCGCTGGTCATCGGCGTGGTGCAGATCCTTTTCGGCATGCTGCTCAACATCTGGATGACCGTTCGCTGCTTCGGTTTCGGCCGTGCGCTGGGACTGCTGGGGTGGTTCATCATCCTCGTCTCGTGCTGCCTGGCCATGGGCCTTCCGATGGCGGGCCTGGCCATTCCGGGCTTTACGGCCGGATCGGCGGCCTTCTACGCGGCGCTGGGCGTCGGCGGCGTGCTGATGCTGCTTCTGAACAATCCCCGGCGCAATCCGCTCATCAACTTCGGCGCGGGTCTTTGGGACCTTTACAACAACCTCACGGGCCTGTTGAGCGACGTGCTGTCGTACATCCGTCTGTTCGCCATCGGGCTTTCGGGCGGCGTGCTGGCGCTGGTGTTCAACACGCTGGCGTCGGGATTCGTGCCCGAAGGTGCGAACATCCTGGTCCGGCTGCTGATCATGATTCCGATTCTGCTGATCGGTCACGGCATCAACCTATTCATGTCGACCATCTCGTCGTTCGTGCACCCGCTGCGTCTGACGTTCGTCGAGTTTTTCAAGAACGCCGGTTTCGAAATGGCCTCGCGCAATTTCGACCCGATTCGTAAAATGAACGATACTAACGAATAATAACAATTAAAAAAACTCAAAACATTATGGAAACAACAGCATTGGTATTGGCTTACGTCGGCGTAGCGCTGATGGTGGGTCTGGCAGGTGTCGCTTCGTCGATCGGCACCTCCATTACGGGTCAGGCCGCAGTAGGGGCCATGAAGAAGAACGGCGGCGCTTTCGGCAGCTACATGATTCTCTCGGCGCTTCCCGGTTCGCAGGGTCTCTACGGTTTCGTCTGCTTCTTTCTGGTACAGAAGGGCCTGACGGACCCGACGATGGTGCAGGGCGCGGCTATCTTCGGCGCGGGTCTGCTGGTCGGTCTGGTGAACATCGCCGCTTCGATCTATCAGGCGAAGGTCTGCGCCAACGGTATCGCCGCCATCGGCAACGGTCACGACGTGATGGGTAAGACGCTGATCCTCGCGGCTTTCCCCGAGCTGTACGCCATCCTGACGGTGGCCGCCACCTACCTGATCGCAACGCTCGACGGCGTGAACCTCTTCTGACGGGGCGGAACGCCCGTCACCGAAAAGGGAGACCCTGCGGGGCCTCCCTTTTTCGTTGCCGTCCTGCGGGCGGGGCGGTTTTGCCGTTTCGGAAAATTTGCCTTATCTTTGTTGCCGAATCAAAATCTTTTGTCAGCGATGCGGATTTAAAAATTTCATAGACCCCTTCTGCCGCCCCGCCCTTGCGGATGCGGCACCGTGTACTTTGTAAATTTTCAAATCCGATATTTTATGTCGCTTGTTTTCAGCGGGGTGTCGTTCGCATATCCCGGTTCGGACCCCCTTTTCTCCGATATTACTTTCACCGTCCGCCCGGGCGAACGGGTCGCCTTGGTCGGCCCTAACGGCTCGGGCAAAACCACACTGCTGCGCATCGCTGCCGGGTTGCAGCCTGCCGCCGGATCGGTCAGCTGCCCGGCGGCGCGCTGGTATCTGCCCCAGAACGCCCTGTGCCAGCCCGGCGAACCGGTCGCGGAGCTGCTGGGCGTAGCCCGTAAACTCGCTGCGCTGCATGCCATCGAGTCCGGGCGCGGTACGGAGGCCGATTTCTCGGCGCTCGACGACGATTGGGGCGTCGGGGAGCGGCTCGATGCCGTGCGCGGCCGTTGGGGAATCGCTTCGATCCCCCTCGACCGGCCGTTCCGTACGTTGAGCGGCGGCGAGCGCACGCGCGTCCTGCTGGCCGGGGCGGAGCTGTCGGGCGCCCGCGCGGTGCTGCTCGACGAGCCGAGCAACCACCTCGATGCCCGTGCGCGGACGCTGTTGTACGACTACGTCGGCCGGAGCCGCGCGGCCATGCTGATCGTGAGCCACGACCGGGCGCTTCTGGAGCTGATGGACGCCATCGTCGAACTGGATTCGGGCCGGGCGACCCGTTACGGCGGAAATTACACGTTCTACAGCGGACAGCGCAACTTGCAGCTGGAGGCACTCCGCCGCCGTGCCGATGAACGGCAGCGCACCCTGCGGCAGGCCCGGGAGCGCGAACGGCAGCTGGCCGAGCGTCGGCAGCGACAGGAGAGCCGGGCCGCGGGACACACCGAACGCCGGGGGCTGGCCCGCATTGTGGCCGGGGGCCTGGCTTCGGCTTCCGAGCGGTCGGCGGCGCGTCTGGAGGAGGAGCGCCGCCGGCGGGTCGAGCGGATCGCCGCGGATCTGCGCGAGGTCCGGGCGCGGATCGTCGCCGAACAGCCGCTTTCAGTGCACCTGCATTCGCCCGAACGGCGCGACCGACGGTTGCTCGCGGCGCTCGAAGGCGTGAACGTCCGCTTCGGCGACCGGATGCTGTGGCCCGAGCCGCTCTCGCTGGAGCTTTTTTCCGGCGAACGCCTCCGGATCCGGGGCGGTAACGGGACCGGGAAGACCACGCTGCTGCGTCTGCTGACCGGGGAACTGCTCCCTGCGTGTGGTTCCTGCCGCCGGGCGGAGCCGCTGCGCACGCTGCTGCTCGACCAGGAGTATTCGGCGCTTTCCGGCGCCGGGACCGTCGGGGAGTTCGTCATGCGCCGTGATACGGCCCATCGTCCCGAAGGCGAACTGCGCGCCTGGCTCGACCACCATTGTTTCGCGCAGGAGCAGTGGGCGCAGGCGTGCGACACCTTGAGCGGCGGTGAGAAGCTGAAACTGCTGTTGTTTGGGGAGACGCTCGGCGCTTCGGCTCCCGACCTGCTGTTGCTCGACGAGCCGACCAACAACGTCGACCTCCGGAGCCAGGAACTGTTGCTCGGGGCGCTCTCCGAATACAAAGGAACGGTTGTCGCGGTTTCCCACGACGAACCGTTCCTTCGGGATCTGGGTATTACGGCCGAACTGGCGCTCGTTCCGTGACTACCGTCCTTTGCGGCGCGACGAGGTGCGCACCTTCGGGCCTTTGCCGCGGGACTCTTCCGTACGGCGCGCCGCGGCCCCTGGCAGCAGCAGTTCGAAGTCTAACTGGCGCTTCTGCAGGTCGGCGCGCTTCACGCGGATGCGCACCGGGCTGCCCAGCGTCATGCGGATGCCCGTCGAGCGGCCGATGATTTCGTAGAGCTGTTCATCGAACTGGAAAAAATCGCCCTCGATGTCGCGCAGGAACGACATGCCTTCGATGTGGGTTTCGTCCAGTTCGACGTAGACGCCCCACTCGGTGAGTCCCGAGATGTGCCCCTCGAACTCCTCGCCGATGTGCTCTTTCATGAACTCGACCATCTTGTACTTGATCGACGCGCGCTCGGCCTCGGCGGCCACGACCTCGCGGTCCGAAGCGCGTGCGCACAGGTCTTCCAGTTCCGTCTTGTCGGCCGGCTTGCCGCCCGCGAGGTAGCGTGCCAGCAGACGGTGGACCATCATGTCGGGGTAGCGTCGGATGGGCGACGTGAAGTGCGTGTAGTAGGGGAACGCCAGACCGTAGTGGCCGATGTTGTCGGTCGTGTAGTAGGCCTTGGCCATCGAGCGCACGGCCATCGTCGCGACGGCATTTTCCTCCGTGGTTCCCTTGATCTGCTTGAAGAGCTTGTTCAGCTCCTTGGCCACGGCGCGGCCCTTCGTGGCCTTGAAGATGTGCCCGAAGCGGAGGATGAACTGCCGGAAGCGGTCGAGTTTCTCCTCGCTCGGGGTGTCGTGCACGCGGTAGACCATCGTGCGCTCCACCGTACGGCCGCTCTCGGTCTTGCGTTTGCCGCAGAACTCCGCCACGCGGCGGTTGGCCAGCAGCATGAACTCCTCGATCATCTGGTTCGACTCCTTCTGCTCCTTGAAGAAGACGCCCAGCGGCTTGCCGTTCTCGTCGAGGCGGAATTTCACCTCCTCGCGGTCGAACGAGATCGCGCCGTTCTTGAACCGCTCCTTGCGCAGTGCCTGTGCCAATCGGTTGAGGGTCAGCACTTCCTCGGCGTAGTCCCCGCGGCCCGTCTCGATGATCTCCTGCGCCTCGGCGTAAGTGAACCGGCGGTCGGAGTGGATCACCGTGCGGCCGAACCACTCTTCGAGGATGTCGAGGTTTTCGTTGAGCGTGAACACCGCCGAGAAGCAGAGGCTCGTCTCGTTGGGGCGCAGCGAGCACAGCTCGTTCGAAAGCCGCTCGGGAAGCATCGGCACGGTGCGGTCCACCAAGTAGACCGACGTGCCGCGCTCCACGGCTTCGTCGTCGATCACCGAGTGGGGCCGCACGTAATGGGTCACGTCGGCGATGTGCACGCCCACTTCCCAGACGCCGTCCTTGATCCGGCGCACCGACAGCGCGTCGTCGAAGTCCTTGGCGTCCGCGGGGTCGACCGTGAAGGTCGTGACACCCCGGAAATCGCGCCGCTGGGCGATCTCCTTGGCCGTGACGCGGGCGTCGATGGCCTGGGCGGCCTCCTCGATTTCGGGTTCGAAGCGGTAGGGAAGTTCGTATTCCGCCAGAATCGAGTGCATCTCCGTATCGTTGTTGCCCGCCATGCCCAGCCGCTCGACCAACTCGCCCACGGGGCTTTTGCTGCCCGGGAGCCAGTCGGCGATGCGCACCACGACCTTCTCGCCGTCGCGCACGTCGGGATAGGTGCGCTTCGAGAGATAAATGTCCATCGGCATGCGGCGCGAGTCGGCGCGTACGAAAATCTGGTGCGCCCCGACTTCGGCCACGCCCACGTAGGGTTTGCGGTTGCGTTCGATGATTCGCGTGATCTCGCCCTCCAGCTGTCCGTTGCGGCCGCGGTGCATCACCACGACCTCCACGCGGTCGCCGTTCAGGGCGTTCGCGGCGTTGCGCTGGTTGACGAAGATGTCGCTCTCCTGCCCTTCGACCTTCACGTAGACCGAACCCGAGGGGGCCATGTCGGCCACGCCCTCGTAGTGGGGCAGGTGGGTCTGCATCAGACGGTATTTTTCGCGTGCGCACTCCTCGACGACGCCCTCTTCGAAGAGGCGTCCGAGGATTTCTAACGTTTCGCGGCGGCCCTCTTTCGTGGCGCCTCCGGAGGCCGAAGCCAGGTGCTTCAGCGAGAACTTATTGTTGGGAAATTCCCGGAACATGCTCAATATGATCGAGGTGCGGTCCGTTTTCCGTGCTCCGTCTCCGGAGCGTTGTTTCTGTTTTTTCATCATTTTTCAAAATTTGCGGGGCTTCGGTCCTCCGCCGGATTTCCGTTGTGCCCGTTTTGCCGCTGTCGCGGCCGGCCCGTGTGCGGTTTGCGGAACCGGGCGTTATTTTTCCAGGAGTTGCAGGGCCAGTTTCCGCATGTAGGCGATGCCCACGCCGATAGCCGCTTCGTCGGGGGAGAATGTCGCCGTGTGCGGGCGTCCGGCCGCGGCTCCCACCCCCAGCCGGTAGAACAGCGACGGGTATTGTTTGCAGTAGAATCCGAAATCCTCGGCCGTGGTGCGCAGGGGCAGCATCTCGACCTTCAGTTTTTCGGCTTTGGCGAGGGCCGCGGCCTGCTTCACGAGGATCTCGTCGTTCACGACGCACGGATAACCGCGGCCGATCGCGACTTCGGTCTTCACGCCGTGCCGGGCGTCGATGTCCGCGGCGATGATCTCGATGCGGCGGTGGATGATGCCGCGTTCGCGTTCGTCGAACGTGCGCAGCGTCCCCTCCATGTAGACCTCGTCGGGCACGATGTTCGTCGCGCCTCCGGCCTCCACGCGGCCGATCGAGAGCACGCACTCCTCGCCGTTGAGTGCGATGAGGCGCGTCAGCAGTTCGGCGCCGGCCGCCACGGGGTCCTTGAGCTGCCTGCGCATGGCGCCGTGCCCGCCCGTGCCGCGGACGCGGAAGCGCAGTTCGTCGCTCGCGGCCATGTACTTTCCGGCCCGGAATCCGAGGGTCCCGACCTCCAGCTGCGGCTCGACGTGCTCGCCGACGACGGCCCGCACATCGTAGCCCTCGAACGGCTTTTCGGCCAGCACCAGCGAGGCTCCGCCCGGGTTGCACTCCTCGCCCGGCTGGAACAGCCCGAAGAGCGTGCCCCGGAAATCGGGCGCCGCGGCAAACTCTTTCAGTACGCCGAACAGCACCGCGGCGTGCATGTCGTGGCCGCAGGCGTGCATCACGCCCTCGTTCTGCGACTTCCACTCCAAGTCGTTCCGCTCCGTGACGGGCAGGGCGTCGATGTCGGCGCGCAGCACCGCGGCGCGGCGGTCGCCTTCGGGGGTCTTGCGGCCTTCGATGCGGGCCACGACGCCCGTCGACGCGATCCGGCGGTGTTCGATGCCCAGTTCGTCGAGCTGCTGTTCGATAAATGCCGCCGTGTCGTGTTCCCGGAACGAGAGTTCGGGATGCGCATGCAGGCGGCGGCGGAATTCGACAGGATCCATAATCGTAGTCTCTTTAAAATATCGCTTTCACGATTTTCTGTATGTTCGTCGTGCGGCTCATCGTGTAGTAATGCAGCACGGGCACGCCCGCGGCCATCAGTTCACGGCTTTGGGCGATGGCCCATTCGGTTCCCGCCTCGCGCACGCCGTCGGGATGGGCCTTGACTTCGCGCACGAGTTCTTCGGGCAGCTTCACGCCGAACGTTTCGGGCAGTATTTCCAGGTGGCGCAGCGTCGAGAGGGGCTTGATGCCGGGGATGATCGGCACGGTGATCCCCGCTTCGCGGCAGCGGCGCACGAAGTCGAAATATTTGGTGTTGTCGAAGAACATCTGCGTGATGACATACTCCGCCCCGGCGTCGACCTTGGCGCGCAGGTGGGCGATGTCCGAGGTGATGTCGCGCGCCTCGGCGTGCACTTCGGGATAGCCCGCCACGCCGATCGAGAATTTCGAGTGGTGGCACTCCTCAACCTCGCCGTCGATGAATTTTCCGCGGTTCATGTCGGCGATCTGCCGCACGAGGTCCACGGCGTGGGCGTGGCCCTGCGGATGGGGCATGAAACGCTTTTCGTTCTGCGACTTGTCGCCGCGCAGCGCCAGCACGTTGTGCAGGCCCAGGAAATCCATGTCGATCAGTGTGTCCTCGATGTCGTATTTCGACAGTCCCCCGCAGATCAGGTGCGGGACCACCTCCACGCCGTAGCGGTTCTGGATGGCCGCCGAGATGCCGACCGTCCCCGGACGGCGCCGCACGACGTGCCATTCGACGCTGCCGTCCTCGCGCTCGGTCTCCTTGATCCCCTCGCGGTGGAACGTGATGTTGACATAGGCCGGGTCGAGGGCCATCAGCGGCTCCACGGCGGCGAATATCTTCTGCATGCCGTCGCCCTTGAGCGGCGGGAGCAGTTCGAACGCGAAGCGGGTGCGCCCGGAGGCGACCGCTTCGTTGATGATCTCTACGACGTTCATACGTTGTTCGGTATAATCTTTTTTACGGTTTCGGCCTCCATTCCGCGGCGGCGTGCGTAGTCGAGCAGCTGTTCGGCGCCGATGGTCCCGACCGAAAAGTAGTCGGCGTCGGAGAACATCAGTCCGCACAGCGCCTCCCCGGGGTCGATCATCCAGTTTTCGGTCAGCCGCATTCCGGTCGTCACCTCGACCGCGAGCAGGTCGAAGACCTCGCGTTTGAGCGAGTGGTCGGGCGAGGCCGGGTAGCCGAAGGCCATGCGGCGCCCGCGGTACTCACCGCGGATTGCCTGCTGCGGGGTGGGCGGCGTGCCCGTCTCGTAGCCCCACATCTCCCGCCGCACGAAGGCGTGCACGGCCTCGGCGAAGGCTTCCGTGAGGCGGTCGGCCAGCAGTTTGGCCATGATGGCCGAATAGTCGTCACCCCCGGTGCGGAATTTTTCCGCCAGCTCCTTCAGCCCGATGCCGGCCGTCAGGGCGAAGCAGCCGATCCAGTCGCCGTTCGGCGCGATGAAGTCGGCCAGCGACAGGTTCTCCTCGCCGCGCGTCTGGTTGCGGAGCATCGGGAGACGTTTTTCGCGCCCTTTCGTGTCCGTCACCAGGATGTCGTCGCCCTCGGAGCGCGCCGGGAAGATGCCTACGACCCCTTGCAGCGTCAGCAGCCGTTCGTCGCGGATGCGGGCCAGCAGGGCCTGCGCGTCGGCGAAGACCTTGCGCGCCTCGGCGCCCTTTTCGGGGTGGTCGAGGATCTCGGGGTAACGCCCCTTGAGTCCCCACGCCGCAAAGAAGAAATTCCAGTCGATGTACGGCTCGGCGTCGGCCACGTCGAAGTCGGGGAAGACCATGCGTCCCGTGTGGAGCGGCACGACGGGGGTGTGCTGTGCCGCGCCGCGCCGCGCCCTGCGCACTTCGACGATCGGAATGAGGTCGCGCGCCCGCAGCCGGCGGGCGTACTCTTCGCGCAAGGCCTGCTGGTCGGCCTTCACCTTGCCGGCGTAAAGGTCGCCGTCCGTACCGAGCAGCTGCGCCAGTATCTGGCTGTTGCGGCTGGCGTTGGGAGAGTGGACCGCCACGCCCGAATACACCGGGGCGATCTTCACCGCCGTGTGGAGGTCCGAGGTCGTCGCGCCGCCGATGATGACCGGGATGCGCAGCCCTCGCCGTTCCAGCTCTTCGCAGACGCGGGCCATTTCGTCGAGCGACGGGGTGATCAGCCCGCTCAGGCAGATGCACTGCGCGCCCCACGCCACCGCCTCCTCGACGATGCGTTCCGGCTCGACCATCACGCCCAAATCCTTGATTTCATATCCGTTGCAGGCCATCACGACCGCCACGATGTTCTTGCCGATGTCGTGCACGTCGCCTTTCACAGTGGCGATCAGCACCTTGCCGGCGTTATGCGAAGTGCCGCCCGAACCCTGTTCGATATAGGGAGTCAGTGCCGCCACCGCGCGCTTCATCACGCGGGCCGTCTTGACCACCTGCGGCAGAAACATCTTGCCTTCGCCGAACAGCGTGCCGACCTGCTCCATGGCGGGCATCAGCAGCGTGTCGATCACGGCCATCGGGCTGCCCAGCGTCTCGTAACCCTCCAGCGCGTCCTGCTCCACGTAGTCTGCCACGCCCTTGAGCATCGCGTGGGCGATACGTTCTCCGAGCGTTCCCGCGCGCCATGCGTCGGGGGCCTGCGGCTGCGTCTGGGCCGTCTGCTGCACCTCGTGGGCATACTCCGCGAGCCGCTCCGCGGCGTCGGCCCGGCGGCAGAGGATCACGTCCTCGACACGTTCGAGCAGTTCGGGTTCGATCTGGCTGTAAACGCGGAGCATCTGCGGATTGACGATGCCCATGTCCATACCGGCCCGGATGGCGTGGTAGAGGAACGCCGAGTGCATCGCCTCGCGCACGGCATTGTTGCCGCGGAAGGCGAACGAAAGGTTCGACACGCCGCCCGAGACCTTCGCATGGGGAAGGTGTTCCTTGATCCAGCGCGTCGCGTCGATGAACGCCTTGGCGTATCCGTCGTGCTCCGCAATGCCCGTTGCGACGGCCAGTACGTTGGGGTCGAAAATGATGTCTTCGGGCGGAAACCCGTTGTTTGTCAATAGTTTGTATGCCCTCTCCGCAACCTCCGCTTTACGTTCGAAGGTGTCGGCCTGGCCCCGCTCGTCGAAGAGCATCACCACGGCGGCCGCGCCGAAACGGTGGATCTCCGCGGCCCGGCGCAGGAATTCCGCTTCGCCCTCCTTGAGCGAGATGGAGTTGACCACCGACTTACCCTGCGTCACCTCAAGTCCCGCTTGAAGCACCTCCCATTTCGACGAGTCGATCATCACCGGCACGCGGGCGATCTCCGGCTCCGAGGCCATCAGGTTGAGGAACGTGCGCATAGCTTCGGGACCGTCGATCAGCCCGTCGTCCATGCAGACGTCGACGATCTGCGCCCCGGCGTCGACCTGTGCGCGGGCCACCGAGAGCGCCTCCTCGTAGTTCGCTTCGCGGATCAGCCTCGCGAAGCGGGCCGATCCGGCGACGTTCGTGCGCTCGCCGACGTTGATGAAGTTGGCTTCGGGGGCGATCCGCAGCGGTTCCAGACCGCTCAGCGTCGTGACGTGTTTCGGCGCGGGAACGGGCCGCGGGGCGTAATTTCCGGCGATCTTCGACAATTCGAAGATATGTGCGGGCGTCGTGCCGCAACAGCCGCCCACGATGTTCACCAGTCCGCGCCGCAGATACTCCCCGACGTCTTCGGCGAACATTTCGGGCGTCTCGTCGTAGCCGCCCATCACGTTGGGAAGGCCTGCGTTCGGGTGCGCCGAGATGCGCGTTCCGGCCACAGCCGCCAGCCGTTCGAGGTAGGGCAGCAGCTGCTTGGCCCCGTAGGCGCAGTTCAGTCCGACCGACAGCAGGTTCGCGTGCGATACCGAGGCGGCGAAAGCCTCGACGGTCTGCCCCGAGAGGGTGCGGCCGCTGGCGTCGGCGAGCGTTCCGGAGACCATCACGGGGATCGCGCGGCCCAGCCGCCCGCAGAGCGTGTCGATGGCCCAAAGGGCCGCCTTGGCGTTGAGCGTGTCGAAGACCGTCTCCACCAGCAGGATGTCCGCGCCGCCGTCCATGAGGCCCCGCACCTGATCCGAATAGGCTTCGACCAGTTGTGCGAAGGTCACCTCGCGGGCCGCGGGATTCTGTACGTCGGCCGACATCGAGGCCGTGCGGTTCGTGGGACCCACCGATCCGGCCACGAAGCGCGGCTTCTGCGGGTTGCGGGCCGTGAAGGCGTCGGCCGCACTGCGGGCGATTCCGGCCGCGGCCTTCGAAATCTCGTAAGCGCACTCTTCGAGCCGGTAGTCGGCCAGCGACACGGCGTTGGCGTTGAACGAGTCGGTTTCGATGATGTCGGCTCCCGCCTGCAGGTATTTTTCGTGGATTGCGCGCACCACGTCCGGGCGGGTCAGCGCAAGCAGGTCGTTGCAGCCCTTGAGCAGCACCGGCCAGCCGGCGAACCGCTGGCCGCGGTAGTCCTCCTCCTGCAGTCCGTAGCCCTGCACCATCGTGCCGAAGCCTCCGTCGAGCAGCAGGATGCGGCGCTCCAGTTGGTCGTATAGCGTTGTTGCCATCTATTTTTCGATTATTTCTATTTCGTAGAGTTTCGGCCAGTTTTTCCCCGTCACGAAGATGCGGTCCCCCTCGGCGTCATAGGCGATGCCGTTCAGCACGTCGGTCGTCGCGGTCATCTCCGTTTCGGGCAGCAGGCCCGTCAGGTCGACGACACCCTCGACGACGCCCGTCGCGGGGTCGATGACGACGATCTGGTCGGTGGTGTAGACGTTGGCCCATATTTTGCCGCCGATCCACTCCAGTTCGTTGAGGTATTCGACAGGTGCGCCCTTGTAGGTCACCGTCACGCGCTTTTCGCGGCGGAACGTCGCGGGATCGACCGTGTGGATCGTGGACGTGCCGTCCGACATGTAGAGCTTCTCGCCGTCGGTCGTGAGGCCCCAGCCTTCGCCCGGATAGCGGAAGTCGCGGATTTTTCGTAGTTTCCCGTCCTCCAGCGAATAGACGTGTGCCGTATTGGACTGCCAGGTCAGCTGGTAGAGCTTCCCGCCGAGCAGGGCGATTCCCTCGCCGAACTCCGAACGGGGCAGGCGCGCCATGACCTCGGTCCTGCCCGTTGCGAGATCGGTCTTCTGCACGACCGATTCGCCGTGCTGTCCCGTGCCTTCCCACATCGTCCCGCCGACGTATTGCAGTCCCTGGGTGTAGGCGCCGGTCGAGTGGGGGTAGACCGCCGCGATACGGTAGGTGTACGCCTTCGGCTCGGCCTGCGCGGCCGCTGCGGTCTGCGCCTTTGCGCCGGGGCGTTTGGCGCGCGCCGCCGGGCCGCCGCATGCGCCCAGCAGCAGGACGGAAAACAGAAGTATCGGGGTCGTTTTCATCGTTTCGGAATAAAATAGCTTACAAAGGTACGAAAAAGTCGGATGGGATCAAAACGGAATTGCGCACGGTTGGGTAAAATCTTCCGGCCGGCAAAAGGGTCGTTACGACCCCAAAGGTAGGAAAAGCAAACCAGATATCATAATTTGACCATATTATACGGGTAATGTCTTGCCGGAAATGGAATAATTTCGTATCTTTGCCTCCCGATTCTGAACGGAAATACGAAGAATAACAAATATAATTCATTCATTATGAACATTGTAAGAGAACAACGCGGCGAGAATAACTCGCTGATCCGCGTGACTGTCGGCGAGGCGGATTACGGGCAGGAGGTCGAAAAGTCCCTGCGCGAGTACAAGCGCAAGGCCAACATCCCCGGATTCCGTCCGGGCATGGTCCCCATGGGCATCGTCAAGAAGATGTACGGCAAGGGCGTCCTGGCCGAGCAGTCCTACCGTCAGGCTTCGAACGCCGTTTTCGAGTATCTCCAGAAGGAGGGCATCGACTACCTGGGCGACGTGATCCCCGCGGAGGAGCAGGGCGACTTCGATTTCGACAACGCCACCGAGTTCGAATTCGTGTTCGAGATCGGCGAGGCTCCCGAGATCAAGCTGGAGCTTTCCGACAAGGATAAGCTAACCTACAACAAGATCAAGGTCGACAAGAAGATGCACGACGACTACCGTTCGAACTACCTGCGCCGCTTCGGCCGCCTGGTGGACGCCGAGAAGGTGACTTCGGACGAGGCGCTGTCGGTGACGCTCGACAACGGCGAGATGAACGTGGCGGACGCTTACGTGGGTCTGATCTCGATGGACGAGGCCGGCCGCAAGCCTTTCATCGGCAAGAAGGTGGGCGACAAGATGAAGGTGAATATCAACGAACTCTATAAAAATCCCGCCCAGCGTGCCGCCTGCCTGCAGGTCAAGGAGGACGAACTGGAGGGCATCAATCCCGAATTCGAACTGGAGATCACCAAAATCCGCAAGTTCGCCGAGCCGGAGCTGAACGAGGAGTTCTTCAAGATGGCTTTCCCGCAGGGCGGCGTCACGGATGAAGCCGGGCTGGACAAGTTCATCGACGCGCAGATCGAGGCCGAACTGCGCCGCGAGAGCGACTACCTCTTTACGTTGCAGGTGCGCGACTACCTCGTGAAGAAAGCCGACCTGAAGATGCCCGCGGCGTTCCTCAAGCGCTGGCTCTATACGATCAACGAGGGCAAGTTCTCGATGGAGGACATCGAGAAGGATTTCGACCAGTTCCTGAAGATGTTCACCTGGAACTACCTCCAGAAGCACTTCATCAAGGCCGACGGCATCACCGTTTCGAAGGAGGAGGCGCTCTCCGAAGCCAAGGCGCTGGCCGCCTCGCAGTTTGCACAGTACGGCATGCCCTCGGCGCCGGACGACATGCTGGAGGGCTATGCCGAGAAGATTCTCGCCGACAAGGATCAGGGCCAGAAGATTTACGAGAAGCTCTATGAGGTGAAGGTCGTCGAGGATGTCAAATCGAAGGTCAAGGTAACTGAAAAAGCCGTATCTGCGGACGATTTCGCTAAATTGGCGAAGGAGCTTTAAGTTTCGCGGATTTTTATCTATCTTTGGACTTTGCAGGCGTGATGTTTGCAAAGTCCTTTGTGCTTTACCCGCTTAAGAAGCGGGTTTTGAGGGCGACAGGAAGTTCGGAGTGCCTGCGGCGGTTTTCCGCGCTCCTAACCAGTGGAATATGAAGAGTAAATAAATACGACTATGTCAGAATTTGAAAAATACGCACGGAACCACTGCGGGATCAGTTCGCTGAAACTGCATGATTTCCAGTCGGTAAGCGCGGCCTACGTGTCGCCTACGATCATCGAGGAGCGTCAGTTGAACATCGCCACGATGGACGTTTTTTCGCGCCTGATGATGGACCGCATCATCTTCCTCGGCGCGCCGATCTACGACGACGCGGCCAATATCATCCAGGCCCAGCTGCTGTTCCTCGAATCGGTCGATCCCGAGAAGGACATTCAGATCTACATCAACTCGCCCGGCGGGTCGGTTTCGGCCGGACTGGGCATTTACGACACCATGCAGCTGGTGAACTCCGACGTGGCGACCATCTGCACGGGACTCGCCGCCTCGATGGGCGCCGTGCTGCTCACGGCGGGTGCCAAGGGCAAGCGTTCGGCGCTTCCGCATTCGCGGGTGATGATCCACCAGCCGCTGGGCGGCGCGCAGGGCCAGGCCTCGGACATCGAGATCACGGCGCGCGAGATTCTGAAAACCAAGCGCGAACTGTACGAAATCCTCTCGGCCCACTCGGGCGTCCCGGTCAAAAAGATCGAGAAGGATGCCGACCGCGACTACTGGCTGTCGGCCCGCGAGGCGAAGGATTACGGACTGATCGACGAGGTGCTTTCCAAACGAGACAAGTAAACCGCATGGCACAGAATAAGAACAACAACAAGAACGGCGGCGACTGCTGCTCGTTCTGCGGCGCCAAGCGCACGGACGTGGAGATCATGTTCCAGGGTTCGGACGGCGCGAATATCTGTAACAAATGTATAGAAAACGGCTATAAGATCATCCTCGACAACGACATCGCCTCCGAACGGGGACGGCGCCCCGCGGCGGCTCCGCTCAAGATGGAGGAGCTGCTCAAGCCGGCGCAGATCAAGGAGTTTCTCGACCAGTACGTCATCGGGCAGGATGCCGCCAAGCGGTATATGTCCGTGGCGGTCTACAACCACTACAAACGGCTGCTGTACGCCCCGAAGGAGGACGAGGTCGAGATCGACAAGTCGAACATCGTGCTGGTCGGCCCGACGGGCACGGGCAAGACGCTGATGGCCCGCACGATCGCCAAACTGCTGAAAGTGCCGTTCACGATCGTCGACGCGACGGTGCTGACCGAAGCGGGTTACGTGGGCGAGGATGTCGAGAGCATCCTCTCGCGGCTGTTGCAGGTCGCCGACTACAACGTCGAGCAGGCCGAGCGCGGCATCGTCTTCATCGACGAGATCGACAAGATCGCACGCAAGGGCGACAACCCCTCCATCACGCGCGACGTTTCGGGCGAGGGCGTGCAGCAGGCGCTGCTGAAGATCCTCGAAGGGACGGTGGTAAACGTGCCTCCCCAGGGTGGCCGCAAGCACCCCGAGCAGAAATTCATCCAGGTCGACACGCGCAACATCCTCTTTATCTGCGGCGGCGCGTTCGACGGCATCGAGAAGAAGATCGCCCAGCGGCTGAACACCCGTGCGATGGGCTACGGGCGGCTGAACGCCGACCCCGTCGACCGTTCGAACCTCATGCAGTACGTCACGCCGCAGGACCTCAAGTCGTTCGGACTGATTCCCGAACTGGTGGGACGCCTCCCGGTGCTGACTTACATGCAGCCGCTGGAGCGCGCGGCCCTGCGCTCGATCCTCACCGAGCCGAAGAATGCCATCGTCAAGCAGTACAAGCGTCTGTTCGAACTCGACGGCGTGAAACTCACCTTCGACGACGACGCGCTGGACTACATCGTCGACAAGGCCGTCGAGTTCAAACTCGGCGCACGCGGACTGCGCTCGATCTGCGAGGCGATCATGATGGACACGATGTTCGACATCCCCTCGACCGACGCCCGGAAGTTTACCGTCACTTTGCCTTACGCAAAGAAAAAGATAGAAAAAGCAAATATTTTGGAGCTTAAACAAGTCGGATAATTTCTTTTTGGCTATCTTTGCCGGAAATAAACAGCTAAAACGCATAAAACACTAACTCCATGTCTACAACGAATTCAAAACTTACGCGCGTTGCCGATAATATCCGCATCCTTTCGGCCGCGATGGTCGAGAAGGCCAAGTCGGGGCATCCCGGCGGCGCTATGGGCGGCGCGGATTTCATCACGGTGCTCTTCACCGAGTTTCTGCGTTACGACCCCGATAATATGGCTTATCCCTACCGTGACCGTTTCTTCCTCGATCCGGGCCATATGTCGCCGATGCTCTATTCGACGCTCGCGCTGGCCGGGCACTATTCGACTGAAGACCTGCAGTCGCTGCGCCAGTGGGGCAGCGTGACGCCGGGACACCCGGAGGTGGACGTGATGCGCGGCGTGGAGAATACCTCGGGACCGTTGGGACAGGGACATGCCATGGCCCTGGGAGCCGCCATTGCGGAGCGTTTCATGGCCGCCCGTTTCGGCGAGTGGATGGCGCACAAGACCTATGCCTATATTTCGGACGGCGCCGTCGAGGAGGAGATCTCGCAGGGCGTGGGCCGCATCGCCGGCCATCTGGGACTGTCGAACTTCGTGATGTACTACGACTCGAATAACATCCAGCTTTCGACCAAGGTCGACGAGGTGATGACCGAGAACGTGGCCATGAAGTACGAGGCGTGGGGCTGGAACGTGTTGTCGGTCGACGGACATAACATCAATGAGATCCGCGAAGCGCTGGTCGCTGCCGAGAGCGAGACCGAGCGTCCGACGCTCATCATCGGCCATACCGTCATGGGCAAGGGTGCCAAAGGCCCCGCCGGGGAGAGTTTCGAGGGCAAAGTCTCGACCCACGGCCAGCCGCTGACGGCCGCCGGGGCCGATTTCGCCGCTACGGTGAAGAATCTGGGCGGTGACGCGGAGAATCCGTTCGCCATCTTCGAGGAGAGCCGCGAGGCCTTCGCCGAGCGCCGCGAAGCGCTCCGGGAGTGGGCTGCGAAGCAGGCCGCCGTTGAGAAGTCGTGGCGCGCGGAGCACAAGGATCTGGCGCGCAAACTCGACGATTTCCTTGCGGGGAAACTCCCCGAAATCGACTATAAGTCCATTGAGGTGAAGGCCGATGTGGCCACGCGCGCCGCATCGGCGACGGTGCTGGGCGTCTTCGCGGAGAAGATCGACAACATGATCGTGGCTTCGGCCGACCTTTCGAATTCGGACAAGACCGACGGTTTTCTCAAAAAGACCAAGGCATTCGAGAAGGGCGATTTTTCCGGAAAATTCTTCCAGGCGGGCGTCTCGGAGCTGACGATGGCCTGCGTTGCGAACGGCATGGCGCTGCACGGCGGCGTGATTCCCGTCTGCGGTACGTTCTTCGTGTTCTCCGACTATATGAAGCCCGCCGTACGCCTCTCGGCGCTGATGCGTCTGCATGTGGTCTACGTCTGGACGCACGACTCGTTCCGCGTGGGCGAGGACGGGCCGACGCATCAGCCCGTGGAGCACGAGGCGCAGATCCGCCTGATGGAGCACCTGCGCAACCACCACGACGAGCGTTCGATGCTCGTGCTGCGCCCGGCCGACGGCGACGAGACCGTCATGGCGTGGAAACTGGCCGTCGAGGAACACCGTCCCGTGGCGCTCGTGCTTTCGCGCCAGAACATCAAGACCCTGCCGACGCTCGGGTCCAGCCGCCGTGAGGAGGCTGCGCAGGTCGCCAAGGGCGGTTATGTGGTGATGGATGCCGCCAAACCCGCCGCGGTGCTGATCGCCACGGGTTCGGAGGTTGCGACGCTGATCGAAGGCGCCGAACTGCTGGCCGCCGAAGGCATTCCGGTCCGCGTGGTGAACGTTCCGAGCGAGGGACTGTTCCGCGACCAGCCCCGTTCGTACCAGGAGAGCGTGCTGCCTGCGGGCGTTGCGCGTTACGGCATGACTTCGGGTCTTCCGGTGAACCTGCGGGGACTTGTGGGCGAGAACGGCGTGATCCACGGTCTCGACCATTTCGGCTGGTCAGCCCCCTACAAGGTGCTCGACGAGAAGTTCGGTTACAACGGGGCAACCGTCGCCGCCGAAGTGAAGAAGATGCTTGGGAAATAGCGGAGATCGTTTGGCTTCGGCGGCAACGATTTTCGGGTCGCCGCCGAACCTATTATATAGAATGTGCAAAAGCCACCGCCCGATGCGGTGGCTTTTGTTTTGCAGATTCCGAAATTATGCCTATCTTTGCAGTCCCGTCTGTCAAGCGGGGAAATGTGGAAAGATTTGACTGATTGCAAACCACAATAAAAAATCGCTAAAACAGCACATTTTTTATTTTCAACAGCCAATTTTTCCCATTTTATACGTTTAACCATTAAAAATGTATGAAAATGGGCTTTTTATTTACATCGGAATCGGTGTCCGAAGGACATCCCGACAAGGTTTCGGATCAGATTTCCGACGCAATCCTCGACGAATTCCTGCGCCGCGACGCCAACTCGAAGGTCGCGTGCGAAACCCTCTGCACCACGGGACTCGTGGTCGTGGCGGGTGAAGTGCGCTCGGAGGCGTATGTCGACGTGCAGGCCGTCACGCGCCGCGTCATCAACCGCATCGGCTACACCCGGAGCGAGTACCAGTTCGACTGCAATTCGTGCGGCATCCTGTCGGCCATCCACGAACAGTCGTCGGACATCAACCAGGGCGTCGTCCGCGAAGCCGAGGAGGAGCAGGGCGCCGGCGACCAGGGCATCATGTTCGGCTACGCCTGCAACGAGACCCGTGAGATGATGCCCGCGACGCTGATCCTTTCGCACGTGATCCTCAAGGAACTGGCCGTCATCCGCCGCGAAGGCGAGGTGATGACCTACCTGCGCCCCGACTCGAAGTCGCAGGTCACGATCGAGTACGACGAGACGACGAACAAGCCGCTGCGCGTGCATACGATCGTCGTCTCGACGCAGCACGACGAGTTCATCCTCCCGGGCGAAGGCCGCAGCGAGAAGGAGGCGGAGAAGCTGATGCAGGAGAAGATCCGCGAGGACGTGCGCACGATCCTCATTCCGCGCGTCAAGGCGCGTCTGGAGCGTGCCGGCGACCAGCTGGCCGCGCTGATCGGCGACGACTACATCCTGCACGTGAACCCCACGGGCAAGTTCGTGATCGGAGGCCCCCACGGGGACACGGGACTCACGGGCCGCAAGATCATCGTCGACACCTACGGCGGCCGCGGCGCGCACGGCGGCGGTGCCTTCTCGGGCAAGGACTCGTCCAAAGTGGACCGCTCGGCGGCCTATGCCGCGCGCCACATCGCCAAGAACCTCGTGGCGGCGGGCGTCGCCGACCAGATTCTGGTCGAGCTGAGCTACGCCATCGGCATCGCGCAGCCGCTGTCGATCTATGTCGACACCTACAATTCACCCCGTCCCGCGGCGCTGGCCGGCATGACCGACGGCGAGATCGCCCGCCGCATCGGGAAGCTCTTCGACCTGCGTCCCGCAGCCATCGTGAAACGTTTCGGCCTGAAAAACCCGATCTTCGAGGCCACGGCCTCCTACGGACACTTCGGCAACCGCCCCTATAAGGCGGTGGAGAAGGTCTGGGAGAACGGTGTCGAGACCGAGCGCGAGATCGAGTTCTTCGGCTGGGAGAAACTCGATGCCGTGGATCGGATCCGAAAGGAATTCGGCCTTTAGCGTCCGGATATGCTGAAAAATCGGGGCGTCCGTGGCGGATGCCTCGATTTTTGTGCGGAATGAACATACTAACCGGCCGTTTTCGTGCGTTTGTCCTTCGAAAAATAGAACCGAAAATACCGCTTATGGAATGAAGTTGCCTCTGATTAATAGAACCAAAACATTTAATTTATTATGAAAAAGGCATTTTTGATTTTAGGACTCGTAGCCGTGTCGGCCGCAGCCGGCGGACTTACGGCGTGGACGGTTTCCGCGGACCGCGGAGACTCCGTCGCATACATCGAGCGCGAGGTGGAACGTACGCCCGCGCTGGGGACGCAATTTACATCTTACCAGGCCGAGCAGTATCCCGACCTGACCTACGCCGCCGAGAATGCGGTGAAGGCCGTCGTGAACATCGAGGCCATCCAGCAGGTCGAAATGCCCCAGCGCCGGGGCTACGATCCGTTCCTGGAGTTCTTCGGAATCCCGCAGGATTACGGGCGCGGCGACGGACGGCCGCAGTACCGCGAGCAGCGGGCCGGCGGTTCGGGCGTGATCATTTCGGAGGACGGCTATATCGTGACGAACAACCACGTCGTGGACGGGGCTTCGAAACTCAAGGTGAAACTCAATGACGGCCGTTCGTTCGACGCCAAGCTCATCGGCAAGGACTCGGCGACGGACCTCGCGCTGCTGAAAGTCGAGGGCAAGGAGCTGCCTACGCTGGCCTTCGGATCGTCCGATGCGCTGCGTCTGGGCGAATGGGTGCTGGCGATCGGTTCGCCGTTCGACCTGCAGTCGACCATCACGGCGGGTATCGTGAGCGCCAAGGCGCGTCAGCTGGGAGCCATTCCCAACGATTTCCGCATCGAGTCGTTCATCCAGACCGACGCGGCGGTGAACCCCGGCAACTCGGGCGGCGCGCTGGTCAACACCCACGGCGAACTGGTGGGCATCAACACGCTGATCAAGTCGCAGACGGGAAGCTACGTGGGCTATTCGTTCGCCATTCCGGAGTCGATCGTCCGCAAGGTGGTGGTCGATCTGAAGGAGTTCGGCGTTGTGCAGCGCGCCCTGCTGGGCGTACAGTTCCGCGTCGTGGATCAGGATTTCCTCGATACGGAGGGGAAAGAGTTGGGCATCAAGGACCTGGGCGGAGCCTATGTGGCCGCAGTTGTCGAGGGCGGAGCCGCTTCGGAGGCCGGAATCCGCAAGGGAGACGTGATTCTGGACATCGATGGCGTGAAAATTGTTGAGCCTTCGACGCTCCAGGAGCAGATCGCCAAGCGCCGGCCCAACGATACGGTTAAATTATCCGTAAAAAGAGACGGAAAGGTGAAACAATTTGACGTTACTTTGCGTAATAAAGCAGGTAAAACGGAATTGGTTACCAAGGAGGATGTCGATGTCGTCGATGCGCTCGGAGGTAAGTTCGCCGATGCGGGCGCCAAACTGTGCCGCGAACTCGACATCAAGGGCGGCGTACAGGTGGTCGGCATCAAGGCCGACGGAATTCTGGCCCGTGCCCGTGTTAAGCAGGGATTTGTGATCACTCACATCAACGACCGCCCGGTCTATTCGCTCAGCGACATGCAGCGGATGACGGAGAAGGTCCGTTCGATCGACGGCGTTTATCCCAACGGCCGTTCGGCAAGCTACACGCTGGTGGAGTAAACCGCAGCCCGGGCGGGTTTATGGATTGCAATATTATTAGGATAGTTAGAAAAATATGCGTCAATTAAAGATTACAAAGTCCATCACCAACCGCGAAAGCGCCTCGCTGGACAAGTACTTGCAGGAAATCGGCAAGGAGGAGCTTATCACGGTCGAGGAGGAGGTGGAACTCGCCCAGCGAATTAAGAAAGGAGACCAGGAAGCGCTCGAGAAGCTCACCAAAGCCAACCTGCGTTTCGTGGTGTCCGTAGCCAAGCAATACCAGAATCAGGGATTGAGCCTCCCCGACCTGATTAACGAGGGCAACCTCGGGCTGATCAAGGCCGCCGAGAAGTTCGACGAGACCCGCGGCTTCAAGTTCATCTCCTATGCCGTGTGGTGGATCCGTCAGTCGATCCTCCAGGCTTTGGCCGAGCAGTCGCGCATCGTGCGCCTGCCGCTCAACCAGGTAGGCTCGCTGAACAAGATCAACAAGGCGTTCGCCCGCTTCGAGCAGGAGCACGAGCGCACGCCGTCGCCCGAGGAGCTGGCCACGGAACTGGAACTCCCGAAGGAGAAGGTCACCGACACGCTGCGTGTCGCCGGACGCCACGTATCGGTGGACGCCCCGTTCGCCGACGGCGAGGACAACTCGCTGCTGGATGTGCTGGTGAACCCCGATTCGCCCAACGCCGACCGCGGGCTGATCAACGAGTCGCTGTCGACCGAGGTGGACCGCGCGCTGGAGACTCTCACGGAGCGTGAGCGCGACATCATCAAGTACTTCTTCGGCATCGGAACCTCGGAGATGACCCTCGAGGAGATCGGCGAGAAGTTCGACCTGACGCGCGAGCGCGTGCGCCAGATCAAGGAGAAGGCGATTCGCCGCCTCCGCCACTCGTCGCGGTCGAAGCTTCTGAAATCCTATCTGGGATAGTGAATCCCGAGCAGTTCGAAAAATCCCGGCCTTGCATTGCGCAAGGTCGGGATTTTTGTCTTTCGGACGGCGGATTACCATACGATCGGCTCTTTGCCGATCGAGCGCAGGTATTCGTTGGCGCGCGAAAAGTGGCGGCAGCCGAAAAATCCCCGGTAGACCGACAGCGGCGAAGGGTGCACGGCTTTGAGGATCAGGTTGCGCTGCGGGTCGGCGATGGCGCCTTTCTTCTGGGCGTAGCTGCCCCAGAGCATATAGACGATGCCCTCTTTGCGCTGGGCGATGGCGCGCACCACGGCGTCGGTGAAGGTCTCCCAGCCTCGGCCGGCGTGCGACGCGGCTTCGTGGGCGCGGACCGTGAGCACCGCGTTGAGCAGCAGCACCCCCTGCTCGGCCCAGCGGTCGAGGTTACCCGTAGGCGGTATGGGCGTGCCGGTGTCGTCGGAGACCTCCTTGAAGATGTTTTGCAGCGAGGGCGGGAAGGGAACCCCGTCCGCGACCGAGAAACAAAGCCCGTTGGCCTGTCCGGGACCGTGGTAGGGGTCCTGGCCGATGACGACCACTTTCAGCTTGTCGAACGGGCATTTGTCAAAGGCACGGAAGATGTTGCTGCCGCGCGGGAAGATGCGCCGCGAGGCGTATTCCTGCCGCACGAACTCCGTGAGCTGCGCAAAATAGGGTTTTTCGAACTCCGGAGCGAGGAGCTCCTTCCAGTCGGGGGCTATCTTTACATCCATGGTTTCGGGGTTTGCAGGGAATGCGGATTTTTAGTCGGGTAAATATAGTGAAAAATCCGGCAAACGCAAAAAACAGCCGGCTCCCGTTGAACTCGGGACGGAAACCGGCTGCCGCTGATGGTAAGAGGCGGGTTATTTTTCGGGGGCGCCGAAGCCCACCACGACGATTTCGTCGAGACTGCCCTTCGGCTTTTCAGTCCGTTCGGACGTTTTGCCGTCTGCGCCCTGAATCCGAAAATCCACGGGCACGGTGAGTTTCACCCGGACGGCCTGGCCGCGCTGCTCGCCGGGCGTCCATGCTCCGGCGGGCGAGGAGGCGATCACGCGGCGGGCCTCGTCGGCAAGCGGTTTGCCGGGCGACTGCAAGATTTGGATGTCGCTTACCGAGCCGTCCTTTTCGATGACGAACGATGCGACGACGCGCCCGTAGAGTTTCGCTTTCAGCGCCTCTGCCGGATATTTTATGTGCATCTGTATCCAGTTGCGGAAGGCTGTGATGTCGCCGCCCCGGAACGAGGGCATGACCTCGGCGATGAGAAACGGACTGTCTTCAGCGGTCGCGGAGGCGGTTTTGACCGTTCCGGTTTTCTCGTCGAAAGCGGCTTCGTCCGTCGTTTTCTCGGTCTTGGTGCGGAAATCGACGGGCAGCGTATATTTCACGCTCACCTTCTCGCCGCGCTGCTCGCCGGGCGTCCATGCTCCGGTGGGCGAGGAGGCGATCACGCGGCGGGCCTCGTCGGCAAGCAGTTTGTCGGGCGACTGCAAGATCTGGATGTTGCTTACCGAGCCGTCCTTTTCGATGGTGAACGTCACGACCACGCGGCCCTGGATGTTCCGTTTCACGGCCTCGGCGGGGTATTGGAGGTGTTCCTGCACCCAGGTGCGGAATGCGTTGAGGTTGCCGCCTTGGAACAAGGGCATCTTTTCGGCGATCAGAAACGGCATGTCTTCCGTGGATGCGGAGGTGATTTCGACCGACCCGGTTTTCTCGTTGAAAACGACTTCGTCAGTCGCCGGTTTGCCTGTGCCTTTGGTGGTGACCACGATCACGCCGTTTTTACCCCGCGAACCGTATACTGCGATGGAGGACTGATTTTTGAGGACGCTGATCCGTTCGATCGTATTGGGGTAGATGTCGTCGATGCTCGCTTGCTCGACGCCGTCGACGACAAAGATCGGACCCGGTTTTCCGCCGCTGTCGGGCGAGGACTTTCGGTTCGTTCGGTCGCTTTCGGGGGAGAGCAGAACGACATAGTCGCTCTGATCGCCGACCTCGACCGAGGCGGGCCGGTAGTCGGGATAGCTTATCTTCAGCACGGCGCCTTCGGGAGCCTCGATCCGGGCGTGTCCTGCGGCGTCGGCTACGACGCCCTTTTTCGTGCCCGAGATCACCACGGCAGCCCCGACGGCCACCCTCGCGATCCGGCCGTCCGCGTCGGCCAGGTTGATTGTCAGCGAGGCTTTCCGCATGGAGGCGTTTTCGTTGCCCGCGGCGGTTTTGTTGTCGCCGGGGGTGACGCTGACCGCGTCGAGGTTATTGTCTTCCGCCTTCAGCGCAATCACATGGCTTTCCGCTCCGGATTTATCGGAGACGCGGATTTTCTGCGTTTCGAAGCCCACATAGGAGATTGTCAGTTCGTTGCCGGGGGCCGCTGAAATCTGTGCCGTGCCCTCCTTGCCGGTCACGGTTCCGACGTTCGATCCGCTGATCAGCACGATTGCGCCCGGGAGCGGTTTGCCGTTCTGGAGGACGGTTAGGGAGACTTTTTTATCCGCCGCGTCCCGGGACACCGTTTCGTCGGCCGGGACCTTGGCGGTCTCTGCAATCCGGACCTCGGCGGCGCGCGTGGTCAGCGAGAAAGCGCACAGGAGCCCTATCACGGCGGGAAGCGTGCCCGCCAGCCGCAGCAGGGAGTGCCTGCCGGAAGTTTTTGTTGTCATCATTTTAAAGCGTTTTTTGGTTAAGGAATCCCGCAGCCCGTTGGCTATTTCCGGACTATAACCGAATAGCTGCCTGAATATGGTTTTCATGTAATGTTCGATGTCGTACCCTTCGGCCAGCACGTCGCTGTCGGCTTCGAACTCCTCGGCTTCGGTGAGCCGCCGTGCGGCGAGCCATACGAAGGGGTTCCACCACAGCGCGGCCTTCATGCACTCCATCGCCACGCGCTCGGCGGAGTGGCGGTGGGCGACGTGGCTCGCCTCGTGGGCCACGATGGCCTGCAACTCGCCGGCCGGGATCTGGTCCCAGACGTAGATCGAACGGAAGAACGAGAACGACGCGATCCGCTGCGGGGTGCGCACGAGCGTGAAACGCTCTGTGCGGGTGATCGCCGCGCCGCGCCGCAGCCGGCGGATGCGCACGACCTGCCACAGCATGACCCCCGCGACCAGTCCGACCCCGATCAGGTACACCGTCAGGCACACCGTTTCGGGCGTGACGGCCGGAGCCGCCTCTTCGACCACTTCTGCGGTCCATTCGGTCGCGGGCAGGGCGACCGTCGGGGCGACCTCGACCACCTCGCCCGGCCAGACGGGGATGCGCAGCAGCGGGATGACCGCCGCCAGGAGAGTCGATGCGAGCAGGTAGGCTCTGCACCAGCCGAACCGCACGCGCCGGTCGAGCAGGATGGCGTAGGCGGCCAGCAGCACGCCGCTGCAGGCCAGCACTTCGAGGGCGTAGATGGCAAGGGTTTTCATGGCGGGCTATTTTTTGGCGTTGCGCATGATTTCGAGGATTTCGTCCATCTCCCGGGCGGGGATGTTCTCATGGCGCGAGAAGAACGATACCAGCTGGGCCAGCGAACCGTCGAAATAGTTGGAAAGCATCGACGACATGACGCCCCGGGCATACTCCTCGCGGCCGATCAGCGGAAAGTAGCGGTGGCTCTTGCCCTCGGCCCTGTGGCTGACGAAGCCTTTGTTCTCCAGGATTTTGAGGAACGTGGCGACGGTGGTGTACTTGGGGTGGGGTTCGTCGGTCCGGGCGATGATGTCGTTGACCACCGCGTCGCCCAGCCGCCAGAGAATCTGCATGATCTCCTCCTCGCCGCGAGTCAGTTCCGAAATGTTGGTATCCATGGTTATTGTGCTTTTGTGTCTGTTATCCTGTTTCCGGTCCGTTTCCGGTCCGCCGTAGGCCGTCGAATGCCGCCTGCGGGAATGTTGTCAATGCAAGTTTACTACTAAATTTTTAGTAAAACAAATTTTTGATCTAAAAAATTAGTAGACGGGGCGAAAATAATGGATACCTATATTTATATATTTATAAAAGAGGTGGCGCGGAGAAGCCGGAGGCGAGGATGGCGGTGAATAACAGCGGATGGAAGGGCGGCGGGGAGGAGCAGACAGGAACGAATGAAGTGGGACGGTGCGGAGAAGATGTGGAGAGTGTGGAGGTCGATGGCGTGGATCGGAGATTGCGGCGGGCGGCGGAAAAGCCGTTTACAGAATCCACCGACAGGTTTCCGCGCGGCTGCGTTCGCGGAATCCGCATTTGAGGAGCAGGCGCTGCGAGGCGAGGCCGTCGGTGTTGGTTTCGGCGGTGACATGCCGGACGCCTTCCTGCCGCAAAGCCCAGGCGCACAAGGCTTCGACGGCCTCGCGCATGTAGCCGTTGCGTTCGAATGCGCGGCCCAGTCCGTAGCCGATTTCGACACAGCCTTCCGGATCGGGACGCTCCTTGAAGACCGCCGAGCCGACGACCGTACGGTCGGTTTTACGGATGAGAAACCAGAAGCTGTGCCATTGCGGACTGGCCGCGTCGGCGAGGGTCGCGGTGCGTTGCATTTCGACGATAGTCCGGAAATCGCCGGCAAGCGGTTCGGCCCGGTAGCGGCACTCCAGCCTCCGTTCCAGCCGGGGCAGGTCGTCCAGCCACAGCATCAACTGCTCCGGTGTCAGAAGCCGGATTTCCAGCCGGGCGGTGTCGGTCTGCATGGCGGGAAAGCCGGGTTATCGGAGTTGTCTTTCGGCCTCGTTGTCCTTCTCCGCCTTGTCGTCCTCCTCCCAGTCGAACCACGGGAATTCGCGCCGGCCGCCCAGCGCGAAGCGCGTGTAGGTGATCGGAAGCCCCATCTCGAGAAAACGGGTTTCGTAGGCCGTCTTGACCGAAAGCACTTCGTCGGCGAATCCCGAGCCGTAGATGTCCGCTTCGGAGACCTCGCACGTCAGTCCGTAATGGCGGATGACCTCGCCGGTGTAGGCGTAGAGGTGCTTGGAGTCGGTCTTGAGGTTGATCCGCCCGTCGGGCCGGAGCAGGCGGGCGTAACAGGCCAGGTAGAGCGGCGAAGTGAGGCGTTTCTTGGCCCGCCGGGTCTTGAGCTGCGGATCGGGGAAGGTGATCCAGATTTCGGAGATTTCATTTTCGGCGAACAGCGCGTCGATGAACTCGATGCGTGTGCGCAGGAAGCCTACGTTGTGCATCCTGCGGTCCGTGGCGGTCTTCGCGCCGCGCCACATGCGTGCGCCCTTGATGTCGATGCCGATGTAGTTGCGCAGCGGATCGCGCTGGGCCAGTGCGACGGTGTATTCGCCCTTGCCGCAGCCCAGTTCCAGTACGATGGGGTTGTCGTTGCGGAAGAAATCACGGTTCCAGTTCCCTTTGAGCGGGTGGTCGCGGCGGAACACCTCGTCGAATTCGGGTTGTACGAAACATTCGAAAGTCAGGTTCTCGCGGAACCTGCGGAGCTTGTCTTTGCCCATAGTGGTATGTTGTTCCGCCGGACTGCGGGGTCGGCAGGGCGGTGATGTGTTTTCGGTTATCTGCTTTCCTGCAGGTCGATGCCGACGGCCTCGACCCCACGGACGGGGCGGACCGGCGTGACCGAGCAGCGGTAGTCGCCGTGCTGCGTGAGGCGGATTCGGCGGCGGTAGGGGATCACGGCCTCGCGCATCAGGGCCGCGGGACCTTCCGGGCGCGGGATGGCGAGCAGGAACCACTCCCCGAAGCGGAGCGAATCGGGTGTTACGGTGGCGATGCGTACCGTCAGCGTGTCTTCCGCGAAGCGGTCGTTGCAGCGCAGGAAGATCACGGCGTCGCGCAACGACACGGTGTCGGCGTTCGGCAGGCGGATTTCGGCCCGTGAGTCCCACCGGGCGGGGCTGACGTCGGTTGCCGCCGACTGGTGCGGCGAAATGCAGCTCCCGGCCAGAAGCGCGGCCGCCACGGCCGCAATATGCCCTGCCGAGCGTTTCACCGCGCTATTGGTTTTGAGGCGTTCCGCCGTTATTGCCGCTGCCTGTGCTCCCGCCTCTGTTGCCGTTATTGCCGACCGGGGCGTTCCCTCCGTTTCCGCTGTTGTTCCCGTTGTCGCCATTGCCGCGCCGGCGGTTGCGGTTGTTGCGGCTGCGGTTTCCGCCCTCGCGGCTGCCTCCGTTGCTTTCGCGGGGTTCGCGTCCGTTGCTTTCGGCCCGGTTGCTATTCTCGCCGCGGTTGTTGCCGTTGCGCGGACGTTCGCCGTTGCCGCCGTTCTGGCGCTCTCCGCCGTTGCCGCCGTTGCGCGGTCGGTCGTTGCGGCGCGGCTGCCGGTCGGGACGGCCGGACTGCCCTTCACGCGGCTGGCGGCTCTCCCCGCCGGACTCCTGCGGTGTCTGTCCGTTCTGTCCTGCGGGACGTCCCTGTTCGCCGCGGCCCTTGCTGTTGCGGCCGCCGCGCTTGCGGCGTTTAGCCTGGTCGAAGCGGGTGATGCTGTCCTCCTCCGAACGGTAGGTCGGTTCCTCGGCGTCCGTCCGGATGTCGTCGGCGTCCTGCAACCGTTCGACCTTCTTGCCCTGGCGGTTCAGCGCCATGATCTCCCGCACGCGCGAGACGGGCAGCGTCGTGACGTTGGCCATCGCCTCCTTCGACGAGGAGAAGGTCATCGTCCCGGCCAGCACGTCGCTCTTGACGCAGAACCATTCGCCTTCGGCGGCCTGCAACGGCTCGCGCAGGCGCGGGAAGTCCCGGCGGGCGTCGACGTAGGTGTCGTATTCGTACATCATGCAGCACTTGAGCTTCGAGCACTGCCCGGCGAGTTTCTGGGGGTTGAGCGAAATGTCCTGCACGCGCGCGGCCCCGGTCGTGACGCTCGAAAAGCTCGACATCCACGACGCGCAGCACAATTCGCGGCCGCAGGCGCCCAGTCCCCCGATGCGCCCGGCCTCCTGGCGGGCGCCGATCTGCTTCATCTCGATGCGGATGTGGAACCGTTCGGCGAAGACCTTGATCAGCTCGCGGAAGTCCACGCGCTCGTCGGCGATGTAGTAGAAGATGGCCTTGATCTTGTCGCCCTGGTATTCCACGTCGCCGATCTTCATGTTCAGGCCCATGTCGGCGGCGATCTGCCGCGAGGCGATCATCGTCTCGTGCTCCAGCGCGATGGCCTCCTGCCACTTTTCGATGTCGTAGGGCTTGGCCTTGCGGTAGATCTTCTTGTATTCGCCGTTGTAGGGGTTGAATCCCGTGCGGCGCATCTGGCGCGCCACCAGGTCGCCCGTGAGCGACACGACGCCGATGTCGTGGCCCGGCGACGCCTCGACGGCCACGATGTCGCCCCGTTTGAGGTCGAGGTTGTTGACGTTCTGGTAGAACGAACGGCGGGTGTTCTTGAAACGCACCTCGACGATGTCGCTCGGCATGTTGACCGGGTACTCGTCGAGCCAGGCCGTTTCGTGGAGCTTGAAGCATCCGTCGCAGAGTTTGGCTTCCGGCTCCGAGCCGCAGTTACAAAAGGCGCACCCGCGGCCCACTTCGGGTTTGCAGGCGCCCGTATGTTGTTTTTCGGTATCCATTATCGGGTATAATTTGCGTAAAGATACGAAAAATATTTTATTTCGTTACGTAGAGTTTGCGGATGCTGCGGCGGATGCGCACGATCATCATGACCGCCGCGGCCGACAGCCCGAACGAGAAGCCCAGGAAAAGCCCCGAAGGACCCATGCCCATCGTGAAGCCGAACAGGTAGCCCACCGGGAGGTTCAGCAGCCAGTACGACACGAAGGCGATCGGCATGATGATCTTCACGTCCTGGATACCCCGCAGGATGCCTACCGAGACGTTCTGAATGCCGTCCGAGAGCTGGTAGAGCGCCGCGAAGACCATCAGGTTCGAGGCGATGGCTATCACCTCGGCGTTGGTGGTGAAGAAAGTCGGGATGATGTTGCGCATCGTGATGAAAACCAGCGCCGCGAGGGCGTTCCACGCCAGCACGAGGTGGTACGACGCCTTGGCCGCGAGCGACAGCTGGCCGATGTCGCGCGCGCCGTAGCAGTGCGACACGCGGATGGTGGTGGCCGCGCCGATCGACATGACGATCATGAAGGCGCAGTTGCCGATGGTCGTGGCGATCTGGTTGGCGCTCATCGTCTCCTTGTTGAACCACCCCATCATGATTCCCGTGCCGACGAAGGCCGAGGCTTCGAGGAACATCTGCATCGAGATCGGCAGGCCCATGTGCAGCAACTGTTTGACCGATGTCCACGAGTAGTTGCGCGGCGAGAAGCCTTCGAGGTAGACGCGGTATTTGCTGCGGCTGTAAAAGTAACCGATCATCAGTATCGGGGCGATGATGCGCGACATCAGCGTGCCCAGGCCCGCGCCTTCGGCGCCCATCTCGGGGAATCCGTAGCGGCCGTAGATGAACACCCAGTTGAAACCGATGTTCGCCAGGTTGGCCGCGATCGTGACCACCATCTCGACCTTCGTGTTGCCCACGCCTTCGAGGAACTGCTTGAAGGTGAAGAACAGCATGATGAACGGCATGCTCCACACCAGCATCCTGTAATAGGGGATGGCCATGTCGACCACTTCGGCGGGCTGGCCGAGGTGGTACATCAGCGGAATGACGGCGTACTGCACGGCGGCCATCGCCACGCCCAGCAGTCCGTAGAAGAGGATGCCGTTTTGCAGCAGCCCCGACGATTTCTCGCGGTCGCCCTGTGCGTAGAGTTCGCCCACGAGGGGTGTCATGCCCAGTGCGATGCCGATGGCGGCGATGAAGAGGATGAAGAAGACGGCGCCGCCGAACGAGACGGCGGCCAGCGGCGTGGGGTCGCTGCCGCCGTAGCGGCCGACCATCAGGTTGTCGGCGACCTGCGTGAGGATCTGCCCCAGCTGTGTCAGCACCACGGGCAGCGCCAGCCGCAGGTTGGCCTTGTATTGGTCTTTGTATGTTGCGAAACTGTACATTCGATTCGGGTATTGAGGTGCAAAGATAGCCATTTCCGGCGGGATTGCAATTCGCAAACCCCTTCCGGAGCCGAAAAAGCGTCGGAAGGGGCTGCGAAGGTTGCGTGCGGTGCGAATCAGTAGGGCAGTTCGATGCGGATGCAGCAGCCCCCGCTGTATTCGGGACAGACGCGGATGTCGCCCCCGAGGCGGGTGACGATCAGGCGGCAGAGGTAAAGCCCGATGCCCGAACCGGGTTTGAAGGGGTCGACCTTGGTGAAGCGTTCGAACACCCACTCCTGCTTTTCGGGCGGGATGCCGATGCCCGTGTCGCTGACGCTGATTTGCAGCGTGCGCCGGGATTCGTCGTTGCGGCAACGGAGCGTGATGCGTCCTGCGGCGGTGAACTTGGCGGCGTTATGCAGCAGGTTGTCGAGGACGCGCGTCAGGTAGAAGGCGTTGGTGGGTATCTCGATGCCCTCTTCCACCGCTTCGTAGGCGTAGCCGACCGCCGGATTGTCGCCGAGCTGCCTCTGCAGCTCCAGCCGTTCGGCGCAGAGCAGGCAGATGTCGGTCTGGGCGACCGGGAGCGGGTCTTCGGTGCTGATGAGCTGCGAAAGTTCCAGCATGTTTTCCAGCAGGACGGTCAGGGCCTTGGTGCTCTTCCCGATCTCGGTCTGAAAGGCCTGCCGGGCCGTGGGGTCCTGTTCCGTGAGCAGCAGTTCGGAAAAGCCGTTGATGGCGTTCAGCGGCGTGCGTATCTCGTGGCACATCGAGTTGATGAAGGCGGTCTTCATCCGTTCGCTCTCCTGGGCGCGGCGGCTCTGGCGCTGCGCCTCTTCGCTGGCCGCCATGAACTGCGTGCGCGCCAGTTTCAGCCGCCGGACCATCGCCTGCTGGTAGACGGCCCAGCCGGCGAGCAGCAGCAGCACGATGCCGCCGGCCATAAGCAGGAAGAATTTGCTGCGGTCGGCCAGCCGTACCTTTTCGAGTTCGAGGCGGTTGACGTCGTAGAGCGCCTGCATCTCGGCCAGTTTGCTTTGCGCCTGGTCCATGCGGCTGTAATAACGGAAGTCGTTGCCTTCCCGCACGGCTTTGAGTGCCTTTTCGTAATCGCCCGCCTTTTCATACATGTGCGACTGCGCTATGTAGATGGAGCCGAGATCCGCCTTCTTGCCGGTCTGGGCATAGTGGGTCAGCAGCGAATCCATGTAGGCTGCGGTCCGCTCGTAGTCGCCCGCATGCTGGTAATAACGGGCGCTGGTGTTGTATATCTCCTCGCGGTCGTCGCGCCCGTGCGCCAGCTCCATGCATTTGTTGTAGTAGTCATCCACCTCCTCCCGGGCGAGGAGGTCGCCCAGGAAGACCATCTTGCCGTAAGACCGCATCAGGTATTCCGACGAGTCGCGGCGGGGGCGTTCGAAACGCGTGTCGGCCGCCATCCATGCACGGTGCAGGTCGATGCACCGGCCGATCTGCCCGGCGGCGCGCGGATCGTCGGCGTAGAGGTAGATGTCCGCAAGTTCCTCGCGGCAGAGTTTTTCGAAGTGGACGCGTTCCTCCAGCGGGTATTTTTCGAGCTTGGCGAGAGCCTGCTCCACATAGGGGATGGCCTGGAGGATGTTGCCGTAGGCTTCGGTGGCGATCGACGAATAGTCGATGGAGAGTCCCGTGAGGAACTCCCATTCGATCTCCTCCTCGGGGGTGAGGCTGCCCGGCTGCCGTTCGCGGAACTCCGCCAGCGCGCGGTCGATCGCTTCGAACGAGTTGGCCACCGACATCTGCTTCCAGAGCCAGAAGGCGTTGAGCGATGCGCGGAACAGCGCGAAGCGGCGGTCGGGCAGGAGGCTGTCCGCAAGGCGGACGTACTCCAAAGCCCGTTCGGGCTGCTTCGCCGAGAACCCCTGCACGAGCCGGTCCAGCGCCTCCCGGCATCCGTAGTCGTCTCCGGCCCCGGCGGCTTCGGTGAGTGCGGCTTCCCAGTAGACGGCGGCGAGCGCCGTGCTGTCGGTGCAGAGGTCGGCCAGCCGGACATAGGTCTGCTCCCGTTCGGCAGGCGTGCGTGCCCGGGACAGCGCCGCGGACAGGCTGTCGGCTTCAGTGGTTGCGGAGAGCGCCGTCGCCGCGGCGCAGAGAGTCATGAACAGGGACCCGGTGAGGGCTTTCAAAGAAATCGGACGCATTCGGTTTCAGTGAGGAGATATGAAAAATTCACACAAATTTAGGAAAAATGGAAAATTTCGCATCGTTTCCCGCTGGAAAAATGCAAAAAGGGGCCGGGAAGCGATCCCGGTCCCTCTCTGTAAGCGGTCGGTTATGCCACGCGCAGCTTCACGCCGTGGCCCTTGTCCGACTCCACGACCACGGTGTCGCCCTCGTGGAGCTTGCCGTCGATGATCAGCGCCGAGAGCGGTTCCTCGACGTTGTCCATCAGCGTCCGCTTGAGCGAACGCACGCCGTAGCGCGATTCGTAGCCCATGGCCGCCAGCCGTCGCTTGGCTCCGTCGGTGATCTTCACCTTATAGCCCAGCCTGCCCGTGCGGGCCATCAGTCCCTGCAACTCCAGGTCGACGATCCGTTCCACGTCGGCGATTTCCAGCGTGCGGAACAGCACGATGTCGTCGATACGGTTGAGGAATTCCGGGGCGAAGGTCTGCTCCAGCGCCTTGCGGTACTCGCTCTGGGGCGTCACGTCGGCTACGGCGCTCTTCGAGGTGGTGCTGTAACCCACCTGCACCGATTTCCGGACCACGGCCCGCGAACCCACGTTCGAGGTCATGATGATGATCGTGTTCCGGAAGTCGACCTTGCGTCCCGAGCCGTCGGTGAGGTGCCCTTCGTCGAAGATCTGCAGCATGGCGTTGAAGACCTCGGGGTGGGCCTTTTCGATCTCGTCGAAGAGCACCACGGCGTAGGGCTGACGACGCACGGCCTCCGTTAACTGGCCTCCTTCGCCGTAACCGACGTATCCCGGGGGCGAGCCGATCAGGCGCGCCACGTTGTGTTTTTCGCCGTATTCGCTCATGTCGATCCGGATCAGCCCGCGGCGCTCGTCGAACAGCCATTTCGACACCTCCTTGGCCAGCAGCGTCTTGCCGACGCCCGTGGGGCCGACGAAGAGGAAGACGCCGATGGGGCGGTTTTCGTCCTTCAGTCCGGCACGCGAACGGCGGATGGTGCGCGAAATCTTCTCCACGGCCTCCTGCTGTCCCACGACACGCTTGGCGAGGTGTTCGCGCAGGGTTTGCAGACGGCTCATCTCGCCCCCCGAGACGCGCTCCGCAGGGATGCCCGTCATGGCGGTAATCACCTCCTGGATATGCCCTGCGGTGATCTCCACGGGGTTGCTTTCGAGCGAGCGTTTCCATTCGGCGCGGCTTTCGCCCAGCTTCGAGCGCAGCGCGATCTCCCGCATGCGCGCCGAGGCGGCCTTCTCGTAGACCAGTGCCTCGACCGCTTCGCGGCGCTCGCGTTTGGCGTCGTTGAGCGCCGTTTTCATGGCCCGCAGCTCCTCCGGTTCGCGTGCCGACCGGAGGTGCGCCCGCGAGCCGGCCTCGTCCAGCACGTCGATGGCCTTGTCGGGGAAATAGCGGTCGGTGATGTAACGCCCGGTGAGCGTCACGCAGGCCTGCAACGCCTCCTCGGTGTAACGCACCTTGTGGTGGCGTTCGTAGTGGGGCGCGATGTTGCGCAGGATCTGGAGCGTCTGCTCGGGCGTCGTCGGCTCGATCACGACCTTCTGGAAATGGCGTTCGAGGGCCGAGTCGGTCTCGATGTTCTCGCGGTACTCGTCGAGCGTCGTGGCGCCGATGGTTTGCAGTTCGCCGCGCGCGAGGGCCGGTTTGAGGATGTTGGCCGTGTCGAGGCTGCCCTGCGTGGAGCCGGCGCCCACGATGGTGTGTATCTCGTCGATGAAGATGATCGTGTCCTTGGCCTTGCGCAGTTCGTCCAGAAGCTGCTGCATGCGCTCCTCGAACTCGCCACGGAACTTCGTGCCCGCCACGAGCGACGAGACGTCGAGCGAAAAGAGCGTCTTGTCGGCGATGGTGTAGGGAACCTCGCCGCGCGCGATGCGCAGCGCCAGCCCCTCGACGATGGCGCTCTTGCCCACGCCGGCCTCGCCGATCAGGATCGGGTTGTTCTTCTTGCGGCGCGAGAGGATCTGCACCACGCGTTCGATCTCCTGCTCGCGGCCTATGACCGGATCGATCTTCCCTTCGCGTGCCTGGCGCGTGAGGTTCACGCCGAACTTGTCCAGCAGGTGGGCCGGGCTTTTCTCCCCGGCCTTGTTCTCCTCGCCGAAGTCGAGCATGTGAACCTGGACTTCGGTGCGGAAGTCGTCGCCCACGGCGAATTTCTGCAGGTCCTCGGACACGCTGTCGGCCGTCACGCCGTACATCTCCAGCACGCGTGCGGTCGCCGTCGAACGGTCGCTGACGATGGCCAGCAGCGCGTGGGCCGTCGATACGCTCCGGGCGACGCCCGGCATTGCGAGCAGTTCCTCGGTGAAATCGCGGTAATATTCCTCGGGCGACCGGGTCTCCTGCTGTTTGGCGGTGATTACCTCGCGTTCGATGCGCAGGCGCACCTGATAAAGCTCCCAGTCCTTGAGCCGGGAGGATAAAAGCTGGTAGGCGAGCGACCCCTCTTCGCGGAGCAGCTCCAGCGTGAGGAAATCCTTGAGCGAATGCGTCATTCCCGCCTTCGTAGTGTTGAATGCCGAGCGGGCGATGATGCCCTCCAGCGTTTTCGAAATCTTCAATTGCATGTTGCGTCGTCGTTATGAATTCGCTATACTAACGTGAGCGCGTATGTGATTATTATGCGGCCGTTTTTGTTTAGCGCCTGAACTGTGGTGGCTGACACAGAGGCGTTTCCGTCGGGGAGGTATTTTCGGGACGGTCCCAAGGCTTCGGGTTTACTGGCTGACCTTCAATGCCTTGCGGGCTGTATTGGAGTGCTTTCGGGCGGAATTGTATAGGGTTGCCTTTTTTGTAGTGCGACTTGCCGGAATGTTCCGGGCATTTCGCTGACGATCACCAAAATCCGGCCGGAATGCGTTTCCGGCCTTTTGGGGTATAAAATTTTATTTCGGGTGATTTCGTGACGGAAAAGGCTCTCCTGAACACTCCTTTTTAGTTCTCCGTCTTTTTAGCTCTCCGTCCGCCGGGTCTTTATTTGCGGGGCCACTCGCCGACCTCCATGTCGCGCATGTCGCTGCCGTCGATCGTAAGGCGCACGGCCGTGCGGACCTTGTGGAATCCGAACTCCCCGGCGGCGCCGGGATTGACTGCCAGCAGGTCGTAGACGGGATCGTAGACGACCTTGAGGATGTGGGAATGCCCGGCGATGAAGAGTTTCGGGTGCACGGACTGGATTTTCTGTACGGCGCGCGGATCGTAATGGCGTGGATAACCCCCGATGTGGGTCATCAGCACCTGCACCCTTTCGCATTCGAAAGCCAGGAATGCGGGGTAGACGCGGCGGGTCATGCCGCCGTCGATATTGCCGCTCACGGCACGCAGCGGTTTGAAGGCGGCGATCCGGTCGGCGAGTTCGATCGAGCCGATGTCGCCCGCATGCCAGATTTCGTCCACGTCTTTCAGAAATGCGCGGAGCGTGTCGTCGAAGGTTCCGTGGGTGTCGGAGATGATGCCGATGCGTTTCATTTGTATTTGTCTTTCCACAACTGCGCCATCCGTTCGGCGATTTTCGCCTCGGCGGCGTTCTGCGTGTCGGGTTCGTAGAACTTCGTGCCCGAAAGGCTCTCGGGCAGGAACTCCTGCTCGGCGAAATGCCCGGCGTAGTCGTGAGCGTATTTATAGCCCTTGCCGTAGCCCGCCTTGTCCATCAGGCGGGTCGGGGCGTTGCGCAGGTGCAGCGGCACGGGACGGTTCGTGGTGTCGCGCTCGACCAGCGACATCGCCTTGTTGATGGCCATGTAGGCCGAATTGCTCTTGGGGCTGGTGGCCAGGTAGATCGTCGTCTCGGCCAGCGTGATGCGCGCTTCGGGCATGCCGATCTTGTGTACCGTGTCGAAGCAGGCGTTGGCCAGCAGCAGGGCGTTGGGATTGGCCAGCCCGATGTCCTCCGAGGCCAGGATCACCAGCCGCCGGGCCAGGAACCGAGGCTCCTCGCCCCCGGCAAGCATCCGCGCCAGGTAGTAGATCGCGGCGTTGGGGTCGCTGCCGCGGACCGATTTGATGAAGGCCGAAATGACGTCGTAGTGCTGTTCGCCGTTCTTGTCGTAGAGGGCGATGTTCTGCTGGAGGCAGTCGGTGACGTACTGGTCGGTGATCGTCACCTTGCCGTCGGTGGCCCCGACGACGATTTCGAGGATGTTGAGCAGCTTGCGCGCGTCGCCGCCCGAGAAGCGGAACAGCGCGCCGGTCTCCGCGACTTCGATCCGGCGTTCCTTGAGTTCCGTGTCGGTCGTCAGGGCACGGTCGAGCAGTGTTTGCAGGTCCTTGTCTTCGAGCGACTTGAGGATGTAGACCTGGCAGCGGCTCAACAGCGGCGAGATCACTTCGAACGAGGGGTTTTCGGTCGTCGCGCCGATGAGCGTGAAGACGCCCTGCTCGACGGCTCCCAGCAGCGAATCCTGCTGCGATTTGTTGAAGCGGTGGATTTCGTCGATGAACAGCAGCGGGGCCTTCTGGTCGAAGAACCGCTGCTTGCGCGCCGACTCGATTACCTCGCGCACATCCTTCACGCCCGACGTAACGGCCGAGAGGGTGAAGAACGGACGTTCCAACTGCGTGGCGACGATCTTCGCCAGCGTGGTCTTGCCCACGCCGGGAGGTCCCCAGAGGATGAACGACGGGACGTTGCCCGTCTCGAAGAACTTGCGGAACACCCCGTTTTTGCCCACGAGGTGCTCCTGCCCGATGTATTCGTCGATCGTGCGGGGGCGTAGTCGTTCGGCTAAAGGAATGTTCGGCATAATTAATATCGGTGCTTTGGGGCTTCAAATATACGAAATTCCGGGAATAATTCCTATATTTGCCCTACATACTGACAAACACGGAAAGTGTAAGTCTGTTCCCGAATCGTGAACGTAGGAAATTCACTTGGGTTGGGAGTAGGCACGCATCTTGCCGCGTCGTATCCGTATCTCGCGGATATAGGCGTGGGAGCTGTCGCTTATTTTATTCCCAAGGTATCCTACGACCTACGATTCTGAAATAAGACTTCGGCACCACGCTTTCTTTATATGTGGGTTGCAAAGGGTGTCTTGCGGCAAACTTAAACTGATTCTCATGAAGGCAAAAACTCGGTATAATGATTTTACCGGTACGGTCGCCGCCGATATCAGCGATTACCTCGAAAAGGGATATCTGAATGCGTTGATTCCCGGAAGTGTCCGTGAAGCGGAACGTTATACGGTCGTGGGATTTGAATTCTACGCGCATTATGACGAAATGATCTTCGCGCTTTTGTGTCGTGACATGCTGGCAGAAACCGACGATTCGCTGGTTGCCATTGAAACTTCCTGCGACCTCTCCTCGTTTTTCAACCTCTTCAAACGATTCAACTTGAATCTGCTGCCCGGAGGTTCCGAAAAGTTCGTCGTGAAGATGCGGATAAAAGCGTGATTTGGGAGATTCAACCCGGGATGAAAACAACGGCAGGCGGACTTCTCGTCCGCCTGCCGTATGCTGTCAGTTTTCCGGGTTATTCCTCCGGCTTCTTCAATTCCAGATACAACTCATCGAGCTGCGTCTGGTCGATGTAACCCGGGGCGTCGAGCATCACGTCGCGGCCGGCGTTGTTCTTCGGGAAGGCGATGTAGTCGCGGATCGACTCCGACCCGCCGAACAGCGAGCACAGGCGGTCGAAACCGAACGCCAGTCCGCCGTGAGGGGGCGCGCCGTACTTGAAGGCGTTCATCAGGAAGCCGAAGCGCTTCTGCGCCTCGTCGGGCGTGAAGCCCAGCAGTTCGAACATCTTCTCCTGCAACTTCGAGTCGTGGATACGGATCGAACCGCCGCCGATCTCCGTGCCGTTGCAGACGAAGTCGTAGGCGTTGGCACGCACGCGGCCCGGGTCGCTGTCGAGGAATTCGACGTCCTCGAGTTTGGGCGAGGTGAAGGGGTGGTGCACGGCGTAGTAACGCTGCGTCTCGTCGTCCCACTCGAACAGCGGGAAATCCACCACCCACAGCGGGGCGAACTTCTGCGGGTCGCGCAGGCCCAGCTGCTGGGCCACTTCGAGGCGCAGGGCGCAGAGCTGCGTCAGCGTCTTGAACTTCTTGCCGCAGAGGATGAAGACCATGTCCCCGGCCACAGCGCCGCAGCGCTCGGCCATGGCGCGCACCTCCTCGGGGGAGTAGAACTTGTCGACCGACGACTTCACGCAGCCCTCCTCGACGCGAATCCAGACGAGGCCCTTGGCGCCGATCTGCTGCCGCTTGACGAACTCCGTCAGCGAGTCGATCTGTTTGCGGGTGTATGCGGCGCAGCCCGTGGCGGCGAATCCGGTGATGTATTCGGCCTCGTCGAAGACCGGGAAGCCGTGACCCTTGGCCAGGTCGGTGATGTCCGCGAACTCCATGCCGAACCGCAGGTCGGGTTTGTCCGAGCCGTATTTCTCCATCGCCTCGATCCACGGCATGCGGCGCAGCGGCTCGGTCAGTTCGATGTTCATCACGTGTTTGAACATGTGCTTGGCCCAGCGTTCGAAAATCTCCAGCACGTCCTCCTGCTCGACGAACGACATTTCGCAGTCGATCTGCGTGAACTCGGGCTGGCGGTCGGCGCGCAGGTCTTCGTCGCGGAAGCAGCGCACGATCTGGAAATACTTGTCGTAGCCGGCGACCATCAGCAGCTGCTTGAGCGTCTGCGGCGATTGGGGCAGGGCGTAGAACTGGTTGGGCGACATGCGGCTCGGCACGACGAAGTCGCGGGCGCCCTCGGGCGTCGAACCCACCAGGCAGGGGGTTTCGATTTCGAGGAATCCCTCGTCCGAAAGGAAGCGGCGGATCTCCTGGGCCATTTTGTGGCGCAGGATCATGTTGCGTTGCAGGGGCGGACGCCGCAGGTCGAGGTAACGGTACTTCATGCGCAGGTCGTCGCCGCCGTCCGAGACCTCCTCGATGGTGAAGGGGGGCACTTCGGCTTCGTGCAGGATGACCACCTTCTCGGCCGTGACCTCGATGTCGCCCGTCGGCATTTTGGGGTTCTTCGACTGCCGCTCGACGACCTTGCCGACGACCTGGATGACCCACTCGCGGCCCACGCGGCAGACCGTTTCGCGCGCCTCGGCGGGGGAGTGCTCCTCGACGACGATCTGGGTGATGCCGTAACGGTCCCTCAAGTCGATGAAGGTCATGGCGCCGAGGTTCCTCACTTTTTGCACCCATCCGGCCAGGGTGACGGTTTGGTTGACGTTGCAGGCCCGGAGGCAGCCGCAGGTATGGGTTCTGTACATATGAAATTTATTTTGTACGATTTACGTTTTGTTCTTGTAACCTGCAAAGTTAAATAAAAGTCCCGAGAAAAAGGAAACGGAACGGGTATTTTATTTGCGTTCCCGGTCCGGCGGGAAGTGAAAAAGCGCTGCGCGGAAGAAATATGCGGAAATGGCACGGAATTTTATACCCCGTTTCACGTCAAACCAATCATGCACTGAATTATGAAAAAAATCGCTACTCTGTTGCTGGCGGCCCTTGCGTTCGCGGGATTCGAATCCCATGCGCAGGGCATCCACATCATTCCCAAGGTGGGTCTGAACCTTTCGAGCCTGTCGCACGTCGACGGCAGCACGATCGCCGGGCTGAATGCCGGCGTCTCGCTGGAAATCCTCCTCACCGAGAAGTTCGGCATCGAGCCGGGTGTCCTCTTCTCGATGCAGGGGACGAAGATCGGCTCCGAGAAAATCCACCTCGACTACATCAACATCCCCGTTTATGCGAAGTACTACGTGCTGGGCGGGCTGAATGTCTTCGCCGGTCCGCAGGTGGGCTTCAACGTGCGCGCCAAGAGCGGCGGCGAGCGTGTGAAGGACCTGGTCCGCACGGCCGATTTCGGGCTGGGACTGGGCGTGGGCTACCAGTTCGGGTGGGGCCTGATGGTTTCGGCCAACTACAACTTCGGCTTCGTCAACATCGAGAAGGACACCTCCACGAAGAACGGCGTGTTCCAGCTCAATGTCGGCTGGCGCTTCTGAAAAGCGGCTTCCGCAAAGGGTCCGTCCGGAGTTTCCGGGCGGATTTTTTCAAAAAAACGGTCCCCGAAATCCGGGGACCGTTGCTGTCTGTTTCCGTCGGGGTCACTCCACCGCCTTGAGTTCGAGGATGCGGCTGGCATACTCCTTGCCCACCGCGAATTCGAGTCCGTTCTCCATCAGGAACGCACCGCTGAAGGTCTTGCCGTCCTGCGGGACCGGCTTCCCGTCGACGTTCAGTTCGGTGATCAGGTAGCGTTTGCCGGGGTCGAGACCCGCCATCCGGAAGGCCGGCGACGGCATGTTGAGGAAGTGTTCCAGCTTGTAGACGAACCAGACGGCGCGGTCCTTTCCGGGGGCGACGTACATCAGCGAAGCGTAGCCCGTCTTGTCGTAGGGCGAGATCAGCCGGTAGAGGTCGCCCTGCTGTACGACGGGGCGGATCTCCTTGTAGGCGGCAATCGCCCTGCGGGCGAACTCCTTCTCCTTGTCGGTCATCTTCGAGGGTTGCAGCTCCAGCCCCAGGCGTCCCGACATGGCCACGTCGAAGCGCAGTTTGAGCGGCACGCTGCGGCCCGTCTGGTGGTTGGGCGAGGCGCTCACGTGCGAGGCCATCGCCACGGCGGGATAGAAGTTCGACACGCCCCACTGCATGTAGATGCGTTGCAGGGCGTCGGTGTTGTCGCTGGTCCAGAATTCGTCGTAGTAGGGCAGGACGCCGTAGTTGACCCGGCCGCCGCCGCTGGCGCACGACTGCATCACCAGACGGGGATATTTCTCCCGGATGCGCCGCAGCACCTTGTCCATGCCGCGGTGGTACTCGATGTAGAGGTGCGATTGCCGGTCGGCCGGCAGGAAGGTCGAACCGTAGTTGTAGAGCGTCATGTTGTCGTCCCACTTGATGTAGGCGATGTCGGGATGCGCGGTCATCAGATGGTCGACCACGCCGAAGACGAACTCCTGCACCGCGGGGTTCGACAGGTCGAGCACCTGCTGCGTGCCGCCGCGGCCCTTGCGGTTCTCGCGGTAGGGCTGCTGGATCACCCAGTCGGGATGCTTTTCGTAGAGTTCGCTCCGGGTGTTGGTCATCTCGGGTTCGATCCAGATGCCGAACTTCACGCCGTGTCTGCGGGCCGACTCGGTCAGCCCCTCGATGCCCTGCGGCAGC
The DNA here is from genome assembly GCF_042852885.1 of Alistipes sp. i18-0019-D1. NCBI lineage: Bacteria > Pseudomonadati > Bacteroidota > Bacteroidia > Bacteroidales > Rikenellaceae > Alistipes > Alistipes sp. i18-0019-D1. The sequence goes on from NZ_AP031424.1 coordinate 2,715,686, forward strand.
TTTTCGCGGCAGACCGTCCAGTCGCCGAGGCTCGTCTCGCCGTTGTTGCGCGGGTATTTGTCGCCGAACCAGCCGTCGTCCATCACGAACAGTTCGCCGCCCAGATCCGCCAGGTCGGCCATCATCCGGTCCATGCCCTCCTGGTTGACCTTGAAGTAGACGCCCTCCCACGAGTTGAGCAGCACGTCGCGCAGTTCGGTTCCGTGGTTGAGCCGGTGGAGGCGCGCCCAAGAGTGGATGTTGCGGCTCACGCCGCTCTTGCCTTCGTCGCTGAACGTGAAGGCGAACACCGGGGTCGTGAAGACCTCGCGGGGTTGCAGCGTGTATTGCGACTGCTCCTCGTTGATGCCCGCGAAGAGGTGTGTGGTGTGGGTGTTGTCGTTGTCCAGAGCGATGCGGTAGTTGCCGGCCCAGGCCAGCGTGCCGCCGATGACACGGCCCGTCAGTTCCCGGGGACGTCCGTCGAGCGAGATCATCAGCGAGGGGTTGTCAGTCTGGGTGTTGCGTACGCCGTTCTTGTTCTTGAGCACCTTCATGCCGTCGGTCAGCGGCTCTTCGTGGAGGTAGCACTCTGCGCCCCATGTGCCGTGGAAATGCGTCAGCCACGTGTCGCCCCGGCGGACGGGCATGTAGGCCGATGCGAACCGGTAGAGCGTCACGGGCTTCTTCTCCGTGTGGCTGATCTCGGTCCACGTCTCGATCACCTCGCAGTCGTCGTAGGTCTTGTAAAAGAGCGTCACGAAAAACGGGTAGTGCTTGTCCTTCATGGCGATGGCGGTGGTTTCGGCGCCGTTCCCGCGGTCGCGCGACACCGATTCGACCACCAGTTCGAGCGACATCGAGCCGTCGGCGTGCGTCGCCTGGATGGCTACTTCGCGGTGGCATTGGGCGCCGAACTGCGGGTAGGCCGCATCGCCGAACGCCGCGCCGCTGGCGAGGATGTCGCCGGGCGAGGCGACGCGCGCCCCGAAATACTGGAACAGAGGGGCTTTGCCTTTCTCCGCCGTCAGCAGCAGCGAGGAATTCCGGGTCGAGAGCAGGATGTTTTCCGCCCGGAGCATGCCGCCGGACAGCAACGCCGCGCCGACCCATGCCAATACTGAAAGTTTCTTCATAGAGGGTTGTCGTATAAGGTTGATTTCGGGTATAAAACTAATAAAAAAACGCGGATTCCGCAAAGAATGCAGGCCGGACAATCGTCCGGCCTGCGAATCCAGAAATTCGGGGCAGAGCCTCCGCGGTTATTTCGGAGCCGTGACGAACGGTGTCTCCAGCAGTTTTTTCAGCGTGGCGGGGTTGTCGGTGGTGATGTAGTCGACACCCAGCGCGATGCAGGCCATCATGTCGGCCGTCGAATTGACCGTCCAGGCGTTGACCTCGATTCCGCGGGCGTGGGCTTCCGTCACCCACTCGGGCTTTTTCGAAAGCACGGTCGAATACTGGTAGTCGATGCCCGAGAGCTTGTCCGCCGCGACTTCGGCCGGGGCCTTGTCGCCGCCCAGGTACTGTACGCCGGCCGCGGGCATGGCCGCCCGGAGCTGCTTGCAGACCTCGTAGTCGAAGGCGATGTAATCGACCCGCGACTCCATCGACTTCGCCTTGACGGCGGCCACGACGGCGTTGACGGCCCGCGTGTTGCTTGCGGCCGAACTGTGGGTCTTGATCTCGCAGATCAGCTTCATCGAGGCGTCCCTGGCTCCCTGCTCCAGATAGGCGTCGAGGGTCGGAAGCACCTCGCCGTTGGCCAGCGTGAGATCCCTGATCTGTGCATAGGCGCTCTCCTCGATCCGCAGGTCGCTGCCCGCCACCGTCGCGTTGTGGTTGATGACCGGCACGTCGTCGGTGGTGATCCAGACGTCGAACTCGGCGCCGTGGATACCCAGTCTCTGGGCGTTGGCCAGGGCCGCGATCGAATTCTCGGTCGAATTCTCCACGCCGTCCTGATGCTGGCCGCGGTGCGCGATGATCCGGGGCATCGAGATGTCGGGATTGTCGCTGACGGTGAATTCGACCGTGCCGAGCGGGTATTGGCTGCCGGCACGGACGAGCGTCATGAAATACCGTCCCGTTCCGGCGGGAATCTCTGCGGGGACGGTCACGGCCAGCGACTGAAGGGTATTGTCGCCGGAGGCTTCGGTGAACGCGGCGTCGGCCGTGAACGCTGCGGTTACGTCGGCCGCCGAGGTGAACTTCACCTTGTCGCCGGCTGCGAAACCGTTGCCGTAGACCGTGTAGGTGTAGCCCGCGCCGATCTCGCACCTGGTCAGGCAGGTGAGGTTCGAGAGGTCGAACTCCACGGGGGTCTGGCCGGCGAACATCGCATCCTTGTAGAGCAGGGCGATCTGTTCCCCGGTCAGCGCATCGTCGAAGACGCGGGCCAGAACCACCTCGCCGTTCCATGCGTTGCCCATCGAGCCTACCGCCGAGTCGCCGCCCACGGCGAACCAGCGCGCGCCGTCCGAGGCGTGATTGAGATTGCCCGCTGCGTCGGCCGTGCCTTTCAATGCGCCGTCCACGTAAATGTAGGCTTTTCCCTCGTTTTTGTCCCATACGCCGACGACGTGGTAGTAGCGGCCTATTTCGGGATAGACGTCGCTCTGCGCCCAGCGCCATGAACTCTTGCCCGTCGTGCTTACGTTGGGAAGGAACGTGATGCAGGCCGGATGGCCTCCCTGGCCCTCCTTGCAGATCAGGAAACCCGTGCCGCCGGCCTGATGCGCCGCGAAAGGTTTGTACTCCGCCGTGCCCTTGTTTTCATTCGAGCGGAAAACCACCTCCAGTGTGTGTCCGTCGTCGAGGCCGTTTTTGAAGGTTTCGTTCGTGTAGTAGTCCACCCGGTAATAGGAGTCCTTGCGGGTATTCTGTCCCGGGGTGTGCGTGTAGTTGGTCACGATGCGCTTGTAGACGTCGTGATAATAGCAGGTCAGCGCCGTTCCGGGGTAGGAGAGCACCTCGTTCCTGAGCGGCGACACGTCCTCGGCCGTGCCGTCGGCGTGGAAGACCACGTCGAGCAGGTCGGCTTTCGGTGGTTCGGGCGGTACGGGTCCGGGTTCCTGCGTGATGGTGAACTCCTCGGCCAGCGTGGGGTCCGAGACCGAGATGAACCGGACCACGCCGGAGCGCTCCCTGCTCACGGTGTTTTCCGGAATCAGGATCGCCAGCGTCATGCCGTCGACGGTGGGGTGGGTGAACCAGTCGGTCTTGCTCTGGTCTATCGCATAGGTCCACTTGCCGCCGGTCGTTACGGTGAACACGACCGTGCCCCCTTCGTAGGGGATGGTCCCGGTTTCGGGAGTGAGGTTGGAAGTTACCGAGAAATCGACGTCTTTCCATTTGGCCGTCTCGTCGTCGTTGCACGACGGGCAGAGTGCCAGGGCGAAAGCCGTGAACAGAAAAACCGGTAAAAAACCTTTTTTCATAATGGGAAGGTTATATGGTTAATTTTTCAGTTGATTGATCCCGCCGGGTCATTCGGCGTTTTCAGGCTCCTCCGCCTCGGGGCGGACCGGGAAGATCAGCACCGTGGCGGCGGCCGCGTTCACCTCCGTGTCGGGGCTGTCGACCGAAACGGGAAGCACGTAGAGACTGCCCGCCGTGATCGCCGAGACGTCGAGCCGGATGCCGACCTTCGCGGTGTGAGCGTCGTTGTCGAGCCGCACGGCGGCGGACGGGAGGTCGTAGCACGACGCGGGCATCAGTTCGTAGGCCGTGCCATTGGCTTTGTTGTAGGCGGCCAGCGCCTCGGCGTCGACCGACAGCGCGGCCGTCGAGACGCCTTCGTTGTAGCCGCTGCGGTAGATCCACACCTCGTAGTCGACCGCTGTGGCGTCGGCCGTCAGGCCGACCTGTTGCAGGCCGTTTTTCGGGATCAGCACCTTCGAGCCGATGTCGTATCCGACCTCTTCGTTGTCGGAGCACCCGGCCAGGCAGGCTGCCGCCGACAGCGCGAGCGCTATAAATAGTTTTTTCATAATCGTTTCCTTTCGCTAATGGTTAATAACCCGGATTCTGAACCAGCTGGCCGTTGATGTTGAGCTGCGAGTTGGGGATCGCCAGCCAGTAGTGTTTCGGCGTGGTGAAGATGCGCGTGTCGTTCTCCTTCATGTCGACCAGCTTGTAGAACTTCTCGGGCGTGTCGCCCTCGATATTCCAGGCCTTCGGGATGGGGCGCAGGCACTTTTCGGCGATCTTCCAGCGGCGGATGTCGTGGAAACGGCGTCCCTCCATCAGGAACTCGATCGAGCGCTCGCGGCGGATGATGTCGCGCAGCTTGTCGCCCGACGGAATGCCTCCGGCCCTGCTCCACGATTCCTGGAACGTCGGCAGGCCGCAGCGCGAACGGATCTTGTTCAGACACTCGTAGCCGTAGTCGCTCAACGTGCCGTCGTACTCGAAGTCGGCTTCGGCGTAGCTCAAATAGAGTTCGGCGATGCGCATGTAGGGGTAGACGTAGCTCATGTAGGTGCTGACGGCGTAGTTGCCGCTTGAGTTGAGCGTCATCTTCGACTGCTCGTTGACCCATTTCTGGCAGAAATAGCCGTTGTAGGACTGGTATTCGTTGTCATAGCTGCCGGTGAAGCCCTGCGGTTCGCCCTTGTGCGCCTTGATGGTCATTTTGCCGCCGTTGAAACGGTACGTGCCGCGGTCGTAACCCACCGACGCGTAGAAACGCGGTTCTTTGTGGAGGTGCATCTCGACCGTCCCGGCCGCCTCGTTGTAGGCCAGCGGGTCGATGTCCTTCGTCTCGGGGTCGTCCTCCCACGGAAGGCCGTTTTTGGTGTAGTACATCTGGACCGCCTCGACTGTCGGGCACGAATAGCCGCGGTAGGCGCCTGACACCTTCGTGTAGTCGCTGGCCAGGTGGCAGCCGAACTGCCGCTGCGTGTAGGTGATCGAGGCCGACTTGTTCAGGCTCATCAGGTACTCGTTCTGGTTCATGAACTGCGTCGAGTTGCCGTCGCCGGTGAAGACGTAGGTGTAGTTGGTGCGTCCCAGTTCGAACGGGTCGGTCACGCTGGAGCTTTTCGACACGGAGAGGCCCAGCTTGCGGCCGTCCATCGTGTAGGCTCCCGTCGCCTCCGAAGCCTCCACGCAGTCGATGGCCTCCTTGGCGGCGTCCATCGCGCGTTTCCACTTCTCGGCGTCGTAGGTCTGGTTGATCAGGTGCGTGCCGTCCTTGTTGACGAAATCGGCGTAGAATTCCGAGTTGCCGTTCACCAGCGGCGACGCGGCGTAGAGCAGCAGGCGGGCGCGGTAGGCCAGCGCCGTGGCCCTGATCGCGCGGCCGTACTGGATGGGGCCCCAGTAGTCGGGCAGCATCTCGGCGGCTTTGCGGAACTCCTCTTCGATGAAGTTGACGCACTCGTCGTAGGTGCTGCGCGGCACGTTCACGCTGCTGGCCGGCGCATTCAGGTCGATCTCCTCCCGGGCCAGGACGATCGGACCGTAGTACTCCAGCAGGATCTGGTGCAGGTGGGCGATCAGGAAGTGCGCCTCGCCCGACCAGATGCGCAGGTTGGCCTCCGTGATGTCGGGAACCGAGCCGATGTTGTTCAGGAAGTTGTAGGCATAACGGATGCCCTCGTAGATGTTGTACGAGTAGTAACCCGTCGGAAGCCCCGTGGTCGTTCCCCACATGTTGAAGTAGGTGTTCGTCGGGGACTCCTGCGAGGTGGCGTACACGAGGCTCTTCCATGAGAAATAGCGCACCGATCCGTAGTAACTCGAAATCAGGTCGTCGCCGCCGCTCAGGTCGGGCATGGCCTGCGCGTGGAACAGGTCGGGGCACTTGCCGTAGATCATGAAGAGCATCTTTTCGGCCTGGGCCTGGGTTTTGTAAATATCCTCCTGCGTGGGGCTGCCCTCGGGGACGACATCCAGGAAATCGCAGGATGCGGTCGCGAGAAGGAGGGCTAACGCCAATGCTATTTTTTTCATAACGGTGTCTTCTTTTGGATTAGAATTGGTATTGAACGCCGATCTTCGCCGTGCGCTGCAACGGGTAGGTCAGGCCGTGGCCGCCGCCCTTCTCGGGATCCCAGTAGTCGAACGGGGAGATGACGAAGAGGTTGTTGCCCGACAGGTAGACGCGGAATTTCTTGATGGTGTAGCCCAGCTCCACGGTTTTCAGACGCAGGTACTTGGCGTCGTGGATGTAGAAGGTCGAACTCTGGGTGTTGTTGGAGCTTAACTGCGAGGTCAGGCGCGGATAGGCCGCGTCGGCGCGGTTGTTTTCCTCCGACCAGTGGTTGTCGGCGATGTACTGCGTGATGCCGTAGCCGAAGTGCGAGGCGTCGCAGAACGGGTGCATGTTGTACATCCGCAGCGATACGTTGGACGCGCCCTGGAACATGAACGAGAAGTCGAGCCTGCGCCATTTCACCGTCGCGCCGATGCCGTACTGGATTTCGGGAACGGTGGGACTGCCGGCAGTCGTCACGTCGTTGCCGTCGACGATGCCGTCGCCGTTCAGGTCGCGGTACTTGATGTCGCCGACCGTGTAGTTGCCGAACTGCTGTTTGGGCGAGTTGTCGATCTCCTCCTGCGAGGTGAACAGTCCGTCGGCGACCAGCACGCCGGTGATGGCGTTGACCGGATGTCCAACGACCGACATGTAGTCGTACATCAGGTCGCCCTCGTCTTTCTCGACCACTTCGTTGCGCGAGAAGGTGAACGTGCCGCGCAGGCTCAGCGACCAGTCCTTGCCGAACTGCTTGTTGTAGACGGCCGAAAGGTCTACGCCGTGCGATTTCACGCGGCCGATATTACCGTAGGGCGTAACGCCCAGCAGGCCCGTCGACGAAGGTAGCGAGGTGCGCCGCATGAAGATGCCCGTACGGTCCTCGGTGAAGTAGGCAGCCTCGATGTTCAGCGCGTTGAACAGTCCCAGTTCGAGACCGATGTCGAGTTTCTTGGCCTCCTCCCACGTCGCGTTGGGGTTGCCGTAGGTGGTGATTTGCGGGCCTTTGCCCTGGGTGTTCCAGTTATAGTAGAATTTCGATTCCTCGCCCATGGCCACGATCGAACGGTAGGGGAAGCGCTCGCTCAAGGCGTCGTTGCCCGCCAGGCCGTAGGAGGCGCGGATTTTCAGGTTGCTGACCGTCTTGCGGATGCCGTCCCAGAACGACTCGTTGGAGATCACCCAGCCGGCGGCCGCCGAGGGGAAGAAGCCCCAGCGTTTGCCGGGAGCGAAGTTCTCCGAACCGTTGTAGCCGAAGCTGGCCTCGAACAGGTAGCGGTTGTCGAATCCGTAGGTCACGCGGCCCGCCATGCCCTGTTCGCGGTAGGGCAGCAGGTTCTCCTCGCTCGTGCCGGCGATGTTGTTCTTCTTCTCGTTCATGCGGTAGACGAACATGGCTCCCACGTCGTGTTTGCCGAACTTGCGGGCGTAGTTCAGCGAGGCCTGCAACGCGTAGCGGCGGTGGCCGCCGTTGCCGTCGGTGCTGGTCAGGTAGGTCGTGCCCGTGTCGCCGATCGAGTTGGTGATGAGGTTGGCCGTGCCGTCGGGATTGAGCGAACTGCCGTCCTCGACCTTGAAATAGTAGGGGGTCGCCGTGCGGTAGGTCGCCGAATAGGTGTAGTTGTAGAACGATGCCGTGAGGTTGGCGCTCAAGCCCTTGGTGAAGAAATCCAGGTTCTGGTCCAGCGTAAAGGCCGTCGTCATGTAGGAGTAGTAGCGCTTGCCGTAGCCGCGGGCCAGCTTGGCCAGCGGGTTGAGGTCGGTGGCGCCGGTGTCCCACGAGGCGTTGTTGCCGTAGCGCACGAACGTGTCGCCCTCCTCGGCCGGGAGCGTGGCCGGGAAACGCACCGGATTGGCGCGCATCGAGTAGTAGAACAAATTGCCGATGTCCTCGATCGGGCGGGTGTTGTACTCCAGCTGGGCGTTGACTTTGATGCCGACGATCGTCGTCTTGGTGATGTTGGCGCTGACGTTGCTCTGGAAAATGTACTTCTGGTGGTTCATCTTCACGTCGTAGGGGTTCTGCTCGATGTCGGCGATGATGCCGTTTTCGTTCGAGACCGCCGCGTTGAGGAAGTAGCTGACCTTACGGCCGCCGCCGCGGATGTTGAGGTTGAGGTTCTGGTTGACCGAGAAATCCTTGAACATCAGGTCATACCAGTCGTTGTTCGGATAGAGGTACTTGTTGAGTCCCGCCTTCGTGCCGTTGATCTTGTCGGCCGAGTAGAACGGCTGGTAGGTGTGGAGCGTTCCGGTCTCCTTGGCGGTGTTGAAGACTGCCTCGTTGTAGAGTTGCATGTAGGTCACGCCGTCGGCCACCTGCTGTACCATCGTGGGCATCGAGAAGGTGTTCTCCAGACGGACCGAGACGTTCATCTTCTCCGAGTTGCGGCCGTTTTTCGTGTTGATGAGGATGACGCCGTTGGCGCCGCGCGAACCGTAGACGGAGGTCGCCTGAGCGTCCTTGAGCACCGAGAACGACTCGATCGACTCGGGAGGCATGTTGTTGAGCATGTTGCTCAACACCTCCACGCCGTCGAGGATGATCAGCGGCGCGTTGCTCGACCCGAAGGTCGAAATGCCGCGGATGTAGAAGGTGGCGCTGTCGTAGCCGGGTTCGCCCGAGGTCTGGCGCGAGATCATGCCGGCGATGTTGCCGGCGAACGCCGTGGTCAGCGAACTGGAGGTGATATTCAGGTCGGAGGGTTTTACGGAGGTGATCGAGGCGACCATCGACTCCTTTTTCTGCGTGCCGTAGCCGATGACCACGACTTCGTCGAGCGTGTTGCTCTGCTCGGCGAGCGATACGAGCTTGAACAGCTCGGTATCCTCGACGTGGAGCTTCTTCGTGTCGAAACCGACGTACGAGAAGGTCACGTATTTCGATTTGGCGGGAATGGTGAAGGTGTACGAGCCGTCGCCGTTGGTGATCGTGCCGGCCGTCGTTCCTTCGACGTAGATCATCACGCCGGCCAGCGGAGAGTTGTCGGTGCCGGAGATCACCGTGCCGCTGACCGTCTGGGCGACGTCGCGCGAACCGCTGGCGGCCTGGTAGATGCGGACCTGCGTGCCGCTGACCGAATACTGGAGACCGGCGCCGGGCAGGATCTGGTCGAGAATCCGGTTTGCGCTGATGTTTTTCTCGCTGACCGTTACGACCTTGGTCAGGATCGGTTTTACTTCATCGGGATAGACGAACCGCAGGTCGCTCTGCGACTCGATCGATTCGAGGACCTCCCGGATGCTTGCATCGGTTGCATCTACCGTTACATAGATGCTCCGGATCTGTGCGGAGACATTTCCCCCCCCCACGCAAGGCATAGGGTTTCGGACAGCAGCAGCGCGGCGACGAATCGCAGGACTGCCGGAAAATGCCTGTTCCCGGGTGCTTTTTGGCGAGTTTCTTCCATAATGGTTTTAATTGGTTCTGGTTAGTAATTGGTGTGGTTTCGAAATACAGAGTGCATGGTTTGGGCCGGTTTGGGGCCAGAATGTGTTTTCTTTGTCGGAGCGAATTGAATTTAAGTGTTTTGTGGACTATTCCATTTGCAAATATAGAAATTCTGCAATAGAATGCAAGCGTTTTTTCGATTTTGATTTTTTCTTTTCGGGGAAAGGTCGGTTTTGAATCGAAATTGCCGCCTTTGCGCCGCTTCCGGACGGGGTTTGCGGGGGCGGGGCGCGTTCTTCGAAAAAAATGGTTACTTTTGCCGAAAACAATCCGGCATGGAACAGCACGAAACCGACGAAAAATTCATGCGTCTGGCACTAAACGAGGCGCGGAAAGCGTTAAGACAACAGGAGGTCCCCATCGGCGCGGTCGTCGTGGCCGGAGGTGCGGTGATCGGACGGGGCCATAACCTCGTCGAGACCCTGGCCGACCCCACGGCCCACGCCGAGATGCAGGCCTTGACGGCCGCCGCCGCGACGCTCGGAGGCAAATACTTGCAGGAGTGCACGTTGTACGTCACGGTCGAACCGTGCATCATGTGCGCCGGGGCGATCGGATGGGCGCAGGTGAGCCGCGTGGTGTGGGGCGCCGACGATCCCAAGAAGGGTTTCCGGCGCTACTCCGAGGCGGTGTTCCACCCCAGGACGACCGTGGCGCGGGGGGTGCTCCGGGAGGAGTGCGAGGAATTGATGAGCAGTTTTTTCGCGGGTTTACGCGGATAGATTTGGTAACAAAGGAATTTTTTTTATACTTTTGCATCCAGCGCGTTTCGGGAACGGGGCGCATGAACTGAAAAACTTAAAAATCGAATAGAAAAGCAATGAAAAAGTTATTTGTATCGGCAATCGCGCTGCTGGCGGCGGTGTCGCTCTCGGCGCAGGACGTTACTGCAATCTACAACGAAGCCGCAGCCGCTTTCGGCGCCAAGGATTTCGCAGGCGCGGCCGCGAAGTTCGAACAGGTGATCGAACAGGGGCTGGACAACGAGGAGGCCGCATCGCTGGTGGCCACGGCCAAGACGACGCTTCCCAAATGCTACTTCATGCTGGGCGGCGGAGCGATCCGGACCAAGAACTACGACGAGGCGCTGAAGAATTTCACCAAGTCGGCCGAGCTGGCCGAACTCTACGGCGACATGAGCCAGATGGCCAAGGCCAACGGCTGGGTGGCCAAGATCTACCAGATCCAGGGCGGCGACGCTTTCAACAACAAGGACTATGCGACCGCCGCAGGCGTGTTCGAGAAGGGCTACAAGGCCGACCCGGACAATACGGCGATGGCGCTGAACCTCGCCATGAGCTACTGCGAGATGGGCGAGTACGAGAAGGGTATGGACATCTACGAGGCGGTGGCCGCCAAGACGCACCCCAAGTACGCCGATGACGCCGCCAAGGCCAAGGAGATGATCGCTCTCTACACCAATAACAAGGTGGCCACGCTCCAGGCTGCCAACGATTTCGACGGCATCATCGCGATGGCCGACGCGCTGTTGGCGAAGAACCCCGAAAACGCCCTGGCGCAGAAGGTCCGCTTGCAGGCCTATGCCAGCAAGAAGGATTACAACAAGGTGATCGAACTGGGCGAGGCCGCCGCCAAGGTGCAGACCGATCCCGAGGATGTGAGCCTGATGTACCTGACGCTGGGCGCCGCCTACAACGCCAAGGAGATGAAGCCGCAGGCCATCGAGGCCTTCCGGAAGGTGACGGCGGGACCGGCTGTCGAGAGTGCGAAAGCCGCGCTGGCCGAACTGACCAAATAGCCTGCGGGCCGCGAAGGGGCCGGGTCTCCGAAGGGCTTCCGGGCCGCAGACGGCCGGACCTCCCGATCCATGAAATAAACCGCAGAGCGGGTTCCGAATTTCGGAACCCGCTCTCTTTATGTCCTGCCGTCAGCGGCGGTTTGGTACGGTATGTGTTTCCTTTTCCGGCATTTAACGATTCGTAACGATGGAAAGGGAAACGTATTTGCGGCCGGAGGCCGAGGTGACGGAGGTGCGCATCGGGCGCGGATTCGCCGCTTCGTCCGTGGACGGCGAGGTCGAAGGTTTCGACCGGGAGGAGTGGAATGAATAGGTTTGCGATTGCGGCGGTCGGATGCGGGTTGTTGTGCGCCTGCACGGCCGACCGGACCGGGGAGCCGGTTCCGCCGAAGACGTTCACGCGCAGCGTCCGGATTGCGGCGGCGGCCCCCGAGACCCGCACGGAACTGGCCGCGGACGGTTACAACGTCCTCTGGACGCCCGGCGACCGGATCGGCGTCTACGTCAAGAGCGGCGACACATTCACTTCGGTCAATGTTCCGCTGACGTTCGAAGGCGCGGAGGCCGCGGCCAGCGGCACGTTCAGCGGCGAGATCTCCCTCACGGAGGGCGCTTCGGGCTATACGCTCTATGCCTATTACCCGTGGTCGGAGCAGGCGTCGGACGACGCTTCGGCGGTCGCCTTTACGCTGGAGACTTCCCAGGTGCAGGCCGCTGCGGGCGACTCGTCGCATCTGGGCGATTCGGATTTCCTCGTGGCGGGGGCCGTCGGGAGCGCGACGGGCGATTTCCCGGCGCTGGCGTTCCGTCACGCCTTCGCGGTGGTCGAAGTCAGTCTGACGGCTTCGGGAACGATGGCCGGGAAGCGGCTCTCGGAGGTGACCCTCTACTGCTCGCCCGCCGCGACGGTCGATTCCGGGGGCAATCTCGGCGGGATGTCCAACCTGGCCGGGGCGTTCTCGTTCGATCTGACCGCCGCTTCGGGCAACAACGCGGCGGCGTATGCGGGCGGCTCGGCGGAGATCGACTATTGCAGCCTCGCTCTTACGGAGACCCCGGCGCTGGGGAGCGAGCCGGTGAAGGTCTGGCTGACGGTTAATCCTGCCGACTATTCGCGCGGCGGCGGGAAGGTCTACGTCGTGGTGCGGACCGAGGACGGCTATACGGCCACCTACACCCGTCCGGGACTGGTCATCGCCGCGGCGCAGATGAAGGTCATCACGCAGGATGTGGCCTCGGGCGCGGCCCCGCAGCCTGCCGTGGACCTTTCGGGCGGCGGAGAGCGGGCCAACTGCTATGTCGCCTCGGTCGCCGGGCAGGAGTATTCGTTCGACGCCACGGTCGCCGGGAACGGCGTCATTTCGCAGGCCCTCGCTGCGGCTGTCGGGCGTTACGAGGGGCGCACGCTCTCCGCCGCGCTGTCGGGAGCGTCGGCCCGCCTGCTGTGGCAGAGCAGCCCCCGGCTGATCGATCCTGCGAGCTTGCGCGTGGAGGGCGGGAAGATCTATTTCACGCTGACGTCGCGCCCCGTGTCGCTGGGCGGCAACGCCGTCATCGGCCTTTACGCTGACGCGTCGTCCGACGAGGCGCTGTGGAGCTGGCATATCTGGATCACCGATGCGGACAACGCCGCGCTGACGGCCCTTGCCGAGACCTATATCCTTCCGTCGGATTATGAAAACGAATACGGTTCGGGTTCGGTGCAGATGATGGACCGCAATCTGGGGGCCGTTTACAAGGAGGACGGGCCGTATGCCCGTTCGTTCCGCGCGCCGCTCTACCAGTGGGGCCGCAAGGATCCCTTCCCGTGGGGAAAGGTGATCTTCGACGCGCAGGGTGCGCCGCAGACCTACATCACCTACCGCAGGCCGGTGCAGACTTCGGGAGCCTTGGGGCAGTACGCCGGTTACACGGGCAATACGTATTACGCCACGGCGCATCCCGACATCTTCATCACCACGACCGACGGCAGTTCCTACGACTGGTATTACGGGGCGGGCAAGGGCAACGGTCCCGCGTTCCGCAACAACGAGTTGTGGGGCAATCCCACGGGCTACGAGGTGGGGCAGAAGACAGCCAAGACGCTGTTCGACCCCTGTCCGCCGGGATGGGTCGTACCGCATCCCTACGCCTTCACCGCCTTTACGAAGACGGGCGGCACGGCCGCCGTCGCCAGCGGCGAGGTCCTGGTAAAAGGGGCGTTCGTGCAGGGGTGGAACTTCCTCTACAACGGCATCGACGCGACCTATTATCCCGGAGTCGGATATCGCTACGACGAATACGGGCTTTTCGTATTCACGCCTTCGGGCTACTACTGGTCGAGTTCCCCGGCGCCCGCCGACACGTTCGGGGCGTGGGTGTTCGGACTGACCGCGGCGACCGTCTACCAGCGTATTCCCGATCCCCGGGGATTCGGGCTTCCGGTGCGTTGCATGCGCGACCTCGCTACTCCCTGACGTTGCGCCGGATGCGGTCCAGTCCGCTGCGCGTCAGCGGCGTGCGGCCGCAGAGGGCTTCGAACGCCGCCTCGTCCATGCCGAGCCACGCCCCGGCGTCCATCGTCAGCGGGTCGAATACGGGGTCGAACGCCGCGTTGCGGTGCTGCGGGGCGCGGCGGTTCCAGGGGCAGCAGCTCTGGCACGCGTCGCAGCCGAAGATCCAGCCGTGGAGGTCCGTTTCGCCGGGCTGCTCCCGCTCGATGGTGCGGCACGAGATGCAGCGGCCCGTGTCGATCGTCCGCCCGGCGGTGACGGCGCCCGTGGGGCAGTTGTCGATGCAGCTGCGGCAGGTTCCGCAGCGCGACTCTTCGAACGGCGTGTCGTAACGGTCGGCCTCTTCGGTGAGGATCAGTTCGCCCAGCAGGACGTAGCTCCCGTATTGCGGCGTGACGAGCAGCGACTGCCGGCCGATCCACCCCAGTCCGGCCTCCACGGCCAGCTGCTTTTCGGCCAGCGGCGCAGTGTCGACGAACGCGCGGCCCCGAAGGGCGGGACTGACTTTCCGCAGGGCGTCGAGCATCCCTGCGAGCATCGCCCTGACGGTGGTGTGGTAGTCCTCTGTGCAGGCATAGGAGGCTACCTTCGTCCGGTGCTCCGGCGGGTAGCCTTCGCCGACGCGGTTTTTGTAGCTCACGGCGCAGACCACGGCCGTGCGTGCGCCCTCGACCAGCCGGCGGGCGTCGAACCGCTTCTCCGCGTTGCGCTCCATGTAGCCCAGCGAGGATTGGTAACCGCTGTTGAGCCATGCGCGGAACCGCTCCTCGTTTGCGGACAGATGGCGGCACGGGGTGATGCCGCAGAGGTCGAACCCTGCTCCGGCTGCGAGCTTTTTGATGTACAGATGGTCGAGCACATTGATAATTTACGCCAAAAATAGTGTTTTTTAGCCGGAAATTAGTAATTTCGCCCCAAACTTTTGCGTTATCGGAACGTAGTTAAAAAAGAACACATGATGACTATCAATACACTGTACGAACTGGCCCGCAACAGCGTGGAGAAGTTCGCGTCGAAGGTCGCTTTTTCGATGTACGAAGGCGACGACGTGACTTACGCCGAGGTGGGCCGTCGTATTGCCAGGGTGCAGGAAATCCTTACCGGAGCGGGGCTTCGTGCCGGGGACAAGGTGGCCCTGCTGAGCAGCAACATGCCCAACTGGGGCGTCTGCTATTTCGCCGTCACGTCGGCGGGCATGGTGGCCGTGCCGATCCTGCCCGACTTCTCGGGCGAGGAACTGGACATGATCATCGAGCATTCGGAGGCCAAGGCCCTGCTCGTGTCGGACAAACTTTTCACCAAACTCTCGAAGCAGACCATCGAACGGCTCAACGTGGCGGTCCGCACCAAGAACCTCGGCGTCATCTCGCAGCGCGTCCGCGGGGAAGGCTCGACGGGCGTCCCCCGGCCGGAGGATCTGGCCGTGATCATCTACACGTCGGGAACCACTTCGAAGCCCAAGGGCGTGATGCTGACCCATGCGGCGCTCTGCGCGCAGGTCGACATTTCATCCTCGATCTTCCCGGTCGACGGCGACGACACGTTCCTCTCGGTGCTGCCCCTCTCGCACACCTACGAGTGCTCCATCGGCATGATCTATCCTTTCTCGATGGGTGCGCGGGTGGTCTACCTCGATCGTCCGCCCACGGCCTCGGCGCTGATGCCCGCGCTGCGGGCGATCCGTCCGACGGTCATGCTGATCGTGCCGCTGATCATCGAGAAAATCTACCGCCACCAGGTGCTCGCCAAGTTCAATTCCAACTCCTTCTGGAGTACGCTCTACCGCATCGGCTTCATCCGCCGCTACCTCCACCGCGTCGCGGGCAAGAAGCTGATGAAACTCTTCGGCAGCCGTCTGCGCTTCCTCGGAATCGGGGGAGCGAAACTCGACGGCGGAGCCGAGAAATTCCTGCTCGAAGCCCGCGTGCCCTATGCCATCGGCTACGGGCTGACCGAGACCGCGCCGCTGCTGGCGGGTGCGGCCCCTTCGATGGTGCGGCTGGGTTCCACGGGACCCCAGGCCCCGGGTGTCGAACTGCGGCTGGAGAACGTCAACCCCGAGACCCGTCAGGGCGAGATCGTGGCCCGCACGCCGAGCGTGATGGTGGGGTATTTCAAGAATCCCGAAGCGACGAAGGAGGTTTTCACGGCCGACGGATGGTTCCGCACGGGCGACCTCGGGGAGTTCGACAAGGACGGCTGGCTCTACATCAAGGGCCGCCTGAAGAACATGATCGTAGGGCCCGGCGGCGAGAACATCTATCCCGAGGACATCGAGACGGTGCTCAACTCGCACGTCTGCATCGCCGATTCGATCGTCACCGAGCAGGAGGGCCGCCTGATCGCTTTGGTGCACTTCAACCGTGAGGAGATCGAGTCGATGATCGACGACTGGCGCGAGGAGTGGGAAGGCAAGAAGGAGGCCTGGGAGGCCAAGACCGAGCAGCTGAAGAAGGAGATCATGGATTTCGTCAACGCCAAGGTCAACCGTTTTTCGCGGATTTCGGAGGTCGTCGAGGAGAAGGACGACTTCGCCAAGACACCCACGCACAAAATCAAGCGTTTCCTTTACAACAGGAATAAAAAGGATCACAAAACCCCCGACCAGCCTGCCGCCGGAAAATAAATAAACCCCCGCTCTCGGAGCGGGGGTTTGTCTTATCTGGAGTAGTCGGCGGGCTTTCGGGGGAGGCCGGGTATTCGGGGCCGGGTTACTTCGGGAGTCCGGTCCGTTTCCGAGAACCGCTCTTACTTCCGGGAGGCCGCCTTACTTGAGATAGATGCCGTGGGCGGCGCACTCGGCGATCATCCGCTCGGGCCAGATGCTGACCTGCACCTCGCCGATGTGGGCGCAGCGCAGGTAGAACATGCAGAGGCGCGACTGGCCGATGCCGCCGCCGATCGAAAGCGGCAGGCGCCCTTCGAGCAGCAGGCGGTGGAACTCCATTTCGCGCCGCTCGGGACAGCCGCAGATCGCAAGCTGGCGTTCGAGGGCCTCGGCGTCGACGCGGATACCCATGCTCGAAAGTTCGAAGGCGCTCTCCAGAACCGGGTTCCACACGATGATGTCGCCGTTGAGTCCCTTGTAACCGCCTTCGGTCGGGGTGCTCCAGTCGTCGTAGTCCGGGGCGCGCCCGTCGTGCCGCTGTCCGTCGGACAGTTCGCCGCCGATGCCGATCAGGAACAGTGCGCCGTATTTGCGGGCCGCCGCCTGCTCGCGCTCCTTGGGCGTCAGCGCGGGGAACTCCTGCAACAGCTCCTCGGCCTGGAGGAACGTGATCCGCTCGGGCAGGATGGGCGTGATGTGGGGATAAAGTTCGTAAACCTCCTCCTCGACGGCCTTCATCGCCTCGTATATCGTTTCGACGGTCGTTTTCAGGAAGCCGAGGTTGCGCTCTTCGGGACGCATCGTGCGCTCCCAGTCCCACTGGTCGACGTAGAGCGAATGGATGTTGTCCAGCTCCTCGTCGGCGCGGATGGCGTTCATGTCGGTGTACAACCCGTATCCCGGGGCGATCTTGTAGGCCCCGAGTTTCATGCGCTTCCATTTGGCCAGCGAGTGCACCACCTCGGCCCGGCGGTCGCCCAGGTCGCGGATCGGGAACGACACGGCGCGCTCCACGCCGTTCAGATCGTCGTTGATGCCTGTGCCCGAAAGGACGAACAACGGGGCCGTGACGCGGCGCAGGCGGAGGTTGCGGGCCAGCATGTCGGGGAAAATCTCCTTGAGATAGGTGATGGCCTGCTCCATCGTTTCGGGAGCGAGCTTGGCCGTATAGTCTTCCGGAATGAAAAGCGGCATAATTCTCTGGTTTGGGTTCGTGAAAAACGGTTTATTCCGCAAATATAGTGAAAGGTGAGTGCAATCGGGTGTATTCGGACTCAAAAAATGTCGTTTTTAACCGTAGACCCGGATTTTGGTTTGCCCGAATATCCGCTTCGGGTGGGCGGCCGCAATAAAATAACGCACGTAATGCTTCCGTTACGTGCGTTATTTCATTTCCGGCTCCGGCTATTTCGCGGCGGGCAACAGCGCCGAGTCGGGCTGCTGGCGCTTGTCGCCCACGTCGATCAGGTTCTCCTCGGAGACCCCCAGCGAACGGTAGTAGTCGTTCAGTTCGGCCACCACCTCCTTGCGGTCGGCGTAGCTGGCCAGGTAGTAGATGTCGCCCAGCTGGTCGAGCTTCTCGTCGATAAGGCCCGAGACCATGTCGCCCTGCGCCCCTTCGAAACGGAGGTAGTGCTCGATGTATTCGATCAGCGTCTGGGCATACTCCCTCAAAAGGGCGTCGCCCTTCGCGGCGGCCTCCTTGTCCCCCATGGCCGAAGCGGCGTAGTAAGCCTCCAGGAAGGGGTAGGTGTTGGTGTCGGTGAAGCGCACCTGCGAGGTCGGCATCCGCTCCAGCCCCAGGTCGAGCAGCTCGACGGCCTCCCCGACGCGGTTCTGCCGCAGCAGCTCCTTGGCCACGCGGGCGAAGGCGTCGCGTGCGTGCGAGGCCGACAGGTTGTACTGGATGAAGTAGTCGACGTACACCCGCGGGTCTTCGAGGTTGCCGTAGCGGAACGTGTCGCGCAGCAGCGGCGCGGCGTAGTCGGCGTCGATGCGCCCGATTTCGTAGGGGTTCTGCGTCGGGGTGAGGATCGGCACGAGCCGGTAGGCATAGCCGTCGAACTGGAGGTAGTCCATCAGCCCGAAGTCCTGGAGAATGTAGACCTGTGTCATGTAGATCGGGCGTTTCCAGTCGAAGTTGGCCAGCATGTCGAGAATCATTAGCTGGTTCTTGTCCAGCGAATTCTTCTTGATGTTGATGAATACCGTGTCGACCATCTTGTCGCGGTCCTTCTCGGCCACGATGCCCGAGGCGATGGCGTTCTCCTTGTTGACGGGTATCGCGATGCGCTTGGCGGGGATGTAGTCGGCCAGCGTGCCGTCGGCGAGCTTGACCTTGCTGCGGGGGTCGTCGCTGCGCACGAAGTCGATCACCTCCTTGATCTCCACGGGACGGTCGATGCTGTTGGTGACGTAGATCATGTCGTTGTTGTAGGTGTATTTGTGCTTGGGCAGCGAGAAGGGAACTCCGGGGGCGTCGTTGGCCTTGGTCTTCATCTCGTCGATGTACCACTCGCCGCCGAGGTAGGAGGTGTTCATGATCCGCACGTCGGGGCGCACGCCGTAGACCTCCTGGTTGTTCCACAGCGGGAAGGTGTCGTTGTCGCCGTAGTTGAGGATGATCGAGTTGGGCAGCGTCGACTGGAGGTAGTTCCAGCCGATGTCGCGGGCCATCGTGCGGTGCGAACGGTCGTGGTCGTCCCAGTTCTGGGCCGCGAGGATGGCCGGGACGCTCATCGAGACGACGGTGGCCGCGGCGGCCGCCGTGACGTTGCTGCGCTTGGTGATCCACGCGATCAGGTCGCGCAGGGCCAGCACGCCGAATCCGATCCAGATCGAGAAGGCATAGAACGATCCCGCATAGACGTAGTCGCGTTCGCGCGGCTCGCCGGGCGAGGTGTTGAAGTAGAAGACCAGTGCGATGCCCATCATCACGAACAGCCACAGCACGATCGAAAAGTTCCGCTGGTCGCGGTTCAGCTGGTAGACGAGTCCGATGAGTCCCAGCAGGAAGGGGAGGAAATAATAGGTATTGCGTCCCTTGTTTTCGGCGATTTCGCGCGGCAGGTTGTCCTGCGGGCCGACGTATTTCTCGTCGATCCAGCGGATGCCCGAGAGCCAGTTGCCGTCGGTGATCGTCGTGCGCGAAGGCTGTATGTCGCTCTGGCGTCCCACGAAGTTCCACATGAAATAGCGCCAGTACATGTACGAAAGCTGGTAGTTGAAGAAGAAATGGACGTTTTCCCAGAACGTCGGTTCGGTGACCGTGCGGGTGTCGCCGTAGGAGTCGGTGTAGGCCCGTTTGCGTCCGAAGTCGAGCGTCTCGCCGCGCATGGGGCGTCCTTGCGCGTCGCGCAGGATTTCACCCTTGTCGTCGCGCAGCGTCTCGGTCTTGGTGCGGTAGGCGGCCCACTCCTTGTAGGCCTTTTCACCCTTCGAGTAGTTCCACATGCGGGGGAACAGCTGCATGAATTCCGGAGCGTGGGTGTATCCCGTGAGCACCGTGGCGGTCTTGTACTTGCCGTCCTCGTCCAGATACCACACCTTCTTCTCCTTCACGCCCTCGGGGGGAGCCGAGTACTGTGCGCCGTACAGCAGCGGCCGGTCGCCGTACTGGTCGCGGTTCAGGAGCGACAGCAGGGCGTGGGGGTTGTTGGGGTTGTTGGAGTTCATCGGCGGGTTTGCCGCGGCGCGGATGGTCACCGAGGCGTAGGACGAGTAGCCGATGAGGATCATCGTCGTCGAGAGCAGCAGGATATTCAGCACTACGCGGCCCCGTTTGTGCGCGGCCCACGCGGCCCATCCCAGACCGATGATCAGCGCCAGCGCGAAGAGCGTGATGCCGGAGTTGACCGGCAGGCCGAACGTGTTGACGAACAGCGTGTCGATCTGCGCCCCGATCCAGACGGTGTAGGGGATGATGATGTTGTTGACGAAGACGATCATCGCCCCGGACACGAGCGTCGAGAGGGCGATGCCTCGCCAGGTCACCGTGTCGGTTTTGCGGAAGTAGTAGATGAAGACCAATGCCGGGATGCAGAGCAGGTTGAGGATGTGCACGCCGATCGAAAGTCCCATCAGGTAGGCGATCAGCACGATCCAGCGCGAGGAGTGAGGCTCGTCGGCCTGCTCCTCCCATTTGAGCATCAGCCACACGACCAGCGCCGTGAACATCGACGAGAGGGCGTAGACTTCGCCCTCGACGGCCGAGAACCAGAACGTATCGGTGAAGGTGTAGGCCAAGGCCCCGACGGCCCCGGCACCCAGGATGGCCCACGTATTGGCCCGGGTAAGCGCTGCGCCGTCGCGCGTCACCAGACGCCGCGCCAGGTGGGTGATGGTCCAGAACAGGAACAGGATGCAGAAGGCGCTGGCCAGCGAGTTCATGGCGTTGACGGCGATGCCCACGTAGTCGGGGTTTCCGAAGGCGAAGAGCGTGGCCAGGCGCGCCAGCATCATGAACAGCGGCGCTCCGGGAGGATGCCCCACTTCGAGTTTGTAGGACGTTGCGATGAACTCCGAGCAGTCCCAGAGGCTCGAGACGGGTTCCATCGTCATCAGGTAGACCATCGCCGCGACGGCGAATACGGCCCAGCCCGTGATGTTGTTCCAGCGTTTGTAGAAATGCATATCCGAGAAAACTTTTTTCGTAACTACTTATCGTGCAAAAGTAATGATTTAACGCGGTTTTTCCAACCTTATTACGTGAAATGCATTTACAGCCACCGTTTCCACCATTTTTTCTGCGGGGCCTCGGCCGCCGCCGGAGCGGACTTGGCGGCCGGAGCCGCTGCGGACCTGGCGGCGTTTCCGGAACCCCCGCGTTTGCGGCGGCGGGACGGTTTTGCCGAAGGGCCCGGATCCGGGTTGGCGGCGCTTTTCGGCGCGGCGCCCGCGGCGGATTTGTTTCCGGCGGTTTTCGAGGCGTTTCCGGCCCCCTGCTTCGGGCTTTGTCCGTGCGACGTGTCGGCAGGGCGGGAGGCTGTTTTTCCGGCCGGTTCGATGGGCGTTCCCGGTGCGGGGCGCGTGCCCCGTCTGCGGCGGGAGCGCGACGGGCGGGAAGAGTGCCCGGCGTCGGCCTGCGCCGGATTTTGTGCCGGCTGCGGCTCCTTCGCGGCGTTGCGGGGGGCCTTCTGTTCCGTGTTGCGGGCGGGCCGCTGCTGTTCGGCGCCTGCATCCCGGCCGGACCGCTGTGCGGATTTGGCCCCGGCATTCCGGGCCGGTTTCGGCTCCTGGGTGCGTGCGGGACGCTGTGGGGCCTTCTGCGCGGGTTTCCGCGCCGGGACGGCTTTGCGCACGGCGTATTCCGGAACCGGTCCCTCGGTGGGGATCGTAAGCCCGGTGAGCTTCTGGATGTCGCAGAGATACTCGAATTCGTCCTCCGAGCAGAACGACCACGCCGCGCCTTCGTATCCCGCGCGGCCCGTGCGGCCGATACGGTGGACGTAGGTCTCGGCGACCTCCGGCAGTTCGTAGTTGATCACCAGCGGCAGCTGGCTGATGTCGATGCCCCGTGCGGCGATGTCCGTAGCTATCAATACCCTGCATTCGCCCGTCTTGAAGTCGTTCATGGCTTTCACGCGGGCGTTCTGCGACTTGTTGCCGTGGATGGCGCCCGACTTGATTCCGGCACGGTTGAGTATCTTGGCCAGTTTGTCGGCGCCGTGCTTGGTGCGGGTGAAGACCAGCACCTGGTTGGCATCGGAGTCCGTGAGCAGGTCGATCAGCAGCTGGCTTTTCTCGGCCTTCTCGGCGAAATAGACCGTCTGCGCGATGGTCTCGACCACCGATGCCGGGGGCGTGACGGTGACGAGCACCGGGTCGCGGAGGATTTTCGCGGCCAGTGCGGCGATCGACTCGGGCATCGTGGCCGAGAAGAAGAGCGTCTGGCGCCGTTCGGGAAGCAGCGGCAGGATGCGGCGGATGTCGTGGATGAAGCCCATGTCCAGCATGCGGTCGGCTTCGTCGAGCACGAAGAAGCGGATCGTGTCGAGCGTCACGTAGCCCTGTCCGATCAGGTCCAGCAGGCGGCCCGGAGTGGCGATCAGCAGGTCCACGCCTTTCTGGAGCGCGTCGACCTGCGGGCGCTGGTTGACGCCGCCGAAGATCACGCAGTGGCGGACGGATGTGTAGCGGGCGTAGTCGCGGCAGCACTCGTCGATCTGGATGGCCAGTTCGCGCGTGGGGGTGAGCACCAGGGCGCGGACCGGGCGGCGTCCCCTGGGGGCCGGTTCGGCGGCTAAAAGTTGGAGCATCGGCAGCGTGAAGGCTGCGGTTTTGCCCGTCCCGGTCTGGGCGCAGCCCTGGAGGTCGCGGCCTTCGAGTACGGGAAGAATGGCTTGTTGCTGGATGGGGGTGGGATCCGTGTACCCCTTTTCTCCGATGGCGCGTAACAGCGGCTCGGAGAGTCGTAAGTCTTGAAATTTCATATAATCGGCGCAAAGGTACGATAAATTCCCGGTTCCTGCGCCGGAGGGGCGTATATTTCTCACCTTCGCTTCCGCCTGCTCGATTTTTGACGGCAGGACGCGGATGTTTGCGGAAAAAGTCGTAACTTTACCCGTTCAAAACGTTAATTCACGATTATGGATTCCAAACTCGTACTTTACAATACGCTCACCCGCCGCAAGGAGGTCTTCGAGCCGCTCGTTCCGGGCCGCGTGGGCATGTATGTCTGCGGTCCCACGGTCTACGGCGATCCGCACCTGGGTCATGCCCGGCCCGCCGTGACGTTCGACCTGCTGTTCCGTTACCTCAAGGCTTCGGGTTACAAGGTGCGCTACGTGCGCAACATCACCGACGTGGGCCATCTGGAGCACGACGCCGACGAGGGCGAGGACAAGATCGCCAAGAAGGCCCGGCTCGAACAGCTGGAGCCGATGGAGGTGGCGCACTACTATACGGAGCGTTACCACCGGGCGATGGACGCGCTCAACGTCGAGACTCCCTCGATCGAACCCTACGCCTCGGGACACATCATCGAGCAGATCGAATTCGTGAAGAAGATCCTGGCCGACGGCTATGCCTACGAGGCGAACGGCTCGGTCTACTTCGACGTGGAGAAATACAACGCCGAATACAACTACGGCAGGCTGTCGGGGCGCAACCTCGACGACATCATCGCCAACACGCGCGAGCTGGACGGGCAGTCGGACAAACGCCACTCCTACGACTTCGCGCTGTGGAAGAAGGCGTCGCCCGAGCATATCATGCGGTGGCCGTCGCCCTGGGGCGAGGGATTTCCGGGATGGCACATGGAGTGCTCGGCCATGTCGACGCGCTACCTCGGGGAGCGTTTCGACATCCACGGCGGCGGCATGGACCTGATGTTCCCGCACCACGAGTGCGAGATCGCGCAGTCGACCGCCGCGCTGGGCCACGATTCGGCCCGCTACTGGCTGCACAACAACATGATGACGGTCAACGGGCAGAAGATGGGCAAGTCGCTGGGCAACTTCATCACGCTGGAGGAGTTCTTCACCGGGTCGCACCCGAAGCTTTCGCAGGCCTATTCGCCCATGACGATCCGTTTCTTCGTGCTCCAGGCCCACTACCGCTCGACGCTCGACTTCTCGAACGAGGCCCTGCAAGCCGCCGAGAAGGGGCTGGACCGCCTGATGAAGGGCATCGAGACGCTCGGGAAGATCAGGCCCGCGGACGCTTCGACGGTCGATCCCGCCGAGCTGGAGACGCGCTGCGCCGAGGCGATGGCCGACGACTTGAACTCGCCGATGGTCATTTCGGCGCTGTTCGACTGGGTGCGCGTCGTCAACCAGCTGGCCGACGGCACGCAGACGATCGCGGCCGCCGACCTCGCGGCGCTGACGGCCACCGTGCGCCGCTATGCCTTCGACATTCTGGGACTGCGCGACGAGAAGGCCGCCGGGACGGCATCGGGACGCGACTACGTGACGCCGCTGGTCGAGATGCTTTTGGACGAGCGTCTGAAAGCCCGAGCGGCGAAGGACTGGGCCGCGTCGGACCGTATCCGCGACGGACTTACGGCTGCCGGCATCCGCGTCAAGGACCGCAAGGACGGCTCGGACTGGGAACTGGAATAAAACGGCCTGCTGGTATGGAGAATCCGGACAAGATCGTAGCCGTCGGACTGGGCGAGGTGCTTTACGACCACGACGTCGTGACGGACGAATATACTTTCGGCGGCGCACCGGCCAATTTCGCCGACCATTTCCTCAAGTGCTCCCGGCTGATTTCCGGCCCGGATGCGGCGGAGGTGCATGTGGTCAGCGCGGTCGGGGACGACGAGCGGGGCCGCGCGGTGTCGGCCGAACTGGAGGCCCGCGGGCTTTGCGACGGGCTTTGCCGCGTCGGGCAGCTGCCGACCGGCGTCGTCGACAAACGCCGGGATGCCGCCGGGGTCAACACCTACGAAATTCTGCCCGGCGCATGGGACGCAATGGCGTGGTCCGACGCGCTGGCCCGGCTGGCCGCCCGGACCGACGTGGTCTGCTTCGGCTCGCTGGCGCAGCGCAGCGCGGCGTCGCACGCTACCGTCGTGCGGTTTCTCGACGGGGTGATTCGCCGGGAACGGCGGACGCTGCGCGTGTTCGACGTCAACCTGCGGCAGGATTTCTTCTCGCGGGAGGTGCTGGAGGAGTCGATGGCTCGCTGCAATATTCTGAAGATCAGCGACGAGGAGGCTCCGCGCGTGGCCGGATGTCTGACCGGATGTCCCGACGCCGATGCGGGCGGGCTGTGCCGGGAGCTGCTCGACCGCCGGGAGAACCTCGAAATGGTCATCCTCACCGAGGGCGCCGAGGGCAGCCGCGTGTTTACCCGGAACCGGATTTCGGCCTATGTGATTCCCCGCGGGAACCGGGTCCGCCCCGTCGACACGGTCGGTGCGGGCGATTCGTTCACGGCGGCGTTTTGCGCGATGCTGGCTGCCGGGCACGACATCTGGCCGGCCCAGGCGTTCGCCTCGAAGGTCGCGGCTTTCGTCTGTTCGTGCGCGGGCGCCACGCCGGAGTATCCGGCCGCGGCGAAGACGGAATTTTTGGAGGCATTGTAACCTTGTATCGGACAGGGGCGGAGAGATGGAGACATACCGGTAAGGAATATTAAGAGAA
Organism: Alistipes sp. i18-0019-D1; assembly: GCF_042852885.1. Lineage (NCBI taxonomy): Bacteria > Pseudomonadati > Bacteroidota > Bacteroidia > Bacteroidales > Rikenellaceae > Alistipes > Alistipes sp. i18-0019-D1. The sequence goes on from NZ_AP031424.1 coordinate 2,741,047, forward strand.
TAGGCTATGACGGAGATAAAATCGGCGGCTTTGGAACTCGGAACCGAGTCAATCCGGAAGTTGCTCGTACAATATGCCGTGCCGGCGATCATCGCCATGACGGCCTCGTCGCTCTACAACATGGTCGACAGCATCTTCATCGGCCACGGGGTCGGGCCGCTGGCCATTTCGGGCCTGGCGCTGACCTTCCCGCTGATGAACCTCGCCGCGGCGTTCGGTTCGCTGGTGGGCGTGGGCGCCGCGACGCTGATCTCGATGCGTCTGGGGCAGCGCGACTACGAAACGGCCCAGCGGGTGCTGGGCAATGTGCTGGTGCTCAATCTGATAATCGGCATAGCGTTCGGTCTCGTGGCGCTTCTGTTCCTCGACCCGATCCTCTATTTCTTCGGGGCTAGCGAGGCCACGATCGGCTATGCCCGCGAATACATGACCGTCATCCTGCTGGGCAACGTCGTCACGCACATGTATCTGGGCCTGAACTCCGTGCTGCGCGCCTCGGGGCATCCCCGCAAGTCGATGTACGCCACGATCAACACCGTGGTCATCAATACGATCCTCGACCCGCTGTTCATCTTCGGCTTCGGCTGGGGCATCCGCGGCGCGGCCATCGCCACGGTGCTGGCACAGGTCATTTCGCTCGTGTGGCAGCTGCGCATCCTTTCGAACAAACAGGAACTCCTCCACTTCCGCCGCGGCATCTACCGCCTGCGGAAGAAAATCGTGCGCGACATGCTGGCCATCGGCATGTCGCCCTTTCTGATGAACCTCGCTGCCTGCTTCATCGTCATCCTCATCAACAAGGGGCTGAAGGAGTACGGCGGCGACCTGATGATCGGCGCCTACGGCATCGTCAACCGCCTGGCGTTCTTCTTCGTGATGATCGTGCTGGGCGTCAACCAGGGCATGCAGCCCATTGCGGGTTACAATTTCGGCGCGAAGCAGTACGACCGCGTGATGCGCGTGCTGAAACTGACGATGATCGGCGCGACGTGCGTCACCTCGGCGGGATTCGTCCTCGGCGAGTTCATGCCGCGTCTGGCCGTGGGGCTGTTCACCACCGACGAGGAGCTGATCCGCCTGGCGGTCGAAGGCATGCGCATCGTCTTTTTCTGCTTCCCGATCATCGGCTTCCAGATGGTGGCAACCAACTTCTTCATGAGCATCGGCATGGCCGGCAAGGCGATCTTCCTGTCGTTGTCGCGCCAGTTGCTGTTCCTGATGCCCGGACTGATCTTCCTGCCGCACATTTTCGACGTCTGCACCGAGTGGAACGGCAGCTGGGGCGTGTGGTGCTCGATGCCGCTGTCGGATTTCCTGGCTTCGCTCGTGGCCTTCTTCATGCTGACTTACCAACTGCGGAAATTCCGGGCCATCGGTGCGGAAAACGCCGCCAAAGAGGGATAGGACTATGGAAAAATTCGTCATCAACATCGGCCGCCAGCTGGGCAGCGGCGGCAGGACCGTCGGGGAGATCATCGCCCGCAGGCTGGGCGTGAGGCTTTACGACAAGGAGCTGATCAACCTGGCGGCGCGGGAGAGCGGCATCTGCTCCGAGTTTTTCGAGAAGGCCGACGAGAAGGAGTCGCGCGGCGTGATCTCGACCGTGGTGAGCTACCTGCGGGCGCCGTTCGTAGGCGACGACGGGGGCGTGACGAACGTGCTGTCGAACGACGCGCTGTTCAAGATTCAGAGCGACGTGATCCGCGCCGTCGCGGCGCGTGAATCGGCCCTCTTCGTGGGCCGCTGCGCCGATTACATCCTGCGCGAGAACCCGCGCTGCGTCAATGTCTTCCTCACGGCCGACGATGCCGACCGCATCGACCGCATCCGCCGCCGGCAGGGATGCACCGCCGGAGAGGCCCGCGCGATGATGGAGCGCGTCGACGCACGGCGCGCCTCGTACTACAACTATTACAGCTCGCGGACGTGGGGCGAGGCGGCGACCTACCACCTCTGCGTCAGCACCTCGCCGCTGGGCGACGAGGGCACGGCGGATTTCATCCTGGAGTTCGCCGCACGGAAACTGAACATGAAATTTTGAGCATATTATGGTACTTGCGGAACAGATCAAGGAGATTGAACAGCGCCGGGAAGCGCTGGAACGCTGTTTGGACATCGACCAGAAGCGCATCGACCTGCGCAACGAAGAGGAGAAAACCCAGGAGCCGGATTTCTGGGACAACCCCGACAAGGCACGCGAGCAGCTGCGCAAGGTGGCGGGGATCAAGGCGTGGGTCGACGACTACGACGCCATCCGCAAGGATGCCGAGGACCTTCGGCTGATGCCCGACTTCGTGAAGGAGGGAGTGGTCAGCGAGGAGGAGATGGACGCGCACTACGCCGCGACGCTCGAGAAGATCGAAAAGCTCGAAATGCGCAACATGCTGCGCCGCGAGGAGGACAAACTCGGGGCCATCCTCGACATCAACGCCGGGGCGGGCGGTACGGAGGCGCTCGACTGGGCGTCGATGCTGATGCGCATGTACACCCGCTGGGGCGAGGCCCACGGCTACAAGGTCAAGGTGCTGGATTTCCAGGCCGGCGACGAAGTGGGGGTGAAGTCCTGCACGCTGGAGTTCGAGGGCGAATATGCCTACGGCTACCTCAAGAGCGAGAACGGCGTGCACCGCATGGTGCGCCTGTCGCCGTTCAACGCCAACAACAAGCGTCAGACCACCTTTGCGTCGGTGTTCGTTTCTCCGGCCGTCGACGATACGATCGAGATCACGGTCAATGCCGCCGACATCGAGTGGGACACGTTCCGTTCGTCGGGCGCCGGGGGGCAGAACGTCAACAAGGTGGAGACGGCCGTGCGCCTGCGCTACCACGCGAAGGACCCCGACACGGGCGAGGCGATCGAATACCTGATCGAGAACATGGAGACGCGTTCGCAGCTGATGAACCGCGAGAACGCCATGCGCATCCTCCGCTCGAAACTCTACCAGCGCGAGCTGGACAAGCGTATGGCGACGCAGCAGGCGCTGGAGGCTTCGAAGAAGAAGATCGAGTGGGGTTCGCAGATCCGCTCCTATGTCTTCGACGACCGCCGCGTGAAGGACCACCGCACGGGCGTCCAGACTTCGGCCGTGGAGTCGGTGATGGACGGCGACCTGGATGCCTTCATCAAGGCCTACTTGATGGAATACGGTGCGCAGGCATAGGAGGCCTTACTGAACCCAGCAGCCTTTTTGTTCGATGCGCCTGATTTGCCATTCGGCAGGCGACATCCGGATGTGGTAAATCCCTCCGTCGCTGCTGTATACGCAGGCCAGCGCCGCGGTGCGGGAATAGTTCGGCGGCGGCCGGTCGACGGATGCCGGACGTATGTAGTTGCATTCGAAGAAGGTCCGATCGTGACGCGTATCCGCTCCTCCAGCAGTTCCATGCACCGCTCGGGAAACCGGAAGGCGTTCCGTCATATAATCCGAGTGCGGGGCTTGATGGCGAATCTGTGGCCGCACGGGCCATGCGGCGAGCAGCTAAATCAGTATCGGCACCGGTTTCATGAGGGACGGGGCCTTACAAAGATAGCATTTTTCGGCGCAAAATATTATCTTTGCTCTATGAAGCGATCTGTTTTTATCCTTATATTCACCGTTTTTGTAGCCTTCGCCGCTCCGGCGCAGGTGAAAGTCGGCATGACCGACACGGCGGCCTATTACCCGCTGCTGCGGGGGCGGCGCGTGGCCGTGCTGGCCAACCAGACCTCCGTGGCGGAGTTGCCCGGCACCCCGGGGGCCGATGCCGCCGGACGGGTGCATCTCGTGGACCTGCTCCACGGCGAAGGGTTCGATATGGCGGCGATCTTCTCGCCCGAACACGGATTCCGCGGCACGGCCGATGCCGGAGAGCATGTCGCAAGTTCGGTCGACGCCCGGACCGGGATTCCCATCCGGTCGCTCTACGACGGCAATGCGAAACGGCCCTCGGACGAGGCGATGCGCTCGTTCGACGTGCTGGTCGTGGACATGCAGGACGTGGGTCTGCGCTTCTATACCTATTATATCTCGATGCTGCGGATGATGGATGCCTGCGCCGATTTCGGGAAGCGGGTCGTGGTGCTCGACCGGCCCAATCCCAACGGACATCTGGTCGACGGCCCCGTTCTCGACATGAAATACAAATCGGGCGTCGGGGCGATTCCGGTCCCCGTGCTTCACGGACTGACGATGGGTGAGATCGCCCGCATGGCCGTCGGCGAAGGGTGGGCGAAACCGTGCGCCCTGACGGTCGTGAAGTGCCGCAACTACACCCATGCCACCCAATACCGGCTGCCCGTCGCCCCGTCACCCAACCTTCCGACACAGCGGGCCGTCTGCCTCTACGCCGCTCTGTGCCCTTTCGAAGGCACGGTCGTGAGCCTCGGACGCGGAACGGACAGCCCGTTCGAGATCTACGGCCATCCCGATATGACCGGGCGCGCCTTTTCCTTTACGCCGCACCCCACGGCCGGGGCCAAGCATCCGCCGCTCGAAGGCCGGCTGTGCCACGGTGTCGACCTGCGCCGTATGCCGCTCTCCGAGGCCCGCGAAGTGGGATTCTCGCTGCGCTACGTGATCGACGCCTACCGCGATCTGGGGCTGGGGGACAGGTTCTTTACGCCGATGTTCGAAAAACTGGTCGGTGCGGGATGGGTGCGCGAGATGATCGCGGCCGGGGCTTCCGACGCCGAGATCCGCGCCCGCTGGGTTCCCGATGTGGAACGCTACCGCGAAAAACGGGTGCAGTACTTGCTTTACGAATAGCCTGAACAGCCGTTCCGGAATTTTCCGGAGCGGCTGTTCGTAAGTGGCGGAACGCCGCGGTACAGATTCTATGAAGAAGTAGTGACGCAACTCCGCGTTACTGGGCTCCGCCGAAAACCCTCCTGCCCCGAGAATAATAAGAAAGGGCGCAGGTACTCATTCCCCCGTTGGCCTTGCAATGCCGTATCCGGAAATTTTCCCTACGCCCAAGTCTGCCGCCTGCCTTGCGGCAGGGGCATAACCCGGGTTTCAGACAAATTTTACACCGGATATAAACCTGTATATCGCTATAACAGTTTGCAAGTTTACGGGGTATAAAGGTTGTCTTAACCTTATTATCTGTGTATGTCCCGGCTTACGCCGTACTGTTTTGCAAAGTTAGCATAATTCTTTTTCGGTTCGGTTTGATTTCTCAAGTCCTTTGCATTATGAAAGGCCAGAAACATTATGATACTGCCATAAAATCCGTAGCCGAAAGACTTCGCGCTGTACGGATTGCTCGGGGGTTAACCCAGGAAGCAGTCTATTTCAATACGGGCCTGAATATGCGCCGTGTTGAAGGCGGTAAGACGAATTTGTCGCTTTCGACACTCTGCGAGTTATGCAAGTTCTATGATATTACGCTGGAAGAACTCTTCAAAGAGCTTCCGATCGAATAAAAAGCACCTCAAAACGAGGTGCTTTTCTTTTTCGTATTTGACTTTTGTGTCGCTACTTGCCGCGATTGACCCCGACCTGATGCCGGAGCCGTGAAACGACGGACCGGCTAAAAGCGTGAGCGGAGGGGACGGAGCGCGTGCGCCCCCGCGAATAGTCGCCCGGAGCCAGCGTTAGACGGTTTGTCGTAGGCGGAGGCATCCGTCGGGGAGTTTTTAGTACTTTTTGCGGAAAAAAGTACAATATTTTTCAGCGGACGCAGTCCGCGGTTAATGCTAATGCACCTCTTTGATCCGATCCGCTTCGGTGATTTCCCGCAGGACACGGCAGGGCGAGCCGACGGCGATCACCCCCGCCGGAATGTCGCGCGTGACGACGCTCCCGGCCCCGATCACCGTGTTGTCGCCGATTGTCACGCCCTGCATTACGACCGTGTGGCCTCCGATCCAGACGTTGTTGCCGATGGTGACGGGCAGCGAGCGCATGATGCCTGCGTTGCGCTGGTCGGGCAGTAGGGCGTGGTTGACGGTGTAGATGCCGACATTCGGCCCGATGAAGACATAGTCGCCGATGGTGACGGGCGCTTCGTCGAGGATCGTCAGGTTGTAGTTGCCCACGAAGTGGTCGCCGACCGAAATCTGCTCTCCGAAGTCGCAGTGGAACGGGCTGTGGATGCAGACCGACTCGCCGACGTGTCCGAACAGCTGCCGGATGATCGCCTCCCGCTCCTCCCGCCGGGTCGGGGGCAGCTGGTTGAAGCGGAACACCAGCTCCTCGGTCCGCAGCAGCGCGCCGCCGATTTCGGGACAGATGGCGTGGAGCCAAAGCCCGGCTTTCATTTTTTCGAGATCGCCCATGATTCGTTTGTGTCGTTGTTGGGTTGATAGACGCGGCCTTTCAGACCGCAAAAAGCACACCCCGTTGCCGAAGTGTGCTTCTCTTTCGGATATTCCGTGTTACTCCGAAACGATTGCCTCGCTCGGGCATACGCCTGCGCAGGTTCCGCAGTCGATACATTTGTCGGCGTCGATCACATAGATATCGCCGGCCGAAATAGCCTCTACGGGGCACTCGCCGATGCAGCTGCCGCATGCAACGCACGAGTCGGTAATTTTGTAAGCCATTGTGTTGAGTGTTTATTGTTAAATGTGTGTGTGCAAATATAAAAACTTATTTGATAATATCAAAACCCGTGTAGGGAATCAGCGCCTCGGGAATGCGGATGCCTTCGGGGGTCTGATAGTTCTCCAGCAGCGCGGCCACGATGCGCGGCAGGGCCAGCGACGAGCCGTTGAGGGTGTGCGCCAGCTGGATCTTCTTCTCCTCGTCGCGGTAGCGGAGTTTGAGGCGGTTGGCCTGGAACGACTCGAAATTCGACACCGACGACACTTCGAGCCAGCGTTTCTGGGCCTCGGAGTAGACTTCGAAATCGTAGGTCAGCGCCGAGGTGAACGACATGTCGCCGCCGCACAGGCGCAGGATGCGGTAGGGCAGACCCAGAGCCTTGACGATGCTCTCCACATGGGCCACCATGCCGTCCAATGCTTCGTAGCTCGTTTCGGGCAGCGACAGCTGTACGATCTCCACCTTGTCGAACTGGTGCAGGCGGTTCAGTCCGCGCACGTCCTTGCCGTACGACCCGGCCTCGCGGCGGAAGCAGGGGGTGTAGGCGGTCATCTTCACCGGGAAATCCTCCTTTTCGAGGATCACGTCGCGGTAGATGTTCGTCACGGGAACCTCGGCCGTGGGAACGAGGTAGAAATTGTCGGCCGTGGCGTGGTACATCTGCCCCTCCTTGTCGGGGAGCTGTCCCGTGCCGAAGCCCGAAGCCTCGTTGACCATCACGGGCGGCTCCACTTCGAGGTAGCCGGCCTTGGTGTTGCAGTCGAGGAAGAAGTTGATCAGCGCGCGCTGCAACCGTGCGCCCTTGCCCTTGTAGACGGGGAATCCCGCGCCGGTGAGCTTCACGCCCAGGTCGAAGTCGATGATGTCGTATTTGCGGGCCAGCTCCCAGTGGGGTAGCGGGTTTTCCGGAAGCGCGGTGTAGTTCTCCACGAGTTTCACCACGAGGTTGTCTTCGGCCGTCTTGCCTTCGGGGACGATCTCGGCGGGGAAGTTGGGCAGCGAGACGATGGCGGCCTGCAACTCCTGCCGGGCGTCGGTCAGCTCGGCTTCGAGACGTGAGGATTTCTCCTTGAGGTCCGCCACGAAGCGTTTGCGCTCCTCGGCCTCCTCGCGGCGGCCCTGGCCCATCAGTGCGCCGATCTCCTTGGCGGCCTTGTTCTGGGCGGCCAGCGTGTTGTCGAGTTCCAGCTGGAGGGCTTTGCGCTGGTCGTCGAAGTTGATGATCTTTTCGATGACAGGTGCGGCGTCCACGCCCTTCTTGGCCAGCTTGCGTGCGGCGGCCTCTTTGTCGTCGCGGATTTGCTTTATGGTAAGCATAGTATCGTGAGTTTTTTGTGTTTTCGCGTTACAACCTGCAAAATTAGTAAATTCGCGCTAAACTGTGACGCCGTGACGCCGTTTTTTGCGATTTTACCGAAAAACCGGGCTTCCGCCCAATGCGGAAGTCCGGTTTTCGGTTGTACGGGCTGCGGATCAGCGGGTGTGGAGCACGAGGTCCGTGCGCAGACGCTTGCCTTCGGCCGGGGCTTTCGCAGTCGCCGCGGCGCTTCCGGCGGCCTTCGCCGGAACGGCTACGCGTTCGCCCGTCAGGTAGGTCGTGAAGCGCTGTCCGCCGGCTTCGATGCTTCCGGTCCGCGATTCCGCGCCGCGTGCCGCGGTCTGTGCGGACGCCTGTTGCAGGGGCTTCATCTTGAGGGACGAGTAGGTTTTCGAACCGGCGTACTGGCGCAGGTAGCTCGAACTCGACGCCTGCGGCGTGCTGAAGAGCAGGAACATGTAGCTGTTGACCTCCTCGGCCGAGTAGGGGCTTGAAGCCCAGTAGAGCGTGTCGCCGATGTAACCGACGGCCATTCCGGCGCCGCCCCAGAAGATCGACAGACCGTTCGAGAAGCCGAGCGTCGCATAGGCGCCGTTGTACATCCCCGCGTACTGGGGTTCGACGATCAGCATGTGCAGCTCCTTGTCGTAGTAGCCCTTCAGCTGGGGTGCGAAGTCGCGCATGTCGGTCATGCCGCTGATGAGCACGTCGCGGTCGTTGATGCGCGCGATGTCCATGCGGAAGGTCTTTTCGGACGACTGCGAATCGACGTCGACGGTCGCCGTGACGCCGAATGCGCCGATGAAGTCCTCCAGGGTCTTCGTCCGGTCGAAATCCTTGGCGAAGTAGCCGAACGTCGACGCGCTCTTCGAAACGAAAGCCGTGTCGCCGAACGAGTTGTACATCAGTAGGGCGAGTGTGTACGTGCTGCCTTCGTCGAGCGTGTTGAACGCCGTGCCGCGGCCTTCGGGGGAGTTGAGCTGTGCGATCATCTCCTCGGGAACGTCGTAGCCCCGGGATGCGGTCAGCTCCTCGAGTGTCATGCCGAGTGCCTCGCACAGGTAGTCGGCGACGGCGGTCTTGACGCAGAGATACTTCATCGCCGCCACATTCGCGGTCTGCATTTGCCAGACGAGCGTGTTGTAGGGCGAGTAGTTGAGGTTGTTCTCCGGAGCGTAGAACTCGAATTCGAGCGATCGGGGGGCGTATTCGTCGCTTGGGTCGTTCGTGAACCGCTGCATGTAGAGTTTGCAGGGGTTCTCGATCGAGTCGTAGGCCAGCGCCACGGCGGTGTAGTTGCCCGAGGGTACGTTCCACACCGAGGCGTCCTCCGCATGGAGCGTCACCACGGGGGTTACGGCCTCCAGTTTGTCGTCGATCAGCTGCCGGCGCACCTCCTGCTGCCGTTCGGTGTCGGCGGTGATGTCTCCGGCGACGACCGCGGCCTTGTAGTACTTCGTGTAGTCGTTGGGCGAGAAGTGGAGCTTCGGGGCCTTGAACCCGGTGCTCGTGGTTTCGATGCCCTCGAAGGCGATCTCCACGACGGGCGTGGTGTCGATGTCGGTGTCGAAGACCAGTTTTTCGGTCCCTTGGGCGAAATAGCCCGACGACACGTAGTAGATCAGGTAGAACGAGAAGGTGCTCTCGCCGTCGAACGTGCAGGGATAGCTGGCGTACGCCGAGTCGTTGCCGGTGTAGACGGCCATGTCGGCGACGTAGACGTACTCGTTGTAGTTCGAGTTGTAGTAGCCGATCGACTGCGCCGGCACGGTGCAGGTGTTGTCGTCGTGGAGGACGAACTTGAACGTCACGCCGCTGGCCCAGTCCTTCAGCCGGAAGATATTGGCACCCACGGCTTTCTCGACCTCCAGTCCCGAATCGCGGCCCGAGTAGTACCCGTTGTAGTGGTAGGTCGCCAGCTGGGGGATCTCTTCGCCCTCTTCGGTGGTGCGGTAGAGCGTCTCCCACTCCAGTTCGTAGGTGGCCGAAAGGGTCACCTTGTCGGAGTACTGCGCCACCTGCGCGGCGTTGTCGCCCGGACGCGCCTCCCGGCTGCTGATGTAGAGCGTGGTCTTGTAGTTCGAACCCATGACGAAGTTCGAAAGGTCGACCTCGACGGGAATCGTCACGGAGTGGCTGCCGTCGGGAATGGTCGCCTCGGCCGGAACCGAGAACAGCTCGTAGTCGTCGTCCTTGGTCGCCAGATAGACCTTGTAGGCGCCTTTGTTGCCCGGACGCGCGATTTCGACGTTGATCACGCCCTGCACGGCGTCCTGCGGAAACTCCTTCTGGATGGACGACTGGATGAAGTGGATCGCCTTCGCATCGTCCTTGTTGGGGGTGTATTGGTCGCCCTCCTGCGTCTGGCTGCAGGCCGCGGTGAAGAGCAGCAGTCCCGCACCCAGGTATTTCGATATGTTTTTCATAATGTACTTGATTTTCAACGGTTCAAAGGCTCGTTAGGGATTCTGGTCCTCCTCGTTGATGTTCGGATTGGCATCCAGTTCGGCTTTGGGAATGGTCAGCACCCAGTCGTAAGTGTCGGCTTTGGTGATGTTGACGTTCCGGCGGTTCATCATCGAAATGCACTCCTCGGAGAAGCCGTCGTCGGTCCGACGGTCGATGCCCTGGCCCAGGCGGCGGACGTCGAACAGCCGGCCGTACTCGCCCCACAGTTCGATGCGGCGGTGGGTGAGGATGTTTTCGAGGAACGATCCGGTCCAGGTCGTGGTCGTCGCACCGAGCAGCGTGCCGCTGCGGTTGTTGGCGCTGTAACTCGGGTCGCGTTCGGCCATGACGGTGTTCATCAGTTCGCGGGCGCTCTTGAGGTCGTCCAGCCGCAGGGCCGCTTCGGCAGCCGTGAAGTACATCTCCTCGACGCGCATGTAGATGTAGTCGCCCAGGAAGGAGGCCACGTTGCCGAACGAGAATTTTTTGCTGACGTAGGGCGACTCCTTGTCCGAGGGGTCCCACCAGTCGCGGCGGATGTCTGTTGCGCTGATGCGGTTGTAGAGCTGCTTGCTGATCAGCTTCGGAGCCGATTTGGCATAGGCGCCCTCCTTGTTGTCCATGTGGGTGAAGAACCCGGCGTAGCCGCCCGCCTGGTCGGCCACCTGAATGCCTGCGCCCCACATGACGTTCTGCTTGCCGAGCGAGTTCATGCCGCCCGTCAGGTCGCTCTTCGTGCCGACGGCGTAGCCGCCTTCGTCGATCACGCGCTTGGCCGCCTTGAACGCTCCGTCCCAGTCGCCTTCCGCCAGACAGGCGCGCGACTTGATGCCCAGGGCCACGTAGAGGTTGATGTGCGATTTGTTATTCTCGGCAAGCGTGGTTTCCCTGGCCTTTTCGAGCAGTTCGATGGCACGGTCGATGTCCTGGTCGATGCGGCCGTAGACCGTGCGCAGCGATTCGCGGGGCTGTCCGCCCGTGTCGATCGACGTGCCGGTGGTGTAAACCGGTACGCAGGCCTCGTTCCAGCGCGAAGCGCCCGTCAGAGGGTTGTAGGGGGCGCGGGAGAACCACGTCGCCAGGTTCAGGTAGCAGAGCGCCCGGATGGCGTAGGCCTGTCCTGCGACGTAGGCCACGTCGGCCTCCGTTCCGGCCATTTCCGGCTCGGCGTCGATGATGTAGTTTACGTTGGCGATCCACTTGTAGTTGGCGTACCAGACGTCGTACGACCGGAAGGCCGACGAGGTGTAGTTGCTCTTGACGTTGTAGCAGTGGTCGCCCCAGAACCAGCCGTTGCCCTGCGACTGCATGATCAGGTCGTCGGCCATGCAGTCGAGCGCCAGGTTGTAGGCCGCGATGCCGAAGCACTGGTGGGTGTTTGCGGTCGTGGACCATCCGGCCGTCCACATCGAGCGGTAGACGCCGTTGACCGAAGTGATGGCCGTGGATGCCGATTTGAGCAGTTCCTTGCCCGAACCCGAGTCGGTCGGGGAGAAATCGAGCATCGAGTCGCTGCACGAGGGGGCTGATAAGCCGATCAGCGCGATGATAAGATATATTGCTTTTTTCATAGTTGTTTTCTCCCGTGGTTAAAAGTTCAGGTCGATACCGAATGCGATCACGCGCGACGGGGTGTAGCTGTAGGCCACCGATCCCGTGAAGTTATACTGCGGGTCCATGCCGTCCATGTGGTTGAACATGGCGATGTTGTCCAGCGTGGCGTAGATGCGCAGCGACTCGATGTCGATCTTCTTGAGCCAGCGCTTGGGAAGCGTGTAGCCGACGGTGATGTTCTTGATGGCGAAGTACGAGGCGTCGATCAGCGAGTTGTCGGCCGTGGCGTACGATCCGCCCACTTCGAGCATCGGCACGTCGGTCTTGTCGCCCGGCTTCTGCCAGCGGCGTTTGGCGTTTTTGTGCCAGTTGTTGCCGGCGTACTGCACGTACATCGAGCCGTTGTAGAGTCCGTCGTAGACCCATCCGCCGATCGAATAGGTCGTCAGGAACGAGACGTCGATGTTCTTCAGGATCGTGAACGTCGAACCGATGCTGCCGAAAAGCTTCGGCTCGCGGCTTTCGTGGTAGTACTTGCTCAAGGTGGCCATCGCCACGTTGTCGGTGATGTACTCGTCGCAGCGCGTGTTCACCAGCGAACCCTCGTCGTTGACCGTCTGGGTCCAGTAGGCATAGTAGAGCTGCTTGCCCGTGGCGGGGTCCACGCCGGCCGTTTTCGGCAGGTAGAAGGTGTAGATCGGCCGCCCCACCTCGATGACGCGGATGCCCGACGTGATGACATCCTGGCCGCCCGTGAGCGAGAGCACCTTGTTGCGGTTGAACGAACCCATCAGCGTCGCGTCCCAGCGGAAGTCGCGCTTGTCGAGGATCGTTCCGCGCAGCGAGACTTCGAGTCCCTGGTTGCGCAGCGAGCCGACGTTGTCGTTGAAGCCCGTGAATCCGGTCGAGATCGGCAGCGGACTGTTGAGCAGCATGTCGCGCGTTTTGCGGTTGTAGTACTCGACCGAAACGCCCAGGCGTCCGCCCAGCATCGTGGCCTCGATGCCGGCGTTGAGGTTGCCGTTCTTCTCCCAGGTCACCTCCCTGTTTTCGAGTTTGTCGACGAAGGCGCCCGCATCGGTGGCATTGGGCCACGTGTAGTCGTAGAGACCCTGCCATGCGTAGTAAGTTCCCAGGTTGTCGTTGCCCTGTACGCCGTAGGAGACCTTCAGCGTGAGGTTGTCGAGCCACTGGCGGGTGTTCTCCATGAACTGCTCCTCGGAGATGCGCCACGAGGCGCCCACCGACCAGAAATGGCCCCAGCGGTCGCCGGGGTGGAAGCGCGACGAACCGTCCGTTCGCCAGCTGGCGTCGACGTAATAACGGCTCTTGAAACCGTAGTTGACGCGCGCGAGGTAGGACTCCACGCCGTAGTTGTGCGAATAGCTGTTGTTGTCGGTGGTCGTCACGGCGGGGCCTAACTCGTCGATTCCGCCGACGATGCCGGTTTTTTCGCCGTTGGCGTAGTTGTACTTGTAGCGGTAGTACTCATGGCCGGCCAGCAGGTTGAGGGAGTGGTCGCCGAACGTGCGGTCGTAGGTCAGCAGCTGGTTGAACGTGTAGCTCAGCGTGCGTGTGTTGGTCTTGCTGAGGCGTCCGCCCTGCTGGGCCGCGTTGCCGTGCTCCTTGTCGTAGACCAGCGTGCGCTGGTAGTCGGTGTAGTCCGTACCGAAGTTCATCGTCAGCTTCAGTCCGTAGAGCCGGGCCTCTTCCCTGACGGTTCCGAAGGTGATGTAGCTGCGCGCCGAAAGCGAGTTGCGGGTGTAGTAGGCCTTGTTGTTGTAAAGTTCGGCCTTCGAGTTGAAGCCCTGGGCCGAGGGGCGGTTGGCGTAGCCGTTGTCGTCCTCCGAACCGTATTCGTATTGCAGCTGCCCGTCGGCGCTGCGCACGTTGTTGCCGGCCATGTCCTTCAGGTAGACGGGATAGACCGGGGCCATGAACTGCGCCGTGTACCAGACGTTCGACGTGCTTGCGTCCTCGAAACTCTGGTAGCTCGATTCGCTGTGGGCGAAGTTGGCGTTCATGCCGATCTTGAGCCAGCTCTTGGCCTGCGAATCGGCGCCCACGCGGCCCGTGTAGCGGGAGAAGTCGGTGTTCTGGAGAATGCCGTCCTCCATGTAGTAGCCCAGCGATGCGACGTAGTTGGCGCGTTCCGAACCGCCGTTCACCGAGACGATGTGTTCGGTGCGCACGGCCGAATTGTCGCTGATCTCGTCCAGCCAGTTCTCGTTCCAGGCTGCTTTGGCGTCCGAACGGATCTTGCCCGTCGACTGGTCGATCAGCGTCTCCCACGTGTAGTTCTTGTAAGGGTTGTAGTATTCGGGGTTCTTCAGTCCGCCGATCTGCTGGCCGAGGTTGGCGGCGGCATAGCGGCTCGCGCCCTCGAAGTCCATGCCCGTGCCGTACTGGGCGCTGTTGCGCAGCGCTTCGTAGCTCATCTCGACGTAGTCTTTCATGCCGACCAGGTCGTAGCGCGGGATGGCGCGCGAGGCGATGCCGACGTTGCCCTTGTACGAAATGCGGATTTTGTCCTTCTTGCCCTTCTTGGTCGTGATGACGATGACGCCGTTGGCTCCGCGGGCGCCGTAGAGCGCACCGGCCGATGCGTCCTTGAGCACGGTCATCGTCTCGATGTCCGCGGGGTTGATCGAACTGAGCGACCCGTCGAAGGGGATGCCGTCGACCACGTATAACGGTGTCGCCGAGGCGTTCACCGACCCGATGCCGCGGATGATGACCGATGCCGCCTCGCCCGGCTGGCCGCCGCCGGAGGCGACCTGCACGCCGGCTACGGTTCCCTCGAACGATTTGGTGACGTTGCCCACGACACGTTTCTGGAGTTCGCCGCCCTTGACGACGGCGGCCGAACCGGTGAACGACTCTTTCTTGGCCGTACCGTAGGCCACGACCATCACGCCTTCGATCTCGGCGGTGTCCTCCCGGAGCGTGACGTCGATGCGGGTCTTGCTGCCGACGGGGATTTTCTCCGTCTTGTAGCCCAGGTAGGAGACGACGAGCGTGGCGTTGGCCGGGACGTTGGTCAGGGTGTAGTCTCCGTCGACGTTCGTCGTGATGCCCTGCGTAGTGCCCTCCACGAGAACGTTCGCGCCGATGATGGCTTCGCCGTTGGCTCCGGTGACTTTGCCGCTGACGGTGACGTTCTGCGCCCAGGAGGCCGTCGTCCATGCCAGCGACAGGATGCACCAGAGAATTGCTGCTATCTTGTTCATAGATGTACTCTTATTTGATATTGTGCGTGTTGTGAATGATGGTCCAGAGGTCGCCTTCGGGTTTCGCTCCGGCGGGCAGCTGGACGCTCTCCATCGGGTAGATGAACTTCCCGGGGTTGGCGATGGGTTTCCCGACGGGCGACCGGAGCGGTTCGTTCGCGCGGGTTGCGGCCTGCGCCTTCGCCCGGGCGGCTGCCGGAGCCGCGCTGGTGGTCGCCGAACCCCATTTGGTGACTTTGTCGCCGACCGTGTTGGTCGCCGTCGCCATGAAGACGTACGTGGTTTCGGGCGTTACGCCGCTCTCCCCGGTGAAGAGGATGGCAAAGCCGTTTCCGTTGATGTAGGGGAGGTATTCCTCCTTGACGTCGTGTCCGAACTCCTCGATCACGGCCGGGTAGTTGTTCGTGCCGACGTTCGCCAGGGCGCTCTGTTTGAAAATCGCGTAACGCACCGTTGCGATGTCGATGCCCTTCATGACGCCGGCCACGGTGTTGTGCGTCGGGCCGTAGTTGGCGTTGGTCGAGGCTGCGGCTGCGAACCACGCGGCGGCCTCCGTGCTGGTCTTCGTGGTGACGGAGTTGACGCAGACCGTTTCGGCACCGCTCGACGAGGTGGCCAGCGTGAGCAGCGTGTAGGACGTGCCGGCGCTGACGCCTTCCGTAAGTCCGTTGTAACCGTCGGCGCTGTTGACCGTCGCCGAGAGCAGCGCAGGGTTGAACTGGAGTCCGTAATTGGGGTCTTTCAGGAATGCAGCGACGGCCTGCCGGTCGTAGGGATCGGGGAAGACCTGGTTGAAGAGTTTGGTCGTCAGCGTACGGTAACGGACGTCCGTCACGTCGTCTCCCTTCCAGTGGGTCCACACGGAGTTGGTCCAGCCGTAACCCGTCATGGCGAGGTAGGCGTTGCTGATGTAGAACCGCTGCGTGAACCAGTCGCTGCCGCCGTAGTTCGGACCGGCGGAATAGCCGTCGGCCGTGGTTTTGAACTGCGTGGAGGAGAGGTTCGAGGTGATGTTGCCCCGCAGGTCCATGCCGAATGCGAAGATCACGTAGCTCAACTCGGGGGTGAGTCCCGTCATCTGAAGGCTCTGGGTCCCCGATTTGAGCATCGAGGCCATGGCCAGCTGGAGGCTGATGCCCTGCTTTTTGGCGTATTCGACGATATAGGTTTGGAAGGCGGTCATCAGCTCTTCGGGCGAATACTTGGCGAAGGTCGTGGCCGGGAGGATTTCATAATAGTAGGTTTCGTCGCTGGAGGCGTAGATGTCGAACGCCACGGCGTCGGAGATGATCGTCGTCGGGGCGATGACCAGCGGCGGAACGTCGGCGTCCGAGGTGACGAACGAAAGCTGTGCGGCCTCCGAGTTGGTGAAGCGCGTGGCGTCGGACGTCATGGCGCGCACCGAGAAGGAGTAGGTGCGGCCCTTGTCGAGCTTCGACAGGATGACCGTACGGTTTCGGGTGGTCGCGGCCTCCCCGCCGTCGACCGAGAACTCGTAGAGTTCCGCTTCGGGCACTTCGGTCCAGGAGATGACTGTTTTCGACGCATAGGCGCTGCCGAGTGTGATCTTCGGCTGGGGAAGCTGCTCCAGGTCGTCGGTCAGCACGTGGATGTAGGTGAAAGGGGATTCGGTGTATTCGGCCGGGTCCCGGGGACAGGCCTTGACCGCCACGACATACTCTTTCTGCCGTTCCAGACTGTTGAATTCCAGCCGGCAGCCGGTCGTCGATGTCTCGCTCCCGCCGTCGAACGTGTAGACGTAGGACCCTGCGTCGTCGACGGCTTCCCAGCGGAGGGTGAATCCGGTGGTCGTCAGGTCGCTGACGATGATCTGCGGCTGTGCGACGGGTTGCAGGCCGGAGCCGGTCTCCGCCGCGTCGTCGTCCGACGAGCAGGTGCACAGTCCCGCGAGGGCCGCCGCCGCGAATGCCGCGTATTTATAAAAGGTTTTCATAGGTTTGATTCTCTTTTGCGTTAGTGAATGTGTCATTCGACGGTTACCTCGATCGGTTTGCGAATGGCCGCGCCGTCCGAGACGATGATCGTCGTCCGGCCTTTCTTGAGGCCGGTGAGCTTCATCACTCCGCCCCGGAGTTCGATCTTCACGAGGTCGGGGACGGAAACGGTGTACCCCAGGACATTGGTGGCGGTGAAGTAGTTGCCCAGGTCGATGCTGACGGTGGCGCCCACGCCGACCCGCTGCGCCGGGATGCCGTCGATCTTGGCGATGGTCCGCAGCAGTTTGTAAGTGTCGAGGCTGCCGATGCCCATGTTGCCCAGATACTGCTGGTAACTGCCGGTGCAGTAGCGGTCGACGGACTGGGTGCTGCTCAACAGCGCCTGCCGGAGCATTTCGCCCGTAAGGCCCTTGCGTTTTTCAGCGCCGTAGTAATAGCTGACGGCCAGCGCGCAGGCTCCCGACACGTGGGGGCAGGCCATCGAGGTTCCCTGGCTGCCTTCGTAGCCCGAAGAGCCGTCGGCGGCCACGCTCGTGCTGTAGACGCCGCCGTAGGCGTTGCTCAACATCTGGTCGCCGCCCGGGGCCGAAATCCGGACCCATTTTCCGTAGTTGGTGTAGTAGGCCGGGGCGCCCGTGAATCCGGTTGCGCCCACGCTGATCGCGTTGGCGTCGGCGGCGGGATAGCAAATCTCGTTCGAGGCGTCGTTGCCCGCGGCGAAGAGGACGATGCCGCCGGCCATCGGACCCGTCTGGTTGCCGTTTTCATCCAGTCCCGCATATTTGTTGAAGTATTCCATGGCACGCGAGAGCGCCGAGTAGGAGCCGCGCGTCCAGTCGGTCACGGAGATGGTTCCGGCGGTGTATCCCCAGCTGTTCTGGCAGATCACGGCGCCGTTGTCGGCGGCGTACTTGATGGCGCGGATCTGTCCGGCCAGTCCGGCGCCCGACGATCCGGACTCCGACTTGCCGAGAATCTCGCACGACATGATCTTCACGCCGTCGCCCCTGCCCGAGCCGCCTGCGATGCCGCAGACACCCACGCCGTTGTTGTTCACGGCGGCGATCGTGCCGGCGACGTGCGTGCCGTGCATCAGTTCGGCCGAGAAATCCAGTTCGCCGGTCTCCTTGGTGAAGTTGTAGCCGTAAATGTCGTCCACATAACCGTTGCCGTCGTCGTCGACGCCCGGCGTGCCGTTCAGTTCGGCCTCGTTGACCCACATGTTGGCGGCCAGGTCCTCGTGGTCGTACTTGACGCCCTGGTCCACCACGGCGACGATCACGTCGGGATCGCCCGTCGAGAGCTGCCAGGCGGCGTACACGTTGGCGTCGGCGCCCAGTCTGCTCGCCTGTGCGAAGACGTTGCCCGTATTGTTGTAGTGCCATTGCATCTGCTGCGAACGTTCGCTCTCGTTGAAGGGGAAGGGGACGTTGCGCACCTCGTCTTCGATGGCGCGGGTGACGCTCTGCGCCCCGGCGGCGGGGGATGCCGTGCGGCGGTAGTCCGAAGTTTCGGCGGCCAGCGAGTATTCGATGATCTCGATGTCCTTGCACGAGGAGAGCAGGCTGGCCATCTCGCTCGTCGGGACCGACGGGTCGTATTTGGCGTAATACCAGAGGTGCAGGCCTTCCCGGCGGGTACGCTCTTCGAAGCGCCCGCCGTCCGGGAAGAGCCGTTCGAAGCGGACGGTGTTCACCGTGTTGAGGATGCGGTCGATCTCGTCGATGCCGCTGCCTTTCGAAACGCCCTGCGCGCGGCTCTTTTCCACGATGCCGGAGGCCTCGGTCTTCAGTTTGAGGATGATCTCGCCGCCGATGGCCGCCGGGGAGGCGTTGACGATGACGGGACCCGCGGTCTCTTCGCCGCTGCTCTGCGTGTCGTCCTTGGCGCACGATGCCGCCGCGAGGACGGTTGCCGCCAGGAGGAGCGATTTGAATATGTATTTCATAGACGATCAGTTTTTGGAGTTATTCCCGGATGCAGCGTATCTGTGCCGAACAGTCGTGTTCGGCGAGCCTGTAATTGCACCAGTTGGGGTTGAAATTCACGAAGTAGACCGATGCCTTCGTCGCGTCGGGAGACGCCTGGGCGGTCCAGTAAAACGCCATGCCTCCCGTGTAGTTGCAGATGCTCACCGAGATGTAGTCCGTGTAGTAGATGTTGCCGGCCATCGGGTAGTAGTCGCCGGTGTTTTTCCAGCGGCGCCCGCAGTCTTCGTAGACGTTCCAGTCCCATTTGGGGCTGACGCCAGTTTCGTCGTAATCCGCCGCGGCTCCGCCGTTGGTGATCGAGTTGTTTCCGGCGGGAATGCCCCAGAGGTCTGGCCCCGGGACCTTGTAGCCCGGAGGACAGGGGTCGAAAATGGTCTTCTCGGGACCCCACAGCCCCGGATGCGTGGCCTTCGGGTCGGTTCCCGTGCAGTACCAGTCGGCGTGGCCGTTGTACGGCGACTGCAGGTAGGTCATCGGGTTCTGGATCGAATTGGGGATGTTGGCCGGCGGCGTGGCGAGCACGGCGGCCTGCGCGTCGTAGACCCAGGTTCCCGTGCCGTCGCCGATCGCGGTGTTCGGTTCGTTGTAGGCCGGGACGTTGTCGCCGTCGGTATCCGCGTGATAGGGCGAGCGCGAAGGCGTGAAGGGGTCCTTGCGGCCCCATTCGTAGAACATGCCGCGGTTGCCCACGTCCATCGGGGTGTTGTTCAGCGCCCCGAGGTTGCGGTCCATGATCACGGCGGCGACTTCGCCTTCCGAGTCGATGTGGTCGTGCGCGGTGATTTCGTCGTTGCAGACCCAGATGTGCCAGCTCCAGACGATGTTGCCCTTGATGTCCTTCACGGCGATCACGGCGTTGCCCTCCGACCGGCCCGTCGAAAAGGTCACGTAACCTCCCCGGTAGATCGGCGCGCCGTCGATGATTTCACGCGACATAGTCTTGTCGCCGTCGTGGCGCGATTCCCAGAGCAGTTCGGCGAAGGCGCCGTCGTCGATGGCGAGTCCGTAGTTGGCGATGTAGTCGCTGACTCCGTCACCGCCGCCGTTGCCCTTGATCGATGCGTCGAATTTGTAGACGCCGCCGGTCCGGGCGATGTAGCAGTTGGCGGTGCCTTCGGCGCTCAGGTTGACGCTTCGTTCGGCACGCTGTACGAGCGCGACCTCCTGCGAAACGGTCTCCCCGTTCTTCTCGGCGCTGACCGTGAGTTTGCCGGTCAGGGTTTCGGCCCCGGCATTGATCAGGGTCTCGACCAGCAGGGCGTTGCCGTCCTGCCGGGCGACGGTGAACCAGTCGCCTTCGGCGGCGTAGTCCCAGCCGTCGGCGTTCGTCGCCACAGCGATCACGGCGTTGCCTCCGTCGGCGTCGAAGATCACTTTTTCGCTCGACACCTCTACGTAGGCTTTGCTTTCGCCCTCCTCCGGCCAGATTCGGGTGGTCTCGGTGCAGGCTGCCAGCAGTGCGGCCGACAGCACTGCGATGCTGCATATTATCGTATTTTTCATGTTCGGGATCGTTTTGTGTTCGTCTATTCCTTCCACGTGGTGGGGATCTTGTCGTAGTCCGAGAGCTTCGTACATCCCGCAAAGCTGCTCTTGGCGGCGGTGATCGCGGTGAGTCCCGAGGCGGCGGCATTCTCCGCCGTGCGGTCGTACAGGTGGTATTTCACGCCGTCGACGACCGTGTAGGGCGATTCGCCTTCGAGCGATGCGCAGCCCTGGAAGGTCGAAGTCAGCGTCTTGAGCTTCACGGCTTCGTCGAACATGCTCGCCGGAATGCTCTTGAGCCTCCCGCAGTCACGGAAAAGATTCGCAACGCTGGTCAGTTTGACGGGGCTGACGAGCATGTTCTTGCCGACCTCTTCGAGCGACACGCAGCCGTCGAAGACCGAATTGAACATGGTGGCCGAGGCGCAGTTGAACACCTCCGACCCGACGCGGACCAGTCCCGTGCAACCGGCGAACAGACTGGTGTAGGTTGAAATCTGCGCGGTTTTCAGCAGTCCGTCGGGGATCGCCCGGAGCGACGTGCAGTTGAAGAATGCCTTCTGGAAATTGAGCGACGTTCCGTTCAGTCCTGTGAAGGCGTCCGGTGCGATGCTTTCGATTCCCGAGCATCCGGAGAACATCTCCGTCAGGGTTTTCGTCTTGGTATTGGTCTCGAACAGGCGCGCGGGAACCGCTGCGAGCCGGGTGCAGTTCAGGAAGCACTGGGCCGCGGTGGTCACATTGACGTTCTTGGCGAAGAGTCCGGCGGGAATCGTCTCCAGGGCGGAGCATTCGGAGAACGCGTTGTTGAAGGCCGTCGCCCCGGTCAGTCCGTCGAAGATTCCGGCGGGCACGCTCTTCAGCGCCGTGTTCCCTGCGAAGAGATAATCGCATTTGGCCGAGGCGGTGCTCGTTCCGAAAACGAGGCCGACCGATTCGAGGGCCGTACAGTTCTGCAGGGCGTTGGAGTAGACCGTCA
Source organism: Alistipes sp. i18-0019-D1 (assembly GCF_042852885.1). Taxonomy (NCBI): domain Bacteria; kingdom Pseudomonadati; phylum Bacteroidota; class Bacteroidia; order Bacteroidales; family Rikenellaceae; genus Alistipes; species Alistipes sp. i18-0019-D1. The sequence continues at coordinate 2,762,537 of NZ_AP031424.1, forward strand.
CTTTCGGGTTGCCGGCGAACAGTCCGTCGGGCAGCGTCGTCAGTGCGGCGCAGTTCTGGAACACCTTGCCGAAGGTCGTGACGGAGGGATTGCGGCTGAACAGACCGGCGGGAGCCGTTTTCAGTCCCGACGCCGCGAATACGCTGGTGGCGGTCGCCAGGTTCGGCATCCCGGCGAAAATATCCTCCGGAATGCTTTCGAGCAGCGTGCAGTTTTCGAACAGGCTGGCCACGCTGGTGATCGCGGGTGCCCCGGCGAACGCCTCCGCCGAGACGGTTTTCAGGTTGTCGCAGTCCTTGAACATCGAGGAGATATTCTTGCAGGCGGCGCAGCCGGAGATGATGTTGGCACCGATCTCTTCGAGTCCCGTGCAGCCTGCGAACAGCCCCGAGAACGAAGTGACCTTGGAAAGTCCGCCGAGTACGCCTTCGGGGATGCTTTTGAGCGAGGTGCAGCCCTTGAAGACATTGGTGAACGAAGTGACCGCCGTATTGGTGGCGAACAGCCCTGCGGGCAGTGTCGTGAGCGACGTGCAACCGCTGAAGGCGTCGTTGAAGGCGGTGACCAGGGTGAAGCCGTCGAACAGTCCTGCGGGCACTTCGGTCAGCGACGCGCAGTCCTTGAATATGTTGTTGAAGGCGGTCTTCGTCACAGTCGTGAAGGCTCCGCTGTTCCTGAACAGTTCGGCGGGGACGCTTTGCAGTTCGGCGCAGCCGGTGAAGCAGCTCATGAAGGTCGTCACCTTGTCGCAGTCAGCGAACAGGTCGGACGGAACACTTTGGATAGCCGTTTTGCTGAATGCGCTCTGGAAATTGGTGACCTTGTGGTTGTTGGCGAACAGGCCGGCCGGGACGGATTTCAGGCTGGTTCCCGAGAACAGCATGCGGAACGAATCGACCTCGGGGTTGTTGGCGAACAGGCCGGCCGGGACGGATTCGAACGAAAGCGTGTTGGCGAACAGCGAGTTGAAGGTCGTCACCTTCTTGTTGTTGGCGAAGAGTTTTTCGGGAACCGTCTTCAGTTTGCCGTTCGAGAAGATGATCGAGCAGTCGGTCAGCTCCGTGTTTCGTGAGAAGAAATCCTCGTCGATCTGGGTGATCGCCGTGCCGGAGAAGAGCGAGCCTACCGAGGTAATCTTCGTGCAGTTGTAGAGCAGGTCGGCGGGCACTTCGGTGACCGCGTTGCAGTTCTGGAAGCAGTAGGCGAAGGTTTCCGCCTCGGTCGCATGGTCGAGCAGTCCGTCGGGAACGGCTTCGAGGACGCGGCAGTCGGCGAATGCATAATAGAAGGTGGTGACCTTGGCGAAGGCTTCGGTGTTGTCGGAGGGAATCCGTTCCAGTTCGCGGCAGTTCTGGAACGCGCGCGCCATCGAGGTCAGCCCCGTGCGGCCCCAGTTGTAGACCTCCTTGAACTGGTTGCCCAGTCCGTAGGTGGGGATGTCGTAGGAGTTCAGCGACGGCACGCTGCCCTTGACCGAGACGATGTAGTAGCCCGGGTCGGTGTAAGTGTGTGTGGGATAGGCGGAGGTGACGTTCTCTTCGATATTGCCGTCGCCCCAGTCGATGGTGGCGTCGATGGCCTTGTCGAAGGGAAGGAAGGTTTTGAGGCTCGAAGAGGTGATGTCGATTCCGAGGATGAAGGCGTCGAGATCCAGGCCGGTCTGGGAGACGGTGACGACCTGTTCGGTCTGGTTCTGTTTGCCGTCACCGGCCGATATGGTGATGGTTGCGGTGCGCGACGATCCGCTCGAATTGGTCTCGGCGGTGATTGTAAGCCCCTGCTCGGTTTTCGTGGCGGAGAGCCAGTCGGAATTTTCGGAAAGCGTGTACTCCCAGTCGTAGTTGGACCTGATTCCCAACTCTTTTTTGTCGGATTCGGTGGGAGTGGGCGAGAGGGGGATGGTTTTTAGCGAAACATTGACGTAGACGGCACGGTCCTGCGTGACGCGGATCGTTTCAGTGACGGGATTTCCCCCCCCCCCCTCGCCGGCAATCAGCACGAAGGTCGTTTCGCGGTCCTCGATCTCCTCGTTGGGGTCGAGCGTCATCGTGACTTTGTCGCCCTGCTGTTCGAGAAGCAGCCACGGGCAGTCTTTGGTTTCGAAGACCCAGTCTTCGTCGGTCGACTGCACCTCGAATTCGGCGGTCAGTTCGCCGACGGCGGGAATCTGGAAATTGTTTTTCGATGCGGCGATTTCGAGCGTGCCGTATGCGTTCTGCTTGGTGGAGATGGTCGCGGTCTTGTCGCCGGCGGTAATGGTGATCGTAGCCTGCTGCTGCTCCTCGACCTTGTTGCCCCCGCAGCTCAGGATGAGCTGGTCGGCGACATCGTCTTTCTCGATGGTCAGCCAGCCGGCGTTGACGGCGTCGTATTTCCAGGTCGTGTTGGTCCGGATGTCCACGACGACTTCGCCGCCCAGGCTCTTGAAGCCGATCGAGGCGTTGCGTTCGTCTTCAGCGGCGAACCACGTGTTTTTCGACGAGATGCCCAGTTCGGCCGCGACGCCGGACGGTTCGTCGCCCGGAACGGGGTTGGTGTAGGTGATCGTCTCTTCGGAGCACCCCATCATGCCGAGCAGTAAAGCTGTCAGTGCATATAATTTTTTCATGTGTGCTGCGGTTTAATGTTTCGATACGGGAAAGGTGCGGTCCGAGGGGGCGATGCCGTCGGCGGCCCGGGTGACGGAGGTCGAAGCCGTGCCGGTGTCGGCCGGAATGTCCCAGTCCACGAGGTACATCGTGCCGGTGGCGTAGTAGAGGTCGCCGAACGACAGCCACTGCTGCTCCTGGTATCCGATGATGCCCAGCGTGGTGTACGGCGGCTCGAATCCGGTCAGAAGGATCGCCTTGCGGTTTTCGTCCGCGTCGTCGTTGTAACCCTCTCCCAGCCTGCCGGTCAGCATGCCGTTGTGGAAACCTCCGCCCTGCATGTTGATCGAGTACAGGTAGTGGAAGCGCGAGACCGTCGAGGAGATCTCGCGGGTGTAGCAGAGCCTGCCGAGTTCGATCGACATGGTTTGGGTGTTTTTGTCGTAGGCGGCTTCCACGACCGTGCCCGTCAGGAACAGGTTCTTGATGTAGAAACTTTTGCGGTACTCTTTCTCTTCGACGGTGCAGAACGTGCCCGTGCCGCTCACGCCGATCGGCTCACGGCCGTAATACCAGTTTTCCGCATAAAGCCCGTAATATCCCAGCATCTGATAATAGGGATTTTCCTCGCGTGAGATTTGTGAAACGGACACTTTGCAGGTTTCCGTAGCGGAGCCTTTGGTCGAACGGACGGTGAGCGTCGCGTCGCGGTGTGCGTCGGGATTGCGCGGGGCGCCGACGCGTACCGTTCCGCTGACCGGGTCGCTTTCGACCGAAACCCAGTCGGCGTCGCTCGTGACGCTCCACTGGCCGTTGGTGACCACGGTGAAGAGAACGCTCTCGCCTTCGGAATCCAGCGAAATTTCGTCCGAAGCGGTGGTGGACAGCAGGACCGTTTCCCGGGAGAACGCCTGGTGAACGGTGATTTCCTGTTTGTCGCCGGCCGTTTCCACGGCGATTTTCGAGCTGCGGACATCGTCGGTCGTATTGCCTGTCACGGAAATGGTCAGCAGACCTTCTTCGGAAGCCAGCGTCACCCAATCGTCCGGACAGCTCACCTTCCAGTCGGAGGGCGTGGCTACCGCGACGGTGGTCGTTCCGCCTTTCTGGGCGAACGCGACACTGCTTCGCGAGAGGACGATCACATCCGCGACCTCCTCTTTGTTCTTGTCATCGCAGCCGCTTGCGGCGCAGAGGACGAGAACCGTCAATAGCGTAAAGCATCTTCTCATAAAAATTGGATTAGGAATAAAAAATGGATAGGTACGGTATCCCGTTTCCGGAGAACCGTATTTGCTGAAAATTGCATCATACCGAATTTTTGGACTTGTTTATTTGCGGCACAATATAAGAAAAATTTGTCCGAATGTCTTCTGGAAAACCAGAAAATATTGTCGTGCGAATCTTTTCTGTCTGCTTGTTTTTCGGCCGAATATGTATGTATGTTGTTGAACAATAGAGAATTCGAAAAACGCAGGCTGTTTTTCGGCTGTGGCTGTTTTGCTTGTCGGATATTGTTGTTGCGGGAGTGTTCCGGGTCCGGAGGGAAAGAACGATTTTTGTTAAATATTGACCATGTCGTGCGTAAGTCGTTGAATGATCGCTGATAACCTCCGCTCCGGCGGCGGTTACCGCGATTTTCCGGCGGCGGAGTCCCGATATTGACCGCTTTTTGTTACTTTTGCAAAAAGAAAGAAATGAAACCCGTCGAACTGTTAGCTCCTGCCAAAGATTACGCCTCGGCCGCGGCGGCCGTGGATTACGGCGCCGATGCGGTCTATATCGGCGGCGCGCGGTTCGGCGCGCGGCAGGCCGCAGGGAACTCCGACGGGGAGATCGCCCGGGTCGTGGAGTACGCCCACCGCTTCGGGGTGCGGGTCCATGCCACGCTCAACACGCTCGTGTGGGACGACGAACTGGAGGCCGCCGAACGGCAGGCCCGGGCGCTGATCGCCGCGGGCGTCGACGCGCTGATCGTGCAGGACATGGCTCTGCGGCGGATGGACCTTCCGGTGGAACTGCACGCCTCGACGCAGGTTTCGAACCGCACGCCCGAAGGGGCGCGGTTTCTGGGCGAGGCGGGGTTTGCGCGGGTGATTCTCGAACGCAACCTCTCGCTGGAGGAGATCCGGGCCATCTGCGCTGCGACGGCTGCCGAGGTCGAATGTTTCGTCCACGGGGCGATCTGCGTGGGGTACAGCGGCCGCTGTTTTCTCTCGCGGTCGATGTCCGCGCGCAGCGGCAACCGCGGGGCGTGCAGCCAGCCCTGCCGCTTGGCCTGGGACCTGACCGACGGGCGTGGCCGGACCTGGATCGCCGGGAAGCACCTGCTGTCGGTACGCGACATGAACCTTTCGCAACGCATTGGCGATCTGCTGGATGCGGGCGTCACTTCATTCAAGATAGAAGGTCGGCTCAAGGATCTCGCTTATATCCGTAACGTTGTGGCCTACTACCGCCGGGCGGTGGACGAGGCGCTGGCCCTGCGGCCGGGGTTTCGGCGGTCGTCCGTCGGCGAGAGCGTCCCGGATTTCACACCCGACCCGTCGAAGAGTTTCACGCGCGGGGAGTCCGAATACTTTCTGGACGGAAAACGCGCCGGGGTGGCGTCGTTCGACACTCCGAAAGCTGTCGGCGAACGGGTGGGCCGCGTGGCGGGCGTTTCGGGCGGCACGTTCACGCTCGACGGCGGGCACGACCTTGCGCCGGGCGACGGTGTCTGCTTCCTGACGCCGCGCGGCGTGACCGGAACCAACGTCAATGCCGTGGAGGGCCGCCGCATCACGCCCAACCGCATGGAGGGAATCGCGCCCGGGGCGGAGGTCCGCCGCAATTTCGACCGTCGATTCACGCTGGCCGTGGAACGCAGCCGCACGCGGCGGGTGATTCCGGCGAAGGCCGCGGCGGAGGCGACGGCCGAAGGGCTGAAACTCACTTATACGGATTGTGAGGGCGTTGCGGTCTCGGCCGTGCGGGCCGTGCGGCTCGACCCGGCGAAGAATCCCGATGCCAATGCCGCCGCACTGCGTGCGCAGGCGATGAAGTCGGGCGACACGATCTTTGCGGTCCGCGAAGCCGAAGTGCGGGGCGCAGAGTGGTTCGTGCCGGCGTCGCTGGCCGCGGAACTGCGCCGCGAAGCGCTGGCCGCACTCGAACTCGTGCGCCGGGAGCGGCGGCCGGAACACCGCATCCTGTCCGAGAATCCCGCTGCGAAATACCCTTCGGAGCGGCTTACGGCCGAGGAGAACGTCACCAACCGGCTGGCCGAGGCGTTCTACCGCGACCACGGGGTGCGGCAGATCGAACGGGGGCTGGACCTCGCGCCGGCGACCGCCGGGCATGCGGTCATGCGGTCGGCCTACTGCATCCGCCGTGAGATCGGCGAATGTCTCCGGGAGCATCCGCGGCTGCGCGGCGACCTGTTTCTGGAACACGGCGCCTGCCGTTACCGGCTGGAGTTCGACTGCCAGGCATGCGAAATGGCATTGATAGACGAATGTAAAAAATAGAAACCGATCCATGCAGGAACAGCTTACACCCGATTTCAACGATTACGAACTCATCGACACGGGGGATTTCGAGAAACTGGAGCGCTTCGGGCGCTATGTGACGCGCCGTCCCGAGCCGCAGGCCATCTGGCGGCGGACGCTTGCCGAAGAGGAGTGGCGGCGCACGGCCGACGCCTCGTTTCGGCGCGATGCGCGCAGCGACGAGCGGGGCGAGTGGCGTCTCGCTCCCGGAATGCCCGACCGCTGGGCGGTGGAGTATGCCTATAAGCGGATGCGGCTGCGCATGCGGCTGGGGCTTACGTCGTTCAAGCACGTGGGCATCTTCCCCGAGCAGGCCGCCAACTGGAATTTCATCTACGACAGCTGCCGGGCTTTGGCCGGAGGTGAACCATCTGGCGGCGAGCGTGTTGCGGAGTTCGGTTCGAGTGTTGCGGGAGGTGGCGCCCCCAAGGTGCTGAACCTCTTTGCCTACACGGGCGGGGCGACGCTCGCGGCGCGGGCCGCCGGGGCCGAGGTGACGCACGTCGATTCGGTCAGGCAGGTGGTGACCTGGTCGCGCGAGAACATGGAGCTGAGCGGCCTGGAGGGCGTGCGGTGGATCGTCGAGGATGCGCTGAAATTCGTCCGGCGCGAAGTGCGCCGCGGCAGCCGTTACCGCGGAATCATCCTCGATCCCCCGGCTTACGGGCGCGGGGCCGACGGCGAGCGGTGGATTCTGGAGGACAACATCGGCGAAATGCTGGAGTGCTGCGCGCAGCTGCTCGAACCCCGGGGAGCGTTTCTGGTTCTGAACCTCTATTCGATGGGTCTCTCGTCGACGCTGGCCCGCACGGCCGTGAGGCAGGCGTTCGGTGCGCCGCGCGAGGAGCAGTGGGGCGAGTTGTGTTTCACCGACCGGGCCGGCAAGCAGCTGCCGTTGGGAACCTATTACCGGTTTACGCGGTAGGATTGTATTTTTGGCGGCAAAAAGACTGAACCGCGGCGAGTACCGCGGGGAGTAGCTACCTTTTGGTGTCAAAAGGTAGCACCAAAACCATCCGCATGTCGCTTTCGCGGGAACGGCGCTCCAAGCGATAATGCGGACAACTTCACGCCGCCACAGGCGGCGAAAGATTCCGGCTCGATGCCGGAGCCGTCAAACGAAGGCCCGGCTAAAAGTGATAAGAAACGGGGCCGGGGCGCGTGCGCCCCCGCGAATAGGCGCCCGTTTCGAACGTTAGACGGGACGAAGTAGGCGGAGGCATCTGTCGGAGAGTTTTTGGTACTTTTTGCGGCCAAAAAGTACATAACATCCCGCGGGCGAAACCCGCGGTTAGTTGCCGACCAAAAAGCGGCAATACCCCTGCGTTTACAACGCAGTTTTGGTACTTTTGCGGTTAAAAAACAGTGGATAACCAAACGAATTAAAACGCGTGATATGAGTATTCTTGCAGTACTATTCGGAATTTTGAGCGGCTGTTTCCTCGCCGTGCTGGTGGGCATCATCGGCAGCCACCGACGCATCGGTTTCGGCTGGGCTTTTTTGATAAGCGTGATCTTCACCCCGCTGGTGGGACTGATCGTCGCCCTGCTGACCGACCCGCTGCCCGGCGGCGGACAGCGATGGGGTTGTATCGGAATTCTGGTCGCCATTCTGGGACTGTTGTTTCTCGCCGCGTTCCTGCTGCTGTTGTTGGCGGGAGGTGCGGTGCTGGCCGCCGTCTGACCTATCGGTAGCGTTTTTCCAGTTTGGCGATCATCGCTTCGAGCTTTTCCTCGTTCGCCTCGAAATAGCGCGTGTCGAAAGCCCTCGGAATCATGCCGAGCCAGTTCTGCACCTTTTTGCCGGCGAGCATCCTGCCGAATGCCTTGCCGATATTCGTATCCGCCGACCACAGGGTCTCTCCCATCTGTTCGGGCAGGATGGCCTGCATGCGCTGGTCGTAATAGAGACTCATCGAGTTGTCGAACGCCCCGAGTTCGTTGTAGCAGCGCAGAAGGTCGATGACGATCTGTTTGTCGGCGATGTCGGACGCGACACCCGTCGTCTTGAACATCTCCAGCGCGTCGGTCAGGAAGCGGTAGGGTTTTCCCATGCCGCCGGTGATCCGCCGGGTATAGTAGTCGACCGTGTCGGCGGGAAGGCCGTCGAGCGAGAAGTCCTGCTCCTTCAGGCGGTATGCGACCCGTTTCTCGTCGTTGTACATCCATTTGTAATCCCGGATGACCTGCAGGTTGTCGCGCAGTTCGAGCGTGACGAGCTGCATGGCCTGTCGCACCTCTCTCTGCCGGGCCGAGTCGGTGATCCGGGCTGTCAGCCACAGCGTCAGCAGCACGCCGCCCGTAACAATCGAGAATTGGCGGACGTAGTCGCCGACATTCCAGTTTTTGAGCCGTTTTTTCAGGGATTTCTTCATAGTGTGTCGGGTTATTGGAATACGTAGTAAATCAGGATTCCCGCGGCGGCCGAGAGGACGATCAGCAGGATGGGGTTGACCTTGCGCCACGAACCCACGAAAACACCGCCGAAGAGCACCCAGCTCCAGGCGTCGATGAAGTTCCGGTCGTCGGGGGCGCTGCTACGGGGGAAAATCAGCAGCAGCGCGGCGGCGGCGATCATGCCGATCACCACGGGCCGCATGCCCCGCATGGCTCCTTCGACCAGCCGGTTGCCCTTGAGGCGCATGAAGAAACGCGCCACGAGGATCATCAGCGTCAGCGACGGCAGGCAGACGGCGAAGGTGGCGATCGCCGAACCGAGGATGCCGCACCAGGTGTGCCCGGTCTGGATGCCGACGCTGTAACCCACGTAGGTCGCCGAGTTGATGGCGATGGGTCCGGGGGTGATCTGCGACACGGCGACGATGTCGGCGAATTCGGCGGTGGTCATCCACTGGTGCTGCACGACCACTTCGTTCTGGATCAGCGACAGCATGGCGTAGCCTCCGCCGAATCCGAAGAATCCGATCTTGAGGTAGCTGATGAAAAGTTGCCAGAGGATCATTTCCTTACCTTTTTAGCGATTGTCAGTTCCCATGCGATGCCCAGCGCGGCGGCCGCGGCGAGGATCCAGATCGGCGACCAGTCGAGCCACCAGATGGCCAGGGCCGAGGCGGCGATGACGACCAGCATCGTCCAGTGCATGCCGCGCGAGAGCGAGAGCACCGGGCCGATGATCAGTGCCACGACCGCCGGACGCATGCCCTTGAAGGCCGCGTCGACGACGGGATTGTGGCGGATGCCGGCGAAGAAGACGGCGATCACGAGGATGATGACGAACGACGGTGTCACCGTGCCCAGCAGGGCTGCCGCTGCGCCGCGCAGTCCGCGGACCTTGTAGCCCACGAATACCGAGGTGTTGACGGCGATCGGGCCGGGGACCGACTGCGCGAGGGTCAGCAGGTCGAGGAACTCCTTCTGCTCGATCCACCTGCGTTTGGTGATCAGCTCCTGCTCGATCAGCGGCAGCATGGCGTAGCCGCCCCCGAAGGTGAACATCCCGATTTTCAGGAACGAGACGAAGATGGTCGTGAGGCTCTGCATCGTCATTGGCGGGTTTTGCGGCCCAGCAGGTTCATCATCCCGTCGATGTAGGTCATCGGGTGGGTCGGTGCGCCGGGCAGCCAGAGGTCCGGGGTGTGGCTGTCGAAGAACGTGCGGTCGACGGCGCGGCTGTCGGCGAACAGGCCGCCCGAGCAGGCCTCCGAACCGCAGGCGACGAGGATTTTGGGTTCCGCGACGGCGTCGTAGCAGATTTCCAGCGCCTCGGCCATGTTGGCCGTGACGGGTCCGGAGACCACCACGCCGTCGGCATGGCGCGGTGAGGCCGTGAAGCCGATGCCGAAGCGGCCGAGGTCGAAGTTCACGTTGCCCGTGGCGCCCAGTTCCATTTCGACCGATGCGTCGCCTCCGGCCGAGACTTCGCGCAGCTGGAGCGCACGGGAGAAGCAGCGGCGGATTTCGGGACGCACCTTTCCGGCGTCGAAGGCCACGCGGGTGTCGCCCGGGCGGACGACAAGCCCCTGGCGCGTGGGCGAGCCGATGCGGTAGTCGTTGGTGAAACGGACGTTGCGGGGCGCGATGCGCGCGCATTCGCCGCAGAAGAGGCAGCGCCCCAGGTCGAGTGCAAGGGGCGCGGCCGTGAAGGCCCCCGTGGGGCACATTGCGGCGGCACGCTGCGCGTCGGCGTCGTCTCGGGTTTCGGTCAGGCAGGGGCGGCCCCGGAATTCCGGAGTCAGCTCCACGGCGTCGAGATCGGGGATCGCCTGCCGTCCGTGGCTGTGCAGCACCTTTATTTTCGGAAAGATCATAACGAATGGAATATATCTGACAAAATTAGCGAAAAGCCGGTTAATGGGCAACTCTTTCCCTGAAATTGAGCAAAAGAAAGGCCGAAGTGGTTCGCCCGTATGTTAAGCCCCCGCCGAAGCGGGGGGCAGACTTGCAAACGCGGCGGTACGCTGCGGGCCGGGACCTGGCGGGGGCTGAACGACCCGGTTACAGGTCATGACCGCAGTAGGAGAGATTGAAACTCTTGTTGCAGATCGGGAAGTCCGAGATCCCTTCGCCGCGCACGGCAAGGGCCAGCGCCAGCCAGTTGTGGAGGCTCGGGTCCTTGATGCGGGCGGCGGCGATGCGGCCTTCGGCGTCGGTCAGGAGGACGTGGCAGGTCTCGCCGCGCCACCCCTCGACCAGCCCGAACGCGAGCGACGAGGGGGCCAGCGGCGCCGCGTAGTCCGGGCGCGGGTTTCCGGCGTTGGCGTATTCCTGTCCGGGGAGGTCGAGCAGGCGGTCGACGTATCCGGCCGATTGTAGCACCTCGCGGCAGCGCACCATCAGCCGGGCCATCACGTCGCCCTGCGTTCGGACGACGCTTTCGTGGCGCAGCGCTCCGGCGAAGACGCCCCAGGGGTGCGACGTGCGGATGTCGCGGGCCAGACCGCTCGCGCGGGCCGCCTGGCCCACGCCGCCGATGCGCTGCATCTCGTCGCGCGGGACGATGCCGCACTGCTCGAAGCGAGCCAGCAGCGAGGGCGACGATTTGATGTCGCGGCGCACCTCGTCGTAACGGCGGGCGATCTCGCGCACGTTGCGGCGGATCATTGCCGCCTTTTCGGCCGTCAGCAGGTGGTCGGTTCCCAGGGGGCGGATCAGCCCCTTGCCGAAGCGGTTGCCGCACCACGCCTGCGTGGTGTTGATGGTCATGGTGCGCAGGGCCTCCGAGGCTACCTGTCCCAGCTGGTAGCCCACGTCCATGCAGAGGGCGCCCGTGTCGGCGATCTGCATGGCCATGCGTTCGAGTTCGAGGGCCGCGGCGCGTTCGCACTCCAGCGCCGCCGGGACTTCGCGGCCGGCGAGTCTCTCGACGGCCCGGGCGAAGGCCGTGGCGTGCGCCACGGCGCTGTCCCCGGCGACGGATTCCGCGAGGCACATCTGCCGCAGACGGTTCGCGGTCGTTTCGAAGGCCGCCTCGACGCCCCGGTGCTGGTAGCCCAGCGCGATTTCAAGGTGCAGGACCTGTTCGCCGTTGCAGATGAAGCGGAAGGCCCCCGGCTCGATGATGCCCGCGTGGATCGGCCCGACGTTGACTTCGTGCAGCGAACGTCCCTCCATCGTGTAGAAGGGGTAGTTCTCGATCGAACTGCGGCGGTCGTAACGCCCGGCGGGGAACCGCAGCGGCTTGGGCCACGGCATGCCGTCGAAGCGGATGCCGTAGCGTTCCGAGATGTCGCGCTCGAAGGGGTGCATCTGCGGGTGCAGGGCCGTGAGCGACGGGAGCGCCGTCTCGTCGTAGTAGTCCGTGGTGTGCGAAGTGATCAGCACGCGGTGCTCGGCGTCGTCGAGCAGCAGCAGGAAGAAGCGCATGCTCCCGCCCGACGGAAGGGCGAAATAGTGGGCTACGTGGTAGCGCGCCTCGGAGAGTTTTACGCGAAGGTCCTCGTAGAGGGCGGCATAGGAGACTTCGGGGATGTCGTTCAGCGCGACGGAGGCGCCGGTGTTGTCGGTTATGTAATAATTCATAGCGATGCGATTCGGTCGATCAGTTCCCGGAAAAATGCGGGCTGCCAAAGCCCCAGGCCGATGGCGGCGGCGAGCAGCGACAGCGCCGACCACGACAGTGCGCGGTCGGTCGCCGAGGGGTGCAGTTCGTCCTGCCGGGGCTGGTAGCAGAGGCGCAGCAGGCGCGAGCAGAAGAAGTAGATGACCAGGCACAGTAGCAGCATGATGCCCGTGACGAGCCACCAGCGGCCGTCGGCGATGGTTTGCTTGAGGATCATCAGTTCGGAGAGGAACAGCGGCGAGGGCGGGAAGGCCACCAGCACGACCATTCCCGTGAGCAGCCCCACGGCCCCCACGCGATTGATGTGGATGTAGTCGCCGATGCGGTTGATGCGGTAGTTGCCGTAGACCTGCCGCACGACGGCGATTTGCAGGAACAGGCTACTCTTGATGAGCGTATGGCAGACGACGTGGAACACGGCGGCCCAGACCCCGATGCCCCCGATGCCCAGCCCGATGGCCGCGATGCCCATGTTCTCGACCGTGGAGTAGGAGAGGAAGCGTTTGTAGTTGTTGGTGCGGCGTAGGAACAGCGCGCCGACCACCAGCGACAGCACGCCGACGAGCAGTAGCACGGAGCGCACCCACGGGAAGACCTCCGTGGCCGAGAGCACCTTGTAGACCCGCAGCAGCGCCAGGAACCCGGCGTTGACCAGTCCCGTGGAGATCAAGGCCGAGGCCGGGGCCGGGGCGGCGAAATTGGCGTCGACGCCCACGGTGTAGAGCGGGAACAGCTCGGCCTTGCAGCTGTAACCGCAGAGGATCAGCAGGAAGGCCGTCTTCAGGTAGAGAGCGCTGCCGCCCGGGGCCGCTGCGGCGACGGTGGCGTAGTCGAGCGACTCGCAGTCGGTGGCGGCGGCCAGCAGCAGGATGCCCAGGTAGGCCATGGCGATGCCCGTCGAGCAGACGAAGACGTATTTCCAAGCCGCTTCCAGCGCCTGCGCCGTGCGGCGGTGGTAGACGATGCCCGCCGAGCAGAGCGTGGTGGCTTCGAGGAAGATCCACGTCACGGCGAGGTTCGAGGCGAAATAGGCTCCTGCTATGGCTGTGGTCAGGAGCATCAGCAGGCCCGCGTAGGTGCGGGTCTGGCGCAGGTCGCAGTCGTGGAGGCTGGCCTTCGAGTGGAAGAAGGCAAAGGCGGAGACGATGCAGAGCAGGCAGTAGAAGAGCGTGCCCGCGGCGTCGAAGGCGAACCACACGGCCGAGGTTTCGCCGTAAAGCCCTCCGGCGACGATCCGAACGGCGAAGGCCGCCTGTACGGCGTAGAAGGCCGCGCCCGTGAGGCGCAGCAGGCTCCGGCGGCGGGCCGTGAAGGCCGCCGCCGCGATGAGGACGCTGAAAATGAGGTAGCAGATCATGGCGTCAGTCCTTTACGTTGGTGAGTGAATCGGCGTCGTCGGCGTGGAGCTTGCCGTCGATCTTGGTGAAGAAGATGCCCAGCATCAGCACCGAGATGAGGATGTCGAGCAGGATGGCGAAGTTGATCAGCAGCGGCATCTCGACGCCGATGGCCGTCGAAAAGAGGAACACGCCGTTTTCGATGACCAGAAAGCCGACCATGTGGGAGAAGATCCGGCGGCGCATGACGATCAGGATCAGTCCGCTCAGCAGCGAGTAGAAGGCCACGCCGAAGAACACCAGGTCGATGGTCGTGTCGGCGATGTAATAGGTGACCGAGGCGCTCACGGCCAGCGCCACGAGCGACAGCAGCAGCGATCCGGACTGCGTGGAGCCGGAGCGCCAGACGCGGTTGATCTTCGTGCGGCGGATGACGGCGAAAAGCAGTCCCGGAACGAGGATACCCTTGAAAAGCAGGGTTTCGAGGCAGATGAAGGCCAGTTCGGCGGGGTTGATGGCGTGCAGCCGCACCAGGGCGACGGCGAACAGCAGCCACCCCTGGAGGCCGATCAGCGAAGCGAAAGTGCGGAAACGCTCGGTGATGGCCAGGTAGACGAGCGTCACGACGTAGAGGATGATCAGCGGAAGTATCATTGCAGACCGATGTTAAGTTGCAGCAGGTAGCCCGTGAAGAACACGAGGACGGCCAGTGCCGCGACGGTGAGGATGAAGGTGGTGTTGCGGGCGAGTTTGTTGCGGGCCTGGGTCGATTCGACGATGCCCACCGAAAGCCCCGTGACGAGCACCGCGAGCGGGGCCGCCGCCCACCAGCGGGGGCAGCAGGTCGCGGCGACGGCGTCGGCGGCGAGCACCGACAGCGCGGCGGTCTTGAGCCATCCGCCGATCTTGATGTAGGCCAGGTCGACGCCGCAGTAGTCGAGGCACATCACCTCGTGGATCATCGTCAGCTCGAGGTGCGTGCGGGGGTCGTCGACCGGCACGCGCCCGGCCTCGGTGAAGACGATCTTCACGAGTACGTAGGCCGCCAGCAGCAGCACCACGACCAACTGCACCCCGTTCACGGCGTCGCCCGAAAAGATCGCGGCGAAGGAGGTGTAGCCCGACAGCAGGGCCAGCGTGCCGAAGACGAGCATCAGCGCCGGTTCGACCAGCGCGCCGTACAGGGCTTCGCGGCTGGCGCCCATGCCCTCGAACGAACTTCCGGTGTCCATCGCCGCGAGGATGAGGGCCACGCGGCCCAGGGCCAGGAGGTAGGCGAAGGCGACCAGATCGCCGTCGAACGACAGCACGGGGCGAAGGTCGCCCACGGGGATGAACAGCGCGGCGACGAGGGCCGTGCCGAGCGTGACGGACGGGGCCGCGCGGAACACGGCGGTCGTCGTGGGGGAGTAGACGGCGCCCTTGCGCAGCAGCAGGCGCACGTCGTAGAGGTGTTGGGCGAAGCGGATGCCCTTGCGGCCCGCGAGCAGCGCGCGGGTGCGGTTGATCAGTCCCGGAATCGCCAGGGCCGCCAGCAGAAGAAGGAGTGTGTTGAGTGCTGCCATCTTAAATCACGTTAAATACCGACAACAGGAACACCAGCCCCAGGAAAGCCAGTGCGAAAAGGATGTAATGGTTGATTTTGCCCGTGCGCAGGCGCATCACGCGCTGGTTGATCACGCGCAGCAGCTCGACCCACCAGGCGGCGAACAGCCGGCCGATGCGGTCGCGGTGGCCGATGTCGAACGAGTGGGCCGCGGGGAAGATCTCGCCCTTGCCCACGGGGGAGCCCTGGCCGCTGTTCTGGGTCAGCGACGTGGCGATGGATTGAAGCCCTTCGGAGAAGGATTCGCCCGTGTACTGCATCCGGACGTTCGGCGCCGTGAAGCCGCAGCCCCACGTGGGACCTTTGGCGACGGTGCGCGTGCGCAGCGTGCGGCGGCGGAGCCACAGCAGCAGGGCCACGACGGCGATCAGGAGCCAGGCCGTGCGTCCCGCGGCGGCGAGCGGCGGCGAGAGCAGCCAGTCGGCGGCATCGGCCGGGGTGCGGAGGAAGAAACCCGCGGCACGGGTCACGGCCGAGACGGCCGCCCGCGGAAACAGCCCCACGAACAGGATGCCTGCGAGCGGCAGGGCCATCGCCGCGATGCGGAAGGCGTCGGCCTCGGACGACTCGGCGACCTCGTGGGTGCGGGGCGAGCCGAGGAAGACCGTGCCGTAGAGTTTGGTGAAGGCCAGGACGACGAGTCCGCCGATCAGTGCCAGCGCGGCCAGTCCGGCGGCGGAAGCCAGGGTGTTGCTGCCCGAGGCGATGCCGTCGAGCATCCCGAGATAGATCAGCAGTTCGGAGACGAAGCCGTTGAGGGGCGGCAGGGCGCAGATGGCCGCCGTGCCCGTGAGGAAGAGGATCGCCGTGAGGGGCATGTGCTTCGCAAGTCCGCCCAGCGCGTCGAGCGACGTCGAGCGGGTCTGCGAGAGGATGTTGCCCGCGCCGAAAAAGAGCAGGCTCTTGAACAGCGAGTGGTTGAGCGTGTGCAGCAGGGCGCCCGTGACGCCGCACAGCGCGACGAGCTGGTTGCCCGAGGATTTGCCCAGCGCGGCGACGCCGAGTCCGATGAGGATGACGCCGACGTTCTCGATCGAGGAGTAGGCCAGGAGGCGTTTCACGTCGTTCTGCACGGCCGCGAGGATCACGCCCCACAGCCCCGTGACGACGCCCGATGCGAGCAGGATCACTCCGGCGGTGTGCAGGAGGGGTTGTTCGCCCAGCGCGGCCGTCACGCGCAGGATGCCGTAGACGCCCGTCTTGATCATCACGCCCGACATCAGGGCCGAGACGTGCGACGGGGCCGCGGGGTGCGCCTCCGGGAGCCAGACGTGCATCGGGAAAAGTCCCGCCTTCATGCCGAAGCCCGCCAGGAACACCAGCAGCAGCGGCAGGCCGGGCTGCGTGCGGAAGTAGTCGCCCAGCGCGCCGAACGTGGCGGCGCCGCAGGCCGCGTCGAGCCGTACGAAGCCGATGACGAGCAGCACGAAGCCGATGTGCATCATGATCAGGTAGGAGAGCGCCGCGCGCCGGACCTCGCGCCGCTGGGCGTCGAAGAGGATCAGCAGGAACGACGCCACGGTCATCAGCTCCCAGAAAAAGAGGAACGAGAAGCCTCCGTCCGAAAGGACCACGCCCAGCATGGCGTAGAACATCGCCACCAGCGCCGTGTAGTGCAGCGAGATGTGGGCCGGGGATTTCTCCGCGAGGCAGTGGGCCAGGTAGCCCCGCGAGTAGAGCACGGCGGCGACGGCGCCGACCGAGATGATGATGACGAACAGCGCCGAAAGCCCGTCCATCGAGCCGGTGTCGCCGCCGAAAAGCGTGCCGGGGATCGACCACACGGGGGCGCTGCCCGCTCCGGCAAGCACCCCGACGGCGCGCGCCGAGCACCACAGGGCGCCGGCGGCCGTGAGGGCCAGGGCTGTCCAGACTTTGTGCCGCAGCGGCGCGGCGAAAATGGCCGCCGCCACCGCTGTCAAAGCGATTAGCAGGTAGAGAAAAAACATATTTCAGAGTTTTATTGCATTCCTAACCGTTGACCACCGCTGCCATGACCACCGCCGCGAGGGCCGCGGTCTCGGTGCGCAGGCGCTGCTGTCCGAGGGTGATCTCTTCGAAACCGCTGGCCAGCGCGAAGGCGATTTCGCCCGGCGAGAAGTCGCCCTCGGGGCCGATGAAGACCGTGGCCGTCTCGCCCGGACGGAGCGTGCGGGCCAGGTATGCCTTCCCGGCCGACGACTGCGCAGGGGCGCAGTGGGCGATGAATTTCCGCCCCTCGGGGGCCGACAGCACCGCTTGGCGGAAGGGCGTGAGCGGGTGCAACACGGGGCGGTAGGCCTTGAGCGACTGTTTCAGCGCCGCGGTGACGACCTTCTCGCCCCGCTCGGGCTTGAAGACCCGGCGTTCGCTGTGTTCCGTTTCCAGCGGAACGACGGCCGTGACGCCCACCTCGGTGGCTTTTTCCAAAAACCACTCGAAACGGTCCGAATTTTTGGTCGGCGCGACGGCCATCGTCAGCGCGTAGGGCAGTTTTTCGAAGCAGGCTTCGGCGCTGACGACCCGCACGGTACAGCGCCGGGGATTGTCGTCGGTGATTTCGCAACAAAATAAATTGCCCCGTCCGTCAGTTATATGGATGCGCCCGCCGCGCTGGAGCCGCAGTACGCGGATGCAGTGTTTCGACTCCTCCTCGCTCAGCGTATGGAGCGGGGGGACGATGTCCGGCGCGTAAAAGAGTTGCATGATTGGAGACGTATTATTTATTTTATTTACAGATTTTTATTGTAACTTTGTCGAATAATGCGCGACAAAGTTACTAAAATAACACGATCGATGAAACGTATCACTGCTTTATTAACACTTTTTCTGGCCATGACATTCGTATCCTGCAAGTCCGGGAAAACCGTGGGTGAAAATCCCTTTTTCGCCGAATGGGAGACCCCCTACGGCGTGCCGCCCTTCGACAAGATCGAGCCGGCGCACTTCCTGCCCGCGCTCGAACGCGGCATGTCGCTGCACGAGGCCGAGATCGACGCCATCACGTCGAACAACGACGCGCCGACGTTCGAGAACGTCATCCTCGCCTACGACGCTTCGGGAAAGATGCTTTCGCAGGTCGAGCTGATCTTCGGGATGCTCTGCGCCGCGGAGAACACCCCCGAAATGCAGGTGCTGGAGGAGCAGATAATGCCCCGGATGGCGGCCCACGCCGACAAAATCCGTCTCAACGGGAAACTTTTCGAGCGGATCAAGGCCGTCTACGACCAGCGTGCCGCGCTGGGACTCGACGCCGAGCAGAGCCGTCTGCTGGAGAAGACCTACCGGGATTTCGTGCGCGCCGGAGCGCTGCTCGACGCCGGGCAGAAGGCGCGTCTGAAGGCGATTAACGAGGAACTGTCGCTCACGGCCGTGAAGTTCGGGCAGAACATCCTCGCCGAGAACAACAACTTTACGCTGGAACTCGCCTCGTCCGACCTGGACGGCATTCCGGTCACGGCCCGCGACCTGGCCCGCGAAAAGGCCGAGGCGATGGGCCGGAAAGGCAAATACGTCTTTACGCTGCACAAGCCCAGCCTGATCCCGTTTCTGACCTACTCGTCGAAACGCGACCTGCGCGAGCAGATTTACAAGGCCTACCTCAACCGCTGCAACAACGGCGATGAGTATGACAACAAACAGCTGATCAACGATTTCATCCGTCTGCGCACGGAGAAGGCCCGCCTGCTGGGCTATCCCTCGTATGCCGCCTACGTCGTGGACGACCAGATGGCCGGAACGACCGGCGCCGTGTACGACCTGCTGGAGGAGATCTGGACCCCGGCGCTCGAAAGCGCCAAGGGCGAGCTGGCCGAGATGGAGGAGCTGTTCCGGAAGGATTTCCCCGAGGGAGAGTTCGCGTCGTGGGACTGGTGGTATTACGCCGAGAAGGTCCGCAAGCAGAAATATGCCCTCGACGAGGAGATGCTGCGGCCCTATTTCTCGCTGGAGAACGTGCAGGGAGGCATCTTTTTCCTCGCCAACAGGCTCTACGGCATCACTTTCCGCCCGATCGTCGTGCCGCTGTACCACCCCGAGGCGGTCGCTTACGAGGTGCTCGACGTCGACCAGTCGCACCTGGGCGTGCTCTATTTCGACTACTTCCCGCGCGACGGCAAGAGCCAGGGCGCGTGGTGCGGCAACTACGTGGAGCAGACCTATGAGGACGGAAAACGCGTGGCGCCCGTGGTGTCGATCGTCTGCAACTTCACGCGTCCGGCGGGAGGCAATCCCGCGCTGCTGACCCTCGACGAGACCGAGACGCTGTTCCATGAGTTCGGACATGCGCTCCACTTCCTGTTCCACGACGTGAAGTACCGCGGACTCACGGAGGTCGAGGGCGATTTCGTGGAGCTGCCCTCGCAGCTGATGGAGAACTGGGCGTTCGACCCCGAGGTGCTGAAACAGTATGCCGTGCATTACCGTTCGAACGAGGTGATTCCGAAATACCTCGTCGACAAACTGCGCCGCAGCGAACTTTTCAACCAGGGTTTCATGACCACCGAACTGATCGCCGCGTCGCTTTCGGACATGGACATCCATTCGATCACCGAATACGAGCCGTTCGACCCGATGGCGTTCGAGCGCGAGGCGCTGACCGAAAAACGCGGACTGATCTCGCAGATCGAGCCGCGTTACCGCTATCCCTATTTCTCGCACATCTTCGACGGCGGCTACTCCGCGGGCTACTATTTCTATACGTGGGCCGAGGTGCTCGACAAGGACGCCTTCGAGGCCTTCCGCGAGAGCGGCGACCTGTTCAACAAGAAGATCGCCGGCGACTTCCGCCGCAAGATACTCGCCCGAGGCGGCTCGGAGGACGGCATGACCATGTACCGCGACTTCCGCGGCAAGGACCCCGACAAGCGGGCGATGCTCCGCGGCCGCGGCCTCCTGAATGAACCCGAGCCGGCCGCCGAAGACGCTGCGACCGCCGCCGAAACGGCCGCCGCCCGGGAAAACTGAAACTCGCACCCATCGAAAAAGAAACCGCATAATTTGACATAAAATGAAAAAAGCACTGGTTATTATGGCATTTTCCGCTATGGCCGCAGGCTGCGCCGACAATTCGGTTCCCAAGGCGCAGCTGCCCGAACTCGATCTGTCGAATCCCCTCCTCGCGGCGTGGAACACGCCCCACGAGACTCCGCCGTTCTCCGAGATCGAACTCGCGGACTACGAACCGGCGTTCGACGCCGCGATCGCCTGCTCGCGCGCCGAGATCGACGCGATCGTGAACAACCCCAAGAAGCCTACGTTCGGCAATACGATCGTGGCGCTGGAGCGTCAGGGCGAGCTGCTCAACCGCATCGCGGGGCTTTTCTTCAATCTGCTCGAAGCCGACACGTCGGACGAAATGCAGGAGATCGCCCAGCGCGTGCAGCCCAAGCTGACCGAACTGTCGAACGACATTTCGCTCAACCCCGAGCTGTTCGCCCGGGTGAAACAGGTCTACGAGCATCCGGGACGACTCCGCAAAGAGGACAAGAAACTGCTGGAGGACACCTATCAGAGTTTCGCACGCAACGGTGCGGCTCTTTCCGACGCCGACAAGGAACTTTACCGCAAGTACACCTCCGAACTCTCGGGGCTGACGCTCCAGTTCGGGCAGAACGCGCTGGCCGCGACCAACGCCTTCACGCTCAACATCACCGATCCGAAGGTGGTGGCCGAACTGCCCGCCTTCGTGAAGGAGGGCATGGCCGCCGAGGCCAAGGCCCGCGGCGAGAAGGGGTGGACCGTGACGCTGCAACATCCCAGCTACCTGCCGTTCATGACCTACTCGTCGAACCGCGAACTGAAGGAGAAACTCTGGAAAGCCAGCAATTCGAGAGCGCTGGGAGGCGAGTTCGACAACACCCAGATCGTGAAGAAAATCGCCAATACGCGTCTGAAGATCGCCAACCTGCTGGGCTACAAGTGTTATGCCGATTACGTGCTCGAACGCCGCATGGCCGAGAACACGAAAACGGTCAACGACTTCCTCGCGGAGCTGCTGGCCGAGACCAAGTCCTATGCCGACGCCGACTACCGCACGGTGAGCGATTACGCCGCTTCGCTCGGTTTCAAGGGGCAGCTGATGCCCTGGGACTGGTCCTACTACACCGAGAAATACAAGGATGAGAAATACGCCCTGAACGACGAACTGGTGAAGCCCTACCTGAAACTCGAGAACGTGAAGAAGGGCGTCTTCATGCTGGCCAACAAACTCTACGGGCTGAACTTCACGCCCAACGACAAGATCGAGGCGTACCATCCCGACGTGACGGCCTACGACGTGACGGACGCCGACGGACGCTTCATGGCGGTCCTCTATCTCGACTTCTTCCCCCGCGAGTCGAAGCGTTCGGGGGCGTGGATGACCGAGTTCCGCGGCACGAAGATCGAGGACGGCAAGGAGACCCGTCCGCTGGTGTCGCTGGTGATGAACTTCACCAAGCCCACCGAAACGGCTCCGTCGCTGCTGACGTTCGACGAGCTGGAGACCTTCCTCCACGAATTCGGACACGCCCTGCACGGCATGCTGGGCGAGGGCAAGTACGAGTCGCAGACCGGCACGAACGTCTACCGCGACTTCGTGGAACTGCCCTCGCAGCTGATGGAGAACTGGGCGACCGAGAAGGAGTTCCTCGACCTGTGGGCCGTGCACTACGAGACCGGCGAGCCGATGCCCGCCGAGATCGTCGACCGCATCGTCGCTGCGCAGAACTATCTGGCGGCCTACGCCAACGTGCGTCAGCTGTCGTTCGGCATGACCGACATGGCATGGCATACGCTCACCGAGCCGTTCGAGGGCGACGTGGAGCAGTTCGAAGCCGTCTCGATGGCCCCGACGCAGGTGCTGCCCGTCGTTCCCGGAACGGCGATGGCCCCGGCCTTCGGCCACATCTTCTCGGGCGGTTACGCCGCCGGATACTACGGTTACAAGTGGGCCGAGGTGCTCGAGGCCGACGCCTTCTCGCTCTTCAAGGAGAAGGGCATCTTCAACCGCGAGGTGGCCTCGTCGTTCCGCGAGAACGTCCTCTCGAAGGGCGGCACGGAGCATCCGATGGAACTCTACGTGCGTTTCCGCGGCCACAAGCCCGAAACCAAGGCTCTCATCGAAAAGATGGGTCTGGGAAAATAGGCGATCTGTTCGCCGATTCCGGAGGAGGGCCGCCGCTGGCCCTCCTCTTTTCGTATCCCGGGGTCCGGAACCGCAGATTGCGGTTTCCGATTTATTTTTCGTATCTTTGCAGCTTGGGAAGAGAATTTTTTTGTTGACTACGCCTATGCTTGAAAAATCGAATGCCGCATTGATCGAGGCGATCCATGCGCATACGCCGCAGCATTCGAATCCGGCTTCACTGCTGATGGACATGCTGAATATAGGCCGCGAGGCCGCCTACCGGAGGCTGCGCGGCGAAGTGCCGTTCACTTTCGGAGAAGCCAGCGTGCTGTGCGCGCGGATGCACTTTTCGCTCGACCGGGTGGTGGGGCTGGCGGCTACGGACAAGCTGTCGTTCCAGCTCAAGTTCAAGGAGTTCACGGCGCCGCTCGAAACCTATAACGAGATTCTGGAGCGCGACATCGCCTTTATGCGCGAGGTGGCGTCCGACCCCACGACCGAATTTGCCACGGCGACCAATTCGCTGCCTGCCGAGTTCTACGGCAAATACGACAGCCTGAACCGCTTCAAGCTCTTCAAATGGCTTTACCAGCACGAAGTGGGCAACCCTGCCGTGAGGACCTTCGAGGAGCTGAAACTCCCCGGGGAATTGCAGCGCAACTGCCGGGAGTACGTCAAGTGGGTGCAGTCGGTCGCGACGACCTACCTGATCTTCGACGACAGCAATTTCAAGCACTGGCTTAACGCCCTGCGCGCCTACCGGGAGATGCACCTGATTTCGCAGGAGAGCGTTCGCGTGCTCCGGGACGAACTCTTCGCCATGCTCGACGAGATGGAGACGGTGGCGGTCAAGGGGGAGTTCGAGAACGGCAACAGGATCTTCCTCTATCTTTCGGACATCGACCTCGAGTCGTCGTACAGCTATGTCACGACCAGCAGACACCAGGCCGTGAACATCGGAATGTTCTCGCTGAACGGACTGCGGACGCCCGATCCGCTGATGTACGAATACGTGAAGAAATGGATCAAGACCCAGAGCCGGTTTTCGACGCTCATATCCGGCAGCGGAGAGCTGCGGCGCATCCACTATTTCAAGCGTCAGCGCGAGATCGTCGCCCAGCTGGGCTGACGCCCCGTTCCCGATGCGGAGTCTCTCCGGCGGGCACGAAAGGAAAGGGGAGGGTTTCACAACCCTCCCCTCGAAGCCTCCGGATGTGCGGAACATAGTTGCGTCACTGTCAAGCAATCCTTCCAACTTCTGTGGGCGTCACTACATGCAAACTGAATTCTTCATAGCCCCTTTCGGAACTGATACAAACGTACGCCATTTCGGCGGACGAACCAAGACGAAAATCGAAACAATCCGAAATACGATGTTCTAATTTCGTGTATCGAACGGATTATCGCCGTTCCGGTTTCGATAATCGGTTATTTCGGGAGGCGGCGTTTCGATTATCGAAACGAAAGGCCTCCGGCGTCTGGAATCCGAAACGCTGCTTCCGCCCGCCGCAGAAATGAAAAAACGACTAAATTTTGCACGGGCCGCGACGAAGTAGTAAAAAATTACTACTTTTACCCCGTCCCCGTTCATACCGGCTATTTCCCATGGAAGACGAAAGAACACTGCTCGAAAAACTTGCCCGCGGCGACCGCGCGTCGTTCGACGCCCTCTACATGAGGTATGCGGCGAAGACCGAGGAGTTTCTGTGCCGCATGCTCAAGAACCGGGCAGAGGCCGAGGACATCACCCACGACCTGTTCCTGAAAATCTGGCAGAACCGCAGCACGATGGCCGGCGTCACGGCCTTCGGCTCCTACCTGTTCCGCATGGCCCGCAATGCCGTATACGACCGTTTCGACAGCCGCGCGGTGCGGACCAACTTCGCCCGGCAGACCAATCTGCTGCCCGAATACGAACTTCCGGACGTGGACAACCGCGATCTGCTGCTGCTGATTCAGCTGGCGGTGGAGAAGATGCCCGGGCAGCGGCAGCGCATCTTCCGCATGAGCCGTGAGGAGGGCATCGCCAACGATGAAATCGCCCGGCGTCTTGGCATCTCCACGCGCACCGTCGAAAATCAGATTTCGAGGGCCTTGTCCGAACTGCGCAAACTCGTCACGCTGATCCTGTTTTTCTTCTAAAAACTTTTTTCACCTTTCGGGCGTGCGTAACGGCCGCGTGAACCGTCTTATTGGTGAAACGGGAAAGATCGTTATGTCTGTAAATCGAATAAAAACCATTATCGAAACCTTCCTCGGCAGCGACATGCCCGGGGAGGTGCAGCAGCGCTTCGCGGAGTGGCTGCGCGACCCCGCCTCGCGCGATGAAAAGGAGCGGGCGCTGGAAAACTACTGGAACGGACTCCGGGCCGAAGAGCCGGGAGGCCGTGAACGCAAGCTCGAACGGCTCCACGAGGCGATGCGCCGCGGCGAGCGGTTCCGTGTCCGCCGCATCTGGCGCAACGTCGCGGCAGCGGCCGCCGTCGTGCTGCTGGCCGCCGGGACGAACTACGTCGTGGTGAAGGACTACCTGCGCACGAAGATCGAAACCAACATCGTCACCTCGGCCCATGACAAGGGCGAGTACGTGCTGCCCGACGGCACGCATATCTGGCTCAACGCCGGGAGCGTGCTCCGCTATTACGGCGACCTGACGGGCCGCCGCAGGGTGGTGGAACTCGACGGCGAAGGCTTCTTCAAGGTCCGGCACGATGCCGACCGTCCGTTCATCCTGCGGATGGAGGACATGAACATCGAGGTGCTCGGCACGGAGTTCGACGTGATCAACTACGCCGAGTTCGCGACCACGGAGGCAATTCTTTGCAGCGGCAGCATCCGCGCCTACGGCGGCCGTCTGCCGGCGCCCGTGACGCTGAAGCCCGGCGACAGGCTGGTGTTCGACAAAAAGGAGGGGCGCGCCTCGCGCTCGCGGGTTTCGACGCAGAACTATTCGCAGTGGATGGGCGGCTCGCTGTCGTTCGACGACACCCCGCTGGCCGACATCCTCACCAACCTCGAACGCTGGTACGCTGTCGAGATCGATGCCCCCGAGGCGTGGACCCGGCAGGTGCGCATGTCGTTCAAGCTGATCCGCAACGAAAGCATCGAGGAGATTCTGAAAGCCATGTCGCTCGTCGTGGAGATGGACTACGTCTGCGCCGGGCGGCACATAACGATCATTCCCCAACAACCGAAAAATTCCTAAAAATTACGCGCCTATGTAAAAAGGACCTGGACTTTCCCGCTTTCACTTCCGGAACGCAGAACCCGTTCCGGCCATTTCGACCATTACCTAAATTACAAACCCATGCGTAAACTTATCCAAGCTAAAATCCTTGGTGTAGCCCTGCTATTGCTCTTACTGACCATGGGAGGAAGGGCGCAAACTCCCCCCCCACG
Organism: Alistipes sp. i18-0019-D1; assembly: GCF_042852885.1. NCBI lineage: Bacteria > Pseudomonadati > Bacteroidota > Bacteroidia > Bacteroidales > Rikenellaceae > Alistipes > Alistipes sp. i18-0019-D1. Next base: position 2,788,103 of record NZ_AP031424.1, read on the forward strand.
GTAAGCATCGCCAAGGACAACGTCTCTGTCGAACAGGTTTTGAAAGAGATCGAGCGACTGACCAATTACACGTTTTTCTACAATAACGGCGACTTCGACCTCAAGCGGATCGTCTCCGTCGCGGCCGTGCGCAAACCCGTGGCCGAGGTGGTGCGGCAGATGCTGCCCGACTGCTCGTGTCGTTTCGAGAACCGGAGAATCATCCTCGTCAAGGACGCCGCGCCCCAAAGCCAGACGGTGAAGGGCGTCGTCAAGGACGAAAAGGGCGCGCCCGTGATCGGCGCCACGGTCCTCGTGACCGACGCCGGGCAGACCCGGGGCATATCGACCGACATGAACGGCGGCTTCACGCTCACCCTCCCGGCGCTTACGGCCGAAGCCATGCTCGAGGTGTCGTTCATCGGCTTCGACACCTACAAATCCGCAATCGGAAGCCGCACGTTCTTCGACGTGGTGCTGACCTATGCCCAGCAGAGCATCGACGAGGTGGTCGTGGTGGGATACGGCGTGCAGAAGAAGGCCAATCTCACGGGAGCCGTGGCCACCGTGTCGCAGAAGGAGCTGAAGGACCGTCCCGTGTCGAACGTCGGACGCGCCCTGCAGGGCGTGATCCCCAACCTCAACGTGAAGCTCTCGTCGGGACAGCCCGGAGCCGGCGCGACCTACAACATCCGCGGTACGACCTCGCCCAACGGCGGCAGCCCCCTGGTGCTGATCGACGGCGTCGAGACCTATCCCGACCGCATCAACTCGAACGACATCGAGTCGATCACGGTCCTGAAGGACGCCTCGTCGGCCGCCATCTACGGCGCACGCGGCGCGTTCGGCGTCATCCTGATCACCACCAAGAGCGGCAAGTACAACGAGAAGGCCGAAGTGTCGTACAACGGCTATTTCTCCGTCTCCAGCCCCACGACCTCGACCGACTACGAGACGCGCGGCTATTACTCGGCCAAGATCGCCGACTTCTTCATGATGGCCACGCAGAATACCCCCTACACCTCCTACACCGAGGCCGACTACAAGGCCCTCTGGGAGCGGCGCAACGACAAGACCGAGAACCCGGCACGCCCGTGGGTCGTCACCGACAAGCGCAACGGCCGCCAGCAGTACGTCTATCTGGCCAACTTCGACTGGTACAACTACCTCTACGACGACAGCCGCCCGACGTGGGACCACAACATCAACATCAAGGGCGGAACCAAGGCGCTCTCCTACATGGTCAGCGGACGCTATTACCAGCAGAAGGGCGTCAACCGCATCGAGCCGGACATGTTCAAGTCCTACAACTTCCGCGTGAAGCTCCAGGCCGAGATCAAACCCTGGCTGACCATCGCCAGCAACACCAAGTTCTTCCAGTCGAACTACAAGTATTACGGCTACGAGGACGAGTACAACAACTTCCGCAAACCCACGCTGCACGCCCTGGCGTCGTTCGTACCGGTGAATCCCGACGGGACCGCCGTGTCGCACACCTCGGTGACGCAGTCGTCGACCCATTACCTGATGGACGGTTACAACGCCATGATGCAGAAGGGCAAGAGCTTCGGCAACAAGAAGACGCAGGAGATCACCACGACGTTCGAAGCCACGTTCAAACTGCACAGGAACTTCAACGTCAAGGCCGATTTCAGCTACACGCAGGGATACCTCCACAACGACTACCGCAGCGTCAACGTCCAGTATTCGCAGTATCCGGGCGAGGTGATGACCGAACCCGAAGGCAGCTTCCCCAACAAGTACAAGGAGGTCGTCTGGGACCAGAACTACTATGTGGCCGACGTTTACGGAACCTACAACAAGACTTTCGGCGAGAAGCACAATCTGACGCTGATCGCCGGTTACAACTACGAGGCCAAGTATTTCCGCGACCTCACGGCGGCCAACGACGGCCTGCTGTCCGAGGACCTCTCGGACTTCAATCTGGCCAAGGGAACGACCAACTTCACGCTCAACGGCGGCCGTAACGAATACGCCATCATGGGCTGGTTCTACCGCGCGGCATACGATTACAAGGGCAAGTACCTGGCCGAAGTCAACGGACGCTACGACGGCACGTCGCGCTTCCCGCGCGGCAAGCGTTACGGCTTCTTCCCCTCGTTCTCGGCGGCCTACCGCATCAGCGAGGAGGCGTTCTTCGAACCGCTGCGCAAGACGGTCGACAACCTCAAGATCCGGCTCTCGTACGGTTCGCTCGGCAACCAGCAGATCGGTTACTACGACTTCATCCAGACCATCACGACCAAAGGTTCGATGAGCGACTATTCGTTCGACGGTACGATCCTCGGCCAGCACGCCACGGTGAGCGATCCCGTGTCGGGCAACCAGACCTGGGAGAAGGTCGTCTCAAAGAACCTCGGCGTGGACCTCAACATGTTCAGCAACCGCCTCTCGCTGACGGCCGATTTCTACATCCGCGATACGAAGGGCATCCTGGGCAAGGGCAAGTCGCTGCCCTCGATCTACGGAGCCGCAGAGCCGCAGGTCAACTCGAACAACCTCCGCACGAAGGGGTACGAACTGGTGCTGGGCTGGCGCGACTCGTTCAAACTCGCCGGCAGCACCTTCAGCTACGGCATCACGGGGTCGTTCTCGGACTACACGGCCAAGTACACCAAGTGCGACAACCCCTCGGGGCTGATCGGAGACCCCTATGTGGGCAAGAAGTACGGCGAAATCTGGGGTTATAGGGTCGACGGGCTGTTCCGCAACGACGAGGAGGCTGCCGAGTATGCTTCGCGCGTGGACCTTTCGAAGGTCGCCGCAGGCTATTACTCCGCGACGGGAGCCTACGGAAAAGGCGTCCGCGGAGGCGACATCAAGTACCTCGACCTGGACGAGAGCGGCATCGTCGACGGCGGCAAGGGCACGCTGGAAGACCCGGGAGACCGCCGCGTGATCGGCAACTCGTCGCCCCGCTACCAGTACGGTCTCACGCTCAACCTTTCGTGGTACGGATTCGACCTCTCGGTGTTCATGCAGGGCATCGGCCGGCTCGACTGGTATCCCGGCGCGGACAACCTGCGCTTCTGGGGTCCGTACAGCCGTCCCTATGCCACCTTCATCCCGAAGAACTTCATGAGCCAGGTGTGGAGCGAGAGCAATCCCGATGCTTACCTCCCGCGCGCCCGCGCCTACACGTCGCTCAACTCGACGCAGGGCGTGGCCTACTATACCAACGACCGTTACCTGCAGAACCTGGCCTACTGCCGGCTGAAAAACCTCACCCTCGGCTACACGATTCCCAAGCGGCTGACCTCGAAGGTCGGCATCAAGGAGTGCCGTGTCTATTTCAGCGGCGAGAACCTCGCCACGTGGAGCGCCCTGAAAAACGATTTCCTCGATCCCGAGCAGGCCGCCGCCGATTCGGACAAGAAGTCGAACGTCTATCCCTGGTGCAGGACCTATTCCGTGGGTCTGAACTTAACCTTCTAAAGCGACTGCCGTTATGAAAAAATACATTCTTTATCTACTGACCGGTATGGCGGCGTGCGGACTTTGCAGCTGCGAGGACGCGCTCGACCGCTACCCGAAAGACAGGCTCACACCCGATAACTTCTTCCGCACGGAGGAGGAGTGTCAGCTCTACACCAACGATTTCTACACGATATTCCCCGCCGCCGGGACCATCTACGGCGAGACGGCCGACATCATCGCCAAGACCACGCTCACGAGCGAGGTGCTGGGCAACCGCACCGTGCCCGCGACGGCGAACTCCTGGAAGTGGGAGAAGCTGCGCGACATCAACTTCTTCCTCGAACACTCCTCCAACTGCACCGACGAGCACGTGCGGCTCGAATACGAGGGCGTGGCGCGCTTCTTCCGGGCGTGGTTCTACTTCGAGAAGGTGAAGTATTACGGCGACGTGCCCTGGGTCGACCGTCCGATCGACGCCAGCGATCCGCTGCTCTTCGAAAAGGGCCGCGATCCGCGCGAGATGGTGATGCAGAAGGTGATCGAAGACCTCGATTTCGCCGCCGCCAACCTGCCCGCCGAAAAGTCGGTCTACCGCGTGACCCGCTGGACGGCGCTGGCGCTCAAGAGCCGTGCCTGCCTGTTCGAGGGAACCTTCCGCAAGTATCACGGGCTGGAGGGCTGGGAAAGCTACCTCACGGCCTCGGCGACGGCCTCGAAGCGGTTCATCGACGAGAGCGGATACTCGGTCTACACGACGGGAACGACGCCGTATCTCAACCTCTTTTCGTCGCTCAAGGCCCTCGACACCGAAATCGTGCTCGCCCGGGCCTACAACACGGCCATCGGTCTGAAGCACGACGTCAACGGCTACCTCACGAGCATCACGATGGGACGCCCCGGCCTGCTGAAGAACATCGCCAACATGTATCTGATGAAGGACGGCACGCCCTTCACCTCGCAGCCCGGCTGGGAGACGATGCAGCTTTCGGAGGAGAGCAAAAACCGGGACGGCCGCTTCGCACAGACGCTCCGCACGCCCGGGTACAAGCGCATCGACGATACGGCGCTGTCGGCCCCGAACCTTGCGGCGACGATGACCGGATACCAGCTCGTGAAGTACCTCCAGTCGGCCAAGTACGATTCGTACAACGCGTCGACGAACGACCTGCCGCTGTTCCGTGCCGCCGAGGTGATGCTCAACTACGCCGAGGCCAAGGCCGAACTGGGAACTCTCACGCAGGAAGACATCGACCTTGCGATCAAGCCGCTGCGCGACCGCGCGGGCGTCGCGAACCTCTCGCTCACGCAGGCCAACGACAATCCAGATCCCTATCTGGCTTCGCCGCAGACGGGCTATGCCAACGTGACGGGCGACAACAAGGGCGTGATCCTCGAAATCCGCCGCGAACGCACCGTCGAACTGCTGATGGAGAACCTCCGCTACTGGGACATCATGCGCTGGAAGGAGGGCAAGCGTTTCGAAAAACCCTTCACGGGGCTGTATTTCCCCGGCACGGGTTCTTACGATCTCAACGGCGACGGCGTGGACGACGTCTGCATCTGGTCCGGCTCGAAGCCTTCGACCTCGGCCCCGGCGGTCTACGAACTGAACAAGGAGATCTTCTTGAGCGGGGGCGACAGCGGCTACATCGTCATCCATACGGATTACACCCGTTCGTGGAACGAGGAGCGCGACTACCTCTATCCCGTGCCCACCGACGACCGGGTGCTGACCCAGGGCGCCATTACGCAGAATCCCGGCTGGAACGACGGCCTGAACTTCTAACCTGAAAAAAGAACGATTATGAAAATCAAGCGATTCATACTGTTCGCCTTCTCCGGCTGCTGCCTGGCGCTGGCCGGGGCGGCCTGCTCCGGGCTGGAGGGCGACAACTCCGACTTCGATTTCGGGGACATGACCTCCAATGCTCCCGACAACCCCTACGACGGGCAGGGTTACGACCGTCTGCCCAACTCGGTGCGGCTGGCGACCTACAACACCCACCGCTGCGAGGGCTGGACCCAGAACTCCGGGACCGACCGCGCGAACTACAACAACACGGCCAAGGTCATCTCGCTGATGGACCCCGACGTGATCGCGCTGCAGGAGCTGGACAAGAACACCACGTGGCATCCCAACGACCAGTTGCAGGAGTTGGCCGACCGCACGGGGATGCGGCCCTATTACTGCAAGACGATCGACTACCGCGGGGGCGACTACGGCATCGGCATCCTCTGCAAAGTGGCTCCCAAAACCACCTATGCCGGCGACCTGCCCGGCACGGAGGCCCGCAAATTCTTCCTGGCCGAGTTCGACGACTATATCTTCATCGCCACGCACTTCTGCCACCAGAGCGACGAGAACCGCCAGCGGTCGTTCGAGATCGTCACCGAGTACATCGCCGCCAACTACGCCTCCTATGCCAAGCCGATCTATCTGGCGGGCGACCTCAATACGTCGAAGCTGCCGGCTGCGGCGCTCGAATCGTGGAAGATCATCAGCACGTCGGCCAACACCTTCGTGAACACCACCTCGCCGAGCCGCATCGACTACGTGCTCGTCTATACGGGCAATTCGCCGTCGTACGAGGTGCTGCGCACCGCCGTGCCCTCGTACGAGGAGATCAACGTGATGACGGTCTCCGACCACCTTCCCGTACTGGTAGACCTCAAAAAGTAAGCGATTATGAAAAACAGACTCTTGAATAGCTTTTTCCGGACGGCGGCGGCCTTCGCGCTGCTGCTCGCGGCCGGAGCGTGCAAGGACGACGTGGCGCTGCCGATGCAGCGGGTAGCGCTGAACACGCACGCGATTCTCGCGCCGTCGTTCGCCACGACGCTCTCGTTCGACGTCGAGGCCAACTGCGACTGGACGATCTCCGTCGCGGGCGACGACACCTCGTGGGCCGAACTTTCGCGGACCGAGGCCACGGGCATGGCGACCGTGGCGGTGTCCATTGCCGAAAACGATACTTCCGGCTCCCGTTCGCTGACGATTCGCGTTGTGGCCAAGCGCAATGCCGCGGCCGCGGAGGAGCTGTCCTTCGTGCAGGCCTCGGCGACGGCCGAGGGGTATCTCTCGATCCCCGACCTGCGGAAACTGGCCGCCGACGGAGACTACACCGTGACGCAGGATGCGAAGATGCGCGGAATCGTGGTGTCGAGCGTCCAGGACAATAACTATTACGACAACTGCATCGCGCTCCAGAGCGCCCTGAAAGCCAACTGCGGCATTACGCTCCGCACCGACGAGGTGCTCTACCGCAAGCCGGGCGAGGAGCTGGAGATCGACCTGAAGGGGGCGGTCGTCGGGGTGAACCCCGGGACCGGCGTGATGGAGGTGAAACCCGCCGCGGACGACAGGGTGAGCCGCACGGAGACGACGCAGGTGACCCCCGCGGCGGTTCCCGTGACCTATGAGCAGCTGATGTCCGGCGATTACGAGTCGATGTACGTCTCGCTCGGCGTGCAGGTGGTGGTCAGCGACATGAACAAGAAGTTGAGCGACAACGTCACCGTGCAGACGCAGGACGACGAGCGTTTCGTGCTCTGCGCGCGGCAGGCCAGCACGTTCGGCATCGACGCGGTTCCCGTCGGGAGCGGCAGGCTTTGCGGCATCGCCGGGATATACGAGGGCGCTTACGCCGTGATGCCCTGCACGTCGGGCGACATCGCGATGACTTCGCCCCGCTTCGACGGAGGCATCACGCTGCCCTACGTGCTTTCGATCATGACCAAGACGGCCTCCAACGGCGCCGGCAAGTACATCTTCTACTCGGGGTCGAACGGCACGGGTTCCATCGACGGCGTGGCGGCGACGGCCATGGACGGCACGGGCGCCAGCATCACGGCCAAGTTGAGTTCCTCGGGCGGCAACCTCGGATTCCGCTACTGGAACGAGAACAGCGGTCACCATAACCTGCCGATGAAGTCGTGGACCGGAGGGAAAGACAAGGACTATGCGCTTTTCACCTTCCCGCTCAACGAGTCGGTCGACGGACCGTTCCGCTTCTCCTTCGGCTGGAGTGCCTCGGGAACCGCCCCGGCGAACTGGACGCTCTCCTATTCGAACGACAACGTCGTCTGGTACACCCCCGCGCCGATGGACGAACCGCATTTCGTCATCCCGCAGGGAAAGTCCGTGGGCAGCGGAAAGAACTTCTTCTACTGGACGATCGACATCACGCCGCAGATTCCGCTGGAACGCCGCGGAACCCTCTACATCCGCGTGACGCCGTTCAACCAGGTCACGGTGAATAACGGGACGGTGGCCAACGGCGGCGAAATACGCCTCCACTCGTGCGCCGTCGTGGAGAAAGTGCCTTCGTTCTCGACCGAGAAACCGGCCGGCGCCGTCTACTTCGAGCCGTTCGACAACCTGACGACGGGACTCGACTACCGCCACGGCGACAAGCTGGCCGGCATGCTCAATTTCTGCGGCAGCGACATCTCGGTATGGGACGCCGGGGCGAAGAACGGCTTGTCGGGTACGAACGTCCGCCAGCGTCCCGGGTATGCCCAGATCGGCTTCGTGGAGACGCAGACCGTCGCTCAGGGTTCCTATGCGAACAGCGCGGGATCGCTGCTGACACCCGCATTCGGGGCTTCGGGAACGCTCCGGGTTTCGTTCGACGCCATGGCCTACAAGAACACTTCGGTACACTCGAACAGCGGCGCCAAGGACATGAACGGCGATCTGAAGTCGGTGGTCGTCGAGGTGATCGGCGGCGGCACGATCGACGGTGCGGCGAAGAAGGTCGTGAGCGGTCTGACCTACACTAAATTCAAAAACTTCACGCTGACGATCGACGGTGCGACGGCCTCCACGGCTCTGCGCTTCACGAGCGAACCCGCTTCGGGCGAGTTCTCGCGCTGGTTCATCGACAACATCTGCGTGACGAAGTAGGGGATTGTACGATGATTGAAAAGCGTCCCGGAGCGAATGCCCCGGGACGCTTCGTTTCATGCCGGACCTGCGTCCGGTCAGCTCTCCGCCTTCGTGGTGACGGTGAAGAGCTGGCGGCCGTATTCGTCGGTGGCGGTTATCCGGATCTCGGCGGACGGCGTTACGGGCGTGTATTCGAGCATGTGGTCGGTGCGGTATTTGTCGAGGAAACTGAACGAGGAGATGCCGTTGCCGCAGGCGTCGTGGACCGTGACGTAATAGTCGTCGTACTCCCGGACCGCCTTCAGCTGCGAGGAGGGAACCGCGACCCCGTTTTCGCGGCATTCGAATTTCCACGTCGGATGCCAGTCCCAGACGTTGAGGCGCACGACCGGCTTGCCTTCGGCATTCTTCAGACCTGAATTGTAAACCCGGTAATACTGCTCGTTCGCGTTGCTGAAATTCACGCTCCGCCGTTCCGTGATCGTTCCGCCGCTGAAATCGTAACGGGTGAACGTCGCCGGGGCGCCGTCGTGACAGAGCGGGAAATACCACCATGCACCGCACACGCACGGGTGCGTGTACTCGGTCACGGTCATGTCGCTGCGCGGTACGGTGACCGTTTCGGCGATGTGGTTGTGGCCCGACCAGATCGTGACGGGCAGCTGCTTGTCCTTGTAGATGTCGAGCAATTCGTCGGCGTTGTCCATCGGATTTAGCGACGAGGCCCCCGGGTTGCGGCGGAAGGCCGGGCAATGCCATGCGATCACGATGCGCTCGACACCCGACGGCATGTAGTCGGCGTCCTTCTGCGCCCAGTCCATCTGGCGTTGGTTGAGGCGGACGGTGTACGAACGGTCGCCGCCGGTGTTGATATACTGCGTATTGTCGAAGACGACGTAGTGCACCTTGCCGATGTTGACGGCGTAGTACGTCGGTCCGAGCGCGGAGATATAGGCCAGTTCGGCTTCCGAGTCGTCGTCGCCGGCGATGTTTTGCACGGCCATGTCGTGGTCGTGGTTGCCGATGGCGTGGAAGGTCTGGATCGGCATGCCCCCGCGTTCGCAGACGTTGACGAAATTGGCCAGCGTCGCCTTGTTGGCGTTGGTCCAGTGCGACTCCTGCGTCATGTCGCCCAGGTTCATGCCGTAGACCGGCACGCTTGCGGGCAGCGATTTGACGTAGTCGCGCAGCGCCTTGAGGTAGGTGCGGCGGAACGTCGTGGAGTCCAGTTCGCCCTTCGGGGGGCAGATCGACGGCGTGGCCGACGATGTGGTCTTGATCATCGCGCGGTTGCGGATGTGCATGTCGGCCGACACGATCATGATGTGGCGGTCGTTGTTGACCTTTTTCAGCGTGAAGTCGTGCTGCTGCACCTTCTCGACGCTCGTGGGGGAGCTGATTCTGCGGTAGAAGCGGGGGATGAACCCGCGCGTGGATTCGACCTCGTATCCCGACGGGACGGTCAGGTAGACCAGTTTCGACTTGTCGGACGACGTGCGCAGCCCGTAGGCTCCCTGTTTGTTCGTGCGCGTCATGTTCACGCCGTCGGTTACGACGACGCCCTGCACGCCGGCGCCGGCACACGTCACGACCCCGCGCACGGTGGCCTTCGGGTCGATTTTCGACCAGTCGACGCCGTCGTCGGGCGAAGGGGTCGGATCGACGGGTTTTTCCTGTTCTCCGGGATCGTCGCCCGAATCCGAGCAGCAGATGCCGCCGGCGGATATCGCCAGCAGGGCGGCCAATAAAAGCAGCAGTTTTTTCATGGTTGCGGTTCTTGCGGTTTGCGGCATGGAACGGCCTTCGGGAAAAGCGGGGAAAGGACGGTCGTCCTCTCCCCGCTCCGACCGTTCGTTACATGCCGTTATTTGTTATAGCGGATGGCGAAATATTCGAGGTTGCTGGAGTGTTCAGCGGCCAGGGCTGCGCCGCTCTTGCTCTGGTTCAGGCGCGCGTTGGCGTAGTCGGAGCCGTCGCTGCAGAGGTCGCTCGTCGGGCGAAGCCGGATGTAGACGTTCGGCTGTCCGAGAATCTCCTGGGGAAGTTCGAAATTGATGCACTTGTAGGCCACGCACGACGAATAGAGCGTGTTCGACCAGACGGAAACGTCGGGGATGGTGTATTCGCCGATCAGGTTCCACTGCGAGTCGTCCTTCGCCGCCTGCGAATCGGTCAGCGACCATTCGGCACACCAGAAACGGGGCGAGAAGAAGCTCTGCTGCGTGTTCATGACGGAAATCTGCATCGAGATGTGCGACGTCGTGATGCCTTCGGTCGAGAAGTTGATCAGCCAGGCGTAGGGGCGGTCGGTGTCGTCGTCCCACCAGAAGTGGTTGGCGAAGGAGGTGTAGCAGTTGCCGCTGACGTTGCCCTTGCCGCGCAGACCCGTGCTGCCGCTGTAGTTGATCTGGCCCGAGGTGGTGGAGATCGCCTCGTTGCTCGTCCAGCCGCCCGTGCCGCAGCCTACGTATTTCGTATCGGCGGCATAGGGCCCGCACCACTCCAGCGTTCCGTCGGGGTTGTGGCTCACCAGGTTGTCCATCAGCGGATTCCAGCTCTCCTTCGAGGGGTCGATCACGATGCCGATGCCGTTCTTGTTGCCGAAGTTGGCTCCGAAGATATAGGAGGCGTTGTTGCCGACGGGACCCAGGTATTCGTAGGTTCCGCCGCCCCACATGTGCTGCTGGTAGGTGCCTTGCAGGTACTCTTTGCTGGCCGATCCCGTGTACTTCTCCTGGTAGGTGTGCGTCAGGTAGCCGTTCGTTCCGTAGGTGGGTTTCTGGACCTTGTTCTCCACGTCGGGATTCCAGTAGCGGTACTCCGTCAGCAGAGCCGAGAAGCTGTCTTCGACACTGTTCTGCATGTTGTCCCAGATGTCGCCCTTGGTCTGGTGGCGGATCTGGTAACGGCCGATGAAGCCGAGCGTCGGGTCGTCGTCCATTTCGGCCGGGTCGGCTCCGTCGCGCCATTCGAAACGCGAGAAACGCTCGTGGACGATGACGCCCGAGATCTTGCCCGAGCCGTAGGGCAGGCGCGTGCCGTCGCTGCGGTAGGCGCAGTTGGTGTTGGTCATCATGTACATGTCGTCGCCGTTGATGTCGCGCACGAGCAGCGGGTATTTGCTGATGCGGTCTGCGTTCGTGCCGATCGCATAGCCCTCGTTGATGGGCGTGATCGCGCCCTTGCGGACGGGGAACTCGACGTCTTTCAGGGTGACGTACGTGTAGATGTCGTCGTCGGTGAGCTGGTTCATCCACTTCTCCTTCACGGGAACGTCCGATGCCGAACCTGCGATGCGCGAAATGACCATCGCCTTGGTGACGTTGCGCAGTTCGTAGCGGTCGGGGTTCTCGACCAGGTAGCCCGAGGCGCCCTGAATGAGGATCTGCACATGGTCGTACTGTTCGAAGACGTTGTCCCCGGCCGAGGCGGTCTGGACGGCGATGCCGTATTTGCCGTCGTAGGTTTCGAGGTAGACGGTCCGGTCCGACATGGTGTAGTCGATCTTGGAGGTCGTGTTCTGCGGATTTTCGCCCGCATTGTGGTTCTTGGTGTTGCTCACCACGATGCCTTCGAGGATGACGTAGTCGTCGACCTTCTTGTTGGTGGCGTAGGTCTGGCGGAACTCCTCGAACGTGATCTGCCGTCCGAGGGTCTCCTTTGCGGTGCGCTGCAGGAGGTTGAATTCGACGGAGACGGTCTCGTCCCAGCCGTCGGTGAAGGAGAGCGACACGGCTGCTGAACGCGGAATTTCGTCGGCGGTGTTCGTCTCGGTCGTGATGACCAGACTGCGCTTTTCGCTCTCGGAATCCACGATTTCGAGGTTCTTGATCCAGTCGGCGTTGTCGGCTTTGGCATACTCGATGTCGACCGTGATCGCCTCGAAGGGGACGTTGGTCTCGATCGGCGAGGTGTTCTCGCCGCCGGCTCCGGCGACGGTGACGGACGAATTCGCGAACTCGATCTTCGCGTCAACGAGCGCCTTCTGCTTGACATAGAGCGTATCGCGGCGCGCGTCTACGTCGGAGCAGAGCACGAAGCCCGCTTTGCGCTTGAAGCCTTCGTTGAATTCGCATTCGGCCGTGATGGCACCCTTCCCGTCAACCGTTTCACCGCAGGTCAGGCTGATCCAGTCGGCCTGGCCGATGCGCTCGATATGGAAGGCGCCGTTGGCGTAGATGTCGATGTCGAACGTGTTCGCATCGGCTTCGACGACGAACTCCTTCTCCAGTGCGCCCAGTTTGACCAGGGCCAGGTCGTCGGCGTCGTCGACGCTGCAGGCCGCCGAGGCCGCGCATACGGCCGCAATGCCTAAAAACTTAAATATCGATTTACGACAGTTCATATTTTATACGTTTTATTCGTTGATGTTTTTTCCGGCCGTGCGCGGCGGACGGTGCATCCGCCGCGCAGCCGCAATTCATTTAGTTGTAGCGTACCGTTATCGTGCCGATACGGGCCTGGCTGTTACCGGCCGCAACGGACGGCGACAGCGTTCCCTTCTCGATGCCGAGGTTCGTCAGGTAGGTCGAAGCCGATGTGCCCGGAGCGATGTCCGTGACCTTGTCGGCCACCTGCAGGCGCAGAACCACTTTCTCCCGGCCGAAGCAGTCGGCGGGCAGTTTGCGCAGGTGTTCGGTGAAGCCCGGCGTCGAATCCTGCGACGTAGTGGTCCACCACGTGATCGAACGCTTCTTGATGATCGGGCAGTCGGGGACGGCCTGGAACGTCTGGCCGCCGTCGACCGAGTAGAGCAGATTCCAGTGCGCCGGGCCGGAGAGGGTCGTGTTGCTCATCGAACCGTGGCCCCAGACGATGCCGAAGATCATGTTCGAACCGCTGATTCCCTGCGTGGAGAACGAAATGTCGAAGTATTTGCCCTCGTCTGCGTCGAAATCCCACCACTGCTGGGTGAACATGATGGCGCCGTTCACTACCAGACCTTTCTGTTCGGCGGAGGCATGACCGCCCTTGCCCGAGCAGACGACGTTGTTGAAGTCCGATGCGGCAGCCTGCGTAGCGCCGTATTTATTGATTTCGCCTTCGCCGATCTCCGGTATGAGGTCGATCTTGCGGTCGTTCCAGTTCCACTCGACGACGGTCTTCGAGAACGGTTCGTCGGTCAGCGCGATCTCCTCGGCGGTCATGGCGCGCAGCTGGTAGCGGCCCAGGTCGCCGAAACGGATCGGGGCGACGTCATCCGCCACGACGATGCCGCGGAACGTGCCCGAACCCTGCGGTACGACGGAGTTGAACTCCAGGTCGCGGCCCGAACTGAAACGCCGCCAGGGAGCGGCCGTATTGGTCAGCATGTAGATGGTCCGGCCCGTGTTGTCGTAGCACATCAGCGGGGCCACGTCCCAGCGCGGGGCAGTGGCCGTGCCGATCGGGTTGATGTTGTCCTTGAACGAATAGCCGTCGGTGCAGTTGGTGTAGGCGCCGTCCTTGCACATGATTTCGAGGCCGGTGACCGACACCAACGTGAAGATGTCGTCGTCGGTGAGTTGGTCGATCGTCTTCGTCTTGACCGGAATCTTGAACTCGTCGGGCGTCGAGGTTTCGAGTATGTTGGCCGCGGTAAGTCCCGTGATGGTGTAGCACTCGGGGGAGTTTTTCTTTTCGAGCGTGGCGCCGTTCAGGGAGAGACGCACCTTCGAGAAGCGGGCCGGCGTGTTGTCTTCGGAGGAGGCGAACTTCAGGCAGAAGCCCCACTTGCCGTCGAGGCTCTCGATATAGGCCGTCCGGTCGTTCTCGCCGCGGTCGAAGAAGAACTGGCTGGTCTGGGGACTCGAAACGATGTTCTTGCTGTCCGGGTCGCTGACGACGTAGCCTTCGATATACTGCTGGAGCGTGATCTCGCCCGGAGCCAGGGCGCGCACCGTGGCGAAGTCGGTGGCGGTCGGGTAGGGCTTCTGGGTGATTTTGCACGAGGCCGAAACGAAATTGCCCTGTTCGTCGGTGAAGCTGAGCCGGATCGTGGCGGTGCGCGGCTCCGAACCCTCGTTTCGGGCCAGCGAGAACGTCAGCCCTTCGTCGGTGATCGCGGGTTTCAGAATCCACTCGGCCTCCTCTGCGACGGGAACGTCGTACGCTACGTCGTAGCCGATCTGGTCGGAATAGGGCACGAGGTTGTTGAGCGTCGCCGGAACCACGCAATCCTGGGCGTAACCTTCGTACGTCTCGGCATTGCTGTCCAGTTTGAGCGCCGGTTTGTCGATGCCCTGCGTGACGGTGAGCACCGACTTGGTGATCTCGCCCTTGGCGTCTTCGATGAAGAGGGTCAGATCGGCGATACGCGCGAATCCGGTGTCGTTGTCCGTGACGTCGAACGTGATTCCCTTGTAGGTGACCGAGACGTTGGAAATCCACGGATCGACGGGCTGCGCCTGCTGCTCGTCGCCGCCCTCTTCTCCGCCTTCTCCGCCCTCTTCCGCTTCAGCGCGGGTCAGGACGGTGACGGGATCGTTGGGCAGGCCGTCGCTGTCGTAATAGGTGACGGTGGCTTCCAGGTCGTCGATGCAGTAGCGCAGGTTGGTGTTGATCGGCGTGAAGATCTGCGACCGGGACATCAGCAGCGTAACCGCCGGTTTCGAGAACGAGAGCGAGGCGTCGGTGATGGTCCCGGCCTGCGAGAACATCACCGTGTCGGCCAGGGAGCCTTTCTCGAACACGACGCCGATCTTTCTCGAAATGCCGTAGTTGGCCGAGTAGGTGAACACGATTTCGTTATTGCCGTATCCCTGGAGCTTGTTGAGCGACGCCCACTTCACGGGGCGCGTGAAGCGCGCCGTCCAGTCGCCGTTCGAGTAGACCAGCACGTGCGTCGAGCCGGCATCCTTGGTCAGGGAAAGCTCGCGCGCCGAGACCGCCAGAGGCAGGTCCAGCTCGAAATCCTTCTGGCAGCCGGTCAGGGCCGTCGTCAGGGCCGTCAGGGCGATCAGTACGCCGGCAACCGATCTTTTCTGTTTATTGAATATTGTTTTCATTCGTCTGAAAGTTTCGGATTATTACAAGCCGTAAGCCTTGTATTCATTGTTGTCGAGGTTGTTCTTCGAGTAGGTGACTTCCGTGTCGGGAATGGGGTAGTAGCGGTGGCACGGTTTGATCCGGCTGTTCGCCGTGTTGAGCTGCAGATAGGCGTAGTCGCTGTTGTCCGTTACGGCGTCGTACCAGATGCCCCAGCGGACCAGGTCGTACTTGCGCTGGAATTCGCCGAAAAGCTCGCGGGCACGCTCGTTGCGGATCTCCTCTTCGAGGCGCGCGGGGGTGCGGTAGGTGTAGTTGGACAGACCGGCGCGCGTACGGGTCATGTCGAGGTATTCGACCGCCTTTTCGTAGTTTTCCTTGTAGAAATAGCACTCGGCCATCATCAGCAGCGCGTCGGCATAACGGAACACCTTGTAGTTGTTGCCGTCGGCCGAGGACTGCATGTTCGGACACCAGAACTTCGGGCCGCACCACGGGCGGGTGTTGGTGTTGTTGAACGTCTTGTCCTCGTATCCCCACGCCATGTTGTACTTGGCGCGGATGTCCTTGCTCATTTTGGACTGGAGACCCTGGCAGAAATAGACGTTCGGACGCATCGCGGTCCAAACGGTCGCCTGGTCGCCGAGTTCGGGAATCTCCACGCCGTCGTAGATGGCCGAGTTGGCCGCACGCGGGTAGGGCTGGCAGATGCAGGCCACGTTGGAGGTGTAGGTGAGGCCGCCCTGGGTGTAGGTGTGCTGAATCTCCATGATCGACTCCGGAGTGTTCTTGTTCCGGAACAGGATATTCTCCGCGTAATCGTACTGCGAGAGCGAACCGTAAATCGTTTCGATATGCTCCAGTGCGTCCAGCGCGACGTCCCACTGCTTGTTCCACATGGCCATCTTGGCGATGAGCATGTAGGCGCAGGAGGCTCCCAGACGATCGGCTTCGTTGTCGCAGGTGCGGGTCTGCGGGGCCAGGGGAGCTATCGACAGCAGGTCTTCGATGACCTTGTTGCGGGTCTCGTCGGCATCCATGCGCGGCAGTACCTGAATCCGGCTCAGGACCTCGTTGTCCGTAACGTCGTCGAAATAGAACGGAACGTTGCCGAAGAAGCAGGTCAGCGTCCAGTAGAAGAACGCCCGCAGGGTTTTCGCCTCGCAAAGCAGCTGGTGGTACTGATCCTCGCTGATCACCTCGTTTTTATAGGCGCGCTCGATGCCGTTGACGGCGAAGTTGCAGCGCTGTACGCCGAGGTAGCCGTTGCGCCAGACCGTCGAACCCATGCGCGGCACGGCGGGCGAGATGTCCAGGCTGGCGTCGAGCGTTCCCGACGGGCAGTAGGCGATGTCGGTGACGCACTCGGTGGCGATCATGTAGGTATAGGTGTAGATCGACTTGATCGGAATGTAGCATCCGTTTACGACCGACTGGCATTCCGAAAATTTGCGGAAGAAGTCGTCGGGATTCGAGATGCCCGATGTGTCTTCGTCCAGCGTACATGCCTGGAACGAAAGCATGGCCATGGCCGCGGCCGTGTAGAATATATGTTTGAGTTTCATCGTCTTAATTCTGTTAGGTTAGTATCTCAACTGAAGGCTGAATATGATGGTGCGGGGCTTGGGATAGGCGCCCAGGTCCATACGGCGCAGCGTCGACGAGGTTCCCTCGCTGGAAACGTCGGGGTCGAATCCGTTGTACTTTTTCCACAGAAAGAGGTTTTCGCCCGATACGCTCAGGGTGAGGTCTTTCATCCACGAGCATTTTTTCTTGAGGTCGAACGTGTACGACAGCGTGACGTTCTTCAGCCGGAGGTACGAAGCGTCGTGGATCATAAAGTCGCTCGGAAGCGCGGCGTCGCTTTTCGCTCCGGCCCGCGGAATGTCGGAATTCGGGTTCCGGACGGGATGCCAGGCGTTCAGCATGTAGCGGTACTGGTTAGCGAACTGCGAACCGGCCATGTAGATCTCCGAATAGTTGTAGATCTTGCCGCCGAGCGAGTAGGCGAAGTAGACGCCCAGCTTGAAACCGTGGATGTAGAACGTGTTCTGCAAACCTCCGTACAGATAGGGGTCGGCGTTGCCCTGGTAGATCAGGTCTTCGCGCGAGAGCACGCCGTCGTGGTTGGTGTCGTAGTAGCGCGGGCCTCCGTCGGTGTTGGCCGGGCTGACGTAGGTTTTCGTCACCGCGTTTTCCTCGCGTTCCTCGGCGCTCTTCCACGTGCCGCCGTATTTGAATCCCCAGAGCGAGTTGAGCGGGTAGCCCTTGACGTAGCCGTACATCATGTAGGGGTTGTTGCCCGGCGAGTCGTAGGCCGAAATGAAGTCCTCGGAACCGATGTCGTCGACCTTCTGTTCGTTGTGCGACAGGGTGAGCGTCGTCGACCAGTGGAACTTCGGACGGACGATGTTGTGGCTCTCGACCGACAGCTCGATACCCTTGTTCGAGGTCGAGCCGATGTTGGTCCAGCGCGACGTGTAACCGGTTTGGGCCGCAACGGCCAGCGACATCAGCAGGTCGGTCGTTTTGGATTTGTAGGCTTCGGCCGTGATGTTCAGGCGGCCTTTGAACATCGACCAGTCGATCGCCACGTTGTAGGCCGTGGTCTTCTCCCACGTGAGGTCCGGGGAGTCCAGGCGGCTGCGGTAGAACGCCACGGGCTGCGATCCGTCGAACAGATAGCCGCCCGTCGTCGAGGAGAGGGTGGCGAGCGAACGGTAGGTGCTGATCGCGTCGTTACCCGTCAGACCGGCGCTCAGGCGCAGCGACAGGTCGTCGATCCAGTTGCAGTCCTTCAGGAAATTCTCGTTCGAAATGTTCCACTTGAGGGCGGCCGACGGGAAGAACGCCCACTTGTTGTTGGCCGCGAAGTTCGAGGCTCCGTCGTAACGTCCCGTCACGGTCAGGTAATAGCGCGACTTCCAGTTGTAGTTCAGACGCGCGTAGACCGACGTTTTGGTTTTCTTCGAGTAGGAAGTGCCCGCCGAATAGGTCTCTTTGTCCTGCACGGCGTTCATGTTGTTCCACAGGATGGCGTCGTCCATGTAGCCTTTGCCGCTCAGGTTGAAATCGTGCGAGGCGAAACTGTAGGCCGAGAATCCGCCGAGAATGTCGAACGCATGGCCGTTCTTCTCGAACTTGTAGCCGGCCGTGGTCTCCCACGAGAACGAGTGCTCGTCCCACTCGGCGCGGTAGGCCTCGCCGCCTTCGTTCTCGCCCTTCAGGGGAAGGGTTCCCGGATAGTAACGGTAGGTATGCCGCTGGTAGAGGTAGTAGGAGAAGGTGCTGTTGATCGTGAAGTTCTTCACCGGCTCCAGTTTCAGCGTGAAGGCGTGGTTGTTCGAGTGGCGTTCGAGGTAGTAGGTGTTCAGGTCGATCAGCGCACGCTGCGTGTTGATCTTCTGTCCGTTGTAATACAGCGGGTTATACGTGTCGTTCGGCTTGAGCAGCGGTGACAGATACTGGGCGCTGCTGTACCAGGCCGTTCCGCCGATGGAGGATTTGTTCTGGTCGTTGTGACGCCAGGTGTACGAACCCGTATAGCCGACTTTCATCCATTTGAACAACTGGCGTTCGAGGTTGATACGTCCCGTGAAACGCTGCTGGCCGCTGTCCTGGATGATACCTTCGGTGTCGTTGTAGGAGAACGAAGCGTAATACGACGATTTGTCGTTGGTTCCCGAGAGCGAGAGGGCATAGTTGGAATAGAGGGCCGTGCGGGTGATCTCCTTGATCCAGTTCGTCCCTTCGCCCAGCGAGAGCGGGTCGGAATAGACCGAACCGGAGAGGGGCGTGTCCTTGCCTACGTCGGGGTGGTTGGCGTCGCCCCCGAAATAGGCGTAATCGTTGCGGTACTGCGCGAATTCCGCCGCGTTCATGATGTCGAGCTGACGGGGCAGCTGGGAGAAGCCCATGTCGGTCTTGAAGGTGATGTTGACCTTGCCCTTGGAGCCGAGACCCCGCTTGGTGGTGATGAGGATGACGCCGTTGGCACCGCGCGAACCGTAGATCGCCGTCGAGGAGGCGTCCTTGAGGACCGATATGCCCGCGATGTCGTCGGAGTTGATGTCGTTCAGGTCGTGGATGGCGTCCATCACGCCGTCGACGACGATCAGCGGCTCGTTCGATGCGTTGATCGAGCGCGTGCCGCGGATGCGGATGGTGGTCGTGGCGCCCGGCTCACCGGTGGTCGACATGAAGTCGGCTCCGGCGATACGTCCCTGGAGGGCGTTGTCGACCGAAAGAACCGGTACGTCCTTGATGTCGTTCATCTTGACCGTCGCGACCGAACCGGTCAGGTCCTTTTTGGCGACCTGGCCGTAACCGATGACCACGATTTCGTCGATGTCGGTGGTGGAGTCCTTCTCCATCCTGACGGTGATGTTCGTCCGCGAACCCACGTTCACGGTCTCGGTTTTGTAACCCAGATACGAAATCTGGAGGCTGTCCGAAGACTTGGCCTTGATGGTGAATTTGCCTTTGACATCGGTGACTGCGCCCTGCGTGCCTTTGACGACCACGACCGTGGCGCCGATCAGCGGGTTGCCGTCCGGGTCGAGGATGGTACCGCTGACAGTCTGGGTCTTTTGCTGAGCCGTTGCCGGCGCCGTGTGCGCCGCGAGCAGTATCAGTACCGCCACCAGCGACATCACTCGGACGGATGCTCTTATTGAGTGAAGAATTTTATTCATTTTAGGCTTTTTTTTGTTGAAACGACTTGTTCCTCTTTTTACTCTTGTCCCTCCTCGTCGAAAGGCGCTCCCAGGATGATGTCCCTGCCGCTGCCGTTGTTCTCGGCGAAGTAGTCCTCCTCGACCTCCTGCAGGCGGCGGATGTAGAAATTGTCGAGGTAAATGCGGTTGTTGTTGGCAGAGGTTTGCGTGAGGGAGCCGCAGATGATGCGGACCCGCGTGTTGGCCGTAATCGGGTTGGCTTTCGTGCCGGCGACGAAGACGAGGAAATCGTGACCTTCCCACATGTCTTCGGGGAACTCCTCGCTCGAAATGTCGTAATAGCCGGCCTCGAGGTCGATCGTGGTCTTCTCGGATTGGGCGAAATCGCGGATGACGCCCCCGCCGAGCACCTCGACCGTGATCTTGTTGTCGTCGCGGGCGCCGGTCATGTAATCGGTGTAGGCCACGGCCCGGAACGAAACCATCAGCAGCGAGTCGCTGCGGAGCGTGTTGGTGTAGGGCGAAATCAGGTCGGCCCCGTGGCCCTTGTCGTCGCCAAGTTTCAGGTAACCGTTCTTGCCGTAGCAGTGGGCGACCTCCTCCCCTTCGATCGTCGTGGAGGTGAACCCGAGGTTCTTCTGGGCCGTGGTCCAGTTGTCGATCGGGGTTTCGTTGTCGGTGAAGCGCGGGTCGGTTTTGCCGTACTTCAGGGTCGCGAAATCGTTGCTTACGCGGGCCGTGGAACCTTGGTGGATGGGGATTATCCGGTTGTAGTTCAGTTCGCCGTCGGAGGCTGCCAGGATCAGCATGCCCGTGCGCCGCGTGTAGTAGCTCGACGTCGTGCTGCGCCGGCTGGCCTTCAGGGTTATCACGCGGAGTCCCGTCTGGGGGTCTGTCGAAGAGTAATCCAGCACCTTGGCCCACGGCGTTGCGGCGTCGTCTTCCCACGTTGCGACGAAGTCGATGTTGGCGTCCACGTAGAGTTTGGCGAGACCGCCCGTCACGCCGACGATGCCGGCGTCGATAGGCTCTTTTGCGATCGGGTCCGCGTAGACCTCGATCGATTCGTTACGATCGGAGTTCGAATGCGTTTCACACGACGTGATGCCGATTGCCGCCACGATGAATGCGGCTCCGGCTAATCCACGTGAAAAACGGACGAAACCCTTCGTCAGAAATGTTTTTCTCATAATTGGTAAAAAGGTTAAGATTGGGTTTATTTGTTTGGGTCGGTTGAGCGACGGGAAACCTACTGTTTCAACTCGAAGTCCACCAGGATCGGGCGGTGGTCCGACGGGTCGTAGAAATTGGATACGTAGGGACTCTGGGTCGCCGTGGTCCACTTGTCCATGACGGTCAGTGCGTTCACCACGCGGGCGTACATCGAGGGCGACGCATACATGTAGTCGATGCGGGCATTGCCGTAAGTCGACGATATGAAGCTCCCCGGGTAGCGTTCGGCGATGATGTCCTTGAGGTCGGTATGGTCCAGGATGTGGTTGTGGACCAGCAGCCGGGTGTCGTTCTCGGGATAGCCGTAGTACCAGTTGTCGACGCGCGACCGCGAGTTGAAGTCGCCCATCATCAGCCAGTCCTGACGGGAGGCGTATGCGGGATTGTTGACGGTCTGCGCGCAGATGTACTTGATCTCGAATTCGCGGTACTTGTCGCCCTCCTTGTTGGCGGCGCTCGCCGCCTGATCGGCCGAGCCGACTCCGTATGCGTAGGCCTGCGGCCAGGTGTGGAGCGTCACGAGGTTTATCGTCCGGCCCTTCACGGTGACCTGCTGAATGGCGGCGCCGTGGGACACGGGTTTGCCCGCCTGGTCCGAATCGGTTATTTTCAGCAGCGTCTCGATCGGATATTTCGACGTGACGGTCTGCGGATAGTTGTCGCGCCAGCCGCCGACGGCCGCGTAGGCGTGGCCGTAACGCGCCGCCAGTGCGGACCAGCCGTCGGGCAGGAACCGGGCGGAGGAGGCTTGTGCCGAATTCGTATTGTCCTTGTAAATGGTGGCCGATTCGCACCATACGCAGATGTCGGGATCGTATTTCTTCACCCAGGCGACGAAATTGTTGTAATTGTTCGCCTGGTCGGACCACATGCCGTTCTGGATGTTCCAGTAAAGCACGCGCAGGTTGTCGGAGCCGCGGCCCATCTCGCCGAGCGCGCGGACCTCGATATTGTCCACGTAGAAACCGTGCACGCCGCTGCTCACGTCGTTGCCGGCCCAGTAGAGCATCGTGCCGTCGGTCGCGTTGTTTACGACGACCTCCACGGTGTGCCACTTCTTGACGGCCGCTTCGCTCGACGGGAGCGTTACGTGGCTCTTTTCGACGATGTATCTCCCCGAGGCGCTCGTGTAGCCCGAATTGTCGGCTGTCAGGGTGATGCTCTTGCCGTCGACGGAGGCCGACGCGATCATGCCGCCGTTCACTACCTGGAACAGCAGGAGGTCCGTCGAGCCGTACTGGTAGCAGAAATCGAATGAAACCTTCACGGAGCGGATGCCGTCGATGGATTTCAGGGCTGCGGTCTGGAAAATGCCCCGCCCCGTGTTCCCCGCGCCGCAGGCCAGGCAGCCCTGGTATTCCTGGCAGCGGAACATATAGGTATAGTCGGCGATATTGCGGCTCGCGACGTACGAGTCGGACATCAGGTGGGACGTGCCGACCGTTTTGCCGCTGATCTCGTCCCACGTGTTCGACTGGATGAACGCCGAGCCGGGGTTGTTGTAGGCGACCTCTTCGTAGGAGTCCGCATAGCCGTCGCGTCCGGTTCCCGTATTGGGGGTGATGGTTTCGGCCGTCGGGGCGTATCCCGTCGACTCCTGGCCGCCCATGATGTTGCCGCCCCAGACGAAATTGTCGAAACTCTCGTAGAACATCAGGTCGGCGTCGGGGGCGTATTTCAGCGCTACGGACGTGGCCTTCCCCGCCGTCAGCTGCGCAGCCGACAGCGTGTGCTCCATGGCGCGGTGCTCCGAATCGGAAACGGTGATTTTCAGCCCCGACGGATAGTCGCCCGGAGCCAGCATCACGTAGAAATGCTTCGGCGTGCCGCTGTCCAGCGGGACGCATTTGCCGTTGTCGGTGCAGTTCAGCACGGCGAAACCGACACCGTCGGTAACCGAGAGGTAGCCGCGCGAGGGCAGGAAATTAGCAAAGCCCGCCACGGGGGTTTCGGCGAGGTTCTCGACCTTCACCGAGGCGATTCGGGCCGACCCGGTCAGCGACACGTCCAGCACGGCGAAGGCATCGTCGAACACCAGCTTGTTGCCGTTCTCCTTGGTGTAGGAGCCGTACATGGGATATGATTGCAGCGATGCCGCCGTGGCGGTCCAGAACTGCGAGTAGGGCAGCTTCACATCGGCATAGGCCGAAGAGCCGTACCAGCCGGAGGAACTTGAATTGGTCAGGATGGCGTTGTAGGTTCCGGAACTCGACGCGTTCGCCTCGACGTAGTAGCGGCCGCTTTCATCGCTTTCGACCGCATAGGATTTTCCGTTGACCGAGACGAGCGATTTGCTCCATGCCCGTTCGCCGGCTCCCATGGCCTTGCGGACGGAATTTTCCGCCTCGCGGAGATAGAAACGAACCTTGCCGTCCACTACCTGTATGTCCTCGTATTCATCGCCGCCGCCCGGATTGTCGGGACCGTCGGGATCGTCGACATGCTTGTCGCCGCTGCCGCACGCCATGCAGAAACACCCGGCCAGCAACAGCGCCGGCTTCAGGATGAAGTTCAGAGATTCTCGTAGATTTAGGGTCATAGTTTCGCGTTTTATGGTTTGGTAAAGGTTGTCGGCTGTCGGTCGGGCACAATGAAAAACGCGTGCATATTGCCGTATATGGCAATATGCACGCGTTAATCGCGAGAGGTGACAGTTTACTTAACTCCGGGTATTCGGCGCGGCGAGGGGGGGGGGAGAATTACAAGTTTTCCACGGCACGAGCAGGCTCGTGCCGTAACCGGACGCTGGTGATCGAATAATCGGCGGTAAAGTAAATTCACGGCTCTAATTTTGATCGTTTTTATCGGAAATGAGTTTCGAAAAGATTCATTTCCGAAAGCAAATGTAACCAAAATATTGTTATCGGACAAATAGGTTGCCTGAAAAATAATCGATTTTTAACATTTATGCTGCTTTTCGTGTTCCGATTTGGGGAGAGGATTGTTCGGCTTGGCTTTTCGTTTGAAAGGAATGTCCGGAGGAGAACCGCGGATTCTGCAGCCCGTTCGGAGCGGGGAGGGGGACACCGGCAAGAAACGGAAAAGCCCCGCATTCGGGGAATGCAGGGCTTCGTTGAGCTACCAGGATTCGAACCTGGAATAACAGGACCAGAATCTGTTGTGTTACCGTTACACCATAGCTCAATAGATTTTGGTGATGCAAAAGTAGAACTTTATTTTGCAAATGCAAAGAAAAATCCGGAAAAAATTTCGTACATTTGTTTTAATCTACGCTGGAAAAACCGCTTGAAACTTAAAATTTACACAAAATCAGAAAATTATGGGAATTAAATTTCGGCTTATCGTCATGAACTTCCTCCAGTATGCGATCTGGGGCTCGTGGCTCATTTCGCTGGGCGCCTATCTGGGAGGCGGACTCGACTTCTCGGGATTGCAGATCGGCAGCTTCTTCGCGACGATGGGAATCGCTTCGCTGTTCATGCCCGCCGTGATGGGTATTATCGCCGACCGCTGGATTCCGGCGCAGAAACTGCTGGGCATCTGCCATTTCATCAGCGGCGCGTTTCTCATCGCCGCGGCCTCGCAGACGGACTATGCCCCGCTGTACAGCTGCATGCTGCTGAGCGTGATGTTCTACATGCCGACCATCGCCCTGTCGAACTCCGTGGCCTACAACGCCCTCGACCTGGCCCGGCTCGACACCGTGAAGCATTTCCCGCCCATCCGCGTATGGGGAACCGTGGGGTTCATCGCCGCCATGTGGTTCGTCGACCTGACGCATATCGGGGGCGTGCAGATCAAACTCACCGAGTGGCAGCTCTACGTGTCGGCCCTGCTGTCGTTCGTGCTGGCGGCCTATTCGTTCTCGCTGCCGGGGTGTCCCGTCGGGCGCAGCGCGCAGAAGCAGTCGTGGGTCGATACGCTGGGCCTGCGGGCCTTCGCGCTCTTCAAGGAGAAGCGGATGGCCATTTTCTTCGTCTTCTCGATGCTGCTGGGCGCCGCTTTGCAGATCACCAACGCCTTCGGCGACAGCTACATTCAGAACTTCGGAACGATGCCCCAGTATGCCGATTCGGCCATCGTGAAGCACTCGGTGATCCTGCTGTCGCTGTCGCAGATGTCCGAGACCTTCTGCATCCTGCTGATTCCCTTCTTCCTCCGGCGTTTCGGCATCAAGAAGGTCATGCTGATCTCGATGCTGGCGTGGGTGCTGCGCTTCGGGTTCTTCGGCATCGGAAATCCCGGGTCGGGCGCGGCGTTCCTCGTGCTTTCGATGATCGTCTACGGCGTGGCGTTCGACTTTTTCAACATCTCCGGCTCGCTGTTCGTCGAGAAGGAGACCAGCCGCGAAATCCGCTCCTCGGCGCAGGGTGTCTTCATGATCATGACCAACGGCTTCGGCGCCTTCTTCGGCTCGTATGCCGCGGGCGCCGTGGTCGACGCCTTTCACTGGCCCGACTCGTGGTTCATCTTCGCGGGGTATGCGCTCGTGGTGGCCGTGGTTTTCGCCGTGGTCTTCAAATACAAGCACGACCCGGCCGAAATGGAGGGCGTGAAACATTGATGACTGACGGTCCGGCGGCGGGGAGAACCTTGCCGCCGGATTGTTTTTTCATCCGCGCAGGAGCATTCTGACGTGGGGAATTCCCGCTTCGGGGTATTCGCCGGCGGACAGTTCGCCGAAAGGGCGGATGACGACCGGATGCATGGCGGTCGTTTTATATTATACAGAGGTGCCGTTACGATATCAAAGATAGGAAAATTATGAATACGATCGGAGTGAATGATTCGAGCTGCATCCGCTGCGGCCGCTGTGTGAAGGTATGCCCTTCGCAGATTTTCGTGCAGGAAAAAGCCGGGGGCGGTGTGACGCTGCACAAACCCGAGAATTGCATCCTTTGCGGGCATTGCGTGGCTGCCTGCCCCACGGGGTCGGTGAACCATGCGGAGTTTCCGGCGGAGCGGGTGCATGCGGTGGATTACGGCGCGATGCCCACGCCCGAGCAGGTGGAACTGCTGCTGGCCGTGCGGCGTTCGAACCGCGCGCTTTCGGCGCGTCCCGTACCGCAGGAGATGCTGGACCGCATCGTTGCGGCGGCCGACCGGGCCCCGACGGCGAGCAACGCCCGCCGGCTGGCCTACACGCTGGTGACCGACGCGGCGCAGCTGCGCGCCGTCACGGAGTATACGCTCGGGATTTTCGGCAGGCTCGAAAAGCGGCTGCTGCATCCGCTCGTGCGGCCGTGGCTGAGCCGCCTCGCGCCGGGGATATACCGTTACGTCCCGGTGTTCGAACGCCTGCGGCGCGAATATGCCGAGGGCCGCGACCGCGTGCTGCGCGGTGCGACGGCCCTGCTGTTCATCCATGCTCCGAAGGCGAACCGGTTCGGTGCGGAGGACGGGAACCTGGCTTATGAAAACGCTTCGCTGATGGCCGAGGCACTGGGGGTGAGCCAGATATACATGGGGTTCGTGCTGACGGCCGTCCGGCAGGACAAGGAGGCGAAGCTGGCCGCGATGCTGGGGCTGGAGGGGCGCCGCATCTGTGCGGTGATGGCCCTCGGAATGCCGCAGTTCCGCTATCCCAACTACATCGACCGCACGCCGGCCGAAGTGACGTGCAAATAGCGGTTTCGGCGCTTCGCTGTTGCCGATGAAAAAAGGCCCTGCACATGCAGGGCCTTTTCTTGTGGGTACACGGGTATGCGCGCTAATACATGTTGTCGTACATCGACTGCGACTTGTCGTATTTCAGGTCGGAGAGCGACGCGGCCTTGACGCCGATATTGAAACTCCACGAACGGTGGTAGCCGAACGGAATCCACGAAAAGGACATCTGCCAGCAGTGGAGGTCGCGTGTGATCGAGACCGATGAGGTGGTCAGTTTGTTGGCCTTGATGTCGTAGCCGCCCTGGAAGGTGATGCCCGTCTTGGGGGTGACGTTCAGCGAACCGTTGAAACCGACGGTCTGGGTGACGTTCTTCCGGTAGCCCGTCGTGCCGTTGTTGGTGTATGAGATCGAGTAGTTGACCGCGTAGTTGAATCCGAAGTTCCACGGCAGCGAGAAGTCGTAGTAGCTTTGCGCCATGTACTGCCTTCGCAACACGGGGTCCATTTGCCCGTAAGGGTCGTAGAACGGATTCTGGTACTCCGGAGGGATCGACGTGATGTCGTTGATGGCCGTCTCGCTCCGGTCGCTGCGCGATTTGAACGTATAGCCGAACGACCAGCCCGTCGAGACGACGCGGCCCGGGAAGAATAGTTTGTTGTAGCGCTTGCCCTCGGGCGAGACGCGGTAGGGGTCGAGCGTCAGCGAGAGGTTGATGCCGAAATTGTTGAACAGCGTCGTACGGAACGAGACCGGGATGTTCGAGAGCCCCATCGAGTCGGCCAGGAAGTTGTACGAACCGCTGATGCGCAGTTCGTCGATCAGCTTGATCTTCTTCACGCCCGAGGTGTCGCGCTTCGAGAGGACCTTCATTTCGAGGTTCTGCGACAGCGAGAAGTTCATCGACATCGAGCGGCCCGACGAGGGGACGCCGTAGGCGTTGACCGCATAGGGCGAATAGGTCGTGAAGCGGCCCGTGGAGTCGGTCTGGCGGGTCTTGTAATAGCCGTATTTGGGGTCGCTGAAGTCCGGGGCGTAGGAGAAGCCGATCGAGGGGGTCAGCGTGTGGCGGATCGCCTGGATCTTGCGGTCGCGGCTCTTCTTCGTGAAGTCGTACATGCCGTAGACCGTCGTGGAGGCCGAAACGCTGAAGTTGTAGTTGTAGAGGCGGTAGAAACCGTAGTTGGTCGGCAGCGTGTCGGTCTGGTTGGTGACGGGGTTCCACTCGAACTCGACCTTCTTGAAATACCACTTCTCGTTGTAGTTGACCGAAGGCGAGAGGTTGATGTAGTTGAACAGGTTGAACGACGCCGAAACGGGAATCGAGTGCTCGATGCCGTTCTTCATGTTTTCGAGCGTCTCCTTGGAGAAGACCTCCGATTCGGTGGTGGTCACCGAGTTGGTCATCTTGCCCGTGTACTGCATCGAGATCTTTTCGTACCAGCGGTCCTTGCCCTGCTTCTCCTTGCGCTTGAAAGGGTAGAAGCGCGAGACGTTGAAGACCATCGTGGGGAGCGTGATGGAGATCGTCTTGTTCTGCGAGTTCTGCGAGATGGCCATGTTCGCCGACAGCGAGAAGGGCGTTCCGGCCCAGTTCTTCGAGTAGGAGACCGTCGAGTTGGTCTGCGTCGAGAGAATGTCGTTGAGGTTTGTGGCCGAATAGCGGCTGTAACCGCTCGTGGCGAAGTTCACCGAGGCCGAGAAGGTCGAACCCGGGTTGGCCTTGGGGTCCTGCGAGTGGGTCCACTGGATGCGGAAGTTGCTCTGCTTGATGTAGTCGTCCTCGCCCTTTTCGCCCGTCTTGACATTCGAATACTGCATGTTGAAACTGCCGCTGTACTTGTAGCGCTTGATGTAGCGCGACGCGGCCGAAGCCTCCCATGACCCGAGCGTGTAGATGCCGCCGCGCACCGCCAGGTCGGCGTATTCGCCCAGCGTGAAGTAATAGCCCAGGTCGCGCAGGAAGAAGCCCTTGGAGTACTCCTCGCCGTAGGTGGGCATCAGCAGGCCCGACTTGGGACCCATGTTGATCGGGAAGAAGCCCTCGGGGATGCCGAGGAAGTAGATCGGCACGTCCTCCATCACCAGGTAGGCCGGGCCGGTGATCACCTTCTTGCCGGGGATGACCTTCGCCTTGGTCATCGCCAGGTAGAAGTGGGGGTGGTCCGTATGGTCGCAGGTGGTGTACTTGCCGTGCTCGATGTTGATCGTGTTGTCGGGCATCTTCTTCACGCTGCCGCCCACCAGCCAGCCGTCGCCCTGCTGCGTGGCCACGCCCTTGATCTTCGCTTTCTTCGAGTCGAGGTTGTAGGTGATCGTGTCCATCTGGTAGGTGGCCGATCCCTCGGTGAATTCGGGCTTGGTGACAATATCCTTGCCGTCGAGCGTGTCGGGCTTGCCGTAGGCGTAGACCATCTTCGAATCCATGTCGATGCGCATGTAGTCGGCCTTGAGGTTGCTGTTCTGGTAGGTGACGTCGCCCTGGTTGTAGATGTAGACCAGTTTGTTGCGCACGTCGTAGACCAGCGAGTCGGTGTTCTTGCCCGTGATCGGGTCGTCGAGGAACGCCCCTGCGGGCCGCGGCGTCTTCACCGAATCGCGGCGGAGCGTGTCGGCGGCGAGCGAGTCGGGCCGTGCTGCGCCCGGCGAATCGGCCTTCTGCGCCACGAGCGAGTCGACCTGCGCCGAGAAGAGCGAATCCCTCTCCTCCTGCGACAGGGCGTTGAAGGCTTCGCGCCGCCGGGCCTCTTCGCGCGCCTGCCGCCGGGCCTCGCGGCGCGAGGGGGCGGTGAAAGGCGGACGGGCGCTCGTGTCGGGACGTATCGTGTCGGCGCGGGAAGGGACCGGAACGGTGTCTCCGGGGGCGGGATTGCGGGTCGTGCGGGGCGCTCCGCCGCCCAGTACGATCTGGGCAAACAGCAGAATCACCGTCGCCGACAAGAGATATTTTACCCTAATTCTATCCAAAATCCCAAAAATTTTCCGTACCTTTGCCGACAAGTCGGCAAAAACGCCCGGATCGAGGCTCTGCGCCCTTCCCGCCGCGTTTTCGGCCCGACAAAGATAGGTAAAAATTTATAGAAAGCTTACACTTGGTACTATTAAATATGCGCACACGACTTTTGCTGCTATTCGCCTTCGCGGCCGCAACTATTTTTACGAACGTTGCGTTTGCGGGGAATATTGCGCACGGTGTCGAAGTCGTGGTCATCGACGCCGGGCACGGGGGTAAATTCCCCGGCGCGCACTACGGCGGGGTCTATGAAAAGGACCTCACACTGAAGGTGGCGCTCAAGCTCGGGAAGCTCGTCGAGGAGGGGATGCCGGGCGTGAAGGTGGTCTACACCCGCTCCACGGACAAGACCCTCGGGGCGGACCTGGCGGCCGACCTGCAGGCGCGGGCCGATATTGCCAACAAGGCCGGGGGCGACCTCTTCATCTCGATCCACGCCAACGCTGCCCCCCGGGCGACGGGCGTGCGGGGCGTCGAGACGCTGATCATGGGCGAGAGTTCGAAGGAGCAGCGCTACAACGAAAACGCCCTGTTCGAGAACAACCGCGAGGACCTAATCGACATGTCCGACGAGCGGACGGCGGCCATCGTGCGGGCTTACATTCAGAATCTCCAGTTCACCTACGGCGAATACAGCATGGCTTTCGCCCGTTGCATCCAGAACAGCTACCTCAAGGCGGGGCGCCATTCGCGCGGCATAAAGCCGCAGCTGCTGCGGGTGCTCTATGCGACGGACATGCCGGGCGTGCTGACCGAGATCGGGTTCATGTCCAACCAGCAGGAGCTGGCCTACATGAAATCCGACAAGGGGCAGAACGAGATCGCCCGGTCGCTCTACCAGGCGATCCGCAACTATTCGGCCTACGTGCTCGGGACCCGGATGGCCGAGGAGGAGCAGGCCGCTTCGGCGAAGGCTGCCGTTGCCGGGGAGAAAGCGACGTCGGCGAAACCCGGGGCCGCCGAACAGGCTCCCGCATCCGCTGCGGGCACGGCGCCGGAGAAGAAACCCGCGGAGGGAAAAGCCGCAGCGCCCGCTCCGTCCGAAACCCCGGAAAAACCGGCTGCGAAACCCGCCGTACAGCCCTTGCGCTATACGATTCAGGTGATGGCTTCGGCGTCGTCCGTGCCTGTCTCTTCGGCGCAGTTCCGCGCCTACCGCGGCAAGGTGAAGGAGTACAAGGCCGAGGGGCGGTTCCCCTATAAATACGGTGTGGGCGAGTACGACACCCGTGAAGCCGCACAGCGGAAACTGGCCGAGGTGCGCAAGGTATTCCCCGGGGCCTTCGTGGTGAGTTGTAAAGGAACGCAAATTGTGAAATAGGGAATCGCATTCCGGGCGCATGCGATAAGTCCCCGCCGAGGCGGGGATTTAGGGGTGGGTCAGACTTGCAAACGTGGCGGAACGCCGCGGGAACATCCGGCGATGGCGGGAAAGCGGTAAGATTATGAATTAAGATTTATTAGATATGAGAAGGGAAGTTAAAATCGGAATTTTCGGCGTGACGATGATCATTGCCGCGTGGGCCGGAATCCGGTTTTTGAAAGGATTCGACATTTTCAGCCGCAATTCGGTCTATTACGCTGCCTACGACCAGATCAACGGCGTGCAGGCGGCGTCGCCGATCATGATGAAAGGCGTCAAAATCGGTACGGTGACGGGCATTTCGTTCGATCCGCAGCGCAGCGACAACGTCGTGCTGCAATTCACCGTCAAACGCCAGTACCACATTCCGACCGACTCCGAGGCCAAGATTTACAGCAACGGGCTGATGGGCGGAAAGGCCATCGAGATCACCTACGGCACGGCGCACACCTATCTCCAGAAGGGCGACACGCTGCGCTCGGTGCGCGAACGTGACCTGATGGACGTGGCCGGGTCGGAGCTGGATTTCTTCAAGCAGAAGGTGTCGCAGGTGACGGCCGACCTCTCGCGAACGCTGACCAACCTCAATAGCCTGATGGAGGCCAACTCGCAGAATATCTCCGGGACGCTGAGCCACCTGAACGCCATCACGGGCAACATGGCAGGAATCCTCGACGCCGAAAAGCACAATCTGAAAGCCGCCGTCGACGACCTTACGGAGTTCTCCGCGATGCTGGGCCAGAACGCTCCGCGCGTAGACAGCATCGTCGGCAGCCTGAACCGGATGACCGGGGAACTGGCCGACGCCGGGTTCGCCCGCAGGCTTACGGATGCCGTGGGCGAGGTGAACGGCCTGCTGGCGAAGATCGGGGCGGGCGAGGGGACTGTCGGCAAGCTGATGAACGATCCCGCGCTTTACGATTCGCTGATCGAGGCCAGCGGTAACCTCGCCTCGCTGCTGGCCAACCTCGAACAGTATCCCGGCCGCTACGTGCATTTCTCGCTTTTCGGGCGCAGCCCCGAGAAGATGCAGGAGAAGGCCGAGCGCAAAGCCGCCAAAGCCGCGGCCAGGGCCGAACGGGATTCGCTGAAAAGGCTGAAATAGGTTTTTTCGGGCTGCATTCGGTGTGCTGTTCGCTGCCGCTTCCGGTCGTAATTCCGGGTGCGTTGCGACAAGTCCCCTCCGAGGAGGGGATTTGGGGGAGGGTCAGACTTGCATACACGGCCAAAGGCCGTGGGTGTAACCCGTCCGGAGCGAAATGGCGGCCGATATTTAAACATGACTTCGATTCCATGATTTACCCTGCTACATTCGAGCAAAAGATAGGTTTCGACCGGCTCCGCGAACAGGTCGCAGGACGTTGCACGATGCGTGCCGCCCGCGAGCGGCTCGCTGCGGAGGGCTTTTCGACCTCGGCGCGCGAGATCGAACGGCGGCTGGCGCTCTCCGACGAAATGCGCCTCGTGCTGGACATGGAGCACGATTTCCCCGGGGGCGAGTACCCCGATGTCGATTACATCGTCGCCAAACTGCGCGTCGAGGGTTCGTTCCTCGACGTGGAGGAGGTCGTGACACTGCGCCGGGCGCTGGCTGCGATCGGCGGCATCGTCTCGTTCATCATCGGCCGCGAGGAGCGTTACCCGGCCCTCCATGCCCGCACGCGGGGCGTTGCGGCGTTCCCCGAGATCGTGCAGCGCATCGACGGCATTCTCGACCGCTTCGGCAACGTGAAGGACGACGCTTCGCCCGCCCTGCAGGAGATCCGCCGCTCCATCCGCGAGCGCGAAGGGCAGGCGGCCAAGCGCCTGCAGGCCGTACTGTCCTCGGCCAAGGGGGCGGGCATCGTCGATGCCGATGCCCAGATCTCGATCCGCGACGGCAAGGCCGTGATTCCGGTTTCGGCCGGCAACAAACGCAAACTCAACGGCTTTATCCACGACGAGTCGGCGACGGGCAAGACTTTCTACGTCGAGCCGGTCGAGGTGGTGGAGATCAACAACGAATTGCGCGAGTTGGAGTATGCCGAGCGGCGCGAGATCGTGCGCATCCTTACGGAGTTTACCGAAGCGATCCGTCCCGACGCGGGGCTGATCGCCGATTCGGGCGACTACCTGGCCGAGATCGACATGCTGCGCGCCAAGGGCCGCTGGGCCTCGGAGAACGGGTGCGTGCGGCCGATCCTCTCGACCGACGACAGGCTGGTGCTGAAAAACGCCCGTCACCCGCTGTTGCAGCAGACGCTGCGGGCCGCGGGGCGCGAGATCGTGCCGCTGGATTTGCAGCTCGACCGCCGCAAGCACATCCTCGTCATTTCGGGACCTAACGCCGGCGGCAAGTCGGTCTGCCTGAAAACCACGGGGATCGTGCAGTACATGTTCCAGTGCGGGTTTCCGGTTCCGGCCTCGGAGGTCTCGGAACTGCCCGTCTTCAGGAGTATCTTCATCGACATCGGCGACGAGCAGTCGATCGACAACGACCTGTCGACCTACTCGTCGCACCTGCTGAACATGAAGCACATGCTGGCGGGCGCTTCGGACCGCACGCTGGTGCTGATCGACGAATTCGGGTCGGGGACCGAGCCGATCATCGGCGGGGCCATCGCCGAGGCGATCCTCGAACGCCTGCTCGAGCGGGGCTGCTACGGCGTGATCACGACCCACTATGCCAATATCAAGTATTACGCCTCGTCGGTGGAGGGCATCGCCAACGGCGCGATGATGTTCGACGTGCAGAATATCCGGCCGCTGTTCCGCCTCGAAACGGGCAAGCCGGGGAGTTCGTTCGCCGTGGAGATCGCCCGCAAGATCGGGCTTCCGGAGGAGATCATCCGCGCGGCGAGCGAGAAGGCCGGGTCGGACCACATCAACATCGAGAAACAGCTGCGCGAGATCGCCCGCGACAAGCATTACTGGGAGCAGAAGCGCGACCGCATCCGTCTGACGGACCGCAAGGTCGAGGAGCTGGAGCAGAGCTACGCCGAGCAGCTGGCGAAAATCCGCGCCGAGCGGCAGGAGATTCTGAAAAAGGCCAAGCAGGAGGCCCGGCAGCTGATCGCCGACGCCAACAAACAGATCGAAAATACGATTAAGACGATCCGCGAGGCGCAGGCAGAGAAGGAGCTGACGCGGCTGGCGCGGCGCGAGCTGGACGACTTCCGCGAGGTGGTCGAGAAGGCCGACGAGGCCGGGAACGAAGCCGCCGTGGCCCGCGAGATCGAGCGCATCGAACGCCGCCGCCAGCGGCGCGCCGAGCGCAAGGCGCAGCAGGGTGCGAAGCCGGCGGCCGGGGAGACCCCTCCGGAACCCGAAAAACCGCGTGAGGTGGTCGCCGGGTCGAAAGTCCGCATGGCCGGGCAGGAGATGGTCGGCGTGGTGCAGTCGGTGAAGGGAAAAAGGGCGCAGGTGGCGTTCGGGCAGATACTTACGACGGTGGACAAAGGCCTGCTGACGGTGGTTTCGAACAACGAGTACCGCGAGGCGACACGCCCCGTCGCGGCCCGCACGGTCCTTTCGGTGGACATCTCGTCGCGCAAACTCAACTTCAAGGACCATATCGACGTGCGCGGCATGCGCGCTTCGGAGGCGCTGGACGAGGTGCGCAATTTCATCGACGACGCGCTGATGGTGGGCGTCGGCACGGTGTCGATCCTCCACGGCAAGGGCACGGGCGCCCTGAAGGAGGAGATTCGCCGTTACCTGCGATCGGTTCCTGAAATCGCGTCGGCCGCGGACGAGCATGCCGACCGGGGCGGGGCGGGGATTACGATAGTGACGTTCGATCTATCGTGATTTCGCCGCGATAGTGGCGACGGGTTTTGCGGTGTAGACTTTTTGCAAAAAAGTACTGTTAACCGCGGTCTTCGCCCGCGGAATTTTGGCACTTTTTGGTTCGGCAAAAAGTGCCTCAAAAACCGACCCGCCGACAAAAAGTCTAAAAGACGCGGCCTAACGCTGGCTCCGGGCGACTATTCGCGGGTTTGTAAACAAACCGTCCCCTCCGCTCGGGCTTTTAGTCCGCCTCTTTCTTGACGCCTTTTTTGCCAAGCGGGAGTTATTCGCCGTCTTTGGAGCGAGGAATAGTCCGCATTATCGCTTGCAGCGGAGAAAGAACAACCGAAAGCCCGCGCGCCCGGAGCGGGAGGCTGTAACGGCTTGATCTTACTGCACCCGCTTAGCGTGGGCTGGAGGTTGTTCCCGCGAAAGCGACATGCGGATGGTTTTGGCGCTACCTTTTGCCACCAAAAGGTAGTAATAACTCCGTGGGCGAAGACCGTAGTTAAGTATTTTTGTGGTCAAAAGGTATAAAGAAAAAATAGGTATTTTATGAAATATCTGCTTTCGCAAATCGCCGCCGTCGTGGGCGGCAGGTTCTCCGGAACGGACTGCGAGGTGCAGTCGGTGGTGACCGACAGCCGCTCGCTGACGTGCGAACTTGGCTCGGGGCCGTTGTTCGTCGCCATGTGCGGCGCGAATCACGATTCGCATGCGTTCGTCCCGCAGATGTATGCGCGCGGCGTGCGGGCCTTTCTGGTCGAACGGCCTCTCGAAGCCCTGCCGGAGTGCGGTTACGTGCTGGTGGAAAATGCCATCGCGGCCCTGCAATGCCTGGCCGCCTACCACCGGGCGCAGTTCCGGGGGACGGTGGTGGGCATCACCGGATCGAACGGCAAGACGGTCATCAAGGAGTGGATCGCCGAGGAACTGCCTGCAGGGATGAAGTGCTACCGTTCGCCCAAGAGCTACAATTCGCAGCTGGGCGTGCCGCTGTCGGTGCTGATGATCGAGGGTGACGAGCAGCTGGCGCTGATCGAGGCGGGGATTTCGAAACCCGGCGAGATGGCGCGGCTGGAGCGCATCATCCGTCCCGACGTGGTGGTTTTCACCTCGATCGGCGACGCGCATCAGGAGAATTTCCTCAATCTGGAGCAGAAATGCGACGAAAAGATGGTTCTGGCCCACCGTGCCGAGACCATCGTTTACCACAGTCACTACGACCCGTTGGGCCGCATGATCGCCTCGCGCTTCGCGGGGCGGAAACTCTGCGATGCGGCGGCATGTCCGGAGGTTCCGGAGGCGGTGATCGGCAACGCGGCATCGCGCCGCAATGCGCAGATCGTCGAGGCGTTCTGCGCGGCGATGGGCTATCCCGCGCCGTCGTTTACGGAGGCTCCCGAGGTTGCCATGCGCCTCGAAGTCAAGGACGGCATCAACGATTCGGTGCTGATCAACGACGCCTACAACCTCGATCTCAATTCGCTGGCCCTGGCGCTCGACTACCTGCACAGCGTGGCGCTGTCACGCCGCCGAACGCTCGTGCTGTCGGACATTGCGCAGAGCGGACTGACCGACGACGACCTTTACGGCCGCGTGGCGGGAATGGTCGCGCGGGCAGGCGTCGATACGCTCGTCGGCATCGGCCCGAAGCTGAAGCGCTACGCCGCGCTGTTCGGCTGCGACAAGGAGTTGTACGCTTCGACCGACGAGTGCATCGCCCGCATCGGCCGCCGGGCCGTGGCGGGGCGTGCCGTCTTGTTGAAAGGTGCGCGGGAGTACCGTTTCGAGAAGTTGGCGCATGCCTTGGCGCGCAAGAGCCACACGACGGTGCTGGAGGTCGATCTCGATGCCATGATCCACAACCTGAATTATTTCCGTTCGAAGCTGGATTTCTCGACCCGGCTCGTGGCGATGGTCAAGGCCGGGTCGTACGGCGCGGGGGATTTCGAGGTGGCGCAGATGCTCCAGCACCAGGGCGTCGATTACCTCGCCGTGGCGTTCGCCGACGAAGGCGTGTTGCTGCGCGAGCGGGGAATCACGATGCCTGTCGTGGTGCTGAACGCCGACGCCGACAGTTTCGACCAGATGATCGCCAACCGCCTCGAACCCGAGATATACAGTTTCCGTTCGCTCGCCGACTTCGCCGATGCGGTGTCGCATGCGAGCGAAACCCGCTATCCCATTCATATCAAACTCGATACGGGCATGCACCGGCTGGGATTCATGGAGGAGGAGATCGGGCGGTTGTGCGAGGTGCTGCCGACGATGCCCGCCGTGAAGGTGGCGTCGGTCTTCTCGCACCTGAACTGCGCCGACATGCCCGAAGAGGATGCCTACACCCGGGAGCAGATCGCGCGCTACGACCGCATGAGCGCCGCCGTAGCCGCGTCGCTGCCCTATCCAGTCATCCGCCATACGGCCAATTCGGCGGCCATCGAGCGGTTCCCCGAGGCGCGGTTCGACATGTGCCGCCTCGGACTGGGGCTTTACGGCTTCGGCTGGGAGCACAATGCGGGTCTGCGTCCGGTTTCGGCGCTCAAAACCCGCATCGTGCAGATCAAGCGTCTCGAAGCGGGCGACGCCGTGGGCTACGGGCGCGCCGGGAAATTGCTGCGGCCGACCGTGACGGCGACCGTGCCGATCGGTTACGCCGACGGGCTGGACCGCCACCTGGGGTGCGGACGCTGGTCGATGCGCGTGGCCGGGCGGCCTGCGCCGATCGTGGGCCGCGTCTGCATGGACAGCTGCATGATCGACATCACGGACATTCCGGGCGTCGGCGAGGGCGACGAAGTGACGGTCTTCTCCGCCGGGCCGGGCAACGACCTCGAAACGATGGCCCGGGTGCTCGACACGATACCTTACGAGATCATGACCTCGGTCTCGTCGCGTGTGAAACGAATCTACCTCAAAGAGTAATGGCAACCGGAACCCTTTACCTGATTCCCTGTCCGATTTCGGACGAAACGGCGCCGTGGGACGTGCTGCCTGCGGCCAATCGGGCCGTGATGGATGCGCTGGACTACTTCATCGTCGAGAACACCCGCACGGCGCGGCGTTTCCTGTCGAAAGCCGGCATCGCGCGGCCCATCGGCGAACTGGAATTCCGCGAACTGAACGAGCACACCGCGGCCGGCCGCGAAATCGAGGAGCTGATCGCGCCGCTGCTCGAAGGCCGCTCGGCAGGGGTGATCTCCGAGGCGGGCGTACCGGGCGTCGCCGATCCCGGGGCGCCGGTCGTCGGGGCGTGCCACCGCCGCGGCATCCGCGTCGTGCCGCTCGTCGGCCCGTCGTCGATCATCCTCGCAGTGATGGCCTCGGGGCTGAACGGCCAGTCGTTCGCTTTCAACGGCTACCTGCCCGTGAAGCCGCCCGAACGGGTCAAAGCCATCCGTTTTTTCGAACGCCGTGCGTTGACGGAGGGGCAGTCGCAGCTTTTCATCGAGGCTCCGTACCGCAATGTGAAGCTGATGGAGCAGCTGGTGCAGACGCTCGGGGCCCAGACGCGCCTGACCGTCGCCGTGGATCTCACGGCTCCGGGCGAGCGGATCGAGACCCGTACGGCCGGGGAGTGGCGCCGCTGTCGGCTGCCCGAAATGAACAGGCGTCCGGCCATTTTCATCATCGGATAGCGGCGTCTTGCCGTGAAGCGGTTTTTGGGCGGTAGCACGCAGATCGGTTCGATGCCCGGCATGCAGGTATTGCCCTTGAAGCCCGGCTTTTAGCCGGGTTGGTATGCAATTTGTTCGAATAAGGGGAAGAAAACTGAAAAATCACAAGATATGAAAAAGGAAAAAGTTTATAATGAGGCTGTTAGCGGCGATGAAGGGTTCGCCCCCGGCGATGGCTATCCGTCGTGCGACGGGGAGCCTTGTGCCAATGTGTCAGATGAAACCGACGAGGCGACTGACACAATGGCAGACGGCGAATCCGCTGCCGACGCCGACGCCGCCAAGGCGCTCGAAGCGGCCGTGGCCCAGTGGCAGGACAAGTACGTCCGTCTGCAGGCCGAGTTCGACAACTACCGCAAGCGTACGCTCAAGGAGAAGATGGACCTGGTGCAGACCGGGGGCCGCGACGTGCTGCTGGAGATGCTGCCCGTGCGCGACGACGTGCAGCGCGCCGTGGACGCCATGCAGAAGAGCGACGATCTGGAGGCGCTGCGGGCGGGCGTGACGCTCATTTCACAGAAATTTACCGAGGCGCTCCGCCGCAAGGGCGTGACCGAGATCGAGGTGCTGGACAAGGAGTTCGACGCCGATCTTTCGGAGGCCGTTGCCCGGTTCGCCGCCGGCGAGGAGAAGAAGGGCAAGGTCATCGACGTCGTCCAGACGGGTTACATGCTGGGCGAGAAGGTGCTGCGCTTCGCAAAAGTAGTTGTAGGAGAGTGAGACCATGGCAGAGAAGAGGGATTACTACGAAGTGCTGGGCGTTGCGAAGAACGCTAACGCAGACGAAATAAAGAAGGCTTACCGCAAAGCGGCCATCCAGTACCACCCCGACAAAAACCCCGGGGACAAGGAGGCCGAGGAGAAATTCAAGGAGGCCGCAGAGGCCTACGACGTGCTGTCGAACCCCGACAAGCGCGCCCGCTACGACCAGTTCGGCCATGCCGGAATGAGCGGTGCGGCAGGCGGCGGGGCCGGAGGCTTCGGCGGATTCAGCGGCGGAGGGTTCTCGATGGAGGACATCTTCTCGCAGTTCGGCGACATCTTCGGCGGCCATTTCGGGGGCGGCGGATTCCGCTCGTCGAACGGCGGCGGGGGGCGGCGCGTGAACCGCGGCTCGGACATCCGCGTGCGGGTCAGGCTGACGCTGGCGGAGATTGCCAACGGCGTCACGAAGAAACTCAAGATCAACAAGACCGTCGCCTGCGACAAGTGCGGCGGCACGGGAGCCAGGGATGCCAATTCCTATTCGACCTGTTCGACCTGCAACGGCACGGGCCATGTGACGCGGGTGGAGAACACCTTCTTCGGCCGGATGCAGACGCAGGGCGTGTGCCCCACGTGCGGCGGCACGGGCAAGGTGATCACCGCGCCGTGCGACAAGTGCAAGGGCGAAGGCACGCTGCGCGGGCAGGAGGTCGTGGAGATCAAGATTCCGGCCGGCGTGGGCGAGGGAATGGTCCTCACCGTCACGGGCAAGGGCAACGCCGCGCGTCAGGGCGGCGTGAACGGCGACCTGCAGGTGATGATCGAGGAGGAGCGCAACCCCGAACTGGTGCGTGACGGCAACGACCTGATCCACAACCTGAACATCACCGTGACGACGGCCCTGCTGGGCGGTACGGTCGAGGTCCCGACGGTGGACGGGCGCGCCAAGATCAAAATCGCCCCGGGAACGCATGCCGGCAAGGTGCTGCGCCTGGGCGGCAAGGGACTGCCCGACGTGAACGGCTACGGCCGCGGCGACGAGCTGGTGGTGGTGGACATCACCGTTCCGTCGAAGCTCTCGGCCGAGGAGCGGAAACTTGTCGAACAACTGGCCGCACAGCCCTCTTTCCAGAAGGCGGAATCGGTCAAGAACCAGAATATTTTCGAACGGATGAAGAGTTTCTTCCGGTAAAGAGATACTAAAACCGCGGAAAATTCGTACCTTTACCAAGTAGAGGAGACGAATTTTTCGTTTAGGGCCGTCCGGGTTATTCTTTCTGCCGCGATAGCGGCAGATACAAGTCCCCGCCGAGGCGGGGATTTAGGGGATTTAGGGGTGGGTCAGATTTGCATACACGGCGGAACGCCGTGACGACACCCCTCCGGGACGTACTTACGGTTGCAATAATTTAGAACTTACTGTTATGTTAGGCTTTACACCCTTCAAACGACACGCGAATAAATTCAACTATATCCCGCGTTATTACGACCCCGAGAAAGAGGCTCGTGAACAGCGCCGTGCCGAGCTGCGCGGCGAGCGCGCCGAGGATGCCGACCGCGAGTACCAGCCCGGACAGTACATCCGCACCCAGCGCGAAGCCCGGGAGGTGCGGCGTTCGAACGAGGAGGAGCGGGGGCGTATCCGCGTGCTGAAGATGGCCGCGGGGGCCGTGTTGGTGATGCTTTTCATCTACCTGCTCTACCCGAAGCTGGCCGATGTGTTCCTGCGCGCGCAGACCGTACCTGCGGCTAAAACGCAGCAGGTCGAGGAGGGCGGGTTCAATCCCTATGCGCCTATCACGGTCGTTCCCAACGATTACGAGGAGTAAATGGCAGACAAGATCAGATTATTGCCCGAGGTCGTTGCCAACCAGATCGCCGCAGGCGAGGTCGTCAACCGGCCCGCCTCGGTGGTGAAGGAGATGATGGAGAATGCCATCGACGCCGGGGCGGCTTCGGTGAAGGTCAACTTCCGCGACGGCGGCAAGGACCTGATCCAGATCGTCGACGACGGCTGCGGCATGTCGCCCATCGACGCGCGCATGGCCTTCGACCGCCATGCCACGAGCAAGATCGGGGCCGTGGAGGATATTTACGCCCTGCACACGTTCGGATTCCGCGGCGAGGCCCTGGCTTCGATCGCCGCCGTGTCGCAGGTCGAACTGCGCACCCGGCAGGCGGGCGACGAGGTGGGGACCGAGACCGAGATCAACGGCGGTCAGTTCGTGGCGCAGAACCCGGTGATGTGCCCCGTGGGTTCGCAGTTCTTCGTGCGCAACCTCTTCTACAACGTTCCGGCGCGCCGTCGTTTTCTGGACAAGAGCACCACCTCGGCGTCGCAGATCAAGGCCGAGTTCCAGCGCATCGCGCTCTGCAACCCGCAGATCGCCTTCGAACTCTACGCCAACGACGCACCGGTCTATACGTTGCAGGCCGGGTCCCTGGCGGGGCGCATCGTCGATGTGGTGGGACGTCACATCAAGCAGAACCTGCTGGAGGTCGAGGCCGACACTTCGATCGCCCGCATCGAGGGATATATCGGCCGTCCGGCGGCCGCCAAGAAACGCAACACGGAGCAATACCTGTTCGTCAACGGGCGCTTTTTCAAGAGCACCTACCTGACGAGCGCTATCCTGAAAGCCTACGAGAAGCTGATTCCCGAGAGTTGCCAGCCCTCCTATTTCCTCTACCTGACGCTCGATCCCGGGCGTATCGACGTCAACGTGCACCCGCAGAAAACCGAGGTCAAGTTCGCCGACGAGGAGGCCGTGTGGCAGATCGTCAACGCCGCCGTGCGCGAGACGCTGGCCAAAACGGGTGCCGTGCCGCTGATGGATTTCGACCGGGACAGCACGGTGGAGATTCCCGTTTTGCAGAAGGGCGCCGTCTACAGCGAGCCGCTGGCCATGTCGAACAGCGACTACAACCCTTTCCGCGAAGAGTACATCGACCCTTCGGCGCCCGATCCGAACGTCGATTTCACGGGTTTCGACGTGCCTTACCGCGACGGCGGAGGCGTGTCGGACAGTGCCGCCGGAGGATTGCGCACGGGCGGGGGCCGGAGCGCCGTGCCGTCGTTCCCGCGGGCCGCGGCGGGCGGATTCGCCCTGCTGGGTGCGGACGCCGGGGAGTTCGAGGAGTTCGAGTCGGGCGGCGGTTTCGAGATCACCCCTTCGGGCGGCGGTTTCGACGACAGCGTCCTGGATTTCATCCCTTCGTCGGCCGCTCCCGAACAGCAGCGGTTCGATATGCCGCAGCGCCCGGAATTCACCGATGCGCTGCCGCTGCCGGGCGGATATGTCGCCGCCCTGCTGGGCGGCCGCTTCGTGGTCGTCGACGTACGGCGTGCCCGCGAGCGGATTCTTTACGAGGATTACCTCCGGATGCTGGGCAACGGCTCGTCGGTGAGCCAGCAGCTGCTGTTTCCCGAGCGGCTGGTCCTCTCGGGCGACGAATACGCCCTCCTGGAGGAGAACGCCGTGGAGTTCGCGGCCCTGGGCTTCGACATCGACTTCTGCGGCGAAGGGGCCGTCGAGGTGAAGGGTACGCCCGCCGACATGCCCGCCGATTCGGTGGACCGGCTGTTGTTCGAACTGTTGCAGGCCTTTGCGACCCCGGTGTCGCTCTCCGACGTGCGGCGCGAGAAGATCGCCGGCGTGATGGCCCGCTCCGGCTCCAAGGGCGCAGGACGGACCTTGTCGCGCGAGGAGGCCGCGGCGCTGCTCGCACAGCTGGCCGACACGGGCAGTTTCAGTTTTTCGCCCTCGGGCAAGGCGATCACCGCCGAGATCACGCCGGAAGATTTGCGCGCCAAGTTGGGATAATCCGGCGGAAAAGAGTTACATTTGCAAAAATTAAAACGCATGAACCGCTATTTTCAGACCCCTCCGGTGGTCAAGAATTTGATAATCATCAATGTACTGGTCTACATGGCCACGGCGCTGCTGCCCGTCGGCGACACGATCATGCAGTATTGCGCCCTGTCGCTGGGAACACCCTATTTTCATACCTACCAGTTCATCACCTACATGTTCCTGCACGCCAATTTCGAACATATCTTCTTCAATATGTTCGCATTGTGGATGTTCGGGCGCACGCTCGAATACGAACTCGGCTCGCAGCGTTTCCTGACCTTCTACATGGTCTGCGGCGTGGGGGCGGCGCTGATCCAGTACCTCACGGCGCTGGCGTTCGGCGAACTGCCGCTGTTGCTGGTCGGCGCCTCGGGTGCGGTGATGGGCCTGCTGCTGGCGTTCGGCGTGATGCACCCCAATGCGGTCATCATGCTGCTGATTCCGCCTATTCCGATGAAGGCCAAGTGGTTCGTCATCATCTATGCCGTCATCGAGCTGTTCCTCGGATGGAGGGGCGTGGGCAACGTGGCACACTTCGCCCACGTGGGCGGCATGCTGTGGGGATTCCTGCTGCTGCATTGGTGGAAACGCCGGGGAACGATCCGTTTTTAGGCGATGGCTTCCGATTACTATAACGAATACGGGGGAGGCCCTTCGGGGAAACGGCGCCGCAGTCTCGTCATGCGGCTCGTCGACCTGGTGCTGACGCTCGTGACCCTGGTCGTGGGCGTGACGATGGTGCTCACCTATTTCGTCCCGTACGTCGATCCGGGCCGCGTGTGGTTCTTCCCCGTGCTGGGGCTGGCCGCTCCCGCGGTCTACGTCGCGTCGGTCGTGCTGACGCTCTACTGGATCATCCGCTGGCGCTGGGTGTGCGCCGGAGTGATGCTGGCCATCGTGGTGGCGGGGCTTTTCAAGGTCTCGCTCTTCTGGCGTCCCGAAATCCGCCGCAGCTATGCCGCAGAGGCGGCTTTCGACCGCGGTGCGGTCAAGGTCATGAGTTACAACGTGCGCAGTTTCTACGGCGAGGACGGCCGGAGCAGTGTCGACGACATCCTGCGCCTGATCGAGGAGCAGGCTCCCGACCTGATCTGCCTTCAGGAGTTCAATGCCCGCCTTGCGGAACAGTCCGAGGAGTTTACGCTGCTGGGCGAGAAGTACGAGATCGCGCACTTCGGCCGCACGCAGGCCCCGGACTCGGTCTACGGATCTACGCTGACCATCCTGAGCAAATACCGCATCCTGCGTTCGGATACCGTGCTGACGCCTTCGTCTTCGGTTTGGGCCGACGTGATGGTGGGCGAGGACACCGTGCGGATTTTCAACAACCACCTGCGCTCGACGGCCATCAACGCCTCGGACAACCAGTTCATCACCAGCCACCAGTTTCTCTCGGACACGGCGCGCGAGACCAAAATCCGCAGCATCGTGACCCGGCTGCGCGAGAACAGCGTGCTTCGGGCCGCACAGGTCGACAGCATCGCGCAGGTCGTGGGGGCGACGCGCACGCGGCGGATCGTCTGCGGCGATTTCAACGATACGCCCATGTCGTATG
The DNA here is from genome assembly GCF_042852885.1 of Alistipes sp. i18-0019-D1. Taxonomy (NCBI): domain Bacteria; kingdom Pseudomonadati; phylum Bacteroidota; class Bacteroidia; order Bacteroidales; family Rikenellaceae; genus Alistipes; species Alistipes sp. i18-0019-D1. The sequence goes on from NZ_AP031424.1 coordinate 2,832,787, forward strand.
TCTACCGCACGATGGCGCGGGGGCTGCGCGACGCCTTCCGTGAGTGCGGGTCGGGCTATGCGCATACGTTCCGCGGTTTTTACAACACGCTGCGCATCGACTACGTGTTGAGCGGCGGTTTCGAACCGCTCTCCTACGAGGTGCTTTCGGTCGACTATTCGGACCACCACCCCGTCGTCGTGCGACTGCGGAAAAGTTCCTGACGAGTTGCCCGGAAAACGGGATGTCGTCCGGCGGAACCGGCCTTTCCGCCGGGTTTTAATTTTCCGGCGGGCGTTGTCCGAAGCGATTTTTTTGCTATCTTGTGGCAAAATTCAGCCATTCGTTCGCTATGATCCGATCCTTTTCGTTCGTAAGGAGAACGCTCTTCCTCTCCGTATGTGGGCTGCTTCTCCTCTCCGGCCGGCTTTTCGCCGGAAATCCCCTGCTGACGCCTTCCGATGCCCCTTACGGGGCACCCCGTCTCGACCGCATCCATGCCGCCGACATCATGCCCGCCATTGAGGAGGGAGTCCGCGCCTATAAGGCCGGGATTGCGAAAATCAGGGCGCTGGACCCCGCGGAGGCGACTTTCGAAAACGTCGTCGCGCCCCTCGACCGCGCCGACAGCCTGCTGGACGTTCCGCGCGCGGTGCTGGGTTACCTGAAATCGAATTTCGGAGGCGACTCCGTGATCCGGATCTCCCTGGAATCCGCGCAGCTGACCGGGGAGGCATACGACGCCGTGACACTCGACACGGCGATCTTCCGTCTGGTGAAGGCCGTCTACGACCGGCGCGACGCGGCCGGGCTGGATTCGCTCCAGCTGCGGACGCTCGGCAAGGTCTACCGGAGCTACATCCGCGGCGGGGCGCTCTGCGCGCCCGAACAGAAGGAACGGCTCAAGGAACTGAACCGCGAGCTTTCGCTCAAACGCATCCGCCACGGACAGAACATCACGCAGGCGACCCAGGAGTTCGTCCTGTACGTGCAGGACAGCAGCCTGCTCGACGGGCTTGCGGCGACGACCCGGCAGCGCTTCGCTCGCAATGCGGCCCGGCAGGGACACCCGGGCATGTGGGCCGTCGGGTTCACGAACGGCGACTATGCGTCGGTCATGGCCTCGGCCACGGATCGGGATTTGCGCAGGAGGCTCTACGAGGCCTACACCTCGCGCTGCATGGACGGGAAGTACGACAACCGGCACTTGTCGGTCGACATCGTCAACCTGCGCCTCGAAAGGGCCCGGATGCTGGGATACGAGAACTATGCCGCCTATACGCTGGAGACGAACATGGCCGGGACGCCCGAAAAGGTCCGCGAACTGCTGCTGCCGCTCAAGGATGCTGCCGCGAGGAAAGGAAGTGCGGAGCGTGCCGAGCTGGAGTCCTTCGCCGTGAAATACGAACGGGATTCGGCTTTCCGGCTGGAACCGTGGGACGTGGCGTTCTATTCGAATAAGCTGCGCAAGGCGAAATTCGGCTCCGAACTGGGACGCATGCGCAACTACCTGCTTTTCGACAATGTGCTCAATGACGGCGTTTTCTATGTGGCCAACCGCCTTTTCGGAATCACGATGACGCCGCGCACGGACATTCCCGTTTTCCACCCCGACGTGCTGACCTTCGAGGCCAGAGACGCCGAAGGCCGTCCCCTCGGACTGCTTTACCTGGATTGCTTCGTCCGCAAGGGCAAACGCGGCGGCGCGTGGTGCTCGCGCCTGCGCGGGTATTCGTGTGCCGCAGAGCGGGAGGTGCTGCCGCTGGTGACCATCAGCTGCAATTTCTCGCGTGCGGCCGAAGGCAGGCCGCAGCTGCTGTCGACCTCCGAGGTCAAGACCCTCTTCCACGAATTCGGGCACGCCCTGGCGGGCTTCTTCTCGCGCGGGCCGTATCCCCAGGTGACGGGCAGTTTCCCGCGCGACATGGTCGAACTGCCCTCGCAGCTGAACGAGCATTGGGCCTGGGAGCCGGAGGTGATGAAGCATTACGCCCGCGATTACGAGACCGGGCGGCCGATTCCCGATGCGCTGATCGCGAAGTTCAAGGAGGCGGAGAACTTCCTGAAGGGGCTTTACCTGACCGATTTCTATGCCACCGCGCTGCTCGACCTCGAATGGCACACCGTGCGGCAGCCGGTCGAAGGGTGCGACGTCGGGGCGTTCGAGCAGGCGTTCCTGAAATGTTACGACTTCCCGGAGCATACCGCTTTCCGCTTCCGGACGACCTATTACAACCATATCTTCGCCAGCAGTTATCCCGCGCAGTACTACTCCTACACGTGGTCGGCGGTGCTGGATACCGATGCCTTCGCGGCGTTCACCGAAACGGGCGATATTTTCGATCCCCGGACCGCGCGCCGTTACCGCCGCCACATCCTGACCGAAGCGGGGTATGACGAGCCGATGGCGCAGTATGTGCGTTTCCGGGGCGCCGTGCCCGATGCGACACCCCTGATGCGCCGTTACGGACTGGCGGAATAGCCGTCCGGCGCAATGGAAGGGGCGTCCGGCAAGCCGCCGAGAACGGAAATCACCCCTGCCGGAGATTGCTCTGACAGGGGTGAAACCGTAAGATTCAGGCTTGTTGGACAAGCCTCTGTTCCGTTCCGGTCACTCCCCGATCTTCTTGCGCGGGTGGACCATGTTTTCGGGTTGCAGCACCTTGTGCAGCTCCTCCTCGCTCATCAGATGGTGTTCGAGCACGAGATCGTAGATCCCCTTTCCGGTTTCGAGGGCCTCCTTGGCCAGCATGCTCGACGTTTCGTAACCCAGGTAGGGGTTGAGCGCCGTCACCAGCCCGATGCTGTTATAGACCATCCGGCGGCAGACCTCCTCGTTGGCCGTGATGCCGGCGATGCACTTCTCGCGCAGCGTGTTCATGGCGTTGATCAGCATTTCGATGCTCTCGAACAGGCAGTGGACGATGATCGGCTCCATGACGTTCAGTTCGAGCTGTCCGGCTTCCGATGCGATCGTCACGGTGAGGTCGTTGCCGATCACGCGGAACGCTACCTGGTTGACGACCTCGGGGATCACCGGGTTGACCTTGCCCGGCATGATCGACGATCCCGGCTGGCGCGGCGGGAGGTTGATTTCGTTCAGTCCGCAGCGGGGACCCGACGAGAGCAGGCGCAGGTCGTTGCAGATTTTCGAGAGCTTCACCGCGAGGCGTTTCTGGGCCGAGGAGTTCATGATGAAGGCGCCCGTGTCGCTCGTGGCCTCGATCATGTTCGACGCCTCGACGAGCGGCAGTCCGGTGATCTCGCGCAGGTAACGAGTGCAAAGCCCCGCGTAGTCGGGGTCGGCGTTGATGCCCGTTCCGATGGCCGTGGCCCCCATGTTGATCTCGAAGAAAAGTTTCATGTTGGCCGTCAGCCGCTCGGTCTCCTCGGTGAGGTTGGCGGCGTAGGCTTCGAACTCCTGTCCGAGAGTCATCGGCACGGCGTCCTGAAGCTGCGTGCGGCCCATCTTGATGATTCCGGAGAACTCCTCGCCCTTGGCATGGAACGCTGCGATGAGTTCGCGCAGCGAGGCCACCAGTTTCTCGATGCTGCGCACCAATGCGATCCTCACGGCCGTGGGGTAGGCGTCGTTGGTCGACTGCGAGAGGTTGACGTGGTTGTTGGGGTGGCAGTAGCGGTACTCGCCCTTTTCGTGGCCCAGGAGTTCCAGCGCCCGGTTGGCGATCACCTCGTTGGCATTCATGTTGGTCGACGTGCCGGCGCCGCCCTGCACCATGTCGACGACGAACTGCTCCTCCAGTTTCCCGGCGCGCAGCTCCTCGCAGGCCCGGATGATCGCGTCGGCGATCGCGGGGTCGAGCAGTCCCAGGTCGCGGTTGGCCATCGCGGCGCCCTGCTTGACGTCGGCCAGGGCGCGGATCAGCTCCGGAAAGAAGTTGAGCCGCACGCGGCTGATGTGGAAGTTCTCCACCGCGCGCATGGTCTGCACGCCGAAATAATACTCCGCCGGGATTTCCATTTCGCCCAGCAGATCGTGTTCACGACGGGTTTTGCCCGAAAGTCTGATCTCCGTAAAGTCCATGATCGGTATGTTTTTATCAAAGGTACGCAAAAGTCGGATGGGCTGAACCGAACCGGATGCGGTCCGGTAAACCGTTCCGACATCAAATATAATGCTTTTTCCGGCACTTTGTTAAAACAAAAAATCTTGTTAACTTTGTATTCGTTCCGCGGGGATCACAGAATCCGGCGGCGGACGAACGCAGGACCGAAAAACAAATAAAGAACATGATTTTAGACTCTCTGAAAAACAGCGCGCTTTACTACGGCGTAAGCCCGCGCATGAAACAGGCTTTCGAACTGATCGCCTCGACCGACTGGACAGCGATGGAGCCGGGTATTCACGAACTCGACGGCAAGGACATCTATGTCAACGTGATGGAGCGCGAGCTGAAACAGAAGCCCGACGCCAAACTCGAAATCCACAACGAGTACATCGACATCCAGGTTCTCATCCGGGGTGTGGAGGAGTCCTTCGGCTGGAGCGAGCGCAAGGATCTCAAGAAGCCGCTGGACGAATTCAGCGTCGAAAAGGACATCCAGCTCTTCGACGACGTGCCGCAAACCTATTACACGATGCGTCCAGGCCAGTTTACGGTGCTTTTCCCCGAGGACGGGCACGCTCCGATGGTGGGCGAGGGCACGGTGCGCAAGATCATCGTCAAAGTGCGCCGGTAAACGCGCAGGCGATACCTTCCGGGCCGGGATTTCCCGGCCTTTTTTTGTGCCCGGGCTTGCTCGTCTCGGGGATTTGTACTAAATTTGCCATACGGATATTCCCGTATGATATGAAAACATCGGCCTTCATATTCCTCTTCCTGCTGGTCTCCTCCCTTTCGTCCGCCATGGATCCGGGAGCGGAATCCGGTATGCCGGCTGCGGACGCGGTCCGGCAGACGGCGGAATGTTTCCTTGCCGGTTCCGAATACGGGGATTGCGTGGCGACGGAGACCGTCCGGACGGCCGTTCCCTCTCCCGTGCGGGCACTGCGCAAGCCGGTGGAAAGCCCGCAGCGGGTATCGGGCGGCGACCGTGATGTCTGCTCCGGGCGGTATTTTCCGCTGGTGCAGGGTTGCTGCACGAAATACGTCGTTTCTTCTTTATTGCGCGGCGGGCAGGCCGTCGTGCCCTTCCATCGCGCCGACTACCTCCGGTTCGGCATTCTGGTCATTTAGCCGTCAAATCCTTTCGTTTTCAATCGTATGATGCCGTCCGTGCATCGTACGTCGGATTTCCGTGTGCGGACTCCGGCTGCCGCATCGACGCCGGTGCGGTGCGGCGAACGACGTTCGGCATGCTTTGCCGCATGCGCAGAATGCTCCGGCACACCCAATGGCAAAACTTTGACGAATGTAAAAAATGGATTTGATTCATATGATCGAAGAGACGTCGCTGATGATGGGCTTCACGTTTATCGTGGGAATAGCCTTCGCGTACGTACTCAAACTGATGACGTTTTTCTTCTCCCGGCTTAACGGAACGGAGATGTCCGCGCTGTTGAGAAAAGGCCGTATATGGGGCCGTGCCTACCGCATGGACATTGCGCGTACCGACCGCTACATCCGTTCGGCCGCCCGGATCGGCGGGGAAGTCCCCGCCGATCCGGATGCGGACCGCGCGATGGACGCTCTGGCCGAATATCATCTCGGCAACCCGGAAGATGCCGCAAGGCAGGACAAGGAGATGACACGCTTATACGAGCTGCACCATGGAACGGTTTGATCTTGGCAATATTTTCCAGGGTATCTCGACGCTGCTGCAATCCGATCCCGCGATCATGTATACGCGCATCGGGCTGATCCTGCTGGGTATCCTGCTGGTTTACCTGGGACGCAGGGGCGTACTCGAACCGCTGGTGATGATTCCGATGGGGCTGGGCATGGCGGCGGTGAACGCCGGGGTGCTGATTTTTCCGGGCGGAATGCACGGCAACCTGTTTCTGGACCCCATGGTCACCGAAACCGATCAGTTGATGAACATTCTGCAGATCGACTTCCTGCAACCGGTCTACACCTTCATGTTCAGCAACGGACTGATAGCCTGCCTGATCTTCATGGGCATCGGGACGATGCTCGACATCAATTTCGTGCTGGCGAAGCCCCTGCAGAGCATGTTCCTCGCGCTGTGCGCCGAGCTGGGCACGTTCGCCGTACTGCCGATCGCCTGTTCGATGGGATTAAGCCCCAGCGACAGCGCTTCGATCGCGATGGTCGGCGGGGCCGACGGGCCGATGGTGCTTTTCACCTCGCTCAACCTCTCGAAGGAGATTTTCGTGCCGATCACCGTCGTCGCCTATCTCTATCTCGGCCTGACCTACGGCGGCTATCCCTATCTGGTGCGGGCGATGGTCCCCAAGCGTCTGCGGGCTATCAAGATGAAACCGGCGAAGAAACCGGCTAAACAGTACAGCGCCGCGACCAAGATTTCGTTCGCTGTGGTGATGTGCGTGATCCTCTGCCTGCTCTTTCCGGTGGCTGCGCCGCTCTTCTTCTCGCTCTTCATCGGCGTGGTGATCAAGGAGTCGGGACTCAAGCACGTGAACGATTTCATCAGCGGGCCGATGCTCTACGGTTCGACGTTTTTCCTGGGAATCCTGCTGGGCGTGCTGTGCGACGCGCATACGCTGCTCGATCCCACGGTGCTCAAACTGCTCGTCCTGGGAATTCTCGCCCTGCTGATCTCGGGCATCGGGGGCATTCTGGGCGGTTATCTCATGTATTTCTTCAAGCGGGGCAACTTCAACCCCGTCATCGGCATCGCCGCCGTCAGCTGCGTGCCCACGACGGCCAAGGTCGCGCAGAAGATCGTCGCGCACGACAACCCCTCGTCGATGATCCTGCCCGACGCGTTGGGAGCCAATATCATGGGCGTCATCACGTCGGCCATCATCGCAGCGATCTACGTGACGGTGATTCCGATGCTGTGACCCGAAAGAGAACCGGCCCGCGGAAAGCGGGCCGGTCTTTTATTTTCCGATGCCGGAATAGCGGAATCCCGCCGCTTCGACCTCGGGCTTGTCGAAAATGTTGCGGCCGTCGACGACTACGTCGCCCCGCATCGTCGCGCGCAGGTGCGTCCAGTCGGGCATGCGCAGCTCCTTCCATTCGGTCAGAAGGGCCACTGCGTCGGCGCCTTCGGCGGCTTCGTACATCGTCTGGGCGTAGCGGACCGGCAGGCCCGCCATCCGGCGGCGGCTTTCGGGCATCGCCACGGGGTCGTAGGCGCACACCTCGGCTCCCGCGTCGAGCAGGCGGCCGATCACCACCTCTGCCGGGGCCTCGCGCATGTCGTCGGTCTCGGGCTTGAAGGCCAGGCCCCAGATTGCGACGACCTTGCCCCGCAAGTCGCCCAGCGCAGCCCGCAGTTTCTCGAAAACCACCCCTTTCTGCTGCTCGTTGACCCGCTCGACGGCCTCGATGACCTGCATCGTGTAGCCGTGTTCCCGGGCCGTGTGGGCCAGCGCCTTCACGTCCTTCGGGAAGCATGAGCCGCCGTAGCCGCAGCCGGGGTAGAGGAACTTGTTGCCGATGCGGGCGTCGGAACCGATGCCCTTGCGGACCATCTCCACGTCGGCGCCCACGCGGTCGCACAGGTTGGCGATCTCGTTCATGAACGAGATGCGTGTCGCGAGCATGGCATTGGCGGCATATTTGGTCATTTCGGCCGAGGGGATGTCCATGAACAGTACGCGGAAATTGGTGATCAGGAACGGCCGGTAGAGCTTGGCCATCAGCTTGCGCGCCCGTTCGCTGTCGACGCCCACGACCACGCGGTCGGGCGACATGAAGTCCTTGATCGCCGCACCTTCCTTCAGGAACTCGGGGTTCGAGGCGACGTCGAACGGGACCTTGCAGCCGCGTTTTTCGAGTTCCTCTTCGATCACGGCGCGCACCTTCTGCGCCGTACCCACGGGCACGGTGCTCTTGGTGACCAGCACGGTGTATTTGCGGATGTGGCGGCCGAAGGTGCGGGCCACGTCGAGAACGTATTTCAGGTCGGCCGAACCGTCCTCGTCGGGCGGGGTCCCGACGGCCGAGAAGACCACTTCGACATGGGGCAGGCACTTCGTGAGGTCGGTGGTGAAGTGCAGGCGTTCCGCCTCCACGTTGCGCCGCACGAGTTCTTCGAGTCCCGGCTCGTAGATCGGGATAATGCCCGCGTTCAGACCGTCTATTTTTTTTGCGTCTATGTCCACGCAGGTGATGTCGAGTCCCATTTCGGCGAAGCAGGCCCCCGATACGAGTCCTACGTAACCCGTTCCCACGATTGCTATTTTCATCATGATTCCTGGAGTTTTTTCCTTTCGGAATGTAAATATAGTCTTTTTTTCGGAATATCCCCGCCGCAGCACGAAAAAGGGCGGTCCGAAGACCGCCCTTGCGTCGTTTTATTTTCCGCACCTGCATCCGGCGACAGCCTCCGCCAGCGTTGCGCAGGGGTCGCACATCTCGTGCGAGTAGCCCTGTTTCATCTCCACGGGATCGCACAGAGGCTCCCACTTCATCTTCTGGGCGAATTCCGCGAGCAGGCGCACCGAGGCTCCGGCCCAGCAGAACGAACCGAACCAGCCGAATTTGCGCTGGGGAATGCCGCGCGCGGCGATGCGGTCGAGCAGTTCGGCCACGGGCGGGAACAGGTTGCCGTTGTAGGTCGGGCCGCCGACGATCAGCGTGTCGAAACGGAAAACGTCGCGCAGGACCACCGACGGGTCGGCGTAGGAGAGGTTGTAGACCCGGATCGGGCCGACGTTCCGCGAGGCCAGTTCGCGCGCGATGCGCTCGGCCATCTGCTCCGTGTTGCCGTACATCGAGGCGTAGGCCACGACCACGCCCGGTTCGCCTTCGTAGCGGCTCAGACGGTCGTAAATGTCCAGGACCTTTGCGATCTGCCGCTGCCACACGGGTCCGTGCGTCGAGCAGATCGTCTCGACGGGAAGCGTGCGGACCTTCTGGAGCGCTTTCTGCACGGGGCCGCCGTATTTGCCCACGATGCAGGCGTAGTAGCGGCGCATCTCGTCCCAGTAACGGTCGGTCTCGACCTGCGAATCGGTGATGCCGCCGTCGAGCGCCCCGAACGTGCCGAAGGCGTCGCCCGAGAAGAGCGTCCGGTCACCGGCGCACCACGTGACCATCGTCTCGGGCCAGTGCACCATCGGGATCATGTGGAATGACAGCGTCTTGCCGCCCAGGTCGAGCGTGTCGCCCTCCTTGACCTCGACCGTGCCGGCGTCGATGCCGTAGAATCCGGCGAGCATCTGCAGGGTCTTGGCGTTGCCCACGACCTGCAGCTCGGGGTAGATGCGGCGCAGGGCCGAGATCGACGACGAGTGGTCGGGTTCCATGTGGTTGACGACGAGGTAGTCGATCCTGCGGTCGCCGATGGCTTCGCGGATGTTGGCTTCGAGGCGGCTTCCGAAGGACTCTTCGACGGTGTCGATCAGGGCGATCTTTTCGCCCACGACCAGGTAGGCATTGTACGACACGCCCGTCGGAAGCGACCAAAGGGCTTCGAAGCGCGTGGTGGTGCGGTCATTGACCCCGGCGTAGTGGATGCCGGGAAGTATTTCGGTAATTGCCATAAACGTTTGTGTTTTGTTTTGGCACAAATTTACGAAAAATATTTTTCCGGTGCTACTGCCGGTTTTTTTATTGCTCCGGCAAGTTGCATGCCGGGGTGTGAAAAAGCACCGTGTGCGGTGCGGCCCTTCATCCGGAAGCAAAACGCCGCAGCCCGGCGAGGGGCTGCGGCGCATGCCGGCAGAACGGCGTATCAGAGGAACCGCGGCATATCTTCGGCCCTGCTTTGGGGAGTGGCCTCCAGCGCGCCGGAGATGATGTCCGACGGGATTTCGGCCTTGACGAAGACGGAGACGTCGCTCGTGCTCGAAGTGCTGGTCAGCGTCATCCGCGTCCCGTCAGCGTTGAACGAAACCCGGTACGAGGAACTTCCCCACGAGGTGTTGTCGCTGTACCGGCCGCTGAGCGTGGGTTTGTCGTAGGAATACGTGCCGTCCAGGTGGACGTATTCGGGCTTGTACAGCCGCTGGTAGAGCTGGAACGAACCCGCCTCGCTGAACGAGAGGTAGACATCGGCGGACTGGAGCGTACTCCACGAAACCAGATGCCAGCTGCCGACGACGCTGCCGTCGCCTTCGGGTTCGGGGGTGTCCTTGGAATCGCCGCACCCGGTCAGCGCGAACGCAGCGGCGAGGCCGATCAATAACAGTTTGATGCTTTTCATAATATGTCCTTGTTTTATAACCAACCTCCGTTCTGGGAATGAATTTCACGCGCGATGAAGGCGAATTCCTTCGTGATCGGCATGCCGTTCATTCCGCTGTTGTTGCCGTTTCCGGCGAGCAGCTTGATCCGGACCACCGCAGAACCGGGTTTGGTGCATTTGAGGATGATCTGGTTGGCGAAGATGGTCGGGGTCGACGAAATGCCCAGCCGGTTCATGTCGTCGGCCGAAATGGAGATTTCCGTAATCTTCAGATCCAGGTTTCCGCCGCCGAGGTACGGCTGCAGGTTCAGCGTGTACTGGCTGCCGACGGGAATCGGGATGCAGGTGATGCCGCGGACGTTCATCAGCACCTGGTAGGCGTCGATATAGCCCGTGCCCATTCCCTTTTTGTGCTGCGACAGGTCGAGCGTCGCCAGGCTGCCCTTGTCGGTGACATACTGTTTCGTTCCGGTGCAGTATTGGTTGATGTCGTTTACCGATGTCAGCAGCAGCGTCGTGAATTCGTTCTGGGTGAAGGTTTTGCCGAGTTGCAGCGCATAGGATAGCCCGAGCGCCGCAACGCCCGAAACATGCGGGCATGCCATCGACGTGCCCTGCATGTAGCCGTACTTTCCGCCGTTGACGGTCGATAACACCTCGGACGCCCCGCTCGTGATGTTTTCCAGATAGGACTGGTAGGCGTCGCCGCCGGGAGCCGCAATGTTGCAGCCGGGGCCGTAGTCGGTGTAGTAGGCCGGGGTGTAGTCGCACGACATGGCCGTTACGGAGATGTAGTCGCGGTAAGCGCCGGGGTAGCTCGACATGCCGGTCATGTCGTTGCCGGCGGCGAATATGGCCAGTCCGCCGCTGATGGCCGCACAGTTCTGTTTGGCGATGAAGTAGTCGATGGCCTGTTTCTCGGCGCTGGCGCCGCTCGAATAGGCCGCGTCGGAGGTTACCGAACCGGCGGGGTAGCCGTAGCTGCATTGGATGATCGCAGCGCCGTTGTCGGCGGCATATTTGATGGCTTTGGCCGATATGGCCGCCGAGCCGCCGTCGTCGTCGTGGAAAATCTGACAGGACATGATCTTCACGCCGTCGTTTTTGCCCGAGCCGCCTGCGATGCCTGCGACGCCCGTGCCGTTGTTATTCACGGCTGCGACCGTCCCGGCCACGTGCGTGCCGTGGTCCGGCGCGTCGCCCTTGGTGCTGATGGTCAGCGTCGTATTGTCGACGAAGTTGAAACCGTGGATGTCGTCGGCATAGCCGTTCGAATCGTCGTCACGGCCTTCCGAACCGTTCTGCTCGGCGGTGTTGGTCCACATGTTGGCGGCCAGGTCGGGGTGGTCCCACTGCACGCAGTTGTCCACGACCGCGACGATGACGCGCGGGTCGCCCGTGCAGAGCTGCCATGCCTCGTCGCAGTTGACGTCGGCGCCCGCCTTGATCTTCGAATAGATCGACTTGTCGCCGGTGTTGATGTAGTGCCACTGTTTGCCCAGGTGGGGATCGTTGAAGCCGACGGCCGCGCGGGTCTGCGGCGCAGCTCCGGCTTCGGCCAGCGGGATGACCTTGCCGTCGTGGACGTGCATCAGCTGCTGGTTGAATTCCACCTTGCTCACTTCAGCGATCCGGGCCATGTCGAGGGCAGCCTTGTCGAGATCGGCGCTGTCATCGAACTCCACGACGTACCAGCGGTGCAGGCCGGCGGCGCGCGTGCGTTCCTCGTTCCGTTCGTCTACCGGAAACAGGCGCTGCAACGCCTTTACCCCGATGTTGCCGAGCACGGCGTCGAAATCGGCGATGCCCGAACGGGTGGCGACGCCGCCCGAACGCGTTACCTGCATGACCGACGATTCGATGCCCGCTACGGCCTCTTCGCCGAAGCAGACCAGCAGTTCGCCCTTGACGGCGTTCTCCGACGAGAATACGAGTTTGGAGGCGGCTTTCGCTTCCGGCTCGGGACCCGTCGCCTGTTCCGTCGCATCCTTGGCGCACGAACCCAGGGCGAGTGCCGCAGACAGGAGCAGCAGGCTCCATAAAGTTGTTGTCCTTGTCATAATTTTATAATCCTAATTAGTATATGTCGTGACCGGCGTTTCGTTTCATTGGACCACAGAACCCGACACGGTCGCTCGGACTGTGTCGGGTCGTGTGGAACAATATACGTCAATTATTTCAAAATCGGAAGGTTTTCGCGGATTTTGAAATCTGCGCGGCGGCCGATCTGCTTCGGCAGCGGTTCGCATTTCGCCGTCTTCACGCTGAGCGTGCGGACACCGTGGTTCGAGCTGTCGCTGTTTCTGACGAATTTGGTGTTCATCTGAAGGCTGCGCCTGTCGAGAGACTTCCCGATATGGGCCGGAACGCGGACGCTGCTGAACGGAATGTTCGTGCGGACGCCCTGAACTTTGGCTGCGGATGCCGCGGATGCCGTTCCGCTTTGCTTCGTGATGACTGTCCCGTCGGCATAGTATGCCGCCATGGCTCCGATGATCTTTCCGGCGGTGAAATCAGCAACGGGAACCTCGATGTCGGTCGCCAGCGCTGAAACCTGTTTCGACGTCGGATCGATCGTCAATACGATCGGGTCGTTGCCTTGGCTGTCTTCGGTTGCGAACGAGAAGATACCGTAACCGAGAGACTGGTCCGGAGTGAGCGCCTCCGTGAATTTGCCGAGCAGGTTCCCGTCGTCCTCCCGACCGAGCTGCACGCCGCTCATCGTCAGCGTCGACTTGGCCGGGTCATAGGTTGCATACCATTGGGTGCCGTCCTCTGCCGCGAAATCCTGCACGAAAAATTCGGTGTTGCTTCCGACGGTAGGTATTACCTCGAATACATTTTCGAACGTGTCTTCCGCGCTGGCCGCATAGGACATATCGTATTTCCCGATGACCAACTCTCCGGTATAGGGCGGTATGTCCGTCACGAACGGTTCGCACACGATCAGTTTTGTCTTGCCGTAGTTGTTCGTCGCTTCGACAACCAGCGTATAAGAAGCGCCCGGTGTCAGATTGATCATTATGTTCCAATACTTTCCGGTCGTTGCAAGTTCTTCCATCGCATCGGCACCGAGTTCTTTGCCGTATTTAGCGACCGCTTCCTGCAGGGTCAGGCCTCCGGTTTGAATCTCGATGTTCTCGATTATGGAAGTCTTGTTGAAGTAGGTCTTGATCTTCTTCATCTCCGTACCGGTGATCTCGTACACGGCCGATGAGTAATCGGGGTACTTCGACACATATGCTGCGGCATCGGGATAGGCGCTGACTTTATAGAGCGAGCCGGCGATGTCGTTGGGGACAGAGGCCCCTCCTATGCCCGGGAAGTAGAACGATGCTGCGGAAGCTTCGCCGGAAACCGGTTTCTGGGCTTTGTTAAGAGGCAGGGCAACTACGGTATAAGTTCCGGCTTTGGGCAGTACGGCTTCGGCCGAGACTTTCTCGCCGCCTACGGTGAAGTCCTGGAATTCGTTGATGTTCTCGGCTGATCCGTCGGCGATTGCTGCGACAAGCGTAGCGGTTTCGGCCTCGGTCAATTCATTTTCGACGAGAACATAGCGGATGTTCGTAACGTCGGCGCCGTAGGTGAAGTTGATGACGGCGCTCGCAGTTTCGCCGTCGGCGCTGACCTTCATGCCGTCGTATACGGCGGAGAGCGTGTAGTCGGTCAATTCGGCGTCGGGCAGGAGGATACGGAACAATCCTGACTTATTGGCTTTGAGGTTGCCGGCGCTGCAAACGAACGCGAGGGCCTCTTGGGGGAACGTGATTACGCCGTTTACCAGCGTACCTTCCCCGCCCGGGAACATGGCGATTTCATAATCGCCATAAGCCGGGTCTCCGTCGGTAATACCCGTGAACTGACGAGGCATGACCACTTTCGTCGGGTCGCTGCAATCGATGGTGATGTTGACCGGAGTATAGGTCAGTTTGACCTGCGACTCGATCTCTTCCTGCGAACCTCCGAAGAATTCGGTCAGGAACGGCCAGCCGTACATCTCTTCGACCATGTAGATACCCGCCTTCGATTTGTGCTTGTGGATCGTGACCTCGATTTCAGGATTTCCGCCGTTAAACATGCTGCAAAGATAGTCGTCGCGGAATTTTCCGGTTCCCAACTCCACCCAGGGCCACGGGGCAACGACGATGTCGAGCGAACGGTTGCCGTAGGGTGTCGTGTTGTCCTCGTCGTTGAGCAGGAATGAGATAGGATATTCCTTGCCGTCTTCGAGCTTGGTGCGGTCGAAGGTGATCAGCAGTTCGGAAGTCTCCTTGCCGGCTGCGAACGACACCGACGAAGGAATGGTGAACATTCCCGACTCGTCGCTGGCGAGAACCGCCACGGTCAGCGCCTCGTCCTTGGCGATGCGTTTTACCGGAATGGCGATGGAGGTGACGTCGTCGCTGATGCTGTAATCGGTGGTCACATTCTCGGGGAAGTAGACCTGTGCGCCGTCGACCTCGGGACCTGCTTTGAAGTCATCGTCGCTGCAGGCCGTGAACAGCCCCGCGACGATGGCGACAGTCGCCAGAAAGAATATTTTCAGACTTTTCATAAATAGCGATGTTTTTATTTAACAGACTTGACTGTTTGAGTCGGGTTCGGGTTGTTCTTGCCCGAAAGCGCCTTGTTCTGCTGTACGGCGTTCAGCGGGAATACGCAGTTCCACCAGGGGGCGCGGCCGTCCGTGGAAAGCTGGGCCATCGGCGGAGCGTTCGTTCCGGCGTCGCCGTTGTGCATGCCGATGTTCAGACGCTTCAGGTCGTAGTAGATGACGCCTTCGCCCCAGAACTCGATCCGTTTCTGGAAAATGATCTCGTCGATCAGGTCGTTGGCGGCGGGAACCGTATAGGCCGGGTCGCGGTTGGCCATGAACGACAGCAGCAGCGACTTGCCGGTGGCGGCGTCGTAGTGTGCCGTAGCCTCGGCCTCGATCAGGTACATCTCCTCGACACGCATCATCGGGATGCTCGTCACGTTACCCGTGGAATAATTCCGCTTCTCGCCGTTGGCTGCGTGGAACTTAAACGATGCGTAGGGGGCTACCGTTGCGAACTCCTCCTCGGTCAGGGTCGTATAGGGTGCGATGGCGTCGAACGAGCGGTCCGCTCCGACAAAACTCTTTTTGCGGAAGTCGCCCGACGAAATGCGGTTGTAGCTGAATACCGAGATACCCGGCTGTGCTCCGTAACCGTAACCCCAGATAGCCTCGGTCGCCATGTGGGCCGACCACGACAGCAGGTTGTTGAGCACGGTGTCGGTGGTCTGGATCATGGCCCACATCCACGACGAATTGACCGTGTTGAACCCGGTCTTCGGGTCGAGCCACTGGCTCTCGGTCATGATCGTACAGCCCGAAGCGTCGATAGCCTTGCGGGCGTATTCGGCGGCCAGACGGTAAGCGGCGTCGCCGGTCGGAACTTCCGCATACGATTCGGTGAAGCCGCCCAGCCAGAGGTAGGCGCGGGCCTTGAGTCCGTAGATCACGGCCAGCGAGGGCAGGTTCTTCGTCGCAGGCGAATAGTTGGCAAGCAGGGTCTCGGCGGTGTTGAGGTCTTCGAAGATGAACTTGAAGATCTCCTCACGCGATACGCGCGGGTTGTTCTCCAGTTCCTCCATGCTCGTATCTTCCCGGACGATGGGAACGGTCAGCCCCTTGACGGCTTCCAGCTCGGTCTCGTAGGCGGGACGCTCAGGAGCTTTGGCCGGCAGCGCGTCGTAGAGACGGGCCAGGTCGAGGTAGCAGAGCGCGCGGAAAGTCTTGGCAATGCCCATCATCTCCTCTGTGCCTTCGCTCTGGTTTGCGATGGCGATAGCTTCATTGGCCGTGAAGATGAACTTGTAATAGTTGGTGTAGAAGAACGGGGACGCCCAGCCGTTCGCTGCCAATCCGGTCGAGTTGCCCGGATAGAGCCAGGCCTGCCAACGGTCGTAGTACTGGTTGCCGCCCGGCAGGTTGCCGCTGACGGGGAATACCTCGCCGACCATGCGGTCGGTGGCGCCGAAGATGCCCGGGTAACCGAAGTCGATGTGCTCGCCGAGGTCTGTATAGTTGGTGATGAGCACCGTCGGCATCGCAGTGATAAGACCCTCCTTTGCGAACGGAGATTCGGCAGTCTGATCGCTGGTGGCGTATCCGCTTTCGGGGAAGGTCTCCTTGATACAGCCCGAAAGAAGCACGGATGAACCGAGAAGCAGCGCCGTTGTTTTCAGTATGTTGTTCATTTTCATAATATTCGTCGTTTAACAATTAGAACGTAACGGTTACACCGCCCGAGAAGGTGCGAATCGGGGCGTAGTAGTACGGGTTCGTGATGCCGTTGATAGCCTGGCGCGGGTCGAGTCCCTGACGCTTGGACCAGTACCATACATTGTCGCAGGCGAGGTAGATACGCAGATTCTCGACGAGGAACTTGCGCGTGATACGCTTGGGCAGCGTATAGCCGAGCGTGATGTTCTGGATGTTCAGGTACGATGCGCTGGTGAGGAACCGGTCCGAAATAGCGGCCTGGTCCGAGTCGTTGTAGGCAAAACGCGGAATGTTCGAGCCGGAGTTCTCGGGAGTCCACGAATTGAGCAGGTCGTGGTGGTAGTTGTTTCCGGTCGACGTTCCTGCAGGAGAACCCATGTAGAACATGTAACCCTGGTCGAGAACCTGTCCGCCGAGCTGGTAGGTGAAGCCGATCGAGAAATCGACGCCGTGGAAGCGCAGCGACGTGCCGAAACCGCCGTAAACGTCCGGCAGGGCGTCTCCGTGCATTTCGCGGCCCTCCTGCGAGGCCACCGAGTAATCGTCGGTCTTGATGCGCTCCTTGTTCCCGGCGTCATCGGTTTTGTAGGTGTACCACAGCGATTTTCCGGTCTCGGGGTCTACTCCCGCGTAGGTCGGAACGTAGAACGAGAAGACGGATTCACCTTCGGTGAGGAATTTGGTGCTCTGCCAGCGGCCTACGTGTTTGCCGTCGGCCGTCGTGTTGTTTTTGAACTGCTCCGGCAGGTGGGTTACCTTGTTCTTGTAGTGGGTCATGTTGAGCGAGAAGTCCCACACGAGGTTTTTGGTCCGGATCAGGTCGGCGTTCAGTTCGATTTCGAGACCGCGGTTGACCATGTCGCCGATGTTGGTGAAAATGGTCGTGTAACCCGACTCGATCGGGGTGGCCAGCTCGAACAGCATGTCGGTGGTCTTGCGGTTGAAGACGTCGATGCTACCCGACAAGCGGTTGTCCCAGAAGCCGAACTCGACGCCGACATTGAGGTTGGCGTTGGTCTCCCAGGTGATGTCGGGGTTGCCTTTCTGATAGAGTACGCTCGTGACGCCGTCGCCGCTGCTCAAAATTTCGCGGTAGTCGGTATAGCGGTAGTAGGATTCCGCCCTCGATCCGAGGTTGTCGTTACCCTGTGAGCCGTACGATGCCTTGACCTTCAGCATGTTGACCCACGAAGCGTTGAACCAGCTTTCGCGGTTGATGATCCAGGCTGCGCCGAGCGACCAGAAGTTGCCCCAGCGGTGGTCGGGGTGGAAGCGCGACGACGCGTCGCGACGGTACGATCCCGAGAAATAGATGCGGTTGTCGTAGTCGTACTGTCCACGGAAGAAGTAGCCTTCGTTGTTGTACTCCAGGACCGACGAACCCGACCGCGACGAGTCGACGACAGCGCCGCTGAGCTCGGTGTTGTCCGGCGAGAACATCATGGTTTTCGAGCCGTACAGAGCGTAGGATTTGCGGTTGTACATTTCATGACCGAAAAGCAGGTCGAGGTTGTGGACGTCGGCGAAGGTATTGGTGTAGGTCAGGAGCTGCTGCATGTTGTAGGCGATCTCCCGGCTGTGGCTCTTGAAGATAGCGCCGCCCGATTCGGCGAACTGTCCGTAGTAGGGATTCGACACTTCCGTACCGCGGGTCTCGTCGAGCGATACGCTGCCGTTGAGGGTCAGTTTCAGACCCTTGTACAGGGAGAAATCCGCAAAACCGTTGGCCATGAAGGCGTTGCCCTCGTTGGTGTATTTGTTGAGCTGGATGTCCTGCAGGTCGTTGCTCTTGCCTCCGTTGGTGCGCAGGGCGCCGCCGTTGCGGCCGTCGCCGGTATCGTACATCTTGAATCCGTACTCGTCGATCATGATGTTGCCGTTGCCGTCGCGCATGTAAACCGGATAGATCGGCGCCATGCGGATCGCCGTGGCGAATGCGTTTCCGCCGTCGGCGTTGCCTTCACCCTGGCTGTCGCCGTCGTCGTTGGTTTTGTTACCGTTGTTCCAGACGAAATGGGTGTAGGACATGTTACCGCCGACTTTCAGCCACTTTTTGGCCTGGTAGTCCGCGCGCAGACGGGCGGTGTAACGCTCGTTGCTCGAACCGTCGACGATACCCGTGTTGTCCAGGTAACCGAGCGATGCGAAGAAATTGGCGCGGTCCGTCGCGCCGGAAACGCTGACGTTGTACTCCTGACGGAACGACGACGATTTGTAGATTTCGTCGAGCCAGTTGTCGGGTTGCAGGTAGAACTGCTGGCCGTTGGCGTCGGTTACCAGGCGGCCCTGCTTCGCACGCGGATTGAGGCGGCCGTTTTCGCCGATGAGATTCTGGCCGTCGGGTACGGTGAAGACGTTGTAGCCCAGACCGCCGGCATCGGTCGACGTCAGCAGCTTGTTGGCAGCGATGTTGGCTGCCAGGGGAGTGTACTTCTGGTCGAGCGTGTAATAGTTGTACAGCGACTTGTAGTGCATCTCGTAGTATTCGCCGGCATCCTCCACGATGTCGTAAGTCTGGAGCGCACGGGTGTTGATGCCCCACTTGCCGTCGAAAGTCACGGTGGCCTCGCCGGCCTTCGCGCGCTTGGTCGTGACCATGATTACGCCGTTCGCGCCGCGGGAGCCGTACAGTGCATTCGATGCGGCGTCCTTGAGGACGCTGATCGACTCGATGTCGGCACTGTTGATGTTGTTGATGTCGCCTTCGTAGGGAACGCCGTCTACAACCCAAAGCGGGTCGTTCTTGGCATTCATCGAACCGTAGCCGCGTACGTAAATCTTCTGACCGGAACCCGGACGGCCCGACGCGGAGGAGAACTGTACGCCGGCGATTTTGCCGACGAGGGCATCCCCGACGTTCGAGGACTGCGTTTTTATCAGGTCGTCGGATTTGATCACCTTCGCCGCTCCGGTGAAGGCGTCTTTCTTGGCCGTACCGAAGGCCACCACGATCACGTCGTCGATGGCCTGGGCGTCTTCTTTCAGCGTGATGGTGATTCGGGTCTTGCCTCCGATGGCGACCTTCTGGGTTTCATAGCCGATGAAGGATACGACCAGCGATCCGTTTCCGGGAGCCGTGATGGTGAAGCTACCGTCTCCGTTTGAGGTCGTGCCGACATGCGAGCCGTCGACCATGACCGTTGCTCCGGCTACCGGTTTCCCGTCGGGACCGGTGACTGTACCGGAAATTTGCTTACTCTGGGCCAAAGAGAGTAATATTCCCCCCCCCAATAAAGCAATTAACGATAGTAGAATTTTTCTTACCATAAGCGTTAATCTAATAGATTTTTTAAAATAAAAAGTTCACAAGCAAAGGTATGAAATTGCTAACTCGTTTACAAATAAATTATTAAAATAATTTACCAATATAACATATGTGTAGAAGATTGGTTGATAACGGTTACGATTTAGGAAATATCGTCTCGTGGGGATTACAAATTGTAATCCCCATTTTTCGGTGTTTTCGGGCGTTTCGGGCGAATCTGTTAGCTGCGTGAACTTCTGCGTATACGTCAATCAGCCCTCAAAAACGCTCCTGGACCTTATCCAGATCGGTATCGCGATACAGCGTGTCGAGGCGTTTCGAAAGACGCTCCATGTCACCGTCGAGCTTCGAATGGGTGATGGTCGCATAAATCTGCGTGGTGCGTATGTTTTTATGCCCCAGTAATTTGCTGATGGTCTCGATCGCCATTCCCTGCGAAAGCGTGATCGTCGTGGCGAAGGTATGACGTGCTGAATGGAACGTGATGTGCCGTGGAATGCCCGCCAGGGACATAATGCGTTCGAGACAGATGTTGCACCAGCCGTTGCTCGGCAGGCAGAATATCCGTGCATTTCGCTGTATCGGTTTGTATTTCAACAGAATGGCGTACGGAATCGCGAAGATACGCACGTTGACCGCAGACCCGGTCTTGCGGCGGGTCGTGTTGATCCACAATTGTTTACCGTCCTGCTGGATATGCTGCGGGGTAAGCGTGCAGAGATCGATGTAGGAAAGTCCGGTGAAACAACTGAACAAAAACGCGTCGCGTACCAACTGTAAGGTCATGTCGTCGAGATCCAGACGGATCAGTTTGCGGATTTCGGCCATGGACAGGTAATTTCGCGAGACGAATTCGCTGTGCAGTTTGTAATTTGCGAAGAGGTCCTTGGCCATGTGGCCCCGGCTGCGGGCCAGCATGAGGATGTGCTTGAACGCGATCATGTAGATCCACGTCGTGTTCTTCTTGCGTCCGCACTCCTGCGCGATGTAGTGGTGGAACCCCGTCAGGAACTCTTTGTCAAGCTCTTTGAACAGCAAATCCTTGCGATTGAATTTGTCGTTGATGTAGTTTTCGAGATGCTTGTAAACACACCTATATTTATAATAAGTCGTTTTGCTGCGGCTGATGCCCACCATCCGGCTGAACTCCTCGTTGTGATGCCTGAAGAAGGCCAGCAGCGTTTCATTGCGCTGGTCGTTGCCGAAATACATCTCCTTGACCATTTTCGGAGTGACCAGCGCATGTTCGTAAAACAATGTGTTGTAACATCTTTCGATGTGAAAACGAATCTGCGAGAGTTGTTCGTTGACACGTGAGGCAACCGCACTGCGTCCTGCCGCCCGTCCCATACTCACACACCATAGATTCGGATTCACGGATAGTTGCGTGGACAGCTGCGTTCGCTGTCCGTTGATCGTGATGCGTCCCATGATCGGCGTGTTCCCATTGCGTAAAGGCGCATTCTTCTTGATGTAAAACAGTACTTTGAACGTGTTTCTCATTCCCTTCCTAACCTTTATTAAAACAATAAACAAACCGCGATAAAGGTAATGATAAAGTTACTTCCAAACGGTATACTAATTGGACCAAATAGCTTATTCAGTAGGGTTTAACCCGTCTTGTTCAGTAACTCTCTGGTAACACAACCCGGACACACGGAGGCATCGCCCGTATATCTTACACGCTTAGTACCAAACTGTTATCCATTTTCTTGAAAAATGCGATTCGGTACGCTATAATTATCACATATACAGATATTTGTTATTTAAAATCCGGGGCGATTGATTTTTATTTTAAAATTTTATTAAAATTAACGCTTATGGTAAGAAAAATTCTACTATCGTTAATTGCCGTTTTGGGCCTTTGTGCGTATGGATTCGCCCAAAACCGGCAGATTTCCGGTAAAGTTGCCGATGCGGAAGGCAAGCCTATCGCGGGCGCAACGGTTATGGTCGACGGTACGTCGACCGGTACGACCACGGGCACGGACGGTAAATTCACCATCGCCGCACCTGCTAACGCTACGCTGGCGGTTTCGTTCATCGGTTACGAGCCGCAGAAAGTGGCTGTTGCCGGAAAGACGCATGTCGACATTGTGATGCACGAAGATGCGCAGGCCATCGAAAATGTCGTGGTGACCGCTTTCGGCACGACGACGAAAAAGGACCTTACGGGGTCGATCGCGACCATCCGCGGTGAGGAACTTTCGAAGCGTCAGGTTTCGACCGTTTCGAAAATGCTCGAAGGAGCCGTTCCCGGCGTGCAGCTGACTACGGCCACCAACCAGCCCGGTACGGATGCTGCGATCTATGTCCGCGGCGTCGGTTCGCTCAATGCGGGCAACGGTGCGCTGATCGTGCTCGACGGCTCGCCCTATCAGGGCAGCCTGTCCGACATCAACCCGGCCGACATCGAGTCGATTTCCGTGTCGAAGGACGCTACGGCCAACTCGCTCTACGGTTCGCGCGCCGCCAACGGCGTGGTTTTCATCACGACCAAGCGCGGCAGCCTGGACAATCCCACGATCAGTGTCGACACGCGATTCGGTATCAACACCCGCGCCGTCCCCGAGTATGACATCATCACCGATCCGGGCGAATATCTCGAGGCGCAGTGGCGCACGATGCGCGACACGAAGTGGGTGGAAAACGGCGGCGACCTGGCTGCCGCGTCGCTCTACGCCTCGCAGGAGGTGCTGGGTGCACACGGGAACTACAGCCCGTACAAATTTTCCTCGACCTACCTGATCGACCCTGCGACCGGTAAACTGGACCCGTCGGCCCGGCGCATGTACAGCGAGCGCCTGCAGGACGAACTCTTCAAGTCGGGGTTCCGCAACGAGACGAACGTGTCGGTCAGCGGCGGAAACGACAAGTCGGACTACTTTATTTCGCTGGGTTACCTCAAGGACGAATCCTACGTGATCGAGTCGGGATTCGAGCGTTACAGCGCCCGTGTGAACGTCAACACCAAACTGCGCAAGTGGATCAAGGTGGGCGCCAACCTCTCCTATGCCCATACCGTTCAGAACAATGTTCTGGAGAACAGTTCGGCGGCAAGTTCCGCATTTGCCACGGCGCGTTCGTGGGAGCCGGTGTATCCGGTCTACGCGCGTGACGCCGAGGGCAATATCAAGTATGATGAAAACGGCGACAAGGTCTACGACCTGGGTACGGGGCAGACCGACGGTACGACGACCCGTCCCGGAACCTCGGGCCAGAACATCATCGCCACGCTGAAGATGGATACGCGCGACATCAAGCGTAACAACCTTCAGGGCCGGGCCTACGGGGAGATCTATTTCCTGCGCGACTTCACCTTCACGTCGAGCGCTTCGCTGGGCTACCGCGCTTCCGACGAACTGCTTTTCTACAACCCCACGATCGGCGACGGACGCGGAACCAACGGCCGGGTCAACAAAACGTCGACGGACGTTTACGATCTGGACCTGATTCAGATGCTCAACTACAAAAAGTCGATCGGACGCCATAGCATCAACGCATTGGTCGGCCACGAGTACAACAGCTGGGTGCGCGATTATCTGGACGTTTCGAAGACCAACATCTACGACCCCAAAAACCCGCAGCTGAACAATGCCGGCGAAATGGGGTCGATCAACGGCTATCAGGACGTGCTGCGCATTCAGGGCTTCTTCGGCAAACTGGAGTACAACTACGACAACCGCTACTATTTCTCGGGCGGTATCCGCCGCGACGGAACCTCGCGTTTCAAATACCACCCGTGGGGCACTTTCTGGTCCGTCGGCGGTTCGTGGCGCATCGGGGCCGAGAAATTCATGGAGAACACCCACGACTGGCTTTCGGAACTGAAACTCCGCGCGACGTACGGTACGCAGGGTAACGAGGACCTTACCAACTATTATCCCTACACCGACCAGTATAACGTGACGATTTCCGAGGGCAAGCTGGGCACGGAGATCTACTATTACGGTAATCCCGACCTGTCGTGGGAGAAGCAGAAGACCTTCGACCTGGGTCTGGACGTGGGCCTGCTCGACGACCGCATCAACCTGACGATGGACTATTTCATCCGTGTGTCGGACGGTCTGCTTTTCAAGCGCACGAAAGACATCTCGACCGGCCGCGCATACGACTGGTACAACGTCGGCAAACTGCGCAACTCGGGCTTCGAGTTCGATGTGAACGTGAAGATCATCCAGAAGAAGGACTGGTACTGGGATGTGTCGATCAACGGTTACACCTATGCCAACAAGATGCTCAACCTGCCCGACGAGTACAAGGAGGCGGGTATGCCCAACGGCAATCAACGCATTTACGAGGGCAAGGACATCTACCGCTGGGAAATGCGCCAGTATGCCGGACTGGACGAGAAGGGCAACTCGCTCTGGTACATGGATCAGGACATCACGGACAGTGAAGGCAACGTTGTCGGCGTGGAGAAAGTCACGACCGACAAGGCTACCGAGGCCACGCAGTACCTGCTGGAAAAGAGCGCGCTTCCCGATTTCACGGGCGGTCTGAACACCACGCTGCGCTGGAAGAGCCTCGACCTGACGATCATGGCCAATTTCCAGTTCGGCGGCTACGGCTACGATTACGACTTCTCGGCGTTCAGCAGTGCGAATTTCCCGATGAACCGTCTGAAGGATTATGCCGACGCCTGGAATCCGGAGACCGGGAAAGGCTCGGCCCCGATCTGGAACACGAACGACTCGAACATCAACGCTTCGTCGGACCGTTTCCTGGTCAGCAACACCTATTTCAACCTGCGTAACATCACGCTGGGCTACACGTTCCCCGCCGGCTGGATGAGCAAAATCGGAATCAAGAGCGCCCGCATTTACTTTGCCTGCGACAACGTCTTCTTCGCTTCGAAGCGCAAGGGCTACGATCCCCGCACGAGCATGGGCGGTCAGGGTGCGACGATTGCTTTGAACAGCGTGGACGGTACGTATTATTCGCCGATCCGCACCACTTCGGTAGGTCTCAACATTAACTTTTAAGCAGCGACATCGATATGAAAAAAATACTGATATTTTTAATGTGTGCGGCCGTTGCGGTATCCTGCAGCGACGACATCTTCGACGTGGACCCTTCGGGAAAAGTCTCTTCGGAGACCCGTGACGAAGTGGCCAAGGAAGATCCCGACAAGGTGCTTCAGGGTATCGAGGCTTCCATTTACGTGCACTATGCCACCTATTACAAGAACGACCTCCAGTGGCTGACCGGCTTCAAGGGTTTCGAACTTTCGTTCGGCATGGCAGGACAGGATATGGCCATGCTGCTGCAACACAGCATGAACCTTTACATGTACATCAACGACTACTGGCAGGAGGAGTATACGCCGACTTTCAACGTGTGGAACATGTTCTACATTCCCATTGCCACGGCGAATGAAATCCTCGCCACGGCTACCGCCGAGGCTTCCGCCGAGTCGGAGACGATGAAGGCTTACCGTGCCCGTGCGCTGACCTCCCGCGCGTTCGGTTACTACCACCTGATCAATGTGTACCAGTATCCCTATTCGGCGGCGAACAAGGACCTTCCGGGCGTACCCCTGGCCACCGAGGAGACCCTCGGCCAGAATCTGCCGCGCGCCACGATGGAGCAGGTTTACAAGCGGATCACCGACGACCTGGACGAAGCGCTGGACATTTTCGAGGAAATCGGATACGACGACACCGGCTCCCGGACCGATTTCGACGCCAGCGTGGCCGGTATCCTGCGCGCCCGTGTCGCATTGGTCATGGAGGACTGGGGGAAAGCCGTCTCGCTGGCCGACGATATTCTGGCCAAATACACGCTCGTCTCCAAGGAGAACTACAACAACGGCTTCAACCGTATCGAGAACGTTCCGAGCCTGATTTTCGGCTTCAAGATGACGGCCGACAACTGCCAGACGTGGGCTACCTGGTGTTCGCAGATGGACCCCTACATGAGCGGTTATGCGGGTATGTGGGCCGAGCGTCCCATCCACTCCTACCTCTATGAGCGTTTGAACAAGACCGACGTGCGCCGCGGCTGGTGGCTCAACGCGACGGACAATCCCGATCCGAATGCCGCGACGAGCGGTTATGCCTGTCTCCTGCCTTCCAACCTGCCCAATACGCTTGCTTCGGGCGTAAAAGCGCGTTCGGAGTACGTTTCGGTCAAGTTCCGCAGTTACAACGGCGACTGGAACAGTACCGACCTGATCTACATGCGAGCCGAAGAGGCTGTCTTCATCAAGGCCGAGGCCGAGGCGCACAGCAACATCGCTGCGGCCAAGAAGACGCTCAAGGATTACGTGACCGCTTACCGCGATCCGGGTTACGACATCACGGCGACCTCGCTCGACGACGTTGTCGAGGAGATCATTCTCCAGAAACGCATCGAGATGTGGATGGAGGGCGCCCTGGAGTGGCTCGACCGCCGTCGCCTGAATATGCCGATCGACCGCAGCGACGATGCCGCGATGACTGCCGCCGGCGTCGAGAACAACCATATCTACAAGGCGAAATGGGAGCAGGATGAGGTCGGCATGCGTTTTCAGTTGCCGCGTTCCGTCGTGATCGCCAATCCGGAAATCGGCGAAGCGAACCAGAATAAATCGAATTAAGCGCCTCTGTATCATACTTGTCAAGTCCGCTGTTCATTTGGGCAGCGGGCTTTTTCTGATTTCCGGTGCCGGCTGTTTTTGCCGGGCCGGGAAAAAATTACCGACAAAATTGCATGCGGCATTTGCAGTATTGAATTTTTTGCTTATCTTTGCACCACGATAACACGGAATAACCCGTTTTTCGCGGATGGTGCCATAGCTCAGTTGGTAGAGCAAAGGACTGAAAATGCCTCGGTCAAGCACTTGAAATAGACTTATAAAACATTAAATACAAGATGGTTACAGAAATGTAACCATCTTTTTTTATCCCTCGGAATCGGTCGAAAATACACTGGTTTACACAACTTGTGTAAACCAAATGTGTAAACCGAAACGAGGATGTCTGCAACGGGAGTAAACGTACTTTTATACCGTTCCAAAACACTTGCGAACGGAGAACATCCGCTGATGCTCTGCGTAACGAAAGAGCGTAGGCGCAAATATGTCAGCATGGGTATTTCGTTGGCCGCCCGATATTGGGATTTCGACAAGAGCAGGCCGAAACGGAATTGCCCCAACCGAATCTATATTGAAAAGTATATCGCCGACAAACAGCGGGAATATACGGATAAGGTGATTGAACTGACTTGCGAGGAAAAGGCATTTACGGCCAATACACTCGTCGAGAAAGTTTGTGGCGGCTATACGATCAAGACCGTAGGGCAGCTCTTTACCGAGCAAATCGAAGCGTTGATTGCGGCCAAACGAACAGGATATGCCTTATCGGTACGACAGGCATATACCTCGCTCATGCGGTTCAACGGGCATCTGAATATCTACTTTTCAGAGATAGATGTTACATGGCTCAAACGCTATGAAACATGGCTGCGTTCGGCAGGGTTGGCGGATAATACAATCGGGATTCGATTCCGTTCGTTGCGTATGCTCTACAATCTGGCTATCGAACAGAAAATCGTCAAGGCCGAATACTATCCGTTCCGCAGTTTCAAGGTATCGCGCCTGCATCAGCAGACAGCCAAACGAGCCATTCGCAAGGACGATATTTTACGCATCGTTCACTATTCGACGAATGATGAACGGGTGCAGTTAGCCGTCGATTTGTTTGCGTTCTCCTATTACATGGGCGGCATCAATTTCGTGGATATGTGCTATCTGACCGAGAAGAATATCATCGACAATCGGCTGGTCTATATTCGTAAGAAGACAAAGAAACTTATCAAGCTCCCGTTGCAGACGGAAGCCTTGAAGATTCTCGCTCGCTACAATGGAGTATCATTGCCTTATCTGTTTCCTATTCTCTCCTCGTTCCACAAGACGGAAACGCAACAGCACAACCGCGTGCATAAGGTGATTGCCAAAGTGAATATACGGTTGAAAAAGATCGGAGAGGAATTGAATCTGCCGATAGATATTACCACCTATGTTGCTCGGCACTCCTTTGCCACCGTACTGAAAAGGTCGGGTGTCAGCACCTCGCTGATTTGTGAAACGCTGGGGCATAGCTCGGAAAAGGTAACTCAAATCTACTTGGATAGCTTTGAAAACTCGCAGATAGATGCGGCGATGCAGAACTTGTTATGAATGAAAATAGGGGCTACGGATTGTTCCGTAGCCCCTTTTCTTTTACTATGGTAGGCAGATGTTACGCCGCTGCCTCGTCTTTTGCAGGTCGAGCCGCAATCTGTCCCTCTATGCCTTCGCGGTAATTGTCAGCTTCGACAGGCGAGAACCGCTCCTTGTAGAACTGAATCGATGCACCTAACGTGTTCTGCACACCCTCGCGCAGTACCTTTCTCATGGGTGCGCTTCCGAGGAATACCACATGCTCGGCTACGTTCTCTGGCTGGTAACCCAGCGCCTTGCACTCGCGGCAGAATCTGCGGCTGTCCAAGAGGATGTTCACCTGCTTCATGAACTCGATCCAAAACAGATTCTCATCGGCATAGAGGGCAGGCATGAACCGCTGAATACAGCTTGCCTTCACCTCGTTGGTCTTGCTGATCTGCACCGTGAACACGGGCCGAGCCTTGCCCAGCACTTTCCACAGGGCGGGAATTTCGTGCCGCTTGGATGCGGTGTACTCGCGGCGGCGTTCCGTCTTGGGCGTGTTTGCCTTGACAGCGTTGTTCATGTTCTCGATGTTTGCAGCGACCTCGGCTGCGGTGTTAATAGCATTATTTGCCATATCTATAATTACTCCTTGTTAGGGAGGGGCCTTAATTATTCCGCTCGCCTTGCCCAGAGGTTTGCAGGTCATCCGTTCGGCTTGACACTACAAAAGTATAGGCATATTACCCGCTTCATTAGGGAGTAAAAAACTGGGCAATCCACTCACCCTTATCAAAAGTAAACTTTGGAGGTCAGGGGAAAAGTGTAATCCCCGTATTCCTTGACAATGCCTTTCAGGGAAGAACTATCGACCGCAAAGGCTTCGTTACGGGTCAGACGGCAAAAGTAGATCAGACGCGAGATAAGCAACAGCTTGCTGTACGATACTGGTTCGCCCCGTTTCGCCCGTTTCTCGGGCAGTTGGAGGACATTAAACAGCGTTTCGAGTTGCTTATACATAAAAATTTGCTGATAAGATGCCGATAATTGCGTGTCGAATCCATTTTCATAACTGACGCTCCTAAACTCTTTCTGCTCGGGATGCTCCTCCAACAAAGTGAGATTTTCCTGAATGAACCGACGCAATGCCCCTAATACCATCGGGCTGGTGATTTCACAACGGTTGTCTTTCGGAATATCCTTATCATCGGATAGATAGAGACGGGCGTTGGGATGATTCGCCAGATAACTCTGAATATCGGTCAATACCTCATATTGTGATTTTCTAAAGTCAGCCAGATTCAGCGTTTTATCCATTGTCAGATCATAGATAAAGAGCAGTACCAGCCAAAATTTCTCGACATCCAGTCCGTAACCTTCTAATGTAGCGATAATATCCTCGTTGTCGCAGAACGCCTCCCATGTAAAGGGAGGTGTAATCTTCCCATGTTGCAAACGGTTGTAAAAATGAATGATCCAACCGCCGAGCCATCCGCCGTCATTTTCGTCAATCACGACATCGATCTCATAACATAAGCGCAAAACATACTCGAATCGCTCATCACTAATGCTTTCAATATCTTGATAATCCATAATCAGGTAAGAGTTAGACAACCAAAGTTAGCAAAAAGCCCTCGAAACGCCAAGCAGGAGACAAACAGAACAAAATATCCTGCATAATTGTTCTAATTATCTTTTGAAACAATGTTTTATCGGGTTTTTAGTACAAAAATGCAGTGCATTTAAGGGTATTCAGAACAAAATCACAATCACAAATGCGGCAAAGGCCATCTGGGGTATGCTGTATGCGAATCTGTAAGGGGTTATGAATGAGGGCGATTTTTCACAGAGAGTGCTTGAAATATCTCCCCAAAAGCAGCCAATAAACTTGTAAATAGTAAGGATTTTTAATATATTTGTGGTAGCAAATCCGAGATAGGGAATTCTTTTTGCTTCCATAGAAAAATAAGTTTACAAGGCAGATAAGGACAGTAGATAATGCTGTCCTTGTCTTTGCTTCCTATTTCCATATTTTTTGAGTGCGAAACGGATATTTCCTTTAATACGATCAATCCAGAATCAAAAATTATGGAAGATACGGATCAAGAGATAGAGTAGGTTTCCGAATGACGGGATAGAGAGTTGCTCAAAACTGTCCTGTGCAAACTGCTCAAAACTGTCCTATATATACACTACCTACTTATACATAACCTATTAAAGTCTTTCAGACCATGTACTACCACATCAAAGACCGCAAGTGATTCGATAACCGTAAGCAGGCTAAAGAGCATTACGGCATTGCCTGTTTTCGGAAACTATTGCATCTAAAAGAGATTATATTTACCAATAACACAAATTCCATTGCTAACGATGAATTATACCGTAATCCCCAAATCAATCGTGAACTTTCAGACGGGAAACAGTAAACCCGTCGATATTTATGTGTGAGCCGTCATTAAATGTTGCTCCAATCACAAGACCAACATATCCCATATAACTGAGGAAAAACTATCCCTGCTGACGGGATTGGATGAACGAACTATCCGCCGTGTTATCAAACGCTTAAAGGATGCGGGTTATCTGACCGTACAGACCACCATTAAAGAAGATGCAGACAGGGGCTTTATAAAGCGAAATTCCTATTATATAAAGCCAGCGAACAAAGATTATTTCTTTTTAGATAACGGTTTCTTTAAAAAGAACTATCCCGCCAAGATTGCAGGGTTTCTGCTGTTATTAAAGTCGGTATGCCTTAATAATACCGATACTGTCCAATGAAGCAACAGCCAGATTGCAAAGGCTGTCGGATTGTCCCGTAATACAACAACTGCATTATTAAATGAATGTAGGCAATTAGGGCTTATAAAAGCCATAGAGAAAGGTTATGAACTGACGGCAGGTTGTTTTATCAATTCAGCAGTTAGAAAGACTGCCGCAGGGATTTATAAAGAGATATGCGAATTCTGCAAATCCAAAGGTGCGATATCTCCAAATTGAGATAAGCGGGCAATGTCTGTGTTGCTTAC
This sequence comes from Alistipes sp. i18-0019-D1, assembly GCF_042852885.1. Classification (NCBI taxonomy): domain Bacteria; kingdom Pseudomonadati; phylum Bacteroidota; class Bacteroidia; order Bacteroidales; family Rikenellaceae; genus Alistipes; species Alistipes sp. i18-0019-D1. The sequence continues at coordinate 2,863,680 of NZ_AP031424.1, forward strand.
AAAATACAATTCGATAAATTTATCTGCATCGGAACCGATAACGATTACATACCAACTGAACAAACGGTGTAAAAACCTGCCCGAAAAGGTATCGTTGCCTTACTTTATAAAAGCACTCGATATGCAGAAACAATATCGGAAGATTATAGAGCGAGAACAACAAATCGAAGCAGATTTCAGCGGTTTTGCATTTTAGATATACAGCCCCCGTGCTTACGCACGAGGGCTTTTTCATCTAATAAGAGACGGTGACATATTTCGGGAATTTCTTATTTATATACCCCTTGAAAATTGCGTCACTCCAATTTCTCTCTTTACATACGCGCCGTAGGCGCTTATCCTCAAAAGACAAAAAATACAAACTCCAACCCACAATGACAGCGGATTGGAGTTTTTCAATATTAAGTTGAAGACAATCTAATTCAAGGCCAACGAGTTTCCTGCAATATGCAACTTGGCATCCACATCAAGAGCCTTGAAAACTTTGAGGATTGTTGCAACCGTCAGATTCTGCCCATTCTCTATGCGTGAAATCTGTGCTTTCTTCACACCGATAAGATTACCCAAATCTTCCTGTGTCAGATTGCGTTTTTCCCGAATCTCACGGATGGTCTGACCTACCAAAAACAATTCGATGGTAAGGTCATAGGCATCCCGTTTGGCCGAACCTTTTTCTCCGACCAGCGTATTCACTACCTCATCATGTGTATAAATTCGTTTTTGTGCCATATCCGTATTTTTTATTCTTCGTAATATTCAGACCGAATCCGTATTGCTCGGTCAATCTCCTGTTTGGGCGTTCTCTGGGTTTTCTTCTTGAAACCATGCGTAGCGATTACCAATGTCTGTACGCTGTCCCGCTTATCCCAAAAGGCCAACAGCCGATATTGGATACCTGCATATTTCGTGCGGAACTCCCAAATCTCTCCTGTCAGCTTTTTCAGCAATTTGGGGTCTAATGCATAACGGGCCTTGTCGATATTCTCCAAAATCTTCAACCGTGAGGCTTCATCTATCTTTTGGAGAAAACGGTAGGCATCTTCCCAATATTTTACATCAAACAACGGTTTAGGTTCCATTCCTTTTATCGGTAATACGTTGCAAAGATACAAAAAGTTTCTATATATGTAAACTTAATATCTGTTTTTCTCTTTAAATACACGCCGTAGGCGTTTATCAGAAACAGGCTATAATGCCTGTTTTTTATAAAATATATCCCCTGCATATACAGATACTGTCTGTTAAAGCCCCCCCCCTTATTGAAATGGGGAATGATAATTATTAAGGATTGCAAACCAAAACTCCAAAATTGGATTTTTTAGTTTAATAATTTACTAATCATCTAATTCGTAGAGTTATGCAATTAAGACAATCCATGCGTCGGGCAGCCAAGATGCGGCTTGCTCTGGCGGGAGCTTCGGGTTCGGGCAAGACCTATTCGTCGCTTCTGATCGCTTACGGAATGACGGGCGACTGGTCTAAAATCGCCGTCATCGATTCCGAGAACTGCTCGGCAGACCTTTATGCCCATCTGGGCGGTTATCAAGTCCTCACCCTCGAAAACTATGCTCCCGAAACCTACATCGAGGCCATCGGTATCTGTGAGCAGGCAGGAGCCGAGGTAATCATCATCGACAGCATTTCCCATTGCTGGGATTATCTGCTGGATTTCCATGCCAACCTGCAAGGCAACTCCTTTGCAAACTGGGCCAAAGTCACACCCCGTCAGAACGCCTTTATCCAACGTATCCTTACCTCTTCCGCTCATGTTATCTGCACCATGCGTAGCAAACAGGATTATGTGCTCTCGGACAAGAACGGTAAGATGGTTCCAGAGAAAGTGGGCTTGAAAGCCGTACAGCGCGACAACGTGGACTACGAGTTTACCGCAGTCCTCGATATAGCCATGAACCACAAGGCTACCACATCCAAAGACCGCACGGGACTGTTCACGGGCCGTCCCGAGTTCCTCATCACGCCCGCTGTCGGTCAGGCCATCCTCAAATGGTGCAACCTTTCGAATCCGAGTGTTCACCCTCAAACTCCCTACCACCATGTACCCAGCGTTTCAGCCTAATGCAGAATTTGCCGTCGGTCTGAACTCCGACAGCCCTTTTCTCGATAACCCTGCCGCAGAGGGGACAACGATTGTAGAAGAACAACCAGCCCAATCAGCAACGACGGGTGTTGTCGTTCCTTTAGGTGTACGGCATAACCGCCACTTTATCGAGGCCAACACCAAGCCTGTCGATATAGCCCATTTGAGAGCGGATTGCGTCGTTCCCGTATTCAGCAAGGACAACGAGGTGACCATCTCCCACCAGAGCTTTATCGAAACGGTGCTGGGGGCTGCACACCGTATGTTCCCGCAGGAGGTAATCGACGCGCCCGATATAGTCGTGTCCCATATCATCAAGGGGCGTATTCCCGAAGCCATCCACAAGCCCGTGAACCAGCTCTTGGAAACCGATAAGACCATCTATTACGAACGGATGGCTTTCTGTTTCGAGATACCCACGATTTACGAGGATGTGGCAGGAAACAGACTGAATCTTTCGATTGGAGGGGTGCGAGCCTATAACCACGAGAATCTCTATTCCAAGAAGACGGTGGAGAAATTCAAGGTCTTCATCGGCTTCAAGAACCTCGTGTGCTGTAACCTTTGCGTTTCAACCGATGGATTCAAGAGTGAACTGCGGGTAATGGGAGTGCAGGACTTGTTCGATGCCACCTTGCGCCTGTTCCGAGAGTATGATGCCGAACGTCATGTAAAATTGATGGCTGCGATGCAGGAACGAACCCTTACCGAGCATCAATTCGCCCAGCTTATCGGCAAGACGCGGTTGTACCAATACCTGCCTACGGCAGAGAAACGACTGCTTCCCGCAATGGAGTTTACGGACTGCCATATCAACGCCGTAGCAAAGGCGTATTACGCTGACGAGAACTTTTCCAGAGGGGACAATCCAGAGATTGACCTTTGGAGGGTTTATAACCTCTTTACGGGAGCCAACAAGTCGAGTTACATAGATACGTTCCTTGACCGTTCGCTGAATGCTACCGAGCTTATCACGGGTATTGGCAGAGCCATTGAAGGCGATGCCCAGTACAGGTGGTTTCTGGAATAACCGAACGAAGAAGAATACCCTTGCTGTTTCACGACGGCAGGGGTATTTTCTTTGATAGGTAAACAAGACGACAATAACCTATATTCAATGATGCTGTCTGTTGATTTATTGCGCATTATATGGTTTTATATAATTCCAATGCTCAAAATATCGACTTTACGCTGGCATATTCTCGATAATTAAGGGTTGGAGTGATTTGCAACTCACTATTAGAGGAGATATGTCGGCTTGTTCTTTATAATTCAATCTGCAACAGTTCCGAGAAATCGGAAAGATGTTTTGCTTTTTAGTTTGTCTTGCCTATCTTTGTGGGACATACGACAAACACGGAAAGTGTTGCTTATTCTCGAAAGTCGAACGTAGGAAATTCACTTTTTAGCAGAGAAGGGCAGACATCTTGCCGCGTCATATCCATTCATGGATATAGGCGTGGGGCTGTTGCTTATTTTAATCTACAAGGTTTCCTACGACCTGACTTTCTAAAGTAAGTTTTCAGCACCACGCTTGAATTGATACTATTTCCATAATCATTTGAACTACACCAGATATATTTGGCGTCGACATCCAAATGATACCATAATGTTCCCGTTAAAACTATATTTCGGAGGCGGCAATCAACAGAGAGAGGTGGTTGCATTATAACTGACGTAGGGTTTATAATTGTATTAGATTGTAACAATCGACTACATAGAGGGATATTGACCTTATGTCCTAAAGTTCTTCGAATATAATTGTTTTATTACTCATTTTTTAGTTGTTTTCCGTGATAAATGACTTGTCTGCTCATTTATTATTAAAATTATCTGTATCTTTGTAAGAGATTGTATAGATAGAATAATTATGGAACGGAAACTTTTTAATCGTATTAAAGTCGTCCTTGCAGAGAAAAATAAATCTAACAAGTGGTTAGCTGAACAGCTGGATAAGGACCCTGCAATGGTTTCCAAGTGGGTTACAAATACGAATCAACCTAATATTGAAACACTTATTCATATTTCCAAAGTATTGAATGTAAGTGTAAATGACCTATTGAGAACCGAATAAGAAAAGAGCATCTGAATTATGAAGGAGAATAATATTATCATATCGGATTCGTTGGTTGCCGATGTGCGCAACATAATTGAGGAGGGGCGCAAGCGTGCTTTTTCAGTAGCCGGACAAGTAGCTATTCTAACTTATTGGAATGTCGGTCGCCGCATTGTAGAGGAAGAACAACAAGGTAATGCCCGTGCCGACTATGGCAAGGGGCTCATCCCTGCCCTCGCGGATAGACTCACTGCCGAATATGGGACTGGATATGGCAGGCGAAATTTGGCATATTATCGTAAGTTTTATTTGGAATTCAATGATTTGAATATTTTGCACACGCATGTGCAAAATCTGAATTGGTCGCATATCCGCCGCATCCTCTCCGTAAGTAACCCCGAAGCCCGTGAGTGGTATCTAAAAACTGCGGCAGACGATATGTGGAGCGTCAAGACGCTTGACCGTAATATTTCTACGCAGTATTATGAGCGAAGGCTTGCTGCACAGCGCGAAGATATAGCAATGCCTGCACCTCAAAGCGGCTCCGACCCTATGGAGTATATCAAGAATCCGATGGTGGCGGAGTTTATGGGCTTTCATCGGGATAACAACTACTCTGAATCTCAATTAGAACAGGCTCTTGTCGATAATCTTGAAAAATTCATTCTCGAACTCGGACGGGGTTTTGCGTTTGTAGAGAGGCAACAACATGTCGTCACCGACACGGCTGATTTTTATATAGACTTGGTGTTCTACAATTTCAAGATGAAGCGGTTTGTGATTTTCGAGTTGAAAACGCACAAACTGACGCATCAGGATATCGGGCAGCTGGATATGTATGTACGGATGTACGATGATTTGGTAAAAGGAACTGATGATGCGCCGACTGTAGGCGTTCTGCTTTGCACCGATACCGATAGCACCATCGCCCGATATTCAGTGCTTCATGACAATGAACAACTCTATGCCGCAAAGTATATGACCTATATGCCAACCGAAGATGAATTGCGCAATGAGATTGAGCAACAAAAGCGATTCTTCTTGGAACAACACGGGACGAACAATCAAGAATAAGCATATGGCGAAATTAAGGTATCTAAGAATTAGACATTTTCGAGGAATTGAATCTTTTGAGCAGACATTCTCGGATGGAATCACATGTATTATCGGACGAGGTGATACCTGTAAATCTACTATTTTGGACGCAATAGCCTATGTCTTTGCGCAATCTTGGAGTCTCCGTCTGAATGACAGTGATTTTTATATGTGCGATGCTTCATCGCCCATAATCATTGAAGGTGTTGTTTCAGATGTTCCAGATGATTTGGTGGCAAAGTATAGCAATCATCTCAGAGGAATTACGACAGATGGTCGATTGATTGATGATATGGAATCCGATGAAGCCATAGATGCTCAAGAAGTGCTTACAGTACGCCTTACAATAGGAAGAGATTTAGAACCCTTATGGGAGGTTGTCTCTTACAATGGCATTGAGCCATCTATTATCAAAGCCACAGATAGGGGAAAATTAAATGTATATATGGTGTCCGACTATATAGAACGTCATTTTTCTTTGAATAAAGTGACTCCTCTTTATAGCCTATACAGGCAGTTGTGTGGCGAGTATATGTCTGATAATGAAAATCTTGTATTAGATGTTGTTCGTGATGCCAAGAATGCATTTGATGCTAATATCGGCGACCGTTTTAATGGAGTTATAGAGAAGATAAGAGCAGTGTCCGAAGAATTAGGGATAACATTAAATGAGATGAAAGCGATGCTTGACCATAGAGATATTGCAATTAGCGAAAATAAGGTCAGCATTCACGAGGATGGGATTCCATTTCGGTTAAAGGGGAAAGGGTCAAAAAGGATTCTATCTCTTGCAATCCAATTAGCTTTAACTCAACCTTCAGGCATAATTTTAATTGATGAAATTGAACAAGGGTTAGAGCCTGATAGGGTTCAACATCTTGCTAACAGACTTTCTCAATATACTGATAAGCAAGTAATCATTACGACTCATTCAAGTAATGTCATTATTGAAATCCCTTGTACATCTCTCTTTATTTTACGAAAAGGTGCTTCCTGCTTACAACATATTAAAGGAGAATTGCAAGGATGCATTCGAAAGAATCCTGAGGCTTTTTTTGCAAAGAGAACATTAGTATGTGAAGGTGCCACGGAAGTTGGTTTCTGCCGTTCTCTTAACCAGTTTCGGATTCATAATACCAAAATCTCTGCCGCATGCAGAGGTGTGCGATTTGTAGATGGAACAGGAAATGAGATGGTTAACTATGTATTGGGGTTTAACGCTCTATCATATCCGACAGCTTTGCTGTGTGACTCGGATAACACTGATATTAATAAACGCAAAAAAGAATTTAATGATATTGGGATAAAAGTAATAGATTGTGAAGAGCCGTATTCCATCGAACAGCAAGTGTTTAATGATGTCCCTTGGAATGTAGTTAAGGAACTAATTCAAGTTGCAGTCAGAAAAATTGCAGAAGATGATGGAGTCTCTAATAAAGATGCTGAAAAAAGAATCTTTGATAGTACAAATGCAAATTTGCAGAATAAAATAGCACAGATAGAAAACTGGTGTGATAATGAAAGTATAGAGTTAAGGCAAGCTCTTGGGACGACGGCAAAAAATAAAGATTGGTATAAGAGGCAAACATATGGCGAACTTATGGGTGATTGTATTTTGTCACATTATTCTGAGCTCTCAGATGGTTGTCGTCTTAAAAGTATGATAGATGCTCTTTCCACTTGGATTGATGAGTAATTAGTATGGATATAAGCACTTTTCTTTCTGCCGACAAAAGTATGATTATTGCGCCGGCAGGTTATGGCAAGACATATACCATAGCCGAATGTATCGCCTCATATGATGGCAAGAAGAAAATATTAGTTCTGACTCATACCCATGCGGGAGTTGCTTCTTTGAGAGAGAAATTCAACCAGAAGCAGTTATCACCTTCGTCTTACCATCTTGAAACCATTTGTAGTTTTGCCCTAAACCTTACGCGCGTATTTCATATCAATAAAGATGAAATGCCTCAATCGTCTGATGCGGGGGCTCTATTCCTATTTGCTGTTGAGCATGCAACAAAAATATTAAGAGCTCAACCAATAAAAAGGTCTATATTCATCAAATATGATCATCTTATAGTAGATGAATATCAGGATTGTACCACAGGACAACATCAAATGATTATGGCTTTGTCCAATACGCTGAAGACACACATTTTGGGAGACCCGTTACAGGGGATATTTGGCTTTAGGAGAGAATCTATCGTGAATTTTTCCGATGCATCATTTGCTCCGTTTAACGATAATTGTCAGACATTGGATATACCGTGGCGATGGAATAATGCGGGTAAAAATGCTTTGGGACAAGAATTATCCTCTATACGAAGCAAACTCCTATCTTCCCATGCTATTAATCTTCAAGACTTTTCTGAAATCGAATGGGTTCAGGCACCTGAAAACGACTATGCAACTCCACGTTCATTGTATAAAGACCGTATATTTAACGCCTTACGCGAAGATAGCGTTTTGCTAATACATCCTGCAAGTGAATCTATCGAACCTCGGATAAAGTTTATCCAACAGTTTCCGCAGTTAAAAATGGTTGAATCTATAGATGACAAGATTTTTTATTCAAGTTGTTTGTCGTTTGATAATTCAAGCGGATATCCATTAATTGCAACTATTGTTAACTTAATGCGTAAAGTTGGGGCAAAAACTCAAATTAATGTTTGGTTTAATGATGCAGGCGGTCTAAAGAATAAAAGGTCTGCCGCAGATCAGCAAATCCGAAGGAAATTAGAAACAGTTATAACATCGTTAGTGTCAAAAAAATCATATGCCGATATTGCACTTTTAATTGAAGCTATTGCGGAGTTGCCATATGTTAGGATTTATCGTACAGACTGTTTACGAGATATTTGTCAGACCCTTCGAGATGCAGCGCGACTTGGAATTTCAGCCACAAAATCAATAGACCGGAATCGAAATATTTTGAGAAAAAGAGGACGTAAAGTTCAAGGAAGAGGAATTGGCACAACCTTACTTACTAAGGGGCTTGAATTCGATACAGTTGTTATTCTTAATGCTCAGCGTTTTACCGATAAAAAGCACTTGTATGTCGCCCTCACGCGTTGCTGCAAACGGCTAATTATAATCTCAAATAATCCGATCCTAAATCCTAATCAATAAAAAGATTGAGTCCTTAAATCTTGATGCAATTTTGTTCAAGTACTGAAATATCCTAAAACAGGAAAAGAATTCAGGCTTGTTCTTCGAGAAATGGATATAATGCAGACTCTCGTTTCTTTTCATTTTATCGTAAAAATACGAAGATGGCGTGCCTATATTTTGTGTCAAGCTTATAGGAGTGGGCTTAAAACCGAATGATCCTAAAATTTAGAAAGCGTTTTGATGATTCCACATTCGATGACGCTTGCGCCTAACGCTCGATGGTCAACAATTACCCTCCTTCAGTCGCCACAACTCAATATGGTTAAGAAGCATTAGGGCACCCTCCTCCGACTTGAGCTGTTGCTATTTACGTAATCAACTTAGATACAGCCTGCGCATTAGACTCCAGTAGTCAAATGCCACCACAATGTTCCTTACTTTTTACAACTTGCAATAGATCCTTCGGAAGGATGAAAGATCTCCTCTTAAACTTTCGAGAATGATTACAAATGGTTGCAGATAAGAAATACAATCAGTTCAAAAACTATACGAGGCATTTTTCGCTTTGGAAGCGTGGTCGGAGTTTCAGCCTGCCGGAAAGAAGATTATTTTCCTGCAATTTGTAATTGCATCTTCAATTTTGTCAATAGTTTCCAAAAATAGAGATGCTGTTAAACTGCATTCCCATATTGTTATAACATTCCATCCAGCCTGTTGAAGCATTATTATGGCATTTTTGTCTCTTTGCTGATTACCGCGAATTTTCGTTTCCCAGTATTCCACATTAGACTTTGGCAAGACAAAATGTTTGCATCCTTCGTGTCCGTGCCAGAAACATCCATTTACGAAGATTACAGTTTTGTATTTCGGCAAAACGATATCCGGTTTGCCTGGAAGTTTGCAGACATTGATTCGATAGCGATATCCTCTGCGAAACAATTCTTTTCTTACAAGAACTTCCGGTTTGGTATTCTTGGAACGAATTTGAGTCATACAATGATGGCGCTGTTCATTGGTCAATGTGTCTGACATAAGAACACTTTAATTTTTTATGTATTACCGTTGTAAAGATATGAATTATTCGTCAAAGAGTATGTAATCGCAGCAATCCAACATTAAAATAATTAGCAAAAAGGCGGCGATATTATAATACTTCGTATTATTTTTTATTTAGCTTAAGCTCTGACATGTAGAAAATTCGTATCTTTGTATAATGCTATTCGGCATATACATGCTGATGAAATAAAAATTATGAGGAGTGCAAACCATAAAATGAAGGAAGCCAATAAAAAAAATATAGGCATAGACCTCTTTGCCGGGGCAGGCGGTTTAAGTTTGGGTGCAGAAATGGCTGGCATATCAATGCGTTATGCTGTTGAATCGGACACTCATGCGGCGGCTTCATATAGAAAGAACTTTAAAGAAGCCACGGTTTTCTGTGAAGATATTAGAAAACTTTCAACTGACGGCTTAAAATCCGAACCTGTTTTTATAATAATGGGAGGCCCCCCTTGTCAGGGATTTTCACTCTCGAATACAAAAACCAGGGATATGTCTAATCCGAATAACAGAATGTTTGAGGAGTTTGTACGTTTTGTCCATGACATCGATCCGACGTGGTTTGTATTTGAAAATGTATATGGTCTGACAAAGTTTAAAAATGGAGACGAGAACATTCAAAATCATATAGAAAAACGATTCAGGGCTATAGGCTATGAAGTTAACTCAAAGATTTTGTATGCATCAGACTATGGCGTGCCGCAACGCCGGAATCGGTTGTTTATTGTTGGAAATAAAAATGGAATAAAATTCGAATTCCCCGACAAATTCGATTATTTGGTTTCTGTTGATGAAGCAATCGGCGATTTGCCGGTTCTCTGCAATGGAGAAACTCTAATGGAAGGGAAGTATACGATTTCATTTGAGCAGGCGACTCCGTATGCTCAATTAATGAGAAAAAAATCAAAAGCACCAACACAAAACATTGTCTCACGAAATAGAGATTATGTCATTGAGCGTTACAAATACATTGGGGAAGGTGAAAACTGGTCATCTATCCCCGACCATTTAATGGGGAACTATGCAGATAAAAAACGATGCCATAGCGGAATCTATAAACGATTGATTGGCAGCAAGCCGTCTGTGGTGATATCGAATTATAGAAAAAGTATGCTTATACATCCTCATCAGGATAGAGGACTGTCTGTTCGTGAAGCAGCTAGGCTGCAAAGCTTCCCAGACCATTTCATATTTGAAGGGCCGGTATCATATGTGCAGCAGCAGATTGGCAATGCTGTCCCGCCATTGTTGGCAAAGGCTGTTATGGAGAAAATATTAAGTTACAAATAACGCTTGTATGGGCACCTATAAAGAGAATATTCCCAAAGCTGATATGCTAATGGGGTCGATGCGCTCAATGGGCTATTCCTTTGAGTCAGCTGTCGCTGATATTATTGATAACAGCATTAGTGCCGGGTGCTCATATGTTTCACTGCTTTTCCCCACCGATGCGTTCCAGAAACAAGCGGTAGGTATTCTTGATGACGGCTGCGGATTGTCTCGTGAAGAACTTTTCGAGGCGATGTGCTACGGCAGTTCTGCGACAGAGGCAGTTCGTTCGGAGAATGATTTAGGAAGATTTGGCTTGGGACTTAAAGCTGCTTCATTATCACAATGCCGCATATTGACCGTTGTGAGTATGCAGGACGGAGAAATTTGTGCATATTCGTGGGATTATAATTACATACTTGAACACAAAAAGTGGTTTGTTAACGAACTGTCGGCGGATGAAATATCCAATCTGCCGTATATAGAGAATCTGCGTGAGACAGGGAAATCTAATGGCAGCGGAACCCTCGTGATATGGGAAGACTTTGATGTATTGGAGAAATCCAGCCATGGACAAGTTTTCAGCACTCTTCGTGAATTAAGCGATAAGGTGCAGGAGCATGTCGCTCTTATCTTTCACCGCTATATTTCCGCAAAGAAACTTGTTATCTGGATTAACAATGCAAAAGTAAAGGCGCAGGACCCATTTCTTGAAGGGAATGCTAAAACTACGACAAAGAAGGAGCGGACTATTGCGCTGCGGGACAGTCAGGGTGTAGAACGGCTGATTAAGGTTCGTCCGTTTGTGCTCCCATTTGGTTCTGATTTAACAGAGAAAGATAAAAAACTTTTAGGCGGTGCTGAAAATCTGAGGACAAGACAAGGATTTTATATCTACAGAAATCAGAGACTTATTATTTATGGGACATGGTTCGGTCTTAAACGCAGCGAATTGACAAAGAATGCCAGAATACGGGTGGATATCCCAAATTCATTGGATGATATTTGGGGCATTGATATTAAGAAACAGAATGCTTCAATACCTAAGTCTATTCAGAATCAACTTAAAAAGACTGTGGAGGAGGCAATGGATATTTCTGTTAGAAAGCAAACTCATCGCGGCCGCAAGGATAATTCGGAAGATAATATAAGCCACATTTGGGATAGAATTCGCGGCAGAAACGATGCCTACTACTATCAGATTAATCGAAACAGTCCGCTCTGCAAATATGTAATGGAGCACATTCCAGACGACGCGGCAGATGTTGTAGAAACACTGTTGTCCGAGATAGAAAAGGGTATCCCGGTGCAGGATATATATGTAGACCGATGCAATGATGCTATTGTTGCAGAAGATAAAGCGCAATATTTTGAAGATGACTTTCAGTTGGGAATTACGCTGATTGACAAAATGATGAAATACGGCAAAGAGTTCAATGACGCTGTTGATGCGATTACGACGGCAGAGCCGTGGTGCTTTCATCCGCAAATGAAAGAAATGTTGATAAACTATTATGCCAATGAAGATATCCAACGATGAGTTTAATGATCTTATTATGGTCATCGAACGCCGTATCGGAGCTGATAAGCGAACCGGGAAAACCATAAGATACGAAGATATTGACTCCTACATAGATAAGGGTCTTGAATTTATTCCAATCGTTCTGACCGCCGAGGACAGGGCAGAAGTGTTTCGCGCCATCGAAACTGAAGAGTCGATAAAACACACTAAGGGCAATTGTATATTCGATGATTATGATGACCCGCACAATTGGTACGGGCATGCAGAAATCGAAGATGAGCATTTTTGGAGGCTTTACAGCAGATATTTGAGAGAAGAGTCGTCGTTGGATGAAAAAAGTATTGATCTGCTGGACAAAACAACGCTTCCTGCAATTATGAACTGCCTTTGCAACCCAAAAGAGGAGCATGAAGGCAGGCGTCTTGTTCGCGGTCTGGTTATCGGAGATGTCCAGTCAGGGAAAACTGCAACATATTCAGGCTTGATTTGCAAAGCCGTTGATGCGGGTTATAAAGTTGTAATCCTACTTGCAGGAATAACAGAGAATCTCCGCCAGCAAACTCAGGAGCGAATAGATCAGGGGATCGTCGGTCTTGAAATTAAAAGAGATGATATAACGAAGATAGAGAAGCCCAAACGCGTAGGTGTGGGCAAATATGACAAGCAACTGCTTGCATCATCATATACGACTCAATCATCGGATTTTGTAGGACAAAAGGATAGTATCTTCGTATCGCTTGAAGCGCAGCGCTCTGTTGTCCTGTTTGTCGTTAAGAAGAATGTGTCTGTTCTTACAAAGTTGTATAACTGGTTAAAGAATAGCAATTATGACCATTTGGAAGAGTGCGTGAATGCGCCTCTGTTGCTTATAGACGATGAGGCGGATAATGCATCTGTCAATACAAGCAGGGATGAGACGAACCCGACTAAGACCAATGCCATTATAAGGAAGATTTGCAATTTGTTCAAAACTGCATCATATGTTGGTTTTACGGCAACACCATTCGCAAATGTATTCATTGATCCGGATTCGGTTGATGAAATGCAAAATGCGGATTTGTTCCCGGAGCATTTTATATATACGCTGCCAACGCCCTCATCATACATTGGAGCAAAGCAGATATTCAATGCCAGTTCCAAATATTACCGCAACATAAGACCAATCATCGATATTGATGAACCGGATTATGGAGATGAATGCTGGCGCGATTGGGCTCGCACACATATTGATGAGTTGAATGCAGGCACATTCTATTACAGGCATCAGAAAGAATGGAGCGGCATCCTTCCGGATTCGCTGAAAGAGGCTGTTTACTGCTTCTTCTTGGCAAATGCAATTCGGGATTTGCGCGGACAAAGTTCAGCGCCAAGAAGCATGCTGGTAAACATGTCTCGATTCGTAAAGGTGCAAAATGTAATTAAGAAGGAGGTAGAACGTATTTACAATGAATTTAAGAGTATAGTTGAAAAAGATTTCAGCGGCGACTCTTATAAAAATACAGACTTGCCCCTATATAAAGAATTGAAACGGTTGTGGGACAGGCATTACAGTTTCGTCTCCGATGTTTCATTTGAGAGAGCGGTAAAAAAAGAGAACCTTTTCAAAGCAGTTGAGCATATAAAAGTAGTTGTTGTAAATGGATTGAAATCAAGCGGGAGGCTCGATTACAAAGAGAACCCGTCATTGCGTGTTATTGCCGTTGGCGGTATGGCATTGTCTCGAGGCTTGACTTTGGAGGGGCTGCTGACGAGTTATTTCTATCGCAATACAGCTACTTTTGACGTCTTGATGCAGATGGGGCGATGGTTCGGTTATAGAAAAGGGTATGAGGATATTTTCCAAATATGGACAAGTGAGGAGAGTGCAAGCTGGTATGACGAAATATCAATGGCGTCAGAAGATTTGAAGGAAGAGCTGAAAGAGATGTTTGCACAGCGGCTGACACCGAAGGATTTTGGAATCAAAGTGCGCGACAATTGCCAAGAACTGCAAATTACGGCAAGCAACAAAATGAGGCAGGCGTACACTCTGGACATTCAGGAATCATTTTATGGCAATATATACGAGACACCGTATATCAGTTTGAATGCGGATCACAATAAAATAAACTTGAAGCAGGTGAATTGGCTGGTTGAGGAGCTGTATAAAAGAAATTATGCATTTAATAAATTCAAAAACAATACTTCTCTGATTGTAAGAGATGTGCCTAAAGAAGTCATAACTGCTTTTGTGAAAAATATTAAAAGTTCGAAGGTTAACCCGAATTTCAACACGGAATACATTTTAGACTTTATAACTGACTCGAATACTGTTGGGCTGGAGAAATGGGATATTGTGTTCCAGAGTGGTGACTCCAATAAATGTTATGGGGTATCACATATTGAATCAGTAAAATGTGCGGCGCGTACTGTTCATATCGAGAATAATGCTATCGCTGTCAGTTCGAGACGCAAATTGCTGAGCACTCAGGAAGGCACTTATGGACTATCTGAAGGACAGTTGAATATTGTAAAGGATAAATGCAAAGAACAGTGGCGGAAAGAAGGTAAAAATGAAAATCGGGAAATTCCGAATAAAGCATACTTTGAACATTTGGCAGACCGAAAGCCTCTGTTGATAATTATGCTTATCGAGCCAGTGAAAGTTGAGGGGAAAGATGAAAAAAGAAAACTGTCTGAATACCGTGAAGCATTGGGCGAAGATAAAATGGTTGCTTTTGCCATAGGTTTTCCGGGAGTGAAAGATGTTAAGAATGTAAAGCATTACAAGGCGAACAAAATATACTATCAGCAGTTTATGCAGGATGAGTCAGAAGATGTTGAATATGATGAAGCTGTACAATAGTCAGGACATATACGGAATCTTTTCAGAAGGATTTGAACAGGGATTCTTCAAAAGGGTTGGAGCAGTCCCGGAATTAAACACCTATGTTGGCAAAGATGACAAAGGCCGGTATGCTTTCAAGTTTAAGGGGCAGTATGTTCCGATACGAATATTCGGCTCCGAAATAATATCTGTCGAACAATATGAGGAGGATAGTTCGTATTCGCTGCTGTTTTTGCTTGAAAAGGAGGAATTGCTTGAGCGTTTCTGCACATTTTGTCAGGATCTTTTGTCTTCTGTTGACGGAATAGCCAATCAGGCAGAAGGATATCGCGCTATCTGCAACAGGTATGCTTCGTGGAAGCGTTTGTTCAAGCCCAATCATGGAGATATGACCGAGCCGGAAATTATGGGCTTGATTGGAGAAATGCTTTTCTTGAAAAACGAAATGATACCTGCCTATGGGACAGATAAGGCAATAGACAGTTGGATGGGGTCGGAAAAAACCAACAAAGATTTCTCCGTAGATAATGTATGGTATGAAGTGAAAGCTGTCAGCGCCGGAAAAGATTCGGTGCACATATCATCGATTGAGCAGCTGGACAGTGACGCAACCGGATACTTGGCTGTATACAAACTGGAAAAAATGAGCCCCGGCTATGACGGTGTTAAGCTCAGTTCTCTTGCTAATGAGATTATGACATTGGTAAGCAATGATTTCTATAAAGAGATGTTTGCCGGAAAGTTGATGTCATACGGTTTTGACTGGTCAAGCGACTACGACAACTTTGTGTATTCTCAAAGTTCATTTGCCAAGTATGTTGTATCAGAAGGGTTCCCGCGCATTTCGCGCAGCAGCATCGCTCTGCCAATTGTAAAGGTTCAGTATGAACTCATACTTTCAAATATAGACAAGTATAAACAATCATAAAACAAGTAGCAATGGATGTAGGCGAATTTAGAACACAATTTATGGAGCGGCTTCGCTTTGAAGCCGAACACGAAGGTTCGGAGCCCGAAGCACAGTTTATCAGCACAGCGCTGGAACTTTTGGAGGAGATTGGCGATGTCTCTGACCCTATGCCTATGTCCATTGAAATGAAGGGGCGCAGAGGGCGGATAATGTCTTTTGACGCCTATGCCTATGACGAAGCGGACGAAGCTCTGGTTATGATAGCCAGTGATTTTGTCAATGAGATTGATAATATCCCCACTTTAACCAACACTCGCATTGATGAATTATTCCTGCACATGAGGAATTTTATCGAAGAGAGTGTTGAGGGTGATATTTCTGCATATTGCGATGATTCAGACCAAGCCATTAATGTTGCAAAGGAGATTAAGGCGAAGATAGGCAAAAGTATGCTGACCACCGAAATATCCCGCTTTAAGTTTATTATCCTTTCCAATGCACTTCTCAGCAAGCAGGTTAAAAATGTCAGCCGCGAAGAATTCCTTGACCGCCCTGTCGAATTGAATGTGTGGACAATCGAGCGTTTTCATCAGACATACGCATCCAACTCCAGCGAAATCATTGAGATTGCCACAAAGGATTTTGATTGTGACGGAATACAGTATCTTAAAGCAGATATTGGCGAAGGGGCAAACTACGACGCCTATCTTGGCATTGTGCCGGGAGATTTTCTGGCGAGAATTTACTGCAAATATGGCAGCAAACTTCTTCAGGGAAATATTCGCGCCTTTTTGAGTGTGAGAGGCAAAGTCAATAAGGGAATACGAGAAACAATTATAAAGAATCCTGAAAATTTCTTTACATACAACAACGGTATTGCTGTTGTTGCCCGCTCCATCGGTTTTTCTGAGGACAGGACTAAAATAGTATATCTGAAAGACCCGCAGATAATTAACGGAGGCCAAACCACAGCATCACTGGCTAATGCGAAGATTAAGAAGGAGGTTAAGGCGGGCGGAATGGACAACTTGTTTGTGCCGATGAAGCTGACTGTACTTAATGTCGATGATGATATGTCAGAAGAAGATATTGAACGATATAACAGTATCACAAAAACGATATCTCAATGTGCTAACAGTCAGAATGCTGTGTCTGAAGCAGACTTTTTCTCAAATCATCCGTTCCATGTCTTAATGGAGCAGTTGTCGAGAAAGAAGATGGCTCCGCCGGTAAACGGAAATCCCTATCAGACAATTTGGTTCTATGAGCGTTCAAGAGGCAAATGGGAGCAGGAGCAGATGCAGCTCAGCCCTGCCGCACGTGCGAAATTCTGTGAGAAGCATCCTAAAAATCAGGTCATCAAAAAAGAAAAACTGGCTAAATGTCTTAATGCGTTTGCAATGAATCCGCATGAAGTCTGCCAAAGTTCGGCGATTAACTTCTCGCGTTTTGCCAAAACAATTGACAACCTGTATGAAACCTCAAAAGAGAGTATCAATGAGGTCTATTTCTCGAAATGTGTTTGCTCTGTGATCATTTTTGACTCTTTGGATCGTCGCATAAACAAAGCTGAGTGGTATCCAACAGGAGGCAATAAAGCACAGATTATCCCATATACAATTGCTAAGATGATGACGATGATTCCAAAAGATATGGATTTGGATTGGAAACTCATCTGGCAGAAGCAGGAAATGTACCCGGCTCTTGAGAAGGAGTTAATGAAACTGGCGCATAGTATTCATAATTTCTTTGAAGAGGAGGCTCAAGGCGGATTGGTTCGGAGTATGGCGCGTCGTGCTGATACCTGGAATAAGTGTAAAAGTTTGCAGTTGTCCTTGTCGGACGAGTTTATGTCTGCCTTAGTTTCAAAGAATGAGATGAAGCAGGAGGAGGTTGCTGCTAAAAAAGAAAGAAAATTCAGCCAAAATATAGATGTCTCTGTAGAAATATTTAAATTGGGAGCTGATTATTGGACTAAGGTGTACAATGAGCTATCAAAGGAGAATATACTGCCATATGGAGATGTCGCATTTATAGGCGGTATCGCAGAGTATATCAAGCGAAATTCTCTGCCGTCTGCCGCACAATGCAAACGCCTTGTCAAGATTGTTGAGAAGGCAGAAGATAAGGGATATATTATGCCATAACCTTATCAGTGGCTGTTTATGGAGTATAATGTAGAACAAGGACAAGCATAGGACAAGTTGACTATCCCTTTTCCCAAAGCACTGACAAATAGTAGCCAATCGAGATGATGGTATAGCAGAGCGGCAGGAGGAAGAACCACAGCAGTGTGTGGAATGCTTTTTTCGAGAGCCAGATGCCTTCGTTGGATTCGAGGTTGCGGCGTTGTTCGGAGAGAGAGGTGAGCCAAAGTTCTTTCTGCTTTTCCAGATGCCGGGTGAGCAATTGTTCCTCTGCTTTGAGAAATTCGTCAGAAAACAACGAAAGTTTCTGCAACTCGTTTTCGTCGATATGGGCTTTGATGTGAGTGTTCTCGGCTCGCAGCAGAGCAGCTTGAATGGTATCGATAATTCCCCAAAGACGTTTGTATATATTCTCACAAACCTCCCGCGCATCATCCATGCCGGCTTTTGCGTCTTTGAGTTGAATGATACTCTCCTGCAAAGTATCATTAAGTTGCTTCAATTCTTCGATATGCTCCACGGTAATAACTGCCTCGTGCTGTTTGGCGGCCTGCGTGTCAATCTCCTGCATCAAATTGTCGATGCCCGAAGTCTTTGTTTGTCGTATTGCCATAGTCCAATCATAAAAAGGTTTAACGGAATGTCGTGTTATCTTCGCCAGCCGCGTCTTTGCGGACGGTGCATTTCCATTGCCATGCGGGCGCAGCGGCGTACCCATTCGCGTTCGTCCTCGTCTTTGTCGCGTCCCCATCCGGATGAAAGTGCGCTGCCGCCACCTCCGTGCGATTCGGACATCACGGTTGCTGCGTCAACGTATCCTGCAAAGAGTAGCACGGCGGTCTTCTGCATCTCTAATATGCCGGCTGCGAACTCCTCGGCATCGGCAAGTGATATGGCATTGGCGAGGATGTGATATGCCTCCTTCGGAATATCGACCAGATAATGCTTGTCCGCAACCTCAATGTCGTAATGTACAATGGGATCGGGCTGAACGGTCGGTTGTGCTACCACATCGGCTGCCGATTGGCTTGTCTGTTGTGCAGCCGTTTTTTGCGCCGACTGTGCCTCCGAAATTCCGGATGCTTTTACCTCCGCAGTCTGTTTTGTCGGATGCAGATCGCGCCAAGTCTGTTCTATCTTTGAGGACGTCAAGTTGCGTCCCGAACCGAGTTGCCTTTGCCGACAGTGTAGCCGCGCACAATATCCTTCGAGTCTCGCTTCAGGTCTACGACATAGCCTTTGCGACCGAGCAGTTGCACATACTCCTCCCAGTCGAATTTGGACATCTGCCGCAGGACATCGAGACAGTTGTCGGCTATTTGCTGCCTGTTCTGCTCGCTGCGCTCCTCGGCGGTGAGCCAGCCGCGCTGTATGTTGATGCGCCGCGCCGTCTCCATCGCCCGTTCGTAGATGAAATGGGCATCGTTCACCCTGCCCTCCATATCGACGCGGTTGGCGACAATGTGCAGATGGGCGATTCCCGAGCGGCTGTCTCGGTGGAGTGCCACTACATACTGACTGTCTCCGAGGTTCGTCCGTGCCGCACTTTCGCGGCCAGCACGACTGGACATATTGATCCTGTCGAACTCCTGCACGAAGTCATTCGCCAGCCGTTCCCAGCCGGCGTGCGTCCACCCCTCCGATTCGTTCCGGGCAGGGGAGACCTCAATGCGTATGGCATTGTTCTGCAATGGGCGATGACGGCTCAATTTCGCCTCGAACTTTTTCTGATGAATGACCATTCGCTGCCAGATGCTTTCGAGGGGAATATCGTAAGGCAGGAGGTTCAACTTGATGATTTCCGCTTTATCCTTTTCAGTGGCGTAACGGACGGCATTTGCGCCATGTGATATAACTGCCGCTTTGGCTATCATAGTGTATAATGGTTTTCGTATTGATTGGTTAATGCAAGTTCTCTCGGTTGCTCCATAAGGGCTATTGGCTGATGTTACGGATGATATTGTCCCACTGCTCGACAAGGCGGTTCACAGCCATAATCCACTGCTCCATAAAGCGGGGATTTCCGAAGTATCGCTGCCTCTCCTGTTGGGTGCGTCCTTTGAGTGCATTGCGGATATGAATTAGTTCCGCCCGCGCGTCGGTTAGGCTGCACAGGGCTTCAATTCCTCGCTCCGACAATCGGCATTTGGGTCGTTGGCTGAGGGCACACCGGCGGACGTAGCCGCTCAATGTCAGCCCGCACTGCTGTGCCAGTGCGATGATGCGGTCCAGCTCTGCATCAGTTACCCGCGCTTCGATGCGGCGGCTGCGGGTTGTACCGCTTTTCTCCTGTTCTTCTTCGTTCATATCAAGTTCAATGAGTATTAAAAATTATTGTATAATAGTCAGCCCATGCGAGCCTGCGAGCATGGCAAGAATCCATTGGAAGTGCGGAATGGCAGCGCCATTTTGTACGACATAGGTATTTCTTGCAAAACACCACAAGTGATTGTTTTGGCTACTCCGCAAGCGAAGCACTGTCGGTTCTGTAAGAGGAATTTTTGAATGGTATGACTACTGCCATCTCATTGAGCCGGTCAGCGATTCGGTCGCCGTAACGCTTGCGGATGCCGTCGGGTGTGAGATTGGTGGTCATAAGCGTAAACAGTTGCTCGTCGTAGCGCTTCGTCAGAAGTTCTACAACAGGACTTATCACATTGCCATACTCCATCACTTCCAGCGGTTCGATACCTACATCATCTATGGCAAGCATCGGAGTCCGCGCCAGTGTGAGAAACGCCGGATAGTCGGTTCGCACGATATAGGCAATCTCTCGGGCATCGCAGAGACGCAGTCCCCAGACTTTGCCATGTCCGTCCGGGACGGGAATGTTCAGATAACAGAGCAGGTTCTGGAATGCTTTCACGAAGGTCGTTTTACCATTCCCGCAGCCGCCGCACAAGACCGCCGCGAACTTGGAAGAGTCGCCCGTAAGCCACGCCGCCATGCGACCGATTTGTTCGGACAGTGCATTGGTCATGGAAAAGGTTCGCCGCCTGTATGCGACTTCCGCCTGAACGGCAGCCAGCAGGGCATTGCTCGCCTGCGCAACATTCATCGGCAGCCTAAAACGCACCCTCGTAATCTTCCGGCGAAACAGTCGGGACATCAGCTCTCCGACGTCTATCGTTGTACGGTTGTTTATCAACTCCATTGCTATTCGTTTTCTGTTTTCTCAGCCAATTATAAAGGTGGTTTCTACAATCTCTCTCTTCCCTTTTCTCGAATCCCCGCGCTTTGAGCGTTTGAAAGAACTCGTGGATATACTCGCCAATCTTCGATTTGTCATTGTCCGATATAAGGGGAAGCAAAGACTGCTGCCATTCGGTATCGTTCAGAAACCGTCGTTCCATTTCATCCAATCCGATTTTCTCATCGGCTTTATTACTATAAAAATTTTTATCTATCTCTTTATCTTTATATACAGACGTCTTATCCGACAACCCGTGTGTCAATTCATCCGTCATCGGCTCCGACAACTGACCCGTCAATTCATCCGTCAGCAGTGCCGACAAAGTAATCGTGTAAAGGGAAGGCATATCCTTGCCTTTGCCCGGCGTAAACGTGATGAAGCCGCGCTGCCTGAGCGATTCCCGCGCCTTGACGATATTCTGTCGGGAGGTCTTCAGATGAAAGCATATCATAGCCGTCGGGCATCGCACAGGCATCTGCCAGCGGCGGTAGTTCGCCCTGTGCAGTAGATAGAAGTACAGTGCGATGTCCGATGTGGAGAACGGCTCGTACTCGTTTTCCTGCCAGAAGCGGTTCGAGAGTTCGTACAGATTCATGGCAGCAATTTCTTTTTGCGACAATAGGCGGAAACAGTCTCCTGATGGTTACCCGTGCGGATACGGTCGATATCTGTCTTGGTGTACATGTTCTTGTTGCCGAACTTGACGGGAACGAGGTAACTACGCTTTGCCCATAGGTTGAGCGTGGTGTCGCATACGTTGAACATCTCGCGCACCTGCTTCGTATTGTAATAGGTTTCGTCGTCCTCGCGGCGGACAGCATTCCGTTCTTCCTGTCGCGCCATAATGGTTCGTTGTACGATGGATTCCGCAAACATTTTAAGGTCTGAGGGAGTGACTTCCAGTTTCACGTTCGCACCCTGCTCGACCAGACTTTCTATGGTAATCATAAAATCGTTTGTTTAGGAATTTACAATGACCATCTGCATATTCCCTGATGCCCCGCTTCCGATGGCTTATAAAAGAGAAGCACCGCCGACCCTCAGGAAAGGATTGACGGTGCAAAACTATCTGCCCGTTATAAAAAGTTGAAATAAAATGGATTGTCATATTTGTCGTAACGAAAATGACAAATGTGACAATGCTAATTTGCCCTGTTTCGGGTTAATAAACGGATGAACTGGTTACGGTCAGCTTAGAAACATCAGCTAATTTGAGAGGACGATGGAATATTGTACCGCTTTTATCTCAGCTTTCAGCCGCCTTAAAACTGGGGTATATTCGTCACTGTCGAGCAGGCGGCCGCTGCGCATCTTCTGGTTGACGGTAATGTACTGTTCTCGCCGCAGCTGGCTTATCGCCTGCCGTATGGCGCTCTCGCTTTTGAGGGTCGGCATATCGCCGAACTCCTTGACCACGCCGACGCTGAACTCTTTGTCGGACGTCACTGTCAGCAGTTCGAGTTGTTGCAACGCATAGTAGGAAAGTGCCTGCCCGTTGGCGGTATGCTGACTGATAAGGAATTTGCGCAGCACCCCGATAACGGCATCTTTGTTCTCACCGTTGATATAAGAGGATAACGGCAAGTCTTTCGCCTTAGGTCTGCCGCCAGTGGCAGGTGTATCATTGTCAAATTGAGGTATCGGTTGTTCAGATTGCGTGTTTACGCCCCCCGTATCTTTAACCTCCTTAAACGCCCACTCACCGAGTTTGCCGCTTCGGACGGCGTTCTGCTCGGCAAAGAACCGCTCCCAGTCCTTACAACTGCGGTAATGGCCTTTGATACTGGTTTGGACGACCAGCTTCGAGACATAGCCGCAGGTCTGAATATCCAGCATACCCGCTTTGGGACGCTTTGCCTGCTTTTCGAGCATCAACACCATCGTCTCGAAACTCCGACCGAAGAACAGCCAGCTCAACACCAACGGCGCGGAAACACGGATGCGCGGCTCCGACCGCCAGCCGAAAAACATCCTGATGCGTTGCCACAGCGAAGGTGTGGCTGTATAAGCGGTGCTTCGTTCTCGCCCGTACTGCCCGACAATCTCCTGCGGTAGATTCTGCTCCTTGAACAGCATATAAATCTCGGCGAACTTGTCGGGGCAGGTGTCGTCGTTGTAGGTCAGCTCCCACTGCTTGACCAGCTGCGGCATCTGCTTCGCCACAGCCCGGTAAAAGAGGAAGAAGCCACGCTCGTCGCAGCCGCTCATCATTTGAGCAAAGCGATTGTACTTTTCCCTGTTATCGGTCTTCCATTTCCAGATATCCGCCTTGAAATCCTCAAAACGCTCGTATTTAGCTTTCATCTCCATAAGCCATGCAGTTCGTGTTAGTCCAGCAGACTGACCAGCTCTTTCTTCATCTCGTCATCAATCTTGCGGTATCGGGCGAAAGCGCGGCTACCCTCAGAGTGCCCGGACATGGAGGCAATCAGGTTCGGGTCCTTGACCTGCTTGTACAGGTTCCCGATGAAAGTCTTCCTCGCCGTGTGGGTAGTGGCCACCTCGTACAATGGTCTTGCCACATCCTCGCGCGTCTTCGGGTCGAGCACCCTGACCATACGGTCGATTCCCACGTGTTTGAGAATCTCCTTTATTTTCTTGTTGTAGCCGAAATGCGAGAATCTCGGGAGCAGCGCTTCTTCCAGGTCCTTGTACCGCTCCAGTATATCCAGTGCCTTCTGGTTAAGCGGGACACGTACCGTAGTGGCATGTTCCAGCCTGGTCTTCTGTGGGATGTATTCCACACAGCCGCCAACGATGTTCGCCTTGGTAAGCTTGTTCAGATCGCTGACACGGCAACCGATAAGACACTGGAACATGAATATGTCACGGTAGACCGGATAGGTGGCACCCATTCCGCTCAAGTCGGCATAATACACCTTGTCCCGCTCTTCAAGGGTGAGATAGAACGGGTCGCCATACATGGGCTGGGTTATCTGGTACTGGTCAAACGGATTGTTCCTTGTCAGTCCGCGTTTGATGCACCACTTGATGACGGTGCGGATGCGGTAAAGACTGCCTGACATGCTGTTTTCTGAACGTTTCTGCTCGACATTGCGGCGCAGTTCGTTCTGATAGAATACCGGGTACATGTCCACATACCTGTGTTCTTCCTGCATCCAGAACTTGAAATCCCTTATATCGTCTGCTGTAATGGAGTTGATGCAGAGGTGGAATCCGCGCTGGTGCATGACCTCGTGCCGGAAACGCTCGTAGCGCAGCACCTTGTTGAAATTGTCCTGATGATGTTTCATGCTGTCATGGGCAAGCGGAGTCTCGTCGATATATTTCTGAATCTGGTATGACAACAGGTATTCTTCGGCCTTGTTGCCGCCTCTTGCGTTGATGTTGGGGTGGTGGTATTCCTCTATCAGCCCTTTCAGCCAGTTGCCGTCCACGCCACGGTGGTACTCTTTGGTGATAAGGTGGGTTATTTGCTGGATGTCCCTGTCGAAGTTCATCCGCTTCTCTTCCGATACCAGGGCCACACGGGGCTTGTACCCCTGTTTCTCCGCGCTCCAGTGGTTGGGGTTGATGGAAAGTTCGCTTGCAGCCTTGATGTCCACACCGCCAATGTCACGGACACGGAAATAGACACGCGCCAGATCCGTCACGTTGTTCTTGGCAGATGTCTTTCTGATGAATGCCGTCACTTTCATATATGTATCTTTTTTGAGTTTCCTAATTTATCATTTCTACCAGCTTGCGCTTCATGTCGTCGTCAATGGTACGATAACGCCTGAACGCTCTGCTTCCCTCCACGTGTCCCGACATGGAGGCTATCAGGTTAGGGTCGGGGACTTGTTTATAGAGGTTGCCTACAAAGGTCTTCCGTGCCGTATGGCTACTGGCCACTTCATACAAGGGTCTTTGCACGGTATTGTAGCCGTGCGTATCAAGGATTGTCACCATACGGTCTATGCCGCAATGTTTCAGCAGTTCCCGTATGCCAAGATTATAGGTGTGTATGGGCTTGAACGGAAGTAATTTATCCGCATTTGCATCCGCATCATAGCGTTCCAGTATTCTGACCGCCTTTTCATGCAATGGGACCCTGACGGTTTTCGCCTGACACTTCTTGGTCTTTTGAGGCATATACTCCAGAAAACCGTCCTTGATGTTCTCCTTGGTCAACCTGTAGAGATCACCGACACGACAGCCGACATAGCAGTGGAATACAAATATGTCCCGGATGACAACCAGTTTCGGGCTGTCGCTCAGGTCCGCGTCGTACAGGACATTCCTCTCTTCCGATGTGAGGTAGAACGGGTCGCCGTAGGTCGGCTCCTTGCAGCCATAAACAACATAGACTTCGTTGTCGGAATACTTCATTCTCTTGCACCAGTGCAGGAACGTGCAGAAAAGGTTCATGATATTGATGACGGTCGTGTTGGATAGAGGTTTGGGCTTGTGGTTGATGAGCATACGGGGAGTATAAAAGTCAGGATACTCCTGGCGGAGCAGGTACTCGTTGGTGACGTACTCCCTGAAGTCGTTCATCTGCCCCAGGGTGACAGTTTCAACGAAGAGCGTGAAGTCAGTATCGCCCAATAATTCACGCCGGTACTCGTGATACCTGGTCATCGTTCGCTCGAAGCGGACGATGTGTTCCTTGGTTCTTTCCGCGCCGTCATATTTTTCCAGGTACTCGTGGATGCGGTGGAGCAGGTTCGGGTGATCACGCTCGAAAGCTCGCGCGGGATGCAGGACATCCTCGATGACCTGTTTCATCCATTTGCCGTCAGCCTTCTCCGAGAAGGTCTTTTCAGCTCTCTCGATGATGGCGGCGATCTGTTCGGGTACCCGCTTCTGTTCAATGGCCGTCACGGCAGTCGTTCGCCTGTAACATATGGTATCGGCATCCCAATACTTGTCATGGACCGCAATGGGGGAAACCACTTTGATGTCCACGTTCTTCTCCCGTACCCGGAAGCAGATGTTTGAAGTGGTCGCGGAACATTTTTTCAGATAAACGGAAATTTTCATTTGCTATGCCTTTTTGATTACATGACAAAGGTAAATAAATTCCCGGATATGTTCCCATATATCCCGAGGAAACTTGCAACGAATTAAGACAAATTAAAACAAATTAAAAAGTCATTCCCGAATCTGATACCACATAAAGTATTGAATATTAGAGATTATATTTACACTTGTTTAGCTCTTTTTTCATTTTCGGACTTATCTAACTTCTCAAATATCAGATATTGCAGTTCCACTCTTTCTGTTTATCTAAATCAAAAAAATTAACTGTCGCGGTGGTGCTGGAGCGACAACCTAAACTTATTCAATTATGAAAAAGTTGTTTCTTATTGTGGCCGCTATGTTTGCGGCAGTTTCTTTCTCGGCTTGCTCCGATGACAAGGATGATGCGTCCATTGTCGGAGAGTGGCAATTAACCCGTTCTGTCGGTTACGAAATTGAGGCAGGAGAACAGTATGATTTCGACAAGACATTCCCCGATGATGGCTACTACACGGGGTACATTTTCAATGAAGATGGCAAGGGAACGTATTATGCCACATATACAAACTCCGCCACTCCCGAAGAATCAACACCTATTACCTACTCTATTTCGGGAAAGACGCTGACAATAACCGCATCGGGCGATACGCAGACCTTTGAAATCAAAGAGCTATCCTCGGCAAAACTTGTTTTATATGAGAATAATTTAGATGCAGAATATGTCGAAACCACGACTTACAAAAGAGTAAAATAGACTTCTGCATAACTAAGGACAGACTTGTGTCAAAGGGTTAACTTATAGACCCTCTGCACAAGTTTGTCCTTTCTTTTTTTACTTGCATATCTCATAATTTTTTCGTATATTTATATCATAATCAAACATATAATTAACAATATAAATTTTAGCTAAAATGAATAAAACACCAAAAACAGAATGAAAAATCGGCAAACAGAAACAGGATGATTTGCAAATATCCTATATTGCCAAATCCGTAGCCTATAATGATTATGACGGAGTTTGCCTATTTGTTGGGAGAAAAGAAGATGAAACCGTCCCGTTTACCTTTTACTATTTCTTTGCATTGGACATCGACCAGCAGAAACCCGTAAAAATGACATTCCAACGACGAGGGAAGCCGATAGTTTCAATGTCTTGTCCGTTAGACGATATACACGGAGATATAACGCTAATCATGCCTAACGTTATTGAGTTTTCAAATTCCGCAGAGAGCGTAAACTTGTTTGCCGTTCACAACAAGAGTGACGCTGTTAGCTTTACATATACAGCAACGGACGGAACACAGAAAGATTTCAAATTCCCGTTAGTTGGGTTTAATGAAAAGTATTTAAAGCAGTTCATATAAAGATAATCCTCGGCCATGCGGTCGGGGATTTTTTATTTGCAGATTTGGGATTCTGTCAAAATTTTATGAAATTTGATAGAATCTAAAACTTTAAATATATGGACGTAGCAAATAAATACCCTCGTTTTTTAAATCGTCATTATATATTGGCAATAAAGGAAAATTTACAATCGCATTGTTTTGAAAAAACTATAATTACTTGTGGTACAGAATTGGATAAAGAGCGGGCTGAGTTATATGCAATATGCACAGACTGCCGTAAAAGCGTAAAAAATATGCTTGATTATATCAATTCCCGCGTAGAATTAAAACTAGCATATGAATCCTTTAATGGAGATGCTAGGTATAATAGTTTATCAACAGCTTTTGGTGGATTATGTGATTTTGAGTATAACGCTTTTGGCGAAAAACAAAAATGGGGTATCGCAGGTGCAGATTTATCTAATTTAGAATCAACTGATAAAGATATAAAATATAAGTTATTTAAATTGGTATTTCAACACATCATAGCATATAGAAGAGATATTACTATAAAACAGTGTTTGCAAGATGCAAATACTAAATTTGTAACCCATTGTCGCAAAGGATTCAGTACTTCTGAGTATAAAATTAGTAATTCCATTAAAATCATTTTAAAAACAAATTTTGCATATGGCCGATCTAGTTATTTGGGACTCGTTATAATGTATAAAGGGTTACAGATTCTGCCTTGCCATGATCTTGTTTTATTTTGGCATACTAGGATTACTATATTAATGAATTTCAGCAAATCATTTCCATTAATGCCAGATCTGGATAATCCCGAACCATGGGGTTGGGAGGCTGCTGTTAATTATATAGTTGATGCTGTAAATCTAGCTTCTATTAACGAGCAAACTTTTATTGATAGATATATTGTTTCACCATGTGAACAAATGGTAGAACAATTTGAAAAATGGGTAGCTCATAATGATTTTTATATTTTGGATATTTCTTCTGATGATGAGATTAACTTATTTGCAATTAGAGCAGAGCGGATCTCAAGTTCATTAAAATTTATGAATAGTTTACGGAAATTTGAACAAAATCATATCTCTGTGGGACAATTTATTTATAGAATCCAAAAATGTAATGAACAATTAAAGATTCGAATTGAAAAATATTTACCAGATATAATATTACGGATTCCAAAATGTAAATCGGAACTTGAAAAACTGGAATTAACAAGGTTGGAATTAGAGGCAAAGAAGCAATTATTACAAAATGAAGATGGGGTAAATCAGTTGATTAATACAATCAATGATGTTAGAACGCAGATTCGAATACGGAAGAGATTAATTGAAAATACACAATTAATACAACAGAGTTTAAGACAGATTAGGAAATATATAAAATAAAGATTACCAGTATATAATGCAAATATCGCCTAATTATATTGAGGTACTCCAATCTAACGAAATCTTCGTGTTCGGTAGCAACCTCGCAGGTATGCACGGTGGGGGTGCTGCACGGTTGGCATATCAGAAATTCAGGGCTGTCTGGGGACAGGGTGTCGGATTGCAGGGGCAGAGCTATGCCATACCGACCATGCAGGGTGGAGTGGAAACAATCCAGCCCTATGTGGACGAGTTTATCGAGTTTGCAAAGCAACATCCACAACTGAAATTCTTGGTGACGGAAATCGGTTGCGGGATAGCAGGGTTTAGTCCATCCGAGATTGCCCCGCTGTTTGAACAGGCAAGAGAGGTGAAGAATATCTACTTGCCCGAACGGTTCTGGATGGTTTTGAAATGACTTGCGAAAAGGTTGATGTTGGATAGAAAGCGGTTCTAATCGCGGTTGTATGATTGTTTGAGGGCAGAAAAGTTGTAAATTTTCGAGGAAACTTTTGCAAGTTTGAGAAATTTGCTTACCTTTGCACTCGCAATGAAACCGAAATAGGTATCGTTCTTTGCAAAAACGACTGTGTAAACCACGTTGTAAACCGAACTGAAAAGGTCGGGTGTCAGAGAAAAAGATCGAGTTTCGTAATCATTTGTAAACGAGTTTTATAACTCAACAGGATGGTGCCATAGCTCAGTTGGTAGAGCAAAGGACTGAAAATCCTTGTGTCCCCGGTTCGATTCCTGGTGGTACCACTTAAAGATCAGCGACTTGCAGAAATGCAGGTCGTTTTTCTTTTCTTATCGGCGCTCACCGTCATTCTGCGGGAGTATTTCAAATCTTTTATAAGTTTGGCATGACGGGTCGGTTGACCGCCCCGAAAGACGCTGCGGATCATCGGTTCACGGTGTTTCCTGGTCTCCGGCAGACGATTCCCGGTGGACGGATCGGGCCGCGAAATGGGCTTTGCCGCGCATATAGCTCTATATCCGGAAGGCGGGTACACACCGGAATCCGACCGATGAAGATTGAAACGAAAAGTCCCCGGCATCGGCCTTTTCGCTGCCGTTCCGGTTGTTTCCGTTGCTTTATGCAACAAATTATTTATTTTTGTATGTTCTAAAACGTCTGAAAAGTGGTTTAAACCGATTTGTATTCATAATGCTTCCGGCGACTACACGTTTGAAGGTGTCGTTTTAGTCGCTGTGCTACAAGTGTGTAGTAAAAATTGAGTGCATAATTGCGGAAATTTGCATTATGAAACGGCAGCGGCGTAATGATATTTTGGTGGAACAAGTCGTGGATCGGCTGAAAACGGTCCGCCGGGAGAGAGGCCTTACTCAAGAAAATGTCCGGTTCGACACCGACCTGAACATTGGTCGGATCGAAAGCGGAAGGCATAGCATTTCACTGACGACGCTGGCTGATTTGTGTGATTATTACAATGTTCCTCTGGAGGATTTCTTCAAGAAAATAGTGACGCGCTGAACAGTGAAATGAAAGAACCCGGGGAGTGGAGCCTCGGGTTCTGTTTTTTCGTATCGGTGTGTTCAGAGCCGTTTTTCATAAGCCAGCCGTTCTCCGCTTCGGTAGACGACTTTCCCGCAATAGCTGAATCCCGTGCGTTCGAGCAACCGCAGCATGGTCCGGTTGTCGAAGTTGGTGTCGATGCGGAAGGCCTTGACGCCGCGTTCCGACGCGAGCGCCTCCACACGGTGCAGGAACTCTGCCGCCACGCCGCGGCCCCGTTCCCCGTCGGCGACCGCTATGCGGTGCACCAGCACGTACGGTCCGTCGGTGAGCCATTGCCCGTCGATGGCATCATAGACCGGTTCGCCGTCGAACACCACCGCGCCGTAGGCGATCACCGCGAGCGGCCCCTCCACGCCGGGTTTGCACAATACATATCCACGGCTGCGGCCGATGTCCGCCGAAATATGCCCCGGGGCGGGATAGCCGTCCTGCCACTGGCGGCTGCCTGCCGCGTGCATCCGGGCCTGTGCCTGGCGGATGATCTGCATGATGCGGTCCGTTTCGCAGGACTGTGCCTGCCGGAAAATCAATTCGTTGTCCATGCTGCAAAAATAGGAAAATATTTAAGACGCCACACTGTCAGGACATTTTTTCTGGCTTTTCGGCAATTTTGTGCCGTATTTGTGACAATTCGTGACATTTTTTCAGTTTCTCCGAACTGGCATAGGATTTGACCGTATCGGATATGAAAGCGCTTCATAAGAGGCGCGGAGATGAAACGAAATGTTAAACCAAATAAAACCAAGGAGGACAAAACTATGGTACCTGTAAGACGTAATCAGAACTGGCTGCCGAGCATTTTCAACGATTTTCTGGGCAACGACTGGCTTGTCGAACGCCACAACACCACGGCCCCGGCCGTCAACATCATCGAGGACGAAAACGAATACAAGGTGGAAGTCGCCGCACCGGGTATGACCAAGGAGGATTTCAAGGTGCATATCAACGAGGATAACGAGTTGATCGTCACGATGGAGAAGAAAGCCGAGCAGAAGGAGGAAGACAAGAAGAAGGGCACGTACCTGCGCCGCGAGTTTTCCTACACGAAATTCCAGCAGAGCCTGCTGCTGCCCGACAACGTCGTGCGCGAGAAGATCGCGGCCAAGGTCGAGAACGGTGTGATGACCATCGAAATTCCCAAGAAGAAGGAGACGGAAGCCGCCGTTGCAGCCCGCCAGATCGAGGTCAGATAGCCTGCGGCCATTCTATGATGGGAGGGAGAATCCGGAAACGGGTTCTCCTTTTTTTGTGCCGGCCGCGGTGGACGACGGTCCGCTGGCGGTCGGCGGATATACGGAATGACGGAACGTGCGGCCGAAAGGCTGCCCGCCGTTTGTCAGCGTTCGAGGTGGAGAATGGGGTAGGGGCGTCCCGAAGGGTCCAGGGCGTCGCGCGAGACGATGCGAAAGCCCATCCGGGCATAGAATCCTGCGGCCTGCGTGTTCTGCTCGTTCACGTCCACACGCCGCACCCCGCAATGGGTTGTGACGTGCTCCACGAGTTCGCGTCCCAGCCCTTTTCCGTGCGCGGTAGGCGCGACGAACAGCATTTCGAGCCGGTCGGCTTCGACGCCCGCGAAGGCCGCGAAGTGGTTTTCGGAATCCCGTACGACATGGAGTTCCGCCGCCGGAAGCGCCTCTTCACGCACCATGCGGCGGAAAAAGGGGATGTCCTCCGGGGCCAGAAAGTCGTGCGTGGCGCGTACCGATTTCTCCCACAGATCGGTAAGTGCGTCCAGCTCATGCGCTGTCGGAGATGCGAGGCGTTCGGCCATGATTATAAAAGCGTTACGGGTGGTTTGCGCCGGGTGAAACTGCGTGCGAGGGCTGCGGCGAAGGGGGTGTGGAAACTCCGTGCCCCGACCGGACATCCCTTGACGCAGGCGCAGCAGCGGATACAGCGTGCAGGGTCGGTGTGCACCTCGTCGCCCCGTGCGATGGCCTGTGTCGGGCAGACCGCGGTGCAGCGGCCGCAATGGGTGCAGCGGTCGGCATCGCACGCGGGCAGGTAGACGGCGGGGTTTCTCTTCTGCCGGCGGCGGTAGCCCGCGACGAAACGGATGAAGCGCAGCATCGGCACGAGCGGCGTGCGCACGTCCTTCAGTTTCGCGGCGTCGACCGGGGCCGGCGTTCCCGCCGCGAGCTTTTCGCGCACCGCGGCGCCGAACTCCGCGGCCCGGGCGAGATCCTGCGCGTCGGGACGTCCCGCGGCGACGGGGGTTTCGGGGGTGCTGTACGAGTGTTCGCCGACGAATGCCGCGGCGGCCACGGGGACGAATCCCTGCCGGGCGGCCAGCGCGGCCAGCTCCGCGGCGGCCTTTTCGAAGGCCCGGTTGCCGTAGACGGCGATCACCACGGCGGGCGTTCCCGAGCCGCGGAGCGTTTCCAGCCTCTTTGCGGCCGTCGGGGCCACATGTCCCCCGTAGACGGGAGCGGCGATGACCGCCACGGCGCCGGCGGGCAGCACGGCGGACTGTGCCGCAGCGTGTGTCAGGTCGATGGTTTTCAGGGCTTCGGCCCCGGCGCCGGAGGCGATGCCCCGGGCTACAGCCTCGGCGATTTTTCTCGAAGTGCCCGTCGGCGAGAAGACGACGGTGCAGACGGTTTCGGGTTTCATGGCGTTGGGCGTTGACGTTGGATAAAGGTTTCAAAAAGTCGGATGATGCAAAACCGAATTGCGTGCGGTCTGGCATAACCTCTCGACTGGTAAAAGGGTCGTTACGACCCCAAAGGTAATCAAAAATCCCGTGCCTCGGACCTTTTGTTGCAGATTACGGCTCTTTGGCCTATATTTGCCCCGCAACTTTAAATAACAGATTATGAGGATCAAAACTTTTGAAATCCGCGTCGACCCGGCTTTCCGGGAGCACGACGAGCGGACGGTGAACGAATTTCTTTCGGCCGTCCGTGTGCCGCGCCTGCACTGCGGATGCCTGCGCAGCCGCAGTGCATGGATGCTGCTTGTCATTTTCAACGAGGAGACCGCCGACGAATCCGCGATGCGTGCCGCACTGGTCGGCGAGCACCTTCCCGCGGGGTCGGAACTCACGTCCGGGGAGTGCGAACGTTTCGAGGCGCTCCGCGTGTGGCGCGACCGGCGTGCGGCCGAAATGGGCTGCAAACCCTTCGTCGTCGCCTCGAACCGCGACCTGCTCAACGTGGCCCGGAGCGGAGCCGCCTCGCCTGCCGACCTGCTTTCGGTCGCGGGGTTCGGTCCCCGCAGGGCCGAACGCTACGGCGAGGAGATCGTCGCCGTGCTCGGCTCGGCTGCCGACGCGGATTTCGACTGAATGTCCGGAAGCGGGTTCGTGCCGGAAAAACGGGTGCGGATCGGAATTTTTTCATATATTCGTGGCGATACAACTAAATTTTGGGAAAGATGAAAACGAAACTGATTGCCTGCGCGGCGCTGCTGATGACGGCGTGCTGCGGAAGTCCGTCGGCCCGAAAGGCCGCGGCGACGAAGACCGAAGTGAAACACGGCCCGGAAATCGCCCTCGTGGCACCCGACACCGTGGGCGGGACGAGTGTGAACGAGGCGCTGGCCAACCGCCGCTCGTGGCGCGAATATGCGGCCGCACCGCTGACGCTCGAAGAGCTTTCGGGCGTGGTGTGGGCCGCCGCCGGCATCAACCGCCCCGGCACGGACCGTCTGACGGCTCCTTCGGCGCTGGCGCTTTATCCGGTGCGCGTCTATGCGTTTTTCGCCGAGGGCGTCTATTCTTACGACGCCCGGGCGCATAAGCTGGTGCGCGTGCTGGAGGGCGACCGCCGCAAGCTGGCCGGGATGCAGGACTTTGTCTTCACCGCGCCGCTGAATCTGGTTTACCTGGCTGACCGGACGGTATACGAGGGCAGGAACATCCCGGCGGAGCACGTCCGCTACCTCTGCGGGCAGGATGCCGCGGGCTATGCCGAGAATGTCAACCTCTATACGGCGGGGCACGGCCTGCGCTCGATCACGCGCGGCAGCGCCCCCGAGGCGGAACTGCTGGCGGCCCTCGGGCTGGACCCGGCGCGCTATTTTGTGGCGCTGGCGCAGACCGTCGGCAAATAGGCCTCCCGGCCGGTGAGAAGGGCGACCCTGCGAAAGGGCCGCCTTTTTTCGTGCCGTCAGTCGGCCGAGGGGGCCTCGTCTCCGGATTCGGAATTCCGTCCGCGTTCCTCCATCGGAACGACGTAGAAGCCCCTGCCGGGCGTCCATTCGACGCAGAACAGTTTTTCCGCGTCGGGATAGCCCGCCTCCCGGAGGTGGCGTGTGAGCCAGCGTTCGGTCTTGCCGCTGCGCCGGAGCGAGTCGCAGAGGACTTTGCCGCCGTTGACCAGCAGGTAGGATTCGGGCGGCTCGTTGCGGCGGGAGACGGTGATGTGTCCGTTGGTCTCGAAACGCACGTCGTCCACGTCGAACATCGAGAAGATGCCGTTTTCCCGCAGCATCGTCCGGAACTGTTTCATCTCCAGCCCGTTGCGGCGGAATTCGCGCAGCACCAGCTTGCGGTCGCGGACGAGCATCACCGTGTCGCCCCGGATCGCCTTGCGGATGCGGCGGAAACGCATCAGGTAGCGCAGGGCCACGTTCACGGCAGTCCAGACGACGAACGTGAAGACCAGCTGCCAGACCGAGGTCTCGGGGTTGTAGATGACGCCGCCGACCAGGGCGCCCAGTACGAAGGCGTTGACCGAGTCGAGCGGCGTGAGCTGCGCCATCTGGGTTTTGCCCGAGACGCGCAGAAAGAAGATGACGCCCAGCATGCCGGCCAGCAGCTTGACGGCGATCAAAAGGTACATAGGCGAAGGCTTTTTCGGTCAAGACTGCAAATTCCGGGCAAGAATGACGGCCGCTGCCGGGACTTCCGCCGGATGTCCGAAATGTTATTTAGGTCTTTTTGGATAAGTAGTAAAACGGAAACGTTTGGTTTTTCTGTCTGTTTTTAAGTTATTTTGAATTATTGCGAATGATATAGTACATAAAAAAGTGCGGAATGCTGTTTCGGTTTTCCGAAAAAAGTGTAACTTTGTAACTATTATAAGCCTGTCGCGGTTGGGTGTGCGGCGGCGAAAGGCGAATTAAAGCGTATTGATGGATGAAGTGCTGTCCGGGTTCGATTACCTGACATATTATTTCTACCTGCTGTATTATAAATTTATCGGCTATCCGGTGGTGGTGCGCATCTGCATCGCCGTCGTGACGCTGTGTGTGGTTTTCTACCTGTTCCTCGCCCTCTACCTGGTCTACGGCATCTACCGCCGCCAGCGGGAAAAGAGACTTTTCGCACGTATTCACAAACGCTTCTACGAGCCCCTGAAGGAGGTGCTGGGCGACCGCGAAAACCGTTCCGTCGGAGAGATCGCCGGGCTGGTGGAACACGACATCAAGAAGAGCCTGAAACGGCAGGAGATGCGTTTCCTGGTCCAGGTACTCATCCGGATCAAGAGCGAGCTGGGCGACGACAAGGTCAACAACTACAACATGCAGAACGTGCAGGGCGTGTTCAAGGTCGGCAGCTTCTTCGAGCGTGAAATCCAGTTCGGGCGGTCGCGGCGCAAGATTCAGGCCCTGTTGTCGATCCAGTCGGTCAACGGATACGTCTCCGAGGCCGTGCTGGTGCGTTTCCTCTACCACCGCCGCATCGAGCTGCGCCATGCCGCGCGCTTCGCCTACATGTGGCTGAGCCAGAGCAACCCGTTCCGCTTCTTCGACGAGGACGTCACGATGAAGCTCAGCCGGTGGAACATGGCCGAGATCCACATGATCGTGCGCCACCGCGAGAAGATGGGCTTCGTGGTCCCGAGTTTCCTCAAATGGGTCAACAGTTCGGTCGAGGACAACGTGAAGGCCTTCTTCGTGAGCGAGATCAAGCTCTTCGACCAGACGGACAACTGTCCGCCGCTGCTGGAGATGCTCAACACGAAAACCTGGACGCTGCGTAACGAGATCGTGCGCACGCTGGGCGGCATGAAATACATCGAATCCGAGTCGAAGATGGTCGAAATCTACGACGTGCAGCCCGAGTATATCAAACGGAACATCCTCGCCTCGGTGGCCGGCATGCAGACCGGGCAGGCGCTCGGGTTCCTGCACGAGGCCTTCGAACGCGCCGACGACCTGGGTACGAAACTCTGTGCGCTGACCTACCTCTACGATTACGGAGAGTCGGGCCGCGCCCTTTTCGGGCAGCTCGAAACCCTGACGACGGGCTACGCCTCGCAACTCTTCGCCCACGTCAAGAATCCACTAACGAACCGGGCATGAAAGCGATTCTCTTCGATTTTTTCAATTATTTCGTATTTTTCTATACGAGTTTTCTGGCGGTCAGCTT
Source organism: Alistipes sp. i18-0019-D1 (assembly GCF_042852885.1). NCBI lineage: Bacteria > Pseudomonadati > Bacteroidota > Bacteroidia > Bacteroidales > Rikenellaceae > Alistipes > Alistipes sp. i18-0019-D1. The sequence continues at coordinate 2,900,513 of NZ_AP031424.1, forward strand.
TATCGTCATGATGTTCCTGTCGTTCATCTCGCTCAAACTCCGCAGGAGCTACTACGACGACAACTACGTGCGCAAGGTGTTGAGCGAATCGCCCTATACGCCCGGCGTGTCGGTGATCGCCCCGGCCTACAACGAGGAGAAGACCATCATCGACAACGTCGATTCGATGCTCGGACTGGACTACCCGCTGTTCGAGGTGGTCATCGTCAACGACGGCAGCAGGGACTCCACGCTCGACAAGCTGATCGAACACTACGAGCTGGTCGAGGTTCCGTTCGCCTACATCGAGCGCATCAAGACCCAGCCGTTCCGGCGCGTGCTCAAGTCGACGAATCCGGAGTACCACAGGCTGATCGTCGTCGACAAGGAGAACGGCGGCACGAAGGCCGACGCCTCGAATGCCGGCATCAACGCCGCGCAGTATCCCTACTTCATCTGCACCGACGTGGACTGCATCCTGCGCCGCGACGCCCTCTACCGCTGTATCTGGCCCGTGCTCTCGTCGTCGAAGCACGTGATCGCCGTGAGCGGCACGATGCGCATGGCCAACGGCTGCAAGATCGAGAACGGGCAGGTGGTCGAGGTGCGGCCGCCCCATACGCCGATCCCGCTGTTCCAGAATCTGGAGTACATGCGCTCCTACCTGGTGGGCAAGATGGGGTGGTCGGCGATCAACGCCATGCCCAACGTCTCGGGCGGATTCGGGCTTTTCGACCGTCAGATCGCCATCGCGGCAGGCGGTTACGATCCGATGTCGTTCGCCGAGGACATGGACCTGCTGGCCCGCATGGTGGGTTACATGTGCGACTTCTCGCGCCCCTACAAGGTCGTGCAGGTCCCCGAGACCTGCTGCTGGACCGAGGGGCCTCCGAACCTCGTGGTGCTCTACCGCCAGCGTACGCGCTGGGGCCGCGGGCTGTTCCAGGCGCTGATGATCCACCGCAAGATGATCTTCAACAAGACCTACCGCCAGACGGGGCTCGTCACGCTGCCCTACATGGTCATCTTCGAGTTTCTGGCCCCGATCATAGAGGCCACGGGATTCATCCTGTTCCTGTTTCTGGCCTTCACCGGAGCCGTCAACTGGCACACGATGTGGGTGATTTTCCTGGCCATCTACCTTTTCTGCCAGTTCCTCTCGCTGGTGGTCGTCGCCTACGACTATTATCTGGGCACGCTCTACCGGCGGGGTTACGAATATATCTGGATCATTGCCGCGTCCATCCTCGAACCGTTCATCTACCACCCGCTGATCACCTTCTTCTCGCTGAAAGGTTATCTCAACCACCTCATGTCCCGCGACTACAAGTGGGGTAAGATGACCCGCAAGGGATTCAGCCAGCGCGAGGAGCCGGTTCCGGTGGACAGGCCGAAGGTTCCCCCTCCCTCGCCTGGCGGGATTTCCGGCAATGATCTCTAAACCCTGTGGACAGTATGAAGAATTCGATACGAACCTTGACAAGATTCCTGTTTGCGGGCTGTGTGTGTCTACTGGCCCTGGCGCCCCGGCACGCCGTAGCGCGGGACATGACGCCGGAAGAGTACGCCGAAAAGGTCCGGGACTATTTCTCCGAAGAGCAGTGGGAGGAGGGCAAGCAGTTGCTCGACGAGGGTCTGGCCAAGTACGACCTCGCCTCGAACCTGCAATACCTGATGGGCAGATACTGGTTCCACGGGCAGGACTACGACAAGTCGCGTTACTATCTGCTCAAGGCCGTCGACCTCAATTACGACAACGTCGAGGCCAAGCAGCTGCTGGTCGACGTCGAGGACATCACGCAGAACTACTCCAGCGCCATCTGCTTCGTCAACGAACTGCTGGAGGTGAATCCCTATTGGCGGGGGTTGTGGCGGCGTAAGATCGACCTTTACCGCAAGCAGGGCAACCACGTAGAGGCCGACCGGCTGCTCAAACGCATCAACCAGATCTATCCGCAGGACACCGTGCTGCACAGGGACCTGGTCTACTCGATGGAGCTGAATTATCAGCGTCAGAAGCGCGCCGGGGATCGGAAAACGGCCATCCTGACGCTTGAGGAACTGCTGAAAAGCGTTCCCGACAACGAACAGTATTACCTCGACATCATCAACCTGCACCTGCAGGAGGGCGAGCAGGAGCAGGCGCTGGCCTGGACTTCGCGCGGATTGGCGGCCCTGCCGGGCAGCGTGACGCTGGTCTACAAGAAGGTCGGCATTCTGAGCGAGATGAACCGCCATCCCGAGGCGCTGGCCTTCATGCGCGACCGCATGCGGAGGCGGAGCACGCCCGAGCTGCAACGGCTTTACAGTACGCTGGTGCTGGACGCTGCGCGCGCCGAGCGGCAGCGCGACCCCTACGTGCTCTACGGCACGGCCTTCGAGCGCGGCGACCACAGCCGCGAGGTGGTCGACTACCTGCTCAATACCTCGATGCTGCGCGGCTACAACGACGACGCGCTTTTCTACCTGCGCGAGATGCGCCGTTACTACGGCGACGACAAGCCGCTGTTATATAAGGAATACCTGATCTACCGCAACATGGGCGAGGAGCGGCAGGCCTTCAACCGGCTGACGCTGCTCTGCGAACGCTATCCCGGCGACGGGGAACTGACCGATGCGCTGTGCCGCATGCAGTTGCAGCGCGCCGACCGCCTGATGGAGCAGGAACTCTACACCGAGGCGCTGCCCGCCGCGATGTTCGTCACCCGCCAGCGGACCGACGCGGAGACGCTCCGCGCGGCGTGGGAGAAGGTACTCTCTTGCCGGATCCGGATGAAGCGTTACGACGACGCCATGGCGACTCTGGACACGCTTGCGACGCGCTTCCCGGATACCGAGAACCTCGTCGGCAAGCGGGCGTACGTGCTCGACCGCATGGGCCGCACCTCCGAGGCGATGTACCTCTACCTGGGGGCCATCGGGCGCGCCGATCCCCAGATGCGCGACTTCTACGTGGCGGGTTATGCCGACATCGCCATTCCCTACATCAGGCAATGCCTCGACGAGGGCGCCACGGCCCATGCCTTCGCGGAGGCCGACCAGCTGCTGGCGCTGGACCCCTCGAACGACCTGGCGCTGCGCTACGCCATCAACGCCGCCGCGCAGATGGGCCGCGACGACGTGTTCCGCGAATATACCGACCGGGGGCTGGAACGCCATCCCCGCGAGCCGTTCTATTTGGCCAAGAAAGCCGCGTCGCTCGACGCCGAGGGGAGGTACGAGGCTTCGATCGAGCTGATCCGGCCCGTACTGTGGGACTATCCGGGCAACCCCCAGCTGACGGGGGCGCTCTCGCAGAGCAGCGAATACCGGGCGCTGGACCTGACCCGCAGGGGGCGTCCCGACGAGGCGCTGACGGTGCTCGACACGGCGCTGCACTACGACGCCCGGAACAAGTCGCTGCTCTATGCCAAGGGACTCGCCTACGAGAAGAAAAAGGAGTACGGGCTGGCCTATTTCTACCAGCAGAACTACGAGCCTTCGGCCGCCGAACACTATGCCTTCAACCGCCACCTCAAGGGGCTGCGCTACGGGATGCTCCGGAACGAAATCGGGCTGGAGTACCTCCAGTCGCGCTACGGCGACGAGGATGCCATCCAGTCCGTCGCCACGCTGCAATATTCGCGCAAACAGCCCGGGAACACCTATACGGGGCGCGTCAACTATGCGGGCCGCAACGGCGAGCGCGAGGAGGACATCAATGCCAACGCCACCTCGTTCGACGGCGGCGGCGTGGGCGTCCAGCTGCAGGGCGAGTGGATCCACAAGTTCCCGCGCGACTGGCAGACGATGGTCAACCTCGCGTGGTCCGACCGGTATTTCCCCGCCTGGATGGCCAACGCCTCGCTGACCAAGTTCTTCCGCCGCGACTGGGAGGCGGAGGCCCGCGTCGGCTACCGCCGGCTCGACGGACGCAACCTCTGGTCCGTGGGACCGGGCGTCGCGAAGTTCCTCGGTCCGGTGTGGCTGAACGGCAAGTGCGATTTCTTCGTCATCGACTCGAAATTCTACTACAACGCGATGGCCCAGGTGCGCTATTACCCGGTGGACGACGGCCGGTCGTATGTCGTGGGCATGGCGGGCATCGGTTCGGCTCCCGAACTGTCGGTGCTCGACCGGGCGCTGCCGGGAACTTTCGACCACGCCAATACGATGGTGGGCATGGGCGGTCAGTATATGTTTACGCCCAACCTCACGCTGGGGCTGCTCGGCACGTGGTACACCTATTATACCGAAAAACGCCTGGGTTACGATACGATTCAGACCCGTTATAAAAACATGTACAATATTTATGTGCAGTTGTATATCTCGTTCTGAAAGGTTGGCGGCCGTCTTTTGCGCGACGCTGTGTCTGCTCCTCGCCGGGGCGGGCTGCTCCGCGGCGGCGCTGTCGCCCGCGGAGTGCGGGGGCTATGCGGTCGCGCCTGCCGACGACGCCTCGAAGCAGGACGCACGCTGGGCCGGATACCTGCGCGATCACCTGCGGCGGCGCGCCGAAGGCGGCATCCGGACGGTTCCGGACGAAGGGACCGGCGACCGGGAGCTGTTCGGGCTGACGGTGCGGATCGACACGCTGCTGAAAGGCGATTTCCGCGTCGAGCGCAGCCGCCGGGGCGTGCTGATCGCAGCCCGCGACGAGCGGACGATGCTCTGGCTGCAATACCAGCTGATGAAATCGCTCGCCGGGGAGGACCGGCGCATCGACGCCGCGGACTTGCCGCCCGCGGCGGTCGGACTGCGCGATACGGCGGGGCGGTTCGCATTCGCATACCGGGCGGTCTATACCCCTGCGGCGCAGGATGACGACCTGGCCGGAATCCTTTCGACGGACAATGTGGAGACCGGATGGGGACTTTGGGGCCACCAGCTGGACCGCGTGCTGGCGGACGCTCCGAAGGAAGTCTTCGCCACGGTCGGCGGCGAAACCTGCGACGGGCAGTTCTGCTTCTCGTCCGACGAGACTTTCCGCCGCATCGAGAAGTACGTTGCGGACAATTTCGGCGAGGGCGGCACGCTCCCGGCGCGGTTCGTGATCGCGCCTGCCGACAACGACGCCATCTGCACCTGCGAGGCCTGCTCGGCTGCGGGCAATACCTCCCGGACCGCGACTCCGGCCGTGATGCAGATGCTCGGGCGGCTGGCCGCGCGTTTCCCGCACCATACGTTCTTCACGCTGGGTTACCTCTCGACCGGGGAGCCTCCCGCCGTGCGGATGCCCGCCAATACGGGGGTGATCGTCAGCGCGATGGGACTGCCGCTGTCGGCCGGCGCCCTGAAATCCGCTTCGGGGAAGAAGTTCGCCGCGCGGCTCGATGGCTGGAAGGACGTTACCGACAACGTTTACATCTGGGATTACATCCAGAATTTCGACGACTACCTCACGCCCTTTCCCGTGCTGGAACGGATGGGCGAACGGCTGCGGTTCTACCGCGACAAGGGCGTGGAGGGCATTTTTCTCAACGGCAGCGGTTACGACTACGTGCCTTTCGACGATGTGCGGACCTATGTGCTCGCGTCGTTGCTGCGCGATCCCGGCCAGCCGGTCGGGACGTTGATGCGGCGTTATTTCGCCGCGAATTACCCGAAGTCGGGCGACCTGCTGGCGGGGTTCTGCGTGCAGGCCGAACGGCGCGCCGCGGCTTCGGCGAGGGCGCTGAATCTCTACGGCGGCATCCGCGATGCGGAGGCTTCGTGGCTCGATGCCGCGAAGTTCGCCGCCTTCTACGACGAACTGGGGCGCGTCCTTCCCACGGCGAAGGGCGCCGAGCGGCGGCAGCTGCACGAACTGCTGACGGCCTTGAGCTACTCGCGGCTCGAAGTGGCCCGCAACCACGCCGCCGGACCGTCCGGATGTATGGAGCGCAGGGGCGGGAGTCTCCGCGTGAGGCCGCAGGCCGGGCAATGGCTCGCGGCGTTGGAGGAGTGCGCCTCCTTCGCCGGCATGAAACACGTCGGCGAATCGGGACTCCCGGTCGGGGAGTATCTCGGCGCGTGGCGCAGCCGCATTTTCCAGGCTGAAACGGTGTCGAACCTGCTGCCGGACACCGGGTTGAAGGCCGTTTCGAGGCCCGACGAAGGCTATGAGGACCTCGGGGTGCTGACCGACGGGGTGCGCGGACTGCCGGTCGGATATCACTACGGCTGGCACATCAGTTCGGCCGACCTGGAGGTCGAAATACCCGCCGGGGCGGCTTCCCGGGCGCAGCGGTTCGAAATGTCGTTCCTCGACATGCCCCGCCACCGTCTCCGTGCGCCGCGGAGCGTGGAGGTTTACAAGGACGGCGCGTTGTACCGGGCCTTCGTGCCGAAGCCCGACGCCACGGGGCGGATCTTCACGGTTTCCGGTCCCGTGGACCTCTCGGGCGCGGAGCGGATAACGGTCCGCGCGCTGCGGCCCGAAGGCGGGCGCACGCAGCTTGCGGCCGATGAAATTTACTTGATTCCGTAGTTATGCGAAAAAGCGGTTTGACATACGCCGTGCTGCTCCTCGCAGCCATGCTCGTTTCCTCCTGCAGCAAGCGGGTGCAGCCGACCTCCGTCGAGGCCAAAGATCCTGTGCGGCACTATTTCCCGATTTTGCAGGGGCAGAAACTCGAACTGATGTTTCCGGTGACCAATACGGGCGAAAACCCGCTGGTGATCCATGAGATACAGACCTCGTGCGGATGCCTCGTCGCCGACCGCAAGTCGCGCATCATCGTGCCCCCGGGGCGTACGCAGCATATCCGCCTGACGTACGACAGCAACAAGAACGTCGGCGCGGTGGAGCATACCGTCTGGGTTTACGGCAACATCCTCCCGGCGGGAGTCCTGAAGCTCCGCTTCGACGTCAATGTCGTGCCCGATGCGGCCTACACGCGCGATTACGAGGAGCTGTTCCGCGAGCACAACCTCAAGAACGGCATCGTGAAGGAGCTGGTCGACGGCAAGGAGGCGGAAAAAGGTTATTATGTCGATGGAAGCTATGAAGATGCACGTCAATAGAATGTTCCGGATCGCGGCGGCCCTGCTGCCGCTCTTGGCTGCCGGCTGTTCGGACCCGGACGAAGGTCCCGGCAAGCCGCTCGAAATCACCCTCTCGGCACAGACGCTCGAATTGGAACACAGCGAGACGGGCTGCCTGCGCTTCGCGCTCACGCCCTGGAACGATGCGTGGAGCGTTTCCCGCGTCGAAATCACGGCCGCACCCGGCGGATCGTTCACCTCGGGATGCACGGTGACGGGGTGGAGCGGGCCGGTGGGCGGGCAGTTCTCGCTCTTCGTCACCGACCCGGCGACGGGGCAGGCCTACGACGAGCGGGTGTGTCTTACGGTGGAGATCGGCGGACAGCGGATGACCTCCGAACCGTTCACGCTCCGAAGTTCCCCGGCGGCGGCCGCCGGGCTGCCCGTGATCTATGTCACGGCTTCGGCTCCGGTCGAGGACACCGACACGTGGATCGCCGGGGCGATCCGCATCGAGGGCAACGGCGGGTTCGACGATCTGCCCGAGATGGCGGCCGAGGTCAAGGGCCGCGGCAACTCGACGTGGAACTGGGAGAAGAAGCCCTATGCGCTGAAACTCTCGAAGAAGACCGAAATACTGGGCATGCCGAAGCACAAACGCTGGTGTCTGATCGCCAACTACATGGACCGGACGCTGATGCGCAACCGCGTGGCGCATTACGTGGCGTCGCACACCTCGCTGCAATGGACGCCCCGCACCCGTTTCGCGGAGGTGTGGTTCAACGGCGAATACCTGGGCAACTACTTGGTCGTCGAGCAGATCAAGATCGACGAAAACCGTCTCAATATCGACGAACTGACCACCGACGACAACGAGGGCGATGCCCTCACGGGCGGCTATCTGCTCGAAATGGACTCCTATTTCGACGAGATGAACAAATTCCGTTCGTCGTATTCCGACATGCCGGTCAACATCAAGTCGCCCGACGAGTCGATCACCGCGGCGCAGTTCCGGTATATCCGCACCTACTTCAACGAGGCCGACAACCTGCTTTTCGACAAGGATTACCGCGATCCGGCGGCGATGTTCGACATCGGGTCGTTCGTCGACTACTGGATCGTCAACGAGCTGATGGGCAATCAGGAGATCAAGCATCCCAAGAGTTTTTACATCCACAAGCCCCGCGGGGGCAAGCTGACGGCGGGGCCGGTCTGGGATTTCGACTACGGCACGCTGACGCTCGCCGACGCCGAACGGTGGATGGTCCGGGAGAGCAGCATGTGGTATTCGCGGCTGTTCCAGAGCCGTGCGATCCGCCGGCAGGCGCGCGAACGCTGGGAGGCGCTCTATCCGTTCCTCGCCACCGTGCCCGACTACATCGAGGCGCAGCGTGACTATATCTCCGACTCGGCTCACCGCAACCTGGCGCGCTGGCCCGAGATCAAGATTTCCGATGCGGAGGTACAGATGCCCAACGGCGACGAACTGCTCACGTTCGACGAGGCCGTCGACCGCCTGAAAGCCAGCTATTCGATGCGTCTGGCGTGGCTCGACGCCCGGATCCGGAGCTGGTGACGCCCGCTTCTACGCCTTGTTTTCACAGAAATAACGCCACAGCGGTGCGGCCATCAGGGCCTGCCGGATACGGTCGGTGCGGAGCAGTTCCAGCACCTCTTCGCGCGTCATGAGGTGCACGCGCAGGTCTTCCGTCGGATCGAGGTGCTGTTCGCCGAGCGGTTCGACGCCCGTGGCGAGGTAGCAGTGGGTGAGGTTGTTCTGCGTGGCGGGGTTGGCCGAAAGGGTCGTCAGCAGGCGCCACTGGCCGCCGCCGTAGCCCGTCTCTTCCATCAGTTCGCGCTGTGCCGCGGCGAGCGGCGAGGCGTCCGACGGCTCGGTCACGCCGGCCGGAATCTCGTACGACGTTTCGCCAAGCCCGTGGCGGTACTGGTCGATCAGCACGAACCGTCCGTCGCGGGTGACGGCCGTGACGTTGATCCAGTCGGGGTATTCGAACACATAGTAGTCCGGGATGCGGCGTCCGTCGGGCAGTTCGAGGCTTTCATGGCGCACGGTGAACCACGGTTTGCGGGCGAGATATTCGCTCGTGAGGACTTTCCAACTGCGATTTTTCGGATTTTCCATCATTGTAATGCTTTCAGATAGGGCAAAAATAGTGTTTTTTTGTTATATTTGCGATTCAAGAAATTTCCGATCATGATAGCTCAAGCCGAACGCAACCAAATCATAGACCTGATCAACCGGGAGGTGGTCCCCGCCATCGGGTGCACCGAACCGATCGCCGTGGCGCTCTGCACGGCGCGCGCCGCGGAGACGCTGGACGGGGAACCCGAAAAAATCACGGTGCGCCTGAGCGCCAACATCCTCAAGAACGCCATGGGCGTCGGAATCCCCGGCACGGGGATGATCGGACTGCCGATCGCCGTAGCCCTCGGGGCGCTGGTGGGGCGTTCGGAATACCAGCTGGAGGTGCTGCGCGACGTGACGCCCGAAGCCGTCGAACGCGGCCGCCGCATGATCGACGGGCGGCGCATCGCGATCTGCCTGAAAGAGGACGCCGACGAAAAACTCTATATCGAGGCGGAGGCCGAAACCGCCGGCCACAGGGCCGTGGCGGTCATCGCCGGGGGACATACCTCCTTCGTCTTCGTCAGCCGCGACGGCGAGACGCTGCTCGACAGGCGGACCCCGGCGGCGGGCGGCGGGGAGGAGGACGACGTGCCCCTGACCCTCGCGCGCGTATGGGATTTCGCCATGACCTCGCCGCTGGACGAACTGCGCTTCATCCTCGAAACCAGCCGCCTGAACAAGGCCGCCGCCGAACGCTCCTTCGCGGGCGAGTTCGGTCACTGCGTGGGCCGCACGCTGTGCTGCGACCGCGAGCGGAAGGTGATGGGCGACAGCATCTTCACACGGATACTATCCTACACCTCCGCCGCCTGCGACGCCCGCATGGCCGGGGCGATGATCCCCGTGATGAGCAACTCGGGAAGCGGCAACCAGGGCATCGCCGCGACGCTGCCCGTGGTGGTCTACGCCGAGGAGACGCACGCCTCGGAGGAGCAGATGATCCGGGCGCTGACGTTGAGCCACCTCACGGTCATCTACATCAAGCAGAGCCTGGGACGTCTGTCGGCGCTGTGCGGCTGCGTGGTGGCGGCCACGGGATCGAGCTGCGGCATCACCTACCTGATGGGCGGCGGCTACGGCCAGGCGGCCGCGGCCGTGAAGAACATGATCGCCAACCTGACGGGCATGATCTGCGACGGAGCCAAGCCCAGTTGTGCGATGAAGCTCACGAGCGGCGTCTCGACCGCCGTGCTGTCGGCCATGATGGCCATGGACGGCCATTGCGTCACCCCGGTCGAGGGCATCATCGAGGAAGATGTGGACAAATGTATCCGCAACCTCACCGCCATCGGCCGCGACGGCATGAACGAGACCGACCGCCTCGTACTCCGGATTATGACCAACAAATGCTGACTATGAGATACCTTACACTGAAAACCCGTCTGCTGGCCCTGCTGCTGCTGGCCGCGACCTGCGCTGCGGCGCAGCCCACCCCTGCCCAACTGGCCGCCCGTCCCGAACTCTCCGCGGGCATCTATCACTCCTACGAGTACCGGCCCGGTCCGGCCGCACCGGTTCCCGACGGCTACGAGCCGTTCTACATCAGCCACTACGGCCGTCACGGAAGCCGCTATCACTCGAAGGAGGAGGCTTATGCCGAGCCGCTCGCCGCGCTGCGCAAGGCCGACAAGGCCGGGGCGCTGACCCCCAAGGGCCGCGAGGTGCTGGCCAAGGTCGAGATGCTGGCCGCCGATGCCTGCAAACGCTACGGCGACCTCTCGCCCCGCGGCGTACAGGAACACCGCGACATCGCCGGGCGGATGTTCGCCGCCTATCCCGGGGTGTTTTCGACCGACGGGGGCCGCGTGTGCCGTATCGAGAGCCGCTCGACGCAGGTTCCGCGCTGCATTTTGAGCATGGCGGCTTTCAACGAACGCCTCAAGGAGCTGAATCCCGCGATCAGCGCCACGCGCGATGCGAGCGCCCGCGATCTCTGTTACCTGGCCAACGGACCCTCGCTCAAGGCGAGCCGCAAGGCCGCTTCGGCAGTCGCGGACAGCCTTACCCGCGTGCGTGTGAATCCCGACCGGTTCGTGAAGTCGCTCGTCACCGATCCCGGATGCATCGACGAGCCGCTGGACCTGATGGAGGACCTTTTCATGCTGGCGGCCATCACGCAGGATGTCAGCCATCTGGGCATCAAGCCGTTCTATGAAATCTTCACCGAGAAGGAACTCTACGCGCTCTGGGAGTGCGAGAACCTTCGCCGTTACCTGATCATGGGACCTTCGGCCCGCTTCGGCGATCCGCTCGTCGCCGACGCCAGGCCGCTGCTGCGCAATATCGTCGAGACGGCCGACCGCGTCGTTGCGGGTGAATCGGACCTTTCGGCCTCGCTGCGTTTCGGCCACGACACCTATGTGGTTCCGCTGCTGGCCCTGCTGCGCGCCGAGGGCGCCTGTGCCCGCGTGGAGTCGCTCGACGACGTCGCTGCGGCGTGGAACGCCCATACGGTGACACCGATGGGAACCAACGTCCAGTTCATCTTCTTCCGCAATCCCGAAACAGGGGACGTGCGCGTCCGCGTGCTGCACAACGAACGCGACGCCAATCTGCCCCTCGCCGGGGGCCCGTACTATCCGTGGAAGGAGCTGAAGAAATACTGCGAATCGCTGTACGGAGCGAAAAATTGATAAAACAGACGAATTGATTTGGTTTTTGGGCGGAAATGTGTATCTTTGAGCGATCAAACGTTTGAACCATGCACATTTCCAGACTGGCATTCGTGCTCGCGGCATTGTCGGCCGCGTCGTGTATCGACAAGGATGTCGACAACGCCGAATTTTATGAGGAGTATACCAGGGAGTTCGACAACCGGACGACCGTGTCGGTGAATATCGCTTCCGAGGTTGCCGGGGAGTACTTTGCGGTGTACTTCGGGAATCCCTACGACGAGGAGGCGCTCGTGAAACAGCCTGCATTGACGGGTTTCACGCCGGTTTCGACCACGCTCGAGGTGCCGAAAGACGTTGAAAGACTGTACGTCGTGGCGCAGGGCGAGATGAAAAGTTACGAGGTGGGGAACCTGTCGGTCACGGCCGCTGCCCGGCTTCGTCCGCAGACCCGCGCCGCCGATGTGAATCCGGTCAGCGCCCGGGTCATGACGGCCGTCAACAGCATCTATTTCCCCGAAAAGACCAATAACGTCCGGGGTGACAACCTTTTCAAGTGCACCGACCTGGTGATCGACCAGACGCCGAGTTCGGGCGATTTCGACGAGGCGGAGATCTGGCTTACGTTCCTCGGCGACGGGGGCTGCCGCCAGAGCCAGCTTTTCGGCAAACTCTGGTTCTACACTTATCCGTCTTCGAAACGGGATGCGCTGACGCCCGGCGACTGCACCTTCTACGGGGTGAAGAACGGCGAAGTGGTCGGGATTCCCTATTCCGAGGTTCAGGCGCAGCGCAGCTGGGTATTCTACACCAAGGAGGAGTTCACCTCGAATATCGCCTCTTACAAACGCTACAAGCTGGGTGCATTCCCCAAGGGCGTGAACCTCGGGTTCGTCTACATCGGCAACAGCACGGTGAGCAACGGCGGATTCCGCTTCACCACGCCGCGGCTCAACGAGCGCGTGCGGGATTATACGCTGACCTACCAGGACGACAAGAAGACCTGCCGGATCGTCGACAAGCATCTGGCCAACGGCTATATCTGCCATGTCACGGAGGGTGATTTCCAGGGTAATATCCTCGGCATGGAGAACCGTGTGGTGACCGAAGGCGCGAAGTACGACGGCGACTACAACGACATTCTCTGCATGATCGAGAGCAACCCGAAGACCATCGCCCCCGACGAGGAGGTCGAGATCGGCAACAGCGGCAGCAAGGACCCCGAAGAGATCGCCTGCAAGACCTCCGTCGGACTTTACCTGTTCGAGGACAATTATCCGTACCGCGGCGATTTCGACTTCAACGATGCGGTGATTCAATACGAGATCAAGGATTACTACCAGTCGAAGAACCGGGCCAAGCAGATCACCGTGCAGTTGATGGCGACCGGATCGCATATGTCCAACAGTTTCGGATTCCGGGATTCGAAGGGTTTCCAGCCGTTCCTTTCAGGCCTGAAAGGGTACCAGAACGTCTATGCGGCGCAGGCCTTCGAACCCATCGGCGAGCCTGTCGTGCAAACGCTTTACGGCGACGTGGTTCCCTGCCTGAAAAACGAATCGGAGTATTATATCTATCCGTCGAGCTTCAATACGGCGGAGTATCCCAGCGTGCTGGACATTCCGCTCTCGGACCCCGACGACGCTTCGTGGAAGTTCAGGTGGCCGCAGGAGATGCAGAGCATCGACAACTGTTACTGGTTCCTCAAAAGCGCTTCGGGCGGTTCCCGTGAAAAGGACTGGTACAAGCATCCGAAGGATGACGCCCTGTTGTTCGAGCGCTGACGCTCCCGGTTTGCAGGCGGCTTTCCGTACAATCTTTTAAGCGGGGCGGATGGACGGGTACTAGACGTACGTTCCGTCCGTCCTGCTTTTTTCGATGCACGAATCTTCTTTTGAATTTGGAAACAGCCGGAGGAAATCCCGCGGATTTGCCGCTTGCGGCAGAACGGCTTTCCGGAAGTCGGGATGGCCGGTTCATGGGGCTGCTGCCCGCCGTTTCAGCAGCTATCGTGTGCCGGGACTGCGGCGGCAGCCCGTCGTTTGCATGCGGTCATTCGCCTGCCCGCCGCTGTTGTAACGGCGGCGGCAGCGGCGGAAACGCCTCCGAGCCGGCTCCAAGCCGGAGGAGGGGCTGCCGGAGAGATTTAGTGGAAGATCGTTTTGACGATTATACCCGTGGCTCCCTGGTGACGGGTGGTGTAATCTTTGGCGATGCGGCTGGTTTTCAGCAGGAACTCCTCGTTGTCGCGCAGGGGCACGAACCACGTGCGCAGCTGCTCGTAGTCGGTCACCGAACGGGCGGCGCCGAGCGTCACTAGATCGCGGGCCTCCTTGAATTTCCGGTAATTGGGTCCGAAGGCCACCGGAAGTCCGAACGTCGCGGCTTCGAGCGTGTTGTGAATGCCGACGCCGAATCCGCCGCCGATATAGCTCCAGGTGGCATAGCCGTAGACCGAGGCGAGGATACCCACCGTGTCGAGGATCAGCAGCTGCCGCGAACCGTACGTCGTGCGGGGCGTGCATTGCGTGTAGCGCAGCGCGCCGCCCTTGGTTTCGGCCATCAGCCGTGCGATGCGGGACTCGTCCATTTCGTGGGGCGCGACGACGAATTTCACGTCGGGATTGTCGTTCATCAGCCTGATCAGCAGTTCTTCGTCCGGTTCCCACGTCGAGCCGGCGATGAACAGCCGGTTGTCGCCCTTGAAGCGGTCGATGACGTCAATGTGCCTGGCCGCGCGGGCGATCTCCGCCACGCGGTCGAAACGCGTGTCTCCGGCCACCAGCACGTTGTCGAAACCCAGCGTCGCCAGCAGTTTCTTCGACTCCTCGTTCTGCACGAACATCACGTCGAACGACTCCAGCGCCTGCCGCCACATGCCGCCGTAAGGACGGAAAAAGACCGAATTGCGGCGGAAGATGGCCGACACGACGTAGGTGCGGATTTTCCGGCGGCGCAGTTCGCGGAGCAGGTTGAGCCAGTACTCGTATTTGACGAAAATGGCGATTTCGGGGTGTGCGGCGTCGAGGAAGCGGCGGGCATTGCGCGGCGTGTCGAGCGGGAGGTAGAAGATGTAGTCGACGCCCTTGTAGTTCTTGCGGATTTCGTAGCCCGAAGGTGAGAAGAAGGTCAGGAGAATCTTGTATTCGGGGTGCGTCTTGCGAAGCTGTTCGATGATGGGGCGGCCCTGTTCGAATTCCCCGAGCGACGCGACGTGTATCCAGACGATCCTGTCCGTGGGGGCGATGGCCTCCCGCATGCGTCGGAAGAGGTCTTTGCGGCCTTCGATCCAAAGGCGGGCCTTCGGATGGCGCGGAGCCACGAGACGGATGGCCCAAACGTAGAGAATCAGACCGAAATTATAGAACCACATCGGTATTTACGGTGTTGAGTTTTCAGTTTCTAACGCCCGCGCCCGGTGACCCGACGTCAGGCAGTTCTTTTTCAGTCCGGCAAAGATAGTACAATTTGTCGGAACTGCAAAATTACCAGTTGTATTCCAGCGCGTTTTCGATCAGTTCGACGCGGACGGAGCCGTCGGCGGCGGCTTCGGCGGCCGCCAGATCGAACTGCACTTCGCCCTCCCAGCCCGCGGTGCGCAGGTAGCAGGATGCGGCGCGGGACAAGGCCCGGAACTTGCGCTGCGTGGCGGCCGCCTCGGGCGGCGTGAGCGATCCCTCGCGCCGGGTCTTGACCTCCACGAAATGCAGCACGCCGTCCCGGAGGGCCACGATGTCCAGTTCGTAACGGCCCTGCCGCCAGTTGAGCGCGCAGATTTCGTACCCCGCACGCCGGAGGTATTCCGTTGCGGCGCGCTCGCCGGCCCGGCCCGTTTCGGCTGCCGCGGTCATCAGCGGATGATGCGTTGGATGGTATTGGCGCGCTCCATGGCGTTTTTCAGCCCCTCGGCGTCGTCGCGTTCGAGCATCCGGCGCATGATCTGCAACTGGTGTATGTGTTCGCGCAGTACGTCCAGCACGTTGTATTTGTTGCGCAGCAGGATCGGGACCCACGTTGCCGCCGAACTCTTGGCCAGGCGCACCGTGCTCTCGAAACCGCCGCCCGCCAGGTCGAAGATGTGGCGCTCCTCGCGCTCCTTTTCGAGCACCGTGAGCGCCAGCGCGAACGAGGTGACGTGCGAGATGTGCGAGACGTAGGCCGCGTGCAGGTCGTGCTCCTCGGGGTCCATGTAGACGGCCGGGCTGCCCAGCGTGCGGAAGATCCCTTCGACCGTGGCCAGGGCGTCCTTGTCGCTCCGCACCGTGTCGCACAGCACGACGCTGCGGCCCGTGAACGCGCCCCGCTGGGCGGCCTTCGGACCGCTGTACTCCGTGCCCCACATCGGGTGCGCGGCGACGAAGCGCCCGCGGCGGGCGTGCATCGAGATCACCTCGCACAACTCGCCCTTGATCGAACCCATGTCCATCACCACCTGCTTGCCGCCCGCGCGGTTGAGTGCCTTGACGGCCATCAGCGGGATGGTGTCGACGGGGGTGGCCAGCACCACGAGGTCGGCTTCCGGGATACCCTCCTCGAAACTCACTATCCGGTCCGCAAGGCCCAGTTGCAACGCTTCGGCGGCATGCTCTTCGGAGCCTTCGGCCCCGAGTATCTCCTCTGCGATGCCGTGGTCGCGAAGGGCCAGGGCGAACGAACCTCCGATAAGGCCCAGACCCGCAATCAGTACTTTCATAAACGATATACCTATTTATAATAAAAACGACAGGTCGCCGCCCGGTTCGACCTCGAAGGTTTCGACTCCCTTGCGGAACATCCGCATCGGACGTCGGCCGATCAGTTCCAGTTTCCCGTCCTCGCAGCGCAGCATGCAGCCTTCGCGCAGTCCGGCCACCCAGCGGCGCGGATTGGCCTCGATATACTCCAGGATGCGCTGTTCGCGGGTCTCCCCGGCGTGCCCTGCGGGGTTGGCGTCGAGGTAGTGGGGGTTGATCTGGAATTTGACCGCTCCGATGGCCTTGAACGACTCCGGTTCCACGATGGGCATGTCGTTTGTTGTCGAGATCGTCGGGCAGCAGACGTTGCTGCCTGCCGACCAGCCCACATAGGGCGTTCCGGCCTTGATTTTGCGGAGGATGGCCGTCATAAGCCCCTGCTGCTGCATCTTTTTGGCCAGTGCGAACGTGTTGCCGCCGCCGACGCAGATCGCTTCGGCCCCACGGACGAGGGCTGCGGGGTCCTTGGCCCGGTGGACCGAACGCACGCGGATGCCCAGTTCGGCGAAACGCGCCTGCACCTTTTTTTCGTAATCGGCGTAGGAGAACGTGACGGCCGCGTAGGGAACGAAGACGATTTCGTGCACCCCGTCGAGGAAACGCCCTATCTCCGGCAGCGGATAGCGCAGGTATTCCTCGCCGGCATTGGTCGAATTCGAGATCAGAAGCAATTTCATAAGGCTATGGTTTTGAATGTATTGATTAAATTTTTGTGCTAAATGTCGAAAAAGTTGTGAATAAAAAAACATGCCGTTTTGTCAAAAGTAATAAAAAAAGTGTTACTTTTGCGCAAAATTGCTCTGGAAATGTAAAAGAACTATTTCCAAATAATTGTTTAACTAAAAAATTAAAATTATGTCAGAAGTTCAATCAAAAGTTGTCGAGATCATCGTCGACAAACTGGGTGTCAAGGAGTCGGAGGTAGTCCCCGAAGCAAGCTTCACCAACCACCTGGGCGCAGACTCGCTCGACACTGTAGAGCTGATCATGGAGTTCGAGAAGGCTTTCGATATCCAGATCCCGGATGAGGACGCTGAGAAGATCGCTACCGTCGGCGACGCGATCTCGTATATCGAGGAACACAAGAAATAATTTTCCTTAAACAACGTTTCACGGCTGATAAAGCCTTAAATTTATGACAGGAAGAAGAGTAGTTGTTACGGGCATCGGTACGATAAACCCGCTCGGTAATAATATAGAGGAGTATTTTTCGAATCTGGAGAAGGGAGTCAGCGGTGCCGCACCCATTACTCATTTCGATGCCGAAAAATTTAAGACCAAGTTCGCTTGTGAAGTAAAGAATTACGATCCGAACCAGTATTTCGACCGTAAGGAAGTCCGTAAATACGACCTTTTTACGCAGTACGCTCTGATCGCGGCCACGCAGGCCGTGGAGGATTCGGCCCTCGATCTCGAGAAGGTCGACAAGGAGCAGGTGGGCGTTATCTGGAGTTCGGGCATCGGAGGAATCAAATCTTTCTTCGATGAGTGTCTGGGCTGGGCCGCCGGGGATGGAACCCCGCGGTTTAGCCCGTTTTTTATTCCCCGCATGATTTCCGACATCGCAGCCGGTTTCATCTCCATGAAGTACGGCTTCATGGGACCGAACTACTGCACCGTGTCGGCGTGCGCTTCGTCGAACCACGGCATCACGGCCGCCTTCGACGCCATCCGTTACGGCAAGGCCGACATCATGGTGGCCGGCGGTTCGGAGGCTGCGGTCAACGAACCTTCGGTCGGCGGATTCAACTCCATGCAGGCGCTTTCGACGCGCAACGACGATCCGCAGCACGCTTCGCGCCCCTTCGATAAGGACCGCGACGGCTTCGTGATCGGCGAAGGCGCCGGTGCGCTGATCCTGGAGGAGTACGAGCATGCCAAGGCGCGCGGCGCGAAGATCTATTGCGAGGTTGTAGGCGGAGGCGCTTCGGCCGACGCTTACCACTTCACGGCTCCCCACCCCGAGGGCAAGGGCGCCATGAAGGCGATGCGCGACGCCATCAAGGACGCGGGCATCACTCCCGAGGACATCGACTATGTGAACGTGCACGGAACTTCGACCCCTGCGGGCGACATTCCCGAACTGAAGGCCGTAGCAGGCGTTCTGGGCGACCACGTTTACAACGTCAACATCTCCTCGACCAAATCGATGACGGGACACCTGCTGGGTGCTGCCGGCGCTGTGGAGGCTCTGGCGTGCATCTTCGCGATGACGCACGGCGTGGTTCCCCCCACGATCAACTGCGAAAACCGCGATCCCGAGATCGACCCGAAACTGAACCTGACGCTCAACGTGGCGCAGAAGCGCGACGTGAAATGCACGTTGAGCAATACGTTCGGATTCGGCGGTCACAACTCGACGGTCATTTTCCGCAAACTCTGATCCCTGTAACGTCCGCGCCGTGATTGACTTTTTACTGCGTCCTTTCCGACGGAATTTCGGGCGTGACCGGGCATATTACAGAATTGTCGACGATCTGTTCGGATTCATTCCGCACAACGTCGAACTCTACAAGCTGGCTTTGATTCACAAGTCAGCTTCTTTGGTTTTGGAGGACGGCCGCGCGATCAACAACGAACGCCTGGAATATCTGGGCGACGCTGTGATCGAGGCCGTGACTTCGGACTATCTGTTCATCGAATATCCCGACCGCGACGAGGGCTTCATGACCCAGCTGCGGTCGAAGATCGTTTCGCGGCAGTCGCTCAACGCGCTGGCCGTGAACCTCGGGCTGGATGTCCATGTGATTTCGAACGGCGGTGCGGGTATCGCCCAGAAGCATATCTACGGCGACGCCTTCGAAGCGATGATGGGGGCGGTTTACCTCGATCAGGGGTACGAGTTCGTCAACCGGCTGCTGATCAATGATATTTATTTCCGTTTCCTGAACCTGGAGGAGCTGACCGAGTCGGAGAACGATTTCAAGAGCCGCCTGATCGAGTGGAGCCAGAAGAACCGTCACCGGATCGAGTTCCGCACGGAGCACGACAAGGAATACGCTTCGAACCACCCGGTTTTCTATTGTACGGTGCTGGTCGACGGCATGGAGGTCGGCCACGGAGCCGGAGATTCGAAGAAGGAGGCCGAACAGCGTGCGGCGTTCTCCGTGTCGCAGTACATGAGCGACGAGCAGTGCGCCTCGTTGCTGGACAAGGTGGACAGTCTGGAAGGCGCCCGCCTAAAAGGCGGGATTTAGGGGGCCGTCCAAAAGATGGGTTTTGAGGGGCGATGCTTGCTTCTCGTGTATCCGAACGGGGTTTTGGCCTGCCTGGGTGATGGTGGTCCGTTGTATTTCCTGTCCGGGTTTGCGTCCGCTCGGCAGATGGGATTCGGGTCCGGTTTCAAACGCCGCCCGCAGATTGCTGCTGCGGGTGTGGCTGGTCCAGCTGGTCCGGCTTGCCGGGATGGGAACGGTGTAAATTCGTATATAGTCACTTCTGCTTTTATGAAGAATATCCTCGATAAAATGGCGTCGCGGGGCGTGGAAGCCTTGAGCGACCGCGAACTGCTGGCCCTGCTCACCGACGACGAACAGTTGGCCGAGGTGGTGCTGTCGGCCTACGACGGTTCGCTGGCGCGTATCGGCGACCAGCCCGAAGCCCGCCTGCGCATGGTCGGGGGACTGGGCCTGAAACGGGCGCGGATGCTGTTGGCCGCGGCGGAATTCGGACGGCGGGCAGTTGCTGCCGGGGTTTCCGGGGCCGATTTCATCAATACGGGCGACGATGTGGTGCGGCTGTTCCGGCCGCAGCTGGAACGCCTCTCCTACGAGGAGTGCTGGGCTGTCTTCCTCACCTCGTCGAACCGGGTCATCGAGCGTTATCGCATCAGCCAGGGCGGGGTGACCGGCACGGTCGTCGACCACCGGCTGATCGTCAAACGGGCGCTGGAACTGCTTGCCACGCAGCTGATTCTGGTGCACAACCACCCATCGGGGACACCCGAGGCAAGCGCGCAGGACAAGGCGCTGACCGAACGCGTGGCGCGCGCCGCGGCGCTGTTCGACATCCGGCTGCTGGACCACATCATCATCGCCCGCGACGGGGATTTCTCGTTCCTGCGCGAAGGGCTGATGGGGTAGCGGTCCCCCGATCTCCGGCCATGAAAAAACAAGCAGCGGTTCCCTTGCGGAACCGCTGCTTTCCGATGGAACAGCGACGAATCAGATTCCGTCGAAGGTAAGCACGAAACGCGCCTCCCGCGATATACTGCTTTTGACGGTGATCTCCATGCCTTCGATCTGGGTGCCGATTTTCCAGCCGGTGAGATCCTTGTATTTGTAGGTGAGGGTCTCGGTTTCCGAGTCGCTGCCCCAGTTCGTGACCACTTTTTCAGGCAGTCGGGTGCTTTGATGACCGAGGAAGCCCAGCATGCGCAGCATGTCGGGATCGCTGATGACGTAGAGTGCCGGGTCAATGGCAGGGTAACTGGCAAAGAGACGTTCGAATTCATAGGGCTTTTGCTCATTGCCATAGGTAAAGGTCTGGGTGCCGCCCGTTCCCGAAAGGGCGCCCCATGTTATCTTCGTGCAGTCGCGATCCTGGTAAATATAGCGGTCCTCGTCTTTATTTCCCGTAGGGCCGTCTTCATCGACCGGTTCGTAAGTCACAGCAGAGAGTTGTTCGTCTGATGATGAATAGTCGAAGTGATAAATGTAATTGTTTCCGCTTGCGATCTCATGGCACTCGGCTGTTCCGATGAACGAAGCGCGTGGAGTGAGAACCGGATCCGGACAATTCCATTCTTTGCCATAGATGGTCGGAAGTTTGTCGTAATGTTTCTCCTCGATGAGCAGGTTGTCGTCGTCATAGGTGAAGAGATACTCTTCATAGAGATCTGCCAGTGTTTCGTCCCAATACATTTTGAATGACTTGATGCGGCTTCGGCTCTCGTCGGAGTCATCGTAGGTGATGACAGCCACGCTTTCCACCTCCTGACCCACATACTTGGTGATTTTTACCAGCCGGCCGTTCGGGGCGCGTTCCACCGGTTCGTCGCCGCCGTCGTCTTTGGTGCCCTCCTGCGTGACGGAGATTTCGATTTTCGACGTGCCGCACGTGATGACGATCGTCGCCGAGCGGGATTCTTCGGAATCGTTGGGTTCAAGGGTGATTTTCAGCGTGTAGGTTCCCGCGGCGTCGCCGTGGTCGGGTGATACGGAGATCCAGTCGGGCGCCTCGGCGCGGGTCTGGGTGATCGCCGAGGTCCACGCCCCTTCGGTGGAGAAGGTCACGCCCCGGGCGCTCTGCGTGTCGTCGGCGGAGATCGTCTGCTCCAGCTGACGGGTGTCCGGAACCTTGATCTGCCCGAAATCGCCCGAGTAGTCCTTGTCGTCGCTGCATGACGCGAGCAGCGCGGTGGCCAGTAGTGCCATGAAGAATTTTGCTGTTTTCATTTTTATTTTGTTTAAAGGGTTGTTCCCGTTCCGGCAAACAAAAGGCGCAGGCAAAATTCCACATTCACTGCAGGGGTATTGGACGACCCGAATGGTAGAATGACGGAATATGCCCACGCTGAAAAACAGCGAGAGCATCAACCTGATTCCTTACCATTCGTGAAAGTGTCCAATTTTCCGCAGTAAGAAAAAAGCCGATGCGCTTTTTATCGTCGTATGTCGGCGGCCCTCGCAGGCCGTCGGTACAAATATAGAAATAAAATCCCGATCGAAAGCGGCATTTTCCATTTATTTTGTACTTTTGTAATTCGGTAAATCAGTAAAGTAAAATAGATTGCGATGACTCAGGAAGAACTTTTCAAGAAACTGGTCGCCCATTGCAAGGAGTACGGATTCGTATTCCCTTCGAGCGAGATATACGACGGGCTCGGTGCCGTATACGATTACGGACAGAACGGCGTGGAACTGAAGAACAACATCAAGCGCTATTGGTGGGATTCGATGGTCAAACTGCACGAGAACATCGTCGGCATCGACGCCGCGATCTTCATGCACCCCAAGACTTGGGAGGCTTCGGGACACGTCTCGGCCTTCAACGACCCGCTGATCGACAATAAGGATTCGAAGAAACGCTACCGCGCCGACGTGCTAGTCGAGGAGTGGCTGGCCAAGCAGGATGAAAAGATCGCGAAAGAGGTCGAGAAGGCCCGCAAGCGCTTCGGCGCCGATTTCGACGAGGCCAAATACCGCGAAACCTCCCCGCGTGTCGTGGAGTTGCAGGCCAAGCGCGATGAGGTGCACAAGCGTTTCGCCGATGCGCTGAACGCCAACGACCTCGGGGAGCTGCGCCAGATCATCGTCGACTGCGAGATCGCCTGCCCGATCTCCGGCACGCGCAACTGGACCGAGGTGCGGCAGTTCAACCTGATGTTCTCGACCCAGATGGGTTCTACGGCCGAGGGTGCCAATACCATTTACCTGCGTCCCGAGACGGCGCAGGGTATCTTCGTCAACTTCCTGAACGTCCAGAAAACCGGACGTATGAAAATTCCGTTCGGCATTGCGCAGATCGGCAAGGCCTTCCGCAACGAGATCGTGGCCCGTCAGTTCATCTTCCGCATGCGCGAGTTCGAGCAGATGGAGATGCAGTTCTTCGTGCGCCCCGGGACCGAAATGAGGTGGTGGAACGAGTGGAAGAACACCCGCATGGCCTGGCATCGTGCGCTGGGCTTCGGCGACGACAACTACCGCTTCCACGACCACGACAAGCTGGCCCACTACGCCAACGCCGCGACGGACATCGAATACAACTTCCCGTTCGGCTTCAAGGAGGTCGAGGGTATCCACTCGCGCACGGACTTCGACCTGGGCAGCCACCAGAAGTTATCGGGCAAGAAGTTGCAGTACTTCGATCCGGAGACGGGCGAAAGCTATGTTCCCTATGTGGTCGAGACGTCGATCGGCGTGGACCGCATGTTCCTGCAGGTGATGTCGGCAGCCTATACCGAGCAGGCGCTCGAAGGCGGCGATTCGCGCGTCGTGCTGAAATTCCCGCCCGCATTGGCTCCGATCAAGGTGGCCGTGCTGCCGCTGGTGAAGAAGGACGGCATGCCCGAAGTGGCGCAGAAGATCGTCGACCTGCTGAAATACGATTACAATGTCGTTTACGACGAGAAGGACTCCGTCGGCAAGCGTTACCGCCGTCAGGATGCCGTCGGTACGCCGTTCTGCGTGACGGTCGACGGTCAGACGCTGGAGGACGGCACGGTGACGGTCCGCCACCGCGATACGATGGAGCAGGAGCGCGTCAAGATCGAGTCGCTGCCGTCGCTCGTCGACGAGGAGTGCTCCTACCGCAAGCTGTTCAGGACGCTGAACCTCTGATTTGGGACGCATTCTTGCCATAGACTACGGGACCCGGCGCACGGGAATCGCCGTGAGCGATCCCCTGCGCCTGATCGCCGGAGGGCTGGAGACGGTCGAGACGAAGGGTCTGGAGGCCTGGCTGGCAAAATATTTCGCCCGTGAGGACGTTAGTACGATAGTTGTGGGAAAACCCTCGCGGATGGACGGCACGCCGTCCGAGACGTGGAGGTTCATCGAGCCGCTGGCCGGCCGCCTGCGGCGGGCGTGGCCCGACAAGGAGGTGGTTTTTTACGACGAACGCTTTACTTCGGTGATGGCCCACCGCACGATGCTCGAGAGCGGTATCGGCAGGATGGCCCGCCGCGACAAGGCGTTGGTGGACAAGATTTCGGCAACCATTATCCTTCAGTCCTACATGGAAAGCGTTTTCCGTGACGACGGCTGACCCGTTTAAGAAGCGGGCGGAAGGGGGCACGCCTGCATTCCGGTGGTTGTCCGCATCCCGCGGCACGAAGCCCGGAATTCAGTTCGTTCGGACGGGAAACGGAAAAGAAAAAAAGGAATTTTTAGTTTATGATATACCCGATTGTAATTTATGGGGACGAGGTGCTGCGCCGCAAATGCGAGCCGATTGCGCCCGATTATCCCGAAGTGAAAAAACTCGCCGAGGACATGTTCCTCACGCTCGAAGAGGCCGAAGGCGTCGGACTGGCCGCGCCCCAGATCGGCAAGGACATCCGGCTGTTCATCGTCGACTGCACCCCGTGGGCCGAGGAGGACCCGTCGTGCGCCGACTACAAGCGTGCTTTCGTCAATCCCGAGATTTACGCCTTCTCCGAGGAGAAGAAGACCTACAACGAAGGCTGCCTCTCGTTTCCCGGAATTCATGCCGACGTGCCCCGCTCGCTGTCGATCCGCATGCGTTACATGGACACCGACTTCGTCGAGCACGACGAGGAGTTCACGGGGCTTAAGGCGTGGGTCATCCAGCATGAATACGACCACATCGAAGGCGTGGTCTTCACCGACCGCATCGCGCCCCTGCGCCGCCAGCTGCTCAAGAGCAAACTGCTGAACCTCGCGAAGGGAAAATACCGCTGTGCCTATAAAACCAGATAGCATGAAAAAACTTTTCGCTTTTGCATTCGCCGCGATGATGCTGGCGGGATGCGTCAAATCGCCCCTCGTAGGCGGAATCTATACCGATGTGAAGGACGGGTTGGCCGTGACGGGCAATGCCGGGTCGAGCAAGGTCGGCACGGCCGAGGCCAAGGGATATGTAGGCGTCGTCGCTCTGGGCGATGCGAGCATCCAGGCTGCTGCCCGCGAAGCCGGCATCACGCGCATCCACCACGTAGACTACCAGGCCAAGTCCTATGTCGGCGTCTACACGATCTACACGATCATCGTCTACGGTGACTAAACGCTTCTTGCTGGCGGCACTCTGCATCGCCGGAGCCTCGGCGCTCCCGGCGCAGAACATCCGCAGCCATTACGTGTCGAAGGCCGAGACCGACGGGGTGATCTATCATACCTTCCCCGTGACGCTTTTCGAGAGTCGCGAGGCGGGCGATCTGACTTTCGACATCACCTACAAGGAGCATCGCGGCGGGCGCGCCACGATCAATTTCACCTGCCGTCTGCCGCAGGCCGTGCCGGCCGATTCGGTGCGTTTCGCTGCGGACGTGGCGACGATGTCCGGACCGGTGGAAAAACTCTACCTCGAACCGGAAAGGAAGGTTTGGAAGCATCGTTACACCTTCGATGCCGACGGGTCGGAACTCTGCGGTTTCTTCGATGAGCGGGCTTCGCCCGAAGTGACGGTTTACGTCGGGGAAAAGTCGTATGTCTATCGTGCCAAGCGCTCTGCATGGCGCAGTTACGCGCCGATAGGGTATCGGATCTTCGATATGATTCGTGTAAACGAACAATAGTTTTAGATGATTGCGGCACACCTGCCGCACATCCCTCAAATTCCCGAATGGGACGTACTTCAGTACTACCCATCCGGGGATTTTTCTCGATGCACGGCATCTGCACCACACTGATCGGAAATGATGAATCCTGCTCTGCGATAATCAAAAACTCATCCGGGGCTTTTGCACGATGCACGGCATCTGCATCCCACTGATCGAAAACGGTTGAGGCCGATCCGCAAAAAAACAACCGGACCCGAAATGAATCGGGTCCGGTCGCTGTTTTCGGGCGTCTATGGTTAGAACTTGTATGCTGCGCCGATGCTGATGACTACGGGATTCTTGCGCCAGTCGTCGAACATGGGCTGCCATTTCAGGCCGGCCGAAAGGTCCCAGTTGCGGGCTACCTCGAAGTCGAAACCGCCGCCGATGTTCAGACCTGCAGCCCATTTGCCGATGTCGTTGGCCGTGAAGCCGACGGCGGGGTAAACGCTCCAGCCTTCGCTCAAGTGGAAGACGTACTGCGCGTCGACGCTGATGTCGATCGAACAGCCGCTGTGCAGCAGCGCCGTGAGCGACGGTTCGATACGCCAGTTATCCGAGAAACTGTAACGTCCGAATGCACCCAGACCCACCACGGCGTCACCCGTGTTGGTGTAGATGTTCATACGTGGGCCGAGCGCCCAGTTGCCTTTGTCCTGCGCCGATGCTGCCGTTACTGCGAACAGCGCGACGATCGCCGTTAAAAGAATTTTTTTCATGTTTCCGTTTTTTTATATTGAATAAACGTTATTCAAACTGTTTGCCAAAACAAATATAGGAAATTTCCCGGCTGCGGCCAAATATATTCAATGAACCCGACTTTTTTATAAATAAAAAGGAGGTCCGCGACAATCGGGTGCGGACCTCCGGAGTGTGTCGCCCCGTCGGGGCGTGAAATGCTATTTCTCGTTGAGCGCAGCGTGAGCCGCAGCCAGGCGTGCGATGGGCACGCGGAAGGGCGAACAGCTCACGTAGTTCAGACCTGCGTAGTGGCAGAACTCCACCGACGAAGGTTCGCCGCCGTGCTCGCCGCAGATGCCGCACTTGAGCGTCGGGCGCGTGCCGCGGCCCTTGAAGACGGCCTCGCGGATCAGCTGGCCCACGCCGTTTTGGTCGAGGATCTGGAACGGGTCGTTCTTCAGGATACCCTTCTCCAGGTATACCGGCAGGAACTTGCCGATGTCGTCGCGCGAGAATCCGAGCGTCATCTGCGTCAGGTCGTTGGTTCCGAACGAGAAGAACTCGGCGACTTCGGCGATCTGGTTGGCCGTCACGGCGGCGCGCGGAACCTCGATCATCGTGCCGACCATGTAGTCGATCTTGTCGTTACGCTCCGAGAATACCTGCTCGGCCGTGGCGTCGATGATCTTTTTCTGGTAGCGCAGCTCCTTGTGGTTGCCCACCAGCGGAACCATGATCTCCACGTGCACGGGCATGCCCGAAGCCTTGACGTTCATCGCAGCCTCGATGATGGCACGGGCCTGCATCTCGGTGATTTCGGGATAGGTGTTGCCCAGGCGGCAGCCGCGGTGTCCCAGCATGGGGTTGAACTCGGCCAGCGACTCGACCTTGGCGACGATCTTTGCGAGGGGCACGCCCATCTCGGCGGCCATCTCTTTCTGGCCCTTCTCGTCGTGGGGCACGAACTCGTGCAGAGGGGGATCCAGAAGGCGCACCGTCACGGGGAATCCGTTCATGGCCCTGAACAGTCCCTCGAAGTCGCCGCGCTGGATCGGCAGCAGCTTGGCCAGCGCCACGCGGCGTCCGGCTTCGTCGTCGGCGAGAATCATCTCGCGGAAAGCCTTGATGCGGTCGCCCTCGAAGAACATGTGCTCCGTGCGGCAGAGTCCGATGCCTTCGGCGCCGAACGAGAACGCCTGTGCGGCATCCTTCGGGGTGTCGGCGTTGGCGCGGACCTTCAGCACCGAGTATTTTCCGGCGAGGTTCATCAGCTGGCCGAAGTCACCGCTCAGGTCGGCGGCCATGGTGGCTACCTGGCCGAGGTACACTTCGCCCGTCGAGCCGTTGAGCGAAATCCAGTCGCCCTCCTTCACGGTGAATCCGTTCACCTGGATTGTGCGGGTTTTATAGTCGATCTGCAGTTCGCCTGCACCCGATACGCAGCATTTGCCCATGCCGCGGGCCACGACGGCCGCGTGCGAGGTCATGCCGCCGCGTGCGGTCAGGATACCTGCGGCGTCGAGCATGCCCTTGAGGTCCTCGGGCGAGGTCTCGATGCGCACCAGGATGGCGCGCTGGCCGGTTTTCTCCAGCGTTTTCTCGGCGTCCTCGGCGAAGAATACCACGGGTCCCGTGGCGGCTCCCGGCGATGCGGGCAGGCCCTTGGTGATGACCTGCGCACTGGCGATGGCCTTCTTGTCGAAAACGGGGTGGAGCAGTTCGTCGAGCTTCGCAGGCTCGCAGCGCAGTACGGCGGTCTTCTCGTCGATCAGACCCTCGCGCAGCATGTCCATGGCGATCTTGACCATCGCTGCGCCCGTGCGCTTGCCGTTGCGGCACTGGAGCATCCAGAGCTTGCCGTCCTGAATCGTGAACTCGATGTCCTGCATGTCCTTGAAGTACTGCTCCAGGTGGTGCTGGATTTCGTCCAGCTCCTTGTAAACCTCGGGCATCACCTCTTCGAGCGAGGGGAACTTCGCCTTGCGCTCCTCCTCCGAAACCTTCTGGGCCACGGCCCAGCGCTTCGAACCCTCGATGGTGATCTGCTGCGGGGTGCGGATGCCGGCTACGACGTCCTCGCCCTGGGCGTTGATCAGGTATTCGCCGTTGAAGAGGTTCTCACCCGTTGCGGCGTCGCGCGAGAAGGCTACGCCCGTCGCGGAATTCTCTCCCATGTTGCCGAACACCATGGCCTGCACCGATACGGCCGTGCCCCACTCGGCGGGGATGTTGTTGAGTTTGCGGTAGAGGATGGCGCGTTCGTTCATCCACGAGCCGAACACGGCGCAGATGGCGCCCCACAGCTGGTCCCACGGGCTGGTCGGGAAATCCTCGCCGGTCTGCTTCTTCACGGCGGCCTTGAAGTTCTTCACCAGCTCCTTGAGGTCGTCGGTCGTCAGGTCGGTGTCGTTCTTCACGCCCTTCTTGGCCTTCTGCTCCTCGATGATCACCTCGAACGGGTCGTGGTCCTCCTTCGAAACGGGTTTCATGCCCAGCACCACGTCGCCGTACATCTGTACGAAGCGGCGGTACGAGTCCCATGCGAAACGCGGGTTGCCCGTACGCTTGGCCACGGCCTCCACGGCCTGGTCGTTCATGCCCAGGTTGAGGATGGTGTCCATCATGCCGGGCATCGACGCGCGCGCGCCCGAACGTACGGATACGAGCAGCGGCATCTCCTTGTCGCCGAATTTCATGCCGGTCAGTTTCTCGATGTTCTTCATCGCCTTCTCGACTTCGGGGCGGAGCATCTCGATGACGGCCTCTTTGCCGTGCTTGTAGAATTCCGCACACACTTCCGTGGTGATGGTGAATCCCGGGGGCACGGGGATGCCGATGAGGTTCATCTCCGCAAGGTTCGCACCCTTGCCGCCGAGCAGTTCACGCATTTTGCCGTTTCCTTCGGCCTCTTTGTTACCGAAGGTATAGACCCGTTTTACGTCTGCCATAACTTTTTTTGGTTTTGAATTATAGTATAAATATAAAAATTTTTTCTTATACCTCTCCTTTGAAGCCGAAAAATTGCGGTGACGTTTCCGTTACCGCATCCGTAAAATGCATTTCCGTCGAAGGGATTGCGAAAATACGAAAACTTTTCGAAATATCCAAAAAATTCTACCGGATGTAAATGAATACCGGCAGCGAATAACCGTAGCCGCCGCGATAAACCCCGCGTGAGTAGGTCGTGAAGGGGTTACCGCTCTTTTGGTCAACCAGATAGCGGCGCGCGAAAACGTCGCCCTCCGAGGTCGTCAGCGCCGTGTCCGCGAGGATGCGGTCGCGCATCTGCCACCGTCCGCCGCGCCGTATGGTGCCCCGTCCGGCCTGTTCGGCGCGCCGGGTCGCATCGCGCAGTCCCCAGCGTCCGGGGTCGGGGAGATCCGAGCGTCCCAGTACGATCAGTTTCGCGTGCGGGCGCTCCGCGCGCAGGTCCTTCACGACCCACCGGGCCATGCGCGCGTCGCCGCACAGCGCCAGCCCCACGGTGTCGCGTCCGAGTTCGCCCTCGACGTAGAGGTAGCGGCGTCCCGGTTCGTCGTAGGTCGGGTAGAAGAGGTCCCCGTAGTAGAGCAACGCAAAATCCATTCCGTCGAGCGAATTGAGCGTGCGGTGGAGGTAGGAGTATTCGCCCCGGCAGGCGGCGGCGATGTCGCGGACGACCTGTTCGTTTTCGACGCCCCACAGGGCGACCAGGGGCAGGGCCATCGAGTCGATCACGGCCGCCGTATTGCGGATTTTGCGTTCGTAACGCTCTGCGGTCCAATGCAGACGGCCTTCTGGCGTATAGTCTGCGTCGTCGTAGAAAAGCGCCGGGAGGGTGTCGTAAATCCGGTCCACGTCGTAGAAGGCGATGCCGACGGGCCGTTGCCCGAGGGCGGCACAGCATCCGGCCCAGAGCAGGGCGGCCGTTATCAGTCGGCAGATCTTCACGGCCGACATTCAGAGCGGTTTTTCGGGCAGGAAATCGCGGGGCGAGCAGCCCAGGAATTTGGCGATTTCGTTGATGTGGTTGACATTGTATTTGATGTCGTACCGCGGACTTTCGGCCATACCGATGAATCCTTTCGAGACGCCGATGCCGTATGCCAGCATTGCCTGCGACACTTTCTGGGCCATTCGCTCTTTGCGGATGGCTTCGATAACATAGATGTCGGCAGGAGTTTTCACAAGCGGCTTGTTTTTGCTTACAAAACTAAAAAACATGCCATTTGCGATGCTCTTTTATACATGAGTATGCTCATTTATACTTGAGCGAATATTTCGTTCGCCCCAGCCCCCCCCCTGGGGGCGAACGACGGATCGCCCGGCGATCCGGGTGTGTTGCCGCTTTTTGGTCGGCAGTTAGCGCGGTCTTCGCCCGCGGGTTGTAGCTACCTTTTGATGTCAAAAGGTAGCACCAAAACCATCCGCATGTCGCTTTCGCGGGAACGTCGCTCGGCTACGCTAAAACGGGCGCCTTCGCGGGTTTGCGGCGCAAAGGAATGCGCCGCTTCGACTGTGGCGGCTCGGCAAAGCAAGCTTTGCTCTCGCCTGCTGGACGTCGTTGCGAGCAAACCGGCCTCGTTTTTTAACGCTCCGCCTTCGCTCCGTTCTTTTTCCGCTGCAAGCGATAATGCGGCGGTTTAAAACCGCTTCCAGAGGCGATGGCCGGATTCTGCGTTTCCGATCCGGTTGCTGTGCCTTCTCTCACGCCGCCGTTGGCGGCGCAGGATTCCGGCTCGATGCCAGAGCCGTCAAACGAAGGTCCGGCTAAAAGTGGTAAGAAACGGGGCCGGGGCGCGTGCGCCCCCGCGAATAGGCGCCCGTTTCGAACGTTAGACGGGACCGAAGCAGGCGAAGGCATCCGCTGGAGAGTTTTTGGTACTTTTTGCAGCCAAAAAGTACATAACCCTCCGCGGGGAAAAACCGCGGTTAACCACCGATCAAAAAACGGTAATATTCCTGGGGCAAAGACACATTCCGTTTTGGACACTTTTTACCTTTCAAAAAGGGTTCCGATGCCTGAAAAACAACCGGCCCTTCACGCCGAAGCGCAAAGAGCCGGAGAATATTGCCGGAATGTCCGGACGGCTATCTGATTCCGTATTTGCGGAGTATCTTCCGGATGCGGGGCAGCCGCTCCGAGATCATGCGGTCGTAGCCCAGGTCGGAACCGTGGTCGCAGTCGATGGTCCCTTCGGAGTCCTTGCCGTAGTACCACTCGCCGTCGAGGAAATAGACGTTGTCGTATTGTTTTGCCAGCCGCCGCATCATTCGGTCGGCGGTGTCGATCCGCTCGCGGTGGAACTGTGCGGCTTCTTTGTTGAAATTGCCTGCGGCGTGCCAGTGGGTCTGCATGAAAATCAGCGGTTTGTCGGGGTGGGCCTTGACGAGTGTCGCGACGA
This sequence comes from Alistipes sp. i18-0019-D1, assembly GCF_042852885.1. Classification (NCBI taxonomy): domain Bacteria; kingdom Pseudomonadati; phylum Bacteroidota; class Bacteroidia; order Bacteroidales; family Rikenellaceae; genus Alistipes; species Alistipes sp. i18-0019-D1. The sequence goes on from NZ_AP031424.1 coordinate 2,932,216, forward strand.
ATGCGTCGAGACGGTCCCGGATCATGGCCGCAGAGGGGTTCGAGAAGGCGTCGAAGAGAAAGGCGTCGGCGTCGGTCTCGGCGAGCAGCCGGGCGAATTCGGGCTGGAGCATACTGTTGCCGCTGTATCCCAGGTTGACGAATTCGATGCCTGTCATACGGCTCATGCGCGCTGGGTAGGCCATTCCGGGGCGGCTGGCCGAAGCTCCGTGGGTAATGCTCGACCCGAAGACGATGACACGGTGTTTGTAGGGCGATGCGAGCGGTGTGACGGAGGCGTCTTCGTCCACGCCGATCTCCAGCGTCAGCAGTTCGCTCCATGTCGGCAGATAGAGCATGCACTCCCGGGTCTCGCGGTCCATGTGTTCGACGATGGCGCTGCTGTGCCGGCCGGTCGCTTCCGGGCCGGGCCGCGACGCACCGGCCATTGTCCAAATTCCGTCTTTGCGGATATAAAGGTCCATGCCGCGTTGCAGGACAGGACTCATGTTCCAGCCGTAGTTGCGTGGGGTCGTGGTCCAGCGGGCTTCGATCCGGCGGCTGTCGGTGGTGAAAAGCACCGCTACGCCGGCCGGATAGCCGCAATAGCGGCGGATGGTGGCGTTGTCGAAATGGTAGCGTGTCGTGTCGACCCGGTAGTAGGGGTGTCCCTCCATCGGGCAGGTGCGGCCGATGATGGTCAGCGTCGAGGCGTCGACGTACTTTTGGGCTGTCGCCGTGTGCAGGGACAGGACTCCGGCGGCGATAAGTGCAAAGTGTTTTATCATAGAGGTTTCAGTTTGGTCGGTTTTCAGTTCGGTCAGCCTTCGATCACGCCCGAGCCGATCAGCTCGTCGCCGTCGTACCACACCGCGAACTGTCCGGGGGTGATGCCCCGCTGGGGCCGGTCGAAAACGAGGTAAGCCCCTTCGTCGCGGACGAACAGCCGCGCGCCCTGCAACGGCTGGCGGTAACGGATGCGGACGGAGAAGCGGGCGCTCTGCCCGGCGGTCAGCTCCTGCGCGGGGTTCACCCAGTGGATTTCGCTGGGCGCGATGTGCAGCGCGGGGCGCCACAGTCCGGGGTGGGCGTCGCCTTCGCCGACCCAGATCACATTCTGTGTGGTGTCCGTGGCGAGGATGAACAGCGACTCCTTGCGGCCCCCGATGCCGAGTCCCTTGCGCTGTCCGATGGTGTAGTAATGGGCGCCGTTGTGCTCGCCGATCTTCTTGCCGTCGCGCACGGTGTAGCGCCACGGTTCGGCCAGCGCCGCGAGTTGTTCCGTCGTCGGCTCGCCCTCCGCCGGGGCGGCCTCACGCGCGTATTTCGGCCATGCGGGGAGTATTTCGTGGACGTTGCCCTTTTTCGGGGCGAGTTTCTGCTGGAGGAAGGTCGGCAGGTCGACCTTGCCTACGAAGCAGATGCCCTGCGAATCCTTGCGTTTGGCCGTGGCGAGGCCCTGCTCCTCGGCGATGCGCCGCACCTCGGGTTTCAGCAGTCCGCCGACGGGAAACAGCGCCCGGCGCAACTGCTCCTGCGAAAGCTGGCAGAGGAAATAGCTCTGGTCCTTGTTGGGGTCGCTTCCCGCGAGCAGTTTATGGATCGTCCTTCCGTCGGGCAGCGTCTCCTCGGCCTTGCGGCAGTAGTGGCCCGTGGCGACGTAGTCGGCGCCCAGCTTCAGCGCCTCGCGCAGGAAGACGTCGAATTTGATCTCGCGGTTGCACAGCACGTCGGGATTGGGCGTGCGGCCTCGTTCGTACTCCGCGAACATGTAGTCCACGACGCGCGCGCGGTAGTCCTCCGAAAGGTCGACCACGTGCAGCGCGATGTCGAGTTTCCTGGCCACGAGTTCGGCGAAAACCCGGTCGTCGTGCCACGGACAGTCACCTTCGAGCGTTCCCGTCGTGTCGTGCCAGTTGATCATGAAGAGTCCCACGACCTCGTGCCCCTGCTGTTTGAGGAGCCAGGCCGCGACGGACGAATCCACGCCGCCCGAAAGTCCGATTACCACCCGTGCCATATCAGATAATGAAAGCGATTGCGTTGTTCGATGCGTGTATGAGGAATACGAGCCAGAATGCCTGGGCGAAGCCCCGCCGTTCGAAACGGCTCAAATAGGCGAAAGCCCAAATCAGCCCTGTGACGAGCATGCAGGCCAGGTAGGCCGGACCCGCCTGGTGTCCGCTGCCGAAAACCCCGGCCGAGAAGATGACCGGCCACCAGAATGACCGGGGCAGCGCCTTGCGCACGAGCCAGATGACCAGCGCCTGCGCGACGAGTGTTTCCGCGAGCGGCGCGACGATGACGACGACGAACCAGCCGATGCGCCGGGCGCGTTCGGGATCTATGTCCGCATCCTCGATTCCCGTCGTGACGCCGAACAGCAGGAGGGCGGTTGCCTTGGCGGCGAACGAGACGATGAATACCAGTATGGCGAATTTCCATCCCGGCATGCGTCCCAGTGCGATGCGCCACCTTTGCAGCAGGCGGCCTGCGGTGAATTTTCCCTTCATCGGTCCAGGTCGATCAGTCCTTCGGGAAGTACCAGGTGCATCGTGCGCCCCTCGAAGTCGATGCGGGCGATGAACTCCTCGACGGCGGGGACCAGCACCTGCCGTCCGCCGATCTCCAGTTCGAACAGCGGATTGGCGTCGCTGTCGTAGTAGTCGGTGAGCGTGCCTTCGAATTTCCCGGAGGCGCGGGGTCCGGCTTCGGCGGCGGTTTCCGCCCCTCCGGACGAGGCTCCGGCCTCTTCGGCTACGACCGCGAAGCCGATCAGGTCCTCGAGGTAAAACTCGTCGTCGTCCTCCTCGCCGTTCAGTTCGATGCGGAATTCCAGCCCCATGAGTTCCTGCGCCCTGCGCTCGGTGTCGAAATCGGCGAACGTGGCGGTGGCGCCCGACTGGCCGCGGCGTTCGAAACGCTCGCACCAGAGCGGTACCTCCAGTGCGTCGATGGTGACACGCAGCGGGGTGTCGGTCGTGAAATCCTCGGGGAAAGCGGGGTAGAGCGAGAGCATCACTCCGCCCTCCGTGCCGAAAAGTTTGTTGATTCTGCCTGCGGGAACGATCATGTCGGTTGAATTATGGCGTAAAAATACAAAAAAAACGGTAATCTCCCGGACGGAAGTTTACCGTTTTTATGCGGATCAGGAAACGTCTTGCTGCGCTCCCTCCCCTGTGTCGCCTTATTCGGCGGCGGGAGCTTCCGGAGCGGCCTCTTCGGCAGCAGCCTCCGCAGTCTCGGCAGCGGCAGCTTCCGCGGCCTCACGGGCGGCAGCCTCGGCAGCGGCCTTCTTCTCGGCGATTGCGGCAGCGCGCTCCTCCTTGATCTTGGCCTCGGCAGCCAGACGTGCCTTCTCGGCCGACTTGGCGTCGGTCATCAGCTTGTTGGTCTTGGCCTCGATCTTGCCGGCTTTGGCTTCCATCCACTTGTTGAAGCGGGCTTCTGCCTCGGTCTCGGTGAACGCACCCTTGGCGACGCCGCCCAGCAGGTGTTTCTTGTACATTACGCCCTTGTACGAGAGGATAGCCCGACAAGTATCCGTAGGTTGTGCGCCTTTCTGTAACCAATCCAGGGCTTTCTCGAAGTCCAGATCAATCGTAGCAGGATTCGTGTTGGGGTTGTAGGTTCCCAACTTCTCGATGAATTTACCATCACGTGGCGCTCTGCTATCTGCGGCAACGATGTGATAGAAGGCATAACCCTTCTTACCGTGACGTGCCAGACGAATTTTAACAGCCATTTGCTATAAAATTTTGTTGTAATTAATAAAAAAACGCTCACCCCTTCGGGCTTTTAAGCCTGCAAATGTAGGGAAAATATTCCGCTCGGCAAAATAAATGCCGTAAAAAACTGCATTTCACGGCTGTGCCGGGATCATTCGGGCGAATGAAGCGGGCCGCTGCGGATTGCCGCGGGACGGGGCGGAAAGAAAAGACGGATGGAATTCAATTGCCTGAAAACCAATCCGTCCGTTGTGATCCCGGCGGGATTCGAACCCACGACCGACAGCTTAGAAGGCTGTTGCTCTATCCAACTGAGCTACGAGACCATCGTTGAAATGACGCTGCAAAAGTAAGAAATTTCGGGCCAACTGCAAACTTATCGTCCGATTTCTTGCGACCGGACCCTTGTCGGGAAACTCCCGGTTCCGCCGGAGCGGGGATGCCGGGACCGGGCGGATTGGCAAAAACAATCCGGAAAATGGGTTTTTCCGTCTGTAAATTGTTCAATTTGAGAAATTTTTCCTAACTTGACATAGCCCAACTCGCCCGTCATGCAAAAACAGACCCTTCTGTCGCTTCTGGCGATATTTTCGTGCGCATCGGTATGTGCGCAGGAACCCGACTATCGGCTCGGAAAGGTCTCCCTCGACGAGCTCCGCATGGAGCGTTACGACAAGGACCCCGCCGCCGATGCAGTCATCCTCTGCGAGGACAATTCCTGAACTACCAGTTCACCTCGACGATCACCCTCGTCCAGGAATACCGCGCCGTAGGCTGCGAGGACGTGACGACCGTGGAGATCCGTCTGCCGGCAAACGGGGGCCCGCGGTGGGACCCCGTTGTTTTTCGCCGGTGCCGCCTATTTCCGCGGCAGGACGACCACGATGCGCGTGCCTTCGGTGTACTCCGGGTCGATGCGGATTTCGCCGCCCAGGTGGCGGACGATCAGGCGGCAGAGGTAAAGTCCCAGTCCGTTGCCCTGGCTGAACGGGTCGAGCTTGGTGAACCGCTCGAATGCCTGGTCGTATTTCTCGGGCGGGATTCCGCAGCCGGTGTCCGTCACGGCGATATACACGCGCTCGTCGCCTTCGCGGCCGCATTCGAGGCGGATATGGCCTTCCCGGGTGAATTTATATGCGTTGCCGAGCAGTGCCGAGAGCAGGACGCCGAGGTATTTCTCGCTCGATACCACGGCGATCGTTTCGGCGGGAATGCCGTCGGCGTAGGCCACGCCGGTCTTCGGGCAGCGGATCTTCATGGCGCGCAGCTGCGAGCGGCACAGCGCGCAGAGGTTGAGGTAACTGCGCGGCAGCGGCTCGGTCAGGTTTTCGAGATAGGAGACTTCGAGCATGTCCTCGAACAGGTAGCGCAGCTGGCGGCGGCTCTCGTGGATGATCTGGCAGTATTGGTCGTGCGCTTCGGGCGACACTTCGTCGGCGCACAGCAGTTCCGAGAACCCGGCGATGCTGTTGAGCGGCGTGCGGACTTCGTGGCAGATCGAGTTGATGAAGGCGTTTTTCCTCTCCTCGCTCTTGCGGCCCTGCTCCATCTGCCGCAGCAACTCCTGCTGGAGCTGTTTCGTGCGGCGGTTGCCGGCGTAGATGAACGCCACGGCCGCGCCGGCCGCCAGCAGCAGCAGGGACAGCGACACGAGGGCTATCTTGTGGTGGCGGGCGCTCAGCAGCGCCTTGTCGAGCGCCAGCCGGTCCAGTTCGTACGAGGCCTGCATCTCGCGTATCGTCTCGGTCTGTTCGAAGCGCATGGCCGAATTGCGGACCTTCACGGCGAGGTCGTAGGCCGCGCAGGCTTCTTTGTCGCGGTGCAGGGCGTGGAGCACCCAGGCGCGTTTCTGGTAGCAGGCCGTGGGGCGCACGCCCTGTATCGGGCGGTGTTCGGCGAGGTAGATCAGCGAATCGGTGCAGGCGAGCGCGCGGACGTATTCGCCGCGGTTGACGGCTTTGCGATAGGCGGCCTGGAAGTAGCGGGTGCGGGCCATGGTCAGCCGGCTTTCGCGGATCGATTCGAGGAATCCGCTGGGCAGGAAGAGGTGCATGCCGGGTTTGCCGCCGAAGGGGGTATCGCCGTCCTCGGGAAGCCACGGCTGCGCCGAAACTCCGCGCGGAAGCGCCGTCAGAGCCAGTACGGCCAGCGTCGCCAGAGCGACGACGGATCGGATACGGTTCGTCGTCATGGCTTCAGGGGTATTGTGAAGATGAAACGCGCGCCTCCGGTGTAGTCCGCGTCGAAGCGTATCGAGCCGGAAAGGTGCCCGGCGATGATGCGGCAGAGCGAGAGGCTCAGGCCGCGCGACCCCACGGGGCCGTCGGACAGCGGACGGAAAATCTCCGCCTGCCGTTCGGGGGCGATTCCGCAGCCGGTGTCGGTGACCGAAACGCGGAGGATGTTGGCCGCCGGGTCTGTCTCGTAGCGGAGCGTGATGCTGCCCTCGGAGGTGAATTTCGCGGCGTTGTCGAGCAGCGCGCGGACCACGAACGAGAAGTATTGGGCATGCGTCGGGACGATACAGCGCGTCCCCGGCGTCTCGATGCGGTATTCGACTCCGCCGCTGTGCGGCAGGCGCGAGGCGGTCAGCAGTTCCGCGTTGCACAGTTCGTCGATGTCGGCCTCTTCGAACTGCAACTGCTCGGTCAGGCTGTCGAGGTTGGCGGCTTCGAGCATGTTGTCGAGCGTCGAGAGCAGCAGGTCGGTGTTTTCGCGGATGTCGCCGAGCATCTCCAGCCGTTCCCCGATTCCCGTGTCGGCGAGCATCAGTTTCTGCGAAGTCTGGTCGATGGTTTCCAGCGGCTGTCCGATTCCCCGGCAGATCGTGCCGATGAAGATCGACTTCATGTGCTCGCTCTCCCTGGCCTTGCGGTTGTGCCGGGCGATGGCGGCCTGGAGGCGGCGGTTGCGGCGCAGGGCGACGTAGTAGTAGACGCCGGTTCCGAGCAGCAGGACGCCGATGGCGATGAACGAAAACAGCGCTGCCATGCGGTTGCGGATCAGGGCGTGTGTCTCGGCGAGTTTGAGCCGGTCCATGTCGTGACGGCGGCGGATGGTTTCGCTCCGCTCGCGGCGCTCGGCCGAGAAGATCGAGTCCTGCACCTCCGCCGTGCGTTCGTAACCGGCGTACGATTCGTCGTAGCGGCCTGCGCGGGCCAGCATCACGCTGCGGTCGCGGTTGACCCGGTAGATTTTCGAGGGCATCATGCGGAAATAGCCCTTGCCCTGGTCGATCATCCTCATCAGCGAGTCGCAGTAGAGAACGCTCTGGTCGTAGTGGCCCCGGATTCCGTTCCAGAGGTAGCCCAGTTCGTAGATGTAGGTCTTGTTACGCACGAGGTTCTCGCCTTCGGCGTTGAGCATGCGTTGCCGGAATTCGTCGAAATTCCGTTCGATCAGATCGTCGCGTCCGACGTTGATCGCACAGCGGATCAGCTGCCGGTAGGGGTTTACGTAGCTGTTGTCGCGGTAGAGGTAGGGACGGCGCTGCAGGCGGTCTTCCAGGGCGTAGTAGGAGTCGATCAGGGCGATGAAATCCGAGGTCAGCCGCACCTGGCCGGCGTAATCGCAGGCCTGGTTGTAGGCGCCGCTGAGCAGGAAATAGACCAGATTGGCGAAATTCTTGCGCACGACCAGTTCGGGCATCTGCCGCGTCAGTTCGTAGGCCTCCTCCCAGGTTTTCGTCTGGGGGACGTAGGCCGATTTGACGCCCTTTTCGTAATAGTCGATCGTGATGCCCGCATGGCCTTTCAGCATGAGCCGCTTGACGCGGTGGAACACGTTGTCCGGGTGTGCGGAGTCGTCGTCGCACCATGCGACGATCTTATGGGCCAGCTCGAGGGCCTTTTTCCGGTCGTATTCGTTGTCCTGCCGGTAGTAGGTGACGGCCATTTCGGCGTAGGCGTCCATGCCCTCCTCGGGTGTTCCGGGCGTCAGTTCCCGCAGGTCGCGGATGTAGCGGTCGAGCGAATCCGCTTTTTCGGGATAGGGGGCGTACTGCGCCAGGATGGGCACGGTGGCCATGGTCATGGCGTAGGTGTCGCGGACGGCGGCGGCTTCGCGGAAAAGCTGGATCGAATAGGCCAGGTTGAGGTTCGAGTCTTCGTTGAGGTCTTTCAGGTTGAGCAGCAGCGCCACTCTCTGCCGGGGATCGGCCGTCTGCGCGAGCGCCTGCTGGAGGCTGTCCGACAACTGCTTGTGTGTCGATGCGTTCAGGCCTGTGCCCCACAGGACACAGAAGGCGAGGAGTATTTTCCGGAAGTGACGCATTTCCAAGGATGGCCGGATCGCAGCTTTTGGTGAGGAGAAAAAAAACGGACCGGAAGGGTCCGCTGTACACCGGTAAAACGGTTCCCGACCTTATTTCGTGAGGTATTTGTCGAGATACATTTTCAGTTCGCGCGGCATGACGGGTTTGGTGATGAACCCGTTGCATCCCGCTTCCTCGGCGATGCGCCGGTCGGTGTCGAAGGCGTAGGCCGTCTGCATGATGACGGGCAGCTTGTCCGTATGGAGACGAATCTCCTTCAGCGCCTCGATGCCGTCCATCACGGGCATTTTAATATCCATCAGTACGGCGTCGGGATTGTGCGATAGCGCATACTCCACAGCCTCCTTGCCGTTCTTCGCCCAGAGCAGATTATACTCTTTTTTGAGGATTATTTCCAGCAGCTTGTAGTTGCTTTCCACGTCTTCCGCAATCAGGATCAACGGCTTGCGTTCGGATGTATTGTTGTCTGTCATTGTGTATTGCATTGCAGTTCCCGCAAATATAGGAAAATTTTTCCAAAACCATTGTCCGTCAGCGGTAAAATGTTCCTTCGAAGTGCGTTGTATTTCCGCATCCGTCCGTGACCGAAAGCCGCACGGCGTGGGTGCGCCGCTGCGGCGGGGCGTCGAAAAAGTGCACCAGCGTTCCCTTCATCGGGAAGCGGTCGCAGGGAACCCATTCGCCGTCGATGTGCAGCGTCCACGAGGCGATGCCCGAGAAGTTGTCCGAGGCGCGGAACCGCACCCCTTCGGTCCGGGTGAGGTCGGCGCCTTGGGCGAAGAGCGGACGGATAGCGGGCGGCAGCGTGTCGGCCACGATCACCAAATCGCCGGCCGTGCGCACCGAAGCCGTCACCGCGCCGTCGGCATAAGCGCCTCCGACGCAGGCCAGCGAGCCTCTGCGCGTGCGGACGGCCAGCTGGGCGTGCAGTTGCAGGGGACGCGGCACGCGGGCGCGGAGCGTGACCTCCACGGCGCGGAAAAGGGGCGTCGCGGGATCGAAGAAACGGTAGGCGGGCGAGAGTACGACGACGCCCGAATCCGCCTGCGGGGCCTCCCCGCGTCCGGGACGGACGAAAGTCGGCTCGTAAATCGTCCCTTCGGGGATGCGGACCTCCGCCTCGCGCCCGATGCGCAGGACCGAAGCCCGGTCGGGCCGCAGTGCCACGGCCGTGGTGTCGGCTTCGGCGCGGAACTCCCCGGCGCGTCCGCGGACGGTGAATTCCAGCGTCGAGACATTGCCGCAGTCGTCCTCGGCCTCGATGCGGATGCGGCGCACCTGTCCTTCCGCCGTGCGTATCAGCCCGCGTTCCGCCATCGCCGGGTAGAAACTGTCGGGCGCGCCTTCCAGCTGCGCCAGGCGGATTGCCTCGTTGCGCGACGCGACCTGTATCGGGTAACAGCTCACGGCGTCGCTGCAACGCGATATGTCGTAGGTGAAGCTGTCCATACGGAATTCGAAGCAGGGGACACCGTCCGCGAAGACCGTGACGCGCCATACCCCGAAGGTGTTCCAGACGTCGTTGCGGCGGTCGGTGACTTCGGCCACGAAATAACCCCTGCGGCCCGCGCCGACGGGTCCGTCGTGCGTCAGGGCGTAGCGGCCTGCGGCCGTGCGGACCACGGCGTAGCTCTCCGGGACACTGCGCACGGGCACGCCCTGCACCGTGTCGACCTCGACGTAGTGCAGGCGCACGATGCGCGGCGGATATTCGTCCTTGGGGCGGATGATTCCCTCGCGGACGGGGTTGTAGAGCCGCTGGGTCTCCGTGTCGCGGATTTCGTAATGGAGGTGCGGGCCGCCCGACGAACCGCTGTCGCCCGAGTAAGCCACCGTGTCGCCCTGCTTCACGGGCCACTTTTCGGGACTGAACCAGAGGTTCACGCCGTTCGAACGGCGGTCGTAACGTTCCCTGCGCACGTGCCGCTCGATGTCGTTGCGGAAACGCTGGAGGTGGCCGTAGACGACCGTCGTGCCGTTGCGGAGCGTGAGGTAGACGGCGCGTCCGTAGCCGCCCGCCTGCAATGCCACGCGCGAAACGTAGCCGTCGGCCACGGCCACGACCGGTTTGCCCTCCTCGGCGTCGGTCTTGATGTCCACGCCCGCATGGAAATGCCCGGGGCGTATCTCGCCGAAATTGGCCGAGTAGAGCCGTTGTTTCAGATCCCGCAGGGGGTAGATGTAATCCTTCGGGTCGAGTTGCTGTCCCCGCACTCCCGAAGCGACTGCCGTAAGCAGAAGCAGTGTTAGAATTCGTCGCATGCGTCCGTCTCCCTGACCATTGCCGAGGCGGCGTCCATGACGGCCTCGTAGTCGTATCCGAGCGAAAGCCCGTAGCGTATCAGTTTGGTTTTCAATTCGTATTGTGTGGCGTATTTCACCGTCCGTGCCTTGCGTTCGAGCTGTTGCGCGAGCCGCTCGCCCATCCCCGAACGGTCGGCCTGCGACAGCGCCGCGCCGATCCGTTCCTTCGAAACCCCCTTGCGTTGCAGGGCCGTGCGGATTTTGTACTCGCCCCAGCCGCTCAGCCGCAGTTTTTCCCGCACGAAGGCCTCGGCGTAGCGGCTGTCGTCGATAAAGCGGTCGCGCACCAGCCGGGCGAGCACCTGCTCGGCATCCTTTTCCGCCACTCCCCAGCCGCGCATCAGCCGCCGGGCGTCGCCCTCCGACTTTTCGGCGCGGGCGCAGAGGCGCATCAGCGCCGCGAGCGCCTCGTCGGGCGTCTTGCCGCGTTTTTTCCTTATTTCAGCCGGCTGCATACCATGCGTGGTTTTCCGAAGAGGTCCTCGCGGACCTCGGTGTCGGTGTATCCTTCGGCGCCGAGCATGCGGACGATCTCCGCCGCGGCGCGTTCGTAAATCTCGAACCAAAGGCGTCCGCCGGGCGTCAGCATCCGCCGTCCCGCCTGCGCGATGGCGCGGTAGAAACGGATGGCGTCGTCGTCGGGGACGAACAGCGCCAGGCCGGGTTCGTGGTCGCGGACATTGGGGTGCATCGCCGCGCGGTCACTCTCGGGGACGTAGGGCGGATTCGATACGATCATGTCGAAGCGCTCCGGAAAAGCCTCCTCCAGTCCGCCGAGGGCATCGGCTTTGCGGAGCGTGACCGCCGCGCCGAGTTTCTGGAAATTCTCCGCCGCCACGGCCAGCGCGTCGTCCGAGATGTCGGCGGCGAAGACCTCCGCCCCGGGCATCCCCAGCGCCAGCGAAGCCGCGATGCAGCCGCTGCCCGTTCCTACATCCAGCAGCCTCCGTGCCCGGCGTTCCCCGCGCAGGATCGCGTCGACCAGCTCTTCGGTCTCGGGTCGCGGGATCAGGACCCCTTCGCGCACGGCGAAGCGGCGTCCGTAAAATTCCGTGTGTCCGACGACATATTGCAGGGGCCTTCCGGCGACGAGCTGCGCCTCCGCTTCCGGCAGGCCTTCCACGGTGAGTTCCGCCTCCGGGTCGGTCAGCAGGGCCGACGGCGACAGCCCCGAAAGTTCCGCTACGGCGGCCAGCGCGATGCTGCGGGCTTCGCGTGCGTCGTAAAGCCCCGTGAGCCGTGCGGCCAGCGCGTCGATGGTCCCGCGGCGCGTCATTGACGGAGGAAGTCGGCCAGGGCGATGGCCACGGCGGCTTCGACGACCACCGCACCGCGCAGGGCGACGCAGACGTCGTGGCGGCCGTGGATTTCCAGCGGTTCGACCCTGTCGGTCGCTAGGTTGTAGGTGATCTGTTCGCGGCCGATGCTCGGCGTGGGTTTCAGCGCTGCGCGCACCACGATCTCGTTGCCGTTGGTCAGCCCGCCGTTGATGCCCCCGGCGTTGTTGGTCGCCGTCGTGCCGGCGCAGTCCGTGAAGCAGTCGTTGTTCTCCGAGCCGCGCAGGCGCGCCCCGGCGAATCCGCTGCCGAATTCGACCCCCTTGACCGCCGGAACGGCGAACAGCAGGTGGGCGATCATGCTTTCGGCCGAATCGAAGAAGGGCTGTCCCAGGCCGAGGGGTACGCCCTGCACGCGGCATTCGACGATGCCGCCCACCGAGTCGCGGTCGGCCGTCGCGGCGTGCAGCACCTCGTTGAAACGTTCGGGGTCGGTGCAGCCGCCGATCTCGGTCAGCCGCGTGGCGAACTGCACGCCCGCGGGCAATACCTTCTTGGCCACGACGCCCGCGGCGACCAGCGCCACCGTAAGGCGCGCCGAGAAGTGCCCGCCGCCGCGCGGGTCGTTGAATCCGGCGAATTTGTGGTAGGCCACCAGGTCGGCATGCGAGGGCCGGTAGTGGCGCATGACGGTCGAGTAGTCCTGCGAGTGGGTGTTGGTGTTGGCGAATTCGATGGTCAGCGGCGCACCCGTCGTGTGGCCGTCGTAGACTCCCGACACGATCTGCGGTATGTCGGGTTCGCGCCTCGGCGTCGTGCCGGGCGCTCCGCTGCGGCGTCGTGCGAGGTCTTCGGCGAAGTCCTCCTCCGAGAGCGGGATGCCCGCCGGGACGCCGTCCAGCGAGATGCCTATCTGGTGTCCGTGCGACTCGCCCCAGATGGCGAGCCGGAAATTGTGTCCGAATTGGTTCATGGTCGGTTTGGTTTTAGACCCGAATATGTTCCAGGTCCTCGAAGAACCCGGGATAGCTTTTTGCGACGCTTTCGGCCCCCTCGATCTCCACGGCTTCGTCCGAGCGCAGGGCGGCGACGGCCAGCGACATGGCCATGCGGTGGTCGCCGTGGCTCTGCGTGCGTGCCGCGCGGACCTTTCCGCCGCGTATTTTCATCAGATCCTCTTCCGAGGTGTCGACCTCGATGCCCAGTTTGGCATACTCCTCGCGGATGGCCTCCGAGCGGTTGCATTCCTTGTATTCGAGGCGCGAGGTTCCCCGGATGACGCTCACGCCGTCGGCCGCCGCGGCCAGCGCGGCCAGCGCCGGGAACAGGTCGGGACAGTTCGTGGCGTCGAATTCGAAGGCCCGGAGCGGCCGGTGCAGGGCCGTCACCGAGTCCTCCTCGTTGATCACGGCGGCTCCCGCACGCACCAGCGCGGTGCAGATGGCCGTGTCGGCCTGCTTCGAGAGCATCGAGACGTTGCGCACGGTGACCTCCCCGGCCGTGGCACCCGCCACCAGCAGCATCGCTGCGGCGCTCCAGTCGCCCTCGATGCTGAAATAGGTCGAACGGTAGTGCTGCCGTCCGGGGATGTAGAACTCCTCGTAGTCGCGCTGGCTGATTTCGATGCCGAAGCGCGCGGCCGTGTCGAGAGTCATATCTAAATAAGGTGTCGAGACCGCCCCGTGCACGTGCAGCGAGGTGTCGCGTTTGGCCAGCGGCAGCGCCAGCAGCAGTCCCGTGATGAACTGCGACGAGACCGACCCGTCGACTTCGACCTCCCCGCCCTGGATCGGGCCGCAGACCTCGATGGGGAGGAATCCCCCGTTGTCGCGGACCCGCACGCCCAGCCGGCGGAGCGGTTCGAACATCATCTGCATCGGGCGGCGCAGCAGCGAACCGCGCCCCTCGATGGTGACGGGTGTGGGGCAGAGCGATGCCACGGGCGTGAAAAGACGTGTCGAGAGGCCCGATTCGCCGACGTTGAGCACGCGGCCCTTCGGGGCCAGCCCGCCTTCGATCGAGAGCGACGTGGGGTCGACCCGGTGCACCCGTGCGCCGAGCGTCTCGATACATTGCAGGGCGGAACGGGTGTCGTCGCAGAATTCGATGTTGCGCAGCACAGAGACCTCCTCCGAGAGCAGTGCCGCTGCGAGGGCACGCTGTGCATAGCTTTTCGAGCAGGGCGGCGTCAGCGTGCCTTTGACGCGGCCCGGCGGAACCGTTTTATCCATATTCACTCATTAACCTCCTGTCCCTTGCGGTTTTTCATCTCCTGCGTCAGCTGATGGCTCTTCTTCAGCTCGAAATGCTGTCCGAGGTAGACCTTGCGGACCATCGGGTCGGCGGCCAGCTCTTCGGCCGTACCCGTTTTCAGGATCTTGCCTTCGTAGAGCAGGTAGGTGCGGTCGGTGATGGCCAGCGTCTCGTCGACGTTGTGGTCGGTGATGATCACGCCGATGTTCTTGTGCTTGAGCGTCGCCACGATCGACTGGATGTCCTCCACGGCGATCGGGTCCACCCCGGCGAACGGTTCGTCGAGCAGGATGAACGCCGGGTTGATGGCCACGGCGCGCGCGATCTCCGTACGGCGGCGCTCGCCGCCCGAGAGCTGGATGCCGAGGCTTTTGCGCACCTTCTGCAGGCGGAACTCCTCGATCAGCGCCTCGACGCGTTCGGTCTGGTACTCCTTCGTGAAGGAGGTCATTTCCAGCACGGCCCGTATGTTGTCCTCCACCGAAAGGCGGCGGAATACCGACGCCTCCTGCGCCAGGTAACCCACGCCGAGCTGGGCGCGGCGGTATACGGGCAGGTCCGTCAGTTCGGTGGTCTGGCCTTCGTCGCTCTCGAGGAAGATGCGGCCTTCGTTGGGCTTGATCAGTCCCACGATCATGTAGAAAGTCGTGGTCTTGCCGGCTCCGTTGGGACCCAGCAGGCCTACGATCTCTCCCTGATTGACGTCGATCGACACGTGGTCGACGACGGTCCGGGCCTTGTATTTCTTGACGAGTTCGCTGGTGTAAAGGCGCATTGTGTTTTTCGATAAATTTTTTACAAAGTTATGCTTTTTTCCGAAAAGTTTTTTATCTTTACATTGAATTTTCTGATTTTAAAGCATACTATCGGCGAAATGAAACAATTTGATTCTTCCCTGCTGCATGACAAGCTGAAGGAGTACTTCGGCTTTTCGTCGTTCAAGGGGAACCAGGAAGCGGTGATCCGCAATGTGCTGGAAGGCAAGGATACCTTCGTGCTGATGCCCACGGGCGGCGGCAAGTCTTTGTGCTACCAGTTGCCGGCCATGCTGATGGACGGCGTTGCGATCATCATATCGCCGCTGATCGCCCTGATGAAGAACCAGGTCGACGCCATGCGCACCTTCTCGGCCGAGTCGGGGATCGCGCATTTCCTGAATTCGTCGCTCAACAAGACTGCCGTGGCGCAGGTCCGCCAGGACGTGCTCGACGGCAAGACCAAACTGCTCTATTTCGCCCCCGAGTCGCTCACCAAGGAGGACAACGTGGCGTTCCTGCGCAAGATAAAGGTTTCGTTCTACGCCATCGACGAGGCGCACTGCATTTCGGAGTGGGGCCATGACTTCCGTCCGGAGTACCGCCGCATCCGGCCGATCATCAACGAGATCGGCTCGGCGCCGCTGATCGCCCTGACGGCCACGGCCACGCCCAAGGTGCAGCTCGACATCCAGAAGAACCTGGGCATGTCCGACGCTTCGGTTTTCAAGTCGTCGTTCAACCGCCCGAACCTCTACTACGAAATCCGGCCCAAGCACAACGTCGACCACGACATCATCCGCTTCATCAAGCAGAACGAGGGCAAGAGCGGCATCATCTACTGCCTGAGCCGCAAGAAGGTCGAGGAGCTGACCGAGCTGCTCGTGGCCAACGGCATCCGGGCGCTGGCCTACCACGCCGGGATGGACGCGTCGACGCGCGCCGCCAACCAGGACGACTTCCTGATGGAGCGCGTGGAGGTTATCGTGGCCACGATCGCCTTCGGCATGGGTATCGACAAACCCGACGTGCGCTACGTCATCCACTACGACATTCCCAAGTCGCTCGAAGGCTATTACCAGGAGACGGGCCGCGCCGGCCGTGACGGCGGCGAGGGCTACTGCCTGACCTTTTACAGTTACAAGGACATCCAGAAACTCGAAAAGTTCATGCAGGGCAAGCCCATCGCCGAGCAGGAGATCGGCAAGCTGCTGCTGCTGGAGACGGTTTCCTACGCCGAGAGTTCGATGTGCCGCCGCAAGACGCTGCTGCACTATTTCGGCGAGGACTATACCGAGGACAACTGCGGCAACTGCGACAACTGCCGCAATCCCAAACCGAAGGTCGACGCCCGGGCGGCGCTCAAGATGGCGCTCGAAGCCCTGCGCGACATCGGCGACAAGTTCAAGGCCGACTATCTGGTCAACGTCCTGGTGGGCAAGACCACGGCCCTGATCAAGAGCTACGGGCACAACAAGTCGAAATGGTTCGGTGCGGGCGCCGAGTACGACGCCCGTTTCTGGGGCGCGGTGCTGCGTCAGGCCTTGATACTGGGCCTGATCGACAAGAATATCGAAAACTACGGGCTGATTTCGGTCAACAAGAAGGGCGAGGGCTATATCGCCCTGCCGTTCCCGGTGACCGTGACCCTCGACCACGACTACGACGAGGAGGAGAAGGAGTCCGAGTCCGTGGCTCCGATGGGCAAGGGCGGTGCGGCCGACGAGGAGCTGTTCTCGATGCTGAAGGACCTGCGCAAGAAGGTCGCCAAGCAGCACGGTCTGCCGCCGTTCGTCATTTTCCAGGACCCGTCGCTCGAAGACATGGCCGTGCAGTATCCGATCACCGTCGAGGAGATGCAGAACATCACGGGTGTCGGCGTGGGCAAGGCGCGCAAGTTCGGCGAGGAGTTCGTCCGTCTGATCAAGGCCTACGTCGAGGAGAAGGAGATCATCCGTCCGCAGGACATGATCGTCAAGGGCGTGGCCAGCAAGTCGGGCAACAAGATCTTCATCATCCAGTCGATCGACCGCAAGATGGATTTCGAGGACATCGCCCGCGCCAAGGACCTCGACTTCGACGAACTGCTGACCGAGATCGAAGGCATCGTCAACGCCGGAACGAGACTCGATATTTCGTACTACCTGAAGGAGTTCATGGACGAGGACAAGATCGAGGACATTTACCTCTACTTCAAGGAGGACGCCGAGAGCGACTCGCTCGACGCTGCCATCGAGGAGCTGGGGGCCGATTATACCGAGGAGGAGATACGCCTGGTGCGCATTAAGTTTATGTGCGAACAGGGCAACTGATCTTTGATTCTACAGGGCCATTTTCCGCACTTCGTTTGCGGCCCGAAACAGTCCGTGCTTTTGTATGGCTCCTGCTTCGGCCCACATCCCGAAGCTCGGAAACTGCTCCTCTGAAATCAAAAACGAACGGAACGGGGCTGGCGCTTTTGACGCCGATAGCAAGGAGGTAACTAACCGATATAACCTAAATTATGACGCCTATGAACAAGAAGACTTTTACTTTAGCCGTGATTTTTCTGATTTGCGCGTTGGGGTGGCTCGGGGCCAATGTCTATTGGCGCGTGACGCGTTCCAACTGCGTGAACGCATTCGATCTGGTCGTGGGCGTGCTGTTCGTCGCGGCCGGGATCGGAATGGTGTATAACGAATTCAACAAAAAGAAATGCAGACACCTCGACGAGGTGAACAAACACAAAATTCCTTGACCGATGCGTGCGATCGACCGTTTTCAGGCCATCATGGCCGTCGTATTTTTCATTGGGACCCTGGTTTCGGCCTGGCGGGTCTCCGTCGCCGACGGAGGGGACATCTGGTACGTTCCCGTGATCATGGCCCTGGCATCCGCCGCGATGACCGTCGGCGCTTTGCAGCACCGGAAAAGGAAAGTTACCCAAAATGAGGATTGACATGAAAACCAATCTTATGCAGCTTCTGCGCCTTGTATTGATGGTGCTGGCTGTCGCGGGCGTCATCTATGCCATCGAATTCATGGAACGCGGCATCGCCGTGTGGTTCTGGGTTGCGCTGCTCGGCATCGGATTCGCGGGTCTGCTCTACACGTTCCGCCTGACGCAGCGCCGCGTCGCCCGGGAACAGCGTGAGCGTCAGCGGCTCGAAAAGAAGCGCAGCCGCCGTTCGAAACGCTGACCGGGAACCGTAAGCGGGGCTTTCTTGCAGGCCCCGGGAACGGAGGATTGGGTTCCGCACCGCCCGGTCTTTCCTGGCCGGATTTGTTTTGCCGGCTGCGGGTTCCTGGGGGCGGGTTGCAGGTTTTGTGCGAGGCATTAGCCGCCGCCTCTAACGACCTTGCCGATAGGACATGCCGCTTTTGACGGCCGTATGCGAAAGCCGCCGGACGATCCGATCGTCCGGCGGCTTTCGCATGTCAGTTCTGAATCGAGGCGAGCGTTCCGTTTTCGAAATAGAGGTAGCTGTTCATTCCGTAGACCCATTGTTCGTGTACGCCCCAACTTCCCGACGAGCGGTTGATGTCTTCGGGCGAACCCCACGCCTCACGGCACATTTCCCGGGTCATGCCGATCCGGACTTTGCCTTCCAGAATCAGTTCGGCGGTGGCTTTCCCGTATTTCCGGCAGAGTGTCGCCCTGCGCTCCTTCTGCTCCTTCTCCTGCTGCAGGCGCGCCTCTTCGCGCAGACGCGCTTCTTCTGCCCGCTGGGCATATACCGCTTCGGAAGGGGTGAGGACCACTTCGTCCAGGAAGGCGCGGTCCCGGCCGATGGTGTATCCTTCTATTCCGAAGGGCGTCGGGTAGCGGCAAAGCGGAATGTAGAGCTGCGCGCTGTCCTCTTTCCGTTCGAATACGAACGACGGCACGGCGTAACCCTTTCCGTCGCCGATCAGCCGGATGTCCGTGCACCGCAGTTCCGTGCCGAAATTCAGCCGGGTCTCTTCGCCCTGCATGGTGTTGGCCCGTAATCCGAAATATTCGGAAACATATCCCTTTGCCCCGGGTTTGCGTTTGGTCAGGAAGAGATCTTTGCCGACGTATGCCGCGCGGTATTTTCCGATCAGCCCTTCGACGACGGCCGGATAATACTCGTCCCGCAGGTTCGTTTCGTCTTCGCCCATGTGTGCGAACCAGTAGAGCACTTTGCCTGCGTTGTCGCGAAGCCGGAACAGCAACAGTTCGGAATCTTCGAGCCTGCTTTGTTCGATTCCGAGAATTTCGAAACTCTGCCCTTCGACCGCCTCCGCCGGAGTGAACCATCCGGAACGGGTTAGCCCCGAATAGTCCAGCGTGCCGATCCCCCTGGCCTCGTGCAGCGAGCACCCGAGAGGCGTTATGTCGCCGTATCCGAAATGCTCGAAAAATCGGGGATTGTACACATCGCTGTAAAGGGTGTCCACGCGGAAATCCTCGGGGCGGACCTTCTTGCGGGGTTTGCGCAGCCACGTTGTGTCGATGCCTACGATGGCGGGCTGTTCGGCGAGGAAATTGAAGTAGGCGATCGGGCGGAGATTGGCATGAATGTCCCGGGGATAGAAAAGGATACGCTGTCCGACGAGGCTTTCGTAATAGGCAGCGTCGCCGCCCACGCGGATGTTCGCCGTTGAATCGTATACCGCCGCCGCGGTTTTCTCCGGTGCGGCGCCGTGCGGCAGGACGGATTGGACTTTGAACTGTGCCGGGGCGTTTGCGATGCAGCAGAGGCCGAGCAGGGTAGGGAGGAGGCGTTTCATTTCTTAAATCGTATGGACGCAAAGGTAGCAATAATCCGTACCGTTGGTGTCGCGGCGGCGCTTTTATTTGCCGGAGGGCTTTACAAACCTCCGGCGATTCGGTTTTGAACCGGCTTTTTCGTATCTTTGCTGCCTACAATGTAAAGCTATGGGTGAAGTAAGGGCAAAAAAGGCGCTGGGACAGCATTTCCTGGTCGATCTGAATATCGCGCGCAAAATCTGCGATTCGCTTTCGGGCGGCGATGCGGCCGGCGGGCCGTGCACGGTGCTCGAAGTGGGGTGCGGCATGGGCGTGCTGACGCAGTTCCTGCTGCGACGCAGCGACATCGTGACCTGGGGCGCCGAGATCGACCCGGAGAGCGTCGAGTACCTCCACGCGCACTACCCGGAGTTCGCGCCGCGGCTCGTCGCGGGCGATTTCCTCGGGATGAACCTGCGCGAACGCTTTCCCGAAGGGCTGAAGATCATCGGCAACTTCCCCTATAACATCTCGTCCCAGATTTTTTTCAAGGTGCTGGAAAACCGCGACCTCGTGCCCGAGTGCGTGGGCATGATCCAGAAGGAGGTCGCCGTGCGGCTGGCCGAGCCTCCCGGTTCGAAGGAGTACGGCATTCTGTCGGTCCTGTTGCAGGCGTGGTACGACATCGAATACCTCTTCACGGTGGGCGAGACGGTTTTCAATCCGCCCCCGAAGGTCAAGAGCGCCGTCATCCGCCTGCGCCGCAACGCCACGGAGCGCCTCGGCTGCGACGAGACCTTGTTCGTGAAGGTGGTGAAAGCCTCTTTCGGCCAGCGGCGCAAGATGATCCGCAACTCGCTGAAGTCCGTTTTCGGCGATTTCGGCGGGGCCGAGCATCCGTTCTTCACCCGGCGTGCCGAGCAGCTGGGCGTCGCCGAGTTCGTGGAGCTGACGAATTGGGTTTCCGAAAACCGCCGGTAGCGGCCGCTATTCCTCTTTTTTTAAATACGGTTCCATACGCTTTGTTTCCACGACGACGCCCGATTTTTCCAGCCGGGCGATGATCTCGCTGTAATCCCTGCTGCGGATTCCTTCCAGATAGTGCCACCGGACCTTTCCGCTGTCGTCCGTCAGACGGATGCGCGGGTTGGCCCGCAGGTCCCGGATGAACTCTACCCGCCGCAGGGTGTCGTAGGGGTAATCGAGCGTGCGCCGTGTGAACGGATTGCGGATCGAAATCTCGTGGTCGGAGAGTGCGATGCAGTTGCGGGTTGCGAGGTAGAGCAGGTACATTCCGGTATAGAAGCCTCCGAGGATGAAAAATCCCCGGGTCCGCAAAGTGTCCCATAGCAGCAGGCACATCGCGAGCGACCCGGCATAGATCCAGGTTTCCTGACTTCTGAAGAGGGGATTCCGGTATGTTTTCATAACCGGGGCTTTTCCGCCCCGGCGACCACCGTCACCAGGTCTTCGCGGCGGAGGTATTTTCGGGCCAGCTGCAGCACCTCGGCGGGCGTCATCTGCCGGATGCGGCGGATGTTCTCGCCGATCACCGTGTTGTCGCGGCCGCAGAGGATGTTCTCGATCGTCACGTCGGCGATACCGAACGGACCGTCGAGAATGCGCATCATCTCCCCCGTCATCATGTTCTTCACCAGTTCCAGTTCCGCTTCCGGCATCGGCTCCGCGCCGAGGCGTTCGATCTCGGCGTAAATCTCCCGCAGGGCCTCCTGCGTCACGTCGGCGCCGACCTGTGCCGCCACGGCGAAGTAACCTTCGCGCTCGAAGTTGACCATCGCCGAGACCACGCCGTAGGTGTAGCCGTGCTCTTCGCGCAGGTTCTGCATCAGGCGCGAGCCGAAGTATCCGCCCAGGGCCGTCGCCACGACCTGCATACCCAGAAAATCGGGATGTGTGCGCGGGAACAGCAGGCGGCCGATGCGCAGCGACGACTGCACGGCCCCCGGGTATTCGACGAACGCCGCATGCGTGGTCTCGGGCGCGGGGAAGACGGGCGGCGCTTCGGCGGCGCCGCGGGGAATCCGTCCGGCGAGTTCCGCCACGGCTTTCAGCTCGTGGTCGCCGATGCGCCCGCTGCACACGACGAAGCAGTTTTCGGCGGTGTAGAACCGTTTGTAGAAACCGGCCACGTCCTCGCGCGTGAGGCTGTCGTAGGCCTCTTCGTGCGACGAGACGCCGTAAGGATGCCGCTCCCCGAACAACGCCCGGGCGAACGCTTCGCGGGCCTTCACCTCGATCTTCGCCCGTTCGACCGCCAGCCGCTGTTTGCGTTTGGCGGCGTAGGTGCGCAGCTCTTCCTCGGGGAATGCGGGGCAGAGCAGGATCTGCTCCGCCACGGCGAGCGTCGGGTCGAAGAATTTCGAGAGGGTGGCGAAATTGATGTAGGCGTAGTCGCGGTCGACGTTCACGTCGTACCACGAGCCGTAGTAGTCGAGTTGTTCGGCGATCTGGTGCGCCGTCATGTCGCGCGAGCCTTCGGAGAGGAGGTTGGCGGCGGCCGACGCCGAGAAGGGCGCCTGCTGGAGGGCCGATCCGGCGCGGAAAACGAACGAGATGCGCAGCACCTCGAAATCGTCGGAGGCGAGCGTGTAGAGTCCGATGCCGTTGGGCAGCGTCGTGCGGCGGGCTTCGGCGACCTCGACCTGCGAGGGAGTTATGCGGGGTTGTGTCATTTCCTGGCGTTGTAAATGAGTGTAGAACTGTTTTCGGGCCGCAGCGTGCGGCGGCTGAACGAGCGGATGTCCTCGTCGGTGACGGCGCGGTAGCGGTCCACCTCGCGGTTGATCAGGGAGAGGTCGCCCAGCATCTCGTAGAACCCGAGGTTCATCGCCTTGTTCATCACGTTCAGTTCGCCGAAGAGCGTGTTGGCTTCGAACTTGTTCTTGACCTTTTCGATTTCGTATGCGGTCGCGGCGGTCGTTTGCAGGGCTTCGATCTCTTCGCGGAAAGCCGCTTCGGCCGCTTCGGGCGTCACGCCCGGGAGCAGCTGGCCCGTGAAGACGAACAGTCCCGGGTCGACGTCGCCCGTGATGTAGGCGTTGACGCTCGACAGCAGGTTGCGTTCTTTGACGAGGTGCGTGTAGAGGCGTCCCGAGTCGCCGCCCGAGAGCAGGTCCGAAACCAGGTCGGCGGTGTAGAAATCGGGCTTGGTGCGTGCGCACATGTGATAGGCTACGGTGACGGTCGAGGCCGGCACGTCGCGTTCGACCTCCTGGCGGCGGGCCTGTGTCTGCACGGGTTCCTGCGGGATGGCGGCCGTCTCGGACGGGTGGTCGGCGAGCGGCGCGAACCACTTTTCAGCCAGCTCCAGCATCCGCTCCTCCTCCATGTCGGCCGAGATCGACAGAATGGCGTTCGACGGGCGGTAGTGGGTGCGGTAGAAGGACTCGACGTCCGCGAGCGTGGCTCCGGCGATATGGTCGGTCGCGAGGCCGATGGCCGCCCAGCGGTAGGGGTGGACCTTGTAGGCGAGCGCCCGCAGCAGCATCGTCTGGTCGCCGTAGGGCTGGTTGAGGTATCGCTGGCGGAACTCCTCGATCACCACCTTCTTCTCGGCTTCGAGCTTGGCGGGGGTGATGTCGAGTCCCTCCATGCGGTCGCTTTCGAGCCAGAGGGCCGTTTCGAGGTTGTCCTTCGGGAGCGTGATGTAGAAATCCGTGTAGTCGTTGTTGGTGAAGGCGTTGTTGTCGCCCGAAGCCATCTGCACCGGAAGGTCGAAATTCTCCACGGTGCGCGTTCCGCGGAACATCAGGTGTTCGAACAGGTGGGCGAATCCCGTGCGTGCGGGGTTTTCGTTGCGCGCGCCGACCCGGTAGAGGATATTCACGGCGGCGAGTTTCGACGCCCGGTCGCGGTTGACCACGACGGTCAGCCCGTTGGGGAGTGTTTTTCTGGTGTATGGAATCATAGTTGCGCAAAGGTACGAAAAAGTCCGGTGGCTGCAAACCGGGATTGCGTGGGGTGGTCCCGTAGAACCTTCCGGCAGATAAAAGGGCGGTCGCGCCCCCGGGGACCGTAAAAAAGCAGCGGCGGGAAATACAAGTGACGCCTCATTGTTCGGAAAATGGATTCGGTGACTATGAAGAAGTTTGGGATAGGAATCCATCGCTCCCGCCGCTGCATGACCGGTACATCGGCAGAAACGAGAAGAGTGCTGCCGAGATCCTGGCTCCTGTGGCTCTGGTAAAGCCTGTAAACCCCTCACATCAGCGCGCACCCTTCGGGTACGATCCATTGTGGGTTTACAAAAAATTTACCAGATTTCAGGAGCCCCAATATAACCGTTTCAATAACGATATTTAAAGAACGAATGTAAACGTGTTTCCGAGGACAAAGTTAATAAAAAATCCCGGTTTGCGGCCAAAGTGTCCGAAAGTCCTATTCATAAACCTTATTTTAGGGGTTCCGGCCGGGCCGCGGGCCGCCCGGCCGCCGCGTGCTGTGTCCGGACGCTGGGCTTCCGCCTTCCCGCCGATGTGCCTGCCGGGTAATTCGCTATTGGTTAGCCAGTTCTGCAACTCGGTGATTTCCCGGCAGTTTGTTGTTAATCGAATAACAACCGGACTGTTAATCGATTCACATTTGAAATGTCAAAAAATAACGCTTTTTTGAACAAAAGTAAGTGCGGATTCTCGGCTGAAATTGCTATATTTGCATCGCCCGTTTGTCGGGGCTATGCCTGAAATATCGGAAAAACACACAAATATCATCTAAATTTCAACTAAAATGGCAGAAAAGAAATTTATCACCTGTGATGGTAACTACGCTGCGGCCCATGTGGCTTACATGTTCTCGGAAGTCGCGGCCATCTATCCCATCACGCCGTCGTCGACGATGGCCGAACTCGTGGACGAGTGGGCCGCCCAGGGCCGTAAAAATATCTTCGGAGAGACCGTTAAAGTCGTTGAAATGCAGTCCGAGGCCGGAGCCGCAGGTGCCGTCCACGGATCGTTGCAGAGCGGCGCCCTGACCTCGACGTTCACCGCTTCGCAGGGCCTGCTGCTGATGATTCCCAACATGTACAAGATCTCCGGCGAACTGCTCCCGGGCGTGTTCCACGTTTCGGCGCGTGCGCTGGCCGCGCAGTCGCTGTCGATTTTCGGCGACCATCAGGACGTGATGGCGGCCCGTCAGACGGGTTTTGCCATGCTGGCCACCTCGTCGGTCCAGGAGGTCATGGACCTCGCCGGCGTCGCGCACCTCGTGTCGCTCAAGGCCCGCGTGCCTTTCCTGCACTTCTTCGACGGTTTCCGCACCTCGCACGAGATCCAGAAGATCGAACTGATCGACGAAGCCGCGCTGACGGCGATGCTCGACCGCGACGCCCTGAAGGAGTTCCGTGCCCGTGCTTTGAACCCCGAACATCCCGTGACCCGCGGTACGGCCCAGAACCCCGACATCTATTTCCAGACGCGCGAGGCTTCGAACAAGTTCTACGACGCCATTCCCGACATGGTGGCCGACACCATGAAGGAGATTTCGAAGATCACGGGACGCGACTACAAGCCGTTCGTCTACTACGGCGCGAAGGATGCCGAGAACGTGATCGTCGCGATGGGTTCGGTGACCGAGACCATCAAGGAGACGGTCGACTACCTGATGGCCAAGGGCGAGAAGGTGGGCGTCGTCACCGTGCACCTCTACCGCCCGTTCTCGGTGAAATACCTGATGGCGGTGCTTCCCGAGAGCGTGAAGCGCGTCTGCGTGCTCGACCGCACGAAGGAGCCGGGAGCCAACGGCGACCCGCTGTATATGGACGTCGTCGAGGCGTTCTCCGCCTGCCCGTGCGACCGCAAGCCGCTCGTCATCGGCGGCCGCTACGGCCTTTCGTCGAAGGACACCACCCCGGCGCAGATGCTGGCCGTGTTCGAGAACCTGAAGATGAACGAGCCGAAGAACCAGTTCACGGTGGGTATCGTCGACGACGTGACGTTCCGTTCGCTGCCCGTCGGCGAGGAGATTTCGCTCGCGAAGCCCGGCACGTTCGAGGGCCTCTTCTTCGGTCTGGGCGCCGACGGCACGGTGGGCGCCAACAAGAACTCGATCAAGATCATCGGCGGCACGACCGACAAGTACTGCCAGGCCTATTTCTCCTATGACTCGAAGAAATCGGGCGGCTACACCTCGTCGCACCTGCGTTTCGGCGACCTGCCGATCACGTCGCCCTATCTGGTGACCACCCCCGACTTCGTGGCCTGCCACGTGCCTTCGTACGTCGACAAGTACGATGTGCTGAAGGGGCTGAAGACCGGCGGTTCGTTCCTGCTGAACTCGGTACACGACGCCGAGACGACCTGCGCGACGCTGCCCGACCACATGAAGGTCTACCTGGCCAAGAACAAGATCAACTTCTATATCATCAACGCCACGAAGATCGCCGCCGAACTGGGTCTGGGTTCGCGTACGAACACCATCATGCAGTCGGCTTTCTTCAAGATCGCCAATGTCATTCCGTTCGACAAGGCCGTCGAGGAGATGAAGAAAGCCATTCTGAAATCCTACGGCAAGAAAGGCGAGGACATCGTCAACATGAACTACGCGGCCGTCGATGCCGGCGGCAGCGCCGTGGTGAAGGTCGAGGTTCCGGCCGAGTGGGCGAATATCGTCGTGAAGGAGGAGGAGCGCACGGCCGATGCCGCGCGTCCCGACTTCGTGAAGAAGATCGTCGATCCGATCAACGCCCTGAAAGGCGACCTGCTGCCCGTTTCGGCCTTCAACGGCCGCGAAGACGGCACGTGGGACAACGGCACGGCCGCTTATGAGAAGCGTGGCATCGCCGTCAGCGTTCCCGAGTGGAAGATCGGGAACTGTATCCAGTGCAACCAGTGCGCCTATGTCTGCCCCCACGCCGTGATCCGTCCGTTCCTCGCCACCGAGGAGGAGGCCGCCGCTTCGGGCGTGGAGTGGAAGCAGGGCCTCGGCGAGACCAAGGAGTACAAGTTCCGCATTCAGATTTCGCCGATGGACTGTACGGGCTGTTCGAACTGCGTCGACGTCTGCCCCGCCAAGGAGAAGGCGCTCGTGATGCGCCCGCTCGAGGAGCAGATGCCCCAGCAGAAAAATTGGGATTACATCACCAAGCATATCGGTTACAAGCAGGTCGTCGACAAGACCAAGTCGGTCAAGAACCTGCAGTTCGCACAGCCGCTGTTCGAGTTCTCGGGCGCCTGCGCTGGTTGCGGCGAGACCCCTTATATCAAGGCCATTTCACAGCTGTTCGGCGACAAGATGATGGTTGCCAACGCCACGGGCTGCACCTCGATCTACTCGGGTTCGGCTCCCTCGACGCCTTACTGCACCAACGCCGCCGGCCAGGGTCCCGCATGGGCCAACTCGCTCTTCGAGGACAACGCCGAGTTCGGTCTGGGTATGCATATCGGCGTGGAGAAGCTCCGCGACCGCATTCAGGAGACGATGGAGAAGGCCATCGCCAACTGCGAAAAGTGTTCCGACGAGCTGAAGGCCGTGATGAAGGAGTGGATCGAAAACCGCGCCTCGTCGGCCAAGTCGGCCGAGGTTACGGCGCGCCTGATCCCGCTGATGGAGGCCTGCGGCTGCGACTACTGCAAGGAGATTCTCGAACACAAGGACTGGCTCGTGAAGAAGTCGCAGTGGATCATCGGCGGCGACGGCTGGGGCTACGACATCGGTTACGGCGGCGTGGACCACGTGCTGGCTACGGGTCAGGATGTGAACATCCTCGTCGTGGACACCGAGGTTTACTCGAACACCGGCGGTCAGTCGTCGAAATCGACCCCCGTGGGCGCCGTTGCCAAGTTCGCATCGAGCGGCAAGCGCATCCGCAAGAAAGACCTCGGCGCGATGGCCATGACCTACGGTTATGTCTATGTGGCGCAGGTTTCGATCGGCGCTTCGCAGCAGCAGCTGTTCAACGTGCTGAAAGAGGCCGAGGCTTATCCCGGACCTTCGCTCGTGATTGCCTACGCCCCGTGTATCAACCACGGCATCAAGGGCGGCATGACCCGCACGCAGACCGTCGGCAAAGAGGCCGTAGCCTGCGGTTACTGGCACCTGTGGCACTACAACCCGCTGCTTGAGGAGCAGGGCAAGAATCCGTTCGTGCTCGACTCGAAAGAGCCGGATTGGTCGAAGTTCCGCGAGTTCCTGCTGAAGGAGGTGCGCTACACCTCGCTCCAGAAGTCGTTCCCTGCCGAGGCCGACGAACTGTTCGCCGCCGCGGAGGAGAACGCCAAGTGGCGCTACAACGGCTACAAGCGCCTCGCGCAGATGGAGTACTGATCCCGCCTGTTCCTGCTGTAAAGGCCGCACCCCGATTCGGGGTGCGGCCTTTTTTGTTGAAACTCTGCGGCTTTCTCGTATAACGTCTGGATCGGCTCGTGATGAAATTCTGCTGTTTGGTGATGAATTTCCCCCCCCCCGGTTGAATTTATTTGATCGAGATAGGGCGGGGCAGTAATTTTGCGGCACAAATTGAATTCCAAATACCTCACTGATTATGAAAAAGATTTTTACGCGTGCAGCGATGCTGTTGGCAGTTGTTGCGATGGCATCCGCTTTTACCGCATGTGACGACGGCGACGACGGCGGAAAGAAAAAGTTCGAGTCCGAGTTGATCGGCAGCTATCAGCCGACCCCTGTGACGCTGACCATTCCCGATGTGGTCGAGGAACCCTCGCCGTTTTATTTCCTGCTGTTGCCGACGTGGACCGATCCCGATAATATCCCGGGCATCGACTTGTCGGAGTCGATGGGTATGCCTGCCGGAAGCTGGATTATGCCGATGAATACGATTTGCGGCTTGATTCAGGCCATGGCCTCGAATATCGTTAAAGGCGGTTTGGTGCAGGTGGATCTTAAAGACGACGGATCGTTCGGTGCCCGGTATCACGGTCTGATCATCGGCGACGACGTCATTTCGTCGATTATGGATCCGAAATTCACCCCGGAGATCAGTTCGTTCCCGAGTGCCGAGACCGCGGAACTGCTGCCCGAAGGCGCTCTGGGATATTATACGAAGGATTCGCACCTCTATTTCACCATCAGCAAGGCGTTCCTCAAACAGGTTGGCGAGACGTCGGAAATGGGCGACCTGACGTCGATTATCGACGGACTTCTTGCGGCTTACAAACTCGACATCGTCTCGACGGACGAATACTATGCTATTCCCTTGAAATACAGTGTTAAGGACGGTGTGACCAAACTCTATGTCGACCGTGCGATGATTATGCCTTTCCTGCCCCTGCTCGAAGAGTTGTTCAAACTGTTGGGTGACGAGGCCTCGTTTATGGGTATCAGCCTCGGCGATATCGTCACGACGGTTCTCAATAACACGACGGAACTGGAGATTGCGCTTCCCTTGCAGCGCCTCTGATCGGTAACAACCGGCTTATGGGCGGTCCGGATTTTCCGGGCCGCTTTTTTCTGCCGCTGTATTGGAGGTCCGGATTATATTGCCTATATTTGTCTGACAAAAACCGACCCGATATGAAGAAAAACTTTTTCCTGCTCGCCGCCGTGCTTCTCTGCGTTTGCGGCACGGCTTTCGGCTGGGGCAAGACCGGACACGATGCCATCGCCTACATTGCGGAATGCAACCTGACGCCCAGGGCGAAGAAAAACATCGGGAAGTACCTCGACGGCCGTTCGATCGTCTACTATGCCTC
Source organism: Alistipes sp. i18-0019-D1 (assembly GCF_042852885.1). Lineage (NCBI taxonomy): Bacteria > Pseudomonadati > Bacteroidota > Bacteroidia > Bacteroidales > Rikenellaceae > Alistipes > Alistipes sp. i18-0019-D1. Next base: position 2,961,142 of record NZ_AP031424.1, read on the forward strand.
GTGGATGGACGCCGTGCGCGCTACGGAGCCTTACCGTGCCACTTCGAAATGGCACGGATTCGATGCCGACGCCGAATGCCGTTACGTGCCCCGTCCTGCCGAAGGCGACGCCGTGCTGGGCATCGAGGATGCGATGGAGAAACTCCGCGGCTACCGTCGTCAGGACGATTCGACGGTCCGTGTGGCGATCTGCTGCCTGGTGCACCTGGTGGGGGACATGCACTGCCCGACGCACGTCAAATATCCGTGGTACAGCAGTTTCAAGTTCGAACTCAACGGCCGGAAATGCGCTTTCCACGGCTTCTGGGACACCGAGGCGTTGGAACTCAACCACCGCTGGGGTTACGAGGACTACCGCTATCAGCTCGACCGCTGCCCGAAGTCCGAGCGCCGCGCCCTTGCCGCCGGCACGCCCCGCGAATGGGCCGCCGAGAACGCCCGCAACTGCCGCGTGATCTACGACTGGATCAAACCCGGCGACACGCTCGACAAAGCCCGGACGAGCGCCTACCTGATGACCGTACAGCCTCTTGCCGAGGCGCAGGTGCTGAAAGCCGGCTACCGTCTGGCGCGTATTTTGAATGAAATATTCGGTTAACAAACGTATTTTGAAATTATGAAAAAGATTTTTGCAGCCGCAGCGCTGCTTTTAGCCATGACCGCCTGCGGCGGATCGCAGAAAAAGGCTCTTCCGCTGGAGGGCACGACGTGGAAACTTGCCAAAATGGAGGCGATTCCCGCCAAGGCCATCGATGCCGAGGCCGATTTCTTCACCATGCAGTTCAGCGCCGCCGATACGCTCGTGTCGGGCCGCACCAACTGCAACCGTTTCTTCGGCAGGTACGAGCTGAAAGGTCAGAAGCTGGAGTTCGAAAACCTCGGCATGACCCGGATGGCCTGCCCCGAGATGCAGTATGAGGATGCCTTCGTGAAGATGCTCGACGAGGTGGACCGCTACGAGATCAAGGGTTCGGAGCTGAAATTCTACGACGACAAAAAGGTCGTTGCCGAATTCCGCGCCGTGCAGGACGCTGCGGCCAAGAAGAAATAAGTCGTATCCGGTCAGAATGACAAGCCCGCTTCCGACACACGGAAACGGGCTTGTCGTGTCTTGGCCGCGGGCTGCAGACGGCCCGTATGGGGTGTTATTCTCCGGAAGCGGATCCGGCCTCGAGCCGTTCGAAAAATTCCCGGAGCGGGATTCCGTAGTAGGCGCACAGATCGGCAAGCGTCGAGACCGAGATGTTTCCGCGTCCGGATTCGATCCGGCCGATGTTGATGTCGGTGTCGGTGAAGACCTGCTTCTGGGAGAGGTTGCGCGCATGACGCAGTTCGCGCAGTTGCGCGATCACGCCCCGGACCACCGGTTCGTTATATCGTTCGTTTTTCCGCCGCATGACGCAAAGGTACGTTAAATTCGGCAATTTCCGAAAGTCCGTCCGCTGCATCCTTCGCGGCCCTGTGTAAAGCCCGCACCCGCTGCCTTCGCGGCTCTGTAAAAAACCACTCTTGCCGCCCGCTGCCCCGTATCCCCGCCTTTTGTTCTGCCGCTGCACCGGGCGTATTCCTCTCCGGCAAGTCCGCTTTTTGTCCGAATGAGTGCCGGATCGGTTTTATATGTATTCTGAAAAGAGTTCGATATTGTTCTGTTTGGTTCAAGGCGTTGCCGGAACGGAAATTTTGCCTATCTTTGTACAAATAAACAAGGGTAAACAACTCTTTATACCTCTAGCAAACTTAGGGAACCTCACCAGGAGGCTGTTTGAACCGGGTATGATTGTTGTCAGTCCTGTGTTATGCCTCGACCTTAGGGTTGGGGCAGGCACGGGCGCGGGACGACTTTCCGGTTCATGGCTCCCTAAGGCCAGCATTGAGAGGGTCCGACTCGCGCTTTTTTGTTGGGAACAAAGCCGCGCGGTCATTATTCCGGGGCGGCGTCCGGCCGTTGCACTACGGTCGGGATTTCAGAAGAAATCCCCGTGTCGTCGCCCCAGTTGGATTTTTGGGGCGGTGGCTGTGATTTAGGCGTCACAGACAACATTCTTCCTATGGGATTCCTGTTTTGCCGTTCGTTTCCGAACGACGGGTGTACAGAGGCGTCACAGGAGAGTTCTCCGACAGGATCCCATCCGCCGCCCCTTTCTTTTTCGGGGACGGGCCGACGGCCAATACGTCACTACATACTAAAGTTTCACCCGGCGGAAGGTTCCGTCCCCGATTGTTCTTGAGACAGGCACACGAAAAAAGCGGCTTCCCGGAGGAGACCGCTTTTTATCGTTTTCGTTGTTTTGTTTACTCGCTGAGCGGGGAAACGCTTACGTAAGATTTTCCTTCGCTCTTCTTGCAGAATTCTACCGTTCCGTCTACGAGTGCGAAGAGCGTGTGGTCCTTGCCCATGCCTACGTTTTCACCGGCGTTGTGCACCGTGCCGCGCTGGCGAACGATGATGTTGCCCGCCTTTGCGAACTGACCGCCGAACAGTTTGATGCCGAGTCGCTTGCTTTCCGACTCGCGGCCGTTCTTCGAACTACCTACACCTTTCTTGTGTGCCATGTTGATTCAGTTTTTAAAGGTTATGCAACGATTTCCTCGACGAGAATCTGCGTCAGGTACTGGCGGTGTCCGTTGCACTTCTGGTAGCCCGTGCGACGTTTCTTTTTGAACACCAGAACCTTGTCATCCTTCAGATGCTTCAGGATCTTGCACTTCACTGCGGCGCCTTTCACTACAGGTGCGCCGACTTTAACCTGACCGTCGTTGTCTGTGAGCAGGACTTTGTCGAAACTTACGGACGAATTTTCTTCGCCCTGAAGACGGTGGACATAAAGTTTCCGACCTTTTTCAGCTTTAAATTGCTGACCTGCAATCTCTACTATAACGTACATTTAAGTCGATTATGTATTTGAACATAAATTCGGAGTGCAAATATACGCATATTTATCTTATAAACAACACAACCTGCAATTTTTTTTGTCCCGGCGCGCCTCTGGCACGGTTTTGGGCGCGGCAGACGCTGCCGGCAAAGCCGGCGGAAGGACATGCACCGAATATTGATTGTTTCCGACGAGGAGTTCCTGCGCGACGTGATCCGGCTTTCGCTCGCCGACATGCAGGCCGACGTGCGCTGCGCATCGGACGTATCCGACATGCAGCGCATGGCCCGGCGCATGCTGTTCGATCTGGTGATCGTCGTGGGGACTTCGGCCTTCTTCTCGGGCTGCGACGTGGTGCGCACGCTGCGCCCCGCCGGCCTCAAACGGCCGCTGGTCTATGTCGTGGCGTGGCAGCACGCCGAACAGACCGTGCTGAGCCTGCTGGAGTGCGGCGTCGACCAGTACATGACCTTTCCCGTAAGCCTCCAGCGATTGCGGACGAAGATCGCCAACGCCTTGAACCGACAGTTATGACCGAAACGCTTCTGATTCTCTATACGGCGCTTGCGGCGGCCGGGACATTCGTCCTGCTGTCGCTGCTCGGCGCGGCCGGACTCCGCGCCCGGAGGCGGCGCAGCCGCGACGCCGTTCTGCGCACGAAATACCTGCGTATCGTGATGCTTTACCTGCTCGCAGGCGAGGGGCCTGCGCCGCGTTTTCCCATGATCCGCCGCGTCGGCGCCCGGCTGCTTCTCGCCGAGACCATCGCCGGACTGGCCGACGTCACCTACGGACTGGACGCCGCGCCCCTGCGGCGCATCGTCGCGGAGTACGGACTCGATGACTGGCTGCTCCGCCGCACGGCCCGCTCCCGGGCCTACCGCCGGGCGCGCTGCCTGCTGCTGCTCTCGCGCCTGCCCGCCGGCGCTGCGGCGGGGGAGCGCGCCGCGCGTTATGCCGCGAGCCGCAACCGTTACGTGCGTTTCCAGTCGCTGATGGTGCGGCTTGCCGCCGACCCTTCGACGGCCCTTCGGCTGATGGCCGAATACCCCGATCCCTTTTCGGCCTGCGAAGTGGGGGAGATCATGGCCGTCCTGCGGCGCGGAATGCTGCCGATCGCCTACGAACCCCTCATCGGGTCGCCAAGCCGCAACCTGCGGATCGTGGGGCTGAACATCGTGCGGCAGTTCGGTATCGAGGAGGCCGAGCGGCTCCTGCTGCGCATCGTGTCCGGGGACGAAAACCCGGAGCTGGTGCGCGAGGCGCTCTATACGCTCTGCGCTCTGCGCCGTCCGCTGACGCGGCGGGCCGTTTCCGGGCGGCTGTCGGCCATGTCCCCCGCCGAACGCAAGGCCCTGCTGCGCTACGTCGTCGCCGAGGGTTATTCCCCGGGACCGCTCCGGCGGCTGCTCGACGAGCGCGAGCGGCCCTATTGCGAATCGCTCGTGCAAACCTATAAACGCAGCCTGGCATGAAGCTGATCCTTCTCCTGCTGTTCGCTGCGACGGCGGCATGCGTGGGCGCGCTGCTGCTGCTCATCTCCCGTGCCCGTGACAAACGGCTGTTGCTGAACGCCGTGCGCAGGGCTTCCAGCGACGCTCCCGACGGTATCGGCATCTCGGTCCTGTGCAGCGGCGTGACGAATGCGGCGCAGATCGAAAATCTCCTCTCCCCCGAATACTCGCGGTACGAGGTGATCGTGGTGCTCGACGCCCGTCGTCACGCCGCGGAATTTGCCGCACTGGTGGCGCGCTACCGCATGATCCGTGTCGAGTGGGCCTGTTCGGGCGAACTCGAAGTCTCGGGCGTCCGTGCGCTGGGGCGTTCGCGCAGGCGGTGTTTCCGGCGGCTGGTGCTCGTCGACCGGGCCTGGGATTCGGAGGCGGGCGATTTCGATGCCGCGGCGTCGGTGGCCGCCTACGACTACCTGCTGCCCGTCCGCACAGGATGCTTCCTGCTGCCCGGGACCGTCGAGCGGCTCGTCGCCGAACTGGGCGAAGGCCGGCCGGGGAGCCTCGACCTCATACGCTCGCCCCTGGGCGAACCTGCCGCCTTGTTGAGCCGCGAGGCGGTGGTCGCGGCCGGCGGTTTCGGGATGCGCCCGCTGCGCGGGATTCCCCGCGGCCGGAGGAGGAGGTTGTGGGAACCCCTGCTGGCCGCGCCGCGCTCCGGGACCCGGATGCCGGGGTGGCTGCGCGGACTGGCTGCGGCGGCGCTTGCCGCGGCCTTCGTCGCCGCTGCGGCAGCGGGGTGGTGGACAGCCGCCGCCGCACTCGCGACCCTTGCGCTGGTCTGGGCCGGCGGGGAGTATGCCGCGCGGCTTGCGGGCGGCGCGGTCCCTTGGGTCCCGGGCAACCTCACGGCATGGAGCCGCCTTTTCAGACATTATTAAGGCACTGAAAATTTTTCGATATCATAAATTCTTGTTACCTTTACCATGGCAATAAAAATTACCGATCCCAAAATACGAGTTACGATGATTAACGACAAGGTGAGAATGTATCTGCTGCCGCCGCTGTTCAATGCGGCAGTCAGAGCCGGAGCCTCGATCATGCACGTTTACAAGAATCTCGACGATTACGACATAAGCCTCAAAGACGATAAAACCCCGATCACGCTGGCCGACCGCGTCGCGCACAAGACCATCCGCGAATACCTCGGTCCCACACGCATCCCGATCCTTTCGGAGGAGGGTCGGGAGATGGGCTACGACGAACGCCGCAACTGGGAGCTGTACTGGCTGGTCGATCCGCTGGACGGCACGGTCGAATTTATCAAAGGCAACAACGAATTTACGGTCAACATCGCCCTGATGGAGAACAACGTCTGCATGGGGGCGGTTATTTATGTTCCCTATTTCGAAAAGATGTACATTGCGGGCCGCGATTCGGGTTCGTACCTCAAGGAGCATATCGCGCCGGACGCCGCTGCGGAGTATACCTACGACGAGATCGTCCGCAATTGGACGCCGCTGCCGCTGGCCGGGGAGGCGCACCACGCTCATCCGCGCGTGGCCCTTTCGCGTTCGCACCAGACGCCCGAGACCCGGGAGCATGTCGCCCGCCTTCGCGAGCGGCATCCCGACCTGGAGATCGTCGAGCAGGGCAGTTCCTATAAGTTCTGCCTGCTGGCCGAAGGCCGCGTCGACTACTACGTCCGCACGACGCACACCTACGAGTGGGACACGGCGGCGGGGGAGCTGATTCTCGCCGAGGCCGGCGGCAGCACCCGCACGCTTCCCGACAGCCGGGAACTGCTCTACAACGAGGAGGACCTCCGCAACCCGTGGTTCGTCTGCCGGTCGAAGTTCTGCAAGCTGTAAAAAAGTAGAGAGGAGCGCCGCTCCTCTCTATTTTCGCTTTTCCGTCCGGGGTTCCTCGATGTCGCAGGCTCCGCAGTTGCCCGAGCAGCCTGCGGGCTGGCTGCCGGAGCAGTCGGCCCCGCCGTCCGCCTCGCGCGTCTCGTGCACGGCGCATTTGATGCCGAGTTTCTGCATATTCTTATTGGTCGAGATCTCCGAGTCGATGTTGTGACCCTTGATCATCAGCGTGAGGGACATGCCCAGTACGAACAGCCCGACGGCGAGGATGGCGCAAAGCAGGACGATTAACCACGTTGGCATAGGATTCCGTTTTTTTACTACCCGAAATTTGGGGTTTCGGGGACAAATGTATACATTTGTAAGATAAATTGCAAAAATGTTGCCCGAATGTTCCGGGCCGACATATTGTGCTGACTAAACAGACGCAACTATGAAAATCGTGATAGCGGGTGCCGGCGAGATGGGCAGTCACCTGGCCCGGATGCTCAGCGGCAACGGCCACGACATCACCATCATCGACAGCGACCAGAAACTGCTCTCCGAGGTGGGCAGCCTGGCCGACGTGATCACCGTCGAGGGCGACTCGACGACCTTCGCCGTGCTGCGCAAGGCTTCGGTGCGCAAGTGCGACCTGTTCATCGCCGTCAACCACGAGGAGAACGACAACGTCGTGGCGGCGATGCTGGCCAAGAAGCTCGGCGCGCGGAAATCCATCGCCCGCATCGACAACAACGAATACCTCGAACCCAACAACAAGGAGATGTTCATCGACATGGGCATCGACTACCTGTTCTACCCCGAGAAGGTGGCGGCCCGCGAGGTGATCAACCTGCTGGGACACACCTCGACCACGGAGTACGTCGATTTTTCGAGCGGCAAGCTTTCGCTCGTGGTTTTCCGCCTCGAACCGGCCTCGCCGCTGGTGGGGGAGGTGCTCACGGGTTTCGACGACGACCAGGCTCCGTTGAGCTACCGCACGGTGGCCATCACGCGCGGCGGGCAGACGATCATTCCGCGCGAGGGCGAACAGTTCATGGAGGGCGACGTGATCTACGTCATCGCCCGCCAGGACGCCGTGCGTGAGGTGATGGAGTTTTCGGGCCAGTCGAACATCGAGATCAAGAACATGATGATCCTCGGCGGTTCGCGCATCGGCATCCGCATCGCCACCGAGCTGCAGGACGAGGTGAACATCAAACTGATCGACTATAACGCCGAGAAGGCCTACCGGCTGGCCGAGACGCTCGACAAGACGCTGATCATCAACGAGGACGGCCGCAACACCGAGGCGATGATGGAGGAGGGGCTTTCGAACATGGACGCCTTCGTGGCCGTGACGGGGCGCAGCGAGACCAACATCCTGGCGGCGATGCTGGCCAAGCGCATGGGGGTCAAGAAGGTGATCGCCGAGGTCGAGAATCTCAATTACATTAACCTCGCCGAGTCGATCGGCATCGACACGATCATCAACAAGAAGCTGGTGACCGCGTCGAACATTTTCCGCTTCACGATGTCGACCGACGTGCAGGCCATCAAGTGCCTGACGGGGAGCGACGCCGAGGTGCTGGAATTCATCGTCAAGCCCAACTCCCCGGCCACGAAGGCGCGGATCAAGGACCTCGGGCTGCCGGAGGATACGATCATCGGCGGCATCGTCCGCGGCGACAAGGTTTTCATCGCCGTCGACAACATGGAAATAATCCCCTACGACCGTGTGGTGGTCTTCGCCATGCCGGGTTCGGTGGGGAAGGTGGGGTATTATTTTAATTAGCGTAATGTCCTTTCGAAACATACTTCTCAAAGCCTGGTTCTCGCAGCGCGAGCGGGCCATCGACCGTTTTCGCCGCCGTCCTGCCGAGACGCAGGCGCGGATGTTCCGGCAGCTGTTGCGCCGGGGGCGCTTCACGGAGTTCGGCGACCGCTACGATTTGCGGCACATCCGTTCGGTGGAGCGGTTCCAGTCGCAGGTGGAGACGTTCGACTACGAGACCTTCAAGCCCTATATCGAACGGATGATGGAGGGCGTGCGGAGCGTCACGGCTCCGGGGCGTGTGTCGCTGTTCGCCCGTTCGTCGGGCACGACTTCCGACAGGAGCAAATACATCCCCGTGACGATGGAGTCGCTGTGGTGGAACCATACGCTGGGCATGCGCGACGTGGCGACGGTCTTTTCGGCCAACAACCCCAGGACCCGTGTCTTCGAGGGCAAGACCCTGACGCTCGGCGGATCGTGCAGCCGCGAGGGTCGCAACCTGGTCGGGGACCTTTCGGCGCTGCTGATCCACGAGACGACCTTCTGGAGCGGGTGGTTCCGGGCGCCGAAGGTCGAGACGGCGATCATCCCCGATTTCGACGAGAAATGCGCCGCCATCTGCCGCGAATGCGTCGGCGAACCGATCACGGCCTTTGCGGGCGTTCCGTCGTGGAACCTCGCGCTGATGCGCCGGGTGCTGGAGTATACGGGTAAGAAAAATCTGCTGGAGGTGTGGCCCGGGCTGGAGATGTTCGCCCACGGGGGCGTGGAGTTCGCGCCCTACCGGACGACGTTCGAGGAGCTGATTCCTTCGGAGAGGATGAAATACATGGAGACCTATAACGCGTCGGAGGGATTTTTCGCCATGGCCGACGATCCGTCGCGCAGCGACATGCTGCTGATGCTGGATTACGGGACCTTCTTCGAGTTCCGCAGCGGGACGCAGATCGTGCCGCTCGAAGGCGTGGAGTGCGGAAAGGTCTACGCCGTGCTGATCACGTCGAACAACGGCCTGTGGCGTTACGAGATCGGCGACACGGTGGAATTTACCTCGACGAACCCTTACCGCATCCGCTTTGCGGGGCGCACACGGCAGTATATCAACGTTTTCGGCGAGGAACTGATCGTCGACAACGCCGAACGCGCGCTGCTGGCCGCCTGCCGGAAGACGGGGGCCGTCGTGAGCGAATACAGCGTCGCGCCGTGCTACATGTCGCTCCGCGAACGGGGCGCACACGAGTGGATTGTGGAGTTCGAACGCGAGCCGGACAGCCTCGAACGCTTCGCCGGGACGCTCGACGGGGAGCTGCGGGCCGTCAATTCGGACTACGACGCCAAGCGGCGGACCACGCTCGAACGCCAGCGCCTGACGGTCGTGGAGCGCGGGCGGTTCCTCGCGTGGATGCGCGCGCGCGGTAAGAACAAGGTTCCGCGGCTGGTCAACGACCGCCGCGTGGCCGACGACATTTTGAAAGTTGAAAGTTGAAAATTTCGGCAGACTTTTCCGCCCGCATTTCGGTCGAAATCCCGGCCGCGCTGCGACAAGTCCTCTCCGGGGGCCGTTTAAGAAACGGCTTTTGGGAATGGAAGCGTGGAATTGAGTCCGAGTGCAGTAGCCTTACATCGCCCCTGAATCCCGGCTTTTAGCCGGGGAGGGTCAGACCTGTAGACGACGCCGGAGGCGGCGGGCATACAAGGGTCGGAGGCGAGAAAACGATTGAAAATATAAAACCCTATACCACTATGTACATAGCCATAGCCGGAAACATCGGGAGCGGCAAGACGACGCTTACCCAGATCCTTACGAAGCGTTACGACGCCAAGTGCTACCTCGAGGAGTGCGACAACCCCTATATCGGCGACTTCTACGAGGACATGAACCGCTGGGCGTTCAACCTTCAGATTTCGTTCCTCGGGAGCCGCATCCAGCAGACGATGGACATGATCTCCGGCTGCAAGTCGGGGGTGATTTTCCAGGACCGCACGATCTACGAGGATGCGCACATCTTCGCCGACAACCTGCATGAAATGGGACTGATGGCCACGCGCGACATCGAGACCTACATGAAGATTTTCCGGCTGGTGACAACGCTCATCCCCAAACCCGACCTGCTGATCTACCTCAAGGCGAGCGTTCCGACGCTCATTTCGCAGATCCGCAAGCGCGGCCGCGAGTACGAGATGAACATCGACGAACTGTACCTCAAGCGGCTGAATAACAAATACAACCACTGGATCGACAACATCTACGAGGGCGAGGTGCTCGTCGTGGACAAGGACCACGAGGATTTCGTCTCGAATCCCGCGGTGCTGGAACGGATCTGCGCGCGTCTCGACGCGCTCAAAGCCAGGGAATAGCGCATGACGCTGCCTGCGAAATTCGTGGAACGGGTCCTGCGCGACCTCGGTGAGACGGAGGGCGCGGCCCTCTGCGCGGCGCTCGACGCGGAGCCGCCGGTGTCGGTGCGGCTGAACCCGGCGAAGACCGGGACGGATAAGGCTTCCGCCGGACCTGATACCGGGTTTTCTGCTCTGGAGGCCATCGGACCTCCCGCTTCGGAGACCGCCGGACTTCCCGCTTTGGAGATCGCCGGGCGCGTGCCGTGGAACCGCGACGGGCGTTACCTCGCCGTGCGCCCGCCCTTCACGCTCGATCCCGATTTCCATGCCGGAGCCTACTACGTCCAGGAGGCTTCGTCGCAGTTCGTGGGGCACCTGCTCGCTGCGGTCCGTACCGAAGGGGCGCGCATCCTCGACCTGTGTGCGGCTCCGGGCGGCAAGACGACGCTCTATGCGTCGCTGGCCGGACCCGACGGGCTGGTCGTCGCCAACGAGATCGACCGCCGCCGCGCCTCGGTGCTGGCGGACAACGTGCGCAAGTGGGGCACGGGCAACGTGGCCGTCACGACCTGCGAGCCGCGTGCGCTGGGCGATTTCGAGGCGTGGTTCGACGTGGTGGCCGTCGATGCCCCCTGCTCGGGCGAGGGGATGTTCCGCAAGGACCCCGACGCCCGCGGCGAGTGGAGCGAAGGCAACGTGAGACAATGCGCCGTGCGGCAGGACGAAATCCTGCGCGAGGCGTGGCGGGCGCTGCGGCCGGGCGGCACGCTCGTGTACAGCACCTGCACGTTCAACCGCGACGAGGACGAAGGTGCGCTGGAGCGGATGGCGGCGTGGGCCGGCGACGAGATCGCCGAGTCGGAAGAAACGGCTGTGGAAGATGCGTGGGGCATCGTCTGCGGTCGTGTCGGAGCGTTCCGTACGTTCCGGTTCTATCCCCACCGGACCTGCGGCGAAGGGTTCTTCGCCGCCGTGGCCCGCAAGTCGTTCGACACCGGGGGCCGCGTGCGTACGCCGAAGGCGCGTCGCACGGTATTTGCGGCCGTGGACCGGAAGACCGCCGGCGAACTGGCCCGCTGGGTGCGGGACCCCGACGGGATGCGCTTCGCCGCGGTGGCCGACACCTGCTATGCGTGGTACGCCGCGCAGACGGATGCGGTCCGCCTGCTTTCCGGGGCGCTGCCCGTGATCTATTCGGGCGTGGCGCTGGGGCAGGTGTTCAAGGGCGTGTTGAAGCCCGATCCCGCGCTGGCCTTTTTCGACGGACTCTGCCGCGGGGCGCTGCCTGTTGCAGAGCTGGACGAAGCGGAGGCGCTGCGCTTCCTGCGCCGGCAGGACGTCGCCGCCGGGGGACTGGCCGAGGGGATGAACCTCGTGTGCTCGCGGGGACATGCGCTGGGATTCGCCAAGCGGATCGGCGCACGGGTGAATAACCTCTATCCCAACTCATTGCGAATTATAAAACGATAGATATGGCCGATAAACTTTTTTATTCGATGGGCGAGGTGGCCGAGATGTTCGACGTCAATACGTCGCTGATCCGCCATTGGGAGTCGCAGTTCAGCATTCTTCGCCCCAAGCGCAACAAGAAAGGCAACCGCCTCTTCTCGCCGGAGGACGTCGAGAATCTCAAGATGATCTACCACCTGGTCAAGGAGCGCGGCATGACGCTCGAAGGGGCCAAGAAGGCGCTCCGGAAAGCGCCCTCCGAGAGCGGCGTGGACCGTGACGCCGAGCTGATGGAGCGGTTGCAGCGTATCCGCGCCCTGCTGGTCGAGGTCCGTGAGGACCTGAAAGCCGGGGAGGGTGAGATCGTGGCGGCTTCGGATGCCGATATGGCCGATGCCGATGCCTCCGCCGCTGCCGCCGATGATACCGCTGCCGCCGCTGAAACGCCCGTGCGCCGCCGCCGGGCCAAGGCCGTGGTGAAGATCGCCGAGCCGTCGGACGCCGCCGGGGATGCCGCCGCGCAGCCTGCCGTCAAACGCACCGTCCGCAAGCCCCGCCGCAAGAAGGAGGAGGTCGAAAACAAGGAGCTGTTCGCCTTCTACGAGCAGTCGTTGTTTTAAGGATTGTTCGTAAAGACGCTCCCGATCCGTGGGGGTATTATGTCGCGAAGCGGCGTTTAAGATTCCGCATTATCGTTCGGAGCGGAAACGGACCGGCTTGAGTCCCGAGTGCCCGGAGCGGAAGGCTGTAAAGGCCTGATCTTACTGCGCCCGCTCAACGAGGGGCGTGGGCCGGTCCCGCGGAGAACGACATGCGGATGGTTTTGGACACCTTTTAACTTCGCTGCGCTCGTTTTCCTCCTTCTGGCGCGGCATAGTCCGCAAGCGGCCTCTACGCGCGCTGCGTGCGTCGGTTGCCACCAAAAGGTGTGAAAAGAGGACCGCGGTGTACCGCGATGAAAAACGATATAAATTATACGTTATGACTATCAAACAGATAACCGATGTCATCGAACGCTTTGCCCCGCTTGAATGGCAGGAATCGTATGACAATGCGGGACTTATCGTCGGCCGCCCCGACGACGAGGTGCACAAGGCCCTGCTGGCCGTGGACGTTACGGAGGAGGTGCTGGACGAGGCCGAAGCCGAAGGGTGCGATCTGGTGATCACGCACCATCCGATCGTCTTCCGCGCGCTCAAGCGGTTCAATTCGGCCGATCCCGTCGAGCGGTGTGTCGAGCGGGCCATCCGCAGCCGAATCGCGCTCTACGCCTGCCACACCAATCTCGACAGCGCCCCCGGGGGCATGAGCTGGCGGCTGGCCGAAATGCTGGGCGTGGGGAACCTCCGGGTACTCCAGCCTTCGGAGGCGGGGGACGGCGCGGGGTTCGGCGCCGTGGGCGAATTGCCGGAAATGGTTGATACCTTGGAATTTATGCGGATCATTCAACGGCGGCTTGAGGTAAGCGTCGTACGGTACAGTGACATAGCTACATCCGAGGTGCGCCGCGTGGCGGTCTGCACCGGGGCCGGGGCCTCGCTGATCGGCGAAGCACGCCGCGCCGGGGCCGACATCTACATCACCGCCGACATGAAGTACAACGACTTCATGACGCCCGATAAGGCCCTCACAGTAGCGGATATAGGCCATTTCGAAAGCGAATATTGCGCAATTCAATTAATATTTGATATTTTATCGAAAAATTTATGTACCTTTGCGGTTCGCAAGAGTGAACGCTCGCGCAATCCGGTAAACTATCTGGTTTAAGTCTAAACTATAAAGACAATATATGGCAACGCAAAAGAAGACGGCCGACGTCGATTATTCGATGCAGGAGAAGATCATGGCGCTCTATGAGCTGCAGAAGATCGACAGCAAAATCGACGAAATCAACAAGGTGAAAGGTGAACTGCCTCTCGAGGTTCAGGATCTCGAGGATGAGATGGCCGGGATGAAAACCCGCATCGAACACATCAACGCCGAGATCGAGGAGCTGAATACGCTGACCAAGCAGCGCAAGCGCGAGGTGGACCAGGCTAAAATCATGATCGGCAACTACAAGGAGCAGCAGAACAACGTGCGCAACAACCGCGAGTTCGACGCCATCACCAAGGAGATCGAGTATCAGGAACTCGAAATCGAGCTGGCCGAGAAGCGCCTGAAGGAGTATTCCGCCGGCGTGAAGGCCAAGAAACTCCAGCTGGAGGAGGCCGAGAACCTCTCCACGGAGCGCGCTGCCGACCTCGCGGCCAAAAAGGCCGAACTGGAGGGCATCGAGGCCGAGACGGCTCCGCTGGTGGCGGAATACGCCGTGCAGGGCGAGCGCGTCAAGGAGAAGATCGACGAACGCCTGCTGTCGGCTTACGACCGCATCCGCCGCAACGTCCGCAACGGACTGGCGGTGGTGACCGTCAAGCGCGACGCCTGCGGGGGCTGCTTCAACCGCATCCCGCCCCAGCGTCAGGTGGACATCCGCCAGGGCAAGAAGATCATCATCTGCGAATACTGCGGACGCATCCTCGTCGCCGATCCCGACGAAGCGCAGGAATAGAGACGATATGAACAGCGAAAAGGCTCCCGGATTTTCCGGGAGCCTTTTCGCTGTTTTTAAATATTTTCGTAAATGCGGAAATGTTAATTTATTAACATTGAAAATCTTTCCGACTTTTGCAAATAATCCTTAACTTTGCAAAGTCGTAATTTCCGGACTTAAATTACTCGCATGAAAATAGCCATAGCTCAGCTGAATTACACGATCGGAGACGTGGACGGCAATGCCTCGAAGATCATCGACTCCATTCACAAAGCGAAATCGCAGTGCGCCGATCTGGTGATTTTTGCCGAGCAGGCCGTGAGCGGAACCCCTGCCTTCGACCTGCTGCGTAAGACGACCTTCCTCGAACTCTGCGAGGACGCCCTGGTCGAAATCGCCTCCTGCTGCGACGGCATCGCCGCCATCGTCGGTCTTCCGATCCTCACGGCGGACGGCACGATCAGCGCCGCGGCGCTGATCCAGGACCGCAAGGTGCTGCGCTACATCGGCAAGAAATACATCACGGCGCGTCGTGAAATGGGTTTCCTGGTCCCGTCGAAAGGCTATGAATACGCCACGATCAAGGGCCACAAATGCGCGATCATCGTGGGCGACGATTTGAGCCGCGAGCGTGACTTCGACCAGTCGGTCGAGACGGTCATTTCGATCAACGCCCGCAAATACGGCAAGGGAACCATGACCTACCGTTACGAGATGATGCGCAACCTGGCTTTCGTCGAGAGCAAGAACCTCGTGCTGGTCAATCAGGTGGGCGGTTCGACCGACATCGTCTACGACGGCACGTCGGGCGCGCTGAACAGCCGCGGAGAACTGGTGCTGATGATGAAGAATTTCGAGGAGGATTTCCGGATTTTCGACACCGACGCCGAAGCGGTGCCGATCACGATCCCCTCGACCTACAACGACCGCACGCGCCTGGTCTACGAGGCGGCCCGCTGCGGACTGCGGGATTTCTTCCGCAAGAACGGCTACCGGAAGGCCTCGATCGGCCTTTCGGGCGGCATCGACTCGGCCGTGGTGGCCTCGATCGCCGCTGATGCACTGGGGGCGGAGAATGTCCGCGCGCTGCTGATGCCCTCGCCCTTCTCGTCCCACGAGTCGGTGGAGGACGCCAAGGAGCTGGCGCGCAACCTCGGCATCGAATACAACGTCATTCCGATCTCGGAAATCTATACCAGCGTGGTGAACACCCTCAAGCCGGTCATCGGCGGCACGGAGTTCGACGCCACGGAGGAGAATATCCAGACGCGCATCCGCACGGTGCTGCTGATGGCCCTCCAGAACAAGACGGACTACATCCTGCTGAACTCCTCGAACAAGAGTGAGAACGCGCTGGGTCTCTGCACCCTGTACGGCGACACGGCGGGCGCTTTCAGCCCCACGGGCGACCTCTACAAGAGCGAAATGTACGACGTGGCACGCTATATCAACCGGACGCAGGGCAACCCGATTCCCGAAAGCATCCTGACCAAGGAACCTTCGTCGGAACTGCATCCCGGGCAGAAGGACAGCGACATTCTGCCGCCCTACGAGGTGGTGGACGCCATCCTGTTCCGCATGATCGAGGAGGGGCAGCACCGCGAGGAGATCGTCAATGCCGGCTTCGACTCGGAGGTGGTGGAGAAGATCCACGCCATGATCATGCGCAACGAGAAGAAACGTTACCAGTTCCCGCCCGTGCTGCGGCTCTCGTCGTGCACGTTCGGACACGAGCGGCTGATGCCCCTCACCAATAAATACGGAGATTAGGGCGTGGCGGATTTGATCGAACACAGCGGCGTGGTGGAACGTACGGAGCGCGACACGGTCTATGTGCGGATCACCTCCCGGAGCGCCTGCGGAACCTGCAAGGCCCGCCAGGCGTGCGGCCTGGCCGAGGCGCAGGACAAGATCGTCGCCGTGGCGACCCCCGAGGCCGGGCAGTATGCCGTCGGCGGGGAGGTGATGGTCGGCGTGCGGCGGAGTGCCGGCGTACGCGCCGTCGTGCTGGCCTATGTCGGTGCGCTGGCCGTCCTGCTGGCCGTTCTGGCCGGGACGATCGCCGTCGCCGGGTGGAGCGAAGGTGCGGGCGCCCTCGCCGCTATTGCGGGCGTGGGCGTTTATTATTTCGTGCTGTGGCTCTTCCGGCGGAAAATCGAACACACAATTCAATTTACAATAACAAAAATCTGATGGAAGTATTACTTTACACGATCCTGACGCTGTGTGCGCTGGGAGTGCTCTCGGCGGTAATCCTCTATTTCGTGGCGCAGAAGTTCCGCGTCGAGGAGGACCCGCGGATCGACGAGGTGGAGAAGATGCTCCCCGGGGCCAACTGCGGCGGCTGCGGATTCGCCGGATGCCGGGGACTGGCCGATGCGCTTGTGAAGCGGGACGACATCTCGGCGCTCTTCTGCCCCGTGGGCGGCGGCGAGACGATGAAGTCCGTGGCCGCGTACCTCGGAAAAGCCGCTGCCGAAAAGCAGCCCGAGGTGGCGACCGTCCGCTGCGGCGGCACGTGCGAGAAGCGTCCCCGCACCAACGAGTACAACGGGGCCAAGTCGTGTGCCGTGGCTGCGTCGCTCTACGTGGGCGAGACGGGCTGCGCGTTCGGCTGTCTCGGCTTCGGCGACTGCGTTGCGGTCTGCGCCTTCGACGCCATTCACATCAACCCGGAAACGGGGCTTCCGGAGGTCGACGCCGACAAGTGCACGGCCTGCGGCGCCTGCGTGAAGGCGTGTCCGAAAATGATCATCGAATTGCGGAAGAAATGGCCCAAGAACCGCGCGGTCTACGTGTCGTGCGTGTCGAAGGATAAGGGAGCCGTGGTGATGAAGGCCTGCAAGGCAGGGTGTATCGGCTGCGGCAAGTGTGTGAAAGTATGCGCTTTCGACGCCATCACCGTGGAGAACAACCTCGCCTACATCGACCCGCAGAAGTGCAAACTCTGCCGCAAGTGTGTGAACGAATGTCCCACGGGAGCCATCCGGCTCGTCGGCATGGACCCGCTGCCCAAAGCCCCGAAGGCCGCTCCGGCAGCCCCCGCCGCTCCGAAGGCCGAAGCGGCTCCGAAAACTGAATCCGCACCCGCCGCTCCGAAGGCCGAATCCGTTCCGGCTCCCGCTGCGCCGAAGGCCGAAACGGCTCCCAAGGCCGAAGCCACGCCTGCTGCTAACAAAGAATCGTAAAAAAGGAATTCCAACTATGAAGACATTTCCAATGGGCGGAGTCCATCCGTCGGAAAATAAGTTGAGCTGCGCCAAGCCGATCGAGGTACTGCCGCTGCCCGACGTGGTGACGATTCCCCTCGCACAGCACATCGGTGCCCCGGCAGTAGCCAAGGTCGCCAAAGGCGACAAGGTGCTCACGGGCCAGCTCATCGCCGAAGCCGGCAGTTTCATGTCGGCCAACATTCACTCCCCGGTGTCGGGTACGGTGACGGCTGTCGATATGGCCGTCAACGGCCAGGGTCTGCGCCAGATGATGATCACCATCAAGCGCGAGGGCGACGACTGGGTCGAGGGCATCGACCGTTCGGACGCGCTGGTGAAGGTCTGCCCTTTCTCGGCGCAGGAGATCATCGCCAAGATCAAGGACGCCGGCATCGTCGGCATGGGCGGCGCGACGTTCCCCACGCACGTGAAACTTTCGGTGCCTCCCGGAAAGAAGGCCGAAGTC
The DNA here is from genome assembly GCF_042852885.1 of Alistipes sp. i18-0019-D1. NCBI lineage: Bacteria > Pseudomonadati > Bacteroidota > Bacteroidia > Bacteroidales > Rikenellaceae > Alistipes > Alistipes sp. i18-0019-D1. Next base: position 2,979,090 of record NZ_AP031424.1, read on the forward strand.
GTCATCATCAACGGTGTGGAGTGCGAGCCGTACCTCACTTCCGACCACCGCACAATGCTGGAGCACGGCGAGGAGCTGGTGATGGGCGTTACGATCCTGATGAAGGCCGTGGGCGTCGGGAAGGCGTGCATCGGTATCGAGAACAACAAGCCCGACGCCATTGCGCTCCTTCGGCGGATCGTGGCCGGGTATTCGGGCATCGAGGTCGTGCCTCTGAAGGTGATGTATCCGCAGGGCGGTGAGAAACAGCTGATCGCGGCCGTCACGGGACGTCAGGTCCCGCCTCCGCCCGCACTGCCGATCGACGTGGGAGCCGTGGTGTGCAACGCCTCGACGGCATTGGCGGTCTACCAGGCCGTGCTGAAGAACAAACCGCTGATCGAGCGCGTGGTGACCGTCACCGGCAAGAGCGTGAAGGAGCCGAAGAACCTGCTGACCCGTATGGGGACGCCGGTCTCGGCGCTGCTGGAGGCCGCGGGAGGCCTTCCCGAGGATGCCGGCAAGGTGATCAACGGCGGTCCGATGATGGGCCGGGCGATGGTCAACCTCGACTCGCCCGTGACGAAGGGCTGCTCGGGAATCACCGTCATGTCGGGCCGCGACGCACAGCGCCGCGAGGCGACGCAGTGCATCAAGTGCGCCAAGTGCGTCTCCGCCTGCCCGATGGGACTGGAACCCTATTACCTCTCGAAGATGACCCAGAAGAAGGGCTGGGACGAACTGGAAACGCTGATGATCACCTCGTGCATCGAGTGCGGCTGCTGCCAGTCGACGTGTCCGGCCTATCTGCCGCTGCTGGACTGGGTGCGCCTCGGCAAGCAGACCGTGATGGGCCTGATCCGCGCACGAGCCGCCGCAGCACCTAAAAAGTAAATGAAAAAACAGTATAGATATGGCTAATAAACTCATTGTGGCTCCCGCACCCCATGTGCAGACGGCCCAGTCGACGACCCGGATCATGCGCGATGTCGTGATCGCGCTGATGCCCGCGCTGGTCGTGTCGACGGTGGTCTTCGGACTGGACGTGCTGCGCGTTACGGCCCTTTCCGTGGTGTCGTGCGTGGTGATCGAGTACCTGATTCAGAAATTCATGGTCCGCGGCGCGACCACCGTCGGCAACTGGTCGGCCGTGGTGACCGGCGTGCTGCTCGCCTTCAACCTCCCGGCGTCGATTCCCTGGTGGATCGTCGTGATGGGCGCTTTCGTGGCCATCGCCGTCGCCAAGATGACCTTCGGCGGCCTGGGCAAGAACCCCTTCAACCCCGCGCTGGTGGGACGCGTGTTCCTGCTGATCGCCTATCCGGTGCAGATGACTACCTGGCCTCTGCCCGTGAACGGCTCGTTCGACGCCCTTTCGGGCGCCACGCCGCTGGCGGCCGTGAAAAACGGCGCGTGTCCCAATGTGCTCGACGTGCAGGATTTGGTGCTGGGCAACATTCCCGGTTCGCTGGGCGAGGTGGCCGCTGCGGCCTTGCTGTGCGGATTCGTCTACCTGCTGTGGCGGCGCGTGATCACGTGGCATATTCCCGTGACGGTGCTCGTGACGATGGCCGTGTTCGCCTTGGCCGTCGCGCTGGCGGGCGGCAAGACCGGAGCCTGGCTGTGGTCGGCTCCGCTGTTCCACGTGCTGGCGGGCGGTGCGATGCTCGGCGCGATCTTCATGGCCACGGACTATTCGACCTCGCCGATGACCGTCCGGGGCGGTGTGATCTTCGCCGTGGGAATCGGACTGATCACCATGTGCATCCGTTTGTGGGGCGCTTATCCCGAGGGCATGTCGTTTGCGATCCTGATCATGAACGCCTGCGTGCCCCTGATCAACAAATATGTCAAACCCAAGCGCTTCGGCGTGAAATAGAGGAGGTGACAGCATGAAAAGTACACTTTTGAACATGACGGCCGTCCTCTTCGGCATCACACTCGTGGCTTCGGCCGGAGTGGGCTTCGTCAATATGATTACCGTGGAGCCGATCGCGGCGGCCAAGGAGGCCGCGACGCTGGCAGCCCTGAACGAGGTGCTTCCCGCGTTCGACGCCACGACGACCGAGGAACTGACCATCGACGACATGCCGATCACGGTCTACACGGCGACGGCCGGGGGCAGCGTGAGCGGCTATGCCGTGCAGTCGATGACCAAGCAGGGCTTCGGCGGCGTGGTGCGCCTGATGGTGGGCTTCACGCCCGAGGGCGAAGTCGTGAACGTCAACGTGTTGGAGCAGACCGAGACCCCGGGTCTCGGCACCAAGATGGCCGACGAAGGCAACGTCCTGCTCGGCAGCGTCAAGGGGCAGAAGCTCGAAGAGAAGAAACTTGTGGACGGCCGACTGGCCGTGAAGAAGGACGGCGGCGACGTCGACGCGCTGACCGCCGCGACGATTTCGTCGCGCGCCTATGTCGACGCGATCAACCGTGCATGGATGGCTTACAAGAGCGTGGCGACGGGCGAAGCCCCGACGGACGTAGCATCCGGAGCGACGACGGCCGCCGCCGAACAAACCAACGAGCCTGCGGCTCAGGAAGGAGGTCAAAATGAATAAACTGCAAATTATATCGAGCGGTATCGTCAGGAACAACCCGACGTTCGTGCTGGTGCTGGGCATGTGCCCCACGCTGGGTACGACGACTTCGGCCGAAAACGGCATGGGCATGGGGCTGGCGACGATGGCCGTGCTGATCATGTCGAACCTCGTGATTTCGCTGATCAAGAACATCATTCCCGACAAGGTCCGCATCCCGGCGTTCATCGTCGTGATCGCCTCGTTCGTGACCATTATCCAGATGCTGATGCAGGCCTATGTGCCGGCGCTGTACGGCGCGCTGGGCGTCTTCATCCCGCTGATCGTGGTGAACTGCATCATCCTCGGCCGTGCCGAGGCCTTCGCGTCGAAGAACTCCCCGCTGGATTCGATCCTCGACGGCGTGGGTATCGGCCTGGGCTTCACGCTGGCGCTGACTGTGATCGGTGCCGTGCGCGAGATCCTGGGCAGCGGCGCCATCTTCGGCGTCAGCCTCGGCTTTGCGGACGTCGCGCCGCTGATCTTCGTGCTGGCCCCGGGAGCGTTCCTGGTGCTGGGCTATCTGATGGTATTGTTTAACAAATTAGCCAAGAAATAGTTATGGAGCTTTCCTATTTTGCAATCATCATCGGCGCCATCTTCGTCAACAACGTCGTGCTGGCGCAGTTCCTCGGCATCTGTCCCTTCCTGGGCGTGTCGTCGAAAGTCGAGACTTCGCTGGGCATGGGAGCCGCCGTAACCTTCGTGATGGCCATTGCGGCCGTCGTGGCATGGCTGATTCAGACCTACGTCCTCGTGCCGCTGGACATCGTCTACATGCAGACGATCGTCTTTATCCTCGTGATCGCGGCCCTCGTGCAGATGGTAGAGATCATGCTCAAGAAACTCTCGCCGTCGCTCTATCAGGCGCTGGGTATCTTCCTGCCCCTGATCACCACCAACTGCGCCGTGCTGGGCGTCGCGATCCTGATGATCCAGAAGGAGTTCAACCTGTTGCAGAGCGTCACTTACTCGGTGGCCACGGCCCTCGGTTTCGCCCTCGCGCTGGTGCTCTTCGCGGGTATCCGCGAGCGTCTCGATTTCGAGGACGTGCCCAAGGCGTTCAAAGGCATTCCCATCGCGCTGATCACGGCCGGGATTTTGGCCATGGCGTTTATGGGATTCTCCGGCCTGGTATAGTTTTCGATGATTGCGGCGCACCTGCCGCACATCCCTTAAATCCCCGAATGGGACGTACTTCAGTACTACCCATCCGGGGATTTTTCACGATGCACGGCATCTGCACCGCACTGATCGTAAAACGGGTTTCGGGGTCGGTGTGCATGCCGCTTCGGTTGCGGTCGGATTCAGTTGAAGTCGATAAGGAGATGCGTCGCCCAGAAAGGGTTGGGGGCTTCGCCCGGCAGGGGAAGGGGAGGAGCGAGTTCACCGGGAAAGAGCGTCCGCAGGGCATACCCGGCCTCCCCGGTGCGTTCGAGGACCAGTTGGCAGGTGCCGGTGGTTATCGTGCGGGAGGTGCGGACCGTGCGGACCGGGCATCCGTTGCGCAGGATGCTGCGGACCGTAGCCCGCTCGGCGGACGTCAGCTCCGAATCTGACGCCAGTCCGCTCGTTCCGACGGGTTCGTCGTAGCGGAACGACAGGCGCACCCGGCCGTCGGCTTCGGGGCGCAGGGCGGTGAAGGACCCGGGGAAATCCCGTTGCAGCCGTGCGACGGCTTCCTCCGGAGACCGGGCGAAAGAACGGAGGAATTTGGACCCCGGCATGCGTAACTGGCCGTCGATCTCCTCGTCGGTAAATCCCGCCCGGCGCAGGCTGCCGCGCAGCGGCTCGTCCGCCGCTTCGAAATGGGCCAGGACGTGGAAAAGCGCTTCGGGCGAGTGGGATATTCGTTCCATGTCCGATCAGGATTTGTTGCGCCGGTAATGCCAGACGGAGATGCTTGTGATCACGATTGCGGAGAGCAGGAGCGCGGCGAAAATCCGGAACGGGGCCGTGCCGCTTTCCCAGCCGAAATAATCCTTGACCAGCGACGCGCCGTCGTAGGTCGCCGAGCAGACGGTCAGCATCGTCAGGAAAAGGATAAGGCCCGCCAGCCGCCGCTCCGAGTTCTTTTCGAGACGTTCGGCCTCCTGTTCGAGGTGGCGGTGCAGTTGTTCGCGCTCGGTGGCGATGTCCAGCCCGGTGTCGATGGCCCGGTAGATGAGCTGCGGCAGGAAGTTGTAGGAGATGTTCGAGAAGGCGTACCAATGCTCCTGTTCCTTCATTTTGTGGAGCAGCCGGATGGACTTCCGGTCGTTGGTGTCCGAGCGGAATTGCCGGTTGACGACGAAGAGCAGCGTCTTCTGGTAAAGCGCATGGATGTAGATCAGCCGGAAATAGCTGTTGGGCCATACCCACATCTGCGCGGCCGTGCGGCCTTTTGCAACCACGGTGAAACTGTCGACCAGCGCCAGCGCTTTCCAGTCGCGGAATGCCGAAACCGTGTGGCTGCGGATGATCCGGTCGTAATACTCTTGGGAGGGGGAATATTCGTGTTTGTGGTCGGCGACGCAGCCGACGGGACTCAAGGTTCCCAGTTCGAAGAGCAGTTCGTCCGAGAAGTCGTCCAAAATGAAGATCTGGAAACATTTCAGTTTGTTGCCCGTGAGGGTCAGGCCGGAGAAACGTCCCTGGCGCGGGGATTCGGCCGACGGCCGGGGAGGGCACAGCCGCAGGATCTCTTCCAGCAGGCCGAGGTACTCCGGGGCGTCGATCTGCGATTTTGGAATCCCCTGCTCTACGGTCTCATAGCAGGAGGTTTCGCGCAGAATGCCGTGTGCGGCGATCAGCGTGTCGAGCGTCGTTTCAGGCTCCTCGGCGATCTCCATGGCGAAGAGGCAGATGTCGTAGGGGAAGAAGAAGAGGTGGAACCGGCACAGCCTGAAGGCGTATTTCTCGGCGGGGAGCTTGGGATGGCGCAGCGTGCAGAGCCGGTCGGTCTCCAGGGTCAGGTGAGCCGTGCCGGCGTAGACCGCCCCCGAGGTCTGTCCGTCGACCTGCATGAGCGAATCGATGAAACTCTCGTAATAGATGCTGCTGAGCCGTTCGTAGGCCTCGCGGGACAGCGGCTTCTCCGCCTGCCACCGTTTGTCGGCGGACAGCACTTCGGAAGCGCGCCCGACGGCGGCGAGGTGGCCGCAGAAAAAGGTATGCGCGTAATGCAGTTTGTTATCCATGGATCGTTGTGGGTTAAAGCAGGGTTACTCGGACGAAGGGATGGCGCCGCTTCGGGTCCCCGGGGTTTTCGATGCGGACGACCGTCACCTCGGATATGGTTGCGCCGGGCTGCGGGATGAACCGGCCGACGCCCGTGAAGAAAAGTTTCATGTCGGCCTTGGAGATCGTGGCTTCGATCCCGGTATCCCCGAGCAGGACGACGACGCACTCGTCCGAGGAACGTTGTACCGTAGCCGGGTAGCCGGTCCCGGTCTTGAGCGTGTGTTGGAGGAAGGGGTCGCCGATGGTCTGCCTGTGGCCCAGCAGCAGGCCCCCTTCCGCGGGCGAGAGGTGCAGTATCCGGCATGAAACCTTCTCGCCGCGCTTCCAGACGCCGTGCCACTGATCGCAATACTGCCACATGATCTCGGAGCAGTGGAGGAAGCCGACGGCTCCGCCGCAGCGCATCAGGTAGCCGCCTGACGTCGTCCCCAGCACCGTGCAGGAGAGCGTGTCGCCGGTCTCGCAGGTCAGCAGCGGGTTGAGGGTCAGCACGCAGGCGTTGAGTGTCGTGTACTTTGTCTTGCCGATGATCTCTTCGCCCGTGATGACGGCGTTGATCCGGTCGCCCGGCTGGCACGGCACGTCGGTCGGACGGTTCCAGTAGAACTCCGAGGACCGGATCGCCGCGTCGTAGAGCCTGCCCCGTTTGGGGAACGTGCAGAACACATGATGCGCCGTGGCCTTGACCACGGTGCACTGCACGCGGGAGCCGACGGCCAGGTCGTTGTTGGCCGTGGGCGTGAGCGAGAATGCGATCTGCCGCTTCGTGAAACGGATGGAGGAGACGTACACCGTTAGTTTCGCATCGGCCCGGATGTTCATGGCCCTGATCTGCGCTTCGCTGACCGGGAGCATGCCGACGAGTCCGTTGACCCGGACGAGGCACATCGTCCCGGACAGGCTCTGCACCGTGCCTTCCGCCTTCTGCCCCACGCTGAACGTGAGCAGCGGATCGTGCGTTACGGCGCGCTGCGAAACGCAGAAGGCGCGTTTGACCTTGTCCACCGACAGTACGCGGACTTTGACCTCGTCGCCGCATTCGGGCGCGTGTCCCGGTAAAACCTCCTCCCGTGGCATCGAGAGGTAGAGTTCCCCGCAGCGGAGCACACAGACCGTCCTGTCGCCCCCGACCATCGTGGCTTTCACGATGTCGCCGTTGCGGAGCCTGGCTTGCTCGAACGGGTCGGTTGCGGCGCGGGTTCCGATCGAGACGCAGATCATGCGCGCCTCGGGGTCGATGCGTTCCACGACGGCCTCCTCGCAGCGCGAGCCGATTGGGTAGAGCGCGAGTTCGGTCGCCGGCTGCCAGAAAAGGCTCTCGGCGCACACCCGGTAGAAAAGATCCCCGTCGCGCAGCAACAGTCCGAAACGCGGCGACCGGAAGCAGATTTCGCCCGAAACCCGGTCGCCCGGCCGCACCGGGATCTCCGACCAGTCGTTGTAGCGCTGCTGCACGCGGAGTGTCAGCGTCCGCGTTTCGGGGTCGGCGGCTTCGACGACCATCGTCAGCTGCTCGCGCACCGCGTAGAGCATCTTGGCGTTGGCAATCGGGAAGAGGCTGGCCCGTTCGAGCGGAACCCGGCAGTAGATGCCCCGGAAGCAGACCGTGATCGCCTTGACGGCCACGTGGACCACTTCGGCGACGTCGACCGTGCCTGCGGTACAGCTGTCGAACTGCGAATAGTCGCTGACCAGCTCGGCCGATACCGTGAGCGCATTGGCCTTTTCGTCGATGCCCGTCACGCGCATCCGGATCAGCTGGCCCGGTACGTAACGCTGGCTGGGGTTCTCGTTCTCCCGGAATCCGGCATCGGCGTCGGACAGGAAGGCGCGGTAGCCTTCGTATTCGGCCCACAGGCCCGCGTCGGCCCGTTCCGTCACGGTGAACCAGAGCCATTCGCCGGGGCGGAACCGGATCTCTTCCCCGGACAGCTCTTCGCAGCGGCGGGTGAGCCGGATTTTCCGTTGCCCGGGGTCGATGGAGAGAACCCGGGCGCGGAGCGCGTCGCCTGCCTTGTAGCTGCGGTGGATGTCGCCTGCGAACTCCGTATGGGCGATGTAGCACGGATACCCGCTGCAATTCACGTAGATGCCCTGCGGTACGGTCTGCATGACGGTTCCCCGGACCAGATCGCCCTCCGCAAAGGGCATCTCCTGCAGGAACGGGTTGGGCAGAAGTTCCCGGACGCTGAATTTCAGGATGCGGTTCTCCCGGTCGAACCGTTTGACTTTCACCCGGAGGGTGTCGCCGTCGCGGTAGTTTTCCCCGATGCGGAAAACCGGCAGCCAGCTCAACTCCTCGCGGCGCAGGGTCACGACGATTCCGTGGTAGTTGACGAAGAGGGCCGAATCCATCACGTAGTCCGCCTCCACTTCGATCGTGTCGCCCTCCGCAATCCGGATGCCTTCCCAGTCGGGCGTATATTCGTCTTCGGGCAGCCGGAAAGCCAGGCTTCGTTTGTCGGGATCGACCGCCGTTACCTCCGCTTCGATCTCGCGGCCGGGACGGAAGAAGTTGGCGAGGTTTTCGACGCCGCTCCAGACGGCGTCGTCGAGCGTGAGCCGTCCGGCATAATCGTAATAGGACACTTCGGCGGCGAACTCCTGCGGGATGAATTTGCGCAGCGTCACGTCGAGTTTCTCGCCCGGCCGGATGTCGTCGAGCGACCGCGTGTCGTCGACCATGTCGCGCAGGCTCGCCTTGAAAGTCAGTTTGCGCGGCATCAGGTCGGTGACCACCGCTTCGATCTCTTCGCCCGGACGGTAGGCCGCCGCCGAACGCCCGGCGCGCTCCCAGGCCAGGTCGCGGGCGAAGATCACGCCGCGCAGCGCCGGCATTTCGACGCTCTCGACGGCGAGTTGTTCGGGCATTTTCCGCGCCGCGGTCCGCACGTCGGTGATCCGGAAGCGGTGCGCCTCGCCGATGCGCAGCGGCATGTTCGCCGGGGGAATGCCTTCGGCATAGCGGAGGCTCAGCGTGAGGGCGAGGTTTTCGTAGTCGATCCGCAGGATCACCGCCGAGAGCCGCTGACCCGGAACGAACGTCGCGGAAGGTTCGCCCCATGCCAGTTCCCCGCGCGGTACGATGCCGGTATAACCGGCCGCCTCGACTGTGAGCGTTCGGTCGTCCCCGACCGAAACGACCGAGCATTCCACCGTGCCGTACTGCCGGAATCCGGCTTCCACCCACGGGCGGGGCAGGATTTTCACGAGCGAGAAGCGAAGGCGTCCCTGCTCCCGGTCGATGACTTTGCAACAGACGGCCACACGGTCGCCCGGAACGAGCGTCGAACCCAGTCCCGGGGCGAGGTCTTCGATCAGGCCGGCATAGCCGGCATATTCGGCCGCAGTCCTCTCCCCGCAGTGCCCGACGACCTCGGCGACGACCGTACCGTTGTGCGGTACCGGGCAGTAGAGCCACGGATTGGGTTGCAGCCGGCGGATGCTGAGCCGCGGAACTCCGGCTGTTTCCAGCCGTTCGACCACCGCTTCGATCTCCCCGCCCGCCGCATAGCGGGTCGGCAGGTAACGCTCGCCCAGCCGGAAGGGCGGGGTCCAGGTCGTATCGCCGAGAAGTACCGATGCCTCCGTGTCGTTGCACTTCACCACCATGAGCTTCTCGGTGATGCGCGTGATCCGGGCGGAGAGACGCGCTCCCGCGACGAACGGAACGGAGGCCCCGGCCAGCAGTCGCCGCCGGCTGAAGCGGCAGAGGCCGCGGGCGGCGTCGTAATCCAGATTGCAGACCCACAGTTTTTCGCCTTCGTCGTAGAGCGAGCAGGCCGAGTCGACGATTCCCCAGATGATCTCCTCCCTGGGGATGAATCCGAAGCACCCTTCGCCCGGACAGAAGACATGGATGCCCTCTTCGGTGCAGCGCTTCACCTCGACTTCGGCCCCGGCTCCGTTGCGGAATGCGTCGGAGAGTTGCGGGCGCGGTTCCGTCAGCAGCCGGCGTTTTCCGGCGTCGAACCCGGCGACATAAAGCCGGAAACGGCCGTCTGCCGGCAGCTCGTCGGCTGCGACGGAATCCAGCCACGGCTTTCCGGCGAGGATCGCCGTGTCGCGGGGCGAAAGCCGCAGGTCGATTCCTTCGTAACGCACGATGGCCGATCCTGCGTCGAAGGCGACGAACTGCGTTTCGATGAAGGATTCGGGGACGATACGGAGCGATTTCCACGGATCGGGGATCAGGGTGCGACGGTCGAACAGCAGGCAGCCGCGTTTGAAGTCGTAGGCCGCGGCCCGTGCCTCCAGACGGTCGCCGGGTGCGAGGCGGGAAGTTTCCGGCGCACTCCACGTGGCACGTTCGAAGGGAAGCATGCCGCGGATGCCGTCGGCGGTTTCGACCCGGTATTCGGCCCATTCCCGGCCGAGGACGGTGATGTCGAATCGGCGGCCGACCATCGGACGGCAGTCCTCGCGGTCGGGCGAACCGACGTAGAGGCGCTGGCTGCGGCGGTCGATGCCCTCGATGCGCACGCGGCGGAGTTCTCCCGGGTGGAAGAGCGCGTCGGGCTGCACGTCGCCGCAGGCTCCGGCGACGAACGCGCGGGCCATTTCGCGGGAGCAGACGCCCAGCCGTCCCCCGACATCGAAACGCACCTCTGCCGCCGAGGCTTCCACGACTTTCGCGTCCACCACATCGCCTTCGGCGATCGGGACGGTCCAAGGATCGGGCAGCACGGCCTTGCGGCTGAACTGGGCCACCCGCTTCGTGCGGTTGATGAAGATGAGCTGCGCCTCGATCCGTTCGCCTTCGGCGAATGCGCCCTCGGCGCTCGGCGGGGTGATCCATCCGATGCGTTCGCGGGTAATTTCGCCGATGATTCCGTCCAGGGCGACCATGACGGCCATGCGGTCGCTCCGCAGCACCGTTACCTCATACTTCGCGCCGACCCGGTAGTTTATCCCGTTCCACGGCGATTCGGTGCCGCCGGTTCCGCTCAGGAACAGCACCCGGGCCTCGGGGTCGAACTTCATGATCTGGACCCGGAGCCGGTCGCCCGTTCTGTAACGGTTCATTCCGCTCTGGAAGTTGAACCACGAGACATTGTATTTCAGCACCTCGCCCACGATGCCGTCGGCATTTACGAGCAGGTTGCCGTTCGGCAGCACCGCCGCGACGGTTCCCTCCGTCGTGTCGCCCTCCCGGTGGGGGTAGGCCGGCCAGGGGTCTTCGAGCAGCGCCTTCCGGCTGAAGACCAGCTCTCCGCTCGCCGCGTCGGCCCGCAGGACGAGCGCTTCGACCTGCATGCCCGGGCGGTAGGCCGAGCGGTCGACGATCCGGGACGAATTCCAGTCGAGTTCGTCGTTCGGAATATAGCCGATCACGTCGCGGTGCGTCACGATCATCCGGTCGGGGCGTACCTCTGCGATGACCGGGTAGCAGCGGTCGCCTTCGCGCAGTCCGGCCTGCGCCCAAAGGGTCTCCCTGTCGTAGAGCAGGCGGACCCGGCGCACGCCGTCGCGCTCTTCGGCGCGCACGCGGATCCGGCTGCCGTGGCGGAGCAGGCACTCGGTGACGTAATCGGGCATTTCGGGCCGCTCCAGTTCGATTTCGAGCAGCCGTTCCTGCTGCAAGGCCCACAGTTTGCCCGCCCCGGCCGCGTGGGCCACCACCTGAAGGTCGTATTCGGTTCTCGGTTCGAGGCAGTCCGGAACGGCGTCGTAATCCGTGCTGAAACACTCCAGCAACGCCTCCGACGGAGAGAAACGCGAGACGAACGCCTCGACCGTTTCGCCGGCCTCGGGCCGGCGGGCGGTATGGGGTTTCAGGATGCCGAAAACCCGGTCGTAGCCGATCCGGATTCCGTCCTCCCGTACGTCGCACACCTCCACCCGGATCCGCTTCCCCTCGGCGATGCCGGAGAGTGAGTCCCAGGGGTTGACCGGCGGCTGTGCCAGCCGGAAAAAGGTCTTTCCGTCCGACTGGCTGACCCGGATGGCGATCCGCTCGCCGGGCGAGAAGGCGATGTTGCGGGCCATCGGGAAGGAGTAGCTGCCGACGGGAAGGAAGCCGAACACCTCGCCGGCCCGCCAGAGGATGCGTCCGGCCTGCTCGTCCTCGAAGAGCACTTCGGCGTCGAGCGTCAGACCGTCGTCGAGGGTCCGGATACGTTCGACGATCAGACTTTTGAACTGGAACTTCGGGTCGCCGTGTTCGAAAAAGCCGCAGACGCGCACTTCGGTTTCGAGCGTGTGTTCCCGGAGATAACCGGTCAGCGAGAAGGGCAGCTCCTGCGGGTGGAGGTGGAACGAGCACGCGCGTCCGTCGATCGTGGTTCGGATCTCCGTCGTGTCGGGGATTTCCGTCGGGGTGATTTCGCAGCGGAGGATGTCGCCTTCCGTCAGCCCGTAATCGACCGTTTTGTCGAGCAGCTCGAACAGGAAATGGCGCAGCTTGTCGTTGCGCCTGATCATCTTCACCCGCAGCGGCTGGTTCGGGTGGTAGACCCCGTTGCGGAAGCGTTCCGTGCAGTTGGGGACCGAGTTCCTGTCGACCGTGTGGACCTCGCCGCGATAGCGTACGGAGAGTCCGTTGCGGGTTATGCTGTTGACCTGGACCGTCACCGTGTCCCCGACGTCGAGCGTCAGCACGTCGAAGGCCACCGGGGTGTCGTCCGCTACGGGGTCGAACGTATAGCGGACCCGGCCCGATTTCTCGTCGAGGGTTTTCGAAAGGAGCTTCGCCGGGATTTTCATGCCGCGGCGGTAGGCGGCGGCGATCTCGCCGCTGCGGAAACGCTCGTCGTAGTTCGGGAACGACTTCTTGTGGATCAGGCCGTCGTTTCCGCCGAAGGTGACGAACAGTCCGAAATCGACCGCCCGGTTGACATAGACATCGAAGCATTCGCCTTCCGCGGCCTCGACGGGCGCAGGACGCACCGGATTCAGACAGACCGGTTCGTCGACATTGGTTTTCAATCGGTTGAAGTCCGTGTAGTCCCAGCATTGCGCTTCGATCCGCTCGCCCGCCAGCAGATGGAAAAGGTGCTCGCCCGTGCAGTTCTTCGGGTTGAGCGTGAAGTGGCAGCTGTTGCCCGGGGCGTAGACCCGGAAGCGTCTGCCCGAAGGGGCCGGGGAGGTCAGCTCGCTTCGCAGCCGCTCCACGTCCGCCGCGGCCAGTCCGACTTCGAGCGTCGTACGTTCGCGGATCGAGGCGATGAGCTGGTCGAACGACTGCTGCACGGCCTGCTGCTGCGAAACCGCGTCGTGCCAGGGGGTCGCCCCGGCGGCGATCTCCACCTCGACGAAGGCTCCGTCGGCATAGCGCGCCGCGTCCGCGTCGGAGACGGCGATCAGCTGGTCGAATCCGCAGTCGAGGTAGCGGCGGCCGCCGACGCTGCACACGCGCCCCAGCAATCGGTCGGCAGGGGCGGCGGTACGGATGGGTTGCAGGGAATTCCTATTCTCCATGTGCGTTTTCGGTTGAAGGGGTTTGTGCCGGGTCGGGGGTCAGGTGGAGATACCACTTGCCCTTGACGATGAAGAAGGAACACGGGGTTCCCTTTTCCCAGGCGGAAATGACCGACCACCGCTGGTTCGACGTGTCGTAGAGCGTGATGGTCACCTGCGACCGGGGAAGGCGCTTGTCGTCGGATGCCACGGTGAGTTCGAACAGCGTCATGCCGCTCGCGGCATCCTGCCGGGTGACTTTGTCCGCGATGCGGCCCCGGTAAGAGGGCGCTGTGCCCGCATACTGCACCTTGTCGGCCATCATCGTTTTGTCGGCGTTGCGCCGCCGCTTGTAGAGCAGGTTCTCCGTGGCGAAGAAGGTAACCCGGTCGCCGGGCTGGAGCGCCTCGTCGTCCCGCATCGGGTAGTAGTAGTCCTCCGTTTCGTTCTCCACGGAGATAAAGGCGTCGCGGCGTTCGTTGTAATAGACCACCACTCCCGTCTTGCACCCCATGCAGGGCTGTCTCGGAATGTCCCGCAGCAGGCGGATGCGGTGGTTTTTCTCGAAGAGAACATGGCTGTCGGCCTCGTAGCCGGGAGCCGAAAAACCCGCCTCCGTGTCGCAGGTGCAGGCCGTGGTCTTGTGCAGCGGCGAATAGACGGTCAGCCCCTGGGCGTTGTCCTGGGAGACGATGCGGCAAACGTCGAAAACCTGACCGCAGGTCTTCATCCGGCAGATTTGTTCGAAGAACTTTTCGTTGTCGAGCAGCAGGTAGGAACGGCTCTTGGCCACGAAAAAGTCGATGATCTGTTCGTTTATGATCGTGACCGTATGGGCCATTTCGCTGCTGACGACGTCGCAGATGTCCGCGTGGTAGCGTTCGGGACGGCCGTATGCGATCAGCGGGAAGATCACTCCGAATCCCACCTGCTCGGGTTCCGTGCCGGACTCCCCGCGGCGGAAGAAATGGACGCTTCCCGTATTGAGGATGCGCGGAACCACGCCCGTTTCGGTTTCCACGCCCAGGCACAGGTACTCCACGCCGTCCAGTATTTCGGTGACCGGGTTGCGGGGGCGGCACATGATTTTGGTGTCGTCGAGCGAAAGCCACAGTTTGTCGATTCCGGTCAGCGGCCGGACGATCCGGATCCGGTTGCTGCCCGCCTTGTTATAGCCCAGCGAATGGATTTTGTACAGCGTCTTGTCGACCTTGGGAATGTCGATCGTGTTGACGACCGGCATCAGGATTTCCACCCGGAGCCGGTTTGCGGCGTAGTATGCCGCGGCGTCCGCCTTCGCGCCGCCCGGGAAATCGACGACCGCCAGCCGCCCGTAACCCGTTCGCCGAACGGCGTTGCCCGCCTGGTAAAGTTCCATCTGTGTCCGTCGTCCGCCGGACGACAAGGTGATCCGGGCCGCCTGCGACACCGCCCGGATGAAGTTGTCGCAGTCGACCGCCTCTTCTCCGGCACACCACACGAGAAGCGTGCCCGTCCGTTCCCCGGCGGTGAGGTTCCGGAAGCCGAACAGGATGCCGGGGAACTCTTCGAATCCGATTTCACCCGATTCCGGAAAGCGCAGTTCGGCGCGCAGTTCGAGTTCGACGCACCACTGCACCGGCTGCGGCGCCTGCCGGATGCACAGGTGAGCCGTCGAGCCGGGGGCGCGCAGGTAAAGCCCTTTGGCGAGCGGCATGCCCGAGTCGGGAACGAGGAAGCGGGCTTCGCGGCCCTCCAGGTCGATTCCCGCACAGCAGACGTTGACCAGCATGGTGGAGGGACCCCGCGATTCGCCGGTGAACGAGAGCTGCGCGGGCTGCATTTCGTGCTTCAGCGTGATGGCGAGCGAACCTTTGGCCGGAACGGCGGATTGCCCGTCGGCAAGCTCCAGCTCCAGAAGCGACAGTTTGGAATTGGGCTCGTAATACTCCGCCGATTCGAGGCGCAGGCTGAGTTTCCCGACCCGGAAATCGTCCCTCCCGGCGATGTAGCGGTCGCAGACCGCCCGGTCGCGGATCCGGGCCACGAAATCCTCGTGGAATATGCGCAGGATGAACGTGGTGCGGTTCGAGAGGCAGAAGATATAGGGGATATGCTCGGTCGAACCGTCGGGGAGCGTATGGCGGAGCGTTCCCGACGGTTTCAGGTCCCATTTGACGGACGAGCGCAGGGTGAGTTCCGCGAAGCCCTGCTGCATTTTGCATCCCGCCACGAACCGGCAGGCGGCCGACTGGTTCTTCGTCCACAGACGGACGCCTGCGCCGGTGTAGCGGTCGGCGTTCATCAGTTTGTCGGTGATCACCATGGCCTTGCGGCCGGCGTATCCGAAGAGGATGTAGGGGGTCTCCGGGGCTTTGAGGGGAGCCTGGGTGATCGGCTGGAACAGACGGTGGCTGCGGTAACGGTTCTCCGGGCGCGTGCGCCGGTCGATGACGACCGGCTCGGACCGGTCGCCGTCGCGGAAAAAGGTGATTTCGCCCGTGAAGCGGGGAAGGCCGCAGGCCGCATCGCGGCGGAGCGTAAGGACGCGGTGGCAGATGAGCGGGGCGCTCACGGCGAAACGCAGGCTGCACTCCGCCGATCCGATCCGCACGCCGGTTCCGGCTTCGGCCAATGCGTGCAGCCAGGCGATCTCCGCCGTATCGTAGCGGGTCACCGAAATCTCCTTGTTGCTGGCCGAGGCCGCATAGGCGAGCTCCGTCCCGTCCGGTGCGACGATCTTCCCCGAGACGGGCAGCAGCGAGCCGTCGCGGCTGCTCAAACTGAAGGTCTCGCCCCGGGCGTCGACGTATCCGTCGGCCTCCACGCGGTAGAACCTTCGCGTGTCGTCGGTCCGGATACACGCCGTCAGCCCTTCGAACGGGGTGTCCGCATCCTTGATCGCGAGCCGTATACGCTCTGCGTTCACGTCGAAAATGCGGTAGATCAGCCCGTCGTCCGACTCCTCGCTGCGCGTCTCCTGTGTCAGGTAGTCGTAGATTTCGTTGTCGTAGCGCCTGCGGGCCTCCTCGACCGGAATCTTTTCCAGCGGGAAAGCGTCCAGCAGTTCCGAGAGGTTGCCGGGGGAGATCCCTTTGCGGCCCGTACCTTCGAAAAGGAACTGCATCATACTGCGCGAGAAACGGTTGCGGAAGATGTAGTAGCGGAAGAGGTAAAGCGCCATCTGTTCCCGGTAGAGCAGCAGTCCGAAGAAACGCTCGGTGAACATGAACGCGGCCAGCCGCTCGTCGTCGTAGTTGCGCACCAGTTTGCGCAGCTGCGACCATCCGATCTTCGTCCGGGAGCGTTCCGCCGCGGGGAGGTCGTATCTCGAAATCAGGTAGTCGACGTCGTCGATACAGAGCAGCAGGGTGTTGGCATCCTGCGCCAGGTAGTGGTCTCCGCCCTGCCGCTGCGCGTCGGCTTCCCGCCACTCCGCGATATAGCCGTAAAGCAGTTTCTGGGTGTATTTTTTCAGGTTCCCGAAAAGCAGCGAAAGGAACTTCCTTATCCGCTGCGCCGAGCGGGGGCGGAACAGCACCAGGTCGAGGTAGCGCGAATGCAGGAACCGGTAGAACAGCCTGACGTCGGTGCAGTTGTCGATCAGCACCCGGTGGAGCGCCATCGCCTTTACGGAATTCTCGGGCAGCTGCATGCCGAAATCGTCGGCGACGGTCAGCCGCAGGGCCGTCAGCCAATAGTCCGAAAAAAGCTCCCTGAAAATCCGCTCGCTCGACAGGACGACGGCGCATTCGGCCAGCTGCCGGATATAGTCGTAATCTCCTTCCGTGTCGGGAACCGGATGGCCGATCCGGTAGACGACCATCGTATTGAGCAGCCACGATTCGATCAGCAGCCGCGCGTTGGGATTCGTTTTGTCGGTATAGGGTTTCAGACCGGAAGCCATGCGCGCCACGAGGGCCAGGTTTCCGTTGACGGCCGGTTTGGCGGGCAACCCGTCGGTTTGCAGCACGCCGTCGGCGGTGGTCGTCGGCGCCGGCTGCGCGGGACTGCGCCCCAGGTCGTAGAGGGTCTTGACGAAGTCGCGGCCGTCGGCGATGCGCCCCTCCTTGCGGCCCCATCCGTTGCAGATCAGCTCCAGCGTGAGTTTCAGGATTTCGAAATTGCGCTCGTTGCTTACGTCCAGCTGCCCGGGCAGCGGCTCGTGCCGCTCGCAGAAGTCGAACGCCAGGCGCCGGGCGAAGAAATATTCGAGGTAGGTGTCTACGAAAAACGTGAGCCAGCTTCCCTGGTGGTCGACGTTTTGTTCGACGATGTGCAGTCCGATCAGGCTGTCGACGAGTTTCTCTACCCGGTCGGCCCCCTTGTATTGCGGGTCGCGGGCGATCTCGATGACGAAATCCTCGCGCAGGACCCGTTGCCCTTCGGCCGCAATCCGCCAGGCCATCCGTTGCAGCAGGTCGAAGGCGTTGAAATTGACCGCTTCGTCCACCAGCTTCTCCCGGCTCCGGAGGCTCAGCGACGAACGCATGAACATCTCCAGCAGTTCGCCCCGGTTGCCGACCGCCGGAATCTTGTATTCCGTACTGCCGAGCAGCAGGGCGGCGATCATCATGAAGTTGAGCGGCGTGCCCAGCAGCTCCTCGATTCCGGCCCGGATTATTTGCAGCCGGAATTCGTCGATCCGCTCCTCCGGGAGTCCCAGCTGGCGGAGGTAGAGCAGAATCTGGTCGAGCGAAATCTCGCAGAGGTGGTAAACCCCGCACCCCTCGATCCGCCGGAAAGCCTCGCGGCAGGCCGCGAATTCGTGGATGCGTCCCGTGATGTGGAAACGGCACTTGTCGTATTTGGCGATGAACGATCCGAGCGAGGCGATGAAGAGTTCGGGGCGGGAGACCTTCAGTTCGTTCAGTCCGTCGATGAAGAGCGCGATGCGGCCCTCTGCGAGCAGCTGCTCGGCGTGGGCGAACACCATGCGCTTCCGGTCCTCGGTCGTCGTGATTCCGAAGCCCGCGTTGAAGGCCGTCCGCAGGGCGTCGTCCATCGTTTGGCCTTCGGTGACCGCGTTGAGGTTGATCCGCAGGGGCAGGATCGAACGGTCGCCGTTGTGCCACAGGTCCGCATACTGGCGGATCAGGCGGATCAGCACCGTGGTCTTGCCTGCGCCCGGGTTGCCCAGAATCAGGCTGATGCGGTCTCCGGCGTCCATCAGGTCGTCCATCGCCATGCCGCCCTGCTCGCCGTCCGTAAAGTCGCCGCCTTCGTGCGGACGGTCGCCGTAGTCCGGGTCGGACGGCTCCTCCCCGGCGTCCTGCCGGCGCTGGAGCTTCAACGGCAGCAGGTTCAGCGTCTGCTGGTTGTCGATCCGGCCGATGAAGCCCACCTTCTGTTTCAGTTCGCGGTTCTGTTCGCCGAGCAGTTCTTCGAGGTAGTGGTCCTTGAACCGTTCGAGGTCGAAATCGTCGGCCGGCGATTCCGCTGCGGCTTTCTTCGGGGGAAGCTCGGGCAGGTGTTCGTCGAGATACCGTCTGTAATAGTCGGCATGGTGGTGGAGCAGCAGCAGCAGTCCGGTCAGCGTCAGCAGGAACAGTTCGTCGTACGCGTCGTTCGGGTTTTTCCGGACTACCAGGATGTCGCTTTCATAAACGTTGGTGTCGCTCGGGGCGTGCGTGATTCCGTTCCGGTAGCGGCGCAGTGTGTCGAACAGACCCGCGTACCGGGCGTCGAACAGGCCGGATTTCCCGTCCGGGGACGGGACGGCGAGATTGTTGAGGATGTGGCCGAGGCCCCGTTTCTCCGCGTCGATCTGCCGCAGCAGGTCGCCGTTGCCGCACAGCAGGTAGATAAAGACCTTGATGTAGGATTCGAACGAGATAAGTCCCATGCGCGTGCACTCGATCCGGTCCTTGTCGTCCTTGTCCGGGAGATCGAGCCGGTTCCACAGCCCCTGTAATTTGTTCGCCAGCTCCGGCGTCGCCGCGCTGAACAGCACGATGTCGTCGAGCAGCTTCATCAGCCTCTCGAACTGATCCAGGGGGATGATCGACCGGGTAGGGATCTCCTCCACCGGGCAGTCGGTTCCGTTCTTCCGGTCGAAATAGTCGATATAGCCGCGTCTGAACCGTTTTGTCAGGTCCGGAATGATTGTCTCGCCGATGCGGTCGCTGCTGAATGTGGACATGGGCTGTGGATAACGTTTATGGCCGCATGCCGACCTCCCGGACATCCGGTGAACCTGGGATGGCCGCTCTGTCGGAACGCGTAATGTAACAGGTAGACAAATATACGAAAATTAGCCCGAATATGCAAACGATACGTCGCGGCGGTCCGCCGTTTGCGATACGTGACCGCCGCGGCTGCGGTCCTGCTGCGGACCGGGCGCAATCCGGGTCCGGCCGGAGGAAAGGGCCGTGCGGAGTTTTCCGCCGGGGAGGAGAAGGTTCCGGCGGAAAATGGCCGCAAAATGAGAAAAGTGGTGCTTTTCTATTGTCTTTTTGGTTGGAATGACTATTTTTGCAAAACAGGGTTAGGTTAATTACATGGCATACACTTTCGACATATCCGATAACCGTCGGATCGTAGAGGCTTTGAAAGTCGGCGACGAGGAGACTTTCAAGGAGGTCTATACGGCTTTCTGCGCGCCTTTGCGAAACTATGCCGCGACCATTCTCCAGAACGAACAGGCCGCTTACGAGGTCGTGCAGGACGTTTTTACCGCCGTATGGCTCAACCGGAAGCGGCTCGACGCCGCAAAGCCGCTGCGCAACTACCTGCTGCGCGCCGTGCACAACAACTCCCTGCGTCTGCTCAAGTACGACGAGGCCCGCCGGCGCCGCGAAATCAGCGCCGCCGCCGAACTGCACGGCGGATGGGAACAGGAGAAAGAGGTTCCCCCCCCCGAATTGGCCCCTGCTATCTCACGGCTTCCTGAACAGAGCCGCAAAGTGCTGATGATGAGCTATTGGGAAAACAAGAAGAACGCAGCGATAGCCACCGAACTCTCCATCTCCGTGCGAACGGTGGAGACTATTTTGTACAAAGTAGTGAAGAAATTGCGCGGAGAAATCAAAAAAAAGTAAAAATCCAGTACGTAGTTTTCGGGTTCACTGTATTTATAGGGTAAAGAATAGTTACCCTATATTATGGAAAAATCCAATTTTCCGCATCGGAACATCGATGAGGACGAAGAAGAATTGCTGGACGGCATCTGGGCCGGGCTGGAGACGCCGAACGGTCGTCCCGATGCGGACAGCAGGGATTTCGACGATGTGAGAAAACGCATTCGACGTCGTGTGCGGCGGCGCTGGATGTCACGTGCGGCCCTGGCCGGAAGCGCGGCGGCGATCGTTGCCGCCGTGTTCCTGGTCGTCCGTCAGCCCGGGGTGCTGCCCGAGCCGGACGCCTTTGCGCAGTTGCAGCAGATGGGTGTGACGGTGGAGCGGCCCCAGGTGGTGATGACGGCCGATGACGGAATGCGGCTGGTGCTGGAGAACGCGGCCCGCCTCGAACGGCGTTCCGAGGGCGAAGTGGCCCTGCGCACCGAGACCGGCGAGCAGCGGCCCCTGGCCTCCGAGCGCAAACTGAAAGTCGAAGTGCCCAACGGACGCCAGTTCCGCCTGGTGCTGGACGACGGCTCGGAGGTGTGGCTCAACGCCGGGTCGAGGCTCGAATATCCGGCGACCTTCGAAAATGCCTCCGAACGCCGCGTGCGGATCGAGGGAGAGGCCTTTTTCGAGATCAAGCGCGACACGTGCCGGCCGTTCTGCGTGGAGCTGGGCGACGGCGAGTGCATCCGCGTGCTGGGGACGAGTTTCAACGTCAATGCCTATGCCGGGGCAGGCCGGCACGTGACGACGCTCGTAACGGGCAGGATCGGTTATGCCGCGGAGGCCGGTGCGGAAGAGGTGGTGCTGAAGCCCAACCAGCAGGTGAGCCGCGACCTGGCGGCAGGGACCGTCGCGGTCAACGCCGTGGACGCGTCGGTATACGGCGCCTGGAAAGAGGGATGGCTGTGGTTCGAGAACGAAAGCCTGCCCGCCCTGGCAGAGCGTCTGGGGCGCATATACGGCATCCGGGTGGAGGTGGCGGCCCGGCTCGGGGAGTATACCTTCTCCGGGAAAATCCGCCAGGACAGGGGCGTCGAATACATCCTCAACCTGCTGTCGGAAACGTCGGACGTAGTCTGCGAGGTGGAGGACGGCGTGATGCGGCTCGGCTGACGCGGCCGTTTCGCTGAACGGAAACTTAAATAATGAAAGGATCGTTGTCTATGAAATTTTGCCAATCAATTCCGCGGAACCGGTGGCGGGGGAGGACCCTGATGCTGCTGGCGCTGCTGCTGTGCATCGCGCTGCCGAAGACTTCGTCGGCCCAGCGGGTGTCGGTCGTGCTGGAAAACGTGTCGCTGGCCGAGGCGCTGAAAAAGGTGAGCGCGGCCTCCGGGTACGAATTCTTCTATAACTCCAACGTGGTGCTGAAAAGCGACAAGCGGATCACCGCCTCTTTCGACGGCACGGAGCTGAAAACCGTGCTGGACCACGTCTTTTCGGGAACGGAGTTTTCCTACCGGATCAAGGACCGCACGATCGTGGTCCTGCCGCGTGCCGCGCAGCCCGTTCCCGAGGAGCCGAAGTTCGTGGAGATCGCAGGTCGGATCACCGACGGGTCGAACAGGAGCCCGATGGCGGGCGTGACGGTCGTCGTCGAGGGATCGACCATCGGAACCTCCTCGGATGCCGACGGACGCTACGTGCTGAAAATTCCCGTCGGCGTTTACAACATCATGTTCTCGTTCATCGGTTATGAAATCCATGTGAAGCACTACAACGGGCGGAACCTCGCGGAATTTCAGAAGGTTTCGCTGACGCCGACCTCCGTGGAGGTGGCCGACGTGGTGGTGACGGGCGTCTACCAGCGCAAGAAGGAGAGTTTCACGGGTTCGGCGACCACGTTCAAATCCAAGGAACTCAAGGCCGTGGGTACGCAGAGCGTCCTGCAGAGCCTCCGCACGCTGGACCCTTCGTTCAAGATCTCCGAGAGCGTCCAGTTCGGTTCCGACCCCAACCGCATGCCCGATTTCGAAATCCGCGGCAAGAGCAGCGTGATCGGCCTGAAGGAGGAGTACGGCACGGACCCCAACCAGCCGCTGTTCATCCTCGACGGATTCGAAACGACGCTGGAGACGGTGATGAACCTGAATATGAACCGCGTGGCGTCGGTGACGCTGCTCAAGGACGCCGCTTCGACGGCCATCTACGGTTCGAAGGCCTCGAACGGCGTGGTCGTGATCGAGACCAAGGCGCCCGAGCGGGGGCGTCTGCAACTCTCCTACAAGGGCGATTTCAGCGTCACGATGGCCGATCTGACGGACTATAATCTGATGAATTCCAGCGAGAAGCTCCAGTTCGAGACCCTTGCCGGGGTGTATAAGGACGCCACTCACAGCATGGCCAACCAGCTGCGGCTGGACGACCTGCGCAACGAGCGGCTGAAAGGCATCGCCCGGGGTATCGACACCTACTGGCTGAACGAGCCGCTGCGCACGGGATTCACCCACAAGCACAATATCTACGCCGAGGGCGGCGAGGAGAAGATCCGCTACGGCATCGGTTTGAGCTACGGTGAGGTGCAGGGCGTGATGAAGGGTTCCGACCGTCAGACCATCGGCGGCAACATCGACCTGATCTACCGGACCGGGAAATTCCAGTTCAGCAACAAACTCACGCTCGACTACCAGAAAACCAACGATCCCGCGGTCCCCTTCTCGGAGTATGCGCAGGCCAATCCCTATTTTAAGAAGTACAACGACGAGGGGAAGATCGACCGCTACCTCTATTATTACCAGGATCCCGAGACGCTCGAAACCGAGGCTATCAGCAATCCCCTGTGGAACGCCCACCTGAACAACTACGACAAGGGCGACCAGTTCGGGTTTACGAACAACTTCATCATCGAGTGGTTCGTGATGAAGGATTTCCGCGTGCGCGGCAAGTTCGGAATCACGCACGCCACGGGGACGACCGACACGCGCCTGTCGCCCCTGCACACCAGTTTCGACGACCTGGAGGAGACCGAAAAGGGCCTCTACACCCACTCGACGACCAAGCGCACCAACTACGAGGGCGACCTCACGGCGACCTACGGCCGCGTGCTGGCCGAGAAGCACATGCTCAACGCCGTGGCAGGATTCAACTTCAACGCCACGAAACGGACCGCCAACGGATACAAGGCCAACGGCTTCACCGACGACCAGTTCGGCGCTCCGTCGTTCGCGAACGGCTACCCCGAGGGCGGCAAGTCGACCTACTCCGAGAGCCAGACGCGCGCCGCGAGCTTCTACCTGAACGGCGGCTACTCCTACGACAACCGCTACCTGCTGGACTTCAACTACCGCAGCGACGGCGCGTCGATGTTCGGCACGAACAACCGTTTCCGCAACACGTGGTCGGTGGGCGTGGGCTGGAACATTCAGAACGAGCGATTCCTTCGCGACAGCAAGTTCTTCCAGCTGCTCAAACTGCGCGCCTCGGTGGGTAATCCCGGCAACCAGAATTTCGCCGCCTACCAGGCCTTCTCGACCTACGCCTTCAACGGCTGGATGACCAACATCTTCGGCACGGGCGTGATCCTGAACCAGCTGGGAAACCCCGACCTCGCCTGGCAGGAGACGATCAACTACAACGTGGGAACCGACGTGACCATGTGGGGCAACCGGGTCAACTTCACGTTCGACTACTACGTCAAGATCACCGACCCCCTGCTGGCGATCATCACCACGCCGGGTTCGATGGGCATTACGTCGGTGACGATGAACGCCGGGCTGCAGAAGACCAACGGTGTCGAGCTGACGCTCAAGGTGTCGCCGGTCTACCGCCCGCACGACCGCATCAACTGGAACATCAGCCTGAACGGCACGCACGCCAAGGCGAAGTACGCCAAGATCGGCAATGCGTTCAGCTCGCTCAACAACGAGGGCCGGGCCTCGCTCTCGGGGACGACGCGCTACTACGACGGCGGCAGCCCCACGGCGATCTGGGGCGTGCGCTCGGCGGGAATCGACCCCGCGACGGGCAAGGAACTTTTCATCAGGAAGGACGGTACGTACTCGTTCGGCTACGACGTGAACGACGAAGTGGTGCTGGGCGACACGGAACCCAAACTGGAAGGCGTGATCGGCACGACGTTCTACTACAAGGGCCTGTCGGTGGGGTGTTATTTCCGCTATTCGCTGGGTGCGCAGATCTTCAACAGCGCGCTGTTCCAGAAGGTCGAGAACATCGGCACGGCCGACGTGTTCAACAACCAGGACAAGCGGGCGCTCTACGACCGCTGGTCGCCGAACAACACCGAGGCCTATTTCAAGGGCATCTCGCTGACGCAGAAAACCGACAAGTCCTCGCGCTTCGTGATGGACGAGAACTACATCTCGGGCGAATCGTTCAGCATCGGGTATGAATTCACGCAGTCGTTCGTCCGCAAGCTGGGACTCTCGGCGCTGAGCGTGCAGGCCAACATGAACGATGCGTTCCGCATCTCCTCGGTCAAGAACGAGCGGGGCATCGACTATCCGTTCGCACGGACCATCTCGTTCTCCGTGGCGGCGACCTTCTGATCGTGACAACCTCAATACAAAGCGCATTATGAAAAACAGAATACTTACATTGATCCTGCTCGCCTCGGCCCTGTTTCCGGGGTGCAGCGGTTGGTTGGACGTAAAACCCTACGACCAGATTTCGGAAGACGAACTGCTCGGGTCGGAAGAGGGTTTCCAGAAACTGCTGAACGGCATCTATATCGAACTCAACAGCGACGAACTGTACGGCAGCACGCTCACCGTCGAGATGATCGAGATTCTCGGCGGAGCCTACGAGATCGGCGACAACTCCTCGGTGTGGGGCGATTATCGGGACCTGCGGGACTACGACTACAACACCGACTACTGGCGCGGCCGTTTGAGCGGGACGTGGAACAAGGCGTACGCCCTGATTCTGAACTGCAACAAACTGCTGAAAAACATCCAGGGCAAGCAGTCGCTCTTCACGGGGTACAACTACGACATCATCCGGGGCGAGGCGCTGGCTTTGCGTGCGATGCTGCATTTCGACATGCTGCGGCTCTTCGGACCGGTCTATTCGCTCAACCCCGACGGGACAGCCATTCCCTATTACACGGACGAGGCGCTGACGCCCGAAGCCCTGCTGCCGGCCAGCCAGGTCGTCTACAAGGTTCTCCAGGACCTGATGGCGGCGCGCGCGGCCCTGCTGAACGATCCCGTGATCACCGAAGGAACGCTGATGAGCGGCGCGGGCAACGGATCGAATTTCCTGCGTTACCGCGCCCTGCGGTTCAACTATTACGCCGTTTCGGCCCTGCTGGCGCGGGTGAACCTCTATGCCGGACAGAAACAGGATGCTCTGACCTATGCCGTGGAGGTGATCCGCGCTTCGAACAACGGAATTTTCCCGTTCGTGGACCGCAGTCTCGTGGTGGGCAACCCCGAAGACCCCGACCGGATTTTCTCGTCGGAGGTGGTCTTCGCGCTGTCGCACGCCAAGCGCAACCAGCTGTTCCTGAACTATTTCAGCCCCACGCGG
Organism: Alistipes sp. i18-0019-D1; assembly: GCF_042852885.1. NCBI lineage: Bacteria > Pseudomonadati > Bacteroidota > Bacteroidia > Bacteroidales > Rikenellaceae > Alistipes > Alistipes sp. i18-0019-D1. Next base: position 3,004,798 of record NZ_AP031424.1, read on the forward strand.
ACGACTTTCACCTTTAAGATGGAGAGCGACCTGATTTCGAAGGCGATCTTCGGAGGCGGAGCCGAGACGGGCGGCTATCAGGACGACTACCGCAACCGCGTGAACTGGAGCACTTCCGGCGAGAACCGCTATTTCTACAAATACACCGATATGGTTCAGACCGGAAAGATCCAGAATACGATGATCCCGATGCTGCGGCTGGGCGAGATGTACCTGATCGCCGCCGAGAGCCAGTCGGACGTGCTGGCCAACGGAACCTCCTACGTGAACACCCTGCGCCGCAACCGCGGTATCAGTTCGTCGCTCGACGCCCTGACGCCCGAGCTGCTCAAGTACGAGTACATCCGCGAACTGTACGGCGAAGGCCAGTTGTTCTACCTCTACAAACGCCTCTTCTCGAAGGTGATCTGGTCCTATACCGACTCCCGGAACCCCGAACCGAGCACGAACCTCTTCGTCGTGCCGCTGCCCGATTCGGAGACCGAAAACCGCGAATAATCCCCTGACGACATGAAAAAGAAGCATATCATTCATTCGGCGGCCCTCTTGCTGGGGCTGTGCCTGGCGGGCTGCAAGGAGAGCCTGCCGGATAATTTCGGCCCGATCGAAGGCATTTACTTCAACAACCAGCTGGCGGCGAACAGGACCGTCATCGACAGCGCCGCATACACGTTCATCTACGAGGATGCCGACGTGCTGGAAGTGCCCGTCCGGCTGCAGCTGGTGGGACGCGCAGCCGCGCAGCCCCGGGCGGTCGACATCCGGGTCACGTCGCAGGACGCCGAGGAGGGAACGGACTACACGCTCGGCGGTGATGCCGTGCTCCCCGCGGGCAGCGTGTCGTTCGATTACGTGGTCACCCTCAAACGCACCGACATCCTGAAGGAGAAGACCAAAAACCTGCTGCTGGAACTTCGCCCCAATGCGAACTTCATCATTCCGTTCACCAGCCAGGTCCAGTCGGGCGGCGACACGGTGTCGGCGGTGACCTTCAAAATCAATTTTTCGGACCAGTTCACGGCGCCGCCCGCAGGTTGGCGCACGATGTTCGTGGGGCCTTTCTCGCAGCAGAAATTCGAACTTATCTGCGACGTGATGGGGATTCCGAGGGCCGATTTCAACGAGGCCGGGAAGATCACCGATGCCAAATGGCTCTACATCGAGAGCCGGATGATCAATTATGTCAGGGATCAGGAGGAGCTGAAAGCCGGGGGAGAGCCTTATGACGAACGGGCTTTCGACGAGAACGGAGAGCCTCTGCAATTCTAAATGGAAAGACTATGACGATGAAACGATTTTTCTGCATACCGGTCCTGTTTCTGTTGGCGGCGTGTGCCAACGATCTGGGCAATTACGACTACCGCGACCTCACGGAACCCGACATCACGGGCATCGAGGCGAATATCTCGGTGCTGACCCATGCCCGGCTGCAACTGACGCCCGGCCTGGGCGGCAACGATTTCCCGGACGACCGCTATTCGTTCGAGTGGCGGACGCTCGCCCGGAGCGCCGATGAGACGGTGACGGTGATCGGCACGTCGCGCAACCTGGATTACGAGGTGGCGCTTCCCGCGGGCGCCTATACGCTGTTTTTCAAAGTGACGGAGAATGCCAGCGGCGTCTACTGGCAGCAGAGCTGCGAATTACAGGTGAGCGAGGCCACTTCCGAGGGCTGGATGGTGCTGTGCGCCGACGGTGCGGACGACCGGGCGCGCCTCGACATGGTCTCCACGGTGACGGGAGAGACCTACACCGACCTGCTCAAGAACAACGGCATGCCCCAAATGAAGGGTCCGCGGCGCATCCAGTGGTCGCGGTTCGCCGATGCCGATTCGCCCTACTACCTGCTGACCGATGACGGCGCCACGCGCCTGGGCCGCAACGGCTTCGAGTGGAAGGAAGAGTACCGGCTGGTCTACGAGATGGGCAATTCGGACGATCCGCGTCCGTGGGTGATCAACGACGTCACGGCGTCCAAGATGATGGTGAGCGGTTCGAAAACCTATTTCGCCGAATGCCTGGTGTCGGTCGGCCTGTTCGGACCGATCGGCGACGCGCCGCTGAACGCCGCGCCGGTGATCGGATGCAACATCGTGACGCAGAACATCGCGGTTTTCGCGATGATGATGTACGATCTCGACACGAAGCGGTTCGTCGGCTATGCGCCCAATCTGCGGTCGCCCGACGTGGGCGGATACGCCCCGTTGCAGGAGATGAACGACCTGGTGAAGCTGCTCGGAGAGATGGACAACGGCGGAAGAGTCACCGGCGACGCCTTCGACGAATTCCCCCAAGGGCTGGATTTCGTCTGGATGGAAAATACGAAATACGACCCGAACAGCACCAATATGGGCGTTATCTACACCGTGTTGAGGGACGGGGACCGGTATTGTCTTTACGGAACGCAGCTGGGCGAACTGTGGAGCGTTGTCACCGTCGGGGACTGCACGCAGGCCTTGAGCAAGGCCTATTACGGCGACCTGTCGGGGTGCACGAACATCGCGCGGGCGGAGCATTTCGCATTCAGCTCGCTGAAAAACTACATGTATTACGCCGTGGGCGGGACGGTCTACCGCGTGGACCTCTCGGAAAAGCCCCTGACGGCGACGGCACAGTTCACGCTCGTCGGCGAGACCATCACCTGCCTGAAATTCAATATCTACCGGCAGAGCGCCAACCTCGCCCGCACGTACGACCTGGTGGTGGGCAGCGTGAAGGACGACACGGGCACACTGCGGATTTACGAGGGCTTCAACTCCGACGGCAACTTCCGGGGTGTGGCGCCCGAGGTCCACTCCGGACTGGGACGGATCGTCGACGTGACTTACCGGGAAATGCTGAAATAACAGAAATAAGGATAAACAGAACTGATTATGAAAAACTGGATCTATGCCGCTCTGGCGGCGTTTCTCGCGACGGGGTGCGCCCCGCACGGAGGGTACACCCTTACCGGGGAGGTTCCCGAAGCCTGGGAGGGCAAGCCCGTGGTGCTGTTCACGACCGATACCGGGCAGGCCGAGGCCATCGACAGCACGACGGTGGCGAACGGGAAATTCCGTTTGCAGGGCGTGCTGGACGCGCCCCGCAACTGCCGGGTGGCCGTCTACCTCGATCCCCAAGACCGGACGGACCGCAACCTGACGGTGACTTTCCCGGTGTTTCTGGACAGCACGGCCGTGAACGCCGTGTGCGACGCTGCGAAAGGCGATCCCGTCTTCACCCTCACGGGCGGTGCCACCCAGACCGAGTGGCAGGCTTACCGTGCGGCCCTCGAACCGCTGGCGAAGGAACGCGAACGCGCGTTCGATGAATACATAGCCGCTTTTTACTACCGGGAAGATGGGAAAAAGGGCGTCGAACTGGCCCGCCGGGTCGATGAAAAGGCCGGCCGCATCCGGGATTTCAAGATCGCTTATGTGCGGGAGCACCCCGCTTCGGCGGTCAGCCTCGCCATCGTGCAGGAACTTTGCGACCGCCAGTCGCGGCTGGATAAGGCGCAGATGGAGTCGCTGCTCGGCGCGCTCACCCCGCAGCTCCGCGAGTCCGCGGCCGGGCGGTACACGGAGGCCGGCATTCAGGGCAAGCGGATCGTGGAAGGCCAGCCGCTGCCCGACCTCGAACTGCCGGATGCAGAGGGCATCGTGCGCCGGGTGTCGGATTTCATCCGTCCGGGGCATTACACGCTGGTCGAAATCTGGGCTTCGTGGTGCATGCCTTGCCGGGGCGAGATTCCGTTCGTCCGGAGGGCCTACGAAAAATACCACCGGAAGGGCTTCGACGTGCTTTACGTGTCGATAGACAGCGACGCCGCGAACTGGAAACGGGCGCTTGACGAGGAGAAAATGCCGTGGCCCCAGCTGCTCGACACGGGCCGCACGAGTTTCTCGGCGTATGAAACCACGGCCGTGCCGACCTCGATCCTCGTCGACGGCGAAGGCCGCATCTGCCGGCTCAACGCCCGCGGCGGGTGGCTGGACGGCGTGCTGGAGGAAATTTACGGAAAATAATTAACCGAAACAAATACATGAGAAAGATTCTATTGTTCGTGCTGGGAGCGGCTCTCTGCGCCTGCACATCGAAAAACCCGAACGACATCGTGGTGAATGTCGAGGTGGAGAACATGACCGTCTCCAACGTGGGGCTGCTGATCGACCGCTCGACGTCCTTCATCATTCCGCTGGACAAGCACGGAAAGGGCCGGCTGGTGATTACCGGGCTGGAGAACATCTATCCGCGCGTGATTTACGGACAGGCCGCGCAGTTGATCTTCATCGGCAGGGGCGAGGAGGTGACGCTGCGCTTCGACGGCCGCAAGTTCAAGGACGGCATCCGGGTCGAAGGCCGGAACGTCGAGGCCAACGAGTACCTGCAATCCACGACCCCGTCCGCATTCAACGCCTATGACCTGCCCTGGGAGAAGTTTTGCGCCGAAATCAACCGCCTGGCGGACGATGCCGTGCATCTGATGAAGGCCCGCAAGCTGGAGCAGACGTGTCCCGATTTCGCGAAGGTCGAAGAGGCGCGCCTCCGCTACCTCTACGCACAGCCGATGCTGTTGTACACGATGGGCTACCGGATGATGGGCGATCCCGACTACGTCCCCGGCAAGGAGGTTTACGATGCCGTCGGGAAGATGGTCGTGGAGCGCGAGGAGTTGGCCGACGTGGACGCTTACCGCGATTACATCCATTTTGCGATCCCGATGGTGCTCGAAGGACAAGGTAGCAAATTCGACGGTCCCTATGCCCGTACGGTGGCGACGATGCGCTATGTCGCCGACAATTTCACCAATGAGAAGGTGAAGCAAACCATGCTGCGGCTGCTGGCGATCGAGTACATGCAGAGCAACGGCGTGCGCAATACGGCGGAGTTGCAGAACATCGCGAATACCTACATCACCGACCCGCAGATGCTGCGCGAATACAAGGAGGAACTCGAAAGCCACAACCTGACGGCGATAGGGCGTCCTTCGCCCGATTTCACGGCGACGGACCTCACGGGCAAGAGCTACTCGCTCGCCGACTTCAGGGGCAAATACCTCTATATCGACATGTGGGCGACGTGGTGCGCCCCCTGCAAGGCCGAACTGCCCTATTTCCGCGAACTGGTGAAGAAGTTCGAGGGCAGGAACATCACGTTCCTGGGGCTTTCGGTCGACAAGGACAAGGCCGCCTGGGAGAAGATGGCCGAATCGGGCCAGCTGGCGGGCGTGCAGCTGCTGCTGGGCTCCGGCAGCCAGTTTCAGCGCGACTACGACATCGAAGGCATTCCGCATTTCATCCTGCTCGACAAGGAGGGGAAGATCGTGAACGCCGACATGCTCCGGCCTTCGTCCGAGGACACCGAACGGCTGCTGAACGAACTGGAAGGAATATAGATACCTATTTTTTAACTTTTTAAAACAAAAAGCATTATGAAAAAATTATGGCTTATGTTGCTGATCGGATGCACGGCGGGTGCATTCACAGCCTGCTCGGACGGAGATGACGACCAGAAGCCGTCCTGTCCGATTACGGAATATACGGTTCCCTCCACGGCCGAGATCGGTGGTTTTTATACGGTGACGGGCAAGGGATTCGAGGCTTCGGCGCAGCTCTTCCTGCGCAATGCTTCGGGCACGGAGACCGCTGCCGAAGACCAGACCGTGACGGCTGCGGGGATCGAATGTACGGTTCCGTCGACCCTCACGGCCGGCGTGTACACCGTCGTCGTGAAGCAGAACGGCAGTTGGGAACTGGGACAGGTGCGCCTGGAGACTGCGCAGAACCCGGTGTCGAGTGTCGTGCTGCCCGCTGCGATCAAGCTGAACAAGCCGCTGGAGATCGCCGGTAACGGATTCACCTCGGCTTCGCGCATCTTCCTGGAGACCGCCGATGCCGCCAAGACCCGTACGGAACTGACGGCTGCGCCCTCCTCGACGGGTATCAGCTGCACCATTCCCGACGGCGTTGCGGCAGGCACGTACAACGTGATCCTCAAGCACAACAATATCGACTGGACGCTGGGCGAGAACATTCCCGCTGCGGTGTACAAGCGGCTGAAGGGCATCAGCTATGCGATGTCGCAGACCTGCGATTTCTCCACCGTGGACGGCGGCGTAGAGGCTGTGAAGGCCATGCTGCTGGAGATGGTTGGAGGCGACCAGGCGACAGCGGATGCCTATTTCAATATGCTGTTCAGCGAAGGGACGAACGTCGTCTCGCAGTTGGCGTTCAAATATGGCAGTGACAATCGGGTGACCGCCGTTCAGCAGGGCGAGGGCGCAGATGCCGCCGACTGGTACACGTTCTCCTTCGACGGAGACAAGGTTTCGGCCCGGAACAAAATGTACGAAGAGGGCGAAACCGGTATCCGGGCATTCTCCTGGGTGCTGAACGACGGAAGAGTGGAGAGCAGCAACGTCGACTTCATGCGGACCGTCGGCGGAGAAGTCGTTTCGAGACCAGGTGATTTCACCTGGGCCTATGATGCCGTTAACGGACAGTGCACCGGTGTCGTTTATCAGAGCAATGGCGCCGATTACGCCTCGTTCAGTTTTGAAAACGGAAACTATACGGCGGACGGGATGTTCGAATACGGCGATGCCGGCAAGAAGAACAACATCTTCGGCGTCGATGTGGCGAAAGCCATTGTGGGCGTTACCTCCCAGCTGGATGACGACCATGCTCTGGCTTGTTTCCTGGGTTATGACGGAAAGGTTTCGCTCAACCTGCCCACTTCGACGTTGATCGACGCCATGTCGGAGGAGGATCCCGCCAAGGCGGTTACCTGCATCCAGGACGGCGAGGGTTACGTGACCGCTGCCAAGTGGGGTGGAGAAGGTTTCGATATGATGGGTATAGGAGTCAAGATTACCTCTGAAACGGTATTCGAATTTACCTACGCGGAATAGGCGAAAAGTGCCGATTTCGTTTTACGAGCCGCCCGGATAGCCCGGGCGGCTTTTTTCGCCGCCGTGCGGAGTTTGCGTGTTCTGCAATTTATTTTGCCCGAAGGCTTCGTTTGTTGCGCGCAAATAGTTACTTTTGCAAGTATAATCCAAAAAATCCCGTAACGAAATGGAGAATACCATACAACTTCACGACAAGAAGTTCAGAATCATGATCCCCGCCGAGCAGATCGACAGGGCCGTGGATGCCGTGGCGCAGCGAATCAATGCCGACTATGCCGGCAAGGAGACCCCGTTGTTCCTGGGCATTCTCAACGGTTCGTTCATGTTCATGTCGGACCTGATCAAGAAGATCGAATTCCAGAACGAACTTTCGTTCGTCAAGCTGGCGTCGTACGACGGGATCTGCTCCACGGGCTGCGTGAAGAGCCTGATCGGCCTGAACAATTCGATCGAGGGTCGTCACGTGATCATCGTCGAGGACATCGTGGACACGGGCGAGTCGATCGAGCACATGATCAAGGAACTGGAGGCCCGCAACCCGGCGTCGGTCGAGGTCTGCACGCTTTTTTTCAAACCCGGGTCGTACCGCAAGACGCTGCCGATCAAGTACCGCGCCATGGAGATCGGCAACGAGTTCATCGTGGGTTACGGGCTGGACTACGACCAGCTGGGCCGCAGTCTCAAGGATATTTACGTAGTGACGGAGTGATGGCGGCCGCGACCGATCCCGCATTGCTCGACGGCGGACGCCTGCTGCCGCTGGTCGAGGATTTCTACACCATTCAGGGCGAGGGATTCCACGCCGGGAAACCCGCCTATTTCATCCGTCTCGGCGGGTGCGACGTGGGCTGCCGCTGGTGCGACGCCAAGTATACGTGGAACCCGAAACTCTATCCGCCGACCGATGTGCAGACCGTGATCGACCGTGCGACGTCGTGCCCGGCGCAGGCCATCGTCATCACGGGAGGCGAGCCGCTGCTCTATCCGCTGGGCGTGCTCACGCAGACGCTGCGCGAGAGGGGGTTGCAGATTTTCCTGGAAACATCGGGTTCGCACCCTTTCAGCGGTGTCTTCGACTGGGTGTGTCTGTCGCCCAAGCGCCGGCAGCCGCCCCTGGACGAGGCGTTCGAACGGGCCGACGAACTGAAAGTGATCGTCGAGTCGGAGGCCGATTTCGAATGGGCCGAGCAAAATGCCGCCCGTGTGGGCGGGAAGTGCCTGCTGTTTCTCCAGCCCGAGTGGAGCGTCGCCGAAAAGGTGATGCCCGCGATGGTCGAGTACGCCAAGGCGCATCCGCGGTGGAATATCTCCATTCAGACGCACAAATACATGCATATTCCGTAAATGAAAATTCAGTTCGGCCGCAGGTTCTGGATCGTCGCAACGGCGGTCATCGTCGTCTTCACGGTGTTCGTCGTGGGGCGCAACGCCCTGCACGCCGTGAAGATCAAGCGGCAGATCAACGCCCTGACACGCGAGCAAGCCTATTACGCCGGGAAGATCGCACAGGACAGCACCCTGCTCGAACGGCTGAAATACGACGACTACCTCGAAGAGTACGCCCGGGAGAATTACCACATGCAGGGGCGCGACGAACACGTGTACATTATCAGGGAATAGGTTTTTCCCTTTTCAAAGGGAGATTCGGAGGAATTGTCGATATGAAGTCCGATATCCGAAGGATGGCGTAATATGAATCGGGGAGGGGTTATACAGCCTCTCCCCGATTCATATTAATAGTGCTCGAACCCGTGCCAGTCCAGCGGCTCGGGTTTTCCGTCGCGGAGCCACACGAGGCCCGGTTCGGGGGTGATGCGGCCGATGGGGTGGAGCGGCGTGCCGAAGCGGATGCGGAAATCCGCGGCGAGGCGTTCGGCGGCCTCCGGCGCGGCGGTGAGCAGGAGTTTGTAGTCCTCGCCTGCGCAGGCGGCCATGCGGACATCGGCGCCCGGGGCCGCGGGAATCCGCTCGACGGCGACTTCGGCGCCGACGCCCGAGCGGTCGAGGATATGCCGCAGGTCGGAGGCCAGTCCGTCCGAAAGGTCCATCATGGCGCGCACCTCGGGACGGCTGCCGAGCCAGATGCCTTCGGCGACCTGCGGCTGCGGGTTGCGGTGTACGGCCGCCGCGGGGGTGTCGCAGCGGCCTGCGAGGATGTCCCGCAGGCCAGCGCCCGAGGCCCCGAGCTGTCCGGCGGCGAAAATCACGTCCCCGGGGCGTGCGTCGCTGCGTCGCTTGAGGTGCGCGTCGGCCGCGCGGCCGATGGCCGTGACGTTGATCGTCAGGCCCGACAGCGAGCGGGTCGTGTCGCCTCCGGCGAGCGTCACGCCGAACTCTTCGGACAGTTCCCGGTAGCCGAGCATGAACTCCGCGGCCCACGCATCGGCAGCATCGGCCGGAAGGGCGATCGAGAGCAGCGTCGCCACGGGGCGGGCACCCATTGCGGCCACGTCGCTCAGGTTTACGGCGAGGGATTTTCGCCCCAGTTCCCGGGCCGTGGTGGCGGCACGCAGGAAATGGACACCCTCGGTCAGCAGGTCCGCGGTGAAGACCAGCGATTCGCCTCGGCCGACGGGCAGTACGGCACAGTCGTCGCCGATACCCTCGAACCCGTTGTCGGGAAGCGGGGCGAAAAGGTCTTTTATGCTGTCGATGAATCCGAATTCGGTCATGGAAGAGTTGTGTTATGGCGCAAAGTTACCGATTTTTTCGGTGAATTTGATTATCTTTGTCCGGGAATCGCCCGCTTGGGGCGTTAGGTTAATGTATGAAATGATGAAGATATTGATTCTCAACGGACCGAACCTCAATCTCCAGGGGCGGCGCGACACCGGGGTTTACGGATCGCAGACTTTCGAGTCGTATTTCGAAGCGTTGAAAGCGAGCTATCCGTCGGTGGAGTTCGGCTATTTCCAGTCGAACATCGAAGGCGAGCTGATCGACGCCGTGCAGCAGGCCGACGGCGTTTACGACGGCGTGGTGCTCAATGCCGGCGGGTATACGCATACTTCGGTGGCGCTGCGCGACGCCGTATCGGCCGTGTCGGTTCCCGTCGTCGAGGTGCACATCTCCTCGATCCTCGCACGCGAGGAGTTCCGCCACACCTCGCTGCTGGCGCCCGTGGCCAAAGGCTCGATCATGGGATTCGGGCTGAACTCCTACCGGCTCGGGATAGAAGCCCTGCTGCTTTCGATTTTATAGGGCATCTGCGGCACATTCCTTGTCCGTCCCGAATGGGAAATGCCTTTTGTATGTCCCATCCGTGACGGACTTCACGATGCGCCGCACCCGCTCCTCAAAAATTAAAAAATATTTCTCTCTATGTATCGCATGAAAAAAACCAAGATTGTCGCCACGATGTCGGATTTCCGCTGCACCGAAGAGTTCGTAAAACAGCTTTTCGACGCGGGTATGGACGTTGTGCGCGTCAATTCGGCGCACGTCACCGAGGACGGAGCCACGCATATCGTCGAGACGGTGCACCGGGTGAACCCGGCCATTCCGATCATGATAGATACCAAAGGACCCGAAATCCGCGTCACGACCATCGCCGACGAATACGGTAACAGCATCAATTTCCGCCCGGGAGACCGGGTGGCCGTGCGCGGTTCGGACGGCTCGGACCTCACGACCCGCAAGGTGGTCTACATGAACGTGCCGTCGATCGTGAGCGACATTCCCGTTGGGGCGCGGATGCTGATTGCCGACGGCGAGCTGGAAATCCGCGTCGTGGGCAAGAACGATACGGAGCTGGACTGCGAGTTCGTCGTGGGAGGCGCCATGCGTTCGCGCAAGAGCGTCAACGTGCCGGGCGTGTCGATCGACCTGCCGTCGGTGACCGAGAAGGACCGCCGCTTCATCGAATGGGCCGTGAAGAACGACGTCGATTTCATCGCGCATTCGTTCGTGCGCTCGGCGCGCGACATCCGTGCCGTGCAGGATATTCTCGACGCCCACGGCAGCAATATCAAGATCATCTCGAAGATCGAGAACCAGGAGGGACTGGACAACATCGACGAGATCATCGAGGCTTCGTACGGCATCATGGTCGCCCGCGGCGACCTGGGTGTGGAACTTCCCGCCGAGGTGATTCCCAACACGCAGCGGCGTATCGTCGAGAAGTGTATCTGCGCCAAGCGTCCCGTGATCATCGCCACGCAGATGCTCTATTCGATGGTCAAGTCGCCGCGCCCGACGCGCGCCGAGGTGAGCGACGTGGCCAGCGCCATTTACGAGCGCGTGGATGCCGTGATGCTGAGCGACGAGACCGCCATGGGCGATTTTCCCGTGCAGTCGGTGGAGACGATGGCCCGCATCGCCCGCGAGATCGAACGCGACGAGACGCATTTCAAGCCGATGATCGACATGGACATGGTCTCGGTGAACCACGAGATCACCGCACAGCTGGCCCGTTCGGCCGTGCGCGCTTCGACCAACCTGCCGATCAAATACGTGGTGCTCGACACCAAGACGGGCCGCACGGGCCGTTACCTGGCGGCGTTCCGCGGCCGCAAGACCGTGATGGCCGTCTGCTACCAGCTGCATGCGCAGCGCATCCTGGCCCTGTCGTACGGCGTCGTGCCGATTCTCCGGAACCAGGAACTCGCCGACAAATACCATTTCCTGGTCGATGCGCTGGAGTTTCTCGACCAGTACCGCAAACTCGACGACGGGGACCTGATGGCCATTGTGGGCGGCAGTTTCGGTCCCGACGGCGGTGCGTCGTACGTCGAGATCGCCAACGTGCAGAACATCCGCAAGCGTAACGAGGAGATCGTGGCGCAGCATAACTGTTAGTTTTTTGGGCGGCGAACTCAAAGAGAAAGTCGCGCAGGGCGTGGCGTGGAGCATGGCCGAGAAGATCGGCTCGATGCTCCTCGCAATGGCCGTGCGGCTGGTCATCCTGCGCCTGCTGACGCGCGACATACTGGGCTTCATGTCCATTCCGTCGGCTGTCGTGACGGTGCTGCTGGTGATCGTCGACAGCGGGTTCTCGCAGAGCCTGGTCCGCCACAAAGGGCCTTCGCAAAGCGATTACAAGTCGGTTTTCCTCTTCAATATCGCCGTTTCGGCGTTACTTTATGCGCTGCTGGTGGCGGCGGCGCCCTTCGCGGCGCGCTGGTACGGTATGCCCGAAATCGCGCGGATCGCTCCAGTTTTCTTCCTGCTGCTGCCGCTCAACGCCCTGTGCGCCGTGCAGAATACGATTTTCATCCGGCAGTTCCGTTTCGCGCTGCTCTCGAAGGTGACCTTCCTTTCGTCGCTTGCCGGCGGGCTTGCGGCCATCGCGCTGGCGCTGGCCGGATGGGGCATCTGGAGTCTCGTGACGGAGCGTGTGATCGCGGTCGGCGTGCGGACTGCGCTGCTGTGGTGGTTGAGCGACTGGAGGCCCTGCGGCAAGTGCGGGCTGAAACCCCTGCGCGAGATGGCGCCGTTCGGGTGCAGTCTGATGGTGACGGACCTGATCTCGAATTTCTATAACAAGATACCCCAGTTTTTCCTCGGGAAACTCTATTCGCCCGCGGTGCTCGGATCGTTCGACCAGGCGGTGAAACTCAAGGACATGCCCGCCGCGACGGGTATTCAGGCCGTGCAGAACGTCACGTTTCCGGCGCTGGCGAAGATCCGCGACGACGCTCCGAAGTTCGCCGAGGGTTACCGGCAGGTGGTGATGGTCGTCGCTTACGTGATGTTTCCGATCATGCTGGGGATGTCGGCCGTGGCGCACGACATGTTCGCTGTGCTGCTGGGCGAGGAGTGGATGCCGACGGTTCCCTATTTCGAGGCGGTATGTCTGGCAGGCTTGTTCTCGCCGATCGCTCTGACTGCCTACAACGTGCTGAAGGCCAAGTGTAACGGTCCGCTGATCGTGCGCCTCGAAGTAGTGAAGAAGATCATCATGACGGCGATTTTCGCCGTGACGATCCCGCACAGCGTGATGGCCGTGGTCTGGGGACTGGTGGCCATCGCGTTCTGCGAAATGGCGGTCAACTTCCTGGCGACGACGCGCTTCACCACGCTGACGCTGTGGCGTTTCGTTCGCACGCTGCTGCCCGTGGCGCTGGTGTCGGGGACGATGTATGTCCTTGTGCGGCTCTCGGCTTCGATACTTCCCGGAAGCGATATATTGCGCCTCGTGGCCGAACTGGCGACGGGCGTGGTCAGCTACCTCGTGCTCTCGGCGCTGTTCCGGCTGGAGGCCTTCCGCGAAGTGACGGTCATTATCAAAAAACAGGTTGCCCGGAGATAGGCAACCTGTCTTTTTTCGCCTTCTCCCGTTATTTGTAGACCTTCGGGGTGATGACGCCCCGGAGCACCACCAGCGCGTTGGTGACCAGTGCTTCGAGTTCGTTCTCGCCGGGGTAGACCGTGACGGGTGCGATGAACGAGCAGCGTTCGCGGATGTACTCCACGACAGGCTCGTTGTAGGCGATGCCGCCCGTGAGGACGATGGCCTGGACGCTGCCCGAGAGCGCCGCAGCCATGGCCCCGATCTGCTTCACGACGTTGTAGCACATGGCATCGAGAACCTTCCTGGCCCGCTGGTCGCCCTCGGCGATGCGTTCCATGACCTGAATCACGGAGTTGGTGCCCAGATAGGCCACCAGTCCGCCCTTGCTCGAAATGAATTTCAGCAGTTCCTCCTTCGTGTATTGCCCCGAGAAGCAGATCTTGATCAGTTCGCTCGAAGGGATGCTTCCCGCGCGGTCCGGGGCGAAAGGACCGTCGCCGTCGAGCGCGTTGTTGACGTCGACGATGCGTCCCTGCTTGTGTGCGGCGACCGAAATGCCGCCGCCCATGTGGGCCACGATCAGATTCGATTCCTCGTACACCCAGCCCATCCGTTCGCAATGGAGACGCGCCGTGGCTTTCTGGTTCAGGGCGTGGAAGACCGGCTTGCGCGGGCACATCGGCATGCCCGATATGCGCGCCACGTCGTCCATCTCGTCGACAACCGGCGGGTCGGCGATGTAGGCCTTGACGCCCGCCATGTGGGCGATCTGCGCGGCCAGCAGTCCCCCGAGGTTGCAGGCGTGCTTCATCTGCGCGTTCCGCAGATCGTAGCGCATGCGCGAATTGACCTCGTAGACGCCTGCGGGGATGGGGCGTATCAGTCCGCCCCGGCCGATGACGACCGAGAGGTCCTTGATGTCGAACGCCTGTTCGCGGAGCGCCGAGAGGATCAGGCCGCGGCGCCAGTCCAGCTGGTCGTTCACGCCGGCGAAGCGGGAGATCTCCTCGGTGGAGTGACGGAGGTTCAATTCCAACAAAGGCCGCTCCTCGTCGTAGAGGGCGACCTTTGTAGACGTTGAGCCGGGATTTATTGCTAAAATTTTGTAGCCCATAGGTTCTCGGTTCGTTCGTGTTGGGTTAGGGGTCCGGATGACCGGAGTTTTATTTTTTTACTGCCAGGCAGGCCAGCGCTATCGAGAAGAGCTTGGTCTTGCTCGTGTCGCCGCGCGAGGTGAGTACGCACGGAACCTTCGTGCCCATGACCATCGCTGCCAGTTCGCCGCCGCAGAGGTGCGTGACCGACTTGAAGAAGACGTTGGCCGATTCGAGGTTGGGGAACAGCAGGCAGTCCGGATCGCCGGCCACCGACGAGCCCTTGACCTTCTTGTGCTCGGCGACCTCCTTGTAGAGCGCCACGTCCAGCGACAGCGGACCGTCGACGACGACGTTGCCCAGCTGGCCGCGGTCGGCCATCTTGGCCAGCAGCGCGCCTTCGGTCGAGGAGATCACGTTGGGGAGCAGCTGCTCCGAGGGGGCGATGCAGGCGATTTTCGGCGTCGTGATGCCCAGCAGGTTGGCCGTGCGGGCCAGGTAGCCGATCTGCACCATCTTCTGCTTGAAGTCCGGGAGCGGAATGACCGCCACGTCCGAGATGATCAGCAGTTTGTGGTAGCAGGGCATTTCGACGATCGAAACGTGGCTCAGGACACCCTTCGGGGGGAACAGTCCGGCCTCCTTGTTGAGGATGCCGCGCATGTATTTGTCGGTCGAGACCAGGCCTTTCATCAGAACGTCGGCGTTGCCCGAAACAACCGATGCGACGGCCTGCTGGACGCACTTCACGTCGTTCGGCTCGTCGACGATGTTGAACGCCTTGACGTCGATGTCGTTCTCCTGGCAGACCTGCTTGATAACCTCCTTGTCGCCGAAGAGCGTAGGCTCCACGAGACCCTCCTTATAGGCTTCGTAGACCGCTTCCAGCGTATGCGAATCCTGTCCGTAAGCTACGACAAGACGTTTTTTACCCCGTTTCCTCGCCTCCTCGACGATTTCGGTAAGATGCTGAATCATAATGCTGTTACGTTTAAGAACTGAAATTTGTATGTAGTGATGTCTGTATTGCCCGAAGCGGATGCTATTTCACCAGGTTGTACGTGTCCGTGGCGATCACCAGCTCCTCGTTGGTGGCGATGGTGGCTACCTTGACCTTCGAGTCCGGAGCCGAGAGGATCTTGTTAACCCCGCGTGCGCCCTTGTTGGCGGCAGGGTCGAATTTCACGCCCATGAACTCCAGCCCGGTGCAGACCGCCTCGCGCATTTCGCACGAATTCTCGCCCACGCCGCCCGTGAAGATGATCATGTCGACGCCGCCCATCTCGGCGGCATATTCGCCGATGAACTTCTTGATGCGCCCGTAGTACATATCGCGCGCCAGAATTGCGCGGGGATTGCCTTCGTCGTAGGCGCGGTCGATGTCGCGCATGTCGCTCGAAATGTCCGTGAGGCCTTGTACGCCCGATTTCTTGTTCATCATGTCGTTCAGCTCGGCATAGCTCATGCCCTCCTTTTCGCCGATGAACGTGATGGCGCTGGCGTCCACCTGGCCGCAGCGCGTGCCCATCACCAGGCCGTCGAGCGGCGAGAAACCCATCGAGGTGTCGTAGGACTTGCCGTTGAGGATGGCCGTCACCGAGCCGCCGTTGCCGATGTGGCAGGTGATGATCCGCGAGTTGTGGAAATCAAGTCCGGCCAGTTCGGCGCCCGCCTTGGCCACGTACTTGTGGCTGGTGCCGTGGAAGCCGTACTTGCGCACGCGGTATTTCTCGTAATAGGCGTGGGGTAGGGCGTACATGTAATTCACCGCCGGGATCGACTGGTGGAACGAGGTGTCGAACACCGTGACCTGCTTCACGCCCGGCAGGACCTTCTCGATCGACAGCACGCCTTCGAGGTTGGCGGGGTTGTGCAGCGGGGCGATCTCGAACAGCGAGCGGATCTTCGCCTTCGCGTCCTCGGTGACGATGCAGCTCTCGGGGAAGAACTCGCCGCCGTGGGCTACGCGGTGGCCGACGGCCTTCACCTCCTCGAGCGACGCGATCACGCCGTGGACGGGGTCGGTGAGGGCGTCGAGCACGAGCTTGATGCCGGTCGTGTGGTCGGGAATCGGCCGGTGAAGCTCGAACGGCTCCTTGCCGACGGGTTTATGGGTCAGGTCGCCTTCCGGGAGGCCGATACGTTCCACGATGCCTTTTGCGAGCAGTTTGCTCGACGCGTCCTCCATGTCGATCACCTGATACTTGATCGACGAGGAGCCGCAGTTCAATACCAAAATTACCATAAGTGCTATTATAAGTTATATGTCTTTATATCATTTCTCGCTTTCGGCTGGCGTTGTCGCCGCCTTCGGCGTCGTTTGCAAGTCTGACCCCACCCGGCTAAAAGCCGGGATTTCGGCGCGATACAAAGTTACTGCGCTCTGACCCTGTTCTGCGCTCCCATTCCTAAAAGCCGTTTCTTAAACGGCCCTCGGGAGGGGCTTGTCGCGGCGCGACCGGGGTTTCGTCCGGGGTGTCTGCCGGAATTACAGCCGGTCTGCGGGCGGAAGCGCAATACCGGGTCGGAACCGTTCCTGCCTGCCGTCGCCCCTAAAACCGGCTTCTTAAGCCGGCTATCCACATGCCCAGCGCCGCGAAGGCGATGCAGACCACGACGCTCAAGGCGATATAAACCGCTGCGGAACCATAGTCCCCGGTACGGAGCAGCCGCACGGCGTCGGCCGAAAAGGTCGAGAAGGTGGTGAAGCCTCCGCAGAATCCTGCGATGAGCAACCATCCTGCCGCAGCCGAATTCGTGGTCTCCAGCAACATGCCGATCAACAGCGATCCCGCGGCGTTGACCGTGAACGTTCCGGCCGGAAAACCCAGCAGCGTGTGCCCTCCGAGCAGCCAGACGGAAAGCGCATAACGGACGATGCTTCCCGCGGCGCCTCCCAGGCCCACGGCCAAAAGTTCACGAATCATAATTTAAATATATGTATTATTTTACGGATGTGCAAATTTAAGCAAAAAATGATTACGAATCGTTCAATTTTTTGCCGAAATGAGTGGAAAATTTGTTACATATGACGCCTGGGGCGCTTTTGCACCGGCCGGCCGGTGCATACGGCGTTTCTCCTGCCGGAAGGGGCGTCGGGGAACGCAGCGGCGTACGGCAACTCCGATGCGCCTTCGCGGGGACGATTCGGGAACGCGGTGAATGCCGCGGAAACGGCGTGCGGCAGCGGGGCAGTCATGGCTCTCTGACCTGCCCGCTGCCTGAAATCACGTATTTGTAGGTCGTGAGCTCGGGCAGCCCCATCGGGCCGCGGGCATGGAGTTTCTGGGTCGAGATGCCGACCTCGGCGCCGAAGCCGAACTGGCCGCCGTCGGTGAAGGCCGTCGAGACGTTGACGTAGACGCATGCCGCATCGACCCGCCGGGTGAACTCCCGGGCCGTTTCGGCGTTCTCGGTGACGATGGCTTCGCTGTGGCGCGAGGAGTAGCGGGCGATATGCGCGAGGGCTTCGTCAAGGGAGCCGACGGTCCGCACGGCCAGCTTGTAGTCGAGGAATTCGGTCCCGAAGTGCTCTTCCGCGGCGGGGCGGAGCAGGCATGCGGGGTAGCGGCCTTCGAGCGCGGCATACGCCTCTGCGTCGGCGTAGATCGTGACCCGTTCGGCGGCCATCGGGTCGCACAGTTCCGCGAGGTCCCGGAGGCGTCCGCGGTGGACGATCAGGCAGTCGAGGGCGTTGCAGACGCTGACGCGCCGCGTCTTGGCGTTGCAGACCACGGCGCGGCCTTTTGTCAGGTCGCCGTCGAGGTCGAAGTAGGTGTGGACGATGCCTGCCCCGGTTTCGATGACCGGGATGCGGGCGTTTTCGCGCACGAAGCGGATCAGCCCCGCTCCGCCGCGCGGGATCACAACGTCGACGTAACCCACGGCGTTCAGCAGCGCTCCGGCGGCCTCGTGGCCCGCGGGCAGCAGGGTGAAGGCCGCCGGGTCGATGCCCTCGCTGCGGAGCGCCTCACGGAGCAGGGCGGCGATGGCTTCGTTGGAGCGGCGGGCGTCGCTGCCGCCCTTCAGCACGCAGGCGTTGCCCGTCTTGAGGCACAAAGAGAAAATATCGGCCGTGACGTTGGGGCGCGCCTCGCAGATCATGCCCACCACGCCGAACGGCACGCGGACCTTGCGGAGGGTCATGCCGTTGGGACGGGTCCACTGGGCGATCGTCTCGCCCTGCGGCGAGGGCAGTCCGGCGACAGACTCCATGTCGGCGGCGATCGAGGCGATGCGTTCCGCCGTCAGCCGCAGGCGGTCGCGCATGGGCGAATCGGCATCCATCGCCTCCAGGTCGAGGGCATTGGCCGCAAGCACTTTTTCGGTGTTTTCCCGCAGCAGGGCGGCGGCTTTCGCGACGGTGCGGCCCAATCGCCCGGCGTCGGCAAGGGCCAGTTCGTTTCCCGCACGCCGGGCGGCGGCGAAGATCGTATCGTATTCCATTTTTTATTCCAGATATAGGTAATCGCAGTGAATCAGCGGTTTGAGTCCTTTGCGGCCGAGGTTGCGGCGCGCCGTCGCACTGTCGCACGAGATGCGGCCCACGCCCAGCTGGACGCCTTCGGGTGAGAGGATGCGCACGATGTCGTCGCGCTCGAAATCCCCTTCGACGGCCGTGACGCCCACGGCGAGGATGCTTGCGGCCTTGCTCTGCGAGACGGCCGCGGCGGCCCCGGCGTCGAGGTGCAGGGCGCCCTTGGCGAAGCCTTCGCTGCTGGCGATCCACTTCTTGACCCCTGAAGCCGGGCGGGGGGCCGCCTCGAAACGCGTGCACACGACATCGCGGTCCGTGAGGACCAGATCCGTCAGGATATTGTCGCGGCGGCCGTTGGCGATCACGACCTCGATGCCCTCGCCCGCCACGCGCGACGAGATGCGGCTCTTGGTCGTCATGCCCCCGCGGCCGCGCGAAGAGCGCGCCGTGTCGATGTACTGCGAAAGGTCGCGCCCCGGGGCGACGCGGCGGATGACCTGCGACGCAGGGTCCGAAGGGGAGCCGTCGTAGATGCCGTCGATATTGCTTAAAATGATGAGCGCCTCGGCTCCCATCATCGCCGCCACGAGGCCCGAAAGTTCGTCGTTGTCGGTGAACATCAGCTCCGTGACCGAAATCGTGTCGTTCTCGTTGACGATCGGGACGACACCCGCCGAGAGCATCGCCTCCATGCAGTTGCGCTGGTTGAGGTACTGCCGCCGCGTGGAAAGGCTCTCCTTGGTGGTGAGCACCTGTCCGCAGGCTATGCCGTATTCGTTGAAGAGGTCGTAGTAGCGGTTCAGCAGTTTCACCTGCCCGACGGCCGAGAAGAGCTGGCGGGCCGAGACGGTGTCGATGCGTCCGACGCGGGTTTCGAGCAGGCTGCGGCCCGAGGCCACGGCGCCCGACGAAACGAGGATGAACTCCGTGCCGGCCCGGTGCAGGCGCGCCAGCTGGTCCACGAGCGCCGAGATGCGCGTGGTGTCGGGCCGCCCGTCCTCGCGGGTGAGCACATTGCTGCCGATCTTGACGACGATGCGGCGGTATTTCCGGGAATGTTCCATATGTTTTCCTAACTGACCCAATCTGTCTTCATGCCCGATTCTCTTTTCAGGCGGGGTCGTATTTGTAGCCCACGCCTTTCACGGTCACGATGCGCTCGTCGCCGATCTTCTGGCGCAGCTTGCGGATGTGCACGTCGATCGTGCGGTCGCCCACGACGACCTCCGTGCCCCATATCTTGGCGTAGATCTCCTCGCGGGGAATCAGCTTCCCGGGCGACGAGTAGAGCAGGTCCAGCAGCGCGAACTCCTTGCGCGGGAGGGTGATCTCCTGCCCGTCGCGGATCACCGTGTAACGCTCGCGGTCGACCGTGAGTCCCGGGGCCGGGGCCTTCTCGGGGGCTTTGTCGGCGTCGATGCGCTTGAGGATCGCCTGCACGCGGCTCACCAGCAGCTTCATCTTGATCGGTTTGGTCAGGTAGTCGTCGGCCCCCACGCCGAACCCTGCCAGCTGCTGTCCCTCCTCGCCCAGCGCCGAGAGGAAAACCACCATCGTATCCTTCAGCACGGGGTTCCGGCGGATCGCGCGGCAGGTCTGCGCTCCGTCCATCACCGGCATCATCATGTCCAGCAGGATCAGGTGCGGACGGCATTCGGCGGCCACTTTCAGCGCCTCGGAGCCGTTTTCGGCCGTGAAGACTTCGTAACCCTCGCGTACGAGGTTGTAACGGACGAATTCGAGGATGTCGACCTCGTCGTCGACCAGCAGGATACGGTGGCTCATGGTGTCGGTTTTCGGTCAGGCGGCCCGCGGGGCCGTGCGTGCGTAATTTTTGCGAAGATAATGATTTTCCGGTAAATATTCAATAAATTGTCGTACCTTTGACCTTTCAACTATTCATATATGATCAACGAAGCTGATTTCAGCACTTTAGGCTTGAGCGAGGAGATGCTCGCGGCCGTCCATGCAAAAGGGTTCGAAACCCCCACCTCCATCCAACGACTTACGATTCCCCGCCTGCTCTCGGGAGAGAACGACATCATCGCGCAATCCCAGACCGGCACGGGCAAAACGGCGGCTTTCGGGCTGCCGATACTCCAGCAGATCGAGCCTTCGAAAGAGGGCGTGCAGTCCATCATCCTCGTCCCGACGCGCGAACTGGCCGTGCAGGCCGCCGAGGAACTTTTGAGCTACAACCGCGAGCGGCGGCTCTCGATCACGGCCATCTACGGAGGGGCCGCGATGAGCGAGCAGCTGCGCCGTCTGTCGCGGGGCGTCGACATCGTCGTCGGCACGCCGGGGCGCGTGCTGGACCACATCCGCCGCGGGACGCTCAAATTGGACAAGGTCCGTTTCCTGGTTCTGGACGAAGCCGACGAGATGCTTAACATGGGCTTCGTCGAGGATGTCGAGGAGATCATGAGCCACACGGGCGAAGACCGCCGCGTGCTGCTCTTTTCGGCCACGATGCCCGAGCGGATCATCCGCCTGTCGGAGGCCTACATGCGCGATACGGAGGTCCTGCGCGTGGAGTCGCAGCACCTGATGACCGACCTGACGAACCAGATCTATTTCGAGGTGCGCGAGGCCGACAAGTTCGACGCCATGACGCGCATCATCGACATCGAACCGGACTTTTACGGCATCGTCTTCTGCCGCACGAAGATCGGCGTGGACGAAGTGGCGACGCGCCTGGTGGCACAGGGCTATTCGGCCGAGGGGCTGCACGGCGACGTGTCGCAGGCCCAGCGCGAGAAGATTCTCCGCAAGTTCCGCGACAGGGCGGTCAACATCCTGGTGGCGACCGACGTGGCCGCGCGGGGTATCGACGTGTCGAACCTCTCGCACGTGATCAACTACTCGCTGCCGCAGGATTCGGAGAGCTACGTCCACCGCATCGGCCGTACGGGCCGCGCCGGCAATCAGGGCACGGCCATCACTTTCATTTCGGGCGCCGAACTGCGCCGTTTCAACTGGATGATGCGCGACATCAAGGCCGACATCAAGCGCGAGACGCTGCCTTCGCCGCAGGACATCGTGGCGATGAAGCGCGCCAAGATCAAGGACGACCTGCAGGAGATCGTGGCCAATGAGAGCTACGGCGATTACGCCGATATCGCGGCCGAACTGCTCGAAGCCTATGCGCCCGACGTGGCGCTGGGGGCCTTGCTGCGGCTGGCCTTCCGCAGCGAACTGGACCAGAGCAATTACCCCGAAATCCGTTCGTTCTCGGTCGACCGCAAGGGCAAGGCGCGGCTGTTCCTGGCCCTCGGGGGCCGCGACGGCTACACGGCCCGCAGGATCGTGGACATGCTCAAGCGTAAATGCGGATTGCGGGACAAGAATATCGACGACGTGCGCGTTTTCGAGAACTATTCGCTGGTGAGCGTGCCGTTCAGCGACGCCGAGGCGGTCGTGGGGCAGCTCAACGCCTCGGGAGGCCGTCGCCGCATCGCCAAGATCGACGGTTCCGACGCGGAGAACGGCGGCGGAAAGCGGTGCCGTCCGGCTGCCGAGGAGCGTAACGGCGGCGAGGGCGGGTCCGGGAACGAATCCGCCGGAGCGTTCCGTCCCGAGAGGCGGAGCCGGAAGACGGCCGGGCAGCCGGAAGGCGCGGAGGAGTTCCGCCCCGAAAAGCGGTCGCGCAGGAAAACCGCCGAAGCCGCTCCCGGCGATGCCGGAGAGCAGCCCGCGACGCGGAGCCGGAAAAAGGCGGAAAACGACTGGAGCGCGCCTCCGGCAGGCGGCAACGACGGGTTCGACTGGGAGGCTTTCCAGCGTTACGACGATGCCGCGGCATGGGAGAAGCCCAGGCGCGGCGGCGGGACCAGGAGCGTACGCCGCAGCGGCCGCCCCGTCACCACGGGCCGTCAGGCAGCGCCCAAACGCATTGCCGCAAAGGGCCGCAAGCGCTGATCCGAGGGGGACGAGTGCGGCTTCAGGGGGCTGCAAACGCGGCTCCAGGGGCCGGGACAGACCGGAAAACCGCGCCGTCGTGCCGGGATGCCGCGATTTCGTGCTTCCGGAGGGCGGCGTTGTTGCATGTTTTGACGAAATCTTTTCGGCGTTCCGCATAAAATGGTTATATTTGCGAGATTTATATGCTCCCGCACATGCGGGAACCAAAAACGTGTACTGAAATGGCTACTGAAAAACCGACACTTCCTGCTCCCGAGGAGCAAGTCAGCCCTGCGGCTGAAGATGCGCAAGCGAATCCTGCCGTGACTGCCCGAGTCCCTGAACCCGAAATGCCCGCCGCCGAGCCGGCCGCGGAGAAGCCCGCCGCTGCGGAAGAAGCCGCTGCGGAGGTTGCGCAAACACCCGCGGAAATGCCCGTGGAGCCCGTCGTGACGGAAGAACCCGCCGCCGAAGCGCCTGCCGGGGTTGCGGAAACTCCTGCCGGGGCTGTCGAAGCGCCCGCCGCCGAAGCCGAAGCGTCCGCCGATACGGAGCAGCCCGCCGCCGAAGCGCCTGTCGAGGAGCTTGCCGCGGAGGAAATTTCCGGGGAGGAGGTTGCGCCGCGCGCCAAACGTGTGCGGATCAAGCCTGCCGCCGAGCCGGCGGCTGCGGAATCGGAGGAGGAAGCGCCCCGGGAGGTGCGGGTGGACTTTGCCGATGAGGAGGCTGCGCTCGCGGCGCAGAACGCCGGGCTGGAGATCGAGGGCGCGACGCCCGAGGAGGAGGCCGCGGAGGAACTTGCCGCGCAGACGCCCGAGGAGGACAAGTTCGCCGGGAAAGGCAAGGAGGAGTTGGTGGCCCTGTTCGCCCGGATGCTCGAAGAGCAGCCCGTGCAGTCGATCCGCCGGGATGTGGAGGCGCTGAAGATCGCCTTCTACCGCATCCGCCGCGCCGAGGTCGAGGCTGCACGCCGCCGGTTCATCGAGGAGGGCGGCGCCGAGGAGGATTTCGCTCCTTCGGTGGACGGCGCCGAGATTCAGCTCAAGGAGCTGTTCAAGGAGTATCGCCACCGCCGCGACGCGTTCATCGCCAATCTCGAAGCCGAGAAGGAGGCGAATCTCAAGATCAAGCAGGCGATCATCGAGGAGCTGAAGGAGCTGGTCAATTCGGACGAGACGCTCAACCATACGTTCAACAAGTTCCGCGAGTTGCAGCAGCGCTGGAAGGATACCGGCATCGTGCCGCAGCAGTATGTCAAGGATTTGTGGGAGACCTATAACCTGCATGTCGAGAATTTTTACAGCTTTATCAAGATCAACAAGGAGCTGCGCGACCTCGACCTGAAGAAGAACTACGAGCAGAAGCTGGCCCTCTGCGAGCAGGCCGAGGCGCTGGTGCTGGAGCCTTCCGTCGTCGAGGCGTTCCACAAACTGCAAAAGCTCCACGACGAGTGGCGCGAGACGGGGCCTGTCGCCAACGAATACAAGGAGACGCTCTGGGAGCGTTTCAAGGCCGCGTCGAGCCGCATCAACAAACAGCATCAGGAGCATTTCGAGACGCTGAAGGGCGAGCAGGTGAAGAACCTCGAGCTTAAGACCGGGCTGTGCGTCGCCACGGAGGAACTTTCGTCCCAGCCGCTCACCACCCGCAAGGAGTGGAACCGCGCGAGCGACCGTCTGCTGGAGATTCAGAAGACCTGGAAGACCATCGGTTTCGCGCCGAAGAAAGATAACAACCGCATCTACGAACGTTTCCGCACGGCGTGCGACCGTTTCTTCGAGGCCAAGCGGCAGTTCTATGCCGGGATGAAGGCCGAAATGGAGCACAACCTCCAGCAGAAAACCGAAATCTGTGAGGCTGCCGAGTCGCTGATGAACAGCGAGGAGTGGAAGAAGGCTACCGACGAACTGATCGCTCTGCAAGCCCGCTGGAAGCAGATCGGGGCCGTCTCGCGGCGCCATTCCGACGCTATCTGGAAGCGTTTCCGCGCCGCCTGCGACAAGTTCTTCGAGCGCAAGGCGTCGCACTTCGCGAGCGTCGACGGCGAGCACGAGGAAAATTTACAGAAGAAACTCGCCCTGCTGGCCGAGATGGCCGAGGCCGATGTGAAGGCCGGGGGCTACGAGGTGATCCGCGAGTTCCAGCGCCGCTGGGGCGAGATCGGCTTCGTGCCCATCAAGCAGAAGGACGCCATCCAGAAAAAGTACAAGGCCGCGGTGGACGAACTGTTCAACACGCTGCGCGGTTCGGAGCGCGACCGTTCGATGGGCCGCTTCCGCGAGAAGGTTTCGTCGTTCAAGGCGTCGGGCGACCGCCGTCTGCGCTCGGAACGCGAACGCCTCTACAACAAGGTGCGCCAGCTGGAGCAGGAGATCGGACTGCTGGAGAACAACATCGGCTTCTTCGCCAAGTCGAAGAACGCCGAGGCGCTGGTGGCCGACGTGCGTGCGAAGATCGAGCGCGCCCGCGAGGAGATGGCCTCGACGATCGAGAAGGTGAAGCTGATCGACAGACAGGATCAGGAGGAAAATAACAATGCCTGACGATCGGGTCGCCCTGCTGCTCCGGACGCCGGCCCACGGCGTTCCGCCGTGTATACAGGTTTGACCCACCCCCAAACCCCCGCCTTGGCGGGGGCTTGCGGAAAAAGGTGCTGAACGGTGTTACAACGAATTTATAAATAAAACAGTAATGAAACTTTCCAAACCCAAGTACATATTCGTAACGGGCGGTGTTGCGTCGTCGCTCGGAAAGGGTATTATTTCGGCCTCGATCGCACGGCTGCTCCAAGCCCGCGGTTACTCGGTGACCATCCAGAAACTCGACCCCTACATCAACGTCGATCCCGGAACGCTCAATCCCTACGAGCACGGCGAGTGCTACGTCACCGAGGACGGAGCCGAGACGGACCTCGACCTGGGACACTACGAGCGCTTCACGAACCAGCCCACGTCGAAGTCCAACAACGTCACGACGGGCCGCATCTACAAAAGCGTCATCGAGAAGGAACGCAAGGGCGAGTACCTGGGTAAGACCGTGCAGGTCATTCCCCACATCACCGACGAGATCAAGCGCCGCATTCAGATGCTGGCGCAGACCAAGAAATACGACGTGATCATCACCGAGATCGGCGGCACGGTGGGCGACATCGAGTCGCAGCCGTTCATCGAGTCGGTGCGCCAGCTGCGCTACTCGCTGGGTTACCGCAATACGGCGCTGGTCCACCTGACGCTGATTCCCTACATGGCCGCTTCGGGCGAGATGAAGACCAAGCCCACGCAGCACTCCGTGAAGGCCCTGCTGGAGAACGGTCTCCAGCCCGACATCCTCGTGCTGCGCGCCGAACATCCGCTGTCGACGGCGCTCAAGCGCAAGGTGGCGCTGTTCTGCAACGTCGACGCCAATGCCGTGATGGAGTCGATCGACGTGCCGACGATCTACGAAGTGCCGCTGAAAATGCACGAACAGCACCTGGACGAGGTCGTGCTGGACAAACTGAACCTCCCGGCCGACAAAGAGCCGGACATGGCCGCGTGGAGCGCATTCGTCGAGAAGGTGAAACACCCCTCGAAGAAGATCGAGATCGCGCTGGTCGGCAAGTACACCGAGCTGCCCGACGCCTACAAGTCGATCTGCGAATCGTTCATCCATGCCGGGGCGGTCAACGACTGCAAGGTCAAGCTGCGCTACGTCAATTCGGAGAAGATCACCCGCGAGAGCGCAGCCGCGCAGCTGGGCAAGATGTCCGGCATTCTGGTGGCCCCGGGCTTCGGCAACCGCGGCATCGAGGGGAAGATCGAGGCCGTGCGCTTCGCCCGCGAGAACAACATCCCGTTCCTGGGCATCTGCCTGGGCATGCAGTGCGCCGTGATCGAGTTCGCGCGTCACGCACTGGGCCTGGCCGACGCCAATTCGAGCGAGATGGAGCAGACGACGTCGCATCCGGTGATCGACCTGATGGAGGAGCAGAAAGGCGTTACGGCCAAAGGCGGCACGATGCGCCTGGGCGCCTATCCCTGCACGCTGAAAAAAGGCTCGAAAGTCGCTGCCGCCTACGGCAAACTCAACATTTCGGAGCGTCACCGCCACCGCTACGAGTTCAACAACGACTACCTGGAGCAGTTCGAGGCGGCCGGCATGAAGGCCGTGGGTGTGAATCCCGACACGAACCTGGTGGAGGTTGTCGAGATCGAGAACCATCCCTGGTTCGTCGGTACGCAATACCATCCCGAATACAAGAGCACCGTGTTAAGCCCCTCGCCGCTGTTCGTGGCCTTCGTCAAGGCCGCGCTGGCGTATGCGGAGAAGAAGTAAGGAATAATCATAGCCAAAATAGGATGTACCATTTCCTGCACCCGACCATTGTTCTTCGCCGCTTGCGGCGTCGTTTACAAGTTTGACCCACCCCCAACCCCCCCCCGTTTTAGACGGGGATTTAGTGCCGTTTCACGGCAAAATCGGGGCTTTGGGCTGTCGGTGCAAATAATTAAAGTTTAAATGGATAAAAAATCAATCATAGGCATCGCCGTCGTAGCGGTCCTTTTTCTGGGATTCGCCTACTTCAACAGCCAGCAACAGAAAGAATATCAGGAACAGAAAGCCGCATACGAGGCCTATGTCGATTCGGTGGCCGCAGCGGCGCGTGCGGCGGCGCCCATCGCCGATTCGGTGGCGTCGGGCAACGGCGTGCAGGCCGAAGCGGCTGCTGCCGAGGTTGCGGCCGCGGTGCGCGAACGTCAGGTGGAGACGCTGGGCGAGTCGCTGACAGCGGCCCGCGAGGCGGAGGCCGAGGAATTCACGGTCGAGAACGACGTGATTTCGGTGCTCTTCTCCACCCGCGGCGGTCAGATCAAGGGCGTTACGCTGAAAGATTACACCAAATACGCTCCGCGCGGAAAACGCGACCGGAAGATCGAGATGATGGATCCTGCCACGGCGCGTTTCGGACTTTTGTTCTACCTGAAAAACGGGTTGAAGAACGTGCCGGTCAACACGCTGGACTACGTCTTCACGGCCCAGCCCGTAGCCGGGGAGGCGGACGGAGCCAAGAGCGTCGTGATGCGCCTTCCGGTCGCGGAGGGGGCTTATCTGGAGTACCGTTACCTTATATATAATACGGAGGCTCCCGAGCGCGACTACCTCGTCGACTTCGACGTGCGGCTGGTCAACATGGCGCCGGAGATGGCCAACCAGACACAGATTCAGATCGACTGGGCGAACACCACCTTCCAGAACGAGAAGGGTTTCCAGAACGAGAACATGTACACCACGCTCTCGTACCGTTTCCCCAACGAGACCTCGATCGAGGAGCTGGGCATGAGCGAAAGCTCCAAGTCGAAGAATATCTCGACGCAGGTCAACTGGGTGGCATTCAAGCAGCAGTTCTTCTCGTCGGTATTCATCGCCCCGGACAACGTGTCGTACGCCAACCTCGCCTTCGACACGGCGGCTCCCGAATCGTCGCTGCTCAAGACCTTCACGGCGCAGATGGGGCTGCCCTATACGCCGCAGACCGAGGGCTATGATTTCGCGTTCTATTTCGGACCCAACAAGTACTCGATCCTCAAGAAGGTCGACGATGCGAACGGTGCGGATATTCACCTGGAGCGTCTCGTGCCGCTGGGCTGGGGCATCTTCGGGTGGGTCAACCGCTGGTGCGTGATTCCGGTCTTCGACTTCCTGCGCAACTACATCGGCAGTTTCGGCATCATCATCTTCATCCTGGTGCTCCTCGTGAAGCTGGTGATATCGCCGCTGACCTACAAGAGTTACGTCTCGATGGCCAAGATGCGCCTGGTCAAACCGCAGATCGACGAACTGGCGAAGAAGTATCCCAAGCCGGAGGATGCCATGAAAAAGCAGCAGGCGACGATGGAGCTGTACAAGAAGGCGGGCATCAACCCCATGGGCGGCTGCATTCCGCTGCTGATCCAGATGCCGATCCTGATCGCCATGTTCCGCTTCTTCCCCGCGTCGATCGAGCTGCGCGAGCAGCCTTTCCTGTGGGCCGACGACCTCTCGTCGTACGACAGCGTGCTGAACCTGCCGTTCTCGATTCCCTTCTACGGCGATCACGTTTCGCTGTTCGCCCTGCTGATGGCGGTGTCGATGTTCGGATACTCCTATTTCAACTACCAGCAGACGGCGTCGTCGCAGCCCCAGATGGCCGGCATGAAGTTCATGATGGTCTACATGATGCCGATCATGATGCTCTTCTGGTTCAACAGCTATTCGAGCGGTCTTTGCTACTACTACCTGCTGTCGAACCTCTTCACCATCGGGCAGACGCTCGTCATCCGGCGCATGGTCGACGACGACAAGATCCATGCGATCATGCAGGCGAATGCCGCGAAGAAGTCGAAAGGCAAGAAATCGAAATTCCAGCAGCGCTACGAGGAGCTGATGCGTCAGCAGGAGGCCCAGCAGCGCGCGAAGAAGAAATAGGCGGAACTCCGCTTTGAACACGGGCCGGGGCGGATTCCACATCGGGAAACTGCTCCGGCCCCGTTTTTGCCGGAGACGCATGAAACGATACCGTTATGAAACGAATTTTGATGCTGGCGTCGCTGCTGGCGGCCGGGATGCCGCTCGTGGCGCAGAACCTGGGGTCGGAGTACCGGCTGAAACGCGTGATTCCCGTTGAGGGGCGGCAGGGTATTGCCGCCGACTCGGCCTACTACTACGTGTCGGGGAGCACGGCGCTTTACAAATACGACAAACAGGGGCGGCTGGTGGCCAAAAACGAGCGGCCGTTCGAGGGGCTGCCGCTGGCGGCCAACCACATCGGTGACATCGACGTCTGGGACGGGGAGATTTACGCCGGGATCGAGACCTTCGACGACGGCCGCGGGGAGAATATCCAGGTGGCGGTTTACGATGCCGGCAACCTGAAATGGAAACGCTCGATCGACTGGGAACCCGAATCGGGGCAGGTCGAGGTGTGCGGACTGGCGGTGGACCGCGACGGCGACATGGTCTGGATGGCCGACTGGGTCGACGGACGCTACGTCTACGGCTACAACCGGAAAACGGGGCAGTATGTCCGCAAGGTCCACCTGCGTCCCGTGCCCCAGTGGCAGCAGGGGATTTTCATGGTCGGCGGACGCATGCTGATCTCTGCGGACGACGGGGATGCCGACCTCGATGAGCCGGACAACCTCTACGTCGCGGACCTGCGCGACGGAAAATCGTATGCCACGGTGCTTCCGCTGCGTTCGATGGCCGATTTTCGCCGCCCGGGCGAAATCGAGGGGCTGGCCCTCGATCCGGCGACGGACGACCTGCTGGTGCTGGCCAATCGCGGGGCGCGGATCGTGCTGGGCATGCCCCGGGGATTCTACCCGGGCTACGACGGCGAGGTGCACGAAGTCTACGTCTTCGAGAAGGTGAAATAAAGAAAGGTCCCGGATGTCCGGGACCTTTCTTTATGGGAGTGCGGCTATTTACCCAATCCGGTCGAAACGAATGTCAGCGCGTCGGGCAGCACCGTCTGCCAGTAGCGCCACGTGTGGCCGCCGTCGCGCATGCGGTATTGCAGGAGAATGTTGCGCTCGCGCATCAGCGTGTAGAAATCGACATTGCATTTCCAGAGGAAGTCGTCGTCGCCGCAGTCGACCCACCAGCGGACCGAGCGCACGCCGCCGAGCTGTTCGTCGGTCATTCCGCGCAGCAGGGCCACGGGCGAGTTCTCCGCGACGGACTGCTGGAAGGCGCTGTCGTAGCTGCGGCGGCCGGGGAACATGTCCAGCAGGCCGCTCATCGAACAGGCCGAGCCGAACAGTTCGGGGTGGCGCAGGGCGTAGACCGCCGTGCCGCCGCCGCCCATCGACAGTCCCGCAATGGCGCGGTGCGTCTTGTCGGAGGCGATGCGGTAGCGTTTTTCGACGGCGGGCATGAACTCCTCGAAGAAGAACCGTTCGTAGTTCCAGCCCGGAACGTCGAAATAGCCCATGTGTTCGCCTGTGCGCTTCGGGCCTTCGCCCGAGGCATCGGGCATGACGACGATCATCGGCCGGGCCATGCCCGCGGCGAAGGCTTCGTCGGCAATGCGGCGCAGGTCGCCTTTCTGCGTCCAGTCGGTGTGGCAGCCGCTGGCGCCGTGCAGCAGGTAGAGCACGGGGTAGGACTCCTGCGAGCGGTCGTAGCCGTCGGGCAGGTAGACCGTGCAGCTCTTTTCGGCTCCGAGGACCTCGCTCCGGAAGGTGTAGACTTCGGTACGGCTCTGCGCCCCGGCCGTCAGGGCCGCGGTGAGCGCAAACAGGGCGGTGATGAGTGGTTTTTTCATAGCAGTTTCGATTAAGCCCCTCTCTGGGGGAGGGGTTGGGTGGCGTCGGATTGGGATACCCTGCCGCAGACGGCGACGGCGGCAGTCGGCAGCGCGGAACGGGGCATGCGATTGCAACCGGTTGCCTATTCCACGTACAACACCAGCCCCTTGAGGTATTCGCCTTCGGGGTGGTAGATGTTGATCGGATGGTCGGCCGGCTGGGTCAGCTGGTGCAGGATGCGCACCTTGCGGCCCGCGATGGCGGCGGCGGAAAAAACCGTCGTGCGGAACAGCTCCTTCGTGACGGCCTGCGAGCAGGAGAACGTGAAGAGAATGCCGCCGGGGCGTATCTGCGACAAGGCCCTGGCATTGAGCCGCTTGTAGCCCTGCATGGCATTGCCCAGCACCTTGTGGTGTTTGGCGAAGGCCGGCGGGTCGAGGATGATCAGGTCGTATTTGTCGCCGATGTCCTTCAGGTAGTCCACCGCGTCGGCGGCGATCTGGCAGCAGTCGGCCTCCTTGCCGAAGTTGAGCGCCATGTTCTCCGTGGCCAGCGCCACGGCGCGCTCGGAAGAGTCCACCGAGCAGACCTTCTCGGCGCCGCCCGAGAGGGCGTAGACCGAGAACCCGCCCGTGTAGCAGAAGGTGTTGAGCACGGTGCGGCCCTTGGCGTAGCGTTTGACCAGCTGGCGGTTTTCGCGCTGGTCGAGGAAGAAGCCCGTTTTCTGCCCCTTCTCCCAGTTGACGTAGAACCGCTCGCCGTTCTCCGTCACGATGTGCGACGTGTGGTCCGAGGTTCCCCACAGGTAGCCGTCGACGGCGCCGAGGGCGGCCTTGAAGGGGAGTGTCTGCGACGATTTGTCGTAGATGGCCGTCAGGCGTGCGCCGTAGACCGTACGCAGCGCCTCGGCGATCTGCATCCGCGCGTGGTACATGCCCACCGAGTGGCACTGGACGACGGCGACCGGGCCGTAGATGTCGACGACGAGTCCCGGCAGCGAATCGCCCTCGCCGTGGACCAGGCGGTAACAGGTCGTCGCGGGGTTGTCCGTAAGGTCGAGCGTGCGGCGCACGTCGTAGGCGACGGCGATCCGGAGGTTCCACCACGCCTGGTCGATCTCCTCGCGCTCGAACGTGAGCACGCGCACGGCGATCGACCCTACCTGATAGTGGCCCAGGGCCATGAATTCGCCCTGCCGGGTGTAGACCTCGACGAGCGCCCCTTCGGCGAAGTCGGACTCCTCCTCGGCTTTGATGTGGTCGATGGCGCCCGAGAAAATCCACGGGTGGCGGCGCAGAAGCGATTCCTCCTTGCCTTTGCGCAGGTAAATTTGCGGTATCATTTGCGGATCGGTTTTTTCGGTGTGCGGAGCAGTTGTTCGTAGATGCGGGTGCAGACCCAGGCGTCGGTCGCGGCGTAGAGCTGCTGTTTGTCCGTGAGGGTCGCGGCTTCCCAGTTGCTCAGCCGCTGGGCTTTCGAGACGCGCTTTCCCAGCACGATGGCCGAGAGTTTGCGCAGGCTCTTTTCCCCGATGCCCCACTCGGGGGCGATGCCCTGCAGGTCGACGAAACCCCCGTCGCGGAAGTGGCGGATCTGGCGCAGCGAGCGCAGGTCGCCCGCCACGTCGGCGCCGATCTTGAGGACCTGCTTGTTTTCGAGCAGTTGCAGGATGGGCTTGGCCAGCGGAATCCGGTTGAGCCGGAACAGGTAGCAGACTGTCGGCGTGGAGAGTTGCAGCAGCGATACGCGGAACGTGACGCCCGGGCGGAACGAGGGGCGCGTTTCGGTGTCGAAGCCGATGACGGGCTGCTCGGCGAGCGTTTTGCAGGCCGCGGCGATGTCGCGTTCGTGCTCGACGATGCGGATCTCACCCCGGAACTCCACGGCCGGGAGCAGGGCGGTCTGCTCGTTGCTGATTTTATCGATGAAATTGTTAATTGTGGTCATGCGGTGAAAATTCCCACAAATTTACGCAATTATTTTCAGAAAAGCGGCTCTTCGGAGCGCTATTTTGCCTTCTCCGGGCTGTCGGGAGCGCTGAAAAGCCTGAGCCGTCCGTCTGCGAAGGTCCGGACCGCGCCTTCCCCGAGCAGTTCGCGCACCGCTTCGGCCAGCCGCTCGGGCGGGCAGGCCAGTTCGGCGGCCAGTTGGCGCGGGTCGGCCGGCGACCGGGCGAGGCGCTCCAGGAGTTTTTCGCGCAGGGCGCTTTCGGGGCCGGGCGCATCGCCGGCCGCTCCGGGATTCGGGGTTCCGGAAGCTGTGCCGGCCTCGCGGGCGGCGGCTTTCGCGGCCCGTTTGCGGGCCAGGCAGACGTCGCAGACCCCGCACGGAGCAGGGTCCTCCTCGCCGAAATACCGCTCCAGTACGGCGCTGCGGCACTCCTGCTCGTTGGCGGCGTAGGCGATCATCTGCTCGAAGCGTTCGCGCATCAGCTCCTGCCGCCGCTTGTAGGTCTCGGGGGCGATGTAGAGGTCGGCGCGCGGCAGGCGCTCCTCGTTCATGAAGAGGATCGGCGAGCGGTTCGAGGGGATGTAGCGGATCACGCGCAGCTGCCAGAGCCGTTTGAGCAGCTCCTTGACCCGTTGGACGGTGTAGCCGCTCCAGGTGGCCAGTTCGCCTTCGTCGATGGGCCGGAACTCGGTGAAGACGCCGTTGTAGAGCCGCAGCAGGGTGCGGATGAAATGGTCGAGTTCGTCGCGCTGCACGCGGAGTTTGTACAGTTCGTCGCGGCTGACGCAGAACATCACCCGCGCGGGGTTCTCCTGTGCGTCGGTGAGGGTCATGTAGCCGTTCTGCTGGAGCAGTTTCAGGGCACTCGCGACGGTCCCCGAATAGAGGCGCTCGCGGGCGCAGAAGTCGTGTATGTTGAACAGGAACGACGCTTCGCCCCCGTCGCCGATGCCGATTTGCAGGTAGGAACAGACCCGTTCGTAGATGTCTTTGATCTTCTCCAGCGGAGGGAACTCCTGCTCGAAGCGCCGCGCGATGCGGTCGCTGTCGTCCGAGGCCACGAGCAGCAGGGCATAGGCCCGCTGTGAGTCGCGGCCTGCGCGGCCTGCCTCCTGATAATAGCTTTCGAGCGAGTCGCACATCGCGTAGTGGACCACGAACCGCACGTCCGCTTTGTCGATGCCCATGCCGAAGGCGTTGGTGGCCACCATCACGCGCGTCTTGCCCGAGAGCCACTCCTCCTGCCGCAGCGACCGCTCGGCATGCCCCAGTCCGCCGTGGTAGGCGGCGGCCGTCGTGCCCTCCTGGCGCAGGAAGTCGGCGATCTGCTCGGTTCCCTCCCGCGTGCGGACGTAGACGATGCCCGTGCCGGGGACGTTGCGGACCAGCCGCAGCAGCTGCCCGTTCTTGTCGTCGGTGCGGCGGACGCTGTACGAGAGGTTGGGGCGCGCGAAACTGCTGCGCAGGATGTGCGGTTCGGCGAATTTCAGGTGGCGCATGATGTCGTCGGCCACCGGGCGCGTGGCCGAGGCGGTGAGCGCCAGCACGGGGACGCCGGGGAGCTTTTCGCGCAGTTCGGCGATGCGCAGGTACGAGGGCCGGAAGTCGTAGCCCCACTGCGAGATGCAGTGGGCCTCGTCAACGGCGATCAGCGAGACGTTCATGCGCACGACGCGCAGGCGGAACGCCTCGGTCGCCAGCCGTTCGGGGGCCACGTAGAGGAATTTCACGTCGCCGTAGGCGCAGTTGTCCAGCGCGATGTCGATCTGCCGCGGCGAAAGGCCCGAATGGATCGCAACGGCAGGGACGGCCCGCGCCCGGAGCCGGTCGACCTGGTCCTTCATCAGGGCGATGAGCGGCGTGACGACGATGCACAGCCCCTCGCGGGCGAGGGTCGGAACCTGATACGTGAGCGACTTGCCGCCGCCCGTGGGCATCAGCGCCAGCGTGTCGCGGCCCTCCAGGACGGAACGGATGATCTCCAGCTGCACGGGACGGAACTCCGTGAAGCCCCAGTAGCGTTTCAGCGTGTCGTATATCCTGTCCGGTGCGGGTCTCATGACACAAAGGTATAAAAAAGAAGGGACGGAAGCAAAACCCGGTTGCATGCGGTCCGGCAAAACGCCCCGGCCTCCTGAAAGTGCCGTTACGGCTCCAAAACCGGATTGCGGGCCGTTTTATAAAAAAATTAGGCGGTTTGGGGAATTTTTTATACTTTTGCACATTATCAGAACGTTCGACCGATGAAGATACGCGAAGAATACAAAGTCCGGGAGATGGCCGGCGAGCATGTGATCGTGATGCCGGGGCGCGGAGGCGCCGCCGATATGACACGCATCGTGTCGCTCAATCCTTCGTCGATGTATCTGTGGGAGAAGCTGCGGGAACGCGAGTTTACGGCTGCGGACGCCGCGCTGCTGCTCACCGAACGTTACGAGGTCGACGCCGACACGGCCCGGCAGGATGCCGAGCGGTGGATCGCGAGCCTGGCCGAATGCGGAATCGTGGAAAAGTGATGAAATTGAAAAGGTCCATATCGCTGCTGCTGCTTGCCGTCTATCTTTTTGCGACGGCGGGGACGGCTTTGGCGTCGCTGACGTGCAAGTGCGTGGCGATGAAGGCCCGCACGGAACACGCGTGCTGCAGCCATTGCCACCATGTGGCGGACCTTCCGGCTGCGGCCGGCGGCGAGATGCGCGCACCCTGCTGCGGCAAGCACCATTCGACCGAAATCGAACTCTACGTATCCTCCTCCTCCGACAGCAACGAGCGGTATACCCGCTGCATCGTCCTCGACCTGCCGCCCGCACTCGCTGCAGAGTGCCCGTGCCCCGCGCATGTTCCTTTTCTGCGCGAAAAGGTCGCCGAGAGGCGGACGCCTTTCGTCCGGGAAGCCTGCATACTCTCCGTCGGCTTCCGCGCCCCTCCCGTATTGGTTTAAGACTCCTTCGGGACCGCTGCCGTGTGCGCCGGTCCGCAATCAGTTTTAACCAATAACGGAATTTTCATGAGATTTTT
This sequence comes from Alistipes sp. i18-0019-D1, assembly GCF_042852885.1. Lineage (NCBI taxonomy): Bacteria > Pseudomonadati > Bacteroidota > Bacteroidia > Bacteroidales > Rikenellaceae > Alistipes > Alistipes sp. i18-0019-D1. Next base: position 3,040,628 of record NZ_AP031424.1, read on the forward strand.
CAAAATCACTGCATTTTCATTTTTCGCCCTCGCCGTGTGCGGTTCGCTCCGTGCGCAGGATTTGCGGGGTGTGGTCCGCGACGCCGATAATCAACCGCTCATCGGCGCCTCGGTCTATTGGGCCGGTACGACCATCGGGGCCAGCACCGACGCCCAGGGTGCGTTCCTCCTGCACCGCGTAAAGGGCTACGACCGCCTCGTGGCTTCGTATCTGGGCTTCGTCAACGACACGCTGGACGTGAAAAGCGGCGTCGACAAGGTCGCCTTCGCGCTCCGTTCGGAGGGCGTGGCGCTGGAAGGCGTCGTCGTCGAGGGCAATTTAAGCGGCAACTTCGTCAAGCGCGACGGCATCGTCAAGGGCGAGATGATCTCCTTCGCGGGGCTTTGCAAGATGGCCTGCTGCAACCTGGCCGAGTCGTTCGAGAATTCGGCCTCGGTGACCGTCGGTTACAGCGACGCCATTTCGGGCGCCCGGCAGATCAAGATGCTGGGGCTGGCCGGAACCTATACGCAGATTCTCGACGAGAACCGCCCGATCATGCGCGGCCTGAGCGCTCCCTACGGATTGAGTTACACGCCCGGTATGTGGCTCAACTCGATCCAGGTGTCGAAGGGCGTGGCTTCGGTCACGGCGGGCCACGAGGCCATCACGGGGCAGATCAACCTCGAACACCGCAAGCCCACCGACGACGAGCGGCTGTTCGTGAACCTCTACCTCGACGACGAACTGCGTCCCGAGGCCAACATTTCGACGGCCTTTCCCGTGACGAAGGACAAGAAACTGTCGAGCGTCATTCTGCTCCACGGTTCGATGGACACCGACGCCCGGAAGATGGACCATAACCACGACGGATTCCGCGACCTGCCGAAATCCGACCAGATCAACGTGGCCAACAAGTGGCTCTATGCCGCCGACAACGGCGCGCAGATCCGCTGGGGCTGGAAGTTCGTGCAGGAGAACCGTCTGGGCGGTATGCTCGACTACAAGGATACGAAGGCCATGCGCGAGGACATGGAGAAGAACTGGGACTGGCGGGCCGGCGACAAGAAAATGCCGCTCTACGGTTCGCACATCCGCAACCGCAACGCCAACGGTTATTTTAAAGTGGGTATGCCGGTCGGTCCGGCAGTCTACGACCCCGACGAACAGGACGAGATGCGTTCGAACCTGGCGTTCGTCGCCGACTTCGACCACTTCAGCGAAGACGCCTACTTCGGGCTGAACGACTATACGGGCAACCAGAACTCGCTGGCGCTGAATCTGATGTACAACCACTATTTCACCTACCGTTCGTCGCTCATCGTCGGCGTGCAGGGGCATCTGGACTACTACCGCGAGAAGCTCCTCAATCCCACGCCGTGGATCGCCGCCAACAGCGTCCGCGACTACGATTTCGACCGCAACGAGCGCGAGGCGGGAGCCTATGCCGAGTATACCTACGCCATCAAGGACAAGTTTTCGGTCGTGGCCGGACTTCGCGGCGACTACAATCACTATTACGACCGCTTCTTCCTCACGCCCCGCGGCCACCTGAAATGGAACATCACCCCCTCGACGACGCTCCGCGGCTCGGCGGGCCTGGGTTACCGTTCGACGAACGTCATTACGGACAACATCGGCGTCCTGGCCACGGGCCGGGCGATCACGTTCCTCGACAATGAGTCCGGGAAGTTCGATTTCCGGAAATTCGACCGTATGGAGAAGGCGCTCACCGTCGGCGGAAGCCTCACGCAGACCTTCGGGCTGGTGAACCCGGGCGATGCGACGCTGAGCTTCGACTATTTCCGCACGCAGTTCTACAACTCGGTCGTGGCCGATCAGGAGATGTATGCCGACCGGATCGTTTTCTACGACACCGACGGCCGTTCGTACACCGACACCTACCAGATCGACTTCTCGTGGTCGCCGGTCGAGCGTCTCGACATCTTCGCCACGTTCCGGTACACGGACAGCGAGATGACGATCCGGCGCGCCGACGGCGGTACGGCCCGCGTGGAACGTCCGCTGGTGAGCGAGTACAAGACGCTGCTCAACATTCAGTACGCCACGAAGTTCCGCCGCTGGGTGTTCGACGCCACGGCGCAGCTCAACGGTCCGGCACGCATCCCGACGCAGACGGGCAACCTCGACGACAGCTACTATTCGCCCCGTTATCCGATGTTCTTCGCGCAGGTGAGCCGCAAGGTGGGCAAGTTCGACATTTACGCCGGGTGCGAGAATATCGCCGACTACCGCCAGAAGGACCCGATCCTCAATGCGCAGGACCCCTACGACTACAAGTTCAACTCGATGAACGTCTGGGGACCGCTCATGGGCCGCAAGTTCTATGTCGGTCTACGGTTTAATCTCTATTAGGACTGTTTTGAAGACCGATATGGAACAGTGCAGCCAATCCCTCCGAACCTCCCTTTTCAAAGGGAGGCTTGGAAACAGGATAATGAAATTTTCGAAACCTTAAAATAACAGCAAGATGAAAAAGATTCTGATGATTTGCCTGGCTCTGGTGATGGGCCTCGGCATGTGCGTTGCGGCCGGCAAACCGGCACAGAAAAAAGAGGTGACGACGGTATTCGTTACGGACATCGACTGCGAACACTGCGTGAAGAAGATCATGAACAACGTTCCGTCGCTCGGCAAGGGCATCAAGGACGTGAAGGTGGATCTTCCGAAGAAGGAGGTCACCGTGATTTACGACGGTTCGAAGAACAGCGACGAGAACATCGTCAAGGGTTTCGCCACGATCAAGGTGAAGGCCGAACCCAAAAAGGCCCCTGCGAAGAAGTAGCTTCGGCGGGTTTGTTATCGGAAACGGGGAGACCTCATCGGGAGGTCTCCCCGTTTTTCAGTTCCGGGAGGAGGCGATGCGGCGGCGGATCATCAGGTCGGCAAGGAGCAGCACGAGAAAGGCCAGCGCGATGCAGACGCACATTGCGACCAGCGATTTGTCCTCCTCCGGCAGTTCGATGTGCGGCAGTTCGATGTGCGGCAGTTCGGGGCGGGGAAGGGCGAAGTCGGGGATTCGCAGCCTGAAATCCGGCCACAGCGCCGTCACACACGCGGAGATCAGCGCCGTGAAGCAGCCGACGCCCCCGGCCGTCAGCAGCCACGTTTCGCGCCGTTCGCGCCGTGCGGCCTCGCGTCGCATCCGTTCCATCAGCCGCGGGGTGAAGTCTGCGGGCAGTTCCGGGGCCGGGACCTGCCGGACCGCGCGGCGTATCGCATCACTCTTTTCCATTCATCTCGTCGTTTACCAGTACATATAGTTTTTTCCGGATCCGGTGGAGCCGCACCTTGACGTTGCCTTCCGAGAGTTCCGTGATCGCAGCGCACTCACCGACGGAGCGGTCCTCGTAGTAAAACAGCGTCACCAGCGCCCGTTCCTCGGGGTCGAGCCGTTCGACGGCGCGGTTCAGTGCGTCGAGGCGCTCCTGCTTTTCGGCCCACTCCTCCAGCCGGTCGACCTCGCTGTCGGGCAGGGCCGCCAGCCGCCGTTCATCCATGCCGCAATACTTCGGACGCGTGCGCCGCGCGTGCGATACGGCCGTGTTGTAGGCGATGCGGTAGAGCCACGTCGAAAAACTGCTCCGCCCGCCGAACCGGTCCAGCCTGGAGAACGCCTTGAGAAAAATATCCTGTGTCAACTCTTCGGCGTCCTCCGTGCATCCGGCGATCCGCGCCGCCAGCGTGTAAACCGCCCTTCCGTAGCGGTCGGTCAGCCGGGCGCAGAGTTCGGTTTCTCCGCCCGCGATTCGCCGGATCAGTTCCTGTTCTTCCGTTTGCATGGTTATCCCGTTAGACGCGCCGCGGCGGAAAAGGTTACACGCGGGCCGTGTTTTTTCGTCGTCTGTAACCTTTTTGCACATTCGGCGTCTAACAGGGCAAAGATCGCAAAAAAGAATCGGAAACCTTTTAATTTTACAGATTATGGATTTTATCATTATCCCGCTGGTGACGGCAATCGTCACGCTGGGAATTTACAAGTTCTTCGAACTGCTGATCTGTCGCCGTGAGCGGCGCGAGATTATCGGGAAACTCGAACCCGGATCGCTGATCGATTACCTGAAACTGGTGCCGATGGGGCTGCGGACAGGCACTACGATGCGGATTGCGCCCGAAACTGCTCCGGGTATTCCGGCCGGGGCATTGAAAATCGGCAGCTTGCTGCTGGGGCTGGGCGCCGGACTGCTTTTCGGCTTTATGCTGACCCGTGTGACCGAAATACAGTCTTATGAAACGCGCAGCATCGTCTACGGCGGTTCGGTGCTCGCCTTCGGCGGCCTGGGACTGATCGTCTCGTTCATCGCGGAGCGCATCCTCTCCCGCCGGAAGTAGGGCGGGCAGCCCGCTGCGAAAAAGAGCGTCCCTTGAGGGGCGCTCTTTGTTTTACAGGGGCGGGTCCGCTATTCCATTGGCCGGACGCGGACCTCCGTCACTCCGTCCAGTTCGCGCACCAGACGGTCGATATCGGTCTTTTCATCCACTTCGCCGTAGTGGTAGGGGTAGAAGATCGCCGGTTTCAGCGCTTTCACCGCTTCGACGGCCTGGTCGACGGTCATCGTATAGGGCTGGTTCACGGGCAGAAAGGCGATGTCGATATTCCGCAGTGCCTTCAGTTCGGGGGTGGGTTCCGTGTCGCCTGCGATGTAGATGCGTGTGCCGCCGATGGTCAGCACATAGCCGCAGTCCTCGCGCTCCCGGGGGTGGAATTGCAGATGGCCCGGCGTGGTGTTATAGGCCGCGACGGCCTCGACCTTCACATAGTCGCGCGGCGTGGCGACGCTGCCCGGACGCATCGTGTAGCAGTTCATCTCGAAAGCCTCGGCCGAGGTTCGGTCGCAGAGGATCTCGGTGTCGGCGGCGAGCAGTTTCTCGACGGCCGCCACGTCGAGGTGGTCGTAGTGCGAGTGGGTGATCAGCACGACATCGGCCTTCGGCAGCGCGCCGTAGTCGGCGTTGGCACTCACGGGGTCGATGTAGATGTATTTGCCGCCCACGGCGATCGAGAGCGAGGCGTGCTTGAAAAAGGTGATCGTGAATTCGGTCCCGTCGCGGGCGGTGAGCCGGTCGGCGGGATATTCGGGGGCCTTTGCGCGGCCGCAGCCGAAGATGGAAAGCAGTGACATAAGAATAAGTACGGTTGGTTTGTGTGTTTTCATAATCGTTCGATCCCGAAGTTTGCGATCAGCGTGTGGTTGGCCAGCAGCCGCAGCCCGAAGTAGCCGTCGCCTTCGCCGGGGGCGAGTTCCCGCGAGAAGAGCACTTCGCCGTCGGCGGCATAGGTCGTCCGTCCGCCGGCGACCGTGATCTCGATGCGCAGCGGGCGGTTGGGCCGGAGCAGGTGCGCCGTGTCGGTGTACTGGCCCAGCAGAGGTTTCACCTCGTCGGCCGGGGCGCCGAAACGCCTGCCGTGGTATTTGCGGAAGCGGGTCGTCGTGTTGTCGTTGCCGCCGTAACCCACGTAAAACAGGTCCAGCGAGTTGTAGCGGGCGAACGTGCCCGCGCGCCAGGCCGAGCGGGCGAAAAAGTCGTCCGGGTGTTGGGGATCGGAGGCCGCCCAGAAGCAGTTGAGGTCGGCGAGCCGGTCGTGTGCGCCGCTGCCGATCACCACCGTCGCGTCGTAGCGTATGCGGTAATCCCCCGAGAGCGGTTCCGGATACCAGAGCGTCAGCCCCTCGGGGGCCACGATTTCGAGCGTGTCGCCCCGTTCGGCGAGCGAGGCCGGACCGCCTTCGGATTCGGAGATCCACCGGCCGGAGTGGTTGCAGGCTGCCAGCAGTCCGGCAAAAAGGAGTGTCGTCAGTCGGAGCATCATGGAATAAAGATACAAATTTGCTGCGAAACGGCAAAATAGATTTCGCATACGCGAAAAAAAATCTATCTTTGTGGCTGTACAGCCCCGACGGAACGCCCAAACAGGACGTGAAAAACCCCGGCGCGGCGAAGCGTTCGGTGCGTGCGGACCGGGGCGTGGTGGTACACCGGACGAAAATCGGATAAAAGCAAATTTTTTCCGGCATCCGTGCAGTATATTGCCGCCGGATGCGTTTATATGAATAAATTAACTTAACATACCGTATGAATAAACTTTTTGCAACAATCGCGCTGGCGGCTCTCGCATTCACGAGCTGTATCAAGGAAAACAATACCTGGAAGGAGATGCGCCCTGTCCAGCCCGGAATGTACATCTATGAGATGACGACGAATCAGGATAAACTCGCCATGCGGCCGGCCAATGCGGCGTTGCGTCTGGCGATACTGCTGGCCGAAGCGGAGAAGCAGGGCGAGGATGTCCTGTCCGCAGACCTGAAGGAGATCGTGGTCAAAAAAGGCGACGCCTCGGTCAAGGTCTGGGAAACGCTTTTCGGTTCGCATACGAAGCTCGAACGGCAGGGTGAAGACTATCTGATCACTTACAGCGACGAGGCCCAGCTGCCCGACGGTTTCTTCATGACGGGTTCCGTGCTGGTGAAAACCAACGGGGCGAAGGTGCTGAACCAATCCTCCTATTCTGCGCCCTGGACCGTCGAGATGCAGGATCTCAAGGTGATCGCTTACTCGAATACCGGCCTGCGGTCGGCGTTCAATTTCGATAGCGGGGAGACTTCGCTCTATTTCGACGGCGGCGATTCCTATACGATCGAAGTCTCGTCGATCGATATGCATATCGATAACGTGGATGCATCCTCCAACTGGACCGGCCGTTATACGCTGCGTGCCGAGGATTCGAGCCTGGCCTATTCGCTCTGCACGGGCAAGGATTTCAAGGTCGAAGGCGGCGCTTCGGGGCCGACCGTCTATACGTCCGATGTGGCGCAGTCGGTGGGAATGGGTTATGAACTGACCAACGGCGTTTATCGCGGCATGCAGATCATCAGCGGAACGCAGGAGTGCCGTTTCCTCTCCCCTCTGGAGTATGATACGACCGCGTTCCCCGCATCGACGGTGACTTACGAATGGTCGTACGACAGTTCGTCCAACACGATTTACCAAAAGATTTACTACGACGGATACGTTTATCCGAAGGATTGATAAAAGGGCTTATTCAGACTTGCTTGCGAGGCGCGAATGGAATAATATCCATTCGCGCTTCATCCTTTTTGCTGGTGGAGGGGCGGTTCCGGCGGGCGGATCAGGGTTTGCCATCGAGCCGCATGACGGAGGGGATGAAGAATCCCGCTGCGCCCACCGCAACGATGACCGCTCCGGCGACGACGAAGGTCGTGGTGAGTCCCACGTTCTCGGCCAGGAATCCCGTGCCCAACAGTCCGAGGGCCGCGGGCAGCAGCCCGAAACTGCGGTAGAGCGACATGACGCGTCCCAGTACGCCCGCTTCGATCCGCGTCTGGACCACGGAGACGAACGAGGCGTTGAACACGCTGCTGGAGACACCCGCCGCAGCCGTGAAGAGCGCGAACCAGAGGAATCCCGCAGGCGACAGAAGCCCGGACAGCGCGAACGAGAGTCCCACGACCAGATACATCAGGTTGACCAGCACGATGCGGCTGACCCGGTAGGTGCGGGCGCCCATGACGGCGCCTCCGACGAGCGCCCCGCCGCCCCAGACGATCTCGATCAGGCTCATCTCGAACGTGCCTCCGCCGAAGTGCTGGAGCGTCATCAGCGGGAACATCACCCCGACGGGCATGATGAAGAACCACACGACGATGGACAGCGTGAAGAACCATCCCATGCCCGGGATGGCGTGCATGGCCGAGAAGCCTTCGCGGAACTCCCGCCACAGGCCGGGTTTGCGCGTCGTGTCGCGCGCCGGGTTGGGAATCCGGACGAACAGCAGCGAGGTGCAGGCGATGGCGGCTCCCGCCACGTCCAGCAGCAGGATGTTGCCGATCGAGGTGAGGCTGATCAGCAGCGCCCCGAGGGCCGGACCTGCGATGCTCGACAGCGAGGCGATGATCTGATTGACCCCGGCGATGCGCGTGAGCTGCGACGCGGGGGCCAGCAGCGGGACCGACGCCTGCATGGCGGGCATGTGGAAGGCCGAGCCGGCCGAGCGGCAGGCCAGCAGGATGTAGATGTGCCACATCCGGGCTACGCCGAACCAGAAGAGCACGGCCAGTGCCAGCGTGCAGAGGGCGATGAAACTGTCGGCGAGGATCATCGTGCGCTTGCGGTCCCAGCGGTCGACGTAAACCCCGACGAACAGCCCCAGCAGCGACTGGGGCAGCATCCCGGCGATGGCCGCGAGGGCCAGCACCTCGGCCGAGCCGGTTTCGAGGCTCATCCAGAAGATGATCGAGTAGGCCACGACCTCGCTGCTGAGGATCGAGGCCAGCTGCCCGCTCCAGATGACGGCGAATGTTTTTTTCCAGCTTTCCATAATGATTTCCGGACCTTCGGGGTGTGGCGCGCCGGACATTTGTCCCGAACGTCGACCGGCCCGGTCTGATTTCTCTGTATTATATATATGTATCGGGATTGCGGTGCGTTCCAGAGTTTCCGGGTCCGATCCTAACCCTTCTTGTATTTCTTATAGTCCGACGGGGACATTCCCATGTGTTTGGTGAACAGCCGGGAGAAATAATAAGGATCGTCGATGCCCAGTTTGGGGCATATCTGGCTTATTTTCATATCCGTAAAATCGAGATAAGTGCAGGCCTGCTGAATTTTCAGCTGGTTGAAATAGTTGACCGGCGCATATCCGGTCCGTTTGGAGAAGACGGCGGAAAAATACGACGGCGAGTAGTTCACATGTCGGGCGATGTCGGCCAGCGTGAGTTTTTTGCCGAGATTCTCCCGCATGAAATGGACGGCCGTCTCCACGATGCCGTGTTCGCTTTTCTGCGCCTCGTGGGATTCCCGGTATTTGCCGAGGTATTTGATCGTACCCAGGAAATAGTAGAGCGCGGCGGCGGAGTAATTCAGGTTGTCGCTGCTGTAACCGTTCTTCAGCGTGCGGTATATCTCTTCGAAAATTTCGAGCCTGGTCGATATTCGGGAGTCGTCGCCGCAGGGGATGCTGAACGGCCCCGAAAGCCCTTCGGCGAACGTGGCGGCCATGTCGCCCTTGAAATGCACCCAGTAGATCGTCCATGGGTCGCGCGGGTCGGCGCCGTAGGCATGCGGTTTGTCGGCCGGGAGCACGAAAAGCTGGTCGCTGCCGACGAGGTACTTTTGGCCCCCCCCCAGCTGATACCATCCGGCTCCCCGCGTACAGTAGATCAGAATGTATTGGGAAATAGGCTCCTTGCGCTCGCGGAAATGGTATTTCGCATTGGGGTAGTAACCGATATCCGTCACGTGCAGGTTCCTGCAGAAGGGGTCCGTTTCCATCTGGTGGACTACCGAACCGGGCAGGACGATGGCGCATTCGCCTTGGAATCCGTCTTTGAGCTTCGCCATGAACCGAATAGTTTGCTATTTTTCGCGTATTGGACAAAGATACGAAAAAGCCGGATGGTTGCAAAACCGGATGGTGCGTCCGGTCCGGGAAAACTTTCCGGCCGACAACAATATCGTTGCGACACCAAAGATAATGAAAAAAATGCGATGTGAACCGATTCTATCATAAAATCGTCCATCCCGTTCATCGATTTATCTATTTTTTTCCATGAAAGGATGGAATACATTTGTATACGAAAACAGACCGGACGGCGGATGCCGGAGAGACGTCTGTTTTTGACCGGACTACCAATCTGAAAACTGCATATGAAAAAATTCGACTATTCCTATCTGATTCTCATATCGCTGGTCTCGGCTATGGGCGGATTGCTGTTCGGTTACGACTGGGTCGTAATCGGAGGTGCCAAACCGTTTTATGAGCCATTCTTCGGCATCGTCGACAGCCCCGCCCTGCAGGGGTGGGCCATGAGCAGCGCTCTCATCGGCTGTCTGGCCGGAGCCTTGCTGGCCGGAACGTTCAGCGACCGTTACGGGCGCAAGAAAATGCTGATCGTTGCGGCCGCGCTGTTCGTCGCCTCGGCCGTCGGGACGGGTGCGACGAGCGGCTTTTCGATGTTTATCGTCTATCGCATACTTGGCGGGTTCGCCATCGGCATCGCCTCGAACCTCTCGCCGATGTATATTGCGGAGATCTCGCCCGCCGGACTCCGGGGCCGCTTCGTTTCGATGAACCAGCTGACCATCGTGCTGGGTATCCTGGCCGCACAGTTGACCAACTGGCTGCTCGCCGAACCCGTCGCCCCGGGAATGACCGCGGAGGCGATCCGCGAATCCTGGAACGGACAGATGGGGTGGCGCTGGATGTTCTGGGCCGAGAACGTTCCGGCCGGCCTGTTTTTCATCTTCGCGTTCCTGATTCCCGAAAGCCCCCGGTGGCTGGCCCTGCGCGGACGCCGCGAGCAGGCGACCCGGATTCTTGCGAAGATCGGCGGCGGGGAGTATGCCCGGGAGGAGTTCGGCCGGATGCAGGAGGCGATCGAGCTGGACGGCAAAGGGGAGTCGCGCGGCGGGTTCCGCCAGCTGCTCCATCCCTCGATGCGGAAGGTTCTCATCATCGGAATCGTCCTGGCCGTATTCCAGCAGTGGTGCGGAATCAACGTGATTTTCAACTATGCGCAGGAGATATTCAACGCCGCGGGATACGGCATTTCGGATATTCTGATGAACATTGTCGTGACCGGGGTGACGAACGTCGTCTTCACCTTCGTGGCCATCTTCCTCGTGGACCGCATCGGGCGGCGGCCGCTATTGCTGTTCGGCGCCGGGGGGCTGACGCTGATCTATCTGCTGATGGGAGCCGCCTACTATTTCAGCCTGACCGGAATTGCGCTGCTGGTCATCGTTGTCATGGCCATCGCCTGCTATGCCATGTCGCTGGCTCCCGTCATGTGGGTGGTCGTCTCCGAAATATTCCCCAATGCCGTGCGCGGCGTGGCGATGTCGGTTGCCACTCTTGCACTCTGGACCGCCTGTTTCATCCTCACATATACCTTCCCGCTGCTGAACAGCGCCCTCGGTGCGGCCGGCACATTCTGGATCTACGGAGTGGTTTGCCTCGCGGGGTTCCTGTTCATCTGGAAGCGCGTTCCCGAAACCAAAAACAAATCGCTCGAAGAGCTGGAAAAAGAACTGATAAAATAATCAAATATCTTATTTACAATTAATTATCGGCAGGGGCGGACCTCTGTCCTGCCGGTTATCACTCCTTGCAACAATGAAAGTAAAAGTCTGGAAAGAGCAGGTTGTCATCCCGACCTATGAAGTAGGTGCTCCCGAAAAGAATCCCATGTTCCTCGAGAAACGCGTTTATCAGGGCAGCAGCGGCGTCGTCTATCCGTACCCCGTCATCGAGAAGATTGCGGACGAGCCGGTGGACAAAACCTATCAGGCGCTTTACCTTGAAAACGAATATATCAAGGTGATGGTCCTGCCGGAACTCGGCGGACGGATTCAGATGGCCTATGACAAGATCCGGGAGCGTCATTTTATCTACTACAACCACGTTATAAAGCCGGCGCTGGTGGGGCTGGCAGGGCCTTGGATTTCCGGAGGGATCGAGTTCAACTGGCCGCAGCACCACCGCCCCAGCACCTATATGCCGGTCGATTTCGCGATCGAGGAGCTGCCCGACGGCGGCGCCACCGTGTGGGTCAGCGAGCGCGAGCGGATGTTCCACCAGCGCGGGGCGGCCGGGTTCACGCTGCGTCCGGGCAAGGCCGTGATCGAGATTCGGGGCCGCGTGTACAACCCCACGCCGGTTCCCCAGACGTTCCTCTGGTGGGCCAATCCCGCGGTTGCGGTCAACGACGAATACCAGAGCGTGTTCCCGCCCGATGTGAACGCGGTCTTCGACCACGGCAAGCGCGACGTTTCGACGTTCCCCATCGCCACGGGCGTCTACTACAAGATGGATTACTCGGCGGGCGTGGACATTTCGCGTTACCGGAACATTCCCGTTCCGACCTCGTATATGGCCGTGCTGTCGAAGTACGATTTCGTGGGCGGCTACGAGAACGACACGCAGGCGGGGCTGCTGCACGTGGCGAATCACCACGTGTCGCCCGGCAAGAAGCAGTGGACGTGGGGCAACGGGGATTTCGGCGTCGCCTGGGACCGCAACCTGACCGATGCCGACGGACCCTACATCGAACTGATGACGGGAGTCTACACCGACAACCAGCCCGACTTCACCTGGCTGCAACCCTATGAAGAGAAGACCTTTACGCAGTATTTCATGCCTTATCGGGAATTGGGCGTGGTGAAAAACGCTTCGGAAGACCTGCTGATCAATGTGGAGAAGGAGGGCGGAATGTTCGTCGTGAAGGCGTTCGCCACCTCGGCGCGCCCCGGAGTCACGGTGCGTCTGTCGGTCGCCGGGCAGGAACTGTTCGCCGAAACGACCGGTCTTTCGCCCGAAAAGGTGTACACGCGGTGTGTCGGGTCGGCTGCGGAACTTTCGCAGGCGCGGCTGGAGATTCTCGACGCGGCGACCGGAGCCGCGCTGATCGCCTGGCAGGGCCGGTCCGACGGGGCCACGGACATTCCCGAACCCGCCAAGGCCGCGCGGGAGCCGGAAGAGATTCCGACGACCGAAGAGCTTTTCCTCACCGGGCAGCATATCGAGCAGTACCGCCATGCGACCTACGATCCGACGCGTTATTACCGTGAGGCGCTCAGACGCGACCCGTCGGACATCCGCAACAACAATGCGCTGGGGCTGTGGCTGCTGCGCCGCGGCAAATTCGCCGAATCGGAATCCTGTTTCCGCACGGCGGTCAAACGCCAGACCGAGCGCAATCCCAACCCCTACGACGGCGAACCGCTGTACAACCTCGGGCTTTCGCTGAAATTCCAGGGACGGCTGGACGAGGCTTACGACGCTTTTTACAAAGCGACGTGGAACGGCGCCTGGCAGGACAGCGGCTATTTCTCGCTGGCGCAGATTTCCTGCCTCCGGGGCGATTTCCGGGAGGCGCTCCGGGAGATCGAAAAATCCCTGCTGCGGAACGGTAGCAACCTGCTGGGCCGCCATCTGAAGACCGCCGTCCTGCGCAGGCTCGGGTGCTGCGAGGAGGCCGCGGCCTATGCCGGGGAGGCGCTGGAAGCCGATATGTTCAATTTCGGCTGCCTGTTCGAACGCTACCTGCTCTCCGGCCGGGAGACCGATCTGGAGGCGTTCGCCGCGCTGATGCGCCGCGACAGCCACAACTGGGAGGAACTGGCGCTGGATTATCTCGATGCCGGATTCTGCGACGAGACGGAGCAGGTGCTGCTCCTGGCGCAGAAGTATTGCACGGCGGTCTCTCCGCTCGTATATTATTACCTGGGATATGCCCGGATGCTGGCCGGAAAGGCTGCTGCGGCGGCCGAAGCGTTCGCCGCAGGCGCGGCGAAGGAGCCGGGAACCTGCTTCCCGAACCGTCTCGAAGCGATTCTGGCGTTGCAGAGTGCCATTGCCGTGAATCCCGGCGACGCCAAGGCCTGGTATTATCTCGGCAACCTGTGGTACGACAAGCGCCAGCACGGCGACGCCATCGCCGCCTGGGAACGCTCCGTGGAGATCGATCCGACGTTCCCCACGGCGCTGCGCAACCTTGCGCTGGGCTATTTCAACAAGCAGGACCGGCGGGACGAGGCGGTGGCGCTTCTCGAACGGGCCTATTCGCTCGATCCGTCCGATTCGCGTATTCTGATGGAACTCGACCAGCTCTACAAACGCCTCAACCGGACGCATGGCGAGCGCCTCGCTTTCCTCGACGCCCACCGTGCGGAGGTGAACGACCGCGACGACCTTTATCTGGAGTACGCCACGCTGCTGAACCAGTTGGAGCGTTATGACGAGGCCCGCGCGCTGATCGACAACCGGAAATTCCATCCCTGGGAGGGCGGCGAAGGAAAAGTGCCGGCGCAGTACCAGATCGCCCGTACGGAATTGGCCAAGGAGGCGATTGCCGCCGGACGCCGGGAGGATGCCGTTGCACTGCTCGAAGCCTGTTTCGTCTATCCGCATAACCTGGGCGAAGGCAAGCTGCGCGGGGCGCAGGAGAACGATTTCAACTACTGGCTGGGTGTGGCCTATGCCGGGATGGGCGACAGGAGTGCGGCCGAGCGTTGTTTCACGCAGGCCTCCGAGGGGCAGAGCGACCCGACGGACGCGAGGTATTACAACGACCAGAAACCGGACAAGATTTTTTATCAGGGATTGGCCCTGTTGCAGCTGGGACGCGCCGACGAAGCCCGGGGGCGCTTCGGCAAACTGGTCGCGTACGGCGAAAAACATCTGTCCGACGATGTGAAGATCGACTACTTCGCCGTGTCGCTGCCCGACCTGCTGATCTGGGAGGACGACCTGAACCGCCGCAACCGGATTCACTGCAACTACATGATGGGGCTCGGACATCTCGGACTGGGGAACCGCGACCTGGCCCTGAAGTTCCTGGAAGCGGCCGCCGCGCTCGACAACAACCATCAGGGAGTGGCTGCGCACCTGAAGATGGCGCGCGAAAATGCACTCGGACTGTAAAAAACGAACGATATGAGACGCTATCTACCGATTCTGCTGCTGTTGACCTGCTGCTCGGCGGCGGTTACCGGCGAAAATGCCTCCGGGCAATCGGGAATCGTATACCGGATCGATCCGGCGAAGACCTATCAGACGATGCACAGTTTCGGTGCTTCGGATGCCTGGCGCGCCCAGTATGTGGGACTGAACTGGCCCGACGAGAAGAAAAACCGGATCGCTGACTGGCTTTTCAGCATGGAGGAGGATGAGGAAGGCAATCCCAGGGGCATCGGGCTTTCGATGTGGCGCTTCAATATCGGCTCGGGCAGTTACGAGCAGGGCGATGCGAGCGGCATCACCAACACGTGGTCGCGCGTGGAGTGTTTCCTCGCGCCGGACGGCAGCTACGATTTCTCCAAGCAGGCGGGCCAGCAATGGTTCCTCGAAGCGGCCCGTGAACGGGGCGTCGGGAATTTCCTCGCCTTTACGATCGCGCCGCCCTGGTTCATGTCCCTGAACGGAAAAACCACGTCGCAGGGAAAGAAGGGCATGAACATCCGCCCGGACCGGTACGACGATTACGCCCGGTTCCTGGTGACGGTCATGAAGCATTTCGCCGTGGAGAAAGGCATCCGTTTCGGTTACGTCAGTCCCGTCAATGAACCCCAGTGGGACTGGAATACGCCCCGGCAGGAGGGAACTTTCGCCAACAATGCGGATTGCTATAAGCTGATCGGCGAACTCAACGACGAGATCTCCCGCCAGCGGCTCGACACGAAGATCGTCTTCGGCGAGGCCGGGGCCGTCAAGTACCTCTACAAGTCGGGAACCGATACGCCGATCGCCGACAACCAGATTCACGAATTCTTCTCCGGACGGGGAGCCTTTCCGATTCTCGGGATGAAAAACGTGCTGCCGTGCGTGAGCGGTCACTCCTATTGGAGCACCTGGCCTGTGGACAGCATGATCTCCGAGCGGAGGCAGCTCCGGGAGTGTATCGGCCGGCTAAGCTCCGGACTGGGATACTGGCAGACCGAATATTGCGTGATGGAGAACAACGCCGAGTCGAAAGGCGGCGGCTGGGGCCGTGACCTGGGCATGGACATCGCCCTGTACGTCGCGCGGGTGATCCACTACGATATCACCGTGGCGCAGGCCGCCTCGTGGCAGTGGTGGACGGCCATCACGCCCTATGACTACAAGGACGGCCTGATCTATCTCGACGACGGACTCGGCAACGGGCTTCGCGGGGAGAATCCGTCGCTCGACGCCTCGCTCAAGCAGGACGGCGTGGCCCGGGATTCCAAGCTGATGTGGGCGCTGGGCAATTTCAGCCGGTTCGTGCGTCCGGGAATGGTCCGGGTGGAGATCGCCTCTTCGACCGGAGTGACCGATCCGGGCCTGCTCGTCTCCGCCTACAGGGGCGGCGGACGGGAGGTCGTGGTGGTCGTCAACCTCGGAACCCGGGGGCAGAGCTTCCGCCTGGACGGAGAGGCCGAAAAATACCGTATGTATGAAACGTCGGAATCGGCCAGCCTGAAATACAGGGGCGAAACCGGGAGAGACAAGGTCTCCGTGCCGGCCCGCTCGGTCGTTACGCTGGTCTCCGGCGGCATTTGATACGCATCAATCCGAAAACTAACCCATAAACCAAGCCTATGAATGAACGAATCCTATTTCCGGGGAAACGGCACGTCGTTCCGTAAAGCCCGTCTATCCCGTTTGCCTTTCCCGGCCGGATCCGGACGCGCCGGCGCCGGAACTGCGGAGAGGCCATCCCCGAAGTCTTGAAATAAGAACTTCGGATCTGTCTGCCCTGCGAATTTGCAAGCCGGGCGCCAAACCTCAAACCAAACCTATAATCTACTAAACCTGAAAAAGATGGAGAGAAAAACAAACTTCTTTGTTTTTACCATGCTGTGGGCTCTATTCTTCTGTTGTGCGGCTTACGGGCAGGACCGGAATGTGTCCGGAACCGTTACCGATGCCGATACGCACGCCCCCATGGCCGGTGTGACGGTCGTGGTCAAGGGGTCCAACAGGGGGACCACCACGGACCAGAAAGGCCGGTATGCGCTGACCGTCCCGGATAAAGCCGTGCTGGCGTTCAGTTTTATCGGCTATGCGGATCAGGAAGTCCCCGTCGGCACGAGCCTTCTGGTGAACGTATCGCTGACGGAAGCCACCCAGAAAATCGAGGAACTCGTCGTGGTGGGATACGGTGTCCAGCGGAAAGCCACCGTGACCGGTTCGCTGGTGTCCGTTTCCAATGAAGAGCTGCTCCGCGCGCCCGTGGCCGGCGTGAGCAATGCGCTGGTAGGTCTCACTTCGGGCCTCCAGGCCCTGCAAACTTCGGGCGAGTTCGGCAGCGACAAAGTCGACCTGCGCGTGCGTGGTATCGCGACGCTGAACACGGGCGGTTCGTCGCCGCTGATTTTGGTCGACGGCGTCGAGCGCGCCACTTACAACGATATCGACCCGACCGAAATCGAGAGCCTGAACATTCTGAAAGACGCCTCGGCGACGGCCGTGTTCGGTGTCCGCGGCGCCAACGGCGTGATCCTGATCACCACGCGGCAGGGCAAGGTCGGCAAGCCGAAAGTGAGTTTCAGTGCCAATATCGCGGGACTGCAACCTTCCGTTCTGCCGCAAACGCTGGGTTCCTACGACTATGCGATGCTCCGCAACGAGGCGCAGCGCAACGAAGGCGCATCCGAGGACGAAGTGTTCTTCAAGGCGCCGACGCTGGAGAAATTCCGGACCGGTTCCTCCCCGGTTTTCTATCCCGACGTCGACTGGCTCGACGAACTGATCAAACCGCTTTCGTTCCAGCAGAACTACAACGCGAACATCAGCGGCGGCAGCGAGCGGATGCGCTATTTCGTGTCTCTGACCTATTTTAACCAGTCGGGCGGTTATCACAAGCCCGAGCAGGACCTCGGATTCAAGTACAAGCACAATTTCGACCGCTACAACGTGCGCATGAATTTCGACTTCAACCTGACGCGGGACCTCGTCCTCTCGGTCAAGTTGGGCAACCAGGTGACCGACAACATCTATCCCAACGGCGGCGCCTATGCGGCTTTCGACAAGGCACTGTCCACGCCGCCGATGGCGAGTCCCGGATTCGTCGAAGGCAAACTCGTGACGCAGGTCGTAGGAGCCACGTCGGGGGTCCCGCAGTTCAACCCGTGGGCGGAGGCCGGACCGACGAGCGGCGGCTCGGCCGGCACGCAGGACCGGCAGTTCTCCAATACGCTCAACACCAACGTATCGCTGAAATACAACATGGACTGGCTGACGAAGGGCCTTTCGGTGCGTGCGATGGCCGCTTACGACAGTTATTACAAAAAGTCCGCGCACAGGCAGAAATACTTCGATTCCTACACGGTGATCCCGGCCGAGAATGAAAAGGGCTATACGATGTTTCGCAACGGCGATTCGGGCCCCTATGCCGGAATGTCCGAGTCGATCTCCGCATCGAACAAGTGGCGCAAGATCTACGCCGAGGCGGCCGTCGAGTACAACCGCTCCTTCGGCGACCATCGTGTGACGGCGCTTTTCCTGGCCAACCTCGAAAAACTGCATAAGCCTTCGCTGGAGACGGGGCTTCCGCACGGTTATCTCGGACTCGTCGGCCGCGTGACGTACGATTACCGCGGCAAGTACATGATGGAGTTCAACGCCGGATACAACGGTTCGGAGAACTTCGCCCCCGAAAACCGTTTCGGCTTTTTCCCGGCTGTTTCCGCGGGCTGGATGGTGTCCGAGGAGAATTTTCTGAAAGACAGCAAAGTGCTCTCCCACCTCAAAATCCGCGGTTCGTACGGCGAGGTGGGCAACGACCAGATCGGCGGACAGCGTTACATGTACCTGCTGGCGCCCTATGCGCTGGGCAACGGCGGATGGGTGAAGACGACTTTCGGAACGCCGGGTATCGATCAGACCACCTACAATATCTACACCGAGGGCCGCCTCTCCAACGAAAAGGTGCAGTGGGAGGTTGCCCGCAAGTGGAACGTGGGCTTCGACATGCGTCTTTTGGGGGAGATGATCTCGCTTTCGGCGGACTATTTCGAGGAGAAGCGCGGCAACATCCTTTGGACGCTCAGCACCGTACCCGAATACGTGGCCGCCAAACTCCCGGCGTCGAATTTCGGAAAGGTGAACAATTACGGCTATGAGTTCGAAGCGGCGTTCAAGGGGCATGCCGGCAAATTCAACTATTGGCTGAAGGGCAACTTCTCGTTCGCGAGGAGCAAGATCATCGACCAGGACGAGGTCAGGTACAAGAACGCCTACCAGCAGCGCACCGGTCACCCGGTGGGGCAGTATTTCGGGCTGGTCTGCGATGGCTTCTACAACACCTGGGACGAGATCAACGATCCGGACCGCCCGGTTTCCATCTGGGAAGGGGCCGGGTTGCAGCCCGGAGACCTGAAATACCGCGACCTCGACGGAAACGGTATCGTCGATTCGAACGACGTTACCAGCATCGGTTACGGCAACTGGCCGGAGATCACTTACGGTTTCTCGCTGGGCGGCAGCTGGAAGGGGATCGACTTCTCCATCCTGTTCCAGGGGGCCGGCCGCGTGTCGACCTATTTCTCCGCACGTTCGGGCACGTATCCCTTCGCTGCGGACTGGGGACCGGCCTACGAATGGAACCTGGAACGCTGGACGCAGGAGCGATACGAAAACGGGGACAAGATCACCTTCCCGCGGCTGAAACTCAAGGACATCGAACACAACTACCAGAAGTCGAGCTTCTGGGTGCAGGACGGTTCCTACCTGCGCCTCAAAAACCTTGAGATCGGCTATACGTTCCCCAAGGAACTGTTGCAGAAGGCCCGGATCAGCAACCTGCGCGTTTACATCAGCGGCAACAACCTCTGCACGTGGAAAAACAACAAATACCCGATGGACCCCGATGCGCGTGAAGTGTGGGGCCGCGTATATCCCCCGATGCGGGTTTACAACATAGGTGTCAACTTCCAATTTTAGCGATTACAGCCATGAAAAACAAATTGATTACAGCCTTGATGGTGTGCGGGTTCATGACGCTGTGCTTCTCGTGCCAGGATTTTCTGGAAAAACCGGTCAGCAGCGAAATCAACGTCGACAGCGTTTTCGCTTCGAAGGTGCGCACGGAGCAGTTCCTCTGGAACGTTTACAACACCTGCTCGATCTATGAATTCCCCTATTACTGGCATGCGAGCGATTATCGCTTCCAACACTACGGCTCCTACGGCGCCCTGGTGTCGGCCGCTACCGACGAGCTGCAATGCGAGGCCCAGTGGCCCTACATCGTCCGTTTCGTCAATCCCGGAACGTGGAATGCCTCCAACGTCCAGATGTGCGAGTTCAATTCGGGATATGTTTACATCGGCATCCGCAACGCCAATATTTTCCTGCAGAACGTGGACCGCACCCCGTTTTCGGATACGGAGCGGGATAAAATGAAAGCCGAGGCCCGTTTCCTGCGGGCGCTGATGCACTTCGACCTTTGGCAGCGGCTTGGCGGAATACCCATCATCACCGAAGTTTTCTCGGCCGAATCCGCGGAGCAAATCAGCCAGAACAAGATTCCGCGCAGCACCTATGCGAAGACCGTCGAGTTCCTCGTCGGGGAGTGCGAGGAGGCGGCCCGCCATCTGCCGAACAGTTACGAAAGCCGCTATCTGGGGCGCATCGTGAAGGGGGCGGCGCTGGCGCTCAAGGCCCGGGTGCTGCTTTATGCGGCCAGTCCGCTGTTCAACAGCGACGATCCCTATGTGGCCGTTACGGACCCCGAACTGCGGGAGATGATCGGTTACCCGGGGTACGACGCGTCCCGCTGGAAACTGGCGGCCGACGCGAACAAGGCGGTGCTCGACTGGGCGCAGAACGAGAGCGGCTGGTGCAGGCTCTACGACACGCCCGACGACCCTGTCGACCGCTATGAGGAGATTTTCGTCAACCCGGCTGTCCCTGAAATCATCCTCGATGCCGGTCTGATGGGCACGACGACGAACGGGTATTTCTGCCGCTTCATGCTGCCGGGGCAGATCATGGGCGCGCATGACGTTCCGGTCAACCATGCGGTGACGTTCAACTTCACGAAACAGTACCAGAAGAAAGACGGAACGGATCAGGTATGGGACGAAGTCGAGGGGCAGAGTTATCCTTACGAGCAGTACCAGGCCAAACTGGGCGAACTCGACCCGCGTTTCCACGCCTCGGCGTTCATTTCCGGTTCGGAGTGGTCGCGGGGCAGCGGCACGGTGTACCATTTCTACGAGAACAACAACCTCTATCTGAAAGGCGTTCCGGGCGTCGGGTTCCTCCGGAAATTCTGCAAGGGCGTGAAGAACGGTTCCGCCCCGGCTCCGCGCTGGATCACTTTCCGGCTGGCCGAGTTCTACCTCAACTACGCCGAGGCGCTCAACGAGTCGAGTACGTCGGTCGAGGCGCAGGAGCAGATCGAGTGGGCGCTGAACGAAGTCCGCCGCCGGGTGAAGATGCCCGACATCGAATACACCGATCAGGCGGACATGCGTAAGGTGATCCGCCGGGAGCGCGCCGTGGAGCTGGCCTTCGAGCAGCACCGCTATTTCGACGCCCGCAGGTGGAAAACAGCGGTTTCCGAACACATGATGGAGGGTGACATCTACACCCTGCAACTCGCCCCCGGTCCCGATCCGGCCCGTCCGGCGGTCGGCGTGACCTATCAGTTGAAGAAGATCGGCAGCAGGGTCTGGGACGACCGGATGTACCTCTATCCGTTCCAGCAGAACGAAGTGAA
Source organism: Alistipes sp. i18-0019-D1 (assembly GCF_042852885.1). Taxonomy (NCBI): domain Bacteria; kingdom Pseudomonadati; phylum Bacteroidota; class Bacteroidia; order Bacteroidales; family Rikenellaceae; genus Alistipes; species Alistipes sp. i18-0019-D1. The sequence continues at coordinate 3,061,835 of NZ_AP031424.1, forward strand.
TCTCGGATACCTGAAGCAGAATCCGGGATGGGAATAATGATGACGAATCGGGAGACGGACCCGGTGTGCACACGGCGTGCGGCCGGCTCCGGATTCCGGAAAAAACGATTACCAATGAACAATAACCCTATGAAATACGGTTTGAAAGTATTGCCGGCCCTCGTGCTTCTGCTGTGCGGCGCCTTTCAGGCGAAAGCGTCGTTCCCGACGGCTCCCGATACGACTCGTGTGGACGTTGCTTACGGTAAGCAGGACCGGGTCGAAACGAGTTCCGCCTTTTCGGCCATCAGCGGCGAGGAACTGCGCAAATCGCAGGTCAGTACGTTGAGCAACGCCTTCTTCGGGCGGATTCCCGGCCTGACTGCCATGTCGAAATCCGGCGAGATCGGCTACGACGAGGCCAGCGTCTGGCTGCGCGGCCAGCACACCTCCGGGGATAACGGATTCATGATCCTCGTGAACGGCTACGAAGTTTCGGGATTCAACCAGATCACCGCCGAGGAGATCGAGTCGATCACCTACCTGAAAGACGCCCCGGCGCTTGCACTCTACGGCATGAACGGCGGCAACGGCGTGCTGCTGATCACGACCAAGCGCGGGCGTCCCGGCGACGGGAAGCTCAAGATTTCGGTGACGGGGCGTTACGGCGTCCAGCTGCCGCAGTACAAACCCCGTTTCAAGGGGTCGTACGAATATGCGACGCTGTACAACGAGGCGCTGGCCAACGACGGGCTGCCGGCCCAGTACACCGAGCGCCAGCTGGAGGGCTACCGTACGGGGAGCAACCCCTATCTCTACCCGGACGTGAACTGGTATGACGAAATACTGAAAAGCTCGGGGCACATCCAGGACTATACGCTCTCGTTCCGCGGCGCCGACCGTTTCGTCAATTACTATGTGATGGCCGGTTTTATGGAGAACAAGGGCCTGTACAAGGGAACCGACGGCGAGAATAACTCGAATATCGGGTTCCAGCGGATCAACTTCAGGGCCAATGCCGACATTTACATCACGAAGATGCTGACGGCGCAGGTGGACCTGGGCGGCCGCATCGAGGACCGGAAATTCCCGCAGGTAGGGACCGGAACCATGTGGAAAAACATGGCCACGTACGCTCCCAACCTCTATCCCGTGCGTACGCCGGAGGGGTATTTCACCGGTTCCGCCAGATTCCCTAACAACCCGGTCGGCAACCTGCTGGGGCTGGGTTGGAGTTCGCGCCATGCGTACGACGTGCAGGCGACGGCGCGGCTGACCCATAAGCTGGACTTCATCACCAAGGGCCTCTCCGCATACGCCGGCATCGCGCTCAATTCGTCCTACCAGAACGGATACGCCAAGACCCGGCAATATGCCTATTACGAACCGATCTACACGAAGAGCGAATCCGGTGCGGACGAGGTTTATTTCGAGAAGCGCAGCAACGATACGGACCTGAGCGTCTGGACGGGCAGCGACTCCGAGACCAGCCGGATGTACTTGCAGGCCGGATTCGAGTACGACCGCCGTTTCGACGGGGACCATCATTTGAGCGGATTGCTGATGTATCAGCAGAATACGCGCTCGGTGCTCGGCCAGCAGGCGATCTATGCCCAGCAGCTGATCGCCGGGAGGGTCAACTACGCCTATCGCCAGAAATACCTGCTGGAGGCCGTCGTCTCCTATAACGGTTCGGAGAATTATGCGAAGGGCAACCGCTTCGGCGTGTTCCCGGCGGCTTCGGTCGGCTGGGTGGTCTCCAACGAGAATTTCCTGAAGGACAACCGGACGCTGAACTTTCTGAAACTGCGTGCTTCGGCGGGCCTGGTCGGCAATAACCGCGGTGCGTCGCGGTTCGCCTACGAGCAGTATTGGGGAATCGGAGCGAATAAAGGATATTACTACGGAACGGCCGTGAAGTATTACGACGCCTTCGTGCAGCTCGCGCTGTCGAACGAGGACCTCACGTGGGAGAAGTCGGCGATCTACAACGCCGGGCTGGAGACGCGCTGGTTCGGCAACCGGTTGGCTTTCGACATCGACGTGTTCCTCGAAAACCGCCGTGACATTCTGGTCGACAACCGCAATTCGATCCCCTCTTTCTCGGGCATCGGTTTCTCTACACCGGTCAACAAGGCCAAGGTGCGGAATTACGGAACGGAACTCTCGCTGATGTATTACGGTCAGGCCGCCGGGGTCAGCTACTATGCCGGAGGTACGTTCTCCTTCGCCCGCAACAGGATCACGGCGAGCTACGAGACACCCCGTGCGGAACCTTACATGTACCGGCAGGGACATCCCGTGGGACAGCCCTTCGGGCTGGAGGCCATCGGATTTTTCCGCGACGAGAGCGACATCGAGAACAGCCCCCGTCAGGCGTTTACCCCGGTGCGTCCCGGCGACCTGAAATACCGCGACCAGAACGGCGACAACGTCATCGACGCCAACGACGAGGTGGTGATCGGGCGGCCGACGGTCCCCGAGATTAATTACGGAATCAAACTCGGGGTGGAATACAAGGGTTTCGACCTGCAGATGCTCTTCGACGGCCTTACGAATTACAGCCTCTATCTGAACGACTACAACTTCTGGCCGTTCGTCAACGACGCCAATATTTCGGATTGGGCGGCCGCAGGGCGGTGGACTCCGGAGAACAGCGCCCGCGCCACGTTCCCGAGGCTGACCACGCAGGCCAACACGAACAACTACCGCTCGTCGGACTTCTGGGTGCGCGACATGTCGCTGTTCCGCCTGCGCAATCTCGAACTGGGATACACGTTCACCCCCGGGAAGGGCCGGGTTTTCGGCGACATCCGGTTCTACCTGAGCGGGCTTAACCTTTTTACGGTCCACAACCTCGACGTGGACGTCAACCCCGAAACCCGCAGCTACGGCTATCCGACCTACAGAACCTTTACGGTAGGTCTGAATGTCACGTTTAACGGTTATCGAAAAAAATAACGGTATGAAAGCATTTGAAAAAATAACGTTCTGCCTGCTCTCGCTCATCCTGGCGACGGGATGCGATTTCCTCGACCGCGAAATCTCGGCCAATTACCACGAGAAAGAGGTATTCGTCAACTACGAACGCATGTTCAAGGCCGGAACCGGAATGTACACCTTCATGTTCTATCATTTCGGCTTCAACCGGGTCGGCAGCGCCATGCTCGCCGCAGCCTGCGACGAGGCGGACCACGCCAACAAGAACTCCACGATCCACCAGTTCAACGAAGGGGTCTGGACCTCGACATCCAATCCGGAGGATTGCTGGAGCCATTTCTACCAGGCCATCCGCAGCACCAATCTCTTTCTGCGCGAGACGGAGAATTACAAGGAACTCCTGCTGCGCGACCTGACGATCGAGTCGAACCGGCAGGAATACGAGTTGCAGACCCGCGACATCGCGTGGATGCGCGCCGAGGCCCGTTTTCTCCGGGCGTTCTACCACTTCGAACTGGTGAAGCGTTACGGCGGGGTTCCGATCATGACGAAAGTCATCGACGACGAGGCCGAACTGGCCAAAATCACGCGCGACGATTTCGACCGGTGTATCGATTTCATCGTCGGCGAATGCAACGAGATCCAGCCATTGCTGAAGGATACGTGGGTCGGTTACGACGACAACACTTGGGTGGGCCGCGCTTCCGGGCCGGCGGCCATGGCGCTGAAGAGCCGGGCGCTGCTCTATGCCGCCAGCAAGCTCCACAATCCGGACAACGACAAGGAGAAGTGGTACGAGGCGGCCAAGGCGGCCCACGACGTGATCGCCCTGGGGAAATACAGTCTTTCGAGCGACTACAAGGGCTTGTTCCTGTTGGGTGAAGGTGCGGAAAGCCGAAGCCCCGAGGTGATCTTTGCGGTCCAGGGCTGGAACGACAACAGCTATGAGAAGGCCAACTATCCGATCGGCTACGACCAGGGCGGCCTGAACTGCACTTGCCCGTCGCAGAATCTCGTGGACGCCTATGAGATGAAGGCCACCGGCAAGAATATCTGGGAGATGGGTTCGGGATACGATTCTGCGAATCCCTACGCGGGGCGCGATCCCCGGCTGGCGATGTCCATTCTGGTCAACAATACGTCGTTCAAGGGGCGCCCCGTGGAGTGCTGGGTGGGCGGCATCGACGGATACGGCCGCGAAAACGCCACCACGACCGGATATTACATCCGCAAATACGTCAATGAAAACCTCGACCTGACACAGAACCAGACGAGCGTCCATGCCTGGATTCTGTTCCGCTATGCCGAAATCCTGCTCAACTACGCCGAGGCGCTGAACGAATACCTCGGCCCGGAAAGCAAGGGCGAGTTCACGATGACGGCCAAGGCCGCGGTGGACGCCGTACGCACCCGTGTCGGGGTCGGGCTGCCGATCCTGCCCCCGGGACTGACCCAGGACGAGATGCGCGCGCGCATTTACAACGAACGGCGGGTGGAACTGGCGTTCGAGGAGCACCGTTTCTTCGACGTGCGCCGCTGGAAGATCGCCGAACAGACCGAGAACGAACCGATCATGGGCATGCGGATTTCGAAGGAGGGCGACGGGTCGTTTTCCTACAGGGCGGTTATGCAGGAAGATCGCGTGTTCCGGGATTATATGTACCTTTATCCGATTCCGGAGGCCGAGGTGCACAAGGGCGCGATCGAGCAGAACCCCGGCTGGTAATTTACGATGTGGTTGAACCTAAAGCAAAAAACCTGAAAGATGATACGATCGTTTTTGAAAATGGGAATGGCGGCGGCGGTGCTTCTGGCCGTGTCGTGCAAGGATACCGTGACCTTTCCGGACACGCCCTCGCCGGCGCTTCCTGCGGTGGCCGATGCAGCGGCCGACTATCTGTGGATAGGTCCCGAATACAAACTCACTGTGAAGGCGAATCTGTCCGACGGAGAGAAACTCTCCTCCGTGCGGCTGATCAACCGGGAGTGGGGAATCGACAAGCTGATCGAGCTCGATGCCGACAGATACACCGTCGACGAGACGTTCGATGTGACGAAGGACCACAACCAGACGGAGCACCTGCTCCAGCTGGTCGTGCGGAACGGGGCCGGCGGTATACGGAAGGTCTCCGTGGCGGTCAACGACCTGACGTCCGAGAACCGGATTCCGGGTTACGAGGCCGACGAACTGCCTCCCTCGGTCGTCATTACCAAGCCGACGGTGACCCGTTTCTACGGGCTGGACGGCGTTCCGATCGAGATCGAACTCGAAGCGAAGATCACCGAAAACGTGGAGCTTACGAGCATTTACGCCCGCGTGTGGGGTGAAACGGCTGCCGGCGATCCCGTCGATTTCGAGACGACGATCACGCCTTCGACCGACGAGGAGAAACTGGCCTACGATTACAGCGGGAAGTTCACGATTCCCGCCGAAAAGCCCGGCGAATACCAGTACCTCGTGCGTGCCGACGATTCGAGCGGCAACAAGACGGTGCTGGGCGGCAACCTCGTCGTCGGCATGATGGACCGGCTGTATCTCTCCGACGCCAAAAACGAGGCGGAGGTCACCGGGCAGGGCTTCGATGCCTATGCCGACAACAGCGCCTGGGGCATGGGTACGCTCCTTCCGATGCGGCGTATCGGCACGAACCTCTTCCGGATCGAGAATTTCTACTACCGCAACGAGGCCGACGACAACATCCGGTTCGTGGCGTTCATGGGCAGCGACCGTCCGTTCGGGGCGTCGCGCAGGATCAACTATACGCTGACCGGAGCCAACACGCTCGCCTGCGACCGGCAGAACGGCGGCACGCTGGTCGGCGGACTCGATGCGGAGCCGTATAAACTTCCGGTGTCGCAGAAGGGATATTACAACGTCACCGTGAACATGACCACGCGGGAGGTGACGGCGGAGTACGTCGCCGATCCGACCAACCCGGATTTCGCCAATGCCGACAAGTTCCCCGGCTACTCGGTGGATGCTCCGTGGGCTTATATGCCCTTTGTCGCCGGCGGCGCCGTCGAGGGCACGGCCGGCTGGTCGGAGGTGGACAACAACACGAGCCTGGTACGCGAAGAGGAGCACCCGTTCATTTACAGCGGCGATTTCCGGACGGCAGGCGGCGTCAACATTAGCCTGCGCGCCCCGCGTGCCGCCCTGACCGGCGACCGTGCGAACTACGGCTGGTTCCGGCTCCCCTCCGCCCGCACCAACATCCGGGACGTATACGGGGACCTCTGCTCCGGACTCGGTCCCGTGGGAGTTGCCAGCGGCGGCACCAATTACGGCATTGTGCTGACCGGAAAGACCGATTGGCACGCTTCCTACGACCTGATCACCTATCGTTTGAGACTTGTTAAAAAATAAGAAGCCTGTGAAACTGAAAGAATTATCGATTGTCGCGGCATTGCTGTTGCTGGGCGGAACTCCGGTTCTTGCCCGGCAAGGCTCCGCGCCCGGAAAGCGGGAAAAGGAATCCCTGTCGCTGGCCGGAATATGGCAGTTCAAACTCGATCCGACGAATGTCGCCATTCCCGTCAAGGGAAGCCGGTTTACGCCGCAGCTGCCCGAAACCATCACGCTGCCCGGTTCGACGGACCAGGCGGGCAAAGGATACAAGACACAGGACATGACGTCTATCCGCCTGACCCGCATGTTCGAATACGCCGGGGCCGCCTGGTACGAGAAGCAGAATGTATTCATTCCCGAAGAGTGGCGCGGCAAGCGGATTTTCATTCACCTCGAACGGGCGCACTGGGAGGTGCGGGCCTGGGTCAACGGACACGCCGTCGGCCGGGAGATGAGCCTCTCGACGCCCCATGAGTTCGACATCACGGACCGGGTGAAGTTCGGCGAACGGAATACGGTCCGCTTCCGGGTGGACAACAGCAAGATTTTCAACCTGGAATACACGCATGCCGTCAGCGCCGAGACCCAGACCAACTGGAACGGCATCGTCGGCGACATGGAGATTCGCGCCTACGACCAGGTCCGCATGGCCGACATCCAGCTCTATCCCGACCGGAAAGGCCGGAAGGTGAAGGTCGACGTCACGCTGGCCAACCCGCAGAAACGGAGCGTCGAGGGCGAAATCGCCCTGCGCTGCTCCGGCGGGAACAGCGGGAGCGACACGGCCGTGCAGCTCCCGCTGCGGACCTATGCCTTTGCGGGAAGCGATTCCGTGTTCGTTGTGAGTTATGAATATGCGCTGGGCGACGAGGTGCTGCTGTGGGACGAGTTCACGCCCAACCTCTACCGTGCGGAGTTCTCCATGACCGCTTCCGACGGGAAGGATACCTTCGCCGACGAAACGTCGGAGACATTCGGTGTGCGCGATTTCGCGACCGAGGGAACCCGGCTCACGATCAACGACCGCATCCTGTTCCTGCGCGGGAACGTCAACTCGGCCGAATTCCCGATCACGGGCTATCCGCCGACGGATTACGACGAATGGTTCCGGATTTTGAAAGTGTGTAAGGACTACGGGCTGAATTCCGTACGGTTCCACTCGTGGTGTCCCCCGGAGGCGGCTTTCGAGGCGGCTGACAGGCTCGGACTCTACCTGCAGGTCGAAAATTCCGACTGGCGCTTCACGATAGGGACCGTTCCGGAACTCGATGCGTTCTTCTTCGACGAGGCGGCCCGGATTTTCCGCGAATACGGCAACCATCCTTCGTTCGCTTTCTTCTGCGAGGGCAACGAACTTGTAGGCCCGGGGCGCGATCCGTTCCTGAAAAAGATGCTGGCGCAGTGGAAAGAGGACCCGCGCCACCTCTATGCGGCGGCTTCGGGTTATCCCAACATCGAGGGCAGCGACTTCTTCGACTACTACGGACCCCGTCCGCAGCGGTGGCAGGAGGGGCTGAAAGGCCGTTTCAACGTCGCCCCGCTCAACACGATGTACGATTACAGCGACTATGTGAAAAAGGTATCGGTTCCGCTGATCACGCACGAGATCGGCCAGTGGTGCAACTATCCCGACTTCAATCAGGTCGGCAAGTATACCGGGGTGCTGAAACCCTATAACTACGAGATTTTCCGCGAGGGACTGCGCGACAAGAACATGCTCGACCAGGCCTGGAATTTCCACATCGCGTCGGGAAAGTTCCAGGTGATCCAGAAGAAGGAAGAGTTCGAGTCCTATTTCCGGACGCCCGGGTTCGGAGGTTACACGCTGTTGCAGATCAACGATTTTCCGGGGCAGGGCACGTCGCCCGTGGGCGTGGTGGACGTTTTCTACGATGCCAAGCCTTACGTGACGGCAGAGGAGTTCCGCCGCATGCAGGGGACGCGCGTGCCGTTGCTGCGCGCCGAAAAATTCACTTGGACCAACGGGGAGACCTTCACCGGGAAGGCGCAGATCGTGAATTTCGGTGACCGGGCGATCCGCAACGGCCGCGTCGAGTGGTCGCTGAAGTATCCCGACGGACGGGTCTACCGCAAGGGCGGCTTCCGGGCGACCGATATTCCGGTCGGCCCGATCACCGACCTGGGCGGGGTGTCGATCCCGTTGTCGGGAATCCGCGAGGCCGTGAAGATGACGCTGACCTTCTCGCTGGCCGGGACCGATGTCTTCAACGAATGGGCCGTGTGGGTTTATCCGCAGCGGCTTCCCGAAATGCAGATGGGCGATGTCGTGGTTGCGAGGGAGTGGAATGCGACGGTCCGGCAGCGGCTGCTCGACGGCGCCACGGTCTTTCTGATGGCCGATCCCGAACGGATCGACTCGGACGTGCCTCCCGGATTTTCGGGAATCTCGTGGAACGCCGTCTGGTCGGGAACGCCTCCCAACCTTCTGGGTATTCTCTGCGATCCGGAGCATCCCGCCCTGCGTGAATTCCCCACGGAGTTCCATTCCAACTGGCAGTGGTTCGACATGGTGCGCTACTCCCGTCCGATGGTGCTCGACCATACGCCCGCATTGTTCCGCCCCGTCGTACAGATGATTCCCGACTGGAACAACAACCGCAAGATCGGTCTGATCATCGAGGCGCGGGTGGGCAAAGGCAAACTGCTGATGACGAGTATCGACCTGGAAGGCATCCGGGAGAAAAGCCCCGTGGCCCGTCAGATGCTTCACAGCCTCGAACGTTACGTGGCCGGCGACGGATTCGCTCCGACGGCTGAACTGACCCCGGAGATGATCGACAAACTGTTCAGGACCGAATAGCCCGGCCGCGCTCCGGAAAACCGAAAACCTGCCGTGAGCGGACTAAATTCCGCTCACGGCAAAACCAAAGACAAAGACCATGCGCAAGGCATTTGCAATTATCCTCGTTTTCGCGGCTTTTTTCCTGCCGTCTTCCCCGGCTGCGGCCCGGACAGCTTCCGCCGAAAACTATCTGGACTCCCTGCGTTCGGAACTGAACGCCCGGTGGCCCCGGAACCGGACTCTTAACCTCGTGTTTCACGGGCACAGCGTGCCGTCGGGTTATTTCAACACTCCGAACGTGAGGACGCTCGAGGCCTATCCGCACCAGGTGCTGGAGATCGTCAAGGGGTGCTATCCCTATGCCGTCGTGAACAGCATCGTGACGGGAATCGGCGGCGAGAACTCCGAGCAGGGCGAGAGGCGTTTCGCCGCCGGGGTGCTCACGCACCGTCCCGACGTGCTGTTTATCGACTATGCGCTGAACGACCGCGCCATCGGGCTGGAAAGGGCCGCCGCGGCGTGGCGCAAAATGATCGGACGGGCGCTCGCAGAGGGCGTCAGGGTGGTTCTGTGCACGCCGACGCCCGATCTTACCTCGGACCTGCTCGACCCCGAGACCCCGCTGGCGCTCCATGCCCGGCAGATCCGGAAACTGGCCGCGGAGTACGGCGTCGGGCTGGCGGACACCTACGGGGCGTTCGTGGCTCTGGCCCGGGAGGGGCGCGACATCCGGAGTTACATGGCCCAGAGCAACCATCCCAACGGGCGCGGGCATGCCGTCGCGGCTTCGGAAATCGCCCGCTGGATACTGACGCCTGAACAGCACCGGGCGTTCCGGGCCGGGAGGGTGCTTGCCCAGATGCGCCGTGTCGCCGACTGGCAGCTGGATAATTTCGAACGGCAGTCGGCCGAAGGTTCCCGCTATCCGGATTCGCACGCCTATTGGTCCTGGGTCAATGCCGTGATGTACGTAGGGCTGGCCGGGATGACCGATCTGGCGACGGAGGCGAAATATACGACCTTCCTGCAGACGGTCGGCCGGAAGACCCGGTGGAAGCCCGGACGGAATATTTTCTTCGCCGATGACCTTTGCGTGGGGCAGTTCTACGCCATGTCCTATGAGAAATACCGTGACAGCGCCATGATCCGTCCGACGGTGGAGGCGCTCGACCGGATCATGGCGGCGCCCGACACCGCGAGCCTGAACTACTATGCCAAAGGCTCCCACAGCCGCTGGTGCTGGTGCGACGCGATTTTCATGGGCCCGACGGTCTATGCCCGGGTGGGCCGTGTGACCGGCGACCGCCGCTATTACGACTACCTCGACCGGGAATTCCGCGTCACCTGCGATACGCTCTACTGCCCCGAAGAGAGGCTCTTTTTCCGTGACACGCGCTATATCGGCATGCGGGAGAGGAACGGCGAACGTGTCTTCTGGGGCCGGGGGAACGGCTGGGTGACGGCGGGCCTCACGGTCATTATCGATAACATGCCCGACGATTATCCGGCCAAGACACGTTACGTGACGCTGTTCCGGGAGATGATGGAGCGGATCGCGGGGTTGCAGGGCGCCGACGGGTTCTGGCACGCTTCGCTGCTCGACCCTGCGTCGTACCCGGCACCGGAGACCAGCGCGACGGGATTTTTCACGTACAGCCTGCTCTGGGGCGTCAACCGCGGCCTGCTCGACCGCGCGCATTACGGCCCGGCTGCCGAAAAGGGGTGGCGGGCGCTCTGCGAGGCCGTGCATGAGGACGGAAAAGTGGGGTATGTGCAGCCCATCGGGGCCGATCCGCAGCAGGTCGGCCGGGACGATACGGAGGTGTACGGCGTCGGTGCGCTGCTCATGGCGGGCCGCCAGATGTATGATTATGTAATGAAACCCTGATATGAAAAATTTGCGGAATATTATATTGATGGCAGTCGCCGTGCTGGCTTTCACGCCTGGCCGGGCGCAGCGGGACACCGTCGCGCTCGACGGCGGGGGATGGACCTTCAGGACCGATGCGGACAGCGCAGGCTGGGGTGCATGGCAGGCGGGCGTGCCCGGGGGACGCGAGATCCGGGTCCCGCATACGTGGAACGTCGAGGACGGCACGGAACGCTATTTCGGACTGGCGTGGTACGAGCGGCATACGGAGGTTCCCGCGGCGTGGAAAGGCCGGCGGGTACGGCTGTGTTTCGACGCCGTGTACCGCGATATGGTCTGCTACGTCAACGGGCGCGAGGCCGGGCGGAACACGGGGACGGGATTCACTCCGGTGTCGTTCGACGTGACGCCGTTGCTGCGTTACGGTGCGTCCAACCGGATCGTCGTGGCCGTGTCGAACCGTTTCAGCGAGCATGCCTTTCCCTATAAGGCGTCCTTCGACTGGCCCAACGACGGGGGTATCATCCGCCCGGTCGCGCTCGTCGCAACGGACGGCGTCCCCGTGCGCTATGCCCACATAAGGCCCGATGTCGACCTGTCCGACAGTTCGGCGGTCGCCTCCGTGAAGATCCGGCTCTGGGACGAACGGGTTCGCCGGGCCGATTTCACACTGACCGTTCTGGACTGGAAAAACCGCGAACCCGTTGCGGAGAAGCGTGTGGCGCTGAAGTCGGAGGACGGTGTCTTTACGACCGGAATGGTCTTCGAAAAGGTCCGCCTGTGGCATTTCGACGCGCCGAACCTCTATGTGATGCGGGTCGATGTACACGGCCCGAAAGGGTTGCAGGACCGCTATGAAACCCGTTTCGGATTCCGTAAACTTGCGATCGAAGGGGACAGGCTCCTGCTCAACGGAGAGCCGGTCCGCCTGCCGGGCGTGGAGTACATGCCGGGCAGCTATCCCGATTACGGGATGGCCGAGCCGGTCGGAGTGATGGCCGAAGCGGTACGGCTGATGAAGGAGCTGAACTGCGTCGTTACGCGCTTCCACTGGCAGCAGGATGCGCGCATCCTCGATATGATGGACGAGCAGGGCATGCTGGTGCAGGAGGAACTGCCGTGGTGGCAGCAGCCCGGCGATCCGAACCCCGAGTTGGAGGCGCTGCTCAAACACCAGCTCGACGTGACGGTCGAACGGGATTACAACCGTCCGTCGATTCTCTCCTGGGGCGTCAGCAACGAGGTTTATCAGAATACGGATAAGAGCATCTATCAGCGGATGATCGACCATGCCCGCAGCTGGAACACGAATGCATTCGTCACGGTCGTGTCGAATCAGATTTACACCACTCTGGCCAACGACGAGTCGCTGATGGCCGACATCCCCACCTGGAACGACTATTCGGGGACATGGCACGGCGGCGACAGGACCCAGTCGCCCGTGCGCCTCGACGAGATCAACAAAAAGGCGCTGAAGGGCCGTCCGCTGCTGATCACCGAGCACGGTCTCTGCGAACCGCGTTTCGTCGGGGGCGACCCGCGGCGGATCACCGAAATGACCTACCATTACGACGCATGGGCAAAATCGCCCTTTGTCATGGGGTGTATCTATTTTTCGCTCAACGACTACCGCACGCACGTCGGCGAATCGGGCCGGGGGCGGTACAAGGCGCGCATACACGGGCTGACCGATATGTGGTTCGGCAAAAAGCCCTCGTTCGGGGTCTATGCGGGGCTGGCCTCCCCGGTTTATTTCGAATCCGTGCAGCAGCATGCCGGCGGGACGCAGGCCGAGGTCACGATTGCGGTGAAAAACAGCCTGCCGAGCTATACCTTGCGGGGCTATACGCTTGTCTGGGACTCCGTGGACGGCGAGAGGTCCCTCCCGCTGCCGGTGTTGAATCCGGGCGATAAGTTCACGGCGACGATCGGCGGTACGGACCCGCACCGGAAACCCCGGGTCCGGGTCGTTCGCCCGACGGGTTATGTGGCTGCGGAGAACGATTGACGACAAACGCATGAACCGATGAAATACAGACTCTTTCTGTTGATCCTGCTGGCCCTTCTCTCCCTGCGCGTGTCGGCGCGGGACGACGGGTTCCGGTTTTTCAGCGACGCGGACCGGGCGGCGGTCCGTGCTTCGGCGGCGACGCCGTGGGGCCGGGCGATCCTCGACTCGCTGGCCGGAGTCGTCGAACGGCGCCGGGAGCATCCGCTGGCGGTTCCCCTGCTCGAAGGGGGCCATCTGCATGACTATTTCTGTCCCCGCCACAACGTGATGCTCGTTTTCGACTGGGACCGGCCCGCGGCCCACTATTGCAGCCTGTGCGGAGATTACATCACGGGAGACAAACGCCGCGACTGGGCGTGGGTCAATGTGCTGCACGCCCGGAATCTCGACTATCTCGTCTGTGCGACCTATTTGTACTTGGCGACCGGGGAGCGGAAATATGCGGAGTACATCCGCGACATGCTGCTCGACTACGCCTCGAAGTACCCGACCTATTTCGAACACAACCCCGACCGCCGGGCCACTGCGCTCAATAGCGGACGGATGTTCGGCCAGAGCCTCGACGAAGCGGTCTGGGCCAGCGATGCGGCCCGTGCTTATGCGGTCGCGAGGCCGGTTATGACCGACCGGGAGGCCGGGGTGATCGAGAGCGGCTACCTGCGCGTGTGCGCCGATATGCTGCTTAAAAGGCGCGGCGGCGGCAACTGGCAGGTATGGCATAACAGCGGCCTCATCGCTCTGGGTGTGGCGCTGGGTGACGATTCGCTGATCGACACGGCGCTGAACGATTCCGAGTGCGGATACCGCCGCCTGATGGAGGCGTGCGTTTACCCCGACGGCTGGTGGAACGAAGGGTCGCCCACCTATCATTACTACCCGCTGCGGGCCATGCTGCTCTCGGCCGGGGCGCTGCGCTGCCGGGGGATCGACCTTTTCGACGGCAGGCTGTTCCGTATGTTCGCCTCGCCCGCGCAGGGAACCTATGCAGACCTGGTGTTTCCGGCCCACAACGACGGTTGGCACGGCGAATCCCTCACGGCGCAGGTGCGGCTGTATGAACTGGCCTATGCGCATTACCGCGACCCCCTGCTGCTCGACGTGCTGAAACGCTGTTACAGGGAGGTTCCCCGGAATTCGTACGAGGCGCTCCTCAATCCCGACGGCGCGGCGTTCGGCGGCGCGGCGGCGCTGCCCGGGAGCCTCGTGTTCGGGGATCTCGGGGTCGGGATTCTGCGCAGCGGACGGAGGACCGTCGTGCTGAAATACGGTCCCTACGGCGGCGGGCACGGCCATCCCGACAAACTTTCTGTTTCGGTTCACGACGGACGGCGGGAGATTCTGCCCGACCTCGGAACTTCGGCCTACGGGGTTCCTGCTTTCAGGGGATGGTATCGCAGGACACTGGCCCATAATACGGTGACGGTGGACGGCGCCGACCAGCGGCCCGTGGCCGGGGCGCTGAAGACCTTCCGCGCCGCGGCATCCGGCGGAACTGTCGCTGCCGTCTGCGACGACGCCTATGCGGGGGTCGGGATGGAGCGGACGCTGACCTTGCGCGGAGAGAGGCTGAAGGATGTTTTCATCGTACGTTCCGACTCGCTCCATACCTACGACTATGTGCTGCTGCTGACGCAGCGCCCCCGGATCGGCGGCACTGCACAACCCGCGGAGCTTGGCGAATTGCCGGCTTACGATTACATTTCGGATGTGCGGAGGTATGAGAAACGCAGGGAATTCGTCCTCGAAGTTCCGGGTGCGCGGATCGGCGTGAAGGTCGGGCCTGCGGCCGCTTTCGAGGTGTTTGCGGGAACGGCTCCCGGCATTCCCTCGTCGTTGAATTCCACGCCTGCGCAATCCGCTCCGGCCTGCTATCCGGTGATTGTCCGGGTGCGCGGCAAAAACCTTCGGGTGGAAACCGATTGGACGTTTCAATAATTATCAGACAACAGATGAAATCGAATTTGAGAAAAAATTTGCTGATCGTCGTTCTGGCGATGTGCGCGGCGTGTGCCGAACAGAAAAATGGAGCGGTGATCGACCTCTCCGGGACCTGGACGGTCGCCCTGGATTCGACTGATACGGGGCTTTCGAACGGGTGGGAGAACCGGGCGTTCGCGCAGCCGATCCAACTTCCCGGAACGACCGACGATGCCGGAATCGGCACTCCCTGCGCATTGGATGCGAAACTGGAAAAGCCGCAGCTGCTCCACCTGACGCGCAAACACAGTTACATCGGTCCGGCGTGGTATACGCGCGAAGTGGAGATTCCGGAGGCATGGAACGGCCGCCGCATCGAACTCGGACTGGAGCGGGTGATTTGGACCACCGACGTCTGGGTCGACGGCGTGAAGGCCGGGCCGGGCGAGCGGAGCCTTACGACGCCCCACCGCTACGACCTGACGCAATGGCTCACCCCGGGGCGCCACCGGCTGACCGTCCGGGTCGACAACCGGAAGAAATACGACCTGTCGGTGCGCAATCTGGCGCACGCTTATACCGATGACACGCAGATTATCTGGAACGGCATTGTCGGCGAAATGAGCCTGACAGCCTTCGGAACGGTGCGTTTCGTCGCCATTGACGTGACGCCGGATGTCGGGGGCGGGCAGGTTGAGGTCGCCGCGACGCTGAAGAGCGTTTCGCCCGTGCCTGTCGGAGGAGAACTCCGTTTCGAGGTGACCGACCGGACGACCGGGAAGCAGGTGGCGGCACGGAGCGTGCCGTGCCGCCTCGAACCCGGTTCGGAGACCGGGATGAACGAGACGCTTCGGTTGGACGGCGACGTGAAATTGTGGAACGAGTTTACGCCCAACCTCTACGAGGTGACGGTCGCTTTCGACGGCGGCGGAAAC
The DNA here is from genome assembly GCF_042852885.1 of Alistipes sp. i18-0019-D1. Classification (NCBI taxonomy): domain Bacteria; kingdom Pseudomonadati; phylum Bacteroidota; class Bacteroidia; order Bacteroidales; family Rikenellaceae; genus Alistipes; species Alistipes sp. i18-0019-D1. The sequence goes on from NZ_AP031424.1 coordinate 3,077,639, forward strand.
CGCGCGGAGCGGAGCGAGGTGTTCGGGATGCGTTCGATTGCGGCCGACGGAAACAGACTGCTCGTAAACGGAACTCCGGCCTTTATGCGCGGAACGCTCGAATGCTGCATCTTCCCGCTGACGGGCTATCCTCCCACGGACCCGGAGGGGTGGGAAAAGGTTTTCCGCACGGCGAAGGAGTGGGGGTTGAACCACCTGCGGTTCCATTCGTGGTGTCCGCCGAAGGCCGCTTTCGAGGTCGCTGACCGGTTGGGCATGTACCTGCAGGTGGAGCTGCCGGTCTGGACGCTCAATATCGGCGCCGACTCGCTGGCCACGGCTTTCATGTACGAGGAGGGCGAGCGGATGCTCGCCGCCTACGGAAACCATCCTTCGTTCTGCTTCATGAGCCTGGGCAACGAACTTCAGCCGGATTTCGGGGTGCTCAACGCCATGCGTAGCCATTTCCAGCGGATTGATCCGCGGCGGCTTTACACGGCGTCGTCGTTTACGTTCGAAAAGGGGCACGGCGTCTGGCCCGAACCGGGCGACGATTTCTACGTGACGCAGTGGACGAAGAAGGGCTGGGTTCGCGGTCAGGGGGTGTTCGACAGCGAATCGCCGCGTTTCGACCGCGATTTCTCGCAGGCTGTCGGCGGGATGCAGGTCCCGCTCATCACCCACGAGATCGGGCAGTATGCGGTTTATCCCGACCTCGCGGAGATCCCCAAATATACGGGCGTGCTGGAGCCGCTCAATTTCAGGGCCGTTGAAAACGACCTGAAAGCCAAAGGGCTGCTTCAGAAGGCTCCGGCCTATACCGAGGCGAGCGGCCGGCTGGCGGCGATCCTATACAAGGAGGAGATCGAGCGGGCGCTCAAGACGGCGGGCATCAGCGGTTTTCAGTTGCTCGACCTGCATGATTTCCCCGGGCAGGGTACGGCGTTGGTCGGTCTGCTGGACGCTTTCTGGGACAGCAAGGGAGTGATTACGGCCGAACGTTTCCGGAATTTCTGCTCTCCCGTGACGCCGCTGCTTCGTTTTGCCAAGGCCGCCTATACGAACGACGAGCATTTCCTTGCCGAGATCGAGGTGAGTAATTACGGTGAGAAGGCTCTGCCGGGACAGGTTGTCGGCTGGTCCGTTGCGGACGGCGGGACGGTGCTGGCCGAAGGGACCCTTCCGGCAAGGGACCTCGCCGTCGGTTACAATGCCGCCCTGGGCGGGATCGATGTGCCGCTTGCCGGGGTCGAAACGGCGAAAGCCCTGACCGTGCGGGTGAAGCTGGACGGTACGCCGTATGAAAATTCATGGTCGATATGGGTTTATCCCGCCGGTATCGGTCCGCAGTTCGGAGAGGTCGTTTATACCCGCGACTTCGGAGAGGCACGGCGGCGGGTTGCCGAAGGCCGAAAGGTGCTGTTCAATCCGGACTGGCGGAAACTGAAAGGCGTCGAAGGAAAATTCGTTCCGGTATTCTGGAGTCCGGTGCATTTTCCGGCACAGGCTGGTTCGATGGGCGTGCTGTGCGATCCGGACCACCCCGTATTCGCCGCTTTCCCGACGGCCATGCACTCCGACTGGCAGTGGTGGGACCTCTGCAAGAGGTCGGTGGCGATGGTGACGGACAGTATCCGGGGCGGCACTCCGCTGGTGGAGATGGTCGATAATTTCACCAACAACCGCCGGCTTGCGACGCTCTACGAAGGCCGTGTCGGGAAGGGCGAACTGGTGATCGCCTCGTTCGATTTGCAGAGCGATCTGGACGACCGTCCCGTTGCCCGGCAGATGCTCTGCTCGATTCTCGCCTACATGAACAGCGACCGTTTCGATCCGGAGCCTATTGCGAATCCCGAGGTGATCGGGGAGTTGATGAAGCAATAAGTCTCTGTGAAAAGCGCCTCGGAATCTTCTGTTTCCGAGGCGCTTTTGATGATAGTCCTGATCGGTTGAGGGGACGTATTAGCGAAAAAAGGCGGATACCGAGGTATCCGCCGCGCTAAAAACCTCCTTGCGAAGGGCTATTTAACTGCTTTAACTATTGCTTCGAATGCCTGCGGCTCGTTCATTGCCAGGTCGGCCATCACCTTGCGGTTGAGGACGATTCCCTTGGCGTTGAGTTTGCCGATAAACTGTGAATAGGTCATTCCCTGGGCGCGGACGGCGGCGTTGATACGCGTGATCCACAGCGAACGGAATGTCCGCTTCTTGAGGGCGCGGTGTGCATAAGCATAGCACAGACCCTTTTCGACCGTATTTTTCGCAACGGTCCAAACGTTTCCCCTTGAACCAAAGTTACCTTTGGCAAGTTTCAAAACTTTCTTTCGACGTGCGCGTGACGCGACAGCGTTTACTGAACGTGGCATATTGTAAAGTTTTTGGAGGACTGCCAGCGATACGGTTCTCCCGCATTCTTTGGGGCTGGTTCGTCCCGATGATTAATTAGGAGTCCGACGAATTTTTTGTTGTTTGTTTTCCCGAGGTCTTTTTTCTATGAAACTCGTCTGACTCCTATTACGGCGTTTGCAACGCCTGGTTCCATAGTTAAAATTCCTCTCGCTCCTCCTTTGTAAAGGGGGAAGACGGTTGCCTACCCGCGACTATTTAACGAGTAAGTTCTTGATTTTGGCCTCATCGACCGCAGAAACGGTTCCCGAATAGCAGAGGTTGCGCTTCTGTTTCGTCGTCTTTTTGGTCAGGATGTGACTGTGATAAGCGTGTTTGCGCTTGATCTTTCCTGTGCCGGTGAAGGTAAAACGCTTCTTCGCAGCGGCATTGGTTTTCATTTTCGGCATTGTCGTAAATAGTTAATTAGTTAAACATAGCCTGCAAAAATACGAAATTTTTCCCACAGTGCAACCTTCCCGCCGAAATTTCTTCGCAATCCGGGATTTTTTCTTATATTTGATGTCGTAACGACACTTTCGGCGGGGGCGAATCTTGTGCGGTTCGGTTTTGCAGCGGCCCTACTTTTTCATATATTTGTATGGACCCGAAACGCTCCGGCGGTTGTGTTTCGCGGAGCCGGATGCGGCGGCCGGAGTCCGCACGGAGGGATGTCGGAATTTGTTGTATGAATTTTGCAGGGCGAAGCCCGAAGTGCTTATGGAGATGGAATGGAATTTTATCGTGCGGTTGTGTGTGGCGGGCCTCTGCGGGACGGTCATCGGCCTTGACCGCGAATACCGGGTCAAGGATGCGGGTTTCCGCACCCATTTCCTGGTGGCGCTGGGCAGCGCGCTGATGATGATTGTCTCGCAATACGGGTTCGAGGACTTTCTGGCGACCCACGACGGGCTGCGCCTCGACCCCAGCCGCATCGCGGCGCAGGTGGTCAGCGGCATCGGTTTCATCGGGGCCGGCACGATCATCATTCACCGGCAGCTGGTACGGGGGCTGACTACCGCGGCGAGCCTCTGGGCCACGGCGGGTATCGGTCTGGCCGCAGGGGCGCACATGTACATCGTGGCCGGAGCGGCTACCGCGCTGACGCTGTTCGGACTGGAGGTGCTGACGCTGGTTTTCGGCGGATTGGGGCGGCGGCGGACGATGATCGTCTTCTCGGCCTCGAAGAAGGAGTTCATCGATGCGATGTTCGAGCGCCTCGAAAGCAAGGACTATTCGGTGATCTCCTATGAAGTCGAGACACAGCGCACTTCCGACGGGGTGGTGCACCGTGCCACGATCGTCATCCGGGCCAAAGGGCCGGCCGGCGAGGAGGGGTATATCGACCTGCTGCGCGCCAATCCCGACATTACTGTCGAAAAGATCGTCTGACGCAGATTTCGCCGTCACGGTCTCCGCTTTCGTTTCTCTCCGCCGCTTTGCGTGACGGTGCAGGCGTTTCTGCTTCCGGCGGAATTGCCCGGGAGCTTTTTTCATTGTCCGGTGACCGGCCGGATGGCATTCGTTTGCAAATCGGCCGCCTATATCTGAAAAAGATGTAAACATCTGATATGGACGCATATGTTTGATTTGCAAAAAAAGAAATTAATCTTTAATTTTGCAGCGTTTTTGTATGCGATACGCTGAAAGTTGAATGTTATTTATCTAAAAAATATTTTTCACTTGTATTTATTATTTGAATAATTATTTGCTTATGAGAACCTTACAAAAAAGAAGGGGGGGGGGAATATCAAGTCCCCGAAATTGAGATTGTCGATGTAATGGTCGAGGCGGGATTTGCTACGTCGACCGAAACCGGAGAGTCTACCTCCGGAGGATGGGGTATGACGGATGATTCCGGAGACGGCGAGTGGGAATAACATTGTCTAATTTCAATTTAAGGTAAATCATGAAAAAACTTTGGATAATTGCAGGTTCGGCATTGGTGATGTCCGCCTGCTCGGATAATGATGCTGAAATGCGCCCCACTCCGGCCGGAAATAACGATCTCGTTACGCTTACCGAGATTTCGGCCAGCCTGCCAGCGACCCGCGCGTATCTCGAAGACGTTGAATTCGGTGCGGGTAAAGAGGTTAAAACGCTTTGGTCTTCGGGTGATTATATCACCGTATGGAGCGAGCAGGAGCCGGACAGACTGTTGCTGTACCGTCTGAAATCCGGAGCGGATACTCCGAATGCGGTTTTCGAAGTTGTGGGCAGCGAAGAGGGTGTTCACGGTACCCAGTTCTATGCTTTGTACAACGGTTCTTCGAGTGCATCGAAGCAGATTACGTTGAGTTCGGTGCAGAATAACAATATAAACAGGCCTTCGAACAATATTGCCGAGGGTGCGGCCCCGATGGCTGCTTATGCAGCGGTAGAGGACGGCCACCTTTCGAATGTCAAGTTCGCCTTTAAGAACCTGTGCGGTATTATGGCCGTTACGGTGACTACCGATATCGATGCCACCTTGTCTTCGATCTCGCTCACTTCGACGACGAATCTTGCCGGTAGCGGTGAAGTGAGATTTATCGACGGTGTGCCGTCGTTCCGTGTCACGGCGAACGCAAGCCGTATGATTTCGCGCGAACTCGGTAATCAGGAAGTAAAAGGCGGTGCCCCTGCAACGTTCTATTTTGTGGTTCCGGCCGCATCTTACGGTACGTTGAAAATGGATGTCATGTCTTCGACGAGCCTTGATCCTGTTTGGTCCAGAACGCGTACCATTACCGGTAACGGTCTTTCTATTGGTGCCGGAAGCATAACGCGAATTGCAAATGTTACGGTTAAAACGGCTGCTCCTCATGTTTACGTAGAAGGTGATCTTTATCCTAATGGCGCAACGGGCGACGCTGTTAAAGGTATTGTCTACGAAGTCGCTGAAGATGGCTTGTCGGGTAAAATGATTTATCCTGGAGTTTTGGGTACTGCAAAATGGACGACTTTAGGTGCTGACGGCGATATTCCTCTTTCAGAAAACGGAGAACTCAATATGGAGAAGGCGAAAAAGAATATTGACGCTTTTCCTGCATTTAAGCTCTGTGCCGATCTGCCTGCGGTTGATAACCAAAGTTGGTATATGCCGTCGAGGTCTGAACTTGAGGCTTTAATTCCTTCTATCAATGTGATAAACAGTTCTTATAAAACGCTTAAAGGTGACGATGCCGGATCTTTGATTCCTTTAAATACGGAGACCTCGGTTCGAAATTGGTCATCGACGGGATATGTCGCTCCCAATAATGCGGTCAGAGCATATACCGCTCGCTATAGCTATACTATTGATGAAGAGACGGACGAGGATATATCTGAATGGAAAATTTCAGGCTCCAGTGTTTCGAGTGCTTATAATGTTCTTGCAATCACTAAATTTAAATCCAAGTAATAAGCTTTGCTTTTAATAAAAACGATCTGCCCGAAAGGACAGATCGTTTTTTTGTCCGCTTTTCACCAAGCAGGCCGGACGGAGCTTTATCGGCCTGTCCTTTTTGGGAAAGCCGTGTCAATAGTAGCGGGCGATCTCTTTGAGTTGCGGATCGTGTGCCATGTCGTTGGGATTCGTGCCGGGGATACCCTCGGGGATTTCTTCACCCAGTTTGGCGAACAAGTCGACCCAGAACTGCGGCATCGTGCCGTCCGCCGCGCGGAAATTCATCGGCCGGGCCGGAAAGAGACGGCTGCCGTCCGGGGCGAGATAACTTTCCCATACCAATTCACTGCAATAGAGCTGGCCGTTATCCGGCCGGAACGAGTAGTCGTAGGGTTGTCCGAGAAATGTCGCGGCCCGTGCGACCGCTGCCGTGACACCCGTCGTGTCGCGCAGACGCATTGCCACCACCGCCGGACGGCCTTCGATCTGCTGCGCGCGGGCGAGAAAATCCGCCAGCGCCGTCATCCGTACGCCGCCGTCGCTCGTGGCTTCCAGCACCGAATCGGCTCCGCCTGCCGGAACCGCAATTCCCACGTGCGAGTAATTCAGTTGCCTCGCTTTGCCCGTTGCGGCGGTGATCGCTCCGGTCATTTCCGAAGTTTTTCCGGCCAGGAACAGTAAATCGCCCGGGCGCAGATCCGGGAGGTTTCGGCCGCAGGAAACGGCGGAAAAGAGTATACTTATATATAATAAAGACCGCATGGCTGTTGTTTTGAATTTGTCACCGCAAAGATATTAAAATATTTTTAGAACTAACTCGCTGATCCATAATCGGGTGTAAAAGCTTCGCGAAAATTGTCGAAAAAAAGTCCTCGAATTATTTGGAAGTTGTCCGGAAAAGTCCTTATCTTTGCACCCGCTTCGAGAGAGAAACACCGCTCGAAAGCGACAAAAACAGGTTCTGAAAAATTTTGAAAAAAGTTCCGAAATCTTTTGGAGATTCAGAAAAATGACTTACCTTTGCACCCGCTTCGAATGCAACACACGGTTCGAAACGATACGAAAAAAGGTTCTGAAAAAATTCTGAAAAATTCTTTCAAAAAGATTTGGTGGTTCGAAAATAAACACTTACCTTTGCACCACTTTCCGCTGAAAAATCGCGGTCAGAACAACGGGAGAGGCCGAAAGGCGGACCCTGGCAAAATGAAAGAAATTGTTCTTATAGTAATATATTGAACAGCGTTCTTTGAAGTATTTGAGCAGCTAAAAGTTTTTTCCACTCTCGCAAGAGAGTGATTTCAAACAATACCTTTGAGATTAGAGCTAAAGATTTAGAACAAAACATTTTATACAATGGAGAGTTTGATCCTGGCTCAGGATGAACGCTAGCGGCAGGCCTAACACATGCAAGTCGAGGGGCATCACAGGTAGCAATACCGGGTGGCGACCGGCGCACGGGTGCGTAACGCGTATGCAACCTACCCATAACAGGGGGATAACACTGAGAAATTGGTACTAATACCCCATAACATCAGAACCGGCATCGGTTTTGGTTGAAAACTCCGGTGGTTATGGATGGGCATGCGTTGTATTAGCTGGTTGGTGAGGTAACGGCTCACCAAGGCAACGATACATAGGGGGACTGAGAGGTTAACCCCCCACATTGGTACTGAGACACGGACCAAACTCCTACGGGAGGCAGCAGTGAGGAATATTGGTCAATGGACGCAAGTCTGAACCAGCCATGCCGCGTGCAGGAAGACGGCTCTATGAGTTGTAAACTGCTTTTGTACGAGGGTAAACGCTTCTACGTGTAGGAGCCTGAAAGTATCGTACGAATAAGGATCGGCTAACTCCGTGCCAGCAGCCGCGGTAATACGGAGGATCCAAGCGTTATCCGGATTTATTGGGTTTAAAGGGTGCGTAGGCGGTTTGATAAGTTAGAGGTGAAATACCGGTGCTTAACACCGGAACTGCCTCTAATACTGTTGAACTAGAGAGTAGTTGCGGTAGGCGGAATGTATGGTGTAGCGGTGAAATGCTTAGAGATCATACAGAACACCGATTGCGAAGGCAGCTTACCAAACTATATCTGACGTTGAGGCACGAAAGCGTGGGGAGCAAACAGGATTAGATACCCTGGTAGTCCACGCAGTAAACGATGATAACTCGCTGTCGGCGATACACAGTCGGCGGCTAAGCGAAAGCGATAAGTTATCCACCTGGGGAGTACGTTCGCAAGAATGAAACTCAAAGGAATTGACGGGGGCCCGCACAAGCGGAGGAACATGTGGTTTAATTCGATGATACGCGAGGAACCTTACCCGGGCTTGAAAGTTACTGACGATTCTGGAAACAGGATTTCCCTTCGGGGCAGGAAACTAGGTGCTGCATGGTTGTCGTCAGCTCGTGCCGTGAGGTGTCGGGTTAAGTCCCATAACGAGCGCAACCCCTACCGTTAGTTGCCATCAGGTCAAGCTGGGCACTCTGGCGGGACTGCCGGTGTAAGCCGAGAGGAAGGTGGGGATGACGTCAAATCAGCACGGCCCTTACGTCCGGGGCTACACACGTGTTACAATGGTAGGTACAGAGGGCAGCTACCCAGTGATGGGATGCGAATCTCGAAAGCCTATCTCAGTTCGGATCGGAGGCTGAAACCCGCCTCCGTGAAGTTGGATTCGCTAGTAATCGCGCATCAGCCATGGCGCGGTGAATACGTTCCCGGGCCTTGTACACACCGCCCGTCAAGCCATGGAAGCTGGGGGTGCCTGAAGTTCGTGACCGCAAGGAGCGACCTAGGGCAAAACCGGTGACTGGGGCTAAGTCGTAACAAGGTAGCCGTACCGGAAGGTGCGGCTGGAACACCTCCTTTCTGGAGCCTTGTTTCAAAGGTAAATTTAGCTGCTCACTTCAAAGAAACGTTACAGCAGCACCGCTTTAGGCGTAGGTTCGAACCGAGTGCTGCTCACAGCGAAGCGATTCGCAGCGTTCATTGACATGATTAAGGAGATGAGATAGAGTTCCGTCACACAGCTCAATAGGGTGTGATGGAAGTTGTAAGAAAGTAAATAAGGGCGTATGGGGAATGCCTAGGCTCTTGGAGGCGAAGAAAGACGTGGTAAGCTGCGAAAAGCTCCGGGGATTTGCAAACAAGATTTGATCCGGAGATTTCTGAATGGGACAACCCGTCAGGTAGAAGACCTGACACATCGAAAGATGGGCCAACCCTCTGAACTGAAACATCTTAGTAGGAGGAGGAAAAGAAAGAAACATCGATTTCCAGAGTAGCGGCGAGCGAAATGGAAACAGCCTAAACCGGTATTGTTACGGCAATGCCGGGGTTGTAGGACTGCAACATTCGACAGACAACGAACTGGAACGATCTGGAAAGTTCGTCCATAGAGGGTGAAAGACCCGTACAGGTAAGTTCGTCATAAGATAGCAGTATCCTGAGTAGGGCGGGACACGAGGAATCCTGTCTGAATCCGCCGGGACCACCCGGTAAGGCTAAATACTCCCAAGAGACCGATAGTGAACCAGTACCGTGAGGGAAAGGTGAAAAGAACCCCGAACAGGGGAGTGAAATAGAACCTGAAACCATACGCTTACAACCGGTCGGAGCAGCTTCGTGCTGTGACGGCGTGCCTATTGAATAATGAGCCTACGAGTTACTAATCACTGGCGAGGTTAAGTGCACGGATGCACGGAGCCGAAGCGAAAGCGAGTCTGAACAGGGCGGCTAGTCAGTGGTTGTAGACGCGAAACCTTGCGATCTACCCTTGAGCAGGTTGAAGGTTGGGTAAAACCAACTGGAGGACCGAACGAATAAGCGTTGAAAAGCTTCTCGATGACTTGAGGGTAGGGGTGAAAGGCTAATCAAGCTGGGAAATAGCTCGTACTCCCCGAAATGCCTTTAGGGGCAGCGTTGTAATTGAGAGTCTACTGGAGGTAGAGCTACTGATTGGATGCGGGGGCTTCACCGCCTACCAAATCCTGACAAACTCCGAATGCCAGTAGTATGATTTACAGCAGTGAGCGACCGGGTGCTAATGTCCGGTTACGAGAGTGGAACAACACAGACCAGCAACTAAGGTCCCGAAGAGTATACTAAGTTGATCTAACGATGTTTTGCTGCAGAGACAGCTAGGATGTTAGCTTGGAAGCAGCTATTCATTCAAAGAGTGCGTAACAGCTCACTAGTCGAGCGGCAAAGCGTGGATAATAAACGGGCATCAAGTATACCACCGAAGTTCTGGGCACGAAAGTGCGGTAGGGGAGCATTCCATTGACGTCGAAGCCATTCCGCGAGGATAGGTGGAGTTTATGGAAAAGCAAATGTAGGCATGAGTAACGATAATGCGGGAGAGTAACCCGCACACCGCAAGACCAAGGTTTCCTGATCAACGCTAATCGGATCAGGGTTAGTCGGGTCCTAAGGGTAAGCCGAACGGTGATCTCGATGGACAATCGGTTAATATTCCGATACTAACATATACCTCGATGGAGAGACGAAGGAACGTAAGTGACGCCGCCTGACGGAATAGGTGGTTAAAGGGCGTAGGTATAGGGACAGATTAAGAGTTAGTCCTTGCTGAACCCCGACAGTACGGAGCGGCTACGGCCAATCCGATAGTTCACCCAAGTCGACTTCCGAGAAAATCTTCTAAGTTATAGTATATGTTACCCGTACCGTAAACCGACACAGGTGGTCGAGGAGAGTATCCTAAGGTGCTCGAGTGAATCACGGTTAAGGAACTAGGCAAATTAACCCCGTAACTTCGGGAAAAGGGGTCCCACCGCGAGGTGGGCGCAGCGAAGAGGTCCAGGCGACTGTTTATCAAAAACACAGGGCTCTGCAAATTCGAAAGAAGACGTATAGGGCCTGACACCTGCCCGGTGCTGGAAGGTTAAGAGGGGATGTCATCGCAAGAGAAGCATTGAATCGAAGCCCCAGTAAACGGCGGCCGTAACTATAACGGTCCTAAGGTAGCGAAATTCCTTGTCGGGTAAGTTCCGACCTGCACGAATGGTGTAACGATCTGGACACTGTCTCAACCGTGAGCTCGGTGAAATTGTAGTCCCGGTGATGATGCCGGGTACCCGCAACGGGACGAAAAGACCCCGTGAACCTTTACTATAGCTTAACGCTGAATTTGGGTACACAATGTGTAGGATAGGCCGGAGACAGTGAAGCGGGTACGCCAGTATTCGTGGAGTCAACGTTGAAATACGGCCCTTTGTGTACTTGGATTCTAACCCTCGAGAGGGGACACCGTTTGGTGGGTAGTTTGACTGGGGTGGTCGCCTCCAAAAGCGTAACGGAGGCTTCCCAAGGTACCCTCAGCACGAATGGTAACCGTGCGTAGAGTGCAATAGCATAAGGGTGCTTGACTGTGAGACTTACAAGTCGACCAGGTGCGAAAGCAGGGTATAGTGATCCGGTGGTTCTGTGTGGACTGGCCATCGCTCAAAGGATAAAAGGTACTCCGGGGATAACAGGCTGATCGCCGCCAAGAGCTCATATCGACGCGGCGGTTTGGCACCTCGATGTCGGCTCGTCACATCCTGGGGCTGGAGAAGGTCCCAAGGGTTCGGCTGTTCGCCGATTAAAGTGGCACGCGAGCTGGGTTCAGAACGTCGTGAGACAGTTCGGTCTCTATCTGTTGCGGGCGTAGGAAAATTGAGGGGTCCTGACTTTAGTACGAGAGGACCGAGTTGGACGAACCTCCGGTGTATCGGTTATGCTGCCAAGTGTACCGCCGAGTAGCCGCGTTCGGTTTGGATAAGCGCTGAAAGCATCTAAGCGCGAAGCCATCCCCAAGATAAGTTTTCCCTTGAGGGGCGTAGGAGACTACTACGTTGATAGGCTGCAGGTGTAAAGACAGTAATGTCAAAGCCGAGCAGTACTAATTACCCGAACGGCTTTTTTACAGCAATTCTTTATCTCATTTCCCTAATATGTCAACTCTTACCGGGTGCGACGGATTGTGATGATCTAAAGGCATCACTCGCACGGCTTCGATAAACTGAAGCATAGGTTCTTTTAGGTGGTTATAGCAGTGAGGTTCCACCTCTTCCCATTCCGAACAGAGAAGTTAAGCTCACTTACGCCGATGGTACTGCGGTTTTCCCGTGGGAGAGTAGGTAGCCGCCTCTTCAAGCCGGATCCTGATACAGGGTCCGGCTTTCTTTTTTGGGGTTGTGTAGATACGTCGCTCTGCATGCTGCCTGCCGTTGGTGCGGCTGACCTTGAATCGGCGGTGCCGCCGACTATATTGATAATCCCTCCAAACCTCCCTTTTCAAAGGGAGGTTTTTGTTTATAGAAGATTTATCGGAAGGTTCGTCAATCGCCAATATTTATGTGAGGCAGGTACGAATCGACTCTCTTAAAGCCGCTTAGATTCGTGAATAATTGCTATATTGGGAAAAACCTGAAAAGACCTATGACTGAATATGTGCGAAATGCTTCGGATGACGGAGCTGTTAAGGCCGAAATCATCGCTTTGGAAAAACAGGCTTTGGAGCGGTGGAACGACGGGGATCCCGATGGATTTATCGAACTTTCGGCTGACGATGTGGTCTACATGGACCCGGCTTTCGAACATAAACTCGAAGGTCGAAAAGCCCTGGAGGCTTATTATGACCAGGTTCGGGGGAAGATCAAAATAGATTCCTATGAAATGGTGGACCCTGTAGTCCGCTCCTTGCAGGATGCAGCCGTGTTGACGTATAATTACGAGGCCCGCCGGGACGGACAGTTATTCCGGATGAACTGCACGGAGGTTTACCGGTTGAATCCCTCCGGATGTTGGAAAATTATCCACACGCATTGGTCCTTTATTCAGCCGAACAACTGATATTCCATCGCTTATGATCGAAATACCCGAATCGAAAACCGTTGCGCGCCAGGTCCGTGAGACGCTGGCGGGACATACTGTGACCGATGTGTTCAATGCCACGCATCCGCACAAGTTCACCTGGTATTCGGGTGATCCGCTCGAATACCGAAAATTGCTGACCGGCCGGAGAATCGTCGGGGCGGAAGGTTACGGCGCATTTGTCGACATATTGCTGGACGACGACGTGCACCTCCTCCTATCGGACGGTGTGAACCTGCGCCTTTATGCTTCCGAGGCCGGGATACCCGCGAAATACCAGCTGCTCGTCACGCTTGACGACGAGCGTTTTCTGGTTTTTACCGTTGCGATGTACGGAGGTATCCTTGCTTTCCGGGGTGATTTCGAGAATCCTTATTACCGGGGTGCGAAGACGAAATATTCACCGCTCGATGCGGAGTTCGACACCGGATATTTCCGGAGCCTGCTGGCCGGTGCGAAGCCGAATCTCTCGGCAAAGGCTTTCCTGGCCACGGAGCAACGCATTCCGGGACTCGGGAACGGGGTGTTGCAGGACATTCTTTTCCGGGCAGGCATCCATCCCAAACGCAAACTCGCCACACTGGACGAAGAGGATGCCGAACGGCTTTTCAGAACGGTAAAAAGCCTCCTGACAGAGATGACCCGCCGTAACGGGCGCGATACGGAGAAGGATCTTTTCGGGAATTGCGGAGGGTATGCCGTGCAGCTTTCGCGCAACACCTGTGCGGACCCTTGTCCGGTCTGCGGCGGATCAATCGTCAAGGAGGCTTATCTGGGCGGTGCAGTCTACTATTGTCCCCGCTGCCAGCCGCTGAAATGAATCTTTAAGGCTCGTCCGAAAAATACCTCCACGTGCGCCACCGGCTGTGCAGGCCGCAATGCGAGCAGTAGAGTTTGTAAACTCCCTTGCCGTATTTGTGTGCCCGCAGATTGCGTGTGTGGCATTGCGGGCAGCGGGAGGTGTTGAGCCAGTGTTCGTAGCACTGGAAGATCACGAGGTTGAACAGGCTTAACAGGATGCAGGCGCATCCGACAGCGCCTGTATCGCCGAGAAAGAGCGGGACGAGACAGCCGATCAGCACGATGATCAGCACGACGAGGCCGATGCCCTGTATCGCTTCGTTGGGGAGTTGGCGTATGCGCCACATCGGACGCGTAACGAGGATGCCCGCGACGGCAGGCAGGATACAGATCGTGAGAAGCAGGAGGTAGGCTTTCATGGTGAGATGTACGCCTGTCCCGCAGCGCATGGAATTAAGTTCGGATTCGGAAAGGATCATAAAAAACGTGGGACAAAACTCTGATTTGCTTTCTGAGGCTCTGGAATAACCTGGCAACCAAATGCAGAATGAAGCCCACGTTGGAAACGTGAGCGTCAAACTTCATTCCTTGGTTGCTCTTTAAATTTTCCAGATTTTCAGAAAGCAAGGTACAAAGCTAACGCTTTTTATGTGTGTGCGCCGTCGCCTTTCGTGCGCAATCGGCGCTTTTTTGTTGTATTACTGCGACTTTGTGCGTTATTTCATCGGCGATTCAGTTGTTAGTGACGTACAAATATAAGAAAAACATCCGGAATTCCGGATGTTTTTCGGCTTGTGTGTTTAAAAGTTGTGCTGCGGCGTTCCCCTTCCGGACCCGGTTTCACGGGCTTTTCTACGGATTCCGGCGGGAGTAGGCTCGGCTACCTGTTCTGCTGCTGTGCGGCCGTGTAGGCATCGGCTTTCTCCTTCATGCGGGCCGCGCGCTTTTCGCTGTCGGGGTGCGAGGAGAACATCTTCTGTACGATGGAGGCTTTGGCGCCCTTGGAGAGCTCGACCAGCTTATTGAGCGAGTTGGCCATGCCGTAGGGGCTGAAGCCGTGTTTCACGCAGAACTCGAAACCGTGTTCGTCGGCTTCGTACTCCTGCTTCTGCGAGAACTGCGCATCGGTGAAGGCCGTCACGACCTCGCCCAGCTGCGATTGGCTCAATTTGGCCAGCGCGCTGCCCTCGGCGGCTCCGGCGGCATTGCGGGCTGCGGAGGCGAGGTAGGCGTTCTTCATGGCGTGTTTCGTGTCGGCATGCACGACGTGGCCGATTTCGTGGCCGATGATGGCCATCAGTTCGTCGTCGTCCATCAGGTCCATCAGGGCGGCGAAGACACGGATCGAGCCGTCGCCGCAGGCAAAGGCGTTGACATCGGTTACCAGATAGACCTTGAAGTTCAGCGGTAGCCCGTCGGCGTCGGTGATACCTTCGGTGAGCCGCTTGAGGCGTGCTCCGTAGGTCGTCGTATCGGCGGCCACGGGGTTGTTGGCATCCATCCATTCGACCGATTCGCGGCTCAACCGGGCGATCTCCTCATCGCTGAGCGTGACGGCCTTGGCCACGTCCTTGCCGGCATTGAGCAGTTTTGCGGCATCGATTTTCTTACCGCCGATTTTGAACTGAGCGAAAGCCCCCGCGGGGCAGGCTGCGGCGAGGAGTGCCGCCGCAAACAAAAGAAAAAGTCTCTTCATATCGTATACTGTTTTCAGTGAGGCAAAGATAGTGAAAACATCCGTATTTCGGGACGCTTCCGGGTCTTTAGCGTTCGCAGAACATGCGTTTGATCTCCCGCCAGTCGCCGTCGTTCGGCGCGGGTTCGATGCCCAGCAGGCGGCAGAGGATGAGGTTGATGTTCCGGTTCTGGAACGACCGCTGGCGGAAACCTTCGCGGAAGGCGTCCATCGAGAGAATGACGGCGTATTGTTTCTCCTGCGGAGCCGCGGCAGCGGGGTAGCTGCCTGCACGGTGCGATGCGGTGCGGCCCGCAAGAGAAAGGGCGAGAACGAGGAGTGCGGGTTTTTTCATGGCTCTTCGGTATTGACTGCCGTAAAGATACGAAAAAAGCGCCTTCCCGGTTCGGGAAAGACGCCAGCATATTGCGGACAGGGCTTCATGCAAAGGGCTGCACTGATTTCGTGCAGCCCTTTGCCGGTGTTTCCGTTCGGGAAACCGGTTATTTCATGTATCCCTTGATGTAGTGGTGATGCTCGCCCCAGCGCTCGAAAGCCGCGCGGTCCAACTCCTCCTGGGCCGAAGGATGGGCGATGGAGATCAGCAGGCGTGCACGCTCCTGCAGGGTTTTGCCGTAGAGGTCCACGGCTCCGAACTCCGTCACGAACCAGTGGATGTGGTTGCGCGTCGTCACCACGCCGGCGCCGTCCAACAGCGTCGGGCAGATTTTCGATACGCCCTTGTTGGTGATCGAAGGCATGGCGATGATCGCCTTGCCGCCCTTCGAGAGCGATGCACCGTAGACGAAGTCGATCTGTCCGCCGACACCCGACCAGAATTTCGTGCCCAGCGAATCGGCGCACACCTGGCCCGTCAGGTCGACCTGCAGGGCCGAGTTGATGGCTACGAAGCGGTCGTTCTGCGAGATGATGTAGGGGTCGTTCGTGTACCCGACGTCCATCATCAGTACGCCCGGGTTGTCGTCGATGAAGTCGTAAACGGCTTTCGAACCCATCAGGAAGGTCGAGACCATCTTGCCGGGGTCGGTTTTTTTGGCTTCGCCGTTGATCACGCCCTTCTCCACCAGCGGCAGTACGCCGTCGGCGAACATCTCGGTGTGGATACCGAGGTTCTTATGGCCGCCCAGCTGGCTGAGGACTGCATTGGGAATGGCCCCGATACCCATCTGGAGCGTTGCGCCGTCCTCGATCAACGCGGCGCAGTGCTTTCCGATGGCCGTCTCGACCTCGTTCGGCTCGGAGAATTTCGCTTCGATCAGCGGGGTGTCGTCTTGCACGAAGAAGTCGATCTTCGAGGAGTGGATCATGGCCTGGCCGAAGGCGCGCGGAACGTACTTGTTCACCACGGCGATCACATGATCGGCGCACTCCACGGCCGCCAGGGTGGCGTCGACGGAGGTTCCGAGCGATACGAAGCCGTGTTTGTCGGGCGGGCAGACCTGGATCATCGCCACGTTGCACGGAACAGCTCCGCAGCGGTAGAGTTTCTGGGTCTCGCTCAAGAAAATCGGAATGTAGTCGGCATAGCCGCTCTGGGTTACCTTGCGGACGTTCGCCCCCACGAAGAAGGAGTCGAGCTGGAATACGCCTTCGAATTTCGGATCGGCGTAGGGAGCGGGACCCTCCGTGTGCAGGTGATGGACATGTACGTCCTTCAGTTCGCCGGCCTCGCCGCGTTTGCACATGGCGTTGATCAGGCACTGGGGAGCCGACGCCACCGAGCTGAGGTGGACATGGTCGCCCGATTTGATGACCTTGACGGCCTCTTCCGCAGTCGTAAAATGGATTGGGTTAGTCATTACTGCCAAAAAATTGTAAGTAGTTGTTAGTTTTATGGGTTACTTGCGTTTCACTTCCACCTGTTCGTATCCTTCGACGATGTCGCCGACGCGGATGTCGTTGAACGACTCGATGTTCAGACCGCAGTCCTGCCCGACCACGACCTCCTTGACGTCGTCCTTGAAACGTTTGAGCGAACCGAGCTTGCCGGTGTAGATCACGATGCCGTCGCGGATGACGCGGATCGGGGTCGAGCGTTGCAGCTTGCCTTCGCGGACCATACATCCGGCGACGGTTCCGACCTTGGTGATCTTGAAGATTTCGAGCACTTCGACCGAAGCGACGATCTCCTCCTTCATCACCGGTTCGAGCATGCCCTCGATGGCGTCCTTGATGTCGTTGATGGCGTCGTAGATGATCGAGTAGAGGCGGATTTCGATCTCCTCCTTCTCGGCCAGCCTGCGTGCCGAAGCCGACGGACGCACCTGGAAGCCGACGATGATGGCGTTCGAAGCGGCAGCCAGCAGCACGTCGGACTCCGAAATCTGTCCCACGGCGGCGTGGATGACGTTGACCTGCACGGTCTCCTTCGAGAGCTTGATCAGCGATCCGGACATGGCCTCGACCGATCCGTCCACGTCGCCCTTGACGATGATGTTCAGCTCCTTGAACGAGCCGATGGCGATGCGGCGGCCGATCTCGTCGAGCGTCACGTGCTTCTGGGTCATGATGCCCTGCATGCGGGCCAGCTGTTCGCGTTTGTTGGCGATTTCGCGTGCCGAGCGGTCGTCGTCCATGACGTTGAACGTGTCGCCGGCCTGCGGTGCGCCGTTCAGTCCGAGCACCTGTACGGGCGTCGAGGGTCCTGCCTCGTCCACCTTCTTGCCGTTCTCGTTGAACATGGCCTTCACGCGGCCCGTGTAGGTTCCCGAGAGGATCACGTCGCCGACGCGGAGCGTGCCGCTCTGCACCAGGATCGTCGACACGTAGCCGCGGCCCTTGTCGAGCGTCGACTCGATGACCGTGCCCTGCGCCTTTTTGTTGGGGTTGGCCTTCAGGTCGAGCATCTCGGCCTCCAGCAGCACCTTTTCGAGCAGTTTGTCGAGGTTCAGGCCCTTTTTGGCCGAAACCTCCTGGTCCTGGTATTTGCCGCCCCACGACTCCACGAGGTAGTTCATCTGCGAGAGCTGCTCCTTGATGTGGTCGGGGTTGGCGCTGGGCTTGTCGATCTTGTTGATGGCGAAGACCATCGGCACGCCTGCGGCCTGCGCGTGGTTGATCGCCTCGACGGTCTGCGGCATGACGCTGTCGTCGGCCGCGACGATGATGATGGCTACGTCCGTCACGGCGGCTCCGCGGGCACGCATGGCCGTGAAGGCTTCGTGGCCCGGGGTGTCGAGGAAGGTAATCTTCTGCCCGTTCAGCACCACGCTGTAAGCGCCGATATGCTGGGTGATACCGCCGGCCTCGCCCTCGATGACGTTGGTTTTGCGGATGTTGTCCAGCAGCGAGGTCTTACCGTGGTCGACGTGTCCCATGACCGTCACGATCGGCGGACGCGGAACGAGGTCTTCCTCGCGGTCCTCGCTGTCGTCGGCGATGGCCTCCTGAATCTCCACCGAGACGAATTCGGTCTTGTAGCCGAACTCTTCGGCGACCACCACGAGCGCCTCGGCGTCGAGACGCTGGTTGATCGACACCATCAGACCCAGGTTCATGCAGGCCATGATGACCTCCGTCGGCGGGACGTTCATCATCGTGGCCAGTTCGCTGACGGTCACGAACTCCGTGACCTTGAGCGTCGAACGCTCCATTTCCTCGCGTTCGAACTCCTCGTTCATGCGCTCGGCGACGGCGTCGCGCTTGTCCTTGCGGTATTTCGAGCTTTTGCTCTTGGCTCCCTTGGCCGTCAGACGCGCCAGGGTGTCCTTTACCTGCTTCGAAACCTCCTCGTCGCTCACTTCGGGGCGCACGATCGGTTTGGGGGCGTTCTTGCCCTTGTTGCGGCGTCCTTCGCCCGGACGGGGCTGGTTCTGGCCCTGCCCGCCGCGGTTCTGACCCTGTCCTCCCGGACGGTTGCCGTTGTTGTTCTGGCCGCCCTGGCCCTGACGGTTGCCGCCGCCCTGCGCATTGCCTCTCGGGGCCTTGCTGACGTCGACTTTCTCCTTCTGGAGACGCTTGCGCTTGTGCTTGCCGCCTGCGACGAAGCCCGACACGTCCATCGTGCCGAGCACCTGCGGACCGGTGAGGGTCACCGTTTCGGGGCGGAAGATGTTGTCTTTCGGAGCCTCGGGCTTCGGTTCCGCCGCAGGGGCCGGAGCCGTTTGTGCCGCGGGCGCTGCCTGCGGGGCCGGAGCGGGTTTGGGAGCGGGGGCTGCGGGAGTCTCTGCGGCCTTGGGCTGCGGAGCCGGGGCGGGCGTTTCCGCCTTCGGAGCCTCCTGCGCGGGAGCGGTGACCTTCGCGGGGGCCGGCGTTGCGGCCGCAGCGGATTTCGGCGTCTCGGCAGGCTTCGGCTGGGGAGCCGGAGCGGGTGCGGGAGCCGGTTTCACGGTCTCCGGGGCTTTCGGAGCCACCTCCGCCTTTGCGGCGGGAGCCGTCGGCTGGGGCGCAGGTTTCACGGCCTCGGGTTTGGGCTGGGGGGCCGGAGCCGCCTTGGGCTTGGGCGAGAGGTCGATCTTGCCGAGGAACTTCGGCTGCTGAATTTCGTCCTTGACGCTGATGACGTTGCTTTTGATGACAACCTCCTTCTCTTCCTCGCGCTCCTGCTTCTTGGCTTCTTCGAGGGTTACGGTCGTCTGCTTCAGGGAGATGCGTTCGCGGATCGAATCGCGTGCGCTGGCGGCGCTGCGGTTTGCCCCGAACTCCTTCTCCAGAACGGCATAAGTCTCCGCGTCGACCAGCGTGTTGGGCGACCCGTCGCTTTTGATGCCCTTCTTCTGCAGGAAGTCCGTGACGGTGTTCAGTCCCACCTTGAACTCCTTTGCAACCTGAATGAGCCTTAATTTTCTTTCATTACCCATATCTTGTCTCTTTTCCTTTCTTGTCTTGCGTTGATTATTCGAATTCGGCTTTCAGGATCTCCACGACCTTCTGCGCCTGCTCCAGTTCGAGGTCGGCGCGGGCGGCGATCTCCTCGACGGGAAGTTCCAGCACGCTCTTGGCGGTGTCGCAGCCGGCGGCTTTCAGGGCGTCGATCACCCATCCGTCGATCTCGTCGGTGAACTCCGTGAGTGCCACGTCTTCTTCCTCGACCTCGCGGTAGACGTCGATGTCATAGCCGGTGAGCATCTTCGAGAGACGGATGTTGAGACCTCCCTTGCCGATGGCCAGCGAAACCTGATCGGGCTTGAGGTAGACCGAAGCGGTCATCTTCTCCTCGTCGATGGTGATGGACGACACCTTTGCGGGGTTGAGCGAGCGCTGGATCATCAGCGTCGGGTTTGCCGTGTAGTTCACCACGTCGATATTTTCGTTGCGCAGCTCCTTGACGATCGAGTAGATGCGCGAACCCTTCATGCCGACGCAGGCACCCACCGGGTCGATGCGCTCGTCGTAGGACTCCACGGCGACCTTGGCGCGCTCGCCGGGGATGCGGACGATCTTCTTGATGGTGATCAGACCGTCGAAAATCTCGGGAACCTCCTGTTCGAACAGGCGCTCCAGGAACTGGTTGGCCGTGCGCGAGAGGATGATGCGCGGTTGGTTGTTGTTCATTTCGACCGACTTGACGATGGCTTTGATCGTGTCGCCCTTGCGATAGAAGTCGTTGGGTATCTGCTCGGCCTTCGGGAGGATCAGCTCGTTCTCCTCGTCGTCGAGGATCAGCACCTCCTTTTTCCACACCTGGTACACCTCGCCCGTGACGATGTCGCCGACCTTTTCCGAGTATTTCTCGTAGAGGCTGGCCTTCTCCAGGTCGAGGATGCGCGAGGCGAGGTTCTGGCGCAGCGACAGCACGGCGCGGCGGCCGAACGAGGCGAGTTTGATTTCGTCAGCGTATTCGTCTCCGATCTCGTAGGTGGGGTCGATGGCCTTGACCTCCGAGACGGAAATCTGTGCGTTGGGGTCTTCGACGGCGCCGTCCTCGACGACGGTGCGGTTGCGCCAGATTTCGAGGTCGCCCTTTTCGGGGTTGATGATGACGTCGAAATTCTCGTCCGTTTCATACTGTTTCTGCAGCGCGTGGCGGAAAACGTCCTCCAGCACGCCGATCATCGTCGACTTGTCGATGTTCTTCAGCTCTTTGAATTCGGCAAAGTTGCTGATGAGATTGAGATTGTCCATTGTGTGCTTTATCTGATTTTTAATTGTTACTTGAAATCCAGCCACTCCTTCGTGTACTTGATCTGATCGAAGGGGTAGCTGCGCGTGACCTTCACCAACTGCTTCTTCTTTTTGCCCTCGACGGCCTGCTTCTCCTCGTAGGAGAGGACGATGCCCTCGCCGGTGACCTCCTCCAGCTTGGCCAGGATCTTCACGCCGCTCGTGAGCAGCACCTCGGCCGACTTGCCGGCGAGTTTGCGGTACTGGCGCAGGCTTTTCAGTTCCGAGCCGATACCGGCCGACATGACCGTCAGCGAAAAATCCTCCTCGTCGCGGTCGAACTGCGCCTCGACGGCGCGGCTCAGCTCCGCGCAGGCGTCGATGCCGACCGACGAGTCGCTGTCGATCGTCAGTTCGACCTCGTTGCCCGGCGTGCAGGTACAATCCACGACGAACATGTCCGTCCCTTCCAAATGACGTTCCGCCGCTTCGATTATCTTTTTCGTGTCTATCATAGTCGTTGAATTTCGGTCGAGTATAAGTATAAAATAAGGGGACTGCCCGTCCCCTTACCCTTCACGCTGTCTTTCGACACCGCAAATATAGTGAAAAATTCCGATATACCAATATTTATACGCAAAATTTACTCCTCTTTGCACCGCGATTCGTAAGGTTTGATGATGCCGCGCTTCGAGGTGCGGATGAATTCGACCAGCGCATCGCGCTCGGGGCTTTGCGGAATCTGCCGTTCGACCTCGTCGCAGCCGTTCAGGTAGTTCAGACCGCTCTGGAAGAGGATGCGGCAGGCGTCGTGGATTTCGGCGATGCGCTCGTGCGAAAAGCCGCGGCGCGCAAGCCCGATCTTGTTGATGCCCGCGAAACGGAGCGTGTCGTTGCGCACGATGACGTAGGGCGGAAGGTCCTGACCCAGCAGCGCGCCGCCCTGTATCATGGCGTGCGCCCCGATGTGGGTCCACTGGTGGACGGCGGCGTGGCCGCCGATGACGACCCAGTCGCCGACGTGCACTTCGCCGGCGAGCGACACGCGGTTGGCGATCACGCAGTTGCTGCCGATGATGCAGTCGTGCCCGATGTGGACGTAAGCCATCAGCAGGTTTTTCGACCCGATGCGCGTGGTTCCGGTCGAAGCGGTTCCGCGGCTGATGGTCACGTACTCGCGGATGTCGTTGTCGTCGCCGATCTCGCAGGTGGTGATTTCACCGGCGAATTTCAGGTCCTGCGGAAGGCACGCGACCGAAGCGGCGGTGTGGATGCGGCATCGTCTGCCGATGCGCGCCCCGTCGTGGATCACGGCTCCGGGACCGATCCAGCAGTCGTCGCCGATCACCGTGTCGCCCGCGACGCAGGCAAAGGGTTTCACCGTGACGTTGGCCCCGAGCTTGGCGTCGGGGTGGATATAGGCCAGGTTGCTGATCATTTCCTCTATTTTTTGTTTTTGACTACCTGCGCCATCATCACGGCCTCGCAGGCGAGCGTCTCGCCGACGAACGCCTTGGCCTCCACGAGGGCGACGCCCCGGCGGATCGGTTCCAGCAGGTGGATTTCGAATTGCAGCGTGTCGCCCGGAACGACCTTGCGCTTGAATTTCACGCCGTCGATCTTCATGAAGTAGGTCGAGTAGTTCTCCGGGTCGGGGACGTTGCTCAGGACCATGATGCCGCTGCACTGGGCCATGGCCTCGACGATCAGCACGCCCGGCATCACCGGCTCTTCGGGGAAGTGGCCCACGAAGAACGGTTCGTTCATCGTCACGTTCTTGATGCCCGCTACGGACGAGGGGTCGCAGTGGAAAATGCGGTCCACCAGCAGGAACGGCGGACGGTGGGGCAGCATGCGGCGGATGTCGTTGATGTCGTAGAGCGGCGGCTTGCGGCAGTCGTAGGTGTAGCGGGGTTTCTCGCCTCCGCGGCGAATGGTCTGCTTGAGCTGCTTCATGAATTCCGTGTTGGCGAAGTGTCCCGGGCGGGTGGCCCAGACGCGGCCCTTGATCCGTACGCCCAGCAGCGCGAAGTCGCCCAGCAGGTCGAGCAGTTTGTGGCGCGCCAGCTCGTTGTTGCAGCGCAGTTCGAGGTTGTTGAGATAGCCCGCCTTGATCTCGATGTCGGGCTTGTTGAAGACCTTCTTGAGTTTGTCCAGCTGCTCGTCGGGCACGGGGTTCTCCACCACCACGATGGCGTTGTCCAGGTCGCCGCCCTTGATCAGGTTCATGTTGATCAGCGGCTCCAGTTCGTGCAGGAAGACGAACGTGCGGCAGGGCGAAATTTTCCTGGCGAAGTCGTCGCCGGGGTTGAAGGTGGCGTACTGGTTGCCGATGACCTTCGAATTGTAGTCCACGTGCACCGAGACGGAGAATTCGTCGTCGGGGTAGAGGATGATCGCCACGCCCTTCTCGGGGATCGTGTAGACCATCTTTTCGGTCACGTGGTAGAACTGCCGCTCGGCGTCCTGGTCCGCCAGTCCGGTTTCGGTGATGGCCCGGGCGTATTCGCGGGCCGAGCCGTCCATGATGGGGGTCTCGGGGGCGTCGATGTCGATCACGGCGTTATCCACGCCGAGGGTCCAGAGCGCCGACATGATGTGTTCGATGGTGTGTACGCGGTGTCCGCCGGCTTCGACGGTCGTGCCGCGCGAAGTGTCTACGACGTTGTCGCACAGGGCGGGGATTATGGGTTGTCCTTCGAGGTCGGTGCGGCGGAATACGATTCCGGTTCCGGCCTCGGCGGGGTTCACGGTCATGGTAACTTTGACGCCCGTATGCAGGCCCTTTCCCGAGAATGAGATCGGCGCCTTCAGCGTTTGTTGTTTGGTTGACATAAGCGGTGTTTCTATTATTTGCGCGCAAAGATAGGAAATTTTCGGTAAAAAACGCTACTTTTGCTCAAAATTCCGACACACCGCAATGACTGAAACACCCCGTGACGACAAACCGAAACCCGCCCGCAGGCCGCGTATCAAACTGCCCTTCGACAACCGCAGGGAGGATGTGGGGTCGTGGACCTACGACCACCGTATCGGCCTGTGCGTCACGTTGATCGCCTACCTGGTGCTGATGATCGGCTTCGTTTCGTCGAAGATCGTCGTGGGCCGGCGCACGCATCAGCAGGGCATGTATATCGACCTTCAGACGCTGGCCGAAATGGAGCAGGAACGCGACCGCCTGGAGCGCGAAGTGCGCGAGCGTCAGCGGCAGGAGGAGATCGACTGGCGGAGCATCCGCAACCAGGCGTCGAACGAAAATGCCCTGAACGAGAAGCTCCGCGACGACCGCGGGACCAACGCTGCGGCGCTGAACGAGGCGGCGGCCGAGGCCGAGGCGCGGATGCGCGCCAACCGCGAGGCCTACGAGCAGGGGCTTGCCGAGGAGCGGGCCATCCGCGAACGCCGCGGGACGAAGGACGGCGCGGAACGTCAGGACCGCAAGGTCAAGGGGCGTGTCACGGTGTCGTTCTCGATCGCCAATCCCGTGCGCACGTCGCGTTATCTGGAGGTCCCGGCCTATCTGTGCGAGGGCGGGGGCGACGTGACGGTTGCGGTCACGGTGGACCGTGCGGGCAAGGTGACCGGCGCGCGCGTCACCGAGGGCGGCGACGACTGCATGCGCGAGTCGGCCCTGCGCGCCGCCCGCAATTCGTTGTTCAACATCGACGACTCGGCGCCCGCCCGTCAGACGGGGACCATCACTTATATCTTCATCCCCCAATGATTTTCGGTGATTGCGTCGCACCTGCCGCGCATCCCGGGGCATTTCTAATCTGATCAGACGGGACGTCTTGAGCGCTGTCCGTTCGGATTTCTGCCGCTTTTCGGCCGGCGGTCAACCGCGGGTTTCGCCTGCGGGATACTTTGTACTTTTTGGCTGCAAAAAGTACGAAAAACTTTCCGGTGGATGCCTTCGCCTGCTTCGTCCCGTCTAACGTTCGAAACGGGCGCCTATTCGCGGGGGCGCACGCGCCCCTGCCCCGTTTCCTGCCACTTTTAGCCGGGCCTTCGTCTCACGGCTCCGGCATCGGGCCGGAATCCTGCGCCGCCAACGGCGGCGTGAGAGAAGGCGCAGCAACCGGATCGGAAACGTAGCATCCGGCCATCGCCTCTGAAAGCGGTTTTAAACCGCCGCATTATCGCTTGCAGCGGAGAAAGAACTGCCGAAAGCCCGCGCGCCCGGAGCGGGAGGCTGGCAAAGGCGTCCGCAGGCGAGGGCAGACAGCTTGCTGTTTGCCGAGCCGCCACAGCCTTTACGGCGCGTGTTTTTGCGCCGTAAAGGCCTGATCTTACTGCGCCCGCTCAGCGCGGCCCGGAGGTTGTTCCCGCGAAAGCGACATGCGGATGGTTTTGGTGCTACCTTTTGCCATCAAAAGGCAGCTACTCCCCGCGGACGAAAGCCGCGGAAGACGTTTCTTGGCGAAAAAAGCCTTTTTGGTCCGCGGTTCCGTGCCGGGGAAATTGGCTTTTTTTATTGATAATTTCGGCTTTGGCCGCGGATTTATCCGAAAAAAATGTAACTTTGTAGCCGACGTAATTTTCCGAACCGTAAGATGCGTAAACTGCTTTTCATCGTGCTGGCCTTCACGGCGTGCCTGCTCTTTCCGGAGGGCGGCGACGGCGTGCGCATCCGGCAGCAGGCGCCCTCTGCGGCCTTTTCGGCGGGCGATGTGCGCGCCGACCAGTGGCAGTGCGAGCGTACGTACAATTCGGACCTGAACCACCAACCCCGCGTGCTCCGGGAGGCGGAAACCTGCCCGGCGCAGCCTTCGTTCCGTCACGGCGACCGGCAGGTTCCGGCCGAACGCGCCGTCGTGCGCGCTCTCGCTTCGTGCGGTTGTGGTACGGGAGTTGCCAAGTTAACCTCTGCGTTCCAATCCTCCGATCTCTCCGCCGGACCGCATGCCGTGGATTACTATGTCTACCGGCTGCGGCGGCTCATTATTTAGCGTACGGTATTTCCCGAACGGTTCGCCGTTTTGTTTGCCTGAAATACGAATGTCTGATAATGAAAGAGATATGGATAAGATTAAAATTTGCGAGGCGATGTACGCCTTGCCCGGGGAGGTTGTGGTACGCCGCCGCAAATCCCTCCTGCTGCCTGCCGTGCTGTTTGCGGCCGGCGTGGCGATACTGGTTCTGAATCACGTTTACGGAGCCTCGATGACCAACAACCTCCGCTCGTCGGCGGTGTTCATCGGCGGTTCGCTGGCCCTGGCGGGGATGATCACGCTCGCGGCGCGCTTTTTCAGCGCCGAAGGCGCGCCCTACTACCGTGCCGGACACAGTTACCTGCGTTACGACGAACTCTACTTCGAGCGCTCGCAGAGCCGCGACGTGGCGGATCTCGTGGCGGAAGGCAATGTGGAACGGCTGCTGGCAATGCCCCATGCGCGGGTTCCGGCGGTCTCCGTGGCCATGTACCGTACGCCCGACAACCGTTTCGCCGCCATGCAGGCCTTCGAGTATGCGGACCTGGAGTACCGGCCGCTGACCCGGTTGCAGATCACCCCTGTGAAAGAGGGGGTTTAGGAGGCGGAAGGATTGTCGCTGCGTTCCGGGACCGGTAACTGCGCCCGCTGAATTTTGGATACGAAAAAACAGATTGGACAGATGATAGACATCAGTGGTGAAAATGTAGTATTGGTCGGTGCGCTGCTGCTCTTCGTGGCGGTGATGGCCGGCAAGGTCGCCTACCGCTTCGGCGCCCCCGCGTTGTTGCTCTTCCTGGGGGTCGGCATGTTGTTCGGGCTGAATTTCATTTCGTACCGTTCGGTCGAAATGACGCAGTTCGTCGGTATGATCGCGCTGTGCATCATCCTCTTCACGGGCGGTATGGACACCTCCTTCCAGGAGATAAAGCCGATCATCGGGCCGGGCGTCGTGCTGGCCACGGTGGGGGTGGTCATGACGGCCATGGTGCTGGGGGGCTTCGTATGGCTCGTCGCGCCGTGGCTCGATCTGGAGATCTCCTTCGCGCTGGCGCTGCTGCTGGCCGCCACGATGTCCTCGACCGATTCGGCGTCTGTCTTCTCGATCCTGCGAAGCAAGAAGCAGGGGCTCAAACAGCACCTCCGGCCGCTGCTGGAGTTGGAGAGCGGTTCGAACGACCCGATGGCCTACATGCTCACGATCCTGCTGATCGGCGTGGTTACCAACTCCCAGGGCGGGAGCGGTCTGGGTATGAGCGTCGTCTATTTCGTGGTGCAGCTGGTCGTCGGCGCGCTTTCGGGCTACCTGATCGGGCGCCTGGCGGTGTGGACGATCAACAAGATCAACCTGGCCAATCACTCGCTCTACTCGGTGCTGCTGCTGGCCTTCATCTTCTTCGCCTTCGCCTTCACGGACCTCGTCAAGGGCAACGGCTACCTCGCGGTTTACCTCGCGGGTCTGGTCGTGGGGAACCATAAGCTGGCGCAGAAACGTTCGCTGACAGTCTTCTTCGACGGTTTCACGTGGCTCATGCAGATCGTGATGTTCCTCACGCTGGGACTTTTCGTCAACAGCGACGAGCTGCTCCGTCCCGAGGTGCTGATCCTCGGCGGGGCGGTCGGTGCGTTCATGATCCTCGTGGCGCGTCCCGTCACGGTTTTCGCCTGTCTGCTGCCGTTCCGGCACTTCACGACCAAGGCGCGCCTCTACGTTTCGTGGGTGGGCCTGCGCGGCGCCGTGCCGATCCTGTTCGCCATCTACCCGATGATGGCGGGCGTCGAGCACGCCGAACTGCTGTTCAACGTGGTCTTCCTCTCGACGATCATCTCGCTTCTGGTGCAGGGCACGACCGTGAGCGGCATGGCCAACCTGCTGGGGCTGGCCTACGAGGAGCGCGAATCGGCCTTCAACGTCGAGATGCACGAGGAGATGAAATCGGCGCTGACGGAGGTCGAGGTCAACGAGAACCTGCTCGCCAGCGGTCATACGCTCAAGGACATCACCCTGCCCGAAAATACGCTGGTGATGATGGTCTGCCGCGACGGGGAGTACTTCGTGCCGCAGGGCAAGACGGAGCTCAAGCTGGGTGACAAACTGCTGGTCATTTCGGACCGCAGCGAGGAACTGGAAACCACCTATAAGGATATGGGCATCGACGACGTGATGAAGCTCGGATAGCTTTCGGCACTCATTGCCTGCGAATTACGGCCCGGGATTGCATCCCTGTGCCGCGCCGCCCTCCGGCGGACGCCTGTTCGGATCTCCGGCGATTCTGTCGCCGGAGATTCTTTTTTTTTGCCCGTCCTGTTCCGTATTTCGGCGATTTTTCGTACCTTGAACCGGCAAACGGAGATTTGCGTTCCGGAACCCGAACCGGAGTCCGGAATGTCTCTTTGTTTCGATTTGTGACGTATAATATGCCTTTGTAGCATAAAACAAATAGAAAAGATTGAAAAAGAAAATCAACATTCGGCAAAAAGTCGTACATTTGCCATGTTCGCGGACGCCTTCCTGCGGCGGCCGGCCCTGACCATGAAACTGCTGAAACCCACATACCTGCTGCGAACCCTGCTGCTGCTCTGCGCCGTAGCGGCCGTGTCGTCCGCCTGCGAGCGGAACGAAGCGCAGTCGCTGTCGGACAAACTGGACCACATGATCGCCAACCGGCAGGTTTACGACTGCCGGAAGGAGCAGCGGATCGCCGAGCTGCGGCATCTGTTGAGCGTGAGCGGCCTGACTCCCGCCCAGGAGTACGAGATCAACGACAGGCTGTTCGGCGAGTTCCACAAATACAAACTCGATTCGGCCATCCGCTACACGGAGCGCAACGTCCTGCTGGCGCGCCGGCTGTGCGACCGCCGCAAGGTCTGCCTTTCGGGAATTCGCCTGGCGGAACTCTACTCGTCGACGGGCATGTCCATCGAGGCGAAGCGGATGCTGGACTCGATCGACCGCCGGTCGGTGCCCCGCGACATGCTGGCGACCTATTACAAGGCTTATAATCGTTTCTACCAGCAATACGTGGCTTTCAGCGGGCAGAAGTACTTCCGCGAACTGGAGGAACGCTACCAGGATTCGGTGATCATGGTGGCCGACACGGCTTCGGGGCGTTACAAGCTCGACCTGCTCGGCCAGATGAGCCGCCGTGACCAGTCGCACGAAATGGAGGTCCGGCTGCTCGGGTTCCTGGAAAGCCTCGAACCCGATTCGCAGCTCTACGCCGAATGCGCCTATGCGCTGGGCAGTTTCTACCGCCGCCGCGGCGACGACTGGCTGGCGCGGAAGTACTACATGCTCTCGGCGATGACCGACATCCGGAACTCCACGAAGGAGAACGCCGCCTTTCAGGCGCTCGCGACGCTCTATTACCGCCACGGCGATCTTTTCCGGGCGTTCCGCTACACGCAGGCGGCCGTCGAGGACGCGCTTTTCTCCAACGTGCAGTTCCGCACGGTCCAGATGTCGGAACTTTACTCGATCATCATTGCCTCGCACCAGGCCAAGGAATCCCGCACCAAGCACAAGCTGCAACACTATCTGGTGTTGATCAGCGTGCTGTCGGCGGTTCTCGTCCTGCTGTTCGTCTACCTCTGCAAACAGCTCCGCAAGGTCTACCGCATCAAGGAGGAGCTTTCGCAGACCAATGCGAAACTGGCCCGGCTCAACGAGGAACTGGGCGAGAAGAACGAGCAGCTGTCGGACTCCAATGCCGTCAAGGTGCAGTACATCGCGCGGTTCTTCGACCTCTGCTCCATGTATATCGACAAGATGGACGACTACCGCAAGTCGCTCAAGAAGCTGGCCCAGGACCGGAAGTTCGACGAGCTCAACAAACGGCTGAAATCGACCTCGATGCTCGAGGACGAGCAGGACGAACTCTACAAGAATTTCGACGCCATCTTCCTGAACCTCTACCCGTCGTTCGTCGAGGATTTCAACGCCCTGCTGACCGAGGACGAGCGGATCGTGCTCAAGTCGGAGGACCTGCTGAACAAGGAGCTGCGGATTTACGCCCTGCTGCGCCTGGGCATCACCGACAGCGTGAAGATCGCCTCGTTCCTGCGCTGCTCGCTTTCGACCGTCTATAACTACCGGACCAAGGTGCGCAACAAGGCGGCCATCTCGCGCGAGGAGTTCGAAAAGATGGTCATGAAGATCGGAACGGCCCATAAAACGGACGTCTGACCATTCCAGATTGTCTACATTTTTCGGGGTGTTTTAAAATGCAATGTATTGTTAATTAAAGATATGGTTCAAAAGTGGTTCTACATTTTCCGATTCAGTTTTCAAACCGAAGCCTATTCGGGTTAATTTTGTAATCGACGCGGTGCGTCTGCCGGTATTTTTCTTCGGAAACGGGAGACGCGGCGCGGAACCTAACTTTTAACCGACCTTATTGACTACACGATGAATCCTGTAAAAGTTGGCCTTATCGGCTTCGGCAGAATGGGAGGTTTCTACCTCGAACAAATGCAGAAAAGCGGCAGGTGGGACGTTGCGTACATCTGCGACGTCTGCGCCGAATCGCGGGACCTGGCGCGCAAGCTGGCCCCCGGGGCGAAGGTTGTGGACGACGAACAGGTTATTTTCGACGATCCCGAAGTGCAGGTCGTGGGGCTGTTCGCCCTGGCCGACTCGCGCAAGTCGCAGATCGAGCGGGCTTTCGCCGCGGGCAAGCACGTCATCGCCGAAAAACCCATTTCCGACAGCATCGAAAACGAATGGCAGGCCGTCGAGCTGGCCGAGAACACGCAACTGTTTTCGACGGTGAACCTCTACCTGCGCAACTCCTGGTATCACAATACGATCAAAGATTTCATCGCCCAGGGCGAGATCGGCGAACTGGCCATCGTGCGGGTCTGCCACATGACCCCGGGGCTTGCTCCGGGCGAGGGGCACGAGTACGAAGGCCCGTCGTTCCACGACTGCGGCATGCACTACGTGGACATCGCGCGCTGGTATGCCGAATCGGAATTCAAGACCTGGAACGCCCAGGCCCTGCGGATGTGGAACTACAAGGACCCCTGGTGGCTGCAATGCCACGGCACGTTCGAGAACGGCGTGGTGTTCGATATCACGCAGGGGCATGTCTACGGCCAGCTGGCCCAGACGCAGACGCACAATTCCTATGTGGACATCATCGGCACGAAGGGCATCGCCCGCATGACGCACGACTTCAAGACGGCGATCGTCGAGCTGCACGGCGTGACGCAGACCCACCGCCTCATCCAGCCCTACGGGGGCAAGAACATCGACACCCTGTGCAAGCTCTTCGCCGAGTCGATCGAGACGGGCCGCCGCAGCGAGGCGCTCCCGGAGTTCCGCGACGCGGCGATCGCTTCGGAGTACGCCTGGCGGTTCCTGCGCGACGCCCAGGGGCACGACCTCCCGGCCATCGGGGAACTGGAGACCCTGCGGCAGATCCGCGAACGCCGCCGCACGATGAAGGACGGCTACGGTCTGCTGCGCAAACACGCATGACAATCGCATAACCCTAAAACTACCTGAACTATGAATCATCTGTTATTTATCGGCGTGGGACAAATCGTCATCATCGCGCTCGTTGTGCTGCTGCTGTTCGGCGGCACGAAGATTCCGGAATTGATGAAGGGCCTCGGCAAGGGCTACAAGATCTTCAAGGACGAGGTCGACAATATCGAAAAGAACATTAAATAACCCCAATACTAACTCAAATTAAACCTCGAAACGATGGCAAAAGAAATGTCAAGAAGAACGTTCCTGAAGCAGGGAGCGGCTGCCGCGATCGGCTTAGCGGTCGTACCCAGCACGGTTCTGGGTAAGAAGTTCGGCTACACGGCCCCCAGCGACAAACTCAATATCCTGGGCGTCGGCGTCGGCGGACGCGGCGCTTCGGTGCTGAAGGGCCTGGAGAGCCAGAACATCATCGGCCTGTGCGACGTCGACTGGAAATACGCCGACCACATTTTCAAACGTTATCCTGCGGCCAAGAAGTTCAACGACTACCGTAAGATGTACGACGAGATGCTCAAGTCGGCCGATGCCGTGATGGTCGCTACGGCGGACCACACGCACGCCATCATCGCCGCCGACGCCATGACCGCCGGCAAGCATGTATATTGCGAAAAACCGCTGACTCACACCGTCTACGAGTCGCGCCTGCTGACCAAGCTGGCCGACAAATACAAGGTCGCCACGCAGATGGGCAACCAGGGCGCATCGGCCGAAGGCGTGCGCAAGGTCTGCGAATGGATCTGGAACGGCGAGATCGGCGAGGTTACCCGCGTGGACACCTTCACCGACCGTCCCATCTGGCCGCAGGGCCTGGCTCGTCCCGAGGAGGACATGCGCATCCCCAAGACCATGAACTGGGACGCCTTCATCGGCCCGGCTCCCTACCGCCCCTACAACGCCGCCTATACGCCGTGGAACTTCCGCGGATGGTGGGATTTCGGAACCGGCGCGCTGGGCGATATGGCCTGCCATATCCTGCACCCCGTGTTCAAGGGTCTGAAACTGGGCTATCCGACCAAGGTGGAGGGCAGTTCGACGCTGCTGCTGAACGAGTCCGCTCCCTCGGCACAGCGCGTGAAGTTCATCTTCCCGGCCCGCGACAACATGCCGAAGGTGGCCATGCCCGAAGTCGAGGTGCACTGGTACGACGGCGGCCTGATGCCGGAGCGCCCCGCAGGGCTTCCCGCCGGCAAGAACCTGAACGTGAGCGGCGGCGCCGCCATTTTCTACGGCACGAAGGACACGCTGATCTGCGGCTGCTACGGCAAGGATCCCTACCTGGTTTCGGGCCGTGTTCCCGAGGCTCCGAAGGTGTTGCGCGAGATCACCGAGTCGCACCAGATGGACTGGGTGCGCGCCTGCAAGGAGGACGCCGACGACCGCGTGCTTTCGGCATCGGACTTCAGCGAGGCCGGACCGTTCAACGAAATGGTCGTTATGGGCGTGCTGGCAGTCCGCCTCCAGGGCCTCAACCAGGTGCTGGAATGGGACGGCCCGAACATGCGTTTCACGAATATTCCGGACGATGCCATGATCAGGACGGTCATCAAGGACGGTTTCCACATCAAGGACGGACACCCGACCTTCGACAAGACCTGGACCGACCCCGTGAACGCACAGCAGTTCGCCCAGGAACTGATCAAACACACCTACCGCGACGGCTGGGCGCTTCCCGCCATGCCGCGCTAAACAAACCTGTCCGTAAAACCTAAAAAATACAGAAAGAATATGAAAAAGACCTTTTTATTTTCGGTATGCGCGGCTCTGACCGCATCGCTGGTTTCGTGCGGCGGCCCCGGCGGCAAGGCCAAGACGGCTGAAACGGCCGATGCGAAAACCGCCAAGAAAGCTGTTCCCGAATACACCGTTGTCGACAACGCGCAGGTGGACCTCGCCTCGTTCCCGCAGGACAAGGACGGCTACTATGTGATCTTCGACGGCAAGACGCTCAACGGCTGGCGCGGCTACGGCAAGGACAAGGCTCCTTCGCGCTGGACGGTGGAGGACGGCGCCATCAAGTTCAACGGCTCGGGCGGCGGCGAGGCCCAGACCGGCGAGGGCGGCGACCTGATCTTCGCCAAGAAGTTCAAGAACTTCGAACTGGAGATGGAGTGGAAGGTTTCGAAGGGCGGCAACTCGGGCATCTTCTACCTGGCCCAGGAGGTTACGACCCAGAAGGACGGCAAGACCAAGTACGAGCCGATCTACATCTCGTGCCCCGAGTATCAGGTGCTCGACAACGCCAACCATCCCGATGCCAAGCTGGGTGTCGACGGCAACCGCCAGTCGGCGTCGCTCTACGACATGATCCCCGCCGTTCCGCAGAACCAGAATCCCTTCGGCGAGTGGAACAAGGCCAAGATCATGGTTTACAAAGGCACGGTCGTACACGGCCAGAACGACAAGAACGTCGTGGAGTACCACCTGTGGACTCCCCAGTGGACCGAGATGCTGGAGAACAGCAAGTTCAGCCCCGAGAAGTGGCCTCTGGCGTTCGAGCTGCTCAACAACTGCGGCGGTGAGAACCACGAAGGATACATCGGCCTGCAGGACCACGGCGACGATGTCTGGTTCCGTAACATCCGTGTCAAGATTCTCGATTAAGGGTTCCTTGCGATGAGAAACAGGCTATTCGCAGTCATCTGCGCCCTCCTTGCTTTGGCGATGCTCCCCGGCGGAGCATCCGCCAGGGCGAAGAAGGCCCCGAAGAAGGATATCGGCATCCAGCTCTACTCGGTGCGCAGCCTGATCGGGGTTTTCGGCAAGAGCCAGGGCGATTACAAACCCGTCCTGAAACAGCTCGCCGACATGGGTTACACCTCGGTCGAGGCCGCCAGCTACAAGGACGGAATGCTCTACGGACAGACTCCCGAGCAGTTCCGCAAGGATGTCGAGGACGCCGGTATGCGGGTGATTTCCACCCACTGCACGCTCAACCTCTCCGACGAGGAGCTGGCCTCGGGCGACTTCTCGAAGGCCCTCGCGTGGTGGGACGAGTGCATCGCGGCGCATAAGGCCGCCGGTGCGGAGTATATCGTGGTTCCCTCGATGCGGAAGATTTCGACGCTCAAGGATTTGCAGACCTACTGCCGCTATTTCAACGAGGTGGGGGCACGCTGTGCCGCCGCCGGCATGAAGTTCGGCTACCACAACCACTCGCGCGAGTTCGAGAAGATCGAGGATAAGGTCATGCTGGACTACATGCTCGAAAACACCGATCCCGACAAGGTGCTGTTCGAAATGGACGTCTACTGGACCGTGATGGGCAAGGCCAGCCCGGTGGACTACTTCAAGAAGTATCCGGGGCGTTTCCGGCTCCTGCACATCAAGGACCGCCGTGAGATCGGCCAGAGCGGCATGGTGGGCTTCGACGCCATCTTCGCCAACGCGCGGGAAGCCGGCGTGGAGAACATCATCGTCGAGATCGAAGGTTCGAGCTACAACGACATCGTGCGCAGCGTCCGCGAGTGCGCCGACTACCTGCTCGAAGCGCCTTTCGTCACGGCTTTTTTTCGTAACGAATAACGCCTTCCGGCAGCGTTGCGCATATCCGGCCGTCTGTAAGACGGCCGGATATTTCGTTTTGTCGTTTTTGACTGTCGCTGTGGGTTTTCCGCAGAATTATCGCTAACTTTACGCTCCGAAAAACCGGTGTTCCGGGGTGCGCTGCGGCTGTCCCCGGTTCGTTAAAACAGAAAGAGATGCGTTACAGTTGGTTATTGGCAGCCTGCCTGCTGGCCTGCGCGGGAGTCCGTGCGCAGACGGTGCCGGAAGCGGGCGAAAAAAGCGGCAATCCGCTTTTCAAAGGATGGTACGCCGATCCCGAAGGGGTGGTTTTCGGCGATGAATACTGGATTTATCCCACCTATTCGGCGCTTTACGAGGAACAGACGTTCCTCGACGCCTTTTCGTCGAAGGACCTCGTGCATTGGCAGAAGCACCCCCGGGTCCTCTCGTCGGACTCCGTCCGCTGGGTGAAGCAGGCCATGTGGGCGCCGGCGGTCCTGCATGCCAACGGCCGCTATTACCTCTTCTTCGCGGGCAACGACATTCACAGCGAGCAGGAGGTGGGCGGCATCGGGGTCGCCGTGGCCGACTCCCCGGCCGGGCCGTTCCGCGATGCGCTGGGCAAACCGCTGATCAACCGGATCGTGAACGGGGCGCAGCCCATCGACCAGTTCGTCTTCCGCGACGACGACGGGGAGTATTACATGTACTACGGCGGCTGGGGCCATTGCAACATGGTCCGGCTCGCGCCCGATCTGTTGAGCGTCATGCCGTTCGACGACGGAACGGTTTACCGTGAGGTCACGCCGCAGGGTTACACCGAGGGTCCGTTCATGTTCAAGCGGCAGGGCAGATATTATTTCATGTGGTCCGAGGGCGGCTGGGGCGGTCCCGACTACCGGGTCGCCTATGCCATTGCCGACTCGCCGTTCGGGCCTTTCGGGCGTGTGGGGACGATCCTGGAGCAGGACCCCGAAATCGCCACGAGCGCCGGGCATCACTCCGTAATCCAGGTTCCGGGCAAGGACGAATGGTACATCGTCTATCACCGCCGTCCGCTGACGGAAACCGGCCGGGACAGCCGCGCCACCTGCATCGACCGGCTCCGGTTCGGCGCCGACGGGCGCATCAGGCCCGTGCGGATGACCTTCGAGGGTGTCGGTGCGCGTCCGATCGCACCGCAGGGCGAATACTTCAATCCGGTCGTGAATCAAAGCCTTCCCGATCCGACCCTCATCCGGGCCGACGACGGATGGTTCTACCTCTACGCGACGGAAAGCGTCCGCAACGTGCCGGTCCTCCGTTCGCGGAACCTTGTCGACTGGGAATTCGTCGGCACGGCCTTTACGCGGCAGAGCCGCCCGACGTTCGAGAAGGGCGGCGGCATCTGGGCGCCCGACATCAACCGGATCGGGGACAAGTACGTGATGTATTATTCGATGTCGCGCTGGGGCGGCGAGTGGACCTGCGGCATCGGCGTTGCCGTTGCGGAGCGTCCCGAAGGGCCTTTCGACGACCTGGGCAGACTGTTCCGCAGCGACGAGATCGGCATTCGGAACTGCATCGACCCCTGTTGTGTCGAGGACGGCGGGAAGAAATACCTTTTCTGGGGCAGTTTCCACGGGCTGTACGGTGCGGAGCTGACCGACGACGGGCTGTCGCTCAAACCGGGCTTCAAGCCCGTGCGGATCGCCGGGGATGCCTACGAGGCGACCTATATCCACAAGCGGGACGGGTATTATTATCTTTTTGCCTCGACGGGCCGCTGCTGCGAGGGACTGCAAAGCACCTATGCGACGGTCGTGGGACGCTCCGAGCACCTTTTCGGTCCCTATGTCGACCGGCAGGGTCGTCCGATGCTGGAGAACAACCACGAAATGCTGATCCACGGCAATCCCGATTTCGTCGGTCCGGGCCATAATTCCCGGATCGTTGCCGACGACGAGGGGCAGGACTGGATTCTTTACCATGCCGTGAGCCGGGCCGATCCCCGGGGGCGTGCGCTGATGGCCGACCGGGTGGAGTGGGCCGGCGGCTGGCCCCGTGTCGAAGGCTCCTCGCCCTCGCTCCGGGCGAAAGTGCCGCAATTCGGGAAATGACCCCGCAGTGTCGATTTCGGATTCGGCCCGAACCTCAACGGCGTGAAAAAGCAAAAGGGATCATCCTATGGATGATCCCTTTTGCTTGTGGAGAATACGAGAGTCGAACTCGTGACCTCTTGCATGCCATGCAAGCGCTCTAGCCAACTGAGCTAATCCCCCTTGTTGTGGGTGCAAAGATAATCGGATTTTTTTATTTCCGCAATTTTCGGCCCGAAAAATCGGTTCCGGAACTGAACTTTTTTCGAAAAAGCCATCCCGGAGGTCTGCGGAACGCTCCCGGAAGCTCGTCGCTGAAGGATTTCTCGGACATCTGGGCCTCGGCCGAGAATATCGTCCGCAGATCGGCCAATGTCTATTGATGCCCGGTTGCGGGGAGGGTTTCCTCCCCCTGCCGAAACCCCTCCCGCCTGCCGAAACGAACGGCGGACCCCGAAAAAGGGTCCGCCGTTTCTTTGTCCGGATGCCGGATTCCCGGCCGCGGGGGCTATTCCACCTCCCAAGTGGCTCCCGAGCGGAGCAGGTCGTCCACGCAGTGGATCTTGCTCGCGGCTTTGACCTCCTCGACCTGCTTCTCCACGGCGCGGTCGTAGACCGAGTCGTCCTCGACCGAGCGGATCACGCCCAGCGCTACCGGATAGTCGGGATATTTCATCGCCGCCAGCATCGAGTGCAGCGTGGTGTCGCGCTCGTGGGCGTCGTGCGTCAGCACGTCGTCCAGCGTGTAGCCGTCCTGGCCCACGGTCACCACCTTGAGCTTCATGTTCTCGAACACGATGCCCTTTTCGCGGTTGGCTCCGAACAGCATTTTTTCTCCGTGGCGCAGCGTCACCGTGCGCTCGGCGCGCGTGGCTTTGTCGGCTGCGAAGTCGTAATGGGTCTTGTCGTTGAAAATCACGCAGTTCTGCAACGCCTCGATCACCGACATGCCGGTGTGTCTGGCTGCGGCGATCATGCACTCCTTCGACAGGGCGACCTCCATGTCGATCGTGCGGGCGAAGAACGTGCCCTTGGCGCCGATGACCAGTTCGCCGGGGTTGAACGGCTTCTCGACCGTTCCGTAGGGCGAGGTCTTGGTGATCTTGCCCAGCTTCGAGGTGGGGGAGTACTGGCCTTTCGTGAGGCCGTAAATCTCGTTGTTGAACAGGATGACGTTGAGGTCCACGTTGCGGCGGATGGCGTGGATGAAGTGGTTGCCGCCGATGGCCAGCGAGTCGCCGTCGCCGGTGGTGACCCACACCGAGAGGCGCGGGTTGGCCGTCTTGACGCCCGTCGCCACGGCGTTGGCGCGTCCGTGCACGGAGTGGAACCCGTAGGTCTTCATGTAGTAGATGAACCGCGACGAGCATCCGATGCCCGACACGAACGTGAACAGGTTGTGGGGCGTGTCGAGCGCGTCGGCTATTTCGGGCAGCGCGCGCTGCACGGCGTTCAGAATGGCGTGGTCGCCGCATCCGGGACACCAGCGTACCTCCTGGTCGCTTTTGAAATCCGCAGGGGTGTATTTGTAGTCTGCCATGGTTACTTCAGTAAGGATTCGAATTTCTGTTTAAGTTCTGCGACCGTGAAGGGCAGTCCCTCGCACTTGTTGTACTGTTCGTAGGGGAACTCCTGGAAGTTCTGACGCAGGTAGTTGGCGAACTGTCCTTCGTTCAGCTCGCAGACGACGATCTTCTTGAATTTCGCGAAGATGTCGCGCACCCCTTTCGGCAGCGGGTTGATGTAGTTGAAATGGCACAGCGAGACCTTTTTGCCCTCTTTGCGCATTTCGTCCACGGCGTTCTGCAGGTGGCCGCGCGTGCCGCCCCAGCCTACGACCAGCAGGTCGCCTTCCGCGTCGCCCCAGACGCTCTGTGCGGGAATGTCCTCGGCGGCCTTCGCCACCTTCGCCGCACGGGTGTCGGTCATCTTCTGGTGGTTGGCCGGGTCGTGCGAGATGCAGCCCTTCACGCAGTCCTTCTCCAGTCCGCCCACGCGGTGCTCCAGACCCTCCTTGCCGGGGAACGCCCAGCCGCGGGCCAGTTTTTCGTTGCGCACGTAGGGCATGAATCCTCCTTCGGGGGCTTTGTCCACGATCGGGGGTTGGATGGCGGGGTAGTCCTTCATCTGCGGGATGCGCCACGGCTCGGAGCCGTTGGCGATGAATCCGTCGGTCAGCAGGATCACGGGCGTCATGTGCTCCATGGCCAGGCGTCCGGCTTCGAAGGCGTAGTGGAAGCAGTCGCTGGGCGACGATGCCGCCACGACGATCACCGGGCATTCGCCGTTGCGGCCGTAGAGCGCCTGCTGGAGGTCGCTCTGCTCGGTTTTCGTCGGAAGGCCCGTCGAGGGTCCTCCGCGCTGTACGTCCACCACGACCAGCGGCAGTTCGGTCATCACCGCCAGTCCCAGCGCCTCGCTCTTGAGCGACAGTCCCGGTCCCGAGGTGGTCGTCACGGCGAAGTTGCCCGCGAAGGCCGCGCCGATGGCCGTGCAGATGCCGGCGATCTCGTCCTCGGCTTGCACGGTCTTCACCCCGAGGTCCTTGCGCTTGGCCAGTTCTTCGAGGATCACCGTGGCCGGGGTGATCGGGTACGAACCGCAGAAGAGCGGAAGGCCTGCCTTTTCGGCCGCGGCGCAGAGTCCCCACGCCGTGGCTACGTTGCCGTTGATCGAACGGTAGGTTCCCTTCTCCCGGGGAGCCGGGGCCACGGTGTAGTTATTGGCGAACTGATGGGTGTTGGCGGCGTAGTTGTAGCCCGCCGCGATGGCCAGTTTGTTGGCCTGGGCCACGGCGGGATTTTTCTTGGCGAATTTCCCGTCGAGGTATTTGAGAGCGTAATCCTCCGGACGGTCGAACAGCCAGAAGCAGATGCCCAGTGCGAACATGTTCTTGCATTTGACGACGGCTTTGTTGTCCAGTCCGGTCTCTTTCAGCGCCTCGCGCGTCATGGAAGTGATGTCGGGAACGACGACGTTGTACTCGTCGAGACCCAGTTCGGCCAGCGGGTCGAGGGTTGCGAATCCCGCCTTCTTGAGATGTTCTTCGGTGATCGAATCGCCGTCGAGGATGACCGTCGCGCCCGGCTTGAGCCACTTTCGGTTGGCTTTGAGCGCCGCAGGGTTCATCGCCACCAGCACGTCGCAGTAATCGCCGGGATTCAGCTCGCGGTGGTCGCCGAAATGTACCTGGAAGCCCGAAACGCCCGCAACGGTTCCCTGCGGGGCGCGGATTTCGGCGGGGTAGTCGGGGAAGGTCGAGATGCCGTTTCCCAGCAACGCCGAAGTGTCGGAAAAGAGCGTGCCCGTGAGCTGCATGCCGTCGCCCGAATCGCCCGAAAAGCGGATCACGACGTCCTGCAACTCCCGCACTTTTGTTTGTTCCATGATTTTGGTTTCAGATTATGGGTTAACAACGATTTCGCAAATATAGGACAGGAGAGGGCAAGGCGGCGAATTTGTTCGCAGTCCGTGCCGAACCGCATCCTACATTATGCAAATATATTAAATAAATTGTCAAATTGGACTTTTTCGGGCGATTTTTTAGCTTTCCGCCCCGTGTCTGCCGATTTTCCGTGTCCCGGATTGCTAATGTTTTGTAATTCAAATGATAGCTTTTCGCTACGATCGCTACTGAAAAACCTTTTCCGGCCTCGTTTATGAAAAGGATGAATATATTGAAATTTTTTACGAACGCCGCCTGCTGTCCGGTCCGGGAGCCGGCGAAGCGGAAGCCGCCGCCCGCCGTCCTGCCTTCGGACGCACCCCGCATGCAGCCGGGATTTCGGGCCGAAAAACGGAGATCGGACCGATTTTTTCATTTCGGTGCGGTTTCCTCGTTCTTTTGGGCTACTTTTGTGCCGTTAAAATTGGATTATAAAGGATGATTACAGTTTCGAATTTAGAGGTACAATACGGAAAACGGGTTCTTTTCAAAGATATCAACCTCAAATTCACCCCGGGCAACTGCTACGGTGTGATCGGGGCGAACGGGGCCGGGAAGTCCACGTTTCTGAAAGTGCTCAGCGGCGAGGTGACTCCTACGAGGGGCAATGTGGCGTTCGGCCCGGGCGAACGCTTGTCGGTGCTCAAGCAGGACCACTTCGCGTACGACGAATTTACGGTCCTCGACACGGTTCTGATGGGCCATCAGCCCCTGTGGGAGACGATGAAGGAGAAGGAGGCGCTGTACGCCAAGCCCGACTTTTCGGAGGAGGACGGTCTCCGGGCCGGGGAGCTGGAGGAGCGGTTCGCGGAGATGCAGGGCTGGAACGCCGAGAGCGACGCCGCCAACCTGTTGAGCAGCCTCGGGGTCCGGGAAGCCCTGCACGGCCAGCTGATGCGCGATTTGAGCGCCAAGGAGAAGGTGCGCGTGCTGCTGGCGCAGGCCCTGTTCGGCAAACCCGACAACCTGCTGCTCGACGAGCCGACCAACGACCTCGACCGGACGACGATCGCGTGGCTGGAAAACTACCTGTCGAACTACGAGAATACGGTGTTGGTCGTCTCGCACGACCGCCACTTCCTCGATTCGGTGTGCACGCATACCGTCGACATCGATTACAGCGACATCAATCTCTTTTCGGGCAATTACAGTTTCTGGTACGAATCGAGCCAGCTTGCCCTGCGCCAGCAGCAGAACCAGAACAAGAAGGCCGAGGAGAAGAAGAAGGAACTGCTGGAGTTCATCCAGCGGTTCAGCGCCAACGTCGCCAAGTCGAAGCAGACGACCTCGCGCAAGAAGATGCTCGAACGGCTCAACATCGAGGAGATCAAGCCCTCGATGCGCAAATATCCGGGTATCATCTTCCAGCCCGGGCGCGAGGCCGGCACGAAGATCCTCGGGGTCGACGAGCTGTGCAAGACGGTGGGCGGCGAACGGCTTTTCAGCAACGTCAGCTTCACGGTCGAGAAGGGCGACAAGATCGCCTTTCTGGCGCGCGACCCGCGTGCCGTGTCGGCGCTGTTCGACATTCTGGCCGGCGACGACAAGGCCGATTCGGGCGTCGTCGAGTGGGGCACGACGATCAATTACGCCTACCTTCCGCTCAACAATGCCCCCTGGTTCGAGAGCCAGCTCTCGATCGTCGACTGGCTGGCGCAGTTCTCGTCCGACACCTCGGAGCTTTATTTGAGGGGGTATCTGGGCAAGATGCTCTTCAGCGGCGAGGAGATTTACAAGAAGGTGAGCGTGCTTTCCGGCGGCGAGAGGGTGCGCTGCATGGTGGCGAAAATGATGATCCAGCAGCCCAATACGCTCGTGCTGGATTCTCCGACCAACCACCTCGACCTCGAATCGATCCAGGCGTTCAACAACTCGCTGATCAATTTCAAGGGCAACGTGCTGATGAGTTCGCACGACCACGAATTCGTCAATACGGTCGCCAACCGCATCATCGAGCTCACGCCCAACGGCATGGTCGACCGCTATATGGAGTATGACGATTACATCACGGACGAGGTCGTCGCCGGGCGTCTGGAGGCCCTGTGGGCCTGAACTGCGCGGTATACCTGTCCTGAAAGCGAAAAGCGCCCCTGCTTCGGAAAGCAGGGGCGTTTTCATAGACGGTATGCGTAGCCTACTGTGGCTGCTTGCCGATGTAGGCCAGGATGCCGCCGTCGACGTAGAGGACGTGTCCGTTGACGAAGTCCGAGGCGTCCGACGCGAGGAACACGGCGGGACCCATCAGGTCTTCGGGCGTTCCCCAGCGTGCCGCGGGGGTCTTGGCCACGATGAACGAATCGAACGGGTGACGCGATCCGTCTGCCTGACGCTCGCGCAGGGGCGCGGTCTGGGGCGTTGCGATGTAGCCCGGGCCGATGCCGTTGCACTGGATGTTGTATTCGCCGTACTCCGACGCGATGTTGCGCGTGAGCATCTTCAGGCCGCCTTTGGCTGCGGCGTAGGCCGACACGGTCTCGCGGCCCAGCTCCGACATCATCGAGCAGATGTTGATGATCTTGCCGTGGCCCTTCTTGATCATCGAGGGGATGACGGCCTTCGAGACGATGAACGGTGCGTTGAGGTCCACGTCGATCACCTGGCGGAACTCCGCGGCGGTCATCTCGACCATCGGGATGCGCTTGATGATGCCGGCGTTGTTGAC
Organism: Alistipes sp. i18-0019-D1; assembly: GCF_042852885.1. Taxonomy (NCBI): domain Bacteria; kingdom Pseudomonadati; phylum Bacteroidota; class Bacteroidia; order Bacteroidales; family Rikenellaceae; genus Alistipes; species Alistipes sp. i18-0019-D1. Next base: position 3,120,906 of record NZ_AP031424.1, read on the forward strand.
GAGGATGTCCACCACGCCGACCTCCTTTTCGATCTGCGCCACCATGGCGTTCACCTGCTCTTCGTTCGTGACGTCGCATACGTAGCCTTTGGCCTCGATGCCTTCGGCCTTATAGGCGGCCAGGCCTTTGTCCACCAGTTCCTGTTTGATGTCGTTGAAGACGATTTTTGCGCCTTGGCGGGCGAAAGCCGTCGCCAGAGCGAATCCGATGCCGTAAGAGGCGCCCGTTACGAGCGCTACCTTACCTTCCAGTGAAAAGTTTACCATTGTTATAGGATTTTGTTAGGTTTTGTTATTCGTTTATCTGTCCATATCTCCTTGTACTGCGCTTTCGGCCGCCGTTCTTGCCGCCTTCGCCGCCCCTTCCCGAAGGAGGGAGATGGCGTACGCTTTGTCCGGCTGGTCCGATCGCGATTCGGCTTTCCCGTAAAGCCCCCCCCCTCTTTGTGGAGACGGGTTTGCCGGGTGCGGCCTGCGGAGGACGCGAACTGCGGGCCTCCGCGACCGGAGGCTGCGGCCCGCGCGGCTCCGTGAGCCGCACATGGCTATTTCAAATCGGTTATTTTCGAAAAGTCCTGGTCGCCGTAGTCGAGGTTCTCGCCGCCCATGCCCCAGATGAAGGTGTAGTTGTGCGTGGCTGCGGCGCTGTGGATCGACCATTCGGGCGACAGCACGGCCTGGTCGCCCTTCATCCAGATGTGGCGCGTCTCGTCGACCTCGCCCATGAAGTGGCACACGGCCTGGTCTTCGGGCACTTCGAAATAGAAATAGGCCTCCATGCGGCGCGAATGCACGTGCGCGGGCATCGTGTTCCACACGCTTCCGGGCAGCAGCTCGGTCATGCCCATCTGCAACTGGCAGGTCGGCAGCACCTGGTTCACGAGCATCTTGTTGATGTTGCGGTCGTTCGACCCTTCGAGCGAACCCATGTGGGCCACCACGGCGTCGGCCTTCGTGACCTTCTTGTCGGGGTAGTTGCGGTGTGCGGTCAGCGAGTTGAAATAGAATTTCGCGGGGTTCCCGGCGTCCTTGCTCGCGAAGGTCACCTCGCGGTCGCCCGAACCGAGGTAGAGGGCCTCCTTGTAGCCGAGTTCGAATTCGGCGTCGCCGGCCTTCACCACGCCGGGGCCTCCGACGTTGTAGATGCCCATTTCGCGGCGGGTCAGGAAGAAGGGGGCCTTCAGCGGGTCGATGGCTTCGAGACGGAGCGTCTCGGCAACGGGCATGGCGCCTCCGACGACCATGCGGTCGTACATCGAGTAGACCATGTTGACCTCGTCGGCCGTGAATACCTTTTCGATCAGGAAGTCGCGGCGCAGACGTGCCGTGTCGTAGCTTTTCGCATCCTCGGGATGCGCCGCATAGCGGATTTCGTAGTTGGTTTTCATTGTTATAATTGTTTAATTCGTTGTATTCCGGAACGGCGGGCCGCAGCCTGTGGTTTAAAGCGGCCGAAATTGGCAAACCAATTCCATCTTTGCAAAGATAATAAAAAATCCGGAATTGGTTACCCAAAACCGGATTTTATTTGCGCGGCTTCGTTTGATTGCATTTTTTATTATTTTGTTCCACGTCCGCAATAGCGGGTTGCCGTCGCAACGGCGCGGGCTATATGTGCTTATTTTTAGCAAGACTTACCAGAGCCTCCATGGGAATAATGCAACAGTAGTTTGCGTTCGTTTTGGCGTCTTACGCCGGGGAGGGATCAAACTTATGACGCCATGGAAACGAATCCAACCGCGAACGCAACCTCAAAGACTGGAAACACCTCGAACAGATCATCGGAGAATCGGAGCTTTCGGTCAATGCCTTTGCCCACTACATCGGACTCACGCGGGGGTGAAAATCTCCGGCAAATCCGGCGCGGCAACAACGGCATCAGCCGCGACCTGGCCCTGCGCATCCATGAGCACCCTCCCCAATACGGCATCGGCCGGATACTCACCGGCGAAAACGACAGGCCGGGCGTCCTCTTCGCGCCGTATCCCGGCTGGCTATGGAAAACCCCTCCCGGCCAAACGGCCGGGAGGGGTTTTCCATAGGAGGGGAGCGACGGTTATTTCACCCCGAATATTTTGTCTTTCAGCGAGAATGCTTCGTACTCGGCGCGCAGCGAAGCCATCAGGTCTTTGACCGACTGGATCTTCTCGGCACGCCAGGCATTCGAGCCGCAGAAGGCGTAGCCGTTGCGGAGCCTGCCCTTGAAAGCGTTGTAGAGGGCCAGCATGATGCAGTAGGGGCTGTGCGTCACGTCGCACGTCTTGATGCAGTCGAACGGGCACGCTCTGGGAACCTTCAGCCCCTCCTTCACGCGGTCGAGGAACGAGTTGCGGATGGCCCGGCCCGGCATGCCGACGGGACTCTGGATGATCTCAATGTCCTCCTCGTGCGCCTCGATGTAGCTCTGCTTGAAAGCCGGATCGGCGTCGCACTCCTCCGTGGTGACGAAGCGCGTGCCCATCTGTACGCCGTCGGCGCCCAGCTCCATGATGCGGTAGATGTCCTCGCCCGTGTAGATGCCGCCGCCGGCGATCACCGGGATGCGGCAGCCGTGCGCGGCCTCGAAGGCGCGGACTTCGGCCACGATCTCCGGAACGATGGCTTCGAGCGAATAGCGCTCGTCGGTGATCTGGTCGGCCTTGTAACCCAGGTGGCCGCCTGCCTTGGGACCCTCGACTACGATGGCGTCGGGAACGTAGCTGTACTCCGAGAACCACTTCTGGCACAGCACCTTCGCGGCACGCGCCGACGAAACGATCGGGGCCAGCTTGGTCCGGGCGCCCTCCGTGAGGAACGACGGCAGGTTGAGCGGAAGCCCGGCGCCCGAGAAGATGATGTCGGCCTTCTCGGCGATGGCCGTCCGGACCATATCGGCGAAGTTGGACATGGCGACCATGACATTGACGCCGATGATGCCGCGCGTAGCCTCGCGGGCTTTGCGAAGTTCCTCTTTCAGCCCCCAGATCGAGGCGGCGCGGTAGTCCTTCGAGTAGTTGTTATAGATCGCCCCGAGGCCGGCCGACGAAATGACGCCGACACCGCCCTGATTGGCCACGGCCGATGCCAGGCCCGCAAGGGACACTCCTACGCCCATACCGCCCTGAACGACGGGCATGGAAGCGCATAAATTTCCGATTTTCAATGATTTCATGCTGTTTACTTAAAAGAATAAGTGACGTAACGGGGAACAAGGTACGGAAAATCGGGGCGTTTGGTTCCGCGCGGGAACATATTTAACGCAGGCTTCACATTGCCCGCTTAAAAAGCGGGGTTCGGCGGAGGGCGGTCCGCCCTCCCGCTTGTCATCCGGCTGCGCGTCCCTTCGCACAAGGGAACCGCACGTCCCGGAGGCCACGCCGCCCGCCGGAAAGGCGCAGTGCACGGGCGTCACACGGCGGTCCCGCTCACAAAAACCGTATGCCGCGGACCCGTTTCTGTCCCCGGCCGGCGGCCTCGCGTTCGACGATGCCCGTCACGACGTCCGCCGCATCGTGCCAGCGGTTGGCGCGGAACTTCCGGCGGTAGGTCGTCAGATGGGCGTAGAGTTCGGGCCAGCGGAGGTTCCAGCCGCGGGGAAAGCGCACGAGGTGGAGCGCCGTGGCCGAATTGGAGAGGATGCGCGCCTCCTTGTTGCCGCTCTGGTGGAACCACTCGACGCGCACAGCAGGCGCAAGGGCCTGCACGGCCCGGGCGAAACCGCGGCCGCCGTTGTTGCTCTCGATCGCGGCCTGCCGCGTGTCCGAGCGCACGAGCATCTCGCCCACGAGGGGTTCGGTCGCCTCCATCGGCTCGCGCGAGTAGACCGCGTCGGTGATGTAAATCACCCCGTCGGCGTCGACCGCATAGGAGAGCGAACAGAGGTAGTCGTCGCCCGTGTCGGCGGTGTCGGTGTAATTGGCGCGGCGGACGATCTCGTGCGGCAGGTCGTCGTACTCGGCGAAATTCAGCCCGTACAACAGCCCCTCGCGGGCCGAGGGGCGCCCCTGGTACATCGCCTCGAATTGCAGCGGGTCCAACCGCCGCTTGGCCTCGAGCAGAGCCGCGCCGTGCTGCCGCTCCCACAACGCCTCGCCCGGCTGCCGGGGATCGACCTCCGTGGGCGGCGCGGTCTTCAAGGCCTCGAAATTGAGGTGCAGCCACCGGTCGGCGGGCAGCGCGTCGAGCTGTGACCACGCGCGCAGCTCCTCGACCGGCTCGCGCGCCGCGAGCGTGCCGATCAGGTCCTCCTCGTGCCAGCGGGTGAAGACCACCAGTTCGCGCGAGGCGTTGTGCATGCGGGTCCGCACGACGGAGGTGTACCACTCCCAGCAGTTGGCGCGGACGAGCGGCGAATTGGCTTCAAGCGCGTCTTTATATAAATCGTCCAGGATAAAGCAGTCCACGCGGTTACCCGTCAGCGACCCTTCGCGGCCGACGGAGAGCAATCCGCCCCGGCGGCCGATGATCTCGACCTCGTCGGCCGTGCGGATGTAGCCCGGTGGCTTGGCGCCGCACTTGATGGAGGTGTCCGGAAAAAAGGCGGCGTATTCCTGCGATTCGAGGATACGCTGCACGCGGCGGTTGAATTTCGAGGCCAGCGTCCCCGAATAGGAGGCGATGGCGACCCGCTGGTCGGGGTCGAGACCCAGCACATAGGCCGGGAGCAGGGTCGTGGCCCCGACGCTCTTGCCGTGCTGGGGCGGCATGGTGACGATCAGCCGCCGGACACGCCCCGCGGCAAAGGCCTCCAGCACCCGGTAATAGGCCCGGTGGAAGGGTTCGAGTTCGAGGAAGGGATAGACCCCGAGGGCGAAATCGGCGAAGGAAGGGGGCGCGGCTGTCTGCGCGTCGTCCGGAAGCACCAGCCCCTCGGGGAATGGCGAGCCGCCGGAAAAAAGCGGGAAGCCCGCAAATACGGCATCGCACGCGGGAGCCTCCGGGAGCGCATCGCAGAGAGATGCAGGACGTTCGGGACGGGCGGTATCCCCGGGAAACGCCGCCCCGGACCCCGGAGAGACTTTCCTGCCGGTTGTGAAAACCTCTGCGGAGGAGTGCTCCGCAGAGGTCGGTTCGGTTGGTTTGAGCATTTTACTGAAATTTTTGGAAAAAACCCATGCGCGGCGCCGCGGCGGGCAGGTTTTTTGTCGGGGTGCGCTCCGGCGGCAGCGCCGTGCCGGGGAAGGAGGGCCGGAGCGCGGCGGCAGGTCAGAGGAGCGCGCGCACCTCGGAAAACGAGAAGTCGTTCAGCACCTCGCCGCCGTTGACGGCGGTGTGAAACTCCCACCAGACGGGAACCAGGTCCGCAATCGCGTCGCGGTCGCCCTCGGGGAGCCGCTCGCGCCGCCGGTAGACGATCACCGAGGCCGTAAGCCGGCACTCCATATCGCCGAAGGGGAACGTGAGCGAGCCTGAAAAGTAACTTCCGCCGCCGATGGCCTCCGCAAGACGCGCGGCCACTTCAAGGTAAAGTTCCGATGAAACCGAATACATCATTGATAATTAATCGTTTTTTTGCAAAAGAGTTTGCAAAAGAAAATAAATTGTTTAACTTTGCAGGGCAAAGATAGGTTCAAAATTTGAATTACGTGCAATAAAGTTCAAATATTTTATATAGATAATTCCGATAGCAAAGCGATGAACGAACGGGTAAAACTGATACGCAAACAGCTCGGCATGACGCAAGAGCAACTGGCACAACGGCTTGGAATCGGCAAAGCGGCGCTGTCGATGATCGAAACCGGCAAGGCGGGACTGTCGGCCCGCAACCGCAATATCCTGGTTCAGGAATTGAACGTGAATCCCGACTGGATCGAAACAGGCAAGGGCAACATGTTCAACGCCGAACCCGACCTGACGGCCTACATGCACCGCACGGACAACTCGCTGCCGCTGCAAAGCGTGCCCCTCTATTCGATCGAGGGCACGGCGGGGCTGGTCCCGCTGTTCACCGACCGGGCGCAGAGCAAACCCGTCAACTTCATCCACATTCCCAACCTCCCGAAATGCGACGGGGCGATCTACATCGTCGGCGACTCGATGTACCCGCTGCTCAAGAGCGGCGACATCGTGCTGTACAAGCAGCTGCGCGACATAAACGACATCTTCTGGGGCGACATGTACCTGCTGTCGATCGACATCGACGGCGAGGAGTACGTGACGGTGAAGTACATTCAGAAGTCCGACCGCGCAGGCTACGTGAAACTCGTGAGCCAGAACCAGCACCACGCCGACAAGGACGTGGAGATCTCGCGCATACGCGCCATCGCACTCGTGAAGGCGAGTATCAGGATGAATTCGATCCGTTAGCAAGAACTGCGGAAAATCGCGCAATCGAAGATTGCCGGAAACAACAGGGGGGGGGTGACAGCGGGTTTACACGCAATGCCGCTCCCTGTTGTTTCCGGGATCGCAATGCGACGCGATTTTCCATTGCCGCCGTCAGGAGCGAATCGCCGAAGCGGCGCGAAACGCATGTGGAGCGGAGCGAGGCAAATAAAGCAGAAACCGCCCGCCACAAGAATCGCCGAAGCGGTGCGATACGCACAAATCTGAACACACCTCGTTTCCCGGATTTGCCGGGCAAGTCCGGCAGCCCGAAGCCCCCGGCTGCGAAGGACTGCAACATGCGGCAATGCCGCATGCACACCCTTCGCGGGCGAACTGTTCGACCGTAGGCCCCGAGGCGCGCAGAACGAATTGCAGCCGCTCGTCGTCGTAAAGGCAGATACCGCTGCGGAGACGGCGGCCCGGACGGCGCCGTTGTGACGTAGGATCATATCCCGTGCCCGTAGCGGCGCGGGGCCGCAAACAGCAGGAATATGTACTCGACCTCTCTAAAAATATACCAGATTTCCAAGTTTGGTCAAGCGGCCCGCTATTGCGGACATAATGCAAATATAGACAATAAAAAATCCGAATGTCTGCGCATCCGGACTTTTTGGGGGGGGGACTGTTACAACTCTTCGGGCCGCGCCGCGGACGAAACCTCGGGCGAGGCGAATTCACCCTCGCGGTAGCGGTGGCAGCCTGTCATGGCGATCATCGCCGCGTTGCCGGTCGTGAACCTGAACTCCGGCAGGAAGGTGCGCTATTCCGCGGCGGAGTAGACGAGCATGAGTTTCGCCAGCTGCGCATTCTTCGTGTTGGTGATCTCGATCCGGTACCGTATGCCCGCCCGGGCTTCGATCAGCGTGTAAACCCACGTGCCGTCGGTGTCGAAGTCGAGCGAATACTGCGCTTCCGAGCCGTCTGCGCCCATCAGTTCCAACTCGACGTCGTTCTGTTGGGTCGTAGGCAGATAGCGGACTTCCGAAAGCGTTTTGCCCTGAATGGCCGGAAATTCGACGTAAGCACCCAATTTGCTAAAAAACAAACCTTTGTTCGGCTCCGGGATATTTTCGCTGAACTGCGTGTTGTCGATCCAGTAGAATTTGCCGCCTTCGGCTTTGTCGACGAAGATGGCGAACTGGTATCCCTTGACGGTGTATTCGTGGCGCCCGGTCGTGAAATTGTCCTTCGAATAGGGAGGCAGTTCGGGGGTGGTGACCGACGCTCCCTGCGTGAAATCGACGATCAGGGTTACGTCGCCCGGCGTGGGTGCGGGCTTGGCTCCCTCTTGGCTGACGGTGACGGTTTTCACCCCGTCGACGCCCGTGGCCGTGATCGCGATGCTGCCGAGCCGCTTCTCTTCGCCGTTCGCACCGGCTGCCGCGGCGGTTACGCGGATGGTCGCGTCGCCCGTGCCTTCGGTCCTGTCGAGCGAGAAGCCCCCGCCGGATGCCACGGCCTTCCAGGCGGCGGCGGTCGTGACGGTGAAGGTCTCCGAGGCGCCGGCTTCGGCGCCCAGCAGGATGTTGTCCGTGCCGACCGTCAGCGTCGCCGTGTTTTTGTCGTCGTCGCTGCTGCAGGCGGTCGTGGTAAAGGCGGACGCCAGCAACAGCAGGCCTGCGAAGGCCCGCGTGAATCTGAATGTTTGCATAAAATTATTTTTTTTGTGAGTGGGTAGCGTTACAACTCTTCGAGCCGCGCCACGGGCGAGACGTCGAGCGAGGCGAATTCGCCCTCGCGGTAGCGGTAGTAGCCCGCCATGGCGATCATCGCCGCGTTGTCGGTCGTGAACTTGAACTCCGGAAGGAACGTCCGCCAGCCGCGCCGGCGGCCCGCTTCGGCGATGCCGTCGCGCAGGCCCGAGTTGGCAGAGACGCCGCCCGCGATGGCGATGTCGCGGATGCCCGTCTCCTTCGAGGCGCGGATGAGTTTGTCCAGCAGGATTTCGACGATCGTGGATTGCAGCGAGGCGCAGAGGCCGGCCTTGTGCCGCTCGATGAAGTCGGGGTCTGCGGCCACGGCGTCGCGCAGCGTGTAGAGGAACGAGGTTTTCAGGCCCGAGAACGAATAGTCGTAGCCCTCGACGCGGGGATGCGCGAAGCGGAATGCCTTCGGATCGCCCTCCCTGGCCAGACGGTCGATCACCGGGCCGCCCGGGTAGGGCAGCCCCATCACCTTGGCGCACTTGTCGAAGGCTTCGCCTGCGGCGTCGTCGATCGTCGTGCCGATGATCTCCATTTCGAGCGGGGAGTCCACGCGCACGATCTGCGTGTGTCCGCCGCTCACCAGAAGGCACAGGAACGGAAAGTCCGGATGGGGCAGCGTGCGGTCCCGAAGGTCGATGAAGTGCGAGAGGATGTGCCCCTGCAGGTGGTTGACCTCGACCATCGGGATATTGCGGGCGATCGAAAGCCCCTTGGTGAACGACACCCCCACGAGCAGCGATCCCACCAGTCCCGGGCCGCGCGTGAAGGCGATGGCGTCGATCCGGTCGGCGGTGACGCCCGCGTCCTTGAGCGCCGTGTCCACGACGGGGATGATGTTCTGCTGGTGGGCCCGCGAGGCCAGTTCGGGGATCACGCCGCCGTATTTGACGTGAACCGCCTGGGAGGCAATGACGTTCGACAGCAGCACGTTGTTGCGGAGCACGGCGGCAGAGGTGTCGTCGCACGAGGATTCGATGCCGAGAATTGTAATATCCATCCGGAATTATAATTGTTTTTTAACTATTTTCGCTAAATTTGCAGGTTATATAGGACTCCTGATGCGCAAAGGTATAAAAATATTGGGAAAGGTGTTCTCGGCGGCGGTTTTGTTGCTGATAATCGTTCCCGTGGTGCTCTCGCTGCTGCTCGACATTCCCGCCGTGCAGAACTACGCGGTGCACAAGGCCGCACGTTTCGTTTCGCGCAAGCTGGAGACCACCGTGTCGATCGACCGCGTGGACATCGGCATCTTTTCGAAAGTCAGGGTGAAGGGCTTCTACGTCGAGGATTACCAGCGCGATACGCTGCTCTACGTCGGGAAGCTCGACGCCTTCATCACGAGTTTCGGCATTTTCGGCGGCGGGTTGGAGCTGAGCTGCGGCGAGATCGCCGACGCGAGGCTCTACCTGCGGCAGACGCCCGGCGGGGAGATGAACGTCAAACAGATCGTCGACCGCATTTCCGATCCCGACAAACCCAAGAAGGGCAATTTCCGCCTCTCGCTGAAGAAGGCCTCCATCGAGAACATGGACCTCTGCCTCGAACGGCTCGACCGCCGCGACCCGGAGTACGGCATCGACTTCTCGCACATGCACCTCTACGGCATCACGGCCCGCGTGGACGACTTCACGATCGACGGGCAGGCCATCTACACCTCCATCGCGGCCTTCTCGGCCCGCGAGCGCAGCGGCTTCGTGCTGGACCACCTGGCCGGGCGGTTCTACATGACGCAGGGCTGCCTGGGCTTCGAGAACGCCTCGATCATCACCCCGCATTCGAACGTCAACTTTCCGTTCGTCTCGCTGGCCGGCGATTCGTGGGCGCAGTACAAGGATTTCATCGGCGAGGTGCGCATCGACGCCTCGATGCGCAATACGACCGTTTCGACCGACGACATCGCCTTTTTCGCCCCGAAGCTCCGCGACTGGCACGTGGATTTCACCGACGTCAACGTCGAGGTGGCCGGCGTGGTGTCCGATTTCACGGGCCGGATCAGAAGCATGCAGATCGGCGAGGGGACGACGCTCGTGGCCGACGCCTCGGTGAAGGGGCTTCCCGACATCCGGAAGACCCGTTTCGACCTGTCGGTTCCCCGCCTGCGCTCCTCGGCCGGGGCGGTGGACGAACTGGCCCTCGCCATCGCGGGCCGCAAACTCTCGGACAAGCTGGTCGGCGTGCTGGGCAACTCCGGGCAGATCGACCTCAATGCCCGTTTCCGGGGACTGCTCTCGTCGTTCGACATGCAGCTGGGTGCCGCGACGGAGGTGGGCGACGTCTCCTGCAACCTGAAGCTGAACCCGCTCAAGGGCGGTTTGAGCAGCGTGCGGGGCGACGTCGAGACGCGCAACCTCCGGTTGGGCGAACTGCTCGACCGTCGCGATCTGCTGGGCAACGCCACCCTCACGGCCTATGTCGACGGCGTGATCGGCAAGGGAATGGCCGACGCCAACGTCGCGGGCAACGTCACGCAGCTGGGGTTCAATGGCTATGTCTACGACTCGCTGCGGCTCGACGGCCGCCTGCGCAACCGCGAGTTCGACGGACGTATCACGGCCCGCGATCCCAACCTCGACTTCGACTTCTTCGGCATGGTCGACCTGAACGACTCCGTGCCGCGCTACGACTTCACGATGGACCTGCGGCACGCCGACCTGGCCCGGCTGCACGTCAACCGCCGCGACTCGGTGTCGCAGCTTTCGGGCCGCATCGTCGCTGCCGCCGGAGGGCGTTCGCTCGACGACCTGAACGGCCGCATCCAGGTGACCGACGCCCGCTACCGCTACAACGACAAGGAGATCGCGGCCGCCAGCATGACCGTCACGGGCGAGAACTCCGAGCGGAGCAAGTTCGTGGAACTGCGCTCGGACTTCGCCGACGTCACGTTCCGGTCGAAAACCAGCTACCGCACCGTCTTCGAGTACCTGCGCCGGAGCGCGTGGAAATACCTGCCGATGTTGAGCCGCGAAAAGTGGGAGGAGACGCCTTCGGAGCGCAAGGCCGCCGTGGCCAACGACTTCTCGCTGCTGTCGGTCAACATCCGCAACTTCAACCCCGTGGCCGACGCCGTGTCGACGGGACTTCAGATCGCCGACGGATCGTCGCTGCAACTGTTGTTCAATCCGGCCAGCGACCAGTTGTCGCTCAAGGCCACATCGGAATACATCGAGCGCCGGCGCATGCTCGCCACGCGCCTCTCGGTCAACGCCTCGAACCGCGGCGACTCGCTGGCGGTCTACGCCTCGGCCGAGGATCTCTATGCCGGGGTGCTGCATCTCCCGCGCCTCTCGCTGACGGGCGGTGCGAGGCAGAACCGCGTGCAGCTCTCGGCGGGTTTCGACGACACCCTGCGACGCGTCTCGGGCCTCGTGGGCTTCCGCGCCGCGGTGGCTGACGAGCACGGACCCAACGGCCGCGTCGTCGACCTGCAGATCCTCCCCTCACACATCACCCGAGGCAGCAAGACCTGGCAGATTTACGCCCACAAAATCCTGCTGGACACCGCGCAGGTCGTGATCGACAAGTTTTTCGTGATGAACCGCGAGCAGGAGCTGCTGCTCGACGGCATCGCCTCGCGCAGCCGCGAGGATTCGGTGACGCTCTCGCTGCGCAATTTCGACCTGGCGCCCTTCGCGCAGGTCGCCGAGCGCATGGGCTACTACATCGAGGGCCGCACGAACGGTTCGGCGGCGATGAAGTCGGTGCTGCGCGGCGGCGAGGTCACGGCCGACATCCTGCTCGACAGCGTGGAGGTCAACGATATCCCCGCGCCGCCGATGCGTCTCACCTCGCGCTGGGATTTCGCCCGCAGCCGCGCCGGGGTGACGGTCGCCGACCGCGTCAGACGCGACACGCTTATCCGCGGTTTCTACGCTCCCGACCGCAACCGCTATTTCGCCCGGCTGGATGTCGACAGTCTCGACATGGCGCTGCTGGACCCGATTCTCGCGGGCGTCGTCTCCTCGACCGAGGGCGTGGCCTCGGCCGATCTCACGCTGCAAGGCCAGGGCCGCAAAGCCGAACTCGAAGGCGAAATCCGCGTCGCGGGACTGAAAACCACGGTCGATTTCACGCAGGTGACCTACTCGATGCCCGAGGCCGTACTGAACGTGAAGAACAACCGGTTCAGGGCTTCGAACGTCCCGATTTTCGATCCACGGGGCAACCGGGGACGGTTCGATTTCGACATGAGCCTCCAGCACCTTTCGAATATCTCCTACGACGTGCGCGTGGCCCCGCAGCAGATGCTGGTGCTCGACACCGACTCCGACGACAACGACGCGTTCTACGGCAGGGTCTACGCCACAGGCGCGGCCCGCATCTCGGGCGACAAGGGGGCGGTGAACATGGACATCACGGCGTCGACCGACGGCAACTCCTCGTTCGTGATGCCGCTGTCGAGCAAGTCGAACATTTCGAACGCCGATTTCGTGGTCTTCGAGCAGCCCGAGCAGGCCGATACGCTCGACGACGTGGCGCGCAAGAAACTCTCCTTCGAGCGCAAGCACCGTCAGAAATCCGAGGCCGGGAGTCAGATGAACATCACCCTCGCGCTCGACGTGCGGCCCGATGCCGAGGTCGAACTCGAAGTGGCGGGCAACACGGTGAAGGGGCGCGGCGCGGGCGCGCTGAACCTCCAGATCAACCCCAAGGCCAATATTTTCGAGATCTACGGCGACTATACGATCGCCGAGGGCAGTTTCATGCTGTCGCTCCAGCAGATCATCAACAAACGCTTCACCATCGAGAGCGGCTCGTCGATCCAGTGGACCGGGTCGCCGATGAACGCGATGCTCGACATCGACGCCGTGTACAAGGTCAAGGCGTCGCTGCAACCCCTCCTGCAGGGCACGGCCGACCTCGGGGGCGACCGTTCGGTCCCCGTGGAGTGCGTCATCCACCTCGGCGAGCGGCTTTCGAACCCCACGATCACCTTCGACGTGCGGGTGCCCGGCTCCGACCCCGAGACGCAGAGCCTGATCGCCAACGCCCTCTCGACCCCCGAAACGGTCGATACGCAGTTTCTCTACCTGCTGCTGTTCAACAGCTTCATGTCCGAGAACTCGTCGCAGGCCTCGTCGAACATCGGCAGCTCGGTGTCGGCGGCCACGGGACTGGAGTTCGTGTCGAACATGGTCAGCAACTGGCTTTCGTCGTCCGACTACAACGTGGTGATCCGTTACCGCCCCAAGTCGGAACTGACGAGCGACGAGGTCGATTTCGGACTGTCGAAGAGCCTGATCAACAACCGCCTGTTCGTCGAGGTCGAGGGCAACTACCTGATCGACAACAAGCAGGCCGTGAACAGTTCGATGTCCAATTTCATGGGCGAGGCCTACATCACCTACCTGATCGACCGGGCCGGGACGCTCAAACTGAAAGCCTTCACGCAGACCATCGACCGCTTCGACGAGAACCAGGGTTTGCAGGAGACCGGCATCGGCGTCTATTTCAAGGAGGATTTCAACAACCTGCGCGACCTGCGGCAGCGGATCAAAGAGCGTTTTACCAACAAGAAGCGCAAGGCGCGGCGCATCGCCCGCCGTACGGCCCGCGCGGCCGAAAAGGCGGCCGAGGAGGCGGAAAAGAAACGCCTGCGCGAACCGGCGGATACGCTTTCGCCGTTCGGATACGTTAAAGAGGAAGAGGACTAATAAATTCATAATTCATAATGTGATCATATACAATCTTATACCGACCGGGCGAAGCGTACGCCATCTCCCTCCCCGGGGGAGGGCCGGGGCGGGGTCGGATTTGTAAACGCCGCCAAAGGCGGCGATGACAGCGTTCGAAAACGAGGTAAGGAATAGAAAACTTGTAAACTTAAATATCGTAAACCATTATGACAACATTTTTGCAGGCCGCCGAGGCGGTGGCCGTAAGTGAGGAGACCCGTATGGGCTTGTGGACCCTGTTTACCAAAGGCGGCTGGCTGATGTGGCCGCTGCTGGCGCTGGGAGGCGTGACGATCTTTATCTTCGTGGAGCGTTTCATGGCCATCCGCAAGGCTTCGGTGCTGGACATGAACTTCATGAACCGCATCCGCGACTACATCTCCGACGGCAAGATCTCGACGGCCGTGAACCTCTGCAAGAAGACCGACACGCCTATCGCACGCATGATCGAGAAGGGTATCGAGCGCATCGGGCGTCCGATGAGCGACGTGCAGACCGCCATCGAGAACGTCGCCAACCTCGAGGTCTCGAAACTCGAAAACGGCCTTCCGTTCCTGGCCACGATCGCCGGCGGCGCGCCGATGATCGGTTTCCTCGGTACGGTGCTCGGCATGGTGCAGACCTTCATGGACATGTCCGCCGCGGGCGGCACGGTCGACCTGGGGCTGCTGTCGAGCGGTATGTACGTGGCGATGGTGACCACCGTGATGGGTCTTATCGTCGGCATCCCGGCCTACTTCGGATACAACTACCTTGTGGCGCGCATCGAGAAGCTGGTGTTCCAGATGGAGGCCAACTCGATCGCGTTTATGGATATTCTGAATCAACCCGTTCAAAAATAACGCATTATGGCAATCAAACACGGATCGAAAGTCGATAAATCGTTCTCGGCCTCGTCGATGACCGACCTGATGTTCCTGCTGCTGCTGTTCCTGCTGATCGCCACCACGCTGATCAATCCCAATGCCCTGAAACTGATGCTCCCGAAGAGTTCGAACCAGTTGAAGGACAAGGCGATGACCACGGTGTCGATCCAGCAGAGCGGCCCGTCGTACAACTACTACGTGGAGTTGCAGAAGGTGCAGGGCATCGAGGGGGTGGAGCGGGCGCTGAAGGCACGCCTCGACGGTCAGAAGGACGCCACGGTGTCGCTTCACTGCGACAAGACGGTTGCGGTGGACGAGGTGGTGAAGGTCATGAACATCGCCAAGGACAATAATTACAAATTAATATTAGCGACAAATCCGAGATAACGGGAGGTATGCGGGGTTCCGACCGCTGCTGTCGCCGCCTTCGGCGTCGTTTGCAAGTCTGACCCACCCCTAAATCCCCTCCTCGGAGGGGACTTGGTGCCGCTTTGCGGCAAAGGACGTTTCCGAATGTTGGTGAAATTACGCTTATGTATTATTACGATCCCGATAATAAATCCCCGCGGAGGTGGGCGATGATTGCGGCGGCGGCCTACGGCGTGCTGCTGGTCGGCTCGTTCGCGCTGGTGTCGTTCGACGTTTCGCGGGTGGTGGAGAAACCCGGCGATACGATTCTCGTCGACTTCACCGAGCCGCCCGTGCCCGAGCCGCCGAAACGGCCCGTGAAGGTGGCCAACGAGCCGCGCGTGCACGACGTTGTAGCCCCCGTGGAGCAGACGGCGCAGGTTGCGGGCAAGGATCCTGTGACGCAGACGCCCAACCCCAAGGCGCTGTTCAGGATGAACAAGGGCGGCGCGGACGAACCCGACAATGCGGGCAATCCCCGCGCTCCGGAGGGCGAGGACAAGGCGAGCGGCACGGGTCCGGGACTGAATCCCGACGGACTGGACCAGTTGGACCAGGGGCTGAAAGGACGCGGGCTGGTGGGCGACCTGCCCAAGCCGTCGTATCCCGGCGAAAAGGGCGGCAAGGTCGTGATCCGCGTGACGGTCGACGCCTCGGGCAAGGTCACGGGGGCTTCGTTCGAACCCAAAGGCTCGACGACGGACGCCGCTGAGCTGATCGAGGCGGCGAAAGCCGCGGCCCGCAAGGCGCGATTCACCGAGAGCCGCGCCGCGGTGCAGGGCGGCACGATCACCTATATTTTCCGCATGGAATAGAATTTGAACGATGAAAATACTACTGCTGACAATCTTCGGCTGCCTGTGTTTTACGGCTGCCGATGCCGGGAAGCCCGCCAGGGGGGCGCACCTGAAGCTGGAGAATGCGACCTACGACTTCGGCGACGTGCCCCGCAAGGGCGGCGACCTGGTCCGCGAATTCCGGTTCGTCAACGACGGCACGGCCCCGCTGGTGCTGGTGCGCGTCATCACTTCGTGTTCGTGCCTCAAGGCGTCGTTCTCGAAGCGCCCCGTGGAGCCGGCCGATTCGGGGGTGATCCGCATCACCTACGAACCCCATAAGAGCGAGCCGGGAGCCTTCAACAAGGTGATTCAGGTCTACTCCAATTCGGTGGACGGCCGCGACGTGATCACCGTGCAGGGCAACTCGATCGAGGGTCAGCCCCGCGGAAAGATCAAGACCGAAAGGGTGAAAGTGAAGTATAAATAAATACCATTATATTTATGGCAATTCTTTTTTCAAACGCGACGGTGCTGCCGATGACGGCCGCCGGGAACGCCCCCCGCACCTTTGCGGGCTGGGTGGGCGTCGACGGCAACCGCATCGCGCTGGTCACGGAGTCGGAAACGGCCGCCGCGGGGTTCCGCGCGGCGCACCCCGGGCTTCGGGAGTTCGACTGCCGGGGCAAACTCGTGATGCCGGGGCTGGTGAACACCCACTGCCATGCGGCCATGACCCTGCAACGCAGCCTTGCCGACGACATCGCCCTGATGGAGTGGCTCCACGACTATATCTGGCCCTTCGAGGCGCGCCAGAGTGCGGACGACGTGGTGCTGGGCATGACGCTCGGCGTGGTCGAGATGCTGCTGGGCGGCGTGACGTCGTTCGTCGACATGTACTATTTCGAAAACCGCTGCGTGGAGACCGTACGGCGGCTGGGCATCCGCGCCATGCTGGGCTGCAACTATTTCGATTCGAACGTCGACGAGGTGATGCCCCAGGCGGAGGAGGCCGTGCGGCTGGCCGCCGGATGCGACCGGGTGCGGATCGCTCTGGCGCCCCATTCGCCCTATACCGTGTCGCCCGAGAACCTCCTGCGCGGCAAGCGGCTGGCGGACAAATACGGCCTGCATCTGATGACCCATATCTCGGAGACGCAGGACGAGGTGCGCATCGTGCGCGAAAAGTACGGGAAAACCTCGGTCGAACACCTCGACGGGTTGGGACTGCTGGGGCCGAAGACCATCGGCGCGCACTGCATCCACGTGACCGACAGCGACATCGAGACACTCGCCGCGCGGGGCGTCGCCGTGTCGCACAACCCGCAGAGCAACATGAAAATATCGAGCGGCGTGGCGCCCGTCGAGCGGATGCGCGCCGCGGGTGCGCTGGTGACGGTCGGCACGGACGGAACCTGCTCGAACAATGACCTCGACATGTTCGAGGAGGTGCGCACGGCGGCTTTCCTGCAAAAATCCGCGACGGGCGATCCCGTGGCCCTTCCGGCCTGGGAGGCGCTGCGGCTGGCGACGGTGAACGGCGCGCGGGCGATGGGTTATGCCGATGGCGAGTTGGGCGTCGTCCGCGAGGGCGCGCTGGCCGATCTGATCGTCGTGGACCTTCAGAAACCCCATTTGCAGCCCGTCAACGACGTGGTGTCGAATCTGGTCTACTGCGGCAAGGCCTCGGACGTCGATACGGTGGTCGTGGACGGACGGATCGTCGTCGAGAACCGCTGCGTGTCGGGCGTCGACCTGCCGGCGCTCTATGCCGGGGTTGCGGCGGCCGTCGCGCGAATTAAAGCCGGCCGATGACCGGCTGCGGATGGACGCCGTGCAGCGCCCTGTCCCGAAAATCCGGCTCGCGGCCGGGTGGCATCGGAATTGCGTAGAACCACCTGATTATAAAAACTGTCGAATTATGGATCACAAGGTAACTTTCGGCGGCAAGCCCGTGACGCTTGTCGGCAATCGCTGCAAAGTGGGGGAGATCGCTCCCGTATTTACGGTCACCGATGCGGGACTGCAACCCGTTTCGTCGGACGTTTTCCACGGCAAGGTGCGCATTTACAGCGTCTTTCCGTCGGTCGACACCCCGGTTTGCTCGTTGCAGAACATCCGCTTCAACCGTGAGGCGTCGAAGCTGGGCGACAACGTGGTCGTCGTGTCGCTGTCGGTCGACCTGCCCTTCGCGCAGAAACGCTTCTGCGCCGCCGAGGGTATCGACCGCGTGCATGTCTTCTCGGATTACAAGGAGCTGGATTTCGGCATGAAGTACGGCTTCGTGATCGACTCCCTGCGCCTGCTGGCCCGCGGCGTGGTGGTTGTGGACCGCGACGACGTGGTGCGCTACGTGGAGTACGTGCCCGAGGTCACCCACGAACCCGACTACGAAAAGGCGCTCGCCATGGCGCGCGAACTGGCGAAGTAAGCCGCCGGGACGGCCGAAAAAAAGCGGACCTGTCGCAGGGTCCGCTTTTGTCGTTTCCGGGAATCCGGCTTCAGGGCTTTACCAGCGACCGGCTCCGGCCCCACATGTTGCGAGCCGCCGTGACGAGGACGGCGAGGAACGAGGCGGGGATGAGCGCGAGGATCGGCGGCTGCCAGCAGACGGCAGGGCCTTCGGCGTAAAGGGCGACGCCGGCGATGTAGTGGACGAGTCCGGCGGCCAGCCAGGCCGTCAGCATCACCGACCCGATCGTAATGTTGAGCCGCGAAGGGGAGTAGCGGCCCGCCTTCTTCGAAAGGAGGTTGCCGTTCATCTCCCAGGGGCGGCACAAGGCTCCCAGCCGATAGCGCTCCGGAATTTTCAGTCCTTCGGCTTCCTCCCGTTCGATCTCGAATATGTAGCGTTCGTAGACCTCGTACCAGGCTTTCGACCCCTTGGCCATCATGATCCAGATCAGGGCGAACGACGTTCCGAGCAGCGCCACCGCGCAGGCGGCTTCGTTCAGCGCCAGGAGGTTGGACGCTCCGGGTCCGGCGGTCAGGATTTCGGACGCCAGCACTCCGTAAACGGTGAAACAAAAGACCAGAAAAATGGAAAGAAGGAACGACCTCCGCCATAGGTTCGTGACTTCGAACCGCCGGCATCTGTAGAATCCTTCTCTCAACTCCTTTAAAGACACTTCGTTGCTGTTTTCATTGGGCATAGTAAATCTGTTTTGGTGAATAAAATGGAAAATATAGTCGTTGCGTAACTACTTTTTTCGCAGGTAGACCGTCGCCGTGCGCGAGGTGTTGTAGATGCGGATATGGGGCTGCCGCTGCCCGTCGCCCTTTTCGGCGTCGAACGAGAAGTGTTCGGACGTCATCGACTGCCGTTCCTGCCCGCCGAAGCGGCGCTCGTCGGTCGAGAGCACCGGCACGTACTTGCCCGGGGCCTGCACCGGAAGCTCGTAGTCGGGGATCGAGGCAGCGGGATGCCAGTTGAAGACGAACAGCAGGTCGCCGTGCGAGAAGGCCATCGTCTTGTTGTGCTCGTCCATCAGCAGGTTGAAGGCGTAGCCGTCGGCGAGTATCCTGTATTTTTTCGCCAGCTTGATCATCGCCTTGTCGAAATCCCCCAGCCACGCGTAGCGCAGGAACCCGTTTTTCGCCAGCGACCACTGCCGCCGGGCGTGGGCGTAGCTCCAGCCGTTGCCCTCGCGCGGGAAGTCGATCCACTCGGGATGCCCGAACTCGTTGCCCATGAAGTTGAGGTAGGCCTGTCCGCCGGTCGAGAGGGTCATCAGGCGGATCATCTTGTGCAGGGCCATGCCGCGGTCGATGACGACGCTCTCCGAGGCTCGGTCCATGTGGAAATACATCTCCTTGTCCATCAGCCGGAAGGCGATGGTCTTGTCGCCGACGAGCGCCTGGTCGTGCGACTCGGCGTAGGCCACGGTCTTGACTTCGGGCAGGCGGTCGGTCATCACCGACCACATCTCCCAGATGTCCCACTGTTCGTCGGGCACCTCCTTCAGCTGCTTGATCCAGAAGTCGGGGATGGCCATGCCCAGGCGGTAGTCGAAGCCGATGCCGCCGTCGGCGATCGGGATGCACATGCCCGGCATGCCGCTCACGTCCTCGGCGATGGTCACCGCCGGGGGAAGGAAGTCGTGCACGAGGCGGTTGGCAAGGGTGAGGTAGGTGAGCGCGTCCCCGTTGACCCCCTCGTCGAAGAAGCGGTCGCGCGAATCGAACGTGACGTAGCCGTGGTGGTGGTAGATCATCGAAGTCACGCCGTCGAAGCGGTAGCCGTCGAAATGGAATTCGTCGAGCCAGTATTTGACGTTCGACAGCAGGAAGTGCTGCACCTCCTCCTTGCCGTAGTCGAAGAGCTTCGAATCCCAGTAGGGCTGGTAGCCCGCCTCGCCCGGCGGCGAGTAGAGATGGTCGGTTCCGTCGAGGGAGTTGATGCCCTCGTTGAGGTTTTTCACGTAGTGGGCGTGCACCAGGTCCATGATAACGGCCAGCCCCAGCTCGTGGGCGCGGCGGATCAGCTCCTTCAGCTCTTCGGGCGTACCGCAGCGCGACGAGGGGGCGAAGAAACTCGACACGTGGTAGCCGAACGACCCGTAGTAGGGGTGCTCGGCCACGGCCATCAGCTGCACGGCGTTGTAGCCGTCCTTTTTGATGACCGGGAGTATCTTTTCGGTGAATTCGCGGTAGGTCCCCACGCCCTCGCGTTCCTGGGCCATGCCCACGTGGGCCTCGTAAATCAGCAGGCTGCCGATCTTCGAGGCGTCGAACGCGTCGCCCCGCCAGTCGAACGGCTCGGCGGGGTTCCAGAACTGCGCCGTGTAGTTTTTGGTCTCGTCGTCCTGCACCACGCGCGTGGCGTAGGCCGGGATGCGGTCCAGCCAGCCGTTGTCGCCGTGGACGTGGATTTTGTAGAGCGAGCCGTGCCGCAGCCGGTCGCGGTACATCGCCGCGGGAAAAAAGGCGCTCCAGACCCCCGCCGCATCTTTGTGCATGCGGATTTCGGTCCGCTGCCAGTTGTTGAAGTCGCCGAAGACGTAGACGTCGTGCGCCCCCGGCAGCCACTCGCGCAGCCACCAGCCGTCCAGCGCCTCGTCCCATTGCCAGCCGAAATAGCGGTAGCCGTTGGCGTAGTCTACGAGCGATCCCGCCGAGCGTTCGATGGCGGCCATTTTCCGTTCGTACCGCTCATGGCGCAGGTTCATCTGCGCCTCGACGGGGTGCAGCCATTCGTCGCGTTCGACGATCGGAAGTCTTCGGGTCGTTTTTTCCATAGAGGAGTTGATTTTCTACAAAGGTAATAAAAAGCCGGATGGATTCAAAACCGGATTGTGTCCGGTTCGGTAATACTTTTCGACTGATAAAAGTGGCGTTACGACACTGAATATATGAAAAATTTTCTATCTTTGTCCACGAACAAAAAAACGTATCCATTACTAATACCCTATTCTACTATGCTCAAGCAACCTAAAGGTCTGATTGCCGCGGCTCTCGCCAATACGGGCGAACGTTTCGGCTTCTACACCATGATGGCCATTCTGACGCTGTTCCTGATGTCGAAGTTCGGTATCGACGGCGAACAGGCCGGGAAAATCTATTCGTTTTTTTATACCTCGATCTACATTCTGGCGCTCGTCGGCGGCCTGATCGCCGACCGGTTGCGCAACTATAAGGGGACGATCATCGCGGGTATCCTGGTGATGACGGTGGGGTATGCCGCGCTGATGGTTCCCAGCGTTACTTCGAAGGCCGTGGTGATCGGCGCCCTGATGGTGATCGCCTTCGGCAACGGCCTGTTCAAAGGTAACCTCCAGGCGCTCGTGGGACAGCTTTACGACAACGAACAGTATGCCAAACTGCGCGACACGGGTTTCCAGATTTTCTACATGTTCATCAACATCGGCGCGATGTTCGCACCGTTCGCCGCCGTGGGCGTGCGCAACTGGTGGCTCCGCACGCAGGGATTCCTCTATAACTCCGACCTTTCGGCCCTCTGCCACCAGTATATCGGCGGCACGATGAGT
Organism: Alistipes sp. i18-0019-D1; assembly: GCF_042852885.1. Classification (NCBI taxonomy): domain Bacteria; kingdom Pseudomonadati; phylum Bacteroidota; class Bacteroidia; order Bacteroidales; family Rikenellaceae; genus Alistipes; species Alistipes sp. i18-0019-D1. The sequence continues at coordinate 3,142,627 of NZ_AP031424.1, forward strand.
CCCGAAGTGGCCCAGGGCCGTTTCAGCGAACTGGCTGCCGAGGTGAGTATCGGCGGGGTTCCCGCAGACATGGGCGTTTTCGCGCAGAGCTATCTCAACGCCTTCAACACCGGATTCCACTATGCGTTCGGCGTGGCTATCGTGGCGCTGGTCTTCTCGCTGGTGGTTTTCCTGGCCAACAAGAAGAAGCTGCCCGATCCCAAGGTTGCGGCCGCTTCCAAGGCGACGCCTTCGAAGGCCGAAATCCAGCAGGACGCGCGTGAGATCAAACAGCGCCTCTACGCACTGTTCGCCGTGTTCGCCATCGTGATCTTCTTCTGGTTCTCGTTCCACCAGAACGGTCTGACGCTGACGCTCTTCGCGCAGGATTACACCCGTCTCGAAATTTTCGGCATGCCCATCACGGCCGAGATTTTCCAGTCGGCCAACCCCTTCTGCGTGGTGTTCCTCACGCCGGTCATCATCGCCGTGTTCGCCTGGCTGCGCAACCGCGGCAAGGAGCCTTCGACCCCGATGAAGATCGCGATCGGCATGGGCATCGCCGCATTCGCCTACGTGCTGATGGTCTTCGGGTCGCTGGGACTTCCTAAACTCGCCGAAGTGCAGGCGCAGGGCGGTCTTTCGTTCGCCGAGCGCGTCACGCCGTGGCTGCTGGTGGCCACCTACCTGATCCTGACCATCGCCGAACTGTTCATTTCGCCGCTGGGCCTCTCGTTCGTGTCGAAGGTCGCTCCGCAGAAGCTCCAGGGCCTGATGCAGGGCTGCTGGCTGGGCGCCACGGCACTGGGCAACGGTCTGCTGTTCATCGGCCCGATTCTCTACAAGCGCATCTCGATCTCCGCGACGTGGAGCATTTTCGTGATCGTCTGTGCCATCTCGATGTTCGCCATGCTGGCCATGGTCAAGTGGCTCGAACGGGTCACGAAATAGACGGGACGTTCCCGTTTCCGACAAAGCCGCCGCAGGATTCCTGCGGCGGCTTTTTTTCTCCGATCTGTGCCGATCTGTTTGTTATTCGGGCGGATATTGTTATCTTTGTGACCTATACAATTGAATCCCGTCATGTCCTCACGCATCCGTTATTGTCTGTCCGGGTTGTTTCTTTTCGCGGTGTTTGCCGTCCTGCGGCCCGTGCAGGCCGGGGAGGAGCGCGGCAATTCGCCCGCGGACAGCACTTTGAGGGTGTATTACAAAGAGGTCAAAGCCCGCCTGACCACCCCCGGGGGACTGGCGATGTGCGATACGCTCTATGCGCGCGCCGCCGAGTCCGGATGGATGCAGATGCAGGCCATCGCGTTGTGCCTCAAACTCGACCATTTCTATTTCAAAAACGACCGCACGGGAATCCTCGAAGGAGTGGAGCGTGTGCAGGAGTTCTGCCGCCGGCACGGCAAACCGGAGGAGCTGCGCTATTTCTACTATTTCGCCTGGGGCAGCCGGCTGATTACCTATTATACGAAGCAGAACCAGTATAACGTCGCGGTGTACGAGACGCGCCGGATGCTTGCCGAGGCGCAGGCCGACGATTATCAGCGCGGCGTGGCCGACTGTTACCGGCAGCTGGCCAACCTCTACCTCGTGCAGAATGCCTTCGAACAGGCGTACGAGAATTTCCGGCGCGAAATCGACGTGTTCGAAGCCCACGGAATCGATGACATCAACCTGCCGACGCAGTATGCCTCGCTGGCTCAGTGCGCCCTCGAACTCAACCTGCCCGATACGGCGCTCACGGCTCTCCGGAAGGGGCGTGCACTCAATTCGGAACAGCCCTACCAGCGTTTCACACTCCATAAGGCTTCGGCGCTCTATTATCTGAAAGTCAGGGATTTCGAAAAGGCGCGGCAGTATGTCGATTCCGCCGAAATGCAGTTTCGCGCCAATCCCTCGATGCGGCTCTACGTTCCGGGCCTGCGCTTTCTGAAAGCCGAATATTACAAGACTACGGGACAGTACGACGAGGCGTTGCGCGTCGTGGCGGAATCGCTCTCCGATACCTCCCGGAACGAGACGGGCTACCTCCGGCAGACGCAGATGAAGGAGCTGGGCGACATCTACTGGCTGATGGGCGACGTGCGCCGCTCGGCTGCGAACTACCGCGAATACATCCATCTGTCGGACTCGGTGCGCGGGCAGGAGATCCGCAACGCCACCGACGACTTTTCGGGCATCCTCGAAATCGCGCGCCTGCAGAACGAGACCAAGGAGCTGCAGCTCACGCTTCAGCGCAAACGCCTGCGCAACACCTATCTGATCATCGGGCTGCTGGGCTTCGTGCTGGTATTGGGCGGACTGCTCTTTGCCCGCGTGGTGAAGCTCAACCGTCGTCTGAAAGCCTCCGAGGCGCTGGTCAAGGCGCAGAACAGTCACCTTGTGGCTGCCGGCGAGGAGCTTCGGCTCGCCAAGGAGAGCGCCGAGCGGGCGAGCCGCATGAAGAGCGATTTCATCCAGAACATGTCCCACGAGGTGCGCACGCCGCTCAATTCGGTCGTGGGATTCTCGCAGGTGCTCGCCTCGAAGTTCCGCGACGACCCCGCCGCGGCCGAATACGCCTCGATCATCGTGTCGAGCAGCATGAGCCTGCTGCGGCTGGTGGACGACGTGCTGAACGTCGCCTATCTGGACCAGGCCGAAGAACTGCCCCGCACGGACTGCACGGCGATGAACGACAACTGCCACGACTGCGTCTCCAAAACCCTGTCGCAGGTGCGGCCCGGTGTCACGATGATTTTCGAGCCTTCGACCGACGATCCCGTGGTGCACACCAACCTCAAGCGGGTCATGCAGGTTCTCCAGCATCTGCTGCACAACGCCGCGAAGTTTACCGTCGAGGGCGAGATCATCCTGACCTACGATTGTCTGGTCGCCGAACGGCTGATGCGCTTCACCGTGACCGATACCGGGCCGGGCATTCCGCCCGCCGAGCAGGAGGCGGTTTTCGAACGCTTCGTCAAACTCGACGCCTTCTCGCAGGGAACGGGTCTCGGGCTGCCCGTCTGCCGCATGACCGCCCTCAAACTGGGCGGCAGCCTGCGTATCGACGCCTCTTACACGGACGGCTGCCGCATGATCCTCGAAGTGCCGTTCGACCTGCCCGCCGAGGAGTGATTTCCGCATCCGGTTTTGCATGAAGGAGTCCTGATAGGCTCCTTTTTTGTTGTATTCGTTAAAAAACCGGGAAAAACAGAAAACTTTTTTTGTTTTACAAGTTTCGGTGCATATATTTGCACCCGTATCAATCGGATTGGATCATGGATCAGAAGGAACGAATCATTGAACAGGCGATGCACATGTTCGTCTCGCAGGGCATCAAGTCGGTGCGCATGGACGACATCGCGCAGCAGCTGGGGGTCTCGAAACGGACGCTCTACGAACTGTTCGGCGACAAGGAGGGGCTGCTCTACCTGGCGATGGCCCGCTATTTCGAAAAGACCCGCATCGAACGCGCCGCGGCGTGCGCCCATGCGCGCAACGTGCTCGAAGCGATGTTCATGGTGCTGGGCGGCGTGATGGACAACGCCGAAGTCATCCAGCGGCTGCTGAACAACCTGCGCAAGTTTTATCCGGCAGTGTACGAGAAAATGACGCGCGAAGGTTCCGCCAAGAGCCGCCGCGACCTGCAGGACATGCTGGAAAAGGGAATCGCCGACGGGCTGTTCGTCGACACGATCAATCTCGATCTGGCCATTTCGGTCCTTTACTACACGGCTTCGGCCATCACCGCGCGGAAGGACCTCATCCTGCCCGCGGGCATGACCGAGCGCGAGGCGTTCGTGCAGATCATCAGCAACTTCTTCCGCGGCATCTCCACGACCAAGGGGCTGCTGCTCGTCGACGACTACCTGAAACGCTACGAGCCGGCCAAAACCGTCCGCCGGATGCAATAGCCGGCTGGAAGGGGGGGGTATCCGTCCGTTCCGTTCGTCGGCATAAATGATAACGACAACATAATTTTACCGAATAATGATGAAACGACTTTTTTTGATCATTGCCTTTTGGGCGGCAGGCATCGCCGGCGCTTCGGCGCAGATGCGGCTGACGCTTCCCCAGGCGCTGGATCTCGCCTTGAGCGAGAACCCGACCGTCAAGGTCGCGGAGATGGAGGTGCAGCGTTACGATTACGTGAAGCGCCAGACGTGGGGCAACCTGCTGCCGCAGCTTTCGGCGTCGGGCAGCTACACCCGTTCGATCGTGAAGTCCGAGATGCGCGGCGGCATTTCGTTCGGAGCCGATAACACCTTCGCCGTGCAGGGCGACCTGTCGCTGCCGCTCTTCGCGCCGTCGGTCTACCGCACGCTGAAGATGAACGACGCGCAGATGGCCACGGCCGTCGAGGCCGCGCGTGCCTCGCGCATCGACCTGACGGCCGAGGTGAAGAAGGCTTTCTACAACATCCTGCTCGCCGAGCAGTCGCTCGCGGTGCTCCGCGAGTCGGAGGCCACGGTGCAGCGCACGGTCGACGACACGCAGGTGCAGTACAAACACGGACTGGCCTCGGAATACGACCTGCTGACCGCCCAGGTGCAGTTGAGCAACCTCAAACCCACGATTCTCCAGACCGAGAATTCGATCAAGCTGGCCAAGCTGATGCTCAAGATGTACCTCTCGATTCCCGAGGACGTGGAGATCGAGGTGGTGGGCGAACTGGACGCCCTGCGCGACGAGGTGCTGGCCGGAACGGACGGACTGACCACCGACGTGACGGACAACTCCGACCTGCGCTCGCTCGAATTGCAGGAGGAGGTCCTCCGGCGCTCGCTCAAGGCGGCCAACGCGGGACGTATGCCGACGCTCGCGGCTTTCGGGTCGGCCTCCTATACGGGTAACGACATGGAGCCGTTCAATTTCGGCGGCGCCGCCACGACGGACGATTCCAGGTATTTCTGGACCCACCCGATTTCGGTCGGCCTGCAACTGTCGGTCCCCATCTTCTCGGGTCTGACGAAGATGAACAAGTCGCGCGAGCTGAAAAACCAGATTTCGCAGCTTTCGCTCCAGCGCAGCTACGCCCGGCAGCAGATCGACGTGCAGGTGCGCTCGGCGCTGAACGACCTGCTGACCGCCCGCGAGACGATGTACGCCCAGGAGCTGACCGTCGAGCAGGCCCGCAAGGCCTACAAGATCTCCGACACCCGTTACCGGGCCGGTGCGGGGACGATCCTCGAATTGAACAGCGCGCAGCTCTCGCAGACGCAGGCACAGCTGAACTTCTCGCAGGCGATCTACGACTATCTTTCGGCCAAGGCCGAGTACGACCGCATCGTCGGCCGCGAACACGGAAATGAATAAAAAACAGGATAAAGAACGTATGAAAAAAATCGTGATTTTGTGCATCGCCGCCGCTTCTTTCGCCGGCTGCACGGGTAAAAAGGGCGTGACCGCCGTTACGGAAGACAAAGGCGTGCTGACCAAAAGCGCCGTTGCCGAAGAGGCTACGGTACGGCTCACGGAGGTCTTCACCTCCGAGATCGAGCCTTACAAGGAGAACGACATCACCCCTGCGGCTTCGGGCGTGCACATCGACAAGATTTACGTCGAGGTGGGCGATCCGGTGCGCGAGGGCCAGCTCGTCGTGACGCTCGACCCCACGCAGTACACCCAGCAGCTGGTGCAGCTGAAGACCGTCGAGGACGACTACAACCGCCTGCTGCCGGTCTATGAGGCCGGAGGCATCTCGGCCCAGCAGATCGAGCAGGCCAAGGCCCAGCTGGACGTGCAGCGCGAGGTGGTGGCCAACCTGAAGAAGAACATCGAGGTGCGTTCGCCCATATCGGGCGTCGTCACGGCCCGCAACTACGAGTCCGGCGACCTGTTCGCCCAGCAGCCGATCCTGCACATCATGCAGATCGACCCGCTGAAGGTCATCGCCAACATTTCGGAGCAGTACTTCCCCAACGTGAAGGTGGGCATGCCGGTGAAGCTGGCCGTCGACATCTTCCCCGACGAGGAGTTCACGGGCACGGTGTCGCTGATCTACCCGGCGCTCGACCCCACGACCCGCACCTTCAAGGTCGAGGTCAAGGTCCCCAACGCCAAGCGCACGCTGCGTCCGGGCATGTACGCCCGCACGACGTTCGACATGGGCAGCAAGGAGGGCGTGATGGTTCCCGACGTGGCCGTGCAGAAGCAGGTCGGCTCGGCCGAGCGCTATCTCTACGTCATCGTCGGCGACTCGGTTGCCGAGCGCCGCTCGGTCAAGGTGGGACGCCAGGTCGGCGACCGCGTGGACATCCTTTCGGGTGTCGAAGCGGGCGAGCCGGTGGCCGTTACGGCGTTGTCGAAACTCTTCGACGGGGCCAAAGTGGATATTAAAAAAGACTAAAACAGCCCCTTTCCAATGAAAATTTACGAAAGCGCGGTCCGCAAACCGATCTCAACGATCCTGCTGTTTGTCGGCGTGATGGTCTTCGGACTCTTCTCGCTGATGAACCTGGCCGTGGACCAGTATCCCGAGATCGAGATACCCCAGATTTCGGTGATCACGATGTACCCGGGCGCCAACGCCGCCGACATCGAGACCAACATCACCCGTGTGCTGGAGGACAACCTCAACACGGTGAGCAACCTCAAGAAACTGACCTCCAAGTCGCAGGACAACGTCTCGATGATCACCGTCGAGTTCGAATACGGCTCCGACCTGAACGAAGGGGCCAATGAAATCCGCGACGTGGTGTCGCGCGTGCAGTCGATGCTGCCCGACGACATCGACTACCCGACGATTTTCAAGTTCTCGACCTCGATGATCCCCGTGATGATGATCGCCGTCACGGCCGAGGAGAGCTATCCGGCGCTGAACAAGATCCTCGACGACAAGCTGGTCAACGTGCTCAACCGCGTCGACGGCGTGGGTGCCGTGTCGATCGTCGGCGCACCCGAACGCGAGGTGCAGGTCAACGTCGACCCCGCCAAACTGGAGGCCTACAACCTGACCGTCGAGCAGCTGGGGCAGATCATCGCCGCCGAGAACGTCAACATCCCCAGCGGTACGATCGACGTGGGCAACAACACCTTCAATATCAAGGCCGACGGTGAGTTCAAACTCTCGGACGAGCTGCGCAAGGTCGTGGTGTCGAACGCCGGGGGCCGCACGGTGAAACTTTCGGACGTGGCCCAGATCCGCGATACGCTCGAAAAGTCCACGATGGACGAGCGCGTCAACGGACAGCGGGGCGTGCGCGTGATGTTCCAGAAACAGTCGGGCGCCAACACTGTGAATATCGTCCACGAAATCCAGTCGCGCCTGCCGGAGATTCAGAAAACCCTCCCGAAGGACGTGAAGATGGAGCTGATTTTCGAAGGCTCGCAGGAGATTACCGATGCCATCGGGTCGCTCTCGGAGACCATTCTCTACGCCTTCATCTTCGTCGTGCTGGTGGTGATGGCCTTCCTCGGGCGCTGGCGCGCGACGCTGATCATCTGTATGACGATCCCCGTGTCGCTGATCTGTTCGTTCATCTACCTCTTCGCCACCGGCTCCACGCTGAACATCATTTCGCTCTCGTCGCTCTCCATCGCCATCGGTATGGTGGTCGACGACGCCATCGTGGTCCTGGAGAACATTACGACGCATATCGAGCGCGGCTCGAACCCCAAGGAGGCCGCCATCTACGCCACCAACGAGGTGTGGCTGTCGGTCATCGCCACGACGTTGGTCGTCGTCGCGGTGTTCCTGCCGCTGACGATGGTCCCGGGCATGGCGGGCATCCTGTTCCGCGAGCTGGGCTGGATCGTAACGATCGTGGTCTGCGTTTCGACCACGGCGGCCATTTCGCTGACCCCGATGATGTCGGCCTACCTGCTGAAACTCGAAGGCGGCCAGCACGACTACAAGGGTCTCGGCGTGATCTACAAGCCCATCGACCGGGCGCTCGAATGGCTCGACGGCGCCTACGCCCGTTCGCTCGACTGGGTCGTACGCCACCGCCGGATCACCTTCTTCTCGATGATGTCGATTTTCTTCGTCTCGCTGCTGCTGCTGACGCGGGTTCCCACCGAGTTCTTCCCGCCCTCGGACAACAGCCGCATTTCGGCCACCGTCGAGCTGGAGCAGAACATCGGCGTCGACTACACGGCGCGCATCGCCCGGCAGATCGACAGCATCATCTATGCGAAATATCCCGAGATCGTGCTCGTCTCGGCGTCGGCCGGCGCCAACTCGTCGGACAACGCCTTCGCGGCGATGCAGACCACCGGTTCGCACATCATCAACTACAACATGCGCCTGACCGACGTGGAGGAGCGCGAGCGTTCGATCTACGTCGTTTCCGACCTGCTGCGCGAGGACCTCGACAATATCCCCGAGATTCGCCAGTACACGGTGACTCCCGGCGGTATGTCGGGCAGCATGAGCGGTTCGGCGACGGTGAACATCAAGGTCTTCGGCTACGACATGGACGTGACGAACGCCATCGCCAACGACCTGAAGGAGAAGATGCGCCATCTGGAGGGCGTGCGCGACGTGAAACTTTCGCGTGACGACCTGCGTCCCGAGTACAACGTCGTCTTCGACCGTGACCGTCTGTCGTACTACGGCATCAGCAGCGCCGTGGCGTCGCAGGCCGTGCGCAACCGCATCGACGGCCTCGTGGCTTCGAAATACCGCGAGGACGGCGACGAGTACGACATCATCGTGCGCTATGCCGAGCCGTTCCGCAACCGCATCGAGGACGTCGAGAACATCACGCTCTACAATGCGCAGGGCCGCCCCGTGAAGCTCAAGGAGGTGGGAACCGTCGAGGAGGAGTACGCCGCGCCGATGATCGAGCGCGAGAACCGCCAGCGTGTCATTTCGGTCCAGTCTACGCTCGGGGCCGGCGTCGCGCTGGGCGACGTGGTGGCCGAGGTCGGCAAACTCATCGCCGAGTATCCCACGCCCGACGGCGTGGACCTCGAAGTGGGCGGTACGGTCGAGGACCAGGGCGACGCCTTCGGCGACCTGGGAACGCTGCTCATCCTGATCGTCATTCTGGTGTATATCGTGATGGCCACGCAGTTCGAGTCGCTCAAGTTCCCGTTCATCATCATGTTCACCATTCCGTTCGCCTTTACGGGCGTGTTCCTCGCGCTGTGGATGACCTCCACGCCGCTGTCGCTCATCGCCCTGATCGGAGCCATCATGCTGGTGGGTATAGTGACGAAGAACGGTATCGTGATGGTGGACTACATGAACCTGCTGATCGAACGCGGTTCGGGCGTCTTCGACGCGGTGATCGCCGGCGGCAAAAGCCGTCTGCGTCCGGTGCTGATGACCTCGTTCACGACCATCCTGGGTATGCTTCCGCTCGCTATCGGCACGGGAGCCGGTTCGGAGACGTGGCAGCCGATGGGTATCGCCGTGATCGGCGGTCTGACCTTCTCGACGATCCTGACGCTGTTCATCGTTCCGGTGCTCTATTCGATCCTCGTGAACCGTTCGCAGCGCAAGGAGCGCGAGAAACTGGCGCGCCTCGCGGCCGAACACCAGGCAAGTGTACATTAATAAGGGAAAACAACTATGAAAGCAGTATTTTTGTCATACAACCAGGCGCTGACCGACCGGGTGAACGCCATCCTCGACGAGCAGGGCATCCGCGGCTTCACCAAATGGGCCTTGACCGAGGGCCGCGGCTCGGTCGACGGCGAACCCCACTACGGCACGCATGCGTGGCCTTCGATGAACGCCTCGATCCTGGCCATCGTCGACGACGAGAAGGTGGCTCCGCTGATGGACGCCTTCCGCGAGTTGGACGCTGCGACCAGGATGCAGGGGTCCCGGGCGTTTGTCTGGAACATCGAAAGCGGTTTCTGATTCTCACGGGCATCTTTTGCCCTGCTTTGTCCGGCCCGGACGGGAAATACGTCGTGTATGTCCCGTCCGGGCCGAACTGCGTTATGGCCAGGCCTGCTCCGCGATAATCAGAAACCGGATGCAGCTTGTCCGGGAATTTTTGCGTGGTGCGTTGCGTTGTCCGAAATCGAAACGTGTGTGGCGATGCGATGCGAAAAATGAAGCAATGCTTCACAAAGTGCCGGAAATTGCGCTAATTTTTCTACATTTGCATTCATGAAACTCACCTTTCTGGGAACCGGAACGTCGCAGGGCGTGCCCGTCATCGGCTGCCGCTGCAAGGTCTGCACGTCGGCGGACCCGCGCGACAACCGCCTGCGCACCTCGGCGATGGTCGAAACGCGGGGCGTGCGCATCGTCATCGACGCCGGACCCGATTTCCGTTACCAGATGCTCCGCACGGGCGTGCGGCATCTCGACGCCATTCTGCTGACGCACGAGCACAAGGACCATATCGGGGGACTGGACGACGTCAGGGCCTTCAATTTCGTCGATTACCCGCCGACCGTCCACAAGGTCCACATCTACGCCGCTCCGCGGGCGCTGGAGTGCGTGCGCAAGGATTTCGACTACGCCTTTGCGCAGGACAAATACCGCGGCGTGCCGGAGATCGAACTGCATGAAATCGACACCGCAAGGCCGTTCCGGGTCGGGGATGTGGAGATCGTGCCCGTGTCGGGCCACCATTCCGAGCGCTTCGAGGTCACGGGTTTCCGCATCGGGCCGCTGGCCTACCTGACGGACTTCAAGACCATCGAGGACGCCGAGGCCGAAAAGCTGCGCGGGGTGGAGGTGCTGGCGGTCAATGCGCTGCGTTTCGCCCCGCATCCTTCGCACTTCAACCTTGCGGAAGCGCTGGCGCTGATCCGCCGCGTCGGGCCGCGCGAGGCGTATATCACGCATATGTCCCACGAAATCGGCCTCCACGCCGCGACGGACGCGACACTTCCTCCGGGCGTGCATCTGGCCTATGATATGTTGGAAATAGAAATAAAGGAAAAGCATGAAGACATTGGAAAATAAGGTCATCGTCATTACGGGGGCATCGTCGGGCATCGGCGAGGCGATGGCGAAGGTATACGCCGCCCAGGGTGCGAAAGTGGTGCTCGGAGCGCGCAGCGTGCAGAAGCTGCAACTTCTGGCGGGCGACATCCGCGCCCGGGGCGGGCAGGCGGCCTACTGCGGGGTGGACGTGACGAAACCCGAAGAGTGCAGGGAGCTGATCGACACCGCCGTCCGGGAGTTCGGCGGCGTGGATGTGCTGATCTGCAACGCGGGCATCTCGATGCGCGCCGTTTTCGACGACGTGGACCTCGGGGTGCTGCACAAACTGATGGACGTCAACTTCTGGGGCACGGTCAACTGCTGCAAATACGCGCTCCCGTATCTTCAGGCGTCGAAAGGCTCCGTCGTGGGCATTTCCTCCGTCGCGGGACTGCACGGACTGCCGGGCCGCACGGGTTATTCGGCTTCGAAGTACGCCATGACGGGATTCCTCGAAACGCTGCGCATCGAGAATCTCAAAAAGGGACTCCATGTGATGATCGCCTGTCCGGGGTTCACCGCCTCGAACGTCCGGTTCTCGGCCCTCACGGCCGACGGGAAGCAGCAGGGCGAAACCCCGCGCGACGAGGCGAAGATGATGACTCCCGATGAAGTGGCCCGCATCGTGGCGAAGGGCATCCTGAAGCGCAAACGCCTCTGCCTGATGGAGATCGAGGGCCGTGCGACGCACTTCGTCAAGAAGTTCGCTCCGGCGTTCCTCGACCGGATGTTCTACCTGGTGATGTCCCGGGAGCCGGATTCGCCTTTCAAGTAGCTTGAAACCGGATAACAGGGGCGGGGACTTTTGCCGGTTCCCGCCTTTTTTGCGCCCTTTCGCGGATTCCGGCTTTTTCGGTGGGCGGCGCGGGGCGATGGGGCCGGTGCGTCGGCCGGTGCGCATCAAGAAAACACCCGAAGCGATCGGCGCTCCGGGTGTTTTTTGTGGAATCGGGGTTTCCTATTTGGAGAAGATCGAGGAAATCTCCTTGTAGTTGTGCACGCGCTCGATCACGTCGGCGAAGAGGTCGGCGACCGACAGCACCGTGAATTTGTGCAGGTCCTTGTCGGGGTTGAGCGGAATGGAGTCCGTCACGATTACCTCCTCCAGCGCGCTTTCGTTGATGCGCTCGTAGGCCGGGCCGGAGAGCACCGGGTGGGTGATGGCCGCACGGACGCTCTTTGCACCGCGGGACATGAGCATGTCGGCGGCCATGCAGATCGTGCCGGCCGTGTCGATCATGTCGTCGACGATCAGCACGTTGCGGCCTTCGACGTCGCCGATGGCCGTCATCTTGCCCACGACGTTGGCCTTGGCGCGCTCCTTGTGCGAAATGATGATCGGCGTGCCCAGCAGCTTGGAGTAGGTGTTGGCGCGTTTGGCGCCGCCCATGTCGGGGGCCGCGATCGAGAGGTCCTCGATGTTGAGGCTCTTGATGTAGGGCACGAAGATGCCGCTGGCATAGAGGGCGTCGACCGGAACGTCGAAAAATCCCTGGATCTGGTCGGCGTGCAGGTCCATCGTCATCACGCGGTCGACACCTGCGGCCATCAGCATGTTGGCTACCAGTTTGGCGCCGATCGGTACGCGGGGACGGTCCTTGCGGTCCTGGCGCGCCCAGCCGAAGTAGGGCATCACGGCCACGACCTGATAGGCCGAAGCGCGGCGCGCGGCGTCGATCATCATCAGCAGTTCCATCAGGTTGTCCGAGGGCGGGAAGGTCGATTGGATGATGAAGACCGTACAGCCGCGGATCGACTCGTTGTAGCAGGGCTGGAATTCGCCGTCGCTGAAACGCAGGACTTCCGACTGTCCGAGCGTCGTGCCGAAGCTTGCGGCGATCTTTTTGGCCAGATACTCCGAATCGCGACCGGTGAAAATTTTGATTTTGTGGATAGCCATAGATTTCGAGGATTTTTTTGACGTTGCAAATATAGGACAATACGATGAAAAAACACGTCCGCACGGGCGTGTTTTTTCAACATTCGGTTAAACTTTTCCGCCGCGGGCCGGTTTTGGCTCCGGGTCCCCGGTGCGCTTCTTCCCGTTCCGGGACGGCAGGGGTCAGTTCTGTTGCAGGCATTCGCCGATGAAGGCGAGGATTTCCTCGCGTCCCGCGCCCTTTTCCGACGAGGAGACGAACATCGGCGGCAGTTCCTCCCACTGCTGGGCGAGCGCGGCCCGGAACCGCTCCACGCTCTTTTCGCGCTGGGTTTTCGAGAGCTTGTCGGCCTTGGTGAAGATGATGCCGAAGGGGATGCCGTTTTCGCCCAGCATCTCGATGAACCGCAGGTCGATCTTCTGGGGTTCGAGCCGGATGTCCACCAGCACGAACAGGAAGTGCATCTTCTCGCACTTGACGACGTAGTCGGTGATCAGTTTCGAAAACTCGCTGCGCTGGGTTTTCGACGTGCGGGCGTAGCCGTAGCCGGGCAGGTCGACCAGATACCAGGCGTCGTTGATGCGGAAGTGGTTTATGAGGCGCGTTTTTCCGGGCGTTCCCGACACCTTGGCCAGTCCTGCGCGGGCGGTGAGCATGTTGATGAGCGACGATTTTCCGACGTTGCTCCGCCCGATGAAGGCGATGTCTTTCAGGTCGTCCTTCGGAACCTGGGAAATGCGCTCGGAGGAGCATTTGAATTCGGCTTTGGTGATCTGCATCGGTATCTGGTTTTATACAAAGGTACGAAAAAGTCGGATGGCCGCAAAACCGGATTGCGTGCGGCTCCGTGAAACCTTCCGACTGCTAAAAGGGTCGTTACGACCCTAAAGGTACGGAAAAGTCCGGTGGGCACAATTCGGTTTTGTACCTTCCCGTATTTTACCTATATTTGTTTAACACGGGGATCGGCTACTCTTTCCACGCGAGCGATACCCACAGCGGACAATGGTCCGAGGCGACGGTCGTGTGGTCCACCTGCCGCTCGGTGACGACGGCCGATGCGGGCAGTCCGCGGCCGAGGATGTAGTCGATGCGGATGGAGGCGTTCTGTGACGGGAAAGTCATCTGCGTGGTGTCCGAAAGGGGCCGGAATGTGCCGCCCAGCCCGTCGAGAACGGTTTTGGCGACCTTCATGTTGAAGTCTCCGGCCAGCAGCACCGGTTTGCGGCAGGTGTCGGTGACCGTGCGGATGATCGGCAGCGACGCGCGCTGGTCCTCGGGCGTAAGCGAGAGGTGGGTGACGCAGACCACGTAGCCGGGAAACTCGGCGACGAACAGTACGCGGGCCTCTTCGCGTCCCGGAAGCGGGATACGGCGCACGGCGAGCGGTTCGTCGCGCGACAGCAGGCCGACACCGTAGGCGCCGCCGTCGTAGTCGATGGCGCGGCAGAAGCGGGCGTGCATGCCCGTCATTTCGCCCAGCTCCCCGGGGATGAAGCGTCCGGCCATGCGTCCGGTCACGCTGTCCAGTTCCTGCAGGGCCACGATGTCGGGAGCCGTGCGGTTGATCACCTCGGCCACGCGCCCGAGATCCTGGACGTTGTCGATGCCGCGGCCGTTGCGGATGTTGTAACTCATGAATTTCAGGGTCGTCTGCCGCTGTGAGCAGGCTGCGAGCAACAGGCCGCATGCGGCGGCCGGCAGAAGGATGCGCAGAAAAGATTTCATGTCGGGAAAGTCAATTTCCCGTAAAGATAAGGCAAACTGCGCGAAAGATCAAATTTATTTTTCCGGAAATACCCGTTTAGCACCCGATTTGAAGCATGACGCGTGTAATTCTAAATTTTCGTAGCCTATGAAAACACCCCTCCTAATGATGTTGAGCGCCGCTGCGCTGGCCGTCTTCCCTCCGCAGGCCGAAGCCTGCACCCGCGCCGTCTACCTCGGACCCGGCGGCATGACCGTCACGGGCCGCACGATGGACTGGCGCGAAGATCCGCTCACCAACCTTTACATCTTCCCGCGGGGGACCCAGCGCCGCGGGGCGAATACGGACAACACCGTCTTCTGGACCTCGAAATACGGCTCGCTCTCGGCCGCCGGTTACGACATCGGCGTCGCCGACGGCATGAACGAGGCCGGGCTGGTCGCCAGCCTGCTGTTCCTGCCCGAGTCGGTTTACGAACGCCCCGGCGACACGCGCCCCGTCATGGGGCTGAGCATCTGGACGCAGTATGTGCTCGACAATTTCGCCACCGTGGACGAGGCCGTGGCCGAACTTTCGAAGGAGAAGTTCCGCATCGACGCTCCCGACCTGCCCAACGGCGTGCAGTCGCGGCTCCACCTGGCCGTTTCCGACGCTTCGGGCGACAGCGCGATCTTCGAGTACCGCGACGGCAAACTGGAAATCCACCACGGACGGCAGTACCAGGTGATGACCAATTCGCCCTTCTACGACGATCAGCTGGCAATCCTCGGCTACTGGCAGCAAATCGGCGGTCTGACGATGCTGCCGGGGACCAACCGCGCTCCGGACCGCTTCGTGCGGGCGTCGTTCTACATCAACGCCGTCGAGCAGACCTCCGACCCGAAGATCGCCGTGCCGGCCGTGATGTCGGTCATGCGTAACGTCTCGGTTCCCTACGGCATCTCCACGCCCGACAAGCCGCACATCGCCTCGACGCGCTGGCGCACGGTCTGCGACCAGAAGAACCGGGTCTACTATTTCGAACCGACGCTGGCCATGGAGACCTTTTGGGTCGACCTGGCGGCGATCGACTTTTCGAAGGGCAGCGGCGAGCGCACCCTCACGCTTGCCGGCGGGCAGACCTACGCAGGCGACGCCACGGCGAAATTCCGCCGCAGCGCCAGGCCTTTCGTCTTCCTCTTCGGGGTGTGACGCACGCCGTCCGGTCCTGAAAAAGCCCCGGAATGTTCCGGGGCTCTTTCGTGTCAGCGGTGTCGCGGGTATTTGTTGTTGAAGCGGTAGCCGACGCCCAGCATCAGGAAGTTGGGCATGTGGAAATCGCGGAGGCTGTAACCGATGTGGACGTAGGAACTGCGCGTCACGGCCACCTTCAGGGTAAGCATCTGGTAGAAGGCCTTCAGGTCGCCGCCCTTGTGCAGGAAGTTGGTTCCCAGGCCGACCCCGATGTTGAAATAGGGCATTACGAACTCGGCGCGGGCCGAGACGCCGAGCGCCAGCTGCTTGTCGACGCCGGGTTTCTCTACCGCAAGGTCGGCGCTGCTGCCCATCTCTACGATCTGGTCGGCGATGGCGACGTTGGCGCTGCCGTCGTACACGCCGTCGAGCGACACGCCCGCGCGGAACTTGTAGCCGAAATTATACATCGAGGCGAAATTGAATCCCAGGACCGTGTAGGCATCCGGCGCGGCATACTGCTTGTCGCCGACCTCGATGCCCTTGCGCCGCCACGAGCCGAACAGCGTGAGGTCGTAGCTGAAATGGCGCGGGAATGCGGGGCAGACCGTCCGCGGGGCCATTTCGGCCGACTTCCGCCCGAAATTGTAGGTCAGGCCCGCGCGCAGTCCCACGGCGTTGAGTCCCGCGTTGGGGAATTTGGTGTTGCCGTTGGAGAAGTGCGTGAGGCTGAAACCCGCCGTGAAGTCCACCTCGCGCGTGACGCGCCAGTCGAGGAAGAAATCGGCGTTGAGATAGGCGTTCATCTTCGACCCCATCATCTTGTTGAGGGGGTTCACGGCGTCGTCGTAGGGTTTCCAGCCGAACGAGAGGCCGAAATTCCACTCGTAGTTGAACGACAGCCGCGGGCTGATCCGCGCGATGCGCGCGCCCTGGAACAGGTAGACGGCAATCGGGTTGCCCAGTTCGTCGGGATTTCCGAAGTCGTAATAGGCGGCCCCGATACCCTGGTAGGCGCCGCCGTAAATCTGGTCGGGAATCGACCCGGGGCGGAATTGGAACGAGTAGCGGAGGTGTCCCGAGAGGGAGAGGTCGATGGGCTGTCCGGCGCGGTTCTCGCCTTCGACGAAGGGGTTGGTCGGGAAGATGTATTCGGGGCGGAACTCCGCGCCGATGCGGTGCATGAAGCGGCGTCCGGAAGCGGTCGTGTCGCGGGGCTGGACAACCGATCCGTCGGCGTAGCGGCGCTCGGGACGGTATTCCCGGCGCTGTTGTCCGTCCCGGAATCCGGCGCGGTAACCGGCCTTGTAACCCCTTGTATAGTGGTCGTTCAGGTAGTTGCAGCGGTAGGCGGCGCTGTCCGGTCCGGCGTCCGGCGCACCCGTGGCCGTTTCGTCCGCATGAACGGTTCCGGGCGACACTCCTTCTGCCCGGGCCTGGCCGGAAAGGAAGAGCACGGCTACCGCGAGAACCGCCGCTATCCAGATCCGTATTTTGTTTTCCATGTGAGGCTGAAATTCACGTTTTGACGCCGAAGTTACGAATTTTTTCCGGAATCGGAACCGCTTCGCTCCGAATTGTCGCGAAAAGGCGCTGTGGGGTGGTGCGTGTTATCTGTTTTTTTGATATATTCGGAACGGGCGGTTGCGAATGCGGTTTGATTTTTTTATATTTGTAGCGTGAGGGCGGCGGACGAGAGAGCGAATAACAGCTTATTATTAAAATCGGAATCCGGGATGAAAGAGACGGACACTCCGCGTTGGTACGGATATTTGCAGGCTTTGGGCAGGGACCCGTGGGTCGACTGGGGTGTCACTGCCGGTTTTCTTTTGCTCATCATGAGTTGGTTTCTGCCGGGAGCGGCGGCGGATTTTGTCATCGATGTCGTTTGTATGGCGATTTTTGTCGGGATTGCGGTCCGGATCGGTTATGTGATCGCCTGTGTCCGTCTGGGGCACAGATCGCACCGGGAGTCCGTCCGGGCCGTCCGGTTTCGGAACGTAATGGGCAATATCGTCGTCGTTTTGTATTTTGTCGTCGCTATCCTGCTGATTGTGTGGCGTTATTTGAACGCGTGACCGGATCGGGACGCACCTAAAAAATCCACCCCGAAAGAGGTGGATTTTTTAGGTGGATAACACGCGCCCCGGCGGGACGTTCGGATTCAATACCCGAGTATGCGCAGCATCGAGCGGTAGGACTGCTCCTTGGCGAACAGGCGCGTGTAATACTCGTTGTCCGACTTGTCGCGGTCGATGATCACATGCTTGGGCGCGGGGATCAGGCAGTGCTGGATGCCGCCGAAGCCACCGAGCGACTCCTGGTAGGCTCCCGTGTGGAAAAATCCGATGTACTGCGTGTTGCCCGCTTCGAGTTTGGGCAGGAAGATGGCGCTGGTGTGGCACTCCGAGTTGTAGAAATCCTCGCTGTCGCAGGTCAGCCCGCCGAGCAGCACGCGCTGGTATTCCTTGTCCCAGTTGTTCACGGCCAGCATGATGTAGCGCTGGTTGATGCCCCATGTGTCGGGCAGGGTGGTGATGAACGACGAGTCGATCATGTACCAGTTCTCGCGGTCGTTCTGCTGCTTCTGGTTGACGATCGAGTAGAGCACCGCGCCGCTTTCGCCCACGGTGAACGAGCCGAATTCGGTGAAGATATTGGGTTCCTCGACGCCGTTGCGCTGGCAGATGTTCTTGATCTGGGCCACGATCTCCTCGGTGAGGTACTCGTAGTCGTATTCGAAGTTGAGCGAGTTCTTGATCGGGAAACCGCCGCCGATGTTGAGGCTGTCCAGCTCGGGACAGATGGCCTTCAGCTCGCAGTAGACGTTCATGCACTTCGACAGCTCGTTCCAGTAGTAGGCCGTGTCCTTGATGCCGGTGTTGATGAAGAAATGCAGCATCTTGAGCTGGAATTTCTTGCTGTTGCGGAGTTTTGCCTTGTAGAAATCGACGATGTCGTTGTAGCGGATTCCCAGCCGCGAGGTGTAGAAGTCGAACTTGGGCTCCTCCTCGCAGGCGATGCGGATGCCGACTTTGCACTTCTTGGTGAACGAGTCCTCGAACAGCTCCAGTTCCTCCTTGTTGTCCAGCACGGGGATCGTGTTCGAGAAGCCGTCGTTGACCAGCTGGGCGATGTTCTCGACGTACTGCGGGCGTTTGAATCCGTTGCAGATGATGTAGCGGTCCTTGTCGATGATGCCGCCGTCGTAGAGGGCGTTGATGATGTGGATGTCGTAGGCCGACGAGGTTTCCAGGTGGATGTCGTTCTTCATGGCCTCCTCCAGCACGAACGAGAAATGGCTCGACTTGGTGCAGTAACAATAATTGTACGAACCTTTGTAGTCGACCTTCGCCATCGCCACGTTGAACATGCGCTTGGCGCGGTTGATCTGCTGGGAGATCTTCGGCAGGTAGGTGATTTTGAGCGGAGTTCCGTACTGTTTGATCAGTTCCATCAGCGGAATGTCGTGGAAATTCAGCTCGTTATCCTCGACGGAGAACTCATCCTGCGGGAAATCGAACGATTGTTCGATCAGGTCGATGTACTTGTCTTTCATGGCTCGTTCGGTAAGTTTTTTACAATCCGGCTCGGTTACTTTGCAATTTTCGGGCGAAAGTAGCTCGCCCGGATTTTTGAAAAAACCGGGATGCAAAATAGGCGAATATTTTTCGGATAACCAACACTTTGCCCGATTATTTTGAAAAAGCCCTCCGGAATATTGCTTTTTCCGCTGAAAAAGGGTAATTTTGAACCCGGATTTAAAGGATTTTCAACCGTGCTGATTCATACCCTGACACAATATCTGGAGTCGCACAAGCGGCTCGTCGTACCCCAACTCGGAACGTTCATCGTCAAGGAGCCGGGCCGGAGCGTCGTCTTTTCGGAACTGCTCAAACGCGACGACGGCGTGCTGCGGGGACTTCTCCGCGCCGGGGGGCTGGGCGAACTGGAGGCCGCGGGCGAGATCGACCGCTTCGTTTTCGAGATCCGCCATGCCGTGGAGCACGGCTCGGAGTACTCTTTGGAGGGCTTCGGGGTGATGAAACCCGGTCCCAATGCCACCATCGCCTTCGTCTACGAGCCGCGTCCCGCGGCGGAATCCCCCGCGGAAGAACCGGCCGGCCGGAAGCGCCCGACGCTGCAACCCGAGAAGGTGGCCGAGGCAGTCAAGACGGCTTTCGCGGAGCCGCGCGTGTCGGCTTCAGCGAAGATGAATCCCGATCCCTCGGTGCGGGGACTGCGCTACGGCAAGCCGCCGAAGAGCACCGATGCCTACCGCTACGTCGACCGCGTGCCGCGCCGCCGCGCCGACCGGTTCATCTGGATCGCCGTGATCGCCGCCGTGCTGGCCGTGGCGGCCATCGCCTTCGGACTGTGGCGCGACGCCCGGGAGAAACAGGCCGAAAACGAATACATCGAACTTCCGCAGGCGGCTGCGCTCCCGTCCGCCGCATCCCAACCCGAACAACCCGAATAAATGACAGAGATCACCACCGTAAAACAACGCTTCGGCATCATCGGCAGCTCCCCGCTTCTGGACAGGGCGCTGGAGGTGGCCCTGCGTGTGGCCCCGACCGACCTGACGGTGCTCGTCACGGGCGAGAGCGGCGTGGGCAAGGAGTTCTTCCCGCAGGTCATCCACGCCTATTCCGCGCGCAAGCACAGCAAATACATCGCCGTCAACTGTGCGGCGATTCCCGAGGGTACGATCGACTCCGAGCTGTTCGGCCACGAGAAAGGCTCCTTTACCGGCGCCGTGGAGGCCCGCAAGGGCTATTTCGAGGAGGCCGACGGCGGTACGATCTTCCTGGACGAGGTGGCCGAACTGCCGCATCCGACGCAGGCGCGCCTGCTGCGCGTGCTCCAGACGGGCGAGTTTATCCGCGTCGGTTCGTCGAAGGTGCAGAAGACCAACGTCCGCGTGGTCGCCGCCACGAACATGAACCTCCAGGAGGCCATCGCCCAGGGGCGTTTCCGCGAGGACCTTTATTACCGCCTGGGGACGGTCCCCATCACGGTTCCCTCGCTGCGCGAACGTCCGGAGGACATTCCGCTGCTGTTCCGCAAGTTCGCCGCCGACGTGGCCGTGCAGTACCGCATGCCCGCCGTGACGCTCGACGACGCGGCCCGCGAGATGCTGAAGAGCTACTACTGGCGGGGCAACATCCGCCAGCTGAAGAACGTCGCCGAGCAGATTTCGGCCATCGAGCAGACCCGGGTGATCACCTCCGAGGTGCTGGCGAAATACCTGCCCCCGCAGGGCGGAGGCGCGCCGATGCACGCCGGGGCGATGCGCATGGACGACACGATGTCGACCGAGCGCGAACTGCTCTACAAGGTGCTGTTCGACATGCGCGCCGACATCAACGACCTCAAGCGGATGATCTCCGAACTGGCGAAAGGCGGCGTGCCGTGCCCCGAGCCGGTCCATGACGTCAAGGCCCTGCTGCCGACCACGGCGCAGAGCAGCTACGTTCCGGCCGTCGCGGCCTATCCCCAGCCCCCGGTCTACGCCGAGAGCGAGGAGGTGGCCGACGAGCCGCCCCGCGAGATGACCAAAGCCGACATGCAGCGCGAGCAGATCGTCCGCGCCCTGCGCCGCAACAACGGCCGCCGACGCGAGGCTGCCGCCGAACTTTTCATGTCGGAGCGCACACTATACCGCAAGATAAAGGAGTTAGGTATAGAGGAAATTTAGCTTATGAAGATCAGACTTACGATACTGGGCCTTTGCGCCGCGCTCCTAACGGGCTGCGGGGTGTCCATCAAATATTCGCTGTCGGGCGCCTCGATTCCGCCCGATGCCAAGACCTTTTCGGTGGCCTACTTCCCCAATAACGCCACGATGGTTTCGCCGATTTTGAGTTCGACGCTCACCGAGGCGCTGGTCGACATGTTCACGCGCCGCACGCGCTTGATGCAGGTCGACGAGGGCGGCGACTTCGCCTTCGAGGGCGAGATCGTCAACTACACGTCGACGACGGCCTCGGTGTCGAGCGACGACTACGCGCTGCTGAACCGCCTGACGATCACCGTCAAGGTGCGCTTCACCAACGCCCTCGACGAGAAGATGTCGTTCAACCGCACCTTCCAGGCCTACGAGGACTACGACTCCACGAAACTGCTTACGGAGGTCGAAGGCGAGCTGATTCCGCAGATCGTCGACAAGATCGTGACCGACATTTTCCAGGCCGCGGCCTCCAACTGGTAATCCCGACGCGCGATGTCCGACCTGAAAACATACTTTGCGGCTCCCGGCAGGGCGGAGAAGCCTTCCGGGGCCGAAGCCGCGGACCTCGCGGTGCGCTTTCCGTGGTTTCTCCCGGGGCGCATCCTGTGCGAAGGGCTTACGGGCGAATCCGACCCGCGGGTGGCGCTGATGGCCCCGTGGCGGGCCGAGAGTTCGCTGCGCAGGGCCGCGGTCGACGCCTCGGCGCTCACGCAGCTCTCCTCGGAGGAGATCATCGAACGTTTCCTGCAGGAGGAGGACCTGCGCATTGTCGCCGGCGAGGGCGAACCCGAGGAGGAAGTCGTCCTGCAGCCCGAACTGGACGACGACGACGAGGTGGTTACCGAGGAACTGGCCGAAATCTATCTCGCTCAAGGCCTTCGTGACAAGTCCGTGGCGATTTATCGTAAATTAAGTTTGCGAAATCCCGAAAAAAGTGTTTACTTTGCCGAACTTATTGGCAAAATAGAAAACAATATTAAAATTTAAGGTAATATGTTATACACGATTTGCATTGCCCTGATACTCGTTGCGAGCGTACTGGTGATCCTGGCGGTATTGGTGCAGAACCCCAAGAGCGGCATGGCCGCCAATTTCGGCGCGTCGAACCAGGTGATGGGTGTGCGCGAGACTACGAACTTCCTGGAGAAATTCACCTGGTCGATGGCCATTGTCATCGTGGTCTTGAGCCTTGCGGCTACGCTGGCCATGGACCGTGGTCTGGTCGCCGACAGCAATTCGGAGATTTCGAAGGACGCCAAGGCGCTTCAGGAGCGTGTCATCGAGTCCGAGGCCGCCGCTACGATGCCGCAGGCCGAGATTCCCTCTGCCGGACAGACCGAGCAGCAGGCCGAGTAAAGTCCGCGTTCCGTCCGGAACGCCGGGGGGGGGGAAGAGACTCCCGCTATTATAGAAGACCGAGGATTTTCTCCGCGGTCTTTTTTTGTCGGCCGGAGACGGCCCCGCATGGACGATTCATCGGGAGAGACCGGAACAGTCCCGCAATGGCGAATCTCCGGAGGGGCAGCCTCGCAATGAAAATCCTGCGGCTGTTTGCCTTCAGGAGCGGGAACCGGACGGATGAATCCCGCCTGCGTTTTACGTATGGGAAAGGACCGCGAAGGAATTCGCGGTCTTGCTTTGTGCGCTCCGGGATGACGGCGACAGCCCGTCCTCCGGAACCGGTCAGAGGTGCTGCGGGCTGAAAGCTCCGATGGTCTTGATCCGCTCCTCGAAATCATCGCGCGAGACGAGCGTGTGCCCCTTGATTTTCGACCGGTAGTTGTAGATCGTGCTCACGGAGTAGCGCAGCAGCGCGGCGATTTTCGAAGAGTCGTTGATGCCCAGCCGGATCAGCGCGAAGATGCGCAGCTCGGTCGTCAGCAGTTCGCCCTTTTTCGGTTCGATGCGCGCCTCCCTGTCCAGCAGGGAGTTGAAATCCTCGATGAACGTGGGGTAGAGTTGCAGGAACGTCGTGTCGAAGTTGTGGTAAAACTCCTCCAGTTCGCGGCTGTCGCCGTCGGTCGGGGAGTACTCCTTCCGCAGTTCGTCGACGCGGCCGTCACGCAGCAGGCGGCGTACGTGGCGGCGCGAGTCGATGATTTTGTCGATGTACTCCGAGCACATCGTCAGGAAGATGCCGATATACTCCTCCTTCACTTCGTTGGCCTCGGAAATCTGGCTGTTCAGCCCGGCCAGCCGCTTGTTGATGTGCTGGAGGTCCTTGTTCGAAATGTTGAGCCGGTTGTTGGCCTGCTGCAATTCGAGCCGTGCGAGGCTCAGCTTGCGGTTCTGCCGCAGGACAAAGATCACGCCGCCCACCGCCAGCAGCATGAAGCCGGCGATCGACAGGACGAAGATGTTGTACATGGTGTCCATCCGCTGCCGCCGGACGCGGTAGGCTTCTTCGATGACGTGCAGCGCCAGTGCGTCCTGCCACGGGCGGAGCCGTGAGTTGAAGAACCGGGCGTCGTCCATCACGATGCGCATGTAGCGCATCGCGCGCTGGATGTTGTCGTCGTCGAGCAGCGTGTTGGCAAGGCTTTTCAGCGCGGCGTTGTCGCGGATCGCCAGCTGGATGTCGGTCATCGCCGAGCGTGCGAACCACACCTGCGCCGTGGGAGTGTCGTCCATCAGGTCCGCCACGAGGGCGCGCATGTACGACGCCTCGGCGTATTCGCGCGAAAGGGGTTGCAGGGTGCTGCACAGCCGCTCGGAAATCTCCACGGCCTGCGGGTAGTCGCGGGCACCGATCGCCTGGCGGAGCCGGAAGTTGAGGTGCGTGGCCGACTCCGGCTCGGTGTTGTCCACGATCAGCCGGGCGTAGATCTCCGTAAGCCGCCACGATTCGTGTCCCTGCGCCGAATCGTGGGAGTAGAGCTGGAGTTCGTCGTTGAGTTTGTGGCGGGCGATGTAGTAGTCGACCAGCTGCCTGCGGTCCAGCGCCGTGGTGTCGACCAGTTTCAGCATGTTCGCCGCTTCGAGGTAGATGCCCGCCGAACTGTACAGGTAGGCCAGCTGGATACGGCTCTCGTTGAGGTGTCCCGCGTCGTTCATGCGCGTCGCCAGGGCGATGTTGCGGTAGAGGTAGTCGATGGTCGAATCGGCCTGATAGGGGGTGTATTCGTCGATCAGCTGCTGGTTGAGGATGTAGCGCTGGGCGTCCGAGAAGTCCGATTTCCGGAGTATGTTTTTCAGCGACTCGATCCGCTGTTCGCGTCCGGCGATGTAGGAGTCGCGGTGCGCGAGGGTGGCGTCGAGTTGCGAAAGCACGCTTTTCAGGTCGTTTTGAGCCGAGGCGGACAGCGTTGCGGCGAGCAGCAGTGCGGTTGACAGAAGGTTTCTCATTTGCGGGCGGTTCTCTGTTTGGTCCTGACAAATACAGTTAAAAGGACGGATGGTTCCGAAACCGAATCGGGTGCGGTAAGCGTTCCGGTTGATAAAAGTCTCGTTACGACACCAAAGATAGAAATAATCTCGGGAAAATCAATACCGGGCAGGCGGTTCGCCCGGCGAACGGGGCATGCGCCGGGAGCCGGATTTATTTAAAATATTTTATTATATGCCGCTTTCGGGCTGCCGGAACGTTTGTATATATTCCGACCGATCTACTTTTTTTTGCAATTGTCAAATAATTAATATATTGATTGACAGCATGATGCATTTTTATAAACGAGTTTCGGGTTTACAATTTGCAGTTTAAATTTTTTTCATGTCGCGGAGGATGATTATTTTTATTTAAGCGGAAATAAGGCGATGGAACGCTGATTTTTTAAGAACTGCGCCTTACCTATTTATAATATTAACTTATAACTTAAAACCTTAAATTCCTATGGCACATTTTTGCAAGAAACTGCAAGCGGGCTGCCGGAGAGGGTGGATGCTGGTGCTGGCGGCGATGCTGACCGTTTTTGCGCCGGCGGCCTTCGCCCAGTCGGCGCCGACCGTGACGGGAACGGTCACCGACCAGTCGGGGCTGCCCGTTATCGGCGCCACGATCATCGAGCAGGGGACCACGAACGGCGCTACGACGGGCGTGGACGGCTCTTATTCCCTCAAACTCCGAGGGGGGGGGGAATTCTGCTAACCTGATTTTCCAGTCGCTCGGATTCGTTTCGCAGACGGTTCCCGTCAACGGCCGCACGAAGATCGATGTCAAACTCGCCGAAGATGCCGTGGCGCTCGACGCCGTGGTGGCGATCGGTTACGGCACGGTCAAGCAGAAGGACCTCACGACGGCCGTTTCGATCGTCAAGACCGACGACCTGGCCCGCCGCCCGATCACCTCGGCTTCGGGCGCACTTCAGGGCAAAGCCGCCGGTGTGCAGGTCATCCAGCCCAACGGCTCTCCCGGACAGGGCATGGTGGTCCGCGTCCGCGGCGCTTCGTCCATCTCGTCGAGCAACGACCCGCTCTATGTGGTCGACGGCGTTCCCGTGGGCGAAGGAAACTACGCCATCGCTTACCTCTCTCCCAACGAGATCGAGTCGATGCAGGTGCTGAAGGACGCCTCGTCGGCCGCCATCTATGGTTCGCGCGCCGCCAACGGCGTGGTGCTCATCACCACCAAGCAGGGCAGCCGGAAACGGGGTCCCGAGATTTCGTTCTCGACCTTCGTCGGCATTTCGAAGGTGACCAAGAGCTACGATGTGCTCAACGCCCGGCAGTATCGTGACCTGATGCAGGAGAACGGCGCCGTGTCGGGGCTTCCGGCCGATCTGACCGACCGGACCGACTGGTTCGACGAAACCTACTCGACGGGCGTCAACCAGAACTACCAGTTCTCGGTCTCCAACGGCGATGAAAACTCGTCCTATTACCTCGGCGGCGGTTACACCGACGAAAAGGGCATCATCAACACCACCTCTTCGGACCGCTACAACGTGAAGGCCAGCTTCGACAAGAAGATTTTCAAATGGGTTTCGGCCAACGCCTCGACGACTTTTTCGCACTACACCACCAAGGGCACGATCATCTCGGGCCAGGGCGCCAACCGCGCCGGCGTGGTGGTGTCGGCCATCACGACCCCGACCTACGCGCCGATCTGGGACACCGAGAATCCCCAGCAGTTCTACAATGATTTTTACGGCGCCAACCTCACCTCGCCGCGTGAGAACATGGCCCGCACGGATTACAACCGGGATGTCACCGACCGTCTGCTGCTTTCCGGCGGCCTGACGTTCTACCTGGCCAAAGGCCTGACCTTCAAATCGACGGTTTCGATGGACCGCCGCTGGGTCCATTCGTCGTCGTTCCTCGATCCGATCCGCACCTCCTACGGGCGGACGCAGCACGGCACGGCGTCGGACACCCGTTCCGACGATATGCGCATGGTCTACGACAACATCCTCACCTGGAACAAGTCGTTCGACCGCCACGGCCTCGAAGTGATGGCCGGTACGTCGGCCACGACCTCCGTGTGGGAGCAACTGAGCGGCTCGCGCTCCTATTTCTCCTCGACCAACAACAACGCCATCCCCAACCTGAACGGCGGTAACAACGGCGGCGTCCGCGGCCAGAGCTACGGCAAATCGGAGTGGTCGATCATGTCCTACCTGGCCCGCGTGTCGTACAACTACGACAGCAAGTACCTCGTGACGGCCAATTTCCGCGCCGACGGTTCCTCGAAGCTGGCTCCCGGCCATCGCTGGGGTTACTTCCCCTCGTTCTCGGCCGCGTGGCGCATCTCGGGCGAGAAGTTCCTGCGCGACGTGTCGTGGATCAACGACCTGAAACTGCGCGCCGGCTGGGGACAGACCGGTAACCAGGCGGGCCTCGGGGAGTACGGCTGGATGCAGCAGTACAGCACCAACTACTACGACTGGACGCTGACCGAGAACGCGCAGGCCGTGCCGACGGTCGGCGGTCGCAGCAACATCAAGAACGAGGACCTTACGTGGGAGACCTCCTCGCAGACCAACGTCGGACTCGATTTCGCGCTTCTGAACAACCGTTTGAGCCTTTCGCTCGACTATTACTACAAGTACACCGAGGACATGCTGATGAGCGTGCCCCTGCCTTCGCCCTATCCCAACATCACGCGCAACGACGGCGAGATGTCGAACCAGGGCTTCGAAATCACCCTTTCGTCGGTCAACATCGCCAAGAAGGATTTCAACTGGTCGACCGACCTGAACGTTTCGATCAACCGCAACAAGGTCGAAAAACTCAACCTGAAGCAGGTTTACTACTACGCCACGACCTCCGACGCGACCAACGACAACGTCGTGCGCATGACTCCGGGCCATTCGCTTTCGAAGTTCTGGGGCTATGTCTCCAAGGGGGTCGATCCCGAGACGGGCGACCTGGTTTACGAGGACCGCAACGGCGACGGCGAGATCACGCCGCTGGACAAGACCTGGATCGGCAACGCCAATCCCAAGTTCACCTTCGGCATGACCAACAACTTCTCGTGGAAGGGGCTTAACTTGAACATCCTGATCACGGGTTCCTACGGCAACGACATCTTCAACGCCTCGCGCATCGAGACCGAGGGAATGGCTTCGGGCAACAATCAGACGACCACGGTTCTGCGCCGCTGGCGCATCCCGGGCCAGCAGACCGACGTGTTCCGCTCGGACAACCCCTCGTGGAACGTGAAGAACTCGACCTACTGGGTCGAGGACGGCTCCTACCTCAAGGTGAAGAACATCACCCTGTCGTACGACATCACCTCGCCCAAGCTCAAACGCATCAACATCACGCGTATCCAGCCCTACGTTTCGCTCCAGAACTTCATCACCTGGACCAACTATTCGGGCTACGATCCCGAGGTGAGCCAGTCGGAAAGCGCTACGCAGATGGGCATCGACTGGGGAACCTATCCCAACGTGCGCACGGTCGTCGTGGGCCTGAACCTCACTTTCTAACCACTGAAAAAAGAACCGATCATGAAAAAGATATTTTTAATAGTCGCGGGTCTCTCGCTGGGTGTTGCCGTTACGTCGTGCAGCCTTGAGAAATTCCCCGAGACGATGTATGCCGAGAACAACACCTCCGGCACGGGTGATGCCGAGACGGCCATCAACACCCGCGAGCTGCTCGAAGGGCAGCTTACGGCCATGTACAACTACATGAAGGGCGATCTCCAGACCTACTGGTATCAGCTGATCACGCTTGCCGAAAGCCGGGCCGACAATGCCTACGGAGCGGCGAACGAAGCCAAAACTATGGCGGTCGAGCAGAATCAGATCGACAGCGACAGCGAATTCGCCTCGAACCTGTGGAACTACTCGATGAATGCCGTGGACTATGCCAACCAGGTCATCTGCAACATCGACATCGTGAAGGAGAACGATCCCTCGCTCACGGAGAAGGAGTATCAGGAGTGGCTCTCCGAGGCGCTCTGCTGGCGCGCCTATGTCTGGATGAACATGATGCAGCTATTCGGTGAAATCCCGATGCTGACGGAGATTCCGCCCGCCATCAACGCCGGGAACGTCGAAGAGGTCTATCCGCTCTATTTCCCGGCCCGCGTGTCGAAGCAGACCGTCGGCGAGCAGATCGTCAAGGACATCGAGGAGTACGCCTGCCTCTACGCCCCCGACACGGACGCTTCGAACAAATTCCGTATCACCAAGGGATTCGCCTACGGCCTGATGGCCCGTTTCTACTCCATGCGCGAGTTCCGCGACTGGTCGAAGGTGATCACGGCCTGCCAGGCCGTCGAGGGAATGGGTTACGGCCTTTGCGACAGCTACGGCGACCTCTGGGCCTACACCACCGGCGATACGGGCATGGCCGCGATGAACACCCGCGAGTCGATCTTCGAGGTGCAGTGGACCAGCCAGACGTCGGGTTCGTGGATGTGGATGATGTTCCACCGCAATGCCTATGTTCCGAACGACAGTTTCTCGTGGGGCAAATGGGCCACGCCGTCGCGCAATCTGACCCGCGCTTACGATGCCGAGGGCGACACCGAGCGCAAGAATGCGTCGGTCATCTACGACGAGTGCGGCTGGTCGTACCGGTATCCGAGCGATGAGTACGCTTTCATGCACAAGTTCCCGACCAACGTGACGCCGGTCTACGTGATGCGCCTCGCCGAAATCCGGCTCCTGCATGCCGAAGCGCTGGCCAATACGGACGATCCGGGCGGTGCCGCCGACATCGTGGACGAGATCCGCGACCGTGCGAACATCTCTCCGCTGACCGACGCGCAGCGTGCCTCGTCCGACCGGATGCGCGAAGCCGTGTTGCACGAACGCCGCCTGGAGCTGGCTATGGAGGGTTTCCGCTGGTTCGACCTGATGCGTTACGGCGACGACTATTCGAAACTGTTCGAAATCTGCGACGGCGTCAACGTCCGAGGCTCCTCGTCCTACGACTCCTACTTCCAGACCCGCCGTGCGATGAACGACAACCGCGTGCTGATGCCGGTTCCGACCTCGGTGCTGGAGGACAACACCAACATCGAACAAAACCTGGGTTATTAACTTAAAATTGCGATTCTGCCATGAAATTCACGATCAATAACGACCTGCGCCTGCTGACCTGCTCGCTGCTGCTTGCCGGGGCCGTATGCTGTTCCAGCGGGAGCGACGGCGATACGCCGGCTCCCGGTCCGGGTCCCGAACCCGATCCCGTCACGGGCGATGTTCTCGCCTATGTCACCTCGGCCGACGGCAACCGCCTCTTCGCGGAGGAGGGGCTCGACTACTCGAAGGTCTCGATGTCGCCCTACCGGGTTACGATCGACCCCTCGACGACCTACCAGACCGTCGACGGTTTCGGCCCGGCCATCACCGGCGCCACGTGCTACAACCTGCTGCAAATGACGCAGGCCGACCGTACGGCAATCCTCAAAAAGTGCTTCGACCCCGAGACCGGAGCAGGATTCAGCTTCATCCGCGTGCATATCGGCGGTTCGGACTTCTCGATGGACGAATACACCTGCTGCGACCGGGAGGGCATCGAGTTCTTCGCCATTCCCGACATCGAGAAGGAGGGTATCTTCCCCGTTCTGAAGGAGATTCTGGCGATCAATCCCGAGATCAGGATCATGGGTTCGCCCTGGACGTGCCCCCGGTGGATGAAGGGCACGGTCGCCGACCCTTCGAAACCCTATAACTCGTGGACCAGCGGCCGACTGAATCCCGCCTACTACGACGACTACGCCGAGTATTTCGTGCAGTGGGTCAGCGAAATGGAGGAGAACGGATTCCCAATCTACGCCATCACGATCCAGAACGAGCCGCTCAACCACGGCAATTCGATGTCGCTCTACATGCCGTGGGAGGACCAGGCAGCCTTCGTCAAGAAACTCGGCCCGGCGTTCAGGGCCGCGGGCATCGAGACCAAGATCCTCTGCTACGACCACAACTACAACTACGACAACGTCGCCGGCCAGCAGAACTATCCGCTCAACATCTATGCCGACGCCGATGCGGCGCAGTGGGTCGACGGTTCGGCCTGGCACAACTACGGGGGCAGCGTGAGCGAGCTGGACAACATCCGCGCCGCCGCGCCCGACAAGACGATCTACTTTACGGAGGCTTCGATCGGCACGTGGAACTACAATTTCGAGAGCTGCGTGATCGACGACTTCGAGTCGATTTTCCTGGGGACGTTGAGCCGTTACGGCAAAGGGGTTCTGCTGTGGAACCTGATGCTCGACGACAAGGGTGCGCCCAACCGTCCCGGAGGCTGCACGACCTGCTACGGCGCCATCGACATCAATTCGTCGGACTACAAGACGCTCAAGTACAACAGCCACTACTACAACCTGGCGCAGTGTGCCAAGGTCATTCGGCCGGGGGCCGTGCGCATCGGCGCGTCGGGCTACACGGCGTCGGGGCTGACCTATCTGGCCTTTGAGAATCCCGACGGATCGAAAGCCTTCGTGGCGCTCAACAGGAGCGCCGGCGAGCAGACCGTCGCCGTGTACGAAAGCGCCGACCGTTCGTTCAAATACACCATCCCGGCCAAGTCGATCGCCTCGTTCCGCTGGGGAGCCGGGGCCGAAAACTAACCTTTAAAATTCGCAGAACATGAAAACGCTGAAATACATCGCATTGTCGCTGCTCGTCGCGGCCTCGACGACGGCGTGCAAGGACGATCCCGAACTGCTCACCACCGACGTCGGTCCCGAGATGACCGTCGTTTCGGCCGATGCGTCGGGCGTCTACGGCGGCAAGGTCAACTTCGAGGTGACGATGACCGACCGCTATGCGCTCTCGACGCTCAAGGCGCAGGTATTCTTCGACGACGAGATGGTCGCCGAGGAGGTGATCCGCACCAAGAGCGACGGAACCTACTCCGGCTCCGTGACGCTTCCCTTCTACAAGAACATTCCCGACGGCGACGCCACGCTGCGCCTCGTGGGGCAGAACGTCCGCTTCGGGACCACGACCGTGGAGCGTTCGCTCGCCGTGTCGCGTCCCAAGCCCGCCTACCTGACGTTCGTACTCGGCGATGCGGAGTACCGCATGGAGCCTACGGGCAACGACTACGAGTACGCCGTGACGGACGATTTCCCGCAGAAGCCGCAGGGCTATATCGCGACGCCCGAACTCGACGCTTCGGGCTCGGTGGTGACCTTCGGCTACGATTCGGAGTCGGGCGGTGTCGTTGCCGACTCGACCGACGCCATTCCCTTCGCCAATTCGAATGCCGGGGAGTTCACGATCACCTTCAACCTGCTGACTTTCGAGGGGTCTCCCTTCATCAAGCTGCTCTTCGGCGAGACGGAGATGACGATGGTCGACAATGACAATTACAGCATCGTCACCACGCTGACCAAGGACCGGACCTACACGCTGACGGGCGTTTCGGACTTCGCCGACTGGGACGTCGACCGTGATTTCTTCGAACGGGCCGATGCCTCCGATCCCGAGACGCTGACCTTCCTGCCGATGACGGGCATGTACAAGGTGACGGCCAACTTCAAGCACAGCTACCTGCGTATCGAGGCCATGAAGTCGGCGACGGAACTCGCCACGCTGGGCGACGACGGCTCGGGGGCTATCTGGGCCATCGGCGGCATGGATGTCGGCAAGCCGACGCTGAAAAACGCCGCCAGCTGGAGTCCCGAGGACGGAGGTATGTGCCTGGCGCGCGTCGCCGACAAGAAGTACCAGCTGACGCTCGTTGCGGGAATCTCGCTCAATGCCTCTTCGTTCGACTTCAAGTTCTTCCACCAGAAGACCTGGGGCGGGGAGTTCGGCGGCGACGACATCACCACCGCGAGCGACATCGTGAAGATCAGCGATTCGGGCAACCTGGGCCTGGTGGAGGGCAAGACCCTCGACCTGGGCGGCATCTACCGCTTTACGGTGGACATCACCGGCGGCAATACGGCGGCCGTGCTGACTGTCGAGAAGGTGGGTGAGCAGCAGCTTCCGCCGGCCGACATCACTGTCAACGGAACGCCGATGACCCAGCTCGACGTGGACAACTACCAGCTGGACATCGACCTGACGCAGGGCCAGACGCTGACGCTGGGCGGCGCCGACGCCTTCATCCCGGCGTGGATCAACCCCGACTTCTTCGAGGCGGCCTCGGCGACGAGCGTCAAACTGGTTCCCGTCACGGGCAAATACCGCATCACGGCCAACCTGGCGACCCGGGTGATCGACGCGCTGGTGCTCAACGCTGACGGTTCGGGGCTTGCCACGCTGGGCGACGACGGCCACGGGGCGGTCTATTTCATCGGTTACGGCATCGGTTCGCCCGCGGCCGTGAACGAACCTGGCTGGACCACCGAAAAGGGTGTCTGCGTGCCCGAATCCGCCCCCGGCATCTACACGATGACGGCTCAGGCGGGTCTGGAAGGCAGCACGACCCTCGGACAGCGTTTCCGCGTGAGCGGCTGGAGCGGCAAGTTCTTTCGGAACCGCGGCTGGGACGGTATGGGAACCTTCACGCTGGCGCCGGGCGCCGGGGCGTTCTTCTCGATCGCCGGGGACGGCAACATCGAAATCGCCTCGGGAGTTACTCTCGAGGAGGGTGCGACCTACTGCCTGACACTCGACGTGACGGCCGGAAATGACAAGCCCGTTTTGTCGATGGTTAAGAAATAATCGTTAATTTTGCATCCCGGAGTGCGCGGCCTCTCGACTGCGCACTCCGTTTGCAAACACAACAAATCTTTTTCCCAAAATGAAGAACAGAACATGGATAAAAGGCCTCGCTGCGCTCTGTGCGTCTGCGGCTGTCGCCTGCGGGGGCGGGGCGGGGCCGCAGGGCGGCGTCGCCGTCTACCTCGACGAATCGCAGCCCATCGAAAGACGGGTCGAGGATGCTCTTTCGCGCATGACCCTCGAAGAGAAGGTCGCCATCCTGCACGCGCAGTCGAAATTCTCGTCGGCGGGCGTTCCGCGCCTGGGCATTCCCGAGGTGTGGTGCACCGACGGTCCCCACGGCATCCGTCCCGAGGTCCTGTGGGACGAATGGAATCAGGCCGGCTGGACCAACGACTCCTGCACGGCTTTCCCGGCGCTGACGTGCCTCGCCGCGACGTGGAACCCCGAAATGTCGGCGTTATATGGTAAATCCATCGGCGAGGAGGCGCGCTACCGCGAGAAGGACATCCTGCTGGGCCCCGGCGTGAACATCTACCGCACGCCGCTCAACGGCCGCAATTTCGAGTACATGGGCGAGGATCCCTACCTCTCCTCGCGGATGGTCGTTCCCTACATCGAGGAGGTGCAGAAGAACGGCGTTGCCGTCTGCGTGAAGCATTTCGCGCTCAATAATCAGGAGTCTCACCGCCACGGCGTCAATGTCGTGGTCGACGACCGTGCGCTGTACGAAATCTACCTCCCGGCCTTCAAGGCGGCTGTCGAGGAGGGCGGTGCATGGGCCGTCATGGGCGCCTATAATAAATATAAGGGAGAGCATTGCTGCCACAACCGGTATCTGCTGAACGACATTCTGAAACGCGACTGGGCCTTCGACGGCGTGGTCGTCTCCGACTGGGGCGGCACGCACGACACGAAGCAGGCCGCCGAGAACGGTCTCGACATGGAGTTCGGTTCGTGGACCGACGGCTTGAGCTGGGGAGCCAGCAACGCCTACGACAACTACCACCTCGCCGCCCCCTACCTCGATATGCTCCGCAAGGGCGAGGCTTCGATGGCGACGCTCGACGACAAGGCGCGCCGGGTGCTGCGGCTGATTTTCCGCACGGCGATGAACACCCGCAAACCGTTCGGGTCGCTCAATTCGCCCGAACATCTGGCCGCTGCACGCCGTATCGCCGGCGAGGGCATGGTGCTGCTGAAAAACGAGGGCGGGGTGCTGCCCATCGACCTCGGGCGTGCGAAGACCATCGCCGTCGTGGGCGAGAATGCGATCAAGATGATGACCGTGGGCGGCGGTTCCTCGTCGCTCAAGGTGCGGCACGAATATACGCCGCTCGAAGGCATCCGCGCCGCTGCGGCCGGCAAAGCCGAGGTGATCTACGAACGCGGCTACGTCGGCGACGTGACGGGCGACTACAACGGGGTGAAGACCGGGCAGGATTTGAGCGAGAGCCGTTCCGAGGCGCAGCTGATCGCCGATGCCGCGGCCGCGGCCCGCAAGGCCGACGCGGTGATCTTCGTCGGGGGGCTGAACAAGAGCAACCACCAGGACTGCGAAGGCGACGACCGCCTGCAATACGGCCTGCCGTATGCGCAGGACAAAGTGATCGGGGCGCTGGCCGAAGCCAATCCCAATCTGGCGGTGGTGATCGTCTCGGGCAACGCCGTGGCGATGCCGTGGATCGACCGTGTTCCGGCGGTGCTGGAGGCGTGGTTCTCGGGTTCCGAGGCGGGCAATGCGCTTGCCGACGTGGTGTTCGGTGCGGTGAACCCTTCGGGCAAGCTGCCCTTCACGTTCCCCGTGCGGCTGGAGGACAACGGCGCGCATGCGCTGGGCGAATACCCGGGCGCGGACAAGGTGAAGTATAACGAGAGCATCTTCGTCGGTTACCGCTGGCACGACAAGGAGCAGCTCAAGCCGCTGTTCGCCTTCGGCCACGGGTTGAGCTACACCGCCTTCGCCGTCGGCAACGTGAAGGCCGACCGTACGACGCTCGCCCCGAACGGCAGCATCCGTATTTCGGCCGACGTGACCAACACGGGCGACCGTGCGGGCGCCGAGGTCGTGCAGCTCTATATCGGCGACGAGCAGTCGTCGCTGCCGCGTCCGGTCAAAGAACTGAAAGGGTTCCGGAAAATAGCTTTGGACCCCGGCCAGACGCAAACTGTTACTTTCGAGATCACGCCCGACATGCTGCGGTACTACGACGACGCGAAGGGCGCGTGGGTCGCCGAACCGGGGGCTTTCACGGCTTATGTGGGCGTCGCTTCGGACGATATTCGCGGCACGGTGGGCTTCGAACTGAAATAGCCCGTGCCCGTAAACGCGAAGTCCGCGGCCTGTCAAGGGCCGCGGACTTCTTTTTTACCGGATCAGGATGTGGTACAGCGCGTGCCGCCGCAGGGGATGCCCCTCGGGCAGGGCGGGGTGGTTGAACTCCCCGACGCACTCCATGCCGATCTTCTGCATCACGCGCCGGGAACGCTCGTTTCCGACGAAGGCGAAGGCTACGAGTTCCGGGATTCCGAGTTTCGCGGCGAAGGCGACACAGGCCCGGGCCGCCTCGGTGGCGTAGCCCTGTCCCCAGGCGTCGTGCCGCAGCCGCCAGAGGATTTCGACCTGGCCCTCCAGTCCGCCGGAGAACGTCACGCGGTGCAGTCCGGTGAATCCCAGCAGTTCGCCGTCCGAGAGGCGTTCGACGGCATACGGGCCGAACCCCTCGGTCGAAAACTCGTCGCGGATGCGGTCGAGCAGGTCCGCCGACTCTTCGGCGGTGAGCGTCGCGGGAAAATACTCCATGACGCGCTCGTCGGCGTTCATGGCCGCAAATTCCGGCAGGTCTTTCTCCCGCCATGCGCGCAGCGCGAGGCGGGGCGTTTTGGGTGGGAACAACATCGGTGCGTATTTTTCGGGACTCCGGCCCTTCCGGAAAAACTGCGGTGCGGATGGTCCCTGGTTTATCGTTTTGAACCCGCTTTGGGGACGGGTTTTGAGATTGTCTGTCGGAACCGCTCCGAAAACAGGCTTGTAAGCCTGCGGTTATTCGGCGACCTCCTTTTTCGAGCGTTTGCGCGAATTGATCGTCAGGTAGCGCTGCAAGGTCTGCTGCAGGCGGACAGGGTCGATCCGCTGGCGGATTTCACCGCCCTGGGCGATGGATATTTCGCCGGTCTCCTCCGAGACGACGACGATGATGGCGTCCGAAATCTCGCTCATGCCGATCGCCGCACGGTGTCGCGTGCCGAACGACTTGGGCACGTCGCTCTGCGTCACCGGGAGGATGCACTTGGCCGCCACGATCCGGTCGCCCTCGATCAGCGCCGCGCCGTCGTGCAGTGGGGCGTTCTTGAAGAAGATGTTCTTGATCAGCGACGTCGACACCTTGGCGTCGAGGGCGATGCCTCCTTCGGCTATCAGCCGCAGGTCGCTCTGCTGCCCGATGACGATGAGCGCCCCGGTCTTCGTCTCGGACATTTCGCGGCAGGCCGTGACGATCGGCACGACGTTGGTCTGCACGGTGTCCTCGCCCGTCGAGAAGATGCGGGTGATGAAGTTGAAATGTTTCTGGCGCATGCCGATCATCTGCAGGAAGCGCCGCAGTTCGGGCTGGAAGACGATGATCAGCGCGATGGCTCCCACCGAGATCAGCTGTCCGAGGATCGTCGACAGCAGCTCCATGTTCAGCGCCCGGACGACCACCCACAGCAGGTAGACGGCGATGATTCCCGAGAGGATGTACGGTGCATTGGTTCCCTTGGTCATGCGGTAAATCCAGTACATGATCACGGCCACCAGAATAATGTCTATCAGGTCGACGAATGTGAACGGAACGAATCCCATCGTGTGTCAGAAATTTATCAGGTTTCAGTTATCGGACAAAGATACAAAAAAGAAAGATACAAAAAAGTCGGGCCGCTGCAAAACCGAACCGCATGCGATTCGGCAAAACCTTCCGACTTCCTGAAAGTGTCGTTACGACACCGAATGTATAAAAAATACCGGCTTCGCCGCGAAAGGGAAGCCGGTTTTCTGTTTTTCGCAGACGGAACTATTTTTTCACGGCCTTTTTGTCGGCAGCATACAGCTCGTTGACCTTCGCCAGCACGGCGGGGGTGATGTTGAGCGTCGAGTCGGCGTCGATCAGCGCCGAGGCGTTGATGATCAGTTTGTACTTCTTGCCGCTGTTGATCTCCTGCACGGCGCGGTGCAGCAGGTCCTGGGCGCGGTTGGTGAATACGTAGTTCTCCTCGTCGAGCGTCTGTGCCTCCTTCTGGGCGTTCGACTGGTAGGAGGCGACCTTCTTCTGGATGCTCTCCTGCTGTGCCTGCGCGTCACGCGAGGTGATCAGTCCCTTTTCGTATTTCTGCTGCAACTGGGCGGCTTCGGCCTGGAGGTTCTGCTCGCGCTGCGCCCAGCTCTTCTGCGCCTTCTCGGTCTTCTCCTGGAGCGCTACGCCTTCGTTCTTGTAGAGGTCGCACTGGGCCAGCACGGCTTCGACCTGGACGTATGCGATGTCGCTCGAAACAACCTGCTGCGCCGCCGCCTCGGCCGTGGCTTCGGCCTGCCCGGTGGTCTTCGTGCCGCAGGCCGCGAGGACGAGAGCCGCAGCCAGCGCCGGAAAGAGAGTTTTTTTCATATCGTTTTTTGGTTTGTTTAGTTAATTATTCAGCATTTGAGACACAAAGGTAAAAAAAAATCTTTACTTTTGCCCAACCCGCAGCAAAATTTGAAACACATGTACGAATACATCAAAGGCACAGTCGCCGAAGTGGCTCCCGCTTACGCAGTTATCGACGCCGGCGGGGTGGGCTACTACCTCCATATTTCGCTCGAAACCTACTCCGCCATCGAACACGAGACCGAGACCCGGCTCTACGTCCATTACGTCGTGCGCGAGGATGCGCAGCTGCTGTACGGCTTTTCGACCAAGGCCGAGCGCGAGCTGTTCCGCCTGCTGATCAGCGTCTCGGGCGTGGGCGGCAACACGGCGCGGATGATTCTCTCGACCTATTCGCCGCGCGAATTGCAGGGCATCATCACGGCAGGCAACGCCGTGCTGCTGAAGAACGTCAAGGGGCTGGGCCTCAAGACGGCGCAGAAGATCATCGTCGAGTTGAGCGGCAAGATCATGCCGTCGGGCGCCGACGACGGCGTGGCGCAGCCCGGGGCGGGCGGGAGTTTCGACGAAGCCCTTGCGGCGCTGGCCATGCTGGGCTTCGCCCGCGCCCCGGCCGAGAAGGTTCTGCGGGGCGTTCTGCGCGAATCTCCTGCGGCTCCTGTCGAGGAGCTGATCCGAATGGCGCTGAAAAAACTCTGAATTCGTTATCCCCGGCGTGTGAATCTGTCACACGTGTAGTTGTATATCGTAAAAAGTTGAAAAATAGACCCGAATGTCTCGCGTCGTTTTGTTTTGGATGTATTTTGTCGTATCTTTGCATTGCCTAACAAAATGCCTCATTTTTAATTTGCCTCTATGGAAGACATTCCGCTTGGATTCATTCTGATCCTGTTCGGCTTCTTTGTCGCGGCTATCGTGCTGACAGCCATCGCTATTGCGTGGAAACAGCGCAAATTGCAGCGGCTCAAGAACCCGCATAAGGACTATTACCGGAGAAAGGGATAACCGTTTTTTCCGTTCTTTTCGACACGCCCGCATGCAAAGCGGGCGATTTTTTACGTTTCTTGTTCGAAAATCGGATTGTTTTTGTAAATTTGCACGATTATATGCCGATGAAACGAACATTCGCCACATTGATTTTCGCCCTGCCCCTGCTGTTCTGCGGTTGCTCGGAGGAGGAGGACATCCTTCCCGAACAGCGCCAGAAGATCGTTTCGTACCTCGAAAGGACGCACTCCCCGGCGCTGATCCCGGAGTCGCAGGTCGAGGCGGGGAGCCAGCAGCGCTTCTACACCATGTCGGGCGGCACGGTTTACCGGTATATCGACAATTACTACCGGGACGGGCGGAGCGCGCTCCCGGAGGTTACCGCCGCCGCGAAGGCGACTATCACCTTCCGGGCCTACGTTTTCACCTTCTCGAACATCACCGATTCGACCTTTCCGTTCTACTCGAACGATTCCGCCTTGCAGCAAGCCTACGAGAACATGGGGCTTACGCCGGGGGCGTGGTCGTTCGAACCGCTGACGCTCGATATGCGCGGCGACATACTAAACGGGTTGCGGCATGCGTTACTTGGTTGTCGCGAAGGCGACATCGTCGAAGCCTACATGACCTACAACATGGCTTACGGGGACAAATACGTGAGCACGATTCCGAAGGAAAGCCCCGTCGCCTGGTTTTTCACGGTCGAAAGCGTGGAATACGACGAATAGACAGAGCACCGAATTTATAGAATTGTATAACAAGATATGAAGTTGATCACCCGTTTTCTCTACCTCTCGGCAGCCGGCATCATGCTGCTGACATCCTGCGCCAAGGAGCAGACCGAGTCGTATGACAAATTCGAGAACCAGGCCCTTGAGGCGTGGATGACGCAGAACCGCCGGGAACTGCTGAAAAATTACCAGTCCGAAGGCGGCTATTACGTCGAAATCCTCGATGCCGGCAATCCCGAAGCCAAGCCGGTGAACGACACCGCCTGCTGGGTGAAGTTCGACTTCTCGGGCCGCGATTTGAGCGGCAACATCGTGCTTACGCGCCGTGCCCATGAAGCCCATCAGCTGGGCACGTTCACCAAATACACCCACTACGTTCCCTTCTACCGCTACTGCGGCACGGAGAATACGAGCCTGATGGAAGGCACTTTCCTGGCCATGCGCAATACGCTGCACCTCGATCCGGACTATGCCGCCGGCAAGGGAGTCGATCCCGAGTTCCTGCTGCGCGAAGGCTCCAGGGTGCGGCTCTACCTTCCCTCGCGCGTCGTCGGCAACGGCGTGGAGGGCGACGGCGGTTACGAGGGGCAGTTCGACTTGAGCGCCAAGCGTCCGCTTATCGTCGAGATGGAGATCCGCGATACGGTGAAGAACCCGCTGGAGGCCGAAGGCTCGGTGGTGGACGCCTTCTGCGAGGCCAATGGCGGAACGGTGATGTTCACCAAGGACGGCGAGGACGATTCGGAGAAACGCCCGACCGATCCCGAGGACGCGAAACATCCTTACAACCGCCCGGAGCGGTGGGTGAGCGCCTGCGATACCGTGGCGCAGCTCTATGTCGACGTGCGCTACGATCCGGCCAAGGAGCTTGCCGGCGACAAGTTCACGTTCTCGTTCCCCGTCGGCAGCGAACGCAACGAGCCGTACAACGTCGGGTTCGAACCCTACAACGGTTCCGACCTGGAGAAGAAGATCGCCGAGGCGCTCGTGAAGCGTTTCCACGGCGAGGGCGACGACGCTGAACCCTACAAGGGCGTTGCGGACCTCGAAGCCGATTCGGTCGGCATGGAAGGTACTGCCAATATCTGGTATATCGGCCGTTTCCTCGACGGGTTCATCTTCGACACGAACATCGACGAGGTGAAGCAGATCATCTACGGCGAGGTGCGCAAAACCGGTTCGGCGCATCCGTACGACGTGCAGAATCCCGATCTGATAACCGCGTTCTATTACACCGTCCCGCATCTGAAATACGGACAGTGGGCGGCGCTGGTCACCACGTCGACCAATGCCTACGGCACGACGGGCAAGAGCGGCGGTTCGAGTACGTCGACCTCCTCCAACGGCTACACGTCGAGTTATTACGATTACCTGAACTACCTGAACTACTCGCAAATGTATTACGGCAATAACGGCTATTACGGCGGCTATTACAACGATTACTACGGTTACGGCGGTATGGGTAACTACGGTTATTACGGCGGCTATTACGGGGGGTACGGCGACTATTACGACTCGGGCGAGACGACGACCACGACCGAAGTCTATACCGACATTCCGGCCTTCACGCCGCTGATTTTCCAGTTCTATATCGAGCCGGCCGACGAATGATCCGCTCCTTCCGGCGGTACGGAATACGCTGTAAATCATAAAAGGTCCCCGCTTCGGCGGGGGCTTTTGTTTTGGAACGGCAGGCCTTTCGCTTCTTTTCTTTCGAGTTGCATTTTTATTACACTTTTTCAGGCAGAAATTTTGCAGTTCCGTAAAATTGTATTAATTTAGTTGTGTAGAACCATCAACCAAAAATTCAACGGATATGATTATCACATTTAACGAGTTGCGCCGTATCAAGGACCGGTTGCCCAGCGGCAGTTCGCAGCGCATTGCAGATGAATTAGGAATCGACGTGGACACAGTCCGCAACTACTTCGGCGGTAAGCACGAATCGAAGGAATGCGTCGGCGTGCACTTCGAACCGGGACCGGACGGGGGTGTCGTTACGTTGGACGATACGACGATTCTCGATGTTGCAATGCGCATCTTGAGCGAGCAGTAACGGAGTTATAGCGATTTGTCCGGCATCCGCCGGAGAAGGGCCTGCGTCTTGCAGGCCTTTTTTTTGTGCTTTTTTCCGCAAAAAGTACCGATTGCAGTCTTCGACAGCTTTTCTTTGCCGCTTTTTGGTCGGCGATTAACCGCGGTCTTCGCCCGCGGGGTACTTTGTACTTTTTGGCCGCAAAAAGTACGAAAAACTCCCCGGCGGATGCCTTCGCCTGCTTCGTCCCGTCTAACGTTCGAAACGGGCGCCTATTCGCGGGGGCGCACGCGCCCCTGCCCCGTTTCTTGCCACTTTTAGCCGGGCCTTCGTTTGACGGCTCCGGCATCGAGCCGGAATCCTGCGCCGCCAAAGGCGGCTTTATCCGCCCTTCCACCGCATCTGCGCTTTATCCCTAAAACAGGCGTCTTACGCCTGTAAACCGCCGCATTATCGCTTGGAGCGGAAAAAGAACAACCGAAAGCCCGCGTGCCCGGAGCGGGAGGCTGCAAAGTCTTGTTCTTGCTGCACCCGCTCAACGCGGGCCGGAGGTTGTTCCCGCGAAAGCGACATGCGGATGGTTTTGGTACTTTTGCCATCAAAAGTACAAAGATACCCGCGGGCACAGCCCGCCGGCGGGTGACAAAAGGGCGTACAACAACCCGATGTCTGGCATTCTTTCTGCCATCGGGCTGACAATTTGGCAGGGATTGCCGATCGGCACGACCTTTGTTCGATTCGAGGGCGTAACCGGCGGCCGGAGTCGGAAAAGGTCCGGACCGGCGGATACGAAACCGAAAAATAAACAATTAAAACATATTACTATTATGGCAAAGATTATCGGTATTGATTTAGGAACCACGAACTCCTGCGTGGCAGTGATGGAGGGCAACGAGCCTGTTGTGATCCCCAACTCCGAAGGACACCGCACGACCCCTTCGGTCGTGGCATTCACGGCTGACGGCGAGCGTAAGGTCGGCGACCCCGCGAAGCGTCAGGCGATCACCAACCCCAAGCGCACGGTCTTCTCGATCAAGCGTTTCATGGGCGAGACCTACGACAAGGTTTCGGCCGACATCGCACGCGCTCCCTATGCCATCGTCAAGGGCGACAACAACACTCCGCGTGTGGACATCGACGGACGCCAGTACACCCCGCAGGAGATTTCGGCCATCATCCTGCAGAAGATGAAGAAGACGGCCGAGGATTACCTGGGCCAGGAGGTCACGGAGGCCGTGATCACGGTTCCGGCCTACTTCTCCGACTCGCAGCGTCAGGCTACGAAGGAGGCGGGTGAGATCGCCGGCCTGAAGGTCCGCCGTATCATCAACGAGCCGACGGCCGCCGCATTGGCCTACGGTCTCGACAAGAAGTCCAGCGACCAGAAGATCGCCGTGTACGACCTCGGTGGCGGAACGTTCGATATTTCGATCCTCGAACTGGGCGACGGCGTCTTCGAAGTGAAGTCTACGAACGGCGATACGCACCTGGGCGGCGATGACTTCGACCACGTGCTGATCGACTACATGGCCGAGTCGTTCAAGGCCGAGCACCAGATCGACCTGCGTCAGGACCCGATGGCCCTGCAGCGTCTGAAGGAGGCCGCCGAGAAGGCGAAGATCGAACTGTCGTCCTCGACCACCACGGAGATCAACCTGCCGTATATCATGCCCGTCAACGGCATTCCGCAGCACCTCGTGATGACGCTCACGCGCGCCAAGTTCGAGCAGTTGTGCGACCACCTGATCCGCAAGACCATCGAGCCTTGCAAGCTGGCGCTTCGTGACGCAGGTCTGGACGCCTCGCAGATCAACGAGGTGATTCTCGTGGGCGGTTCGACGCGTATTCCCGCGATCCAGAAGATCGTCGAGGAGTTCTTCGGCAAGACCCCGAACCGTTCGGTCAATCCCGACGAGGTCGTGGCCATCGGCGCCGCCATCCAGGGCGGTGTGCTCACGGGCGAGGTGAAGGACGTGCTGCTGCTCGACGTTACGCCGCTGTCGCTGGGCATCGAGACCCTGGGCGGCGTGATGACGAAGCTCATCGACGCCAACACGACGATCCCAACGCGCAAGTCGGAGACCTTCTCGACGGCTGCCGACAACCAGCCTTCGGTGGAGATCAACGTCTGCCAGGGCGAGCGTCCGCTGGCCCGCGACAACAAGTCGATCGGCCGCTTCCATCTCGACGGCATTCCCGCCGCACCGCGCGGCGTGCCGCAGATCGAGGTCACGTTCGACATCGACGCCAACGGCATCCTGAACGTCTCGGCCAAGGACAAGGGCACGGGCAAGG
Source organism: Alistipes sp. i18-0019-D1 (assembly GCF_042852885.1). NCBI lineage: Bacteria > Pseudomonadati > Bacteroidota > Bacteroidia > Bacteroidales > Rikenellaceae > Alistipes > Alistipes sp. i18-0019-D1. Next base: position 3,186,676 of record NZ_AP031424.1, read on the forward strand.
AGCAGAAGATCCGCATCGAGGCCTCCTCGGGTCTTACCGAGCAGGAGATCCAGCGCATGCGCGACGAGGCCAAGGCCAACGAAGAGAAGGACAAGGCCGAGAAGGAGCGCATCGACAAGATCAACGCCGCCGACTCGAACATCTTCACCACCGAGAAGCAGCTCAAGGAGTACGGCGAGAAACTTCCCGCCGACAAGAAGGCAGCCATCGAGGGCGCTCTCGGCAAGCTGAAGGAGGCGCACAAGAACGCCGACGTGGCCGCCATCGACACGGCGATGGCCGAACTTAACGCCGCATGGCAGGCCGCTTCGCAGGACATCTACGCGCAGCAGCAGGCACAGCAGGGCGCACAGCCCGGGGCCGATGCCGGCCAGCAGTCGCAGTCGAACGCCGGCGGCCAGCAGGGCGGCGGCAGCGACGGGCAGCCCGAGGACGTGGAGTTCGAAGAGGTGAAATAAAACCTCCGGGGAGAACCCCCGCCGATCATAACGCGAAGAGCGCGGTTCCTTCGGGGACCGCGCTCTTTATTTTGCCCGGAAGACAAATTTTGCTATCTTGCCGCCAAAATTCGATTCCGATGGCTTGGTTGTATCTGATTCTGGCGGGTCTTTTCGAGATGGGGTGGCCGCTGGGCTTCAAACTGGCGGACCTTTACCCGCGTTACCACTTTCTTTTCCTGGTCCTTGCGGTCGTGTCGATGGGCGTGAGCGGCTGGCTGCTCTACGTGGCCCAGAAGACGATCCCGATGGGCACGGCCTACATGATCTGGACCGGTATCGGGGGCATGGGAACCGTGATCCTCGGCATCGCCTTCTTCCACGACGCCGTGACCTTCTGGCGGATGTTTTTCCTGTCGCTGGTCTTCGTCGGCATCGTCGGTCTGAAGATGGTGCATTAAGCTCCGTGCTGCCGCGCCCGGGGGGGCTTTCTCTGTGCTTTTTGCGGCCAAAAAGCACGGCCTTTTTCAACCCTTTTCCGCCCGCCACATGCCGTAGAGGATCAGCGCCGCCCCGGCCAGCGCCGCGAGGGTGATCCGTTCGCCGATGCAGAGCGCCGCCGCGACGATCGTCACCAGCGGGTTGAAATAGATGTAGTTGGTCGTCCTGACGGCTCCCAGGCGGTGCATCGCGGCGTTCCAGAGCACGTAGCAGAGCATCGAGGCCACGACGCCCAGAAAGAGCAGGTTGCCCCATACGACGGGCCGCGACAGCACCTCCCAGCTCACGTCGAAGGGCTGGAACGCAAAGACCGGGAGGATCGTCACGAGTCCGTAGAAAAAGACTTTCCGGGTGATGAAGATGGCGGGGTAGCGGCCTCCGATGCGTTTGATCGCCAGCGAGTAAACCATCCATAGCAGCGCCGCCGAGAGCGCCAGCAGGTCGCCCCGCGGCGAGAGACGGAGCACGAAGTGCCCGTTCAGCACCACGAGCACCATGCCCGCGAATGCCAGCGCCGAGCCTGCGATCTGCCGCCGCGACATCCGCTCGCTGCCGTACAGCAGGCTCAGCAGCACGGCGGTCCATACGGGTGCCGTGCAGACGATCAGCGAAACGTTCGAGGCCGGGGCGTACTCCAGGGCCACGTTCTCGGTGAGGAAATAGAGCGATCCTCCGCTCAGCCCCGCGGCCGCCAGCAGCAGCTCGTCGCGCAGCCCCGCGGCCCACATGCGCCCGCGTGCGAAGGGCAGGATGCAGACGTATGCCATTGCGAACCGGAGCAGGAAAATTTCCGCCGGAGTCAGCGAGTTGGCGATCAGGACCTTCGTCGAAACGAACGTCGCGCCCCATACGGTCACCGTGAACAGCGCCGCGAGGTGGTATTTGTATTCCGTGTATTTCAGCATGCGGTTCCAAAAATACGGATTTTTTACCGTTCGGTGCTGTTTTTTCTTTTGTCCGGGCCGAAAAAAGGGGGATTGCCTGTGTGGCCGGGGCCTCTTCCGGACGCCCCGATGCGGCGCGGAAGGGAGCCGTATGGCGTGAATTGACAGATAAATGGCATTTTCCTCCCTTCCGGGCCGCATTATTTAATTCTTTTTTTCTATCTTTGCGTGCTATTGTGCGTAATGACAATAATTACAACAAATAATAACAACTATTTTTCACTCAAATGCAAAGTAAAGGTTTTATTAAACTCATTGCGGTCCTGCTGGCTCTCGCGTGTGTTTATCAGCTCTCGTTTACGTTCAAGACGCGTGGCGTAGAGAAGAAGGCGGCCGCGTATGCCGCGCAGTTCCCCCTCGACCAGCAGGGCGAGGCCGAACAGCATTACCTCGATTCGGTGCAGAACCTGCCGGTTTACAACCTGGGCTTCCGCAAGTTCACCTACAAGGAGTGCAAGGAGAAGGAGCTGAACCTGGGTCTGGACCTCAAGGGCGGTATGAACGTCATGCTGGAGGTGCAGGTCGAAGATGTCGTGAAGGCTTTGGCCGGCGACAGCCAGAACGACCCGGCCTTCATCGAGGCGATCGGCGTGGCCAACGAGGCGATGAAGCAAGGCTCTTCGACCGACTATATTTCCGACTTCGTGAAGGCTTATTCGCGTCTTTCGAACGGCCGCCCCATCGCCGAGATTTTCGTAAGCCCCGACCGCAAGGACATCACGCTCGAAAGTTCGGACGCCGACGTGGAGAAGATCCTCAAGAAGGAGACCGAGGCAGCCATCGGCGCGTCGTTCAACGTGCTGCGCAGCCGTATCGACCACTTCGGCGTTACGCAGCCCAACATCCTGCGCCTCCCGAACTCGCACCGCATTCTGGTCGAGCTTCCGGGCGTGAAGGAGCCGCAGCGCGTCCGCGACCTGCTGCAGGGAACCGCTTCGCTGGAGTTCTGGACCACCTACGACGCCAATGAGGTTTTCCCCGCGCTTTCCGCCGCCGATAAGCTCATCAAGGCCGAACTGGCGCAGGCTCCTGCCGCCGGGGCGCCCGAGACCGCAGCCGCCGAGGCTGCCGTTGCCGCCGGGACTCCTGCCGGCGAGGCCGAGGGCCTGATCGCCGAAGTCGGCGCCGCCGATTCGACCGCCAAGGCCGAGACCGCCGTTCAGGAAGGCAACTTCGACCACTCGCAGAACCCGCTCTTTGCAGTTCTCAATCCCCGCTTCGCAGGCGGCGCCGCCATCGGAGCCGCTTATAAGGCCGACATGGCCGCCGTCAACGAGTACCTCGCCCAGCCGGCCGTCCGCGAGCTGTTCCCCGCCGACATCCTGTTCAAGTGGGGCGTCAAGGGCGACGACAAGATCGACGGTCGTTTCTACCTCTACGCCATCAAGGTTTCGACGCCCGACGGCAAGGCTCCGCTCGACGGTTCGGTCGTTACGGAAGCCACCGAGCAGTACGCCCAGCGCGGCGCTACGGCCGAGGTCTCGATGACCATGAACGCCGAAGGTACGCAGGAGTGGTCGCGTATGACGGGCGAGAACATCGGCAAGTGCATCGCCATCGTTCTCGACGGCTATGTCTATTCGGCTCCCCGCGTCAATTCGAAGATCGACAAGGGTCAGTCGCAGATCACCGGCGACTTCACCATCCAGGAGGCCAAGGACCTGGCCAACGTGCTCAACTCGGGTAAGGTTCCCGCGCCCGCCAAGATCATCCAGGATACGGTCGTAGGTCCTTCGCTGGGCCAGGAGTCGATCAACGCCGGTATGATCTCGTTCGTGATCGCCTTCATCCTCGTGCTGCTCTACATGGGCCTGTTCTATAAGACGGCGGGCTGGATGTCCGACGTCGCGCTGCTCACGAACGTCTTCCTGCTGATGGGCGTTCTGGTGTCGTTCGGCGCCGTGCTGACCCTTCCGGGTATCGCGGGTATCGTGCTGACGATGGGTATGGCCGTCGATGCGAACGTGATCATCTACGAACGTATCAAGGAGGAGCTTCGCGGCGGCAAGGGACTTTCGCTGGCCATCAAGGACGGTTTCTCGAAGGCCTACTCGGCCATCATCGACGGTAACCTGACGACCATCATCACGGGTATCGTGCTCTTCATCTTCGGTAACGGTCCGGTTCAGGGCTTCGCCACGACGCTGATCATCGGTATCATCACCTCGTTCTTCTGCGCCATCTTCATCACGCGCCTCTTGATCGAGTGGATCGTCGGCAAATGGGGCAACATCTCCTTCTCGCGCCGCTGGTCGGAGAATTTCCTCAATAACACGCGCGTCGACTTCATCGCCAAGCGCAAATTGGCTTACGGCATCGCCGTTTCGCTGATGGTTCTGTCGTGCGTTTCGTTCTTCGCCCGCGGTCTGAACCTCGGTGCCGAGTTCACCGGCGGCCGTGCCTATGTGATCCGCTTCGACAAGGCCGTTTCGGCCGAAGAGGTTCGTCAGAATGTGGAGAAGGCTTTCTCGCAGTTCGCCGATGCCGACGCTTCGTCGATCAGTTCCGAGGTGAAGCAGTACGGCAAGGAGAACCAGATGCGCATCGTGACCCAGTATCGTTACGACGATACGTCGGACGAGGCTACCTCGGAGGTCGAGCAGATCATCTACGACGCTCTGAAACCGCTCTATTCGTATGACATCACCTTCGAGCAGTTCCGCAATACGCAGACCGACGCCAACGGTATCCTGACGGCCGACAAGATCGGTCCCTCGATCGCCAAGGACATGACGTGGAACGCCATCTATTCGGTGCTCTTCTCGCTCATCGCCATCGGTCTCTACATTACGTTCCGCTTCAAGCGCTGGCAGTGGGCTACGGGTGCCACGGCGGCCCTGGCCTTCAACGCCCTGCTGATCATCGGTATCTTCTCGATGTTCTACGGGCTGCTGCCCTTCAACCTCGAGGTCAACCAGGCGTTCATCGCCGCGATCCTGACGATCATCGGCTACGCCATCAACGACACGGTGGTCGTCTTCGACCGAATCCGCGAGTACCTGGGTCTCTACCCGAAGCGCAACCTGAAGGAGAACGTGAACAACGCCATCAACTCGACGCTGTCGCGTACGATCAACACCTCGGGTACGACGCTCGTGACGCTGCTGGCCATCTTCTTCTTCGGCGGCGAGACGATCCGCGGCTTCATCTTCGCGCTGATCATCGGTGTGGTCGTAGGCACGGCCGCCACGATCTTCCTCGCGACGCCGATCGCTTACGACCTGATGGCGAAGCGTGCCAAGATCGACGGGGAGAAGTAGTGGATACGCTCCCGATCCGACAGAAACGGACCGCACCGGAAGGCGCGGTCCGTTTTTTCAAATAAATTTGGCATTGCGCCCGGCTTGCACTATCTTTGTCATATATTATAGGTTCCCATGATGGAAAATTGGTTGAAATGGATGCACCGCTACGTGTCGCCGGTCTTTCTGGCGCTGCTCGTCGCGTCGTTCATCCTCTGGTATATCGCGAAATTGAGCTATACGTACACCACCGAGCAGACCGTGAAGGTGAGTGTCGACGGACAGCCTTTCGAGGTCACCTGCGTGGTCGAGGGTGTCGGTACGAACCTTTTCGGCTACCGGGTCTACATGAACAAGACGCTGCGCATTCCGCTCGCGGAGCTCAAGACGAAGCGTTCGCACGAGGAGGGGCACGAGGGTAAACTCATCATCGACCCCCAGTCGCTGCAAAACGCCCTCGCGCCGCGGTTCAGCGACATCAAGATCATTTCTGTCGGGGACATCCCGGAAATCGACGTTCCCCGTAACCCATGATGAAGGTCGGAATCACAGGCGGTATCGGTAGCGGCAAAAGCACTGTTTGCCGTCTTTTCGCCCGTTTGGGTGTCGCGGTCTACGACTCCGACGCCGGGGCCAAACGGCTGATGACGGAGGATGCGGAGCTGCGCAGGCGCATCACGGACCGTTTCGGGGCCGGCGCCTATGCGGACGGGACTTTGAACCGTGCCTATCTTGCCGGGCGGGTCTTCTCCGAGGCGCAGGCCCTCGCCGACCTGAACGCCATCGTCCATCCGGCCGTCCGGGCCGATTTCGCGGCTTGGGCCCGGCGGCAGGAGGGCGGCTATGTGATCCTCGAAAGCGCCCTTCTTTTCGATGCGGGGTTCGACGCCTGCGTCGACCGCACGGTTGCCGTCCTCGCCCCCGAGGAGCTGCGCGTCGAACGCACCTGCCGCCGTGACGGGCGCACGCCCGGGGAGGTCCGCCTCCGCATCGCCGCCCAGACGGACGACGATACGTTGAGCGCGAAGGCCGACTATACCCTTGTCAACATCCTCGAATCCGACCTCGAACCCGCCGTTGCGGAGTTGCACCGAATTTTCAGCCATGAAGCCCATGACCGTTGACTTTTCCTCGCCGCAGGTGATGGCGATTCTCAATGTCACCCCCGATTCTTTCTATGCCGGCAGCCGCACGCCGGAGGCCGAAGCCGTCGAGCGCCGCGTCCGCGAAGCCGTGGCCGAAGGGGCGCAGCTGATCGACGTCGGGGGCTACTCCTCGCGTCCCGGGGCTGACGAAGTTTCGGCCGACGAGGAGTGGCGGCGCGTCCGGCTGGGCGTCGGGACCGTGCGCCGGCTGGCCCCCGGCATGGTTGTCTCGGTCGACACGTTCCGCAGCGAAGTCGCGGCGAAGGCCGTCGAAACGTTCGGTCCGCTCGTCGTCAACGACATTTCGGCCGGGGAACTCGACCCTGCGATGCTCTCCGTCGTTGCGGATTGCGGCGTGCCCTACGTCGCCATGCACATGAAGGGCGATCCGAAAACCATGCAGTCGCAGACCGACTACCGGCGCGACATCACGACCGAAGTCGTGGACTATTTCCGCCGCCGCACCGAAGCGATGCTCGCCGCGGGCATCCGGCGTGAAAACATCATCCTCGACCCCGGCTTCGGCTTCGCCAAGACCACGGAGCAGAATTACGAATTGCTTGCGGGCCTGCACCGCCTCTGTGCGCTGGGCTACCCGGTGCTGGCGGGTCTTTCGCGCAAGTCGATGATTTATAAGGTTCTCGACGCCACTCCCGCCGAATCGCTCGCCGGAACCGTCGCGCTGGGCTGGGAGTGCCTGCGTCAGGGTGCGGCGATCCTCCGTGTCCACGACGTGCGGGAGGCCGCCGACACGGTGCGGATTTTCAAGGCATACGAACATAACAGCAGATAGTTATGGCAAACGAACATCAGGCGGCGGGTGCCGCTGACAAGGCGGGCGGCAAACCCGCGCACCGTTCCCGGCATCGGTCGGGGCGTTCGGGCCGTCCTGCGGCAGGTGTACCTGTCGCAAAATCCGGATTGCGCTGGACTTGGCGGGACTATGCGCTGCAACTTTCGGTGGTTGTCATCGGCATCGTGGTTACTTTTGCCGGCAGCGGCCTGATCGAACGCTGGCAGCGAGCGCGGCAGGTCCGCACAACCATGCTGTTGGTTTATGAAGAGTTGAAAACCAATCTCGGCCTGCGTGACAACTGCTGCGAGAAACTGCGTTTCGATCAGGACGGGATGCTGATGTTCGACCATTACGGACGGAATGTAGACCTCATACCGACAGATTCGCTCGATCGTTACGTGTCGTTGTTGGGTACGATGCGCGGCGTCGATATTCAAAACGATGCTTTCGAAGTGCTGAAAAGTTCGGGCGCGATTCAATTTGTCGGAGATAAGGAGTTGCTGATGAAGGTGCTGGGCTGTTATCGGCAACTGGCCACTTTCAAAGCCCGTGTCGATTCGTACAATCAGAGTAAGATAAATGCGATAAACCATTTTTCCGCCGGCGGCCTCCTTGCCGATTTTCACATGGAATCGCGTAAACTGTGGCGGGCGTTGCTCCACGATCCGGTATGTAACAGTTTTATCGGTATGTCGGCCTACTATGTCGGCTATCCGGACTATCTTCGGAGCGACATCGCCGGCGTTGAAAAAACCATCGCCGCCATAAACGATAAATACCGTTTCGAATGATCAGAGTTACCGACATACACAAGAGCTTCGGCACGCTGGAGGTGCTGAAAGGCGTTTCGCTCGACGTGGCGCAGGGCGAGGTGGTCTCCATCGTGGGGGCCAGCGGCGCCGGGAAGACCACGCTTTTGCAGATCATCGGCACGCTGTCGCGTCCCGACTGCGGCCGCGTGGAGATCGACGGCCGCGATGTCTCGGGCCTGGGCGATCGGGCCTTGTCGCAGTTCCGCAACGAGCGCATCGGCTTCGTTTTCCAGTTCCATCACCTTTTGGCGGAGTTCTCGGCCTTCGAGAACGTCTGCATTCCGGGGCTGATCGGCCGTCGTCCGCGCGCCGGGGTCGAACGCCGTGCCGCCGAACTGCTCGGCATGATGGGCCTCGCGGCGCGCCGCGACCACAAGCCCGGACAGCTTTCGGGCGGCGAGCAGCAGCGCGTGGCCATCGCCCGTGCGCTGGTCAATTCTCCCGCCGTGCTGCTGGCGGACGAACCCTCGGGCAACCTCGACTCGCATAACCGCGACGAGATCCACCGCCTGTTCTTCGACCTGCGCGAACGGCTCGGCCAGACCGTCGTGATCGTCACCCACGACGAAAACCTCGCCGCAATGGCCGACCGCAAGATCACCATGTCCGATGGAACGATTCTCTGACGACAGCCTGCGGGAGCTTCTGGAAGCGCTCCACGACAAATATAACAGCCCCGATTTCATCGCCGACGACCCGATTTCGGTTCCGCACCGCTACACGGACCGCGCCGACCGCGAGATCGCGGGATTTTTCTCCGCCACCATCGCCTGGGGCAACCGCAAGGCCATTGTCCGTAGCGGGCACCGCATGATGCACTTCATGGACGACGCTCCGGCGGATTTCGTGCGCAACGCCTCGGAGCGCGAACTGGCGCTGCTCTCCTCCTACGTCCACCGCACGTTCAACGGCGCGGACCTGCGCGATTTCGTGCTGGCCCTGCGGCGCATCGGGGAGCGCCACGGGGGGATCGGAAATTTCTTCGAGGAGCGCTATGAGGCCACGCAGAGCATGCCCGCCGTGCTGGCCGATTTCCGGCGGGAGTTCTTCGCCGGGGAGCACGCTCCGCGCTGTGAGAAGCACCTCTCGTCGATCGAGAAGGGCGCGGCCTGCAAGCGGCTGTGCATGTACCTGCGGTGGATGGTGCGCCGCGACGACCGGGGCGTCGATTTCGGCCTGTGGCGGCGTATTCCGATGTCGGCCCTCTACTTACCGCTGGATGTCCATGTCGGCGACATGGCGCGTGCGCTGGGATTGCTCGGCCGCCGCCAGAACGACTGGCGGGCCGTCGAGGAGCTGACGGACGCCCTGCGCGCGTTCGATGCGGAGGATCCCGCGCGGTACGATTTCTCGCTGTTCGGAGCCGGCATGGACGGCTATTTGAATGAACAATGAATAATACTCATAAATCCTGCTTCTTAAGCGGGTTTCGGTTTAAACAATTTGCAATAGCCCAGGACCGCTGTCCGATGAAGGTCGGGACCGACGGCGTCCTGTTGGGCGCATGGGCCGCGGTGCGGCCGCAGGACCGGCGGATGCTCGACATCGGCACGGGCACGGGGCTGATCGCCCTGATGCTGGCCCAGCGTGCCCCGGGGGCACACGTCACGGGGGTCGACATCGATGACATCGCGCAGGCCCGCGAGAACGCCGCCGCTTCGCCCTGGAGCGGCAGGGTAGCGTTCGCGCAATGCCCCGTGCAGGAGTTCGAAACCCCGGAGCCGTTCAATCTGATCGTCTCCAACCCGCCGTTTTTCGTCGATTCGCTCACCTGCCCCGACCAAGGGCGCACCGCGGCCCGCCATGCCGTGCACCTGCCGTTCGACGACCTGCGCGACGCCGTCCTCCGCCTGCTGGCTCCCGGGGGCCGCTTCGCCGTAATCCTCCCCACGGCCGAAGCGGAGCGTTTCCTCACGATCTGCGCCGGACGGCTGGCCCTCGCGCGCCGGACCGACGTGCGCACCACGCCGCGCCATCCGGCCAAACGGGCGCTGATGGAGTTCGTCCGTGCCGACCGTCCCGCCGCCGTGCCCGAGGTCTCGGAACTCGTTATCGGCACGGGCGAACACGAATGCTACACCCCCGAATACCGCGCCCTGACCCGTGATTTTTACCTGAAATTTTGACGTCACACGAAAATAAGCTACATTTGTGAAACCGCAATAAAATTTTTCGGACTATGAAATTCAGACTTTTGGCTTTAGCCATGCTGCTCGCGGGCGGCGTCTCGGCCCAGAACCCATACATCGCCCTTCAGGGCGCGAACGAAACCGCCGGCGGCCTCACCGTCGCCCAGCCCCGCACGATCCTCGCCGTCGATGTCACCGTCGGGCACGACGTGACGTTGAGCGGTCCCTATGCGCGTTATGCGCAGAAATTCCTCGGGGTGCGCGCTCCGCTCACCGACAAGACGACGTGGAGCATCACCGGGGCGCAGATCGCCCTGCTCGACGGCGACACCTACCTCAAAGCCGCGGCTCCGGCTCCGGCATCGGCCCGCCTGCTGTCGCACACCGCCTCCGAAAACGAGTTCGCGCGCCTGCAGCCGGACAAGACCGACATGACTACGCCCGCGCTGGAGGACGCCGCGCGCGCCGCCGCCGCGCAAATCTTCTCGCTGCGCCGCCACCGCATCGAGCTGGTCACGGGCGAAGCGGGGGAGAATGTCTTCGGCGAAGGCCTGAAAGCCGCGCTGGAGGAGATCGACCGCATGGAGCAGAGCTACCTGGAGTTGTTCCTCGGCAAGCGGATCGTCTCGACCGAGACCCGCCGCTACGTGGTCTACCCGCAGGCCGACAAGAAACAATATATCGTCTGCCGCTTCAGCCCGGCGGCCGGACTGCTTCCCGATACGGATCTTTCGGGCGACATCGTGCTGTTGCAGATCGAACCTTCGGGCGCCGCGAAGAGCGACCTCGAGGCCGGTCCGAAGGAGACGCAGGTCGTGGCGTGCCGCGTGGCCGATCCTTCGACCTGCATCGTCGTCTCGGGCGGCCGCGAGTATGCCCGCGCCGTGCTTCCGGTCTTCGAATTCGGCCGTACGATCAACGTCGCCCTGCCGCGCCGCAAATAACCTTCCGATGGATTTCACCTCCCGCATGGCGGCGCTGCTCGGGGCATTCCGCCGCGAGCGCAACGGCGCCGTTGCCGATTCGATGCGCTTCTACGGCGCTCCCTGCGGCCTGAACTACGGCGTGAGCCTGCCGACGCTCCGCACGCTGGCGCGCGCCGAGACCACCGACCACGATTTCGCCAAATACCTCTGGCAGCAGGATGTCCGCTGCCTGCGCCTTGCCGCGCTGCACATCGCCGATCCGGCGCGCCTTACGCCCGGGGAGTTCGCCTTCTGGGGCGACGGGCTTCTCAATTCCGAAATCGCTGCGGAGGCCGCTTTCGCGCTGTTGAGCCGCATCGGGGCGTTCCCCGAGCTGTTCGCGGCGTGGATTGCGCCCGATGCCGGGTGGCTGCGGCAGTATGCGGCCCTGATGGCTGTGGCCCGCGTTCCGCACCCTGCTCCGGAATGGTGCGAACCTGCGGCTGACGCCGTGCACCGGGCCGCCGCGGCCTGTATCCCGGAAGCGCACCTGCTGGCTCGCGGCGCCGTGGCGCTGTTCACGGCCCTCGGGACGCAAAACGAAGAGAACCGGCGTGCGGTTCTCCGCGCGGCCGGTTCTCTGGGGCAGCTCCCTGCCGAAGACTACGTCCACGAGGAGCTGGCCTGGCGACTGGAGGTTTAGGATTGCATCACCTGCTCGCGCTTTTCGAGTTCGTTCAGCACGTTGATCAGGTGCTCGTACCCCACGCGGCCGCTTTCGCGCCACAATACCTCCCCGCGGCAGAAAAACATCAGCGTCGGGACCGACATGATGTTGTAACGCCGTACGATTTCACGCATCGAGGGGTCGTCGATGTCCGCTTTGTAAACGTCGACCCGGCCGTTCATCCGCTCCCGGAACTTGTCGATGGCCGGCATCATCATCCGGCACGGTCCGCACCAGGTGGCGAAGAAGTCCACGAACGTCAGCGCGTCCCGCCAAATGATCTTGTCAAAGTCTGTCATAGTCCTATTTTGTGATCAGTTTATTTCCACCCACGATATTCCCGCATAGTTTTTGTCCGCAAGTTCCTTTTCGACGTAGCTGATCGTGCGCCGCAGACCTTCGACGAGCGGCGTGCGGGGCGCCCAGTCCAGTTCGCGCCGTGTCGCCGAGATGTCGGGCGTGCGGCGTCGTATGTCGTCGATGCGCGCTTCGGTGTGGACGATGTGCGAGCGGCTGCCCGTCAGGGCGATGATTTTTTCGGCCAGCGCGCGGATCGTCACCTCGTGGCTGCTGCCGAAGTTGGCCGTGCGCGTCGTCTCCGCCGGCGGAGCCTCCATCAGCCGCACCAGTCCGTCCACCACGTCCTCCACCCAGCAGAAGGTCCGCAGCTGCTCGCCGCTGCCGTTGATCGGAATGTCGCGGTTCTGCAGCGCCGCCACGATCATTTTCATCACCACGCGCTGGTCCATCAGGTCGGCGCCGCTGCCGTAGGTGTTGAAGATGCGCGCGATGCGTGCGTCGACCCCGAATTCGTACTGGTAGGCGCGGTGCAGGGCCTCGCCGGCCCGTTTGCCTTCGGAGAGGATGCGGTGCGTCGCGTAGCCGTCTGCTGCTTCGACCGAGGTGTCGCGGTATCCCGTGCCGTAGATGTCTCCGGCGGATGCGTAGAGGATGCGGGCGTGCTCCGAACGGGCCGTGTCGAGGGCGTTTATCGATCCCAGCATGCTGACCTTGAGCGTCTCGACGGGCAGCGCCTTGTTGTAGCGCACGCGCGAGGGCGCCGTGAGGTTGTAAATCTCGTCGCAGCGGATGCCGAAAGCGTTGACGATGTTGTGGCGGACGTACCGGAATTCCGGGTGCGGCGGCATGTCGCGCAGCAGCGGCGAGCTGGCGGCATCGCGTACGTCCACGCAGAAGACTTCGTGCCCGTCGTTCAACAGACGCAGACACAGGTGGGAGCCGATGAATCCCACGCCGCCCAGTACGACTATTCTTTTTTGCATTTTCTTTCCTTTTTACGGAAAGGGAAGCAATTTTTATTCCACAAAAAGAGCAATCCGGCAGGGAACGCCTCATTGCCGCTCGCCTGCCGGAATCGGATGCCGTCGTTCGGGGTTCCGCGGCCGTTATTCGATGAACAGGGCTTTCGGGAGCTGATCGACGCTGTTTATCGGGACGACCTCGATGCCTTTGGGGCGTTTGCCGCCTTTGGCCAGGTATCCCGACACGATGATGCGCCTGAATCCCAGCCTTGCGGCCTCGCTGATGCGCTGTTCGGTGCGGGGTGCGGGGCGCACTTCGCCCGACAGGCCGATCTCGCCGGCGCAGCAGACCCCCTCGGCCACGGGACGGTCGTAGTAGGACGAGATCACCGACGCCACGACCGCGAGGTCCAGCCCCGGGTCCGCGACCTTGAATCCGCCCGCGAAATTCAGGAAAACGTCCTTCTGGAACATCTTCATCCCCACGCGTTTTTCCAGCACGGCCAGCAGCATGTTCATGCGCCGGGCGTCGTATCCGGTCGTCGAACGCTGGGGCGTGCCGTACGCCGCGCCGCTCACCAGCGCCTGCACCTCGATCAGGTAGGGCCTCACGCCGTCGGCCGACGCCCCCACGGCGATGCCGCTCAACGGCTCCTCGTAGTGTGTCAGCAGGATTTCCGACGGGTTGTCGACCCCCCGCAGCCCGGCGTCGAGCATCTCGAAAACCCCGATTTCGAACGTCGCACCGAAACGGTTCTTGATGCCCCGCAGGATGCGGTAGATGTTGTTGCTGTCGCCTTCGAACTGCAACACCACGTCGACGATGTGTTCGAGTATCTTGGGACCTGCTATCGAACCGTCTTTGGTGATGTGGCCGATGATGAAGATGGACGTTCCGGTCGATTTGGCGTATTTCAGAAGCGTCGCCGCACATTCGCGGATCTGCGACACGCTCCCCGCCGACGAGTCCAGGAGGTCGGTGTAAATCGTCTGTATCGAGTCGATCACCACCAGGTCGGGGCTGTGCTCGGCGATCTGCGCCACGATGTTTTCCAGCAGCGTTTCGGGATAAATCAGACACTCGTCGTTGCCGATGCCGATGCGTGCCGCGCGCATCTTGATCTGCTCGGCCGACTCCTCGCCCGAGACGTAGAGGGTTTTCAGCCCGTTCGCCGCCAGTGCGATCTGCAGCGAGAGGGTCGATTTGCCGATTCCCGGCTCTCCGCCCACCAAGATCAGCGACCCCGGGACCATCCCGCCGCCCAATACGCGGTTGACTTCGGCGTTCCCCAGGTCGAGCCGGACGTGCTCGCTTTCGCGGATGTCCCTCACGCGCTGGGGCTTCGTCGCGGGCAGGGGACCCGCCACGGCCGCCGGAACCGAACCGCTCTCGCGGGCGATGATCTCTTCGGCGAACGTGTTCCATTCGCCGCACGAAGGGCAGCGTCCCAGCCATTTCGGGGCTTCGAAGCCGCAGTTTTTGCAGAAAAATGCCTTTTTGACCTTTGCCATGCTCCTCCTATCTTGCGTTTGCCGAGGTGTACTCCCGGCGCACGGCCCTCGTGATTCCGGCCTCGGGGTAGAGGGCCTTGTACTTTTCGGTCAGGTCGACCGTCAGGAGGGTCTTGGAACTGCCGTCCTCATCGTTGTAGGCCGCGACGGTGCAGGTGTACTCCATCGCCGGTTCCGGACAGTAGACGAGGATGTCGGTCGAGCCCGGGTCCTTGAAGAAGACGCCCCGCACCCGGTCCGCTTCCGCCGCCTGCCTGATCCAGAGACGCCCGCCGTTGTATTTGGTGAATTCCAGCACATAGCTTCCGCCCGCCTTCACGGGGGCCGCCGCCTCGATCTCCGCCTTGATCCGTTCGGCCACGGGGTCCGTTTCGTTTTCCCCGGCCTTCGTCTCCGGTTGCGTGGGGTCGGTGGGGTCGGTGGGGTCCGGTTCTGGGGTCGGGAGGGTGATTTCGGCCTCGACGCGCACGACGGGATAGACCGCCGTGTAATAGGCGTCGGAATCGTCTCCGCAGGCGGCTGCCGCCAGCAGCAGCAGGCAGGCCGTGCCGTATTTCAGTTGTTTCATCATAATCCGGAATCTTCGTCGATCAGTATTACCAGCACCCGTTTGTCGGGCCAGCATCGCAGCATTTCCATCCGGGTATTGCAGATGCGGTCCTGCGAGTTGCAGTCCGAGCAGACGCCCGTTTCGGCACAGGGCGTGCGGAACCCGGGGTGTCGCGCGACGTTCTGCGGTGCGGCGATCCGGCGGATGCGCTCCTCGGCCTCGTCGCGGTCGGCCACGATCTTGTTGCGTCCCGCCACGATGATCACCTTCCGGGGGCCGAATGCCACCGGTGCGATGCGGTTGCCCACCTTGTCCAGCCAATGCAGCGTCCCCTCTTCCGTCACGGCGTTCACGCCCGTGATGAACAGGTCCGACAAGAGCGCGCGGCGGCGGGTTTCCAATCGTTCGTCGTAGGTCATCGAGGGGTCGAATCCGTCGAGCAGCGTCAGCTGCCCGTTGCTCCGCAGCCACTCGACGATGCCCGTTCCGCGCATCGTCACGGAGTCTCCGAACGACACGAGTTGCGGGTTTTCGGCTTCGACGACAGCCTTCATCAGGGCGAAGGCCGCTTCGGCGTCGTTCACCGTCTCGGCTTCGAAATGGTGTCGCCGCAGTGCCGCGGCGCAGGCTTCCAGTTTTTCCGCAGTTCGGTTTGCCATGGGGAACGGTTGTCTACGATTTGTATAACGTCACACAAAGGTAAACTATTTTCCGGTTCCTGCAAAATCCTCCGCCTGCGCTTCCGCCCGTGAAAAAGGGAGGCGCGGACTGTTCCGTGCCTCCCTTTCGTTTGCCGCCGGGGCATTACAGCGTGCGGCGCATCCTGCCCGCCTCGTCTATTTCGAATTCGCCCCAGGGGAAGGCTTCCGTCAGGTTCAGCATCTGCATCACGAGGTAAACCGTGACGGCTGTGCCTGCCAGCAGGAGCACTGTGGCGATGATCCGCTGGCGGCGTCTTTTTCGCCGTGCTTTTTCGCGGATCTCCGCGATCGCCCGTTCCACAACGGCCGGGTCCGTCGCTGGCCGCGTGGTCGGATGGTCGTCCCGCTCGCTTGCGAGCAGGTCGAGCATCTTCTCCTTCTTGCCGCGGGGTTTTGCCTCGCGCCGGTTGGCGGCGAGACGCTGGATCATGTCCTGAACGTGCCCCATCAGCATCATGGCGTACTGTTCGCTATTTGATGAAGAACCGGTAAATGTCGTTGCCGTTGGCGTACAGCAGCAGGAACAGAATGATGATCAGTCCGACGTACTGCGCCCCTTCGAGCACCTTGTCGCTCACCTTGCGTCCCGAGATCATCTCCCAGAAGGTGAAGATCGCATGCCCGCCGTCGAGTCCCGGGATCGGCAGAATGTTCATCACCGCGAGGATGATCGACAGGAAGGCGGTCTTCATCCAGAAGTCCTGCCAGTCCCACGTGGAGGGGAAGATGCTGCCGATGGAGATGAATCCGCCCAGCTCCTCGTACATCTTGGTTTTGGGCTGTACGATCATCTTCAGCTGGTCCCAGTAGGAGGAGATCACCTTGCCCGTCCGGTGAATGCCTGCCGGAATCGCCTCCAGGAAGGTGTATTTCTGCGTGCGGAGCGTGAGTCCCTGCCGGATGACGCCGAGCGTGCCGTTCTCCGAAACGGGCACTTTGAACTCAAAGAGCATGTCCCCTTCCCGCAGGACCGTCAGCAGCACCGAATCCCCGGCGTGCGCCTTCAGGTATTGCCCGTAGCCCGTAAAGTCGAGTCCCGAAACGTTGTCGATGCCCACGATCTCGTCGCCCCTCTGCAACTGTGCCGCGGTCGGGGCCACGACGCTGTCGATCAGAAAGGGGATGCGGGGCAAGAGGAAATTCTCGTATCCCTTCTGCTGGCGCATGGCGATCAGCTCGTCGAGCGGGAGGATCAGTTCCACCTGCCGTCCGTTGCGCTCGACCACGACGCTGCGGTCCCCCTCGGTGATGATCAGCGAGTTGACGACCTTGTTGATGTCGTCCACCTCCTCGCCGTCGATCGTCACGAAACGGTCTCCGTCGTGGAATCCGAGTTTGTGTCCGGCCTCGTTGAAGTTGTAGCCCCACTTGGCGTCGGCATTCGAGAAATAGGTGTCGCCCCACGTGTAACAGATGCCGATGTAGACGGCCACGGCCAGCACGACGTTCATCACCACGCCGGCGATCATCACCAGGAAACGCTGCCAGGCGGGTTTGGCGCGGAACTCGTCCTGTTTGACGGGCTGTTTCATCTGTTCCGTGTCCATCGATTCGTCGATCATGCCGGCGATCTTGACATAGCCTCCCAGCGGCAGCCATCCCAGACCGTACTCGGTGTTTCCGCGTTTGAATTTGAACAGCGAGAACCACGGGTCGAAGAAGATGTAGAATTTCTCGACGCGGATTTTGAACACCCGCGCCATGATGAAGTGGCCCATCTCGTGAATGCCTATGAGAATGGTGAAACAGAGGAAGAACTGAATGATTTTTACGATAATGTCCATGTCGGAATGAGTTTACAGTTTCAGAAATTCCGCCGCCAGCGCGCGGGCTTCGGCGTTCGCTTCGGCGTAATCGGCCAGGGTGGGCGAGGGGACGAACGCAGCGTGCTCCAGCGCGTAGCGGATGGCGCGCACGATGTCGAGCCATGCGCACTTGCGGCCGAGGAACGCCGCCACGGCCACCTCGTTGGCCCCGTTCATCGTGCAGGCCGCCGTGCCGCCGCGGCGCAGGCAGTCGTAGGCGATGTCGAGCGCGGGGTATTTCGCGCGGTCTACCTCGGCGAAGGTCAGCTGCGGATGGTTCAGGAAGTTGAACCGCTCGCCGGGACGGTACGCCCGGTCGGGGTACAGCAGCGCGAAGCTGATCGGCAGGCGCATGTCGGGCGTTCCCATCTGGGCCTTGATCGCGCCGTCCTCGAATTCGACCATCGAATGAATGATCGACTGCGGGTGGAGCAGCACCGAAATCCGCTCGGCCGGAGTCCCGAACAGCCAGTGGGCCTCGATCACCTCGAACCCCTTGTTCACGAGCGTCGACGAGTCGATCGTGATCTTCGCGCCCATGTCCCACTGGGGGTGTCGCAGGGCCTGCTCGACGGTGACGCCGGCCAGTTCTTCGGCCCGGAGGTCGCGGAATGCGCCGCCGCTGCACGTGACGATCAGCCTTCTGACCGGGGCGCGCTCGCCCACGAGGCACTGGAAGATGGCCGAATGCTCCGAGTCGATCGGAATCACCGGGGCTTTCCGCTTCCGGGCCAGCGGCATTACGCAGGCGCCGCCCACCACGAGCGACTCTTTGTTGGCCAGCGCGAGTTTCTTGCCCGCCTCGATGGCCGCCACCGTGGGAGCGAGTCCCGCGTAGCCTACCAGGGCGTTCACCACCACGTCCGTGCCGCCTCCGGCCGCGACCTGCGCCACGGCCTCCTCTCCGGCATACACTTTGGTGTCGGTTCCCGCGAGGGCGTCGCGTAGCTGCGCGTAATATCGTTTGTCGGCGATCACCGCCGCGTCGGCGTCGAATTCCCGGGCCTGCCGGGCCAGCCGTTCCCAGTTGCGGTTGGCCGTGAGGACGCGGACCTCGAAGCGGCCGGGGTTTTCGCGGGCGATGTCGAGCGTCTGCACGCCGATCGAGCCGGTCGAACCCAGTATTGCGAGTCTTTGTTTCATGCGTTTGTCAGAAGACGATGTACCCCTCGGGGTCCACGGGTTTGCCGTTGTTCCAGAGTTCGAATTCGAAGAGACGGACCTCTCCGTCCTGCACTTCGGCGTTGTAGCCGATCAGTTCGCCCGAACGGATGGTCTGGCCGGTCGTGACGAGCGACTGCGAGAGGTTCTTGTAGACCGAGATCAGGTTCCCGGCGTGTTGCAGGACCACGATGTAGCCCGTCTCCGGAGTCCAGAGGCTTTGGACCACCGTACCGTTGTCGATGGCCGTGATGCGGTCGGCGGCGGTCGCGGCGATCTTCACGCCGAAATTTCCCTGGCGGATGTCGAATTTTCCGGTTATGATCCCCTCGACGGGCGTCGCCAGCTCGATGGCCTCGCGCACCTTGCGCCGCGAGCCGCCCTGCCCGGCGATGGCGTATTCGCCGTCGCCCTCCATCTGGGCCCGCAGGAGCGAGTCTTCGTGCGAGGGCATCACCAGCACCTTGCTGATGCGCGACGAGTCCGACGAGGCGAGCACGCGCGCCACGGGGGTGCGTCCCTCCATGATCAGGGCTATGTTCTCGTTGTAGGTCAGCATGTCGTTCATCATGCGTTCCATCGAGTCGAGCCGGATGATGTTCTGCACGAGGCTTTCGCGCGAACGGTCGGCTTCGGTGCGGTATCCGGGCAGAAATTCCAGCACGGGGGAGTAGGCCACCAGCGACAGCGTGAGGATGAAGAGCATCAGCACGAACGCCACCAGTCCCGCGAGGATACTCGCCGGCGAGAGGTGCATGTGCCACTCTTCGGTGTTGTCCGTGGCGTTGAGCATGTTGAACCGGCGTTTGCGGAACAGGCCGTGCCACCATGCCCGTATGGTTTTCAGAAATTTCATCTCTATCGGGAACGATTTCTCTTTGTTAACTCTACAAAGATAGGCAAATTTGCATAAATCCTTTGCGGGGCGCGCTTAATTTTTTACCTTTGCGGATGTTTTGAACCAATGTCATAAACAGATAAAATAACATGGTAAAACCCACATTACTGGTACTCGCCGCGGGCATGGGTTCCCGCTACGGGTCGCTCAAACAGATGGACGGCGTCGGTCCCAACAACGAGGCCATCATCGATTACTCGGTCTACGACGCCATCCGTGCCGGTTTCGGCAAGGTCGTCTTCGTCATCCGCCACTCCTTCGAGAAGGAGTTCCGCGAGGTCTTCTCGGCCGACCGCTTCGGCGGGCGCATCGCCGTGGATTTCGTTTTCCAGGAACTCGACTACCTGCCCGAAGGGCTTGCCGTTCCCGAAGGCCGTGTCAAGCCGTGGGGCACGAACCACGCCGTGATGATGGCTGCCGATGCGGTTCACGAACCCTTCGCCGTGATCAACGCCGACGACTTCTACGGCGCCGAGGCCTACAAGACCATCGGGGACTACCTGACGCAGCTCGGCGACAGCCGCAACAGCTACTGCATGGTGGCCTATGACCTGAACAAGACCCTTTCGGAGAACGGAACCGTTTCGCGCGGCGTCTGCGGCGTCGATTCGAAAGGCGACCTCACGTCGATGGTCGAGCGGACGCAGATCGAGCGGATGCCCGACGGCCGGATCGTCTTCCACGACAACGGCGCCGACGAGCCTCTCGCCGAGGACACCCCCGTTTCGATGAACCTCTTCGGCTTCACGCCCGACTTTTTCACCTACTCGAAGGAGTACTTCAAAGTCTGGTTCGAGGCCAACAAGGACAATGTCAAGTCGGAGTTCTACATTCCGACGATGGTCAACAAGCTGATCGGCGACGGTACGGCTACGCTCCGCGTGCTGCGTTCGGCCGCCCAGTGGCACGGCGTCACCTACAAGGAGGACAAACCCGCGCTGATGGCCGCCATCGAGAAGATGATTGCCGAGGGTAAATATCCCCGCAATCTCTGGGCGTAGTTTTCGATTCTCACGGGCATCTTCTGCCCTGCCTTGTCCGGCTCGAACGGGAAATACTTCTGTATGTCCCGTCCGGGCCGAACTGCGTTATGGCAAAATCTGCTCCGCGATAATCACAAACCGTTTCCGATTTATAAGCGGCAATTTCCGCACATCCCTCGAAAACGGGGCGAATGGGGACATACTTCGGTACTACCCATCCGCCCCGTTTTTCACGATGCCCGAAACTTGCCGGCCATCGACCTCCTCTACTTGTCACCTGCTCCCGCCCTTGCTTCTGTCGTCTCTGCCTGTTACTTGTTCCTGCCATCTGCTCTGGCAGCCGCCTGCCTGCCGCCTGCCTGCTCCTGCCACAACAAAAAAGCGAGACCCTGCGGTCTCGCTTTTTTGTTGTCCGGCCTGTCTTCGTTCGGAACCCCGGCCTTTCTGAATATCAGTCCAGAAACCCTTCCCGGACGAGTTGTTCGCGGATCTTGGCCCAGTCGGCCACAGGACGTTTCTCTCCGTCGACGAACCGCAGCGGGCATCCCAGGTTGCAGTCGTCGATGTAGAGGTCCGCATGAATCTTCGGTGACGAGGTCCAGCGCTTCTGCGACGGGTTTTCGTTCACGGCGTAGAGCGGAATGCCCCGAACGCGGAACCATTCCACTGCGCGGTCCAGCAGTTTTCCGTGCCGCATCGAGTAGAGAATCAGCCGGCATCCGTTGTCCGTCAGTTCTTTCAGTACGGGCACGGCTCCCGCATCCTCCCCGATTTCGGGATAGGCGTGGGTGACCACCGTGCCGTCGAAATCGAGGGCTATTACGGCATCGTGAATCGCCATCTCCTATCGCTTTATCTTACGTCCCAGCGACCGGAAGAAGTGCTTGATGCGCTTGCGGTAGCTTACTTCCTTGTACTCGTCTCCATACCCGTAGCCGTACCCATATCCGTAACCGTAGCCATATCCGTAACCGTATCCGTGACGGCGCGAGCGGGTTCCGTTCAGGACGATGCACATATTGTGGAGTTTCTTCTCGCGGTAGAGGCGTTCGATGTCGGGCAGCTGACGCCTGTCGAGCACGCCTTCGCGCACGATGTAGATACAGAGGTCCGAAAGCCGGTCGGTGATGACTGCGTCGGCCACCGACATGGCGGGCGTGCTGTCGAGGAATACGAAGTCGTACGTGTCGCGCATTTCGGCGATCAGTTTGTCGAGTTTTTCCGAGAGCAGCATCTCCGTGGGGTTGGGCGGCTGAATGCCGGCGTAGATCACGTCGAGGTTCTGGTGGAATCCGGTGTTCTTGATCATGCTCTTCGGGTCGGTGATCGTTCCTGCGAGGTATCCCGTGATGCCGGTCTTGCTGTTTCCGTGTCCCAGCAGGGTCGACAGCGCGTGGCGGCGCAGGTCGAGGTCGATGAGCAGCACGCGTTTGCCGGCCATGGCGAGCGTCATCGCCAGGTTCGTCGCCACGAAGGTCTTGCCCGCGTGGGGGTCCGACGAGGTGAAAAGGATGGTGCGCACGTCGGTTCCGGCCGATACGCCCATGAAGGACATGTTCGAGCGCAGGATGCGGAATGCCTCCGACAGGGCGTCGCGGCCCGTTTCGCGCACCACGATTCCGGTCTTGCCGTCACCCTCGTAGTAGGGGATGTCGCCCAGGAACGGGGCGTTGATGTTGTCCTCGATGTCCTTGCGTCCGCGGATGGTTGTGTCGAGCATGCCGATCAGGTAGAGCAGGCCGAAGGGAATGGCCAGACCCACGATCAGGGCGATGCCCAGAATCATCATCGGTCGGGGCGATACGGGAGCGTTGCTGCCGTAGGCGTAGTCGATCGATCGCGAATTGCTCTCGGCCACGGCGTAGTTGAGCTGGTTCTCCTCCTGCTTGTTCAGCAGGTAGAGGAACAGTTCTTCCTTGATTTTCTGCTGACGCGTGATGCCCAGGATGACCTTCTCCTGCGAAGGCATGGTCGAGATGCGGAGGTTGGCCTGCGTCTCCTCCTTGCGCATGGCGTCGCGCTGGATTTCGAGCGTCGAGATATTGGAGTCGAGCGACGAGATGATCGAACGCCGCACGGCGGCCAGCAGGTTGTCCAGGTCCTGGATGACGGGGCTGCGGTCCGAACTGTTCTCCAGCAGTTTCTCGCGGCGCAGGATCGCCGAGTTGTAGTCTTCGATCTGCTTGGCGATGGCCGTGTTGGTTCCCGCGGCCGCCATCGCCGGAATCAGCTCCCCGACGTTTTTCGGGTCGTTCAGGTAGGTGCGGATGTACTCCGCCACGTTGATCTGGTTTTCGAGCGAAAGACCTTCCGTCTTGTAGCGCGAACTTTCCGACACGCTGCGCGCGGCCTCCGAGGTGATGTCCACCATCCGGTTGTCCTTCTTGATGTCCTCGATGTTGCGGTCCACGTCGCCCAGCTCGCGTCCGATAACGTCCAGACGGGCCTTGATGAACTTGCCCGTGGCGACCGACACGCGGCGCTTGTCCTCGATGGCGTCTTCGTTGTAGGCTTCGATCAGCGTGTTGATCACGTCCTCGGCGCGCCGGGGCACGGTGTTGTTCATCGAAATGGTCACCACCGAGGCCTGCTTGTTGGCCACGTCGCTTTTCACGGCGGCGCGGTAGGCGTTGGTGGTCCCTCCCAGCGAACTTTTGCTCACGCGGATCGGTACCCCGATGTAGTCGGGGGCCATGTAGAGCGACTTCTGCACCACGACCTGCCCCACGGGGGTCGGGATCGTGTCTCCGTAAGCCGCCGTGATGACGCTGCGGCTCTCGTGCTTGGTGACGAACTGGTCTTCGAACCCGCTCAGCCGGATTTTGTCGTCGTCGAGCGGCGTGATCTCCATGGCGAGCGACTGGTTGTCGTTGTCGTTGATGAATTTCACGTCGATCGGGGCCTGGCCGTAGAGGTCGCGCCGGCGGAGCCGTTCGCTCACCGAGTAGTTGACCGTCAGGTTGAGCTGCTTGACCACGTTGGTCATCAGGCGCCGCGACTGGAGGATGAAAACCTCGTTGTCGACGTTGCGGCGGTTCTGGAATCCCGCCAGGTCGCTGAACGCCGTCAGGTCGACGTCGCCGCCCTTGCGGCTGTCCTTGACCATGATGGTCGCCGTGCGGCTGTAAATCTTCGGGGTGCTGGCCAGGTAGTAGTAGGCCGCGCAGAGGCAGAGTACGGCCGAAAGCACGAACCAGTACCAGTTTGCGATCACCATGCGGATGATGTCGTGCAGGGTGATGGTCCCTGTGAGTTCTTCGTTGTTGGCCTGCGTCTGGGAATTGATATGCTGTTCTGTCATGGATACTTGCTATTTGGTGAGGGTTACGATGAGTGTCGCCACCGAAATCGCGGTTCCCACCAGCGAGAGGTAAAAGCTGCGGTTCTGGCTGATTTCGCCCGTCTGCGCCTTGTACTTGTTGGGTTTCACGTATACCACGTCGTTCTGCTGGAGGTAGAAAACCGGGGAGTTGAAGATGTCGGTCGACGTGAGGTCGAGGTATTCGATCGTGCGCACGCCGTCCGTTTCGCGCGTCACGGCCACTTCCGAGCGCACGCCGTACACGGTCATGTCGCCGGCCATCGCCAGCGCGTCGAATATCGAGACCTTGTCGCGCGTGATGTCGTAGAATCCGGGACGGGCCACCTCGCCGATCACCGAAATCTTCATGTCGGCGAACTGCACGTTGACCGTGGGGTCGTTGATGTATCCGCCCTCGATGATTTTTTCGGCGATGGCCTGGGCCAGTTCGCTGCGGGTCTTGCCCTTGCATTCGATCTTGCCGATCACGGGCATGTCGAGCATCCCTTCCTCGTCGACGGTGCGCATCTGGAGCGCCTGCGAGCTTGCTGCGCTGGAGACGTTGGCTCCCGTGAGCGAGTTGTAGGAGGTTGCCGAGTTGAACGGCACTGCCAGTTCGGGGTCCTTGCTGTTGACGACGATCGTCAGCCGGTCGAGCGGCTTGATGCGGATCTGTCCGTTTTCGGCGATTTGTTCGGGCGTGAAGGGCTGGGCGTCCTGCAAATACCAGACGCGTTTCTGTGCGGAGCACGAAACGAGCAGAATGCCGAGGACCGCTGTCCCGATGAGAAGGCAGAGTTGCTTCATGTTTTAGTAAGGCGTTGATTTAATACGTGCGCAAAGATATAAATTAATTCTGAAAAACAGCCCCTTTCCGAAGGTGATATTTTACAAGTATGTAGGTAATACGTTGCCGGATACGCATTTTTTTCGAAAAAAATCGTATCTTTGGTATCCGAAAATCAAAAAATGATAGACTGCTGCATATTCGATTTGGACGGAGTTATCGTCGATACGGCCCGCTACCACTATCTGGCGTGGGCCGCGCTTGCGCGTGAACTGGGCTTCGTGTTCACCCCTGAAGCGGGCGAAGCCACCAAGGGGGTGAGCCGCATGGCGTCGCTGGAGATCGTCCTGCGTGCCGGGGGGCTTGAGGATCGCTTTTCCGCCGCTGAAAAGGAGCGCCTCGCCGCCGAAAAGAATGCGCGTTACCTGCGCTTCGTTTCGCAAATGACTCCCGCCGAGGTGCTTCCGGGTGTGGCGGCGTTTTTGCACGACGTGCGCAGCCGCGGCGTGCGGGCGGTGCTCGGCTCGGCGTCGAAGAACGCGGGGACGATCCTCGACCGGTGCGGCCTCCGGCCGCTGTTCGACGCCGTGGTCGACGGCAACGAGGTCGCTCGGGCCAAACCCGATCCCGAGGTCTTCCTGAAGGGGGCCGCCGCCGTGGGGGCCGCGCCGTCCGTGTGCGTGGTCTTCGAGGACGCCGCCGCGGGCATCGAGGCCGCTTCGCGTGCGGGCATGCGTTCGGTGGGCGTCGGGGGCGGTGCGTCGCTTTCGGCCGCCACGATGCGGCTGGAAACCTTCGAGGGATTCACGTTTGAAAAATTGGCAATGAAGATCGACCGGGGCTGACTTTCCGGCCCGTGCGGCAGGCCGCTCCCGGGGGAGGGGTTCAGGGCGGGGCCGATTGCAGCCCCGGCGCGGCGCCGCCGAGGGTTGCGGCCGGATACGGTGAAACAAGCGATAAAGAACAATGTGTAAATTATGAACGACTACATAAAAACCGATCCCTGGCGCCTCGTCGAGGATCGCTTCGATCCTTCGCGGGCGCTCGCTTCCGAATCGCTCTTCGCGCTGGGCAACGGCGTGATGGGCGGCCGGGCCAATTTCGAGGAGCGCTATTCCGGCCCTTCGCTTCCGGGCAACTACATCGGCGGGATCTACTATCCCGACAAGACCCGCGTGGGATGGTGGAAGAACGGCTACCCGGAGTATTTCGCCAAGGTCCCGAACGCCGCGTTCTGGATCGGGGTCGACGTCGCGGTCGACGGCGAGCCGCTCGACCTGGCGACCGTCGCGGAGGTGAAGAGTTTTTACCGCGAGACGGACATGCGCCGTTCGGTGCTGACGCGCCGCATGCGGGTCGTGCTGAAAAACGGCGTCGAGGTGGCCGTCGAGGCGGTGCGTTTCCTCTCGCTGGCGCGCCGCGAACTGGGCGTCGTGAAATACGCCGTCACGCCGCTCAACCGGGCGGCCCGGATCACTTTCTCGCCCCATATCGACGCCGACGTGCGCAATGCCGACGCCAACTACGACGAAAAGTTCTGGGAGGAGGTCTCGACCGGGGCCGACGCCACGCAGAGCCGTACCAAAAAGAGCGGGTTCGAGGCGGCCTGGGCGCAGGCCGTCGAACTGGACGGCGCCGAGTGGCATTGCGAAACCCGTCCCGAAAAGGTCCGGGCCACCGCTGCGGTCAGCCGGGAAAAGGGCTGCGCCGCCACTTTATATAAATATGCGGGCATCTGCTCGTCGCTCAACCACGCCCCGGCGGACCTTACCGCCGCTGCGCGCGCCGTCGCGGCTTCGGGTCGGGAGGCGGGCTTCGAAGCCCTGCTCGAAGAACAGACGGCCGCCTGGGCCGCCCGCTGGCACGGCTGCGACGTCGTCGTCGGGGGCGATCCCGCGGCCCAGCAGGGCATCCGCTTCTGCATTTTCATGCTCCTGCAAACCTACACGGGCGTCGACACCCGCCTCAATATCGGTCCCAAGGGCTTCACGGGCGAGAAATACGGCGGCGTGACCTACTGGGACACCGAGGCCTACTGCCTGCCGTTCTACCTGGCCACCGCCGGGCAGGCCGTGGCCCGCGAACTGCTGGTCTACCGCTACAACCAGCTCGACAAAGCCATTGAAAACGCCGCGAAACTGGGTTTCCGCGACGGTGCGGCGCTCTACCCGATGGTCACCGTCAACGGCGAGGAGTGCCACAACGAGTGGGAAATCACCTTCGAGGAGATCCACCGCAACGGCGCCGTCGCCTACGCGATTTTCAACTACATCCGCTATACCGGCGACACGGCGTATCTTGCCGACTGCGGACTGGAGGTGCTGTTGTCCGTGGCGCGCTTCTGGGCGCAGCGCATCACGTGGTCCGCGGCCCGTCGGAAGTACGTCATGCTGGGCGTCACGGGTCCCAACGAGTACGAGAACAACGTCGACAACAACTGGTATACCTCCTATATCGCCTGCTGGTCGATGCGTTACGCCGCCGAGGCGGCCCGTTGGGTGCGTGAAAACCGCCCTGCGGACTACGCGCGCATCTGCGCGAAGCGCCGTTTCGACGAGGCGGCCGAGACAAAGCGGTGGCTCGAAATCGCCGACGGCATGTACTTCGGCGAGGACCGCGAACTGGGCATCTTCCTCCAGCAGGACGGCTATCTGGACAAGGAGCAGATCCTTGCCGGCGACCTCGACCCTGCGGAGCGGCCCATCAACCAGCGATGGTCGTGGGACCGCATCCTGCGCTCGTGCCTGATCAAGCAGGCCGATGTGCTGCAGGGGCTTTATTTCTTCGGGGACGATTTCGACCTCGATACCGTCCGCCGCAATTTCCGCTTCTACGAGGCGCGCACGGTCCACGAATCGTCGCTTTCGCCCTGCGTCCACGCCATCCTCGCCGCGCGCATCGGCGATCTGGACAAGGCCTACGAACTCTACCTGCGCACGGCGCGCCTGGACCTCGACGACTACAACCGCGAGGTCCGCGAGGGCTGCCACGTCACTTCGATGGCGGGTTCGTGGCTCTCGGTGGTCGAGGGTTTCGGGGGCATGCGCGTCCGCGACGGCGTGCTGTCGTTCGACCCGCAGCTGCCCGCCGCGTGGGAGTCCCTCTCGTTCAAAGTCAATTTCCGGGACCGGGTGCTGGCCGTGAGCGTTACGCGCGAGGCGGTTGAGGTCGCCTGCGAGGGCGAGCCGATCGAGATCGAAATCCGCGGGGTCCGCCGCCTCGTCGGCCCGATTAATGATTGAATTGTGAATTATGAATTGTGAATCGACCGGCCTTCATCCCGAATGGAGCTATCAGGCCGTCCTGTATGAAATGAACGTGCGCCAGCTCACGCCCGAAGGCACGCTGCGCGCCGCAGCCGCAAAACTGCCTTTCCTCAAAGACCTCGGCGTCGACGCCGTGTGGCTCATGCCGGTCTATCCGATCGGCGAGGCCGAGCGCAAAGGCTCGCTCGGCTCCTACTATTCGATCCGCGACTACTGCGCCGTGAATCCCGAACTGGGCACGATGGCCGATTTCGACGCCTTCGTCACCGAGGCCCACCGCCTCGGCATGAAGGTCCTGCTCGACTGGGTGGCCAACCACACGGCGCGCGACGCGCGGTGGATCGCCGAGGAGCACGCTTCGTGGTACGAGCGCGACGCTTCGGGGCAGCCGGCCGTACCGTGGGACTGGTCCGACACTGCCAAGCTCAACTACGCCAACCGCGACGTGTGGCGGGCCGAGGCCGAGGCCATGGAGTTCTGGCTCACGCGGCACGCCGTCGACGGCTTCCGCTGCGACATGGCGATGCTGGTTCCCATCGGTTTCTGGAACGAGACCTCGCTGCGCCTGCGGCGCGTGAAGCCCGACCTGTTCATGCTGGCCGAGGCCGAGGAGCGGAATCTTTTCGAGGAGGGTGCTTTCGACGCCTGCTACGCCTGGCGGATGCACCACCTGATGAACGACGTGGCCCAGCAGCGGACCCGCGTCACGGCCCTGCGCGACTATATCTACGCCGACCGCGGCGACTATCCCGACTCGGCCATGCGCCTCACGTTCACGTCGAACCACGACGAGAATTCGTGGAGCGGCTCCGAATTCACCCGGCTGGGCGATGCGCGTGAGATCATGGCGGTCTTCACGTTCGTCGTGCCGCGCGGTCTGCCGCTGATCTACACCGGGCAGGAAATCGGCTACGACCATTCGTTCGCCTTTTTCGACCGCGACCCGATCCCGGCCTACGGCGCCAACACCTTCACGGAGTTCTACCGCCGGCTCACGGCCCTGCGTCACGACAACCCGGCTCTGGCGTCGGGGGAGCGGGGCGGCGCGGTGAGCGAGATCCGCAACAACGCCGAGGACTGCCTGATGACGCTGGTCCGCGAGACGGCGGGCAACCGGGTCGTGGCGGTGATGAACCTCTCGCCCTACGCCATCCATGCCGACTACTATACGGGCATCTACGCCGGGATGTACACCGACGCCATGACGGGTGAGCCTTACGAACTCCGCGGCCGCGTCGAGGAGGACATGGCCCCGTGGAGCTACCGGATACTGACACGCTGAATGAAGAAACGAACCAATCGAACCATGCGAAAAACATTTTGTCTGCTGGCGGCTTTGCTGCTGGCGGCGGGGCCTGCGGGAGCCTCGGGCGACGGGGCCGGAAAGCACCGGGAGTGCGCGGCCGGAATGAACCTCGTGCAGAATCAGTGGTCTGGCAAACGGGTCGCCTTTCTCGGCGATTCGATCACGGACGAGCGCCATGTCGGCACAACGAAAAACTACTGGCAGTATCTGGCCGAGATGCTGGGCATCGTGCCTTTCGTCTATGGAATCAACGGCCACCAGTGGTCCGATGTGCTGGGGCAGGCCCGGAAACTGTACGCCGAGCGGGGCGACGCCGTCGATGCCGTCGTCGTCCTTGCCGGGACCAACGACTTCAACGCCGGCGTGCCGCTGGGCGAGTGGTACGAGGTCCGGGAGTCGGAGTGCCCGATGCCGGGTTCCGGCGTGGGGACGCGGATGCGCCGCACGCCTTCGGCGGACCCCGGGACCCTCTGCGGACGAATCAACGCCGTGCTGGCCTTTCTCAAAGAGCACTATCCGACCAAGCAGGTCATCCTGCTCACACCGCTCCACCGCGGTTATGCGCGTTTCAGCGACCGGAACGTCCAGCCCGACGAATCGTTCCCCAACCGGCTGGGGCTGTATGCCGATGCCTATGTCGCGAAGATCCGCGAGGCCGGCAGCGTCTGGGCGGTTCCGGTGATCGATCTTAACAGCATCAGCGGCCTTTATCCCCTTGCCGATTCCCACGTCCGTTACTTCAGCGACGGGCAGACCGACCGGTTGCATCCCAACGCTGCGGGGCATGAGCGTATGGCCAGGGTCCTGGCCTGTCAGTTGCTGGCGTTCCCGGCCTGCTTCGATTGACTGCGCCGGAAAAAGCCTTGAATCCGTCGGCGAATCTTGCCGGGCGGAACAGGTTTGCGAAATTTTTTCTATCTTTGCCGGAACCAAAGCAGTACAGCGCATGTTTTTCGTCGTAAAATATTCTCCGGATAAGGACCGTCAGCCGGTCCTCGCCGCGCTGCGCCGCAACTCCCCCCCCCGAAAATAACTGATATACACTGTGTCGGTCCTGCCGCCGACGCCCCGCGGATGATTCGTTTCGTCCGCGCGCATCGTCGTGTCATGTTTTCACGCACCCTTTTTACTAATCCAATAAATTCTTTATGCAAATGAAAACACTGTTTTCTTCTTTGAGAGCGCTCCGGACGGGAGCTTTCTATCTTATGGTTGCGGCATCTGTCTGTGCCGCGGGACTTGTTTCGTGCGACGACGGCGATGACGACGGCAAGATCGACGGCGGCGCGCCTTTCACGGGGGCATGGGTCATGACCCACATCGAGATCACGGACGAGGAGGGGACCGACGGCGGCGACACCGCGGGCCTGGGAACCGTGCGTCTGACGCTGAACGACGACAATACGTTCGTCTACGAGGTGAATATCCCGGGAGACGGGGAGGAGGAGCCGGAGAGCTACACCGAGCGCGGCACATGGGCCTGGGCGAATCCGCTGCTGACGTTGAACTACGGCGACTATCGGAGTCAATTGAAGGTCCTTACTTGGACTGACAACAAGCTCGTCACCGAACAGTCCGAGGACGGCGAGACGGAACGGCGTACGTGGAAAAAACAATAGCCCGCTGCCATGAAAAAGTTCTTTGTCTCTTTTCTTCTGGCCGTTTTTGCGACCGGAGCGTATGCCCAGGAGAACCAGTCGCGGCTGGACTCCCTGCAACAGGTCGTGAGCGCGCTTTCGTCGCGTGTGGAAGACACGCAGAAGGCCGAACTGAACCGTGCCGTCTGGAAGGACCGCGCCAAGTATTTCAACCTCGGCTATGTCAAACAGACGCTCGCCGACCGGACCTACGGCGGGGAACTCAAGAGTGATTTCGGAGCCTCGTTGAGCTGGGGCAAGACCTACTACCTGCACCGGAAACCGCTTTTCGGCATGCTGAAATTCGGCCTCGACTGGTCGTGGATGGACATCAACTACGCTAAATTCTCGCTCGACGCGTTCGACGGGGAGACGGGCGAACCGCTTCCGTCCGACGTGCACCAGGCCGAGATCGGCATGCAGTTCGGCCCGTCGCTGACGGTCAACCCCGTGCACCGCCTCAAGGTCGGCGGCTATTTCCGCGTCACGCCCTCCTATTCGCTCCTTTACATGGACGAGACCGTGCACCACCACTACGTGACCTTCTGCAATGCCGGCTGCACCCTGGCCTGGAAGGTCGTTTCGGTGGGTGTCGAGTGGCGCTGGGGCACGGCCAGCTACGACGGGCTGAAATTCGACGAGGATGCCTTCGACGAGGATTATGCCGAGGGCGACGATGTCCCGTCGGCCGGTGACGTGATGGATCAGATGAAGGTTCCCGACCGCAAGTTCAAAACCACTTCCGTACGTTTCTACTTCGGGTTCCGGTTCTGACGTCCGGTTCCGGACCGGAAGCGTTGCGGCGGCGACACCTCGCGGTGCGCCGCCGTTTTTGCGCACCTGCGGCCCGTTGTGGCGGAAAACGCTCCGGGAGGTGTGCGGAATCCCGGTTTTTTGTCTATCTTTGGCGCAGTAACGACGCTTTCGGAAAGTTGGAACGTTTTGTCGAATCACATGCGGTTCGGTTTTGCGGCGGCCCGACTTTTTGCTATCTTTGTTCCGAGGTTATGAGAAAAATAACGATTCTTTGCCTGCTGCTCGCCTGCGCATTGCCCGTCTTTGCGGGCACGTACCGTCCGGAGCAGATTCCCAACGTCCAGCGAATGGACGGGAGCCGTTACGTCTCCGATCCCGACGGTATCCTGTCGCCTGCCGCCGTGGCGCATATCGACTCCGTCTGCGCTTCGCTGCGTGAGCGGGGACTCGCGCAGGTCGCCGTGGTCGCCGTCGACGACATCGCGGGCGGCGATCCGTTCTCGTTCGCCGTCGATCTGTTCCGCAGCTGGGGCGTGGGCAGCGCCAAAAGCGACAACGGCCTGGGCATCCTGCTGGTGAAGGACCTGCGGGAAATCCGCTTCGTCACGGGCGGAGGTCTCGAAGGCATCCTTCCCGACGCACTCTGCAAACGTATCCAGCTCACCTACATGCTTCCCGCCTTCCGCGAGGGGGATTACAGCGCGGGCATGGTCGCCGGAGTCGGGGCAGCGGCCACGATTCTCGAAGGGGGCGAGGTCGACCTGAGCGGCGACGCCGACGAGGAGCTTCCGGCGTGGATGATCTTTTTGATCGTCGTGGGATTCGTCGTCGTTCCGCTGGGCGTGGTGCTGGTGAACTACTATTTTTCCCGCCGTTGCCCGAGGTGCCGTAAGCTGACGCTGAAACAGCAGTCGCAGCAGGTGTTGAGCGTCACGCGAAGCTACCGGCTGGTCGAATATACGTATGTCTGCTCGAACTGCGGCGCCGTGGTGAAACGGCAGGCCAAGAACCTTCGCGACGACAATTTCGGCGGCGGGGCCGGGGGCGGCACGATCATCGGCGGCGGCTTCGGACGCGGCATGGGCGGCGGCGTGGGCGGCGGTGGCTTCGGGGGAGGTTCCTTCGGCGGCGGCGGAGCGGGTTCGCGCTGGTAACGGGAGCAATGAATAATGAATAATGAACGATTAACGATTTGCGGATATGAAAAAATGGATTTGGATCGGCGTTGTCGCCGTGGTGGTGATCTTCTTTTATGCGACTTACAACGGTTTCGTCAACAAGGAGGAGGGGCTTAAAAGCGCCTGGTCCAACGTCGAAACACAGTATCAGCGCCGTGCGGACCTGATTCCCAACCTGGTCAGCACCGTGAAGGGCTATGCGGCCCACGAGACGCAGACTCTGAACGAGGTTACCGAGGCGCGTGCCCGGGCCACGTCGATCAACCTTTCGGCCGACGACCTGACGCCCGAGCGCCTTCAGCAGTTCCAGCAGGCGCAGGCGCAGGTGCGCTCCGCGCTGGGCCGCCTGATCGCCGTGTCGGAGAGTTATCCCGATCTGAAGGCGAACCGGAATTTCCTCGAATTGCAGGCCCAGCTGGAGGGGACCGAGAACCGTATTGCCGTCGCTCGCAAGGACTTCAACGCCGTGGCGCAGCGGTACAACGTCTCGGTGCGCCGCTTCCCGGCCAACCTCGTCGCGCGGATGTTCGGTTTCGGGCCGAAGCCCTATTTCGAGTCGGCCGAAGGGACCGAAGCCGCTCCGCAGGTTACCTTCTAAATGGCCTCGGAACGTTCCCGCGGTTATGTGCTGGGAGCCATAGCCGCGGCCAGTTACGGATTGAATCCGCTCTTTGCGCTGCCGCTTTACGGCGCGGGCCTGGGAGCGGATTCCGTGCTGTTCTACCGTTATGTGCTGGCGGTGGTGATGCTGGGTGCGCTGATGCTTTTCCGGCGGCAGTCGTTCGCCCTGCGGCGGCGTGACGTCCTGCCGCTCGCGGCGATGGGCGTGCTCTTCTCCGTCTCGTCGCTGCTGCTTTTCGAGAGCTACAACCTCATGGACGCCGGCATCGCCTCGACGATCCTGTTCGTCTATCCGGTGATGGTCGCCGTCATCATGGCCGTGGGCTTCCGCGAACGGGTCACCGCTGCCACGGTCGTCTCGATCGCCCTGGCGTGCGGGGGCATCTCGCTGCTCTACAAAGGGGGCGACGGCGCGACGCTCAACCTTGCGGGCGTCGTGCTGGTCTTCCTTTCGGCTCTCTCCTATGCGGTCTATATCGTGGCCATCAACCGCTCGTCGCTCAAGGATCTCCCGACCGAGAAACTCACCTTTTACTGCCTGGTTTTCGGCTCGCTGGTCTATGTCGTTCGGCTGCGCGGCTGTGCCGATCTGCAAGCCATCCCTTCGCCCCTGATGTGGGTCAACGCCGTCGCGCTGGCGCTTTTCCCGACGATCGTTTCGCTGGTTACGATGGCCGGGGCCATCCGCCGCATCGGCTCCACGCCCACGGCGATCCTCGGGGCGCTGGAACCCGTCACGGCGCTGTTTTTCGGCGTCGCGGTCTTCGGCGAGCGGTTCACGCTGCGCATCGGGGTCGGCGTTTCGCTGATCCTCGTCGCCGTGACGCTCATCATCGCCGGCAAGTCGATCCGCATTCCCACCTCCGTCACGCACCTGGCCCGATGGATGGCCCGTCCGCGCCTGCCTCGCTGGGCCGTGCGCTGGGCGCGCCGCCTGCCGCTGCCGCGCATCCGCCGCAACGGCTGACCTACATTCCCTTTTTGATTCCGGCGCGGATCAGCCCGGCGTTGACCGGCAGCGCCGCGAGGAATCCGCAGGCCATCGCAATCTGCATCATGAACCAGAACTGGAACGAGGTGCGGGGCAGCGTTGCGCCGCCGTTGAAGGCGAAGATCACCACGGCCATCCAACCGTACATCCCCGCCTGCCAGGCCGTCAGCGACAGTATGTCGGCCTTTGCGGCCCGCCGCACGATCTCGCCGCGGGGCGTTTTCGGCTCCATGCCGCGGATCGCCGCATACTGGAACCCGATGCCGAAAACGAGAGCGAGGATATAGTCGAAGACCCACGACCCGGCGATCATA
The DNA here is from genome assembly GCF_042852885.1 of Alistipes sp. i18-0019-D1. Taxonomy (NCBI): domain Bacteria; kingdom Pseudomonadati; phylum Bacteroidota; class Bacteroidia; order Bacteroidales; family Rikenellaceae; genus Alistipes; species Alistipes sp. i18-0019-D1. The sequence goes on from NZ_AP031424.1 coordinate 3,221,343, forward strand.
CTGCCGCCGATGGCCACCGGGACGAAGAAGAGGAACCATTCGCCCACGAGGTCGGCCAGCGTGCACCCGGCTCCGCAGTGGAGCGTCGAGAGCACCGCCGACTGCCACCGGGGCCGCGCCGGCATCGCCATCTGCTCCATCCGCATCCCGTGCATGTCCATCCCCGGCATGTCCATCCCGCCGGCCCCAGCATTGCCGCCATTTTTCCCGCCGGACGCCGTCCCTTCCGTGCGCCTCTCCTTTTCATCGAGCGAGCAGCGTTTCACACGTCCGAAGGCGTAGTAGGCCCACAGCCCGAAGAAACCGGCCCAGAGGCCCGTCAGTATCCATACGCTGTTCATGATGCGCATCGGTTGGCGGCATGTGCGCAGGTCGGCGGCGATGACGGCCGCCGAGGCGATGCCTCCGACGACGAAGATTTCGGCGATATACGGAAATTGCTGCATGAGGAAAGGTTTTTCCCCGATGCAGCAATTTATGTACCGTTCGGACTGCGGATGCCCGGGGATGTTACAGACGGCTCTTTTCGTCGGCCGACCCCGCCTCGACGGCTTTGCGCTTGAAGGCCTTTCCCGACTTGAAGTTGTAGGTCAGCCCGATGCGGAACGAGCGGTTGCTCCAGGTCTGCCGGGCCTTCATCGTGCGGACGAACCCGTCGCCGTGCGCTCCGATCTCCTGTCCCTGGTCCAGGAGGTTCTGCACCGAGAACGAGGCGGTGAACCTGTCGCCGAAACGTTTCTTCACACCCGCCTGCAAACGGTGGTCGGGTTCGACCCAGCAGTTGCCCAGGTCGAGCCGGCTCTGGTAGCGGTAGGAGAGGTCGATGTAGAATTTCGCCGGGAGGGTGAAGGTGGTCGAGAGGTTGACGAATCCCCAGTTGAAGAACTCCTCGGCGCCGTGCTGTTCGACGCGCTGTCCGCGGCGCATGTAGGTCACGTTGGCGTTCAGCTGCCACCATTTCGCGGGTTGGAACGGCAGGTTGACCGAGGCGTAACAGTTCTTCGTGGCGTCGTAATTGACCCATGCCAGTTGCAGCAGGTCGGGATTCTCCGGGTCGGCCTGCATCGTCTGCTGAATCTCGTCGCCGACGAGCTGTACGCCTGCCGTGAGGGTGTATTTGTGAGCCGCCACCAGCGTCAGGCTCACGTCTTGCTTGAACGAGGGGTCGAGCGACGGGTTTCCGGTCTGGTAGGTGTAGTCCGAAATCTGCATCCGCTGGGGGCTGAGGCACCAGAACCGCGGCCGTTCGATGGTCCGGGCGTACTGGGCGATCAGCGACCATCCTTTCTCCTTCGAAAGGGCGAAGGAGACGTTGGCGTTGGGAAAGAGCGAGAAATAGTCCTGCCCGACGTCTTTTCCCGTCGTGTGGGTGTACTCGCCGCGCAGTCCCGCCACGAGGCTCCAGCGTCCGAGCTGCGCCGAGGCGATGGCGTAGGCCGCCGCGATGTTCTCCGTGTAGTTGATCGTGAAGCTCTGGTTGTCGTTGCGCACCCACGCGTCGCCCTTGAGGTACTCGTAGAGCGCGTCGTTGTGCATGTCGTTGTAGGTGTACTTGGCGCCTGCCTTCAGCGACCAGCGGGGCGAGAACTTCTTTTCGAGGGCCAGCGTCGCCGTGGCGACGTTGTAGACGCTCGCGGCGTTGTCGCGGTAGGTGGAGTCCGCCGCCGAACCCGGAGCCGTTATGCGGCTGAAATTGTCGTTTCCGGCGTCGGTCTCGCGGCGGGTGTAGTCGAGGAGCAGTTTGAGCGTCGAGCCGAGCGTGTCGATCTTGCGGATGTAGTTGAACGTCGCCGAGTAGTTGTTGCGGACGTTGAGGTTGTCGAAATAGCTGTCGGTGTGTGTCAGCGTTCCGCCGTCGTGGAAATCCGTGTAGGTGTTGTTCGGCTCTCCGTTGCGGTTGCGCCAGTATTCCACCTCCGCGCCGACGCTGTTTTTGTCGTCGATCTCGACCACCGCTCCGGCGCTGGCCCCGAAACTGCGGTTGCGGCCCTTCATCTCCGAATGGGCGTTGAGCGCCTTGTCTGCGGTGTTGTAGAGGGTCTGCTCGTCGGTGGTCGTCCTGTCCTTTCCGAAAGACCCCCATGCCGAGGCGTAGAAGTCCGCGCGGCCCGAATGTACGTTGATGTTGGCCGACGGATCGTATCGGTGAATGATTGTGCCCTGCGAGGTGTTGAACGACACCGAGCCGTCGACGCCGTTCTCGCGGCGTTTTTTGAGCGTGATGCGGATGATGCCTCCCGCCGAGTCGGCGTCGTAGTCGGCGCCCGTGGTGGGCACGACCTCGATTTTCTGAATCTCCTCGGCCCGGAGCGACCGCAGGTAGGTCAGCAGCTGTTCCGGCTCCATGCGCAGCTCGCGGTCGTTGACGTAGACCTTCGAGCCGCTCTTGCCGTTGATCGAAATCTTCTCCCCGTCGATCCATACGCCGGGGGCGCGTTCCAGCAGCTCGATGCCGTCTTTGCCGATGGCCGCCGGGGCGTTCGCCACGTCGACCACGAACCGGTCGGCTTCGCGCCGCACCAGCCGGGCCTTTACCTCCACGCTCTGGATGCCGGTCGCCGAGGCGTGCATCACGAAATCGCCCAGGTGGCTCTCCTGCTCCACGCGCACCGGCTTCTTCACGGGGTCGAATCCGAGATACTGAATCCAGAGCGTGTATTCGCCGGGGGCGGCTTTCAGCACGAAGCGCCCTTCGGCGTCGGTTGCCATGCCGGCCACCTGCTCGGTTCCTTTCAGCAGGACGACCGTTGCGTATTCGACGGCTTTTCCCTGTTCGTCCACCACGCGGCCCGTCGAGGGGCAGAGGTGCGCCGCAAAGAGCTGGGTTGCGGTTGTCGCGAGCGTTACGATAAGGAGGATCAGTCTTTTCATAATATTCTGTTTTGCATTTTATTTGTTAGCGCAAAGATATATAATAATATTTGTACTGTGCAAAGCATAGTACTAAAAATTTCAGAAAATTTTCGATACTTATGTATATGGATGTCCGCAGCTGTTGCGGGGGTGTTCTCCGGGTGTAAAGATACCCCCCCCCGGCTGCGGACCAAATTTTTACGTGACTTTTTTCGCGGCCCCGCTTTTTCGCCTCCTGGAAACGGATGCCGTGAACATTTTGTTGAAAATTCGCCGACTGGCGGGGTAGGAATCCCGGGAAATAATTCCTAAATTTGCAAATTGAATTAATATGGCTAATTGTCCCCGGACGCCGGATATGCAATAAACGATGACGGTATGTTAAGTGCTTTATACTACCTTTTTTTGGTGCTTCTGTGCACGCTCTTTATGATTCTGTCGGCCCTTGCGCTGGTCGTCTGCTATCCCTTCGACCGGGGGCGCCGGACGGTGCACGAGCTGTCGCGCATCCTGGTGCGGATTTTCTTCTTCATCCCGCCCTTCTGGCGGCAGCGGGTCATCGGCCGCGAACTGATCGACCGGAAGAGGCGCTACGTCATCGTCGTCAACCACAACACGGTGATCGACATCCCGGCGCTTTACTACATTCCGCTCAATTTCCGCTGGGTATCGAAGCGCGAGGTCTTCCGAACGCCCTTTTTCGGACAGTACCTCCTGCTTCACGGCGACATCTGCATCAACCGCGGCCACGCCGCCGCCGCGCTGGAACAGCTGGTCCGCGACGGGAAAAAGTGGATTTCGCGCGGGGCTTCGGTGGCGGTTTTCCCCGAGGGCACGCGCTCGAAAGACGGTGAGATCCACCGCTTCAAGGCCGGAGCCTTCACGCTGGCCAAGGAGGCCGGCGTGGACATCCTTCCCGTGGTGCTGGACGGAACCAAGACGCTGATCAAAAAGAACCTGGCATTCAACTGGGGCAACCGGATCACCGTCCGCGTGCTGCCTCCCGTCCCGGCCGCGGAGGTCGCCGCTCTGGAGACGCACCTCCTGATGCAGACGGTCCGCGACCGCATGTGCGGGGCGCTCGCCGAAATCCGGAAACAGCAATAGATTATGGCAGATTTACTCAATACCAACTCGAACGCAACCAATTACGGCGACGACGCCATCGTGACCCTCTCTCCGAGGGAGCACATCCGCCTGCGCCCCGGCATGTACGTCGGCGTGGTGGGCGACGGTTCGCAGCCCGACGAGGCGCTCTACGTGCTGATCAAGGAGGTCGTGGACAACTCGATCGACGAATTTATCATGGGTGCGGGCCGGCAGATCGACATCACGCTGGCCGACAACGTGGTCACGGTGCGCGACTACGGCCGCGGCATCCCCCTCAAGTCGCTCGCGGCGGCCGTCGGGCAGATGAACACGGGCGGCAAGTACGGGGGCGACGCCTTCAAGAAGACCGTGGGTCTGAACGGTGTGGGCGTCAAGGCCGTGAACATGCTTTCCGAAGAGTTTACGGCCCGTTCGGTGCGCGACGGCGAAGCCCGTACGGTGACCTTCGCCAAGGGACTCGAAGTGAGCGACAGGTGGGAGAGCGGGGTCAGCGAGAAGAACGGCACGTTCATCTCGTACCGCGTCGACAAGGAGATTTTCGGCCAGTACGCCTACAACCTCGAATACGTCGAGCAGAAAATCCGCAATTACAGCTACCTGAACCTGGGCCTGACGCTCAATTTCAACGGCAAGAGCTACGTTTCGAAAAACGGCCTGCTGGACCTCGTGAACGACAACATGACCGAAGACCCGCTCTACCCGCCGATCCACCTCACGGGGGAGGACATCGAGGTGGTGATCACCCACGGCACGGGCTACGGCGAGAGCTACGACTCGTTCGTCAACGGCCAGCACACCACGCAGGGCGGCACGCACCAGACGGCCCTGCGCGCCGCCGTCGCCAAGACGGTCAAGGAGTTCTACCACAAGGACTACGATCCCTCGGACATCCGCACGTCGATCATCGCGGCCATTTCGATCAAGGTCACCGACCCGATCTTCGAGAACCAGATGAAGACCAAATACGGTTCGAAGGAGGTCGAGCCGGGGGTTTCGGTCAACAACTTCGTGGCCGACTTCCTCACCAAGCACCTCGACGACTACCTGCACAAGCACGCCGAGACGGCGCAGATTCTCCAGAAGAAGATCGTCGAGAACGAGAAGGAGCGCAAGGCGATCTCGGGCATCCAGAAGAAGGCCCGCGAGACGGCCAAGAAGGTGAGCCTGAACAACAAGAAGCTGCGCGACTGCAAGATCCACCGCACGGACCGCAACGAGCTGGCCGAGCAGTCGATGATCTTCATCACGGAGGGTAACTCGGCGTCGGGCTCGATCACCAAGAGCCGCGACGTGCGAACGCAGGCGGTCTTCTCGCTGCGCGGCAAGCCGCTCAACTGCTACGGGCTGACGAAGAAGGTGGTCTACGAGAACGAGGAGTTCAACCTCCTTCAGGCGGCGCTGAACATCGAGGAGGACATGGACAACCTGCGCTACAACAAGGTCGTCATCGCCACCGATGCCGATGTCGACGGCATGCACATCCGCCTCTTGATGATGACCTTCTTCCTGCAGTTCTTCCCCGAGGTGATCCGCCAGGGGCATCTGTTCGTGCTGCAAACCCCGCTGTTCCGCGTGCGCAACAAGAAGGAGACGCTCTACTGCTACTCCGAGGAGGAGCGGCTGAAGGCCGTCGCACGGTGCGGCGCGAACGCCGAGATCACGCGCTTCAAAGGTCTGGGCGAGATTTCGCCCGATGAGTTCAAGGAGTTCATCGGCGAGAACATGCGTCTGGACAAGGTCCGCATCACGAAGGACGACCCGATCCACGACCTGCTGGAGTTCTACATGGGTAAGAACACCTACGAACGGCAGGGCTTCATCATCGACAACCTGCGCATCGAGGAGGACATCGTCGAGCAGGACCTGAAAATCAGCTAACGGAATATGGCAGAGAATAAAGATAAAGACGAACTGATCCCGGGCGAAGCGTTCAGCGAGGATGCCTCGGCCCCCGAAACCGCGGACGATGCGGCGGACGACACGCCTGTGGCCGAGGCTCCGGCCAAGGCGGGCAAGTTCGACCGCCTGACGCAGGAGGAGGGGGGCGTCCGCAAGCTCACGGGCATGTACAAGAACTGGTTCCTGGACTACGCCTCGTACGTGATCCTCGAACGTGCCGTGCCGCATGTCGAGGACGGACTGAAACCCGTCCAGCGGCGCATCCTCCATGCGATGAAGGTCGTCGACGACGGCCGTTACAACAAGGTCGCCAACCTCGTGGGCCAGACCATGCAGTACCACCCGCACGGCGATGCGTCGATCAAGGACGCGCTGGTGCAGCTGGGGCAGAAGGACCTCTTGATCGACTGCCAGGGCAACTGGGGCAATATCCTCACGGGCGACGAGGCCGCCGCGGGCCGTTATATCGAGGCGCGCCTTTCGAAATTCGCCCTCGACGTGGTCTTCAACAAGAAGACGACGGAGTGGATGCTGTCGTACGACGGCCGCAAGGAGGAACCCGTGACGCTGCCCATCAAGTTCCCGCTGCTGCTGGCACAGGGTTCGGACGGCATCGCCGTGGGTCTGGCTTCGAAAATCCTGCCCCACAACTTCGTGGAGCTGATCAACGCCGCCATTGCGCACCTCCAGGGGCGTGATTTCCAGCTTTACCCCGACTTCCCGACGGGCGGCATGGCCGACGTGAGCCGCTATAACGACGGCCTTCGCGGCGGTGCGGTGAAGGTGCGGGCGAAGATTTCGAAGATCGACAAACGCACGCTTGCCATCACCGAGATTCCCTATACCACGACCACCGAGTCGATCAAGGATTCGATCATCAAGGCCAACGACAAGGGCAAGATCAAGATCAAAAAGGTCGACGACAATACGGCCGACCGGGTCGAAATCGTCATTCAGGTCTCGCCCGACGAATCTTCGGACAAGACCATCGACGCGCTCTACGCCTTCACTGACTGCGAGGTGTCGATCGCCCCGAACTCGTGCGTCATCTGGGACGAGAAGCCGCACTTCCTCGGGGTTTCGGAGATCCTGCGCCGCTCGGCCGAGCACACCAAGTCGCTGCTGGGCCTGGAGCTGAAAATCCGGCTGGGCGAGTTGAGCGAGGCGTGGCACGCCGCGTCGCTCGAACGCATCTTCATCGAGAACAAACTCTACCAGCTGATCGAGGGCTGCAAGAGCCGCGAGGAGGCTTATGCCGCCGTCGATAAGGGGCTGGAACCCTTCAAGAAACGGCTGCGACGTGAAGTAACGCTTGAAGACGTGCAGAAGCTCACCGAGTTGAAATTTATCCGAATTTCGCGTTACGACAGCGAGAAGGCCGACAACGAGATCAGGCAGATCGAGGAGGACATCAAGTCGACGCAGTACGACCTGGACCACCTCACCGAATATGCCGTGGCCTGGTACGAGCGCATCCGCGACAAGTACGGCAAGGGCAGGGAGCGCCGCACCGAGCTGCGTGAGTTCGACTCGATCGAGGCTACGAAGGTGGCCGTCACGAACGCCAAACTGTACGTGGACCGGGCCGAGGGGTTCTTCGGCATCGGCAAGTCGATGAAGGATGCGGAATTCGTCTGCGACTGCTCGGACATCGACGACGTGATCGTCTTCACGAAAGACGGACGTTACGTGATCACCAAGGTTTCGGACAAGGCTTTCTTCGACAGGAATATCTATTACATCGGGGTCTTCAAGCGCAACGACGACCGCACGATCTACAATGTCCTCTACCGCGACGGGAAGAACGGCGCGATCATGATGAAGCGTTGCGCCATCAAGGGCATCACGCGCGACAAGGAGTACGACATCACCAAGGGAACCGCGAAGAGCGAGATACTCTATATGTCTGTCAATCCGAACGGTGAGGCCGAGGTGCTGAAGGTTTACTTCAAGCCCCGTCCGCGCCTGAAGAAGGTGATCGTGGACCTCGATTTCTCGACCCTCGCCATCAAGGGCCGCCAGAGCCAGGGCAACCTGTTCTCGCGCTACGGTATCCACAAGATCGTGCTGAAGGAGCGCGGAACCTCGACGCTCGGGGGGCAGAACATCTGGTTCGACGAAGATGTCCGCCGGCTGAACGCTGACGGGCGCGGCAAGCTGCTCGGCGAGTTCAAGGGCGACGACCGCCTGATCGTCTGGACCTCGAAGAACCAGTACTATATCACCAACTACGACCTGGGCCAGCACTTCCCCGACGAAACCGTCCGCGTGGCGCGTTACGAGCCGGACCGGGTTTACAGCCTGTGTTATTACGACCGCGGCCAGCGGTACTACTACATGAAGCGTTTCATGGCCGAAATGTCGGATAAGATGCAGGATTTCCTCGACGCCGACGCCGATTTCGTCTGCGTGACGGACCGCGCCGGGGCCAAACTGGAGATCACCTACAAAGGGGCGCACGCCACGCGGCCTGCGGATGTGATCGACGTCGACGAGTTCGTGGGCGTCAAGAGCCACCGGGCCAAGGGCAAACGCCTGACGACCTACGACGTGGACCGGCTGCGGATGATCGAACCCGAACTGCCGCCCGAGCCGGAACCGTCGGATGATGAGGGGCTTGAAGGCGGTCAGCTGACGGGCGCTTCAGCTGACGCGGCGCAAGGCGCTGTGACAGAGACGGAAAATTCCGGAAAATCCGCCCCGAAGAAGCCGTCCGCCGCGCAACCCGCCCCGGAGAAGGCTCCGGCCGGCCAGCCCCGCACGGGCACGGCGGCGGGGGGCGTGGAGTTCGAGGTGGAGCGTCCGAAGGGCGATGCCGGCGAGATGATCGACCCCGAGCAGCTGAACCTGTTTTAACGAACTGTTTGCGATGAAACCTCTCTTTCTGGTCGGATATATGGGCTGCGGCAAGAGCACCCTCGGACGCAAGCTGGCGCGGCGTCTGGGCGTCGATTTCATCGACACCGATGCGCTGGTCGAGGAGCGCGAAGGCGCCTCCGTGGCCGACGTCTTCCGTTACGAGGGCGAGGAGCGTTTCCGCGAGGCGGAGCGCCGGGTCCTCGACGAGGTGATCGCAGCAGCGCCCTTCGCCGTGGTCTCCACGGGGGGCGGGCTGCCCACGTGGCGCGACAACATGCCGTGCATGAACGCCGCCGGGCATACGGTCTACCTGCGCCGCTCGCCGGAGCAGATCGCCTGCCGGTTAAGCCCCTACGGACGCCGCAAGCGGCCCCGACTGCAAGGTCTCGACGACGAACAGCTGGTGGCCTTCATGCGCAGCGACATGTCGGTCCGCGAACCGTTCTACGCACAGGCTTCGCTCGTCGTCGACTGCGACCCGATGTCCGACGAGGAGCTGATAGAATATATTCTGGGACGACTGACGGCCCGAAATTGAGGAAATTCCGGGCGCATGCGATAAGCCCCTCCCGAGGGATGGGCTTGGGGTGGGGTCAGACTTGTATGCGCGGCTGAAGGCCGCGGGTGAGGCATCCGAAAAAACAAAAACCGTGAATGGATTTTCAAATAACGCTCCTATCGGAGTTTACGACTCGGGGCTGGGCGGACTGACCGTCTGGCGCGAGATCCGGCGCGCGCTGCCCGGCGAATCGCTCGCCTACCTCGGTGACGGCGCCAACTGCCCCTATGGCTCGCGGCCCCGCGAAGAGGTGCAGGCGCTGGCCGATGCCGCCGTCGCGCGGCTCGTGGAACTGGGCTGCAAGATGGTCGTCGTGGCCTGCAACACCGCCACGGCGGCGGCCATCGACTTCCTGCGCGAAAAATATGCCGGCGTGCCCATCGTGGGCATGGAGCCGGCCGTGAAACCGGCCTGCCTGGCGACCCGCAGCGGGGTGGTGGGGGTGCTGGCCACCGAGCGGAGCCTCGACGGGGATCTGTTCCGCCGCACGGCCGCCCGGTACGGCAGCGGCATCGAGGTCCTGACCTACCCGGGTACGGGCTTCGTGGAGCTGGTCGAGGGTGACCGGGAGGATACGCCCGAGGCCGAAGCCACGGTGCGCGCCGCCGTGGAGCCGATGCTGGCGCGGGGCGCCGACCAGATCGTGCTGGGGTGCACGCACTATCCCTTCCTGATGCCGGTGATGGAACGCATCGTCGGCGGGCGGGGCGTTGCGATCGTCGACCCGTCGCCCGCCGTCGCCCGCCGTGTCGGCCAGCTGCTCGACCGCGACGGCCTGCGCGCCTCGGCGGATAACCGCCCCGTGTTAACGTTCCACACCTTCGCCGGCGAAGCCTACCGCCTCCGCCTCGAACGGAAGGCGCAGCAGTCTTTGTGAAAGCCCTTTCCCTGAACGAAAAGCCCGGACTCCGACAAGCGGAGTCCGGGCCTGTATTTCGTTTTCCGGGCGTCAGCCCATGATGTAGACGGCCTTTTTGCCCAGCAGCCTGTACATCAGGGCCGTGAATCCCCAGGCCACGAGGAAGATGCACACCGACATCAGCGGAACCTGCAGCGGAATGGGCAGCGACGAGGGGCCGATCAGCAGGAAGAACGGACCTACGAGGAAATAGTGGACGATGTAGATGCCGAACCCGCATTTGGTGATGTTGGCCAGCAGCCGGGCGACCCGCTCGCCGTTTATCCGCACTTTCTGGAACAGCAGGAACACCGCGGCGGTCATGATCGCCACGTTCGGGCTGCAGAAGGTGAAGAACAGTTCCATGTCCGCCTCGGTCGACATCGCGTCGGCGGCCGCTGCGGCGAACCCGGAGTAGGTGACCCAATACCCCGCGCCGAACAGCACGGCGCTGATCGCGAGGGTTTTCGGAAAACTCCAGCCGTTGCCTTTTTTCAGGTAGTGGCCCAGGACGAGGTAGCCGTTGAATCCGGCGAAGTAGTAGAACATCCCGAAGGCGTTCCAGGTGCTTTCGCCGAAGAGGTAGCCGACGCCGAACCACGGGGCGACGTACGCCGTGGCGTAGGGAATGAAGAGCGATGCGAACCAGATGCCTAGGTAGACGCGCTTTTCCTTCGCGGCCGCCTTTTCGATCCACGCCGAGAAGAACGGCATGTAGAGGTAAAGTCCGATCAGCAGGTACATGTACCACATGTGGTTCTCCTTGAAGCTGAACTGGAAGGGGATCATCGCCACGTCCCGGAGCGAGTCGCCCAGCGCCTGCGATTCGCTTCCTTGGGTGTAGCAGAAGAAGTCGCCGATGATGCTCTTGTCCAGTCCCAGGACGCCCGTGAACCACGGGAAGAGGTTGTAGAGCACCGACCAGATCACGACGGGAAAGAGGATGCGGAAGATGCGTTTTTTGTAGAACGCGCCCAGCGGCTGGCCGACGGGCAGCAGCAGCAGTCCGGTCATCATCGCGAACAGCGGCACGGAGGGGCGGAACAGCGATCCGTAGATGGAGGCCCAGCGGGTGTACTCGGGAATGTCCCGCATCGTGGGTGAGATGTAGAAGGGATCGATGCAGTGCACGCCGATCACCATGAGGATCGCCGCGAGCCGGACGACGTCCAGCCAGACGATGTGTTTTTTGGTTTCTGTCTTGAGTTCCATTTCAGTTCGGGTTTCGTGATTGCCGGCTCTCCGTCGTCCGTTTCGGTGCGGAAGCCGTGTGCAAAGGTAATGGATTCCCTCTTTCCCGGAGGCCAATTTTCGGTCAAAATCGTGACCGGCGGCCAAGAAAGTTCGCTGCGGTCCCGGAATTGTCGGAAAAAATTAGTACCTTCGCTCGATAATATCGACATTCGGGAAATGGCATCTAAAAATACATCCACCAACAGCCGGCAGGCCGTTCAGCGCTCCAACAGCGACAGCGCGCGCTGGATCGCCGGACTGTTGCTGCTGTTCATCGGTCTGTTCGCCGCCGCCGCGGTGTTCTTCTCGTTTTTTAGCTGGGCCGCCGACCAGAGCGGGCTGCAAAAATCGGTCGAGGAACGGGTGACGCTCGGCATCGAGCCGGAAAACCTCTGCGGCTGGGCCGGAGCGCGGCTGGGCCGCCTGCTGGTCGACAATTCGTTCGGCCTGTTCGGCCTGCTGATTCCCGTGATGATCGTGCTGGTCGGCGTGCGGATCATCCGCCAGCGGCCGCTGCTCATGAACCATTCGATCTTATCGCTGTTTCTGATCATGATTCTGGGGTCGCTGACGCTGGGATTCGCCTTCGCCGGCCGCTGGAGCCTCTGCTGCTCGACGGGGTGGGGCGGCGCTTTCGGCATCGCCTCTTCGGCCCTGCTGCGCACGCACATCGGGGCTTTCGGGACGCTGATCCTGCTTGTCGGCGGCTGGATACTGACAGGGGTTTTCATCAACCGCAACTTCATCAACAAAGTCAACGAGGCGGGTAACGTCGTGGTCGACAAGAGCGGGAAAGTCGTCGAGATACTCAAACACAAAGTCGTGCCACATGTCCGTGCGGCCGGGGAGGACGAGGCCGCGGAACCTGCCGCGGAACCGGCTCCGAAACCCGGCCCGAAGGCGGCTGCGCCGCAATCCGCGGCACCGAAGGCGGCGGAACCCGCGGTGCAGAAGGCCGCTCCGATCCATGTGGAACGCCCGGCGGAGGCCGTTGCGGCCCGGAAATCCGCGGCGGAAGACGACGAAAATCCCTTCCTCGAACTGACGCCCGACGGAAAACCCGTCGCCGGGGAGACCGCCGCGGAGCAGACGCCCCCTCCCGCCGAGGACGGGGAGTTCATCGAGGTGGACCTTTCGCGCCCCGAGGGCCGCGTGGTGATCGGCCGCAGCGGGCTGGTCGAACTGGAACGCCCTGCGGTGCGCGACGCCGTGTCCGCGGAACCCGCCCCGAACCCTGCCCCGGAGGAGATTCCGGACGGGGAGGCCGCACCGTCCGATTCCGATGCGCCCTTTACCGAGATCATCGTGCGTGACGACGCGCCCGCTGCGGAACCGGAGGGTGTCGTGGTGACGGTCGAGGCCAACGAGGCGAAGCTCCTCGACGAAAAGGCGATCCCCACCGAGAGCTACGACCCGCTGAAGGACCTGGTGAACTACCGCAAGCCGCCCGTGACGCTGCTGGAGGACTACATTTCCGATTCGGAGGTCTCGGACGAGGAGATTTTCGAGAACAAGACCAAGATCGAGGAGACGCTCAGGAACTTCGGCATTCCCATCCAGCGCATCAAGGCCACGGTGGGTCCCACGGTGACGCTCTACGAGATCGTGCAGGCCCAGGGTATCAAGATTTCGAAGGTGCAGGGCCTTGAAAACGACATAGCCCAGAGCCTCAAGGCGCTGGGTATCCGCATCATCGCGCCGATTCCGGGCAAGGGAACCATCGGCATCGAGGTCCCCAACCGCGACAAGCAGGTGGTGTCGATGTATTCGGCCGTGCGTTCGCTGCGTTTCCAGGAGTCGAAGGCCGAACTTCCGGTGGTGATCGGGCGCACGATCCAGAACGAAAATTACGTCTTCGACCTGGCCAAGATGCCGCACCTGCTGGTCGCCGGCGCCACGGGACAGGGCAAGTCCGTGGGGCTGAACGCCATCATCACCTCGCTGCTGTACCGCAAACACCCCGCGCAGCTGAAGTTCGTGATGATCGACCCCAAGATGGTCGAGTTCTCGCTCTACGCCAAGATCGAACGGCATTTCCTGGCCAAGATGGAGTCGGAGGACGACGCGATCATCACCGACCCCAAGAAGGCGGTCTATACGCTCAACTCGCTCTGTACGGAGATGGACAACCGTCTGGAGCTGTGTAAGAAGGCCGGGGCGCGCAACATCGCCGAGTACAACGAGAAATTCACCGCGCGGCGGCTGAATCCGATGAACGGTCACCGCTACCTCCCGTATATCGTGGTGGTGGTCGACGAGTTCGCCGACCTGATCATGACGGCCCGCGAGGTCGAAGGGCCGGTCATGCGCCTCGCACAGAAGGCCCGCGCCATCGGTATCCACCTGATCATCGCCACGCAGCGTCCCGACGTGAAGGTCATCACGGGCGGCATCAAGGCCAATTTCCCGGCCCGCATCGCCTTCCGCGTGATGCAGATGATCGACTCGCGCACGATCATCGACCAGCCGGGGGCCAACCAGCTTATCGGCCGGGGCGACATGCTCTTCTCGAAGGACGGCGACCTGACGCGCATCCAGTGTGCGCTGGTCGAGACCCGCGAGGTCGAGCGCATCTGCGAATACATCTCCAAACAGCAGGGCTACACCGAGGCCTACACGCTGCCCGACTATACGCCCGACGGCGGCGACGGCGCTCAGATGGGCAGCGAGGAGTCCTCGGCGCCCGTGAAATACGACTCGCTCTTCGCCGAGATCGCCCGCGACGCCGTGTCCGGGGGGCAGATTTCGACCTCGATGATCCAGCGCAACTACGAGGTGGGCTTCAACCGTGCGGGCCGCATCATGATGCAGCTCGAAAGGGCCGGCATCGTCGGCCGCCAGCAGGGGGCCAAGCCGCGCGACATCCTCTACCACGACATGCCTTCGCTGGAGGCGAAATTGCAGGAACTGGGGGTATTTTAAGCCGTCGGCTTAAAACAAGCCTAATTGAAAATTGAGAATTAAGAATTAAAAATTGGCTGCGCGGCAGTTGGGGGACGATATGAAGAAAAACGCATCTTTCATTTTTCATTTTTCACTTTTCATGGTGGTGCTGTGCTGCGGAATGCCGCAAAGCCGGGCAGCCGGGCGCGCCACGGAGATACTCGAAAAACTCGCCGCGGGGTTCCGCGCGATGCCCGGTTACAGTGTGGATTTCGAAGTCTCGGCGGGCGATTACAAAAGCCGTGGCAGCTATGTCGTCGAGGGGCGGTGCTACTACCTCGCGCTGGCCGACGCCGAGGTTTTCGCCGACAGCGTGGTCCGCTACGAAATCGACAACCGCCGCCGCGAGGTGACCGTGACGGAGGTGGACGCCGCGAGCCGCAATATCCTGAACAATCCCGTCCGGGCTTTCGATTTCCTCGGCAGCGAGTATATCCCGGCGTTGGTCTCCGAAGCCGGGGGGCGCGCCGTCGTGCGGCTGACGCCCGCTGCCGGGAACGACTCTCCGGCGGGCAGCGTCACCGTGACGGTCGATACCGCCGCGATGCGTCCTCTGTCGCTCTCCTACGATTACGACGGCGAGCAGGTGCAGGTCGGCATCCTCGGCATCGCGCCGCTTGCGGGGCACGTCCGGCTCTTCGATAAAAATGCCTATGCCGGATATGAATTCATAGACTTCCGGTAATTTTTTACGAAATGAAACACCGGGCCGCCATGTACGCAATCGCATGGCGGCCCGGTGTGTTTTCGGTCAGACTGTCATTACAAATCTTCGCCGTTGGCGTCGTTATACCTGTTTTCGTAAAACATACAGATGCGATATTTTCCAGCAGATTCTTCATGGATCATAAAACCAACCGTTTTATTTTCAAATGCCATCGCACATTTTTGGAGGTTGGAGTAGTGTTCAACGACTTTTTCAGGTGATAATTCTCCTATCGGACCGGTCATATCTTCTATCGGACCTGTCAGATAACCCAATGCTTGTTCCTTGGTAACGGAGTCCGGAACTTGTGAATAGAAAGCCGCATAGCCTTTGTTATTTACAGCCATTTCGTAGGAAAGGTGTTCATCGTCGGGAATTGTCTGTTCCTTATTGGGTTTGGTACGAGGTATATACTTTGGATTGTTTTCGAATTGTCGGCAGAGTCTGTTGAAGCGGATTTTAATATCTGTTTCACCGCAAGTATTTTGATCTGCCAACATAATTCTCCAGACTTTATTGTTGTTTGTTGCGATGTGTACATGGACATCAACTCCATTGAATTCGCCTTCCAAAACATCTTTGCCCGCTATGGAGGGTATGAACCCTTTGGCTTTCAGCTTTTCAATCATGGCGGGTTTGTATCCGTCAATCGGAATGCCGAGAAATTTCGTCACACCTGCTTTTTCGTCTTGTGCTTGCATGGCCGTGGCATACAAGAGAGCAATAGTTACACACAAAAGTTTCTTCATGGGTGTTGTCATTTTGTTGCACTTAATTGAACTAAATGGGTATGTATTTTAGTTTGCAACAAATATAGGAAAAAGAGCCGAAATTTGATAGTTTGAAATGATTTTTATCCCAAAATCACAATGCTTACGTAATTTCAGGTTGTCGGACGACATCGTGTCTTTCGGCCTTTTCGCCCGGCATTCTGCCGGGATATTTTTTTCAGGGCGTCAGATCGCCGGAAAAGGGGCAAAAACGGGGTGCTCCGTCGAAAATATCGCACGCGCGAAGCAGATTTATTCCTCTAAAGTTGCTCAAATCGGAAATAAATCGTATTTTTGTTCGTTAAAAAAGTGGTAATTTGAAGGTATCGACGGCCGGGCCGGACTGTCTTTGCAGGAATGGAGCCGAGGATCGTATGGCAATACCCTAACCCACAGCTTCGGAAATTCCGATTTTGCCGCAAAGCGGCACCAAGTTCCCTCCGAGGAGGGGATTTAGGGGAGGGTCAGAATTGCAAACGCCGCCATGGGCGGCGAACGAGTCCGGCGGATCGTGGTATCGGTGCAAAAAGTTTTAAACGGTAAATAATGTTAACTGAAGAAGAAAAGAATGCCGGTTTGACGGGGCGTATCATCCCCATCAATATCGAAGAGCAGATGAAATCGGCGTACATCGACTACTCGATGTCGGTCATCGTGTCGCGTGCGCTGCCTGACGTGCGCGACGGCATGAAACCCGTGCACCGCCGCATCCTCTACGATATGAGCGCGGAGCTGAACCTCTACTCCGACAAACCCACCCGTAAGTCCGCCCGTATCGTCGGCGACGTGCTCGGTAAGTTCCACCCCCACGGCGACACGTCGGTCTACGACGCGATGGTCCGCCTGGCGCAGGACTGGTCGATGCGTTACCCGCTGGTCGACGGGCAGGGTAACTTCGGTTCGATGGACGGCGACTCACCCGCCGCCATGCGTTACACCGAGGCCCGCATGAAGAAAATCACGGACGAAGTGATGGCCGACATCGACAAGGAGACGGTCGACTGGACGCTGAACTTCGACGATACGATCCCCGAACCCACGGTCCTGCCCACGAAAATCCCGCTGCTGATCGTCAACGGCGCCAGCGGTATCGCCGTCGGTATGGCCACGAACATGGCTCCGCACAACCTTTCGGAGGTGGTGGACGCCTGCTGCGCCTATATCGACAACCCGGAGATCACGGGCGAGGAGCTGCTGCACTACGTCAAGGGTCCCGACTTCCCCACGGGCGGTATCATCTACGGCTACGAGGGTGTGAAGGAGGCGATGCTGACGGGCCGCGGCCGCGTGATGATGCGCGCCAAGACCGACATCGAGCATACGCCCAGCGGCCGGGAGTGCATCGTCATCACGGAGATTCCCTACATGATCAACAAGGCCGAGATGATCAAGAAGATCGCCGACATGATCAACGACAAGAAGATCGACGGCATCTCCTACATCAACGACGAGTCGGACCGCAACGGCCTGCGGATCATCATTATCCTGAAGCACGACGCCGTTGCGAGCGTGGTGCTCAACACGCTGTTCAAGAACACGCCGCTGCAAACGTCGTTCGCCGTGAACAACATCGCGCTGGTCAACGGCCGGCCGCAGATGCTGCCGATGCGCGACCTGATCAAATACTTCATCGAGCACCGCCACGACGTCGTCGTGCGCCGCACGCGCTTCGACAAGCGCAAGGCCGAGGAGCGTCTGCACATCGTGCAGGGCCTGCTGATCGCACAGGACAACATCGACGAGATCGTGCGCATCATCCGCGCCTCGCAGACGCCCGACGCCGCCAAGCAGACGATGATCGAGCGTTTCGCGCTGTCGGACATCCAGGCTTCGGCCATCATCGAAATGCGCCTGCGCGCCCTGACGGGACTCGAAAGGGGCAAGCTGCTCGCCGAGCGCGACGAACTGGAGAAACTGATCGCCCACCTGACGGAGGTGCTTGCGAACGTCGGCCTGCAAATGCAGATCATCAAGGACGAGCTGCTGGAGATGAAGGAGAAGTACGGCGACGAACGCCG
This sequence comes from Alistipes sp. i18-0019-D1, assembly GCF_042852885.1. NCBI lineage: Bacteria > Pseudomonadati > Bacteroidota > Bacteroidia > Bacteroidales > Rikenellaceae > Alistipes > Alistipes sp. i18-0019-D1. The sequence continues at coordinate 3,239,191 of NZ_AP031424.1, forward strand.
CTCGGAGATCGTCTACGCTTCGGAAGAGTTCAATCCCGAGGATTTCTACGCCGACGACGACATGGTGATCACCATTTCGCACATGGGTTACATCAAGCGCACGCCGCTGGCCGAATACCGCACGCAGAACCGCGGCGGAGTGGGGGCCAAGGGCAGCGCCACGCGCGACGAGGACTTCATCGAGCACATCTACGTGGCTTCGATGCACAACACGATGCTCTTCTTCACGGAGAAGGGCCGCTGCTACTGGCTCAAGGTCTACGAGATTCCGGAAGGCGCCCGTTCGTCGAAGGGCCGTGCCATCCAGAACGTCATCCAGATCGAGCCGGACGACAAGGTCCGCGCCTACATCAATGTCAAGAGCCTGGCCGATGCGGAGTATGTGAACGACAACTACATCATCATGTGCACCAAGGACGGCACGATCAAGAAGACCAAGCTGGAGGCCTACTCGCGTCCGCGCCAGAACGGCGTCAACGCCATCGTCATCCGCGAGGGCGACCAGCTGATCGAGGCCAAGCTCACCAGCGGCAACGCCGAGGTGTTGATCGCCGCCCGCGACGGCAAGGCCATCCGTTTCAACGAGTCGACGGTGCGTCCGATCGGGCGTGTCGGGGCCGGTGTGCGCGGCATCTCGATCGAGGACGGGGACGAGGTGGTCGGCATGATCTGCGTGGAACCCGATTCGAAGCAGGATGTGCTGGTATTGAGCGAGAACGGCTACGGCAAGCGTACCGATCTGGACGAATACCGCATCACCAACCGCGGCGGAAAGGGCGTGAAGACCATCAACATTACGGAAAAGACAGGCAAACTCATATCGATCCAGGCCGTCACCGACGACAACGACCTGATGATCATCAACCGTTCGGGACTCACCATACGCACCGCCGTCGGGCAGATCCGCCTCGCGGGCCGCGCTACGCAGGGCGTGCGTATCATCAACCTCCGCGAGGGCGATGCCATTGCTTCGGTGATGGCCGTGCCGGCTGCCGGGGAAGAGGAAGAAGTGCAGCCCGCGGAAGGCGTTGAGACCGGAGGCGAAACCCCCGGAACCGCTCCCGCGGAGGAATAAGAAAAAGAAACAACAAAAACTTTAAAATTTCAGTTTACCATGAAGAAAACGATTTTGACGGCTCTTGCGGCGCTGCTCGTGGCAGTTCCCGCCGTGAAGGCCCAGAAAGTGAACAAGGAAGCCCTTCTCGCCAAGATCGAAAAGAGCGACGCCGACATCGCCAACGAGAAGAAGGCGGCGAAGGCAGCAACGTGGCTCGCCCGCGGCAAGGCTTTCTACGAGGTGGCGGTGGAGCCTACGAAAAGCATCTTCGCCAACATGGAACCTGCGATGCTGAAACTGGCTGTCGGCGAACCCAAGTCGACGACGAAGGAGACGCTCAACGGCACGGAGTACGACGCATGGGTGTATCCCTATTTCACGGCTTATGTCAAGGACAACAAGGTCGTGACGTGGAAGCAGAGCAAGTGGGTGCTGAAAGACGCTCCCAAGAAGGCCATCGAGGCTTACAACAAGGCTTATGAACTCGATCCCAAGACGGCCGACAAGGTCAAGGAGGGGCTGAAGCAGGTCAGCGACTTCTGCTCGCAGGTGGGCAACGTCGGCATCGACTCGGGCAACTACGTCGAGGCCGCCGACGCTTACGTGACGGCTTTCGAAGCGCAGTCCAGCCCGGCTTACGAGAAGGCCGATCCCGCGCTGCTCTACTATGCGGGTTACCTGCTGACCGTCGACGGTTCGAACAATCCCAAGTCGTTCGCCAAGGGCGGCGAGTACCTGACCAAGGCCATTGACCTGGGTTATGCCGACGAGGAGGGCAATATCTACTACTACCTCTTCCACTGCCTCTACGGACAGAAGGACCTCGACAAGGGGAATATCATGAAAGCGAAGGATGTGCTGCTGACGGGTATCGGGAAGTTCCCGAAGAACGAGCGCATCCTCGACGGACTGATGCAGCTTTACACTGCGGAGCAGGGCGTGGGCGACCCCGCCGACCTGATCGCGCTGATCGACAAGGCCATCGAGGACAACCCGTCGAACGTGGACCTCTGGTTCGGCCGCGGCCGTATCTTCTATGCGCTGAAGGACTACGACCAGAGCATCGAATCGTTCAAGAAGGTCGTGGAGCTGAAGCCCGACCTGTTCGAAGGCAACTACTACCTGGGTGTGTTCTACACGATCAAGGGCGACGCGCTCAACAAGGAGATGAACGAGAAGCAGTACAGCAGCCAGTCGGTTTACGACGCCGATCTGAAAGTTGTCAACGATGTCTACAAGGAGGCCGTGCCCTGGTTCGAGAAGGCTCACCAGATCAAGCCCGACGATGTCGACACGCTGGAGTTCCTCAAGTCCATCTGCTTCCGTCTGCGCGACGAGGCCGGCATCATGGAGAAGTACAACACCTACAATGCCCTTTACAAGCAGGTGAAAGGCATCGAATAGCCGCTTGACGGGCGGGATTCAGCGGTGATAGTTCGCCGGTCCCGCCCTTTGAACGGAGTTGCGCTGCCGTCCGTTCGGCAGACGTTATGAAAAATGCCCGGCTGGAAAGCCGGGCATTTTTGTTTTGAAATGGAACGGGCGCAGAATCGCAGATAAGGTTTTGGGGACTGTCCCTGCGCATCCTGAATTCCGGCTTTCAGCCGGGCGGTTAGCGGGCGATGCGGCCCGAGACGGAGCCGCGGGCCAGCTGTTCGACCTCCGCGGCCGTGAACTGGTTGTAGTCGCCCGGCACGGTGTTTTTCAATGCGCAGGCCGCGGTTCCGAAGTCCAGCGCAAACTGTGCGTCGCCGGGATGTGCGGCCATTCCGTAGAGCAATCCGCCCACGAAGGCGTCGCCCACGCCGACACAGTCGACCACGGGGTCGATGTCGTAAACCCGTGCGGAGAGCAGACGCCCGCCCGTGTAGAGCGTCCCCGAGATCAGGTGGTGGTTGGCGCTCAACACGCTGCGCAGTCCGAAGACGATGCTCCGGCAGCGGGGGAAGCGCGCCGCAACCTGTGCCGAAGCCCGTTCGTAACCCGCCGTGTCGGGACGGTAGCCGGCGTCGCGGGCCGCAAACTGCGGCAGCTGCATGCCGAGCACCTTCTCGTATTCGTCGTCCGTGCCGAAGAAGGCGTCGCACTGCTCCATCAGCGGCGGCAGCACCTCCTGGGGCTCCTTGCCGTATTTCCAGAGGTTCTTGCGGTAGTTGATGTCGCACGAGACGGTCAGTCCCGCCGCGCGTGCCGCCGCAATCGCCTCGGCGCACACGGCCGCCGTGTCGGCGCTCACCGCGGCCGAAATCCCCGACCAGTGGAACCACGAGGCGCCGCGGAAGACGCCGGCCCAGTCGATCATCCCCGGTTGCAGGGTGTCGAAGGCCGAGTCGGCGCGGTCGTAGACGACGTGCGACGAGCGCATCGCGGCGGCCTCCTCCATGTAGCAAATCCCGAGCCGCTTGCCGCCGCGCAGGATGCCGTCCGTCCGTACGCCGTAGCGGCGCAGGTCGTCGATGCAGGCGTCGGCTACCCGGTTGTCCGGCAGGCGGGTGACGAATTCGCTTTGCAAGCCGTAGTTGGCGAGCGATACGGCGACGTTGGCCTCGCTTCCGCCGTAGCTGGCGCGGAAGAGGTTCGTCTGGTTGAAACGTAGGTAATCGGGCGGCGTGAGCCGCATCATGATCTCCCCGAAGGTAACGATCTTTTGTCTGTCCATGATTTTTGTGAATAGGAATTACAAATATAGGTAAAAAGCCGGACAACTGCAAGACCGGATGACGCCCGGTTCGGGAAAAGGCTCCGACATGTGAAAGGCCCGGTCGTCGGACCGGGCCTTTCGGAAAAGGCAGGACGTTATGCCTGCCCTTTTTTTGGGGGGGGGCTTTTACTTGCGGACCGTTACCTGGAGGGGCGACACGGCGGCGGCCTGCGCCTGCGCGATCTCTTCGACCCACTCCTTCATGTCCTCCACGCCGCCCTGGCTCCAGCCCGAACCGGCGTAGTAAGTCAGCGTCTGGCCGGGTTTCACGGCCTTGACGGCTACGGCGTGGCCCAGCGTGTCCGCGAGCATCTCGGCTCCGGGCAGGATCACACCCAGGTAGATGTCGCCGTCGCGCGCGGGGTTCTTCGAGTCCGAAGCGGCCTCGCACATACCCATCCAGCCTTCGCCGCGCTGCATCTGCTTCACGTCGTGGCGCACGAAGCCCGCGGCGATCGGCATCTCGGCGAACGCGCCCTCGTAGACATTGTCCATGCGGTTGAAGCGCTGGTTGGCGTCGAGCGAGATGACTTTGGTGAGCGTCACGGGCGTACCGTCGACGTCGAACGGGGCGTAGGTCAATTCGACCGAAGTGCGGATCGGGCCGTTGTCGAGCGTCCGGGCCGTGGCGTAGTTGTGTCCCATCATCCAGAATTTGCCGCCGGCGAAGGGCAGCGATGCGCCCGAACCGAGCGTCACGCCCACCTTGTAGCAGTCCATGCCGTCGCCGTAGTTGTGGTGGTAGTTGCCCCGGGCGTACCACTCGTCGATCACCAGTTTGTCGGAGCACTTCACCCATACGTCAATGCCCGGGGTGATGAGCTTCTCGGGCGAGGTTTCGAGCGCCGGGCCGTAGAGGCGGTAGGCTACCTTGTTGTTCTCCCAGGCGTAGTCGTCGTAACGCTCGGGAACCGTGCGGCCGAACGCCTCGGCGGGGTAGTTCTCACGCTGGCCGGTGGCCAGTCTGAACCGCTTGGTCTCCATCGGGTCGGCATCGGTCTGGAAGATCAGCGCCTGCGGCTCCGTTCCGCCGCGGAAGAGGACCTGCGAGGGGATCTGCTCGTTGTCGTCGTTCAGGACGACGATGTTGTCCGGCGTCACGCCCTTGAGCGCGGCGACTTCGGACCAGGTGATTTCGACGGTTTCGTCATCGCGTTCGGTCGGGGTCGTGTTGGCGACTTCGACCTTCAAACCGGGCGTGCAGGAGGCCATCAGGAGGGCTGCAGCCCACAAAATCGGGTTTTTCATAAAATTAGAATTGAAGTTTTTCCATTGTTTGTAGGCAAATTTACAATTTTTCCGTATATTGGTCAACCAAAACGGCAAATATTCTATTTAATTCGGTAATTTTTCATATTCCGAGTGGCGGAAAGTTACTAATTTTACGTTGTGAAAAAGAGCCTGATACGCATAGAAATTTAACCGCGATACCTTTATTTTTTATGAAACAGTTCAACGACGACAACTTTCTGTTGCAGACCCCGACGGCCGAACGCCTCTACCACGAGCATGCGGCCCGGATGCCGATCATCGACTACCATTGCCATCTGATTCCCGAGTATGTGGCTTCGGACCACCGCTTCGACAACCTGTCGAAAATCTGGCTCGAAGGCGACCATTACAAATGGCGCGCCATGCGCACCAACGGGGTCGACGAGCGTTACTGCACGGGCAAAAATACCTCCGACTGGGAGAAGTTCGAGAAGTGGGCCGAGACGGTTCCCTACACCATGCGCAACCCGCTCTACCACTGGACCCACCTCGAACTGAAGACGGCTTTCGGGGTGACGGAACTCTTGAACCCCTCGACGGCGCGCGAAATCTACGACCATTGCACGGCGCTGTTGCAGCGTCCCGAATACCACGCCCGCGGCCTGATGCAGCGCTATAATGTCGAGGTGGTCTGCACGACGGACGATCCCGTGGATTCGCTCGAACACCACATCAAGGTCCGCGAGGACGGTTTTGCGACGAAGATGCTCCCCACGTGGCGTCCCGACAAGGCGATGGCCGTGGAGGTCCCGTCCGAGTTCCGGGCCTACATGGACAAGCTGTCGGAGGTCTCGGGCGTCACGATCGCGAAGTTCGCCGATGTGATCAACGCCCTGCGCGTGCGTCACAAGTTCTTCGAGTCGGTCGGCTGCCGCCTTTCGGACCACGGCATCGAGGAGTTCTATGCCGAGGATTACACGCAGGCCGAGATCGACGCCATTTTTAATAAGGTATACGGCGGGCACGCGCTCACGCACGGGGAGATCCTCAAGTTCAAGACCGCCATGATGGTCGAGTTCGCCACGATGGACTGGGAGACGGGCTGGACCCAGCAGTTCCACTACGGCGCCATCCGCAACAACAACTCCCGCATGTTCCGCCAGTTGGGCGCCGACACGGGTTTCGATTCGATCGGCGACTTCACGGTCGGCAAGCAGATGTCGAAATTCTTCGACATGCTCGACCGCAACGACCGCCTCACCAAGACCATCATCTACAACCTCAATCCCCGTGACAACGAGCTGGTGGCCACGATGATCGGCAACTTCCAGGACGGCCGCTACGGCGCCGGGAAGATCCAGTTCGGTTCGGGCTGGTGGTTCCTCGACCAGAAGGACGGCATGGAGAAGCAGATGAACGCCCTCTCGACGCTGGGATTGTTGAGCCGCTTCGTGGGCATGCTGACCGACTCGCGCTCGTTCCTTTCCTACCCGCGCCACGAGTATTTCCGCCGCACGCTGTGCAACCTCGTGGGCAATGACATCGAGAGCGGCCTGCTGCCCGCCTCGGAGATCGACTTCATCGGAAAGGAGATCATCGAGGGCATCTGCTACCGCAACGCCAAGGACTATTTCAAATTTTAAGTTGACACAATACCATGAAAATCGTAACATTAGGTGAAATCATGCTGCGTCTTTCGACGCCCGGAAACACGCGTTTCGTTCAGTCCGATTCGTTCGACGTCGTCTACGGCGGCGGCGAGGCCAACGTGGCCGTTTCGTGCGCCAACTACGGCCACGAGGCTTATTTCGTCTCGAAGCTTCCGAAGCACGAGATCGGCCAGTCGGCGGTCAATGCCCTGCGCAAATACGGCGTCCGGACCGATTTCATCGCCCGCGGCGGCGACCGCGTGGGTATCTACTACCTCGAAACCGGGGCTTCGATGCGTCCCTCGAAGGTGATCTACGATCGTGCGCATTCGTCCATCGCCGAGGCCGACGCCGCTGATTTCGATTTCGACGCCATCATGGAGGGCGCCGACTGGTTCCACTGGTCGGGCATCACCCCCGCGATTTCGGACAAGGCCGCCGAGCTGACCCGCCTGGCCTGCATCGCGGCCAAGAAGCACGGCGTGACGGTGTCGGTGGACCTGAATTTCCGCAAGAAACTCTGGACCAAGGAGAAAGCCCAGTCGATCATGAAACCCCTGATGGAGTATGTCGACGTCTGTATCGGCAACGAGGAGGACGCCGAACTGTGCCTCGGGTTCAAGCCCGATGCCGACGTCGAGGGCGGCGAAACCAATGCCGAAGGCTACAAGGGCATTTTCCGCCAGATGGCCGAGACGTTCGGGTTCAAGTATGTGATCTCGACACTGCGCGAGTCGTTCTCGGCGACGCACAACGGCTGGAAGGCCATGATTTACAACGGCAAGGAGTTCTACGAGTCGAAGCGTTACGACATCGACCCGATCATCGACCGCGTGGGCGGCGGCGACTCGTTCTCGGGCGGCGTGATCCACGGCCTGCTGACCAAGCCCACGCAGGGCGAGGCACTCGAATTCGCCGTGGCGGCATCGGCCCTGAAGCACACGATCAACGGCGACTTCAACCTCGTATCGGCCGAGGAGGTGGAATCGTTGGCCGGAGGTAATGCCAGCGGCCGCGTCCAGCGCTGATTTTGCCGTGAGGGCGGACGCCTTTCGGCCTTCCCTTGCAGGCCCCGAATGGGAAATAGGCTACTATGTCCCATCCGTGTCCTGCGGCGCGAAAACCGAAATCCGTCTCGCCCTGACGACAAAATGGATTTGATTGGTAATTAAAATACAATGAGATAATGGCACGTTTTTCAAAAATGCAAGTCATGGAGGCCATTGCCAAAACCGGCATGGTTCCCGTTTTCTATCACGCTGACGCCGAGATCGCCAAGCAGGTCGTGAAAGCCTGCTACGAGGGCGGCGTGCGCGCTTTCGAGTTCACCAACCGCGGCGATTTCGCTTCGGAGGTATTCGTCGAGGTCATCAAGTTCGCCGCCAAAGAGTGCCCCGAAATGGTGCTGGGCGTCGGTACGATCGTCGATGCCCCGACCGCGGCGCTTTACATCCAGTACGGGGCCAATTTCGTCGTGGGTCCCTACCTGAACGCCGAGGTCGCCAAGGTCTGCAACCGTCATCTGGTTCCCTACACTCCCGGCTGCGGATCGGTCACCGAGATCGGTTTCGCACAGGAGTTGGGCTGCGACCTGACGAAGGTGTTCCCCGCGGGCAACGTGGGCGGCCCGTCGTTCGTCAAAAACGTCAAAGCGCCGCTGCCGTGGTCGAACATCATGGCCACCGGAGCCGTGGAGCCGACCGAGGAGAACCTCACGGCGTGGTTCAAGGCCGGCGTTTTCTGCGTGGGCATGGGCTCGCAGCTCTTTCCGAAAGAGGTCATCGCCGCGAAGGACTGGGCGGCTATCACCGAAAAATGCCGTTTCGCACTCGGCGTAATTGCCGGGCTGCGCTGAATGTAAACCCGCAGGCCGCCGGAGGGCGCGCCTGCAATCACCGACAGACACTGACACTACTTAATTAAACCTCCATAATGACAAACAACAAATCGACTCTCGCTGGGAAGATGACGCAGTATCGCTGGGTCATCTGTGCGATGCTCTTCTTCGCAACGACCGTTAACTACCTCGACCGTCAGGTGCTCTCGCTGACGTGGGACGAGTTCATCAAACCCGAATTCCACTGGAACGAGTACCACTACGGACTTATCACTTCGATCTTCTCGATCGTCTATGCCGTCTGCATGCTCTTCGCGGGCCGTTTCATCGACTGGATGGGAACCAAGAAAGGTTATCTGTGGGCCATCGGCGTCTGGTCGATGGGCGCCTGCATGCACGCCCTCTGCGGCATTGCCACCGAGGCGTGGGTGGGACTTCCCGATGCCGCCGCGCTGCGCGCCGTCGAGGCCGGGTCGGCCCTGGCCGCTACCATCGCCATGGTCAGCATGTATTTCTTCATCGCCGCGCGCTGCATCCTCGCGCTGGGCGAGGCGGGCAACTTCCCGGCAGCCATCAAGGTGACCGCCGAGTACTTCCCCAAGAAGGACCGCGCCTACGCTACCTCGATCTTCAATGCCGGCGCCTCGATCGGCGCGCTGTTCGCCCCGCTGACCATTCCGCTGCTGGCGAAAGCCTGGGGCTGGGAGATGGCCTTCATCGTGATCGGCGCCCTGGGCTTCGTCTGGATGGGCTTCTGGGTCTTCATGTACAAAAAACCGTCGGACCACCCGAAGGTGAATGCCGCCGAACTGGAGTACATCGAGCAGGACCAGCACGAAGTGATCGACGGCGAGGCTGTCGGAAAGGAGCAGGAGGGCGAGAAGATCTCCTTCTGGAAAACGCTCGGCTTCAAACAGACATGGGCCTTCGCCTTCGGTAAGTTCATGACCGACGGCGTGTGGTGGTTCTTCCTCTTCTGGACCCCCTCGTACCTCAATTCGCAGTTCGGCATCAAGATGTCCGAAGGGCTGGGCGTGGCGCTGATCTTCACGCTCTACGCCATCACGATGCTGTCGATCTACGGCGGCAAACTCCCGACGATCATCATTAACAAAACGGGCCTGAACCCCTATGCGGCACGTATGCGCGCCATGCTGATCTTTGCGTTCATCCCCCTGCTGGTGTTGCTGGCGCAACCCTTGGGCACCATTTCGCCGTGGTTCCCGATCATCCTGATCGGTTTGGGCGGCGCGGCGCACCAGTCGTGGTCGGCCAACATCTTCTCGACCATCGGCGACATGTTCCCTAAGTCGGCGATCGCCACCGTGACGGGTATCGGCGGCATGGCCGGCGGCGTAGGCTCGATGATCCTGCAATGGTTCGCCGGGTGGCTGTTCGTGCATGCCGACGAAACGTCGATGCAGTTCATGGGCTTCGAGGGCAAACCCGCCGGATATTTCGTCGTTTTCTGTATCTGCGCTGTGGCTTACCTCATCGGCTGGATCGTGATGAAGACGCTGGTTCCGAAATACAAGCCGATTGTATTGGAGTAATTTAAAAAACTGACATACAATGATTAAGCAACTGAATAAGTCGACCGTCGAAAAGGTCGGCCGCCCCGTTCGCATCCTGCAATTCGGCGAAGGCAACTTCTTGAGGGCCTTCGTGGACTGGCAGATCGACATCGCCAACGAGAAAGGCGTCATGGATGCCGGCGTGGCCGTGTGCCAGCCGATCGTCGACCCCGAGCATAAGGTGCTGGGGATGATCGATCTGATGCACAAACAGGACAACATGTACCACGTCTACCTGGAGGGCATCGAGAACAGGCAGCCCAAGAAGGACGTGCGGCTGGTGAAGAGCATCATGGATTCGTTCAATCCCTATGTGGACTATGCGAAATACGAGGCCTGTTTCCTCTCGCCGGAGCTGAAGATCACCATTTCCAACACCACCGAGGCGGGCATCCGCTACGAGGAGGGCGACGACCTGACGGCCTGTCCGCCGAAGTCGTATCCCGCCAAGATGACGGCGCTGTTGTACAAGCGTTTCAAACACTTCAACGGCGATCCGGCGAAAGGGCTGTGCATCATCTGCTGCGAACTGATCGAGAACAACGGCTCGACGCTGCACGAATATGTCATCCGCCATGCCGAATATCACAAGCTGGGGCAGGACTTCATCGACTGGGTCGAAAAGAACTGCCACTTCTGCGACACGCTCGTGGACCGCATCGTGCCGGGCTTTCCGCGCGAGCAGATCGGCGAGATCAAGGAGGAGATCGGCTATGACGACAATCTCGTGGTGAAGGCCGAGCTGTACCACCTCTGGGCCATCGGCGGAGAGGGCTACAAGGAGGTGATGAAGGAACTTCCGCTGGACAAGGCGGGGCTGCACGTCGTTTTCATGCCGTCGATCAAGCAGTTCCGCGACAAGAAGGTCCGCATCCTGAACGGATCGCACACGGGTATGGTCCCCATCGCCCTGCAAATGGGCTGCCAGACGGTGATGGACGCTTTCAATACGCCCGCCATCGAGCGGTTCATCAACGACATGGTCGCCGAGGAGGTCATTCCGATGATCGACGAGGACCGGGAGGAGCTGACGAAGTTCGCCGCCGGGATCCTGGAGCGGTTCTACAATCCCTTCATCAAACACATGCTCCGCTCCATTTCGCTCAACTCGCTCTCGAAGTGGGAGGCGCGCAACTATCCGACCGTGCGCGACAACTGGTTCAAGGCGCAGCGGCTGGCCGAGCGCGAAGCATTCACGTTCGCCGCGCTGATGACCCTCTACGGGCCGAACAGCGGCTTCGAACCCGACGACACGAAGGAGTTCGTGGACTACATCCGCGCCAACTGGGATTCGGCCGACATGGAGGCCGCGATCGCGAAGATCGTGAAGGAGAGCGGCATCTTCACCGTCGACTTCTCGGAGGTTCCGGGATTCATCCCGGCCGTTGCGGGCTATGTCCGCGACATCGAGGCGCTGGGCATGGAGGGCGCCTTGGCGAAGTTCTTGAAGAAATAATTTACCTTCGGAGGGCAGGGTGCGGCCTCTTTTCGGAGGCCGATCCTGCCCTTTTCAGCATACGATGATTATGAAACGATTCCTGAAAATCAACGCCGCGGACAATGTCGCCGTGGCGCTGGCCGACGACTTGCACGAGGGCGAGACGCTCGATGTCGAGGGCGTCGCCGTGACGCTTCGCGAGGACGTTGCGCGCGGTCATAAGTTCGCCCTGCGCGACATCGCCGCGGGCGAGAACGTCGTGAAGTACGGCTATCCCATCGGCCATGCCACGCAGGACGTGCCGCAGGGCGGGTGGATCCACTCCCACAACCTGAAAACCAACCTGCGCGACGACCTCGAATACAGCTACACCCCGAAGGTCTACGACGTGGACTTTCCGCGGCGCGACGTGCGGGTGATGGGTTACCTGCGCCGCAACGGCGCGATGGGCATCCGCAACGAATTGTGGATCGTGCCCTCGGTGGGGTGTGTCAACGGGCAGGCGCAGGCCATCGCGGAGCGCGTGAAGCGCGAGTGCGACTGTTCGCACCTCGACGATGTGCGGGTTTACACCCACAACTACGGCTGTTCGCAGCTGGGCGACGACCACGCCAATACGCAGCGGGCGCTGGCCGCGCTGGTGAAGCACCCCAATGCGGGCGCGGTGCTGGTGCTGGGCCTCGGGTGCGAGAACAACCAGGTGTCGGCGCTGAAAGAGGTGATCGGCGAATGGGACGACGAGCGCGTGAAGTTCCTCGTAGCGCAGGAGGTCGAGGACGAGATCGAAGCCGGCTTCGAGATCTGCCGCGAACTGGTCGGAAAGACCAAAGCCGATAAACGCCAACCGCTTCCGCTCGCTTACTTCAAGGTGGGCTTGAAGTGCGGCGGCTCGGACGGTTTTTCGGGCATCACGGCCAATCCGCTGGTGGGGCTGTTCTCCGACTGGCTGATCGCGCAGGGCGGCACGACGGTGCTGACGGAGGTTCCCGAGATGTTCGGCGCCGAGACGATCCTGATGGACCGCGCCGCGGACCGCGGGGTTTTCGACGGGACGGTCTCGCTGATCAACGATTTCAAGCACTATTTCCGCAAGTTCGACCAGCCCATCTACGAGAATCCCTCGCCGGGCAACAAGAAGGGCGGCATCACGACCCTTGAGGAGAAATCGCTCGGCTGCGTGCAGAAGGGCGGGGCGCAGCCCGTCGTCGACGTGCTGACCTACGCACAGCCCATCGAAAAGCAGGGGCTCAATCTGTTGCAGGCTCCGGGCAACGACCTGGTGGCCGCCTCGGCGCTGGCCCTCTCGGGCTGCCAGCTGGTGCTCTTCACCACGGGGCGCGGCACGCCTTTCGGGTCGTTCGTGCCCACGATGAAGATTTCGACCAACACGCAGCTCGCGGAGTTCAAGGCCAACTGGATCGACTTCAACGCCGGTACGCTGGTCGAGGACGAGGAGCCGCAGGCCGTGCTGGACCGCTTCATCGACAAGGTTCTGGCCACGGCCGGCGGCGAACGTCTCAAGCACGAGAAGACGGGCTTCAAGGAGATCGCCATCTTCAAGACGGGGGTGACGCTGTAAAATATTACTCCGGTTTTCGATCGTTCCAGTGCATTGCTCGGCTGTATTCGTCGCCTGCGGCGCCGTTTATAAGTCTGACCCACCCCTAAATCCCCTCCTCGGAGGGGGCTTAAGGCGCAAAAACACGCGCCTTGACTGCAGTGGCGGCTCGGCAATTCGCAAGCGATTGCGCTCGCCTGTTGCCCGCAGTTGTCGCGACGTATCCGGAATGACGAAGGTAATGAATTCCAAAATGCTTGATAATGAAATTTTCAGTAATCGCAGCGATACTTCTCTTTTCCGTTTTTGCGGCCTCGGCGGAGACGGTTTATACCGTCGACTGCAACGGCGGCGGGGATTTCCGGACCATTCAGGAATGCTTCGACGCCCTGCCTTCGAAACCGTCGGAGTGGCGCACGGTGCGGATCATGCCCGGTGTCTATCGCGAGAAGGTGACGCTCGACGTCTACAAGGACAAGGTCCGGATTCTGGGCGATGAAATGGCTGAAACCCGCATCGTCTGGGACGACTATGCCGGCAAAGTCGTCGATGGCCGCGAGCTGACCACCTACGACAGCTATACGATGTCTGTCCGGGCCGACGAGGTCTGTCTGGATTGCCTGACCGTCGAGAACGATGCCGGAAGGGTAGGGCAGGCCGTGGCGCTCGAAACCCGCGGCGACCGCATCCATCTGTATCATTGTGCGCTCATCGGCGATCAGGACACCTTTTTTGCCCGCGGCTACGTTTCGCGCGTGCATGTCGAGAATTGCCATATCGAGGGAACCACCGATTTCATCTTCGGCCCTTCGATCGTGCTGTTCGAGTGTTCGACGATCCATTGCAAGGCCGACAGTTTCATCACGGCGGCCTCGACCACCGAGCGTAACGAATACGGATTCGTCTTCTCCTGCTGCCGTGTGACGGCGGCCGAAGGGGTGACGCGGGTTTACCTCGGGCGTCCGTGGAAATCCACGGCCCGCACCGTGTGGCTGGAGTGTGAATTTCCGGCGGCGATCCGTCCCGAGGGGTGGCGCGACTGGCACGACGCGGCGCGCAAGGGCGACGTGTACTATGCCGAATGGCGCTGCGAGGGTCCCGGCGCCGACCGTTCGGGCCGCGTGGCGTGGTCGCGGGAGCTGACCGACGCCGAGGCCGACGTTTACGACAACCGGCGTGTCTTTGCCAAAAAGACCGGCTCCGAACAGTTCCGCGACGACTGGGAAGGCGGCGCGGAATGGACAGCCCGATAAGCCTTATTTTTACGGTATCACCCCTGCCGGAAGTATCTCCGGCAGGGGTGATTTTCATTCGGGGACACTTCTTCCGTGCCGGCGGCCGGTTCCGGAAGCCTTACGCGATCTTGTCGTAGATGGTTTTCAGCCGGCGGGTCATGAAGAACTGGATCACCCCGCGCAGGAACATGTAGAGCGTGAAGGCCAGCCAGAGGGCGTTGTTGCCGATCAGCGGGTAGCAGGCGTAGTAGATGGCGAAGTAGGCCGCCGTGGCCCAGAACATCGAGTTGCGCATGACGCGCGTTTCGGTGGCCCCGACCATGATGCCGTCCATGATGAAGGGCATGGCCGAGGCGATCGGGATGAGGATGATCCAGACGATGTAGCGGCCCGCCAGTTCCTCGATCGCCCCGGCGTTGGGCGCCGAGTGGTCTATGAACACGCCCACCAGGTCGCGCCACCAGACGAGGTAGATGCCCACGAAGACCACCGATACGAGCGTTCCCCAGGCGATGCACCTACGCAGGCAGTCGCGCAGCGACACGCTGTCGCGGGCGCCGATGAAACGTCCCGTGAGCGCCTCGGCGGCGTAGGCGAAGCCGTCGTTCATGTAGGAAAAGAGCGTGAAGAGTTGCAGCAGCAGGGTGTTCACGGCCAGCAGCGCGGGGTCGTCCATGCGCGCCGACGCCCCGGTGAAGAAGGTGTAGACCGCGACGATGCAGAACGTGCGCAGGATGATGTCGCGGTTGATGATGAAGAACGTCTTCAGCGGTTTGAAGTCCAGCACCTCCGACCAGTCGATCCCGGTTAGGATCGGACGGTATTTGACCGCGAGCAGCAGCGCCGAGAGCACCACGCCGGTCCATTGGGCGATCACCGAGGCGTAGGCGATGCCCACGATGCCCATGTCCATCCCGAAGGCGAACCAGAGGCTGCAAAGGATGTGCACGACGTTGACCGTGATGGCCGTCAGCATGGGGAATATGGCGTTCTGCATCCCCGTGAACCAGCCGTTGAAGCCGAAGAGCACGATGCCCGCCGGCACGGCCCAGATGCGGGCGTAGAAGTAGTCGCGGGTCATCCCGCTGCCGTTCATGGCCCAGAGGGCCAGTTCGCCCACGGGGTATTGGAGCAGGATCATCAGCACGCCCATCACCGCCGATACCGACAGCGCGCGGGCCAGCATGTTGGTGCACTCGCGGAAATCGCCCGCGCCGAACGCCTGGGCCGTCAGCCCGCTGGTTCCCATGCGCACGAACGAGCAGTTCCAGTAGATGAAGTTGAAGATCGAGACGCCGATGGCCAGCGCGCCGATCGTGGCGGCGGAGTCGGCTCCCCAATGTCCGGCGATGGCGGTCGATACGATGCCCATCAGCGGCACGGTGATGTTCGAGACGATATTGGGGAGCGCGATGCGCAGTATTTCGCGGTTCATGTTCATAACGCAGGATCGGGTGTCGCAGCCGATGCCGGGCGCCGCAGGGTTCCCGCCGGAATGCGGCCGGTCATCGGGGAGTTAATTTTCGGCAAAGATACGGCAAAAGCGGGCGTTTTGTCGCCCTTCGGCGCAATTATTCCCAAAACGGTTGAAATCGGGCACGTTATGTGTTATAATCCGGAAAAATGGATTACCTTTGCCGGGTGAGAACCCGGCTCGGACGGGCTGCGCCCGGCATAACGCGCGTGACCCCGGTCGGCACGTCCCGGTCTCTGCCCGATAATTTATTAGACGAATAGAAAATGAAAGATCCTAAAAACGACTCGACCCCGGTGCTCGAACGCTTCGGACGCGACAAACGCAAGCGCACCGTAGTGGCTACGGCGGAGCGTGTCGAGCGTCGCCCGCGTTTGCAGCGTGATGCCGCCGATTCGGAGCAGCCCTCCTTTGAGAACAGGCCCGAACGCCGGGCTTCGTATAACCCCCATTTCACGGCCGACAACCGTCCGGCTTTCGAGAAGCCGCACTACGGCGGCAAACCCCGCGGGGAGGGCGACCGCCCGCACCGCCAGTATGACGACAAACCGCGGCAGTACGGTGACCGCCCGCGTCAGTATGACGATAAGCCGCGTCCCTATGGCGACCGTCCGCGTCAGGACGACGACCGTCCGCGGCGTTCCTTCGGCGACAAACCCCGCTACGATAACGACCGTTCCCGCAACGACGAGGAGCGTCCTCGCCGCAGTTACGGCGACAAGCCGGCCTACGGCGAGAAGAAATTCGGCCCCAAGAAGTTCGGCGACAAGCCCTACGGTGAGAAAAAATTCGGCGAGAAGAAATTCGGGGATAAGAAATTTGGCGACCGGAAGTTTGTCGACAAACCCTTCAAACCCGCCTACAAGAAACACGACGACAAACCGGCGCCGTATCCGAAATTCAATCCCGAGAAGCAGACGGGCGAGATGCGCCTGAACCGTTTCATCGCCCAGTCGGGCATCTGCTCGCGCCGCGAAGCCGACGATTTCATCACGGCGGGTGTCGTTTCGGTCAACGGCGTGATTGTCACCGAACTGGGGACCAAGGTGCTGCCGACCGACGAAGTGCGGTTCAACGACGAGCCGGTGCAGGGCGAGAAAAAGGTCTATCTGGTGCTGAACAAGCCTAAGGGCTACGTCACCTCGCTCGACGATCCCCATGCCGGAAAGACGGTCATGGAGCTGGTCGAAGGCGCCTGCACGGAGCGCATCTATCCCGTGGGGCGTCTGGACAAAAACAGCCTCGGGCTGCTGCTGTTCACCAACGACGGCGACCTCACCAAACAGCTTACGCATCCTTCCTACAGGAAGAAGAAAATCTACCAGGTGACGCTCGACAAACCCCTGACGCGCGCCGACATGGACCGCATCGCCGAGGGCGTCACGCTTGAGGACGGCGAGATCTTCGCCGACGAGATTTCCTATGTCAAGGAGAACAAGCAGGAGGTGGGGATCGAGATCCACTCGGGCCGCAACCGCATCGTGCGCCGTATTTTCGAGTTTCTGGGTTACACTGTGACCAAACTCGACCGCGTTTACTATGCGGGTCTCACGAAGAAGAACCTCAAGCGCGGAGCGTGGCGGTTCCTGACCCGTGAGGAGGTGGAGCGGCTGAAATCCGGCCAATACGAGTAATTTCGATGACTGCGGCGCACCTGCCGCACATTCCTCAAATCCCCGAATGGGACGTACCTCGAGTACTACCCATCCGGGGATTTTTCACGATGCACGGTATCTGCACCGCACGGATCAAGAACCG
Organism: Alistipes sp. i18-0019-D1; assembly: GCF_042852885.1. Classification (NCBI taxonomy): domain Bacteria; kingdom Pseudomonadati; phylum Bacteroidota; class Bacteroidia; order Bacteroidales; family Rikenellaceae; genus Alistipes; species Alistipes sp. i18-0019-D1. The sequence continues at coordinate 3,256,684 of NZ_AP031424.1, forward strand.
ATGAGGATGACGGGTTAATACAGTTCGATGAACTCGTAGGTGTTGCCGACGGCGGCGAGGTATCGCAGAAACTCTTCGCGCGCGATGACCACCGTCGCGCGGTTGTCGTTGGGGTGGAACGAATAGGCGGGGCAGTCGCGCAGGTGGACGTCGAGGAACAGGTGGACGTGGTTCTCCGGGTCGTTGATCAGCCCGAAGGGTGACACCGAGCCGGGACGCAATCCCAGCCAGCGCTCCATACGCTCGGGCGAGGCGAACGACAGCTTGCCCTGCCGCAGGCGCGCTTCGAGGTCGTGGATGGCCAGCGACCGCTCCGAGTCGAAACACACGAGGTAGTGGCGGTTGCCCTTGTGGTTGCGGAAAAAGAGGTTCTTGCAATGTTTCGAACCGTCGTCGCGCCACCATTGGCGGGCGATTTCGATGGTCGGGGCCTCGGGGTGCTCGTACCACTCGTAGCGGATGCCGCGGGCGTCGAGAAAGTCGAAAACAGGTTGTTTGCGGTCCATGAATCAAGCATTGAAACGTCCGCGCAGGCGCAGCGATGACCTGCGCAGCGCGATTCGGAAATAGAGGAGCGTGCGGCACTTCCTTCCCTTCAGAATGCGGTCGAGCAGCGGGCGTTTCAGCAGCGGATGCCAGCGGGGCGTGTAAGTCTCCGCGCCGAACAGTTCCGGGCGGGCGGCAATGGCCCCGAGGACGTTCAGGCGGTCGCCGAAGCGGATGTTGTTTGCGGCCCGGAGCAGCGTGTCCCGGACGAGGTTCTGCCGCAGGGCGAAGAGATAGGCCTCGTCCGTGATGCCGAAGCGTTGGGCCAGCTGCGGGATGAAACGGTCGAGCCGCTCGGCGGCCTCGACGAGTGCGCCGGCCGGCATGGGCCGTGTGCTGAGCGTGTTCCGCCCGCGGCGCATGTAGTGCATATGAACGCCGCTGCGCCAGATGACCGACTGCATCCGGCTGATGCAGGTGAAGAAGAAGAGGTGATCTTCGCGGGAACAGAGGTGTTCGATGAAGCGGATTCCGAGGCGGCGGAGCGTCTCCGTGTGGTAGAGTTTGCAGACGCTGCACCCGTCTTGCAGGAATCGCTGGCCCATTGCCGCCGAAGGGTCGTCTCCGATGGTGAAAGCCGTATCCTCGTAACCGAACAGAATCTGGTTCGGTTCCGGCGGCTCGGCCTCCGAGAAGTCGAGCAGGATGCCTTGTATGACGATCGTTCCGGGTTCCGGCGCCGGACCGCGGAAAAATTCGGCCAGAAACTCCTTTTCGGCCCAGTCGTCGGCGTCCATGAAGGTGATGAAGCGTCCGCGGGCGGCGTCGATGCCCGCATTGCGGGCCGCCGAGACCGACGCTTCGTCGAGCGTCAGGGTGCGGATGCGTCCGGGGTGTTCCGCGGCGTAGCGGGCGCAGCGCTCCCGCGAATCGTCCGACGAGCCGTTTTCGACCAGGATGAGTTCGAAATCGGTGTAACTCTGGGCCAGCAGGCTCTCCACGCATGCGCCGAGATGGGACGCTGCATTGTGGACCGGGATTACGACAGTGAGGCTGGGTTCGGGCAGGGACATCGGCTATTGGTTATTTGAGGTGTAGAAATCCCGGATGTTGCGCGCGATGCATTCCACGAGTATTTCGATCGCCTCGACGGGCGACCAGGCGTTGTGGGGCGAGAGCAGCAGGCGGTCGGGTTCGCGGACCGAGAGCAGGGGATTGCCCGGTTCGAGCGGTTCGTGCGTGAAAACATCGAGCCCGGCTCCGGCCAGCTTCCCGGCGTCGAGGGCCGCGGCCAGCGCCGCTTCGTCCACGATGCCGCCGCGCGCCACGTTGACGAGGATGGCCGAAGGCTTCATCAGCGCCAGTTCGCGCGCGCCGATCAGGTTGCGCGTGCGGTCGGTCAGCGGGGCGTGGATCGACACCACGTCGGCCCATCGGAGCAGGTCGTCGAGCGGCTTTTCGGGATAGGGTTCCTCGCGCACAACGCCCGAGGTCGAGGCGTAGGCGATCTCGCATCCCAGCGCCTCGGCGACGCGGGCGACGTTGTGGCCGATGTTGCCCAGCCCGACGATGCCCCATTTCGAGCCGTAAAGCTGGTGGGTGGTGCGCCCGAAGTGATATTGCAGGGGCGATCCGGCATATGCGGTCTTGACGTAGCGGTCGTAATAGACCACCTGCCGCCGAAGACCGATGGCCGCGCCGATGGTGGTCTCCGTCACGGCGTGGGTCGAGTAGCCCACGGCGTTCTTCACCGTGACGCCCTGCTCGGCCGCGGCGTCGAGGTCGATGTGGTTCATGCCCGTTGCCGCCACGCAGATCAGCCGCAGGCGGGGAAGCCGGCGGAGGGTTTCGCGGCTGAAAACCACCTTGTTGGTGATCACCGCGTCGGCTTCGCGGCAGCGGCCGATGACCTCCTCGCGGGCCGTGGTCCGGTAACCCGTGTAATTGCCCAGCGCGCGGATGGCCCCGAGGTCGGCGCCTCCGAGGCTGTACTCGTCCAGAAATACGATGTTCGGTTGCATATCCTTTGTGTTTTTTTAATTACGTTCGGCAGCGCGGACTTGGTTCCCGCATGCGAATCCGGTCCGCCGTCCTTGCAAGAGGGCTTTCAGCCCTTCAGTTCTCCGATCAGGCCGCGGATGACCACCGATGCGCATCCGATTCCGAACAGCGCGGGGATGTAGGAGATCGTCCCGACGTTCGACTTCTTGTTCAGCTCCTCGCAGAGGATCATGGCTCCCTCGCGCATCGGCTCGGGCGAGAATACGGCCCGGAACCCCTTGCGGATGCCGATTTTGTGCAGCCGCTTGCGCAGCATGTGGGCCAGCGGGCAGTGGTGGGTCTTCGAGATGTCGGCGATTTCGAGTTTCGTGGGGTCGGTCTTGGCCCCGGCGCCCATCGAGCTGACGAGCGGAAGTCCGCGCTCCAGCGAGGCGGCGATCAGCGCCAGCTTGGGCGAAAGGGTGTCGATGGCATCCACCACGTAGTCGTAGCGCGCGGCGTCCAATAAGATATAGGTCTCCTCGTCCTTGATGTACTTGCCGACCACCGAAAGTTCGATCTCGGGGTTGATGTCGCGCAGGCGTTCGGCCAGCACCTCGGCCTTCGGGCGGCCGACGGTCGAGTGGAGGGCCACCAGCTGGCGGTTGATGTTGGTCGCGTTCACCGTGTCGGCGTCGGCAACGGTCATGCGTCCCACGCCCGCCCGGGCGATCATCTCCGCGGCGTAGGCCCCCACGCCGCCCAGCCCGACCACGAGCACATGAGCGTTGCGCAGCAGGTCCAGTTTCTCGCTGCCGAGCAGCAATTCGGTTCTTTCCAGCCAGTTATGCGTATGCGTTTCCATTTGTCATTGTTATTTAAACGCCCTTCGTTCGGTCCGGTCCGTCGTATTCGCCGCCTTTGGCGTCGTTTACAAGCCTGACCCCACCCCAAACCCCTCCCTCGGGAGGGGCTTGTCGCGACGCAACCGGAATGCGGACAATTTCAGTCGTCTGTGAATATTCGTTTATAATTATCTAAAATCCCCCGTTGCAGTTCCTCCACCGGCACTCCTTTCGCCTCCGCCGCCCGGGCGTAGATTTCCGCAATGGACACGGGGCTGTCGTCGGTCTCCAGAAAAAGCTGCGAAAGAGGCGTCTCGCGCAGCGCCGCCAGGGTCTTGGGCGATGCGAAAGCGCGCTCGCCGAACGAGAGGTAATAACCTTTCGCCAGCGCCTGCCGCGCCTGCTCGGGCGAGCCGATGAAGCCGTGGAAAATCACGGCCCGGGGTTCCGAAGCCGCCAGGCAGCGCATCAGCGGCTCGAAAGCCTTCACGCAGTGGAGCACCACGGGAAGTCCCCGCTCGCGGGCCAGCCGCAACTGGGCGCGCAGCGCCTCGAACTGCACTTCGCGGGCGGGACCGTGCACGAAGTCAAGCCCCGTTTCGCCCACGGCCTGCGCCCCGCCGAGACGCTGGCCGAGCGTTGCGGCATCCTGCGCCGCGGCGTCCCACGGGTGCACGCCCGCCGTGCGGAGTTCGATCCCCGAACCGGTCGGGCGATGGGTGTGTATGTTGACGTAGGGAAGCATCCGGACTGCAAATGTAGGAATTTTAACGGGAGCATTGCGAATTTGAAGCCAATTTTTTAACCTTCGGTCCCAGCTGTCGGCCGGCGTTCGGCCGGGGTGCTTTCCGGCGGCTGTTTCCGCTTCGTATTCTTTCGATGTTCTTTCGCATCGTAAGCATTCGTAAGGCCTTTATTTTGTCCCGAAAGCGGACACTTCAAATCTTAATTAAATTTAAGAAATAATGGTTTGTGCATAGGAAATTTCGGGAAAAAATTCGTACTTTCGCACGCGAATTAATTGTTAGCACACTAACAGCCGAACTTAAATTCCAAACATAACAATCAAAATCATTAACCATGTCGAAAATCATTACACTACGCAAGGGTTTAGACATCAATCTGGTGGGCAAACCCCAGGAGTCGCTCGCGGACGCGCCGCAGGCTTCGGAGTATGCCCTCTCGCCCCTCGATTTCGAGGGCGTGACTCCCAAGCTGCTGGTTAAGGAGGGCGATCGGGTGAAAGCCGGCACGCCGTTGTTCTTCAACAAGTACAACGAACGCGTGCTCTTCACGTCGCCCGTCAGCGGTACGGTGGCCGCCGTCAACCGCGGAGAGAAGCGCAAGGTCCTCTCCGTGACGGTGACTCCCGACGCCTCCCAGGAGTACGAGGAGTTTGAGAAGACCGACCTCGGGTCGGCTTCGCGCGAGCAGATCGTCTCCCTGCTGCTCCGGTCGGGTCTCTGGCCGATGATCGTGCAGCGCCCTTACGGCATCATCGCCGACCCCAGCGACACGCCGAAAGCGGTCTTCATCTCCGCCTTCGACTCCGCGCCGCTGGCCCCGGACTACAATTTCGTGCTGAAAGCCGAACAGAAGAACCTCCAGACGGGTATCGACGTGATGCGCAGGCTCACTCCGGGCAAGGTGCACCTCTCGGTGCGCGCCAAGGCCGAAGGGCAGATGCCCTCGATCAAGGGCGCCGAACTCCACGCCTTTGCGGGCAAACACCCCGTCGGCAATGTCGGCGTGCAGATCCACCATGTGGACCCGGTGAACAAGGGCGAAGTGGTGTGGACGGTCAACATCCAGGACCTGGCCATCATCGGCCGCCTGTTCAACGAAGGCCGTGTCGACATGACGAAGATCATCGCCGTGGCCGGTTCGGAGATCGAGCGTCCGCAGTACGTCCGCATCGTGGCGGGCGCCCGGGTCGATTCGATCCTCAAGGGCAACGTGAAGAAGCAGAAGGAGGGCGACAGCGTGCGCATCATCTCGGGCAACGTGCTCACGGGCACGAAGACCCCGGCCGACGGCTTCATCGCCTTCTACGCCAATCAGCTGACCGCAATCCCCGAAGGCGACAAGTACGAACTGCTGGGCTGGGCGATGCCCCGTTTCGGGAAGTTCTCCGTGTCGCGCGCCTATTTCTCGTGGCTCTGCCCGAAGAAGGCCTACAACCTCGACACCAACATGCACGGCGGCGAACGCCCGTTCGTCGTGACGGGGCTTTACGAGCGGTACCTGCCGATGGACATTTACCCGATGTACCTGCTGAAGGCGTGCCTCGCGGGCGACATCGACAAGATGGAGAACCTCGGCATCTACGAGGTCACCGAAGAGGACTTCGCGCTGTGCGAGTTCGTCGATCCTTCGAAGATCGAGATTCAGCAGATCATCCGCGACGGTATTAACTTAATGATCAGGGAGGCTTAAAGATGGGACTTCGTAAATTCATGGACAATATCAAGCCCACCTTCTCCAAGGGAGGCAAGCTGGGCTTTCTGGAGTCGACGTTCGATGCGTTCGAAACGTTCCTCTTCGTACCCGACACCACGACCTCGAAGGGCGCGCACATCCGCGACTGCAACGACATGAAACGTACGATGATCATGGTCGTCGCGGCGCTGATGCCGGCTTTTCTGTTCGGTTGCTACAATACGGGCATCCAGGTCGGACTCGAAGGCTTTGAGGCCTTCTTCTACGGACTGGTCCGCGTGCTGCCGATGGTCTGCGTTTCCTATATCGTGGGTCTGGGCATCGAGTTCGGGTTCGCGCAGGCGCGCGGCCACGAGGTCAACGAGGGTTTCCTCGTCACGGGTCTGCTGATCCCGATGATCTTCCCGGTGTCGACGCCGCTCTGGATGGTCGCGCTGTCGACGGCTTTCGCCGTGGTCTTCGGCAAGGAGGTCTTCGGCGGTACGGGCATGAACGTCTTCAACCCCGCGCTGCTGGCGCGCGCCTTCGCCTTCTTCGCCTACACCCCTTCGATGTCGGGTGAGACGGTGTGGTACTCCGACTGGACGATGATGGGCGCGCAGGTCGACGGCATCACCGGCGCCACGGCCCTCGAACAGCTCGGCACGACCGGCGCGATGAACTTCTCGCCGCTGGACGCCTTCCTGGGCTTCATCCCCGGATCGTTCGCCGAGACTTCGACGCTGGCCATCCTTCTCGGCGGCGCCATCCTCCTGTTCACGGGCATCGCCTCGTGGCGCACGATGGTGTCGGTGTTCGTCGGCGGACTGGCGATGGGCTACCTCTTCCAGGCGCTCGGCGTGACGGCCTATCCCGCCTGGTATCACCTGATCGTCGGCGGCTTCGCCTTCGGTGCGGTCTTTATGGCCACCGATCCCGTGACTTCGTCGCAGACCGATACGGGCAAGTACATCGTCGGCCTGCTGACCGGTGCGCTGGCCGTGCTGATCCGCGTGGTCAACCCGGCCTATCCCGAGGGCATGATGCTTTCGATTCTCTTCATGAATGCGCTGGCGCCGCTGGTCGACTACTACGTGGTCGAGGCCAATATTTCGCGCCGCAGGAAACGTGTCAAACTCGCAAAATAGGGGAGATAAGCTATGGCAACGAAAAAATTCAAATGCAACGTCTGCGGCTACATCCACGAAGGAGACGCCGCGCCCGCTAACTGCCCCGTCTGCGGAGTTCCCGCCTCGGAATTCACCGAGCTGAAGCCGGAGAAGAAGGGCCTGCTGAGCGACAAGAACGGCAACGCCTATATTATTATGTACTCGACGGTGATGGTCGTCGTCGTGGCCACGCTGCTCGCGCTGGCCGCGCTGGGACTCCAGAAACGTCAGTACGAGAACGAACTCAACGAGAAGAAGCACGCCATCCTCGCGTCGCTGTCGGCCGGGGACCGGTCCTACGACGAGTTCATCGACGCCTATGTCGTCGACAAGGACGGCCGGCGGATCGACGGCGAGGATGTCTTCGCCCTGCTCAACGACCTGCCGGGGACCTTCGGGGCGGGCAAATTCCCGATCTTCGAGGCCCGGGACGGCCGCGTGGTCATTCCCGTGACCGGGATGGGTCTCTGGGGTCCCGTCTGGGGCTATGTGGCTCTCGAGAAGGACATGAACACCGTCGCCGGCATCATCATGGCCCACAAGGGCGAGACCCCGGGTCTCGGCGCCGAGATCGCGACGCCCAAGTACCAGGCCAATTTCGTCGGCAAGACGATCTTCGAGGGCGACAAGTTCGTCTCGGTGACGCTCCGTAAGGGCGGCGCCAAGGATCCCGCACACGAGGTGGACGCCATTTCGGGCGGTACGAAGACCTCGGACGGCGTGACGGCGATGCTCTACAACAGCCTGGAGAACTACCTGCCCCTGCTGGAGGCCAAGCGCGGCGCTGCGGCCCCCGCTCCGGCCGAAGTGTCTAACGAAGAAAACGTAGAAAACAATGAGTAAGATGGAAAAAGAGCCTTTGTTTTCGGCAAAGAACCTCAAATACCTGACCGGCCCCTTCTCGGCGAACAACCCGGTCATCGTGCAGATCCTCGGTATCTGCTCGGCGCTGGCCGTCACCGTACAGCTCAAGCCCGCCATCGTCATGGCACTCTCCGTGACGGTCGTCACGGCCTTCTCGAACCTGGTGATGTCGCTGCTGCGCAACGGCGTTCCCTCGCGCATCCGCATCATCGTCCAGCTGGTGGTCATCGCCGCGCTGGTGATCCTCGTCGACCAGGTGCTCAAGGCTTTCGTCTACGAAGTCTCGAAACAGCTGTCGGTCTACGTCGGACTGATCATCACCAACTGTATCGTCATGGGCCGCATCGAGGCCTTCGCGCTGGCCAACAAACCCTGGGCGTCGTTCCTCGACGGCATCGGCAACGGTCTGGGCTACGGCCTGATTCTGGTGATCGTGGCCTTCTTCCGCGAGCTTTTCGGTTCGGGCAGCCTTCTGGGTTACCGGATCATTCCCGAGAGCTGGTACATGGCCGAGGGCGGATTCTACGCCAACTGCGGACTGATGCTCTTCCCGCCCATGGCGCTGATCATCGTGGGCTGCATCATCTGGGTGCACCGTTCGCGCAACAAGGACTTACAGGAAAAATAGGAGGATAACGTATGGAATCATTGAATATCTTTATCCGGTCGATCTTTATCGACAACATGGTCTTCGCCTTCTTCTTCGGCATGTGTTCCTACATCGCCGTGTCGAAGAGCGTGAAGACGGCCCTGGGACTCGGCGCCGCCGTTACGTTCGTGATGGTGATGACCGTTCCGCTGAACTACCTCTTGTACGAATACGTGCTGAAGGCCAATGCGCTGATCGAGGGTGTGGACCTGAACTTCCTGTCGTTCATCGTCTTCATCGCCACCATCGCGGCGTTCGTGCAGTTGGTGGAGATGATCGTCGAGAAGTTCTCGCCGACGCTTTACAGCCAGCTGGGCATCTTCCTGCCGCTGATCGCCGTGAACTGCGCCATCATGGGCGGCTCGCTGTTCATGCAGCAGAAGGTCGACGGCGGCGAACTGACGTCGCTCTGGCAGACGATCGTCTACGGACTCGGCTCCGGCCTGGGCTGGTGGCTGGCGATCGTGATGATGGCCGCCATCCGCGAGAAGACGACCTATTCGCACATCCCCGCGGCGCTCAAAGGCCCCGGCATCGCCTTCATCATCACCGGTCTGATGGGTATCGCCTTCATGATCTTCTCGGGCATCCAGTTCTAACCTTTAAAAAGAGATTCCGATAAATGACTACAACGATTTTAATTGCGATTGCGGCCTTTTTGGCCATAACGCTCGTGCTGGTCGCACTGCTTCTCTATGCGAAGGCGAAACTGACCTCCTCGGGCGATGTCGTGATCGACATCAACGGCGGCGAGAAGGTCATTACGACCGAAAGCGGTTCGACGCTGCTTTCGACGCTGGCCAACAACAAGGTGTTCCTGCCGTCGGCGTGCGGCGGCGGCGGTTCGTGCGGCATGTGCAAATGCCAGGTGCTCGAAGGCGGCGGCGACATCCTGCCCACCGAGACGGGTTTCATTTCGCGCAAGCTGGCCAAGGACCACTGGCGCCTCGGCTGCCAGGTGAAGGTCAAGGAGAATATGAAAATCCGTGTTCCCGAGGCCGTGCTGGGCGTCAAGAAGTGGGAGTGCACGGTGGTCTCGAACCGCAATATCTCGACTTTCCTCAAGGAGTTCGTCGTGAAGCTGCCCGAGGGCGAGAACCTCAAGTTCCGCAGCGGCGGCTACATCCAGATCGACATTCCGAAGTACGACGCCATCAAGTTCTCGTCGATGGACGTGGACGAGAAGTACCGCGCCGACTGGGACAAGTTCAAGATGTGGGACCTCGTCGCCACCAACCCCGAGCCGACGTTCCGCGCCTACTCGATGGCCAACCACCCGGCCGAGGGCAACATCATCATGCTCAACATCCGTATCGCCACGCCTCCGTTCGACAAGGCTACGGGCGGCTTCATGAAGGTCAACCCGGGCATCTGCTCGTCGTATGTCTTCTCGCGCAAGCCGGGTGACAAGATCACGATTTCGGGTCCTTACGGCGAATTCTTCCTGCCGGACAACCTGCCCGATACGCAGGAGCTGATCTTCATCGGCGGCGGTGCGGGCATGGCTCCGATGCGCAGCCACCTGATGCACCTGTTCAAGACCGAAAAGACCAGGCGTCCCGTGTCGTTCTGGTACGGTGCGCGTGCGCTGAAGGAGGTTCCCTACCTCGACGAGTTCCATCAGATCGAGAAGGATTTCCCCAACTTCAAGTTCAACCTGGCGCTCGACCGTCCCGATCCCGAGGCGGACGCTGCCGGAGTGAAGTATACGCCGGGCTTCGTGCACAACGTGCTCTACGAAAACTACCTCAAGAACCACCAGGCTCCCGAGGACTGCATCTACCTCATGTGCGGACCTCCGATGATGATCGCGTCGGTCGTCAAGATGCTCGACAACCTCGGCGTGCCGCCGGAGAATATCCTCTACGACAACTTCGGCAGTTAGTTTTTCGATTTTATAGGGCATCTTTCGCCCTGCCTTGTCTGCCCCGAATGGGAAATAGGAAACTATGTCCGATCCGGGGCAGTCTGCGTTAGGACAAAACCTGCTCCTCTAAAATCAAAAAACGTCCCTGCATCGCTCTGACGCCGAAACGTTTTCTTCGGAGGATTGGCGGATCATTGCCGAGCGCCGGCCGAAATCGCGGAGCGCAGCCGTTGCGGCCGGAGACGGACCGTGTTGAAAAATGGGCGGAGCCGGTGCAGTTTATGGCGAATATCGACGGAATCGGAGCCGGATGCGGCTTTTGGCGCTTTGAAATTTGGCAAATATGAAATAAAACCGTAAATTCGAAGTAAACCAGATATTTATGCTATGAGACTCCTTTTACCGTTCGTCACCTTGCTGCTGTTGCTCCCTTCGTTTCCGCAGGCCAAATCGAAAGGGACTAAAATAGATTACTACCGGGTTCGCCTGGAGTCCGTCGAGGTCGGGGATGCCCCGCAGGGCATTATCGGCAATCCCGAGAATGAGGAGGGGTTTACAACGCCCCGGTATCAGGATTCCATGATCCGCATTGTTTTCACGTTCGAACCTACGCATATTGATTTTTTCCTGACCAACGAAGGCGACTCCAACCTTAAAATCATCTGGGATGAGGCCCTTCTTGTGGACGGAGTCTCGAATATCAGCGAGGGGGTCTTTCACCGGGGTGTGAAATTGTTCTACAAGAATGATGCGCAGGTTCCTTCGGTGGTCCTGAAAGGTTCCGGCATTTCGGAGTCGATTGCCGTTAAGAGCCGGGTTTATTACAGTTCCTACCTCGAACGGTGGGTATTTAAGAATCTCCTGCGGGATAAGGATAAACTTACGCAACTGAAAGTGTTGCTGCCGATCGAGACCGACGGAGGGCGCCGGGACTATTTGTTCGTATTTTCCGTCCGGTGGGAAAACCGGAAGGTCGAAGCCGAGTTCGATACAGGCCGGTGGTTTTACGTATCGGGAAAGTAGCCGTTCCCGCCGACGGCGGGGGCGTGTCTTTCCGGAGACGGAACCGCCCGGGATGTTGCCGAGACCTTTGCGGATTCCGCCCCCGCACACGAAAGCACCCCGCAAGTCCTGCGACCTGCGGGGTGCCGTGCGAGTGCGCTTCCCGGACCTATTCGATGCCCTCGAACAGATAGGGGGCGTAGTTGTAGCCTTCGGCCTTGTAGACGGCGACCAGCGCCGGAATCCGGCGCACGAAATCGTTGTAATCCTTGCGGTCGTTGGCCCAGCCCGTCTCGGCGAGAGCCGCCATGCGCGGCAGGACCATGTGCTGTGCGTGGCGGATGTCCGCGATGTACTCCGTCCAGAGGTTGCACTGCACGCCCTTGATCCGCCGCTGGTCGGGCGGCGTGAGCCGGTCGCAGGGATCGAGACGGTAGGCCTGCCGCACCGAGACGTAGCGGGTGCTGCCCAGCGGTTCGTAACGCTCCGGGTCGGAGGTCTGGCTGTAATCGAAGTAGCAATACCATTTCGGCGCCATGATGACCGGGTTTCCCTGCTGCGCGGCCTTGATCCCCGGGTCGCAGCCGTTCCACGACATGATGTTCGCGGTTTTCGAAATGCCGCCCTGGAGGATTTCGTCCCAGCCGATGATCTCCCGGCCGTGGGCGTGCATCCAGCGTTCGATGCGGTGGATGAAGTAGCTCTGCAACTGGTATTCGTCCTTGAGTCCCTCCTCGCGGATGCGCTGCTGGCAGAGGGGGCACGCCTTCCAGCGTCCTTTGGGGCACTCGTCGCCGCCGATGTGGATGAGTTTCGAGGGGAACAGCGCGAGCACCTCCGTGAGCACGTCCTCGATGAATCCGAACGTCGTCTCCTTGCCCGCGCAGTAAACGTCGTCGCTGATGCCCCAGTGGGTCCATACGGCATAGGGACCTCCCGTGCAGCCGAGCCACGGATAGGCGGTCAGCGCCGCCAGCCCGTGCCCGGGCATCTCGATCTCGGGAATCACCTCGATATGGCGTTCTGCGGCGTAGCGGACGATCTCGCGGATCTCCTCCTGCGTGTAGAACCCGCCGTAAGGCTTGCCGTCGTAAACGCCCTCCTTCCTCTTGTCGTAGCGTCCGACGAGCGTTTCCGCGCGCCGGGACCCGATCTGGGTGAGGAGCGGGTATTTTTTGATCTCGATCCGCCAGCCCTGGTCGTCGGTCAGATGCCAGTGGAATTTGTTGATCTTGTGCAGCGAGAGGATGTCGATGTAGGTCTTTACGTCCTCTGTCGGGAAGAAGTGGCGGCAGACGTCGAGCATCGCCCCGCGGTAGGCGAACGTGGGCTTGTCGCGGACGATGCAGGCGGGAATCTCTCCCCCGGCGACCAGCTGCTGAAGGCTCCGAAGCCCGTGCAGCACCGCCTGGGGCGTCGATGCCGTGACCGTTATATGCCGCCTGCCGACTTCCAGCAGGTACTCTTCGGCTTCGTAGCCCGGTTGCAGTTGCAGCGTCACGGCGTGTTTTACGGGCGCGGCGGTGACGGCGGGTGCGGTTCCGGTGAGTTTGCCGACGGCGCGTGCGAAAATCTCCGCGGGCGTGCGCAGCTGTTCGTCCGTGATGACGACGGGCGTTCGGGGCGTCAGCCGGAACGATCCCGGCAGTTCCTCGACCTCCGCGGGGCGGGGTACGATGCGGACCCGTCCGTCGCAGGCGGCGAATCCAGGCAGACAGGCGGCCTGGACGGCGAGAATCAGGAATAGAAGGTATTTCACGGTTTTGGTTCTGGTTGAGCGGTTAGGGAAGCCCCGCCTGCAAACGTTTTGCAGGCGGGGTGCTTCCGGACAGGGTTATTTGTTGTAACGTACGCCGATGTAGGAGAAGGCGATCTCTCCCGTGGTGATGGTCTGGTCGTCGAACTCGCCGTCTTCCTTGCCGCCGGCTTTCTTGTTTGCGGCCGAGAAGCGGATGCAGACGTCGTCCTTGCCGAGCAGTTCGAGCGGCAGGGGCACGTTGACGTACTTGTAGCCGGCGCACTGCCAGTACAGGGTGTACGACCAGTTCACGATGTCGGGAACCTGGAATTCGGTGATCGTGTTCCAGTCGTCGCGGTTGTTGTCGCCGTGCTCCGACCAGTCGACCCTGATGTAGCGGGGGCCTCCGATGCTGCGGTTCTGCATGGCCACTTGCAGCGAGAGCACGTTGGTCGAGATGCCCTGCGTCGAGAAGTGGAGCAGCCACGCTTCGCTGCGGTCGGTTTCGGTGTTCCACCACTGGCACTTGTTGGTCCAGGCCGAGAATTCCGCGCTCGACAGGTTTCCTTTGCCGTCGGAGTTGGTTCCCTTGTCGGTGCACATCTGCTTGCCGTTCTCGACGACGCCGTTGCCGTTGATGTTGCCCGTGTGGATGCCCGCCGTGGGACCCTCCTTGTCGAGGTTGTCCTTGTTGCCGATGGGGCCGAGGTAGCTCGGGTCGCTCACGCCCCAGCCTGCGTCGCCCGATTTCTCGTCGGGACGGGTGAAGGTCAGGTAGCCGTTGTCGCCGGTCGTGGGGCGGAAGATGTGGCTTTCGAGCTTGCCGTAGCGGTATTCGGTCAGGAGGGCCGAGAAACTGTTCTCGAAATCCTTCTCCAGCGCGATGTCCTCGCGGGTGAGGTGGCGGATCTGGTAGCGGCCGATGTCGCCCATGTCCTTCGATCCCATCCAGACGAAGCGGTCGTGGGTCTCGTGAACCAGTACGCCCGAGATGTTCCCCGAACCGTAGGGCAGCATGCTGCCGTCGCGGCGGTATTTGCAGGTGGTGTTGGTCAGCATGTAGAAACTGTCGCCGTTCCGGTCGCGCACCAGCATCGGGTATTTCGTTTCGCGGTTGGCTCCGGTGTTGCGGGCGTAGCCTTCGTTGATCGGCGTCAGGCTGCCTTTGCGTACGGGAAGTTCGCAGTCGGCCAGCGTGACCCAGGTGTATACGTCCATGTCGGTCAGTTCGTTGTAGTGCTTCACCTTCTGCGGAATGTCGGCCGCCGAACCCGAAACCGAGGACATGACCATCGCCGAGGTGACTTTCTTGAGAATATAACGTTCGGGGTTCGACTCGGCTTCGACCGTGACGCCCTTGAGCAGGATGCGGACCTTGCTGTAACGTTCGAAGATGTTGTCGTCTTCGGTCACGGTCTTGATCATGAAGCCCTGCGAACCGTCGAGGCTCTGGATGTAGGCCGTGCGGTAGGTCTCGGTGTAGTCGATCGAAGTCTGTCCCGTCATCGTGTTCTCGCCGTTGTTGCCGTTGCCGATGTCGCTGATGATGCGTCCCTCGATGTAGACGTCCTTGTTCACGATGCCCACCATGTCGCGCACCTCGCCGAACGAGATTTCGTGCCCGAATTCGTTCTTGGCGTTGGCCTGCGTAAGGTAGACCGTCGAGGAGATGGTCCGGTTCCACCCGTCGCGGTAGCTGAGGGTGATGCGGGCGTTGCGCAGGGCTTCGGGATCGGCGTTGGGGTCGGTCTGGAGAATCAGGAACCCGTTGCTGATGTCGAGGTCCGAAATCCATCCGCCCTCGTCGGCGCTCGTGTAGACGATCGACTGCCGGAGGTCCTCCAGTTCGAGGTTCGTGGAGAGCTGCGCCGTCGCCTGTCCGCCGTCGCCGGGCACCATGATGCTGCGGGTCGAGAAGTCCAGTTTCGGAGTGATGAAGCCCTCCTGTTTGATGTATACGGTGTCCGCGCGGTTGTGGGTCCAGAGGCGGATGCCCTCCATGCGGGGGAAGCCGTCGTTGGTCGTGGCATGGACTTTGAAATAGTCGTCGCCCGTGAAATGCGTTCCGCGGCCCTCGGTGTCGAGCGTGAGCCATCCGTTGTCGGGATTGATCAGTTCGATGTCGTAGGGTTGGTTGGAGAGGACCGGAATGTTCCTCGTGCCGCCTTTCCAGGGAGCTACGATCTCTTTTTCGTAAGGTCCGAACTCGGAGACGCGGGTCTCTTCGCCGTTGTCCTTTTCGCAGGCCGTGAGCGCCAGTCCGCCCAGCAGCGGGAGCAGCAGCCTTCGGTAGAGTGATTTTATCTGTTTCATTGTGTTCGAAATTAGGTTTTGCCGCATCGGCGGGGGAGGGACGCGCCCTCCCCGCCGGGGCGGTTTATTTGTTACTCTTTACGGCTATGGTTCCGAAACGCATCGGCGAGCGCTTGTTGGTCGCCATGTCGGACGTGATCGTGCCCGTGTCTCCCTGGTCCACCGTGGCGGTGTTCGAGGCGATGCACTGCGTGCTGCGTGCTTTGATCAGCAGCGTGACTTCCGGCTGGTTGCGCAGGGCGTCCGGCAGGATGAACACGCGGTCGGCGTAACCGGGCGTCGCGCAGTAGGTCATCGTCGACGCCCAGAAGACGAACGGACGGGCGCAGAATCCCGATTCGGGCAGCACGGTGAAGTTCACCCCGTCGGTCGAGTACTCTACCTGCCAGTATACGGGGCCGTAGATGCTCGTGCCGCCGGCGTTGCCCTGCGAGTTGGTGAAGTTGAGCGAGAGGTTCTCACCGGCGCCTTCGGTCGAGAATTTCAGCGCCACGGCGTAGCCCGTGTTCTCGGCGAAGTTCCACCAGTAGGTATTCTCGAATTTCAGGGCGTTCTTGCCGTTCAGTCCGGCGCCCGTCGTGAGTCCGTTGTACTCGTTGTCCAGCGCATTGGTAGCTCCCGGATCGGTGCACCAGAGCGATCCGCTGCCCTTATCCGGGGCGATCGTTCCGTCGGTGTTGGTCTTGATCGCGGCGTCGTTCCAGTTCCACTCCACGAGCGTCCGGCGGTTGGAACCCGACTCCGAAGCGGCGAGGTCGATCTCCTCCTTTTCGAGTACGCGGACCGAGTAACGGCCGATGTACCCCTCGTTGGTGTAGCCGTAGCGGGGCTGGAGGTCGTGGACGATGATGCCGCTCAGCGTGCCTTTGCCCTTGGGCATGCCGCTGCCGTCGCGCCGCCACGGAGTCTTGTTGTTGACCAGCATCGAGATCGTGCCGCCGTTCTTGTCGTAGAGTGTGCGGGGTACGCAGCTGACGAAGTTCGACGTTCCGAAGTAGCCCTCGTTGACATTGGTGTAGCTGCCGTCGGGCAGGGCGAATTCCACCTCCCGGAGCGAGACGTAGGTGTGGATGTCCTCGTCGGTGAGCTGGCCGATCGACTTCTCCTTGCGGATGAGGTCGCTGGCCGTGCCGGGCGTCTGGCTGACGATGTTCCCGGCTGTCAGTCCGCTGAGCGTGTAGCGTTCGGGATCGGCTTCCTTGGTGAGGGTCACGCCGTTGAGCGAGATCTTCACCTGCGAGTAGCGTTCCAGCGTGTTGTCGGCCGCCGAGTTGAACTGCACGCGGTATCCGTAGCTGCCGTCGAGCATCTGCACATAGGCCGTCTTGGCGTTCACCGTGTAGTCGGTGGCGTTGGGCGCCGAGTTGGGCGTCGTCTCCACGTTGGCGTTGTCCTTGTCGCTGATCACGATGCCCTCGAACCAGGCTTCGGGATTGTTGATCACCACCTGTCCGCTCTCGCCCTTGATCAGCGTGCGGTAGTCGGCTTCGTAGGTCTGTTCGACGATGAACGGCGCTGCGGGCGTGAGCTCTCCGGCCGTTCCCGGCAGCGAGAAGACGATCGACGCGCGGCGCGGGCCTTCCGAATCGTTCTCCTTCACGTCGAACGACAGCACTTTGTCTTCGAGCGTGATGTTCTCGATCCAGTCGGCCGACGCGCCTTCGTAGACCGGCGTGCAGACCACCTCGCCGAGCAGGCTGCCGAGGTTCTGCTTCAGCTCGGCCTTGATGGTCGTGGCCTTGCGCGTGGTCTTGGCGCGGTCGGGCGTGAAGGTCATGCTGGCCTCTTCGGTCGCCTGCGTGACGGTCAGCGTGACGGCGTGTTTCTTCTCTTTGGCGTCGGTGTAGGTCAGCGTGATCGCGGCCTGGCGCTTGCGCGGCGAGTTGTTCTTCAGGGTGCTGAACGTGACGGCGTCGGTCCCGACGGTCAGGTTTTCGATCCACTCCTCGTCCGGCTCGGGCGTTTCGTCGTCGTCCTCGTCGGGAATCACCGAATAGACGATGGTGTCCCGGATCTGTTTGTAATCCTCCCGGAGGTTGTTGTCAAGCCCGATGCGGAGGTCCCAGGGGTTGCTGAAAATCTCGATGCGGCTCTCTTCCAACGACAGGATGGGGTCTTCGCCCTCCTGCGTCATGCGTACCGCCTGTTCGAGTCCGCCGCGGGTGAAGATGATGTCCACGGCGCGCGGCACGCCGTAGTTTGCGCCGTATTTGAACAGGACGGGGGTGTTTCCCGAGCCGTTCAGGCGGTTGATGGAGGCCCATTCCACGTCTTCCGACAGACGGACCGACCATTCGCCGGTGGAATAGATCCGCACCTGGGTGGACCCGGCGTCCGAAGTCAGCGTGTATTTGTTGGAATCCACGTTCAGCGGCAGGTCCATGTCCGAATCCATTTCGCATCCGGTCAGCAGGAGCAGCGCCGTGACGAGGGGCAGGATGCCCGTGCGCCACGCTTTGTAGATGCTGTCTGTAAGGGTATTTTTCATCGTTGTGCTTTTTTATTCGTTCCGTAGGCCTTACATGCCGTATTCGTTATAGGCCTTGTTGTCGAGCGCGCCGCCCGAATAGACGACCTCCTTGTCGGGGATCGGGTAGTATTCGTGACAGGGGAGCATGTTGTCCTTGAGCGTCGGGTAGTTGGTGTATTCGTAGGTCATCTGATACCAGATTCCCCAGCGTACCAGATCGAACTTGCGCTGGAATTCGCCCAGCAGTTCGCGTCCGCGCTCTCTCTGAATCTCCTCCAGCAGCGCATCGTTGTTCTTGAAGACATAGGCGGTGGTTCCGGCGCGTTCCCGGACCATGTTCAGGTAGCGGACGGCCTCGTCGGGATTCTCCGTCTCGGCGTAGCACTCCGCCATCATCAGGATGGCGTCGGCGTAGCGGAATACCTTCTGGTTGGAGAAGTCGGCGGTGTTCTGCATCCCCGGGCACCAGAACTTCGGGCCGAGCCACGGACGGGTTCCCACGCCCGAGAAGGGCTTGCCGTCGTATTCCCACGCCATGTTCAGGGTTTTGCGCTTGTCGCTGCTCTTTTTGGTCTGGAGACCGTCGCAGAAGTAGCTGTTGGGGCGCATCGAGGTCCAGGTGGTCATGCCGGTGCCCATTTCGGGAATCTCCACGCCGTCGTAGATGCCCTTGCCGTTGTGGTACGGGGTGGTGATGGCGGCCACGTTGGTCGTGACGGCCAGTCCGCCGGGCGTGTAGGTGCGCTGCACCTCGAAGATCGACTCCGGGGTGTTCTTGTTGCGGAACATGATGTCGTCGAGCGGATACTGCTGCAGGTCGCCGTAGATTTTCTCCAGCTCGCCGAGCGCCTCGAGGGCGTCGTCCCAGCGGTGGTTCCACTGCGCGAGTTTGGCAATCATCATCCAGCCCATCGCGGCGCCCATGCGGTTGTCGGCTACCTCCGACGAACGCACCTGGTCCATCGAGGGCACGTAACGCTGCAATTCGTCGATCAGGTAGTCGCGGGTCTCCTTCGCCGGCATGCGGCCCATGTGGGCGATCTCCTGCATCACCTGCTGGTCGGCGACCTCCTTGGTGTAGAAGGGCACGTCGCCGAAGATGCAGGTCAGCAGCCAGTAGTAGAACGAGCGGATCACCACGCCTTCGGCCAGCAGCGGCAGCTTGTCGGCTTCCGAAGCCTCCTTGATGTCGTTCAGGGGCGAACGTTCGATGGCGGCGATGGTCGAGTTGCAGTACATGACGCCCTTGTAGCACTGGGTCCATATCTTCTGTCCGTTGAGCGGCTTCGCGGGGGATATGTCGAGCTGGGCGTCCTTGGTTCCCGAGGCGATGTACATCAGGTCGGTGACGCCTTCGGTCATGATCAGGAAGCAGTAGTCGTAGATGCTGTTGATCGGGATGTAGCAGGCATTGAGGCCCGCCAGGCACTGCGCCCGGGTCTTGTAGTACTCCTTGGGTCCTACGAACGACGTGGGGTGTTCGTCCAGGTCGCACGCGCTGAACAGCAGGGCGGCGGTTGCCGTCGCTGCCAGCAGGTATTTTTTCAGGAAACTGTATGATTTCATGGTCTTGGCGGTGTTAGTATCTGATCTGGAGGCTGAAAATGATGGTCCGGGGCTTGGGGTAAGCGCCGATGTCGACGCGCCGCAGGGCCGAGTTGGAACTCGATGTCGAAACGTCCGGATCGAATCCGTTGTATTTCTTCCACAGGTAGAGGTTCTCGCCGCTGACGCTTACGCGGATGTCGCGCAGGCGGTTCTTGGTGGCCTTGCGCATGTCGAAGGTGTAGCTCGCGGAGATGTTCTTCAGCCGCAGGTAGCTCGCGTCGTGCACCAGCCGGTCGCTGGGCAGGGCGTCGTAGCTGCCGGCCATGGGCAGGTTCGAATTCGGGTTGCGGACCGGATGCCAGGAGTTCTGCATGTACTTGTATTGGTTGGTATAGGGCGAACCGTTGCCCATCCAGAGTTCGGCGACGTTGTAGATCTTGCCGCCGATCGAGTAGTTGAAGAAGAAGCTTAATGTGAAATTGTGGATGTTGAACGTGTTCTGGATACCGCCGTAGAGGTCCGGGTCGGCCGATCCGAGGTACACCAGGTCGTCGCTGTTCAGCGCTCCGTCGTGGTTGATGTCCTGGTAGCGGGCGTATCCGGGCTTGAAGGTGTTTCCGCTGGCCGAGGCGTAGGCCTTGGTGATCTTGTTGCGTTCCACCTCCCCTTCGTTGTGCCATACGCCGCCGTAGCGGAATCCCCAGAGGGCGTTGAGCGTGTAGCCCTTCTTGTAGCCGTACATCATGTAGGTGGTTCCCGACGACGACGGCGACGAGTAGGCTGTCACGAAGTCTTCTGAGGCGATGTCGTCCACCATCTGCTTGTTGCGCGACAGGGTGAGGGTCGTCGACCACTGGAACTTCGGACGGACGATGTTGCGGCTTTCGACGGTGAGTTCCCAACCTTTGTTGGTGGTGCGTCCGGCGTTGGCGAAGTAGTTGGTGTAACCCGTTTGCGAGGCTACCTGTACGGTCAGCAGCAGGTCGCGGGTCTTGATCAGGTAGGTGTCGGCCGTGACGTTGAGCCGCCCGCCGAACAGCGAGATGTCGGCTCCGAGGGTATACTGGTCGGAGGTTTCCCACGTCAGGTCGGGCGACGCCAGGCGCGACGGGTAGACCGCCAGCTGCTGCGTGCCTCCCATCAGGTAGCCGCTCGTCGAGTTGCCGACGGCCGCCAGCGAACGGTAGGCCGAGATGGCGTCGTTACCGGTGCGTCCGAGGCTGGCGCGCAGGGCCAGTTCGTCGATCCACTTGGCTTTTTGCAGGAACTTCTCGTTGGCGACGTTCCAGCGGAGGGCCGCCGAGGGGAAGAATCCCCATTTCTTGTTGGCGGCGAAGTTCGAGGCGCCGTCGTAACGGGCCGTGAACGTGATGTAGTAACGCTCCTTGTAGTTGTAGTTCAGACGCCCGAACACCGACATCTTGGTCCAGTCCGTGTGGTTGGTGCTGATCGAGGTGTTCTGCTTGTCGGGAACCGCGGCCATGTTGTTCCAGGTGAGTTCGTCGAGCGTGTAGCCGCGTCCGGTGATGCTCAGGTTGTTGTCGTACTTGACCTGTGCGGTGTATCCGCCCAGCACGTCGAAGTTGTGGCCGCTCTTGGGGCGTAATTCGTAGTAGACCGTATTCTCGCTGGAGAAACTCGTGTCGTCGTACTCGTCGCGGCTGGCGTAACCGCCTTCGTTCTCCTTTTTGGCAGGCAGGTAACCCGGCTCGTAGTAGCGTCCGTGGCGCTGGTAGGAGTAGTAGGTGAACTGGCTGCGCAGCTTCAGTCCCTTGACGGGTGTTATCTCGACGAATCCGCTGTTGTTGAGCGAAATGCGCCGGGCGTTCTTGAAACAGTGGTCGAGCATGAGGCGCGGGTTGTTGAATTTCTGTCCCGAATACCACAGGTCGTTCATGTCGGATGTGGGGGTGAGGAACGGGCTGAGGAACACGGCGGCGTTCCACCAGTTGGTTCCGCCGATGGTGGCCAGGTTTTCGTCCTGGTCGCGGTAGGTGTAGCTCAGGTTCAGTCCGGCCTTGAGCCATTTGGCGAACTCGTGGTCGACCTTCAGGCGTGCGGAGTAACGTTTCAGCCCGCTGTTGTCGATGATTCCCTGCGTTTCGTTGAATCCGGCCGAGGCGTAGTAGGAGCTTTTCGCGGAGGCTCCCGAAATCGAAAGGTCGTAATTCTGGTAGAGCGCCGTGCGCGTGATGGTGTCGATCCAGTTCGTGCCGGCGCCTTTGGCCTCGGGGTTGGGGAAGGGGTATTTCGAGATCGGCGAGTCAGGCTCGATCTTGTCGTTGCCGTCGGCGCTCGAGAAGAAATAGGCGTAGTCGTTGCGGTAGCGGGCGAACTCCGTGGCGTTCATGATGTCGAGCTGGCGCGGGAGCTGCGAGAATCCCAGATCGGTCTTGAAGGTGATGCTGGGACGTCCGTCCACGCCGCGGCCTTTCTTGGTCGTGATCACGATCACGCCGTTCGAGCCGCGTGCGCCGTAGATGGCCGTCGACGAGGCGTCCTTCAGCACCGAGATCGACTCGATGTCCGCGGAGTTGATGTCGTTCAGGTCGTGAATGCCGTCGATGACGCCGTCGACGATGATCAGCGGTTCGTTCGATGCCGAGATTGAGCGCGTGCCGCGGATTCGGATCGAGGTCGTGGCGCCCGGCTCTCCGGTCGTGGCCATGATGTCGGCGCCGGCGATGCGGCCCTGGAGGGCCTGGTCGACCGAAACCACCGGGATGTCCTTGATGTCGCTCATCTTGACGTTGGCCACCGAACCCGTCAGGTCGGATTTTTTCACCGTGCCGTAGCCGATCACGACCACTTCGTCGATGGTCTGCTTGCTCTGGTCGAGTTTCACGTCGACCTTCGTGCGTGCGCCGACCTTTTCGGTTTTGGGTTCATAGCCGATGTACTGGAACGTCAGCGAGGCGCCTTCGGGAACCTGGATCGAATAATCGCCCGCGGCGTTGGTGCTGGCGCCGGTCGTCGTGCCCGTCACCAGCACGGTCGCGCCGATCAGCGGCTCGCCGCTCTGGTCCGTAACCTTGCCCGTTACGGTGTGTTTGGTTCCGCTTTTCTGCGCGAGGGCAGGCGCTGCCGTCAGCGCTCCCGAAACCAGCAGGATCAGTAATATGATATATCGTTTCATGCGAATTGTTTTTTAGGTGCGACTCCTGTGCTTATTTCCCCGAGGGGTAGTGACGGAATTCGATCATGACAGGGTAGTGGTCCGAATAGTTGGCCGTAAATTCGTCGTAGATGATGCGCGAGTCGGTTATTTCGCGCATCATGCCCTGCGAGGCGTAGATAAAGTCGATCCGCCGGGGCGCGCCGCCGTTCTCGAGGTTGTAGAGCGTGGGCACGCTGCGGAAGAACTGGCTGTGGCGGTCGCGCAGCGCGTCGAAATAGCCGCTCCGGAGCACTGTCGAGTGGGTTTCGTAGTATGTCCCGGCGGGCATCGCGTCGGCGTCCTTGGGCGAGTAGGAGTTGAAGTCGCCCGACATCAGCCACAGCGGTTCCACCGGATAGCGGCGGATGGTGCTGTCGAGGATGCAGTTGATCTCCCGGTCGCGGTAGGCGTCGCCCGTTCCGGCTGCGCCCTGCCCGTTGGGATAGGTTCCGAACGGATAGAGGTGCAGCACCACGACGTTGATGTCCTTGATGCGGGCGTGGATGGCTCCGTGCCAGAGGGGAACATCTTCGAGCAGGCGGTTGCGCAACTCGATGGGGTATTTCGATGTCAGTCCCACCGGATATCCGGTCTCCTTGCAGAGTACGGCGTAGGAGTGCCCGTAGCGGTTGGCGAGGGCCGTGAGCGACTTTTCGGTGAATTTGTTGCACTCGCAGAGTGCCATGAAGTCGGGGTCCTTCTCCTTCACCCACTCCACGAAGTTGTCGAAGTTCTGGCCTTTGTCGAGCTTCATGCCCTCCAGGATGTTGTAGTTGATGAAGCGCAGGGTCTCGGGCTGTACGCTCGTTCCGGGATCGGTCGTCAGTTCTTCGTCCGGGACGGCCGGGTCGTCGTCGCAGGCGGGCAGCAGGACTGCTGCGGCCAGCAGCGCACCGCCGAACGCCATCCGGCGCAGAAAATCTATGATGTTGTGTGTTTTCATGTCGTTGGCTGGTTTATTTGTTGTAGCGCAGGGCTGCGTAGGAGACGGTGAACGCGTTGGCCACCTGCCCGTTGGATGCGATGGTCGCGGTGTCGTAGGTCGTCGCCGTGCCGATCTTGTTCTGCACGGGGCGCAGGCGGATCCATGCCACGCTCTGTCCCAGAATCTCGGTGGGAACCTGCATCCACACGCTCTTGTCGCCCGAAAGCTGTTCGAGCTGCATGTTGCCCCAGTTGCCGTTGTCGGGAACCGTGAAATCGGTGAGCTTCTTCCAGTTGTCGCCGTCGAGCGAATATTCCGCCGTCCAGTAGCGCAGCCCGCCCTGTGCCGAGTGGTAGCGGCAGGTGAAGACGAACGAGCACTGCGTGGAGCTGACGCCCTGCGTCGAGAACTCGAACAGCAGGGAGTTTCCCGTGTTCTTCGCCGTGTCCCACAGCTGCTTGTGGCCCCACGAAGCGTTGTTGATGGTCAGCCCGTTTTCGGCGGCCCGGTAGGCGCTGCCGACGGCCAGCCAGGCGTAGGTGCTCATGAACGAGAGTCCCGAACCCGTCGTCGCGGCCACGCAATGCGCCTGACCGCTGTCGGTCGCCGGATGCGGATACTGCGGGAATGCGTAGGCGCGGGGGTCCTTGCTGCCGTCGGGACTCCACTCCACGGCCACGGCCGAGAAGGCGTTGTCGGCCGACTCGTCCAGCGCGATGTCCTCGCGCGTCACGTTGCGGATCTGGTAACGGCCGATGTCGCCGCCCCGTTCGAAGAAGGTGTAAGGCTCGTGTACGATGATGCCGGTGATCGTTCCTTCGCCGTCGGGCATCTCCTTGAAACGCCAGTCGCAGCCGTGGTTGGTCATCAGGTAGATCATGTCGCCGTGACGGTCGAGTACGGCCGCGGGGTAGTAGCTGTTGAAACTGTTGGTGTAGTTGATGTGCACGGGGATGAAGCGTCCGGTGCGCACGGCCATCTGGCAGCGTTTGAGCGTCACCTGGGTATAGAGATCGGCGTCGGTCAGCTGGTCGATGAAGCGGCGCTTCGCGGGCAGTTCTTCGGCCGTTCCGGACTCTTTGGTGACGATGTGGTCCTGCGTCACGCCGCTCAGCGTATAGCGTTCGGGGTTGCTCCGCTTGGTCAGCGTGAGGCCCTTGCACCAGAGTTTGAGTTTGTCATATCGTTGCAGGTTGTTCTGCTGGGCGTCGGTCGTGACCAGGGCGAGGCCCAGCGAGGCGTCGGCGTTCTGCATGTAGGCCGTGCGGTCGTTGATGCCCAGATCGGGTCTTGCCGCGGCCTTGAGCATGGGGCTTCCGGCCATGTTGGGCGAGGTCCGGTCGCTGACGACCACGCCGCTTACGGCGATGTCCTGATCGAGGGTGATCTCGCCCTCCGCATCCGCGATCAGTCCGCGCAGCTCCTCGAAGGTCACCTCGCGGGTCTCCGGCGTACCGCCCGGGATACCCTGGTAGGCTGTGAAATAGGTTGCGTGATCTTCACCCCAGTCATCCCGGAACCACAGGCAGAACCGTACCGCGCGGGATTCGAAATTCTTGTTGTCGGCGATCCGGAATCGGAAATATTTGTAATCCTGGGCGTAGCTGACGCTGTCGGCCCACGGTTCGGCGGCGGAATTCTCGTCGTAAGCGACCGTCCAGTAGATTTTTTTGGACAGCGGAATGTTGGTGTCTATCGCAATCGAGTCGATTTTTTCCACCGACGAGTACTTTTTTCCCTCTGACAGGAACGCCAGGACCGGCGCCGTGCCGTACTGCATCAGGTAAATCGTGTCGATGACCTGCTGCCGGGCCGATGAGACGAGAATGGTTCCCTTGCGGGGAAGCGAGTTGTTGGTCCGGTAATTGAGGGTGAACGAGCCGCCCGTTTCGCCGCTGTCGGCGCCGTCGACCGAGACCCAGAGTTTGGTCTCGGGCGTGAGACGCGCCTGCCACGGCCCGGTGGTCTCTACCTTGATGGTGCGTGTGCCTGCGTCGCTGGAGACGAAGACTTCGCTGCTGACGCCTTTCGAGCCGATGACCGGCTCTGTCTCATCCTCGCTGCACCCCCCCCCGAGCAATAGGGCCGAGGCGGCGAAGGCGCAGATCAGGCTGAAGCGCTTGGTGTAGAATTTTTTCATCGTATGTCGTAGTTTGGTTTTTTAGTGTCGCGGGATATTCTGTTCCCAGGGGAGTTTTCCGAACAGGTCTTCGAAATCGTACCATTTCAGGCGCAGCACGTAGAGGTTGTCGATGAAAATGCGGGTGTTGCCGCTCTCCATTTCGTATTTGCCGGCCATCAGTTCCACGCGCGTGTTGCTCGTAAAGGGATTTTTGGGGTGGGAGAAGATGATGAACTCCTGCTGTGAGTTTTCCCACATGGCCGTCGGAAGCTCCTCGGCCGTTGGGTCGAGGTGTCCCACGCGGACGGTTTTCTCGGTGGTTCCGTCGGCGAACTGTCCGCCTCCCGTGATCCGCACGGTCAGTTCGTCGTTGTCTTTCGTGCCGTCGGCCGCCGCATAGGCGATGGCGTTGAAACGGACCATGGCGGCCGTGTCGTTCCGGATGGCCGGATCGTACGGGGTCAGCAGGTTGGCCCCGTGTCCGTCCTCGTCGCCGAGTTTGACGTAGCCGTTTTTGCCGTAGCAGTAGGCCGTGCCGCCCTCCTGTACGGGCGTCGATTCCAGCCCCATTTTCTTCTGGTCGGCGGTCCAGCTGTCGATCGGCGTTTCGCCCCGGGTCTCCAGAGGCTCCGCCGAACCGTACTTCAGCCAGTCGAAGTTGCCCTCGTACTCTTTGGTGTATTTCGGGAATCCCTGTACGACGGCGATGAATTCATTGAGGAATTCGACGTCGGTGTGCAGCGAGATGCACCCTTTCCGTTCTACATAGGCTCCCGTGTGCGGGGTGATCAGCAGGACCAGTTCGTCGATGCCGGGTCTGACGCCGCGTCTGATTTCGTCGACGCGGAGCCACTCCCCGGCCGGCAGTTCTCCGGACTCTTCCTTTTCGCCTTCGAATCCGGCCTGATAAGCCACATTGCTTCTGATATAGATGGACCTTTTGAACGGTGCGGATTCCTGCTCTTTCGACGCTCTGACGGGGATGTGCAGGGTTCCCGTCAGCGCTTCTTCGAATTCCGGCGAGTTCGACCACTCGATGTGTTCCCTGCGGGAGTAGTCCTTGTCGTCGTCGCAGGCTGTGCCCAGAGATACCGTGCCGGTCAGCAGCAGTACCGCGATCAGCGAGGTGACGCTTCTCTTCGGGATTTTTTGAGATAGAGTTGTTCTCATAGCATTTAGGTTAATTGGTCTGAAAAGGTTTGAAAATTTTTAGTTAAATTTCGGACGGATATTGAAAATATTTTCATTACAAAGGTAGCCCTTAATAAATATCCGGAAAGGGTCCTCCTCGAAAATGTAAATGTTTGTAAACGCTATTTCGCTTATTGTCAGAATTTTATGTTTTTCGATCCCTGTGCGTTATGTAAATGCTGAAACTTTAAGATTTTACTTTTTAATACATTTGTAATACGCAAACCCTTTCTTTCGATTTGCTTTTTTGTTATTAAAGTGCTATGTTTGCAATAAACCGAAACCTGAAATGAAAATCCTCCTTCTCGCCGCAGCCTTGTTCTCCGTGCTGTCCGCGTCTCCGGTTTCCCCGGGTGAAAAGTCCGATCTGCAGGAGTTGTTCCGCAGTCTCGACCGGGTGATCGCCCGCGGCGGCGAGTACACGGCCCGGCGCGAATCCCGCATCGACTCGCTCAAGCGCGCTCTGGTCCGCGGCGGGCTTTCGCTGCGTGAGCGCTTCGACCTGACCGAGCGGCTCGCCGAAGATTACAACTCCTACCAGAGCGATTTCGCGCTTCTCTACCTGCGGCGGAGCCTCGCGCTGGCCGAGGAGACCGGCGACAACGACCTGATCATGCGTGCCCGCTCCGGGATTGCGCTCTGTTACAGCCTGGGCGGGCGTTTTTACGAGGCCGAGGAGATCTTGAGCGGCATCCGCGATACGGTGCGTGTCAGCCGCCGGACGCTGCAATCCTATTATGTCGCCCGGCATCGCATGAACCGCGAACTCTACGCACTGACCGAGCCGGGCGAACGCCGCGACCTCTTCCGCCGGCGCGAACATTATTATGCGCTCAGCGCGGCGAGAATCAGCGAGGACCGCTTCACGAGCCTGTACTACGGGTATATGGACGCCATCGTCCGCGAGGACTGGTCCGAGGCTTCGATCCTCTGCGACAGTCTGCTGGCCTCGGTCCCTCCCGATTCCCACGCCTACGCCAAGGCCGCCAACCACAAGGCGCTGCTCGAAGGGAAGGCGGGGCGTTCCGACGAGGAGCTCGCATGGTTCATACGTTCGGCCATGGCCGACATCCAGTCCGCCGTGCGTGACCACGGATCGCTGTGCGCGGTCTCCGAGGAACTTTTCAACCGGGGCGACGTCGAGCGGGCGATGGACTATATCCGCGTGGCGATTCGCGACACGCGTTTTTTCAACTCTCCGAGCCGTTCGTGGCGCGACATGGCCATCCTGCCGCAGATCGAGGCGGCTTACAGCGAGCGCAACGCCCGCCTGCACACGATGTACGTCGTGCTGATCGTCGTCATCCTGCTCTTTTTCGTTTCGGCCGCCGCCGCGGGGCTTTACGTGCTCTCCCGCAACCGGAAGCTCTGCGCCGTGCAGCAGACCCTCCGCGAGTCGAACGACAAACTCAACGGCCTGGCCCGGAGCCTGCGCGAGACGAACGACCGTTTGAGTGCGCAGAACCTCCGGATCGCCGATGCCAACCGGATCAAGGAGGTCTACATCGGGGGCTTTCTCCAGACGATCTCGGAATACATCAACAAACTTTCGGCTACGTATCAGTATGTCAACAAGATGCTGCGTGAC
The DNA here is from genome assembly GCF_042852885.1 of Alistipes sp. i18-0019-D1. Classification (NCBI taxonomy): domain Bacteria; kingdom Pseudomonadati; phylum Bacteroidota; class Bacteroidia; order Bacteroidales; family Rikenellaceae; genus Alistipes; species Alistipes sp. i18-0019-D1. Next base: position 3,285,016 of record NZ_AP031424.1, read on the forward strand.
GACCGGATCGCGGAACTCCGCCGCGAATACGCCCGCAGCAACGTCCGCAACGACGAACTGAAGGAGTTCTATGCGCTATTCGACGAGACCTTCCTCGGGCTTTTCCCCTCGTTCATCGACGAGATGAACGGCCTGCTTGCCGACGAGGCCCGCACCGAGGGGCGCCACGACGGCGAGCTGACCACCGTGCTGCGCATCTACGCGCTGATCCGCCTGGGCATCACCGACACGGCGACCATCGCCGCGCTGCTGCACTGTTCGATCCGCACGGTCTACAACTACCGCTCGTTCACCCAGCGGCACACGCGGCCCGAGGTCGGCGATTTGGAACAGCGCGTGCAGCTGATCGGGCTGAACGGGATCGCGGTCCGGTCCTGACGGAGCCGTGTGTGCCGGAAAGCGTAAAATAACGCCGTTCCGGCAATTTTAACCTCCCGGCCGTAACAACGGCCGGGATATTTTCTTATATTTGTTTTCATTCTTACCCGATTGCAACCAACTAACTCTATTTATGATATGAACATTCCTTCGATTTTCTGGATCGTACCTGCCGCGTCCGTCGTCGCCCTGGCCTTCGCCTGGGCGTTTTACCGCCTGATGAAGCGCGAGGACGAAGGTACGCCGCGCATGCGCGAGATCGCCGCGCACGTGCGCAAGGGCGCCATGGCCTACCTGCGCCAGCAGTACAAGGTCGTCGGCATCGTCTTCGCGGTGCTGGCGCTGTTTTTCGCCTACCTGGCCTACGGCGCCGGGGTGCAGAACGGCTGGGTTCCCTTCGCCTTCATCACGGGCGGCTTCTTCTCGGGGCTTGCGGGCTATTTCGGCATGAAGACTGCGACCTACGCCTCGGCCCGTACGGCCAACGCCGCGCGGCAGTCGCTGGACCGCGGCCTGAAGGTCGCCTTCCGCAGCGGTGCGGTGATGGGACTGGTGGTCGTGGGTCTCGGCCTGCTCGACATTTCGTTCTGGTACGTCATTCTGAACCGCTTCGTCGAAGTCGCCGGACCGCAGAAACTCGTGGTCATCACCACGACGATGCTGACCTTCGGCATGGGTGCCTCGACGCAGGCTTTGTTCGCGCGTGTCGGCGGCGGCATCTACACCAAGGCGGCCGACGTGGGCGCCGACCTGGTGGGCAAGGTCGAGGCGGGCATCCCCGAGGACGACCCGCGCAATCCGGCGACCATCGCCGACAACGTGGGCGACAACGTGGGCGACGTCGCCGGCATGGGCGCCGACCTCTACGAGAGCTACTGCGGCTCGATCCTCGCCACGGCGGCGCTGGGCGCCGCGGCCTTCTCCTCGGCCGGTTCCGAGGCGTTGCAGATCAAGGCCGTGATGGCCCCGATGCTGATCGCTGCGGTGGGCATCCTGCTCTCGATCCTCGGCATCTTCCTCGTGCGCACGAAGGAGGGGGCCACGATGCGCGAACTGCTCCGTTCGCTGGGCGTGGGCGTCAACTTCAGCTCGCTGCTGATCGCCGCCGCCACATTCGGCATTCTCTTCCTGCTGGGCGTCGAGAACTGGGTAGGACTGTCGTTCTCGGTCATCACGGGTCTCGTGGCGGGCATCGTCATCGGGCAGGCCACGGAATATTATACGTCGCACTCCTATAAACCGACGCAGAAGATCGCCGGGAGCGCCCAGACGGGTCCCGCGACGGTCATCATCGCCGGTATCGGCTCGGGCATGATCTCCACGGCCATCCCCGTCGTGACGATCGGCGTGGCGATCATCCTTGCCTACCTCTGCGCCATCGGTTTCGACATCGAGAACATGATGGCCCCGCAGAACATGTCGATGGGACTCTACGGCATCGGCATCGCGGCCGTCGGCATGCTCTCGACGCTGGGCATCACGCTGGCCACGGACGCCTACGGCCCTATCGCCGACAACGCGGGCGGCAACGCCGAGATGAGCGGCCTCGGTCCCGAGGTCCGCAAACGCACCGACGCGCTCGATGCGCTGGGCAACACCACGGCCGCCACGGGCAAGGGTTTCGCCATCGGTTCGGCAGCCCTGACGGCCCTCGCGCTGCTGGCCTCCTATATCGAGGAGATCCGCATCGGGCTGATCCACAACGGAGTGACGATGCTCGAAATGTCCGACGGGACGATGCGCTTCGTGCAGGATGCCTCGATTCTCGATTTCATGGAATACTACCGTGTTTCGCTGATGAACCCCACGGTGCTGATCGGCGTCTTCATCGGTGCGATGATGTCGTTCCTCTTCTGCGGGCTGACGATGAACGCCGTGGGCCGCGCCGCGCAGAGCATGGTGGAGGAGGTGCGCCGCCAGTTCCGCGAGATCAAGGGCATCCTCACCGGCGAGGGAACGCCCGACTATGCGCGCTGCGTCGCCATTTCGACCCGCGGTGCGCAGCGTGAGATGCTGTTCCCGAGCCTGCTGGCCATCGCCGCCCCGGTCGTCGTCGGACTGGTCTTCGGCGTGGCGGGCGTGATGGGTCTTCTGGTCGGCGGATTGAGTTCCGGTTTCGTGCTGGCGGTCTTCATGGCCAATGCCGGAGGCGCGTGGGACAACGCCAAGAAGATGGTCGAGGAGGGGCACTTCGGGGGCAAGGGTTCCGACTGCCACCGGGCCACGGTCGTGGGCGACACGGTCGGCGATCCCTTCAAGGATACGTCGGGTCCGTCGCTCAACATTCTCATCAAACTGATGTCGATGGTTTCGATCGTGATGGCGGGACTGACCGTCGCCTTCCATTTGTTCTGACGTTTCCGGTTTTAAGCGGCTGTTTCCGCACATCCCTCCAGCGGGGCGAATGGAAAGTACCTTAAGTACTGACCATTCACCCATCCGGGGATTTTTCACGATGCACGGTATCTGCACCGGACGGATCGAAATTTATCGGAAGCGGCCGGAACCTGCGTCTCTGAAACAGAATTCCGAATTTGTCCGAGCGTCTAATGCGTGTCCCGATACCAGTTCGTCAACCGGTTTTCGGCGGCGTACCGGGGCGAGGGCTCGCTCACCGAGACGCCCGAATAGTGATGAACCTCGTGGTTGCCCTGCCCGTATGCCGAGTAGAAGCGCGCCGTGTGAAGACGGCTGTCGGCGGGGAACGCCCGGTCCAGCTGCGCCGTGAATTCGTCGACGAGCGCCGGATCGCCGCAGCTCAATCCGACGTAGTGCCCCAGGTCGTAGAAAAGCGGGGTGCTGCCGCCCTTGTAATACTGCAATTCCGAGAGTTCGAACGGCTGTTTCTCCTTTTCGTTGATGCGCCGCATCACCCCGGCCAGGCCGTCCAGTTCCGACAGGACGGCCAGCGATATGCAGCCCGACTGCTCCTTCCAGATTGTGTTCTGGTATTCGTTTTCGTAGAGGTTCCAGAACTCCCGACAGGTTTTCGCGAGCCGTTCCGAAACAGCCGTTTCCTCGAACAGGTGGGGGATAATCCGGTCATAGGGGAATCCGTCGCCCATGATTTCGCAAGGCGATGCCACGACGTAGCCGACGGTCGAACGCAGGTCGTAGAGCGTCTCGATGTTGGCCATGAAGCAGTCGTCGAAGATCAGGTAGTCGAAACGGAACCGCTGCGCTTCGAATGCCGCGTTCAACTCCGTGATGTCCAGCTCGTAGCCCTTGTCGCCGAACGAACGGGTCTGCTTGGCTCCCGGGGCCGTGGCCCATACGTCGTCCTCTGCGGGACGCTGCAACGAGTAGGGGATCGAACCGCTGGCGGCCGGAATCCACGCCTTGCCGTGACAGCCGATGATCAGCCCGTAGCGTTGTGCCGGGGCCGTTTCCGCCGCATCGGCGAACAGCTGCCGCACCTTTTCCGGATTGCCGGCGTTGAAACCGTCGTAGGTTTTCAGCGTCGTGCGTTGGCACTGGTCCGTCGCCGGGTCGTAACGGATCTCCTGCAGGACGGCCGACGAATGTTTCTCGGGCTGGTAGCAGACCAGAATGCGCCCGTCGCCCGGAATTCGGTTCGTCACGGCTGCGCTGATGCCTTCGATGTTGTGCTCGTAATAGGCGATCAGGCTTCGCCCGGGCATGTACAGCAGGAGGGTCTGCGTCGCCACGGCGGGCCGCTGGTAGACCTCGACCGGGTAATCGCCCATGTTGGCGGGGTAGTGGACGGTTATCGTGCCCAGCTTCCGGCGCGCCTTGGCGGAGTTGATTTCAGTGGCGGTCACCGTGACCGTCGTTTCTCCGCGGGCGCCGCCGGCCGGCGTCACGGTGAATCCCTCTCCGGTATACGACAGCGTCCACGGTTCTTCGGCCGACACGGTGAACGCCGCCCCGGACGAAGCGTCGCCCGGGAGATGAACCTCTCCCGTCGAGACCTCGATTCGCGGTTCGCGGTCTTTTTCGCAGGCCGCGAGCGTCAGCAGCAGGGCGAGGCAGAGCGTATGCCGGAAAATGCGGATCATTTATAGGTGCGGGGTTTGAGGTTGTTGAACTGCCATGTGCGGTCGCGCTGGTAGGTGTAGCCTTCGGGCTTGTTCCAATAGACGCGGCTGAAATCGAAATAGAATCCCTTGCGCTTCTTGCCCTCGACCACATAGGGAACGATCAGCGGCACGAACTCCACCGTGCGGCTGACGATGCGCGCCTTGCCGAAGGAGAGTCCTTCGGCGGCCAGCACGTCGAGCGCATGGTCGAACATCAGCACGTGGCGCGGGGTCTTCTGCGTGAATCCGTCGCCCGAGTCGAGGATCGTGCGTATGACGCCGTTCATGCGGTCCGACCAGGCTTTTTCCTGCTCCTTGTCGCCCAGCGCACCGTAGGCGAACGACATGAGGTTGAGGATTTTGGGACTGAACGGATCGCGTTTCAGTGCGTCGTTCCCCACCGAGACCATCGTCTCCAGCGCGGTCCTGTCGGGTTTGTCGGGGTCGATACCCGAGGCCAGCATCAGCATTTTGTCCAGGTCGGGGTTCACGGCCAGCGGCTTGTAGTCGTCGCGGTAGGCGTATCCGTAGTAGAGGTAGTGGTAATCCTCGTCGGTCAGCGTCGCGTCGCCCGCGTTGTAGCGCATCATCAGCGCGGGGTAGTAGAACGCGGACTGGGCGTCCATCGTCCGGTCGAGGATCATGTCCTCGTCGGGGACCCTGGCGGCGGCCAGCGCCGGAACCAGCAACAGGAGAAGCAGCAATCGTTTCATAGCGGTCGTTTCCGGTACAAACGCAAAATCAGCGCAAATCGTATCTGGCGATCAGTCGTTCGAACTTCGCGCGGAGTTTTTCCGATCCGGCGACCAGCGGCAGGCGCATCGTGTCGCCGATGCGTCCCATCACCGAGAGGGCGCACTTCACGCCCACGGGGTTGCCCTCCTCGAAGAGCGCGTGCACGGCTTCGTCCAGCGTGGCGTAGGCTTTTTCCGCCGCGTCGAAGTCGCCCGCCTTGGCGTGGTTCACACACTCCATGAACCGCTGCGGGAAGGCGTTCGCCGCCACGGAGATCACGCCGTCGCCCCCGCGGCGCATCAGAGAGAGCGTCATGCCGTCGTCGCCCGACAGCACGAGAAATCCCTCGGGACGGTTGTCCAGGATGCGCTGCATCTGGCAGATGTCGCCCGACGCCTCCTTGATACCGATGACGTTGCGGAAGTCGGCGGCGCAGCGGAGCGTGGTCTCGGCGGTCATGTTGACGCCTGAGCGGCCCGGGATGTTGTAGAGGATCACCGGCAGGGGAGAATGTTCCGAGACGGTGCGGAAATGCTGATAGAGACCTTCCTGCGAAGGCTTGTTGTAATAGGGCGTCACGCTCAGGATGGCGTCGGCGCCCCGCAGGTCGAATTCGCGCAGCTGGTCCAGCACCTCCGAGGTGGAGTTGCCGCCGCAGCCCATCACCAGCGGCACGCGGCCTGCGATCTGGTTGGTGATGAACATGGCGATCACGGCGCGTTCGGGCATGTAGAGCGTGGGGGTTTCGGCCGTGGTTCCGAGTGCGACGATGTAGTCCACGCCGCCTTCGATCACGTAGTCGATCATGCGGGCCAGCGCTTTGTAGTCCACGCGGCCCTCTTCGGTGAACGGGGTGATCATGGCGGCGCCTACGCCGGAAAGTTTGTGTCGTAGCATAGTGTATGTCTTATTATCGTTATATCGGTTTGTCGCGGTTGTCCGTAAAGCAGGCGTCTTACGCCTGTCAAAAAAGCTCTCCCTGCTGCGCGGTCTCCTCTGCCGGGCCGCCGCCCTCGACCATCCGGATGAACTCCTCCTCGGAGATGATCCTTACGCCCAGCTTCTCGGCCTTCTTGAGCTTCGCCGGTCCCATCTTGTCGCCTGCCACGAGGTAGTCGACGCTGCCCGACACCGCCGCGAGGTTTCGGCCTCCGTGCAGCTCGATCAGCTCCTTCATTTCGTCGCGGCTCCGCGTGAACTTGCCCGAGACCACGAAACTCCGGCCCGCCAGCGCCTCCGACGCCAGGCGGCGCGCTTCGGCTTCGAATTGCAGCCCCGCGGCGCGCAGGCGGCGGATGATCCGCAGGTTGTCCTCCTCGGCGAAGTATTCGATGATGGCGTCGGCGATCCGTCCGCCCACTTCGTCGGCCTCGACCAGCTCCTCGCGCGTGGCCCGCATCACGGCGTCGAGCGAGCGGAAATGCTCGGCGAGGTATTTGGCCGTAGTCTCGCCCACGAAACGGATTCCCAGCCCGAACAGCACGCGCTGGAAGGGGACCGTCTTCGAGCGTTCCACCGAGCGGATGATGTTGTCGGCCGACTTCTCGCCCAGCCGGGGCAGGGGAGCCAGTTGTTCGGCCCGCAGGTCGTAGAGGTCCGCCACGTCGCGCACGAGTCCGTTTTCGTAGAGCAGTTCGACGGTCTCCTCGCCCAGCCCCTCGATGTCGAGGGCCTTGCGGCGGATGAAGTGGATGATGCGCCCGATGATCTGGGGCCGGCATCCGCCCTGGTTGGGGCAGTAGTGCTTGGCCTCGCCCTCGTAACGCACCAGCGGCGTTCCGCACTCGGGGCATACGGTGATGTAGCGGAACGGCCGGCTGTCGGCGGGACGCTGCGAGAGGTCCACGCCGATGATCTTCGGAATGATCTCGCCGCCCTTCTCGACGTAGACCGTGTCGCCCGGGCGGATATCCAGCTGGGCCATCTGCTCGGCGTTGTGCAGCGTCGCGCGACGCACGGTGGTCCCGGCCAGCAACACGGGTTCGAGGTTGGCGACGGGCGTGACGGCGCCCGTGCGGCCGACCTGGAACGATATGCTGTCGAGCCGCGTCGCGGCCCGCTCGGCCTTGAACTTGTAGGCCACGGCCCACTTGGGGGCTTTGGCCGTGAATCCCAGCTGGCGCCGCACGGCGAAGTCGTTGACCTTGATCACCACGCCGTCCGTCGGGAAGGGCAGGCGGCGGCGCGCCGTGTCCCAGTGTTCGATAAATGCGTCGATCTCGTCGGCGCTGCGGCAGATGCGCGCCGCGTCCGAGACCTTGAACCCCCATTGGCGGGCCTTTTCGAGGCTCTCCCAGTGGGTCGTGAACGGCAGATCGTCGCCCGCCAGCTGGTAGAGCGTGCAGTCCAGCCCGCGCCGGGCCACCACGGCCGACGACTGCTGCTTGAGCGTCCCGGCGGCGGCGTTGCGCGGGTTGGCAAAGAGCTGCTCGCCGTTGGCCTCGCGCTCGGCGTTGAGGCGGTCGAACGAGGCGTAGGGCATCAGGATCTCGCCGCGGATTTCGAAGTGGTCGGGCCAGTCCGTGCCCCGCAGGCGCAGGGGCACCGTGCGTACCGTGCGCACGTTGGCCGTCACGTCGTCGCCCTCGACACCGTCGCCGCGCGTCACGGCGCGCACGAGCCGCCCGTGCTCGTAGGTGAGCGAGATGGCCGTGCCGTCGAATTTCAGTTCGCAGACGTAGTCCGTCGCCCCGGCTTCGCGCTCGATGCGGCCGATGAACTCGTGCAGTTCTTCGAGCGAATAGGTGTTGCCCAGCGACAGCATCGCGTAGCGGTGCTTGACGGTTTGGAACTCGGCCGTCAGATCGCTTCCCACGCGCACCGAAGGCGAGTTGGGGTCGGCGTATTCGGGGTGTGCGCGCTCCAGGTCCTGAAGTTCGCGCATCATCGCGTCGAACTCGAAATCCGAAATTTCGGGGGCGTTTTCGACGTAATATTTGAAATTATGCAGTTCGAGCTGCCGGCGCAGCTCTTCGATCCGTTCGCGTACCATAATCCTAAAATAACGTGGGTAAAGTTACATATTTTGTCTTTAACAACGGGTGAATTTGGTGTAAAATCAAAAAAAATGCAAAAAAAAATTGCAGATGTGGTGCGATATTCAAATTTTGCTTATAATTGCAAAAAATTTCGAGACACTAACATGGCTAAACAGAATATCGTGAAGAAACATATTGCGACGAGTTTTCATAACCTCAGCCCCGAGTTGCAGGAGGCTGTGAAGGCGAAATACCCGCTGGGGTTCACCGATGCGATGATCCGTGTCGACAAACCCAACGGCGATTTTTTCTATGCCGTCCCCTATGATACGGACGAGATCGCTTACATGGTGAAGGTCGACGTGAAGATCGACGACAATTCGCACGAAGACGACGATAAGGACTATTACGACGACGAGATCAAGGGAGCCGACGACATTCAGGGCGACGACGACAGCTCGGATGTTTCGGACGCTTCGGACGACGACGTGAATATCTGACGCTGCCTATGGTTCGCGCCTTTCCCGCCCTGCTCGTACTGCTCTCGACGGCCTGCGGCCTTGCCGAGGACGAGCACGACGAGGAGAACAAGTACATCTACCTGACATTTTACGACAAGGCGTTCGAGGCCTACTGCCTGGGCGCATTCGACGTCGATGGCGACGGACGCATCTCGCGCTACGAGGCGCAGCGTGTCCGCGGCATGGAGTGCCCGGAACGGGGCATCGCGTCGCTCTCCGACCTGAAGGAGTTCTCGCGTCTGGAACGGCTCGATTGCCGGGGCAACGCGCTCACGCAGCTGGACGTCACGATGACGCGCCTCGAATGGCTCGACTGCTCGGACAACGACCTCGTGTCGCTCGACGTGAACGGCCTGCGCGGCCTCACGTACCTCGATTGCGGCGGCAACTCGCTGCCGCGCCTCGACCTGCAGTCGAACGCCTCGCTCGCAACGCTTCTTTGTCCGGATAATGCCCTTGCGGGGTCGCTGGATCTGACCTCCTGCGCCTCGGGGCTGCGTGCCGACGTGCGCGGCAATCCCGCCCTTGCGACGGTTTACTGCCTCGCCTCGCAGAACGTCGGCTTCAACGGCCCGACCGAGCTCGTCCGCAACTGATTTCACGGCAGGAAACGACCCGCCGGGCCGTTGGGAGGACTTTCGTTCCGGATGGAGCGGCTCCGCTTTTGGACGCATTGTTTTCCCTTTTTCGACAAAACACCGTCCTTTCCGGACGGTTTTTCTTTATAATTTGTTGAAAAGTCCGCCGCACGGCTTGGGCGTTTCGGATAATAATTCGTACCTTTGGATGCAAAAAATGTCTTTTGCAAACATAAAACAGAACCGGATACAATGAAAAAAGTTGACGTTATCCTCGGCCTGCAATGGGGTGACGAGGGCAAAGGGAAGGTCGTGGACGTGCTGACGCCCCGTTACGAGGTGGTGGCCCGTTTCCAGGGCGGTCCCAATGCCGGTCACACGTTGGAATTCAACGGCGAGAAATACGTGCTCCGCTCGATTCCTTCGGGCATTTTCCAGGGCGGCAAGACCAACATCATCGGCAACGGCGTGGTGATCGACGCCATCCTCTTCCGCGAGGAGGCCGAAGCGCTGGCTGCCAGCGGCCACGATCTGACCAAACAGCTTTGCATCTCGAAGAAAGCCCACCTGATCCTGCCCACCCACCGCATGCTCGACGCTGCGTACGAGGCGGCGAAGGGTAGCGCCAAGATCGGCACGACGGGCAAGGGCATCGGTCCCACCTATACCGACAAGGTGAGCCGCAACGGCATGCGCGTCGGGGATCTGTTGAGTCCCGATTTCGAAAGCATCTATGCCGCGGCCAAGGCGCGCCACGAGAAGATTTTGAAAAGCCTCGGTTACCAATATGACATCACCGAACTGGAGAAGCAGTGGTTCGAGGCGGTGAAGTACCTCCGCCGCTTCCACATCATCGACAGCGAATATTTCGTCAACGACTGCCTCGCGCAGAACAAGTCGATCCTGGCCGAAGGTGCACAGGGCACGCTGCTCGACGTGGATTTCGGTTCCTATCCGTTCGTCACCTCGTCGAACACCGTTTGCGCGGGCGTCTGCACCGGACTGGGCGTCGCCCCGAACCGCATCGGCGAGGTCTTCGGCATTTTCAAGGCCTATTGTACGCGCGTGGGCAGCGGACCGTTCCCCACGGAACTGTTTGACGAGATGGGCGACGAACTGTGCCGCGTAGGCCATGAGTTCGGCGCCGTGACGGGCCGCAAGCGCCGCTGCGGATGGCTGGACATGGTGGCCCTGAAATATTCGATCATGGTCAACGGCGTGACGCAGCTGATCATGATGAAATCCGACGTGATGAACGATTTCGACACGATCAAGGTGGCCACGGCCTACGAGATCGGCGGCCGCAGCACTTCGGAATTCCCCTATGAGATCACCGACGACCTCCGCCCGGTCTACACCGAGTTCGAGGGCTGGAAATGCGACCTGCGCCGGTACGGCAGCTACGAGGAGTTCCCCGAGGCGTTCAAACGCTACGTGGAGTTCATCGAGCGGCAGACGGGCGTCCCCGTGAAGATCATTTCCGTGGGACCCGACCGCGGCGAAACCATCACCCGTTAAGAACGGGTTTTTAAGGGCGCCGGCAGGTTGTTTTGCTATCGTTCGGTTCCGCGCTCCCGCCCGCTTGAAAAGCCGGGTTTTAGGGGTGTTGCGCTGTGCCGTTTTTGCGTAATTTCCGTCCGTATTACGGCTGACAATCCGGCTGCGTCGCGACAAGTCCCCTCCGCGAGGAGGGGATTTAGGGGAGGGTCAGACTTGTAAACGCGGCGGAACGCCGCGATAACGACGCTCGACAGAAAAATGACAGACAATAATTGTAACATACTTAACTTATATGCAACAACAAAACCTTAAAATTCTCGTTTTGGCCAAGCAGGTTCCCGATACCCGCAACGTAGGCAAGGACGCGATGACCCCCGAAGGGACGGTCAACCGCGCGGCGCTTCCGGCCATCTTCAATCCCGAGGACCTCAATGCGCTCGAAGCCGCCCTGCGGCTCAAGGACCGCGTCGAAGGTTCCACGGTCCATATCCTTACGATGGGTCCGCAGCGCGCCGCCGACATCATCCGCGACGCGATGTTCCGCGGGGCCGACGGCGGCTACCTGCTTTCGGGCCGCGAGTTCGCCGGTTCGGACACGCTGGCCACCTCCTACGCCCTTTCGTGCGCGCTGAAGAAAATCGCCCCCGACGTGATCTTCGCAGGCCGTCAGGCCATCGACGGCGACACGGCGCAGGTAGGCCCGCAGGTCGCCGAGAAACTCGGCCTTCCGCAGGTGACCTATGCCGAGGAGATTCTCGAAGTCCGCGAAGGCGCGCTGGTCATCAAGCGCCGCCTGGAGCACGGCACGGAGGTCGTCGAGTGCCCGATTCCGGCCGTTGTGACGGTCAACGCCTCGGCCGCCGAGTGCCGTCCGCGCAATGCCAAGCGCGTGATGAAGTACAAGGGCGCGCTGGCCGGTTCGGAGATCGCCGCGGCTCCCGAGTCGCCCGCCGGGCAGCGCGCCGCCGCGAAGGAGTACCTCCGGATCGTGGAGTGGGCCGCCGCCGATGTCGATCCCGATCCCGCACAGCTCGGCCTCCAGGGTTCGCCCACGAAGGTCAAAAAGATCGAGAACGTGGTTTTCGCCGCCAAGGAGGCCAAGAAACTCACCGCCGCCGACAACGACATCAATGAACTTATGGTTGAACTGATTGCGAGCCACACGCTCGGTTAATACGCTCCGGAGATGAACAACATATTCGTATATATCGAGATGGAGGGCGGCAAGGTCGCCGACGTGAGTCTCGAACTGCTTACCAAAGGCCGCGAACTGGCCACGACGCTCGGTGTGAAACTCGAAGCCGTCGTGCTGGGCCACAACCTCGCCGGCATTGAAAAGGAACTGGCCAAATACGGGACCGATACGGTCTGGGTCGCCGATGACCAGTTGTTTTCCCCATTCCGCACGCTGCCCCACACGGCGGTCCTGTGCGGTCTGATCGGGCAGGAGAAGCCCCAGATCGCGCTGTTCGGCGCCACGCCCGTGGGCCGCGACTTCGCACCCCGCGTATCTTCGGCCCTGCACAGCGGTCTGACGGCTGACTGCACGCAGCTCGAAATCGGCGACCACAAGGACGCCAAGACGGGCACGGAGTATAAGAACCTCCTCTATCAGATCCGCCCGGCCTTCGGCGGCAACATCATCGCCACGATCGTCAACCCCGACCACCGTCCGCAGATGGCCACCGTCCGCGAGGGCGTGATGCGCAAGGAGTACGCCGCACAGCCCGGAGCGGGCGAGGTGAAGGCGATCGACTGGAAGAAATTCGTCAAGGACGCGGACCTGGCGGTGAAGATCATCGACCGCCAGATCGAGGAGCGCAAAATCGACATCAAGGGCGCAGGCATCATCGTCGCCGGCGGCTACGGTATGGGTTCCAGGGAGAACTTCAGGCTGGTGCATGAACTGGCCGACGTATTGGGCGGCGAAGTGGGCGCCAGCCGCGCCGCTGTCGACGCGGGCTTCACGGAGCATGCGCGCCAGGTGGGCCAGACGGGCGTCACGGTGCGTCCGAAGCTCTACATCGCCTGCGGCATTTCGGGCCAGATCCAGCACACGGCCGGCATGGACCAGTCGTCGATGGTCATCTCGATCAACTCGGACCCCGAAGCCCCGATCAACAAGATCGCCGACTACGCCATCACGGGCGACGTCAACGAGATTATCCCCAAGATGATCAAATACTACAAACAAAACTCGAAATAGCGATGCGCAGGCTCCTGACGGTAATCTGTACGGTTCTTCTCACTGTATCCGTTTCCGGACAGCAGATCAAGAGCCGGCCTGTCGGGTTCGACGACTTCCGCTCTCTGCTGGAAGCCGCCGGTTACGAGGCGTTCGGTTTCGACTTGTCGGAACTACTCGAAGGACCGGGCCGCTATGACATGACGGTATATATCAAGGAGTATGAATCGGGCGGGGAGATTCATTCCCGGAAGTTTCCCTGCGGGCCTAACAAACTGCTCGTAAGCGATTTTCCCGAGGAGATGCGCGGTGAAATCCTGCCCGAAGATATGGCTGATCCGCAGGCGGGTATTTACATGCTGGCGAAGAAACTGACGATCGGATTCTATCCTTCGGGGACGGATTCGACGGCGATGCTGAATTTCAGTATCCCGGAGATGCGGGAGGCCAGTCAGCGGCTCAAGCTCCGCAGCGTGACTTCGTCGAGCGGTTATACGCTTACCAAGTATCGCACCCGTCCGTTCGAGATCGACTCGTTCGAGGCCGGAAAGTTCATTCCTCTGGTCTTTTACGGTTCGATGTGGTTCGATGCGGAGCACAATCTGTTCCGTTTCTGCGGTGAGAACGAGATCGCGCCGGACCTGTCGAGCGAAATTGTCGGCAACATTCCCCACTTCTATGTCATAGGTATTGAATTTTCCCCAAAACAGGAGCCTACGAATCTTAAAAACAACTAATTATGGCTAATTTCTTTTCAGATAACAAGGATTTGCAGTTCCACCTCCAGCATCCGTTGATGCGCAAGATCGTGGAGCTGAAAGAGCGCGGTTTCGCGGAGAAGGACCTCTACGACTATGCACCGCAGGATTTCGACGACGCGATGGACAACTACCGCCGCGTGCTGGAGATCGCCGGCGAGGTCTGCGGCGAGGTGATCGCCCCCAACGCCGAGGGTGTGGACCACGAAGGCCCGCGGGTCGTCGGCGACCACGTGGAGTACGCTTCGGGTACGGTCGAGAACATGAAGGCCGTCGTGGACGCGGGGCTGAGCGGCATGACGCTCCCGCGCAAGTACGACGGACTGAACTTCCCGCTCATCTGCTTCGTGATGGCCAACGAGATGGTGGCCCGTGCGGACGCCAGCTTCGAGAACATCTGGGGATTGCAGGACTGCGCCGAGACGCTGAACGAATTTGCTTCCGAAGAACTCAAGCAAAAATATTTGCCCTGGGTTTCGGCGGGTGCGACGTGCGCCATGGACCTCACGGAGCCGGACGCCGGTTCGGACCTCGGTGCGGTGATGCTCAAGGCCACCTGGTCGGAGGAGAAGCAGACGTGGCTGCTGAACGGCGTGAAACGTTTCATCACCAACGGCGACGGCGAGGTTTCGCTCGTGCTGGCGCGTACCGAAGAGGGTACGACCGACGCCCGCGGCCTTTCGATGTTGGTCTATGACAAGCGCGACGGCGGCGTGAAGGTGCGCCGCATCGAGAACAAACTCGGCATCAAGGGATCGCCGACGTGCGAGCTGGTCTTCACGAACGCCCCGGCGCAGCTGGTCGGCGACCGGAAGATGGGCCTTATCAAATATGTGATGTCGCTGATGAACGCCGCCCGTCTGGGCATCGGCGCACAGTCGGTGGGTCTCTGCGAGGCCGCTTACCGCGAGGGCCTGAAATACGCCCACGAGCGCGCCCAGTTCGGCAAGCCGATCATCCGGTTCGCCGCCGTTTCGGAGATGCTCTCGAACATGAAGGCCAAGGTGCAGGGCGTGCGTGCGCTGCTGTACGAAACCGCGCGTTTCGTCGAGGTCTACAAGCAGTACGGCCACATCGCCCACGAGCGGCAGCTCGAGGGGGAGGAGCGCCAGGAGATGAAGTTCTACAACCGCCTTGCCGACGGCTTCACCCCGCTGGTGAAACTCTTCTCGTCGGAGTACGCCAACCAGCTGGCCTACGACGCCATCCAGATCCACGGCGGCTCGGGCTTCATGAAGGACTATCCCTGCGAGCGCCTCTACCGCGACGCCCGCATCATGAACATCTACGAGGGAACCTCGCAGCTGCAGGTCGTTGCGGCCATCAACGCCGTGACGAAGGGTACGTTCCTGGAGCAGATCGAGCGCTATGCCGCCGAGAGCTATCCGGAGGCCATGTGCCCCGTGGTTACGAAGCTCAAGGAGCTGACCGTGAAGTTCTCGGAGATGCAGGCCCGCGTCGAGGCCGGCGACAAGGAGGTTTGCGGATTCAAGGATTTCCATGCCCGCCGTCTGGTGGAGACCGCCGGACACATCATCATCGCCTACCTGCTGGCCCGTCAGGCCGGCCAGGTCGAGGAGTATGCCGCTTCGGCGCGCGTGTTCTGCAAAATGGCCGAGGCGAAGATTTCGGAGGCCTATACCTACGTGATGAACTCCACGACGGAGGACGTCGCGCTGTTCAAAGCCGTCGAAAACGAGTTTTAAACACACTCAAACCGGATACGATGCGGAGGATCCTGAACAATCCTCCGCATCGTTTTTCCTGACGGGGCGCGGCCTTGCGGTGCGGGGGGGGCCGCAATCCGCTCCGGAATCCGGAAACGATTGTCTAATAGCGTATGAAAGCACGATTACTGGCATTGTATCTGCCTCAATTTCACCCCATCCCGGAGAACGACCTGTGGTGGGGAAAGGGCTTTACCGAGTGGACGAACGTGGGTAAGGCGCAACGGTATTTCCGGAATCACTATCAGCCCCGTGTCCCGGCCGATCTGGGGTATTACGACCTGCGGGTCGCCGAGACGCGACAGGCGCAGGCGGATATGGCCCGCGAATACGGTGTCGAGGGCTTCGTCTACTGGCATTACTGGTTCGGTAACGGCAAACGGCTGCTTGAACGCCCCTTCAACGAGGTGCTGGCCTGCGGCGAACCCGATTTCCCGTTTGCGCTGGCCTGGGCCAATGAAAGCTGGCGGGGATTCGCCCACGGGATTACAAACCGGAACATGTTGATCGAACAGCTTTACGGAGGCGTCGAAGACTATACGGCGCATTTCCGGGCCGTGCTGCCCGCTTTCCGGGACCATCGTTACATTACGGTGGACGGCAAGCCGCTGTTCATGATTTATAAACCGCTGGCGGACCCCGAGGTGAAGGTGTTCATCGCCACGTGGCGGGAGCTGGCCGAAAAGAACGGCCTGCCGGGAATCTATTTCGTCGGGCACGACAACGCCCCGGTTCCGAATGTCGAGGCCATTTTCTCGACGGGAGTCGACGCCGTCAATCCGTTGCGGCTGGTCGGGTATTTCAATGTGAAGCATTCGTTTTTCGAACGGCAGCGGGTAAAATTCGACCGCTGGCGGAAGATTCCGCTCAATTACCCGTATGAACGAATGGCCGCCTGTTTTCTCGACAGGGACGAAGACACCCGGGAGAACGTCTTCCCCTCGGTCATTCCGAACTGGGACCATACGCCGCGCAGCGGCAGAGAGGGGTGGATCGTGACGGATTCCACGCCAGAACTGTTCGGGAAACACCTCCGGGAGGCGGTGGAAATGGTCCGGGGGAAGGCTCCCGAACACCGGGTCATCCTGCTGAAATCCTGGAACGAATGGGCCGAGGGAAATTATGTCGAGCCGGACCTGAAATGGGGACGCGGGTATCTCGAAGCCATCCGGCGGGAGATCGCGGACGAATGATTGTTCGTGATGAATTTTCCCCTTTCCGTGCCTGTTGTGCGGCTGTCCGTTGAACGGATTGGCTTCGTTGCGGGATTTTTGCTATATTCGTAGTCGTAAAACCTGAAAAACAGCGAAAAATGATCAAGAAATTGCTGATGGCGGCGGCCGTTGTCGTGATGGCCGTTCCCGCCGCTGCCCAGGGATCGCGCCGCAGCGAGGTTTCGGTGTCCTACGGCGTCGCTCCCGTCACCGACTGGATCGACTCGTACAGCGATATGCTGACCGGGCTTTTCACGAATGCGAATACCGACCTCAAGGGGTGGGGCGCCGTCACCGTGGGTTACAGCTTCCGCCTGATCGGCAGCCTGCGCCTCGGTGCGCAGGTCGTCTACTCCTCGAACACGCAGGAGATCAGGGGCGCCGGCTCGGAGATCCGTAACCGCTACTGGTCGCTGCTGCCCAACGTGAAGTGGAACTGGTTGAATCTCCAGGTGGTTTCGTTCTACTCGCGCCTCGGTGCGGGAGCCACGTTCTCCAAGTCCGAGGTCGGGAGCGAGAGCGGTAAATCCACCCAGTTCGCCTTCCAGGTGTCGCCTGTCGGTGTCGAAGTCGGGGGACGCATCGCGGCCTATGCCGAGGCCGGTATCGGTACGTCGGGCTGTCTGCTGGTAGGCGCCCGCTACCGCTTCTGACACGCCTTCCGGACACGGAAAAGGGGCGCATTCCTTGCGGGATGCGCCCCTTTTCGCCGGCGGGTCTCCCCGCGGGGAGTTTTACGCCTTCACGGCCTCTTTCTCGGCCATCACGCAGCGCGTCGTGCCGAAGACGTTGAGGTTGAGGTGTCCGGCGATGAACGCCAGCGCCTTCTGGGCCTTCACCGAGTTGCCGGCCTCGTCGAGCGGGGGCGCGAACGCCGCAACGCCCATCACGCCCGGCACGACGCCCATGATGCCGCCGCCCACGCCCGTCTTGGCCGGAAGTCCCGTCGTGAAGAGCCAGTCGCCCGTGTGCTCGTAGAATCCCACGGTCGCCATCATCGAGGCGATCTTGGGCGTCAGCTCGGGTTTGAACACGGCCTTTCTGGTTACGGGGTTCACGCCGCTGTTGGCGATCGTCGCGGCCATCGTAGCCAGCTGCTTGGCCGTCACGCCGATCGAGCACTGGCGCGTGTAGATGTCCAGCGCCATGTCGGGATCGTCGTAGATGCGGTTGTAGTTCTTCAGCAGCCACGCGATCGACTTGTTGTTGAAGTTGGTCGCCGTCTCCGATTTGTAGAGTTCGTCGATCACCTCGACGTCCGATCCCGCGAGTCCGGCGATGAACGAGACGATGGCTTTCCATTTTCCGTCGCTGTCGCCCACGGGCTTGACCATCGAGCAGGCCGAAATGGCTCCGGCGTTGACCAGCGGCGTCGAGGGGTGGTCCTTTTCGAGCAGGATGGCCATGATCGAGTTGAAGGGGAGTCCCGTGGCGTCGGCGCCGATCTTGTCGAGCACCTCCTGTCCGCTGTACTGGTTCATGGCGAGGATCGCCGTGGGAACCTTCGACACCGACTCGATGCCGAATCTGTAGTCCGTGTCGCCCACGGCCACCATGTCGCCGTCGGGCAGGCAGGCCGCGATGCCGAAGAGGTTCGACGGCACATCGGCCAGGTAGGGGATATAGTCGGCGTTCTTGCCGCCGGTTTCGTTTTTACAGCGGTCGTATGCCATCTGCACGGCATCCTGAACCGCTTTCTTGTCGATTTTCTGGATCATGTTGTTGCTTATTTCATTGATTGGTTGTTATTGGCGGAAGGCTGGCCCTGCGACGGCGCTGCTGCGGGCGCTGCGACCTTGGCCTGCGTTTCCCAGTGGAAGGGAGCGAAGTCGGCGGCGGCTTCGGGGTCTTTCCACGACGGCTTTCGCATGGAGTAGATGACGAACGGGGCGCCTACGACCACCACGCAGCCGATGATCAGCACCGAAAACCAGACGGTGTTGCTGCCGGTCGAAATCTGGCTGGGCGGCACGAAGCTCAGCACGAAGGCCAGCAGTGCGCCGCAGAATCCGAGGCATCCGAGGAACCACATCAGGCCGTTCTTTTTGCCCAGGCGGAACGGACGGGGCGTGTTTTTCATCTTGTAGCGCAGGACGATGGC
The DNA here is from genome assembly GCF_042852885.1 of Alistipes sp. i18-0019-D1. Classification (NCBI taxonomy): domain Bacteria; kingdom Pseudomonadati; phylum Bacteroidota; class Bacteroidia; order Bacteroidales; family Rikenellaceae; genus Alistipes; species Alistipes sp. i18-0019-D1. The sequence goes on from NZ_AP031424.1 coordinate 3,303,731, forward strand.
GGCCGAGAACATCAGCATGTACATGATCAGGTACAGCAGCACGGTCAGCTGCGAGAGGATCTGGTAGAACGACTGCACCGAGGGCATCACGACGAACAGCAGCGCCAGCAGTGTCACGACGCAGCCCTGGATCAGCAGGATGTTCTTCTGTACGCCGTTCTTGTTGGTTTTCTGGAAGAACGGGGGCAGGTAACCGGCCTTGCCCACGGCGAAGATACCCTTCGAGGGACCCGCCACCCAGGTCAGCACGCCTGCCAGCACGCCGAACATCAGGGCGATGGCGATGATCGGGCCGGCCCACGAAATGTGGAGGTAGTGGAAGTAGTTGTCGAATCCGACTAACAGCGACTGCGTGAGGCTGATGTCCTTGGCGGGGATGATCAGGCCCAGCGAGAAGGTTCCCAGGATGAAGATCAGCACCGTGACCAGCGAACCGATGATGATGGCCTTGGGGTAGTTCCGCGACGGATTTTTCACGTCCATGACGTGAATACCCATCATCTCCATACCCGCGTAGAACAGGAAGATACTACTTGCCAGCACGAGGTTGCTGAATTTCGACAGGTCGGGGAAGAAACCCTGCGACATGTCCATGTGGTTGTGTCCGCCGGTCGAAATGTAGATGATGCCCAGCACGATCAGCAGGCCCGCGGGAATGATCGTACCGATCATACCGCCCCATTTGCTGATTTTCCCGACCCATCCCAGACCTTTCAGGGCGATCAGCGTGGCGATCCAGTAGATGGCCAGCACCATGCAGAGCGTGAAGACCTTGTTCGAGGCCAGCGCCGCGTCGTGCGTGTCGTTCATGCCGATGAATGCGATCGACACGGCGCCGAAGGTCAGCACCGTCGGGTACCAGATCGTCGACTCGATCCATTGCAGCCAGATCGCGAGGAATCCCGTGCGTGCGCCGTAGGCTTCGCCGACCCAGCGGAATACGCCGCCCTGCTTGTCGGAGAACATCGCGGCCAGCTCGGCGGCGACCATCGCCGTCGGGATCAGGAACACGATGGCTGCAAACAGGTAGTAGAATGCCGACGAAAGTCCGTAGACCGCCTCGGCAGGCAGCCCGCGCAGACTCACTACGGCAGTCACGTTCATAATTGCCAGTGTCATGACACTCAATTTGAAACCTGTGCTTGTGGTAGTTTTCTTTACATCCATAATGAATTGATTTGGTTTTTGTCGCTGTTGGGTGTTGCAACTACCGTGCAAAACCGCCGGGAAGCCTCCTTTACGGCCTCGGGTGCACGATTGTTGCCGGAAATTTCTATCTTTGCGTACAAATAATATCCATGACCATGCAACGCATCCTGATCATCCTTCTGGCGGCCCTGTGCGTCGCCGCGTGCGGCCGCCGCCGGAGCGCTCCCTCGCAGGAGACGGCGGCTTCGGCACCCCGTCCGCGGGTTTTTCTTCCGGCCATCGCCCCTGCGGGACTCTCTCCGGACGAACAGCGCGACTATCTCCGCCGGCACTACTGGGACCGCTTCGACTTCACCGACACGCTTTTCGTCTCCAAGGCCGACACCGTGCAGATGATCGAGTCCTTTGCGCGCTACATTGCGGTGCTCTCCGACCGTCCGGCGGATTCCGCGCCGATGGATTTGCTGATGCGCCGGGCTTCGTCGTCGAAGCCGATGCTCGACTATTTCGCGATGCTCGCCCAGACGGTGCTCCACGATCCCAACTCGCCGCTGCGCAACGACGAGTTCTACATTCCCGTGCTCCGGGCGCAGCTCGCCAGCCCCTTCTACGACGAGTACGAGCGCATCGCCCCGCAGTACGACCTCGAAATGGCCATGCAGAACCGCCTGGGCCAGCCCGCCAACGATTTCCGTTACACGCTGGCCTCGGGCGCCTCGGGGACGCTCTACGGGCTGAAAGCCGAATACGTGCTGCTGTTCATCAACAATCCCGGCTGTGCGATGTGCCGTGAAATCCGCGAGGCGATCACCTCGTCGCCGATGCTTTCGGAGATGATCGAGCGGGGGCGGCTGAAGGTGCTGGCGCTCTACCCGGACGAGGACCTTACGGAGTGGCGCGACTACCGCGACCGCATTCCGGCGTCGTGGATCAATGCCTACGACAAGGGGTGTGTCGTCCGCGAAAAGAGCCTTTACGACCTCCACGCCATTCCGGCCCTGTATCTGCTGGACAGCCGCAAGCGGGTGCTGGTGAAGGATTCGGCCGACGTAGCCCAAATCGAAGAGGTAATAGATCGCCGCAGCTGATATAAGCGCAGCCTATCCCGCCATCAGAAAAGACAATCGGAAATTTATACGTACTTCGCCCGGATTTGCTACCTTTGTATCACAAACAGAATACAATCACACACATTAAACAGTAGAAGATTATGGCAAAGAAATGGCGTTGTACCGTATGCGGTTACATTCACGAAGGTCCCGAGGCACCCGACCAGTGCCCGATGTGCAAGGTAGGCAAGGAGAAGTTCGTAGAACTCGTTGAGGCCGAAGGCGACTTGGATTTCGTAACGGTACACAAGATCGGCGACGGCAAGGGCGCCAGCAAGGAACTCTGGGAAGGTCTCCAGAATCATTTCATGGGCGAGTGCACCGAGGTGGGCATGTATCTGGCGATGAGCCGTCAGGCCGACCGCGAGGGTTATCCCGAGATCGCCGAGGCTTACAAACGTTACGCCTGGGAGGAGGCCGAGCACGCCTCGAAGTTCGCCGAACTGATCGGCGAGGTCGTCTGGGACACCAAGACCAACCTCGAAAAGCGCATGAACGCCGAGTGCGGCGCCTGCGAGGACAAGATGCGTCTGGCCCGTATGGCGAAGGAGGAGAACCTCGACGCCGTTCACGACACCGTACACGAGATGGCCAAGGACGAGGCCCGTCACGGCAAGGGTTTCGAAGGGCTTTATAAGCGCTACTTCAAGTAGTTTTCGATTTGTAAGCGGCTATTTCCGCACATCCCTCGAACGGGACGAATGGAATGTACTTCAGTACTATCCATTCGTCCCGTTCTTCGCGACGTACGAAACTCGTTCGCTTAAAATCAAAAACTTATCGGAGCCGGGCGTCTGTCCCGCTCCGACCGGAAATCTTCCTGCTTGTTCGGGCCGGACTTCGTTATGCCGGAACCTGCTCCTCTGAAACCGCGGGTATCTCCGCCGTACGAAAAATCCGGATGCCATGGCATCCGGATTTTTCACTCCCGACAGGCAAGGGGAGGCGGAAACTCATTCTTTACGCAGTTCCTCGCGCAGTTTGAGAAACAGAGAGACCTTCCCGGCGAGCCATTCGTAACCAGTTTGCGCGGCACGGGCCACCTCGTAGACCGTTTCGGCCTGCCTGCGGATCTGTTCCACGGCATCGCGGATCGCGAACAGGTAGACGAGGAGTGCGAGGACGGCGAAAAAGCCGCCTGCGATCAGCGCCGAGGCGATGAACGAACCCGTAACGGACGAAAGCCAGATAACCAGTGCCGTGAGCAGCAGCAGGATGGCAATGCCCGCAGTCGTTACGAAGAACAGCAGCGCGGCTATGAAGCGGCCGCCGGAAGGTTTATTCTCCATTGTTGCGTCGTGCAGGGAGGGTCACTTTTCGTCGCATTTGCAACGGGCTTCCTCGATCTCCTTCTCGACTTTCCCGAGTTTGTCTTTCACCTTGTCGATCTCGTCGTCGATCGAATCCTTGATTTTCTGGCGCAGTTCCGGGCCGGACTGGGGTGTGAAAAGCATCGTGAGGGCCGAACCGATGATCATGCCGCCCACGAGCGATACGATGGCAATTCCTGTGTTTTTCATAGTTGCTGAAAGTTTAAATTCAGCAATGAGGCTTGCAAAGTCCGGGCCAAAGCCTTACCTTTGGACGCATGACTGCCGATCCCCGGACATCCGTCGCCTTTACCGGCCACCGCACCTATCGCGGCGGGGCTGCGGACGCTCTGCGCCGGACGCTGGAGGCGTTCTACGACCGGGGTTTCCGGACCTTTTTGAGCGGCATGGCCGTGGGTTTCGACCTCGCTGCCGCCGAAGTCGTGCTGGAGATGGGGCGTCGGCGTGCAGGCGTGCGGCTCGTCGCCGCAGTCCCGTTCCGGGGGCAGGAGAACCGTTTCTCTCCGGCCGACCGCGAACGTTTCCGCCGCGTGCTGGCTGCGGCCGATGCCGTCGAGGAGCTCTCCCCGGTTTACCACCGGGGCTGTTATGCCGTCCGCAACAACTACCTCGTCGACAATGCCTCGGTGCTGGTCGCCTGGTACGACGGTTCGCCCGGCGGCACGCACTACACCGTCCGCCGCGCCCTCGGCCGCGGGATGGAGGTCGTCAACCTCCACCCGGCAGCCCCTTCGCTGCCCGCTTTCGCCCCGACGCTCTTCGGATAAAAAGAAGCGGCCCGGAGGCCGCCCTTCTCTGTCGTGCGAATCGTTCTTATTCCGCCGTTCCTGTCGTCTCTTCCGGCTCCTCCGGCTGCGTCAGCTCGATGCCCCGGAGCAGTTCTTCGACGCGTCGGAGGGTACCCGTCCTGCCGTATTCCTTCGAGGGGTAGCTGATGCCGACGGTGATGAGCGACTGTCCCTGTTTGAGGTCGTAGGCCGTGAATACGAATCCCGGATATTCGGTCCGGCGGCCTTCGCTGTACAGCATGTCGATGCCGTTCGAGACGAGGGGGCGCGAGGCCTTGATGATCCCGCCGTCGTAGTAGGCCGAGTCGCGGCTGGCGCAGTAGCCCGAGAGGTCGGCGATGCTCTTCGCCTCGGGATCGAAGACATCTTGCAGGGCGTCGATGTTGAATTCCCATTCGCCGTCGAGGACGTACATCGTGTAGCGGGCATAGGTCGAGTCGGTCTCGGGTTCAACGCTCTCTTCGAGGACGGAGTACCCGGCCGGAATCCGGATTCGCAGCCCGAGGTCCGTGCAGTCATAGGTCTGCTCGGTGTCGAGCAGCGGCAGCTCGCCGTCTTCGTCCACCAGCTGCGTGGAGAGCACCGTGAGGTATCCGATGAGCAGGGCGGTGCAGACGGCTGCTGCGAGCATGCGCCAAAAGGCTGCGTATTCACCGGCTCCATGTTTGATTTTCAGCCAGACGTATAATCCCGTGATCGCCTGCCAGGCACCCCAGAGGATGGCTCCCGTGGCGATGACGTAACGGCCCCCGGTTTCGGTGAGGTAGTAGGAGATGAAGCTGAAAGCCAGTCCGCCGACGCACCACAGCAGTCCGACGAGGATGTTCTTTTTCGCTTCGGCGAGCGATGCCGCCGGCTGTCCGGCGGATTCGGAGACCGTGGATGCCGGCTCCGCAGGTGTTTCGGGCATCGGCTCGAACACCGGTTTTTCGGTCTTTTTCATGATGAATTGGATTGCTTCTGGGATGCAAATATACGAAATCCCCCCCCCGAGCAAATATTTTGCGAAAAAATCCCCGCCTTATCGGGGCGGGGATCGGAGTTATGGGATTGCTGCCGGATTATTTCCAGTTGAGAATCTTGTGGAAGTCGTACTCCTCGGGATTGGCCACGTATGCCTTGGCGGCTTCGTAGTCGGCCGGGGTGATGGCGTTGAGGATGGTCTCCACCACCGACGTGAACTTGTCCGACTTGATGTCCACCAGACGGGGCGGAATCTTGCCCGTCGTGGGGTCCTGCAGGTCCTTGAGGTAGAGCGGCGAGACGTTTCCCTCCGAATCCACGTAAACCATGCAGCCCGTCTTGCCCTCGGCGAAGAGCTTGTGCACGCCGATACCCAGCTCCGAGCAGTACGTCAGGTCGTAGGCGATCGGGGTCTGGCAGCGGATCTCGTAGCCCAGTTCCACCGGACGGCTCTTGACCTTGAGACCCAGCTCCTTGAGCTTCATCTCGATCATCTCGTTGAAGATGTGCGCCTTCGACACCTTGCCCAGCTCGGGATGTCCGTGCTCGTCGTAGGTGAAGTGGATGCCGCTCTTGCGGATCTCCTCGTCCGACAGTGCGTGGAACACGCCTTCGGAAATCACGGCGGCACCGTAGTCCATGCCCATGATCTTACGCTTGATGATCGACGAAATCACCAGGTTGACGATCTTTTCGACGGTGATCTCCGTCTTGTCGAACATCTCGGGGATGACGATCATCGGGTAGTGGCAGGCCTCGCCGATGCCGAATGCCAGGTGTCCGGCCGAGCGGCCCATGGCAGCCAGCACGAACCAGTTGCCGCTCGTACGTGCGTCGACGTAGACGGCGCGGGCGATGACGGCGCCCTTGTCCTTGGCCGACTCGTAACCGAACGTCGGCGTGCCCTTCGGGAGCGGCAGGTCGTTGTCGATGGTCTTCGGCACGTGGATGTTGGCGATGGGGTATTTCTTGGCCTCGAGGAACTTGGCGATACGGTTGGCGGTCGAAGCCGTGTCGTCGCCGCCGACGGTAACGAGCAGTTTGATGTTGTTGTCGGTGAAGAACTTGAGGTTGAAGTTGTTCTCGAAATCCGAGTCCTTGGGTTTGAAACGGCTCATCTGCAGGAACGAACCTCCCTGGTTGAAGATGCCGTCGGCCATCGGGTAGTCGATGTCTACGGTGCGGGGCGAGGGATTGAACAGGCCCGTGTAGCCTTCGTGGAGGCCGATGACGCGGTAACCCTGGCGCAGGAACGTTTTGGCCACACTGCCCACTACGGTATTCATGCCGGGAGCCGGTCCGCCGCCGGTCAGAATTGCGATTGCTTCTTTCATGATTTGAGTTTTTATGTTTTGAGAACCTTTTTTTCGGTTTCGGACGCCCAAAAGTACTGTTTTTTTTTCAAACGGGCAAGAAAAAAGGAGGCCTCCTGCATGAGGGGACCTCCTTTTTGATCTCTGTAATTATAGTTTGCGCGATTACTCAACTACAGTTACGTTAATAGCCTGTTCGCCCTTGGCCCCGGAGCCAACTTCGAACTCGACCGCCTGACCTTCGTTGAGCGACTTGAAACCGTCCTTAGCGATGCCCGAGAAGTGTACGAAAATCTCTTTTCCGTTCTCCGCCGTAATGAATCCGTAGCCTTTCTTGCCATCGAACCATTTTACCTTACCTGTCATAAAAATAGAGAATTAAAGTGTTAATGTGTTCGGCAAAGTAAAATAAAAATCATTGGCTTTCAAAACTTTTTGGCATGTTTTTTCGTCTTATGCGGAAAATTCTTATCTTTGCGTAGAGAATGTTAAACCACATGGCGTTATGAACAGAAATCTGAAACTCGCGCTGGCGGCCCTTCTGGGCTTCTCCGCGGCCTGCACATCGGTGAAAAACGCTCCCAAGGAGGACACCGCGAAGTCGCAGGACGCCGACACGACGGTCGTAAAGGGATACTCCGAGTTTCCCCGCCGTGTCGTGGTCATGTACGGCGTGCGTACGCCCCGTCAGGACAGCGTCCGCAACGAGCGGCTCAAACGCCTGGAACGCGAACGCCCCGATTCGCTGCCTCCCGTGGCCGAACGCCCGCAGGAGGAGGACCCTTCGGCCGGCGGGAAATAAGCCATGTCACGCCGCCGGCTGGGGCTTCGCAAACGATTGGCCCTCAATATTTTTTCCGACCTGTATGCTTCGAAGGTGCGCGAACACCGTCTCGATACGCTTTTCTGGGAGTGCACGCTGCGCTGCAACCTTTCGTGCCGTCATTGCGGCAGCGACTGCCGGGTTGATCCCGGCGTGGCGGACATGCCGCTGGGCGATTTTCTGAAGGTGCTCGACGAGGAGGTCACGCCCCACGTCGATCCCGCCGATGTGCTGATTATCTTCTCGGGCGGCGAAGTGCTCGTCCGCGCGGATCTGGAGGAGGCGGGCGCCGAGGTCACGCGCCGCGGTTACCCGTGGGGCATGGTGACCAACGGCATGGCCCTGACCCCGGAACGCTTCGGGCGTCTGCTCGACGCGGGCTTGAAATCGGTTTCGGTGAGCCTCGACGGTTTCGAGCGTGAGCACAACTATATCCGCGGGAATCCCCGCAGTTACGACCGCGCGCTGGAGGCCGTGCGGATGATCGTGCGCGAACCTTCGCTGTCGTACGACGTGGTCACCTGCGTCACGGGGGCGATGGTTCCGCAGCTGGAGGCCTTCCGCGACATGCTCCTTTCGGAGGGGGTGCGCCACTGGCGGCTCTTCTCGATTTTCCCGATGGGGCGTGCCAAGAACGATCCGACGCTGCGGATGACCGACGCCCAGTTCCGGGAGATGCTGGAATTCATCCGCCGCACGCGGCAGGAGGGCCGGATCGAGGTCAGCTACGCCTGCGAGGGCTTTCTGGGCGGTTACGAGGCCGAGGTCCGCGACCATTTCTACCAATGTGCCGCGGGTGTCTCCGTGGCTTCGATCCGGGTCGACGGGGCCATTTCGGGGTGCACGTCGATCCGCGCCAACTACCATCAGGGAAACATCTACCGGGATCAGTTCTGGGACGTGTGGCAGAACCGCTTCGGGCCGTTCCGCGACCGCGAATGGGCGCGCAGGGGCGAATGTGCCGATTGCCGGATGTTCCGCTACTGTCAGGGCGGCGGCATGCACCTGCGAGGCGACGACGGCGAATTGCTCTACTGCCACTACCACCGGCTGTGACGTTTGCCGGGAAATCGTAGCTTGATAATGTGGTTGAGGGGATTCTTACTGCTTCTTCTGTCGTGCGCTCTTCCGGGATTCGCACAGGATCGGACTTTCGGGGTCCGAAATCAGGACGGGGACCCCGTTCCGTTTGTTTATGCCGTCTGCGAGCGCACCGGCCGGTATGCGATGTCCGACAACCGGGGCCGGATGACGCTTCGGCAAGGCGATTTCACCGACAGCGACACACTCGTATTCCGTTCGATGTTTTACCGGCCGTTGTATGTCGGGGTCGGTTGACTCCGAACGATGTCCGAGGTCGTTCTGACGCCCGAAACGGTGGCGATCGCCGCTGTCGGCGTATTCCCTGAAAAAGAAGTGGCTGCGCTGGTCCGGAAAACGGCCGTGAACTTCTCGATCCATACGGCAAAAGATTATGCGGCCCGTGTGATCTGGCTTTCTTCGGTCGAGTGCCGAGGTAAATACCGGGAATTCATGGGCTATGACGGATTGTTCGCTTCCTGCAATTTCTCGCTTGCGGCTGCCCGCTTCGATTGGAACGACAAAAACAAGCGTTATTGGTTCCCGCTGACGGTTATGAAAAGCGATCCGCTGGCTGCCAACAGCGACGAAGTGCTGGAGATACGGGGTGTGTATTCCGGCGATGCAGGCGATGTGGGCAGTCTCAAGATACGTTACCAGAACGCGGAAAACGATCCCTGGAAGTGGAAACGGTCGCTCGAAATGTATTCTCCGCTCAATCCGAGACAGGTCCGGAATTTTACGTATCGCGTCGATAGTGTTTATACTGTCGGGGAGGATGAGGTGTGGGTGATTCATTTTCAAAACAAATCGGGCACTTTTCCGCGTAAAACGCGGATTTGCGGCGAGGGATTTATCCATTGTCTCTGTGATGAGGCCCGTGTGGTGAAAGTTCAGACGGAAAATCTCGAAGATCATTACGTCGCTTTTCCGCGCACGACGGTCGCGGCTTATCCGTCGGCGACGCGCCATCGGGTCGAAGTCGATTACGCGGTTTCGAACGGTGTGCTTTATACGTCGCAAATCACGGCTCGGGTCGCGTGGGTCGATCCGGGCATTGAGTCGGGCCGGTACTACTCCTTCGGGCAGAATCGGCGGCGTAATCCGGCGGCGAACGAACTCCGGGAATATACGTCGGTGCACTTTTTCGACCCGGTCATGCTCGGCGACTCGCTGAAAAGGCTCGTCGAAAAACATGCCATTCCTCAAAATGAATACGGGTTCGTTCTGACAGCGCCTTTTGAGCGCCGACGGTGGGAGCGGATTCCCATGCCCGGTATCGATCGGCCGCGGTTGTTCCGCGAGCTCGGCGTCAACGGCCGGACGCTCTATGAGCAGGCGCAGGCGCGTGCGTTTGTTCTTCCGGTATACAATTCCTCTTTGGGCGGTCCGGAACGTCTCGGTGCGGAGGAGGGGATCTATCGCAAACGCAGATTGCAATATTAAAAAATCGGCCGGGAAATCATCTATCCGACATTGTACGGAATCGACTATGAATAGAATGTTATGCGTACTGCTCTTCGCCTTGCTTTTCATTTCGGGGTGCAGCCGTTCCGACCGGGCGGATGAATACGCCGGACTGGAATACCGGGGCGGCCGGCATGTTTCGCTCACGGCCTTTGCCGATACGGATACGCTGCTCATAGCCGCCGGTCCGACATCTCTCGACGGCCGGTGGATGCTTTCAGACGGCAGATTGTTGTTTCTGGACTATTACATGGTCGGAGTCCGTGAATACGATATGCAGGGCCGTTTCATTTCCCGGCATATTTCGCGCGGCCGGGGACCCGATGAGATGCTCTCTCCGGCCTTTGTGTCTACGATAGCCGGCGATGGCGGGTTGGTCATGCTCGACAGCAGCTGGTGGATTTACGTTTACGATTCTGTATATCGTAGAACGGCCGATCCCTATCCGTTCCTGTCCGATATTCCTCTCGACCGCGACGACTGGATGCAGCTTCTGCACAAACCCGATCCGGAGGTGAAATACATGTATGAATTCAACGCTAACGTGCGGCGCATAAAAGTCGTAGACAGTCTGTTGGTCATGCCTGTCGTTACGGAACACGTACTTTACAACGGATATGAAACCGGAGGCCAGGTCCGGAAATTCTGGAACGAGGCCTATAATTTTATCTTTGTCGATCTGAAAAACCGGACTACGGGCCGTTTGTTCGGGTCTTATCCGCCGGTATACCGGCAGCGGAACATCCCCGTTTTCTCGGCATTCGATTTCGATACCGATGCCGCCGGGAATAATATTTACGTGGGTTATGCTGCCGATTCCCTGATTTATGTCAGGAATCTGGCCGATGGCCGGTTGCTGTACAGTTTCGGTTGTGGGGCAGAAGGTGTAAGCTCCGATTTTCCCGCTACCGGTTCTTTCCGCGAATATGAGACCGTCTACCGATCCCATTCGCAGGCGTACGGATATTACACCCATCTCGTGCGGGTCGGAGATTATTTGTTCCGGAGTTATAAAAAGGAGGGGAATGCCGGATATGGAATCCAGATTTATCGCGGTACGGAGCTGATCGGCAATGTTGTAACGGATAGTCATCTCGAAATTATCGGTCGGCATGACGATTGGTTTTACGGCATTCTGCCTGCGGATATGGATAACGAGTCTTTCAAAATTCTGAAATTTATGTTATGAGACGTTTCCTCTTGACTGTTTTAATATTGTTTTCGATGGCTGCCGTTTATGCCGGAGAAGGAAACGCGGAGTTGATTTTCTTGGATAAGCGGATTTTTCGGGTTCCCGATGTGAAATCCGGCGATGTGGTTGAGAAAATTGTACGGATTAAAAACGTCGGAGCGGTAGATTTGAATATTTTGAATTATAAACCCTCCTGTAATTGTACGAAGGTTGAATTGCCTCAAACGCTTGGACCCGGACAAACGGGGCAGATTAGAATAATAACGAATACGGTCGGCAAACAGGGCGAAAATACGATTACGGTTTTGTTTGATGCGAACACTTCGCAACGGGATTACGTCATCCGGATTGTTTTGGACATTGTGCCCTGATCTTTCACATACGCCTTAAATACCCCCGCCGGACCAGCTCCTCGTCGTTTTCGCACGGATAGGCTTGCCCGTCGGTCATCACGTAGAGACGGTCGGCGATACCTGTCACGTGGCGGTACATGTGGTCGGTGAGCAGGATTCCTTTTGCCATTTTTTCCTGCCGGATAAGCGTCTGGAGCGTCTCCACGTGCAGGGGTGCGATTTGCGAGAACGGTTCGTCGAGCAGGACGAACTGCGTGCGGCTCCGCAGGATGACGAAACACTCCAATATGCGCTGTTCCCCGCCCGACAGCTCCCCGATGCGGCTGCCGCGCAGGGGGACGAACAGCGGAAACCATCGTTCCAGTTCCTCCCGCGACAGTCCGAAATCGCGGAGCACGCGCTCCAGCCGGAGCCATCCGGGGATGAATGCGTGCTGGGGGAGGTAGCGGACCTCCTTTTCGGTGAACCGCCCGTGCCATTTCCCGTCGATGCGCATCGAGCAGAACCCGGCCTTCAGCGCCCCCGAGAGAATCTTCATCAGACAGCTCTTGCCGCACCCGTTGCGTCCGAGCACGGCCGTCACGCAGCCCGTTTCGGCGAGCAGGTAAACTCCCGAGAGGATGCTCCGTCCGCCGAACGCCAGCTCTGCGGAGTCGATTTCGAGGATATGTTTTTCAGCGGGCGGCATACAGCAGGGCGGCGGAACCGTTCAGCAAAAGGCAGCACAATCCGAAATCCACCGCACAGCTTATGCCCAGCAGAGCACGGCGGCGGATGCCGAGGTTGCGGTAATAGTAGAATTCGTCGGAATAGCGCGGCACGATCCACACGTAGAGGAAAAGCGGGTAAATCAGGGCTTTCCCCAGCAGCAATGCCGGGACGATCGGCGCTCCGTGGACCTTGGCGACCCACGCCAGGGCGAGGCTCACCGCTCCGCAGAAGAAGAGCATTGCCGAGCGGTAGAAACGGAGTATGAGCAGCAGTTTGGCGGTCATTGTCTGAAAACATGAAAGAGCCGGGATGGCCGCAAAACCGGGTTGCACCCGGTATGGTTGCGCCGCCTGGCCCGTAAAAGCGTCGTTACGACGCCAATATACGAAAAAAAGCGGCACTTTGTTCCGAAAACCGGGATTTCCCGATGCCGCCGGGGCTGACCGGGGGCTGCGAGGCTTGCAGACGGGCGGCCGTGGCTGTCCGCAGCGGGGGCTTTTGAGGCCTGACCGTAATTTTAGGAGAATGTTTTTTCGGAAATATTTTGTCTTTTCGGATTTTAGACTTATCTTTGTGCGCTCTTAAAACGATAAGGGCACTTGTTCGGGGTGTAGCGCAGTCCGGTTAGCGCGCCAGCTTCGGGAGTTGGAGGTCGCTGGTTCGAATCCAGTCTCCCCGACAAATCGGCAGACTGCTCGATAGGGTAGTCTGCTTTTTTATTGAAATTCCGGCGGAAGCCGCAGCGTTCGGAGTGTAGCGCAGTCCGGTAGCGTATCTGGTTTGGGACCAGAGGGTCGCAGGTTCGAATCCTGTCACTCCGACAGACAATGTATGAAATGAGGCAACCCCTCCGATCACAGGATCGGAGGGGTTGTTTTGATTTATTCCTGCCTTTGCCCGACCGGCGGAGTCCCTGCCGGCGGTGCGGTTTCCGTGGTTTCTGCGGGTGATGCGCCTCCTGCCGCCGGCGCGGTGTCCGTTGCGTCCGGCAGATTGTCCGCCGGGAGGGCCGGACTGCCCGCCGCACCGGCGCTTCCCGCCCCGTTGGCGCTTTCAGGCGAGGCGGCGCTTCCCGTCGCATGGCCGCTTCCCGGTGATGCGGCGTTTTCTGCCCCGTTGGCGCGCTCGGTCCCGTCGCTACGCGCTGTCCCGCTGACGCTTTCCGCCGCACCGGCATTCTCCGGCTGCTGTTCCCCGATTTCGAGGGTCTCGCCGTCGACGCCCAGGGCGATCGTGTAGCGGTTGCGGCCCGTGTAGGCTGCAAGGGCCAGCGAGTCCATCGGTTGCAGACGGAATGCCGGGGGCTGGATCCCGTGCGTGCTGAACATATACTCCGCCAGCGCCTTGTCGCGCGAGGCCATCATCCGCCGGAGCTGTCCGAGTGCCTGCCCGCGGTAGAGCGCGAGGGCTTTGGCGTCCGGCGACAGGCCCTGCACCGGGCGCCCCTGCGCCGTGAGCAGCGAATCGGCGAAGGCCTCCACGGCGGGGGTGCGGATGTCTGTCTGCTGGAGTTTTTCGTATTCGAGCATCGAGAGCCGCGGCCGCTGTCCCGCCGGGTCGGCTGCCGCGAGGCTGTTGTGGTAGGCCAGCCGCAGGACGTTGGCGGCCTGTGCCGGCAGCGCGCGGGAGAGGTTGATGCGCTGGGTCAGCGCGACCTGCATCTCGGGTTTCTCCTTGAGCAGCTGGGCGATCTGGTCGAACGAGGCGTATTGTTCCGACGTAAAGGCGTACTGCGCCGCGTCGAGGGGGATGTATTCGAGGTTGTCGCGGCTGCCCGAGAGGAACGAGAAGGGCGCCGTCACGACTTTGAGCAGTACGTTGCCGATGGCCTTGAGCACGATTTTGCGGTAGGAGAACTCCGGCGAATCGAGGTCGCCGCCGACCGGAAGGTCCATCTTCACGTGACCCGTCTTGTCCTTGAGCACGTAAAGCCCCAGTTTGAGCGGAATGTTCATCTCGGGTTTGAGGTCCTTGCGCTTTTTGTCCACGCGCGGCTCGAAGACGTCGAGGTGGTTCGTGCCGTCGAGATACCGGTTGCGGATGACGTTCTGGCTGCGGAACGTGAGGTTGCCCCGCGTCAGGGGGTAGGCCGTGAAGTGCTCGCAGTAGGGCGAGAAGTCGCGCAGGTCGAGGTTCGAGAGCCAGAGCGTGATGTTCTGGTTGTTCATGTCGTCGAGTGTGCCTTCCCAGCGGAGTTTCGCCTGTCCGGTGCGTTGCATCCGCGCGTCGATCTCAAGGCGGTTGCGCTTCGAGGGGTCGAAGCCGCGGCTCCGCATCCGGATGTCGGTCACGGCGTATTCGAACGGGCGTTCCATCGTCAGGTCGCGCAGCGTCACCCGTCCTCCGGCGATTTCGAGGTCGGCGATCTGCAACGTCGGACCGGGGCCGGATACGGTCTTTGGCGCGGGTTCCTCCGGCGCGGTCGGGGCCGCCGGGGTCTCGGGCGAAGGCTTTATCAGCGCCGAGAGGTTGTCGCCCCCGGGCGTGAGTTCGGTCAGCAGGGAGAATCCTCCGACGTAGAGGCGGTCGAATCGGAAGCGCATCTTCCCCAGATCGCCCTCCGCGAGCTGTACGCCCAGCGTGTCGACCCCGGCCACGGGCCGCTGCTGCATGTCGACGAGCGAGAATCCCGCCAGCGAGGCGGTCCCTTCGGTGCGCAGCGAAAGCAGGTGCTCCGTGTCGCCCCGCAGGCGGATGTCGGCCGAGAGGCGTCCCGCGACGCCTCCGATGTCGAGCGACTGGCGGAAGTAGGGCAGCATTTCAGCAAGGGTCATGTCTTTGAGCTTCAGCTCGATATCGAATTCCGACGAGGCGATGTCGTAGGCCACGCTCGTCGCCAGCGAACCTCCCTCGGCGAAGTTGAGCACGGCGCCCACGTCGGTCTTTTCGCCGCCGAAATAGACGCCCGGAATTTGCAGGTCGATGTCGTTCAGCCCCCACGTGGCGTTGAGTTCGAGGTCCTTGTAGAAGAGGCGTCCCCTGCGGATGCGGATGTCGTAAAGCCCGATTTCCCACGGTTCGGACGGTTCTTCGGCCACGGCCGTGGTGTCCGTCGTCATGAAACGGCCGAGGATGTCGTCGAAACTGAACGCATTGCCCTGCTGGTAAACCTTCACGTCGGGAGCGGTGAAGTGCAGGTGCTTCACCTCGACGCGGTTCGAGAGCAGCGGCAGCAGGCGCAGGCGCATGTCGAAACTGTCGAGCGCGAAGAAGACCGTCGAGTCGTTCGTGCCGCCGATCCGCAGCCCTTCGACACGCAGGCGTCCCGTGAAAATATTGATCCGCAGGCGCTCCATGCGGATCGAGCGGCCCAGCAGTTCGCGGTCGTGTTTCTCGACGTAGTTCTTCGTCACGGGCGAAACGGCCACGGCGAGGGCCAGTACCAGTACGATCAGTACGGCCGTGACGATCAGCGCGATTTTATAGGCTTTCTTCATAGCGGTTGAGATTTTCGAGTATGTGGCCGAAATCCTCCTCCGGGCCGGGCATGTATACCGAGAACCCGAGGGACTGTGCGGCGTCGACGTTCCTCTGTCCGTCGTCGATGAACAGCGTTTGGGCGGGAAGCATGCCGTCTGCGGCGATCATCTTGCGGAATATGGCCTCGGAAGGTTTCAGTTCGCACAGCTGGTAGGAGAGGTAGACGGCGTCGAAATAGTCGTCCATCGTCTTGCCGTCGGCCGTGAACATCCGGCGGATGTACTTCATCGACGCGGGGTTGTTGTTCGAGAGCACGCAGGTCCGTATTCCGCGCTCGCGCAGGGCGTCTATCTGGCGGAGTTTCGCGACCGGGATACGCACCAGAAACCGGCCGTAGGCCCAGGCGATCTGCGCGTCGGTGACCTCCTGCCGTCCGGATAGCTGCCGCATCTGGTCGCAGGCCTCGTGGAACGAGATGTCGCCGCGCTCCAGCCGTCCGATCATTTCGGCGGGGTAATAGGGGTTGATCAGATCGGCCACGGCATCCATCCCGAGGCTCCGGAAGGCGCCGATGCAGCGGTCCCTGTCCAGATCGACCAGCACGCCTCCGAGGTCGAAGACGACGGTTTTGATTGTATTCATGGTTTATCGGTTATTTGCTTGTTGTGCGTTTTTTTGTCTTGTTTTTCGCCCTTCTCTGGGCGAACGACGGATCGCCGGGCGATCCGGGATTTATGTACTTTTTGGCCGCAAAAGTACCGAGCGCAGTCTGCGACTGCTTTTCTTTGCCGCTTTTTGGTCGTCAAAAAGCGGCGCAAAAACCGCCCCGCGACAAAAAAGGCTGAAAGACGCGGTCTAACGCTGGCTCCGCCCGCTTAAGAAGCGGGTTTTTAGAATAGATACTGTTGTTCATAAAACAGGCGTCTTACGCCTGCGCTCGCGCTTTTAGTCCGCCTCTTTCTTGACGCCTTTTTGCCAGGCGGGATTCTCACGCCGCCACAGGCGGCGAATGATTCCGGCTCGATGCCGGAGCTGTCAAACGAAGTCCCGGCTAAAAGTGGCAAGAAACGGGGCAGGGGCGCGTGCGCCCCCGCGAATAGGCGCCCGTTTCGAACGTTAGACGGGACGAAGCAGGCGAAGGCATCCGCCGGAGAGTTCTTGGTACTTTTTGCGGCCAAAAAGTACAAAGAATTCCATCAGCCGCAGACTGCGGAAAAGTACAATCTCAAAGAGCCTATTTCTGAAACTTCATCGTGAACCTGCGCACCGGACGCAGCACCCACATCGGCAGTATCTTGCAGAGGGGAATCCACACGCGGTTCCACCAGTCGGGGACGATACACCGGCGTCCCCGCCACAGGGCACGCAGTCCGCGACGGGCGCACGAGTCGGCCGTGATAAGCACCCCGAGGCGTGTGCCGATGCGCTGCCAGCGGGGAGTCAGTCCGTAGAGGTCGGTCGCCACGCCCGCCGGGCAGACCGCCGTGACGCGGATGCCGTGCTCCCGGACCTCCTTCGCGAAGGCCACCGAGAACGACCGCAGGTAGGCCTTCGACGCGCTGTACAGGGCCAGTCCCGGAAAGGGCATCCACAGCGAGTAGGAGGACATGTTGAGGATATGACCCCGGCAGCCGCGGCGCACCATGTCGGCCGCCGCCATCCGGCACAGCTGGGTGTTCGTCAGGTCGTGCAGCAGGATGATGCGCTCGATGCGCTCGGCGGGGGTGTGCAGGATGTCGCGGAACGAGAATATCCCGGCGTTGTTCACCAGTACGTCGATGGCGGCGCCTTCGCGCCGCACGGCCTCCCACAGCTCCGCGGCGGCTTCGGTGCGCGCCAGGTCGATCTCCACGATCCGCACGTCGGGCCGGAATCCGGCGGCGGATGTCGCTTTCGGGGCGTCGCCGTCCGGACCCGCTCCCGCGGCGGCGAGTATCTCGCCGCATACCGTCTCCAGCGGTTCGCGGCGGTTGCCCGCCAGCACCAGGTTGTAACCCAGCGCCGCCAGCCGCAGGGCATAGCAGCGCCCGATGCCCGATCCCGCGCCCGTGACCAGCGCCCAGGCGCTCCCCGGGGCGACGGCTCCCCGCCGGCCGGCGCTGCGGCCGCTGCCGGAAACGGCGGCGGGCGAGGCGCTGCGCTCCCCGCGCGTCGTGATTGCTTCGCTTTTCATCACGGCAGGCGTTTGAGTTCCTCGATGATCCGGCGCGGCAGGTCGTCGCAATGCTTGCAGCACTTCATGTCCACGGAGTACATCCGCGCGATGCAGTAGTTGCGGTGGTCGCAGGCGCTGCGCGTCGCCGCGTCGCCCTCGCGGAGCCTTGCGACGAACGCCGGGTCGTTGACGAGCGCCCGGGCCATCTGAACCAGCTCGAATCCCGAGTCCAGCGCCCGGTCGATGCCCTCGCGGCTGACGAGTCCCCCGACGTAGATCAGCGGACCTTTCAGCGCGGCCCGGAATTTCTTGGCGTCTTCGAGGAAATAGCACTCCTCGAAGGGGAACTGTTTGATCATGAAGGGTCCGCACCAGCGGATGAAGTAGCGCAGCCACAGCGGCGAGTAGTAGCTCATGGTGTAGATCGGGATCAGCCCCCGCATGACGGCCATCGGGGCTTTCGAGACGAACCCGCCCGAGAGGACGATGCCGTCCACGCCGAACGATTCGATGACCCGTGCGATCTCGATGCTCTCGGGGATTTCGATGCCCCCTTTGAAGCCGTCGTACATGTTGTGCTTCACGGTGATCGCCATGCCGCACGCCCGGGCCGCCTCCACGGCCTCGCCCAGACACATGCGCATGAAGCGCATGCGGTTTTCGAGCGAACCGCCGTATTCGTCGTGCCGGTGGTTGGTGTAGGGCGAGAGGAACTGCGAAATGAGGTAGCCGTGCCCGGCGTGCACCTCCACCGAGTCGAACCCGGCGTCGCGGGCCGTGCGCACGGCCTTGCCGAAGTCGCGGGCCACCTGTTCGATCTCGCGTTTTTTCATGCCCCGCACGGGCGTGTAGGCGTAGAGGTTGAATCCCGTCGAGGCGCCGATGGGCATCTGTCCGGCGGTGGTCCAGTGGGTCATGTTGCCGCAGTGGCCGATCTGGATGGCTGCGGCGGCCCCTTCGCGGTGCACGGCGTCGGTGATTCCGCGCAGTCCCGGGACGATCTCGGGGCGCAGCCACAGCTGCTTGTTGAACGACAGTCCGCTGCGGCACACGGCGGCGTATGCCAGCGTGGTCATGCCCACGCCGCCGCGGGCCACAGCGACGTGGTAATCCTTGAGCTGCTCGGTGGGACCGAAGTCCTTGCCCATGGATTCGAAGGCCGCCGAACGTATCGTGCGGTTGCGCAGCGTGACGGGGCCTAATTTATAAGGGGTGAAAAGGGAAGACATTTTATATTAAAAGTTGGAAGTTAAACAGTTGGGGCGCAGAGTTGGGTGAAAAACGTTGTGACAGACCGTCCGCAACCTAAATCCGCTTTTTAAGGCGGTTAATATATGAAGGGTATGATGCGTTTGCGTCGGAGGCGCGAAAATTCCTCGCCGAACTCCTGTTCGTAACGGCGGCGCAGCGACGCGGCGCGGGGTGCGAGGTTGGCGAAGGTCCACCATGCGAAGACCGCTCCGGCCCACGACCACGAGGCCACGGCGAACCCCACCCATTCCATCAGCTCGCCGAAGTAGTTGGCCGACGATACGTAGCGGAACATGCCCCCGCGGGGGATGTAGTGGCGCGTGTCGCCCGGTCGGCGGAGGTGGCGGATGATGTGGTCCGAATGGAGGTTTACGGCCATTCCGGCCGCGAACAGCGCCCCGCCGATATAGATATAGGGCTGTGCGAACCATCCGGCGTAGTAGTCCGGGGGCGAGACGTAGAAGATCCATCCTCCCTGCATCAGGGCGTTGAGCGTGTTGAAGACCATGCCCATCACGACGATGCCGAGGGGCATGCGGCCCTTGCCGCGGATCAGCAGCGGGAAGATGAAGGCCCGCTGGAGGTAGTGGGCCTGGAACAGGCAGAACAGCGCCAGCGGTCCGGCCTGCCACATCCGCCCGGACGAGGCCCACAGCACGCACATGAGGATGAAAACCGGGGATTCCATCACCATCCATCCCATGCGGTTGGGCACGGGAGGTCCGTAGCGGCGGTCGAAGAGGTAGCCGTAGCCCGCTTCGAAGAAGTGCAGCGCGGCGTAGACCACGGCGGCCAGGAGAGCCATGACGATCAGGAAAATGTCGAAATTTTCTTTCATAGACGGTTAGGGATAAAACGCACGAAAGATACGCATTTTTTCCGGTCCCGGCAAGTCCTTTGCGCCCTATGTTTTGTCCGTTGCGTCGTGCCGTTGCGGGGCCGGTTTTGGCGCGGCCCGGGCGTGCGTGCCGGATAAAAAAGCCTCGCATTTGCACCGGGCGTTTTTTTTAGTTATATTTGCACTGCAATCCGCCGATAGCGGGTTGGCTTGACCGACCGGGAAAATCTGGTAAATTTTAATGGCATCGGTTGGGCACATATTCCTGCTGTTTGCGGCCCCGCGCCGGAATGGCATGGGATGTGATCCTACGTCACAACGGCGCGGGCTATATGTGCTTACTTTGCCATGGCTTACCAGAGCCTTCCCGGAGTAAGTAACAGTAGTCCGCGTTCGTGTTTTCGGGCCGGACGCTTAAAACCATTGTGTTATGAAGCAAACGAACGATGCCGGTCCGCGCGGCGAGTACCATTTCCACGACGCCGAGCGCATGCGGTTCGTAGTCGGTGCGTCGGGACTCAATCTCGAACTTTTTGCCCGGTGGCTCGGGCTGCGCGGCAGCGTGCGGATCCGCAGGGTGCTGTTGGGCCAGGCGCGCCTGGCCCCCGATCTGGCCCGGCTGATCCACGCGCGTTTTCCGCAGATCGACCTGGAGTGGCTGAAGACGGGTGAGGTCGGCGGTTCCCCGGCTCCGGAGTCTGCCGGCGGACGAAGTGCCGCCGGCAAAGGCCCGGAAGAGACTCCTGCCGCAAATAAAAAGACGGCCCCGCTTCGGGGGTGAAGCGTGAGCCGTCCGGCATTCTGCCGCCCGGAGGGGGCGCGTGTCGCGGGGAAGGTCCCTGAATATTCGGTCAGCCGTTACCGGCCGCGAGAAAGCGCCCTTCAGGGGCGGCTTGAGAAGCCGCTTCCGGATGCGGCGGCCGAAATTGCGGTCCGGGGTCCGATCCGTGCCCGCGACCCGTTCAAACTCCGCTCCGAAGTCCCGCCGGGGCGGGAGCTTCGGGACGGGGCGGGTCTGCACCCACGGCCGAAGGCCGTGGCGGCACCTCCCGGAAACGTTCCGGCCGTCGGAGGTCCGGTGACCTCCGGCCGCATCAATGTGTATATACCTTGCCTTTCTGATGCACCTTGTTCTCGTACTTGATGCGCGAGGGAGTGGGGTACTGGAGTTTCTCGAACTCGGCCACGGCGTTGCGGATGTCTCCCAAAAGCATGTCGGCCATGTCGCGCGACATACCCTGGCGAACCACGATGCGCATGACGATCATCTCGTCGATGTTCTTGGGCATGGTGTATGCCGGGACCATCCAGCCGCTCTGCTGCAAGGCGGCCTGCAGGTCGAACAGCGTCCATTTGGCCTTCTTGTCGTACTCGGGGTTCATCATCCAGATGAACAGCGGGTTGACGACCTCTTTGGCGTAGTTCCGGAAACACGGCATCTTGCCGATCTGCTCGTGGCAGTACTTGGCAATGTCCATCGAGTTCTGCTGAACCTCCTTGTACCCCTCGAATCCCAGCCGGATGAAGTTGTAGTACTGGCCGAGAATCTGCGCCGCGGGACGCGAGAAGTTCAGGCCCACCTGCGTGATGTTTGCGCCGAGGTAGTTGACCGAGAACGACATTTCGTCGGGCAGGTACTTCTTGTCTTTCCATACGACCCATCCCAGTCCGGGGTATACCAGTCCGTACTTGTGGCCCGACGTGGAGATCGACAGCACCCATTTGAGGCGGAAGTCCCATTTCTTCTCGGGGTGCAGGAACGGCAGGATGAAACCGCCGGAAGCCGCGTCGACATGGATCGGGATCTCGTAGCCCGTCTTGGCGTTGTAGGCGTCGAGCGCCTTGTCGAGGCCTTCGATGTCGTCGTCGAGACCGGTCCACGTCACGCCGGCGATGGGCACGATGCAGATGGTGTTCTCGTCGCAGACCTTCAGCGCCTCGTCGATGTCGAGCGTCGGCTTGTCCAGCGTCAGGGGCACGGTGCGCATCTCGATCTGCCACAGCTGGCAGAACTTCTCCCACACGACCTGAAATCCGGTGCTCATCACCAGGTTGGGTTTGTCGAAGGGTTTGCCTGCGGCCTTGCGGCGTGCCCGCCAGCGCAGCCACGCGGCCACTCCGCCCAGCATGCACGCCTCGGACGATCCGATGCCCAGCGCACCGGTTTTCCACTCGGCCTTTTCGGGCGAGTTCCACATGTTGGCCACTATATTGAGGCAACGGCCGCACATCACCGCGACGCGCGGATACTCCGTCTCGTCGATATAATTGATGTTGATGGCCTCGTTCATCAGACGCGTGGCGTAGTCGTCCATATAGGTGGTCACGAACGTCGCCAGGTTCAGCCGCGGCTGGGTCTGGGGATAGGTCTCGTCCTTGACCAGCTGATAGGCGATTTCGGGTGCGGTCTTGTTCTTGGGGATGAATTCCGTGGGAGCCGGCGAGCGCATCTCTTTCGAGCCGAAAATGTCGGTCAGCGTGTCTTCGGTGGTGTGTTTCTGTTGATCCATAACGTAAAAATATTTATTTGGTTTACATCGGACCGATCTTGCATGAACTATGCCATAAATTTGCTACCTTTACGGGGCGAAACTACATCATATTATGAAAAAACTTGTTGTCTTTACCGGCGCCGGCGTCAGCGCCGACAGCGGTTTGGCGACCTTCCGTGACTCCGATGGGACGTGGGGAAATTACCGGATCGAGGAGGTCTGCATTCCCGAAGCGCTCGATTTCAACCGTCGGGGGGTCATTCGTTTTTACAACGAGCGCCGTGCCGAGATGCTCAAGGCCGAGCCGAACGCCGCCCATCGGGCGATTGCCGGTCTGGAACGCGATTTCGATGTCCGGGTCATCACCCAGAATGTCGACAACCTGCACGAAAGGGCGGGTTCGACGCATATTCTCCACCTGCACGGGGAGCTTACCAAACTTCGTTCGACGGACGATCCGTCGCTCGTCCTGCCGTTCGACGGCGTCGAGCAGGGTCTCGACGACCGTGCTCCCGACGGTTCGCTGCTGCGTCCGCACATCGTCTTCTTCGGCGAGCCGGTTCCCGAGTTCGACCGTGCGGCGGAACTTGCCGCCGGGGCCGACATCCTGGTGGTGGTCGGAACGTCGCTGGCGGTCTATCCTGCGGCGTCGCTGGTGCGCTGCGTGCGTCCCGACATCCCGGTCTATGTGGTCGACCCGGGCCGCCCGGCGATCCGCGGTGTCCGCAATCCGCTGGAGGTGATCCGCAAACGCGCCGCCGAGGGCGTTCCCGAGCTGGCCGACCGCCTGCGTGCGGCCTTTGCGGAAGAGTTGTCCGAACCTCTCCCGGCCGGGAAAGCGTAGCCCGCCTTTCCCGGCGGTTTCCCGGTTTTTGGCTCCCGGTTTTCTCGCCGTTCCCGGTTTCCCGTTTCCCGGTCTTCGGTTCTCCGTTCCCGGCTTTTCTCGGTCGCACTCCGCCTCCGGCCGTTTCCGCTTTTTATTCTCGGTGCTGCCGCCTCCGGATTTCTCTAATCCGCAGAACTATACGCCTCCTTTGACTTTGCATGAAAATCCCCGCCTTCTCATCGAGAGGGCGGGGCTGTTTCGGCGGTCTTCGGGTGTGCCCGGGACCGTTCCGGCGGCGTCATTCCAGCGTCCGGGTATCCTTGAAATAGATCTCCAGCAACTCCTTGGCGGCGATGAACGACGAGATTTTGTCCTCCAGCACACGCTTCTCGTACTCTCCGATGCGCGCCTCCACGGCCGGGTCGCGGTAGAAACTCCCGCGCAGCGCCTCGTTGATCGACTCGTACATCCAGTATTTGTTCTGCCGGTTGCGGTTGTGCTGGAAATAGCCGTTTTTCTGAATGTGGTCGAGGTACTCCTCCACACCTTTCCAGACCTCCTCCAACCCCGTCCGGGTCACCGCCGACGAGGTGTAGACCTTGGGCCGCCACCCCGATTCGGGCACGGGGAAAAGCCTCAAGGCTCCCTGAAACTGGGTCTGCGCCAGTTCGGCCTTGTGTATGTTCTCTCCGTCGGCCTTGGTGATGACCATCAGGTCGGCCATCTCCATGATACCGCGCTTGATGCCTTGCAGTTCGTCTCCCGCGCCGGAAATCTGCAGCAGCATGAAAAGGTCCACCATCGAGTGCACGGCGGTTTCCGACTGCCCGACGCCCACCGTTTCGATGAAGATGACGTCGAATCCTGCGGCTTCGCACAGCACGATCGTCTCGCGTGTCTTCCGGGCCACTCCGCCGAGCGACCCCGCCGAAGGCGAGGGCCTCACGAAGACCGAAGGGTTGTTGCAGATGCTCTCCATGCGGGTTTTGTCGCCGAGAATCGAGCCGCCGCTGCGCTCCGACGAGGGGTCTATGGCCAGCACCGCCAGCTTGTGGCGCAGCCCCGCGACCATGTTGCCGATGGCCTCGATGAAGGTCGATTTGCCGGCTCCCGGGACGCCCGTGATGCCGATGCGGACCGATTTCCCGGCATGCGGGAGGCACGCCTCGATGATCTCCTGCGCCTGCGCATAGTGGTCGGGGTTCGCCGATTCGACGAGCGTGATGGCCTGCGAGAGGGTGGTGATGTTGCCTGCGAGAATGCCCTCGACATACTCCCCGGTGGAGAGCGCGCGCTTCTTGCGGCGCTTGAAGTAAGGGCTTACTATCGGTTGTTCTTCAACGCCTTGCGTAACGTTGAGGGCTGTGTCGTGGTGCGTGTCTGCGTACTCTTTTTCGTAATGGTCTATCTTGGTGAATGACATGGTGTGTCAGCGTGTTGATTGTTCGATCAGTTTTTCGTTGATTTGCAGGGAATTGCCCATCCATAGAACGCGGTTTTTGGCGTCGGTCAGCACGCCGAACGGCAGGTAGCTGACACCGAACGCCGTGAAACCCTTTTCGGCGTTGAGGCCGGCGGAAATACGTTCCGAGAGGTAGGGGCGCAACTGCGGGGCGATCTTCGCCGCGTCTTCCTTCGTTACGACGATCACGCGGAGTTTGGTCCCTAATTTGCCCGTGAGCTCTTTCAGGCGTTCGAGCGAGGTCTTGCACGCGGGGTTCGTCGAATGGAAGAACTCGATGTAGGTCATCGGGGCCGGTGCGGGCTGGCGGTCGTCGAGCCACGCCTGAATCTTGAGTTCGGGGGCGCGTTCGCCGAGGGCGATGTTTTGGGCCGTGGCTCCCGCGGATGCGAAACCCGCGGCCAACAGCCATATAAGCAGCACTTTCTTCATAAGAGAGCCTTGTTTTATTCGATAAAGATAACAATTATTTGCCATATAGACCAATTTTTTAAGACCAAGTTATGAAAATAGGACTCGACACAGCTCCCGCCACACCCCGCGGGACCTATTCCCAGCACCTTGCCAACGTACTGGCGCATTACGCTCCGGAGCATGAGTATGTCGTTGACGGAAAAGATTATAGACATGTTGACCTTTACCATGGCTTTAAGTCGTCGCTGCCGCTGTCCGTGCATTTGCGGCGCGTGCCTTCGGTGATGACGGTTCCGAATCTCAATTTCCTGCGCTACCCGCATCTCTATACGTTCGCCGAACGGCTTTTCGCCCTGAAGCTCTACCGCCGTGCGTTGCGGCGGGCCAGCCGGGTCATCACGGTCAGCGCTCCGGCCCGCGAAGAGCTGTCGGAACGCCTGCGCATCGACCCTTCGAAGATCGAGGTCGTGATGCCGCTGGCGGTTCCGGTTCCGCGTGCAGATCCATCTCAAGCGGAACTTGAATACGTGCGTCGCAAGTATGTTCTTCCAGAGCGTTTTATATTGATGCTCGGAACCGTCGAGCCGCGCCACAACCACCAGGCGGTTCTCACCGCCCTGGTCGACGCCGCGTTCCCGGCCGGGGTAGTCGTCTGCGGCCGCCGCACGGCCTGGTCCGATTATCTGCTGGACTATGCCCGTGCCCGGCACGTCGCCGCGCGGGTGGATTTCATTTACGAACTGACCCCTGCGGACCTTCCGGCCCTGTTCCGTCTGGCACGGGTCTTCGCCTACCTGCCCGACGCCGATGCCGAGGCGTCGATCGTCCCCGTGGTCGAGGCCCTGCGTGCGGGGCTGCCGATGGTCTTGAGCGACACGCAGGTCAACCGCGAAGCGGCCGGGAATGCCGCCGCCTACGTGCGTCCGGAGGCGCAGGGCGAGGTCCGCGCGGCGCTCGAAAATGCGTTGGAGGACGAACCGTGGCGCCGCACGATGCAGGAGCGCGAACGCCGCCGTGCGGAGCTTTTCTCCGAATACGCCGTGGCGGAACGGCTTGTGCAGATTTACACGTCGCTGTAACTCCCGGCTTTCGAACCGCAAGTCGCCGGAGGCTCCGCCGGGGCGAATCGCCTTTCCGGACATTTCCTGCGAATTTCGAACCCGAAGTTATTGCCAAAAAAAGTTCCCCGAATTTTGGCGGTTCTGAAAGATTCGTCTATCTTTGTGTTCGCAAAATAACAACGAACGAAACAACATACGAATATCCACTAACTTAAATTTAAATTTTGCTATGAAAGTTTCTCATATCGAGCATCTTGGCGTTGCCGTGAAGAGTCTCGACGAGGCGATTCCCTATTGGGAGAACGTATTGGGCCTGAAGTGCTATGCCATCGAGGAGGTCGCCGACCAGAAGGTCCGCACGGCGTTCTTCATGCTGGGGCAGACCAAGATCGAATTGCTGGAGCCTACTTCGGAGGATTCGACGATCGCAAAGTACATCGAGAACCGCGGCGTCGGCATTCACCACATGGCGCTGGCCTGCGAGAACATCGAGGAGCAGCTCGCCGACGCGGAGGCCAAGGGCATCCGTCTGATCGACAAGACTCCCCGCAAGGGCGCCGAGGGCATGACCATCGCATTCCTGCACCCGAAATCGACCCAGGGCATCCTGACGGAGCTTTGCGAAAACAAAAACAAATAGGATTATGAGCCAGATACAGGAAAAGATCAACAAACTGATCGAGAACCGCGAAACCGCGCGTCTCGGCGGCGGCCAGAAGGCGATCGACAAACAGCACGAGAAGGGCAAGTACACGGCCCGCGAACGTATTCAGATGCTCCTCGACGAAGGTTCGTTCGAGGAGTTCGATATGTTTGTGACCCACCGCTGCTACGATTTCGGCATGGACCGCAAGCACACCTTCGGCGACGGCGTAGTGACGGGTTACGGCACGATCGACGGACGTCTGGTCTACGTTTTCGCACAGGATTTCACCGTGACGGCCGGTTCGCTGTCGCTGTCGATGTCCGACAAGATCTGCAAGGTGATGGACATGGCCATGCGCAACGGTGCGCCCTGCATCGGCATGAACGACTCGGGCGGCGCCCGTATCCAGGAGGGCGTCAACGCCCTGGCCGGTTACGCCAACATTTTCCAGCGCAACGTGATGTCGTCGGGCGTCATTCCGCAGATTTCGGCCATCTTCGGCCCCTGCGCAGGCGGTGCGGTCTACTCGCCCGCGCTGACCGACTTCATCATCATGAAGAAGGAGACCTCGAACATGTTCCTCACCGGCCCGAAGGTCGTGAAGACCGTCACGGGCGAGGATGTGACGCAGGAGCAGCTGGGCGGCGCCCTGATGCATACCACCAAGTCGGGCGTGGCGCAGTTCGCCGTCGACACCGAGGAGGAGGGTATCGAGCTGATCAAGAAACTGATCTCCTACATGCCGCAGAACAACATGGAGGACGCCCCGCTGGCCGTCTGCACCGATAAGATCACCCGTCTGGAGGATTCGCTCAACGACATCATCCCCGACAGCGCCAACAAACCCTACGACATGACCGAGGTCATCAGGGCCATCGTCGACAACGGCGAGTTTCTCGAATCGGCCGCAGGCTATGCCAAGAACATCATCACCTGCTTCGCCCGTTTCAACGGACAGTCGGTGGGCATCATCGCCAACCAGCCCAAGTTCATGGCCGGCGTGCTGGACATCAACGCCAGCCGGAAGGCCGCACGCTTCGTGCGTTTCTGCGACGCGTTCAACATTCCGATCGTGACGCTGGTGGACGTTCCGGGCTTCCTGCCGGGTACGACCCAGGAGTACGGCGGCGTGATCACCCACGGTGCCAAACTGCTGTTCGCCTACTGCGAGGCCACCGTGCCGAAGATCACCGTGACGTTGCGCAAGGCTTACGGAGGCGCCTACATCGTCATGTCGTCGAAGCACATCCGCGGCGACATCAACTACGCATGGCCGACGGCCGAGATCGCCGTGATGGGCGCCAGCGGCGCCGTCGAGGTGCTCTACGGCAAGGAGCTGAAGGAGCTGGCCGACAAACCCGAGGAGAAGGCGAAGTTCATCGCCGAGAAGGAGCAGGAGTACAACGACAAGTTCTCCAATCCCTACAACGCCGCCCGCTACGGCTATATCGACGACGTGATCGAGCCGCGCAACACGCGTTTCCGCGTGATCCGCGCCTTGCAGTCGCTGGCTACGAAGCGTTTGCAGAACCCCGCGAAGAAACATTCGAACATTCCTCTCTAACAGACTGAAAAGATGACAATACTGACAGTTATGAACTGGGGATGGTCCGAGATACTCTGGGTGTCGCTGATCGGGTTCAGCCTGGTGTTTATCCTGCTGGTGGCGCTGATCTTCATTATGAAGGCCTTCGGGGCCTGCTTCCGGGTCCGCCCGGCGAGCGGCAAGAAGGTCGACGCCCAGCCGATGATCAGCGAGGAGGAGATCGCAGCCATCGCCACGGCGCTCAAGATCTACAGGGGTGCCCTGCACGACCGCGAGTCCGAGGTGCTGACCATTCTCAACATCAAGCGGGCCTACTCGCCCTGGAATTCGAAAATTCACGGTTTAACCCAGCTTCCCGACCGGAGATAGGACCCTGCGTCGGAACAAGACAACCCAAAAAAGAAAATGAAAGATTACTCTTTGAAAATCAACGGACATAACTACAACGTCCAGATCGACGACGTGAACGAGGCCTCGACCGTAGCGCACGTCGTGGTCAACGGCGTGGATTACGAAGTCGAGATCGAGGGCGCGAAAGCCTCGTCGGTCTCCAAACCCCAGGTCGCCCCGGCTCCCAAGTCGGCCAACAGCGCCATGATAACCCCCTCGACGGCCACTCCTTCGCCGCGCATCGCTCCCGCGCCCTCGACGTCGGGTTACAGCGTGAAATGTCCGCTGCCGGGCACCGTGCTGAGCGTGAAGGTGGCCGTGGGCGATACCATCGCGGCCGGACAGACGCTCGTCGTGCTCGAAGCCATGAAGATGGAGAACAACATCGACGCCGACCGCGCCGGTGTGGTGAAGCAGGTCCTCGTGCAGCAGGGCGCTACGGTCATGGAAGGCGACGTTTTAATCGTAATCGGATAGGCTTATGTGGAGTGCATTGACTTCCAGCTCCAATTTCGTGCTGGAGAGTCTGAAAACCTTTGTCGAGTCGACCGGCGTAGCCGGCCTCTTCGCCAACATGGGGTGGGGCAGCCTGATCATGATCTGTGTGGCCTTCTTCCTGCTGTACCTGGCCATCAAGCATAAGTTCGAACCGCTGCTGCTGCTGACCATCGCGTTCGGCATGCTGCTGACGAATCTTCCCGGAGCCAACCTGTTCCATACGGAGCTTTTTGCCGGGGGACACGTCCACTGGGATATTTTCGTCGCCCAGGCGGGACTTCTCGATTACCTCTATCTGGGCGTGAAGCTCGGCATCTATCCCTGCCTTATCTTCGTGGGCGTGGGGGCCATGACCGACTTCGGTCCGCTGATCGCCAATCCCAAGAGCTTCCTGCTGGGAGCCGCGGCGCAGATCGGTATTTTCCTGACGTTCATCGGCGCCTATGCGCTCGGGTTCTCACCCGCCGAGGCCGGCTCGATCGGCATTATCGGCGGTGCGGACGGTCCTACGTCGATCTACCTCACCGCGATCCTGGCGCCCGAACTGCTCGGCCCGATCGCCGTGGCCGCCTACTCCTACATGGCCCTCGTGCCGGTGATTCAGCCGCCTATCATGCGTATGCTGACCTCGGAGAAGGAGCGTAAGATCAAGATGCGCCAGCTGCGTCCGGTGTCGAAGACCGAGAAGATTCTCTTCCCGCTGATCATCACCGTGATCATCGCGCTGCTGCTGCCGTCGGCCGCTCCGCTCGTAGGCTGCCTCATGCTGGGCAACCTGATGAAGGAGTGCGGCGTGGTGGACCGTCTGTCGAAGACGGTGCAGAACGAACTGATGAACATTGTCGTCATCTTCCTGGGCCTTACGGTGGGCGCTACGGCTACGGCCGAGGCGTTCCTCAATCCGCGGACGCTGTTCATCCTCGTGCTGGGCGTGATCGCCTTTGCGATGGGAACCGCCGGCGGCGTGCTGCTTGCCAAGGTGATGAACGTCTTCTCGAAGGGCGACAACAAGATCAACCCGCTGATCGGTTCGGCAGGCGTTTCGGCCGTCCCGATGGCCGCCCGCGTGTCGCAGACCGAGGGCCAGAAGGCCGATCCTTCGAACTTCCTGCTGATGCACGCCATGGGTCCCAACGTGGCCGGCGTGGTCGGTTCGGCGGTTGCTGCGGGTATTCTGCTTTCGTTCCTCGGATAGGGAATCGCGTTCCGGGCCGCAGTGCCCGATGCCTGATAAAAGAGGGTCCGGTTGCCGGACCCTCTTTTTTGCGCCAGTGCCGTTGTAAATCCCGCATTTTTCGTTATATTTACGAAACCGAATCTTCAATACCCCGAATGCCATGAAACGTTTGACAGCATGGGTCGTGTGCCTTATGTTGCTGCACGCCGCCGCGCTTGCGGAGGAACCGGTGAAAAACGGTAGCAAGCAAGAGACCCCCGACAGGAGTGCCGATGTTGCAGTCAGCCTTTGGCCCGAGGAGATGGGTCCCTCTTTTCAGGGCGGTCGTCCGGAATGCTTCAAACTCTGGGTGATCCGCAGCCTGCGGTTTCCGGCGGATCGCTACGATGTCGGGGATGAGGCGAAGGTCGGGGTGGCGTTCACGATCGACAGGAACGGCCGACTGACGGGCCTGAAGGTCACGGAGTGTGAGGAGCGGCATTTCGTCGACCGGCTCAGCAGGGAGATCGCCTTGTCGCCGATGTGGTCGCCCGGACGGAAGAAGGGGAAACCCGTGAAAACGGAGCTGGAGATGCGGTTCGTCTTCCGGCTGGTTGCTCCTCCTGCGGGCCAGGAGGAGCTGGGGCTTTGCGCCGAGGATTGCGACACCTATACGACGGCTGATAGACGGCCCTCGTTTTGCGGAGGCGGCCCGGACGAGTTTCGGGGGTGGGTGCAGCGCCAGGTCGATAGCCTGATGGGGCCGGGTGCGCTCACGGAGCCGCGGAAACTGATCCTGCGGTTTGTCGTCGAAAAGGACGGGCGGATGACTCCTGCCCCCGAACCGAAATACCGGGACGAGGATGCTTTGGAAAAGGCGGTGCGAGGGGTGCTTACGGCGGCTCCGGCGTGGACTCCGGCGACGATTGCCGGGGAGCGGGTTCGTTTCGGTGCCTCGATTCCGGTCGCTTTCGGTCCCGGGGCTGCCGGGGCGGAATATAACGATAGGGACGCTTACCAGGTCGTTGAGATCATGCCGAAGTTCTTCGGCGGGGGCCTGGATAAATTCCGGAGTTGGGTGATGGCTGAAGTGAAATATCCGTTGGACATGCTGAAGCTGGGCGTACAGGGGCGTGTGGTGGCGGCATTCGTCGTCGACAAGGAGGGGCGGATTACGATGGCGGAGATACTCAAATCGCCGCATCCGCAATTTTCGGAAGAGGTCATGCACGCGCTTGAACGTGCGCCCCGGTGGACGCCGGGCAGTCAGGACGGTGAGGTCGTCCGGGTGGAGTTCACGCTGCCGGTCGATTTCAAGATTCGGCCGGGACTGCGGTTCTCGACCGGCGCCCCCGGCCGGAGCCGAGGTTCCTCCCGCTCGTATTGATGCCGTTCCCGGCCTGCTCCCGCGGTGCTTTCGGTGCGATTCCGGGGCGGTTCCGATCCGGTTCCGGACACCTGTTTATAAATGGTCGAATTTACATTGTGAATGATGAACAGTTCCTATCCGATTCGTTTCGTGCTGGTCGCAGGGATGCTTTGCGCTCTCCTGCCCGGGCGCGCTTCGTCCTTCCGGGACGGGGCGGAGAAGAACCTTGCGGCCGGTTCTCCGGCTACGGGAATCGCGGCCATTCCGGCTGCGCAGGCCCCGGCAATTCCGGTTGCCGGCTCATCGGCCGTCGCGGCTGCGGATTCACGGGTCGCCCCGGTTTCAGATTCTGCGGCCGGTTCGCTGCCCGATTCCCTTTCGGATGCGTCTTACCTGACTGCCGATCCGATGCCCGTCTTCGGGGACGGGGGCATCGAAGAATTCCGCCGCTGGGTGCAGGAGCGGCTGGTCTATCCCGACGAGGCGCTCGGACGCGGTATCCAGGGCCGTGTGGTGGTCAGCTTCGTTGTCGAACGCGACGGCACGGTGGGCGGGGTCCGGACGCTGGCGTCGCCCGACTCCCTCTTGTCCGAAGCCGTCATCCGCGTGGTGCGCCGCTCGCCCGCCTGGACGCCGGGGATGCTGGAGGGTAAGCCCGTGCGGGTCTGGCACTCCATCCCGGTCGATTTCACGGTCCGGGCCGACACGACGGGGCAGGCGGCTCGGGAGGAGGTGATGCCGGAGTTCCGGGGCGGCGGTCTGACCGAGTTCAAACGCTGGGTGCTCCGTCACCTCGAACTGGAGGACGACGTCTTCTTCCCCGGGGACAACGGGTGGGTCGAAACGGAGTTCTGCATCAATAAGAAAGGACGGGTCCGGAAGATCGACACTCCGCGTTTCAGCGACCCGGATTTCGCCGACCGGATTCGCCGGGCAATCGCCTCGGCTCCCGACTGGACGCCCGCCGAAAAGCCGTATGACGTCTATCTCCGGATGCGTTTCGACCTGCTGCTGCAACGCACTTCGGAGGGGCTTCGTACCGAAGACTGTACGGCTTACACGGTGGCCGACAAACTGCCGCTGTTCCGCGGCCGGAGTTTCGACGCCTTCCGCGATTGGGCGTTCGGACGGGTGGACAGCCTGTTGGGACCGTCGGTTCCGGCGCCCCCGGCGGTGGTCATGGTGCGCTTCGTCGTCGAGCGCGACGGCACGGTGACCGACATGGACGTGGGTGCTCCCGGGAAATACGGGGCGTTCGCCAAACTGGTGCGGCGGGCCATCGACGATATCCCGCTGTGGTCCCCGGCCGAGCTGGCCGGCGAGAAGGTCCGTTTTCGCGTTACGCAGCTGCTCGATTTCCGCGAGGCGGAAGCGCCCGGGAAGCGGGATTCGACCGCGATGCTCGATGCCGACCCGGAGTTCTGCGGCGGCGGCCTGCTGGATTTCCGCCGCTGGGTGGAGCAGACGGCCGAATTTCCGCCCGAAACGCTCGGACAAAGCCTTCATGGGCTGGTCGCGGTCGCTTTTGTCGTGGAGACCGACGGTTCGGTGTCGTCGGCCGAGGTGCTTCAGTCACCCGATTCGACACTCTCCCGGGAGGTTGTCCGCGTGGTCCGGCAGTCGCCCCGGTGGACCCCCGGCCGGAAAAACGGCCGGCCCGTTGCCGTGAGGTTCGTGCTCCCGGTCGATTACCGGCGGGCCTATCCGCTGCCTCCGGCCGCCAAGGGCGTCCGATAGCGCCGCGCTCCGGCTTCAGAATACCGCAATTGTCCTGAATACGGGGCCGTTGCGGTTTTTTTACGCGGTTTTCGATTTTGATTTTCATTTGTTTTTGCAGATCAGAAACTTTTTCGTACCTTTGCGCACCCGCAATGTGCGGGGAACGGATTACAATAAGTTAAATTAAACGTAAAAACAGTGGATTCATTAAGCTACAAGACTATCTCGGCGAACGCTGCGACCGTCACCAAGGAATGGGTGGTGATCGACGCTACGAACGAGGTATTGGGACGTCTTGCATCGCAGATCGCGAAGATCCTCCGAGGCAAGAACAAGCCCAGCTACACACCCCACGTCGACTGCGGTGACTACGTCATCGTCATCAACGCGGAGAAGGTGAAGCTCACGGGCAACAAAATGACCGACAAGGTCTACACGCGTCACACCGGATACCCCGGCGGCCAGCGCTTCGCTACGCCTGCCGACTATCTGGCGAAGAAACCGACCTTCCTCATCGAGAAGGCCGTCAAAGGCATGCTGCCCAAGACCCGCCTGGGCGACAAGCTGCTCATGAACCTGAAGGTCTATGCCGGCGCAGAGCATCCCCACGCCGCACAGAACCCGAAGACTATTAAATTAAACGAGATTAAGTAAGAGTTATGGAAGTTGTAAACACCGTAGGTCGTCGTAAGGCCGCTGTGGCTCGCGTATACGTGAAGCCGGGCAAGGGTCAGATTACAATCAACCGCAAAGCGCTTGAAGTTTACTTCCCGCTCGAAATTCTCCAGTATCAGGTGAAGCAGCCCCTGCTGGCTACCAACACGGCGGAGAATTACGACATCGTCATCAACCTCGATGGCGGTGGTATCACGGGACAGGCTTCGGCCGCTCGTCTGGGCATCGCACGCGCACTGTGCGAAATCGACGCAGAGATGCGTCCGGTACTGAAGAAGGCCGGATTCCTCACGCGCGATTCCCGCGAGGTTGAGCGTAAGAAGCCCGGTCAGCCCGGTGCACGCCGCAAGTTCCAGTTCAGCAAGCGTTAATACGCACGACCGGAATTTCGGCAACGCACGGCGTCGGTTCCAAACCCAGCGGACTACCTATTATATTATATATTCGCGTATTACCGCCCGGTTGCCGCGCCGCGGAAAACTCCCCGGGACCGGCCAGGCCGCTACCCGGAGGGTTGAAGAAAAGAGAATTAAAATTAATCAACGAATCGAATTAAAATGTCACGTACAGATTTTAATACATTACTGGAAGCCGGTGCGCACTTCGGTCACCTGAAGCGCAAATGGAACCCCAAAATGGCTCCTTACATCTTCATGGAGAAGAACGGCATCCACATCATCGACCTGCACAAAACCGTCCTGAAGATCGATGAGGCTGCTGCGGCCATCAAGCAGATCGCCAAGAGCGGTCGCCGCGTGCTGTTCGTAGCGACCAAGAAACAGGCCAAGGACATTGTTGCCGAAAAGGTGGCAGCCGTCGGTATGCCTTACGTCACCGAGCGTTGGGCAGGCGGTATGCTGACAAACTTCCCCACCATACGTAAAGCCGTCAAGAAAATGTCCACCATCGACAAGATGGCGACCGACGGCACGTTCGATAATTTCTCCAAGCGCGAAAAACTCCAGATCTCCCGCCAGCGTGCGAAACTGGAGAAGAACCTCGGCTCGATCGCCGACCTGACGCGTCTTCCGGCGGCTCTGTTCGTCGTGGACGTGCAGAAGGAGTCCAACGCCGTGAAGGAGGCCAAGCGCCTCAGCATCCCCGTATTTGCAATGGTAGACACTTGTTGTGATCCGACCGACATTGATTACGTTATCCCTGCAAATGACGATGCCACCAAGTCGATCGCCGTGGTTCTCGAAGCCATGTGCGCCGCTATCGCCGAGGGCACCGAGGAGCGCAAGCTCGAAAAGGAGAAGGAGGCACAGGAGGCTGACGCCGAAGGTGCAACCGTTAAGAAAGAGGGCAAGCCCCGCATCAAGAAGGCCGTGAAGGCTGCGATCGATGCCGAGGAGGCTGCCGTGGCAGAGGTTGTAGCCGCTGTCGAGACTCCCTACGAGGAGCCTGCTGCCGCTCCCGCAGAAGCAGCCGAAGCCGTTGCCGAGGCCGCCGAGGAAAAGGCAGAATAATTGTATTTACGAACCTTATAGAGAAAGGACAAGATTATGGAAATCAAAGCTGCTGATGTAATGAAGCTCCGCAAAATGACCGGTGCCGGTATGATGGACTGCAAGAAGGCCCTTATCGAAGCCGAAGGTGATTTTGCACGCGCTCAGGACATTATCCGCGAGAAGGGCAAGCTCATCGTCGCCAAGCGCGCCGACCGCACCGCTACCGAGGGTGTCGTCGTTACGAAGATCGTAGGCCAGAAGGCTTACATCCTCTGCCTGGCGTGCGAGACCGACTTCGTGGCCCAGAACTCCGAGTATGCGGCTTCGGCCGAGGCCATGCTGGAGGTCGCCGTGAAGAACGACGCTGCCGACCGCGATGCGCTGATGGCTTCGAAGAACGACGAAGGCCGCACCGTCGAGGAGATGGTGACCGAGAAATCGGGTCAGACGGGCGAGAAGATCGAGCTGGCTTACTACGGCCGCATCGAGGCTCCCTACTGCGCCGCTTACGTGCACTTCAACAAGAAGCTGGGTACGATCCTGGGCTTCAACAAGGAGATTCCCGCCGAGGTCGCCCACACCGTCACGATGCAGGCTACGGCTATGGCTCCCGTTTCGATCTCGGAGGCAGACTGCCCCGCAGAGGTCGTGGAGCACGAGCGCAAGATCGCCGTGGAGGCCATGAAGCAGGATCCCAAGAACGCCAACAAGCCCGAAGCCATTCTGGAGAAGATCGCCGAAGGCAAGATGCGCAAGTTCTTCGAGGAGAACACGCTGCTGGCACAGCCGGTGGTAGGCGAGAAGGAATCGATCGCCGACTACATCCACAAGGCGGACAAGGACGCTACGGTTGTCGCATACAAGCGGTTCGCGCTGGGCGAATAGTTTTCGATTTTAAGCGGGTATTTCCGCACATCCCTCGAAATCCCCGAATGGGACGTACTCCGGTACTGCCCGTCCGGGGATTTTTTTCGCGATGCACGAAACATGGTCGCTTAAAATCAGAAACACAAGGAGTTCGGCACATCCATCCGGAGTTTCCCGGGACTCCGAAAACGTCACGACGGAAAAGCAGGGCTTTCAAAGCCCTGCTTTTTTCATTTCCAGCCCGAATGCCAGAGCACGCGCAGCACCTGCCGCCGCAGCCAGGGCGGGATCGCGAGCCAGAGGCGCGACCGGAGCCGCCAGCCGGGGGAGTCGCAGCCGACGGTGCGGCCCGAGGCGCGGATAACCCGTATGACAACGCCGATGACGTCGCGCGTCGTGCACTGTTCCGTGATGCGGTAGTTTCCGTCGCCCGCGAGCGTGAGGCGCTCGCCGTCGCGGCGGACGATGCGGTGGAGGATGTGGCGGCCGCAGCAGCGGAACAGCACCACGTCGCCCGGTTGCAGGCGCGCGGGGTCGGTGCAGGGCGCCAGCACGACCCGGTCGCGTTCGCTGCGCAGCAGGGGCCGCATGCTGTGGCCCTTCATGCGGATCTGAACCTCGCGGCCTTCGGCGAGCATCGCCTCGACCTCGGCGAAAAAGAGCTGGTTGGGGAGCAGGATCATAGCGCCTTACCGTTGAAAACCGTGTCGCAGGCGAGCTGAGCCGCCGCCGCGTCGGGCAGGCACTCCAGGTGGTAGACGGGAACCTGGGCGATCACCCGCGAGAGCAGGTTGCAGGTGTCGTCCGAAAGCCGCTCGTCGCGGGCGAAGGCCGGGGGTGCGGAGGGGAGCAAGGCCCCGATGGATTCGATCGGCCGCAGGCGGCGGATGCGGTTGTGCGGGGCCTGCGAGAGCCGTACGACGGCGGCTATCGGGCAACGTTCGTTGCGGTAGCAGGGCGTCTTGCCGCTCCACGGCGAACCGTGGACGAAGGCCTCGCTGTCCGTGGCCCGGATGATCGGGCTGTCGTCGTTGAGCAGTTCCGCGCCCGGGATATGCTCGCGCCACAGCCGCGTGTGGGTGCTTTTGCCCGTTCCCGATTCGCCGAGGAACAGCACTCCCCGGCCGCGGTAGCGGATCACCGAGGAGTGGAAGGCCACGGCCCCGCGGGGCAGCGCCGCGATGTTGAAAAGGATCCAGACCCCGAACCGGAACAGCGCGGGGTTGTGCCCGGGGGTGATGTCGCTCCGTGCTTCTGTGGCGCCGTAGGCCATGCGGTAGCGGGCCGGGGCGCTGCCGTCGCGGGGCGTCATTTCGAGCAGATAGCCCGCCGCGTCGGCGCCGAAACGGCAGTCGGCATCGGCGTCGGTGAACTCGAAACTGTTGAGTTCGCGGTAGCCGGTTTCGTTCGGAATCCGGGGGA
The DNA here is from genome assembly GCF_042852885.1 of Alistipes sp. i18-0019-D1. Taxonomy (NCBI): domain Bacteria; kingdom Pseudomonadati; phylum Bacteroidota; class Bacteroidia; order Bacteroidales; family Rikenellaceae; genus Alistipes; species Alistipes sp. i18-0019-D1. The sequence goes on from NZ_AP031424.1 coordinate 3,341,668, forward strand.
CGATCTCCAGCGCGAGGTCCGCAGGGCCGTGCTCCGTCGTTTGGAACGGGTGCAAGGCCCGGGTGAAATGCTCTCCCGTGCAGGCGTCGGGCAGGGAGACGCGGATATTGGCAATCGTGTAATTCATAAGGCGTTCGTTAGCGTTCATTTTTTCGCACAGGGGGTGCAAAGATATACTCTATCGTACGGACCGGGTGAATAGTACGCCATCTCCCTCTCCGAGTGAGGGTCGGGGTGAGGGCAGATTTGTAAATGATGCCGCAGGCATCGGAAACAGCGCTCGGCAGCGGTTGGCAGATGGGAATATGCGATGGCCTCCGATTCTTCATCTTATCCTTCCAGTGTTATGATTCGGTCACAGTATTCGAGCGAGGTTTCGCGGTGGGCGATCACCAGCAGCGTAAGACCCGGGTTTCGCGCGGCGATCGAGGCGATCGAACGGTTGATCTCCCCTTCGGTGCGGCTGTCGAGCGCCGAGGTCGCCTCGTCGAAGAAAAGCACGTCGGCACGTCGGTAGAGGGCGCGTGCGATGCCGATGCGCTGCCGCTGTCCGCCTGAGAGGCGGCTGCCGCATTCGCCGACGGGGGTGTCGATCCCCCGGGGCAGCGAGGCGACGAATTCACCCAGCTGGGCCGCTTCGAGGGCTTCGGCGACCCGCCGGCGGTCGATTTCGGCGGCCGGGACACCCGGCGCGACGTTGGCCGCAAGCGTTCCGTCGGTGAGGAACAGGTGTTGCGAGACATAGCCGATGCGGTTCTGCCATGCCCGGCGGTTTGCGGCGGTGAGGGGTGTGCCGTCGACGGCGATTTCTCCCGATGTGGGTTCGTAAAGGCCCAGCAGGAGGTTGAAAAGGGTGGTCTTGCCTGCGCCCGACGCTCCGCGGATGCCGATGCGTTCGCCCCTGCGGATGGTGAACGTGAGGCCGCGGAAAAGGTCCCGGCTCTCTTCGGTGAAGCGGAACGAGAGGCTGCGGACCGAGATTTCGCGCTCGAAGGGCAGCGTTTCGCGCGTCGGAACCCCGGGGTGCGCGGAGTCCGGCTCGTGGAGGGCCGCTTCGCGCAGGATGGGAATGGTGTAGCGGTTGTAGCGGATCGTGGCCCAGCCCGACATGATGCCGCGCACGGAGGGCATCAGCCGCAGGGCCGCCACGGCGAAGACGCCGAACAGCAGCTGCGACTGCCCGCCGCCGAAACTCACGGCCGCCAGCAGGGCCATGCCCGCGGCAAGCCCGATCTCGGTGAACAGCTGGGGCAGCTGGCCGATGTCGGCCTCGCGCGAGCGGGTGCGCACCACTTCGTCCATCGTGCGGTCGAAGGCGCGGAGCATCCCCGGGAAGGCGCCGCTCAATTCGATGTCGGCGTATCCCCGGAAGGTCTCGGCCACGAGGCGCGACTTCTCGCGCTGGGCGCGGTTCTCCAGTTCGCCGTAACGGTTGATGCGGTTGCGGACCAGCGCGTAGTAGAGCCACACCGCGGGGAGGAAGATCGCGACGGAGAGCAGCGCCGCGAGGGGCGTGTAGAGGGCCAGCGAAGCGAACAGCAGGACGAAGAGCATCGCTTCGGCGATCATCGCGGCGGCGGGGCGCAGGACCCCGGCGGCGAATGCCAGGCAGACGACGTTGACGTTGCGCGCCAGCACCGAGGAGTTCGAATTGTTGATGAAGGCCAGCCCCCGGTCGTGGTAGGCGATGTAGAGGCGGCGCGAGAGGGTGCGGTAGAGGTCGTAGATGTAGCGGCGTTCGGCGCGTGCGAGCAGGAAGTTGACGCCGCATTTGAGGGCGATGAACGCCAAGACGGCCCCGCAGACCGCGAGTGCGAACGTGCGCGGCGAGGCGACGCCCGACCAGGCGTAGACCCTGGCCAGCGGCCCGCCGCCCTCGAATCCCGCGGGATCGAGCACCAGCGTCAGCACCGGCAGCAGGGCCGCCAGTCCCGCCAGGTTCAGCACGGCGCGCAGCACGAGGGTCGCGGCGATGCGGAGGCCCCGGCGGCGGAATGCGGCGGGAAGGCTTCGGAGGATGCTTCTCATGGCTCTACTTTTTCAATCGTTCCCAGTTTCACGTACCACAGATAGCCCTCGGCCGGGGCATAACCCATTTCGCCCAGCAGGCGGAGGTATTCGCGCATCTGCCGGCGGTAGCGTTCGGCGTCGCGCAGGCCGAATTTGTAGTCGACGACGACGGCCCGCCGCCCGTCGATCATCACGCGGTCGGGACGCCGTGTCGACCCTCTGCCGGGGATGATGATTTCGTTCTCGTTGCGCACGCGCTCCCAGCCTCCGCCGAACCATTCGCGCACCTCGGGGTGTTCCAAGGCCCGGGCGATCATCTGCCGCAGGGTCGCGGCCTCGGCTTCGGACAGCGTGCCGTCGGCCTGCATGCCGCGCACAGCCTCGTGGATCTCGGCCTCGTCGTCGGCCTGCTCGAAGGCCTTGTGCATCAGGATGCCGAGGTTCCGGGGCGAGAGTTCGACCTCGCCGCCGTCCTCGAAATAGCGCTGCGAGGGGAGCCGCAGCCGCAGGTCGGCCTGCGCCGTGGGATACTCCTCCAGGATGACGTGCTCGGCCTCGGAGCGCTTCGAACCGCCCGCGACGGGACCCGCGAACTCCCCGAAGGCGAAGTGTTCGCCCGTCTCGTCGGCGGTGCGGCGTCCTTCGAAGTCGCCCAGCAGGGCCTTGTCGCCGTCGGTTGCGATGCTCTGGAGCAGCAGTCCCCCGACCGTGCGGCCGCCCTTCTGCGGGATGAAGACGTGCAGCGACTCGGCGGCGCGCGTGAGGGCCACGTACAGCAGGTTCACGTTGTCGACGTGGGCGTAGACCAGTTCGCGGTAGTACTCCGGCGAGAAGCCCGATTCGGCCATCGTCTTCTTGTACCTCACCGGGAAGCGGCCGATCTCCTCGGCTCCGCCGCCGCGGGCCTCGGCCCAGACGATGTTCTGCACCGTGCCGCTCGACTTGGGGTCCAACGGCCACGAGCAGTAGGGGATGAGCACGGCCCGCTTTTCAAGTCCCTTGGCCTTGTGGATGGTGGTGATCTCGACCGTCGTGGCGCTCTCGTCGACCGACAGCGAGCGGTTCTTGCCCGTCTCCTCCCACCAGCGGAGGAACAGCGCGATGTCGGCGATCTTCGTCGCGCAGAACGAGATGATCTGCTCGTGGATGGCCTGCAGGTAGGCCGTCTGCCGGCGGTCGCCCTGAAGGGCGTGGCGCATGACGATCCGTTCGAACGCCTCCTCGGGCGACAGAAGCCGCACCGAGCGGAAGAAGTCGCATTCCGGGGCGTCGAGCGGCCGGTCGAACGGATGGCCGAGGTAGTGGTTGTAGACGGCCCGCGAGAGCGAGTCGTCGGGGTTGAGCGCCAGCCGCAGGGCTGCGGCGATGAACGAGCTGACGGGGGCGTTGCCCACGATCAGGGCCTCCTGGGTCATCACGTCGAAACGGTAGCGCGGCTCCTCGTTGCGGCGTTTGAAGTCGAGCAGTTCGGCGGCGACCTTCGCGCCGTCGGTGGCCCCGCGCACGAGGATCATGATGTCGCACGGCCGGAACCCCTTGTCGATCAGCGCGCAGATGCGCTCCACGACGGGCGGCCGCTCGGCGAAGGTCTCGACCGAGACGTAGCCCGGGTGTTCGGCCTTGCGGCGCGGGAGCTGGGCGTGTCCGCGGTAGGCGTCGGCGAGGGTGTCGCGCAGCGCGGCGGCCTCCGCCGGATCGACGGAACCCACCTCGGAGGCCTTTGCGAGGGTTTCATTCAGCGCGCGGTTGTCCGCGGCGACGATCCGTTCGATGATGCGGTTGTTGAAGGCCACCACCGCGGGGAGGCTCCGCCAGTTCTCGCGCAGCACCTCGACTTCGGTGTCGCCCGCGCCCAGCGCCTGCTGGGCTTTGCCGTGGAGGATCTTCCAGTCGCCGCCCCGCCAGCGGTAGATCGACTGCTTGATGTCGCCCACGATCAGCACCGAGGTCTCCGCGGACTGCGCCATGGCGTTTTGCAGCAGGGGCAGGAAGTTTTCCCACTCCTTCAGGGAGGTGTCCTGGAATTCGTCGATCATGAAGCGTTCGAAACGGTTGCCCACTTTCTCGTAGATGAACGGCGCGTCGTTGTGGCCGATGAACTCCGAGAGGACGTATTTGGTTTCCGAGAGGAGCATCGTGTTCTGCTCGTCGCACAGCTGCTGCACCCGTTTGTAGAGGTCCGACAGCAGGGCGAAACTGCGGTAGTTTTCGCGCAGCAGGTCGCAGGTGTTCCAGCTCTTGCGGTTGGCGTCGTAGATGTCGCACATCTCGCGCAGCAGGGGCTGCAGCTCGGGGGCTAGCGCCTGCGCGGGTGACCCCTTGGCGCCCCAGCCCTCGGTCGCGGCGGCCATTTTGGCCACCGTCGCGCCGTAGGGTTTCAGCTCGCCCGCGGCCACCGAGAAGAACCAGTTGGCGAAACTGCGGCTCTTGCCCGAGAAGTCGGCGGCCGTAAGCCCGGCCCGGGAGATAATTCCGACGGCCTTTGCGGCGGTTTCCTGCAACAGCTTTTTCGTCGCCTCGGCCTGCGCCGTGGCGCGCGATACGATCCGGCCCAGCTCCTCGCGCGGGCGCGGCACCGACAGCGCGTCCTTGTTCTTCTCCTTGAACAGTTCGCCGCCCAGCGAAAGGATGCCGTCGCGGACGTCCCATTTGCGGCCCTCGTCGATGCGTTCCTGCACGAACTCCGTGAGCCAGCGTTGCAGGTCGCGGTCGACGGTGATCTGCTCGATGAGCATGTCGGCGCCCTTCGACAGCACCGACGCCGTCTCGATCTCGACGTTGTAATTGAGGTCGATGCCCAGCTCCTTGATGAAGGCCCGCAGGATACGCTGGAAGAAGGTGTCGATCGTCAGCACCGTGAAACGCGAGTAGTCGTGCAGGATTTTCGAACGCACCTCGGCGGCGCGTTTGCGCACCGAACGCTCGTCGAGCGACAGCTCGCGGCAGAGGTTTGCCAGATAGGGGCTTGCGGCGCCGGAGGCCAGGCAGTGAATCTCCTTCAGAATGCGCGATTTCATCTCCTCGGTGGCCTTGTTCGTGAAGGTCACGGCAAGGATATGGCGGTAGAGACCGGGCTGGCCGATCACGTCGCGGACGTATTTGTAGGCCAGCTGGTAGGTCTTTCCCGACCCGGCGCTCGCATTCAGAATCTTCGCTCTCACTGTCCGAAATTTCGTTTTAACGGGTAAAAATACAAAACAAATCCCGAACTTCGCAATAATTTTGTAATTTAGCGGAGGTAAAACAAGACCTTGTTATGAAGAAAATGATTCTGACGGCCGTGATGCTGGCCGCCGCAGTGCTCTGCCGGGCGCAGCAGCCCGCCGAAGCCGGGGAACGCCGCGAATGGCTCACGTCGTTTACCGCCGTCGAAGTGTCGGCGCCGCTCGATGTCAGGTTCGTGCAGGTTCCCGACACCGAGGCCCCCAAGATCGTCTACGACACCAAAGGTTCCTATACGACCAAATTCCGCGCCGAGGTGAGGGACAAGGTGCTGCGCATCACGGAACGCTCCGACGCCCGCCGTCCCGAGCGGACTTCGGTGACGGTCTATTACAATTCGCTGGAGCGCATCGCCATCGCCGATGCCGTGGCGTCGTTCGAGGGAACGCTCGCGGCGACGCTTCTGGACATGACCGTGGGCGGCATGGCGCAGGTGACGGCCAAACTGGACGTGAAGGACCTCAAGATGGAGCTGACGGGCAAGAGCACGGCGACGCTGACGGGCGCGGTGCGCTATCTCTCGCTGTTCGTCTCGACCGGAAAACTCGAAGCCGCGGGGCTGGAGGTGATGGCTGCCGAGGTCAATGTCACCAGTTCGGGCGCTGCCGCGCTGTGGGTGACCGACCGTTTCCAGGGCAAGACCTCGACCGGAGGCAAGATCACCTACAAGGGCGCTCCGCCGGTCGTGCGCAGCGGCGCGAAGTTCATGGGCGGCGACATAACGCGGGTGGAATAGTCTGCCGAAAGGTCCGTTTGGCCGGATACGCTGATTTTGCCGCCTGCGGCGTAAAGTCCCCTCCGGGGAGGGGATTTGGGGGAGGGTCAGAATTGTGAACGCCTCCGGAGGCGGATACGGCCTGCATCAGCGGGTATCCGGTGCGGATCTAATAATGCATTTTTATCGTGAAAACCTTTCTCTGCGAAGTTGCCCGGGACCTTTACGAACGTTACGGCGAGGGACTTTCCGAAAGGGCGATGCTCTTTCCGTCGCGCCGTGCGCGGCTGTTCTTCGTCGACGCCCTGACGGGCATCGCCGGGCGTCCGATGTGGCAGCCCCGGTGGGTGACGGTCGACGACCTGACGACCGAGATTTCGGGACTCCGCACCGGGGACCGCGTGCGGCTGATCACCGAACTCTATAAAATCTATTCGGAGTATCACGCCGAGCCGTTCGACAAGTTCTATTTCTGGGGCGACATGCTCCTGACCGACTTCGACACCATCGACAAATACCGGATCGACGCCGCGATGCTGTTCCGCAACATCTCGGAGATCAAGGAGATCGAGGCCGACATTTCGTACCTCACTCCCGCGCAGCTGCAAATCCTGCGTTTCTGGTCGACGCTCGCCGACGAAGCCGACCTCTCGGAGGAGAAGCGCCGCTTCCTGGCGATTTGGAAGACCCTGGGTCCGGTTTACGGCCGCTTCCGCGAACGGCTCTCCGAGCTGGGCATCGCCTACAACGGCATGGTTCAGCGGGCCGCCGTCGACCGCATACGCGAGGGGGCCTACGCGTTCCCCGAGGCGCGGCGGTATGTCGTGGCGGGGTTCAACGCCCTGTCGGAGTGTGAGAAGCAGCTTTTCCGCTTCCTCTCGACGGCCGCCGAGACCGATTTCTACTGGGATTACGACTCCTATTATAAAGACAGCCCCGAGCAGGAGGCCGGGATGTTCGTGCGCGAGAACGTCGTGCAGTTCCCGCCGCGCGGGGACGTGTCGCACGACAATATGGAGCGTCCGAAGGAGCTGACCGCTGTGGCCGCCGTGTCGAACGCCGTGCAGTGCAAGCACGCCGCCGCCATCCTGCGGGAACTGGCCGTCCGGGGACCGCTGGACAAGCGCACTGCCGTGGTGCTGACCGACGAGAACCTGCTTCTGCCGCTGCTTTACGCCCTGCCGCCCGAGATCGGGAAGGTCAACGTCACGATGGGCTATCCGCTGCGGGCCAGCCTGGCCTATACCTTCGTCGAACGCCTCGTGGAGTTACAGGCCCACCGCCGTACGAAGGGCGCGGGGTGTACCTTCTACCATGCCGACGCCGTGGGCATCCTCGCGCATCCCTACATCGCGGACAGCGACGCCCGCGAGACCCGCGCCATGCAGGACGAGATCGTGCGCGAACGGCGCATTTCGGTCGACGCCGCATGGCTGGGATGCAATGACCTGCTGCGGATGATCTTTTCGCCCGCCGCCGGGTGGCGCGAGCTGTCCGACTGGCTGCTGCGGGTCGTCGCCGCCGTGGCCCGGACGCCCTACGAGGGTGATGACCGGCGTCAGCGCGTGGAGTTTCTGGCCGTGATTTCGGAGGAGATTTCCAAACTCCGCAATTCGCTGGACGAGTGCGACATCGAGTTGACGACGGAGGTTTACACCTCGTTGCTGCGCCGCCATTTGCAGACTGTGCGCATCCCTTACGAAGGCGAGCCGCTCGAAGGGGTGCAGGTCATGGGCATCCTCGAAACCCGCAACCTCGATTTCGAAAACGTCGTCCTGCTCTCGATGAACGACGACAACTTCCCGGGCAACCACATGGCGCAGGCGTCGTTCGTGCCCTACAACCTGCGGGCGGCCTACGGACTGCCCACACCCGAGCACCACGAGGGGGTCTACGCCTACTATTTCTACCGCCTCGTGCAGCGCGCCCGGCGGGTGTGGATGCTCTACTGCTCGCACGCCGACGACAAATCGACCGGCGAGCCGAGCCGCTACATCTACCAGCTCGACTACGAGAGCGGATTTCCCGTCCGGAAGGTCGAGGTGGGCGTGGATGTCAACCTCGCCGAGACCGATCCGATCGAGGTCCGGAAGGACGAGGGGATCATGCAGCGTCTCGGACGCTTCACCGACCCCGAATCGAAGGCCACGCTTTCGCCGACGGCTTTCTTCCGCTATGTGGCCTGCCCCCTGCGGTTCTACTTTCACTCCGTGGCGCGGCTCCAGGCCGACGACGAGATCGCCGAGGAGGTCGACGCCCCGATGTTCGGCACGATCCTTCACGCCGCGGTGCAGAAACTCTATGCCCGGGTCGTGGGCGAGGCGCACCCCGGCGAGACCCTGCGGGCGATGATCCGCACGGGCGGGATCGCCGCGGCGGTCGAGGCGGCGATCAATGAGAATTATTTGCAGGACCCCGCGGCCACGACCGACGACTATACGGGCAACCTGCTGCTGGTCAAAGACATTGTCACGCGTTACCTGCGCGGCGGGGTGATGCCCTACGATGCGGCGCACGACGCTTTCACGGTCACGGGGCTGGAGCAGGAGGTGGCCTATGCGTTCCCGTTCCGCACGCAGGGCGGGGAGACGGCGGTGAAGTTCGCAGGCATTGCCGACCGCATCGACGCGCTGGACGACGGAACGCTGCGCGTGGTGGACTACAAGACCGGGGCGCCGCACCTGGAGTTCGCCGGGGTGGAGAGCCTCTTCCGCGGCGAGGGCAAACAGCGGCTTTCGAACATCCTCCAGACCCTGCTCTACGCCATGATGCTCTACCGCACACGGGGCGTCGACGCCGAACCCGCGCTCTACTACGTGCGGGCGATGAACCGTCCCGACTACCTGCCGACGCTCGACGACAGGGAAACGGGCGTCCGCGGCGGCCGTTACACGCTTTATGCCGAACGGTTCGAGGAGCTGGTGCGCGAAACGCTGGCGGAACTCTACGATCCGGCGGTTCCCTTCCGCCAGTGCGAGGACGCCGACACCTGCAAGTTCTGCGATTTCAACATCATATGCAAGCGTAATAGCTGATCCCGACTCGATGCCGAAGCCGTTAAACGATGGACTGGCTAAAAGCGCGAGCGGAGGGGACGGTTTGCTTGCAAACCCGCGAATAGTCGCCCGGAGCCAGCGTTAGACAGTCCAAAGTAGGCGGAGGTATCTGTCGGGGAGTTTTTGGTACTTTTTGCGGAAAAAAGTACATAAATTTCCGCGGTCGAAGAGCGCGGTTATCTCTTTTCAGAAGAGTTTTACCACGAAATACGACGCTCCGCTGCGGCGTGCCGCCTCGATGCCGATCGGCGAATCCTCGAAGATCAGCGTCTCGCGCGGCGTGCATCCCTCGCGGCGCATGGCCTCCAGAAAGCAGTCCGGAGCGGGTTTCGGACGCTCCACGTCGGCGCCCGAGAGAATGCCGTCGACCCGGCCGAGCGGGGCTGCGGGGTCCGTTTCGTCGGAGCGGCAGTCTGGTTCGGAGGCCGCGGGGTACGTTCCGGCGGAGCGGCTGTCCCTTCCGGACACCTCGCCCTCTGCCGCAGGTCCGCCGATTCCCAGGTGGCGCATCACGTTGTCGATATTGGCCCGGCTGCCCGTGGAGACGATCCACACGCGGCCGCCGTCGGCGCGGAACTGCCGGCAGAATGCCCACAGGGGTTCGTTAAGCCGCACGGTGTCGAAAAACGTGGGGTAGAGGGCGATCTTGCGAAGCCGCAGCCGCTCGCGCTCGGCGGGGTCGGCGATCCCGAAGCGCGTGAGAAACTCGTCGCACCGCATCCCGAAGTAGTTGGCGGCGTACTCCTCCTCGGTGAGCGCGTGACCGGCTTCGCCCAGCGCCGCGACGTAGGAGAGCGTGTTGGCCCGCCGGGTGTCGGCCAGCGTGCCGTCGAAGTCTAAAAGGAGAAGGCGTATTCGGGAATTTTCCATGAGGTCGTTTTCGTGCCGGCCGGGCCGTTCTGAAACCCGGCTTCCGGGCGGGTTAGTCGAACGACTGCATGCCGGTCTGGGCGATGCGCATCAGGCGTTGGTACTCGGTGGGGGTCAGCTCCATGAAGAAGTAGTGGATCGGGTCGACGCGCATGCCGTCGAGCCGCACTTCGTAGTGGAGGTGGGGGGCCAGCGAAAGGCCCGTGTCGCCCGAGAGGGCGATGATGTCGCCCCGCCGTACGGTCTGGCCCTTGCGGACGTTGATCTTCGAGAGGTGGCTGTACGAGGTTTCGTAGCCGTTGCCGTGGTCGATCACCACGGTCTGTCCCTGCGTCGAGTTGCGCTGTGCCGCGTCGCGCACCACGCCGTCGGCCGTGGCGAAGACGCGCGAACCCTCGGGGATGGTGTAATCCACGCCCTGATGCGATTGCAGCGTCTTGTAGAAGGGGTGGATGCGCATGCCGTAGGAGGCCGTGAGCAGCGTCAGCTGCTTGTTGATCACGGGCTGGATCGAGGGGATGTTGTCGCACCTGCGGCCTGCCGTGTCGATGCGCGCCTGCAGGTCGAGGTACGAGGCGTTGAGCGTTTCGAGCTGTCGTTCCATCTCGCTCACCCTTTCGCGCAGTTCGCGTTTGAGCTGGCGCGTCGAGCGGCCCACGATCTTCTCGTAGGTCGAACTCTGCCGCTGTTCGTGCTCCGAGTCGAAGTCGTACGGCTCCGATTCGAAAAGGATGCGGAAAACGTTGCGGTCGCGCTCCGAGAGGTTGCCCAGGACGGTCGAGAGCGAGTCGTACCGGGCGGACAGCGCCTCGTATTCGCGGCGCAGGCGGTCGGTCGAGTGCTTCATCTGGTACTCGAACGGCGTGTCGAAGAAGACCGAGAAGCCCACGTAGTAGAGCACCGCCATCCCCAGCCACACGAAAAGGTGGACCGTGGCGCGGATGATCCGCTGCTTGCGCCGCCTGCGCCTGCGCAGACGCTCTAAATCCTTTTTACCTGCCATGTCAGAGCTTTTCGAAGTTGGTCTCGCGCATGTTCTCCATCAGGCGTTCGTACTCCTCGGGGGTCATGTTGCGGTTGAAATAGTTGATCGGGTTGACGGGCACGCCCTTGTGGATCACCTCGTAGTGGAGGTGGGGCCCCGTCGAACGCCCCGTGTTGCCCGTCCGGGCGATGACCTGGCCGCGCGTGACGCGCTCGCCGGGCTTCACGAGCACTTCGTTCAGGTGGGCGTAGCGCGTCTTGTAACCGAATTCGTGGTTGAGCAGCACCTGCTTGCCGTAGCCGCCGTTGAAGCCGTTGGTCGAGGCTATTTCGACCACGGCGTCGCCCGTGGCGTAGACCGGGGTGCCGCGGTCGCAGCCGAAGTCGATGCCCGTGTGGGGGCGGATGTAGCCCAGTACGGGGTGCATGCGGCGCGCGCTGAAGGCGCCGATGTGGTTGTTGTGCAGCGCCGAGCGGTCGATGGGCCAGATGGCCGGGACGGCCGCCGAGAGCTGCTCCTTGTTCTTCGAGAACTGCTGCAATTCGTCGAAAGACACCGATTCGAGGTAGATCGTCCGGGCCAGCGCGTCCAGCTGCCGCCACGTCCCGACCATCAGCGGGGCGTAGTCGTCGTCGGCGAGCGGGGCGTATTTCGAATCGGGGTAGGGCTGCCACACGCCCGGGATCGAGAGCGTGTCGGTCGAGAAGAGCGAGCGGTAGACGTAGTTGTCGCGGTGGCGTATTTCGTCGACACGCTGCTGGGCCGTGCGGATGCGGTCCTGGAGGATGCGGTATTTGATCACCGTCTCGCGGTTGTCGCGCAGGATGCGGTACATCTTGGGCGTGTAGAAGAAGTAGGAGAAGAGGACGTTGGCGATCGACACGAGGATGAATCCGATCAGGATCTTGCGGATCAGGCGGTAGGTGCGGAGCCGGAACGGAGCCGTCACCACGCCGTGCGTGAGGACCTGCGCCTCGTGCGTCAGCTCTCCGGCGCCGGCCCGAAGCGTTTCGGTTCCGAATCTGTGTCCTTTTTCACCCATCGCGGAAAAATCTCCTTTAATAGGATGCAAATTTAGTTTAAAATGTGTAATTTTGCAACCCGAATCGAATAACGGAAAAATAGGATAAATCAATATACAATGGAATCGAATAAAATCCGTCAGGCCTTTCTCGACTTCTTCGAGTCGAAAGGGCATGTTATCGTGCCTTCGGCCCCGATGGTCGTCAAGGGCGACCCCACGCTGATGTTCACCAACGCGGGCATGAACCAGTTCAAGGACATCTTCCTGGGCAACGCGCCCCGCAAGTATCCGCGTGCGGCCGATACGCAGAAGTGCCTGCGTGTGTCGGGTAAGCACAACGACCTGGAGGAGGTCGGCCACGACACCTACCACCATACGATGTTCGAGATGCTGGGCAACTGGTCCTACGGCGACTACTTCAAGAAGGAGGCGATCGAGTGGGCCTGGGAACTGCTCCACGATGTCTACGGACTGCCCGCCGAGCGGATGTACGCCACGGTGTTCGAAGGCTCGGAGGAGGACGGCGTGCCGTTCGATCAGGAAGCCTACGACTACTGGCTCCGGTACCTGCCTGCGGACCATATCATCCGCGGCAACAAGCACGACAACTTCTGGGAGATGGGCGAGACGGGACCCTGCGGACCCTGCTCGGAAATCCACTTCGACCTGCGCGACGAGGCGGAGATCGCCTTGAAGCCGGGCCGCGAGATGGTCAACGCGAGCCATCCGCAGGTGATCGAGATCTGGAACCTCGTCTTCATGCAGTTCAACCGCAAGGCCAACGGCTCGCTGGAGGAACTCCCCGCGCGCAACGTCGACACGGGCATGGGTTTCGAGCGCCTCTGCATGATCCTGCAAGGCAAGAAATCGAATTACGACACCGACGTTTTCCAGCCCACGATCGGCCGCATCGCGGAGATGTCGGGCAAAAAATACGGCGAGGACGAGAAGGCCGACGTGGCCATGCGCGTGATCGCCGACCACCTGCGCGCCATCGCCTTCTCGATTGCCGACGGCCAGCTGCCGTCGAACGTCAAGGCGGGCTACGTCATCCGCCGCATCCTGCGCCGCGCCGTGCGCTACGGCTACACCTACCTCGGTTTCACCGAGCCGGCGCTCTGCCGCCTGGTCCCCGGGCTGGTGGAGCAGATGGGCGGCCAGTTCCCCGAGCTGAAGGCCCAGCAGGGACTTATCGGGAAGGTTATCGAGGAGGAGGAGGCCTCGTTCCTGCGTACGCTGGCCACGGGCATCAGCCTGCTGGACGGCGTGATCTCCAGAACCAAAGGCGAAGGCAAGGAGCTCATTTCGGGTAAGGACGCCTTCGAACTCTACGATACGTTCGGCTTCCCGATCGACCTCACGGAACTGATCGCCCGCGAGCAGGGTGTCGGCGTGGACCTCGCCGCCTTCGAAAAGGAGTTGCAGGCCCAGAAGGAGCGTTCGCGCAACGCCGCGGCCGTCGACACCGACGACTGGGTGGAGCTGTTTCCGATCCGCGAGAGCGTCTTCACGGGCTACGACACGCTGACCGAGAAGGTCCGCATCGCGCGCTACCGCCGCGTCACGTCGAAGGGCAGGACGTCGTACCAGCTGGTTTTCGACCGCACGCCGTTCTACGGCAACTCGGGCGGCCAGATCGGTGACATCGGCTCGGTCGAGAGCGCCAACGAGCGCATCCCGGTCGTGGCCACCGAGAAGGAGAACGGCCTGATCATCCATATCGTGAACCAGCTTCCGGAGAACCCCGAGGCCGAATTTACGGCCAAGGTGGACCCCGAAAAGCGGCAGGCCGCGGCCAATAACCACACCGCCACGCACCTCATGCACGAGGCGCTGCGCAAGGTGCTCGGCACGCACGTCGAGCAGAAAGGCTCGCTGGTGACGCCCGAAATCCTGCGTTTCGACTTCTCGCATTTCCAAAAGGTGACGCCCGAGGAGCTGCGCGAGGTGGAACGGCTCGTCAACCGCGCCGTGCGCGCCAACTACCCGCTCGTGGAGAACCGCGAGGCTACGAAGGAAGAGGCCGAGAAGTGCGGTGCGATGATGCTCTTCGGCGAGAAATACGGCGATAAGGTCCGCATGGTCCGTTTCGGGTCGTCGGTCGAGCTGTGCGGCGGTACGCACACCAGCGCCACGGGCAATATCGGTCTCTTCAAGATTCTCTCGGAGAGCGCCATCTCTGCCGGTGTGCGCCGCATCGAGGCCGTCACGGGCGAGCAGGCTGAGAAGGTCCTCTACGCCGCCGAGGACACGATGCGCAACATCGCCGAATATCTCAATAACCCGCAGGTCGTGCAGGCCGTGAAGAAGATGCTCGAAAGCAACGAGACCCTCTCGAAGGAGGTCGAGTCGATGCGCCGCGAGCAGGTGGCCCAGTGGGCCGACAAGATCGCCGCTTCGACGCCCGAGCGTCACGGGATGCAGGTTTTCGCCACGCAGACCGACCGCCGTCCCGACTTCGTGAAGGACCTGGCCTACAACCTGCGTCAGCGTTTGCCGAAGCTGGTCTTCGTCGTGGGTTCCGTCTGGGACGGGAAGCCGACGCTGACGGTGATGCTGGGCGACGAGATCACGGCCCACGGCGTGAATGCCGGAGCCGTCGTGCGCCAGGCCGCGAAGCTGATGCAGGGCGGCGGAGGCGGACAGGCCTTCTTCGCGACGGCCGGCGGCAAGAACCCCGAGGGGTTGCAGGCCGCCATCGACAAGGCCGTGGAGCTGATCGGGGCACAGTTGAAATAGCCGCCGCAGGCGGCATTGGGTTCCGCATTCTCGTTCGGAGCGGAAAAAGGGCGTTTGAGGGCCGGAGGACGATCCCACGGAGAACGACATGCGGATGGTTTTGGGTACCTTTTGCCACCAAAAGGTACGGAAAATGAATTAATAATTAAAAATGAAGCATATATGAGCACACAAAAAGTTCTTCTCATGATCCTCGACGGCTGGGGAAACGGCCGTCACGACAAGGCGGACGTTATTTCGACCGTGCATCCCGAATACATTTCGGCCATGACCGCGAAATACCCTCATGCCGAACTGCGCACCGACGGCGAGAACGTCGGTCTGCCCGACGGACAGATGGGCAACTCGGAGGTGGGCCACCTCAATATCGGCGCCGGCCGCGTCGTGTACCAGGACCTCGTGAAGATCAACCGCGCCTGCCGCGACAACTCGATCATGCAGAACCCGGAGGTGAAAGCCGCGTTCGAATATGCCGCGGAGAACGGTGTGAACGTGCATTTCATGGGCCTCGTGTCGGACGGCGGCGTGCACTCGTCGCTGGAGCATCTCTTCAAACTCTGCGACATCGCCGCCGAATATAAGATCGAAAATACGTTCGTGCACTGCTTCATGGACGGCCGCGACACCGACCCGCGCAGCGGCAAGGGCTTCGTCGCCGATCTCGAAAAGCACATGGCCGCATCGACGGGCCGGGTGGCCACGGTCATCGGCCGTTATTACGCCATGGACCGCGACAAACGCTGGGAGCGGGTGAAAATCGCTTACGACGCGCTGGTGAACGGCATCGGCGAGAAGGCGTCGGACATGGTCGAAGCCGTCCAGAAATCCTACGACGAGGGCGTTACGGACGAGTTCATCAAGCCCGTCGTGCGCGTCGACGGGAACGGACAGCCCGTCGGCCTGATCCGTCCGAACGACCTGGTGATCTTCTTCAACTACCGTAACGACCGCGCCAAGGAACTTACCGTCGTGCTGACGCAGGAGGATATGCCCGCCGAGGGGATGCACACCATGCCGCTCTACTACTGCTGCATGACTCCCTATGACGCCAAGTTCACGGGCCTGCACATCCTTTTCGACAAGGAGAACGTGCCCGACACCATCGGCGAGTGGGTTTCGAAGCAGGGCCTCCGGCAGCTGCGCATCGCCGAGACGGAGAAATACGCCCACGTGACGTTCTTCCTGAACGGCGGCCGCGAGGAGAAATTCGACGGCGAGGAGCGCATCCTCGTCGCTTCGCCCAAGGTGGCGACCTACGACCTCCAGCCCGAGATGTCGGCCCCGGAGGTGGCTGAAAAACTGGTCGCTGCGCTGGGCGAGAAGAAATTCGACTTCATCTGCCTGAACTTCGCCAACGGCGACATGGTGGGCCACACGGGGGTCTACGACGCCATCGTGAAGGCCGTGAAGGCTGTCGACAAGTGTGTTTCCGAGGTCGTCGAGGCCGCCAGGGCCAACGGCTACGAGGTGGTGATGATCGCCGACCACGGCAACGCCGACAACGCCGTCAATGCCGACGGCACGCCCAACACGGCGCACTCGCTCAATCCCGTGCCCATCGTGGTGGTTTCCGACCGCGTAAAGGCCGTGCACGACGGCATTCTGGCCGACGTGGCTCCCACGGTGCTGAAACTGATGGGGCTGGAGCAGCCTGCCGAGATGACCGGCGAGGCATTGGTAGATTTGTAATTTTCGATTATATAGGCATCTTTGCGCTTACACTTGCAGGGCACGAATGGGACGTATTTCTATACTACCCATCCGTGCCCCGCTTCGTTTAAGCACAAACCTGCGCCTCTGACATCGAACGAAGTTTTTGCGTCTTACGCTTTCTTGCCGGCTCCGCTTTCGAGGATCGAGACGATGGAGTAGAGCGTGAAGCAGATGGCGCCGAATCCCGACAGCACACGCGCCGGGACGAAGAATTTGGCGTGGAAGAACGCCTCTTCGTAGAGGAATGCCGCGAGGAACAGACATGCCAGCGCCGTCAGTACGGGGATGATCGGAATGCGGTTGGCCAGCGGGAAGTCGGCGTGCCAGATTTTCGCCAGCAGGATCACCTTGCTCGAAATGCTCCAGCAGATCAGCGCCAGTCCGATCAGCACGAATCCCACGAAATTGATCGTTTCGCCCCAGAATACGAAGATCAGGACCAGCCCCAGCACGAAGGCCAGTGCGCCCATCGTCAGCACGAGACTCATCCATTTGCGTTTCTCGGCCATCGTGTAGCTGCCGCGGGCCTGCCGGGCGATGCTGGCTACCAGCGCGATGAGCGACGTGCAGACGCAGGCGATGCCGAACATCACGCTGCCCGCGACGATGTGCGCCGGGAGTGTTCCGCATGTGTAGAGCAGGATGCACCAGATCCACGCTACGGCGGCTACGGCGGCGACGATGAAGATCAGCAGCGACGACTGCGCACGGGTGAATCCCGCCGTGTTGATCGAAAAGGTGTCGTCGGCGGAGTTCTTGGGAATCAGGCTGAAACGTGTCGACGAGGTCGCCGCCGTGGCTACGCAGGCCGTGATCAGTCCCAGTCCGCAGACGACGTGCCCGGTGACCAGCGCCCCGGGCCAGTGCGAGGAGATGATGAATGCGCCGCTGATGAGCGTCAGCACGGCGAACGCGTAGCCGATCGCCGGGAAGAGGTACTTCGCGGCGGCCGTGTAGGTTCCGATGATCTGGCGGATGATCGTTGCGGCGGTGCAGTAGAGCGCGATGCAGATGGACCCGAGGTAGAAGACGACGGGTCCGGCCGTCAGGCGCGCCGCGTCGGTCCCGGCGGAGAAGACGTAGGCTCCGTAAGCGAAGCAGAAGGCGGCCATTGCGAGCGGAATGGCGCGGAAAAGGATGCTTATACCGTGATTCATAGGTTTGAATGTTTCCCGGACACCCTGCAAATCCCGCACCAACGGAATTTTTATTATATTTGTAACCATGAAAAACATCGTTTTTGACCTTGGCGGGGTCCTTTTCGCCCGTGATAAAAGCAAGTGCACCCCCGAACTGCTCGAATTTTTCAGTTTCCTCCGCGCTCCGCGCATGCCGCTCTTCTGGGAGGAGTACGACCGCGGCACGTCGACGCTCGCCGAAGTGACCGCCGCCATCAGCGAGATGACCGGCCGCTCCTGCGAAACCTGTGCCGCCGTCCTCCGGCTGGCCGTCGACCTGCAGGAACCCGTCAGGCCGACCGAACGGCTCGTCGGCGACCTGAAAGCCGCGGGGTACAAACTCTACGTGCTTTCGAACATGTCGCGCGAGTTCATCGACTTCCTGCGCCGCTTCCCCGTCTACGGGCTTTTCGACGGCGAGGTGGTCTCCTGCGAGGAGCGCACCGTGAAGCCCGAGCCGCGCATCTACGAAATCCTGCTCGAACGCTACGGCCTCACGCCGTCCGAGACGCTTTTCATCGACGACCGGGAAATGAACATCGAGGCGGCTGCCGCCCTGGGCATCCGCGGCTTCCTCTTCGACCACCGCGATCCCGATGCCGCATGCGACGCCCTGCGGGAACGGCTGCTGTGAATAGGACCTTATAATAAGAGAGGAGGCCGGTACATACCGGCCTCCTCTCTTTTGGGACTGATTCCGGAGGATCAGTTGAAGGTGTAGCGGATGCTGAACATCGCCGACCAGGTCGAAATCGTGCTGGCATACTTCGACCAAGTGGGTTTGTCGAACGTGTAGGCGTCGTTCTCGTATTTCAGAATATTGGTCGTGCTGATCTGTTTCACGTTGCCCCAGTCGCGGTTGAGCATGTTGGCGATGTTGTTGACGTCCAGACCCAGCGAAATCGTGTTGCGCTTGCCTTTGACGTTGATGTAGAAGTCCTGCGAAAAGCGGAAGTTCAGCATGTGCTGCCAAGGCATCACGGCGCCGCCGCGCTTCGAGTATTCGCCGGTGTGCTTCGAGAGATAGTCGTCGTTCTGGATGAATTTCCAGTACTCCTCCCTGTTTTCGTCCGACGTGAACGGCATGCCGTCGAGTTCCTCGCGGGTCGGGATGTAGATCAGGTTCACGGCGCCGCGGTCGTTCGTCACGGGATTCTGGTACTTGCCGCTCTGCACGTACATCGTGTAGGAGTAGCGCGAATAGGAGTACGAACCGATATATCCCTGACGGAACGCCTCGTAGTAGAGACCGAAGTTCGACGCGCCCCTCTTGTGCGCGAGGCGGTAGCCGACGTTGAGCAGGATGCGGTGGGGCGACACGTAGGATGCGTAACCCAGTTCGGGCACGTTCGAACCGTTCTTGTTGAACGTGTTGGTGCTGAATGCCGAGGTCACCTGGTCGCCGATGCCGTCGATCACGTTCTTGGCGCTCGAATAGGTGTAGGCCGCCATCACCGAGAGGCCGAATCCCCAGGTTTTCGACACCTGTGCCGAGATCGAGGCGTAGTAACCGTCCAGATCGTCGGTATTGTTGATCAGATAGGGATTGACGGTCTCGCCGTCTTTATTCTTGATATTTTGGCTATCCCAGTAGGTGCGTGTGCCGGGTTCGCCCGGGAGCTGGATGCCGCCCTCTCTCTCGACCATGCCGAGCTTGGTGACGGTCACCGAGTTGAAGTCCTTGTTGTAGATACCTTCGATATTGAGGTTGACGTCGCCCGGAAGTTTCAGGTCCAGGGCCAGCGAGCTTTTCCACGTCGAAGGCATTTTGAGGTTCTTGTCCAGAATGGTCGGCTGCGTGTTGGCCGCCAGGTCATGTCCTTCGTAGGTTCCCTTGTATACGTCTTCCAGCATGTCTTTGACATTGGTGTGGAACGACGGCATGGGTTTTGTCCGCTCTTTGTCGTCTCTGTAAAGCGTCAGTCCGTTCTGGATGGTGTTGCTGTTTCCGGCCACCGATACGAGCCATACGAAGGGCAGGCGGCCGTTGAATACGCCCGTACCTCCGCGGAGGATATACTTGCGCTCGCCGGTCATGTCCCAGTTGAAGCCTACGCGGGGAGCCACCGACAGACGCGCCTTGGGCATGTCCGAGGTCTTGTAGCCGCCGTGTTCCGCGAAAATCTCCGTAAAATCCTTGTTTTCGTTGCCCGAGATCGACGGATAGACCGGAACTTCGAAACGCAGTCCGACCGTCGCCTTGAAACGCTCGCTCACGTTGATCTCGTCCTGGAAATAGACCGAATACTGCATGTGGGAGAACTGGGGGAACGCCTGCGACAATGCGTCGTTGTTGCCGTGTGCGATGCGGAACGCCAGCGGGGCCTTGTCGTTCTTGAAGTCGTCCCAACTCTCGTAGACGTAGTATCCGGCGCCGCCCTGCAGGTAACCGTTCGTGGTCAGGTTGTGCTCGAACTGCAGGCCGGCCACCAGCCGGTGTTTGCCCAGCGTGTAGCCGATTTCGTCGGTTACGATGTGCGTCGACACTTCGCGCAGGTTTCCTTCGGTGAAGGGGTCGAGTCCGAACGAGGCGTACAGGGCGCTCGTGCCGCTCTCGGTGGCCTCCAGGATGTCCACCGTCGGGAAGATGCCGCCGTCGTAGCTGCGCGGCTCGTACTGGTGCGAATAGGTGTAGCGCAGCGTGTTGGTCAGGCGGCTGTCCATGAAGCGGGAGTTGAGTTCGGCGGCCACCGACGTGAAGTTCTGCTCCTGATAGTAGCGCGAATTTCCGAAATACATGGCGTAGATCGAGGTGCGGCCGTAGTTGTCTTTATCGTATGCATATTTGGCATTGAGCGGCGAGATCGACGACGACGGGGCCGACGAATACTTGTTCTGCGTCCTGCTGAACCGCACGTTCAGCGCGTGGTTGCGGTTGATGTTCCAGTCCACGCGTGCCATGAGCTTGTAGCCGGGGGTCTTCACCGAATAGTTCTGGTAGGCGCCGGGATTGTAGCCGTAGCTGTCGATCAGGAACCGGCTCATTTCGTCGAGTTTCGCGGTGGTCGGGCGGTTGTACTGCAGGTCCCTGCCGAAATCCTGGCTTTCGCTCGTGCGGGCCAGCCGGGAGTTGCCCGGCGTGGTGTTCCACTCGCGCTCGAAGTTGGCGAACACGAAGAGCTTGTTCTTGATGATCGGGGCGCCGATGCTGAATCCGAGGGTGTTGTTCCGCATCTCGCTCAGCGACAGTTTGCCGCCGTCGTACTTGTCGCCCTGGAGCTGGTCGCTCTTGGAGTAGAGGTATGCCGAGACTTTCAGGTCGTTGGTTCCCGACTTGGTGACGGCGTTGATCGCACCTCCCGTGAAGCCGCTCTGACGTACGTCGAAGGGGGTTACCGACACCGATACCTGCTCCAGTGCGTCGAGCGAAATGGGCGAGCCTCCTGCGGGCAGGTTGCCGCCGATGCCGAACATGTTGTTGAATGCCGCGCCGTCGACCGTCACGTACGACTGGCGGTAGTTGCCGCCGCCGATTGCGAGTCCCGAGGTGGTCGAGGAGGCCTGGGGCGTGAGGCGCATGATGTCGTTCATGCTGCGGTTGACCGAGGGCATCAGTTCGATCTGCTCGTTGGAGATGCTGGTGACAGCTCCTGCTCGGTTGACGTTCATCGAGCTGTTCTTGCCGTCGGCCGTGATGACCACGGCTTCGAGCTGCTGGCTGTCCTTGAGGACGGCGTCGCGCTTGAGGGTCTGGCCCAGCGACAGCATCAGCCCCGGGAATTCGACGGACTGGCAGCCTACGAACGAGAAGGTCACCGTGTAAGGGCCTCCCGTGCGCAGTCCCTGCAGGTTGTAGTCGCCGTTCTTGTTGGTGATGGCGCCGTACTGCGTGCCCGAGGGGGTGTGCACGGCGATTACCGTAGCGCCGACGAGCGGCTGCCCGTCGATGTCGGTCACCGTACCGTTCATTCCCGAAGTCGTCACCTGCGCATCGGCTGCGCAGCATGCGAAAATCGAGAGCATGAGAAGGAAAAGTTTCTTCATAAACATTGGTTTTTGTGAATAAGGGATTTTTGGGTTTTTCGTTGTGAATGGATCGCGTGTTTTCGTTTTTGCGACGTTTTGGTTTCCGGATTCGGGCGTTTTGAAAAAAGCCGCGAGGGACATTCCTTCTGCAGGAATATCCCTCGTCAGTCGTATGTGTGTTCTGAAAGCGGCTTTCGCCAATGACGGGTATTCATTTTCGGGGTGTCCTTATGGACGATTTCGGCCATTCTTTCCATGTCGCAAATATATATCAAATATTTGTGCGCCGCAACAGAATACTGCTATTTTTTAGTCGACAATGTTTCAACATTTTGGCGGTCCGGTCCGGAAGCCTGCGGCACGTTCCTTGCGCGGGGCCGGGAGTATGCTTTCGGTGCGTGAAAAATACTGGCGTTATTCGCTTTTCGTGCTTATTGCGGGACTGGGTCTCACGATCTTCGTCGAGCTGACTCCTTTTTTGGGCGGTTTGCTGGGGGCCGTGACGATCTACGTGCTGCTGCGGCGTCAGATGTGGTTCCTGAGCGAACGGCGGCGGTGGCGGCGGAGCCTTGCGGCGTCGCTGCTGCTCGGCGAGGCGATCTTCTTCTTCCTCATTCCGATCAGCCTGATCGTCTGGATGGTCGTCGACAAGATCCAGGGTGTGGCCCTCGACCCGCAGTCGGTCGTCACGCCGGTCCGCCACGTCGCCGACCTTATCCAGCAGAAAACCGGCTACGACCTCTGGTCCGAGAGCAACCTGCAATCGGTGCTGGGCTACCTTCCCAAGGCGGGGCAGTGGCTCGTGGGCGGCATCGTGAACTTCTCGGTCAACCTCGTCGTGCTGCTCTTCGTGCTCTATTTCATGCTGATCGGGGGCCTGCGCATGGAGACCTACTGCCGTGAAATCCTGCCGTTCGACCGCCGCGTGGCACGCAGCGTGATGCGTGAAATTCACATGATCGTCCGCTCGAACGCCATCGTCATTCCGCTTTTGGCCGTCTCGCAGGGCGTGGTGGCCTACATCGGCTACCTGGCCTTCGGGGTTCCCGCGCCGCTTTTCTGGGGCGTGCTGACCTGCTTCGCCACGATCCTGCCCATCGTCGGCACGGCCCTCGTGTGGCTTCCGCTGGCGGCCTACATGAGCCTCGACGGCAACTGGGGACAGGGTGTCGGGCTGGCGATGTACGGCACGCTGGTCGTCACGCAGGTGGACAACCTCGTGCGGATGGTCATGCAGAAGAAGATGGCCGACGTGCATCCGCTCGTCACGATCTTCGGGGTCTTCATCGGCCTGTCGCTGTTCGGGTTCATGGGCGTCATCTTCGGGCCGCTGATGCTGGCGATGTTCGTTTTCTGCGTCAATATCTTCAAGCGCAAGTACCTCGACGGGCTTCCCGACCGGGAACTGTTCGTGCCCGGCGGCAGGTCGGGCGGATGATTGTTCTGTTTTTCGCCTTTTTTTACGGAAAGAAAGCAGATGAGGTGTTTTTCCTGAAAATTCCCCGGAAAAAAGTTGCATATTCGTGAGGGTTTATTACCTTTGTTATTGGAATAACAATAGATTCGTGCCAAAGAACCCTTAAATTGATATTACAAAATGGCGAGAAATCTCAAAATCAGAGACCTTACGTTGCGTGACGGCCAGCAGTCGTCGTTTGCAACGCGTATGAACCAGGAGCAGATCGACCGCTGCCTGCCGTTCTACAAAGATGCCAATTTCTATGCGATGGAGGTGTGGGGCGGCGCCGTTCCCGACTCGGTGATGCGTTATCTCGGCGAGAATCCGTGGACGCGCCTCGAAACCATCTACAAGGCAGTGGGCGATGTCTCGAAACTCACGGCCCTTTCGCGCGGCCGCAACCTGTTCGGCTACTCGCCCTATACGGACGAAATCATCGACGGTTTCTGCCGCAATTCGATCCGGAGCGGTTTGGGCATCATGCGGATCTTCGACGCCCTGAACGACGTCGACAACGTGAAATCGACCGTCAAATACGTCAAGCAGTACGGCGGCATCGCCGACTGTGCGGTTTGCTATACCGTGGACCCGAAATACCCCGAGCCGGGTTTCTGGGCCAAGCTGACGGGCAAGTCGAATCCCAAGCCGGTCTTCACCGACGCCTATTTCCTCGACAAGGCCCGGCAGATGGCGGAGCTGGGTGCCGACATGATCACCATCAAGGACATGTCGGGTCTGATTCCGCCGCGCCGCGTCGCCACGCTGGTGCGCCTGCTGAAGAAGAACCTTTCGATTCCCGTCGATTTCCATACCCACTGCACGCCGGGCTACGGACTGGCTTCGGTGCTTTCGGCCATCATCGCCGGGGCCGACATCGTGGACACCAACTGCTGGTACTTCGCCGAAGGCACGGGCGCCCCGGCCATCGAGCTGATCCACGTCTTCTGCAAGAAGCTGGGCATCGAAACGGGCGTGAACATGGAGGCTGTGGCCAAGATCAACACCCGGCTGCGCGACATCCGCAAGGAGCTGAACCAGTCGGTCTTCGGCGTCGAGAAACCCGAGCCGAAGGCGTTCAACCCGGTGACCGACACGCTTCCCGCCGAGATCGACGCCCTGTTCGACCGGGCGATCGCCGCGGCGCAGCGCGACGACGAGAATGGCACGATCGACGCCTGCCGTAAGATCGAGGCCTATTTCGGCTTCCCGGCCCCGAACGAACTGGTGCAGAAGGCCGAGATTCCCGGCGGCATGTATTCGAACATGGTCGCCCAGCTCAAGCAGCTCAAGGCCGAGGAGATCCTGCCCCGCGCCATGGAGCTGATTCCGTCGGTGCGCCTGGCTGCGGGTCTGCCGCCGCTGGTGACTCCCACTTCGCAGATCGTGGGTGCCCAGGCCGTCAACTGCGCCCTCGACGAGAAGGCCGGACGTCCGATGTACACCAACAAGTCGTCGCAGTTCGTGGGGCTCGTGAAGGGCGAGTACGGCAAGACGCCGGTGAAGATCGACCCCGAGTTCCGTTTCAAGATCTGCGGCGTGCGCGAGGAGACTCCCTACGACACCTCGAAATACCAGATGCAGCCCAACCCCGAGCTGCCCGAAGCCGGCGGAGTGAAACTCGCCGCCAATGAGAAGGAGGTGCTGCTGCTGGAGCTGTTCCCGCTGGTCGCCAAGACTTTCCTTACCAATATGAAGGTGAAGGCCTACGAGGCTTCGAAGCCCGCCGAACCTGTTGCCAAGGCCGAGGAGAAGCCCGCCGGGGAGCCGCAGGCCGTGATCACGGGCAACGTCGTGACGGCTCCGCTGCCGGGCCGCGTCATCGAACTCAAGGTAAAGGTCGGCGACGCGGTGAAGGCCGGACAGGAGGTCGCCGTTCTCGAAGCGATGAAGATGGAGAACGCCATCACGAGCGATTTCACCGGTACGGTCAAGCAGATTCTGGTCCGTCAGGGGCAGACCGTGGCTACCGACGCCGTTCTGATGGAGATCGGGTAACGCGATACACTCTTTCCGGACACCATTCCGTCCGCAGCGCCCGAATGCGTTGCGGACGGAACTTTTTTTCGGCGACTTTGGTATTGATCTTGGACGCTTACGGGACGATGCAAACAGTTGAAAATACCGATATTATGGGAAAGAAAGTAGCCGACCAGCTGGTCGAAACCATTTGCCGGGCGGGTATCCGCCGCATCTACGCCGTGACGGGCGACAGCCTGAACGAAGTCAACGACGCCGTGCGTCGCGCCGGAACCGTCCGGTGGGTCCACATGCGCCACGAGGAGAGCGGGGCTTTCGCGGCTGCGGCCGAAGCCGAACTCAACGGCATTGCCTGTTGCGCGGGCAGCAGCGGTCCGGGGCACGTCCACCTGATCAACGGACTCTACGACGCCCACCGGAGCAACTGCTCCGTGCTGGCCATCGCTTCGACCTGCCCGTCGGATCAGTTCGGCACGGGCTATTTCCAGGAGACCGATCCGATCCGTCTTTTCGACGATTGCAGCGGTTACAACCAGATGGCCGTCACTCCCGCGCAGTTCGCGCGGATGCTGCCTGCCGCATTGCAGCACGCCGTCCACAAGCGCGAGGTGGCCGTAGTGGGACTTCCGGGCGACGTGGCGGCCAGCCCCTGCGCCGAAAGCCCCGGAGCCTCGGGACCGCTGCCGTCGCATGGCATTTACCGTCCGCTCGACGGCGAGCTGCGGCAGCTGGCCGAAATGATCGGTTCGGCCGAACGCATCACGGTCTTCTGCGGCATCGGCGCCCGCGAAGCCCACGACGAGGTCGTGCGGCTCGCCGCGATGCTCAAGGCTCCCGTGGCATATACTTTCAAGGCGAAGATGGAGGTGCAGTACGACAATCCGTATGAGATCGGCATGACGGGCCTGCTGGGCCTTCCTTCGGCCTACGGAGCCATGCACGAATCGGACCTGCTGCTGTTGCTGGGCACGGATTTCCCCTACGACTGTTTTCTGCCCTCGGAGTGCCGCATCGCGCAGGTGGACATCCGACCCGAGCGCATCGGCCGCCGCGCCCGGGTCGAACTGGGGCTTGCCGGGGATGTGAAGGACACTCTGCAGGCCCTGCTTCCGATGCTGCGCGAACGTTCCGACCGGACGTTCCTCGACCGTCAGCTGAAAATCTACCGCGCCTTGTGCGACGACATGGCGGCCGTGGCCTCGAAGCGGGGGAGTACGGGCAATATCGCCCCCGAATACGTAGCGACGCTGATCGACTCGCTGGCTTCCGACAGTGCGATCTTCACCGTCGACACGGGTATGTGCTGTGTGTGGGGAGCGCGTTACCTGCGCGCCACGGGCCGCCGCCGGATGCTCGGCTCGTTCAACCACGGCTCGATGGCCAATGCCCTTCCCATGGCCATCGGCGCGGCTTTCGCGCGGCCCGGACAGGAGGTCGTGGCACTGTGCGGCGACGGGGGACTCTCGATGCTGCTGGGCGACCTGGCGACGATCGTGGAGTATAAGCTCCCGGTGAAGATCGTCGTCTTCGACAACCGTTCGCTGGGGATGGTGAAACTGGAAATGGAGGTCGCTGGACTTCCCGACTGGCAGACCGACATGTGCAATCCCGATTTCGAGGCCATTGCCCGGGCCATGGGCATCCGTGGATTCACGGCGGATGCGCCCGACAGCGTAGAGGCGGTGCTGACCGAGGCCTTCGATACCCCGGGTCCCGTTCTGGTGAACGTCCGGACCGACCCCAATGCGCTGGCGATGCCCCCGAAGGTCGAGTTTGCGCAGATGAAGGGCTTTGCGCTGGCCATGACCAAACTGATTCTCTCGGGCCGAGCCGACGAGGTCGTCGCTACCGCCAAGAGCAATCTGAAGCACCTCCGCGAACTGGTCTGACCGTTGCGGGATTCGCCCTTCTGCCGGTTCTCCGGACGGAAGGGGCCTGCCCCGTGTGTCTCTGCGCGCTCCGGTGTTCCCGTTCTCCGAAGGCTTTACCCGTTCTCCGTCCGGAAAACCCTGCCCCGTGTGTGTGCCTGCGCGCTTCGGTGCTCCCGTCTTCCGGAGGCTTTGCAGTCCGGTGTGCTCCGCCGTTTCCCGGCAGGGGAGGCTACTCTTCCGGCGTGGGGGCTTCGTCCGTCCGGTCGGTATAGAGAATCCCGTCGAGATGGTCTGTCTCGTGCTGGAAGATTACGGCCGTGAATCCGTCGATCGTCTCCGTCTTTTCGGCGAACAGCTCGTCGCGGTAGCGCAATACGATCCGCTGCGCCCGCACCACCGTGCCCGCGAGTCCCGGAACCGAGAGACATCCCTCCCGTCCCGGGGCGGTTTCGGCCGACGATTCGACGATCTCCGGGTTCAGGTAGAATTCGAACGGTTCGCCGGGCTTGTCGAAACGCTGCACGGCGATCATCCGCCGGAGAATCCCCACCTGCGGAGCGGCGATGCCGACGCCCGTGTTCTGCGGGTCCTGCACCGTTGCGAGCATCCTGCGGCGCAGGACGGCATAGTCGTCCGTCCGGAGCATCCGCCCGGTCACCGGAGCGGCCTTTTGACGCAGGACGAGCGAGTCGGCCGGGTCTCCGACGGTCAGTACGCGCATGATTTCGCCCTCCCCGGCGTGAATGATCCCCTTCTCTGCGGCGCTGAACCCTCCGGAACACCCGGTGAGCGCCAGTGTCGCGGCCGCGCAGGCCGCCAGTATCGTTTTCTTTTCCATGATGGTCGCTGTTCCTGCAAATATACCTGTTTTCCGGATATTCGCCCGGTTTTCCCGGATAACGAAAAAAACGGAGATCATTTAGACCTCCGTTTCCTTCCGTAGCGGGTCCGAGACTTGAACTCGGGACCTCATGATTATGAATCATGCGCTCTAACCAGCTGAGCTAACCCGCCATTGCTGAAAGCGAGTGCAAAGGTAATAGAAATTTTCAATCGTGCAAAATCTTTCGGCAAAAAAACGCTGTAAAATTTGCGGTTTCGGGTTGTGGCATTGATTTTGAACGTACTACGGAAAAAACCGTAATCTATGTCTCTTACTCAATCTGCGCGTGCCGGAATCCGTGATACGCTCGGCGTCGTCAAACTCATTGCCGGACTGGTGCTCCTCGTGGCTATCTCCTGGGAGATCATTGCCGGCGACCATGTCAACATGTCCCGCACCTACCTTGCGATCCAGTTCATCGTCTGCCTCGTTTTCCTGTGCGATTTCTTCGTCCGCTGGGCCGCTGCCGAGCGTCCTGGCCGTTTTTTCTGGCGTAACCTGCTGTTCCTGCTGCTTTCGGTTCCCTACCTGAACATTCTGGCGTGGAGCGGCGTCCGCATGACCCACGACTGGGGTGTGCTTGTGGGCCTTATTCCGCTGCTTCGGGCCTTCCTGGCCATGGTGATCATCGTGCGGTGGCTGGTCTCCGAAAACAAGATGCGGAGGCTCTTTTTCGCCTATATCTTCACCGTCGTCGTCTTCACCTATATCTCCGGGCTGGTGTTCTACGACTACGAGGTACTCGTCAATCCCAAGCTCCACGGTTTCGGCAATGCGCTCTGGTGGGCGTGGATGAACGTCACGACCGTCGGTGCGGAGATTTTCCCCGTCACGGCCGTCGGCAAGGTCTTCTGCGTGCTGCTTCCGTCGCTGGGCATGATGTTCTTCCCGATCTTCACGACCTACGTCCTGCAGGAATATACCCATAAAAAGGAGGAGTAGCCTTCTGCAAAAAGTCCGGCCGATAAGGCCGGACTTTTTCGTTTCGGGATTTCCCTCCCCGCTTATTTCTTCTGTTCTTTCAGCAGGTCGCGGATTTCGGTGAGCAACAGCTCCTCCTTCGTCGGTGCGGGCGGTTCGGGAGCGGGGGCCGGCGCCTCTTCCTTTTTCTTCATCAGCCGGTTCATCAGCTTGACCATCAGGAACACGCAGAGCGCCAGGATCGTGAAATCCACGCACTGCTGGATGAATGCGCCGTAGTTCCAGTAGATCGGCTCCGCGGCGGCGGCAGCCTGCGCGGGGTCGGCTCCTCCGATCACCATGTCGCCCACGGAGTGCATGGCGTTCGACGTCACGTCGCGGACCTTCGAGATGTCGAGCCGCAGCTGCGAGAAGTCGGTGTTTCCGATCAGCGCGCCGATGGGCGGCATCAGGATGTCGTTCACGAGCGACGATACGATTTTACCGAATGCGCCGCCGATGATCACACCGACAGCCATGTCCATTACGTTGCCTTTGAGGGCGAACTCCTTGAATTCTTTGAAAAATGCCATATCGTTTAAGGGTTTGATGTTTTTAAGTAGTAGCAAAAATAGCTGTTTTTTCCGGAAATCCAATAAAACGTACGATCTTCCGCATCCTGTTTTCGGGTTTATAAAATCCGTGCCGACCGGCCTTCGTGTCCGTCTTTTTTTATACCTTTGTAATCCGAACCCAAATACACGTCATGACTCCTGCCGCCGTCACCGCCACCGTCCTGGGCTACATAGCCGTCCTGTTCGCCATCGCATGGGCTTCGGGCCGCCGCGCCGACAACGCCGGCTTCTTCACCGGCAACCGCCGCACCCCGTGGTACATGGCGGCTTTCGCCATGATCGGCGCCGCGATGTCGGGCGTGACTTTCATTTCGGTTCCCGGCTCCGTGGCCGCCGACTCGTTTTCCTACATGCAGATGGTCGCGGGTTTCACGGTGGGGCAGCTGGTTGTGGCTTTCGTCCTCATTCCCACGTTCTACCGCCTGCGTGTGGTCTCGCTCTACGAGTATCTCGACGACCGCTTCGGCGTAAGCTCCCACCGCACCGGGGCGTGGTTTTTCTTCATTTCGAAGATGCTGGGCGCCGCGCTGCGCGTCTATGTGGTCTGCGCCGTGATGCAGCTGCTGGTCTTTTCGCACTACGGCTTCCCGTTCTGGGCCAACGCCCTCGTCACGATGTTTTTCGTCTGGCTCTACACCCGGCAGGGCGGCGTCAAATCGCTGATCTGGACCGATACACTCAAGACTTTCTGCCTCGTGGCGAGCCTCGCGCTGTCGATCGTCTTCATCGTGCGGGGACTCGGCCTCTCGTTCGCCGACACGGTCCGCGAGGTCTCCGCTTCGCCCATGTCGCGCATTTTCTTCTTCGACGATCCCGCTTCTGACCGCTATTTCTGGAAGATGTTCGCCGCGGGCATCGTCCTGCTGGTGGCCATGACCGGACTCGACCAGGACATGATGCAGCGCAACCTGAGCTGCGCCACGCCGCGCGACTCGCAGAAGAACATCGTGCTGACGGCCGTGAGCCAGATTTTCGTCATCTTCCTGTTCCTCGTGCTGGGCGTGCTGCTCTATTTGTATATGGAGCGCAGCGGTATGGCCGCACCCGCCAAGAGCGACCAGGTCTTTTCGCTGGTAGCCGTCGAAGGAGGACTGCCGCTTGTCGTTGGCATTCTGTTTGTTGTAGGTCTTATTTCAAGTACTTATTCAGCTGCCGGGTCGGCCCTTACGGCCCTCACGACCTCCTTCACGGTGGATATTCTCGAAGGCACGAAACGTTATGGCGACGCACGCCTCACGCGCATCCGCCGCGGGGTCCACGTGGCGATGGCGCTTTTGATGGCCGGGGTGATCCTGGCCTTCGAGTATTGGGCCGACGACAGCGTCATCAATCTGGTCTACAAGGTCGCCAGCTATACCTACGGCCCGATTCTGGGCATGTTCGCCTTCGGGATGTTCACGCGCCTGAAGGTCCGCGACCGCTGGATGCCGCTGGTGGCCCTCGCGGCTCCGGCGTTGAGTGCGCTGGTGCAGTGGTGGGCGTTGAAGACCTGGGGCTATCAGATTGGTTTCGAACTGTTGATTTACAATGCCGCCTTTACGATGGTCGGCATGTTATTGCTTGCAAAACACCATGAAAAATAGAATTTTATACCTTCTAATCTCACTCTTTGCTTTAAGTGAAGTCTCCGCCGCGGAAATCGGTTCCGCGACGCGGCAGGAGATCGGCCGGACCCTCTCGCGCATCGTTTCGCGCGAGGTGTCGGGCGGTTACCAGAAGCCGGAACCGATCACCGTGCGCGTCCAGGCCGTCAAGGCCTCGCGCGGCCGGGTGCGGATCTATGCCACGGCGGGGCTGGCCAACTATCCCTTCCGCGAGGACAACCTGCGGGCCATGCGCGACTCGGTGCGCGCCCTGCTGCCGCATGAGTTCCGCAAGGCCTCCATCGAACTCTATACCGACAACCGCGAGGTCTCCGAACTGATCCCGCTGGCCTGCCGCAACGCCGCGCAGGTGCGCAAACTCGTCGACAAAAAGAGGATCGTCCTCTTCACCAACCGCTCCGGGCGGCCGCTCGTGACGCGCCTTTCAGCTCCCGAGACTCCCGCGCGGGGACTTTCGGGACGCCATATCGCCCTGTGGCAGAGCCACGGACGCTATTTCGACCAGACGGAGAACCGCTGGAAATGGCAGCGTTCGGCGCTCTGGCAGACCTGCGAGGACCTCTATACGCAAAGCTACGTTTTGCCCTACCTGGTTCCGATGCTCGAAAACGCCGGGGCGTGCGTGCTGCTGCCTCGCGAACGCGACGTGCAGAAGCACGAAGTGCTGGCCGATAACGACAATGCCGGGCAGTATGCGGAGGAGGGGGCGTGGGAGAGCGGCGGCACGGGCTTCGCGCACCTCCGGCAGGTTTACCTTACGGGCGAAAATCCCTTCCGCGACGGCACGACGCGCCGTGCGCGCACCGTGACCGGCGGGGCCACGAGCCGTGCCGTGTGGCGTGCCGACATCCCCGAGCGGGGCGAATACGCCGTCTACGTGAGCTACGAATCGACGCCCGAAAGCGCCGACGACGCGCATTATACGGTCCGCCACCTCGGCGGCGAGACCTCGCTGGCTGTCAATCAGACGATGGGCGGCGGGACGTGGATTTACCTCGGGCGCTTTCCGTTCGCCGCCGGACGGCAGGAGGTCGTGACCCTCACGAACCGTTCGCGGAAGGACGGGCGCATCGTTTCGGCCGACGCGGTGAAGATCGGCGGCGGCTACGGCAACGTGGCCCGCACGCCCTGCGACTCGCTGCGTCTGCCCGACATGGAGTATACCGCGGAGACCAGCGGTTACCCGCGTTTCTGCGAGGGTGCGCGCTACTGGCTCCAGTGGGCGGGATTTCCGGAAGAGGTCTACACGCCGAAGAACCATACCGACGACTACAAGGACGACTACATGTCGCGCGCCCATTGGGTCAATGCCCTGATGGGCGGTTCGGAACGCCTGCCCGACTCCGCGGGACTGCGCATTCCGGTCGACATGGCGCTGGCGTTCCACTCCGACGCCGGGGTGCGCGACGGCGACGGCATCATCGGCACGCTGGGCATCTTCTTCACCCGCGAGAACAAGGGCAAATTCCAGGGCGGGGCCGACCGCTACCGTTCGCGCGACCTGACGGACCTCGTGCAGACACAGATCGTCGAAGACATCCGCCGCACCTGCGAACCCGACTGGAGCCGCCGCGGGATGTGGAACCGCGCCTATTACGAAGCGCGCGTGCCGGGCGTCCCGACGATGCTGCTCGAGCTCTTGTCGCACCAGAATTTCGCCGACATGCGCCTGGGGCACGACCCGCGGTTCAAGTTCCTCGTGAGCCGCGCGGTTTACAAGGGTATCCTGCGCTATATCAGCTCGCAATACGGTTTACCTTATGTAGTGCAGCCGCTGCCGGTCGAGGCGTTTGCCGCGGAATTCGCCGGTGACGGCGAGGTCGCGCTCTCGTGGAGTCCGGTGATGGACCCGCTCGAAGCGACCGCCGCGCCGACGGGCTATGTGGTCTACACGCGCGTGGACGACGGCGGTTTCGACAACGGCCGCTATGTCGACAAACCCCGCCTGACCGTCCGGCAGGAGCCGGGACGCATGTACGCCTACCGGGTCACGGCCGTCAACGAGGGCGGCGAGAGCTTCCCGAGCGAGACGCTTGCGGCCTGCCGCGTGCCCGACGAAAAGGGCTGCGTGCTGATCGTCAACGGGTTCGACCGTGTGAGTGCCCCGCAGAGCGAACGGAGCGATTCGCTGGCCGGATTCCGCATGGACCTCGATGGGGGCGTTGCGGACCGGCAGGACATCGCCTTTATCGGAGCGCAGCGCGTCTTCGACCTCGCGCAGGCCCGCTGCAACGTCGACAGCGTCGCCCTCGGGGCCTGCGCGTGCGACTGGGAGACCGACGTGATCGGCGGCAATACGTTCGACTATCCGGCCCTGCACGGACGTTCCGTCGCGGCGGCGGGCTACTCGTTCTGCTCGGCGTCGGCCCGGGCCGTGGAGCGGGGCGAGGTGTCGCTCGAAGCCTATCCGGCCGTCGACCTGATCCTGGGCAAGCAGCGCACCACGCCGCTGGGCCGCGGGGTGTGCGAACCGGCTTTCCGGACCTTCCCGCCGGAGTTGCAGAGCGCCCTGCGGCGTTACCTGGCCGGCGGCGGAACGCTCTTTGTGTCGGGAAGCTACGTGGCGGCCGACCTTTGGGCCGAAGGGGCCCCGGAGGAGGGGCGCGCGTTCGCCCGGGAGGTGCTCCGCATCGACTCCGACGGGGGACATCCTTCGGAACGCGGACGGGTGCGGGTCATGACTTCGAACACGTCGTTTTCACGCGGCGAATACCGCTTCAACACCGAATACCGCCGCGACCGTTACATCGTCGAGCAGGCCGATGCGCTGAAACCCGCAGGTGCGGGCGCTTTCGCCGTGATGCGCTACGACGACAACGGCCGCACGGCGGGCGTGGCCTGCGACGCCGGAGGACGGACTTTCGTCATGGGTTTCCCCTTCGAGTCGCTCCCCGACAGCGTGCAGCGCGACCGGCTGATGCGCGACGTGCTGCGATTCCTCCTGAAGCGGAATGATAAATAAATTGTATAACCGATTAAATCATTTAGAGTTATGTCGTTGGAACAGCAGATTTCGAAAGGAATCATGGAGGCCATGAAGGCCAAGGACACGGTGCGCCTGAGCGCGCTGCGCAATGCGAAGAAATACATCATCGAGGCCAAGACCGCAGGTCCGGAGATCGCCGAACTGCCCGATGCCGACGTGCTGAAGATCATCTCGAAGCTCGCCAAGCAGGGGACCGACTCGGCGGCGATCTTCTCCGAGCAAAACCGTGCGGACCTGGCGTCGGAGGAGCTGGCCCAGGTGGCCGTTTTCCAGGAGTTCCTGCCCAAGCAGCTCACCCCGGAGGAGCTGACCGCCGAGGTGAAGGCCCTGATCGCCGAGGTCGGCGCCACGTCGATGAAGGAGATGGGCAAGGTGATGGGCGTGGCTTCGAAGAGGCTCGCGGGCCGCGCCGACGGCAAGGATATTTCGGCCAAGGTCAAGGAGCTGCTGGCTTAAAATGCACCTGCTGGAACATCTGCACCGCAATGTGAAGACCGTCGCCATGCCGATGGCCATGGTTGTCGGGGCGCTGCTGTGCCGTCCGATCTCGGCGCTGGAGGAGCTTTCGGGGCAGATGATCACCCCGACGCTGATTTTCCTGATGCTGTTCGTCACCTTCTGCCGCGTGAAGCCCAGCCAGATGAAGCCTTCGATGCTTCACGTGTGGCTGCTGCTGTTTCAGACGGTGGTCTGCATCGGGGTTTTTCTGCTGCTGCGGCCGCTGAACGTCATCCTGGCGCAGGGAGCGATGGTCTGCGTGCTGGCCCCCGTGGCGATGGCCGCGGTGGTCATCGGGGGTATGCTGGGGGCCAACGTCGCCACGATGGCTACGTACAGCCTGCTTTGTAACATGGCCGTCGCGCTGCTGGCGCCCGTGATTCTGACCTTCACGGGAACGGGGGCGTGCACCTTCGCACAGATCCTGGCCCGCATCGCGCCGCTGCTGGTGATGCCGTTCGCCGCGGCGCAGTTCTGCCGGCTGGTCATCCCCAAGGCGGCGAAATGGGTCGGCGACCACAGCCAGATTTCGTTCTATATGTGGCTGGCGTCGCTGCTGGTCATCATCGGACGCACGACGGCCTTCATCCTCGACCTGCACGACGCTTCGCTCTCGACGGAACTGTGGCTGGCCTTCGCCGCGCTGGCGATCTGCCTCGGGCAGTTCAAGGTGGGGCGCATGCTGGGCCGCCGTTACGGCGACGCTCCTGCGGGCGGCCAGTCCCTCGGGCAGAAAAACACGGTCCTCGCGGTGTGGATGGCCCAGTCGTTCCTCGACCCGATCTCCTCGATCGCCCCCACGGCGTACATCGTGTGGCAGAACTTCGTGAACAGTTATCAGATTTATAAAAAGGATAGAAAAACGGCGAAAAATCAAACATAAACCACTAAAATACAGCTATTTATATTTGATTGAAGATTTTTCTATTGTTTTTGTAATTTCCCCATCAAAGCCGATAATTGCCCGATATTTGTTACTATTTTGTTACTCAAAATACGGTGCTAACAAAACAAATTCGCTATATTTGCCGTTGAAGTAATAAACAGGAGCGGTATGGCGAAGCAGAAACAGACGGTCAAATTGAAGGAGCCGGTGCGAATCCGGTTCAAGCAACTGTCCAACGGAAACCAATCCATCTATTTGGATTACTATACGGGTGACGTAATCCGCAAGGAGAATTATGTCGGCGGCAAACGGAAGTACGAGTTTCTGAAACTATACCTTATCCCCGAACGGACGAGGGAGGATAAGGCGAAGAACGAGGCGACGCTCGCCCTTGCCAAAGCGATTCAGAGCAAGCGGATCGTCGAGGTGCAGAACGATGCACATGGATTCCAAAATACGAACAAGTCCAAAGCGAACTTGCTCGACTATTTGGAGGGTATCGGAAAGCAGTCCGCCGGGCAGGGGAGTACGAACTATGCCCGCACGGTGCTCAATACCGTCCGTGCGTTGAAACTGTTTCGTGGCGATTACATCGCTTTTCGGGACGTCGATAAGGAATTTCTTTCGGAGTTTACCGACTACCTGCGGCAGATGCCGAAAGCCAGCAAATACGGCGTATTGAAAGCCGGAGGTCGGTTGAGCAATAATTCGGTCGTGTCCTATTACGGTACGCTGCGGACGGCCATCAATCGAGCCTACAAAGAGGGTATTATAACCGTCAATCCTACAAAGGAGTTCGATTTTGCATCTAAAGTGAGACAAGAACCGAGCAGGCGAGAATATTTGACAATCGAGGAGTTGAAAATATTGATAAATACCGATTGCCGTCACGAGATCATTAAACGGGCTTTTCTGTTCAGTTGCTTGTGCGGGTTGCGGGTCAGTGATATTCGGAAATTGAAATGGAGCGATTTGCAACACAGCGGCGAACGTGTCCGCATTGAAATCAAGATGCAGAAGACCAAAGAACCGCTTTACCTGCCGATTTCCGACGAAGCGTTGAAATGGTTGCCGGAGCGCGGTGACGCGAAAGATAGCGACTTCATTTTTCCGCTGACGCACGAGGGAACGGTGAACGACACGCTGCAACATTGGGCGAAAGTCGCCGGAATAACCAAACATATCTCGTTTCATGTGGCCCGTCATACCCATGCGACAATGATGCTGACTTTAGGTGCGGATTTATATACCGTTAGCAAATTGCTCGGTCATAAGAATATCGCCACGACACAGATTTATGCTAAAATCGTGGACAAGAAAAAAGAGGAGGCCATCGGATTGATTCCGAATCTGACTGAGTAAAGTAAAGACCAAACGTGCGGACAATAATTCGCACGTTTTTCTTTTTCGTCCGTTTTTCCTATCTTTATAAACGGATTTTAATAGGAAAGCTATGGACGTTTTGGCGCTGAAACCCCAACTCGACGGGATACAGGAGTTGTTCAACCGTTGTATCAATCATGCCTATCGGGTATTGACGGATCGTATTACGGATTTGGATCATGAACAAATGCGGGAGTTGGAACGGCAGGAATATATCCGCACAGCCGACGAATTGGCAGAGTTGTATTTGCGTCATTCCGTTCTGTCCGACATTCGATATTGCTATTCAGATGTTGCGTTTCTTTGGGAAAGCAGCTTTTTCGAGGCATTGAATGCCGACGAAAAGAAGAAATACCGCACCTTTTCTCTGTCGTCGTTCGATTACTCCCGCTACGAACGTGAGCCGACGATTTATGATGTTTCTTTGCCTTATTTTTCGGTGGTAGTACGAACCGTCGTGCTGGAGCGATATGCTGCCTATTTGGGCGATCGGAAAAGGGCCGAATGGCATGCGAAGGAAAACCGGACGACAGATGCCGAATTTCCGCCTAAAGCCGTGCCGCCTATCGCAGAAACGGATAATCCGTTCGATTCGATATTGACCGAACCGCAAGTTGCGTTTTTGGCGGAGGCCGTGAATGATGTGAAAATGTTCAATGTGTCGCTGACGGCCGATGATCTGGCAGCGATTCTTGCGGGGAAGCCCCATGCGATCGTGCGGTCGAACAACAATCGTCTCGTTGCCTTCTTTTTCTCCGGATTGAGTAGTCGCGGATTGATAACTCCGAACTGGCAGTCCGTGATCGCCAACTACAAACTCTTTCTCTCGAAGGATAGGAGCCGCGATAAATATATCAACCAAAGCGATTTATCGACAGCGACCAACTATATCCGCGATGTGGGTGCGGAGGGGAAATATGCAACCATCGAGAAGTATCTCAAGCAAGTGAAAAAACTTTAAGAACAGGTTGATGTTTTAAAGATCGGTCAATCCGCTATCAAGCTAATCGTCAATACCTTCGCCGCCGTAACTGTTACAAAGTACACGGAGGGCATGCACTCCATTTGTTTTATTTCAAATTGATTTAGTTATGGAGAAGAGTATTGAAATGCGGGTTGAAGAACTCGAAAAGCAGGTGTTTTGCACCAAAAACGTGTTGAGCTTCGAGGAGGCGAGCCGTTTTCTGAATTTATCCAAAAGCTACCTTTACAAATTAACGTCAGGCAATCTGATTCCCCACTACAAACCGCAGGGAAAGATGCTCTATTTCGAGCGTGAGGAGTTAGAGGCGTGGTTGCGTCGGAATCCGATTAAAACGCGGGCACAGATCGAGGCCGAAGCACAGCAATATGTACTCGGCCGCACCTCGAAGAAGAAGTAGCGATGGGTGCGCAACGTGATTCTGATTCGGTTCCAGCATCCTCATGGCGATCTGCCCGTCTGTTTGTAACGGACGAGTTTGCGGCGCCGCCCGTAATTTTGCGGGTGGATGATTCGGTCGTCGGGACTTTGGGGAATTTCAGCGCTTCTACGGGTAAGGCAAAGAGCAAAAAGACGTTCAACGTTTGCGCGATTGTGGCAGCGGCCATGACAGGCGGCACTGTGTTGAACTATTCGGCCTCTTTGCCGCCGGAGAAGCGCGGAATACTCTATGTGGATACCGAGCAGAGCAAGTTTCATTGCAAGCGAATGTTGAGCCGGACTTTGCGTCTTGCGGGGCTGTCTGCCGAGGTGCATCCGGCGTGCTTGGAGTTTCTGTGCCTGCGCGGTTTTGCGACCAAAGACCGGCTGAAGAAGATCGAGGAGGCTATTTATGACATCGATGGCCTCGGCTTGGTTGTGATCGACGGTATCCGCGACCTGGCGCACGACATCAACAGTCCCGGCGAATCGACTGACCTGATTACGAAACTAATGCAATGGACGGACGAGCGGAAAATACATATCCACACCGTTCTGCACCTGAACAAAGGCGACGACAACACGCGCGGACATTTGGAACAGAACTGAATAACAAAGCTGAAACCCTCCTGCAAATCACAAAGGACGATTTCGACTGGGATATAAGTTTCGTTGCGGCCATGCATATTCGGGATTTGGATTTCGAACCGTTCGCCTTTCGCATCAACGCCGAAGCTCTGCCCGAACTGGTCGAGGGCTATCAACCCCGACAAACGGGCGTGGCTAAAGGATTCGATT
Source organism: Alistipes sp. i18-0019-D1 (assembly GCF_042852885.1). Lineage (NCBI taxonomy): Bacteria > Pseudomonadati > Bacteroidota > Bacteroidia > Bacteroidales > Rikenellaceae > Alistipes > Alistipes sp. i18-0019-D1. Next base: position 3,380,428 of record NZ_AP031424.1, read on the forward strand.
ATGCCGAGGTCAGCGAAGCCAAGCACCGCGAGGCATTGCAGTTGCTATTTTCCGAAGCCGACAGGGTTTCCTATGCGTCGCTTATCGGTAAGTTGCAGAACAGTTATGCCGCTATCGGTCATTCGTTCGGTATCAACAAGGCCAAACAACTGAAGGTCTTTCTGGAAAACAAGCGGATGATTGTCAAAGAGGATAAATTCTACCGCTACAATCCCGATTTCCATTATTGATGTCCTTAAATCGGTTTAGTTCGATACGGGGGTATATAGATCTAAACCATTCTAAACCGGTACGGTGGGTTAAACCACTGTCCGTACCGTTCTGCGAATTTCTATTTCACTGATTTATTGACATTATTATGATTGACATACATCAAATTAAACAGTTTTCTATCCGCACCTATCTTTCTCGCCGGGGCATCCAGTCTACGAGGGAGAACCCCCGTTGCGGTTTCTATCTTTCACCGCTTCGCTCAGAACATACGCCGAGCTTCAAGGTGGACTACGCACAAAATCTCTGGTACGACCACGGCACAGGCGAGGGCGGCTCGATCATCGACCTTGTGATGCGGTTGGAGAATTGCGACTTCACGCAAGCCGTGCAATCCCTCGGTCGCGATGAAATAAAACCGATATCATCCGTCGCTCCGGCTTTGGCGACTCCGACCGTCCCTGCACTGCGCATACTCTCCGATTCCCTTCTTCGGCATCCGGCCTTGCTCGGTTATCTGAAAGAACGGGGTGTTGATCCGGCTATCGCCAACGAGTATTGCCGTGAGGTACGGTATGCCGTCGGCGATAAGACCTATTTCGCCATCGGCTTTCGCAACGATGCCGGAGGGTGTGAATTACGTTCCGAACGGTTCAAAGGGAGCAGTACGCCCAAGAACATAACCACCATCGACAACGGCAGCAGTACGATCATGGTGTTCGAGGGGTTTATGGACTTCCTTTCCTATCTCTCATTGAAAGGGAATGTGCATCCGAGCTGCGATACCGCCGTGCTGAACACTGTCGTCAATCTGCCGAAAGCCCTTCCGTTTCTCGAACGCCATGCCGTTGTCCATACCTTTCTCGACAACGACGAGGCCGGACGGAAAGCGACTGCCGAGATCGTCCGCCGATGCTCCCGGAGCCAAGTGGTCAAGCAAGCGTTTTACCGCGACCACAAGGATGTGAACGAGTATCTGCAAGCGCGGATCAAGGAGCAGCAACGCCACGCTCCGGCACCCAAAACACCCCGGCAATCCGGGCCCAAGCCGCGACGATAGTGTTTTGCGGTTTTGTATTGCAAGACGTCAGTTTGTGGTCACAAGTGTCCCCAAACTGCACCTTGCCCCGCTCCCTGTCGGTCGGGGAGTCGGCGGGCAATCACTTCGTTCTCGACCCATTCTATTTATTTTCCACAGACACCAAGACAATGAAAACAAGAAAGCATAACACCGCCGTATCCCGAAGCGCCGTCATCAAATTCCGGTGTTCGGTCGGCGAAAAGAAAATCATCGGGCAGCAGGCCGCCGCTTCCGGCAAGAACCTTTCGGAGTTCTGCCGGGGGCAAGCCCTGCATGGAAAGATTTACGCCGCCCGGAAGCTCTCATCCGAAGAGAAGCAATATTTCATCCTACTCAAAAGTCACAATCTCGGCTTCACACGGATTACCAACCAAAAGCCCGCGACCCGGAATTATACCGGGAGATCAGGGTGTTCCTTGCCGAATCGAAAGCATTGTATAACCGTTTCTTTTAAACAGACGCAAGATGATAGCCAAAGGAAAAGCTATCGCCCACGGCGGCAATGCCATCGAGTATGTATTACGCGAAGGCAAACTCGGCCGAATTATAGCAACCAATCTGTTGGGCAGCACCGATCCGGGCGAGATACGCTTCGAATTCGAGATAGTCAACCGCCACAACGAGCGGTGTAAGAATAAGTACCTGCGCTTCGAGATCGGCATCGCCCCGCAGGACGAAACGAAACTCCGGCCGGGCGACTTGCTGAACATCGTGCGGTCGTTTGCGAACAAAATGCACCTGGGCGAACACCAGTGAATAGCCTGCACACACAAGGACACCGATAATCTGCACATCCACCTCGTCGCAAACCGCATCGGGCTGGGCGGCGAGGTTTACGACACGACCTTTATGAGCAACCGCTCGGCAAGGGCGGCCGAGGAGATCAGTCGCGAGATGGGGCTGACCATCGCCAACGACGTACATAAGCTAAAACAGCATCGGGCCGAACACGCTAATCCCACACGACAGACGGTTAAAGAACAGTTGCAGCGGATCGCCTATGGAGAATTAGGCCGCGGCCATAACGACATTCGGGATTTTCTGGCGGCGTTGCGCAAACAAGGCGTCCGAATAATCCCAATGGAGAACAAACAGGGAAAGACATACGGCCTGCGGTTCAGCTATGCCGGGCAGACGTTCAAAGCCTCGGAGATCGGACGCGAGTTCGGCTGCCGTTCGCTGCTCAACCAGTTCAGGATAACTGCCGAGGGGCAGAAAGGCATAAGCAAAGTGCCGCGTTACCCGATACGGCGGCAAGCGCCGGAACCACCGCAGCAGCGACACGAGCAGCACCAAGCCCAGAGCCTCGGTGCGTCATTGATCGAAGGAGTGGCCGACGCGATCGGAACAATGATGACACCCTCGACCAGCGACTACGATCCGACACTTGCCGAATGGTACGAAATGCTGAAACGCAAAAAGAAAAAGAAGAAAGCGCATGGAATCTCAAGATAGAAAACCCCGCAAACGGCGGGAACGCGAGGAGATCGGCGGGCAGGTATTGGCCAACAACCTGATCGGCGAGATCGACCGGCTGGAGAAAGTCGGGGAGCAGGCCGAAAGAACGGCAGCAATGTACGGCCGGATGTTCGAGGATATCAAATCGACCGTACTGAAAGTCGATACCGCCACCCTCGATGCGAAGACGGAAGAGTTTGCCGACGCACTGGAACAGCAAGCCAAACGAGTTCGGACGACTGTCCGGGCACTCAAAGGGGCGATGTGGCTGCTGATCGGGATGCTGTTCCTCGTGTTCGCCGTCGGATACTGCTTCCTCGAAGCCCGGCCGTAGGAAGCCCGGTAGAAATCAGTTCGGACGACAACGCCTGTCCCCGCAGATTTTTTGCGGGGACAGGCGTTGTCGGTGGCATCCGGCGGCGGAGCCGGGGAGGCGCGGGCAGATAAAGCCCGCACACCCCGGCTGTGTGTCGCCTGCTGCCCGGCTTCAGAAGGCCAGCACGGCACGGACGTAATGCGCATCCTTTTTGGGAGACGTCGATCTACTTTTATCGCTGAATCTTGTACAGTTGGCATTTGTCTTAATGGACGCAGTTTCCGTACTCTCCCAATAGTAGTCGTTTATAAACTCCCTGCCTCCGGCTTTGGTGAACGCGGCGTTGAGGGTGGTGGCCATACCGAGGTCAGCGTTGAGGTTCAGCGTTCCGAGGGCCATGACGCGCATCTCATAAAAACCGGGGAAGTACCAGCCGCTGCATCCGTCGGGCGTGGCATTGGCATCGGCTTTGGCATACTGTTCCACGGCGTCGAGGGCTTCGGTGCGCTGGCCTCCGGCGTCGCGGTACCATTGGAGGAGGCGGGTCATATTGTAACCGTAACCGCTGTCTGACCACTGCATCAACTTCTTTTCCTTTTCATGTCCGGTGGCCGGATAACCCCTGAACCACTCGTGCGTGAAATCCTTGCTCGTAGAAGACCACGGTATTTTCGTGTCCGCGACATCCGTGAGCGCCACCACCAGCCCGTGCGTGCACGCGGGATGCTCGTGCATCAAGAGGTGGTCGCCATCCGTCCAATGATAGCTATCGCCATTGCCGTTGATTTTCTCGCCCACCCAGAAGACGACGCCGAGGCAGTCATCCTTCACGTTTTGGGGCATATCACTGTTCTTGTAATGCTCCTGTGGCAGGACGGTGCCGTTCTTCATGTAGAAGTCGCCTTCCGCGAGCGGACGTTCCGTAGTGGTCTCCGCGCCGCCGTCGATGGTGTAGGTTTTATATTTGCCACGGAGGTCATCTTTCCTGGGAATCTCAATATCGAACTTGCGCTCCACGGATCTGGAATCGTAGTAAGAGCAGCCCGTTATTTTCTTCACATCACCCGAGGGGTTTGTTATGTAGCGTGCCGTGTGAGGATTTTCCATCCAGAAGTTGGGCACGTGGGCAACACCCGTGTAAAGGTAGTAGCTTTTCGTCTGCTGGTTCCCGCTGATTTCCTCGGTGTAGGTGCTCTTGATATACGGCAGGCGGACGATGTTGAGCTGCATCTGATGCTCCATCTTGAAACTGAGTGTGGAGCCGGGGGTGCCGTCCGTGCGGGTAGCGACCTCGCCACGTGCCACCATGAGGTCGGAGGCGGCGTAGTCGGCGTAGGTACTCTGGTCGTCCTGGGGCTTCCAACTGCCGATAAGCCTATGGAAGAACTCCGGGGCGGTGGCGGCGGGCAAGCCGTCTGGATTGGTTCCGTCAAGCTCGTTGCCACTCATATCCGCCTGATAGGGATAATAGGCAAAGTAGAGGATGTCGCGCCCTTTGGCGGGGTCGTATTTCAGCTCGGTATCGGCGGGGAGCGTCCATCTGGTGCCGTCGTAGGTGAGGCAGAGATTGGAAGCGGTTATTCGCAAGTCGTTCAGGTTGCCGGGGCCGTACACCTTGGCGTCCGCGACGTACAGCCCGATTTTGTCGCCCTTGGTAAACCCGGTGGCAAAGCCGTTCTCCACGGCGCGGGTGACGGGTGCGCCGTTGTCCGTCGCGGCATTGGCGGCGGAGGCTTCCGGGGCGTATGCTCCGTCGGTGACGATGATGGTGAGCGGGGCGGCAGGGTCGGTGGCGTTGCCCGGGGCAGCATCATCGAACGTGTCGTCGCGGGTGCAGGCTGCTGCCAGCATCAGGAGCAGGAGCAGCACCGCAGTCCGGTATAAGGATTCTGTTCGTTTCATAGGGAATGGATTTAATTGGTTGTATTGATATCGGTGTTGCCGCCGTCACCCCACTCGTTGATGTCAGCGAGTTCGATGCCAAGCGAGCCGTTATTCATCTTTACATTATAGGTATAGGAATAGCCCGCGCGGAGTTCGCGTGTGCTGCCGTTGTCCGCGTTCTCGGGAAAGTCGATAGTTCCCGTGTAATCCACACCGTTCATCGTGATTTTAATATTTGCACCATTTGCCTGTTGCGGGAAAACAATCAGCGTGGAGGACATCCCGCTTGCGTTGTTGGAAACGGACAGCGTTAAATTTCCTGTCGCTGTCCCTGCTGTCGCGCCTGTCTTGGTATTGAATGTACCCTCCAACGCGAGGTCGTTGATAGTGTACTCAAGGTTGCTAAGCGAGGCGATGCCATTGCCCGGTAGGAAATTAAGTATAATGCGGGACATGCAATGCTTGAATTGGAACTTCACGTTGGGGTTTGCCGAGCTGGCGGTGGCAGTGGCGAAAAGGTAGTCTATCAGCGGCTGCCCGTCGGCGGTCTGGTCGGCGTCAGTGATGCTTTTGCTGATGATGCCATTTGCACCCGGAGCCGTGCCGGTCTCTCCGTTGAAGGGATAGTAGGCGGTAAACGTCGCGCTCCTTTTGTCCTGGAAGTAGATGTCATTGTCTTCTCCCGGGCCGTTGTTCACCACGGTGAACTTGCCGTCGCCCGCCGTGGTGACGTATTTCACATGTATATACTCCACTAGTCCCGTTCTTCCGCTTACACCGATGGCGTCGTCTGCCGCCCATGCCGTGCCTGCTGCACGGGTAGCCATGTCGTCGATGGTGGACGTGATGCGTGCCGCCACGGGTGCGTTATCCACTGTGTTATCACTCTCTTTTTCGCATCCTCCCGCGAGGATGGCTACCGCTGCCACGAGGGCCGCGAACCGGATTTGGTTTACTGATTTCATAATTTCTTTTGTTTTAATGTGTATATTCATTTTTTATCTGTTATTGATTACATATTCGCGTCCACGTCGCTGCCGTCGCCGTTACCCGGCTTCCAGTCGATGATGGTTCCGTCCGGTTCTGCACCCACGGGAGCGTAAAGGCTGCCCGTAACGGTGAGCGGGGTGAGTTTGTCCGCGTTGAAGTTGCGGAAAATGTCGGTCACGTCGGCAATGGTTTCCGTCCGGTTTCCGTCGGAAAAGGTGAGGGTCGTCACAATCTGTTGTTTCGCTCCCGTGGCTATTCCCACCGTCCATAGATTGGCGGTGAGCTTGTTGTCTTTGCGGACAAAGGACAACATCACGGAGGCGGAATTGCCGGTTACTTCGCCCGTTCGCAGGTCGATAGATGCCGCCACACCGTCCAGACGGGCTTCGATGGCGGTGATTCGTTCCGGGTCGCCGTCAGTGACGGTGAACGTGAAGCGCACTTCGCGCATCCGTTGCTGCATGGCAAGGGTTACCCGTGCCGTATCGTCAGCCAGCACGTGAGCCGTTGCCACGCCGGAGAAGAGGACGCCCGCGTCGGGGACGAGCAGCGTGCCGTCCGCCCCGGTGTTGACCGTAGCAATGCCACCGTCCGCGCTGACGCCTGCCGGGAGATTATAGGCAAGCACTTCCACGTCGCCCGGCTCAAAAAGTCCGGGCAAGGTGAACGCCGCCCCGTTTGCCGTGGTCGTCGTGCCGGACGCTTCCACGCGGTATTCGGTGGGAACCGCCACACCTTCGCCGCGCTGCGACCATTCCGTAACCCCCGTTACAATGCCGTGGTCGGGATGCGGTGTGTTGTAGATCGGGTCTTTCACGTCGCAGGACGTTAAAAGAAGTCCCGCGCACCCCAGTAAGGTAATGATGCTTGTTGTTTTCATATTTTGCATTTTTTATCGGGTCTGTTTATTCCCGCCGATTGTCCAGATCAGGTTGATTCCCGCCTGCGTGGGGCCGAAGAAGTTTTTGGTCTTGCTGCGCTCTTTGATTACACGGACACATTCGATCGCCGGAAAGTCGTCGCCGGGAATGCGGATTTCAGTCATAATGGGCGTGAAACTGTCGTACTCCGAGCGGGTATAGCCCAGCCCGAGGTTGAAATCGACGGAGAAACGACGCGAGAGGTAGAGTTGGTAGCCCACCGTGAGGCCCGCGCTCCACAGCGAACCCTGATAGCCGGTATTTTTCGAGAAAAGGCCGCCGAGGGGATATTTATAGATATTGTACTCACCGTAGCTACCCGACACGCCCACATAGAAGCGTTTATTGCGGAGCAGGTACCGGCGTACCTCGGGGTTCAGAAGCCACACTTTCTGCACCTTGCCTTCGCCGCCGCTCCAGTGGGCGAAGCTGCCGTCGAGTTTGACGCCCCAATCGCTGCTCACGCGCCACTCCACACCCAGCGTGGGCAGCAGCATCGCGTCGTAAAGCACATTCGTCCGCACGGCGAAGCAATAGGGTTTCGCCGCCGGGGCGGGCTGTGGAGCGGCTTCGGCAACCGGAGCGGGTTGCGGTTCCGCTGCGGCAGGCGCCGCGGGTGTCGCGGGCATCACGGGTTCGGGCGCCGGGGCAGGTTCGTTCACGGCGGGCGTTTCGGGCTGCGCGGCTTCCGGAGCCGGGATGCGCAGCGTCACGGTCACCGCCTCTTTCCCGCCGTCCGAGGCCCCGGTATGGAGCGTCGTGCGAAAATCGACCTCCCGGAGCCCCTTCTGCGTGACAAGTTCCGACTTGACGCGGCTGGCCCGCAGGTAGGCCGTGCGGCGGTTCTCTTTGGCAGTCGGCAGCGATGCGCAATAACCGTCCACATAAACCGGTATCCGCCCGTCGGCAATCTGCTCACGGTACGTGTCCACCAGCGCATAGAGGCGTGTCAGTTCGGCCTCGTTGCCTTTGAGCAGGAACATGTCCGCTCCCGCCCGGAAGCGGAACGTGACGGTTTCGGCGTCCGGCGTCAGTGCGTCGGCAGTTCGGGCGAACCCGGCCGTCACCGTCGCTAAAAGAAGAATCAGCAATGCAAGTATCTTTTTCATATTCGGTGATTTTTAACGGAATAATCTGTTTTATCGTCAATTACGCCGGGTCAGCGCTCCGGGCCGGTGTAGACGAAGACCGAGCTCGCCATGCCGTCCGCCGTCAGGGTGTAAAGTTCCCCGTCGTTCTTCCACACTTTGGCAGGGTACCCGTCATAGCCCGCCGTATAGACATCGCCGTCCCAGACGGAAATCGAATTCAGCCAGGATTCCTCGTTCTGATCGGTCGGCGTGTAGGAGTGGAGCACCTTGCCGTTCTTCCATACTTGGAGCATATACACGTTTTCACTCACCTCCTCTATACCACAGACATAGACATCGCCGTCGGCGACATAGACCGAAGAAGCATTGGAATACCGCGTTCCGTCGGTCAGGGTATGCAGCACCGTGCCGTCCTTCCACACTTTGGCGACCGACTTGCCGTTTTCATTGTCCTCATAGCCCGCCGTATAGACAGCGCCGCCGGAAACGAAAATCGATACGGCATAGGCATTCTGTTTTCCGTCGGTCAGGGCATGGAGCACTGTACCGTTCTTCCACACTTTGGCGACATCCTTACCGTTTTCGCTGCCCTCTTCGCCCGCCGTATAGACCACGCCGTCGGAAACGAAAACCGACCAGGCTTCGGCATACCGCTTTCCGTCGGTCAGGGAGTAGAGCTTTTTGCCGTTTTTCCAGACGACGGCGACATCCGGATTGTTTTCTTTTTGTTCATAGCCCGCAACGTAAATATCGGGGTTGACCGTCAGGGCGCAGGTGCCCGTCTTGCCGCCCGCCGCGGCCGTGATAGTCGTATGCCCGGCCCGGACGGCCGTAATGACGCCTTCGGAGCTGACCGTGGCGACGGCCTCGTCGCTGCTCGACCATGTCAGGGTCTTGTCCGCGGCATTGTCGGGCGTCACCGCGGCCGTCAGCCGTTCGGTGCCGTCCAAAGCGAGTTCCAGCGTCGGCTGGCTCATCTCGACGCCTGCGACGCCAATCGGCGCGGGGTCGTCCTTGTCGGAGCATCCCGCCAGCAGCACGAGCGGCGCGGCGGCAAAAAGAATCTGTCGGAGAATGGGGAAGTTGATTTTCATAATCATAGGTGTTTTTTAAGATTTCTTATTGATATATAAACAGGAGTGAAGCGTGTTCCGGGGATTAGGGGTCGTCCTCTTGCGGGGCGGACTGTTCAGCCGCCGTCAGCCGGGTCGTCAGCACCCGCTCGAAGGCCTGTTTCTCGATGCGCACATGTTCCAGCTCCCGGGCCAGGAGGTCCTGCTCGTGCAGGACGCGGGCGATGCGGCGGTTCTTCTCCCGCCGGATGCGGCGGCAGCGGAAGTAAATTGCACCGGCTGTTACGAGTGCGGCCAAAGCGACAGCCAGCGACAGGACGATAATCTCTTTGTACATATCCGTTTCCTTTTTTACAAAGGTCCGCAAAGGGGCCCGGAACGGACTTGCATTTTGTCCCGACTTTCTCTCATTTTGTCACTATCCGCCTCTTCCGGCGCTTCCGGGCACAAAAAAAGCACGGATCGCTCCGTGCTTCGGTCTGTTCCGGCGGGTGGTCGTTACGCCCGCTGGGACTCCGCCATTTTGCGGTATTCCGCGGGACTGATGCCCCACTGTCGGCGGAACAGGCGGTAGAAAGTGCTCGGGATGTTGAACCCGCAGCTGAAAGCAACCGCCTCGATGGTCAGCTCGGGATGGCTGTCCAGCATCCGGCGGGCCTCGTCGAGCCGCATCCCCCGCAGGTACTCCATCGGGGTCTGGCCCGTCACGGCCCGGACGGCATCGGTCAGCGTATTCTTGTTCGTGCCGAGCGCCGTGGTAATCTCGTCCCGGCCCACATCGGCGTTGGAAAGGTTGTCGCCCGTAAGCAGGTATTCCCGCAGGCGTCCGACCAGTTCGCGCTGCTGGCGGTCGCCCGGGAGCGGCGTTCCGGGCTCCGTTTCGCCCTTGGTCTGCGCCCGCAGGCGCACGAGTTCCTCTTCCAGGCGGTCCTGCTCCTTGATTCGCTGGTACAGCCCGAGGTTTTTGCGCGTGACCACCCGGTTGTAATAAAACATCACGCCCAGCAGTCCGGCCAGCAGCAGGCAGCCGCCCAGCGCAAAGAGGAAGTAGTTGCGGTTGCGCTCCTTCTCAGCGATGTATTTGTCCACCTCGTACTGCGTTCGGATTTCGTCCAGTTTGGCGTTGTACTCCGTATTGTGGCGCGCCTGCAGCTCCCCGACGACCTCGCTGAACAGCTCCACGGCTTTCCCGGAATCTTTCAGCTGGGTCAGGGCCATCAGCTTCAGGGCTTTGGGCTCCAGCGTTTTGGGCGAAGCCGCAATCGCGCTGTCGAGCATCTCGACCGCCTCCCGGTAGCGCTTTTTCCCGTAGAGGATATGACCCCGCTCCTTATACATCCTTACCGACCCTTTGGTAATGGAGTCGATCTTGTCCACATAAATTTGCGCCTTGTCGAACTGTTCCGTTTGGCGGTAGATGTCCGCATAGGTCAGATAGAGGTTGTACCACGCCGACGCCTGCGTGGATTTCGTAGCCTGCTCGAAGCGGCGGTTCACGGCCTCGGTTTCGCGGGCGGCTGCGAGGGCCTCGTCGTAACGTTCCTGCGCAATGAGGTTCTGCACCAAGTGGTTGTAGACCGATGCCAGCGTATTGAGGTAAGCCGTTTCGTCCTGCATCATTTCGATGCTCTCCCGCAGGCTCTTCTCGGCCTCCGGGAAACGCCGCTGGTCGGTGTAGATCCGCGCCACGGCGTGCAGCGCGACGCCCATACCGGCTCTATCGCCGCGCCCCTTGGCATCGTCGTAAACCCGGTTGGCCTCTTCGAGCGCCCGGTCGAAACCCCGTTTGCGGCGGTAAGCGTCGAGCAGCATGATATAGGTCTGGTAGTAATTCTTCCACAGCCCGTTTTCAGACTGGAAGGCGAGGATAGCGGGAGCCTGCCGGATGATTTCGTCGAAAAGCCAGTTGTCGTACAGCGCGATCAGCCGGTTGTAACCGGCCGCAGACTGCTCCGCGACATCACCCGTCCGCCGCGCTTCGGCCGCCAAAGCGTCGTAGATCGTCAGCAGCGTATCGAGCACGCCCTCCTTGCGCGACTCCATCCGGTAGAGGCGGGCCAGTTCCTTGTAGGCCTCGATTTTATCGGGCCCGTCGGTGCGGGAAACGGCCTGCCGCAAAGAGTCTTTCTGCGAGCGGGAAGAATCAGACGCACGAACCACAGCGGGGAATCCGGCACAGAGGGTCAGGAAGCCCAGAATAAGAGTCAGACGCAACGTAAATTTCATGTTTTTCGAACCTTTAGAAGAAACAAGGTAGGAAAAAAAGATGACATACTCAAATGACCCATCGGATACGACAAAACCGTCCCAAGAGCAAAAAAAATGATAAAATATGATTTATTTTCGAGGACTTGCGGTCGCGGTGCGGTCGCGACGGAAAAAGAAAAAGTGCCCGGAGCCGAGATCGAAAGAGGCGATATATGTGGAGAAGGTCTGTCATACGGTTTAGTTTAGTGCAGAGTTAACAAGATGATTTCTGCGATAGGTTTGATTGGCTTCAAAAAGACGTTTCCATTTTATAATTCTGTTGTAGAATACAATATAGAAATTTATGAAATTGCTACGAGGAACTACAAATGAAATATTAAATTTAATTTTTACCTTTATATGAAAATTGACCTATCCTATGTTAGAAGATATAGAATTTAGTTCACCTCAATTATTAGAAACTTTAGTCAAGATTCCTCTGACTGATCCCAAGAATATTGATTATTCTTCATTAGATGATAGGGATTTTGAGATATTACTATACTCGTTAACGAAAAGGAAAATCCTCGAAAGTAAATATCTCGGACAATATGATGATATCCAACTCCTTTCTGGCATAAGAGACAAGGGCCGAGATTGTGCATTATTTTACAATAGTAATCAAGTAGGGTTGATACAATGTAAGAAATATGCAGAACCGTTGACTCCTACCATAATGGCAAAAGAACTTTTAAAGTTTCTTCTTTGGAGTTTTACAGATGAGAGAATCTTTTATTATACAGATAAACAGCGATTTAATTATATTTTTGCAACGATAAATGGTATTTCAGAGGATGCTGTAAATATAGTTAATAGCTTTAGCGATTGGTTGATAGATTGTGAAAAATTTGATTCTTGGTGCAAAACTATCATTAAGGATTATTCGGGGTTGCAGTGTAAGATAAACTATGAAGAAATTAAACCGTTATTGATTGAGAAAATAAAAGCGATTAAGATTTATGTTCTCCAGGCGGTAGATATTTCAACAGATCTGATTGCTTATAAAGATATTTTATCATCTTTCTTTACTATAGTCGGGATTATACAGACGGATGCTTTAAAACCGCTTGAAGCAAAACTGGATAGGTTTCTAGCCAAAGCAGAACACAGCAATAATGACATAGATAAGATTGCGGATCAAATAAAAGACAGTTCTACTATTCTCGAACAAGTTGTAATTAGTTCATTTAGCAATACGAATAATTATCACATCGACAGGGCTGAGACTGATAATATTTTTAATTGGATACAATCACCAACAAAAGAACAGCTTGCATTCATTGTTGGGGAGGCTGGATGCGGTAAATCAGTTATTATAAAGGATTTGTTGCAAAAATGCCGTAATGTGGATATTCCCACATTGGCTATTAAGGCTGAATACCTAAAAGGGAATAGTTTCTTAGAACTACAAAAAATATTGCAATTTCCAATTATCGACTACATTAGAACATTAGCACAAACATCAACAGTTGTGATTCTCGTCGATCAAATCGATGCATTATCTCAATACTTATCGACAACAAGAGATTATTTATTAGCTTATACAGAGTTGATCGTTAAGCTACAGTCTATTCAAAATACAAAGATCGTTGTTTCGACGCGAAAATTCGACTGCGATAATGATCCGGAAATCCATCAACTAGCACAGAATAGTCAAAGGTTTAATATCGCGACTCTGTCTAAACAAGAAGTCGAGCAAGTCCTAATGAAGATTTCTTGCACTAAAGACAACCTATCGTCTGCGCTATTAGACATATTGCAAACTCCTGTATATCTTGAGGTTTTTTGTAGGATATACTCTTCATCACAACCTTACATAAATATTAGAACTGTATATGAACTTTATAATCGTTTGTGGGATAAATTAGTGCTGGAAAATAAATCGCTGCCAGTAAAGGATATATTATTCGCAATTGCGAATGACATGCATAGTGCGCAAGAAATTACGATATTAGCCAGAAAATACAGAGAGCAAGATCATCAAGTTATAGATTATCTATGTAGAGAACATCTTATTGAGATAAATGGTGGAACAATACAAATGTTTCATCAGAGTTTTTATGATTATGTTTTTGCAAAATGTTTCATTGAAAAAGAGAGCGATCTTATCACTTTATTAAAACAACAAAAACAAAGTGTTTTTATCCGCTCTACAGTCAAAATGATCGTTTCTTATTTGCGAGAATATGATCAGAGAAAGTATTTGGATACAATTAACACGATTATAGCTTGTCCTGGCTTTAAATTCCACATTAAACATTTGATATATAATGTTTTTGGGAGCATAAACCATCCGACTAAAAAAGAAAAGGAATTTGTCCGAGATGTGATTTGTGAGTCGGACGAATATCTTTGTCAATTCCTTAAAAATTGTTCTTCCCCAGACTGGTTTGATCACATACTTGATAATCCTATTTTATATGGGTTCAATTCCCCAAAATCGAATTTAGAGAATATTCAACTCTCTCTATTCTATCGCTTCATGGGGTGTAGAACTAATAGAATAATTTGTTTTATTTCAGAGAATAGAGAACTGCCTATTTTTAAACAAGAAAATGTATTAGGTTTGTTGAGTTGTGTCGATACATGGACTGATGATACTTTTGAACTTTTGGAATCATACGTTAGTCTTTCATTGAGGGATTATCGCCATATTGGATTGCTGATTAAGATCGTAAATTCGAGCACTGAATACGTTGTAAATATTCTCAAAAACCAGCTATTAGACTTTTTGAAAATACACAAAGAGGACAACTCAGTTAAAGGCAATGAATATGAATTACTTATATTGTTGAAAGCTATTTCCGAGAAACAACCGGATGTAGTCTGTGAAATCCTATTCGATGCAATTGATCAAATCATCTATGAAAATTTAGATGAATTAAACACAATTCTAGACAGGCAACTTCTGGAAGATAAACTCACTCAAGAATATGAATATTCTGACAATGAAAATAATACATGTTTCTTATATCAATGTCTGGATTTATTCATTACAAACTTAATCAATGTTTCGAATATTAATATTTCAGTCTATCGGCAATATCATACAAAGTTTTTATCATCTAATAAATGGATTTGGTTATATTGCTCAATCATCGTTTTGAGAAAAACCGAGTGTCGAGAGAGAAACCGTCTATTTCTTGATTTTGTTAATAAGATGAGTGTTATTGATGGCTTTGCAGGCTCTCATCCATTGCAACACGAAGCATATGAATTATTAATAGAGGTTTTCCAAAATTTCTCAGAAGAAGATCAAAAAATTATTGTTGAAATTTTATTTGCTCTGAATCCATCATGGGAACGGCATATCTTTGATAAAAAGAGACCAAAATATTTTATCGGCAATACCTCTTATCGTTATTTAAGAGGACTCCCTAAATCGTATTGGGTGCGACATAAGCAATATCGCAGAAAGTTTCAAGAACTACAGCGTAGATGGGGACATTATCAATATGACTGGCAACATAATGTAGTACTTGCAGGTGTTGGTGTTCCTTCCCCAATTAAATCATCTGCTTATGAGCATATGACGCAAAAACAATGGATACAATCATTTATTAAATATGATAATGGCTATCATAGATGGATTGGGCATTTCCCTGCTGGAGGGCAGGAGCAGCACGCTAGTGCTTTTAAAAGAGTAGTTAAAGAATTGCCGGATAGAATGTTGAGTGTGATAGACGAAATTATATTTCGTCCGGACATCAACATAACTTATAAAATAAGTGGAGTAGAAGGATTAATTGAATCCAAACGATTTCCGGAGAAGTCATGTGAATTATTCTGTGAGTTAATGTCATTATCTCTTGAGGATTATATGCATAAACAGCTAATATGGGCTATTCTGCATAATCCGGAGGGGATTATTGTCAATAAAAAAATATTCGATTATATAGTTCAACATGCAAAACATAATATATATGAAGATAAGGACGACGGCTCCATTATGTATGGAATAAACTCATTACAAGGAAGTGCTTGTATGTGCCTTATCATGCAGTATAATCAAGTTTTATACAAAGATCTGATTATTCCAATAATATCTTCAATATCTAAAAGTTGTCCTACAGGAGTAAAAGCAGCGATTCTTTATCGAGAAGCATTCTTAAAATGGATCGATGAACAAAAAGCATTCGAGATTTTCCAACAATGCCTTGCCTCTGTAAATAATAATCTAGTTGTTGCTGCACAATGGAGCTTACAATATTATTACAACCAGTATGCTAAAGAGCTTTCAACATTTTTTTATTCGGCAATTGATTGTTTGACAGAAGATACAGTACGGAGAAATTATGCTATTTTCATTACGCAAATGTACTTAAAAGGCAATATCGAATATGAAAATATATTAAATCATATGGTCGAAGTACATAAAGAAACTATTTCCGTAGCTATAGAGGTAGCATTAGCCCATTATTCCGTTCCGGAGTATAAAGTTCGATGTGTAGAAATATTGGATAAATTTTATAAGTTAGATGACGAAAACATCTGCGAAGCTTATGAATGTGGGATATTGAGAGATGACCATCATAGAGGAATGGATTTAAAAGAATATCTGCCATTCTTAACAGAATATGTAAAATCGACAGTTTTCAAATCCGGAAATCATCACTATTTGATTGACTATTTATTCTCACAAGCAGCAAAATATCCGAAATTAGTTTTAGACCTTTTGCAGATAATTGATATACAACGACTAATAGAAGGGAATAAAAAAGGATGGTATAGACAGGAGGAGGAATGTCAAAAGTTGATATTAGGTACTATAAACTATGTAAAAGACGATCCTAAGTATTGTGCTATTGCCATTGATATACTTGACAATATTTTGAAGCACTCAAGGATGCAAGATCAGATGATGCATCAGATTGACAGTATCTAAAAAAGTTGAAGAATGATAAGAAGTGCACTACTCACTCAAAGACTATTGACATAGTATTGGTTCAATGATCGAATGAAATGAGACATACAACCAATATTGATCAACATTATGCACTGAATCCGGACGGAAAACTTGTCTACATAAGAGAAGCCCGACATAATGTACGATTCACGTGTGTTAATTGTGGCAGTGAAATGATTGCCAAACAAGGCAAGATTAGAGAATGGCATTTTGCGCATAAAACGCTTTCGAAGAATTGTAGTCATGAATCTTATCTTCACTCATTGGCAAAAATAAGAATTCACGATTGGTTTTATAATGCAGATCAATTTTTACTTGGTCTTAATACTGAGTATAGATGTTCGCAAATGGCTGATTGTATATGGTTTGACGGGGAAAATCCAAGTTATTGTAAGCAGAACAAACTACACATAATTGACTTGAAAAAATATTATAATTCGTGCGATATTGAACGTACATATAAAAATTTTCGGGCTGATTTATTTGTTTATAATAATCAATCTGACAAATCCCCTGTATTCATAGAAATTTGTGTCAATCATCCATGTTCAGAGGAAAAAATTAATTCAGGGATAAGAATTATCGAAGTAGTTATTAAGTCGGAAGAAGATATTGATCGTATTATTTCATCTACAATCTGTGAGGGAGATGACCTTATAAAATTATATAATTTCAACCCTAAATCCCAAGTTATAGATTCGTGCTATAAAGAACTCACTAAATTTGTTTTAGATAAAAATAATAGAGGATTTTTTATCCCTTTGGGCGATGTCAATTGCAAAACCTATACAGACCGAGATACTAAATCCATATTCGAACTGACATGTGATGCAGGTAGTCTTATGGAATATTCTATATATCAGATGGGAATGGCCACAGCATATAAATACAAATATCCCGTTCGAAATTGTTTCTTATGCAAATACCATAGAAGGAACGAGGATAAGTATATGTATGATGAAGGTGATGTAACATTACCAATAATTTGTTGCCTTTATAAGAAATTGGGAACGAATAAATATTGTAGGTCCACCAAGGCAATAGAGTGTAGAGCGTTTGCTGTTGATAAAGAACTGTGTGATACTATTGAAAAAAAGATGAGGACATGTTATATTGAGATCTGGGAGCGAAAGAAAGAACTTCCGATATAGCTTGTTGAAGATTCGTCTTTTGTTACCTTTGCCCCAACCTTTGTTGTTACATATTTTGTTGCTATTTTGTTACTCGGTGTTGAGGTGTGGTTGTATTATATTTTGATAATCAATCTGTTATAATTAGTAGTATATAATATCTGGCAGAACTTCGTGAACTCGTGGCAGATATACCGCCACGACAAAACAGTGCGTGAAAATGGCTGCAAAAGGTAAGATTTATCCCCGTGAAGGGGACCGGCAGACGGTCTATCTGAAGGAGGTCGTCAGCGACCCCAACATCGAAGTCGGGGAATATACGATATATAACGATTTTGCGGCCGACCCCGTCGGCTTCGAGCGTAACAACGTGCTGTACCACTATCCCGTGAACGGCGACCGGCTGGTTATCGGGAAGTTCTGTTCGCTGGCCTGCGGCGTGCGGTTCCTGTTCAACAGCGCCAACCATGCGCTCGGGTCGCTGTCCACCTATCCGTTCCCGATTTTCTGGGGCGAGGAGTGGGGCATCGACAAGTCGGAGGTGGCTTCGGCCTGGGACAACCGGGGCGACATCGTCGTCGGCAGTGACGTGTGGATCGGTTACGAGGCTGTCGTGATGGCGGGTGTTACGATCGGTGACGGGGCGATCGTCGCCTCGCGGGCCGTTGTGACGCGCGACGTGCCTCCCTACGCCATCGTGGGCGGTGTCCCGGCCCGGGTGATCAAACGCCGGTTCGACCCGGCGACGGTGGAGTGCCTGCTCGGAATAAGGTGGTGGGAGTGGCCCGCGGAAAAGATTCGCAGGGCGTTGCCGCTGATTCGCGGCGGAAAGGTCCGGGAGCTGGCCCTATTTGCGGAAAATGAAATAGACGGCTAAAATCAGGCAAAGGAATCCCGCGAGGTGATTCCAGCGCAGGGTGTCGGATTTCATGAATACCAGCGCGAAGACGGTGAAGACCGAAAGCGATACGACTTCCTGAATCACCTTCAGTTCCCAGATCGAGAACGGGCCTCCGAATTCGGCGCTGCCGATACGGTTGGCGGGGACCTGGAAGCAGTATTCGAACAGCGCGATGCCCCAGCTGAGCAGGACGATGGCTATCATCCCGAAGCGTTCGAGCCGCGATTTGAAGGCGATATGGCCGTACCACGCCAGCGTCATGAAGGCGTTGGAGACGACGAGCAGCAGAACGGTGGCGAGACCCCGAAACATAGGATACAGATTTTTAAACCGCGCAAAAGTAGCAAATTATTCGATATGATCTCCTCCCGGCAGCAAAAATAAGCGGCGAGAGCGTTCCGCCTGAAAAAACGCTTTTGGGGCGGAGAAAGTGCCGGACGCGGAAGGGTTTTCCAATATTTGTCGTATATTTGTCATACAGGCCGGGATTCGAAGCAAAAGATGTCTCGGGGCTGAAACAAAATTCTACCCGGAGCATGATGAAAAGTATGAGCGTGAAAAAACTGTTCGGAGCGTTGGCGATGCTCCTGGTCACAATCGGTTCGGCCGGCTGCGATGACGATGACAAATCGGGGCGTCACCTCGAACTCTCCGAGGACGAGTGCGAAGTGGTTCAGGGGAGCAGCATCACCATCGGCCTGACCGCCCATGAGAACACGACGCTGGATGTCGGGAATCCGGAACTGATAGAGGTCGTATATACTTGGAAGTTCGATGGATATAAGGCTGAAATAGAGATCCGGGGAAAGCAGAAAGGCGAAACCGGGATTATTGTTACCGACCATGAAACGGGTGAATCGGCCATGATAAGGGTGACTGTGACGGAATATCCGATGCCCCGCCTTTCTGTGAAACGGCCGAACGGGAATATCTTCGATCAGATGATTTTCTATATCTACGAAGACGGCATGCAGGGGCTTACTTTGAACCTCTCTTCGGTATGCGATTCCATCGTCTGGACGGCCGACGGCATGAGCGGCAGTTTCCGCATATTTGAACACGACGAAGGGGATAGCTGGGCGAGTTCCCGTCTGACCTATGAATGGGGCCATTGCTTCAAGTATCCGGGCGAATATAAAACCAATCTTTCCGTATGGATGGACGGCAAGGTGATCTTCCGGGACCAACTCGGCGTTTCGGTTGCCGATGGCCGGGATTTTCTGGCATATAATTGGAGCGACATCACCAAAAACTCGCAGACGTGGATCGCCTATGACGACAGACTTATGAGCGGTCCCGATCTGATGACCACATCCGGTCTGGCCGGAAGTGTTCCGTTTGTCGAAGCAAGACTTCTTCACGAGGATGATAACGCTCAAAGTTACTGTGTGCTTTATGACTATTTCTGCAGGCTCTGGTCGCTTCCGGCCTACGAAGACAGCGTCGATAAGCAGGAGATGTGGCGGCGGTACGACGAGTTGTTCTCCGAACAGAAGAAATATCCCGATGTCTATCCCGTCGCGATCTGGACGACGAGACGGACCAATATCGTCTTGTTACTGCTGGATGAGTCTGCAGAAGTTCCCGGCTATATGGTCTATGCCGAACCGGCCGGACAGTGAGGGCGGCGCTATGCCAGCAGGGCGTCGATGTCGTCGATGTTGGCGAATGAGTCGATGATCCGATCGGCCAGCGGCCCGCGCTCCAGCTCTTCGCGCGGCAGGGTGGTCGTGAGGGCCACGATCCGGCCTGCGCCGGCCCGCTTCGCCGCTTCGAATCCCGCCCGCGCATCCTCGAAAATCACGCAGTCGGCGGGCGAAACGCCCAGCGCGGCGGCCGCCGTGAGGTAGATCTCCGGGTCGGGCTTGCAGCGCGACACCATGTCGCCCGAGATCGCCGCGTCGAAATAAGGCCGGATCGCACAGCTGTCGAGCACGAAATCGACGTTGGCCTTGCAACCCGACGAACCCACGGCGCACGGAATCCCCGCCGCACGGAGCCGTTCGAGCAACTCCTTCAGCCCTTCCACCGGGCGGATGTCCGGGGCGTATATTTCGCGGTAGATGGCTTCCTTCTCGTCGGCCAGCGCCGCGAGGCCCTTTTCTCGGATCACCTCCCCGGGCATCACCAGCCGCATGATGTCGTCGTTGCCCATGCCGAACCCGTTGGCGAGTTTCTCTTTCCAGTCGGTGACGCCGTAGCGGGCGCAAAAGATTTCGAAGGCCCGGATGTGTACCGGGGAGTTGGCGACCAGCGTGCCGTCCATGTCGAATATAGCTGCTTTCTTCATCGTCGGTTCATTTTCAGGTTGCAAAGGTACGAAAAAACGGGATGGCTCCAAAACCGGATCGTCAAGGTCCGGGAAAAACTTTCCGGTACGGCGGCACGGCGCCGGTCAGAATTTGAGCCGCAGACTCAAATTGACGGCGAAGTTCTGAATGTCCTGCCCGGGCATTGGGTCGCGGTGGGTGAGCCGCCAGATGCAGTCCACGCGGAAAAGTTTGAAGATGTTCTCCACGCCGAACCCCGCCTCGACATAGGGGTCCGACACCGAGGTCATGCCCACGGGAAACAGGAGGTCGGCCTGCGTTCCGGCCAGCGACCCGTTGTTTTCGCGCGAAAGCGTACCCCATACGCCTTTGCAGACCAGCACTTCGCGCCATTTCAGCTTTTTGATCAGCGGCAGGCGGCCCAGCAGCACGCCGTTGAAGTGGTGTTCCCAGAACCACGACACCCACGCGTCGGAAGCGAATTCGTAGAAATTCATGCACGAGAAGGCGTAGGGGTCGTAAAAATAGGTTCCGTTGCCCTCGTGGAGTTTCAGCAGCTGGTAGGGGACCTTGCCGAAGATGCGCCCGCCCTGCACCGTGATGTCCGAATAGCCGACGGGCGGCAGTTCGGGACGGTAGCGGAGGCTCCCTTCGAGGCGGTAGTATTCGTAGCTGCCGTGCAGCGCGCCGGGAATCCCGGCCGAGAACCCGAGCGTCAGGATGGGGCAGACCGAACCCATCGACTGCTTGTCGAAGGGCATGCGGTAGACCGTTTCGTTTTTCGAGAGCCGCACGCCGACGTGCACCGCGGCGTCGGAAACCGAGTTGACGGGCACGCCGCCGGGCCGCAGCATCGGCACGTAACGGTTGGCGAAGATGCGCTGCATGCGTGCCCCGGCGAAGGTGCTCACGCCGTGACACCACTCGTGCTCGTAGACCGCTTCGCCGCGGTTGACCATCGAGAGCCGCTGGTCGCCGCGCGAGAGGATCGACGAGAGGATATTGCTCTCGGTCAGCGCGTTCTGCCCGGCGCCGAGCTGCATCACGTCGTGCCGCGCCGTGAGGGTCAGTTTGCGCGTGAGGTGGCGGTTGAAGGCCACCTCGACGCTGCCGCCGCCCTTCACGTCCTCGTCGCGCGTGCCGTAGGCCACGTAGCCCCCGACGCGCACCGTGCGGCTCACGTTGGTCGTCGTGCGCCCGCCCAGCTGCATGCGGAAACCTTCCAGCTTGTTGAAGCTGGCCAGTTTGTAGTAGGGTCCGATGCCGATGTATTTCGTATTCCAGTAGCCGACGATCAGCGTGTTGATGAAGGTGTAGATGTTGCGGTACAGCGGCACGCGCTGCACCGAGTCGACCATCGCGTAGATGCCTTTCTCCCGTTCGCTCAAACTGTACGGGCGTATCTGCTCCCAGAACTCCTCCCTGCGGTGCTCGGGCTCCTCGTCGCGCACCACGACGTTGTTGTCCATGCGCAGCACCTCGTCGGGAATCGGCTCGCCGATGCGCACGTCGCTGTAAACCACCTCGCGCGTGCCGATGAACGAGGTGATTTTCGACGAATCGGCCGTCGAGACGGAGAATTCAGCCGACACGCGGTCGCGGACGCGGAACCAGCGGCCCTTGTCCGAGGGGCGGTTCTCGTTGTCGAGCATCAGGTGTCTGACCCAGTTGACGTTGACGCCCTTGGGCATGCGCGCCGAGGCCGACCGGAGGGCGAAGGACGCCGAGTCGATGTTGACCTCTCCGTCGAGCACCGGGGTGGTGAGGCGCTTGGGGTGGAAGCGGATTTTGTAGACCTTGCGCCCTTCGGTCACCGTGCTGTCCACCAGGAAATAGTTGTAGAAGGCGCGTCCTCCGTCGGCGAGCGGGCTGGCGAAGCGCACGTTGAAGATGTCGATGAAGTTGTCGTAGAAATTCACGTCGCCGTGCATGCCTCCCGTGAACTGGGCCACGGCGAAGTTGTCCTCGACGCCCGAGACGCGGCTGGCGCGGATCACCTCGCGCTTGAACGCCGGACGGCTGCTGCGGTAGAGGTCGGCCGTGGACTCGGAGATCATCGCCGGGAGGTAGGCCTGGCCCGTGAGCGCCGAGGTGTCGACGTAGTCGAAGACGAACCCGAAGTTGCGCTGGAGACGGCGGCTCCGGAACTGCGGTTTGATGTTCGTGAGGTCCAGTTCCATTTTAGTATAGGTGCGGCAGCTGTACGTGTCGTACCGGTCGGGGTCGTTCAGCGGCTTGTTGCGGATCACGCCGTCGAGAATGGGGTAGGCGGGATTCTCCCCAGGGGTGATGACCACCTGCCCGATGCCGAACTCCACGGCTTCGAGTGCGAAATCCACGTGGTTGAAGACCCCGGGCGTCAGCGGCAGGGTCCGTGCGGCGTAGCCGACCATCGAGGCCTGCACGCGGCTCACGGTGTCGCGGGTTTCGAGGGCGTAGATTCCCTGCTCGTCGGTGGTGATCCCCGTCGTGGTCCCGGGGAATACGACGCTGACGAATTGCAGGGGTTTTCCGTCAGCGGCGTCGGTCACCCGCCCGCGCACGCGGGTGGTTTGCGCCGAAACGCCTGCGGCCCAGAGAAGTCCTGCCAGAAGTATGATTATCCGTTGCGTCATGATCGGGCAAATGTAGCAAAAATGCATACATTCGGGTAATTTAAACTACCTTTGCGGCAGATAAGAAGATAAAAGGAACAATATGGCACACGCGAAAGTCGAAAAGACGAATGCCGCGCGGCTGCTCGACCGCGCGAAGATCGCATACGAACTTGTCCCGTACCGGGTGGACGAAGAGCATCTCGCCGCGACGCACGTCGCCGAGCAGCTGGGCGAGGATATAGCTACCGTTTTCAAGACCCTCGTTCTGAAGGGCGACCGCACGGGCTATTTCGTCTGCGTCGTGCCCGGCAACCACGAAGTGGACCTGAAAGCCGCGGCGAAGGTCTCCGCCAACAAGAAAGCCGACCTGATCCCGATGAAGGAACTGCTGCCCGTGACGGGTTACATCCGCGGGGGCTGTTCGCCGGTCGGCATGAAAAAGGCCTTTCCGACCTACATCCACGCCACGGCCGCCGGTCTGCCTTTCATCTATATCAGTGCGGGCGTGCGGGGCTTGCAGCTCAAGATCGCCCCTTCGGACCTGGCGGCCTACGTCCGGGCCTCCTTTGCGGACATCAGCCGCGAAGGGTAGTTTCCGAATGGGAGCGATGATGTTACGCTCCTCCTTTTGCTTCTGAATCCCGGCTTTTAGCTGGGCGAACGACGGATCGCGAAGCGATCCGGAACGTATGTGCTTTTTGGCCGCAAAAAGTACCAAAACCTGCGTTTACAACGCAGGGGTGTTGCCGCTTTTTAGTCGTCAAAAAGCGGCGCAAAAACCGACCTGCGGCCAAAAAAGGCTGAAAGATGCGTCCTAAGCTGGCTCCGGGCGACTATTTGCGGGTTTGCAAGCAAACCGTCCCCTCCGCTCGCGCTTTTAGTCCGCCTCTTTCTTGACGCTTTTTTTGCCAAGCGGGATTCCTTCGCCGCGTTCCGCGGCGTAGTCCGCATTATCGTTCGGAGCGGAGAGAGAGCGGACGAGGGTCCGTGTGCCCGGAGCGGAAGGCTGGCAAAGGCGTCCGCAGGCGAGGGCAGACAGCTTGCTGTTTGCCGAGCCGCCACAGCCTAAACGGCGCGTGTTTTTGCGCCGTAAAGGCCTGATCTTGCTGCGCCCGCTCAAACGGGCCCGAGGACGATCCCGCGGAGAACGACTTGCGGATGATTTTGGGTACCTTTTGACACCAAAAGTTCCGATCAGCTTTAACCATCTGCCAGACAGCAATGACAAAAGTCGAGGTAATGATTTGTCAACTCTGAAGGCTATATCCTTTGCATCCCATTTAACTTGTCAAAGACTCTTGTACAAAGAGAAGAAATATGCAGAATATAGGCAAAACATCTTTCAATATTGTAGAATAATATATCGTTGTGATAAAAACCAAAGCTGATTTTACAATTGATAAATCGCTCAATTTCGGTAAGGTGAATAAAAGCTTCGTTAAGTTTGCGGGCGCTTGAAGTCAGTTCCCATGTTCGTTTGTAAATATAGTTTCCATCCTGTCACCCAGCCACGTTGGAATTGCCGGGTAGCGGGGAATAAAAAGCCGTCACGTTTCCGTCTTCATGGCTGCTACTTGATGTAACAGCTTTATAATAACACACCTCTTCGCAACGGAAAGCAGCGGACTCCGAACCGGTTACTTCAGACATCCAAAGGATAATATGACCATACCGATCGGTGGCCGGCAAAAAGTACCGGGAGAATTACTTGATCACCCAACTTTTGGATTGTCTGAAAGCGATCACCCTTTGCCCGGAGGTCATCTTGCAGCATTTGTCCTTCAGAGAATACAGGTTCTTGGGCGGAATATTCTTACGGACGAAACTTCCGAACCCCATCTATATAACGGGCTCTCCCGACTCAAGAGCTTCGGAGACAATTTTCATAGCACGATTCAATACCGCACGAACCTGCCGTTGTGAAACGGATTTTTCGCACTGGGCGATTTTACGAATAAGATCTTCCTTGTTCATGCCGTTTTCTTATTACGTTATTGTATAATTATTGTACACTTAAGTGCCGCCAATCGAGTTATAGGTGTTATAAATTTAGATATTTTTTCTTTTTCTGTTTCACAATAAGCCACATAAATTTCATCTGTTTCATCTTTTATAAGTTAGGGGCAGCGTGGGTACTTTTAATTCAGCTAATTACTAAAAAGAGAGCGGCAGCACAAAAGTGCTGCCGCTGCTCATTGACGGTCTAATAGAGGCAAAACCCTAAATCCCCGTATTGTTGAATCCTGCGCAGGTACAGGCATATATCAGCGTCAAGTGCTGCATGTAAATTTCCAAAGGAACAATCTGTTCACTAACCTGCTTTACCGAAGTTAGGTTGCCGGCATTCTTCTTAACGCATAATCAACCGACGTATCTCCTTCTTTATTCCGTCCTCCAAATCCACCATGGCATTGATAAAATAAACCGTATCGAACGCTTGAAGGTCATTCACCGTAATATCCCGCTCCTTAATTTTCCCGCGGTCAAGCAAAAATTGCCGTTTCGTGCCGGGCAGCAAATAATTTTTGGGAGTGAACAGCCCCTCCTGCGACTTGAAAACAAGATTCGACGAAGATGCGTCCGTCACCAATCCGTTCTTTACGATGATCATATCGTCACAGCCGGATTTTTGCAGCAAACTGTCGATACGGCTCCTGTCTGCATATTTGTAGGCGTAATCGATTTCATCATCAGCGACTACCGCCACTGTTTCGGGGTTGCGGAATATATAAGGTATGAATTCCACCTTTTCTATTTTATCGGAATACAGCACCCGGCATTTATACAGTCCGCTGTTCATGCGGGCCGGAACCATGGCCTTGATTACGGAAAGGTCTGCCTTTGTCCGGTAAAACGTCTGAGTCGTTTCGTTCATTCTCCGCTGATGGTAGGGTAGGTTGTACAGCACTCCGTCTTTCAGTTTTATAGCCTCGCTAAACAATGTCATACGAAAGGAAGGTATATTTTTTCGATTACTTCGTTATACTCCGACTGCGGGTCGCTCGAAACGGTGATTCCTCCGCCACTACGGAAATATTTCCTGCCGTCCTCTTCTTCAATGAACCGGATCATAACGGCACTGTCGAACATTGCTCCGTCAAAATAGCCGAACACGCCGGTATAATATCCTCTCGGAATACCTTCGGCTCTTTTAACAATATCGACTGTGGATTTCTTGGGCGCTCCCGATACGGATCCTGCGGGAAGCATACTGAATATGATATCTCCCAGCCGGAGCAAATAGTCTTCAGCAAGGCGGCCTATTATCTCGGAACTGACCTGCAAAATATCCCGCTGGCTCGTTGTAATGCGGTCGATATAGCGGAAACGGCTTATCTCTACCTCTTCGGCCGCCATTCCCAGATCGTTTCGCAAAAGGTCGACGATGGTATTGTGTTCCGCGGTTTCCTTATCATCCTGCAGAATCCGGTTTTCGGCATCGGGAATGTTCGCATCGATCGTCCCTTTCATGGGATTGGTCGATATGACGCCGTTCTCGATACATACGAACCGTTCGGGGGAAAAGCATACGAACCGCTCGGGCAGGTACAGACAATACGGAGCGGTACTTCGGTCGAATACCTCCCGCAGCGACAGATCGGTTTCGACCGGCGTTCTTACCGTCAGGTTGGTCAGGAAAGAGTCGCCCCTGTGAAGCCCGTCCGCTACGATCCGGAATTTCTCCCGATAAACCTCATAAGGTTCCGGAAATACGGACAGCGAGGCGTTCTTTTCCATATTCCCTCTCTCTGAGGCCGCATTCGAAGTTCGGGGTGTCCTGAATAATATTTCTTTCTGTTCCAGGGGATTCTCGATCAGGAACCCGTCCGACAATTCAAAATCGACGGCAAAAAGAAACGGTTTTCTTCCTGCTGCCAGGCGGTTGATCCGATCTCGTATGGCTGTCGCTTGCATTATGGCCGTATTAAAAAATTCTTCATGATTCGTGCGCCTTGCTCCGTCATAAAGGATTCGGGGTGAAATTGGAGCCCATGAATATCATACAAGGTATGGGACAGTGCCATTACCTCTCCTTTGCAATCGACGGCGGTAACCTTCAGACAATCCGGCACCGTATTTTTATCCACGAGCCATGAATGATAACGCCCCGCCTGAATATACGTTCCCAATTCCTTGAAAAGCCGCGAGGTATCTCTGATCTCTATCTTTGACCGCACTCCGTGCAGGGGCTTTTCGCAACAGTAGATTGTGGCTCCGAAAGCTTCGGCGATGGCCTGATGTCCGAGGCAGATACCGAGAATCGGTTTACAGGGAGCCAATTCCCGGATAATTTGCAGGACGTTGCCTGCGGCGGACGGTATTCCCGGCCCCGGAGATATGATGATGGAGTCGTAGCTTCGGGCCTTGGGAGAATCTATACGGTCGTTAAGAACAATATCTACCTGATCCGTTACGTCGCAAACCTTTTTTATGAGATGCAGCAGATTGTATGAAAACGAATCGTAATTGTCGATCAGTAAAATCTTCATTCTATCGGAAATTCGGTTTGCAAAAATAGAAAATATATGGTAAACGTATTAAATTACCGCTTAAAACCTTATTTGCCGGCCTGATGTACCGTAAACTGCGGATACGGGAACTCAATGCCCTCGCGGTTGAAGGCGGCGTAGACGGTCATAAAAGCACACCAATATTTTCGGATTGCACAATATTTTCACCTTATTGCCGGTAATAAGACAAGAACCGATCCTATCGCTCCAATGGCAGGACGCCCGACGTCCGCGCTACCCAGCGGATAAAGCTATGGGGAATCAGCCGGACGATCGGCAGTGTGATCCGGTTCAGCATGCCGGGAATCACCACTGCTTTCCTTCGGAACATGGCGTCGACAGCCTTGCGGACGAGCTTTTCAGGCGGCAGCATGACGCCCAGACGCACGAGACAGCGGCGCAGCTTCCGGTTCAAATTATAGAGGTCGGTATCCACCGCCCCCGGGCAGACTGCCGTCACGCCTACACCGTAGTCGTAAAGCTCCGTATGCAGGCCGCGCGAGAACTGTTTGAGGTAGCGTTTGGTCGCGCCGTACACGTTGATCCCCGGATAAGCGAGCCATGCCGTTATGGAGGACATGTTCAGGATGTAGCCGTGTTGCCGGAGTTTCATCTCCTGCCCAAAAAGCAGGCAAAGGCGTGTCGGGGTGAATACATGCAGATAAAGCATCTTTTCGGTGAACCCCTTGTCGATACCGAGCGTTTCGCCGAAACGGTAGATACCGGCGTTATTTACCAGCACGCTGATTTTCAACTCCTCGTGCCGACATGCGGCAAAGAGTGCGTCGGCGGCATCCGCTGCGGCCAGATCCATATAGAGGGGGCGTACCTCCACACCGTAACCGTTTGCCACCCGCGCGGCAGCGTCGCGCAAGGCGGCATTTTCATTGCTGACGATAACCAGATCGTAACCGCGCGAAGCCAACTCTTCGGCATACCGGTATCCGATGCCGGAACTGGCTCCTGTAATCAGTGCCCAAGGACGTTTCATATCAGGATATATTTAAGTAACATCGGCATTTTACCTTTTCACTTTCACCTCGTACAGGTCGCCCCGGCGGCCCTTTGCAGGTTGCGGATCTCGACCTTATTTATCTCCAACTGTTCCATAAACTTATGTGTTGAAAAAACGCACAAAGATAGTGAAAGCCGAGAGGAAAGCCAAACTTGTTTGGGCTTGTCCGAGGCATATCCTATCTAAAACCATGTCAAAGATAGTGATTTTAGAAACAAGCTGCTTTATTCAAGCGCTTTATGTTTTGTCCTTTGTGCGTCCGGACTTTGCAAAACCACGGCTGATCCACCCGATAGAAGCAGCAATGTTTTCCGGCGTTTCTATTGTCATTAGGTTTTAACGTGGCACCATTCCCTTTTAGGCGCATTGTCAATAACCTCTAACCATTGATATACAGAACCTATAATTGAGTATGTTCGGTAGTTAATACCTCTTTTGTATCTTGTTCGAACGGGAGTTTCCGACGCTGTTTGAACTCTTTTTTCAGTATGGCTTTACGGTAGTTTGCCGTGAAGTCGAAATAACGCTTCAGGGGTGATTTCCGGAACTGCCCGTTCAGAATCCGGTAGGCCTGGAAATGCCAGGTGTCCGCAGTAGGAATTGATCACGGCCGGCATTTCCGCGAGTCGTTCGGGCTGCGGCTCTTCCCTTTGGCATTCCCGTTCTAGTTTGCGGATCGCCGCATGGAACATGTTGACGGTTCGTGTGGCCGGATAGTATCGGTGCGGCCTGATGCAGGCCCTTAAGAACAAGACGCCCTTCGAGTAGTGTTGCAGTACGATTTTGTCGGGGTGGAGCGTCAGCTTCAGTTCCGGGAACAAGAAGTCGTTCAGACGCGGGATCAGCCCTCGCAGGTGGTTCCGGAATGCCGAGGCGAAGATCTCACCTTTGCCCGGATACTCCGTAATGAAGCACATGCAGGGCCGGAGGCGGTATGTCCGCTCTCGGATCTGTTCGTGTAACGCGACGAGGTTATGTTCCGGATCCATTTCAAAGGAGAGTTGGCTTTTCGTGTTCTTTTTATGTTTTCTCGCATCGAAATAGGCTTGGAAAATATCGGTTAGCAATTCTTCGGATCCGATATCCATACAGGCAAGAGTGGTTTGAGCCGTGTAAATTCTTGGACGGGGCACACGGGGAAGCCGTCGGAGCGGTTGTTGTTCAACGGGTTGACGCTACCCGAGTTGAAGTTCAGTTTGCGCCCGTTCGTCGTCTAGTTCGGCACTGCCGTCCACGAATAGCCGTTGCCCGTAACGTTGTTCAACGCGCCGGACGTGTTGTTGCGGTAGCCCGAAACCGGGATACAGTAACCGCTTGCTAAATGCAGAGGGGTATCCAACAAGAGTGGGACTATAGGAATGCAACGGCTTGATTTATTGAGTCGCTACATGTTTGTAAATAGAATAGGTAACGAGAAGGTAACGGTTTATTTTCAGTTAATTGCATGAAAATGCCGCATTTCAAATAGCCTCTTGTAAGATAGGGAAAATCTTCGGGATCGCAAATTCTATTCGATCGAAGAAAAAATGGCTGAATCAACAAGCTATTGCAATAGTAACTTAAAAATTGAAGGATTTATTTTTTAGATAAGAGCTTTCCAAGCTTTTGCATCTAAAATATAATTAAACATAAATATCTGATAAGCAATACTCTGGAAAATTTTAGGTGACAATTTGTCAACTCTGAAGGCCATTTTCCTTATATTCCATTTCAAATTGTCAAAGTTCCCGTTACAAAGACCCGAAAGCTACATAATGTAGATAAATATTCGATGGAACAAATATAGCGTAATTTATGGATTCCTGCCGCCGTGCCAAGAAAACCCGCCCGAATATCGGGCGGGTTCGTTTTCGGTCGCAGGGGGACTATTTTTTTGCTTTCTCCGCGGTCAGTTCCTTGATTCGGATGTTGCGGAACTTGATGCCTGCTCCGTGTCCGAGCAGTCCGATGTGTCCCGAGGGGTTGAAGAGTCCGGGGTGGTTCTTGTGGTCCACGGTGTATGGGTTGTTTTTGCCGCCGTCGGGGGCCACGTTGTGTCCCTGGCAGGCCTGGCGGATGTCTCCGTCGAGAATCACTTCACCGTTCACCGTGACGGTGATGCGGTCTCCCACGGCGCGGATCTCCTCGACGTTCCATGTTCCCAGGGGCGGGAATTTCACGCGTTTGGCCGGGATGATTCCGTAGACGGATCCGTGCTGCTGGTAGACGCGCAGGTTCTTGTAGATCGGGGCGTCGTGGTCGAGCACCTGGATCTCCATGCCGTGGTAGGCTGCGTCGACGCCCATCGGCGTTCGGATGCCGATTCCGTTGTTGACGCCCTCGCGGTCGAACGCGAATTCGAATCGCAGGACGAAATCTCCGTACTCCTTCTTGGTGTAGAGGTTGCCCGAGCCGCCGTACTGCGCCGTGACGTAGATCGTGCCGTCCACGGGGACGTAGTTGGTGGTGTTTCCGGTCCACTTGTGCATCGACATGCCGTCGAACAGCACCTCGAAGCCTTCGTGTGCCTCCTCCTCCGAGAGTTCGAAGCGCGGCGTGGCGGGCAGTTCGCGGACATACATTTCGCGGACGCTTACGGGCGCCTTGCCTGCGATGAGCAGGAGCTGTCCCTGGGCGTAGGCCGGGATCTCCCTGTTGCAGGCGTTTTCGAGGATGACGTTTTCCGCGGTCGTGACGCCGTTGAGGAGGACCGTCACACGGTCGCTGACGACCTTCACCTGCATCGTATTCCACTCCCGGGGGCTGTTCGCGGCTGCTTTGGGCGAGGTGTTGTCGTGGAGCCTGTTGCCCGTCAGGGCTCCGGAGTTCTTGCCGCCGAGGGCGATCTGCGGAATCGAGCGGACGCCCAGCCCGGCCTCTGCTTCGGTCTTCCATTCGAGGATCAGTTCGAAATTTTCGTAATTCTTCGCCGAGCCTATCACGCCGGCGTCAGCCGCTCCGGTCAGGACGCCGCCGGTGGCGGTCCAGTTCTTCGCCATGGCCGCGTCGGCCTCCTGCTGCGCTTTCGCCAGCGCCTTGGCCTTCATCTCCTTGCGGGTCTCGGGATCGCCGACCACGGCCTTCCAGCCGTCCGGTTCGAGCGATACCGGGGCATATCCCCCGGCGGGGAGTTTGGCCATCAGGCCCTTGATCTCGTCGACGGCGTAACCGGCGTCGGCGTCGGATTTGGCCAGCCCGGCATATACCTGCAGGGCCTTTTTCAGTGCTGCGGCAACCGTCTCGCCGCCCAGCGCGGGGTTCTTCGCGGCGACGGTCTTCACGACCAGCGCCGCCGTTTCGGCCGTCGCGGGGGTATCCATGTAGTTCACGGCGAACGTCAGGGCGGGGAATACCGGGGTTTTGGAGAGGGCTTTGAGCAGTTTGTTCTGCACCTTGGCCGCGGGTGCGGCCTCCAGGCCCCGGCGGTAGAGCTGGTATTTGCGCATCGGCGTATTGCGCGACTTGGTGACGAAATCCGCGTAGCGCGATATTGCGGCGTCGGTCCATGCGGGGTTCTCCCCGGCGAGCTGGTAGAGCACTTCGATCATCGAGGGGTTCTCCACCGTGAGCAGGGCTGCGAATGCGGCCTTCCGGTCGTCGGCTTTCAGCAGCGCCTGGATGGCGTCGTCGGTCGCCGCCTGCGCCAGCAGGGGGTAATACCGGGCTTTTTGGGGCGCTGCGGCCATCTGCCCTGCCACCATCTTGTACTGCATGTCGGGAGCCTCCTTGGCCAGGGCGTTTTTCAATCCGGCCTGCAGGGCCTTCACGTCATTCTCCTGCGCCTTGTTCAGCAGGCCGCACAGACGGTTGAAGTCTGCGGGGGTCGTGACGCCGGCCAGCGCGTCGTAGGCTGCCGTGCGCACCTCCCTGTCAGGGGAGTTCAGCAGGGCGAACACCTTGCCGGCGGCGGAGGTGATGCGCCGTTTGGCGACGAGCTTCAGGGCGTTGGCCTGCGTGGCGGGATCTCCGTCGAGTGCCGCTACGAACGCGGCGTTGGGCTTTCCGTTGAATGCCGCGAGGGCCGCCGCCGCCTCTTTGGCGTGTGCGCCTGCCAGCTGTGCGACGAGCGCGTTCAGTGCCTCCTGCCCGCCGATCTTTCCGGCGGCGCGGATGGCTGCCAGAGCCAGTTCTTCGTCGGGCGAGGAGATGGCTGCAATCACGGCGTTGGCCTGCGATGCGGCATGACGTGCGCCCAGCCAGCTCACGACGTCGGTTTTCGCAGCGTCGGAGAGCGACGGCATCTTCTTCACGATGGCGGCGTAAAGGGCGTCGTCGGCGAAATCGCCGGCGAAGTCGAGCGCAGCGCAGCGGTATTCGCGGTCGGCGTCTTTCAGCGCTGCGAGTACCTCCGAGGTCTGTTTTCTGACATCCGAACGCAGTACGATCCCCAGCCCTGCGGCCCGGACGTTCTGCGGCATTGAGGTTTTCTGCAACGCCTTGGCTGCTGCGAGGGCCTTGCTGTTGCCCGCGGCGGCGAGGCGTGCGATCAGGGCGATGTAGGCGCCCGTGGCGTCCGTCTTCGTGAAGGCGTAGCCGTCGGCCTTGGCGGCTGCGGCGAGCGGCGCGATCGAGGCGGCTGTGCCGCACTTGGCCAGTGCGTTATAAACGGCCTCTTTGGCCGGCGTGCCGGCCGCGGGGTCGGCGGCCCACTTCAGCAGCGCGGGTTCGGCTGCCGCGAGGCCCTTTTCCGCTGCGGCATAGGCCAGCAGGGCGTTCGGGGCCGGGCTTGCGTCGATCAGCGCGAGGATCGCTTCGTCGGTTCCGGGCGTGGAGATCAGTCCGCGCACGGCGTAGTCGGCGAGGTACTTGTCCCCTGCGTATTTCACGAATACGGGTGCTTCCTGCGCCGTTGCGCACAGCTGGAGCAGCGAGAGCAGGAAGGCCTGGTTGGGTTTGTCCGTGCAGGCGGCGACGGCGTCCGTCAGTCCGGCGCGCACCTCCCGGGCAAGCTCCCCGCGGCCTTGGGCCGAGACGTAGCTCACCACGCCGTTCAGGGCGTATTCCACGGGAGCGTTCTTGCCTTCGGCGGCAGGCACGAGCATGCCGGCCATCATCCGGATTCCGTCGGCTCCGGTCGCCGCGAGTTCCTGCATCAGGCTGTCGAACGCCTTGGGCGTCCGGGCCGGGAGGTTGGGCCAGGGCGTCCGCCACGATCGTCTCGGCGGTGCGCTGGCGCGCGTCCTGCGCCCCTGCTGCGAAGGGCATCAGGGCGGCGAGGAGTATGGTGATAAAGATCTTCTTCATGTTTTTTTCAGGTTTTGGACGTTATCAGATTTTCCACGGCGTGCGCATCGGCTGGTCGATGAGGCGGTTGGCGGCCTCGTCGCCGACGAAAAGCTGCTTGTCGGGATCGAACTTCAGCGTGCGGTTCAGGCGCAGGGCGCAGGTGCCGAGGTTTACGAGCGTGGAGCTGCGGTGGCCCTTCATCTCGTCGAGGGCGAAAGGTTCGCGGTTGCGCACGCATGCCAGGAAATCGGTGTTCTGCGGTTCGGGGTCGGGCATTTCGGCGATCTTCTCCATGACGTCGGGAATCGTGCACTCGAAGCCCTGGTAGACCTTGCCCAGCGGTCCTTCGATGTAGGGAACCTTGCCCTTGCTCTCGTAACCCTCGCCTTCGAGCACGATCTGGCAGCCGTCGTCGTAGGTGTAGACGATCTTGCGCCAGATGCCCACGGCGTCGGGATGCTGCTGCGGAGCGTCGACCTCGATCTTCACCGGCGACGTGCCGTCCTTGCCCAGCAGGTACTGCACGGGGTCCATGTAATGCTGGCCCATGTCCGTGAGGCCGCCGCCGTCGTAGTCCCAGTACCCGCGGAAAGTGGCATGCACGCGGTGTTTGTTGTAGGGTTTGTAGGGTGCCGGTCCGAGCCACATGTCGTAGTCCAGCTCTTCCGGAACGGATTGCGGACGGAGGTTCTCCTGCCCCACCCAGAAGAATTTCCAGGTGAATCCCGTGGCTCCGGAGATGGTCACCTTGAGGGGCCATCCCAAGAGGCCGCTGTCGACGAGTTTCTTGAGCGGTTCTACCGTCGTACCCAGTCCGTAGAAGGTGTCCTTGAATCGGAACCAGGTGTTCAGGCGGAAGATGCGCCCGTTCTGCCTGACGGCCTCCACCACGCGCTTGCCCTCGCCGATGGTGCGCGTCATCGGCTTCTCGCACCAGATGTCCTTGCCGGCCTTGGCCGCCTCGACAGCCATGATACCGTGCCAGTGGGGCGGGGTGGCGATGTGTACGATGTCGACGTTGGGGTCGGTGATCAGATCCCGGTAGTCGTGATAGCTTTCGAGAGTCTTGTCGAACTTCTTGCGGCCCAGCGCGACGGCGCTTTCGAGGTGCTTGCGGTCGACGTCGCACACCGCCACCAGGCGGCACGCATCGTTGGAGGTGAAGTGGTAGCTGCTCTTGCCGATGCCGCCCACGCCGATGATGCCCTTGGTGAGCTGGTCGCTCGGGGCGACGAATTTGGGGCCTCCGAGCACGCTGCGCGGCACGAGGGTCAGCAGCGCCAGTCCGCCTGCCTTTTTCAGAAAATCTCTGCGGTTACTCATAGTATTTCAGGTTGTGTTTTTGAATGCTGTCGATAAATGTGGAATGGAAAAAGCGGTTCCGTCCGGAAGGGGGAACCGCCGTTTGTTTACAGGGTCGTCAGCCGGAGGTTGCGCCAGAGCACCTTGATGCCGCCGCCGTCGTGAATCTGCAGGGCGATGCGTCCCTGCGCCGCTCCGATTTTGGCGTCGGTGAGGTCCACCATCTCTTCGCCGTTGAGCCACGTCTGCACGCGGTCGCCCTGGACCTTGAGCCGCAACGTGTTCCACTGGCCCTCCTTGAGGATCGACTCCTTCTCGTCGGGAATCTTCGCCAGCCAGCCGCGGCCGTAGGACTCGTAGATGCCCGCCGTGTCGTGGTTCTTCGGAGCCACTTCGCACTGCCAGCCGTGGACCTTCACGGGCGGCTCGACGAACGAGCGGAAGAAGACGCCCGAGTTGCCGTTGGCCAGCTGTTTGAACTCCACCGTCAGGTCGAAATCATCGTAGTATTCGCGCGTGGCGAGGTAGCCGTATTTCTTGTCGGGACCGCTCTCGCAGACCAGCAGGCCGTCCTTGTCGACATACCATTTCTCGGTTCCGTAGGCTTCCCATCCCGAGAGGTCGCGGCCGTTGAAGAGTTCGGCCTCGCGGCCGGCCTTGCGGGGCAGTTCCTTGATTTTCAGGTTGCGGAACGAAGCGGGGTAGCCGTGGTCCTGGAGGCACAGCACGCCGCGGTGCGCCAGTCCGTATTCGGGAGCCGTCTCCCACTTGCCGCTGTTCTTGCGGGCGAACCAGTCGTCGGTCCAGGCTTCGAATTCGAGGATCTTGCGGCCGTTGAGCCAATGCTCCACGTGGCCGTTGTCGCACACGATGCGCGACGAGTTCCACTCCCCCTGCGGATTCACGAACAGCGAATCAGCATTCGGCAGGTGCATGGCGTAGTCTACGCCCAGCTTCTGCCACTCTTCGAGCCGGGTCGGGGCGTTGGTCGCCTCCCAGCCTTCGTTGTCGATCAGCTGGTACTCCGGCCCGGTGACGTAGGGAACCTTGAAATAGGGATTCTCGACCACGTGGTAGAGCATGCCGCTGTTGCCGCCGTAGGAGAGCTTCCAGTCCCAGTCGAGGATGAAGTTCTCATACTGCTTTTTGGTGACGATGTATCCCGACAGGTCGCTCCCGTCGCCTTTGGCCTGGATGCAGCCGTCCACGACGTGCCAGGGCATCGTCAGCGAGTCTCCGTTGAAGTCTTTCCATTGGTCGAGGCTTTTGCCGTCGAAGAGCAGCTGCCAGCCGTCGGCGATTTCGGCCTGGGTGAGGGTGTTGTGCTTGGGGCAGCAGGAGCAGAGGCTGGCTGCGAGGAGTCCCGCCCCGAACAGGGTGCGGAACAGGTTACGGCTTAATTGGGATTTCATTAAGGTAGAAATTTAAGTAGTAATTCTTTATCTCGTTTCGTGAAGTAAAAATAGATGAAAAGTTTTCCGCAGTACGATAAAATAGTACATATCGAGGCCAATAATCTGAATGGAAAGGGAAAATCTAACTGTCGCGGCACGAAACATTGTCTCGTAACACCGAGATGTACGAAATTGGCCTTTTTCTGTATCATATTATCTTTGTAGAAAGTCCGGCATTTATTACATTTGTTAATAATCCAAATTTCTATGAAGCAAACTTTCCACAGCATTGCTGCATTTTTGTTTCTGCTCTGTATCTTGTTTTTGTTCTTGCCGGGGCGTGCCGAATCGGCGAATGCTTCCGTTTACCATAATCTGCGTAACTATACCGTGGACGACGGTCTGTCATCCAATCACGTCTATGGCATCGTTCAGGACTCGGTGGGATTCATCTGGTTCGGAACCGACAACGGATTGTGCCGTTTCGACGGCTGTGAGTTCCGCTGTTACACCCATACCGATGGCGACCGGTCGAGCATTTCGAGCAACAACATCCGCCGGCTGATGCTCGACAGCCGCGGGCAGATCTGGCTTGCACTTGATAACGGCGTGGACATCTACACACCCGCGACCGACCGTTTCCGACATTTCGATGCCAGAACTTCCGACGGAGCATGCGTTACGGGACAGACGACCGAAGTCATTGAGGACAGGGAAGGTGAAATTTGGATTGCGACTGTCAATTCGGGGCTTTTTCGCTGGAATCCTGTAACGGAATGCCTTACGGTTTACCGCCATGTTCCCGGTGATGACACTTCCATCGCGCAGGACTATATCTCGACCATTTACGAAAGCAAGGATGGAACCATATGGATTGGAACTTACAGCGAAGGGTTGTGCGCTTTTTCCAAGCAGACAGGATGCTTCACTCATTACCGGAACGAAACAGACGGACGGAATTGCATTTCGGATAATTCGATCGATGCCATCACGGAAGATTCATACGGCACGTTGTGGCTCGGGACGGTAAGTTCCGGTCTTGATCGCTTCGACCGGAGCACAGGCCGTTTCACCAATTATGACGATCGGAGCGGGGAGGGCCGGTTGCAACGTATCCACTGCCTGGCAGAGCGGGCGCCGGGCGAATTGCTTGTCTGTGCGAACAGTGGTGCGACACTCTACCGTATTTCTGAATCGGAACTTCGGCCCATAGAGGACACTGAAGTTCCTTTCATACGTACCAAGTATTGCAACATCTTCTCTTTTCTATACGACCGCGAAGGAAATTTTTGGTTTGGATCTTGTTATGAGGGTGTAGAATTTCACCCGGCCCGTAACAGCTTCACTTGCTATGCCACACGAAAGAACGATAGTTCCGACCGGGGTAAGGTCGTCAGCGCGGTCTGTGAACTGAAAGACGGACAGTATCTGTTGGGAAACGAAAATGACGGCATTCTGCTCTTCGACAGACATACCAGCACGGTCGTTCCGTACCGCACGGCTCAAAACGTTGGGACAGCCATTTACAACGTCTTTTCAATGCTTGTCGATGAACAAACGCTCTGGATCGCTGCTTTCCAACGGGGTATCGAAGCCGTGGACCTGAAAAGCCGAACCGTGAAATCCTATCTTGCAGACCCGTCGGATCCCAGTTCTCGTGTCTTCGTCCTATTCCGGAGCAGCAGCGGCCGCATTTGGGCCGGGACTTCCGTGGGGCTTTTTTATTATGACCGATTTGAAGATCGTTTTGTGGCATGCGACCCCAAGGTGCGTATTTCGGACATTACGGAGGATCATGCTGGCTGTCTTTGGATCGCAACGAACGAAGACGGCCTCTACTCCTACGATGCCCGTACCGACCTCCTGCAACACTACCGGTACGATCCCGACAACTCTGCGACGATCAGCCGCAATGCGGTCAACACGCTTGCCGTCGACCGCACGAACCGGTTGTGGATCGGAACCAACGGTTACGGACTTTGCAGTTATGACGAAAAGGGCGGTTTCGTTCGCCATGGAACCTTGCCTCTGCCCAGTAAGATCATTCAGCGGATCATCCCTGAAAACGACAGACTTTGGATCACCACGGACAGGGGGCTGATCGTCTTTTATCCCGCATCTGGACAATTGAAACGTTATTCACGCGCCGACGGGCTTCACACCGAACAGTTTATGTCCAATTCGGGTATCCTCACTTCCGACGGGCGCATCGTGCTGGGTACGACCGATGGTATATGTACGTTCACCCCCCCCCATGACATCATGGGCAACTGGAACCTCTATCCGGTCATAATCACCCGGTTTTCGCTTAACGGACTGCCTGTATCCCATGCGGAAGACGGAAGTTCGCCGCTTTCGGTTCCTGTCGAATACACCCGGAAGATCACGCTGTCGCACCGCCAGACGTCGGTGGGATTTCGTTTCGTTTCGCCAACCTACCTCTTCCCGGGAGATTGCCGTTACCGTTACCGGCTCGACGGCCTCGACGATCATTGGTCCATGACCGACAGCCGGAACGCTTCGGTCAACTACAATAACCTGCGTCCCGGAGAATATTGTTTTCGGGTGCAGGTTGGCAACGGCGACATGCAATGGAATCCCGATGAAACGAGACTCTGGATTCGTATCCGGCCGTCATTTTTCCAGTCGAAAGGCGCTTTGGCAGGTTACGCGGTGCTGACGCTTATCGTAATCGTTGTCGGTCTGCATTACTGGGTGCGGCGTACCGGGCGGCAGCAGCAAGAGAAGATCGAACAGGTCAAACGTGAGAACGAACGGAATCTCTACGAGCAGCGCATCAGTTTCTTCACCAATATCACTCATGAGATCCGAACTCCTTTGAGCCTGATTATTGGGCCGCTGGAGCAAGTGATGAAATCGCATCGGATTTCCGAGGAGGACGGAGAGTATCTGGCCGTTATCAAGCAAAATTACCACCGGCTTCATTCGCTGGTCAACCAACTGCTCGATTTCCGGAAGATCGATTCGAACAAATACAAACTCCGCTACGATATCTGCGATGTCGGCCAGCTCGTCCGGG
Source organism: Alistipes sp. i18-0019-D1 (assembly GCF_042852885.1). Taxonomy (NCBI): domain Bacteria; kingdom Pseudomonadati; phylum Bacteroidota; class Bacteroidia; order Bacteroidales; family Rikenellaceae; genus Alistipes; species Alistipes sp. i18-0019-D1. The sequence goes on from NZ_AP031424.1 coordinate 3,419,969, forward strand.
AACAATTGGCTATGTTTGGTCCCACGGCACAACAGCGGCGCATCCGTTTGATCGAAGAGATCCCTGATCACTTGATGCAAATCACCGACCGGGAGGCGCTGACCAAAATCATAAGCAACCTGTTGTCCAACGCTCTGCGTTTCGCCGCAGAAGAAATCCACATTCGCATCGATCGCAGAGACGACGGTCTTGTGATGGAAGTGTGGGACGACGGTCCCGGCATCCCGGCTGAAGAGCGGGAAAAGGTTTTCGAAGCTTTTTACCAAACCCGGAACAACGGATTCGCGTCCGGCGTCGGAATCGGCTTGCACCTGTGCCGAATCTTCATCCGCCTGATGGGCGGAACAATTACAGCGACAGAACGTCCGGACGGCAAATCCGGAGCGCTGCTGACGGCATTCATCCCTGAACCTGCGAGCGAAAAGATGGATATTCGCGAGGAAACACATCTCAATACGGAGCCTGTCGGGCAATCGCAGCCACAGAAAGAACCCGGGACGAACCTGGCGATACAACGGCCCTCCGCGATGACGGTTCGCCATACGGTCATGATCGTAGATGATGACAGCAATATTCTCGATTTTTTGGTCAAAGTGCTCGGAAACGATTATTTTGTTATCTCAACGGATAGCGGGAGCCAGGCGCTCAACCTGCTTCGAAACAACGATCCCGATTTGGTCGTAAGCGACATCATGATGGCCGACATCGACGGAATAGAGCTCTGTCGGCGTATCAAAAACGACATTTCCACAAGCCATATCCCTGTGATCTTACTCACGGCTCGGACTGGCGTAAGCTCTAAAATCGAGGGTCTCGAATGCGGCGCTGACGCCTATATCGAGAAACCTTTCTCGCCTGACCAGCTCAAAGCGCAGATTTCCAGTCTGCTTCGTACGCGTGACGAGATCCGGCGCCTCTATGCAGGCAAATTCATGACCGAATTCGATACGGTTTCTCAACAAAACCGGTTGGATGAAGAGTTCATCCTTAAATGCCGCGACGTGATCATCGCCCATATGCGGAATCCGGACTTGTCCGTGGGACTTCTTGCCCGCGAGTTGGCGATGGGCCGTACGCTGATTTTCCGAAAACTGAAAGCCGTTACGGGCTTGACGCCAAACGATTTCATGAAACTCATTCGTTTGAACGAGGCGAAACGAATGATCATCGAAGGCCGATACCGCATTACCGAAATCGGATTTCTTACCGGTTTCAGTTCGTCGTCCTATTTCGCCAAATGCTTCGCCAAGCAGTTCGGGGTCCTTCCGACGGAATTCCTCGAAAAACAGGAACCCGGAACACAGTAGTCAGGGGCGGCCATTTCTCAACTTCCGGTGTCTCGGGGCCGATTTTATCGTAAAAGTGAACGATATTTTCCAACGCGGAATCTCGGATTCAGTAATTTTACATCGGATTCGGCTGTTCGCAATATCAGCCGGCCCGGATTGACAACGCGGAATCAACCAACCCAAAATTACCCATATGAAACATTACCTACTTTTATTACTGGCTTCCTTGGCCATGTTGACCGGATGCGAGAAGGATGACGATCCCACATCGGTTTCACTTCGAAGCATTACGCGTGAAAAATTCGACTACAAAGGTGGCCTTGCCAGTGCAGTTGTAGATGCCGGTGGACGGGATGTAACGGCGGAGTCGAGCGAATCGTGGTGTCGTACCGCGGTCATCGGTTCGACCGTCAATTTCAACGTTCTTGCGTATACGGGCGATCAGGAGCGTTCAGCCACGGTCACCGTGAAGGCAGAAGGACTCAAACCGCTGCTTATCAACGTTGTTCAGGATAAATTCAGGGGACTTGTCGTTGTGCCCTCGACGCTCATCTTCTCCGATACGGACCGCACGCTCTCCGTTGCAGTAACCTGTTCCGGGGGCTATGACGTAAAATTTACGGAGAATCCGAATAACGCGTTCTCGTTCTTGAAGAGCGAAGACGGCACGAGCGTCAGTTTCACATCGAACAGGGCGTCGAGCCGTGTCGAGGTGAAGGGGCGCGCGGAGTTTACACCCGAAGAAGGCGATCCGGTGATCGTCACGCTTATACAACCTAAAAAGAGCACCTATGATTTCCTGCTCGGCACGTGGAACGTAACCAAAACTGACATTCTTGCCGGGAGCATTCAGAATCTCTCGTCGATCACGTTCGCCGCCAAGGAAAATCAATATTCGTATAAGGTTACCATCAACGATCCCGCCCTCAAGGATTATCCCTTTACGGCCGAGTTCACCGACGGCAAGGTGGTCATTCAGACCGGTCAGGAACTGGGTTTTTCGGGAACGAAGTTCTATACCCTCCATTTCAATGGCCCGAATAACGGCCAAGGCAACTATATTTGGTCGCAGGCGGGCGTGGTTGCATGGGCGGCGGAACCTCTCTTCGACGAAAATGCAAGCACGATCCGGCTCGTGTTCAGCGATAACGGCCAAGGCAATGGCCGGGAGGCCAAGACGCTCTGTTTCTGGGAGAACAACGACCGGTATTGGACGTTTACCGGGCAACTCTGTTTAACCGACGCACTGGAACTTTCCAAAAACTACTAACCGACTCCGAATGCAGCGGGCGGGCCGCAACCTTTGCCGACCGCGGCCCTGCCTGCGCACCGGAACCAAGAACTTCAATGACTGACCAATGAAAAAACTGACCATACTCATTCTGCTCGCCATGGCAGTGGTGTGCCGGGCCTCGGCACAGAACCGCGTGGTAACAGGCACGGTGTCCGAAGAGGACGGTACGCCGCTGACGGGCGCCGTCGTTCAAGTCGTTGGCACGAACAATGCCGCCACGGCAGTGGCCGACGGGCTTTATACACTCAAAAACGTCCCCTCTGGAGCCGTACTGCGCGTCTCCTTTCTGGGATACGATTCGGTCGAGAAGAAAGTCGATGCCGACCGCATGGATTTCATACTCAAGGCGAGCGCACAGGAAATCGCATCGGTCGTAGTGACCGGTATGCAAAAGATGGACAAACGAATCTTTACCGGGGCCACTGACCAATTGTTGGCCTCGGATGTCAAACTGGACGGCATCAGTGAAATCAGCCGCGGCCTTGAAGGCCGTTCTGCCGGCGTGTCCGTGCAAAACGTCTCCGGAACTTTCGGTGCCGCTCCGAAAATCCGCATCCGCGGCGCCACGTCGATCTTCGGTGACTCCAAGCCGTTGTGGGTGGTGGACGGTGTGATCATGGAGGATGTGATCAACGTCGATGCCAATTCCCTGTCGTCGGGCGATGCCACAACGCTCATCAGTTCGGCCATCGCCGGGCTCAACGCCGATGACATCGAGAGTTTCCAGATACTCAAGGACGGCTCCGCGACCTCGATCTACGGTGCCCGCGCCATGGCCGGAGTCATCGTCATCACCACGAAGAAAGGCACGCCGGGCATCACGAAGGTCAACTACACCGGCGAATTCACGATGCGCATGGTTCCCGGCTACTCGAACTTCAACATCATGAATTCGCAAGAGCAGATGGCCGTCTACCAGGAGATGTACGACAAGGGATGGCTCAACTATGCCAATACCGTTTACCGTTCGGAAAGCGGAGTCTACGGCAAACTGTCGCAACTGATCAACACCTACAACCCCGCCACGGGGCAGTTCGCCGTGCTGAACACCCCCGAAGGGCGCAACGCCTACCTGCGGCAGGCCGAGTTCCGCAACACCGATTGGTTCAAGGAACTCTTCCGCAACAGCATTCAGCACAGCCACTCGGCCAGCATCTCCTCGGGCAGTGAAAAAGGTTCTTATTACGCTTCCGTCGGTGCGATGGTCGATCCGGGATGGAGCATCCAAAGCAAGGTGAACCGCTACACGCTTCTGGTCAATACCACGCAGCACATCCTCAAGGACAAACTGACGCTGAACCTCATCGGCAACGCATCGTACCGCGAACAGCGTGCGCCGGGATCGCTCTCGTCGGAGGTAGACGCCGTGTTCGGAACCGTCAAGCGCGATTTCGACATCAACCCCTACTCCTATGCACTGCGTTCGTCGCGCACGCTCGACCCTAATGAATTCTATACGCGCAATTACACTCCGTTCAACATCAAGGACGAGTTGTCCAAGAACTATATGGACCTGAATGTGAGCGACGTGAAATTCCAGGCTGAACTCAAATGGAAGATTACTCCGAAAGTCGAAGTTTCGGCCCTTGGGGCAATCAAATATCAAGCTTCGAGCACCGAGCACCACATCGAGGACGGCTCGAATCAGGCGCAGGCCTACCGTTCGATGGCCACCTCGATCATTCAGAACAACAATCCCTACCTCTACGACAATCCCGATGAGCCGAACCGTGACAAATATTCGATCCTTCCCCAGGGAGGTATCTACAAACGGAGCGACTTTCGCGCCAAGAGCCGCGATTTCCGGGCTTCGATCAGCTACAACGACGCGTTCAATGACAGGCACATTCTGAATCTGTTCGGCATTGTGGAGATCAATGCCATCGATCGCCGCGCCACCTCGTTCCAAGGCTGGGGCCTGCAATACGACATGGGCGAAACGCCGTTCTATATCCTTGACCTGTTTAAGAAACAATTGGAGGAAAACACCCAGTATTACAGTCTGTCCAATACGCGGGAACGCAACGCCGCCTTCGCCGGCACATTCTCCTACTCCTACGACTACCGCTACACGATCAACGGTACGCTCCGTTACGAGGGTTCCAACCGGTTGGGCCGATCGCGTAAGGCGCGCTGGTTGCCGACCTGGAATATCGCCGGCAAGTGGAGCATCGACCAGGAGTCGTTCTTCGAACCGTTGCATCCGGCCTTCTCCAGCCTCGCGCTGCGTCTCTCGTACAGCCTCACTGCCGACCGGGGCCCCACATGGGTCAATAACTCCACGGCCACGATTTACCCGCTGAACCCGTGGCGCGGAGCGACTGAAATCCGGGAGCCTGCATTGAGCATTTCAGCTCCCGAGAACTCGGAACTGACCTATGAAAAAAAGCATGAGTTGAACGTCGGCCTCGACATGGGATTCCTCGACGACCGCATCACTCTTTCAATGGATGCCTACCGGCGCAATAATTTCGACCTGATCGGCAACGTTGTAACAATGGGTTTGGGCGGAGCCGTGGATAAGCAAGGAAACGTTGCGGAGATGAAATCGCAGGGCGTGGAACTTTCGCTTTTCACCCGCAATATCGAACGTAAAGACTTCAAATGGCAGACCAATTTCATCTTTGCCTGGATGGATAACGAGGTTACCAAACTCAAAACCTCGACACGCATGATCAACTATATTACCGGCACCGGTTACTCAATGGAGGGAACGCCGCGCGGGTCGCTCTTCTCCCTGAAATTCACAGGGCTTAACGAGATGGGCATTCCGACGTTCCTCGCAAGTGACGGCAGCATTACCTCGACGAACATCCAGTTCCAGGAGACTGTGAACATGAGCAACCTCGTCTATGAAGGTCCTGTCGATCCTACCATTACGGGCAGTCTAGGCAATATCTTTAAATACAAGGGATTCACGCTCAACGTCTTTATGACCTACTCCTTTGGAAACGTCGTTCGTCTCGATCCGATTTTCTCGAACAGTTATTCCGATTTGACGGCTATGCCCCGGGAATTCGCCAACCGCTACCTCAATCCCGGCGACGAACGGCGGACCACTGTCCCGGTCATCGCCAGCACGCGACAGAATAACGATATTTCCAACCTCTACGTCGCGTATAGCGCCTACAATTACTCTGATGTACGGGTAGCCAAGGGCGATTTCATCCGCATGAAAGAGATTTCGCTCTCGTACGATTTTCCGCAGTCAATCGCTTCGAAATTGCGCATGAGCGGATTATCGCTCAAATTCCAGGCAACCAACCCGTTTTTGATCTATTCGGACAAAAAGCTGCAAGGCCAGGATCCCGAGTTCTTCAATACGGGCGGCGTTGCAGTACCGATGCCCAAACAGTTCACGCTGACGCTTCGTGTCAGCTTCTAAATTCGCTCCGCCATGAAAATCAAACAATTAATATCACGCATAATGCTTCTCGGCGCCGGTTCGCTCACACTCGCTGCCTGCAACGATTTCCTCGACGAACTGCCCGACAACCGTACCGAACTCGATACGCCGGACAAAATCAACCGGTTGCTCGTGTCGGCCTATCCTTCACGCAGTTTCACCCGCATGTGCGAAATCGCATCGGATAACTGCGACGACATGGGAGCGGACAATCCCAACACCAGCCTGCTGCTGGAGCACAACAGCTATTGGATGGACATGAACGAGGCCGAGAACGATAGCAACAAAAATACCTGGCAGGCCTACTACTCCGCGATTGCCGCAGCCAACACTGCTCTGGAAGCGATCGAAAAACAAGGAACGCCCAAAGAGTTGCTTCCGGCCAAAGCCGAAGCCCTGCTTTGCCGGGCCTATTCGCATTTTTGCCTCACGATGCTCTATTGTCTTCCGTATCATCCTGAAAAAAGTGGCGAATACCTGGGAGTCCCTTACATGGAAGCTCCCGAAACAACGCTCAATCCGGTTTATCGCCGGGACAATCTCAAGGAGGTATATGAGAAAATCGACCGGGACATCGAGGAGGCGCTTCCTCTGGTCAGCGACGCCAACTATGCGGTTCCGAAGTACCACTTCAACCGCAGCGCCGCCTATGCCTTTGCCTCGCGCTTCAACCTCTATTATCTGAAGTGGGAAAAGGTGGTCGAATACGCCTCCGAGGTTCTCAGCAGCGCCCCTTCGACCGTCATGCGCGACTGGGCGGCAGTCAAGCATCTGGCTTGGGATGGCTCGGTCCGCACCCTCGACTACATCAGCGTCGGACACTCGTTTAACCTGCTGATGATTCCCCTGGTGACCGGTAACGGATCGCTTTTCAACGCCTGGAGCAGCTCCGGCGCACGCTTCACTCACAACTACCGCGTCGCCAAGAGGGAGACCTACCGCGCGAAGCGGCCGATGGGCGGTCCGTGGGACCGGTGGAAGGACAACTGCATCGAAAAGGTTTATCAGCACCCGCCCTTCATTTGGCAGAACAACGACCATAACAAGATCTACATGCCCAAATGGCCCAATCAGTGGGAGGTAACCGACCCGGTAACCGGCGTAGGAATAGGCCGTTCGACGATGGTGGCGTTCACAACCAACGAAACGGTGTTGAGCCGTGCAGAGGCCTATGTCCATCTCAAGGAGTACGACAAGGCAGTCGCCGACCTCAATGCCTGGATCGGCTCTTTCTATCTGGTCGGACAGAACGGCATTGAACCGCTGACCCGCGAACGCATCGCCGAGGTCTACGGTGATCCGTCATCGGACCACTACATCGCCGAATACACCGCTTTGGAGCCGACATCGCGCAAGCCGCTCCATCCCCACGGCTTTACAGTCGAGGCTGGCGAACAGGAGCACCTCATTCAGACCACGCTCTTTTGCCGCCGCATTGAGACCATCGCCGACGGCCTGCGCTGGGGCGACATCAAACGCTATGGCATCGTGATCGATCGTTTCGACGACTCGGCCTACAACGATGACAATACGACCGGATTCACTGTTGCGGCCACGCTCGGCGAGAAAGATCTTCGTCGTGCGCTCCAGCTACCTCAAGAAGTTATCACAGCCGGATTGGAGGCGAATCCCCGCAATGAGAATTGTCCTGACCATCCCTTCTGCCAATAACCAATTCGCCAAATATTTTATTATTGAATTATGAAACCGACAATCATATCCCTGTTCTTGCTTCTGCTCGTCGCAGGCGCGACCTCATGCGACAAGGACGAACCGGACGGCAAAAGCATCTTCGTCGATCCTGCCGAGGAGAAGACCGAGTTCGATCTTTGGCTCGACCGGCACTATACGGAACCTTATAACATTCGTTTCGAATACCGCATGCCCGACCGCGAAACCCACTTCAACTACTGGGTCTCGCCGCCGCCCGTGGACAAATCGATCGAGGTGGCCAAACTGATCAAATACTCGACGCTCGACGCCATGGCGGAGCTGATGTCCGATCAGAAAGATCCGTTGCTTTTCGCAAAGAGCTATTTCCCGCGGGTGCTCTATTTGGTAGGCAGTTTTGAGATCAGCAGCACCGGGAACACCGTGCTGGCCTCGGCTGAAAATGGCCTTCAGATCAATGTTCTCGGCGTAAAATTTTTCGACCGGGAAAAGGACAGCGAACGAATCGCCGGAACGATGCTTCACGAGTTCATGCATATCCTCGATGGTACATATCCCGTACCGAGCGACTACGACACCATTACGCAAAGCGATTACGTGGGTGACAAGTATGCCCAAAGCGGCAACGATTACATGGAGCTGGGCTTCGTTTCGAAGTATGCACGTTCGAGTCCCGCAGAAGACATCGCCGAAACGGGCGGACGCCTGATCAGCATGAATGAAGAGGAGTGGAAGGCGATGCTCTCCTCGATCGAAAGCGCAGAGGGCCGTGCCAAAATCGAGAAGAAGCGCTCGATTCTCATCGCATGGCTCCGCGACGATTTCGGTGTGGACGTCGCGAAATGGAGCGACATCTACCTGCGGCGTCTTTCCGAGCTCGGAAGCATCGACTGGACAAATCTTGAAGATTAAAATGAACGTATGAAAAAGAGAATCAATATATTACTGCTGGCCGGGCTGCTACTCTCGGCTGTTGCATGCGACGATTCGGAAAATAACTTCAGCGAATCGACCTCGACCCGGATCGAGCAGACGCTTGAACGCTACAAATTCGCATTGCAGGCCGGGAAGACATGGGTGATGGAGTATTTCCCTGACGAGAATCTCGGTTATGGCGGTTGGATTTATATCCTCGAATTCCAGGATGACCGTATGGTCAAGGCCTGGTTCGAGGGGAGCACTTTCGTCGAAGCCGACCCGCTGCGGACGGAATCGGAATATCGGGTCGAATTCTCGACCGGTCCCATGCTGAAATTTGCGACCCATAACGATTACCTGCATTTCTTCTCGTTTCCCGGAGACAACGGCGCCGGCTACCAAGGATGGAAAGGAGATTACGAATTCACGTTCATGTCGATCTCTCCGGCTTTCGACGAAATCATTCTGCGGGGCATTAAAACCGGCAACCGGATTCGTATGACGCCGCTTTCGGGACAATACACTCCGGAGAGCTACCTCGAAACCATCCGCAGCAGCCAATTGGCGATCACCGAGACCGAATTCAAGGTGGTGGCCAATGGCGAACAGATCGGGACACTCACGCGGCCCAATGCGACGCTGATGACCAATTTCCGGCAATATGCCGCCAGCAAGGTTTGGTCGTTCCGCTACAGTTATCGTCGACAGGCTTCCGACGATTATGGACGGCCGAAGGTGGACGAACAAGGAAAACCGGTCTACGAAACGGTCGAAGCCAATGATCCCGTCAGCGTCATCTGTCTGCCGGACGGCATCATGCAGTTTTACGCCCCCTACACGTTCCGGGGTGAATTGTTCGGCCTCCCGAACCAGACGGTGCGAACCTTCAAATGGCAATTGGGACCTACCTCGGCATCGGATTGTTATGTCTGCACCGATTCGTTTCTCGATATCAAACTGGTTCCGTGATCCTTAAAAAATGTTTATTCGGTCCGGATGCCGCCTGCCGGCTCCGGACCTTTTTCCTTTAAAACCGATGAAACACCTCTCTTTCTTTCTGACGCTCCTCCTGCTGACGGCCTGTGCCGGAGACCCGGAATCCGGCCCGGCTCCCTGCGTCGGGCAAACCCCGATACAGGAGTTTTACGTACCCGGCGTATTCCGTATTAAACTGCGCGAAACGACAGCCGAACTCGATACCCGTGCCTTTACCCGCAGCGGTTCCGGCTCGGGAATCGCTGCATTCGATGCCGCCGCCACCCGTGCCGGGGCAACTGCCGTACAGCGTGTCTTTTCCGATGGCGAACGTTTTCGGGAACGCCGCCGCAGGGCCGGACTTCATCTGTGGTACGACGTCCATTTCTCCGGGGCGATTTCTGTCTCCGAGGCCATGGAGCGCTTCGGACGGGTGGACGAAGTCGAGTGCATCGAACCTGTTCCGCGTATGGTTCCCGCCGGGGCGACGGTCTCGCGTGCCGATTTCGGCAGCGCCGCAGACCCGGGCAATGCCTCAATCACCGGATTCAATGATCCGCTGCTGGTCAATCAGTGGATTTACCACCGGGAGGGCGCTGCGGTCGGATCGACGGCCGTGGCCGATCTCAACGTTTTTCCGGCATGGAGCGTCAGCACCGGACATAAAGACGTCGTCGTCGCTGTGGTGGACGGCGGCATCGACTGCACGCATCCCGACCTGGCGGCGAACATCTGGCGCGACGGACAGGGCGCCTGCGGCTACAACTTCTGCCGCCATAATACGGAGATCACCCCCAGCAGCCACGGCACGCATGTCGCAGGCACGATCGGCGCCGTCAGCAATAACGGAATCGGCGTATGCGGCATCGCGGGAGGCGACGGAACGCCCGGAAGCGGTGTGCGGCTGATGAGCTGTCAGATATTCGACGAGCCGGGACGCGATGCCGCGACGATCGAGGAGATCATGGTCTGGACGGCCGACCATGGGGCCGTCATCAGCCAGAACAGCTGGACTTATGTCGCCGGTCTTCCGGACTTGTCGCAGTCGGGCAAAGCGGCCATCGACTATTTTATAGAGTATGCCGGGTGCGATGAGAACGGCAATCAGACAGGTCCCATGAAGGGCGGCATCGTCATTTTTGCCGCGGGCAACGACGGCATTTCCGACCCGGTGTTTCCGGGCGCCTACGAGAAAGTGGTGGCCGTAGCGTCGCTGGGCATCGACGGCCGTAAGGTCGCCGGGTCCAACTACGGTTCGTGGATCGATCTCGCGGCTTTGGGCGGCCATGCTACCGGTGACGAACGATTCCGCGTTTTCAGCACCACGACGAACGGCGGTTACGGTTATTCCGCAGGAACCTCGATGGCCGCGCCACAGGTTTCGGGCATTGCGGCCCTGGCTGTCGCCGCATTCGGTGTGCAAAGACCGGGGTTCACCAGCGGGAAATTGCGGGAAATGCTCGTGGGTTCGGGGCGAAAGCAGTTTACGGAAACGATCAACCCCGAGTATGCCGGAATGCTCGGTAACGGACTGGTTGATGCCGAATACGTTCTTTTCTATGATACCCGGCCGGATCCGGTCGACGAACGTACGATTGCGGTTTCGGGATACCGCACCCATGCGGAACTGTCGTGGCGTGTTCCGCGATGCTATCTGGAGCGTCCTGTCTCATCATTCGATGTTTACATCGACACCCAGGCATTTACAGCCACTACGGTCGACGATATTCCTGCCACAGCCGTCAGGCACACCTTCGTCTCCACAGTAGGCGTCGGCGAGACTTTCACCTGCCGGATCGAGGAACTGGAACCGCAGGAGGTCTATTACCTGGCGATCGTCGGCCGAAGTCCGTCGGGCGTTGCGTCCCGTCCCGTCATCATCTTCGTCCGAACCGGGGAGAACACTCCGCCCGAAGCGACCACAACCATTCCGAATTTCTACTTGCAAAGCGGCGACCCGGCAGGAAGAAGCATCGATCTCTCGAAGTATTTCACCGATGCCGATGCTCCGGGCGATCGGCTTTCCTTCTTTGTTTCGTCTTCCGCGGAAGGGGTCGTGGAATGCCGTATACAGGATTCGGAACTGCTCATACGGCCCCGCGCTGCGGGCCGCACGACGCTGACCGTAACGGCCAAAGACCTCGACGGCGCCACGGCGACTTCGGAATTCCAGGTGATCATCGACGGTACGGGCGCCGCGATGGAGCTTTTCCCCAACCCGTGCCGCGACGTACTCATTGTACGCATTCCGGACGTCGAGGGCGATTTTCCCATCCGGTTCCACAATGCGGCGGGGCAACAGGTGCTCGCCACGCAGGCTTCGATCCGCGCCGGCGACAACGGTAACACAGGGCGCATCGACGTTTCCGGACTTTCTCCCGGGACTTACAGCTGCACGGTCGAGTGCCGCGGTCGCAAACTCAACAGCCATATCATCAAACGATAATCGCAAACACCATGTATATCAGCCAATCGATCAAACACCTTGCCGCGGCACTTTTTTTCGCGGCAGGCGGTTATGCGGCGCAAGCCCAGACCTCCGATGCCGGGATCATGCCGTTTCTCGGTCTGGAAACCAATGCCCGCACAGCCGGTATGGCAGGGGCCGCAACGGCCGTTGCCGACAATCCGCTGGCCGTTTATGCCAATGCCGCATTAAGTCTCATCGGCGAACGACATGCCGGAGGCGCCCTGTTTAACGGACCTTGGAATACGGCTTTCGACAGCGCCAATGTGCTTTACGGCGCTGGGGGATTTTATGTTCCTGACTCACGAAACGCCCTGTTGGCCGGGGTGCGTTATTTTCGCGGTCCTTCGGTCGGGCTGACCGACGAGCAGGGATTCCCCGCCGGAACGGCCCGTCAGCAGGACCTTTCGGCGGAGATCGGCTACGGCCGTCGGATCGGCCGGAATCTGGCACTTTCGCTAACGGCCCGCTACGCCCGTTCCGATCAGGGATTCGGAGAGAAGCCGATGCAGGGCGTCTCGTTCGACGTCGGCGCGGCCTACCGCGGGACGCTCCGTGCCGTGGAGGGCGCCCGCTGGATCGTCGGGCTGCGGCTGGCCGACATCGGCCCTGATGTGAAAGCCTCCGATGGAGAGCGCTATGGCTTGCCAATACGTGGGTTGTTCGGAGGTTCGCTCCATCTGCCCTTCCGCCCGAACCACGTGCTCGGCATCGCCCTCGACCTCGGCCACCAGTTCCGGGGAGGGATCACCGGTCTGGCCGCAGGCGTCGAATATACCTTTTTTCGGCACGGCGTCGTGCGCGGCGGATACCACTTCGGTCAGAAGAACAAAGGAGCCGGCAATTACGCTTCGTTGGGTTGCGGATTCATTGCAGGCCCCGTGCGGTGTGACGCCGCATGGCGCTTGGGCTGCGATAGATTCAATCCGCTCAACGACACGTTTCTCTTTTCGGTCGGATTTCTGTTGTAAACGGCGGTCGGCATCCATACGAAAGCAGCGGCATCGGAAGATGCCGCTGCTTTTTCCGTTGCAGGTCTGCTACTCGTCAATCCGGATGCAGCGGATCGCCGCACCTCGGTCGGAATAGGTGTTCTGTGACTTGCAGGTAACACTCCGTTTGGTCTCATCGCTCGGGAATCCGACATCCGTTACGAAAGCTCCGACGTGCCCCCATGGGTTATAATCCGGTCCATCGACATAATAGGTCGCACAGGAACCTCCCCACGTATTTCCGTTGCAGGAGCCGTCCGAATTGTGCCAGTGCTGCGCACCTCCCGTCAGCGGAAAGAACCACTTGCCGTCCAGCCAGATACCGCGTCCGCTTTTCGAAACATCGATCACGGCGTTAGGCTTTTCATTGTCGGTCAGCGCCATCCAGGCCTGCTTGCTCATCACCTTCCAGCCCCGGGGACACGGGTCGTAAATCGTCTTTACACCGTACGCATCCTTCGACGGATTGCCCCAGGCGGCCAATCCGGCCTTGTCGGTCAGGTAATTTTGATTTTTGTAAAGCCAGAGGTGGGGGTTGGTCCTGCCCAGGTTGAACGCATCCTGCGACACATAACCCGCTCCGAGCGCCGCGTTGATGTCGATGGCGACCGTCACCTTCGTGTTACCGATAATCTGATGATGCGCCTCTCGGCCCCATGCTTCAAAAGTGCCTCTGTCCAGCGCGGGAATTGGCGTATAGGCCGGAGAGAACCATAATCCGGTCATGTAATAGGCGTTGCCGCTCATATAATCCGGCAGACCCGGGAACGGATCTTTCCGTCCCCACTGGTAACAGTTGCCCGAGGTCCAGGCCAGGTCGACGGACTCCTGCTGCTGGTTAGGCTTGATGCTGGCCTGCGACCAGTCGATCACGGCGCCCAGATTGCGGCCCATAAAGGTATAGCCGCCCTTTACGATGCAATTCTCCGCTGCATCGGGGTCATATCCCTCCGAGAACACGATATTCCAGCTCCAGAGAACTTCAGCATTCGAGATGCGGTTATCCGCGTCGGCCTCGATCTGGTCGTAGTTGAGTTCTTTGTCAATGGCCGCAATCACCACATTGCCGTTGACGAACGTTTCGGGCGTATCGAAATGGATATAGCCGTCCTTCTTGAGTTTCACGCTGTTGAGCACCACGGGCGACGCCTGTATCCACGGCAGATAGCCCGTCTGCAAACAATTGTACCACAGTACGAAGGCGGCTTTCGGTTCGATTTTGAGGTCCTCCTCCGTGTAGGAGAGGTCGCCGCAAGTCAGCGCCTTGCCGTTACCTTTCACGTCGGCACGGAAGCGGTAGAACGTATTGGCCGCATTGACATAATAGGTGTTGGCTGTACCGTCTGCGCTCAAATCGATGACGGGAAGCGCATCCTCGGGGTCGAGCGTAGCTTCCCCTTCGACAACCACCGTTCTGCCTGCGGGAATACCTCCGTTGGACGGAGCCTTCACGGTGGCGAAGATGTACTCCTTGCCATTGACGAGGGCGACGGCTTCGAATGTTTCACCAGCATGTCCGGGTGTTACGACCAAATGCAGCACCAGTGCCTCGGTGTCGGACGTATTGCCTAAACAGTCGAGTCGCACGGCATTGGAAACTACAGCCTCGGAGACGTTCACTTCACCCGTGCGCAGATCGACCGTGGCGTTTTCCATCGACACGGCGGCATTTTCGTTCGAGACGCAACGGAAAATCACGCCCTCGAGTTTTGCCCGCAGGTCGGTCGTCAGCCGGATTTCGAGTGCTGAAAAAAGATGTTTGAATTGCAGGTTGACGGCGTTGTCGCCCTTTTTGATCCCGCGCGTAACGGCGTAGAGAAAATCATGGGTTGCCAAAGTCGCCATCGGATCGCTTTCCGAACGGGTCTGCACAGCGGGCACCGACACCGGGACGGCCGTTGCATCGACTGCGGCTCTGTCCGTATAGGGATAGCATGCATAGAAATCGTGATCGGACGTTTCATCGGCCCAGCGGATCACATTGAGCCGGGAAGCAGCTGTAAAATCGCTCGTCGCTCCCGACACAGCCGCCTTGTAGGCGAAATTGGCTCCCAGGTTCTTTCCGCCGGACTCGGCGAAGAGACCGATCAGATCGTTTTTGACCCAGTTTACCCGGAGCGCTGTTTCCGTATCTTCATAGGAGGTCCGGACTTTGGAACCGACAGTTGATCCCGAGAAAAGGATCTCGCCCTCCTGCGGTGTCGGCGACACGGTGTCGCCGTTTCCGGCGCATGCGACCGTCAGCAAGGCGGCCAACAGAATTATATAGTTTCGTTTCATCGTGTTCTAAATGTTTTAAGGTTACTCCCAACCTTCCCATTTGTCGAGGTCGTCAATCTGTCCATCGCCGTCAGTTGCATTTGGATCGAAGAGTGCTTTGTCGACGGCTTCCTTAAGGATTTTCTCCATTACGGCATAACCTGCCGCACTGGGATGCACACGGTCGTCCGGTGTCCAAGAGTATTCGAGTTTCAGTCCGTTCTGATCGTCTTTGAGCGCGGAATGGTAGTCGGCATAAACGAAGCCTCTCTCTTCGGCATACTGTTTCAGCAGCCTGTTCAACTCGACAACACGCTGTCCAAGATCGGCATGGGTGGCATTCCACTCCTCGCTCTGCCACCAGATCCGGTTGGCCGGGGGCGTCGAGCCAATGACTACCTTGAAACCTCTTGCAGCGCCTGTTTCGGACATCAAACGGATGTCTGCGAAAACTCGTTCGATCGAGCAGGGCTGTCCGTCGTTTTCAGCCAGGTCGTTGACCCCGCAGGCGATGACCACGCACGCCGGATCGTTGACAATTACGTCGTTGTAAAAACGCGCACTGATCTGGAGGGAGGTCTGACCGCTGATGCCCTTGGGCAGGTAGTCGTTTTCGGAAAAGAAGGTCTTGTTGTCGGTACGTCCCTGCCATACTTCCGTAATGGAGTTGCCGATCAATACGGCTCGCGGACCCTCCAGACGCCCTTTGGGCATTGCCGTCGTCTGCTCGCGAACGCAGCGCAGCTGGTAGCCCGCTCCCGTATATGAGTTATAGGACGAATATCCGCCCAGACTACCCTGGACCGGGTAATAGTTGCCGCTGGCGCTGGAACTGGTCAGCACGAGCATCTTGTTGGTGAGCGAACGGATATGGCTGCCGTTGAAGGCCGACTGTCGCTGTCCGGTATAGGGGAAGTAGAGATCGTATGCACGGGAGTAACGCCCGAACGGTTTTTCGTCGAGTTCCGCCGCGCTGCCGAGGGCGAAATCGAGGGCTTCGGGCGGTGCCACTTTCCAGCCCGCGGGACACGGGTCGTAAATGCTCTTCAGATTGTCGCCAACGTATTCGCTTCCCCACAACCAGAACCATCCGGTCTGATTCTCGGCCGAGCCTGTATTATTGAACCACGAATAGGAAGGGGAGTACCAGTTGTCGGCCTGAACGCCGCTGACCTCTTTGGCCATCCAACGGTAGGGATATTTCACCGACAGGGCAACGGCGTCGTCGACGGTCTTGTCACCCACGGCATAGGCGTTATTTGCACCGATCTTGCCGAACATCATGTTCCGGGCGCCCCAACTCTCGGAGGAATAATCCTGCTGCAATTCTTCGATAGGCGTATAAGTCGGAAGTCCCCAGTACATCTCGCTGCCGAATCCCGTGTCGTCGTACTCCGCAGCTGCCGGGAACGGGTCCTTGCGCCCCCACTGGTAATAGTTGCCTAAAGCCCAGGCCGCAACGCGTTTATCCGAGGAGTTCATCGCCTCGCGTCCGGCCATGGCGCCCAGATTACGGTCCATCATCGTATAACGGCCTACCTGCCGCGATTCAGCGTCGCAATCGTAATTTTCGACAGCCCAGATATTCCAGCTCCAAAGGACTTCGCCGCCGGCATCATAAGCTGCAATCAGGGCATTGCCGGGAACGAACTCGGCCGGGGTAGTGAAGTAGACGTTACCTTCCCAGTCGTCGTACTCTACGGATTCGATAATCACGGGGCTTTCGCGTACCCAGCCGTCGGTCGTTTTCGGCGAATTGTACCACACGAGTTTTGCCACCATAGGCTTGATAGCCAGATCGGTCTCAGAGTAGGATTTGCTTACAGGATGGCCGTCTACCGAGTACGAATAGGTGCGCGGCGTTCCGTTGCCCTTGGTCGTCGCACGGAACTTATAGGTCGTACCTGGTTTGGTTACCAGATAAGTATTCGCCGTACCGTTGGCGCTCAAGTCCTCCGCGATGCGCTGTGGAAATTTGTAACCCAATGAGAATATGGTCAACCGTCCGGCAGGAATTCCTGTTTCGGGAACGGTCACCGATCCCAGCGACAGATGCTTTTCTCCGTAATCGACCAGCACTTCCAGTGTTTTTCCCGCTTCTGCGGGATTCACAGCCAGGAAAAAGCTCGTCGGCGTGCGTGAAATCGTCGCTTGTCCTTCGATTTCATAGTTTATCTCGGCCGTCGTCTGCTCTCCGGGTGTTACCGCCCCGTTCCGCAGATTCAGCGACCCCGTTTCGAAAGCCAATATCCCGCCGTCGGTACTGCGCAACGTTATGTTCCTAACATCCGATAATGTCCGGTCGGCGGCAAGTCGGAGTTCGATGACTGCAGCAACGCTTTCGAATGACAAGGATATGGTTTCGACAGGATCTTTCACACCCTTGCTCACGGCATATAAATTGACCAGTTGTTTCAGATGCTTCGTAGCGCCCGCCGCTCCTTTCTGTTTCGAAGCAATCGCCACCGGAACAGCCGTCAAATCATCATATGTCGTACGATAAGGATAATAGGCGTAGAAATCGCGTGAGGCAGCATCGGCGCTCCACACGATTCGCCGGTCCTGCGAAGGACAGACGAACTGCGTATTTGCTGCCGATGAAAAGGCCGCATAATAAATATTGGCATGCTCGACGGTCTCGCCGTCGGCTGCAAACAGTCCGATCCGGTCTACATCGGCATTCCAGATCAGATCAAGTCCTTTTTCAGCCGGGTCCACAGTCTTGAATGAAGCCGATCCCTGGAATGAGACCACATCCGGATCAGACGATCCATTCTGCGTGGGATCTTTTTGACAGGCAGCGATAACCACCGTCAAAAATAGAAGTGTTAAGAGTCGCGGTTTCTCCATAATTTGAGGTTGAAATTTAAGGTTGGTGTCATTGGAACCCTCTCGACGTTCAAAAATACCAGATACGACAAGTTCCAAATGATATTTCAAATATACGCAGACCTCATTCCTCATAGGGCGAAAATCGTACATAATAAGGCCAATTTTAGTTGCCAGACTATAGAAGGCATCTTGTCTGCATCCTGATTGCTCTGTTTCATAGTCCTTAATACGGAAAAACTCCGTAAAATATATAGGATTTTTCTTTTTCGGCGATTTTAGTATTGGTATGGTCTTTCAAGCTATTTGACTATCTTGGATTAATGAGTAATAGGTATTTTTTGCACCGATATTTTGACGAGAAATTCAAAGCTGTTTACATTTTTACTTCTATATCAAGGTGAAAAAGACCGCTGAATTTACAGGTTTAAGTCATGACATAGTAAATAATATTTACTGCAAATTACGAATACGTATCGCTGAACCTTGTGTGGCAGAAAGTCCCTTTACTAACGGCGAAGCTGAACTCGATGAGAGTTACTTTGGGGCACGCTATGTACGCGGTATCCGAGGAAGAGGAGCGAAAAGCAAAATCTCTGTTTTTGGAATGCTCAAACGTGGTGATAAAATAATAGCAAATCTTTTCTTTTGGGGTTTATACAGTCCGGTCGTCGAGTAAACCACATTTCAGATAACCTACTGCAAGATATGAAAGATTTGCAGAATTGGCAAATGAAAAAATCTTAAGCTAATAACAATTCGAAATAGTAAACATATTGAAATCGCTTTGGATTTTAATGTCGTTTCATTATATAGATGCAGATTTCACCCTCCTGCGCTGGAGTTCATAGCCGACTGAAATGTTCAGAACGGCGAAGCAGTCCCAGCCGATTACGACAACTCAAAGCAAGTAGTGGGAAGAAAATATTTGCCACCAGGCGACCGGTAGGCGCAACGGACCAATATTTCTGCATCAGACCTCCGGGCAGCTGGCGCCGGCAGCGGCGGCGACGGTAAGGAGCCGCCGCGATTTCGGCTACCTTCGCATCTCAATTCGGTAGAAACCGCGCGCTGACGTTTTATAAATCATAAAGTTTTGAGTTCAGATTTCGGACCCGCTACAATGAAAAACAAGAGGTTGGAACGATTGTTCCAACCTCTTGTTTTTGCGTGCAAACCCTCCTGTAAATACAATGTGGAAACAACGGCGGGCCGCTCCGAAGGGCGGCCCGCCGTAAAAACTGTGGAGGAGTGTTTATTTCCTCTTCACGATCACATCGTCGATCCAGACACGGTTGCCCACCGACTTTTCATTGCGCGTATACAGCTGGATGAGGGTCGTGGCCGTGACGTTTTCGATCACCACGCGGTGCTCTGTCAGCCGGTAGGTCCGGAGCTTGTCTGCGCCGTACTCGGTCGGAAGCTGGTGCTTGAGCAGTATATTCTCCTGATCAGCAGCGGCTACCGTCATACCGTCGGCTTCGACGATCCGGGCGCCGTCGGCCACTCTCAAACGAACCCAGACACCTTCCTTGCCATCGATTACATAGGGGTTCTCCAAGCTATTCGACGTGCGGTTCGGCTCGACGTACGGCGACGAACGGAACGTCAGCACGACCGTCGTCGGAGCGGTCAGCTGTGTCAGGGGAACCGCCAGGTAGCCGTTGCCCGATCCGGTGCCGAATTTCACGAGGCCTGCGGTCATGTAAGCGCGCAGCACATAGTCTTCCGTACCTGTTTTCATTTTCGCGGCATCCCATTGCGAGAAGAACAGACGGTGGTAATCGGCCGGATTCTTGCCTACGCCATTGTTAGGGTTATTCATGTTGTTGACCGGATTGGCGCGCGAATAGGAGAATTTAGTCAGGTCTCCCGTCAAGTCGAGTTGATTTTGCGCTCCGTTGGGCCACATGCCGAATGCAAGGTGCTCGCCGTTGCCGCCCCACCAGTGTTCGTTGAAGTCGGCGTAGAACAGACAGTCCGAATGGTCGGCCTTGGCCGTGGTCGTGAACTGGAACTCACCCCAATCCGAATCGCCGAACTTGGAGGCGTCACGCGTCACGCGTTTGACGCGTACCGTATAGGTTGTCTGCGGCTGGAGTCCACCCACGACGAAACGCCGGTAGGGGAATCCCGCGATAGGCATCGACCACTTCGAGAAATCGTAGACCTTCGTCGATCCGTTCAATATCTGAAGCGATGCCTGCGTGTCCTCCTGCTCCGAGGCGTCGATGTTCCACTCGAAGACAGCCATGTTGTGTGTCACGTCGAACCCGCTGTACAGCTGTGCCACGGGTTTGGTGAGCAGCGGCCGCGTCCGTATGGCGACATCCTCCGAGAACTTCGAATCGTACTCGGAATTGCTTTCGTAGAGCGCCTGTACCGAGACGGCATAGTCGCTATCGGGCGTCAAGTCTCCGAACGTCGCCGACAACTGTTCGCTTTTGACCGTCTGTTCGCCGATCTGTGCGCCGTTCTGTTTGAGCACCGCCTTGTAACCGGTGGCTCCGCTGACCGCTTTCCACGAAGGAGTGACGGTGTAGGCGGTTGACGAAGCCGTCACCTCCGGGGTCTTCAGCGGCCCGGCGACGTAACCCTCCGTGCCGAGCAGGATGGAAACCTTTTCCGAATTGAATTCGGGGTTGGGTTCGTAGAGTGCCACGACATCGATGAGGTAGAATCCGGGCTTCAGCTCGTCGAACTGGTGCGAGAATGCGCCGTCGGCTCCCTCGTCGGCGGAAACGACCACTTTGTTTACGAACGAGGGATTCTCCTGCGGAGCCAGTTTCAGTTCATAGCCCGTGGCATCGGGTACACCGGCCCAGTCGACCTTGATCCAATCCGCTCCTGATGAATAGACGAACTGCTCGGTGTCGATCTTGTCCAGCGGTTCGGTGCGCTCCTTGACGGCGGATGCCATCACCGAAATATTGTCCAGCTGGAAACGTCCTTTGCCGTCGGTTTTGGTTGTCGTCCACTTGAACGAGGTGGCCGAGGTGGCGCCGTTGACGACGAACGTGCAGTTCGTCCACTTGGCATTCGCCCAGCCCGAAAAAGTCGGCAGGGATACCTCGCCGCTGCCTTCGATTTCGCCGGCTCCTTCGGCCGAGAAGATGACCTTGTCATCGGCCCCGTCGTAGAGCGATACATCGAACGAGACGACGACCGTCTGCGGCGCCGACGTGAGCTGACTCATCTTGGGGGTCTGAATCCAGCCGTTGCCGCTGCCCGTGCCCAATTTGATGTATCCCGGATGCTCGTAAACGCGTGCACCCGACCAGTCGGCCACATCGCGGTTCGTGCGATACAGGATGGTCATCGTGTTGAACACGTCGTTGGTTCCGTCGGCACCGACCTTGCTTTCGTAGGTTCCCTGTTCGGTTCCGTTATACTCCTTGCCGGCGGTTCCGCCCGAAGGATTGGGCGTCACGCCGCTCTTGTTGGCCATCAGGTCGCTGCCCCATACGAATTTGCCGAAATCCATGCTGAAGATAAAATTCGAGGACTGAATGTTCAGCGGAACCACATCGTCGAAGATCGTCTTGCCCTCGATGACCATCTTCATATTCAGCTTCACGACGCCGATATCGGTAGGGGTTCCCGTAATCGGCAATTCGATCTTGCCGTCGCCTTCGCTTTCGATCGTTCCCGAATAATCCTTGATCGCCAGGCCGCGGCTGTCGCCGTCGAATGAGAAATCGATCTCGACAGGCTCACCGCCTTTGGCCTTGCTGTAGGCGATAGCCAGGAGTGCCTTCGATTCAGAATCAGATTTGAGTTTACCCGAAAGTTCCGGTTGTTTCACTTCGAACGTACCGTCTTCCTGCGCCACCGTCACGTCAACAGAGGTGCCGCGCGCAGCGTCCACGATCGTTATCACGGCTTCACGTTTCGCCCCGACGTTGCGGTCGGCGATCACCGTGATCCATTGGTAATCCCGGCCGTTGCCGGCTCCCTCTGCGGGGTCGAGCCGCAGCCAGGTCGCCGTCGGTTCGCCTGCGGCATCCTTGCATGCCGCCGATGCAGACCATGCTCCCGGTACGCGAACCGAGACGCGAGTGGTCGCATCCTTGTTATAAGCCACACTCACCTCGTCGGTATCGCGTGTCAATTGACTCACCTCGTCGGTACGGTCTTCGGTACAGCCGACAACGCCAAAAGACAGGAACAACGCGGTTGCAGCCATCCATTTCGTTAGTTTCATAAAATTCAGTTGATTTAGAGTGATACTATTGAACAATAGTTTTCAGGAAACATCCGGTGATGTATCCTGCCTCCAAGAAAATTTAGATCAACTTGCGTTACAAATATAAAAAAAAATGTTCCGACATGCAACTTTTTTCTAAAAAATCGAATATATCTCGATTTCACAGACTTCTTCACAGCGGGCAATTTATTTTTTCATACCATTATTTCTGCTTTTACAACAAAAAAACATCCTAAAAACATATTTTAATCATATTTTAATTTTATTTTTTCTTGCTTTTCTATTTTTTTTCTCTACATTTACGAAGACAAAATTTCTTTAAAGCACACATTAATCACATACACCAAACCTAAAAACGACTTAAAAAACAAATGAAGTAAATTTAACCAACCTTTTTTCATTCCTCCCGGAACAGTTTATACCAGATCAACCTTGCAGCGTGCGAAAGCCCGAATGGGCCGTACACAAACCGAATTCTAACTTAAACTGTTTTAATAATGAAACAATGCTCTACTCAAAGAAGAGTCCGTACGCTCGCAAACTGCTGCCGGCGCATCGGGTTCTTTATGGTTGCACTTGTTTTGACTGCCACGACGGCCGCCGCCCAGCAGAGGGGGGGGGGAAAATTCCGTTTCCGGTATCGTTAAAGACAAGAGTGGCAATCCCATTATCGGTGTAGCCGTCACAATCCCTAACACGTCGCGCGGTACGTCTACCAATACCGACGGTCGCTACACCATCAAAGCCTCCGGCAAGGAGTCGCTCAATTTCAGCTTCATCGGCTACAAGCCCCAACTCATCCACATCAACAACCAAACGGCGATCGACGTCGTTCTGCTGGAGGACAACACCTCGCTCGAAGAGGTCGTGGTCGTCGGTTACGGCGTGCAGAAAAAACGCGATATCGTAGGCGCCATCGAGACCGTTTCGAGCAAGGACATCGAAAATCGGTTCAGCTCCTACCAGAACGCCGCGCGTTCGCTGCAAGGCTCCGTACCGGGCATGACGGTCACCTTTTCCGACGGTAAGCCGACCCGTGGCGCATCGATCCAGATCCGCGGCTCGAAAAACTCGATCGGCGCAGGCGGTTCCGCACTCGTGCTGGTCGACGGCGTCGAGACCGACATCACCACCGTCAACTCCGAAGACATCGAGAGCTACACCATCCTGAAGGATGCCTCCTCGACGGCCGTCTACGGTTCGCGCGGTACGTTCGGCGTGGTCCTCATCACGACCAAGAAACCCGAAAAGGGCCGGATGAAGATCACCTACAACGGTTCGTATAACTTTTACAAGCGTACGGTGACGCCTCAGATCGTCGATAACGGCTACGACTGGACAAGTTCCTATCTCGAATCCTATATCAACAACAAAGGTGTCGATCCGGCAAATATCAACAACGTCTTCAAGTTCAGCCGCGCCTGGTACTCCGAACTCGAACGCCGCAACGGCGACCCGTCGTACGAGAAGTGGCGTGTCAACCCGTCGAACAACCGCTACGAATACTTCGGCAACACCAACTGGTACAAGATTTTCTACAAGGACTACACGACCGGACATCAGCATAATCTCTCGATCACGGGCGGCAGCGACAAGGCGTCGTATTACCTGTCGGGCCGCTTCTTCCACCAGGACGGTATCTATAACGCGGGCGACGAACGTTATAATCAGTACAACGTCCTTGGCAAGGGAACCGTTCAGGTCACCAAGTGGCTCACCGTCGAGAACACAACCTCGTTCATGAGCCGTTTCCACCACGAACCCATGCTCACCACGGGCGACCAGTCGTTCTGGATGACGCCCGTGCGTATGTTCAATCACCAGGGTTATCCGATGACCCTTGAGAAAAACCCCGACGGGACGTGGACCGAAGCGGCCGTTTACCTGGGCTGGGCCGGTTTCGTCGAGGGACATACGTGGATGGAGAAAGACAAGTTCGACCTCACGAACCGCACCAAATTCTCCTTGAACCTTATCAAGGACGTGCTGGTGGGCGAATTCGACGTCAGCTATTACCGCAACCACACCGAACTGCACCGGCTGGCCGTACCTTATACCTATTACACGGGGCCCGAAAGCTACGGAGAGCGCCCGGCGACCTCGTGGTACAGCGAGAGCTATTCGAACTACGAGCGGATCGCGTCGAACGCCACGCTGACCTGGACGCCGAAATTGGGCGAAAACAACTGGCTTAAGGTCATGGGCGGCTGGAATCTCGAAGACGAAACACATCTGGCCACCTACACCCGCAACACGGACGTTGTCGACCCCGACCATCCGAGTCTGAGTCTCACCTCCGGCGAATTGCCCATCGTAACGGGCAACGGCTCCAACTCCTGGAGCGTCGTGGGAGCATTCTTTCGTGTCAACTACGGCTACAAAGGAAAGTATCTGGCCGAAGTGAGCGGCCGCTACGACGGCAACTCGCGTTTCCCGACGAACCAGCGGTGGGGTTTCTTCCCTTCGGGTTCGATCGGGTGGCGCATCTCGGAGGAGAAGTTCATGGAGAACGCTAAAAATTGGCTGGACAACCTGAAAATCCGTGCATCGGTCGGCACGGCCGGCAACGGCAACGCCTCGCCTTACAGTTATCTGAGTACGGTGGCCATCTCGAAAAACAACAGCTTCCTCGTCGGTGGCAGCCCGCTCATCTATGCCGGAAAACCATCGCTCGTACCGGACGGCCTG
This sequence comes from Alistipes sp. i18-0019-D1, assembly GCF_042852885.1. NCBI lineage: Bacteria > Pseudomonadati > Bacteroidota > Bacteroidia > Bacteroidales > Rikenellaceae > Alistipes > Alistipes sp. i18-0019-D1. The sequence continues at coordinate 3,444,964 of NZ_AP031424.1, forward strand.
ACCTGGGAGAAGGCTACGACCTACGACTTGGGTATCGACCTGGAGATGCTCAACGGCCGTCTGTCGATCGTGGGCGACATCTATCGCAAGAAGACCACCGACATGATCGTCGTCGGCCCCGAACTTCCTGCCGTATTCGGTAATGCGGCGCCCAAAGGCAACTACGCCGACATGCGTACCGACGGCTGGGAGGCAAGCATTTCGTGGCGCGACAACATCAAGCTGGGCGGCAAGGATTTCAGCTACAACCTGAAGTTCGCCTTCTGGGACAACATCAGCAAGATCACCCGCTACACGGCAACCACCAATACGCTGCCGACCAATTACACCACGAACTATTACGAAGGGATGACACTGGGCGAACTGTGGGGTTACACCTGCAACGGCCTGTTCCAGAGCAACGAAGAGGCGCAAACCTACGCCGACTATTCGAAATTCACCATAGACAAGGTCGTCTGGCAGAAAGGCGATCCGAAATTCGAAGATATCAACGGTGACGGCAAAGTCAACAACGGCGCCAACCGGCTGGAGGACCACGGCGACTTGAAAAAGATCGGCAACACCACGCCGCGCTACTGTTACAGCATCGCCGCCGGCGCACGCTGGAACGGCATCGGTCTGTCGATGCTGTGGCAGGGTGTCGGTCAGCGCGACTGGTATCCCGCCAAGGAATCGGGTTACTTCTGGGGACAGTACGGCCGCCCGTACAGCATGGCGCTGCCGTGGCACAGCAACCGATACACCGATGAGAACCAGAATACCAAGGCTTACTGGCCGCGTATCATCGGCTACTCGGCGCAAAGTTCGGGCGGACTCCTTTCGCAGCCCAACACGCGCTATCTGCAGAAGGCCCGCTACATCCGGCTGAAGAACCTGACCATCGACTACACCTTCCCCAAACAGATGCTCGCCAAGGCCGGCATCCAGAACCTGCGCGTTTATCTTTCGGGCGAGAACCTGCTGACGATATCCCCGCTGAAAAAGTACGCCAAGAACTACGATCCGGAGGGCATCTACGCCGGCGACGCCGACTTGAACAGCACGGCCGGCGGCGACGGTTCGGGCGACGGCGACGGTTACCCCGTCATGCGCTCCTACAGCATCGGTTTGAGTATCACTTTCTAATCTGAACGAAATTTATGAAAAGAATAATCTATGCGGCAATCGCCTGTCTGACACTCGCCTCCTGTGAAGATTTCCTCGACAAGCAGCCGATTGAAAAAATCGGCACCGACGAATACTTCAAGGACGAAGCGTCGTTGGACAAGTACGCCAACGGCTTTCTGAACTCCTACACCCCAGGATCCGGCGCCATCACGCGCGGCGACGGCAACTGCGACATCATCGAGGTGCGCGCCACGTCGAGCTACCTCTACCAGCCGGTCTGGAACCCCACGCTGCAGGGCGGGTGGAGCACCGGCACCTGGAATTTCGTCTATTACATCAATACCTTTCTCGAACGGATGCGCGAGGCCAAAGGCGTCAGCGAAGAGACTTTCGCCCACTACGAGGGAACGGCCCGTTTCTGGAGGGCGTGGAACTATTTCGAACTGGTGAAAACATTCGGTGCGGTGCCGTGGTACGACCATGTCATCCGTTCCGACAACCAGGAAGATCTCTACAAGCACCGCGACAGCCGCGAATACGTCATGGATCGCGTGCTCGAAGACCTGAACTACGCCTGTGAGCATTGCTACAGTTTATCGGCCTGGCTCAACAACCAGAAAATCAACCGCTACATCGCATTGGGCATCAAGTCACGCATCTGCCTCTTCGAGGGAACCTATCGCAAATACCACCGTGTCGATCCGTCGACGGGTAAGGCGTGGGATCCCGAATACAACAAGGACAACAAGTGGCTGCGCGAAGCGGCCAAAGCCTGCGAAGAGCTGATGGAAGCGGGTATCTATTCGCTCGTAAGCACTCCGGCGAATGTGTCGACGCAGTACCGTTCGCTCTTCACGTCGGCCGACGTCCAGAAGCAGGAGGTGATGTGGGCCCGTGAATACAGCGCCGAGAAGAACGTCACACACGATGTGACATGGTATTTTACGTCGGGGTCGATGGGCCCGGGCTGGTCGCTCGACGCCGATTTTGTCTACACCTATCTGAATAGGGACGGCAGCCGCTTCACCGACCGCTCCGACTACAAGTCGACGACCTATGCCGAGCAGTTCCAGAACCGCGACTACCGTTTGCAGCAGACGGTCATCTCGCCTGAATACCGCAAGCTGGTGGGCGGGGTCTCGAAGCTCTTTGCTCCCGACTTCTCGGTGGGGTATACGGGCTATCAGGTGATCAAGTTCAACATCGACGACGACTCGTACGAAGCCTCGGGTATCTGCTGGAACTCGCTGCCGATCCTGCGCTACGCCGAAATCCTGCTCAATTACGCCGAGGCAAAAGCCGAACTGGGCGAGTTCGACGCTACGGTCTGGGACCGTACCATCAAGTTGCTGCGCGAACGTGCAGGTGTCGATGGAACGCGTCCCACGAAGATCGACGAATACCTGCAGGAGGCTTACTTCAGTCCCGACGACGGCAACAACAAGATCACTGACTGCGACATCCTGGAAATCCGCCGTGAACGCGCCATCGAACTGCTGCTCGAAGGACGCCGCTACGACGACCTGATGCGCTGGCATCTGGGCCACTTGCTCAACAAGACCTGGTACGGCATCTACATCGGCGAAGTGGACAAGGCCTATGACCTCAATGGCGACGGAATCAACGACGTGTGCTGCGTGACCGGCGAGGCCGGCAGCGAGCCTGGAGTGAAGTACGTCGTGCTCGACTCTTCGCATGCACTCGAAAACGGAACTTCCGGCCGGCTGATCTACAATCTGGCACGCCATTTCAGCGAACAGCGTTACATTCATCCGATTCCGAAGACGGCGCTCGACAAGAATCCGGATCTGGGACAAAACGCCGCTTGGGAATAAACGTTCCGGATTCCGCGGCGGACAAGCTCAGCCGGCTGTTCGCTGCGGATCTTTGATCCATAAACCATAAATACATTTAAACAATGAAGCGAATCATATATTCTTTGTTATTTGCCGCCGGGATTCTCTTTACGGGCTGCTCCGACGACGATGGAACGACTCCGCTGAAGACCCCCATCGAAGAGGGGAACAACCTTTACGGTGTGGTGACGGACCCCAGCGGGGCGCCGGTTGAGGGAATCGTCGTGAGCGACGGTTTCTCGTGCGTGTCGACCGATGCCAACGGTGTTTACCAGATGCCGCGCAGCGCCGATGCCTTCCACGTATTCTACCGCATCCCCGCCGACCGCCAGATTCCGATGTCGGACGGGCGTCCCTGCTTCTGGCAGCGGCTTTCGAAAGCGCAGGAGCGCTACGACTTCAGGCTGATGCAGAAGCAGGAGGTTGAGACCGGTTTCAAACTGGTCTGCCTGGCAGACCCGCAGGTGCAGAAGGACACGGATCTCTCCCGATTCAAGAAAGAGTGCGTGCCCGACGTCTGCAAACACGTCTCGACGTTCGAAGGCCCGGTTTACGGCATCACGCTGGGCGACATCGTCTTCAACACCAACAACCTCTACGTGACCAACCAGATGATGCCCCTCATGGCGCAGGCCATGCGTGAGAGCGAAATCGGCTTGAAGGTGTTTCAGGTGATGGGCAACCACGACAACTGCATGAAGCCGAAGATCACCGACGAAAGCAGCAATTACGACCTGGCGGGCCGCCGTGATTTCGAATACAAATTCGGGCCTTGCGATTACTCCTTCGACCGGGGCAACGCCCATATTATTGGTATGGACAACGTGCTGCTGCTGAATGAGAAACACAATCCGTCGGCCTACGATTCGGGGTTCACCGATGCGCAGTTGGAATGGCTGCGGCAGGACCTGAGCTTCGTGCCGAAGGATAAACTTATCATCTTCTGCGTGCATATTCCGATTCGCAATGCCACCTCCAATAACCGCGAAGCCGTGCGCAATCTGCTGAAAGAGTTTGCCCAGGTGCACATCATGACCGGGCACACGCACTACGGACAAAACTACATCGACACCGAGCGCGACATCTACGAGCATATCCACGGCGCCGTGTGCGGCGCATGGTGGAAATCGACCATCAACGTCGATGGCACGCCCAACGGATACGGCGTTTACGACATCTCAGGCACCGAGGTCAAGGACTGGTACTACAAACCCACCTGCCTGCCCAAAGACTTCCAGATTCGCATGTACCGTGCCGAAACCTCCTATGCCGGAAACTACAAGTTCTCCTATACAGCGTCCAACGAGATCGTGGCCAACATCTGGAATGCAGACAGCAGCTGGAAAATCGAGGTCTATGAAAACGGCGCCAAGACGGGTGAGATGACCGAACAGCTGCGTTACTCCGACCGGGATGCGTGGGGTGCGGGTTACCATGTGGGAGTGCTTAAAGCGAACGCCAGCTCGCACGGAAACGGCAAGTACGACCATTTCTACCATTATACGCTCAAGGATGCCACGGCAAGCATAGTAGAAATCCGTGCAACAGACGCATTCGGTACGATTTATACACAAAACGTCTTCACAACCGCTACTGAATCGGACTATCCATCAGTAGAGAACTATCCTGCAGAAGAATAATAATTGTTCGTTTTTTCTTCCGCGTATTTTCATCTTTTTTATAAAGTCCGGCCGCGTGGAACGGCCGGACTTTATAAATTTATCGCAGTTCCACTGCGGCTTCCGCTAATTTTTATATGCAACGCAACAATGAAAAAATAGGGAGCTATAGCGTTAAATAACGAACGTGGGTGGAAGTTCTGTCCGCATTTTACATAAACTCAATCGTCGTTTTTGCTATTTCTATGAAAAACACTCTATATGCATAGAGTTGTTCGACGAGATACAAAACGTAGCAATTCAGCATAGTTATATCGTCATCAAATTCTATATTTATCACTGTTATTCAGGAAAATACAAGAAATTTCCTATCTATTGCAGAAAAAACGGACTCGACTATTGAGAACGGGGATTTCAGAAAACGATCATTGCCAAAAACAAAAATATTTTTTTGGCAAATCTTGCAAGTGCCTGATTTACCCTCTTGTTTGCGGTACGTGCCGGAGCAGGAGGCGGGTGTCCATCCCGTTTGCGGATAATCGTATAGGGAGCCGTCGCGCCCTCCCGCAGCGTAGTGCCGATGGGCATACGGCTGAACACCCTGTCAACATGCCCCGGACTCTTCGTTGCCGTTTCCACATGTTTCACATCCTGCTTTTCCCCGTGTCGCAACCTTGCGTTTGCGGAGAAAAATTCGTCGATTTGCTATCGACAGACATTTCCCTGCACGATGATCATCTTCGACAGATACGAACAAAACAAGGGTAAACACCGGATTTCCCCGGCGCTTCTCTGGGAATACGACCTGCAGCGTTTCGACTGGCATCGCAGCCGTCGCCTCGTCGTGCAGCGCGTGATCGAGCGTGGCCGCGTGGAGGACTACTTCGCGGCGTTCGACCTGTACGGGGGCATAGAGGGTTTCCGGGGGATTCTCCGCGAGGTCGCCACGCTCCCGGAGCGGGATATGAATTTCGTTTGTAAAGTTTTCGACCTTAAAAAGGAAGAATTACGATGCTATACGCGCAGACAGTTGCGCCTGCAACTCTGGGATTATTGAAGAGACTCCAGTCGGAGCCCGCTTTAGGCATATCGTGCCTTACCGGCCGCATGGCCCTCGCCCTGCATCTGGGACACCGCGCGTGCCGTGCTGCGGAGCTGCTCCTTCCGGATGTTGTCTGCTGGGAGCTGCTGGAAGAGCTCTTTCGGGACAGCTACGGCTTTCAGGGTCGCCGTGAGGACGACGGCTTGCGGGGGCGTATCGGCGAGACGGAGATCTTCCTGCACGAGCAGCGCCATACGTTGGTGAGCCGCCCTGTGGAAGAGGCAGGCCTGCGCCTGTGCGGCTTGGGGGATTGTGCGGCCGGTACGCTGCGTGAGATCGAAACCGACGGCACACGCGAGTCGTCCTTCGCGAACCTTGCCTGCCTGTCCGCCCGTCTGTCGCTCAATGCCATGCTGGCGTGCTACTCACGGAAATACCCCTCTTCGAATGTCGTCGGAGCCGTGAAGGCGTTCCTGTACTTCAACGATATCGCACCGGACAGGTATCCGCAGCCGCTGCCCGGCTATGAATACACATGGAAGGCGACAGCCGTACGGATTCAGGAGATGATAGATGCGCCGAACAAAGTCTTCGCGGGATATCCGTTCCCGCAGCGCCAGGGGCTGCAGGAAGAGGCCGTATCGAAAGAACAAGGCCGGAAAAGGCAGTAAGGTGTCGCCCGAAGGGGAGCCCGTCCGAAAACTCAACTCCGAAGCTGCGCAAACTTACAATTCGTAAGTTTTACCGACAAGTTTTGCTAAATACACTGCCTTCGATCCTGTTTTTTCGGGAAGACACCTGTGAGTTGAAAATTCAGGCGTTGAAAAATTGAGTTTTGGGACAACTTGGGGTGATTGCCTAACTCCGGCAATCGCAAGCCACATACGGGAATAGCACAAGAAGATCGGCGACATCAGCCCGGCGTCTCCGCTCCTGCCGCCGTCCCCGAGACCCATCTCTACGGCCAACACTCCCGAGAGGTAGATATACCCGTGGCGGTTTACGCAGATGGTTCTGCGCCGGGCTGACATCGTAGGCGAATAGCTGTTCACCCTGTTCCGGTTAATGAGTTGCATTGTCGAATCGATTTCAGGTTTGACATGCGGGTTTCGCCGCGATACCCCTCCTCGTCGTATGGTTATATGCTGACGGGCGGCTTCGTTTCCTGTGGAGCCTCCGGGGAAAGAAAAGGCTCCGGATGTTTGTGCGCCCTGGTAAAAGGTTGAGGACTGAAAGGCGATAGTCCGTATATGCTTTTAGCCCGGATACATGAAAACAAGATTCGGAGCAGCGCAGGTCTGCTCCGGGCCTTCGGGGATTGTCACTCGGCTATGCCGCCGATTTCAACTACTCCGGCATCCGGGTATCGGGTTCGAGATCCGGGTTTTCGGGGATAAGCAGCGGCTGCAGTACTTGTTCCGGATCGTAGGGAATTCCTGCGGGGAACGAATCCAGAACCGCTGCGGTATCCGTTGGTGCAGCCGCTCCCGGATCGGCAAAGGGTGCCGGAATGGGAAGTAACGTCGGCCGTGCTGCATGTGCATGTGACATGCTTTGAACTTTCAGCATAACCTGAATACAGTTTTTACCGTGTGTCTCACGTTTCTGTGCCTGCACGCCCTTTGTCGTTCGGATCGTACAGGCGGATGAATAAAATCGGATGGTGAGGCTTTTCCCGAAAGGGTCGGTTGCCTCGGGAAGATTTCCAATCCCGCAACGCCGACCGCGAGCGGGATTAGCTTGCACGAGGCAACCGACGCGGGATGGAATAGTATCGCCCTACGGATGAGGACAGAGGAGGTGGAAGCAACCGAAAACAGAACGAGGTGTGCTGTGAATAAACGGGGGACACTCGCAAATTAATATAAAGGGGGGAATAAATTGCAAATTACCCGGTTTACATATTTATAGAACAATTGAAGATATATCGGATGAAACACAGCAGCGATAGCGTAGTGAGAACACGGTCGTTGCTTTTAGTATGCCCACATATGGGGATACCGAACGAGCGGGCACCGTTTCTCAACGAGGCCCGCTCCGCAAAGTGTAACACAAATTTCGTTGGAGTATGAAACTTTGGGAATGTGTTTTCAAAGATACCTGTTTTTTCGGAATCGGCAAACCTGTTTTCTGCGAATTTTCGCCGGTACACTTCCGGAAATAACTTCTGAATACCGTCAATCGTTATCCGGAGTCCATTTATACCTCTTATACCTCCGACCGGATGCTTGTCTGCTTCTTGATGTCCGACAAGCGAAACAGCCCGGAAATACCGCTTCCGCGATTGCGGGCGGAAGAAGGAATATGAGAATCGACAAAACAATGCGTCGCTCCTTCATATCGCAATCCCCGGTATTTCACAACTGCGAGCCTGTTGAAAGCAACTGCTCCTTGTCTCCAGAGACCGGCGCAACGGTTCCCTATCCCGCGAAGCGTCCGGCCAGTTTCTCCTTGAGCATCTCCACTTCCCGGTCGATCATCGGCTGGGTCACCCTGTTTCTAGGCAAGGGATTTCAGATCCGCGTAGCAGATACCCGTAAAACAGGAGAAGAGGGACAGGTCGCGGATGAGGCGCTGTTTCTTCGTCCGGAGCGCGGTGAGCTGAAGGGTGAGGATTTCTGTCTCGTTCAGGAAAGCATGTTCCGGCGTGGGTTCGTTGTAACGGTACGAGGCGAACGGGTTGCGGGGCATGATCCCGTCGTTGAAGGCAATCTTGACCACATTGATCAGGCAGTCCAGATAACGGCAGATGCTCGTGAGTTTAAGCGCCCGTTCCGTTTTCAGATAGACATGGAACTGTTCGATGAACGACAGTTCCAGTTCGGCAAGGGCGATGTCGCTCACACGGTATTTCGCCGTAAGGAACGCCTGCAGGTGTTTCATCGTCGCAAGATAACGGTACCATGTGTTTTTCGAGCGGTCGACGCCGATACGCCCGTGCAGGTCGTCCGTGAAGCTGCGGAAAGTGGACAGCAGGGTGCGGTAACGCTTCCCGAATCCCAGCCAGGCGTTCTTCACCTTCTCGGCCGTCACATAGCTTTCCCGGTCGCGGATATCCCGATAATGACGGTCGAGCTGCGAGCGGATCTCGTCCAGATGGCGGTTGATGCGGTCGGATTCGAGACTCCGGCCCTTGGCGCGGCCCCCGCGGACTTCCCACAAACGCTCCGGAACCGTGAGCTTCGCACTGAACTGCGAAATCGTACCGTTGACCGTGATGCGGCCCATGACAGGAACCGCCGACTGTGTTTTTTCCTTGTTCCTTTTCAGGTAGAACAGAACCTTGAACGTGCTGCGCATAAACTCTGCTTTTTGAGGGGTACAAAACTAATTTCAGCAGAGTCTCCGATCAAGATGAATGGAAATGCAATAGACGGTAAATCACCGTTTTAGGAAATGAGAAGCATTCCCGGACAAGGTAATGCTTTGGAAACCGAACCCTCGTTCGACGATGCCGCCTGCTGCCCATTCGAAAGCTTCTACAGGGCGAACCGAAACGAAAAACAGCCTGATTATCAATACTGCTGCGCTTATTTGCCGGTTTTGAGGATTGTTGTACTTTTGACACCAAAAGTACACAAGGTTCTGTTTTCAGGAAAAAGGTAATTACCTTCCGGTATACATTTCCCGGTAATACTTTTCGTACTCCCCGGAGGTGATGTCGTCCATCCACTTCTGGTTGGCCAGATACCACCGCACGGTCTTCTCGATGCCCTCCTCGAATTGCAGCGAAGGCTCCCAGCCCAGTTCCTCCTTGAGTTTGCGCGAGTCGATGGCGTAGCGCAGGTCGTGTCCGGCCCGGTCGGTGACGTAGGTGATCAGCTTCTCCGAAGTCCCCTCGGGGCGTCCCAGCAGGCGGTCCACGGTCCGGATGATCACCCGGATCAGGTCGATGTTCCGCCACTCGTTGAACCCGCCGATGTTGTACGTTTGGCCGTCGCGTCCCCGGTGGAAGATCAGGTCGATGGCCCGGGCGTGGTCCTCGACGTAGAGCCAGTCGCGGACATTCTCGCCCCGGCCGTAGACCGGCAGCGGTTTGTTGTGGCGGATGTTGTTTATAAACAGCGGTATGAGTTTTTCGGGGAACTGGTAAGGCCCGTAGTTGTTCGAGCAGTTGGTCACCACGGCCGGGAATCCGTACGTGTCGTGGAACGCCCGCACGAAATGGTCCGACGAGGCTTTCGATGCCGAGTAGGGCGAGTGGGGGTCGTAGCGGGTCTGCTCGGTGAAGAACGTTCCGTCGAAGGGCAGCGCCCCGTAAACTTCGTCGGTCGAGATGTGGTGGAAGCGTCGGCCCTCCCATGCGCCGTTCCAGTGCTCCCGTGCGGCCTGCAGCAGCGTCAGCGTCCCCATCACGTTGGTCCGCGCGAAGGTGAACGGATCGCGGATCGAGCGGTCGACGTGGCTTTCGGCCGCGAGGTGGATTACCCCGTCGATGTCGTATCGGGCGAACAGCGCGCGCATGGCCTCGTAGTCGCAGATGTCGCCTTTGACGAACGTGTAGTTCGGACGGTTCTCGATGTCCCGCAGGTTCGCGAGGTTGCCGGCGTAGGTCAGGCAGTCGAGGTTTACGATCCGGTAGTCGGGGTATTTCCCGACGAACAGCCGCACGACGTGCGAGCCGATGAATCCGGCGCCGCCGGTGATCAGGATATTGCGTTTCATGTCCGGTTGTTTTGCTGTTTCAGTCGTTTCCTTGCGGCGCGCTTCTTCCTCCGGCGCCAGCGGTACGCCTTGAAGGCGTATTTCAGTGCCAGGCGGATGCGCTGGTCGCCGATCATCTGCCGTTTGAGGCGGCAGTCCGGGTCGAGCCAGCTCCCGGCGCAGTGATGGAACGCCGCCGTGCCGAGGCGCAGCAGGTGGATACTGCTCGGCAGCAGGCTGTTGCGGCCTATGTAGAGCCGTCCGCCGCCAAGCACCTGCTCCTTGTCCAGATAGCGGAACCCGTGGCGCTCGGCGATCTTGGCAATGACCAGCGGCATGGTCAGGTCCGTGCGCAGCCGTCCGTCCGCCTCGCGGAAATGACGCCCTTCGTAATAGTCCATGCACTCGCGGACGAACCCGCTGCCCTTCGCCGCGCCCATGATGGCCGCCTGGATGCCGTACCCCGGGACGAAGGCGTCGCGGTCGAGGGGGATGCCCTGCGCGTCTATCGGCACATCGGCGTATTTGTAGTCGATGGGACTGTACTCGGTTCCGGTGAAGAATTCGTAACCCAGCAGTTTGTCGAACGGGCGGAACACCTCGACGTCCGAATCGAGGTAGATGCCTCCGTCGGTATGGAGGGCATAGAGCCGGATGTAGTCCGCCGCGAAGGCCCATTTGCGCTCCTCCACGGCCTCCTCGACCCATTTGACGGCGTGGATGTCGAAATTCTCCTGTGTCCAGCATTTGAGGACGTAGTCCGGCATCCGGCGTTTCCAGCTCGCCATGCACTCCCGGAGGAACTCCGGAACCGGCTCGCCGCTCAGCCAGCACCAGTGGATGATCTTGGGTATTCGGGCTTCGTGTTTCATCGCAGCATGTTTTTCAGACAGTAGAGCATCGACTCCCGCCAGTGGGGGATCTCCAGCCCGAACGTCTCCTTGATTTTACGTTTGTCCAGCACCGAGTAGGCCGGGCGGGAGGCCTTGGTCGGGAATTCCTCCGTGCGGCAGGGGCGGATGCGGCATTTGTCATGCCCGACGGCGGCGGCGATCTCCGCGGCGAAGTCGTACCACGACGCCACGCCCTCGTTCGAGAAGTGGTAGAGACCCTCGTTCCCGGCATAATAGCGGCCCTCGACGATCGAGAAGATCGTCATGGCCAGATCCCCGGCGTAGGTCGGGGTTCCCGCCTGGTCGAAGACCACGTTCAGGTGCTCCTTTTCGGCCGTCAGCCGGAGCATTGTTTTCAGGAAGTTGTTCCCGTATTCGGAGTAGAGCCACGCCGTGCGGAAGGTCAGGTATTTGCATCCCGACTCCGCGACGGCCCGTTCCCCGGCGAGTTTCGTGCGTCCGTAGACGCCCAGCGGTGCGGTCGGGGCCTCTTCCGTGTAGGGCCGGTGGGCCGTGCCGTCGAAGACGTAGTCCGTCGAGACGTGGATCAGCGTCGCGCCGTTCGCCTCCGCGGCCCGGGCGAGGTTCTCCGCCGCCCCGCGGTTCAGCCGGTCGGCCGCCTCCCCGTCCTCCTCGGCGCGCTCCACGTTGGTGTAGGCCGCGCAGTTTACGATCACTTCGGCGCGGGTCTGCGCCACGGCCTGCCGGACGGCCCCGGCGTCGGTGACGTCGAGTTCCGCCACGTCGGTGAAGGTGTAGCTGTTGGGCGATACGGTGCTCAGCCGCTGCATTTCACGGCCCAGCTGGCCGTTGGCGCCCGTTACGAGTATGTTCATGGTCTGTCGTATTCGAAAAGTTCCGGTGCGTCGGCCAGCCGCGGGTGCCGGCGGTCCTTCTCCGAGAGAAGCGTTTCGCCGGCCGGGAGCCGCCAGTCGATCGCCAGCGCGGGGTCGTCCCACGCGATGCCGCCCTCGCTGCCGGGGGCGTAGTAGTTGTCGCATTTGTATTGGAAGACGGCTTCGTCGCTCAACACGGCGAATCCGTGGGCGAATCCGCGGGGGATGAACAGCTGCCGCTTGTTCTCTCCGTCGAGCAGCGCGGCGACGTGCCGTCCGAAGGTCGGCGACCCGCGGCGGATGTCCACCGCCACGTCGAGCACGCGGCCCCGGACCACGCTCACCAGCTTTGCCTGGACATGCTCTCCCCGCTGGAAATGCAGGCCCCGGACCACTCCGTAGCGCGATTTCGACTCGTTGTCCTGTACGAACCGCACCGGCCCGACCAGTTCGTCGAACCTCCGCTGCGAGAACCGCTCCATAAAATAACCCCTTGCGTCGCCGAACACCTCCGGTTCGAGAATCACCACGCCGGGGATCTCCGTTTCTATCGCTTTCATCGTTTCGATTCTTCGATTACCTTCAACAGATACTGCCCGTACTGGTTCTTGAGCATCGGTCCGGCCAGTGCGCGCATCTTCTCCTCCGTGATCCAGCCGTTGCGGTAGGCGATGCCTTCGAGGCAGGCGATTTTCAGCCCCTGCCGTTTCTCGATCACCTCCACGAAGATCGAGGCCTCGGCCAGCGAGTCGTGCGTGCCCGTGTCGAGCCATGCGAATCCCCGCTGAAGGGGCTGCACCTTCAGCTCCCCGGCGGCGAGAAACGCCTGGTTCACCGAGGTGATCTCCAGCTCGCCGCGCGCCGAAGGCTTGATCGACCGGGCGATCTCCACGACCTTGTTGGGGTAGAAGTACAGCCCCACCACGGCGTAGTTCGACTTGGGGACGGCGGGTTTCTCCTCGATCGAGAGGCAGTTGCCCGCGGCGTCGAACTCCGCCACGCCGTACCGCTCGGGGTCCTCGACCCGGTAGCCGAAGATCGTCGCCTTGCCCGCTTCCTCCGCGCTGCGCACGGCCTCCCGGAGCATGCCCGTGAATCCCGACCCGTGGAAGATATTGTCGCCCAGCACCAGGCAGACCGAATCGCCGCCGATGAACTCCTCGCCGATCAGAAACGCCTGCGCCAGCCCGTCGGGCGAGGGCTGTTCGGCGTACCCGATGCTTACGCCGTAGTCCGAGCCGTCGCCCAGCAGCCGCCGGAATCCCGGAAGGTCGGCCGGCGTCGAGATCACGAGTATCTCGCGGATGCCGGCCAGCAGCAGCGCCGACAGCGGATAATAGACCATCGGCTTGTCGTAAATCGGGAGCAGCTGCTTGCTCACTCCCTTCGTTATCGGGTAGAGGCGCGTGCCCGAGCCTCCGGCTAATACGATACCTTTCATCTTCTTGCGTCGTTGACGCCGCCCGCGGGCCTTTTCGCCGGGCCATCGGGCGGATAATTTTGATCGAAGGTACGGTTTTTTTGCGAAATTCCGATCTCCGAGCCTGTTTTTTTGCAAAGTATCGTTATCTTTACCGGGACTAATTCAAACCATAGACAGTATGATTCTCGACGATAAACTTCTGGACGAAGTGACCGCCCGGGCGAAGACGAGCGAACGCCTGCGGATGAATTTCAACCTTCACGACTCGCTCGACGCCAAGGCCCAGCGTCTGCTCAACGCCCTGGAGCCGGGCACGGTGCTGCCCGTACACCGCCATCCCCATACGGCCGAAACCTACGTCGTCCTGCGCGGCCGCTTCGACGTGATTTTCTGCGACGGGCACGGCCGCGAGACGCAGCGTTTCGCGCTCGACCCGCTGAAAGGCGTCTACGGCATCCACGTCCCCAAAGGGCAGTGGCACACGCTGGAGGTCCTCGAAAGCGGTACGGTGCTCTTCGAGGTCAAGGATGGGCCCTATGCGCCGTTGGCGCCGGAGGACATGGTGCGATGACGCGGGCCGCCGAACGGCTGTTCGCCCTCGTGCGGGCGACGCTGCGCGGGCGCATGGACGATGCGGCGCTGTTCGAGGGGACCGACGCGGCGCTGTGGCGCGAAATCTACGACCTCTCCTCGGCGCAGGGCGTGCTGGCCCAGGCGTGGGACGGGATACAGTTCCTGCCCGAGGCCGTGCGGCCGTCAAAGGCGCTGCGCCTGCAATGGGCCGTCAACGTCGACCGGATCGAAAACACCTACCGCCGGCAGGAGCGGGCCATCGCCCGCCTCGCGGCGTTCTACCGCGAGCATGCGATTCCGATGATGCTGCTCAAGGGCTACGGCCTGAGCCTTTTCTATCCCGTTCCGGAACACCGTCCCTGCGGGGACATCGACATCTGGCTTTTCGGGCGCCAGCCCGAGGCCGACCGGCTGGTCGCCCGGGAGTGGGGCGCTCCGGTCGACGTGCACAAGGAGCATCACACGACGTTCGACGTCGACGGCATCATGGTCGAGAACCATTACGACTTCGTCAACACGCAGACGCACGCATCCAACGCGCGCCTCGAACGGCTGTTCAAGCAGTATGCCGCGCAGCCCGGCGAGTCGGTCGCCGTTGGGGGCGTGGCCGTCTACCTGCCTTCGGAGCAGCTCAACGCCCTGTTCCTGCTGCGCCACGCCGCCGTGCATTTCGCGGCGATCAACATCGGCCTGCGGCATGTTGTGGACTGGTGCGTCTTCGTTGCGCACTGCCACGGCCGGGTCGACTGGACGGCTTTGTACGCCGCGGCCCGGGAGGCCGGAATGGTCGGGTTTCTGGACTGCCTCAATGCCGTCTGCATCGATTATTTGGGGCTGGACGCCCCGTCGCTTCCGGCTTTCGAACGTGACGCCGAACTCGAAAAGCGGGTGCTCGACGAAATCCTCTCCCCGGCGTTCTCCGACGAACGGCCCGAGGGGCTGCTGCGTGTGGTCCGGTTCAAGGCCCGCCGCTGGTGGACGAACCGCTGGAAACACCGGCTGGTCTTCGACGAGGGCCTTGCCGGCGCCTTCGTGCGTTCGGCCTGGGCTCACCTGAAACGTCCGCAGTCCATCGTAAAGTGACGGAAGCCGGCAAAGGCCGGCTCTTCCGTCTTGCCGGATAATCCGATCGCATGATGAAGAAAAAGAGTCACCCGGAGTTCGTGCGTGCGCTGAAAGCGCGGAATCTCAAGATCACGGTCGTCGGGACATACGAAAACTGCCTCTCCAGGGTAGCCGTAAAATGCGACGTATGCGGTTGGGAGTGGGCGCCGGTCGGAGGCAGCCTGTTGCGCGGCCACGGCTGTCCCAGGTGTGCGGGAACCATGCGGAAATCCCATGCGGAGTTCGTGGAAAAGCTGAAATCCAGAAGGGATGACGTGATCATCGTCGGCCCGTATGTGAAAGCGCTCGAAAAGGCCCGGTTCCGGTTTCTGAAATGCGGGCACGAATGGGACGTAACCCCTGCGCACATCCTCAACGGCCGGGGATGTCCGCTGTGTGCGCATTCCCGCCGGGGAGCCTCCCAGCGGCTGACGATGGAGCGTTTTCTGAAACGCCTTCATCGAATCGACCGGAATCTCGTCGTCCGGGAGGGCGGGGAATATGTAAACTATACGACGCCGATCCCTCTCCGCTGCAACGTCTGCAAATATGAGTACGAAGTAAAGCCGAGCGATGTCCTGCACGGCGGCGGCTGTCCCAACTGCCACAGGGCATGCACCTCCTTCCCGGAACAGTTCGTCTGCCACGCCTTTGTCCGCGTGCTCGGCGAATCGGAAGTCCTGTCGCGGGACAAAGCCGCGATAGGGGTCGAACTGGATGTCTACATCCCCGCCTTGAAGGCGGCCGTGGAACCCGGTTCGTGGTACTGGCACCGGAATCTGGTGGAGAGGGACCGGGCAAAGCGTCTGCTGTGCGAAGAAAAAGGCATCCGGCTGATAACCGTATACGATCATTATGATGAAGCGGCCGTTCCTTTCGACGATTGCCTGGTGACCCCCTGCGACCTTGCCTCCCGCCGGAATATGGACAAGCTGGTTGCGGTGACCAAAACCGTTCTCGAAGTGTTCGGCCTGGACTCGAATCTCGCTGCGGGCGAATGGGCGGAGATCCGGAGGAAGGCCGAACTGGATTCGCGGCGGATAACCACCGAAGAATTCCGGGCGGAGCTGGCCGGGATCAACGATAAGATCGAGGTTATCGGCGAATATACGAAAGCCAATGATAAAATCAGGGTGCGGTGCAGGGTCTGCAACCACGAGTGGTCCGTTGCGCCCACGACCCTGCGCCGGGGTTCGGGATGCGCCGGCTGTGCCGGCAGGTTGAAACTCACGCATGAACGGTTCGTCGAACGGCTGAACCTGCTGCATCCGGATATTGTCCCCCTGACCGAGTATGTCAACAGCCAGACCCGCATGACATTCGAATGCAGGGCCTGCGGCCGCGTATGGACGACGCAGTCGTATAACCTCATCGCGAAATCCCGCTCTTCCGGCTGCCGGAAATGCTCGGTCGAGGCGATGCTGCGGCGACGGAGCCGGAAGGTAAGATGCATCACCACCGGGGAGGTGTTCGACACGCTTCGGGAAGCCGCCGCCAGATACAATATAAGCCGCTCGGCGATCAGCCGGTGTTGCGGCGATCCTGCGAAACTCACGCGTGCCGGCGGCCGGGAGTGGGAATATGTCGACCTGCCTTCCGGGGAGCGGTGATCCGATGCGGCAGACGCTCTGAAACCCGCCGGAGGAACCCTGTCTCTCCCTCCCGAAAACGAAAAAAGGAAGGCTATTGCCTTCCTTTTTCTGGTGATCCCGCTGGGGCTCGAACCCAGGACCCCAACATTAAAAGTGTTGTGCTCTACCAGCTGAGCTACGGAATCTCCGTGTGCCGAAATGGAAATCGCTTCCGTTTTGGTGGTGCAAATGTACGGATTTATTTTTAAAATCCAATACCCGGCCTGCAAATTTTGCGCAAAAGTGTGTTTTTGTCCTTCCGGATGCCGGCTTCCGCCTGCTGCCGGCAGGCGTTGGTGCGTCTTCAGGCGTCTTCCGACGGCAGGGATGTGAAATTTGGCGCGCGGATTTTGTTTTGCCGAAATAAAAGAATATTTTTGTAGGCGTTAAGATGAAATCAAACTTTTAAAACTGAATAATTCTATGTGTAAAGCGCTGATAATCGGAGCCGGCGGCGTCGGAACGGTGGTGACGCAGAAAATCGCGGCCAATCCCGTCTTCACGGACGTGATGCTGGCCAGCCGTACCAAATCCAAATGCGACGCCGTTGCGGCCGCCATCGGCGGCAACCGCGTGAAGACCGCCGAGGTCGATGCCGACAACGTGCCGCAGCTGTGCGAGCTGTTCCGCGCGTTCAAACCCGACATCGTGGTCAACGTGGCGCTTCCGTACCAGGACCTTACGATCATGGACGCCTGCCTCGAATGCGGCTGCAACTACCTCGACACAGCCAACTACGAGCCGAAGGACGAGGCGCATTTCGAATACTCGTGGCAGTGGGCCTATCAGGACCGCTTCAAGGCCGCGGGCCTCACGGCGATCCTCGGCTGCGGCTTCGACCCGGGCGTGACGGCCATCTTCACGGCCTATGCCGCCAAGCACCATTTCGACGAGATCCACTACCTTGACATCGTCGACTGCAACGCCGGCAACCACGGCATGGCTTTCGCCACGAACTTCAACCCCGAGATCAACATCCGCGAGGTGACCCAGAAGGGCCGCTACTACGAGAACGGACAGTGGGTGGTGACCGAGCCGCACGAAATTCACAAGCCGCTCAATTATCCGGGTATCGGCGAGCGCGAATCGTACGTCATCTACCACGAAGAGCTGGAGTCGCTCGTGAAGAACTATCCCACGATCCGGCGTGCGCGCTTCTGGATGACCTTCGGCCAGGAGTACCTGACGCACCTGCGCGTGATCCAGAACATCGGCATGGCGCGCATCGACCCGATCATCTACAACGGCGTCGAGATCGTCCCGATCCAGTTCCTCAAGGCGGTGCTTCCCGATCCCAAGTCGCTGGGCGCCAACTACCACGGACAGACCTCGATCGGCTGCCGCATCAAGGGCCTGAAGGACGGCAAGGAGCGCACCTACTATATTTATAACAACTGCGACCACGAGCAGGCTTTCAAGGAGACCGGCACGCAGGCCGTGTCGTTCACCACGGGCGTTCCGGCTGCGCTGGGCGCTTCGATGTGGGCCAAGGGGCTGTGGCGCGGCGCCGGCGTGTTCAACGTCGAGGAGTTCGATCCCGATCCGTTCCTCGCCGAGCTGGGCGAGCAGGGGCTTCCGTGGCACGAATTGTTCGACGTGAACCTGGAGGTATGATTTCCCGGTTCTCGAATAAAAAATTGCGGATGCGTGTCTCGTGTCCGCAATTTTTTTTATCTTTGCCTTGCAACCCAATCTATTTGCCTATGGTGTAAAAAACTGAAACTGAAATTGCGGCGTCCGGACATAGACGCCTTACATATAAAAGCGCATCGGCTTTTTTCTTACTCGCGAAAATTGGACACTTTCAGGATAGTAAGGAACAAAGGTTGATGCTCGCGCTGTTTTTTCAGCGTGGGCATTGTCTTATATCCTGCTATCTGGGTCGTCCAATACCTCGCGAGTGGATATAGTGATATGTCCACGTTTTTTTATTTTGTAGTAATCCGACTTTCCCAGAGAAAGTATTAACAAACTGAATTCGATGAAGAAAATCAATGTTTTATACCAAGTTATCCTTTTTGTCTGCGGCATTTGCCTTTTTCTGTTTTTTCCGCTGGTTCAGGGAGATCGTTCGACCGGGGCCGAATTGCTCGAAGACCGGGGTAATTATTGGGACATGCTGACCTCCAGTTTTAAAATCGGACTGGTGCTGTTCAATTATGCTTCTACCGTTTTGTTGGCAGGATGTATCCTACTGAAAAAGAAGGTCGGAGCCATTCTTCGCCTGATCGGCCTTGCCATGCCGTTGTGGATGGTTTGCATTTGGTTCGACAGCGATATGTCGGTGTCGGTCTTTTTCTCATTCGTGCTGCTGTCAGCTGCCGTCGTCTGGGCGGCGATCGGAGTCTGGCGGGCCTTTGCGCAGGGCGAAAAGAAATCTGCGGAAAAGGATCGTTTCGGCTGGGTTGCGGTCCGCAGAGCACGGGTTGTTGGTTGGTTGGACCGGATGAATCCCGCCCTCGTGCGGGCGTTTGTCGGGCTTGTCGGCATTGCGTTGTATTTTTTCGTCGCACTGATGTCGATATTCTCCATCAGCCACGGCAATCCGCTTAAGATGGCGGCCCACGTTGTAGCGGGTCTGTTCGGATTGGCGCTGGCTGCCGTCGTATTCGTAATTTTACGTCGGGCGGTTAAGTGGACCGGCGCTCGGAATATAGCGTTGCCGTTTTATCTCTATCTCATCTCTTATGCGCTGCTGGTGCCGTCTTTTGTTTTTCCGGGCAGCACCTCCGACTGTTTCGGAATGGCTTGGGTGGCTGTTGTCTTATGTTCGGCCGTCGTTGCCGTCTTCCGACTCTGTCTTTCCAAAAAGAGTTCGAAAAAGACGAAGCGTGCCGGAGCGGTGTTTGCTGTCGGCAGTCTGACACTTATCGGGGTTTTTGTGGCCGTACCGGTTGCATTCGGCATGTTGATGCCGGAACTTACCGCGCATACCGATAGCAATGCGTGGCCTTCTGCACGCTGACGCTTTTCTGCCGATACACAGACTCCGGGGCCGCAGGACTCCGGAGTTTTTGTTGTCCGTGGCGGTAAGTATAAATACGTATTTCTCCCAAAAACAGCCCTGTGCGAAGCGGTTGTTAACGATGATTTTGCTACTTTTGCAACTGTTTTGAGTTAAAAAACAATTCGATGATTGACTTTCTGACGATGCCTTCACCGTGCTACGTCCTCGATGAGGAGCTGCTGGACCGGAACTTGGCGACTATCGACCGTGTGCGCCGGGAATCGGGCGCCGAAATTATCGTCGCCCTGAAGGCCTGCGCCATGTGGAGCATTTTTCCCGAGCTGGCGAAGCACTCCGACGGAGCCACGGCGAGTTCTGCCGCCGAGGCGCGCCTCGTTTTCGAGGAGTTCGGGCGTCCCGCTCACACCTATGCTCCGACCTACACGGACCGTAATATCGACGAGATCCTGCGTTGCAGCGACCATATCACGTTCAACTCCCTGGCGCAGTTCCGCCGTTTCGGCCAGAAAGCCCTTATCAACGGCATTTCCTGCGGTCTGCGGATCAATCCGCAGTATTCGCCCGTCGAAACGGACCTCTACAACCCCTGCGTCCCCGGCTCGCGGCTGGGCGTCACGGCCGAACAGCTGGCGGCGCACGGAGGGCTTCCGGCCGGCATCGAGGGGCTTCATTTCCATGTCCTCTGCGAATCGCGCCCGGAGCATCTGCGAAAGGCGCTGGAGGCCGTCGAGGCGCATTTCGGACCGTATCTCGACCGGATCAAATGGCTCAATATGGGCGGCGGCCACCTGATGACCGCCTCGTGGTACGACTGCGACGCCCTGATCGCCCTCCTACGGGAGTTCAAGGCCCGGCATCCGCACCTGCGGCTGATCCTCGAACCCGGCAGCGCCTTCACGTGGCGCACGGGCTACCTGGTGTCGACCGTCGAGGACATCGTGGAGAACGGCGGGGTGACGACGGCGATGCTCGACGTGTCGTTCGCCTGCCACATGCCCGACTGCCTCGAAATGCCCTATAAACCCGCGATCATCGGTGCGCACGATCCCGCCGACGGTGAGAAACGCTGGCGCATGGGCGGCACGAGCTGCCTTGCGGGCGACTACTGCGGCGACTGGGCCTTCGACCACGAGTTGAAGGTAGGGGAGCGCATCGTCTTCGAGGACATGATCCACTACACGATGGTCAAGACCACGATGTTCAACGGCGTCCACCATCCGGCCATCGTCATCGCGCGCCGCGACGGCCGCACCGACCTCATCCGCGAGTTCGGCTACGAGGATTTCCGCAACCGCATGTCATAGATAGACAATTTGAATTTAGCTATACGAAACCTTTTCATGGAAAATTTTACACCTACCCCCTACACGTTGGAATGCGTCGCCACGGGCCGCGAATTCGAAGACGCCGGCTGGATGCTTGCCGACCCGCAGTGCAAGGAGCCTTCGCTCGTGCGCACCAAATATGCCCGCCGGCAGATCGACGTGAAACCCGCCGACTGGGGCCTGTACCGTTTCTCGGACTGGATGCCCGTGCGGCGCATCCTCAAGGGTTCGTCGGCTCCCGTGACCTATAAGAGCAAGGGACTGGCCGCGCACCTCGGGCTGGAAAACCTCTGGATTACCTTCAACGGCTGGTATCCGGCCATCGGGGCCACGATGTCGACCTGCTCGTTCAAGGAGACCGAGGCCTATTCGGTCTGCGGCCGCGCCGCTGCCGGCGAACAGCGCGTGCTGGTGGTGGCTTCGGCCGGAAACACCGCGCGGGCCTTCGCCAAGGTCTGCTCGGACAATAACATCAAGCTGCTGCTCTCGGTTCCCTACGACAATATCGGCGCGCTGTGGTTCGACCGGCCGCTGAACCCCTGCGTGAAACTCATTTCGTGCGAGAAGGGGGGCGACTATTTCGACGCCATCCATTTGAGCGACATCGCGCTGAAAGGTCCCGGCTTCTACGCCGAGGGCGGCGCCAAGAACGTCGCGCGCCGCGACGGCATGGCCTGCACGGTCCTTTCGGCCGTGACGACCATCGGCCGCATCCCCGACTACTATTTCCAGGCCGTGGGCAGCGGCACAGGCGCCATTGCCGCCTGGGAAGCCAACATGCGCCTCGTCGAGGACGGCCGCTTCGGGCGGAATACGATGAAGCTGATGGTGTCGCAGAACGCCCCGTTCGTTCCGATGTACGACGCCTGGCAGGCGGCATCGCGCAAACTGCTGCCTTACGACGACGACAAGGCGCGCCGCGACGCGGAGATCATCGACGCCAAGGTGCTTTCGAACCGCCGTCCGCCTTACAGCGTCACGGGCGGTCTTTTCGATGCGCTGAAAGCCACCGGCGGCGAGGTTTTCGTGGCCACCAACGCCATGGCGCGCAAGGCCCGCAAGCTGTTCCACGAACTCGAAGGCGTCGACATCTACTCGGCGGCGGGCGTTGCGCTGGCATCGCTCGTCAACGCTGTGAACGCGGGCAAGATCGAGAAGGACGCCACCGTCATGCTCAACGTCACGGGCGGCGGCGAGGAGCACTTCAAGGAGGGCAAGGAGCTGTGGTATCTCAAACCGAGCCACGTCTTCCCGCTCGAACCCGACGAAAACGACGTCGTGGAGAAGGTCGAGGCATTGTTCAACTGATCCGTTAAATAACCGGGCTTATGAAAAAGACATTCATTGTTTTAGCCGTATCGTTTATGGCTGTTTCCGCAGTTGCGCAGCAGCCTGTTTCCGCCGACCGTTTCGCCGATGCCGTGAACCATTGGAACAAGGAGCACGGCGCGCAGTCCTACGAGCGTTACAAGCCCGACCAGTTCCGTGAAATCGCCGACAACATCGTCGCTTACCAGAATGCCGACGGCGGCTGGCCCAAGAACCTCGACATGCTGGCCCGGCTCGACCCCGACTCGGTGAAAGCCGCCCTCAAGCCGCGCCACCGCCTCTCGACGCTCGACAACGCCAATGTCTATACGCAGGTCGAATACCTTTCGAACGTCTACCTGCTGACGGAGGACACCCTTTACCGCAATTCGGCCCGCCGGGGCATGGAGTACATGCTCTCGGCGCAGTACCCCAACGGGGGCTGGCGGGGCTGGGACGCCGACGCCGTGACGTTCAACGACGGCATCATCTACGGCGTGCTCTCGACGTGGAACGAGGTCCTCTCCGGAAAGCCCCACTATGCGTGGGTCGACGGCGATTTGAAAGCCCGCATCCGGTCCTCGTGGGACAAGGGTATCGAGCTGATTCTCAAAACCCAGTGGGTGCAGGACGGCGTGAAGACCGTCTGGGCGCAGCAGTACGACCACGAAACGCTGCAACCCGTGAAGGCCCGTGCCTATGAACTTCCCGCGCTGTCGGCCGGCGAGAGCGCCGACATCACGATGCTGCTCATGCGTATCAAGAACCCCTCGCCCGAGGTCGTCGGGGCGGTCGAGGCCGCAGCCGCATGGTTCGACCGCACGAAGATCACGGGCAAGAAGGTCGTGACGGTTCCCGTGCCCGAGGGGCTGGTGGAAGACCGGAAGATCACGAAAGACCGGGTCGTGGTCGACGATCCCGAAGCCGCTCCCATGTGGCCGCGCTACAGCGAACTGTCCGACAACCGTCCCTTCTTCGCCACGCGCGAGGGGAAGAAGGTCTACGACCTGCGCGAGGTCCCCGCCGAACGGCGTGTGGGCTACTCGTGGTACGGCACGTGGGGCAACAAGGTGCTGAAAAAATACCCCGAATGGCTTCGCCGCCGGACGGAGGGAAAGTGACGGAGCCTCGCGGCGCGGATGCGCCGCATGCGTTCTTTACCGGAAACGGACCGTTGCGGTCCGTTTTTTTTATTACCTTTGCGGGGCCGAACCGGAAGCCAGTGCAGCCGGACCGGTTCGGATTCTGTTTTTCTCATTCTTAACCCAAATTTCAAACACATGGAAAACATCCAGGCAAAACAGCTCTCCGTCACTCACTGGCGGCGCTGGAACCGCAAAGGCTGGTCGGTCTTTGCGAGTCTGCGCCGCTGCTGGGCGATCGGGGTCCTCTCCGCCGGGATGTCGATCCTGCTGCTTGCGACGCAAGGTGCGTCCGCGCAGACTGCCGACACGACCGCTGTCCTCAAGACATTGCGGATCCGCGAAGTCGGCGTCACCGGGAGCCAGACGGCTCCCGCGCGCAACGCCCAGTCGCACACCCCGCTTTTCGACCGGAAAGCCCAGGCCCCGGCGCCTGTCCAGACTCTGGAAGCCGCCCTGCGCCTTGCGCCTTCGGTCGATGTCCGCGAACGCGGAGGCAAGGGAGCGCAGGCCGACATCTTCATCCGGGGAGGCTCTTTCGACCAGACCATGGTCCTTCTCAACGGCATCGATTTCACCGATGCCCGTACCGGGCATCAGTCCCACGCGCTGCCCGTCGACCTCGACTGCATTTCGGCCGTCGAACTGATCGACGGCGTTCCGGGCGTCGGGGCCTACGCCGGGGCGGTGAACATCCGCACCGCGCCGCTGCGGCCCACCTACCTGCGCCTCGAAGCCTCGGGCGGCCAGTACGGCTACGGCTACGGGAATCTTTCGGGCGCGGTGAGTGCAGGACGCTTCTCGGTGCTCGGTGCGGCCTCGTACCGCCGCAGCGACGGCTACCGGCACAACACCGATTTCTCCAACTACAACGCTTTCGTGCGCGCCACCTGCGACGGCGGCCGGGCCGGGTTCTTCGACCTGCAAGCCGGGTGGCAGGACCGCGATTTCGGCTCCAACGGCTTCTACGCGGCCTACAATCCCGACCAGTGGGAGCATACCGCCACGGCGCTGGCGTCGCTGCGGTGGCTGAAAACCGCGGGCCGCTTCTCGTTGGGGGCCGCCGCGAGCTACCGCAAGAATTTCGACCGCTACGACTGGACCCGCGGCACGGCGATGAACCGCCACAATACGGACAATGCCGGGGCGAAGCTCTGGGCCGACTGCGACTGGGCGGCGGGTGTGACCTCCGTGGGCGGCGACTGGGCCTTCAACCACATTTACAGCACCAACCTCGGTCAGCCGCTCGCGCATCCCGAAGGGCACTACACCCACGCCAAGGCGCGCCACACGGGCAACCTGTGGCTGCGGCACGCCAAACGGTGGCAGCGTTTCGACGCGGCGGCTTCGGCGGGCGTGAGCCTCACGCCCTACGGCACTTCGGCCCTGTGGAGCCTTTCGGCGGGCTATGCCCCCGCGGCCGGGCTGCGCCTCGAAGCCGGGGCATGGCAGTCGATGCGCCTGCCGACCTTCACGGACCTCTACTATACCTCCCCGGCGCAGATCAACAACCTCGACCTTGTGCCTGAACATGCTGTCACATACCGTTTTGATATTGATTACCTCAAGCGTTGCTGGAACATCTCGGCGCAAGCCTATTACCGCTCCGGACGCGACATCATCGACTGGGTGTGGCGCGAGGACATGGGCGGCAAATGGCATTCCGAGCAGACGAGCCGCCTCGACACCTTCGGGGCCGAGCTCGCGGGCGGCTATGCGGCCTCGGAAGGCTTCCTGCGCCGCGTGACGCTTTCGTACGGCTACATCACGACCGACCGGAACGCGGATGTCATCGCCAAAAGCGCGATGGACTTCATGCGCCACAAGGCGGCGCTGGCCGTGGAGGTTCGTTTCCTGCGCCGGATGTCGCTTGCGCTGACCGGATCGGTCTACGACCGCAACGGCAGCTACACGCATTATCCCGAGCCGGGCAACGCCTCCCTCACCGAGGAGCGCGGCTACAAGCCCTATTTCCTGCTCGACGGACGCCTCCAGTGGGAGAAGGGCCTCTGCCGCCTCTACGTCGACGCCACGAACATCACCGACACGCGCTACTGCGACATCGGCGGAATCCGCCTGCCGGGCGTCTGGTGTACGGGCGGGGTGGTGCTGACCATCGGCAGATAACCCCTCTTTTCCGGGACCGGGGCGCTTCCGTCTCCGGATTCCCGTCCGGCTGCTCTTACGGTCCGGCGCATCGTTGCGCCGGACCTTTCTGTTTTTCGCAAAAAGTGCCTGTTTTGTTACGGTTTTTTCGGATTTCTCCCGATTATTGTTTATCTTTGAAGTATAAGAATTTAAAAGCGACGATCCTATGTCCCAAAGAATCATTGAATGCGTTCCCAATTTCAGCGAGGGACGCGATAAGGCCGTGATCCGGCAAATCACCGCGGCCATCGAGGCCTCCGGGGGCGTCAAACTGCTCGACGTGGACCCCGGCGAGGCGACCAACCGCACGGTCGTGACCTTCGTCGGCGAACCCGAAGCGGTCGTCGAGGCCGCTTTTGCCGGGGTGAAGCGGGCGGCCGAACTGATCGACATGCGTCGCCACAAGGGGGCGCATCCCCGCATGGGGGCCACCGACGTGCTGCCGCTGATACCGATTGCGGGCGTCACGCTTGCGGAGTGCGCCGAACTGGCGCGCGCGCTGGCCCGGCGTATCGCCGACGAACTGCGCATTCCGACCTATTGCTACGAGGCCGCGGCCTTTGCGCCCGAACGGAAAAACCTCGCCGTGTGCCGCGCCGGGGAGTACGAGGCCCTGCCCGAGAAACTGGCGCACACGGCATCCGCGCCCGATTTCGGGGCGCGTCCCTTCGACGAGGGGGTTGCCCGCACGGGAGCTACGACCGTCGGGGCGCGCGACTTCCTGATCGCCGTGAATTTCAACCTGAACACCACCTCCACGCGCCGCGCCAACGCCATCGCCTTCGACGTGCGCGAAAAGGGGCGTCCCGTCCGCGAGGGCAATCCCATCACGGGCAGGGTGGTGAAGGATGCCGCGGGAAATCCCGTGATGCAGCCCGGAACGCTTCCGGCCACGAAGGCCATCGGCTGGTTCATCGAGGAGTACGGCATCGCGCAGGTTTCGATGAACATCACCGACATCTCCCGGACGCCGCTCCACGCGGCTTTCGACGAGGTGTGCCGCAAGGCCGACGCCCGCGGCGTGCGCGTCACGGGGACCGAAATCGTGGGGCTGGTTCCGAAACGCGCTTTGGTCGAAGCCGGCAAATACTTCCTCCGCAAGCAGCGCCGCTCGACGGGCGTCGCCGAGGAGGAGATCATACGCATTGCCGTCAAGTCGATGGGACTGGACGACCTGAAGCCGTTCGATCCTGCCGAGAAGGTGATCGAGTACCTGCTTGAAGCGGAGGTTCCGAAGAAGCGGCTTATCGACATGACCTGCAAGGCGTTCGCCGAAGAGACGGCGAGCGAATCTCCCGCTCCGGGCGGCGGCTCGATCGCGGCCTACATGGGTGCGCTGGGCGCGGCCCTCGGGACGATGGTCGCCAACCTCTCGTCGCACAAGGCGGGGTGGGACGACCGCTGGGAGGAGTTTTCCGACTGGGCCGAACGGGGGCAGGCCGTTCTTGCGGAGCTTCTGCACCTCGTGGACGAGGACACGGCGGCGTTCAACCGCATCATGGCGGTTTTCGCCATGCCCAAGTCGACCGACGAGGAGAAGGCGGCGCGCGCCGCGGCTTTGCAGGAGGCGACGCTCTATGCCACGGAGGTTCCTCTGCGGACGATGAAGGCCGCCTCGCGGGTTTTTGAAATCGTGCGCGCCATGGCCTCGGAGGGCAACCCCAATTCGGTCTCCGACGCCGGCGTGGGTGCGCTGGCGGCCCGCAGCGCGGTGCTGGGGGCGTGCCTCAATGTGAAGATCAACGCCGCGGGGCTGAAGGACCGTGCCGTGGCCGATGCGCTGACCGCCGAGGCCGATGCGCTGGCCGCCGAAGCCGTGCGTCTCGAAGCGGAGGTCTTGCAGATCGTCGAATCTAAAATCGGATAATATGACACGCGAAGAGTTTCAGAACGACATTCGCGCGGGCATTCCCGACCGGCTGCCCGCCGCGAAACCCTATGACAAACAGATCAACCATGCGCCCAAACGCAAGGACATCCTTTCGGACGAGGAGAAAACGCTGGCTCTGAAAAACGCCCTGCGCTATTTTCCGGTCAGGCACCACGCCGTGCTGGCGAAGGAGTTCGCCGAGGAGCTGCGCCGCTACGGCCGTATCTATATGTACCGCCTGCGTCCCGACTACGAGATGCACGCGCGTCCGATCGGCGAATATCCCGCCCGCTGCCGGCAGGCTGCGGCCGTCATGCTGATGATTCAGAACAACCTCGACCCGCGGGTCGCCCAGCATCCCCACGAGCTGATCACCTACGGCGGCAACGGCGCCGTGTTCCAGAACTGGGCGCAGTACCGCCTTGCGATGCAGTATCTTTCGGAAATGACTGAAAATCAAACCTTGGTCATGTATTCCGGGCATCCGCTGGGGCTGTTCCCGTCGCATCCCGACGCCCCGCGCGTGGTGGTTACGAACGGCATGGTGATTCCCAACTACTCGAAACCCGACGACTGGGAGCGGCTCAACGCCCTCGGGGTGTCGCAGTACGGGCAGATGACCGCCGGGTCGTACATGTATATCGGGCCGCAGGGCATCGTCCACGGCACGACGATCACGGTGATGAACGCCGCGCGCAAACGCTTCACGGCCGGCCGCACCGATACGCGCGGGATGCTGTTCGTCTCGTCGGGTCTCGGCGGCATGTCGGGAGCGCAGCCCAAGGCGGGCAATATTTCGGGCGTGGTGTCGGTCGTCGCCGAGATCAACCCCAAGGCGGCGCAGAAACGCCACGAGCAGGGGTGGGTCGACGAGCTGCATGAAGCGCTGGATGAGCTGATCCCGCGTATCCGTCAGGCTGTCAAGGCGAAAGAGGTCGTGTCGATGGCCTATGTGGGCAACGTCGTGGACCTCTGGGAGCGGCTGGCCGCGGAGGAGATTCCGGTAGACCTGGGTTCGGACCAGACCTCGCTGCACAACCCCTGGGCGGGCGGTTACTATCCCGTGGGGTTGAGCTACGAGGCGTCGAACAAGATGATGGCCGAGGAGCCGGGCCGCTTTAGAGAGTGTGTGCAGGAGTCGCTGCGGCGGCAGGTCGATGCCATCAACAAATTGACCGACAGGGGAATGTATTTCTTCGACTACGGCAATGCCTTCCTGCTGGAAGCCTCGCGCGCCGGGGCCGCGGTGACGGGCGAGGGCGGACGCTTCCGCTATCCCTCCTACGTGCAGGACATTATGGGACCCATGTTCTTCGACTACGGCTTCGGGCCGTTCCGCTGGGTCTGCACCTCCGGGAAGCCCGAAGACCTCGAAACGACCGACTCTCTGGCCGCCGAAGTGCTGGAGGAGATCCGGAAGACGGCTCCCGACGACATCCGGGGGCAGCTGGACGACAATATCCACTGGATTCGCGAGGCCGGGCGCAACCGGCTGGTCGTCGGGTCGCAGGCACGCATTCTCTATGCCGACTGCGAAGGGCGCGTGAAGATCGCCGAGGCGTTCAACCGGGCCATCGCCGAGGGCCGCATCACGGCTCCCGTGGTGCTGGGGCGCGACCATCACGACGTTTCGGGAACCGATTCGCCCTACCGCGAGACCTCGAACATCTACGACGGTTCGTGCCTGACGGCCGACATGGCCGTGCAGAACGTCATCGGCGATGCGTTCCGCGGCGCGACGTGGGTTTCGATCCACAACGGAGGCGGCGTGGGCTGGGGCGAGGTGATCAACGGCGGCTTCGGCATGGTGATCGACGGTTCGGAGGATGCCGGCCGCCGCATCCGCGAAATGCTGCTGTGGGACGTCAACAACGGCATCGCCCGTCGCAGCTGGGCGCGTAACGAAGGGGCCGTCGAAGCCATCCGCCGCGAAATGGACCGCACGCCCGGACTGCGTGTGACCCTGCCTGTTTTTGCCGACGAGGAACTTGTCCGCGAGGCGCTGAACGAACAGGGCGGCGCTTCGGATAAATTATGAATTTCGAATTATGAATTTTGAATTGTCATCCATGGAACATCACCATATCACCGCGGAGCACCTTTCGGTCGGGCGCGTCCGCGAAATCCTCGAACGGCGGCTGCCGCTCGCGTTGAGCGACGACGCCCGGGCGCGCATCGTCCGCTGCCGCGAGTACCTCGACCGCAAGATGGAGAACCCCGAGCGGCCGATCTACGGCATCACGACCGGTTTCGGGTCGCTGTGCGATATTTCGGTGGGCCGCGACGAGCTGTCGCGCCTGCAACAGAACCTCGTGATGTCGCACGCCTGTGGAACCGGGGAGCGCGTGCCCTCGGAGATCGTGCGGCTGATTCTGCTGCTCAAGATACAGTCGCTCGCCTACGGCCATTCGGGCGTGCAGCTGGCGACGGTGGAGCGTCTCGTGGAGTTTTTCAACCGCGGCATCCTGCCCGTCGTCTATCAGCAGGGTTCGCTGGGCGCTTCGGGCGACCTCGCGCCGCTGGCACATATGAGCCTGCCGCTGCTGGGGCTGGGCGAGGTGGAGTATAAGGGCGAGGTGCGTCCCTCGGCCGAAGTGCTTGCCGAACTGGGGCTGGAGCCGATCCGGTTGCAGTCGAAAGAGGGCCTTGCGCTGCTGAACGGCACGCAGTTTATGAGCGCCTACGGCGTCTGGTCGCTGATCCACGCCCGGCGGCTGAGCGAGTGGGCCGACCGCATCGGGGCGTTGTCGTTAGACGCCTTCGACGGTCGTATCGAGCCTTTCTGCGACGAGGTGCACCTGATCCGCGCCCACCGGGGGCAGCTCGCCACGGCCCGGAATGTCCGCCGGCTGCTCGAAGGCAGCGAACTGATCGCCCGCCCCAAGCACCACGTGCAGGACCCCTATTCGTTCCGCTGCATGCCGCAGGTTCACGGAGCCTCGAAGGACACGATCGACTATGTGGAGAGCGTGCTGACCACGGAAATCAACTCCACGACGGACAATCCGACGGTCTTCCCCGAGGAGGACATGGTCGTCTCGGCGGGCAATTTCCACGGACAGCCGATCGCTCTGGCGATGGATTTCCTGGCGATCGCCCTGGCCGAGCTGGGCAACATCTCCGAGCGTCGCACCTACAAGCTGATCTCCGGGGCGCGCGAACTGCCCAAATTCCTCGTGGCGAACCCCGGGCTGAACAGCGGCTTTATGATTCCGCAGTATACCGCGGCGTCGATCGTGAGCCAGTCCAAGGGGCTGTGCATGCCCGCGTCGGTCGATTCGATCCCCTCGTCGCAGGGGCAGGAGGACCATGTGAGCATGGGTTCCAACGCTGCCACGAAGCTCTGGCGCGTGGTCTGCAACACCGAACGGGTGCTGGCCATCGAGCTGTTCAACGCCGCGCAGGCCATCGAGTTCCGCCGTCCGGCGCACACGTCGCCCGAGTTGGAGCGAATGCTGGCCGACTATCGCAAAGAGGTTCCCTTCATCGACAACGACGAGGTGATGTATCCCCATATCGAAGCCTCCGTCCGATTCCTCCGCGGCCTATGAGACTGCTGGTGAAGAACATCGCCCGCATCGTCGGCATCGAATCGACGGGCCGTCTGCGCTGCTGCGGCGCCGACATGAACAAGCTGGGCACGCTCGACGACGCGTGGCTGCTGGCCGAAGACGGCCGTTTCGCGGCGTTCGGACGCATGGACTCTCTGGGCGACATCGCCGCCGACGAGGTCGTTGACGCGGCAGGGGGCATGCTCTTCCCGTCGTTCTGCGACTCGCACACCCACCTGGTCTACGCCGGGAGCCGCGAGCGGGAGTTTCTGGACAAGATCAACGGTTTGTCGTACGAGGAGATCGCCCGGCGGGGCGGGGGCATTCTCAACTCCGCCGACCGGCTGCACGAGACTCCGGAGGACGAACTCTATGCGCAGGCGATGGAGCGCGTGCGCGAGATCGCGGCGATGGGTACGGGGTGCGTGGAGATCAAGAGCGGCTACGGCCTTTCGACCGGGGACGAGCTGAAGATGCTGCGCGTCATCCGCCGCATCCGCGAAAGCGTGCCGCTGGAGGTGCGGGCCACGTTCCTCGGGGCGCATGCCGTGGCGCGTGCCTACCGGGGACGGCAGGGGGAGTATGTCGATCTGGTGTGCAACGAAATGCTGCCCGCTGTGGCGGCCGAAGGGCTGGCCGATTTCGTCGACGTCTTCTGCGACGAAGGTTTTTTCACGGTCGAAGAGACGGCCCGTATTCTCAAGGCCGCGCGCAAACTGGGGCTGCGGGCGAAAATCCATGCCAACGAACTGGCCGTCTCGGGCGGCGTGCAGGTGGGCGTGGCCTGCGACGCCCTGTCGGTGGACCACCTCGAACGCATGGGACGGGAGGAGATCGAGACGCTGCGCGGCACGGCGACCATGCCGACGCTGCTGCCGGGCGCGGCGTTCTTCCTCGGGATGAGCTATCCTCCGGCGCGCGCGATGATCGACGCGGGGCTGGGCGTGGCGCTGGCTTCGGACTACAACCCCGGCTCGTCGCCCTCGGGCAACATGCGCATGGTCTGTTCGCTGGCCTCGATCCGCATGAAGATGACCCCCGCCGAGGCGGTCAACGCCGCGACGCTCAACGGCGCCTATGCCATGGGGTTGAGCCGCGACTACGGAAGCGTCACTTTAGGTAAGGTGGCCAACTTTTTCATAACCAAACCGATGCCGTCGGTCGAATTTTTCTCCTACGCGTATACTACACCCCTTATCCGGCACGTTTTCCTAAAGGGCGGTTTAGGAAACCGCTTTTAGAAGTTTTAGAAGGCCCGGGCGCAAGACGCCCGATTTGCAGGCGGGGGCCGGCCGGTACGCCTCGGAACGGGGTTGCGGCCCGTCCTCGTCGTAACCCGGCTTTTAGCCGGGCGGCGTAGTTTTTGATGGGAGCTGTTTATGAGAACCGTTATTCTGATAATTTGCCTCGCCCTGTGCGGGACCGTAAATGGACAAACTATGAAACCGTTGACACCGGAGGAGAAGCGGGTGATCGTGGACAAGGGGACCGAAGTCCCCTTCACGGGCCGCTATTACAAACACAGCGAGGACGGAACCTACGTCTGCCGGCAGTGCGGCGCGCCGTTGTACCGTTCGTCGGACAAGTTCGATGCGGGGTGCGGCTGGCCGAGTTTCGACGACGAGATTCCCGGTGCGGTGAAACGGAGCGCTGATGCCGACGGGCGGCGTACGGAGATCACCTGCGCGCGGTGCGGCGGCCATCTGGGCCATGTTTTCACGGGCGAAGGGTTTACGCCCCGGAACACGCGCCACTGTGTCAACTCCGTGTCGCTGGAGTTCGTGCCTGCGGCGAAGAAGGAACGTACCGAGACGGCGATCTTTGCCGGAGGCTGTTTCTGGGGTGTGGAGCATCTGCTTTCGAAGGAGCCGGGCGTCGTCGACGTCGAGTCGGGCTACACCGGAGGCCATACCGAGAATCCCACCTACGAGGAGGTGTGCGGTCACCGCACGGGACATGCCGAGGCGGTGAGGGTGACGTTCGACCCGGCGAAAGTCTCCTACGAAAGGCTGGCGCGGCTCTTTTTCGAGATTCACGACCCCACGCAGGTCGGGCGGCAGGGTCCCGACATCGGCGACCAGTACCGTTCCGAGGTCTTCTATACGACACCGGCCCAGCGCGCGACGGCTGAAAGACTGATCGCCGAACTGCGCGCGAGAGGGTACGACGTCGCCACGCGCGTCACCGCGGCCACGACCTTCTGGCCCGCCGAAGGGTATCACCAGGACTACTACGACCGCAAGGGTACGCAGCCCTATTGCCACGCCTACACCAAACGTTTCTGACCGCTGTAAGAGGCCGGGTATAGGGGCGGGTTTCAGCCGTTTCCGGCCCGGCGGCTTTCGTTCGGTCCGACGCTCCGGTCTCGGCGCTATTTCAGCAGATTGTCCTCTTCGTCCTCGTATTCCGATTTCCGGGTGAACAGCGAGCCGGCGCCTTTCAGCGCCTTGACGGCCCGCACGCGGAAGCTGTCCAGCAGCGTGCCGTCCTTCGAGACGGTTCCGTAACCCGTCACGGCGCGTGCCCGGCGGCTGCGGACGAAGACGATGCGGCCGTACTGCTTGAGTCCGAGGGCCAGCGAGCCGTCTTCGCCGCGGATGATGTCGGTGCGGATGCCCACCTTGCGGGCCAGGGAGGTGTCGTAGGCGAAGACCAGTCCGCGGACGCTCAGCTCGGGACGTCGGAACGACTGGAGCCACAGGTGCGTGTCGCGGGCCAGTTCGTAGCACCAAAGTCCGAAGGCCGGGTGCGAGGCGTCGGGGATGTATCCCCACAACGAACTGACGGCCACGACCCCCGGGCGTTCCAGCGCCCCGACCAGCGTTTCGACGTAGCGCGGCGGATACATCGTGTCGGCGTCGATGTTGATGTGATATTTTCCCCGGGCGCGGTTCAGTCCGCAGAGGCGCGCATGGCCGCATCCGGGCGTCGTCTCGCGCTGCCACGGAAGGCCCAGGGCTTCGAGCACCTCCGCCGTGCGGTCCTTCGACAGGTTGTCCGTGGCGATGATCTCCATCGGATAGCGGCATTGCTGTTCGGCCAGCGACCAGAGGCAGGCTGTCAGCCGCTTCTCCTCGTTGTAGGCGATGACCGACACGGTCACCAGCGGTCGGTCCGACTGCCGTTCGGCGAGTTTCGCGCGCACTTCGGCGACCGTCGCCGCAGGAACTTCGGCGAAGGGCTTTTCATAGACGGAGAGGTATTTCGAGTACCATTTCATGCGATCGGGGTTTGTAAGACAAAGGTAGCATTAAATTCCGCACGGGCAAACGATTCGCCGGCAATTACCGGGCGGACGGGAGCTGCGGGGCGGAGAGAGGCCCGGTGACGTTTGGCGGACGGACCGGGAAGACCAGGGCCGGAAAACGGTCTGCCGAGGCTGGCGGACGGTCCGGGTCAGGGCGGTCCCGGAGGCGAATCCCTGAAGCCCTGCCGGGAAATGCGGAAATCCGTTCTGCGGAGGCGCTTTTCCGTCCGCGACCGCACGGATTGACGATATATTTCTTATTTTTACGGCTCCAAACGAATTTTTATGCTGCGTGTCAAAGGCATTCTCTGGGCGGCTCTCTCCTCGTCGACATTCGGACTGGCCCCGCTGTTCACCCTGCTGTTGCTGGGCGTGGGTTATTCGTCGTTCGAGGTTCTGACCTACCGCTGGGGCGTGGCGTCGTTGTGCCTGGGGGCCTACGGCGTGCTGGCGGGTTGCGATTTCCGCCTCGGGAGGCGCGGGCTGGGCACGGTGTTTCTGCTGAGCCTGTTCCGTGCCGCGACGTCGCTGAGCCTGGTGATCGCCTATCAGAACATCGCCAGCGGGGTGGCCTCGACGATCCACTTCATGTATCCGCTGGTCGTGGCCGTCGTGATGATGTGTTTCTTCCGCGAACGCGGTTCGGCGAGGACCTTCGCGGCGATCGGCATGTCGATCGTCGGGGCCGTGCTGCTGTCGCTGGGCAACGTCGATTTCACGCGCGGCGACACGACGCTGGGAATCGTTTCGGCGGCCGTCTCGGTCGTCTCCTACGGCGCCTACATCGTGGGCGTGCGCCGGAGCCGCGCGGTGGAGATCGACTCCACGGTGCTGACCTGTTATGTGATGGCCTTCGGCGCGCTGTTCTTCATCGCCGGGGGCCTGCTGACGGGCGGCGTGCGCCTCGAGACCGACCCGCATACGTGGCTTTACATCCTCGGCGTGGCCATTCCGGCGACGGCCGTCTCGAACATGGCGCTGGTGCAGGCCATCAAGAGCATCGGGCCGACGCTGACCTCGATTTTCGGGGCCATGGAGCCGCTGACCGCCGTGGTGATCGGCATCTGGGTCTTTGCCGAGCCTTTCACGGCGAAGGGCGCCGCGGGCATCCTGCTGATCGTGGCGGCGGTGTCGGTCGTGGTCCTGCGCAGCCGGAAAGGGTAGCCGGGGGCGGGACGGCGTGCGGCGATACGAAAAATCCCGGAGTGCGAACTCCGGGATTTTTCGTGTCTATAAGGTGAAGACCATCGCGATGGGGTAGTGGTCCGAAATGTAGGGCGCTCCGTAGTTGCCGTCGAGCGTGGCGAAAAGCCGGCATTTGAGCTTCCCGCGGTAGTAGAGGTGGTCGATGACGATGGTGTCGGGAGCCGAGCCGAAACCGTTGAAGGTTCCTTTGTGGTCGGTCGTCGCGGCCTTGGCGCGGGCCGAGACCATGTATTTGGTCAGGGGTTTGAAGATCGGGCTGTCGACCGGGGTGTTGAAGTCGCCGCCGACGATGGCCGGGGCTTTCTTGCCGGCGATCTCGTGGATTTTACCGATGAGCAGCTTCACGCCCTCTTCGCGCGCCGCCTTGCCCTTGTGGTCGAGGTGGGTGTTGAAATAGAAGAACTCCTTGCCCGACTTCCGGTCCTTGAGTTCGACCCACGTCACCGTGCGGTTGCAGGCCCCGTCCCAGCCGCGCGACACCTTGTCGGGTGTTTCGCT
The DNA here is from genome assembly GCF_042852885.1 of Alistipes sp. i18-0019-D1. Taxonomy (NCBI): domain Bacteria; kingdom Pseudomonadati; phylum Bacteroidota; class Bacteroidia; order Bacteroidales; family Rikenellaceae; genus Alistipes; species Alistipes sp. i18-0019-D1. Next base: position 3,480,955 of record NZ_AP031424.1, read on the forward strand.
GAGCCAGAATGTGCCGCTGTCGAGCAGCTCGAAACGGTCGCGCAGGTAATAGACGGCCATGAACTCGCCCTTCTCGGCGCCGTCGTCGCGGCCCACGCCCACGCGGGCGTACTGCGGGCATTCGGCGTCGATGTATTGCAGCTGGTCGATAAGTCCTTCCTGCACGCCGAACACGTCGGGAGCCTCCCGGCGGATCATCTCCGGAGTGGCGTGACGGCGTTTCATCCAGGCGTTGTCGCCGTCCTTGCCGTGGCTGTTGCGCAGGTTGTAGGAGATCAGTTTGACCGGTTCGGCGCCGACGGCGCCGAATGCCGGCATTGAAAGAGAGGCTGCTAACAGCAGCAGAAGTGCGATTTTCTTCATTGGGGTTATAGGTGTGGTTAACTGTGCAAAGGTAGAAATATTTTCCGGAATGCCAACCGTTTTCAGGCTGTCAGGACCCTTTTCAGACGGTCGAGACCCTCGGCCAGCAGTTTGCGCGGGCAGGCGATGTTCAGGCGGATGAAGCCTTCGCCCGCGGCGCCGTACATGGACCCGGAGTTGACGTGCAGGCGGCCTTCGTCCAGCAGCCGTCGGGTGAGCGCGTCGGACGTGAGTCCCGCGGCCCGGCAGTCGGCCCAGACGAGGTAGGTCCCTTCCAGCGGAAGCACGGGGAATTGCGGGAGATGCCGCGCGAAGTAGTCCCGCAGGAAAAGGTAGTTCTCCCACAGGTAGCCGTTGAGCGCGTCGAGCCACTCGGCGCCGTCCGTGTAGGCCGCCGTCAGGGCTTCGATGGCGAAGGGGCTGATCATGCCCGTCTCGTTGATTTCGAGCGACCGGGCGATCCGCTCCCGGATGCCGGTGTCGGCGGCGAAGATGTTGGCAACCTGCACTCCCGCGAGGTTGAACGCCTTGCTGGGCGAGGCGCAGGTGACCGAGCGGCGCGCGAACTCCTCCGAAAGCGAGGCGAAGGGGGTGTGGCGGAATCCCGGCATCACCAGCTCGCAGTGGATTTCGTCGGCCACGACCAGGATGTCGCGGCGCAGGCAGATGTCGCCGATGCGGCGCAGTTCTTCGGGCGTCCAGACCCGCCCCGCGGGGTTGTGCGGGTTGCAGAGCAGCATCAGTTTCACGGCAGGGTCGGCGGCACGGCGTTCCAGGGCGTCGAAATCGACCGTATAGCGGTTGCCGCTGTAAGTCAGCTCGCACTCCGCGGCGGTGCACCCGCTGTTGTCGATGGCGATGAAGAAGTGGTTGTAGACGGGCGTCAGCACCAGCACCCGGTCTCCGGGGCGGGTCAGCGCCCGGAGGATGGCCGAGAGCGCCGGAATCACGCCCGTGACGGGGAGTATCCAGTCCGCCCCGGGCGCCCAGCCGTGCCGCCGGGAGAACCAGGACGTGACCGCTCCGTAGTAGCTCTCCGGGACCGTGGCGTAGCCGTAGATGCCGTGTTCCACCCGGCGGCGGAGCGCCTCGACGACGCACGGGGCCGTGCGGAAATCCATGTCGGCGACCCACATCGGGAGGATGTCGGCCGCAGGTTCCTCGTCCCACTTCACCGAGTTGGTTCCCCGGCGCGGGATCGGTTCATCGAAATCGTATTTTGCCATATCGTTATGCGTTTTGGATGTAAAGTTACGAAAAAGTCGGACCGTTGCAAAACAGAACAGCATGTGATGCGGCAAAACCTCCGGCTATTTGCTCATCCGGTATGCCGACGGGGTCATGCCCGTGTGGTTGCGGAAATACTTGCCGAAAAACGACTGGTTGGGGAAATTGAGACAGTAGGCGATCTCCTGAATGCTCATCGTCGAGTATTTCAGCAGGTTCTTGGCTTCGAGCACCACGTAGTCGTCGATCCATTCGGCCGCGGTGCGGCCCGAGGTCTTGCGGATGAGCGTCGTGAGGTATTTGGGCGTCAGGTGCAGCAGCCCGGCATAGAAGCCTACCGAACGCTCCTGCATGTAATGCTTGGCCAGTTCGCTCATGAACTGGCTGAAATACTCGTCGTTGCGGCTGCGGGCCGAGTTCTCCGGGGCGGGCTGCGCCTCGATATGCCGCCCGATGATGCGGCAGACCTTGTAGGCCAGCGTGCGGATCATCGAGCGCAGGACCTCCGGCGAATAGGCGTCGCCCGGGCGGGGCACGCCTTCGGAGCGGATTTCGTCGAACGAGCCGGTGATGCCGGTCCATTCGGTCTCGCAGAGCCGCAGGCAGGGTTGTTTCTCGACGCTTAAAAAGAGCCGCGAGAGCAGTTTGATGTCGATGTTGATGCGTTTGATGAACTCCTCCTCGCACATCACCGCGTAGACCGAGGACTCCGGCCGGATGGATTCCACCTGCAGGATCGAGCCGGGCAGGAGGACGAAAAGCATCTTCTCGTCGAGCGTGTGGCGGCGCAGTCCCGAGGTAAACGAAATCGAACCTTCGGAACAAAAAAGAATCGCGAAGGCATCGAGCCGTGTCGGGTAGCGGAACAGGTCGATGTTGACCGTGTCCATGATATTGACGCGCGAAGCGATCAGGCAACCATCGAAATAGAGGTCTTCCGGGCGGGGTTCGTTGACGTTGAGCAATGTTTCGAGCGAGAAGCTCCGAATCTCCTTTTCGTTCATTTTATCGGTCGTATTTCGGACAAATATAACGAATTGTCGAATACGATTTGTCGAAAAGTTTAAAATCGAACCAATCGACGAATTTAACCGACACGGCGGCCTTTACCGGAGAGGGCTAAAAGGGGAACTTTGCATCGAAAAATTGAAGAACCGATGAAACGAACTGTTTTCTGTGCCGCGCTGCTGCTGGCCGCCGGCTGTTCATCTCCGAAAAAGGACCGCACGGTCGATCCGCTGCGTGTCGAAACCATCGTGGCCGCGCCCTCGGCCGACGCCGGGGCGGCTGTTTATGTAGGTGCGATCGAGGAGGAGGCTTCGGCGGCCTTGAGCTTCCCCGTCGCCGGGACCGTCGCCCGCACCTTTGCGGACGAGGGCCGGCGCGTCGGCAAAGGGCAGCTGCTGGCCGAACTCGACCCCACCTCGGCGCGCCGGACTTTCGAGGCCGCCGAAGCCGCGCTGAACCAGGCGAAGGACGCCTGCGCGCGTCTGAAACAGCTCTACGACGCCGAAAGCCTGCCCGAGATCAAGTGGGTCGAGGCGCAGACCCGGCTGCGGCAGGCCGAGGCGGCCTTCGGGATCGCGAAGAAGAATCTGGAGGACTGCTCGCTTTACGCGCCCTTTTCCGGAGTGGTCGGCCAGCGGCGGATTTCGGCCGGGGAGACGGCCCTGCCGGGCGTTCCCGTGCTGACGCTGCTCGAAACCGGATGCGTTAAGGTGCGCTTCTCGGTCCCCGAGCAGGAGATCGCCCGGCTCGGCGCCGACAGCCGGATCGGGGTGGGCGTCGCCGCGCTCGGCGACCGGGTGTTCCCCGCCGGGAAGATCGAAAAGGGCGCCGTGGCCAACCCCGCGGCCCACACCTACGACGTGCGCGCCACGCTGGACAACGCCGCGGGCGAGTTGCTGCCGGGGATGGTGTGCCGCGTGACGGTTTCGCCCGCAGAGTCGGCCGAGGAGATCGCCGTTCCGGTGCGCGCCGTGCAGCAGGCGGGCGACGGGAACCGTTTCGTGTGGACCGTGCGCGGCGATTCGGCCGTGCGTACGACCGTCACGACGGGGCGGCTGGTGAACAACGGCATTGTGCTGACCGGAGGCGTCGCGGCGGGAGACCGCATCGTCGTGGACGGCATGCAGAAGATCGGCGAGGGCAGTAAAGTCGTATGGCGATGAAAGGTTCGAATAGCGTAATAGCCTGGTCGATGCGGAATTTCCGCATCACCTTCCTGATCGTGGGCTGCCTGTTCGTGTTCGGCATCTACGCCCTCGCGCGCATCCCCAAGCAGGAGTTTCCCGAGTACACGATCCGGCAGGGCGTCGTCGTGGGCGTCTATCCCGGGGCGACGGCCGAGGAGGTCGAAGAGCAGCTGGCGAAGCCGCTCGAACAGTTCCTGATGACCTACAGGGAGGTGAAGCGTGCGAAGACCACCTCTACGTCGCAGAACGGCATGTGCTATGTGATGGTCGAGCTGAACGACGATGTGAACGACAAGGACGAGGTCTGGTCGAAAATCAAGCACGGACTGGCGGCGTTCAAGATGCAGTTGCCTGCGGGTGTCGCAGCCGTGGTGACCAACGACGATTTCGGCGACACCTCGGCGCTGCTGATCACCCTGGAGTCGGACACGCGCTCCTACCGCGAACTGAAAGGGTATATGGACGATTTGAGCGACCGCCTGCGCCGCATCGAGTCGGTCTCCAACCTGCGCCCCTACGGCGTGCAGCAGGAGCAGATCTCGGTTTACGTCGATCATGCGCGTCTGGCGGCCTACGGCATCGGCGAGAAGGTGCTCTCCGCGGCGCTGGCCGCGCAGGGGCTGACACCGCTGGGCGGCTCGGTGAGCAACGCCGAAACCGAGACCCCGATCCACATCGCGCCGTCGCTGGCCGGGGAGCGGGAGGTCGCCGAGCAGATCGTCTGGAGCGATCCCGAAGGGCACGTCCTGCGGGTGAAGGACGTGGCGCGCGTCGTGCGCGAATACGACGATCCGGACAGCTACATCCTCAATAACGGCCACCGCTGCGTGCTGCTGTCGATGGAGATGCAGGCCGGGAACAACATCGTGGAGTACGGCCGCGAGGTCGACGAGGTCCTGCACACCTTCATCGAAGAGGAGCTTCCGGCCGATGTCCGGGTGCAGCGCATAGCCGACCAGGCCAAGGTCGTCGGCGACTCGGTGCACTCGTTTCTGCGCGACCTGTTCGTGGCCATGGCCATCATCATCGCCGTGATGATGCTCCTCTTCCCGCTGCGGTCGGCCGTCGTCGCCGCGCTGACGATCCCGATGTCGACCTTCATCTCGGTGGGCATGATGTACCTCTGCGGCATTCCGCTGAACACCGTGACGCTCGCCGCGCTGGTCGTCGTGCTGGGCATGATCGTCGACAATTCGATCGTGGTGATCGACGGCTACCTCGACTACCTCGGGCGCGGTCATTCGCGGTGGTTCGCCGCCGTGGAGAGCGCCCGGGAGTTCTTCCCCTCGCTGCTGCTGGCCACGATCTGTATCTGCATGATCTTCTATCCGATCCTCTTCACGATGACGGGCATGATGGGCGACTTCCTGACCTGGTTCCCGTGGACGATCACCATCAACCTGATGGTGTCGCTGCTGCTGGCCGTGATGGTCATTCCGTTCCTCGAAATACTGATCATCCCCGTCGTGCACGTGCGCAGGGACGGCCGCAGGTCGTTCACCGACCGGGTGCACGACGTCTACCGCCGCGTGCTGGCGTGGACTTTCCGCCATGGGTGGCTGACGATCTCGCTCGGCGCCGCCTCGGTGGTCGTGTCGCTGCTGATCGCCACGCAGCTCAAGTTCCGCATGGTCCCCTTCGCCGACCGCGACCAGTTCGCCGTGGAGATCTACCTGCGGCCCGACACGCCGCTGGAGCGCACCGGGGCCGTCGCCGACTCGGTCTACCGGGCACTGCGGGCCGACGGGCGGGTGAAATCCGTCACCTCGTTCGTGGGGTGCTCCTCGCCGCGCTTCCAGATGAGCTACGCCCCGCAGATCGCGGGCAAGAACTACGCGCAGTTCATCGTCAACACCACGTCAGTGGACGATACGGAGTCCATTCTCGACGAGTACGCCGACGCATGGGCCGACCGGTTTCCCGAAGCCTACGTCAAGTTCAAGCAGCTCGACTACCAGAACGTGCCGTCGCTGGAGTTCCGCTTCTACGGCAGCGACATCGACTCGCTGCACGCCGCGGCCGACCGGCTGATGGCCCGCATGCGGCAGATGCCCGAACTGCAATGGGTGCATGCCGATTACGAGGACCCGCGGGCGATCGCCGAGGTGCGGCTCGATCCCGTCACGGCGTCGCAGCTGGGCATCACGCGCACGGTCGTGGCTGCCAACATGGCCCTGGCGTCGGGCGACGTGGCCGTGGGTTCGGTCTGGGAGGGCGATTACAGACTCCCGGTGGTGCTCAAGCGCGACGCCCGGCTGGGCGAACGCTCGCTGTCGGAGATCGGGGACACTTATGTCTCCTCGCCCGTGCCGGGGGTCAGCGTGCCCCTGCGGCAGATCGCCGACGTGGAACCCGCGTGGAGCCAGTCGAAGATCGTCCACCGCAACGGCATGCGCTGCATCACCGTGACGGCCGACCTGAAACGCGGCGCCAACGCGATGCGGATGACCTCGCGGATCAACCGGATGCTGAAAGACGAAATTCCGCTTCCGCCGGGCGTCGGGACCGAGCTGGGCGGCGCGCACGAATTCGACGCCGAGACCCTGCCGCCCATCGCTGCGGGGTTGAGTATCTCGCTGGTGATCATCTTCTTCTTCATCCTCGTCAACTTCCGCAAATTCGGCATCACGCTGGTCGTCATGGCCTCGATGTCGCTGTGCCTGTTCGGCGCGATGATCGGGCTGTGGATCGCCGACTTCACCATCGGGCTGACCTCGGTACTGGGTTTCATCACCCTGCTGGGCATGATCGTGCGGAACGTGATCCTGATGTACCAGCACGCCGAGGACAAGCGCAAGGTCTGCCACTGGTCGGGCAAGCTGGCGGCCTACGACGCCGGAAAGCGCCGCATGGTTCCGATCTTCCTCACGACGGCCACCACGGCCGTGGGCGTCGTGCCGATGATGCTGGGCGGCAGTACGTTCTGGGCGCCCGTGGGCGTCACGATTTTCGCCGGGGGCATCGGCTCGCTGATCCTCGTGGTCACGATTCTTCCGGTCCTTTACTCCAAAATCTACAAGTGATGAAAAAGGCTCTCGTATACCTGATCCTGTGCTGCGCGGCCCTTCCGGCCGGGGCGCAGACCCTGACGCTCGACGAATGCCGTGCGGCCGCCGCCGAACACAACCGTACGCTCCGCGACAGCCGGTTCGACCTCGAAGCGGCTCTGCAAACGCGCCGCGAGGCGTTTACGAACTACTTCCCGCAGGTCTCGGCCACGGGAGGCGTTTTCCAGGCCCAGCACGGACTGGTGCAGGCCGATTTCGGCATGACCATCCCGCAGCTGGGGACGATGAACCTGCCGCTGTCGATGGTCAAGCGGGGGCTTGTGGGCGGCGTCACGGCCGTGCAGCCCGTCTTCGCGGGGCTGAAAATCGTCAACGGCAACAAACTCGCCCGGCTGGGCGAGGAGGTCGGACGCTTGCAGCTGCAGAAGACCGAGGCCGAGGTGCGCGAGCAGACCGACACCTATTACTGGCAGGTCGTGTCGCTGCGCGACAACCTTTCGACCATCGAAGCCGTGGAACGCCAGCTGGAGGAGATTCACCGTCAGGTGGAGCTCTCGGTCAAGGCCGGACTGGTGACGACGAACGACCTGCTGCGCGTGGAACTGCGGCAGCAGGAGATCGCGTCGAACCGCCTGAAGGTCGAAAACGGGCTGAAAGTCTCGAAGATGCTGCTGGCACAGCATATCGGCGTCGACTGGCGCGGTTTCGACGTGGCGACGGCGGAGTTCGGCCAGCCCGAGGCGCCCGCGGCCTTCTACGTCCCGGTCGAGGAGGCCCTGGACAACCGGGCCGAGTACCGGCTCGCCGAGAAGAACGTCGAGGCGCAGAAGTACCGGAAACGCATGGAGCGCGGCAAACGACTGCCGACGGTGGGCGTCGGGGCCGGCTACCTCTACTATAACGTGACGGACAAGAATGTGGACGACGGGCTGGTTTTCGCCCAGGTGTCGGTCCCTATCTCCGACTGGTGGGGCGGGGCGCACGCCCTGAAGAAGGCCCGCATCCGGGAGCAGCAGGCCGAGAACGACCGGCAGCAGGCCCGCGAGATGCTGACCGTGGAGATCGAACGGACGTGGAGCGAGGTGCAGGAGTCCTATGCGCAGATCCTGCTGACGCGGCGTTCCGTGACGTCGGCCGCCGAGAACCTGCGGCAGAACCGCAATTTCTACCAGGCCGGAACGGCGCCGCTCACCGACCTGCTGGACGCCGAGACGCTCTACACCCGGAGCCGCAACGACTTCACCTCGGCATGCGCCGCCTACCGGACTTCGTTGGCGCGTTACATGCGCGTGACGGGCCGGTAGCGGCCGTCAGCCGCAGAAACGGGCGTCCGGCCGGTTCCGGGCGCCCGTTTTTTCACTCCTTCCGGGCCGGTTTCGGGTCGAACATGCTCAACAGCAGTCCGCCCATGACGGCGCCCCACAGCGTGCTGTTGAGCGGCGCGGAGGTGATCGGACACGTGCCGTCGGCACACCCCGCGAAATACCAGTAGAGACAGCCTCCCAAGGCCCCCAGCGCCGCTCCCAGCAGCGTCGGCCAATGTCGTTTCAGCAGTTTCATCTTATACGAACAGGTTTACGTTTGCACGCTCGGCGCGTTCCATGTAGGTCGCCACGCCCCCGACGGTCACTTCGTCGAGCAGTTCCTCGCGTTTTACGCCCATCACGTCCATCGACATCTGGCATGCGATGAACTCCACGCCGCTGTCGAGCGCCTGTCGGCGGAGCGATTCGAGCGAGTCGATGCCCTTGCGTTTCATGATGTGGCGCATCATCCGGTCGCCGATGCCCAGCATGCTCATCTTCGAAAGCCGGAGCCGGAGCGAACTGGACGGCAGCATCAGGCCGAACATACGTCCGAAAAAGTCCTTTTCGACTTTCGGTTTGGAGACCTTCTTGATGACGTTGAGTCCCCAGAAGGTGAAGAACACCGTCACCTTGCGTCCCGTCGCGGCGGCTCCGTTGGCCAGTACGAACGTGGCGAGGGCCTTGTCGAGGTCGTCGCTGAACAGAATGAGCGTCTTGCCCCTGTCGTCGCACGGCGTGGCGCCGTCGCATGCCGCGGGCGAACCCTTCTCGATGACGACCGTGTAGCGGCCTTTCGACTCGCTGTTCGAGATCAGCCGGTTGCCCGTGGTGTTGCACCACGCCTGCGCGTCGCGGGCGAATCCCGGATCGGTCGCCACCATTTCGATACGCTCGCCGTCGGAGAGCGCGTCGACGGCCTGCCTGATCTTCATGACCGGGCCGGGGCACTGCAATCCGCAGGCGTCGATCTTCAGGGTTTTCACGAACCGGGCGGGACGCTGCGTGTCCGGGTCGGCGGTTTCGGGCTGTGCGGGGTGTGCCGCCGGGCGGTTTTCGACCGGGGCGGTAGCCGTGGAGTAGGTCCGGTAACCTCCCGAGAGGTTTTTCACCTGCCGGAATCCGTGTGCCGTCAAAATCCGCTGCGCCAGGTAGCCCCGCAGCCCGACGGCGCAGAAGATGTAAACGGCCTTGTCTCCGGGAATTTCGTCCAGCCGGTCGCGAAGCTCTTCGAGCGGGATGTTCACAGCCCCGGGGATCGTTCCGAAGGCGTACTCCATCGGGGTGCGCACGTCGAGCAGGAAGCCGTCTCGGCACGCTGCATCCGTGATTTCGCGCCACGATACGACGGACATCGCGCCGCTGACGATGTTCCCGGCGACGTATCCCGCAATGGCGATCGGGTCCTTGGCCGAGGAGAACGGCGGGGCGTAGCAGTGTTCCACCTCCGCCAGGTCGCGGACCGTCCCGCCGCGCTTGATGAGCAGCGCGATCTGGTCGATGCGTTTGTCCACGCCGTCGTAACCGACCGACTGCGCTCCGTAGAGGCGGCCGGTGCGGGGATCGAACGTGAGTTTGATGGTCAGCGGAAGCGCGTCGGGGTAGTAGCCCGCGTGCGACGCCGAGTGCGTGGTCGAAGCGGCGTACTCGATTCCTAACTGCCGGAGCCGTTTCGCCGGGAGTCCCGTCGAGGCGACCGTCATGTCGAACACCTTGGCGATGGAGGTTCCGATGGCCCCTTCGTAGCGTGTCGTGTTGCCGAAAACCATGTTGTCGGCAACGATGCGTCCCTGCCGGTTGGCGGGGTTGGCCAGGTAGTTCAGCCACGGCTTTCCGGTGATCGGGTGCGGGAACTCGATGGCGTCGCCCACGGCGTAGATGTCCTTTGCGGAGGTTTCGAGGTACTCGTCGACCCGGATTCCGCCCGTCTCGCCGATGCGGATGCCGGCGGATTCGGCGAGCGACGTTTCGGGGCGCACGCCGATCGAAAGGATGACGATGTCGGCCATGATCCGTTCCCCGCTTCTGAAGACGACAGCCACCTGTTCGCCCTGTTTTTCGAACCGCTCGACGCTCTGTTCCAGATACAGCGCCACGCCCTTTTGCAGCAGGTGCTGGTGGACGTGTGAGGCGATCGAGAAGTCGACGGGGGCCATGACCTGATTGCCCATCTCGACGATGGATACGTGTGCTCCGGTGCGGTGGAGGTTTTCGGCCATCTCCAGCCCGATGAACCCCGCGCCCACGACCACGGCGCGCCCGATCCGGTGCGTGGCCATGTAGGTTTTGATACGGTCGGTGTCGTCCACGTTGCGGAGCGTGAAGATGCCTTCCGTGCCGATCCCTTGCAGCGGCGGCCGCACGGGCGACGCCCCGGGCGAAAGCAGCAGTTTGTCGTAGTGTTCCGTATAGGTCGATCCGTCGGCACGGCGCACCGTGACGGTTTTGGCCGCGGGGTCTACCGCCACGGCTTCGCTTTCGACACGCACGTCGATCCTGAACCGTGTGCCGAACGAGGTTGGGGTCTGAACGAAGAGTTTCTCGCGTTCGGCGATCGTGCCGCCGATGTAGTAGGGCAGTCCGCAGTTGGCGTAGGAGATGTAACGGCCCTTTTCGAGCAGGACGATTTCGGCGGTCTCGTCCGCCCTGCGAATCCTTGCCGCCGCAGTAGCGCCGCCTGCAACGCCTCCGATGATGATGTGTTTCATAGTGTGTTTTGTCTGATAATTTTCCCGGGTCGGATTTTTTCCGTCGGAAACAGCACTGCGAAAGTATTAATTATTTTCCATTAAAACAAATTTCCATTGGAAAATAATTAAATGGGGCTGACGAACGCAGAGCAAAGGGCAGTATGCTTGACGGTGATCCGATGTTGGATTTTTCGGAAGTTTGTCAGATTCTGCATCAGAGTGAGCGTCAGGTTCGGCGCTATAGGGAACAATGCGGGCGCTGCCTCTCCGTCTCCATGCCGGGGACTATGTCTTCCAATGCAAATATTGCGATGAGGATTTTTACAGCTCCGAGGTCCTCACCTCACCCTCGACACGACCGTCCGATGCTCTGCACATCGTCCGCGGTGTATTTTGTCGATTTGTCTCTTGCCGGTATTACCGGCTTTTCGGAACGGTTCCCTTGCTTCCGCTTTCGGAATATAATGTCCGCATCCGCAAGCGTCCGATAATTCGGGAATTCCTGTTTTTCGGGAGAGACGTACCTGATTTTAGTTAAATGCACCACAGGAGCAATGTGTAAAATACCCAAAAGTCGGGATTGCCGTGCTTTTCCGGGGCGTTTACCTTTGCAACACACAAAATGAAGAATCCGTTACGACACGGTTTCTGTTGCAAACAAAATGTTCAAACACACACTTTTTCGAATTCTCACATTGCTGCTGGCGTTGGGCTGTGGCTTTTCGGCGGCGGCGCAAAATCCGGCCCGCGGCCATCACGGGCATCGTCCGCTGTCTGTTCTCTCCGGACGGGTCGTAGCTGCGGACAGCACGGCTGCCGGTTTCGCTACCGTCTATCTGAAAGATACCAACTACGGGTGCTCAACCGATCGATAAGGGGATTTATCACCTGAAAGCTCCGGCCGGAACCTACGAGCTGGTCGTGTCCGCCGTCGGTTTCGAACCCTATAAAAGTCGCGTGACTATTGGCCGGGACGGCCGGAATCGCTATACTGTGGTTCTGAAACCTTCGGTCACGGAAGTCGAAGAGGTCGTCGTGACGGGCAGCGGAGTGAGCCGCATCCGCCGGTCGCCTTTCAATGCCGTAGCGTTGGACACCAAAGAGTTGCAGAACTCGACCAAGAGCTTGAGCGAAGCGCTGTCGCAGCTCCCGGGCATGAAACTCCGCGAATCGGGCGGCGTAGGTTCGGACATGCAGCTGATGCTGGACGGTTTCAGCGGGAAACACGTCAAGATATTTATCGACGGAGTTCCGCAGGAGGGTGCGGGAACGGCTTTCGACTTGAACAACATTCCGGTCAATTTCGCCGAGCGCATCGAGGTCTACAAGGGTGTAGTTCCCGTGGAGTTCGGGACCGACGCCATCGGGGGCGTCGTGAATATCGTCACGAACAAGAACCGCCGCAGCTGGTTCGCAGACGCTGCCTATTCTTACGGGTCATTCAACACCCACCGTTCGTATGTCAATTTCGGACAGACGTTCAAGAGCGGTTTCATGTATGAGATCAACGCTTTCCAGAACTATTCCGACAACGATTATTACATCAACAACTGGGTGCGGGAGTTCGAAATCAAGGAGGACGGGTCGGTACACAAATTTCCGGTGGACGAAAACGATATCCGGCGTGTACGCCGTTTCAACGATGCGTTTCACAACGAGGTCGTGATGGGAAAGATCGGTTTCGTGGGTAAGAAATGGGCCGACAGGCTGGTGTTGGGCTTTTCGTACTCCAATTTCTACAAGGAAATTCAGACCGGCGTCTATCAGGAGATCGTTTTCGGACAGAAACACCGCAAGGGACACTCTTTCGTGCCGTCGCTGGAGTACCGCAAACGCAACCTGCTGGTGGAGAATCTCGACCTGACGGTGACTGCCAACTACAACCACAACATCACCAACAACATCGACACGGCGGCCCGCGCCTACAACTGGTACGGGCAGTATTACCCGACGGACAGCCGCGGCGAACAGTCGTTGCAGAACAGCGAATCGAAAAACACGAACTGGAACGCCACGCTGAACCTGAACTACCGCATCGGCCGGGCGCATTTCCTGACGTTCAACCATGTCTTCAGCGATTTCCGGCGCAGGAGCCGCTCCTATGTGGGAACATCTTCCGTGCTGACCGATTTCGACATTCCGAAAATCACACGCAAGAACATCGGCGGACTCTCTTACCGTCTGATGCCGTCGGAGAGGTGGAACGCTTCGGCCTTCGTCAAATATTACCGCCAGTACAACGAGGGTCCGGTGTCGCAGAGCGCCGACGGTGTGGGCAACTACGTCAACCTCGAAAAACGGGTAGGTTCGTGGGGCTACGGAGCCGCCGGGACCTATCATATCCTGAAGGAGTTGCAGGCGAAACTCTCCTACGAGAAGGCTTACCGCCTGCCGACTACCGACGAGCTGTTCGGCGACGAAGACCTCGAAGCCGGCAAGACCGACCTGAAGCCCGAAAAGAGCGACAATTTCAACTTCAACCTCAGCTATAACCGCTCGTTCGGACGGCACAATCTCTACATCGACGGCAGCCTGATCTACCGCAACACGAAGGACTACATCAAGCGCGGGCTGGGCAAGCACGGCAGTACGCAGTACGGTATCTACGAAAATCACGGGCATGTGAAAACCAAAGGGTACAATATCTCGGTGCGTTACGCCTTTGCACGGTGGTTCAATGTCGGGGGAACCTACAACAACATCAATACCCGTGATTACGAGAAGAACTGGACCGGAAATTCGCAGCAGGAGAGTATGCACTACAAGGTCCGCCTGCCGAACATCCCTTACAGGTTCGCCAATATCGACGCCAGTTTCTTCTGGCACGACCTGTTCGCCAAAGGGAACACGCTGAGCATCACCTACGACAGCTTCTGGTCGCACGAATTTCCGCTCAAATGGGAGAATATCGGCGACAAGGAGTCCAAAGCCTATGTGCCGGATCAGTTCTCGCACAACGTCGCCCTGTCGTATAGTCTGATGAACGGACGCTACAACCTTTCCGTCGAATGCCGCAACCTCACCGACGCGCGGCTGTACGACAATTTCAGTCTTCAGAAAGCCGGACGGGCTTTCTATTTCAAGGTGCGGGTGCATTTCGGCGATTGATACACTATCAACTAAAAACAGATAATTATGAAACACAAGTATTTTGTATGGGCCTTGATGGCCGCATTCTGCATGGGCGGTGCGCTGACCTCGTGCACCGATGACGACGAAGGAACGAACGGCAATCCGCCCGTCGATTGGGACGAAGCGTATGTCATTGCCGCCACGGTGGACGACGCCAGCTATCTGGTCGTTTCCCAGTCGCTCGACGAAGGGAGCGTGAGCACCGTGGGACAGGGTACGGAAGTAATCGAAGGAACCTACTGGGTGTTCAAAGACAACAAATATGTCTTCGCACTGGTCTATAATAAGGGCGGCGCCGGAACGGGAGCTTCCTACTACCTGAACAACGCCGGCAAGCCGACGAAGAAGTACACCTACGAATACAACCGTATCACCACCTACGGCACCTGGGGCGATAACGTCATCACCGCGTCCACGGGCGATTCGACCGAAAAGGACGGTGACGACGTGGCGCAGGCCCTGTTGTTCAACTATCTCGACGCTTCGACCGGATCGCAGACGGAGAGCGCCGTGCTGGCTGAGAATTTTCTGGGCAACGGCGAGAAGGTGACCTTCGCGGGTATCGTCGAGGCCGACGGCAAACTCTACACCTCGGTCGTACCGATGGGCATGAGCAAATACGGCATCAAGAAGTGGCCGGAGAAAGTGACCGACCGGGACCTGATAACGACCAAGGACGGCGGTTCGGGCAGCGGAGCCTATACGGCCGGCGTAATCCCCTCGACGCAGTACCCGGACGAGGCTTACGTCGCCATTTACAGCGGGGACAATTTCGACGAGACGCCCGTTATCGTCAAGACAGACAAGATCGGTTTTGCCAGCGGCCGCATGCGTTCGCAGTATTATCAGACCATCTGGGCCGCAGACAACGGCGACCTGTATGTTTTCTCTCCGGGTTACGGGCGCACGTTCACGTCGTCCGACGATCTGAAGAAAGTGACGGGCACACTGCCTTCGGGCGTAGTGCGCATCAAGAAGGGCGAAACGGCGTTCGACCCCTCTTATTATGTGAATTTCGAGGAGATCGGGACACGGCATCCGATCTTCCGCTGCTGGCACATAACGGAAGATTACTTCCTGCTCCAGCTCTACTCCGACGGTGTCGAGGGCATGATGAGCGGCACGAGCGCCGTTACCGACGAACTTGCCGTCTTCAAGGCCGAGGACAAGACCATCACGCCGGTGACGGGATTCCCTGCCGATCTGGCCGGGTTCGGCGGCGAACCTTACGGCGAGAACGGCAATGCCTACATCGCCGTCACGGTGACGGGCGGCGACAGACCTGCATTCTACAAGATCGACGTGAAGACCGGTCGGGCGACCAAGGGTCTTACGGTCGAGGCCGATGCCATCAGTACGGCCGGCAAACTCTCCATACAGCGCTAAAAGACGATGAAAAGGTTCTTTGCGAAGGTTCATCTCTGGCTGTCCATCCCGCTCGGCATCCTCGTATCGGTCATTTGCCTAAGCGGTGCAGCGCTTGTCTTCGAGCAGGAGATCACCCGTGCGCTCGATCCGCAGCTCTATCGGGTCACACCGCCTGCGGGCATTCGGCCGCTGCCGCCTTCGCAGTTGGCAGCGCGTATTCGGGAACAGGTGCCCGATTCACTGAAACTCTCCGCCCTGCAACTGTCGGGTGATCCCCGGAAAACCTGCATGGCGAGTTTCAAGGGCGCGGGACGCCGGACGTTAAGCGTGGATCCCTATACCGGCGAGGTGAACGGATGGACGAAAAGCCATGCGTTTTTCCAGACGACGCGCAAACTCCATCGCTGGCTGATGGATGCCCCGGCGGCAAAGGGGCAGAAGTCGGTCGGCAAAGCGGTAGTGGGTGTAACGACGCTGCTGCTGGTCGTAATTCTCGTAAGCGGTCTTGTGATTTGGATTCCCCGTACCCGCAAAGCGCTGAAACACCGGCTGAAAGTATCGTGCAACAAAGGTTGGCGGCGATTCTGGTACGACAGCCATGTGGCGCTGGGGTTCTATGCCGCTCTGTTCCTGCTGGTGATGGCCCTGACAGGGCTTACCTGGTCGTTCGGCTGGTATCGCAAGGCCGCCTATTCGCTCTTCGGGGGCGGAACGCAGCAGACTGCGGCCGCGCATGCTCCGGCGAAAGGAAATCCGGGCCAGGATGTACGCGGCGGACATGGCGGCAGGGGTGCGGAAACTGAAAGGCAATCCGACTACGCCGTGTGGGACAATGTGCTGGAAGGGTTGAAAGCACAGTATCCCGTGTATAAGACGATTACGCTGAACGAGCGGAGCGCGCAGATCGCTCCCGATCCGCATACGTCGATGCGCCGCACCGATACGGCGCAGTTCGATCCGCGCGACGGACGTATCGGGGAGATCGTCCGCTATCGGGACACACCCCGTTCACAAACCCTGCGCGGGTGGTTCTACGCTTTCCACACCGGGTCATGGGGTGGAACGGTGACCAAGATCATCTATTTCCTGAGCGCTCTGATCGGCGGTACGCTTCCGCTTACGGGTTATTACCTGTGGTTGAAGAAAAAGCGCCGAACTGCTAAAGAATGATTCGTTTCTTCAGTTAAACGGATGGAGCCGGTCGGGATATTCGACCGGCTCCATTGTATAATTTTCACTATCGCCGCACTTGGGACATACTCCCTCTTCGTTGAGCGAAATGCCCTACAGCGGGCAGCGGTCAATGTTGTTGTCGGGATAGGCCGTGGCAAGCTCGGTCTTGAACACTTCGCCCTTCATCATGTTCTGCGAGAGGCCGTTCTTAATGCCCTGCTTCTCGTATACGTCCGAAACGGCGGGCAACAGCGGGTCGTCTTCGCGCAAAATCAGCGCGTGATCGAAATTTTTCAGCTCGTTCCAAGCCGTTTTCTGAATCTCGTTACAAGGGAATGCCATGTTTACCCCTTCGTTGACCGTGTCCTCGACCTCGATGGTCAGGACTCCCGTGGGCCGCGAAGATACTGGGCCTCGCCCTTGAAACCGTAAAAGCGGAGTGCGTACTGCAAGTCGAATTCTCGATATCGGCAGCGGGTTATGTTGTGGTTCTCCAGATACTGCCGGATCAGGCGGACCAGCTCCGCATCGTTGTAAACCATGATTCGTCCTCCGTCGAACAGGTGGTGATGTTCGTGCACCGTGATGTCGTAGTTGCATTTGCCCGTTTCGAGATGGCATGCCAGCGACAGATACCGGCCTTGCAGAACAGTCGAGGACCCGATGGATCGTCGAGAGCGTCATTGCCTTGTCTTTTGACTGAACTTTGGCTATGATGACTTCGATCGGTGCATGGCGCAGTTCCATATGGCCTCGTAGACAGCCCTTCGTCGGGGTGTCAGTTTCAGTCCCGCTTTGCGTGTCGTATTTGTTGTCTTTATCTGTCGCTTGTATTGCGCTGCACACGGGGAGAAGCACGCTGTGCGCCTGACAATAGGGATGTGCTTTGTAGCGGTCCAGAATCTTTCGAGCTTCCTCCAGCAAGGGAATGTTACACATGTTTTTGGTTTTCTGCCGCGCCTTTCGAATCCATTCCGGACAATGCCCGGGGCACCGAATAGGCCACGGCCAATCTGCTTTAAACAACTCTTTCTTGCGTATGTATAAAAACAAGAAAGCCTTATAAACGATTCGTTTACAAGGCTTTGCTGTTTTGTTCCATCGAACTCTGCGGTGCGTAGGGGACTCGAACCCCTGACCCCGTGCGTGACAGGCACGTATTCTAACCAGCTGAACTAACGCACCATTCCGGTTATTGCGAGTGCAAAGGTATTATATTTTTTTTAGTTTACAACTTTTTTTTGATTTTTTCTGCATCGCACCGACGGTATTCGTGCCAATCTATTTGATTTTAAGAATAAAAGCATTGATTTTTTTGCCGCCTTCACGCTTGTGCACCTTGTGAGCGGGGAGGGCAGATCGACATTTTGCGACCGAAGCGCCGCGCCCGGGCCGGACGGCGGAGTGCCGGAAGTGCCGTAATCGGCGGCGACAGGATGGTACGGTTCACCGGCGCGCGGTCTGCGGCGAAGGCTTTCTGTTTTATATTTTGGCTGTTTTGTCATATTTTGGCCGACGCAGGCATGTTGTCTGTCATTAAATATAAAATAGTATGATTGTAGGTTATTTAAGAGTGAGCACTTGCAAACAGCACCTTGCCAATCAGCAGGATGAAATCCGCCGTTTTGCCGAAAGCCGGGATCTCAAGGTGGATGTATGGGTCAACGAAGTCGTCAGTGGTAAAAAACGAGAGCAGGAGAGGCGTCTGGGCAATCTGTTGCGGCGCATGAAGCGTGGCGATACGCTGATCGTCACCGAGATGTCGCGCCTGAGCCGGTCGATGACCGATCTGATGGCCATCATGGGAAAGTGCCTGCGGAAGGGGATCAAACTCTACACCACCAAGGAGAAGTACTCCTTCGACGACTCGATCAACAGCAAGGTGCTGTGCTTTGCGTTCGGACTGGTTGCCGAAATCGAGCGTAACCTGATCTCCATGCGTACGCGCGAGGCGCTGGCGCTGCGTAAGGCCGAGGGCATGGTGCTGGGGCGTCGTGCGGGAAGTTATACGAAAATGAATGTGTTGATCGAGAACCGGTTCGACGTCATCGAAATGCTTGGCAAGGGAAAATCCATCGGGGAGATCTGCCGGCGTTACGACCTGTCGCGGGATACGTTTGCCAAGTTCAGGATGAAATACCCGTCCGTGCAGAAGGCAGTGGCGAAAAAAGAGCGGCAACGGATGTTGAGAGCCGCCATAAACGGCGCCCGAACGTCTTCGGACAAGCCTGAACGGGGCGAATAGGCGCGTTTGGCAGGAAATCGGTTTTATATGTTGGTTAAACCGTTGGTTAAACCGTTCGTATTCAGCTGCAAATATATAAAAGATCGAAAAAACAAGCAAAACACTTCATAAAAAATTCATTATGCCGCGATTATTTTTTTGCAAGTTATTATTTAACGTTTTATACCGGGGTTTGAACCTTATATTTTTTTAAAGGAACATATAAACAGGCAGCATATTGTTTAATTTGCTGTTCAATTGTTGGTTAGACCTTTTCGTGTCGATGGTAATTGGAATAGCGATGAAGATAAAACTGAAAGCCCTCTGCATTTTTGCAGTTACGGCATTTGGGGTGTCGGGTGTCAAAGGGCAGGATGCAGCAGTCAAAACAAATCTTCTTTACGACGCTGCTTTGACGGTAAATCTCGGGGTGGAGTTCGGCTTGGCTCCCCGATGGACGCTGGATGTTTCCGGCAATTTCAACGGTTGGACGCTTTCGCACGATCGCCGATGGAAACATTGGCTTTTGCAACCCGAGGCACGCTACTGGTTCTGTGATCGTTTCTCGGGTCACTTTCTGGGAGCTCATGCGCATGGCGGCCAGTATAACGCCGGCGGACTGAAAAACAACATTTCGTTTCTGGGCAGCGATCTGTCCGAACTCTCCGATTATCGGTACCAGGGCTGGTTCGTCGGTGCGGGTGTGGCCTACGGTTACGCCTGGATTCTGGGCCGGCACTGGAATCTCGAAGCCGAGTTGGGCGTGGGGTATGCCTATACGCGCTATGACAAGTTCCGCTGTGTGGGCTGCGGCAAGAAACTCGAACGCGACAAGTCCCATCATTATGTCGGCCCCACGAAACTGGCGGTCAATCTGGTTTACGTATTTTAAAATCGAACATCAATGAAACGGACAATAATCCTGCTGACAATGTTTCTGCGGGGCATCTGCGCCCCGCTTCAGGCCCAGGAAATCGACGGCGTTTCGGTCCGCAATGTGACGATGGACCGCAACGGCGCATACATGGCCGTGGATATGGACGTCGATCTGTCGGCGCTCGAGGTCGACGGCAATCGTGCCGTGCTCTTCACCCCGCGCATCGCCAACGGTGCGGATACGCTCTCGCTCGCCTCGATCGGCATTTACGGCCGCCGCCGTTACTTCTATTATATACGTAACGGTGCGAGCATGCTCTCGGGTGAAGGCGAGATGTCCTACCGGGCCTCGCTGAAACCCGATGACCTGGCCTACCACACCATCGTCCCCTATGCCGAGTGGATGAACGGGGCATCGCTGCTGCTCGACCGCAGGGACTACGGTTGCTGCCATACGCTTCTGGACGAGCAGCGCGGCAGGCTGGGCGGCTATGCCGAACCGGCGGTCTATGTCCCCGAGATCGTCTTCGTACGCCCGGTCGCCGAGGCGGTCAAGAGCCGTTCGCTGAGCGGATCGGCGTTCATCGACTTCCCCGTGAACAAGACGGTGATCTATCCCGAATACCGCCGCAATGCGGTCGAGCTGGCCAAGATCAACGCGACGATCGATTCGGTGCGCCTCGACGCCGACGTGACCATCACGGGCGTGTGGCTGAAGGGATACGCCTCGCCCGAGAGTCCCTATTCGCACAACCGCGATCTGGCGATCGGTCGTACGGCGGCGTTGAAGAACCACATCCGGCAGCTCTACCAATTCGCCGAAGGGGTCATCTCGACCGATTACGAACCCGAGGACTGGGCCGGCCTGCAACGCTATGTCGAGGCCTCGAATCTCGCCCACCGCGGGGAGATACTCGCGCTGATCGCCAGCGACATGGAGCCTGACGCCAAGGAGGCGGAGATCCGAAGGACCTATCCCGAGGAGTATCGGTTCCTGTTGCAGAACTGTTATCCGGCCCTGCGCCATACGGATTACCGCATCGACTACACGATTCGCAGTTTCAGCGATGCGGAGGAGATCAGGCGTATCGTCAAGACACAGCCGCAGAAGCTCAGCCTCAATGAGTTTTTCCTTGCGGCCCGGAGCTGCGATCCGGGTTCGGAGGAGTTTGCCTCGATTTTCGAGACGGCCGTGCGCATGTATCCCGACGATCCGACGGCCAACCTCAATGCAGCCAATACGGCGCTCGAACGCGGCGATCTGAAGCGTGCCGAGGACTACCTCTCCAAGGCGGGTTCGTCGTCCGAGGCGGTCTATGCCCGCGGCGTGCTGGCCGCGTTGAACGGCGACCGCGAATCGGCGCGCGGGCACTTCGTCCGGGCTGCCGGGGCCGGAATCGTCGAGGCGCAGCGCGCCTTGCAGCAACTCGACGCAATGGAGGGCCGGTAACGGCCGGGCTGCACCCGGGGCTTCTGCAGTTGTTGTGCTGCTTTCGATCCGCGGACGCCCCGGGTGCCACGGCTCCGGGTGCGAATCACCCGGGGAAGGCGGGGTAGGACCGTGCCGGCGATGCCTCCCTGCGGCTCGGAAGGCCCGAAGACCGGCGCGATAATGCGGTGATATTTAGTGTAACGTGTCGAGCGTAATATGAGAAACTTTATACATTTTTTTTCAACAAACCAATTACAAACAGTATGAAAAGGTTATTCTTGACTCTGGCGGCATGCGCAGCGTTGTGCGCGTGCTCCAAGGATGATGCCGATTCGCAAAAAACTCCGGTTTTCACGGGCGATACGGCATATCTGAACGTTCGCATCTCCGATGCGGCAACACGTGCTTCGGCGGGTGATCCGAACGAGTTCGAAAACGGTTCCGCGAATGAGCATGCCGTTTCGGATGCGAAGTTCTATTTTTATGACGCCAACAAGGCATTCGTTACGCAGGCGAGTGTCTGGAACGGCGGCACTCCGGTCGCTGGAAACGACAATATCGAGTTTAACGGAAATTCGGTGGTTGTGCTGCGCGGCCTGACGGGGACGTCGTTCCCCAAATACATGGTGACGGTGCTCAATGCGCCTGCCGGTTTCCAGCCCGGCCAGAGGCTCGACGACATGCTGGCGACCATGGCCGGGTCCATGTATAACAACGACGGCGAGTTCGTCATGAGCACCACCAGCTACCCCGATCAGAAGGATGCCGACAACCAGACGCTGCCCTACTACGTGACGGAGGTGACCGCGGCCAACTTCTCGCCCGAGCCGGTGAAGCCCACCTTCACCAATGCGGTGACGGTCTATGTCGAGCGTCTGGCAGCCAAGGTGTCGCTGCGCCTGGGCGACCTCGCGAATCTGGATGCGGCGACCGGCCGCTGCAAACTGAACGTCTCGGTGGCCGGCGAACTGAACGGTACGGACGACGGCACGACTACGCCCGCTGAAGGCGCCACCGACATCTACATAGAGTTCCTGGGCTGGGCGCTCAACGGTACGGCGCTGGATTCGTACATGATGAAGAACATCGACGAAACGTGGACCAATACGGCTGCCAGCCTCGGCCTCGGCTGGGATTGGAAGGACCCGACCCGCCATCGCTGCTACTGGGGCAAATCCTACAACTACGCCAAGAGCGACGGCAACTACCCGCTCACTTCCGGGGACGAGAACCTGGCGGCTCCCGGCAACTCGCAGGCCGGCGACATGAACGCGAAGTACCTGCACTACATCACCGCCGCCCAGATCGGCAACACGGTATCCAAGACGGGCAGCTCCGACTATTGCTTCGAGAATACGAACACGGCCGCTCTGGCTCAAACCCGCTCCGCGCTGACGAGCGTGCTGCTCAAGGCCAAGATCTGCGACAAGGACGGCGGTACGCTGAACCTGGTACGCTACAACGGTCTGCTCTACAACAGGGATACCTATCTGGGATACGTGGCCAATAGCCTGGGTCTGAATGCTTTTTACGAGGACGGCCAGACGCCGGAGGGTCTGAAAAAGTATACGCGCATCGGTAAGGAGTACCTCGAACTGGCGACCCTGGGCGACGGCAAGGTCTACGTGAAGATGAAAGAAACGCTTCCGACCCCTGTCTATGCGATCAACGGCGAGACCGTGACCGAAATTACGGACTTCACGGCCATCGACGCGGCTCTGAAGGAGTTCAACGAGACGGGCGCCGAGGCCATCGCCTACACCGGCGGCGAGATGTACTACAACATCCCCATCGAGCACCTGCGCAACAACGAGGCCGACGACAAGACGATCTACGAGGCCAACTACGGCGTTGTCCGCAACCACCACTATGTGCTGTCGATCGACAAACTCTCCAAACTGGGTAAGGGTATCTTCGATCCCGACGAGGTGATCATTCCCAACGTCGAAGACGAAAAGGAGACCTATTACATCGGAGCCACGATCCACATTCTGTCGTGGAAACTTGTGAACCAGGGTGTCGAACTCTAAAAAATTTCAGCGTATGTCTTGGGCGGAGGCGGACTTCGGGTCCGTCTCCGGCCCGGGAACTACGTGACGACGCACTTCCGTTCCGGTGCAAGGAGAGGAACGGCCCCGGAGACATCCCGCGCGGAGTGTTTCCCACCTAAAACGAACATTCGCTGCAAGCGATTGCAGACAAGATACAAGCAAGCGTATAAACTCAAGGATGACGCAATGAAGTTATCGTCTTACATACACGGAATCTGCCTGAAGCTGTCGCTTCTGCTGGCCGCCGGCAGCCTGCTGCCGGGCTGCGACAGTCTGATTTACGACGGGGAGGGCGACTGTAAGGTGACTTACCGGGTCCGATTCCGCTACGACCGCAACCTCAAATTCGCCGACGCCTTCGCCAGCGAGGTCGAATCGGTCACACTCTGCCTGTTCGACGAACAGGGCCGGATCGTGTGGCGGAAGACGGAGCGGGGCGAGGCCCTCAAGGCCGAGGGCTATGCCATGGAGGTGGACGTCGTGCCCGGGACCTACGACCTGGTGGCCTGGTGCGGGTCCACGGACAAGAATTCGTTCGCCATTCCGGACGGGCCGGCCCGCAAGCAGGAGTGGACCGCCACGCTCAACCGCGACCATGCCTCCGGCGGGGCGTTCGTCCGCGAGGACCTCGACCGCCTCTACCACGGCTATCTGCCTGCGCAGCTCTTCGCCAAGGCCGAAGAGGGCGTTTTCACCTACACCATGCCGCTCACCAAGGATACCAACAACGTGCGGGTGGTTTTGCAGCAGCTTTCGGGCGAGGCGATGGACAAGGACCGTTTCATCTTCCGGATCACGGCCGAGAACGGCCGCATGGACTGGGACAACGGACTGCTGCCCGACGAGCTGGTCTCCTATTACGCCTGGTACCAGCAGTCGGGAACGGCCGGCGTCGACGTGCCCGACGTGCCCGGCACGGTCACCTCGCTGAGCGCCGTCGTGGCGGAGCTGACCACGGCCCGTCTGACGGTGCGCGACAGGACGCGGGCTGCCGGCGACGATTTCCCCGACGAGCGGCGCATGTTCCTCGAGGTGTTCGACAAGGAGACACAGCGTATGATCGTGCGTGTCCCGCTGGTCGACTACGCGCTGCTGGTCAAGGGCGAAAACCGCCGCGACATGGACGATCAGGAGTTCCTGGACCGTATGGACGAGTACAATCTGGTCTTCGTGCTGGACGCGAACATGCGTTGGCTCAGCATGGACGTCAACATCCACTCCTGGAAACTGGTTTTTCACAACAAGGAAATCTGATCGCTCAATTTTCATGAAATCGAACGGAATCATACGATACGCCGCCCTGGTCGCCGCGCTGCTTTGCGCGACGCTCCCGTCGTGTCGCCGCACCGCCGATGAGCCGTCCCTGCCCGAAGCGGAGACGGCCGTGCAGGTCGGATTCCGCATTTCGCTCGGCGCCCTCGGCGGGGCGGCGCGTGCGACCCGTGCCGACGGCTACGACGACGGCCGCGGCGTCGACTACGAGAACCACATCGATTTCGAACACGGCAGCTACCGGTTCCTGTTCTTCGACCTGCAGAACCGCTACCTGGCCTCCTTTACGCCCACTCGTCTCCGTCCGGTCGAGTTCGGGGCCTTCCGCTCGAAGGTCTACGAGGTGGGCGGCACGATTCCCAAGCCGCTTCCCGAGGATTTCAAGGTCGTGGTGCTGGCCAACTGGCCCGATTACCCCGACGGGCTGACCGTCGGGGTGACGACCATCGAGCAGATCTGCTCGGCCGCCTGCGGCCGCTATGCCTATACGCCGCCGTTCCGGCTCGGCGAGCGGCTGATCCCCTTCTACGGCGTTAAACTCTGCGAGGGCGTCACGTTCATCCGCGACCTGCAGACCGATCTGGGCACGATCCACCTGTTGCGTGCCATGGCCAAGATCGAGGTGGCGTGCGTCACCCCGGGTTGGAACATCTCGGGCGTCGCGTTGCAGCGCTACAACGCCGCGGGTTACTGCGCTCCGTCGGGCGTCTACGGTTTCGGGGACTACTCCTGGCCCGATTACGTCGGGACGCTGCATCTGGTCGGCGACCGCAACGACGCGGAGCCGAAGAGCCTCGACTTTGCACCCTCGGCGCAGGGGACGTTCGTCGCCTATGTCCCCGAATATCGCAATCTGGCCGGGGGCACGACCGGCGTCAGGGCGCAGGATGCCGCCGAACTGCGCGTGACGTTCCGCGAGAGCGGCGATAAGGAGTATCCCGTCGAATTTAAATACTATACCTCGGTTCCGGCCGGCAGCCGTCTGGGCGACCCGTTCGACATACGCCGCAACTACTACTATAAATTCACCATCACGAAGGCCGCCGAGCCCCTCATCGTCGTGGATGTGTATCCCTACGAGGAGGTCGAGCTGGACCCCGGATTCGGGCTGCTGTCCGCTTCGAAAAACGAAAAGAGGAATGAAAAATAGAATTTTGTCTTGTCTCGTGCTGGCTGTCGTGTCGCTCGGCCCGACGGCCTGTGTCGATCCGGAAATCGACTCGGAGCACGGTTATATCGGCCCGGGCGAAAGTTCCGTGTCGCTGGGCGTGACGTTCCGTGCGCTGTCGAACGGTTCGCTGGGTGCCACGCGCAGCCAGAAGGGCGATCTGATCGGCACCATCGGCGATGTTTTCGTGGCGTGGTACACCGAGGACGGAGCGTTGGCCGGATCGGACTATCTGCCCCGTGATCGGATGGATGTGACCGATGTCGAACGCCCGGGAAGCGCCACCGAACTGCGGACACAGCATGCCGAGTTCCAGTGCCGCATTCCCTACGGCCGCTACCGCATCTATGCCGTGGCCAATATGGGCGACCTGTCGGCCGATGCCACGCTCGCCGCACGGATCGGGCGCGAGGAGGACCTGCGGTCGATCGTGCAGGAGTGGGTCGACGACCCGGTGGGGGACAATTGCCAGATGGCGGGCTACTTCACGCCGAACGATTCGGGCGGCACACGCGGCGAAGCCCCGCTGCTGACGGTCGATGCGCCCAGGCAGCGGCTTCATGCCTGGATTCGCCGCCTGGTGTCGAAGGTGACCGTCTCGTTCGACACGACCGGCCTCTACGAGAACGTCTACATCTATATCAAGTCGGCCCGGATCCGCAACATTCCCCGCAGTTGTACGCTGCTGGACGCCAACGACGGGAAGCGCATCGCCGATCCGGCGAAGGACGTCATCTTCGCCGGCGATACGATCGCCTACGGCTCGGGCGACGACTTCAACGCATGGCCGCGTCTGACCAAGGCCAACAATCCGCTGGGCGGCGGCGACACCAAGGCGCAGCTGCACCGCAACGACGCCCGCTCGCTCTTCTTCTTCGAGAACATGCAGGGCGAGGGCAAGCTCAAATGGCAGGATACCACCGGCATGAACTCGTCGATCACCTTCCCCGGCGGCAATGACCCCGGCGACGAGGGCTACCGCGACGGCAAGCCGTGCGGAACCTATATCGAGGTGGAGGGCTACTATATCTCCAATACGGTCGCAAACCCCGGCAAGGGCAAGATCATCTACCGTTTCATGCTGGGCAAGGATACGGAGCGCGACTATAATGCCGAGCGCAATTTCCACTACAAACTCACGCTCCGCTTCCGCGGCCATGCCAACGACGTCGACTGGCACATCGAGTACGACGAGGATGAGGGCATTTATGCCCCCAATCCCTACTATATCTCCTACCTCTACGATCATGAAATGATGCTTCCGCTGAAGATCAAGGGCACCCCCGTCGGCAAACTCAAGGCCGAGATCGTCGAGAACAACTGGCGGCCCCACGAGGCCGGCAGCGAGTTCGAGTATTACCGGGGTGAGGTGTACACCGTGAGCGGAAACCCGGGAGCCGGCAGCTATGCGACTTCCGATCCCGATAGACCGCAGATCAAGGACGGCCCGTGGAACGGCTTCCTGTCGCTCGTGAAGACGCATATCAACTGGATCGGACGTAGCAAACCGTATTGGTCGGGCTACAACTATTTCTACTGGAAACAGCGTCCGGAGGATTTCGGAAAGGGACTGGGAGGCATGGACCTCACGTCGCACGGCACCACGCTCTTGAATAGTCTGAGCGAGGGCGGATTCTCTCCTCGCGGCTACCGGGAGTACGACTTGTCGCAGAGCGGGACCGTTCCGGATGCGGTCGACGGCGACTACATCGTCACGCGCAACGATGCCGAGGGGCAGACCGTCGTGCAGCTTCCGTTCTACACCCGGGCCATGCAAATGACCGACGCAACCGGTTTCACGGGCAACAATATCTATTTCGCTTACCGACGTTCGGCGAAGGTGCGGCTCGAGGTGCAGTTGGCGGGCCACGCCCAGCCGACGGTGGACACCATAACGATCTATCAGGTGCGCCGTGTGGTCAACCCCAAGGGCATCTATCGCCGCCACGACAACGATGCGGCATTCCAGGTGGCATTGACACATCGGTTGAACGAAGCGGCCACGCGGTATACGGTGTTCGAATCCGAAGGCCCCTGGAAGGCCGAGGTCGAGGTCGGCAAGGAGTGGATCAAACTCAACGGCGTGCTGGGCGGCACGGTGGAGGGATCCACCGGGTCCGAAATCCGCTTTACCTATCAGCCTGCCGGAACGATCGGCGAGGACCAGAGCCGGTGCGGCATCATCCTGATCCGCTATCACAACCTGGCGTGCTACCACCGCATCTTCGTGCGTCAGGGCTATGCCCCTATGCAGGTGGCCGGATCGGCCAAATGGCACACTTTCAACCTCTATTACAAGGATCACGAGACCGCCGCGCCCTGCGAGGAGGGTTCGCTCTTCCGCTTCGGCAACATCGACCAGCCCATCGATGCCGTCAACAACCAGTTCGACCGGTTCGCCGACCATGCCACGACTCCGTTTCGGCTGGCTCCCACGAGTTCGGGGCTGACGGGAACCTGGAATGCGGTTGCCGGACAGACCCGGATTACGAGCAAGTCGCGCACTTCGGACGGTTTCAGCGACATGCCCCAGACCATCGGCGGCCGACAGTGCCGGGTCGCCGAAAGGAGCGATTTCAAGGAGTTGCAGAATGGCTGTCAGTTTGCGTTCGGCGTGCTCTACGACGATGCGTCGGCCGAAACCGCGCTGGAGATGTCGGACGCGCACGGCTATGCCCATTACAACGCGAGCAACGAGAACAAGGGCATGCGCGGCTGTTTCGTCTTCAATCCTGTGGGGAGCCTCAATTCGGGCGGCGAGGGGGCCAATATCTTCTTCCCGGTGGGCGTCTCGGGATACGGCCGCCGGAAGCATTGTTCCCAGGAGAATGGAAAGTACGGCGTATTGCGTTATGCCGCCCGCGGTGCACTCTATACCGACCCCGAGATACCTTACCGTCCGATTTTTTATACCGTATACACCAATTTCGGCGGAATTTACTGGTGCAATCGGGAGTCGGACAATACCTCTTCGTGGGACATCAACGTCTCGACATTCGATTTCAACGATTTCGGAAAGAATGCGTTCCTGATAGACAAATGGACCGCCGGCGACGGTCCCAATGTCAGCGACGCCTGCTTCGTCCGTCT
Source organism: Alistipes sp. i18-0019-D1 (assembly GCF_042852885.1). Classification (NCBI taxonomy): domain Bacteria; kingdom Pseudomonadati; phylum Bacteroidota; class Bacteroidia; order Bacteroidales; family Rikenellaceae; genus Alistipes; species Alistipes sp. i18-0019-D1. Next base: position 3,509,528 of record NZ_AP031424.1, read on the forward strand.
GGTAGAGTAGGCGGGGGCAGGGTGCCGATGCGGTTTGCCGAAACCGATGTCTGCAACCGCCCTTTTGTCCGTTTGCCGGGGCCGACCGCATTCGCCCCGGACATCTGAATTTCGCGAACGACAAATCCGGCATTCGCCGTGAAAAACGAAAAAGCCTTGCAAACGATTCGTTTGCAAGGCTTCGTTGTTTTGTTCCATCGAACTCTGCGGTGCGTAGGGGAACCGAACATTTCCCGGACACCGTTGGTTATCAATGGTATTATACAGTCACAAAATTTAGTACACCGAATAGGCCACGATAATCGGGTGATGCTTTCATTCCATCTTTGCGCTGTAAACCAATATTCGCATTTATGGAAAATCAATCTGGAGACAGCATTTCTCGTATTCTGACAATCGTTTTGGAGATTCTGGAAGATGTGCGTTATCTGAAAGAACATCGCAGTATGCTTGACGGTGATCCGATGTTGGATTTTTCGGAAGTTTGTCAGATTCTGCATCAGAGTGAGCGTCAGGTTCGGCGCTATAGGGAACAAGGCCGGCTTGTCGGCTTTAATTTCGGGCATCGCAGAATGTATCTGCTCTCCGAAGTGCAGGAGTTTATTCGTAAAATGCGCAAACAGGGGAAACTCGAAGACCTGAAAGACTCGAATCAATAAAGATCAATTATGGAAAATCCGAAAAATGCCCAGACTTATGTACTGGTGGCTCCTGAAAAACTGGAAAGCCTTGTCAAAACGAACTTCATGTTGAGTAAAAGTGTCCTGCTGTTTGAATATCTGTGTAGTCAGAGCAGATATCCCATGTATCTTTCGGCCCGAGCCGCCTGTGAGGTTCTTGGCATCTCATCCGAAACACTTTTATCCACGAGCCGTTTCACGGCTGGATGACTCATACCTGACAGGATGCCATATCCTGCTGTAAGAATCAAGATGGCATACGCCTGAATTTTCGTTTTTTCCACAAAACCGGAAATATGAAAATTCAGGCATATGATCGTGTTGTCATTTTCGTCAGCATCCTATTCCTGCTGTTTTTGCAGATATGCATCATACATATCGAGTATCCAGGCATCGTTCTCCTTAGCCTCCTTTTTATGCTCTTTCCCTTCAGGCCCCTTGAACCATTTTTTGCAGAAATCTTTCAGCCCCGGATACTTTTTGTCCATCAGCACGGAGCTGACCAGCATATACGGATAGACGATCTTGTCGGGATCATTATGAAACCGGATACCGTACATGGTTTTCAGCACCCGGCGGTCTTGATTGCCCACTCGCTCTGTCGTCCATATTTTCCACCAGTAAGCTGTGGCGTTTTGTCCGGCCTTATTCAGGCACACCATGCGGCGAAACGTGCGGTTGCGATCCGAAAGGCCGGGCGAGGCGATGTCGAGTGCTTCCCAGCGGATACCGTCGGGATTGGCCTCGGTCTTTTCGACGTATTCGACGCTTTCCACATCATCGGCGGTGTATTTGACCTTCTCTTTGTCTTCGGGGGTCTTGGCAAGTTTGAACGAATAGTTCTCCTTTTTCATAAATGATGATTCGGCGTGCCAGCCACGATGCAGGTAGCCGTCGATCTTCTCTCCCGATTTAAGGGTTACCACTACGCGGCGGAATTCCTGATCCTGGGGTTTCTTGGCTTCCGCCCGATCCGTCGTGCCTAACATGATGAACATGGTGGCAGCGAAAAGTAAAAACTGTTTCATGTGCTTTGATATTAGGGTTAATGTCTGGTCGGATTGTAGTCATGCAGCATAAGGATCGTTTTATCCCGATAGGCGTTGGATTGGCGTATGCGCTCGGCCAGCGTGGGATCGTCGTCTATGTAGCAGGCTATGCGTTTGCGGAATGTGTCCTTGGACCGTCGGTATGCACTGCCGACATTCCGGAATCCTCTGTCGCCTTGTTTTTGCAGGAAATAGGCTGCCCGCGAACGGCTGAACCATCTGCGTCGTTGCCAGACCTGTATACCGCCGTTGGTATTGATGCCGTACCCTTTTTTCGAATATATGCAGGCTTTTATATATGGAGTCTCAACGTAAACCCACATCCATCCGGGTTTTTCCGCGAAGAGGAATTTGCGTGTGTGTTCCGGACTTTTGGCATGCCAGCAGATCACCGAATCTATATCTCCGGGCGACAATATCTCTTTGGCTTTAGTTTTCCGGAAAGCATCTTGAAATACTTTTAATTTGCCGTTTTTTTTGGGCATTTTCAACCTGTCGTTCCCCGTACATTCTACGACCGAGCCGTTTTTCATATAGATGCGTCCTTCAACGAGGGATGCTGCAAGTAAGGGCGCTGTTGCGACAAATAGAAACAGTGTCAGTAGAAAACGTTTCATGGTTGCTATGACATGGATTGATATCGGGATGCAATTTAAGAATTTTTTCGTAGATTATTCATTTTATCATCATGGCAACAAAAACCACAACGCAATATGCAGTTGTTGGAACGGAATGTATATTGGATTGCAGCTTATCCTGAATTTGAATACATGATGTATGAATTGTTTATGGACAAGGTATTGTAAGCATTGCGGATGTTTCTGGATGTCAGAAATGGAAGACGAGAACGAGCCTCCATAAAATGGTGCCGGAAGAGATAAATCTGTTTTTCAATACGTATCGGCCGGACACAATAAATTCGGCCGGGATTTTGTTTTATTATTAAATATTGGTAATTTTGCGTAAAGACTGAACAACTATGAAAACGACATCGGTAGCTCTCGGGGTTTATTTCGAGGATTTCATCAAGGCAAAAATCGCACAGGGGCGTTATAACAACGCCAGCGAGGTTATCCGGGCCGGCTTGCGGCTTTTGGAAGAGAACGAAAGCCGTCTGACGGAACTGAAGGCTGCTATCCGCGAAGGAATCGACAGCGGCGTGACCGAAGGATTCGACCCGGAGGAGCATCTGAAAACCCTGAAAGCGAAGCGGACGAACGGCTGAAATACGGTTTACCCGCAAAGCGGTCGAAGACCTTTCCGACATCTGGGACTATACGGCGGATATGTGGTCGGAACGACAGGCGGATACCTATTACAGGTTATTGATCGCCTCCTGCCGTAAGTTGGCAGGCAATCCCGTGTTGTTCGGTCGGGAATACAAGGAACTCGGAGCAGATATTTTCGGATTCAAGGTCAACAAACACATCGTCTTTTATCGCATTGCGGGCGATAAAGGGATAGAGGTCGTGCGTATACTTCACGAACGGATGGACCTTAGCAACCGATTCGCAGATTAAAAACATTAAAAAATAAGCATCTACGACAAAACAAGAAATCGTTAAACAAATCGCCAGGGAAACAGGTGTCGAGGCCACGACCGTATCAGCTGTCATGGAGGGTTTTATGGAAGAGGTGCGCGCCGCGCAGATTCGTAAGGAAAATGTTTTCTTGCGCGGCTTCGGAACATTTCTTATCAAACACCGTAGGGAAAAGACGGCGCGTAATATCACAAAGAATACGACGCTCAAAATCCCGGCGCACGATATTCCGGCGTTCAAAGCATCGCCCGAATTTTTACGTCTGCTGAAATAAATATAGAAATATTTTTCGATAAGTTTCTTTAACCGCCTGATAATCGCGCATTCGGAAAAGTTCTCGAATAGCCGCATGAATAAAATGGGCTGTCTATGACTTGTTAGACAGCCCTAAGTTTTAGGTATTCCTACCTAAAAATATTCCAGTCACCGAAGAGGCATCCCCGTATCGGACCAACGCGTCGGCCAGTTGATTGAATCCGGTGCCTGTATTACATACGTCGTCGAACAGAAACACATGACGTTCCCGAAACCGGTTGTAATGTATGCGTAAGTTTTCTATTTTACTTTTATAACGTATTCCCCGCATGGAAGCTCTGGAACGGGTTATTTCGATTGCATCGAACCCGTTTTCCAAGCCAGTCGTTTCACACAGCAATCTGCAAAATGTCTGGAAACGACGTTGATTCTCCCAGAACGTGGAAGCGGGTATGACGGTTAAAACAGCATCGGTTAGCTTGTCGGCAAGATTTTGCTCCCGCCGCAGTGCCTGCTCCACCAGCCGTACCGTTTCCCACGGTCTTGCAAAGTGTTTACTGTCCTTGAAGCGATAGATAAATATATCGTAGTCGGTCATAGGATGGATTCCATGAGTGGCGGTGTAGTCATCCAGTGCGTAACAATCATAACAATCTATCTGAAAACGATGTTTGAAGCGTACCGGTAAGGGGACGACTGCCCGGTAGCAGCCGCTTTGCAGTTCGTTCTCTATGGCTTGTTTGAACCACTCCGCGCGGTCCGTGTTGCATATCCAGCAGTCCAGCTCCGTCCATGACGTCAGGCCGCAGAACATACGGATTCCCTCGGTTGCCGAGAGCAAAGGATTGTAAGATTCCGTTCGAACCCAATTCATCTCTTTGAGTACGGGACGGAGCCGGGTATAATTGTCGTAGGTCGCTGCAATGACAAATGCAGCATCCGAGATTCGGCATACGAACTCCGTTTCTACGGATTGGAGTGAATCGCTGATCTGACGCAGTATATTCAGTCCTTCATCGTCGCTCCGATTATTCGGCAGATATTCTATACTCAGTTTCATGACGCTATGAAATATGCAGAGCTATAAATATAAGAAATATCCGGGATTTTATACGCGGTTAATGCCAATTTTCTGAGGTGACTTGTCATAACAGCAGTCCCTCCTTGCCCCATTTCAGTTCGATGCCGAACAGTTCGGAGGCCGTGCGTACGATGTCGAATCCACACGCTTCGGGCGACGGCCTTACCAAATCGGGATGACGGCAGGGTTTTCCCTCAGCGCGCGTGCAGGTTCCCTTCGGGCGATAAAAACAGCTTCCGACAGGTGAGCGCTCGTCCGTCGCACGCACGGTCCATTGTCCGTCGGCCGGTTTTCCGTGAAGCCCGGCCTCCATGCGCGTGGCGTTGATGTCGCAGTTCTGTCGGTAGGCCGTCGTGTCGTAGGCGATCTCGCCCAGCGTGTTGCGGCGGCGGCAGCGGATTTGTACCGGCCGGTGGCGTTGGTCCACTCGCCGTATACCGTTGCAGTTTTTCGAGCAATCGTGCCCCCCCCCTGCGATAATTTCGTTGTCCGTATCCGGTCTTGTCCGGTTCACGCTGCTGCCCCCGTCACACGTCGTCTTATTCGACTCCGGGTACAGGAAAAATCGCTTAATTTGCTGATAATAGCGAATTAAGCGATTTTTATTTTGTCTGTTTTCCCCGCATTTTCCCCACTCTGGCCACTCTCTCCAAAAAATAGCAACAACTCGAGAGTCAGAGATAAATCGTTGTATGGCAGACAACTTTTTACCAATCTCTAAAGACTCCGCTCTCGAATTGCTGCTATGAAAGAACGGCGGCGGGATTTAAATGCAGGAATGTTTGCAATGGTTCACCGCGATCAAAGGACCCGCCGCCGATTGACTATTTGTAAATCGAAATGAGTTTTCGAAGTTCAGAAAACTTGAATTGCCTGTTATTTCGGTCTTTATCGCCTTGTGTGTATTTCCTCTTTGAGCAAATGCAGGTCTTCCACACCCATTATTTCGGTCGAACATTCCCCAAGCCAACCGTTCTCCTGGTTGACTCCGGTATATATTTTTATATAATCGACTCCCGGCAGGTTGACTTTGTTTCCGCTCGCATCGACAGCCCAACTTATATCTATCGACGAATCGTCATAGCTGTTGATTTCATTGTCCGCATAGCCGTAGCGGAATTTGTAAAGAACGAAATAGGTTCCCGAACCGCTCTCGTCAATGGCATTCTGGGGCAGACATGTACCTGTAAACGTCAGCGTATTTCCGGCCCAAAGCGGATAATACGGTTGTGAGTGGTACTGGTTTTTCACTTTGTAGCCGGAATTTCCCTGATTATCCTCCCATTTTATATAAGTATCCCATTCGTCTCTCGATGCCGGTTCGCTGTCGGGGCGGTAGTAGGTTATCCGGTAATCGAAGTAAATGTTTACATCGTTGCCATTGACCTTCGCCATTTCATACCACGGTTCCTTGGTCGGATCTGCGTGGGCGCTGCCCTGTATTTCATACCATTGTACGTTGTCCGGCCCGAGATTGTCGGGATCATAGGCCACCATGATCACCCCGGGCTCACAGCTTCCGCCCTCTGGAGCATCCGGATTGGGATTGGCATTTGCATAAAAGGCATTGCCTAAAACCCGGAAGTCTCGCAATCCTTCGACATTCTGGATCGTGTGGTCGAAACCGACCGTCACATAGCCGCCGAATCCGCCGAGGGTGATCATTCCGCGCTTATTATTGCCTATGGCGTCCAGCACTTTCTGATTCATTGTCTCCTGCGTATCCCCCTCCTCGTACAGCGGCAGCGTATTGGTAAATTGCCCGACTGCCGGCATGTAGTCGAAGACCTTGGTGATGTAGGGATTCGACCCTTCCGCAGGCGGGTCGATAGGAGCGTATTCGACAAAAACAGTGAAATAATAATTAAAGGTGATATCCCCTTGCGATACTGTTAATGTCAAACCGATAGCGCCGCCATGTGAAAACATGTGCTCGAGATTCTTGGTTTGTGCGACAGGCTCCTCATCCTCGAACCATAAGTAAGAAACACCGTCGTCGGACACGCTGCTTACTTCTATCCGAAACAGTTGGTCGACCTTGGCCCTGAATCCGCCTTCCGGCTCTTCGACGGTTATATCTTCCTGTTTGAGTAGATAATCGGTGGTTACTATGACCTCGAAATCATAGTCGAAGACGGTCGTTCCCTGGCTGGCATGCAGCGTCAGGGTGAATGTTCCCAACGAAGTGAAGGTGTATTCCAGATTCTTCGAATCGGCTATTTTCGAATCGCCGAGGGACCATTCATAGGAAACGCCCTCGTCCGAGACGCTTTTCACTTCAATCCGGAAAGGCTGGTTGACCAAAGCCTCAAATCCCCCGTCGGGCCGGTTTACGGAGATATCTTCCTTTTTAAGGAGGTAACCGCGGTCTCCGTTATCAGCGTCGCTGCACCCGGCAAGAAATCCGACCGGAAGTAACGCCGACAGAAGCAGTAAAACGATTCGCGTGTAATTTTTTTTCATATTCAAGTGTGTTAAGTTACTCTTCCAGCGGTTGTAATTTTTTACGGGTGAATACGATATGTGCCGGGATGTTCCCCGTGCTTATCGACCATTTTCGTATGCCGTCCGGCCCGAAGCAGTGCAGGGTTCCGGCTCGGACGTAGTCTTTGGCGTCGGTAACCAGAAACTCTCCGGTGTTCGGGTTGACGGCAATTCCATAAGGTGTCTGGATCCGCTTTTCTGTGCCGTCTTTGATAAAGTTGCGCGTAACGATCTCCCGTGTGCGCGTGTTTACGATGGCGTAGGATACCGTCCAATCGTTCGTTATATAACTCCATTCGGTACTGTACAGGAACAGCGAATCCCGACATAGGGTCATATGTGTGTTGGGCAGGTCTTCGAACTCGTATGCAACCTCGTCCGTCGAGGTGTCGATTATGAATGTTTTGGAAGGGATTTCATAATAGTCTCCGCGGGAAGAAACATACAGGTTGCCGTAATTGTCCGGCTGTATCCGGTGAAGGTTGATAGCGACGTCTATTTTTTTCTCTTCCGTAAAAGTTTTCAGGTCGATAACCGACACGGTACGGTCGTAATTCGGAACACGGTAACCGCCGGAATTGGCGACATAGAGTTTATCGCCCACGATGGCCATCTCTTCGGGCTGATAACCTACGATGCACTCATCGACGACCTGAAGACTGGCCGTATCGATTTTTGCTACATACCCGATCCGGGCGTCCGGAGCTATCTGCACGGGACCTGCGTAGGCGCTCACATAGGCGTATTTGCCTTTGAATGCTAGGTAACGGCAATTGGGGATAGCTATTTTGGTGATATGTTTGGCCGTATTGACATCCATCACCTCGACATAATTGGAACAATTGATAACCGCCCAGAGTTTGTCGCCGTAGATTTGAATGTCGTTTCCCACGTCGCCGAGGTCTTTTACTTCATACGGGTTGCGTTCGCCGTAAATATTTCGCGTGTAGACGCCTGTCTCATAGTCATAATAGTCGAGCGAAGCCTGATTCGTACCCATATTGCCTTCGTTGAGCAGGAAAAATCCGTATATATCGCCAGTAACCTGTTCCCACGGATTCACCAAGGTCGGCTCGGAGGGCAACACCGGGTCATCCTTGCGGCAGGAAGCCGCAAGTGTGAGAACGCCGATGGAGACTGCAAGCCATTTTAAATAAAACCCTTTCATCATAATGTAAGACTTAGAATAATCTTGAAATTGGTTCCCGGCATGGGATACCATTTAACCACTTCGTATTGCTGGTTGAAAATGTTATTCACCTCCGCGGTGATACGAAGCTGAGCGTGTTTGAATGGAAAATTCCGCGACAGCGACATGTCGTGCGTGTACCACGGCTGGATGTAATTGGCCGGAGTATTGTTCCCGAGCATATACCGCTCGCCCGTGTAGATAAAACTGTAATTGAAATCCCACTTTCGATAGGAGGCGTTGAGAATCGCGGAGCCGCTGTGCCACGGAATGTAGGGTATCTGGTCGCCGTATCCGTCCATAACGGTTTCCTCCCAACCTTCATCCTTCTCCTTGGTGAAGTCCTGCGCCTTCTGATAGGTATAACTCAACCGGGCGTCCAATGCCACGCCGCCTATATTGAAACAGGGATTGAACGTCACATCCACGCCGCGTATCTCCACATACCCGAGGTTGACCATCGTCCAGACGAGCTGGTTGGAGGTCGGGGTGGCGATTATCTTGTCTTTTACCTCGTTGTAATAGGCATCCACCGTAAGATTGAGCGACGACAGCACTCCTTTGCCGAATTGTTTGGAGTAGACAACTCCCACATTGTATTGGGTGGCGTATTCCGGCCTCAGAAGCCGGTTACCCAATTGCACATAATAGAGGTCGTTGAAGGTCGGCATCCGGAATATCTCTTTATAAAAGGCTCTTATATCGAGACCGATCTTTTCAAACGGACGGTACGATGCGACTACCGTGGGAGAGAATATGTTTTTATCAGGCGCGGTTTCCATCCTCCGAGCGCTCCGGTCATGTACATATGTGTAAAGCAGGCTTGCCTGCATGCTGAATCGTTTGAGGTTGACCGATGTGGCTATGGCTCCCAGCAACGTATAACGCCTCGGTTCGATGAAATGCGCATTGAACATATCGGTGCCGTCCGCATCGAGTTTGTTCCATTGGAAATCCGCGGACAAATTCGCTGTCCACCACGGGGTGAAAGCGAACAGATTGGCTGCCGTAACATAGACCTCCTGCTGCCAATAGTGATTATCCATCGGTTGTACGGTACTTTCGGGCGGCATGACGTAATTCATATAGTCGTTGGCGTATTTGGCTTGGATTTTATAGCTGTAGAAATCCGTCACCTCTTGCCTTAAGGAGCCCTGAAAGAAAAAATTACGGTCTTTCTGCCGGTCTTCGTTCAGCAATGAAATACCGTAATCCTTTTTTACGGCTGCACCGGGATAGCCCCGCTCGGAGTTGTAGAAATATCCTTTCGCCTGCCATTCTCCGCGCTTTACCTTGCCGAAAAGAGCAGCCTCGGCGCGAAAAAACCAGACATCCCCGTTGCGCCTGACTTCGGTGGTGTCATAGCCGCCGTCCTTATGGTAGCGAAATTTGTATTTGCCCGATGTGTTCAGGTATTCGATATTGGCCGACGACGAAAGGTTTTCGCTGATTCGGTGCTCCCAAAGGGCGGAAGCGTTGATAAGGTCGAAGGAACCGCCTTTGAGTTTCACATTGAAACGGTTTCTGCGCCCGCTCTCGAAAGCAGGTCTGCGCGTCACCATATATACCGCACTCGCCGAGGCGAAGTCGCGTGCGGACTGGAATATGTCGCTTTTCTGGCCGTTATAAACGGATACCAATTCCATGTTGTCGAGCGAAAATTTACCGAGGTCCACCGTCCCGTTCTGGGCATTGCCGATCTGTATGCCGTCGTAGAATACCCCCACGTGCTGGCTGCCCATACTACGGATGTTGACGGTTTTCAATCCCCCGATACCTCCGTAATCCTTTATCTGCACACCGGAAAAATAGCGCAACGCATCCGATACGGAGTGTGAGTTGAGCCTTTGCAGCTTCTCGCCGGAGAGGATCTGTGCCGGGACAATCGCCTTGTTCTGCTTTCCGAGCACCGTCACCTCGTCAATGGCCAAAACCCGGACCGAATCCGGGATTTGACCTTTTTCGGCCTCTTGAGCATTGGTAGTGCCGAAGGCGAGAAAGATGTACAGTACTGAAATTACCGATATTCTTTTCACTTCGTGATAGCGCTTGTTAATTAAGGAGTGCCGGGATTTTCTTACCCCGGCACTCCGGGTGTTGTCGCAAATGAGGGCCGGTTATTCGAACCTCACCGCCAGATCGTCCCACGCAAAATATGCCGGCTGGCTGAACCCATAACCGTTATCGCTGTCGCCTGTGACGTTGAATTCGATGCGACTGACTTTTCCGGGTTCGGAAAGATTCCATTTCTGCCAGTCGATGACGCAGCAGCGACGCTACCACTCGACGGTAATGTCATCCACTGCATAATAGGCAGGCAGCGAGTAACCGTAACCGTTATCGGCGCCGCCAGCCTGGTTCAGCCGAAGCGAAACGATCGGCCCCAGTTCGGAAAGATCCCATTTCGTCCATGTTTTCGTGATGGCCTCGGGCGTAGCGAAAATCATCGTAATGGTTTTGATTTCGTTGCCGTCGGCATCGAACCCCGTAGCGTAGAAGGTTACGTCTTTGGTCAGTTCGGGCGACAGTCCGTTGCCGGAGGTGGCAACCGAGTAGAAATAGCAGGTCGAATTGACGTACAGACTTCGGATCGTCCGTGCTTTATTGTCGGCAAATTCGAGAATGGGACGTCCATCACCGTAAGGAAAGTCAAAATCCAAATAGCCGAATGTCGTCAGGAAATTATCGGAACCATTGCGGCCTCCGCCTGTCATACTATCCTCTACTCCGTCGGGATTGTACACATACAGATCGTATAAATAACTGCCATATTTACTCTGATCCAGCGAATTGGAATTATAGGAGCATACGAACCAAGGATAGCCCCATCCGTTCATGAAGCCGGTAGGACGGCCAGTAGTGAGCTGCGTGGTTTCATCGACCCAGGCATAATCGTCTGGACTCCCTAATTGTGTCGTTGAATATTTTCCGGGGTTATAGTTGCAGGCGACCCATTTGGCCCAGTCGCTACCCTCGAAGGTAATTGTATAGCTATGCGTATCCGCCGCACTTACTGTCAGTTCTGCCATGCACGAGAAATTCCCGGCCATTCCGATCAAGGCGATCACACCCTCCGTTTCTGCATAGCTGTTCGCTTTGGCCGGCGCTACAACCGTCAGTACATTGCCTTCGACCGAAACTTTCCATCCGTCGGGTTTAGTCCATGTCATCCGTTCGACACCCTTGCTCTCGATCGTAAAGGTCTGCGTCTCATCGTAAACGAATATGCCTCTCTTTGCGGAAATCGCGAGATTCAACGCACCTTGCATGGGAATTTCGAGTTTTCCGCCGTCGACAAGCGTAAAGACCGCCATACCGGGGTTCGAGACCGTATCCACCGACTCGAACATCGAATCGCCATCCGTTCCTTCAGCCCTGACACCCATCGAAGTCCATGTAGTACCATTGTCGATCGACATTTCCCACTCCTTGGTTTCGGTATTGATACGCAATTTCGGGGACACGGCATTCTGTCCGGGGGCGCCGTCCTCACCCTGCGCCTTGATCTTTTCGCCGTCGACCAGTATGAAATCGCCATCGAGCGTCCAGTAATAAAGGCCGTCGCCATCTTTTTTCACCGAGACAGCGGGAGCATCAATTCCATTTTTTCCGTTGGTGATCGTGGCGGTTTCACCATTGGAGAATGTAATTGTGTATCCGTCATTATTTTTGATGACGGAGGTCACAGTTACATTCTTTTGTAAAGCATCGACCAGTTTTTGGAGTGCATCGATATCGGTGTTAGCACTCTTCATGGCCTGCTCCATAGCTTCCATGCGCGAATCGAGGTCATCGACCGCCTTCCACAAATCGTCGTCGTCATACGAGCAGCTCCACATCGCAACGCCGAACAGGGCGATTGCCAAAAGGGTAAATAGTTTTTTCATTCCTGTTGTATTTTAAGTTTGACAAATAAAAAATCAACCGTATCCTTTCGGGATACGGCACAACAGAAATTCAAAACGGATTTACACCTTGGCAAGGCTGTCGGAAGCCTCGTATTAGACCGGAATGCCGGATGCAGGGGAAATCGCAGTTTTGATTTTCACCCGTACACCCGCAGGTTGCAAATCTTATAAAGGCATCGGCAGGTCTTCTGACTTGTTCCGGTTTTACGCCTTCCCAGCCTTGCGGCCAGTGGCAAAGATTGTAAAACCTTTTGCGCCCCATGTCCGGGGCAGGAACTCACAGCAACGGGTATTGTCGCAGATTCTCACTGCATTCCCTTTTCATTCCTCATCGCGCAATCGGCGATTCGGAAACCTTTGCGACGGCAAATATACAAATATTTTTTAATTCGGTATCTTCGATACAAAAAAATGCAATCCTGTATTTTGGGCATTTTACAGTTATGAATCATGCTTATCCAATTTGAGATTTTTAAGAATAATTACTTTTTTCTCAATTGCCCTGCATCTTGGAGTAGCTCATACGCTTTGCGCTCCTTGATAGTCGCCTGCTCCAACTGATCGGCTCGAAGTTTCACGCCTGTTTCATACCGTTCGACCCGATTACGAATCGTATTGCGGACGGCCTTGCGCTTGTCTTCGCGGAATATTGCTTCCAATTCCGTCAGTTTCTTTTCTCCGATTCCCCCGCACATCTTTACATAACGGTATTTCAGGTCGTTCACGGCCAACAGCCGATTGTTTTCTGAAATTCGGTAGATGAATGCGCCTTGCAGGAAAATACATTACCCGTGCAGGAGCATCGACACACCTACACGCTCGACATTAAATCCTCGAAAACCTTACTGACAATGTTTGTCAGATCTTCGAACCGGAGAACTCGAAGCCGTTTTTCGAGAACAGAACACCTTGTTTCAGGTCAGTATTTCCGCAATATTTATAGCGGATGCCGATACCCTGTTCCCATAATTTGCCGTCCAGTTTGATTGCATCGTAGATTGCGTATCTGGCCTTGTCCGGTTCGCATAGCCGCTCCCTCCGCACGTCGTCTTTCCCGGCGCTGGATACAGCCCGTATTTCCCGGTCAGCTCCTGGCAGACCTCGGCGTTGCGGAGCTTGATATTCTTGTCCGAAATGGTCTGTCCGTCATTTCCGACCTTGTTGTAGACCAGGTGGCAGAGCGGATGGGGCCGGTCGAGATGGCGCACCAAAAGATATTGCGTATCGGTGATGCCCATCTTCTGCATGTACTCCTTTGCGATCTGCGTCATCGGGGCGTCGGTCATGCGCGGAGCGCCCTTGGGTGAAAAAGAGAGGAGGATATGCCCGGCGGTGTTTTTCAGCCGCGGGTTGAGAAAGATCTGGTATTTGAAGTCCTGCACCATGTTCTTCACTTCCGGGGACATGACGCCCTCGGCGTCCAGTATCCGGGATTTCGGACTACGTTTGCCGATGCAACAAAGGCACGATATTTTCGTTTGTATTGCGAACGAACTCCGCAGGGAGTACCGAGGAAACGACGCAATTTCACACTACACAGCCGGTAGAGCCGGCAAAAGCCCCGCTTAACTATTTGTCGAAACGACGACACGATGCCCGACTGCATTGCGTGCCGACACCCTCGTATGCCCCTGCGCCTTAATTATGCCCGATGAATACGCATTTCGATATATACGGTCTCATGACGACAACCGTCGAACCGCTGCCCTACGTCAGCGAGGGCATTCCGGCGGGATTCCCGTCGCCGGCCGCGGACTATATCGGCGACCGCATCGACCTGAACGAAGTCCTCATACTGAGTCCGGGTGCGACATACTATGCCCGCGTTCGGGATTACTACTTGGTCGAGGAGGAGCTGGAGCAGGGCGACGGCATCCTTTTCGACACGCGGCTTGCACCGCGCACCGGGGACCTCGCGTTCTGCGAGGTCTGCGGCGAACGGATGCTGAAATATATCCGTAAACGGGGGCGCGAGCTATGGCTTCTCGGTGGCGGAACGGACGACACGCTTTCGGTCGACGGCGATATCGAAGCGCTGGCTCGATCCATCCGTCGTTACGGAAGAGGCCGTCGCGGCTCTGCTGACCGTATACCCTGAAAAGGAGATGACGGCATGGCCCGTCAGGCCGAAGTTCAACTACGGAGACCCTTGCGACGAAGGCATCATAGAGCCGGTCGCGGAAATGCAGAAGCCCGGACTCTGAGCGCAAGGCCGCATGGGCTTCATGCAAAAAGAGGGGAGACCGATAACGGCCTCCCCTCCGGCAATGAGTCGCGTCACTCTTCTAATACATGAACTCTGCCAGTGCTTCGACGAGCAGTTTGAGGAGCTGCTCGGCCGTCAGAGGGTGTGACGATTTTCTGAATATGCGGTCCATCTTCGTCCGGAGCAGTTCGAAGAAACGGTTGGCTTCGTGAGGCGGCATTTTCTTGACCGTCATCACCATCAGCCAGAGCGGAACTTCGATATAGGGCGGCTGGATGAAGAGCTCGAGCAGTTCGTCGGAGTGATGCCTGTAATCCAGATAACTGTTTTCACAGACTCCGTACAGCGGCAGAATGATTAACTCGTAGACGTTATGATGCGTTCTGCGCATATCGCCTTCTTCATAAAACCATACGTCGATCTTTTTGGCGCCGACTATCCGGTACGGATTATAATTGTCTCTGCTCATTTCATGAAAAGCCCTTTATTTCCGAATAAATGCTGTTGGCCATATAATCGCGTAATTCGCCGCGGGTCGAAAGCCGGCAGAACCGGTATTGCGCCGGCAAACGCCGGCCTTTCGAGAAGTTCTTCTGGTCCGTCGAGCACGATTCCAGTCGGATCGAGTTCCCGTCGTGTCTGTCGTAAAGACCCCATAAGGATTCCGCATCAGGACATCGGGGATCGTCGGTATGGAAAAGATATACCTCCCCGACTTTGAAATTGCAATGTTTCACCGTCATTCGTTTGGGCTGTTTTATAGTTTGTGCGGCAAAGATGGATGAAAGGCAGAGACCTTGCAAGAATATGTGGAACCATTCCAATATTTTATTTTAGCAGATACTCCGAGTTGCTAATAAAAAAGCAACTCGTGGATGTCTGTACGACTTTATCGAGTTCTGATTTTTAGGGGCGGAGGGGGCCGGCCTTAAGTTCCAAACTTCGGGACAATACGGAAAATCTCGAATATGTGAATTATGTAAATTTAAGATAAGGATAATGTCATCCGTCTTAAAACTTTACAGTTATGAAAAAGGATAACGAGAATCCCTATCGCCCTTATCGTGTGGTAAGCGTCAAAAAGATCGACCGCTGGTTTTTCGAGAAGCACGACCATCGCAGAACCCATGCGAAAATCTATCACTCAATCATTCGGCCCAAGTTCGGGATTTGTGAAAACACGTTTCTCGACTACCGCCACGAACCCGACGAATTGCTGGAACTGTTCCGGCAGTCGGTCAACGTCGAATTTTCGATGTGGCTTCCGACCATGGAGGTCAAATACATGGGACCGGTCGAAGCCGACCGGTTCAGCCTGATACTTTGGGATGCGTTCGACAAGGCTTTCAAACGTATATTCAAAGAGGAACCGGCTAGCCGGATAGATTCTGAAAAGTTATTGAAGCATCTGATAATCTGTTTGGGAGAGAAATCACCCGTCCTGGTGGGGTGACGCAGCGCGTTTATGAAAGGAGGGTGCTGTTCGAATTTCGGACAGCACCGGTGTTTTCATGGATCAGTCAATTTTATATTATAACACCTTGGTATTCAAAATCTCTCGGCTCGGAATTTCGATAGTCTGATGCCGGGCTCCGTTTTTCTCGATGATTTCCACTAAAAGTACCTTGTCATCGGAGATCGTGAGTATAGGAAGCGTGAATACCGTCCGCTGACGCTGATACCCCCCCCTCACGACTGCCGGATCGTTGCAGATGCGCAGGATTTCGAGCGGCGTCTGCTGCTGCGCTGTGCGTTTCGAGAGTTTGCGATCCGCTACGATGAATTGTCATGCTGCCATCTGCTCAATAATTTCGACATTCCCATCGGCATCGAGCATCCCGAGGGTGAGTGTCCGGACATTCCGAGCGCTACGCAGTGGACCTCGGCCATCGACCTGACCAACCGCCGGGCCTACTTCAAAACGGCTTACAACAATACGATACGCTGTATCGATCTCGCACGGATCGACTTCGGGAAAACGGCCTATCAGTCCCATCCGCTGGATCCGAAACGGGAACAGCTCGTGGAGCGGATCGCGATTCCGGAGTAAGCGGGTGGTTACGGCACGGTTTCGGACACCTCCTCGTCGGCATCTCCGATGCTGAACTCCTTGTCGGCGAAGAGTTCGGCGAGGCCCGTGATCTGTTTCAGACGAAGCAGTTCGTCGCGGTCCATGCCGATATGGCGCATGATCCACTGGTCGGACATCCGCGCGCGGGTCAGTTCGGCGACGATCTCGCTCATCAGCTCGACGTTGTGCGTGCCCCGCGCCCGGTTGTGGCGGATGGTCGAGGCCATGCGGTTCGAAAGGTCCTTCTCGATCACGGTGACGGGCAGCAGCCCCCGTTCGCGTTCGTAGATGCGCTTCGAGGTTTTGAGCACCAGATAGCGGTGGTAGCCGTCCACCAGTTCGTAGCGGTCCCTTTCGGCGTCGTAATAGCAGACGCACGGCATCGTATAGCCGTCCTCCCAGATAGACAGTTCCAGCAGCTTCATCTCGGGCGGTGCCACGACGTTGGGGTTGTAGCTGTTCGCCACGATCTTCTCCACCGGTACAGCGCGGACGTTATAGACAGGGCTCCGGAAGTTTTTCTCGGTCGGATGTTCGTAATAGCGATTCATATTTTTCCATGATTTTCCTGCGGCGCTGCGTTTCGCTTTTGTTGGGCGAAAACCCCATGTATTTGCAGGCGTGGTCGTTTTTCAGGATGCAGATGCAGATACGCTTGAACGTGGGCAGCTGGCTGAATTCCGGCAGGTCCGTGTCGTCGAGATACTCCATGCGCACCGGACGCTTGTCGGTGCGGTAGGCGCTCCTGTCGCCGACTTCGATGCGGATGCCGGCCTTTTGCAGTCTGGCGATGGTCTCCTCGGAGAGACATCCGCCCTTTTCGCGCCAGAAACGGATGCTTACGGAGAGTTTTTCCAGATAGTTGCGCCGCGTCGGCTCCGGGAGCGTCGAGAGCAGGAAATGCATGTAACGCTCCCACGTCATTCCCTTCGGCAGACGCACCGACTGCCAGCCGACGGCCGCCGTCCTGCCGTACAGCGCCGCGAAATTGGCTCCGTCGACTCGGCCGACCATGCGTCCCCATGTGTCCGGATCTATGGCTTTGTAGAGGTGCAGGCTGGCGATGGCCGGCGAGATGAACGGACTGGCCACGCGCTGACTGTCGAGCGGCACGCCGGCCCGGTAGAAAAGGTCGTACAGCCGGTTGTAGGGCCAGCCGAAACGTCCGTTCGCCGTCCAGATGTCGGTCGTCAGCCAGTCGTAGAGCGGATAGGCGTTGCAGATGCCGCCGCCGGCCCATTGCCGTATCCACCGTTTTCCGCCGAACCGGTGGTGGTTGCGGTCGCTGTATATCGTGCGCCAGCGGTTGAAGCTCTCCTGCGTGCGGATGCCGATCAGACAGCATGTGCGCGCCGCGCCGCTGCGTGCGTGGAGCCATTCGGCGAAGCGGTTCTGGAATTCGTAGTCCCACATTTCGTCGGTGAAGAACGGGAAGTCGCGCCGCGTGAGAGATCCTTCGGGCATCTCCCGCACCCAAATCTCCCGCTTCGACTCCTCCCACGGCCGCCAGTACTGCCGGAACATCGAGGTGCAGGTCTGGACCTTGAACGGCACGCAGACCCGGTAGACATCGAGAATATCGGCGTTCGCGGCCAGCGTCCGGTCTACATAATCGAGCGTGTCGCGGTACTGGATTTCGTAATCCATGTGGAATACGCCGATCCGTCGGCGCAGTCCGTGACGCCGGATGTAGTCGATGCAGAGGTTGAGCAGCACGCCGCTGTCCTTGCCGCCGGAAAAGGAGACGTAGATGTTGTCGAAAAGGTCGAAGACCGTTTTCAACCGCTGCTGTGTCCGCTCGTAGACGTTCATGGCTGCCGTTTTTTCCCGTACTGCATCGTCACATACTGCGTCCACTCCTTCGTGGGGACGAAGCCCTCGGTGCGGAACACCTCGGCGTGGCGGAGCAGCGTCACGGAACGTATCGTATAGTCGCGGTGGTAATATTGGATGATTTCGCGCAGGAAGCGCGACAGCAGCTGCGGGTCGTCGCCCGAAACGTAGTAGTTGTTGATCTTGGCCACTCCGCCGTCGGTGATCTCCACGGGCATGAACCCAAAGACGGTCTGGCCTTCCCACGCGACGAACCACGTATGCGCACGCGAGGTCCAGAACGGGTAGTTGTTGTTCTGGCGCAGCACGCTGCGCCGCATGACCAGCGGAGCGACGAGTGTATAAAGGCGGGGCGAAGTGCCGTCCAATTTCTCGATTGTCATATCCGAAAGGTTATAAAACGACCGAATGTTATATATCTGAAACCAAATGCATTAAAAATGCATTCAATCCTTACAAATGTAAAAAATATCGGCCGTTTTCTCAAATTTTCAGATCGGGGCAATGGGCAATATCGTACTGTTTTTCTTTTGCAACAGTGTATTTTTTCTGTTGAAAAGATTATTTTTGTACTGGAACTATTCGTCCTGATTTATGAATTGTGCAAATCACCCTACCCAAGCAGCAGTCGCCCAATGTACGGAATGCGGAAAAGGACTGTGTGTGCAATGCGTACACAACCAGCAAAAACCTCTATGTGCCGCATGCCGTGAAACATTAAAAAGCCAAGCTATCGGTTCAACCATCTTTCATTTGCTTGTCTATGTCGGATTATTTATTGGGGGATACAAGTGGAATTTCATGGAAGGAGATGGATTTCCAGACGGGAGATTAGCCAGCGGTTATATGTTGATGGCCATAGTTTCCGGCTGGCAGTTTTTGAATTCAGTCGTTGGATGGCGTCTGGTACAGGGTGAGTTGACGACTTGGGCGATTTATTATGTGCTCAAATTGCTCCTTTCCGTGATTATCGGTTTTTTCACAGCCCCTTTCACGATCCTGTGGAACCTGATAAAACTGATACGTTTCCTGATTCGACGATAACGATCTTCTAAAAAACAGAGGATAGCTCAATACTCCGGGGTGCATTCGACAAGACTTTCAACCGTATACTTAAAGAGCAACCGGCTTGTCGGATAGATGGCGAGAAATTATTGACGCATCTGTGTTTGGGAGAGAAATCACCCATCGGGGTGAGGTGACGCGACTCGTTAATGAAGAGAGGGCTGTCCGAATTATTCGGGCAGCCCCGGTTATATTGCTCCGTCAGAGTTATCTCTCCCACATTGTTTACATATCGGAGCATATTATTACTCAGCATCCACCGAAACTTCTCCATAAGTTTTCGATCCTCAGGATTGGAGATTTTCACAGAACATAGACCGTCATTCAGTTCACTCTCACCTTCCAGCAATTTTAGTTTCTGAATAGTATAGTATCCCCGAATAAAATCCGTATAACTCGTCGGCAGCCCATGTGCCAAATCGAAGCCGTTTCCGATCAATATGATTCTGTTCATCCCCAGCCAGCAAGATAGCCACAGTAGGCGACACTCCTATTCTGCCGATAAATACGTTGAAAACTATTTAACTACAATATTTTGACAGTAAATAAATGACAAGGAGCAGCGGGAATTTCGCTGCTCCTTGTTTACTGGATTGTTTCGATCTGATTCTTTTTTAATATGTTCACTATTTCAGACAGCGGATAAAGAATCTTTCCTCCGATTGTCGTATAGGGGATCATTCGCTCATCTCTATAATTCTGAAGCGAACGCTTGCTCAATCTAAGCATGGTGCAGACTTCATTTGCTGTTAAATAGGTTTCCGTACAGAGACAGGAGGGTAGGGTATCCATCATATGATCGATTCTTTCGAGCGCTTCCATTGCTTTCTCTCGCAGTTCCATGTATTCCGGACTGCTTCGGGTAATCCAATCATTCATCATTGCTTGGGTTTGATCAGGTTTAACTTGAGCATTCGTTTTATATCCGCTTCTCGAAAAAAGATCTTATTTCCGAGCCTTGTATAGGGAATTTTACGCTGTTGCCGAAGGTATTGCAACGCTCGTTTTGTGACATGCAAAATACGACATAGCTCTTCCTGTGTCAGCCACCCATTCGGGGTGCCGGGTGTGGTATGAACGGCCAGGCGGGTTGCTTGGGTATGCAGCCGATTGACGATTGATTTCAATTCGTCAAAGGCTGCAGTTTCAATCAGTTTGCATTCCATCTTTTTTGTTTTGAGGTTCAACAATTCCCCGACTTATCGGCATATGTCCGCCAGTTCCTTCAGATACATATTCATCTTCTGATTGCTGCACACGGGGAGAAGCACGCTGTGCGCCTGACAATAGGGATGTGCTTTGTAGCGGTTCAGAATCTTTCGAGTTTCTTCCAGCAAGGGGATGTTACACATGTTTTTGGTTTTCTGCCGCGCCTTTCGAATCCATTCCATTCCGTTGATATCCTTGACAATATGTTCCGGCTTCAATTGTTGTACATCCGCAAAGGCTAATCCTGTCAGGCAGCAGAAACAGAAGATATCCCGAATCTGACCAATCCGTGGAATGTCGATCTGTTTATTCAACACCTGCAGGAATTCGTGTTTTTCCAAGAAAGCCCGTTCGACCTTTTCCATATGGATATGCTTTTCCCTGAACGGATCTTTTTTCAACCATCCGTTCGTCATGGCTATGCGTATGATTTTTTTGAAGTTTTTGAGATTCTTCATCACTGTATTATGAG
Source organism: Alistipes sp. i18-0019-D1 (assembly GCF_042852885.1). Taxonomy (NCBI): domain Bacteria; kingdom Pseudomonadati; phylum Bacteroidota; class Bacteroidia; order Bacteroidales; family Rikenellaceae; genus Alistipes; species Alistipes sp. i18-0019-D1. Next base: position 3,530,571 of record NZ_AP031424.1, read on the forward strand.
CGCATTTTCGCTGAATCTTCATGTAGAATTCGTAATCCTCTACCAACCGTTCGGGTAACTCATCCAGATAAAAATCCGTTTTCCCGTACTGTCGGTTTAAAAATTCTTGTGTAATACGCAAAAGACTGTCGTATCGTTGGACGGTTGTGGGCGAAAAATCAATTCCGGACAATGCCCGGCATTTTTCATTATGCTCTTTAAATACCTCTATTAATGAATGCCGCCGAGGAGCATCCTTACCCAGATAGCGGAGTAGGACGGCCGATGCTGATATCTCCTGTCCTTCGGACTCCAATTGTCTTCTGACCTGTGTGATATTAAAAGAAATTGCATCCAATAGGCGATTGAGTTCCTTGCCTTCCTTGCTGTTCTCTACGGCCCGTCCTTTTGCAGTACACCAAAGTCGTAGTGGAATGTGGTATTTTATACTCGCATCCGCCCGTTGTCCGTTTACCGTAATTCGCATGAAGACCGGAGCCTTACCGGTTTTGTCTAATTTCGTTCTACGAATATAGAACGTCATACCGAATGTTGTTCTTTCCATAGCGCTGTTTTCACCGTTGCAAAGTTAGTTTTATAAACATCTTCTGTCAAGATGAAATACGTTGCAAATCAATGAACTAACGCTCTATTCGGTGTGCTTTTTCCGGTGCCTGAAAAGTACACCGAATAGGCCACGGCCAATCTGCTTTAAACAACTCTTTCTTGCGTATGTATGAAAACAAGAAAGCCTTATAAACGATTCGTTTATAAGGCTTTGCTGTTTTGTTCCATCGAACTCTGCGGTGCGTAGGGGACTCGAACCCCTGACCCCGTGCGTGACAGGCACGTATTCTAACCAGCTGAACTAACGCACCATTCCGGTTATTGCGAGTGCAAAGATAGTGTAATTTTTTTAATCGGCAAATGGTTTCAGGGCTTTTTGAAGAAAGAAAATTGCACGCTTCCGTAACTCCTTAATTGCCAGAACTCATTGAAATCCGAAAAATCCATTTTTTTCGAATGTTCGAAGATCAGGATGCCGCCCGGACGGAGCAGATCGCGTTCCAGGACCAGCTTCACGACCTGCCCGCTGCCTTCCAGGTCGTAGGGGGCGTCGGAGAAGATCACGTCGAACTGCTTGGCACAGCTTTTCAGGTAGAGGAATACGTTGGCCTTGACGGGATAGAAGTTTCCGATCCCCAGCTGTGCGGCCGTCTGGCGGATGAAACTGTAATGCACGGCGTTGATCTCGACCGCCGTGACGCTCCGTGCGCCGCGCGATGCGAACTCGTAGCTGATCGACCCCGTGCCGGCAAAGAGGTCGAGCACGTCGCACTCTTCGAAATCGAGCAGGTTGCCCAGCACGTTGAAGAGGTTCTCCTTGGCGAAGTCGGTCGTGGGCCGCGCCCGCAGGTTTTTGGGCGGGTTGATCGCCCGGCCCCGGTATTTTCCGCTGACTATTCGCATGTCGTCTGTCTGAATCGTTTGCCGAGCAGTTTGCGCGCCGCTTTCGGATTGTCGCCCGCAATGCGGAGTTCGTATTCCTTGAGCGGGAAACAGCCGTCGAGCCGATCGAAAAAGTAGGCGACATCGGTGTCCGTCGCCGCGGGAATCACTTCGGCAAGCTGCAATTCGCCGTTGTCGTATACCTTAATATATAGAAGTCCCGCCCTGCGGCTCATCCATACGGTTTTGGCGGCATTCGCAGGGGTATGCAGCAGCGGGGTGGTGAACCGCGCCCTGTCGCCCAGTTTCTCCTCCACCTGCCGCAGCGCCTCGCGGTCGATAGCCGTCACGGCCACCGTCTCCGCTTCCGGGTCGCTGGCGACGACGCACTCCTCCGCCGTCGGCGGCATGCCGTTCGCCGCGAGCATCTCCGCGCCCCGCTCCGCATCGAAGAGTTCGCCCGGCACGAGCATCGTGCGGGGCAGCAGCAGTTCGACCTTCACCGAAGCCCCTCCGGCGGGCAGTTCCGAGAGCGCAGGGACCGAAAAAGAGTGTCCATCCAACGAGAGCTGAATGGACACCTTATTGCCTGACTGCGGCGTGTTACTCCCAGTTGCCTGCCTCATTGTTACCGGAATCCATTGATCCGAACTTGACGCCGGGATAGCGGTTGAAGTTGTTCTGCTCGTCGTCGATCAGGTTGATCACCTCCTGGCGGTAAGCCACCGTGTCGAGGAACATCTTGTAGGGTGCGCGGCACTCCACGACGGGAATCACGACCTTCGACTCGGTGGTGATGATGCCGGCCTCCATGATGAACTGGGCCTTGTTGCCGGTTCCGGGAATGTAGCGGAAATTCTCGACATCCTGACGCGTCACCTTTTTGGGGGCGAAAATGGTGTCGATCACAGCGATCTTGAACTTTTCAATATTCTTTTTGCCCGACTTCTTCAGCATGGCCATGGCCGCCGAGTCGTCTTCGTCGACAATCTTGCGCTCCAGTTCGAGCGTGTCGGTCAGCACGAATGCCGTCAGCGAGTCGAAGCTGGCCGTGAAATGCTGGTACTTGGATTTGAAGGCGCGCTGGGCCGTACGGATATCCTTGATGCGGTCGATAACCTGGGCTTTCTTCGCCTTCGTTTCTTTGTCGAACCGGATCGGGGTGGAGATCTGGACGTAGATGACGTAGATCAAACCCACGATTGCTACGGCAAGAATGATTTGAAAGAGTTTTTTCATTTTAAATAAATATTTGTTATTAATTTTGCATCAATTAAAAACCGACGCATGTTCAGCACACGTATCGCGACCCAAATTTACGCTAAAATTTGTTTCGAAACAACTCCCGGACAAAAAAAAATTATAGAAAAGTTGTCCGAATATCTCGCAGACGACGATTTTTCGAGGATTTTCGTGCTGAACGGCTATGCCGGAACCGGAAAAACGACGCTTATCGCCGGGCTTGTCGGTGCGCTTAAAGACCTGGGAATCAAACCCGTGCTGCTGGCCCCCACGGGGCGTGCCGCTAAAGTGCTGGCCCAATACGCTCAGGAAAAGGCACTTACCATCCACAAACGCATTTACCGTCAGCGCACGAACGCCGATTACGAATCGAAATTCTCGCTCAACATCAACCCCGAGCGCGGAGCGGTGTTCATCGTCGACGAGGCCTCGATGCTTTCGGACAACTCGCAGGGCGGAGCCGTTTTCGGCAGCGGATCGCTGCTTTCGGACCTCGTGGAGTACGTCCGCAGCGGCCGCGGATGCCGCCTGGTGCTGGTCGGCGACAGCGCGCAGCTGCCGCCCGTCGGGGCCGATTTCAGCCCGGCGCTCGACCCGGCGTCGATGGACGCTTACGGTGACATCGTCTACGGCACGATGGACGAGGTGGTGCGGCAGGAGGCGCAGTCGGGCATCCTCTTCAACGCCACGCTGGTGCGTTGCATGCTCGAAAACGGGCTTTATGAGATTCCCCGTTTCGAGATGGATTTCCCCGACATCGAGGCGGTCGAGGGCGGGGAGTTCCTCGAAAAGCTCCAGGACTGCTATGCCCGGTACGGCCGCGACGAGACGATCGTCATCACGCGCTCGAACAAGCGGGCCAACCGCTACAACGAGGGCATCCGCCGCAACGTGCTCTATGCCGAGGAGGAGATCGAGAGCGGCGACATGCTGATGGTCGTCAAGAACAACTACTACTTTCCCGAGCACACCGAGGACTGCCCGATGAACTTCATCGCCAACGGCGACATCGCGCGGCTGAAACGCCTGCGGCGGTTCGAGGATTTCTACGGTTTCCGCTTCGCCGACGCCGTGCTCGAATTCCCCGACTATAACGATGCGGAGATCGAGTGCAAGATTCTGTTGGACACGATCGCCTCGGAGTCGCCCTCGCTCACGCGCGAGGAGTCGACGCGCCTCTTCTACGAGGTGGAGAAGGACTACACGGACATCAAGAGCAAACTGAAACGTTTTAAGGAAATCCGTGAAAATCCGCATTTCAACGCCGTTCAGGTGAAGTTTTCCTACGCCGTCACGTGCCACAAGGCGCAGGGCGGCCAGTGGCGGGCGGTCTTCGTCGACCGCTGCCTGTTCGGCGACGAGCCGATGTCGCGCGACATGCTCCGCTGGCTCTACACGGCCCTGACGCGCGCCACCGATAAATTATACCTTGTAAATTTCGACGAAAAATTCTATGAATAGCGAACGGCATCCCCTCGAACCCTTCCTGCCCGAAAACGCCCGCCTGCTGATGCTGGGCAGCTTTCCGCCCAAGCGCATCCGCTGGTCGATGGAGTTCTTCTATCCCAATCTGCAAAACGACATGTGGCGGATCGTGGGTTACCTCGCGGCGGGTGACAAAATGCACTTCCTGGAACCGGGCGGACGGCGGTTCGACCGGGAGCGCATCGAGGCTTTCTGCCGCGAGCGGGGGATTGCGCTCTACGATACGGCCGTGGAGGTCATCCGACTGAAAGACAATGCGTCGGACGCGGCACTTCAAGTGGTGCGCGAGGTCGACCTCGAAGCCCTGCTGGCCCGCATTCCCGCCTGCCGGGCCGTCGTCACGACGGGACAGAAAGCCACCGACACGCTGCGCGCCATCACGGGCTGCGGCGAACCCGCCGTGGGGGAGTGCGTGCCGATGCCCTTTGCGGGGCGCGACCTGACGCTGTGGCGCATGCCCTCCTCGTCGCGGGCCTTTCCGCGTCCCGTGGAGTGGAAGGCGGAGTTTTACCGCAAAATGTTCTCCGAGAACGGGATTCTCTGACGCTCCGGCGGAAAGAACCTGCCGGACGGGCGAAAAAAAATTGGTTGCCGGCTTTGCACGGCATCCAAAAAAGGCCTATCTTTGTTGTATAAATTATACAATATTCTATTTTGACTTCCGAAAAGAAAATCGACAAAAAATATGTCGAGACGCCCCTGATGAAGCAGTATTACTCCATCAAGGCAGTACATCCCGACGCCATTCTGCTGTTTCGCGTGGGCGACTTCTACGAGACCTTCGGCGACGATGCGATCAAGGCCAGCGGCATTCTGGGCATCACGCTCACGCGCCGCGCCAACGGATCGGCGACGTACGTCGAACTGGCGGGATTTCCCTACCATGCTGTCGACACCTACCTTCCGAAGCTGGTGCGGGCGGGTGAGCGCGTGGCCATCTGCGAGCAGCTGGAGGACCCAAAACTGGTGAAGGGACTCGTCAAGCGCGGCGTGATCGAATTGGTGACCCCGGGCATCGTGCTGGGCGACAACATCCTGGCCAACAAGGAGAACAACTTCATCGCGTCGGTCTACTTCGGCCGGCAGACGACGGGCGTGGCTTTTCTGGACATCTCCACGGGCGAGTTCTACGTGGCCGAGGGGACGGACGGCTACGTCGACAAGCTGATTTCGAACCTCCAGCCCAAGGAGGTCGTTTACCAGCGCGGCTACGAGGACCGTTTTTCCGGCTCGTTCGGGTCGAAACTCTACACCTACCGCCTCGACGAGTGGGTCTTTTCGGAGGACGTCAACCGCGAGAAACTCTGCAAGCAGTTCGGGACCAAGTCCCTCAAGGGTTTCGGCGTGGACCACTTCACCAGCGGCATTTCGGCCGCCGGGGCCATTCTCTACTACCTCGAATTCACCGAGCACCGCGAAACGGGCCATATCGCCTCCATCGCGCGTATCGACCAGGACGACTACGTGTGGGTCGACAAGTTCACGATCCGCAACCTGGAGCTTTTTTCGTCGAACGGCGCGCGCGAGAAGTGCAGTTTCGCCGACGTGATCGACCGCACGCTGACGCCGATGGGCGGCCGCCTGCTGAAACGCTGGATCGCCATGCCGATCAAGGACCCCGCGAAGATCAACGAGCGCCTCGATGTGGTGGAACGGCTGATCAAAGACGCCGATCTGGCGGATGTCATCCGCGAGCAGGTGTCGCTGGTGGGCGATCTGGAGCGTATCGCGGGGCGTATCGCCGCCCAGAGGGTCACGCCCCGCGAACTGGTGCAGCTCAAGAACTCGCTCGGAGCCATCGAGACGCTCAAGGCTGCGCTGGAGTCCACCGACGACGACCGTCTGCATGCGCTGGCAGAGCAGATCGACCCTCTGGCGGAGGTTCGCGAGCGTATCGCCCGCGAAATTTACCCCGACCCGCAGAACAACCAGATACAGAAGGGCGGCGTGATCGCCGACGGCGTCGATCCCGAACTGGACGACCTGCGCCGCATCGCACTCCACGGCAAGGACTATCTCGCGCGCATCCAGCAGCGCGAGAGCGAGGCCACGGGCATCCCGTCGCTCAAGATCAGCTACAACAACGTTTTCGGCTACTATATCGAGGTCCGCAACGCCCACAAGGACAAGGTCCCCGAGACGTGGATCCGCAAGCAGACCCTCGCCAACGCCGAGCGTTACATTACGGGCGAACTGAAAGAGTACGAGGAGAAGATTCTCGGCGCCGAGGAGAAGATGCTCATCCTGGAGCAGCGCATCTACGCCGGGATCATGGCCTATATCTGCGGTTCGCTGGCGCCGATGCTGCGCGATGCCGCCGCGGTGGCGCGCATCGACTGCCTCCAGTCCTTCGCACGCATCGCCTGCGAACGCCGCTACGTGCGTCCCGTGCTGGACGACGGCAAGCGCATCGACATCCGTCAGGGCCGCCATCCGGTGATCGAGACGCTGATGCCCGTGGGGGAGGAGTACATCCCCAACGACGTGATGCTCGACGACAAGCAGCAGCAGATTATGATGATCACCGGACCCAACATGTCGGGTAAGTCGGCGCTGCTGCGCCAGACCGCGCTGATCATCCTGATGGCCCAGATGGGTTCGTACGTACCCGCGAAGTCGGCCCATATCGGCTATGTGGACAAGATTTTCACGCGCGTCGGGGCTTCGGACAACATTTCGCAGGGCGAGTCGACCTTCATGGTCGAGATGCTCGAATCGGCCAGCATCCTCAATAACATTTCGGACCGCAGCATCGTGCTGCTCGACGAAATCGGCCGCGGCACGTCGACCTACGACGGCATTTCGATCGCCTGGGCGATGGTCGAATACCTTCACAACCACCCCTCGGCCCGCGCCAAGACGCTTTTCGCCACGCATTACCACGAGCTGAACGAGATGGAGCAGATGTGCTCCCGGGTGAAGAACTACCACGTCTCGGTCAAGGAGATGGGCAACCAGATCGTCTTCCTGCGCAAGCTCGAGCGCGGCGGCACGGAGCATTCGTTCGGTATCCACGTGGCCCGCATGGCCGGCATGCCGGTGTCGATCGTCTCGCGGGCGGACGAGATTCTGCGCAACCTCGAACTGGTCTACGGCAACAACGAGATCGTGCCGAGCCGCAGCCTCAAGGAGCGGGGCCGCAAATCCGCGGCGCAGGCCGTGAAGGAGGCCGCCGAGAGCGCCGGGCCGCAGAACATGCAGCTGTCGATGTTCCAGCTGGACGATCCCGTGCTGGTGCAGATCCGCGACCAGATCAAGGGCCTCGACATCAACTCGCTGACCCCGATCGAGGCGTTGAACAAACTCAACGAAATCAAGAAGATAACCGGCATCTGATAAAGCGATGCTTAAAGCGGATATACACGAGCCCCGGATCTCTTTTCGAGAAGTCCGGGGCTCGTGTTATTATTTGATTGGGTGTTATTCTAATTATACACGCCTTCTTTTTCTCTTATTATGCCTTTCTCATATTTGTTGGCACGTTTACCTGAATAAATTACAAGTTGACTGAATTTGGGTCTTCCAACCTGAATTTGTCCATTAGAAAAAACATATAGATAGACATTTTTCATAGTCTTATTCCATACTATTTTACCGTTAGAGTCTGTTACTTTTACTTTAACCCTATGCTTATTAACGAAAAAGTAATCTGGGCTATTGGATTTGATAGCAACTTCTACATCGGTATATATTTCGCCTTCTATATCAAAATGTAAAACTTTACGAATTAACTCTACACCTTCCATTGGCGGTGCTTTTTCAGTTTCATCGTTGGTGCTTTGAGCAAAAGCAAACGAATCAAATGAAAGCGTGATAATTAGAAAAGCAATAAATTTTTTCATAGCTTCATCATTTTAAGTATGCTCTTAAGTTACCTATTTACTGCGCTCGATAAGCGAACGGATGTTCTGGATCAGCATCGCTACGGCCACCGAGTTGAAGCCGCCTTCGGGAATGATCACGTCGGCGTATTTCTTCGACGGCTCGACGAACTCCTCGTGCATCGGCTTCACTGTCGAGGTGTACTGCGTGATGACCGACTGCATCGTGCGCCCGCGCTCGCAGACGTCGCGCAGGATACGCCGCGCCAGCCGGATGTCGGCGTCGGTGTCGACGTAAACCTTGATGTCCATCAGGTCGCGCAGCTCCTTGTTCTCGAAGATCAGGATGCCGTCGACGATGATCACCTTCGAAGGTTTCACGCTCACGCTCTCCGACGTGCGGTCGTGGTCGACGAACGAGTAGACCGGGTGTTCGATGGGCACGTTGTTCTTCAGCGCCTTGATATGCTCCACGAGCATCTCCGTGTCGAAGGCCTGCGGATGGTCGTAGTTGAGTTTCGTACGCTCCTCGTAGGTGAGTTCGGGATGCGCCTTGTAGTAGTAGTCGTGGCAGAGCGTCACCACGTCGTCGCCGACGAACGCTTCCTGCAAACGCTTGACGAGCGTCGATTTTCCCGAGCCGGTTCCCCCGGCGACTCCGATTACCGTTACGTTCATAAGATCAGTAAGTTTTTGATATTATAGACCGTTTCATCGCATCTGATCGTCTTTATTCGCCGCCTCCGGCGTCGTTTGCAAATCCGACCCTCCTCTAAATCCTCTCCTCGGAGAGGACTTTATGGCATCCGTCGTCAGGATTATTCTCAACAATGCGATTTGCGGTGGTTATTAAAAAAAAGGATCACCCTCCTGAAGAGGGCAATCCTTTTTTTTGACTGTCGTTTATGCGTCGATATTCGCGTAATGCGCATTTCGCTCGATGAACTCGCGGCGGGGCGGAACCTCGTCGCCCATCAGCATCGAGAAGATGCGGTCGGCTTCGGCGGCGTTCTCGATGTTCACCTGGCGCAGGATGCGCGTGTCGGGGTTCATCGTCGTCTCCCACAGCTGGTGGGCGTTCATCTCGCCGAGACCTTTGTAACGCTGGATGTGCACGCCCTTGCCGAACTCGGCCGAGATCTCGTCGCGCTCCTTCTCGGTCCAGCAGTAACGCTCCTGCTTGCCCTTCTTCACGAGGTAGAGGGGCGGGGTGGCGATATAGACGTGGCCGTTTTCGATCAGTTCCTTCATCTTGCGGAAGAAGAACGTCAGCATCAGCGTGGCGATATGGCTTCCGTCGACGTCGGCATCGGTCATAATGATGATCTTGTCGTAGCGCAGTTTTTCGAGGTTCAGGGCCTTGGAGTCCTCCTCGGTTCCGATCGTGACGCCGAGGGCCGTGAACATGTTCTTGATCTCCTCGTTCTCCCACATGCGGTGCTCCTGGGCCTTCTCGATGTTCAGGATCTTACCGCGCAGCGGCATGATGGCCTGGAAATTCCGGTCGCGGCCCGATTTGGCCGTACCGCCTGCTGAGTCGCCCTCGACGAAGAATATCTCGGCGATCGAACGGTCGCGGCTCGAACAGTCGGCGAGTTTTCCGGGAAGCCCGGCGCCCGACAGCACGGTTTTGCGCTGCACCAGTTCGCGGGCGTGGCGCGCCGCGTGGCGGGCCGTAGCCGCGAGGATCACCTTCTGCACGATGGCCTTGGCGTCCTTGGGGTTCTCCTCCAGATAGTCGCCCAGCGCCGAGGCCAAGGCTTGGTCGACGGCGGCCGCAACCTCGTCGTTGCCCAGTTTGGTCTTGGTCTGTCCCTCGAACTGCGGCTCCTGCACCTTCACCGATACGACAGCGGTGAGTCCTTCGCGGAAGTCGTCGCCGTTGATGTCGAACTTCAGCTTGGCGAGCATGCCCGAATCCTCGGCGTACTTCTTGAGCGTACGGGTCAGCGCACGGCGGAAGCCCGTCAGGTGCGTACCGCCCTCGATGGTGTTGATGTTATTTACATAGGAGTGTACGTTCTCCGAGAACGAATCGTTGTATTGCATGGCCACCTCCACCGGGACGCCGTTCTTCTCGGTGTCGAGGTAGATGATCTGCTCGACGATCGGCGTGCCGCGCGTGGCGTCGAGGTATTTGACGAACTCCTTGAGTCCCTCCTCCGAGTAGAAGTGGTCCTCGCGGGTCTTGCCCTCCTCGTCGGGACGCTTGTCGTAGAGGTTCAGGCTGATGCCCTTGTTCAGGAACGCCAGCTCGCGCAGGCGGTTGGCCAGGATGTCGTATTTGTATTCGGTGGTATGCGTGAAGATCGAGCCGTCGGGCTTGAAGGTGATGATCGTACCGCGGTCCGTACATTCGCCGACCACCTCGACCTGCGAGGTCGGGGCGCCCTTGCTGTATGTCTGGCGGTAGATCTTGCCGTCGCGGCTGTGGATTTCGGCGATCAGCAGCGTCGAAAGCGCGTTGACGCACGAGACGCCGACGCCGTGCAGACCTCCCGAGACCTTGTAGCTGCCCTTGTCGAACTTACCGCCGGCGTGGAGCACCGTCAGCACCACTTCGAGCGCCGATTTGCCCTCCTTCTCGTGGTAGTCGGTCGGAATGCCTCGGCCGTTGTCCCTGACGGTGATGGAGTTGTCCTCGTTGATCGTCACGTCGATGTCGGTGCAGTAGCCCGCCAGCGCCTCGTCGATCGAGTTGTCCACGACCTCGTAAACCAGGTGGTGGAGACCCTTCTCGCCGATGTCGCCGATGTACATGGCGGGACGCTTGCGCACCGCTTCGAGGCCCTCGAGGACCTGGATGTTCGACGCGGAATATTCTTCTTCTTGTTTTTTTACGTTTTCTAATTCGGTACTCATCGTAGTCTTTAAATATCGTACAAATATACGAAATATTTCCGGATAAAACAAGCGTCCGGAAACGGCTTTACAGACGATTTTTTTGCCTGTTCGTTCGCTTTGCGGCCCCGGCGCGGAATTTACGCCAGCTCGGCCTTGAGGTCCACCTCGCGGATCCGGCCCTTGGAGAAGAGCACGGCGCGGGCGGGGTAGTTCTCGATCAGGGCGGTGTTGTGCGTCGACATCACCACGGCGCAGCCCTGCGAGGCGATCTTCTGGAACAACTGCATGATGCCGTCGGCCGTCACCGGGTCGAGGTTGCCCGTCGGCTCGTCGGCCAGCAGCACCTGCGGGTCGTTCAGCAGCGCGCGGGCGATCACCAGCCGCTGCTGCTCGCCGCCCGAAAGTTCGAAGGGCATCTTGTAGCTCTTGGCCCCCAGTTCCACCAGTCCCAGCACCCGGTCGATGCGTTCGCGGATCTCCTGCTCGCGCTTCCAGCCCGTGGCCTTCATCACGTAGTAGAGGTTCATGAAGACGTTGCGGTCGGTGAGCAGCTGGTAATCCTGGAAGACGATGCCGATGCGGCGGCGCAGGTAGGGGATGTCCCTGCGGCGCAGGCGGCGCAGGTCGAAGCCTGCGACATATCCCTTTCCCGTAAGGAGTTGCACCTCGGCATATAAAGTTTTGAGTAAACTGCTTTTTCCGCTCCCGACACGGCCGATCAGGTATACGAATTCGCCCGGGGCCACCGAGAGGTTGACCTCAGAGAGGACCATTTCGCCCCGTTGCAGGAGTTTCTTCTCCGAGCAGCCGCCGAAGGGATCGTCGGCGTGGTAGATAGCCACGTCGCGGAGATTTACGACATATTTTTCATTCATAGCGTCTCGCTCTGTTTTCCGAATAAATAAACAAAAAATAGCAAAAAGCCGGGAGGGTGCAAAACTGAATCACGGGCAATTTCAGTAAAACGTTCTGACTCCGAAAAGGGTTGTTACGACCCCGCCCCCAAAGATACGAATAAGCCGAATACAATGCCAAATTTATTTGAGCATTGTTGAAGCGGAGTATCTAAGGCGAAGCCAAAGATAAGCAAAATATTCGTATACCCTTCTTCCGTCCGGCGAAAAAGCGCTCCGTTTTCGCCCGGAGGACGGCTGTGGCCGGAATGTGCCTTGCGCAGAACGGATTTGTGTCTAAAAACGCTACCCATTATTTGCATATTCCGGCCTCAATGCCTACTTTTGTTAGATGCCTTTTTCCAGGGATTTGACAAAATTATGAAAGAACACGAGATTCTGCAAGCGGTCATGCGGGATATGAATGCCGGCTGGTGGGAAGCGGACATGTCCCGCCGGGTTATCCGCATGTCCGGTTTTTTGCAGGACCTGCTCCGGTTTCCGACTCCGGAAATCGGATTCGACGAATTCAAAAGCCATATTCCGGAGCCTTACATGCGTTATTCCGGCTCCGAAACTTGCCTGTTCCACGGTGATAGCACGCTCGAACGCACGCTCCCGTTGGTCCTGCCCGACGGGCGGCAGCAGTGGTTCGTGTGGAAATTGATTCACCGCGAGACCGCACCCGATGGCGATATGCTGATCGGTTACGTGCGGCCTGCCGGACCGGCGCAGGGGGAGGGGACGGTCGGGCCTGACAAGGCGCGTATCGACGATTTGCTCTACCGCCTCACCAGCATTTCGCACACGCTGCTGTCGCTGCTGCACACCGGGAAGACCGGAGACACGGTGAACAAGATACTCCACGAGGTGCTCACGATGTTCCGCGGCGGACGCGCCTATATCATCGAGTTCGACTGGGAGCGGCGCACGCACGACTGCACCTATGAAGTGACGGCGGACGGGGTTTCCAGCGAGCAGGACCGTTTGAGTTCGCTCCCGATGGACGATTTCCCGTGGTGGACGGAGCATATCCAGCAAAACCTGCCGATCATCCTTTCGGACCTCGACGAACTGCCTCCCGAGGCGTCGGGCGAACATGATCTGCTGGAGGTGCAGGATATAAAGTCGCTGATCATCATGCCGCTGGTCTCCCGCGACAAGGTGTGGGGGTATGCCGGTATCGACATCGTCGGGGAGCACCGGAGCTGGACCAACGAGGACTGCCAGTGGTTTGCCTCGCTGGTCAATATCATCGGTCTGTGCCTCGAGTTGCAGCGTTCCGAGCAGGCGGCGCAAGACGACCGGCTCTATCTGCAAAGCCTCTACCGCCACATGCCCCTGGGCTACGTCCGGATGAAGCTGCTCTACGGCGAGGACGGGGCGCTGTGCGACTACCGGATCGTCGAGACGAACGACGCCACGGACGAAATCGTGGGCGCTTCCCGGGAGACGTACATCGGACGCACGGCCTCCGAACTGGGCATCGACCTGGAAAAACACCTCGCAGGCCCCGCCGAGGTGCTCCGGACGGGCAGTTACGTCGAAGGCGACATCTGCGCCGACCCCGGGGACCGTTACCTGCACTACGTTCTCTACTCCACGGGCGAGGACGAGATCACGGGCTTTTTCCTCGACCAGACCGAAATCCACCAGGCACACGAGACGATCCAGCGCAACGAGAAACTGCTGCGCAACATCTTCGACAACATCCAGGTCGGCGTGGAGCTTTACGACCCCGACGGCAGGCTGGTCGACATCAACAACAAGGACATGGAGATCTTCGGCGTTTCCCGGAAAGAGGACGCCGTGGGACTGAACTTCTTCGAGAATCCGCTCGTGCCGCAGGAGATCCGCGAGGGCGTCCGTCAGGGGCGCGAACAGGCCTTCCGGCTCAACTATCCCTTCGACCGGCTGGGCGGCTACTACACCTCGGCGAAAACCGGATTCCTGGAGATTTACACCACGGTCAACATGCTCTACGACTCGCAGGGGCGGCTGGCCAACTTCATGCTGATCAACATCGACAATACGGAGATCAACCGCGCCCACTCGCGGCTCGCGGAGTTCGAAACCTCGTTCTCGCTGGTGAGCCGCCTGGGGAAAATGGGCTACTGCCGTTTCGACCTGCTGACCAAGGAGGGCGACGGAGTCCCGCAGTGGTATCTGAACCTCGGGGAGAAGCCCGAAACGCCGCTCCGGGAGATCATCGGCATCTACCCGCATGTCGACCCGGCCGACCGCGACGCGATTATCCGGGAGATCACGCGCGTCAAGGCGAACGAGTCGGACAGCTTCAACCTCGACCTGCATATCCTGAACGACGACGGTTCGGAGAACTGGACCCGGATCAACGTGGTGCGCAACCCGATGAACAACGATCCGAAAAAGATCGAGATGGTCTGCGTCAACTACGACATCACGGAGCTGAAGATGACCGAGAAACGGCTGATCGAGGCCAAGAACAAGGCCGAGGTCAGCGACCGTCTCAAATCGGCCTTCCTGGCCAACATGAGCCACGAGATCCGCACGCCGCTCAACGCCATCGTGGGCTTCTCGAACCTGCTGGCCGAGACCGACGACCCCGTGGAGCGGAACGAATACATCCATGTGGTCGAGGAGAACAACGACCTGCTGCTCCAACTCATATCCGACATTCTCGACCTTTCGAAAATCGAGGCCGGGACATTCGACTTCAACTTCGGTTCGGTCGATGTCAACCAAATGTGCGAGGAGGTCGTGCGGTCGCTGAGCCTCAAGGTGCAGGACCGCCCCGTCGAGTTGCGTTTCATCCGCCGCGAGGAACGGTGTTGCATCCTGGGCGACAAGAACCGGCTGACGCAGATCATCACCAACTTCATCAACAACGCCCTCAAATTCACCGCCGAAGGCAGCATTACGCTCGACTATGCAATCGAGGGGGACAACGTGCGTTTTTCGGTCGAGGACACCGGTACGGGCATCGACCGGGAACATCTGAAAAATATCTTCGAACGGTTTGTCAAGCTCAACAATTTCGTGCAGGGCACGGGGCTGGGACTGTCGATCTCGAAGTCGATCGTCGAACAGATGGGCGGGCATATCGGCGTCGAATCGGAACTCGGCAAGGGTTCGCGTTTCTGGTTCACCGTGCCGGTCGGCTCGTGCGCCTGCGCGCCGGAACATCCGGCCGGGGCGCCGCCTGCGCTCGTGCCGGCGGCCCGCGACGGCAAACGGCCTTTGCTGCTGGTCGCCGAGGACACCGACAGCAACTACCTGCTGGTGTCGCTGATGCTCAAGAAGGAGTACGACGTGATCCGCGCCGGCAACGGCGCGGAGGCCGTGCGGCTCTGCGCGCAGACGAACCCCGATGCGGTGCTGATGGATATTCGGATGCCCGTGATGGACGGACTGGAGGCCACGCGGCAGATTCGCAGCAGCGGCAGTCAAGTTCCGATCATCGCCGTGACGGCGTTCGCCTACGACCGTGACCGCCAGAAGGCCCTCGATGCCGGGTGTAACGAGTATCTCGCCAAACCCCTCACGGGCGACAAACTGCGGCAGACGCTCCGCCAGCTGCTTCGGAACGGATAAGCGGGGACGGTTTCCGGCCGCGGAGGCTCCGGATCCGGGAAATCCCACAGCCGATGCCTTCGGTCCGGCGGGGCTGCGCACGGCATTTGTCAAATAAATTTGCGAATGCCCGCGGTTTGTACTATCTTTGCACCGTTTCCGATTGACTTTGCGCGGAAAGACCGGGGGTGCCTGGTTTTGACAGCAGGCAGAGTTTGATTGTAAGCACGCCGAGCGCTGTGTGGCGGCTCGTTAATCCCGATGCTCAAACTACAAATGGCAATAACAGCCTTGCACTCGCTGCCTAATTTTCAAGGAAAATTGGCTTAATCGCCGAAGCCCAGGCGCTTTGGCGACGAGTATCCCGAAGGGACGTTCCGCTCTTTAACGGCTCTTCATACGGGGTATCATCCATTTAGAGATAGTGCGCCGGAGTGTTCCGGCCGGTGCGCGAAAATCAAGGAACTGGGCCTCGTGTTCGGTCGCTGCCTGCCAGGCACGGGGAGAAGGATCAAATGGCGGCTAAGCGTGTAGAAAGCTTTCGGGTTCCCTGTTTGGACGCGGGTTCGACTCCCGCCACCTCCACTGAAAATCAAGTAGTTATGAGAAAAATCCTGTAATTCTGAGAATTACGGGATTTTCTTTTTGTGCCCTGTATGCAGTTCTCGGCAGGATTCGGAAAGAGTTTACTTGGAGAATTCATGGGAGTTGCAGTTGGACTTCCCAAGTCCAAGTAAAAGTCCAAGAGAGTACTGTATATTTCTCTGTATTGCAGTATTTTACGCTTGCAAAACTCGTTTATTTTACTTATCTTTGTACCATCGGATTTCCCGATAAATTCATCGTAACGATGCTATCCATTTTATTTTTTGTTAAGCGGAGGAAACCGCTTAAAGATGGCTCTGTGCCTATCTTTATGCGTGTCTCCTCCCATCAGGAGTATGTTGAGTGCTCGCTTCGGCGGAGCACTATGCCGTCCCAATGGGTTACGGCCAAAGGCAGGGTAAGGAACAATACCCTCGTAAACAAACAGTTGAACGAGTATCTCGACCAGCAGGAGTTTCGGATTTACGACATTGAAAAAGGGTTGTTGGCCGAGGGTAAGCAGGTAAGCGTTCAAGAGGTAATGCGGCAATACCGAGGTGTTGAACAGCCGGAGGGTGAAATGCTGTGCAAACTTTATGAGGAGCACAATTCCCGGATGAAAGAACTGATTGGAAAGACGGTGGCTGCCAATACCTATAAACGGCATCTGACCTCGCTGAAACTGTTCCGGGAGTTTTTGACAGCGACTCGCGGCATCGGCGATATAGAGGTTAAAGCGTTGGATGCACAACTCATGGAGGAGTATCAGCATTACTTAATGACGGTTCGGAGTAACAATAACAACACGACGGTCAAGTATTTGCGTAATCTGAGCAAGATTGTGAATCTTGCAAAAACGCGGGGACTTATTCAGACCAATCCAATAGATTTGCTACCTCTTAGAATGCAAACAGTTGAACGGGAATTTTTGACGCAGGATGAGTTGAAACGGCTGGAAGAAAAGCAGATCGGCATTTCGCGTTTGGAACAGGTTCGCGATGTTTTTCTGTTTTGTTGTCTGACCGGATTAGCTTATGTCGATGTGGCCTCTCTCAGCACGGAAAATATCGTCGAGGGTAAGCGGGGTAGGCAGTGGTTGCGAAAAGCCCGAAACAAGACCAACAATATGTGTAACATCCCTTTATTGCGCCCGGCATTGCGTATTTTGGAGAAATATGCGGAATATCGGGCTGCGACGGGAAAGCTATTGCCTGTACCGAGTAATCAGAAGATGAACGCTTACCTCAAAGAGCTGGCGACGTTGTGCGGAATAACTAAAAATCTGACGACACACTGTGCCCGGCATACTTTCGCCACGACGGTTACTTTGGCAAATGGAGCTTCGTTGGAAAATGTTTCGAAAATGTTAGGTCATAGTAGCGTGCGCATGACCCAGCATTATGCCAAGATTCTGAATGGTTCCATTGAACGTGATATGGATAAAATCGAATCAGAGCTGATAGGAGAAAATGAATAAGCATAAGGGCTGGAGTATCTAACTCCAGCCCTTTTCCTTTCTAATCTCAGTCCTAAGCCCTGAGCAAGTATATTATTAATAAGACATAATTTACTGAGTCAAAGGAATCCAAAAATTTTATTTTTTAATTTTTTTCCAGCTTTATCCGCACAAATCCATTCCAATCCCCACCTGACCCCTCCCCGCCTACGGCGTGGGGGATAGTCCCCCGTCACAATCCTTTAAAATCAAATTTTGGTATGGAAAGTACTCTGAAATTCATCAAGACATGGGAGGTTGCTCAGTTCAAAGCCCAGCAGGAGGTTGATAAGCTGGAGGTAAAGCGAAATCCCCACACAGGCAAGGTATTCTTCGTCTATGGCTGTGAGTGTGGCCCTTGCAGCCGGAAAGTGGAAGAGGGGCTTCTGACGGACCCTGTGGTCTCTCAAGTGTGCAATGCCGAGACAGGGGAGATGTTTATGATGCTCCACCAGCGTGGAGAGGGAGGAGCACCTACATTGGCTGTGTTTTAGGCTTTTCACTCTCAATACAGGCAGGAGGCTTTGGGCTTTCTGCCTGTTTTATAAATTTCCCCAGATAGCCGGATTGGTTAGAATATTTGCTAAAACATTAGACGCTACATCTGATCCGAAACTCTTTATTTTATCAAATATTTTAGTGCGAGCCTTTTTAACATCTGGCTCCTGTGCATAAATCTCTTTTATTTCTTTAACCTGCTTACCTGTTAATTCATCTCTAACCGCGTCTATAAATATCTCAATAGCTATACTTTGAGCCTGTTTTTGTGTCTGGGTCTGAGTCTGATTAACATTTATATTTATTGCTTTATCCCCTTTGCTTGAAGGTGTAATAGAATTTTTTCGAATAATTGTTGGATTATCTCTACAAGCTGTTAGTACTCCTATGAGCATGTCGAAAGAAGATGGGGACCGATAGCCACTTTGGAAAGATGTAATAGCGTTTTCAAAATCTTCTATACATCTGTCTCCCGGAAATTCTGCGGATAATATCCGAATAGTTGATTGTTTCCAGATTTCATAACGAGAAGTATCGGAAATAGAATAACCATATTTAACTTCATATATGCTAGCTTTTATTGCTAATGCCTCTGTGATTGATTCTTCAAGTGTTTTGCAAGCCATAATATTATATTTTTCACAAAAATAACAATTTTATCTTTTATTCCTATGTTAACCATCCGCCCCTCTACAAGACACCGGGCCAAAATCAAATTAGCCCTCCAAGGCTGTGCAGGTTCCGGGAAAACCTATTCAGCCCTTTTATTAGCTTATGGCCTGACCTCCGACTGGTCTAAAATTGCCGTCATAGATTCAGAAAATGGCTCTGCTGACCTCTATGCCCATCTGGGAACTTATAATGTGGTTTCCCTCGGAGGAGACTACTCCCCGGAACACTACATCGAGGCTATTGCCCTCTGTGAAAATGCAGGCATGGAGGTAATCATTGTGGACAGTATTTCCCAATGCTGGGACTATCTGCTGGATTTCCACGCAGGACTGCAAGGCAACTCCTTTGCCAACTGGGCCAAGGTCACACCCCGTCAGAATGCCTTTGTGCAGAAAATCCTCCAATCTCCGGCACATATCATCTGTACCATGCGTACCAAACAGGATTATGTGCTCAATGAGAAGAATGGCAAGTTAGTCCCCGAAAAAGTAGGGCTGAAAGCCATGCAAAGGGATGGCATGGACTATGAATTTACCGTCGTCTTGGACATAGACCTCAAACACCATGTGCAGGCTTCCAAAGACCGGACAGGGCTATTCATGGGCCGTCCCGAATTTACCATCACCCCGAAAGTAGGGCAAGCCATCCTGAACTGGTGCAACCTCAATTCCCAGCAAACTATCGTACAACCCCAAACATCCCAAAACTATGGAAACAGCACTCCAGCTCCATCCTGTTAGACAAAATCTGATTCCCCTGCCAGTATCTCCGATTCTTCCAGCCTCTGACCATGCGGAAGAGGAACCTTTGAAACCCTTTGTGGAAGCCAACACCAAAGCTGTCACCTTACGGCATCTGCAAGAGGATTGTGTGGTTCCTGTCTTCTCCAAAGACAATGAGGTGACCATCTCCCATCCGGCCTTTGTGGAGACAGTCTATGAGGCGGCACAGGAGTTCTTTCGGGGAGAGAGCATCGACAGCCCTGAGATAAGGGTAAGCCATATCATCAAGGGGAGAATCCCCGAAGCTATCCATAAGCCCGTGAACCAGCTTTTGGAGACAGACAAGACCATCTACTACGAGCGGATGATGTTCTGCTTTGAAATTCCCACTATCCACGAGGACATCGACGGAAACCCCTTAAAGCTGACGGTAGGAGGAGTAAGGGCCTACAACCATGAAAACCTCTACAACAGGAAATCTGCGGAGAAATTCAAGGTCTTCGTGGGCTTCAAAAACATGGTTTGCTGTAATATGTGTGTCAGTACGGACGGCTATAAAAGTGAAATCAAGGTAATGAACACACAATCTCTCTTTAAGGCTGTCATGGAGCTGTTTCAGCTCTATAATCCGGAGAAGCACACAAGACAGATGCAAAACCTGCTGAGTTCCTCCATGACGGAACACCAGTTTGCTCAGTTTCTGGGTAAGTCCCGGCTTTATCAATGTCTGCCGCAGGAGGAGAAACGAAAACTGCCTCAGCTCCTGATGACAGACACCCAAATCAATCTGGTGGCAAGAGCCTACTACCAAGACGAGGATTTCGGGGTGGATGCATTCGGCCGGGAGATTTCCATGTGGAGGGTCTATAACCTCCTGACAGGGGCCAATAAGTCCTCCTACATCGACAATTTCTTGGACAGGGCACTCAATGCCTCACAGTTGGCAGAGGGCATCAATAAGGCCCTTTATGGAGAGAGTGAGTACAGGTGGTTTGTGGAGTAAAAAAGTAGCCCCTTTAATTAATAGGGGCTACTTTACTACTTTGATGAATTGTATTGGCAGAATCCAACGATTGTATCAATTCTACTTTCCCATGAATTAGCGAATTCCTCAATATATTCCGGAGACCAATCAATATTGGTTTCTCTAATTGTGTTGAAGAACTCGTCGGAATCCAATATCCCATCATCGTATTCTAACAGAGCATGCATAAATTGGTAAAACTTTTCCATATCGTATGGATGGCAACTCTCTGGCGCATTTTCAAGCCAGTTTTTCAATAAATAAGATGTTTGTTCATTCATAATGTGTCTATTTTTAGAATTATACAACAAACTTATAAAATGGGAATTGAATTTCCTGCCTAAACTTGTCACAAAAAAATGTCACGAAATCACTAAAATCTGCGATGTATAATTTACGCACTTACTTTTCTATATATTCCAAAACTAAGTGTGTAGAATGACTAACTGAGATTCCAAACCCTCTTTCTATCCAACCCACACCTCAGTCTTATCACTCACACACTTTAGAATATCACTATCCTTCTCACCCTTTCTCCATTATGATATGAAAGTTGGAGGATGCGCACTTAGTTGGTTATAATAATACAATCTATCTGCGTATAGGCTGTACATCTATCTTCCTTATATAATAGAAAGATAGGTGTACAAGCCCTCCAAAAGAGCGACGGAAATTATCTTTTGTCTGAAATTTGTGTATTTTTGTGCGTATGGATGACAAGTTGAAACAAATAGATACCCTTTTAGGTGAACTGAATCAATACAGGGCCAATGAGAATTACCGCATTACGGAGGCTCTGGAGATTGAGTATACCTATGACAGCAACCGCATCGAGGGAAATACTTTGACCCTCAATGAGACGGAAATGGTGGTCAACAAAGGCATTACCATTGCAGGCAAAGGGCTGAGGGAGCATCTGGAAGCTATCAACCACAAAGAAGCTATTGACTTTATCAAGGACATAGCACAGAAAAAAGAGCCTGTCTCGGAAAGGGTGCTGTTGGATATTCACTCCATTGTCCTGCACAGCATAGATAAGGAGAATGCCGGAAAATACCGCCGTGTACCTGTCATTATCAGCGGTAGTAAACACATTCCACCTCAACCTTATTTGTTACAGCCCAAAATGGATGAGCTGTTTCAATGGTATGAGGCAAACAAGGATTCCATGCATCCGGTTGTATTGGCAGCTCAGATGCACGAGAAATTCGTATCTATTCATCCCTTTATAGATGGAAATGGCCGGACAGCACGCCTGCTGATGAATCTTATATTGATGCAACACGGCTATCCCATTGCCAATATCAAAGGGGATAATGACACGAGACGCCGCTACTACCAAACTTTGGAAGAAGCATCTTCGGGGGATAACTCGGCTTTTGTGGAGTTCATTGAAGATGTGGTGATTCAAAGTCTGGAATACTATCTGAAAATCATCCGGGGATAGCTCCGGAGGTTTGAATACAAGGAGAGGTGTGGAGCAATCCATGCCTCTTTATTTTTGCCCTCCCCTCAGGGGGTAAATCCGATTTAACTTTAAATTCTCGCTTATGAAAGATTTGTATATAACGCTTGTTGTCTGGGCTATAATCTGCCTTGTGGCTTACATCAGGGCAGACCCCCGCAAGCAAGAGTAAATGTTGTGCCATAGTGATTTTATACAGAAAATCGGCTATTTCATACATTCTATATTAGAAACTTTGTCTATAAGGAATAACTTGGCTATTTTTGTTTCTCGATAGAATAACCGATGAAGAAGCATTTGATTATATCCACTTCGAACGATCTTGTGCGAATTGCGCCTGACCGGATTGTTTATATTTCATCGGATGGGAATTATTCCACTCTTGTGCAAGCTGATGGAGAAATGCGTATGTTGTCATTCCAGTTAGGGCAAATCGAAAAAATGATTGCCAGTCAACTTGGCGTCGAAGGAAACATCTTTATTCGCATTGGCAAAAGTTTGATTATTAACCGCTCCTACATATATTATATTAATGTTCCGAAGCAAAAACTTGTGTTGTCGGATGTCGAGACTGTTAATCATTCTGTTACAGCATCGCGAGAAGCATTGAAACAATTGAAGGAGTTTTTGGAAAAGGAGGGCTGGTAATGAAAACGGAAAAAGATATTAGGGACGATGAAATCCGAGTAATTGGAGGTGACTGTAATGCAACACAATCCAATTCACATAGATGGTGGATGTGGGGCGGAGTTGTGATCGCAGCTATTTTCATAATTGTTGTAGCTGTATTTATACTTGGTGAAAAGTTTCAAGTTCCGAATGAGCAAACCTATTTTGAACCACAACCGAGAATCGAACATTCTGTGGATGTAACACTGGAAAAATTTGGTCGAGAGGTCGATTCATTGGCCCGTGGATTTATTGAAATACAAGATACGGTGATTAATGATATTCCATTACGCATTTATATTCCGCACAATGCCAAAATGTCGTTACATGTAGGACGTTTGGATAAACGTGATACCAGTATCATTTTCGCGGCACAAGCTGCTGATATTCGTCGGGATAATCGAAAAATTGTTGGGGCATTTGTATTGAAAGGGGAGCCTTTGGCTTGGGGATTGTCGAAAACAGGCTATTGCGCAATTATAGACGATAAAATAACTATTGGTATAGCTAATAACTCTCCATTATTTGAAGAAGCGACTGAAAAAAATGGTTATTTTTTTCGTCAATATCCATTAGTCGATAATGGTAGGTTAGTAGAGAATGAACCGAAGAATAAAGCTGTTCGTCGAGCCTTATGTGATCGCAATGGTGAGATTATGATGGTTGAAAGCGGTACGGGAGAGTCTTTCCATGACTTTGCGCAGGCATTAGTTGATTTAGGAATGACTAATGCAATTTATTTAGTTGGCAGTTCTGCGTTTGGGTGGGCTGTTGATGACAATGGTAAGCGGAGTGAGTTCGGAATAGAGAATCCACGTCTGCCTAAAAATGCAAGCTATATTGTTTGGCGACGTAGATAATCGCACGAGCAAAGCTATTTCGTACAGTACAGATTAGATTTCGTACAATGGCGGGAGAATCCCAATGTTGTACGAAATCTTTTTTTGATATTTGTTGCAATAAAACACTTAATAATTAGATATTTACACATGAGTCGGTTTTTAATGATCTTCTGCGGATTGCTGACGATTGGATGCGGACAACCCGTAACACAAAGCCCCGGTTCTGAGAAGATAGATTCTCTGCAAACCGGGATAGTTAAAGCGCATCGGGAATGTAACTCGATTTATTTTTGGAAAACAACATTTGATCCGACGAAGACAGAATTGGATTTCTTGCAAAAGTACGATGTACAGCGGTTGTATATCCGATTTTTCGACGTAGCGCTGGATAATAGTTGGCTTGAAGAGAAATTGACCGTAGTACCTATCGCAACTACTGTGTTTGCGCAAACTCCTCCTGCCGGGCTAGAGATCGTTCCTACTGTATACATTACGCTTGAGGCTCTGCGGAGTGTCAAGGGGAAGGAGGCAGAATATGCAGATAAAATTACCACCAGAATCTTGGCAATGGCCACACGTCATAAAATCTCGAATATAAGCGAGGTGCAGTTTGACTGTGACTGGACAGGAACGACGCAGGAAAGCTATTTTGAATTATGTAGGATTGCGAAAGATACTTTGTATAGGCGAGGTGTCGGATTAAGTGCCACGATCCGATTGCATCAATTGCGAAAAGACCCTCCTCCCGTTGATCGGGGTGTGCTGATGTTGTATAATACTGGCGCATTAAAAAGCGCTGATACTGAAAATTCCATATTGAATTACTCGGATATTGAATTTTATCTGAAAAATGCTGTTTATCCGTTACATCTTGATTTTGCATATCCGACTTTTTCGTGGGGCGTGTGGTTTCGGGATAATAAATTCAGAGCCATATTGCGCACAATCAATTTTTCTGATAAAACATATTATCAATCACTCAAAAAAGGAACTTATAAGGTCGTTAAAGATCACTACTTAGAGTCGCACGAACTCTTGAGGGGCGATATAATACGGCTGGAAAATTCTCGCTATGTCGAGATATTGAAGACGCAATGTCGTGTCGAGAAAGAACTGGGTGGAGACAACTATTCCGTCATACTTTACCATCTGGATTCTGCAAACCTTTCAAAATACACACCCGATGAAATCATGTATATATACAATCGTTAGTGCCTTCCTACTCTCTTTGTTGCCAATGCAGCAGGCCCATCCGTGCGGTGGCCCGTGGTATACTCCTCGGGATTATTATACATTTCGCATCTATAATCCAGAGAATGATAGAGAGTTGTGCATTGAGGATGAGTATGGTCGTCTTAAGTTGAAGAGTGAGTCGAGACTAAACTGCGAACTTTGGCAGAAGCAGACCGCCGCCGAGATTCCTGTTGAGGATATCTATAAAGCGGTCTATAAATCTACTTACGAGGATATTGCACGGATACCTCAGCTTATTGCGCAGCCAAATGCGAAAGACTCTCTGATGCAGAATCAGTTTGTCAAATGGATCGTTTCGCACAAAGATCGAGAAGTCGCAGAGTTTCTATTGCTTGCTAAGCTTTGCGAGAAAATTCGCTGGGAGCAAAGTTCTCCGTGGTACTATCCGACAGACAACGATCACGTCAGCTTAACATTAACAGATGTTGCCGCGCAAGCTCAAGCGTATGGGGGTAAACGATTGCAAGATCGTTATGCTTTGCAGGCAATTCGTGCCCTATTTGCAACCGCCCAATACGATAAATGCATCAATTATTGGAATGACATGCAAAATAAGCTTCCTGATAACTTGTTGAAAAAGATGATATGGCCTTA
Source organism: Alistipes sp. i18-0019-D1 (assembly GCF_042852885.1). NCBI lineage: Bacteria > Pseudomonadati > Bacteroidota > Bacteroidia > Bacteroidales > Rikenellaceae > Alistipes > Alistipes sp. i18-0019-D1. Next base: position 3,555,656 of record NZ_AP031424.1, read on the forward strand.
TGTTGCGGGCGCATATTTTCGGACAGGGGCTATTGAAAAAGCAAAACAGATTTATGCAGAATGTGGGGATGTTAGCTCGTTGCTCTACTGTGCAGGTAAGCAAGGTAAACAAACCAGCGAAATCGAGCAAATGGAGTTGGTCTATAAATATTGTCCGAACTCGCCAATGCTGGCTAGCACGACACAACAACTGATTCGATTCATTGAGGAAATGTCTGATGGTTGGGGTGAACCTAGTGATGGGTGGTGGGCATCACTTCTCCCTCTTTCTGAATTTGCATTAAAGGCTATTTCAGAAGGCAAGACTGCCAATCCTGCAATGTGGTACTATACGGCTGCGTATATTGCGGATAAAAATGGAAAAGTGCAGCAAGCATCCGATCTGTTAACTAAGGCGGAGCATGCCCGGGGAGATAAGTTTACTAAAGAATCGATCAAAATTCTGCGAATCTATCTCGATGCGAAGTTGTTGCCTTGTAATGCAGCTTATGAACAAACACTATTTGGTCAGTTGCGGTGGCTCGATAAGAAGATAATAGACAATATAGATGAGCGAGTTGTGAAAGAGACCGCAGACGGATATTACTTAAATGCCAATATCAGCTACTATTACTGGAATGACATGCTGCGGAAAATTGTCCTATCGACCATTGTCCCTAAATATATAGCACACGGGAATTGTGTCCGGGCAATACAGCTCGCGAATTTGGCCGATAACAGATTGTATAATCTGGTCGATAAGCAAACTTATTCATGCTGCATCATAGACAGCACAAGAACAGGCACAATGGCCGAGTATCGCAAAAATGCTTCGTGGAATTCTTCTGATTATAGCAATTCTTTATTTATGCTGGTGGATACGATCGGTGTAGACAATGTTATTGCTTATACCAAAAGGCTTAAACATCCTCAAACTGCATTTGATGATTTCTTAAATACAAGAGGATATGTCAGTCTGGATTATTTTAATGACATCATTGGTACACAATGCCTGCGGGAGATGCGATATGCCGAGGCCGTTGCATATCTGGGTAAAGTTCCGTCGGCGTTCCAATATACACTAAACACATATAGAGGCGGATATATGAAGCGAGATCCATTTAACGTAGATAGTCAGGTTTTAATTTACGACAATTCAGATTACAAGTTTAATTTTGCCCGCGAAATGCTCTCTTTGGAACGAATAGCAAATCAGACGACTGATCCCAATCGCAAGGCGCAAATGTTAATCCGTTACGCCGTTGGTATTCGCAATTCAATGGATCGTTGTTGGGCCTTGACACAGTATTATCGCGGGACATCATACTGGAGTGTTGTCAATGATTGGACAGAGACTGCCTGTTGTAAAAAGGCGCGAAGCCGGAGTGACATATTATTGAAAGATGCATTTGCGATGTTTACAGACGATGAGTGTGCGGCACATGCACATCATCAGTTATGTCATTATCATACGGTTGTTGAAAAATATCCGGATACGGCAACTGCGAAAATTATCCGTGGTGCTTGTGATAATTACCGAGACTACCGCCCGTCTAAAAAATGATGTGACATTATCTGAACAAATAGCTTTTAATGTTCTTTGCAACAGCCCTGAAATTTAGGATAAGTTATTGCATTATCCGAGTTAGTTTTCTACTTTTGTGGGACATACTAACTGACACGGAAAGTGTAAGTTTATTCCCATAAAGCGAATCTGGAAAATTCATTGATGGTGAGAATAAGCGAACTTATCCTATCGTCGTATACTTATCACAAGTATATAGGCGTAGGGCTGTTGCTTGTTTTATCCATCGAGGTATTCCAGAACCTGCTTTAGTAAAATAGGCTTTCAGTCCTGCGCTTTCTTTTTACGACTAACCATCTGTGAGGGACGGCAGAAAAAACTGTGCGTCTTATGGATATTAAAAAAGCTGAAGCTCTCCGTGAAGCATGGGGAGATAACCCTTGTGAACATCCTGCATTTGAACCAGAAACTATCGGTGCCCCGATTAGTGGACTTAGATATCTTCAAAGTAAGACCAACGATTATATCTGTGTCCAATGTGGCCGTGATTTCACAAGAGAGGAAAAAGAGCGAATTGAACAAAGTAGATAATTCCAAATAAATATGAAAAAATTATCATACCTCATCATTTCGACTTTATTAATAAGTAGTTGTAGTCGAGATGCTGATATATGGGAGTTTCCACAAGAAACCCATAAATGTATAATTACCAAACATTATGAACCATTAACTCTCGATAATGGAGAGGTTATATGTGGCGCTCCTTCTGAGTTAGATTTAGCCTATGGTTTTAGCCAAGTAGAGCATGGAATTCCCGGAGCATATTCAGATACAGTCTATTATGATAAGTTTGGTAATGTTCTTTTAATCAAAGATATAAAAGATTATCGTAAAAGAGTGTATTATGTGAAGCCAGAGGATGAAATGCGTTCTAAACAGATTATACAGTATGGAAAAGGACGTGCAGTATTGGAAATTACAAAAGATTCCAAGCATAATTCATTTAAAATAAAAAATACAGTACGAGGACACATTCCAAATAGTGATGATGCATTCTCTTTTGAAGAAATACAAATTGGGGATGACCAAGGCCGATTAATGAGAGTTGTTAGAGATAATAAAATTATAACAGATGTAGAATATCTGCCGTCATCCGCTGGTAAAAAAGTTGAGTATTATACAACTACAAGAGACGGTGAAAAGACAGAAGAAAGTACTTGGGTGTATGATGCCGAATCAGGAAAATTGCTATATAATGAAATTACTCAATATGAGAATTATCCGGCAACAGTTACAAAATATAATTATTCTTATGATGAAAAATGGAATTGTATATACCAAGATATTGTAACAACGAAAAATACTGAGATTCAGCGCTGGCATAGATATGTTTGGGAATACAATCTAAGCGATGATATTATTTCTGTTAATCATGCTTTCTATACGAATGATAAAGCTCAGACAGTTACAATAGATGGAGAAACAATGCAAGAGATAGCTCATAGTGAACCTGTAGATGTTTTTGAAAAGGGGAAATTATGGGATGCCGGAACAATAATTTATAAGTACAAATATAATCAACGCGGAGAGTGGATACATCGCATTGCCTATCGGCGGTCCCCGGAAGATATGATTAAATTAAGAATGCAAATGGGTAAATCTTATGAGGACCTTACGTCGCGTGTCATTGCAATTACAATCCGAGACATCCAGTATTATGATTAGTGTTTTACTCACTTACTTTTCCATAATATACAAAATCTAACTGCGCAAAATCTGACAACCCAAAGATGAAAAAATACCTGTCTATACTTATTGTGTTGCTGATGTTTGGATGTGGAGGTCAAGCACTTAAGCAACCAAGAGGTGAGAGCCTGATAAATTCGCCAGTTCTTACACAGATAGATTTGGTTATACCCCAGAAACCTCCGGTTTGGCCAGACTCTGTGACCAAACTAAAATATGGCAAAATTATAGACAAAATTCGCACAAAATGTGATTCTTACATCGAAGTAGACTCTTTGCCGGACTTTGTCAATCAAATTCCCCGGATGGGAAATACCGATTTTACAGTGGAGATGTCGATACAGTTAGTCAAGGTTCTGACTATGTAACCTATATAGAATTCACAGATTTGTATGGAAATCTTGTAAAAAAGCAATGGAAACCTAATTTGCGCTCAGACTTTACGGGTTTAATTTGTGGAGTATGGCAATTTAATTATGGCGAGAAAGATTATTATGTCTTAAAATATTTCCATAGACATTATAATCCATGTTGGAGTTATAGTATGGAAATTATCTCTTTCGATAATAATGGTAATCCTACATTCCATCCAGAATTTTATCCTGCGGACATATTTGAACCATATGATGAAACATATTTAATACAAGATGATAAAGGCGAGGTCATTGATGAATACACGAGTCCGGGGTATGGAGTTACAGTCTGTTTGACAGAGGATTCCGGGGAGATAGGATATTTCTTTGACACAGACTCTCTAACAGTTCACACTATTGTCGATACTACATCTGTAAGGTGGAAACCAAAACTTGCATATAAATCGTGGAAATTAGTTTTACCCAAGCATCTACAATGAAGAAAATAGAATTAATTGGATTGCGACAAATAGGTTTACCCCTCCTCATCGTAAAAGCACAGGCCCAAAACCTGTGTTTTTTGCTTGATACGGGGAGTAACATCAATGTCCTTGACAGACGAGTAGCTGAGTTCTTCCAACTTTCGGGAGGAACAGCCAAACAGCGTCAGTTTGGAATAGATGGAGAACTTCGAACAACAGATGTTGTTGAACTGGCTTTTTCTTTGGAGGAGCAGGAATACAAAGCTAATTTCTCAGTCATGGACTTGTCCTCAGCCTTTGGAAAAGTGGAAGAAGAATCGGGCATACAGATTCATGGCCTTTTAGGATGCTCTTTCATGGAACAGCAAAAGTGGATTCTCGATTTTGAAAATCTGATACTCCGCTTTCCGTTGTAATTTGGGTTGAGTTTTACAGACTGCTTACCCTGCTTACCCATAAAGCAAAAAATAGGGGAGAGGCATAATGGCCACTCCCCTTAATACCGATTTTATCGGTTTGTAACTTCTTGATTTTTAGTCTTTATCATATATTCGTAACGGCCTTGACGTTTTATTCGTTTAAAATGTGCCATCAACACCCTGCCTAACTTCTGTTCTGACAAAGAGCGCAAACCAGATAAACGAAGCAAATTTTTTAAGATATCGGTCGTTTTCATAAAAACTGCCTCAGGATCGGCATCGTTGCATGGTTCGTAAAAGGCCATGAGTTGCTCCTCTTCTGGAATTACAGCCCGGAATTCCTCATTATTCTGTTCCAGCTCGGCCATTTCTTCCTGCGAGAACCAATATTGGAACCCATTCTGAGCTAAACTAATTGCTTGAGCATAGGCTTTGTCTAAATCTGTAAAAATTTGATAATCTATGCGTTTAGCTTCAAAACACAAAAATCTTCGATTTCCTGTAATATCATGCAGAAAATCTTTGTTGTTAATCGAGCCTGCAAATGAAGCTCGTCGGATATATCGTTCGTGAGTGAAAGCATAAGCACGACGTAAGTATATGTCTTTCTTGGTGATAAGCTCTTTCAGAGCATCCAGATTACGTCCCATATTCTCCAACTCATCCATAACGATCAAACAACACTCGGAGAGTTTTACCTGTGAGTCCTTGTCGCGGACATTAATCATTCCGGCGAAAACGTACTTCCGCAGAGGTGGTGGAATAAGGTTGCCCAGCCATGTTGTTTTTCCCACGCCTTGTGCCCCACTCAGAATAAGGGCTGTGTGATTCACTACCTCTGTTTGCATCCACGACGCAGTCATAGCAACGAACCACTTTTTGAAAGCTCGTTGCCAGAAATCCGGGTTTCCTGTTGTAACCGTATTGGCAAGCCGTTCGATGTAGTCTGTCTGTCCATCCCATTCCGGGAGGGTAGATGTATACTCGATATACGGGTCGTATTCAGGCATAAATTTTGAGGCTAAAATCATCCGCAGAGTACTCATAGAACATTGTAGATCAGCGTATTTCAAATCCCGGAGAATGCTATTATAGTCAAAGTCTCGCATCTCAGTAAAAGGGGCGTCTGGTTTTTTAACTAGCTTGAATTCAGCCTTATTCGCAACTATGTTATACCGAAATAACCATTGGGAACGTAAAAATAATTCAATCTGTTCGATGAGCGTATCTCCGCCCGTTGTTTTTAATTGCAAGCCTTGGGGTTGCGAGGCCACCTCGGTAGGCGAGGCTTCGCCTTGTAAGAATGCTTCCAATCCGGGATTATCGTCCGGCGTAATCCCTACATCACCAGCTCCTTGGAAATCTTGCAATGCGTTACTCATGGCGACCTCCTTTCTGCATCTTAGGTTCGCCATCGATAATAGCATCGAGACGGGATTTACGGATGTAAAGTTTACCACCAACCTCGGTGAGTGGTAAAATACCTTTTGCACGCCAGTTGAACAAGGTGCGGCGCGACACCTTCAAAAGCCTTTCAAGGTCTGCTAAGTCGAGATATACATCGTCCTTGATTGCTACTTCTTTGGTTGTTTGCACCAGTCGCTCGGCACATATGCCGTTCGAAGAGATGCCCGTAACCACCGGCTCTACTTGGTGTGTTTCATTCTTACTCGTTTTCATGATTAAAATTGGTTAAGTCATTAATAATTAGATTGCTAAAATATTTTTTCATAACATTAAAGTATTATGTCAGGAGCTACCCGACGTGATACATTACGAGGCATGGCGCGACCATTCCTCCGATTGCCCTATTTTTAGTAGAGCGGGCTGCTCTCTTCTCATGTCAAAGAACCTTGTTACCGACGGCAACAAAAAATCCACGACAAATTACGGCTTCTTTTGCCATACTGACGTGAATAACGGTACTGTGCTTTCCGGACTTACGCAACGGCCGGTGCATCTTTCATCGTCCCCGTTGTAAACGATGATGGTGCAAAAGTCTGTAAAAAATTTGACATTTCCAAACATTTTCCGCAACCTTGCCGTATGTTTCCTAATTTTGCATTATTTTACATCGTCTGCGCGATAGCAGATACTTGGAGTTTTCGTGGGAGTTAATTTTTGTGCTTGTGTATATCGTTGATTATCAGTGTATATATTGTTTGGTTCGACTCCCGCCACCTCCACAAATGTAAAACGCATCTGCTTTATTATTGAGTAGATGCGTTTTGTTGTTGTATCAAGTGTTGTATTAATTTTTGTTTTGCGTAAAAAAAGGGTGCTGGCTCAACATTTCGGCATTTTCTTGGGCCGATACTTTGATGTATTTTAATAAATCAGAAATATGATTTATTAATCTGACAATCAGATTTTTGAATAGATTTTGCGGGATTGACGGTAACGATTTGGGATCGTGCGAAATGCGTTGTTTTGCGTAACCGTCCTGTCAAATAACCCTTGTTGACATAAACATAATAATTTTGCTTAATCCTCCAAAACTCGACAAAAAACTGCGGTCCCCGTTTCAATATAGGATCGCTGTCCGGAGCGTGTAAAGTCTTTGCCTAATCCCACTTATCGCCCCTTTCCGTCGCGTTTGCACTATTCGCCGCATCCGTCGGCCGATCGGTTTTCTGCCGTTCTGCCTTTATGAATCGAGTCCTGCGCATTCGCTTCCGATGTAGTTTCCGAACGTTCGGACGGTTGAGTGCGCCCGTCTATGGCAAACGTTTGTAAAACCTCGTCGTAAGCGCCGAAATCCAGCAGGTCGAACGGCCCTACCGGTTCTCCTTCTTCCCGTTTTGCGGCGATCCGTTCAAGTAATTCGCGGAACTGCATGAAGCGATTGATGGCTTCGTTTCCGTATGCTACCTCCTTTTTACCGCGCCGGGTCGTATAGGCGAAAGCAAACGCTTTAAGTGACAGACAATCGCGGTTAGGCCTGTCTTTCGTAAAGAACAGCGCCGAAAGGTCCTCCGGGGACATCAGGTATCTGTAACATCTCGTCGGGAGTTCTGCGAGCCATTTGCGCAGGAAGATCATCGGAAGCCGGTCCGATTGGATGCTGAATCCGTTTCGCCGGATATATGAGGTGCTTTGCCCGTATTCCGCTGCCGGATCGTAATAGACGCTTTGCGAATCGAGGTATTCCCGACGGTCGGGCGGATAGCTGATGGCGGCATATCCGGGAGCACCGAGACGGTATTGCACGGGAATCGGCACCCCCGATTCCTGAACCTGCGTATCGAACATATCGGTTTCCTCCCTGCCTGCGCGGTGTTCGTTGAAAATTATGAGGTCGCAGCGTTCGATGAAGAGCTGAAACAATGCGGATTGGGACAATATCACTTTACTGCCGGGCAGTATCTCGCAATGATCTGCGGCGGCGATGATGCGGCAGCACTCCTCGCCTCGGTCGCTTGCCACGCCGGAGATATAGTTGCTCCATTGGCGGCTGGAAAGCATAAGATATATTTCCATCCGCGAATCGCCGGCCCTGCATTCCAGCAGATGCGAAGCCACCGAACGCTCGCCCGCAGTAGTCACGGGAAGCAGGAAGCGGATGCGGGAAAAGGTTTTCAGATAGTAGTTTACGACGGATTCGAAATACTTCGCCGTACTGCGGCCCTTGCCGCAGCCGCCCAGAAGACCGAGGGTGAAAGGTGGTTGCATAGGAAGTGATTAGAGGGTTCAAAAAGCGATTCCCGGCCGCCGTCATATTGCGTATTTGGGAACTTTCGAATCGCGGCCGGGAATCGCAAACGGTTCAATCGACCTCCGCCGCACCGGATTGTGCGGCGGGACGGCACTCCGTTGGCCCCGGTGATTCTATAATAATTGTCGGTGAATTGTTCGAAAAAAACGGGTGCGGAACCGCCGAGAAAAAATAAGTGACGCAACTTCGACGTGAAGAATTCAAATGTTCCGCACCCAGTTCGGAGAACAGCCTGCCGTTACCAGATTCAGGTGCCTTTGAAGCGGGATTGTTATCGACGACAGGCGTTCCCGTTACTGCGGATGACGACACACACACCCGCACCGACAGTTCGTCGGTGATGCAAAATCTTGTCTGCTGGGGAATGTAAGGCCGTAACATCGTGTCGGGGTTAGTGGGTTGATTTCTGCACCCCGTTCCGGCTTGAACGCAAAAAAGCACGGAACGCAGGTACAGTCCCTTCCGGTCGGCCTTGCGAGCCTTGGTCTGGTAAACTGCCCTTACGCCCGTGCCTGCCTACGGCGCAAGGCCGCAGGCATGACAAGGGTTTCAGACAAGTTTTACACCAGACCTAAACCTGTTATATTGCTATAACAGTCGCAAGTTTACCGGATAAGGTATAAAAGGTTGTCCTAACCTTATGAATATGTTACGGCTATGGCACCGTTTTCATCCGCAAAGGTAACATAACTTTTTCAATTTAAGTTATGCGACCCGCCGGAAATTAAAAGTTACGGAACGCACCCCGCTTATAACCGAAAGGCTCTGGTAAACCCAACACTATAAGCACAAAAGGCCCACGCCCGTAACGTAGGAGTCATACCCATTCTTACGCCGGACATGGGCCGACGTTCGTGGGACTAAATTTGTGCTTTGCCTGTGTCTAAAATTTTACCAGAATTTTTCGGTCGGCAAAGTTCACGAATCCGTCTTCCGACGAATCGCTTGTCCCAAAGGTAATACAAAAAATCCGAACCGACAACAAACCGCGTGCATTTTTTCCGCCGGAAGAATCCATTTCGGTCCGAAATCATTATCTTTGCCGCGATGGAAGAGCAGCTCGGTCGGCGGATCGATTTCATAGACCTCACCAAAGGCCTTTGTATCATGCTGGTAGTGATGATGCACGTCGGGGGAGCCTTCGACGGCCTCGCAGACGGCCCTGTCCTGTCGAGTTTCACCATGCCGCTCTATTTCTTCGTTTCGGGACTTTTCTTCAAGTCCTACGAGGGATTCGCGGGCTTCCTGCTCCGCAAGGTCGACAAACTGCTCGTCCCCTTCCTGGTCTTCTACCTCGGCTCGTTCCTGCTGATGTACGGCATTTCGAAGCTTCTGCCCGGAACGTTCCGCCTTCCGGTGCGCTGGAGCGAATTGCTGCTGGTATTCCGGGGTCACGAACTGATCCGGTTCAATCCCCCGATCTGGTTCCTCGTCGCGCTGTTCAACTGCAACATGCTGTTCTACATCGTCCACTACCTGCGCGAGAAGCATCTCCCGGCCATGTTCGCCGCGACGCTGCTGATCGGCGGCGCCGGATTCTGGCTGGGCAGGGAGCGGATCGAATTGCCGTTCTACATCGACGTCGCCATGACGGCCCTGCCTTTCTATTTCGCGGGGTTCTGGATTCGCCGCTACAACTTTTTCCTCTTTCCGCACCACCGCTTCGACAAACTCATTCCGCTGTTCATCCTGCTGGCCGTCGTGACGATGTATTTCACCGCCACGCCCCTGGGGATGCGGACGAATGACTACCCGGAAAACCTCTTTCAGGTGTATCTTGCGGCTTTCGCCGGGATTTTCGCCGTCATGCTCCTCTGCAAGGAGGTGAAGCGCGTGCCGGTCGTCACCTATCTGGGCCGCTATTCGATCATCACGCTGGGTGTCCACGGACCGCTGCTCTTTTTCCTGCGTCCCGTCGTTTCGCGGTTCCTCGCCGGCGGCTGGGTGCAGTCGGTCGCCCTGCTGGCGCTGACGCTCGCCGTCTGTCTGCTGCTGACACCCGTCATCGTCCGCCTGATGCCGCAGTTCGTCGCCCAGAAGGACCTGCTCAACCGTAACCAATGAAAAAGGCTTCCCTTCAAAGGGAAGCCTTTTTCGTTATCTCCGCCGCGGCTATTTGTACCAGTCGGCGTTGTCGGCGCCGTTCGATGCCGCCCAGCCCGAATAGGCGGGGTAGAGCCGGTCGATGGGCGTCTTCTCGTTCGTGGGGTCGAGCAGTTTGGCGAGGTTCACCTCCGTCGCTCCCGAAAGGAAGAAGGCGAACGGATAGCTCTCGGCACGCACGTAGTAGCGCCCCGAAGCCGGGTCGGACTTGTCGTCGCTCGTGCCGAAGAATTTCGGGTCCGCTTTGGCGGTCGGGGCTTCGAAGGGGAGGTGCACCTCCTTGCGGAGGCCCGGCGTGAGGTCCTCGTCGTCCGTGCGGTAGATGAAGGGCTTGACGACGGCGGCTTTCTCCTCGGCGATCGGCGATGCGTACTTCGCCGTCACCTTATAGGTGGCGCCCATGTCCTGCTTCACGTTGGGGGTCAGCAGAATCACGCTGCCATCGCGCCCGACGGCGTACGGCTCGTATTCCGGCGACGGTTCGTCCTTGGTGGCGGGACGGAGGATCGAGAATTCCAGGTCGGCCGACGCGGCGGCTCCGCCGAGGGTGAAGGCCAGTCCGTTCTCAAGTCCGGCGAGGTTGTTGAAGGTCTTGAAGAGATACGACTCCTCGTAGATGCCCTTGTTGCCGAGCGTCTTCACATAGTCGAGTTTCACCATCACGTCGTTCATGTCGTAGTCGCCGCGGCTGGGCCACAGGTCCTCGAAGGCGTAGATACCCTTGAGCAGGCGCACCTCGCGCTTGGTGTCGTCGGCGCCGGGTTTTTCGTCGACCGACGGGATGTCGACTACGGCATCCACCGGGTTCGACTTCATCGTGAAGATCACGTCGCTGAAATTCTCGTCGGTGGTGTAGTCCTCGAACGAGCAGATCACCGAATTGAGGCCGAGCGACGAGTTGGTGTAACGGTAGACGGCCGTGCGGGGCTGCTTGTAGGCGACGCCCCTGTCATTGACGCTCAAACCGCTGGACGTCGCGGCGCGGTACATCTTGGCACCCGTGAATCCCGGCAGCCGGTTGCCCCAGGCGTTGGTGGCGAGGACGAATCCGATGCGGTAGCCCTTCGGGAAGGTGGTGGTGGCGCCTTCCATGCTGTTCTCGGCGATTTTCGGGTAGAACATCAGCTGCACGGCGGTTCCGCGCTCCACGCCCCTGTATTTCCGGGCTTTGTTGGGGTCGTTGCTCCAGTATCCGTCCTGCGTGTTGGGGAAGATCATCACGGGGTGTATGTCTTCGAGCGACGCGGGGTGCTCCGAAGCGTCGTAATAGTAGTAACCCATCGAGCAGTTCCAGCAGGTGTTGCTCATCAGGAACGTGATGGCCACCTCGGCCGGCTCCTCCAGATAGAGATCGCTCGACGAACGGTATTCCTCGGGGCAGGCCTTGTTGGTGTCGAAAACCTTGTTGGCCGCAGTGTAGAGCCGCTGCCAGTTCTCCTCCTTGAGGTTCATTCCCTTGCCCGAATACTTGTATTCGTAGTTGATCCGGCCGTAGGTCTTGTCGTAGCTTCCGAGCCACGTCTTCCAGCCGTCGCCGGTCACGGCGGCCGACTCGTAGCCGGCGCGGGTCACCGCTGCGGCTGCGGCGGTTTCGGGCATGACGGCCGAAGCGGTCAGGGCCGTGCCGTCCTTTTCGGCGGTCAGCAGCGTCCGCGCATGGACGTTGGGTGTGTAGATATAGGCTTTCCCGAGGTAGGCCGGAAGGTCCACTTTCGCCGAGAAACGGCCCTGAGCATCGGTGTAGCCGGCGTACAACGGCTCGATGTCCTCGACTTTCACATACGCCGTACCCTCGGCGTTCGGTTTGACGGGTTCGGCGTCGTACACTTCGAAATAGACTTCGGCCTGCGAGCCGTAATCCACCGAAAGGGTGGTCGGCGTCACGGTCGTAAAGTCGAATTTGTTGAACTCCGCACCGGTCGTTTTCGGACCGTCGTCCGAAACGCTCTCGACGCAGCTGCCCAGCAGCGTCAAGGCTGAAAGTGTATAGACTGCTCTTTTCATATTTGTTTGCATGTAAGGTGTTTTCTGTCTGCGTCCGCTTTCGGGCCTTATTGTTTGGCTTTTGGGCGGAAGTGTTATATCGTGCGACAAAGGTACGAAAAAAACGGACCGAAGCAAATTTTCCGGTCCGTTTTTTACAAATTCGGCTTCAAAGTCAGTTATTTAGGTATACGGAAGAGCTTCCCTTCGGCGAAAGTCACCCACAGCGAGCCGTCGGGGGCCGGGACGATGAAGTTCGCCGCCGAATTGCAGCACTTGACGCACCACAGCGGCGTGCCGTCTTCACGCACGGCGGCGACATTGCCCGAGCGGTCGGCGAGGTAGGCGATGCCGCCGCTCACGGTCACCGGACAGGCCGTGTAGTCGTAGCCGAAGCCTGCGGGGGCGATCCACAGCCGGCGGAAGTCGTCCGGGGCCGTGTCGACAGCCAGCAGTTCGCCGTCCATAGTCTTGACGTAGAAACGCTTGCCGTCGGCGCTCATGCCCGATGCTTCGCGAGCCTTGTAGTCGGTGCAGCGCCATACGACGCTCCCCGAGGCGAGGTCGAGGCAGGTGACGGCCCGGTCGGGCGCGTCGATGAACACACGGCCTCCGGCGATCCGGGGAACGATGTTGCCCGGGGACAGGAAGAGGCTTTTCGCGCCGTTGGTCCACTTCCAGCGGAGGCTTCCCGTCGCAGCGTCGAGACAGTAGAGATGCCGGTTCCAGGCTCCGAAAACCAACTTCCCGTCCGCCAGCGCGGGCTGCCCCTGCGACTGGCCGCGGCCGTAGTCGTAACACCACAGAATCCGCCCGTCGCGCACCGCGATTTTGGCCATCGTGCCGTTGCCCAGCCCGATGTAGAGCGCGGCGTCGCGGCCGCGGCCGTCGACGAGTCCCTGCCCGATGATCGGCGTCGGGGTGTCGATGTGCCACCGCTCGCGGCCCGTGCGGGCGTCGTAGGCGCGCAGTCCGTCGGTCGTCGTGCCTGCGATGACCAGCCCTTCGGCCACGAGGGGCGTGGTGTAGAGCGCCCCGCCGAAGCGTTTCTGCCACACCTCGCGGTTGCGGCGCGTGTCGTAAGCCCGCAGCACGCCCTGCGTCGTGCCGTAATAGAGCAGGTCTCCGTGGAACGCCGCCCCGGTGTAGACCGTGGCGCTGTCCTGGAGGACAAACTGCGCGTGAGGATGGAAGTCGGGCGCCGCGGGCATCGGGTCGGAGGCGATGGCCAGCGTCTGCGGGTCGTCCTGCATGCGGATCGTGAAACGGGTGCGCGGAGCCGCGCCCAGCACCTTTTCGCGCACGCGGACCGAGTCGCCCCAGAAGTCGAGCAGCGTGTAGCCCGCGTCGGAGTCCTTCTTGCCCCGCAGGGCGCGTCCCTGAATGCCCGCTATGGAGTCGAAGTTGAACAGCGAGGGAGCGTGGTGGTAGTGGCCGAACAGCGTGAGGGGGATCCCCAGCCGCCGGAGCGTCGCCGTCACCTCCGCGCGGTTCGTGAGGTCGCGGTTCAGCGGGTAGTGGCAGAGACTCACGATGCGCTGGCCGGGCCGGGCCTTGGCGGCCTCCGCGGCCAGCCACGCGAGGTCTTCGGTGCGCACCGCGCCCATGGCCATCTTCATGAAAGGTCCCGAGGCGTAACCCAGAAAGAGGTAGTCCCCGGCACGGAAGGCGGTGCGCCCGTCGTGACCGAAGATCCGGGCGAAGGTCGTGCAGGCGCTCTCGGACCACGTGGTTTCGTGGTTGCCCGGCACGGCGTGCCACGGTTTTTCGAGCCGTGAGATCAGCCCGTGGACATGTTCCAGTTCGGCATCGCTGCCCAGGTTGGTGAGGTCGCCGCCGAAGATCACGATGTCGCACGGCGAGGCGTTGACTTCGGCTACCGCGACGCGGAACAGCGAGTCCTGCGCATTGCCGGGTGTCACGTGGATGTCGGTCAGGAAAGCGACGCGGAGCGTGTCGCAGGGCGCCGGGGCCGGGAATGCCGATGACGCCCACAGCACACCGAAGCACAGCAGGATTTTGGAGTATTTCATTGGGCTTGCGTAGTTTTGTCGTTACAAGATACGAAATTCGGCGGAAAAAGCTATCTTTGCGTTGCAAAAAAACAGGGGGACTATTCCCGATAAGCGGTGCCCGCATTTTGGTTGACAATCCGGTCGCATGCGATAAGTCCCTTCCGAGGAGGGGATTTAGGGGAGGGTCAGATTTGCAAATGTGGCCAAAGGCCGCAGGTGATTGACCATGAGGACTAAACGATACTGTAACTAAACTACATGCTGATATGAAAACCATTCTTCTTCTGGGCTCCGGCGAGCTGGGCAAGGAGTTCACGATTGCGGCGCAGCGGCTGGGACAGACCGTCGTGGCGTGCGACAAGTATGCGGGCGCTCCCGCGATGCAGGTGGCCGACGCCGCGGAGGTCTTCGACATGCTCGACGGCGACGCGCTGGCTGCGGCGGTCGAAAAACACCGTCCCGACATCATCGTTCCCGAGATCGAGGCCATCCGCACCGAGCGGCTCTACGATTTCGAGCGGGCGGGCGCCCAGGTCGTCCCGAGCGCCCGGGCCGTGAACTTCACGATGAACCGCAAGGCCATCCGCGACCTCGCGGCGAAGGAACTGGGACTGAAGACGGCGCGGTATTACTACGCCGCGTCGCTCGGCGAACTGCGCGAGGCCGCCGCGAAGATCGGTTTCCCGTGCGTGGTCAAGCCGCTGATGTCCTCCTCGGGCAAGGGCCAGTCGCTGGTCAAGGGTCCCGACGAGCTGGAGCGCGCCTGGCACTACGGCTGCGAAGGGTCGCGCGGCGACATCCGCGAACTGATCATCGAGGAGTTCATCCGCTTCGACAGCGAGATCACGCTGCTGACCGTCACCCAGAAGGACGGCCCGACGCTTTTCTGCCCGCCGATAGGCCACGTGCAGAAGGGCGGCGACTACCGCGAGAGTTTCCAGTCGCCCGAGGTCGCGCCCGAACACCTCGCCGAGGCGCAGCGCATGGCCGCCGCCGTCACCGGGGCACTCACCGGGGCCGGGCTGTGGGGCGTGGAGTTCTTCTTGAGCCGCGACAACGGGGTCTATTTCTCCGAACTGTCGCCCCGTCCGCACGACACGGGCATGGTGACGCTGGCCGGGACGCAGAACCTCAATGAGTTCGAACTGCATCTGCGGGCCGTGCTGGGGATTCCCATTCCGGCGGTCACCTTCGAGCGCATGGGCGCCAGCGCGGTGATCCTCTCGGGCGTGGAGACCTCCGCGCCGCGTTACGAGGGCGTGGGGGAGGCCGTCGCCGGAGACCCCCGCACCGACATCCGCATCTTCGGCAAGCCCTCGGCGCGCGTGAACCGCCGCATGGGCGTCGTCGTGGGCTACGAACCCCACGGCAGCAGCCTCGAAGCCCTGCGCGAACGGGTTTGCGCCGCCGCCGCAAAAGTGAAAGTCACCGAATAACGACAACGCCGGCTCACCGGCCGCTCGGCCGCGGTTTCCGCAGGCCGTTCTGCCGGTGCCGGACCATAAAACATGCTATCCATGAAAAAGTACGCAATCATTTCGACCGAGAAGGGGACGATGAAAGCCGAGCTGTATGCCGACGAGACCCCCGGAACCGTGGCCAACTTCGTCGAGCTGGCCGAACACAACTTCTACGACGGGCTGACCTTCCACCGTGTGATTCCCGGCTTCGTGATCCAGGGCGGCTGCCCCAGGGGCGACGGCACGGGAGGCCCGGGCTACACGATCAAGTGCGAAACGTCGGCCCCGCGCCAGCGCCACGACCGCGGCGTGCTGTCGATGGCCCATGCCGGGCGCGACACGGGCGGGTCGCAGTTCTTCATCTGCCACAACCGCGAGAACACCCAGCATCTCGACGGCCGCCACACCTGCTTCGGGCAGGTGATCGAAGGGCTGGACGTGATCGACGACATCCGCCCGGGCGACAAGATCCTTTCGATCCGCATCGTCGAGGAGTAACGAATCCCATCCGATTCCCATGTCTGCGACTGCAACCGGTTATCTGGCCTCGAAACCGCGCTACGAGATCCTCGACGGACTGCGCGGCGTGGCGGCGATGATCGTGGTGGCCTTCCACCTGCTGGAAACCTACTCCAAAGGCCCTGCCTACCAGGTGCTCAACCACGGCTATCTGGCCGTCGACTTCTTCTTCGTGCTCTCGGGCTTCGTGATCGGCTATGCCTACGACGACCGCTGGAACCGCATGTCCCTCAAGGACTTCTTCAAGCGCCGCCTGGTGCGCCTGCATCCGATGGTCATCATGGGGTCTCTCATCGGCGCGCTGTTCTTCTACTTCGGGGCCGCGGCCTTCCCGGTGATCGCCGGCGTACAGTGGTGGAAGGTGTTGCTGATCTGCCTGCTGGGCTGTACGATGCTGCCCGCGCTGCCGTCATGGGACATCCGCGGCTGGGGCGAGACCAACCCGCTGAACGGCCCCTCCTGGTCGCTGCTCTACGAATACATCGCCAACATCCTCTATGCCCTCGTCATCCGGCGCTTCCCGAAATTCGTGCTGGGGCTGTTCGTGGCCGGGGCCGCGGTGCTGACGCTGGACCTCACGCTGAACCTCGATCTTTTCGGTCTGCTTCCCGCCGACCGTTCCGCGGCCTACACCGTCATCGGCGGCTGGAGCGTCAATCCGACACAAATTTACATCGGCTTCTCGCGTCT
Organism: Alistipes sp. i18-0019-D1; assembly: GCF_042852885.1. Lineage (NCBI taxonomy): Bacteria > Pseudomonadati > Bacteroidota > Bacteroidia > Bacteroidales > Rikenellaceae > Alistipes > Alistipes sp. i18-0019-D1. The sequence goes on from NZ_AP031424.1 coordinate 3,572,645, forward strand.
GCTGTACCCCTTCTTCGCGGGCCTTCTGCTCTCGCGCCTCGGCGCGGCGATCCGCGTGCGGGGCGGATTCTGGTGGTGCTCGCTGCTGATCGCGGCCGCTTTGGTCATGCCTCATGTCGGAAGCGTTTCGACCCCGTGGATCGACGGCGGCTACCAGGCGCTGGTCATCCTGTTCGTCTTCCCGCTGATCGTCTCGATGGGGGCCGGAAGCCGTGTCGCCGGCGCCCGGTCGGTGGCCGTCTGCACGTTCCTCGGCGAAATCTCCTTCCCGCTTTACATCACCCATTACCCGCTGGTCTATATGCAGATGGCCTGGGTGGCCGGGAATCCCGACGCCCCGCTCGGCACGGGCATTTTCGTGAACGTCGCGATTTTCCTGCTTGCCGTCGGTCTGGCCTGGGCCTGCCTGAAACTCTACGACCTGCCCGTCCGCGAATGGCTCAAGCGCCGCTGGCTGATGAAGTAGGCTGCGGTTCGTTCCGCCATACGGGAAGGTCCCCTCTCTCTGGAGGGGACCTTCCTGTTTTGCGGCGAATGGCTTCCGCTCGACGCGCAGAGATGCCGGGGGAGAGGCGCGAACGAAAAACAGCCGCCCTTCGGGGCGGCTGTGTCTGTAAAGCCGTAATTCCGTGCCTACTTGGCGAAGGCGATTTTGATCTTCTCGGTGGCCTTCTTCAGCAGCGCCTCGGGGCAGCAGAGCGTGATGCGGATGTAGCCGTTGCCCTCCGACCCGAAGATGCCGCCGGGGGTCAGGAACACGTCGGTCTTCTCCATCACCTCGTCCGAGAACGCGAAGCTGTCGCCCTCGTAGCCCTCGGGCAGCTCGGCCCACACGAACAGGCCGGCCTGTCCCTTGCGGTAGCGGCATCCCAGCGCGTCGAGCAGTTCGTAGGCCTGCTTCTCGCGGCCGTAGTAGATGTCGTTCAGCTCCTTGAACCACTCCTCGCCCAGCGCCAGCGCCGTGTCGGCAGCGGCCTGAATGGGGTAGAACATGCCCGAGTCCATGTTCGACTTGAAGGTGAGGATCGATTTGATCCACTCCTCCTTGCCCACGACGACACCCACGCGCCAGCCGGCCATCGAGTGGCCTTTCGACAGCGAGTTCATCTCCAGCGCCACGTCCTTCGCGCCCTCGGCCTCCATGATCGAGATCGGGTGCTCGGCATTGCGGATGAAACTGTACGGGTTGTCGTGCACGATCAGGATGTTGTGCTTGGCTCCGAAGTCGACGATCTTCTGGAACAGCTCCATCGAGGGGGTCTGTCCCGTCGGCATGTTGGGATAGTTGACGAGCATCATCTTCACACCGTCCAGCCCGGCCTTTTCGATCGCCTCGAAGTCGGGGTAGAAGTCGGTCTGCTTGTTCAGCGCATAGGGGAGCATTTCGCCGCCCGCCAGACGCACGGCCGCCGAGTAGGTGGGGTAGCCGGGGTTCGGGACGAGGACCTTGTCGCCCTTATTGAGGAACGTCATGCAGATGTGCATGATACCCTCCTTCGAACCGATCAGCGGCAGCACCTCCGACTTGAAGTCCAGTTCGGTGCGGTACCATTTCTTGTACCAGTCGGCAAAAGCCTTTCGCAGGATGGGTTCACCCTGATAAGACATGTATTTGTGCACGTCGGGGCGCTGTGCCTCTTTCGCCAGGCGGTCGATCACGGACTGGTGGGGCGGCAGGTCGGGGCTGCCCATGGCCAGTTTTACGATCTGGCGGCCGGTGGCCGCTTCGATCTCGGCGATCTCGCGCAGACGGCGCGAAAAATAGTACTCTCCGATGCCGTCCAACCGGTGTGAACGGGCGATGTTGACTGCTTTTGCCATAGTATCAAGTGTGTTTGGGATTATGCTTCCGGGCAAAGATAGGGAAATAATCAATAAAATTAAAAATTAAGAATTAAAATTTAAGAATTAATTCCCCGGTCTGCGCCGCACGGCGAACCGGATTGATCTCCGCGCCCCGTTGCTTCGCCGCACGCGCATGGAGCCTTGCATCTAATACAGATATTTCTCCATCAGCGGCATGAGCAGCGCCGTCGCCAGCCCCATCAGGGCCATGGCCAGACCGCTCAAAGCACCTTCGGCGGCTCCTATTTCGATGGCGCGGGCCGTTCCGATGCCGTGTGCGGCGGCTCCGAGGGCGAACCCCCGTGCCTCGGGGTCGCGGACCCCGCAGCGGCGCAGGATCCATTCGCCGAAGATGCTGCCGAAAATCCCCACGCAGAAGACCACGACCGACGTCACCGAGACGTTGCCGCCCAGCGGTCCGGCGACCGACACGGCGATGGGCACCGTGACCGATTTGGGGGCTATGGAGTTGAGAATCTGGCGTTCGGCGCCGAATGCCATGGCTATATAGACGACGCTCAACACCCCGGCGACGCATCCCGCGAGCGTGGCTATGCCCACGGGAAGCAGGCTTCCGCGCAGACGTTCCAACTGTTCGTAGAGCAGGTATCCGAGCGCTACGACCGACATGCCGAGGGCGAAATTGAGGATGCCCGTGGCGTCGCGGTAACGCTCGTAGCCGATTCCGGCGCAGCGCAGGAAGACGATCACGGCGACGAACGTCAGCAGCACGGGATGCAGCAGCGGCAGCCGCGTGCGGCGGTAGATCATCCCTCCGAGGCAGTAAAGCCCCACGGTGAGGGTCAGCAGGAAGAGGTCCGAGGAGAGGAATGAGGCGTCAGGCATCGTGGCGGAGGTGTTTGATGTGCCGCAGGCGGGCGCGGCGGTTCAGGCTCTGGAAGGTTTTGCCGGCGATGATCAGCACGAGGATCGTCGAGACGATTCCCGAGACGAGGATGGCCCAGAGGTTTTCGAGGATCACCCGGTAGGAGTCCATCAGCCCCACGCCGTAGGGCACGAAAAAGAGCGCCATGGCCCCCAGCAGAAACCGCGCCGCGGGACGCACCGTCTCGGCCCGCACCCAGCGCAGGCACAGCGCAGCAAAGAGCAGGATCATGCCGATGATGTTGCCCGACACGTAACCTCCGGTGATAAGGCTCAACGCATTGCCTATGAGCCAGAAAAGCAGAATCTGAAAAAGTCCTGTCATCGTCGTTCGACTTTGGCGGCGGGCCTTGAACGTTCGGGACCGGACTTTTCAGCCGGTCCCGGAACCCTGCCGCCGTTTGCGGTGACAAATATAGTGCATGCCGGGGGCAATGCCAAATTTATTCGGAGAATCTCCCCGGCGCAGCCCGTGTCCGGCGAATCAATTCCTGCCGGTGCGCTTCTTGAGCGGGCATTGCGCCGACGCGCACGATGCGCATCCTCCCCGCCGCCGTCCGCTGACGAAGCACCACAGCCGCCTCGCGACGACGGCCGCGACCGCCAGCCCGATGGCTGCGACGATGTAATCCTGCCAGCCCATTGTTCAGAATATCAGTACGATCCGGTATACGATCCACGCCACGAACCAGGCCAGCGCCGTGTTGTAAACGACCGACGCCGCGGCCCATTTCCACCCGGCTTCGGAGCCGATGGCGACCACCGTGGCGATGCAGGGCACGTAGAGCAGGATGAACACCAGGAACGCCAGCGCCGAGGCCGTCGTGAAGTCGCCGCTGGCGAGCAGCCGCTGCGAGAGCGAGGCCGTCTCCTCGTCTTCCGCGGTCCGGAACGCCTCTGTCGGCGTCGTTTCGGCCGTTTCTACGATGATTTCCGTCACTCCGTCGGCGCCGCCGATCACGACCTTCTCCTCTGCGGGAGCAGCCGTGGTGCTTTCGGAATAGAGCACGCCGAGCGTCGACACCACGATCTCCTTGGCCGGAAGTCCCGACAGCAGGGCCACGCTGGCTTTCCAATTGAATCCCAGGGGGCTGAACACCGGTTCGCAGCCCTTGCCGAGCCGTCCGAGGTAGGAATTTTCATAGTGCGCTTCGCTTCCGGCTGTCGCGTCCGTTCGGGGGTAGTAGCTCAAAAACCACACGACTACCGAGGCGATCAGGATCATGCCGCCCATCTTCTTGAGATACTGCGCACACTTGTCCCACATGTGGCTGAGCGTGGTTTTCCACGTCGGGAGGCGGTAGGGCGGCAACTCCATCACGAAGGGCGTCTCGTCCACCGGGAAGAGGAACCGCCGCATCAGCCGTGCCGTAACGACGGCCAGCACGATCCCCAGCACGTAAAGGCCCAGCATCACCAGTCCGGCGTCGGCGGCGAAGAACGTGCCCGCCAGCAGGAGGTAGATCGGTATTCGCGCGCTGCATGACATGAACGGCGTAATGAGTATGGTTATCAGGCGGCTGCTCCGGCTCTCGATGGTCCGGCAGGCCATGATCGCGGGCACGTTGCAGCCGAAGCCCATGATCAGCGGGATGAACGATTTGCCGTGCACCCCGATGCGGTGCATCACGCGGTCCATGATGAACGCCGCGCGGGCCAGGTAGCCCGAATCCTCCATGAACGAGATGAAGAGGTAGAGGATCATGATGTTGGGCAGGAAGACGATCACGGCTCCCACGCCGCCGATGATGCCGTCGACCAGCAGGTCGCGGAGCGGACCCGCGGGCAGCAGCGCGTCCACCGTGCCGCCGATCCATCCCACCAGCGCGTCGATCCACTCCTGCGGGTAGGCTCCGAGGCTGAACGTGCACCAGAACATGAGCCACATCAGCGCGAAGAAGATCGGGAATCCCCACAGTTTGTGCGTCACGAAGGTGTCGATCACGGCCGTCGTCGTGACCTCCTCGCGCCGTCCGGGGGTGAAGGTCTCCTTCAGCGCCCCCTGGATGAATCCGTATTTCTGGTTGGCGAAGGCCGTCTCGACGTCCTCGCCCAGCGCCTCGGCGATGCGCCGGGCCTCGCGGTCGCGGATCTCGACCCACACCGGATAACGCTCGCAGCCGCGGAGGCTCTCCTCGGCCTGCCTGTCGCCTTCGAGCATCTTCATCGCGTAGTAGCGGGGCGGAAAGGCCTTCGGGAGTTCGTCGCGGAAGGCGCTCATGTCGCCGTTGAGTTTGCGCAGCCCCTCGTCGATCACGGGTCCCATGTTGATATGGATGTGCCGCACGCGCTCGTCGCGGTTCTCGTAAACGTCGATCACCGTGTCCAGCAGGGCCTCTATGCCGCGGTTGTTGCGCGCCTCGACGGGAACCATCGGCACGCCCAGCATGCGGCCCAGGCTGTCGTAATCGAGTTTCGCACCGCTGTCCTGCAACTCGTCGAACATGTTGAGTGCCACGACCATGCGCGGGTTTATATCGATCAGTTCAGTAGTTAAGTAGAGGTTACGCTCTAAATTTGAGGCCACTACGGAGTTTATCACCACGTCGGGGGTCTTCGTGGCGAGGTGGTGGCGCACGTAACGCTCCTCGGGCGTGTAGGCCGAGAGGGCGTAGGTTCCGGGCAGGTCGGTGACTTCGAAACGGTAGCCGCGGTAGATGCGGTGGCCGATCTTGGCCCCGACGGTCACGCCGCTGTAATTGCCCACATGCTCGTGGCCGCCCGATATGGCGTTGAAAAGCGAGGTCTTGCCGCTGTTGGGGTTGCCCACCAGCGCGACGGCGATGGTGCGGGTGTGGCGTGCCACGACCTCGTCGATGCTCGCGCAGCATGCCTCGCCGGGTTCCGTCGCGCCGAACTCCCCGGCCGGGGCTTCCGCGGGGGCGGTCTCCGCCGCGGGGCATCCGCACTCCCCGGCGTGTGCGTGGTGGTGATGGCGGTGGTGTTCGCGCCGCGCGAGGTACTCCCCGGCTTCGCTGTCGGTGAGCACGACGACCATATCGGCCTCGCTGCGACGCAACGAGATGTCGTAGCCCATGATTTTATACTCGATCGGGTCCTTCAGGGGGGCGTTCAGGATCACTTCGACCCGCTGTCCGCGGACAAAACCCATCTCCATGATGCGGCGGCGGAAACCTCCGTGGCCCGTCACCTTGACAATCGTCGCCGATTCGCCGGTCTTCAGTTCGGATAAGCGCATTTTTTTCTACTGCTGTTTTGCGCACAAAGGTATGATTTTGCGGCGACATCTGCAATCCCCACAAATAGGTATCGCCGCTTGCGGCCATGTGCTTTTCTGCACCTTTCCTTCGGGCAGCCCGGGCATTCGCTTTGCCATTTCGGCCTCTCCCTGGAGGTGACTGACGGATCGTCGGACGATTCGGGATTATTGCCGCTTTTCGGTCGGCGGTCAACCGCGGCTTTCGTCCGCGGAGTGTAGCTGCCTTTTGGTGGCAAAAGGTAGCACCAAAACCATCCGCATGTCGCTTTCGCGGGAACGGCGCTCGGCTGCGCTAAAACGGGCGCCTTCGCGGGTTTGCGGCGCAAAGGAATGCGCCGCTTCGACTGTGGCGGCTCGGCAAAGCAAGCTTTGCTCTCGCCTGCTGGACGTCGTTGCGAGCAAACCGGCCCCGTTTTTTTCCGCTGCAAGCGATAATGCGGCGGTTTAAAACCGCTTCCAGAGGCGATGGACGGATGCTGCGTTTCCGATCCTGCCGTTGCGCCTCTTCTCCCGCCGCCACAGGCGGCGAATGAATCCGACTCGATGCCGTAGCTGTTAAACGAAGGCCCGGCTAAAAGTGGCAGGAAACGGGGCAGGGGCGCGTGCGCCCCCGCGAATAGGCGCCCGTTTCGAACGTTAGACGGGACGAAGCAGGCGGAGGCATCTGTCGGAGAGTTTTTGGTACTTTTTGCGGCCAAAAAGTACAGAACCCTCCGCGATACAGGGCGGCTATGCTACCATCCGCCGCCCAGCGCCTTGCAGAGCGTGACGTAGTTGATATACTGCTGCACGACGAGATTGACGTGCGCCATCTGCGACTGGTAGAGACTGCGTTCGGCGTCGATCACGTCGAGGTAGTCGGACAGTCCGCTGCGGTAGAGCGCGCGGGTCATCGTGGCGATGCGGTCGTTGGAGAGCACCAGTTCGCCCGTGCGCTCGGTCTGGCTGCGGTAGGTGGTGATGGCCACCAGCGCCTTTTCCACATCGGCGAACGCCGTCAGCACGGTCTGCTCGTAGGTCTTGGCCGACTGGGTGTAGGCCGCCATCGCGGCCCGCTCGGCGTTGCGCAGCTTCCCGAATCCGAAAATCGGCTCGGCTACGGAACCCAGTGCATCCCATGCCCAGGGGTTCGCCGCAGTTAAATCTTTGATTGAACTGGATGCCACGCCTCCTTTGGCAGTCAGCGAGATGGACGGGAATCGCGCGCTTCGGGCCTGCCCGGCCTGCGCCGCCGCCTGCAACATGTTGAAATGCGCCTCGCGGATGTCGGGGCGGCGTTTGAGCAGTTCCGAGGGCAGCCCCACGGGAATGTCCGCGGGACGGTAGTCGGTCAGCAGTTGCAGCCCTGCTCCGGACAGCTGTGCCCGGGAGGGCGTCTCGCCCAGCAGAATTCCCATCGAGAGCCACGTCTGCTCCACGGCGCGGCAGTACTGCGGTATGTCTGCCTCGGCGGTGTAGACCAGGCTCCGGGCCTGCTCCAGCGCCACGCCGTCGGACATGCCGTAGCGGAACATCGAGTCGATCAGCGCGGCCGACTCGCGCCGCAGCCGGAGGGTCTGGCGGGCGATCGAGAGGTCGCGTTCATACTCCAGCAGGGTGAAGTAGGTCGTGGCGACCTCGGCGGCCAGCGAGAGCCTGACACCCGCCAAAGCCCATTCCGAGGCGGCGATTTCGGCCTTTGCGGCTCGTTTGGCGTTGCGCAGCGCCCCGAACAGCGACAGCTCCCACGAGAGGGTCGGCTCGACGGCATACGACTGCACGATCTTCGTTTCGGGCGTATATTCGCCCTCGGCGGTGGCTTCCGCACCGATCTGCGGCAGGTATTGCGCCCTTACGGTCTTGAGGTTGGCCCGGGCCTGCTGGACGCGTGCGGCCGCCACGGCCACGTCGCGGTTGTTCTCCAGCGCCTGTTCGACCAGCGCATCGAGCGTCGTGTCGCAGAACAGTTCCCACCAGCGTTCGCCCACACCCGTCGTGTCGGACGAGAAGCCCGCGCCGTAGACGTAACTTTCGGGCGCTGCGACCTGCGGCGGGTAGAATTTCGGGGTGCAGGCGGCCAGCAGCAGGGCGGCTATTATGATTTTCGTTTTCATTGTGCTTCCTCCGTTTTTTGGCGTTCGCGGCGCTGTTCGAAGCGGCCGATCTTCCCGACGAAATAGTAGAGCGCGGGGTAGACGAAGATGCCCAGCAGCGTGGCGAAGAGCATGCCGCCCACGAGGGCCACGCCCATGATGTTGCGGGCCGTGGCGTAGACGCCGCTGGCGAAGACGAGCGGCATGACGCCCAGGATGAAGGCGAAGGCGGTCATGATGATGGGCCTTACGCGCAGCTTGGCAGCCCCGATGGCGGCATCCATCAGCGACGCGCCCTGCTCGCGGAACAGCCGGTCGGCGTATTCGACGACCAGAATGGCGTTCTTGGCTGCCAGCCCGATCAGCATGACGAGCGAAATCTGCATGTAGATATCGTTGACGTACAGGCTGTTCATCAGGTGCGTGCCGCCGACGAACAGCACCGCGCCCAGCACCGCCACCGGAACGCTCATCAGGATCGCCAGCGGCAGTCCCCACGATTCGTAGAGGGCCGCCAGCGCGAGGAACACGAACACGAGGGCCAGCGCGTAGACCAGTCCTCCGGTCTTCGAGGCGTTGGCCTCCTGGTAGGAGGTTCCGCTCCACGCCGTGCCGATGTCGTCGGGCAGCACTTCGGCGGCCGTGGCGGTGATCTCCCGCATGACGGTCGTCGTCGAGGCCCGCGCCGCGGGGGTGACGGTGAGCGAGACGGAGCGGTAGAGGTTGAACTGCGAGACGTACTCCACGCCCACGGTGTCTGCGACCTCGACGAGCGACGCCACGGGAACGCTCTCGCCCGAGGCCGAAGTGACGTAGTAGCTGTCCAGCGACCGCCGGTCGAGGCGGTAGTCGGGCGCGGCCTGGATGTAGGTCTGGTAGAGTTTGCCGAAGCGCGTGAAATTGTTGATGTATGCGCCGCCCAGCAGGGTGGTCAGCTCGCCGTAGAGCGTCCCCAGGTCCACGCCCGCGGCCAGCGCCTGCTGTTTGTCGATGCGCAGCCGCCGCTGGGGAACCCCGGCGTCGAACTGCGTGGTGACCGAGGCGATCGCAGGGCTTTTGCGCAGCGAATCCATCAGCCGCCCGGCGTTTTCCATCAGGTAGGCCGTGCCGCGCCCTTCGAGGTCCTGCATCTCGACCGAGACGCCCGAGGTGACGCCCAGCCCGGGAATCGAGGGCGGGATGAAGGCGTAGCACTCGGCCCCCGGGACCGTGACGTAGAGTTCCCCGGTGAGCCGCTGGGCGATCTGCATGGCCGAGAGCTTGCGGTCGGAGTAGTCGACGAGTTTGACGAAGATGATGCCGCTCGACGTCGAGGCGATGCCGGCCATCATGTTGAATCCCGCGGCGAACGAGGTCGAGGCGACCTCGGGAAGCGTGCGGATCACGGCGTCGGCGTCGGCCATCGCCTGCCGGGTCACCTGCAGCGACGAGGCTTCGGGCGTCGAGACCATCACCATCACGTAGCCCTGATCCTCCTCGGGGAGGAATCCCGCGGGCAGTTTGCGCCACACGACGAAGATCACCCCGAGGACCACGGCCACGAAAATGCCCGTGCGGGCGACGTGGCGCATCAGCGTCGGCGTGAAAGCCGTGTAACGGTCCATCTGCCGCGCGAACCAGCGGTTGAAGGCGGCGAAAAAGCCTTTTTGCGACGGCTCCCGGTGGCGCAGCAGCAGGGCGCAGAGCGCCGGGGAGAGCGTCAGGGCGTTGAAGGCCGAGATGACCACCGAGACGGCGATGGTCACCGAGAACTGCTGGAACAGCCGCCCCGTGATGCCGCCGGTGAACGACACGGGGACGAAGACGGCCAGCAGTACGACCGTCGTGGCGACGATGGGCGAGGCCACGTTGCGCATGGCCTCCAGCGCCGCTGCGCGGGGTTTCATGCCCCGTTCGATATTGACCTGCGCGGCCTCGACGACGACGATGGCGTCGTCGACCACGAGGCCGATAGCCAGCACGAGTCCCAGCAGCGAGATGATGTTGATGGAGAATCCCAGCAGCGGGAACAGCGCGAAGGCGCCGACGAGCGATACGGGGATCGCCACCAGGGGGATGACCGTCGCGCGCCAGTCCTGGAGGAAGAGGAAGATGATGAAGATGACGAGTATGAGAGCGATGACGAGCGTGCGGAAGATGTCCTTCACGCCGGCGTCGATGCTCGTGGTGCTGTCGACGATCGTGGCGGCCTCGACGCCGTCCGGGAACCGCTTCGAGAGGCGTTCCATCGCGGCCTTGACCTTGCCGCCCACGGCCACGGCGTTGCTGCCCGGCTGCTGGTAAATGACGATCATGGCCGTCGGGTCGCTCTCGTAGGACGAACTAACGCCGTAGGTCTGGCTGCCGAGCGACACCTCGGCGATGTCGCCCAGACGGATCTGTTCGCCCGAGGAGGTGGTCCGCACGACGATGTCGGCGAACTCCGCGGCGGTGGAGATCTGCGGCGGCATGGTCACCGTGTAGGTGTAGGCCACGCCGTCGGGGGCCGGTTCGGCGCCGAACTGCCCCGCGGGGTAGATGCCGCCCTGCTTCTCGATGGCGGCCGTCACCTCGTCGACGGCGATGCCGTAGTATTTCAGTACGTCGGGCCGCAGCCACACCCGCATGGCGTATTCGCCCGCGCCCATGATCGAGACCTTGCCCACGCCGTCGATCTTCAGCAGCTCGTTCTGGAGGTTGATGTAGGCGTAATTCGAAAGGAACTCCCCGTCGTAGCGGCCGTCGCTGTGCAGCGAGTAGACCATCAGGAAGCCCGTCATGGTCTTGCGCGTGGTGACGCCCTGCCGGGTGACCGTCGCCGGCAGTTCGGCCGTGGCCGACGAGACGTTGTTCTGGGTGAAGATGGCGTCGAGGTCGGGATCGGACCCGATGTCGAAGGTCACTTGCAGGACCATCGAGCCGTCGTTGGCCGAGGTGGCCTGCATGTAGAGCATGTCGCTGACGCCCATCACGGCCTGGGCCACGGGCGTCGCCACGGCGTTGTTCACCGTCTCGGCGTCGGCACCGTCGTAGGTGGCCGACACCTCCACGACCGGAGGCGTGATGTCGGGGTACTGCTCGATGGGCAGCCCCATGATCGAGATCAGGCCGACGAGCACGATGACGATGGCCAGCGAAATGGCGAAAATCGGGCGCGAAACAAAGAATTTCTCCATGACGCTACCTCTTTTCGGGGATTATCTTCGCGCGCTCGGGAATCACCTTTGCGCCGTTGCGCAGTTTCTGCTGCCCGGCGACCACGACCTGTTCGCCCCGGTCGAGTCCCTCGTCGATGCACCACATCGCGCCGTAGGTGTCGCCCGGGGTGACGCGGCGGTACTGTACCGTACTGTCGGCTTCCACGACCCACACCGAGCTGATGTCCTGCGCCTGGCTCACGGCCTGCTGGGGCACGACGACGCGCGGCCGCACGGGGCCCACGTTGGCCTCCACACGGGCGAACTGCCCGGGTTTCAGCGCCTCGTCGGGATTGGGGAACATCACCACCACGACGAGCGTCCCGGTGGTCGACGAGACATCCTTGCGCGTGTAGTCGTAGATTCCTTCGAGCGGGTATCGCGAGCCGTCGGCCAGCACGAGGCGGATGTCCGACAGCAGCCCTTCGTTGTCGTAGATCGAAGTCCGGTCGCCCGCATAGCGCAGGTACTGCGACATCGGGATCGCCACGTCGACCGTCAGCGTGTCGATGTTCGACACGGTCGTCAGCACGCTGAACTGCGTGCCGGGACCCACGTAGTCGCCCACGTGCGCCGCGGTGTGTTCGATGATGCCGTCGATCGGCGAGCGCAGTTCGGTGTATCCCACGTTCATCCGGGCGTTGCGCAGCGACTGTTCCGCCGAGCGCACCGAGGCCTCGGCGGCCTTCCATTGGGCCGTGTACTGGTCCAGCTGCGACTGGCTGATGGCGTCGATGCGCGCCAGCGGCACGGCGCGGTCGTAGTTGTTGCGGGCTTCGAGGGCCTGTGCGCGGGCCGATTCGAGTTCGGCTTCGGCCGCCAGCATCGAGGTCGACAGCTGGTCGGGGTCGATGGTGAACAGCAGCTGGCCGCGCCGTACGGGCATGCCGTTGCCGTACTGTTTCGACGAGAGGTAGCCGTTCACGCGCGGCTGGATCACGGCGTCGAAGTTGCTCGCGAGGTAACCGATGAAACTCATGCGGTTGGGCACGCTGTCGACGGCGGCTTGGGCCACCCCGACCCGCAGGGGAGGCACCGCCTGTTTCGGCGTATGTTTCGCGCATCCCGTGAGGAGTGCGGCGAAAAGGCATGCGGTGGGGAAAATTTTGTCCATAAGGGTATGTTTTACCCCGCAGGAAAGGCAAAAAACGTACCGTCAACCCCTTGAAATGGGGTTTTTCCTGTAAAAAAGGCTGTTTTTTCCGATTCCGGATGATGATGTTTAGAATATTTTTATATCTTTGCGTTGATAACAAACCCAATTAACAAATAAAACTATGAAAGAGTTAGTAGCAAAAATCAACGCAGAGTTTGAGGTATTTGCAGCCAACGCAGCTGCTCAGGTTGAGAAGAACAACAAGGCTGCCGGCACGCGCGCCCGCAAATCGGCTCTCGAAATTTCGAAGCTGATGAAGGAGTTCCGCAAGGTTTCCGTAGAAGCTGCGAAATAATTGAATTCCGCGCAACGATAAAGGCTGTCCTTCGGGGCAGCCTTTGTTGTTTTCGGTTCTCACGGCCTCTTTTCGTACCGCCTTGTCCGGTCCGCACGGGAAAAATACGTTTGTATGTCCCGTCCGCGCCCTGCGAGTGCAAATGCAAAGATGGCCTATAAAATCGAAACCTAAAGTTCGATTCCGTACCTGCGGAACACCTCCATGTCCTCGGGACGCAGGCCCGTCTTGCGGAAAGGCACGGCCTCGTTGTGGTCGTTCAGGTAGCGGCGCGGAGCCGTGCGGTCGAAATCGGGGCTTACGAGCGAGACTTTCGTCGTGAGGAACCGCCCGCGGATCGAGGCCATGTCGGCCATCGTGTGAAACAGCGCGTGGGTCGTTGCGGGGGCCGTTTCGTTGGCCTCGGCGGCAGCGGCCTTTTCGGGGAAATGTTTCCGGTAGTCCTCCGAGAACCAGGCCAGCGAAGCCACGTAGAGCTGGTAGGCCGTCGTCGTGGGCGAGGCGTGCAGGAACCGTTCGCGGTCGTCGTCGATCAGGTCCTCGCCGTGGTCCGCGCAATAGAGCAGGGCCGACGAGGTGCCTTTCAGCGACCGCAGGTAACCGATGGTCTGCGCGAGGAAATAATCCGTATAGCGGATCGAGTTGTCGTAGGCGTTGACGAGCATCGGACGGTGCTGCCGGGCGATCGCCACGTCGTTGTCGGGCTGGAAATGGGCGAACTCGCGCGGATAGCGCTGGTGGTAGCTGAAGTGCGAACCGTAACAGTGGAGCACGAAAAGGAGTTTCTGCGACGTGCTTCTTTCGAGCACCTTGCGCATCTCGTCGAGCAGCTGCGTGTCGTGGCGCGGCGAGCGGATGTAGATCACGTGCTTGGCGTCGTGGGCCAGGTGGTCGATCATCGCGCCCTGCGGCGACTGGTTGGAGATGAACCACGTGTCGAATCCCGCCTCGTTGAAGAGTGCCGGAAGGCCCTTGCGGCGGTACAGCTCCTCGTGTTCGTCGGTGGCTACGGACGAAAGGATCAGCGGCACGCTCTTGTGGGTGGTGTTGCTCTGGGTCAGCACGTCACGGAAAACCACCAGGTCGCCGACTCTGGAAAGCAGGGGATTGGTCTCCCGCTCGTAGCCGTAGAGCTGCCAGTTCATCGCGCGCGCCGCTTCACCTATAATATATACATAGACCTCGCGTCCCGGGGCTTCGGCCGTGCGTTCGGCCTCGTAGGTGAATCCCCCGGAGGTTTTGTGGAAGTTGTACGATTTGCGGAACTCCGAGCCGCTCAACCCGAGGTTATACATGATGTTGAGCGGGAAAATCTCGTCGCGCAGCACGTGCCGCTCCTCGCTGACGCGGTAGGCGGGCCACAGGGCCAGCAGGCCCACGGCGAAGAGCGCCGCACCGGTCAGGCCGATGTTCATGCGCGCCGTGCGCGTGATGTAGCGTTTGTGTCCGATCTCGCGGGCCGCGAGCCACAGCAGCGGCAGGTAGATGACGCAGACCAGGATCACCGACGGATAGATGTTGCCCAGCAGTTCGCCCGCCTCGCCCGGATTGGTCGTCAGCAGGTTGGTGAACATGTCCGTGGCGATGATCGAATTGCCGAACAGGTACAGCAGCACGATCTGGAAGGCGCAGAAGAAGATGAACGGAAAGGCCAGCCAGATCATCACGCCCGAGCGCCGCAGCGCCACGCTCCACATCATGTAGAATCCCAGCGGCATGAGGATCAGCGCCTCGACGGTCCACACCGAGTAGGGTTCCGTATTGGCCAGCACGCAGTTGGGGATGATCAGCGCCACGAAGAAGTAGACCGTCAGCAGCGTCGTGAAACGGCTGCGGGTCTTGACCACCCTCCGGCGGTTCGTCTTGTTCGTGTTATTCGGATCGGCACTCATAAAAACTATCTTAAAAAGCCTCGTTGATGTTCAGCAGGAATCCGCTCGTTTTCTTGCCGAATCCGTAGTCGAGGCGCACGTTCACCCGTTTTTTCAGTTCCCACCGGAAGCCTGCGCCGTAGTTGGGCAGCGTCTGCGACCAGTCGAATCGCGGCAGCGAGGGAAAAACGTTGCCCGCGCCGCCCCATACCGCGCATCCGATCCGCCGCCAGATGCGCTGGCGCAGTTCGACCTGCACGGTGATCATATCGTTGTCCGTATAGCGGCCCTGGTAGTAGCCGCGCATCCGCTGGCCCCCGCCCATGCGGGCGAGCATCGGCCACGGAGTGCCGTCGGAATTGAATACCGCATACAGATCGGCGGCCAGGATACCGCCCTTCCAGACCTGCCGGTAGGCGTCGGCCGTGAAGGTCGAGCGCCACAGCGTCTTGCCGCAGTTGCCCAGCCCTTTGGGGAACAGCGTCTCCTGGAAACTCACGTAGATGCCCCGGAACGGATTGGGGATGAAGTCGCGCGAGTCGTATTCCAGAATTGCGCCGACGCCCGTGGCGGTGTATTTCAGCTTTTCCCCGCGCAGGTATTCCGGCTCGGAGAATTTCAGCCCCCGGGTATGCTCGAAACTCACCAGTCCCCCGATGTAGGCGTGGGGCAGGAACTCGTGCAGGTAACGCCCTTCGACCAGATAACGCTTCTCGGAGTAGGTGCTCTCGGGGTTGTGACGCCCGGCGTCGTAGCCGATGCCCCAGAAACTGCGGGGCGCCGAGGCGAACATCACCGTATAGTTTATGCGGCGTTTGTTGTGCGAGAAAATGTTGTTTCCCGTCACGCCCAGCGCATAGAACCCCGATACCGAGACGTTGCCGAAGATCGAAACGTCGGACGGCGCCGTGATCGAGTCCGTGCGGTCGAGACGGTAGAGTCCCGCCGCCAGCAGGCCGATGCCGAAACTCGTGTTCTTCGAGTAGCTGGGACCTCCGGCGAAGGTGAAGTCGATCTTCTTCTCGAAGGTCTTGTCGGTGGTCGACTCCCCGAAGTAATCGACGACGCGCCGCAGGAAGGGTTTCTTTTCGGGAGCCTGCGGCGGCAGCGGGGTGTAGGAGTAGCGGAGCGTGTCGCCGTCGGAGGAGCGGATGGCGGTCTCCTGGGCATGCGCCGTGAGGCGTATGCCCGCGCTTATGAGCAGCAGAACGGCGAGGCGGCGCAGCATCCGGGCCTATTTGTACTTCTCGATGGTTTCGTAGAAGGCCTCCTTGTCGGCGTCGGAGAGAACTCCCTTGCGCAGGAACACCAGTTCCCCTTCCTTCGATACGATCATCAGCACGAACTGGTTGTTGCAGTCGCCCAGCCCCCATGCCGTGCTTAAAATACGGTCCTGGTCGGCGAGCACCGTGGCGCCGTTCTTGGCTGTGCGCTTCTTGGCCATGTTGCGGGCCATGCCGTTGGGGACCATCGGGGCGTCCTTGAGGTTCATCACGCCGAAGCCGTAAATATTGTCGCTTTCGGCGCGGTGGTTCTGTTCCAGTTCGATGGTGAAATCCTCGTTCTGCTTGTGGCGGTCGGGGTCCACGTAGAATATCATCAGGTTCTTTTCGCCGAAATGGGGGAGTTTGGCCGGCTTGCCGTCCAGATCGAGCACCTCGACGTTCTGCACTTTGCGGGGCAGTTCCTGCGCCTGAACGGCCGATGCGGTCAGCGCGAAGGCGGCCAGCATCACGATCACTTTCATCTTCATTACGTTCTGATTTTGTTGGTTTCTAATGAAAACAAATCGCGACAAAGGTACAATATTTCTCCGAAGATGGAGGCTGCGGGGGTGCATATTATTGTTCGATTGGTCATTTTTTTCGGCCGGACGAGGCCAGAGCCACGTCGAAGGCGTACAGTCCGCCGCCCGAAACGATCAGGAATACGTAGATTCCGAGCCACACGAATTCCGGTTCCCCGGCTCCGAATCCGCCCCAGGCGAACATCAGGAGGATGCCCAGCGACATGACGAGGGCCGACATCCGCACCCAGAGGCCCATGATGATCAGCACGGCCAGCAGCACCTCGGCGATCGTGACGATGACGAATACAGCCGGCGGATTGATGTAAAGCAACGATGGATATGAACTGATTATCTCGTTATAGTTCTGTATTTTGCCGATGTTGTGGAACAGCATCATGGCCCCCGTGAACAGCCGCAGGTAGAGTACCGCCCAGTCCATGCACCTGTATTGTTCGATCCAGTCTGAAATTCGTTTTCCCATGCCCCGGTTCCCTGCAATTCGCGTTCCGGAAATTCCGCTGTCCCCGGTGCCGTAACGACATTTTTCACAGGTCGGATGGTTTTGCCGACCGGGCGCGGTTCAATTTTGCATCCATCCGACTTTTTACTACCTTTGGCGGCGTATTATAAAACAGGGCGATGATGCAGGATATGATAGACGGACGCTGCGGTTGGTGCGGAACCGACGGGCTGTATGTGAAATACCACGACGAGGAGTGGGGGAAACCGGTGGCCGACGACGGCAGGCTGTTCGAATTCCTCGTGCTGGAGAGCGCCCAGGCCGGGTTGAGCTGGATAACGATTCTCCGGAAGCGGGAGGGCTACCGCAAGGCCTTTTGCGGTTTCGACGCCGGAAAGGTGGCACGGATGACCGATGACGATGTCGAACGGCTGATGCACTTCGACGGCATCGTGAGAAACCGGCTGAAAATCAAAGCGGCCATCACGAACGCGCGGCTGTTCCTCGCCGTGCAGGAGGAGTTCGGCAGTTTTCGGAACTACACGCTGTCGTTCTTTCCCGACGGAAAGCCCATCACCAACCACTTCCGGTCCCTGAGCGAGATTCCGGTGTCGTCGCCCGAATCCGACGCCATGAGCCGGGACATGAAAAAACGGGGTTTCAAATTCTTCGGATCCACGATTTGTTACGCCCATTTGCAGGCCTCGGGATTTGTCAATGACCATCTGACGGGCTGCATTTGCCGGAACGGACAATGACGATACGCCATGAGCCGGCCCTTTTCCGGCTCCTTCCGGGGCATTGTTCCGGAAAGGCTCTGAATCTTTTAACTATATGAAAACGAGTATATTATTTGTCTGCCTCGGCAATATCTGCCGTTCTCCGGCCGCCGAGGGCATCATGCGCCGCCTCGTGGAAAAGCGGGGTCTGTCCGGAGCGTTCGAGATCGACTCCGCGGGAACCTACGGGGGACACCGCGGCGAACTGCCCGATCCGCGCATGCGCAGCGCGGCCTCGCGCCGCGGTTATGCGCTGACGCACCGTTCGCGTCAGGTCCGGGAAGAGGATTTCGGCCGCTTCGACATGATCGTGGCGATGGACGACATGAACTACGAGTCGCTCAACCGGCTGGCTCCGTCGCGCGAGGCCGCGCGGAAGATTTTCCGCATGACGGAGTTCTGCCGCCGCCATCCCGACCGCACCTACGTGCCCGATCCCTACTACGAGGGACACGAGGGCTTCGAACTGGTGCTCGACATGCTGGAAGACGGCTGCGAGGGGATTCTGGAATATCTCTCCGAAAACGACAAATGAAAGAGTCTCTCTTTGACGAGGGAGACCCGGAGGGATCGCCGGAACGGATGATGCCGCGGAACGCGACCCGGTGCGGAATCGGCAGGTTCAGCCCGGGATGAAATCCGTGCCTGTTGAACTCGCCGGTGTTACATCAGAAATCCAGCCCGAAACTGATGCTGTAGGTGTTGCGCAGCAGCGAGTGCTTCTTGGCAAAGAGGTAGGCGAAATCGAGCCGCAGGTGGAGGATGCGCAGTCCCGCGCCGACGGTCCAATAGCTCGGGTAGTAGTCGCGCCGTTCGCCGTAGTGGTAGCCGGTGCGCAGCTGCACGAGCTGCATCAGGTTGTATTCGGCGCCCAGCGACATCTGGAAACCGCGGACCGCGGAGGGCGAGAAATAGTAGCCCAGGTCGGTTCCGACAGTGATTTCGTGTGCATCGGTGAGGAA
The DNA here is from genome assembly GCF_042852885.1 of Alistipes sp. i18-0019-D1. Taxonomy (NCBI): domain Bacteria; kingdom Pseudomonadati; phylum Bacteroidota; class Bacteroidia; order Bacteroidales; family Rikenellaceae; genus Alistipes; species Alistipes sp. i18-0019-D1. Next base: position 3,591,155 of record NZ_AP031424.1, read on the forward strand.
CGTGTCGAGGGCCGCACCCACGGTGAAATCCATCGGCAGGGTGTATTCCGTATCGCGTAAATACCCGCCCAGGTTGCCCAGCTTGGCGCCTGCACGCAGTGTCGAATAGCTGCCGACGTTCTCCAGCGGCCGCTGCCATGCGGCGCTCAGATCCACGGCCAGCGCGTCGGCCGAGACGTCGGGGCGTTTGAGGTGCATGTAGCGGCCGACGATGCCGACGGCCCACTGGTCGCCGATGCGGCGCGCATAACCCAGGTCGACGGCCATGTCGTTGTTGCCGTGCCCGCGGAGGAACTGCCTCCAGCCGGCCTGCACGAGGTTGATGTTGTCGAACCGGCAGAATCCCGACACGGCATAATAGTCGAAGCTCCGCTGTCCGTAATAGGAGGAGGAGACCTGCGACGGCGTGTGCGAGAAGATGGCCGTCGCGGAGTTGTTGTAGATGGCGTGCGAGCCGGAAAGGGTGGTCATCATCACGCCGCCCATGCCCAGCGACTTGGCGTCGGGACTGGGAAGCGTCGCTTCCTGGGCGTATGTCTGGAGCGCGGCCAGCGCCGCGAGCAAGGTTATAAGTCGTTTCATTGTTGCAAATATAGTGAAAGTTGGGCGCAGAACCAAAGTCGGGTCTGTCGAAACGCGTTTTAAAGGTAACAAAAAAGATGCAAGTTGCGCATGGTAGGGTTCTTCTGATCGATACAAGTTTCCGATAGCGGGATTTACCTTCGCTTCGCTCGGTGACTGCAGCGGCGCAATAACAGCTAAAAAAAGAATCCCTCCGGGTGCAGGCATAAACAAAAGCGCCTGTCCGAATGAATTCGACAAGCGCTTTTGTTTATGCCGGATGCCTTGCGGCATCATTCTTTTTTTATCTGTCCGTATTGTTTCCTAACAGTTCATCGCTCCGCAGCAGTGGATGACCTGCCCGCTGACATACGACGAAAGGTCCGACGCGAGGAACAGCGCCACCTTGGCGACATCCTCCGGCGTTCCGCCGCGGCGCAGCGGAATCTGCTTGTACCAGCCCTCCTTCACCTCGTCGGGCAGTTTGTCGGTCATCTCGGTCATGATGAAGCCCGGGGCGATGGCATTGGCGCGGATGCCGCGCGGACCCATCTCCTTGGCGATGGATTTGGCAAGGCCGATCATGCCGGCCTTCGACGCCGAGTAGTTGCACTGGCCGGCGTTGCCGCTGACGCCCACCACCGACGACATGTTGATGATCGAGCCGCTTTTCTGGCGCGCCATGACCGGCACGACGGCGTGGATGAAGTTGAACGCCGACTTGAGGTTCACCGTCAGCACGGCGTCCCACTGGGCCTCGGACATGCGCATCATCAGGCCGTCCTTGGTGATTCCGGCGTTGTTCACGAGGATGTCGATACGGCCGAAATCCTTCATGATCCGGTCGATGACCGCGTGCGTCTCTTCGAAGTTGGCTGCGTTCGAGGCATAGCCCTTGGCCTTCACGCCCAGCGCGGCGATCTCGGCTTCGGTGGCCTTGCCGTTCTCGTCGATCGCAAGGTCGGTGAACGCCACGTTGGCGCCCTCTTTGGCGAATTCGAGTGCGATGGCCTTGCCGATGCCGCGTGCGGCGCCGGTCACAACGGCCACTTTTCCGTCCAGTAATTTCATAATTCTCTTATATTTTTAAGGCAATGTCTGCCAATTTTTATTCGCAAATATAGGAAAAATATCTTAATCGTCTGCCCGCAGAACGAATTTCGGCATTTTTGCTTATCTTTACCGACCGTAAACAGCATTCCAAAATCCTTTATAACGATATGAAAAGAGACTCCCAGATTTTCGATTTGATTGCCGCCGAGCGCAGCCGCCAGATGCATGGCATCGAGCTGATCGCTTCGGAGAACTTCGTCAGCGACCAGGTGATGGAAGCCATGGGTTCGGTTTTGACCAACAAATACGCCGAGGGCTATCCCGGAGCGCGTTACTACGGCGGCTGCGAGGTCGTGGACAAGGTCGAGACGCTGGCCATCGAGCGCATCTGCCGCCTCTACGGCGCGGAATACGCCAACGTTCAGCCCCACTCGGGCGCACAGGCCAACATGGCCGTTTTCTTCGCCTGCATGCAGCCGGGCGACACGTTCATGGGACTCGACCTGGCGCACGGAGGACACCTCTCGCACGGTTCGCCGGTCAACATGTCGGGTAAATATTTCAAGGCCGTGGGCTATCAGCTCGACGAGGCCACAGGCGTGATCGACTACGACGCCATGGAGCGCAAAGCCCTGGAGTGCAAGCCGAAACTGATCGTCGGCGGCGCGTCGGCCTACTCGCGCGAGTGGGACTACAAGCGCATGCGCGCGATCGCCGACAAGGTGGGCGCGCTGCTGATGGTGGACATGGCCCACACGGCCGGCCTGATCGCCGCGGGGCTGCTGGAGAATCCCGTGAAATACGCGCATATCGTCACCTCGACGACCCACAAGACCCTGCGCGGTCCGCGCGGCGGCATTATCCTGATGGGCAAGGACTTCGAGAACCCCTGGGGGCAGACCACGCCGAAGGGCGCCGTGAAGATGATGTCGCAGATCCTCAATTCGGCCGTCTTCCCGGGCATCCAGGGCGGCCCGCTGGAGCACGTCATCGCCGCCAAGGCCGTAGCCTTCGGCGAGGCGCTCGAACCCGCCTACAAGGAGTACCAGACGCAGGTGCAGAAGAACGCCGCGGCGATGGCCGCAGCGTTCGTGAAGCGCGGCTACAAGATCGTCTCGGGCGGCACGGACAACCACCTGATGCTCGTCGACCTGCGCACGAAGTTCCCCGAACTGACGGGCAAGCTGGCCGAGAAATGCCTCGTGGCCGCCGACATCACCACCAACAAGAACATGGTTCCGTTCGACAGCCGCTCGCCGTTCCAGACCTCGGGCCTGCGTTTCGGAACCCCGGCCATCACCACGCGCGGCCTGAAGGAGGACAAGATGGACTACATCGTCGGGCTGATCGACCGTGTGCTGCACGATCCGGAGAACGAGGCGAACATCGCCGCCGTGCGCAAGGACGTGAACGCCCTGATGGCCGATTATCCGCTTTTCGCGTGGTAATATGAAGGAGGTCATCGATTTCTTCCGCCGGCTGCACGACAACAACACCCGGGAGTGGTTCGACGCCAATCGCGCCGAATGGACCCGGGTGAAGGGTCGGTTCGCGGATTTCACCGGGCAGCTGATCGAGGGCATCGCGTCGTTCGATCCCACGGTGCGCGGGCTGCGTCCGCAGGACTGCACCTACCGCATCGCCCGCGACACGCGTTTCTCGCCCGACAAATCGCCCTACAAGACCTACATCGGGGCCTACATTGCGCCGAAGGGCAAGAAATCGGGCTTCGCGGGATACTATTTCCACATCGAGCCTTGCGCCGATTCGCTGGTGTGGTGCAACCTGCTTTCGGCGGGGGCCGTCTGCATCGAGCCGACGGTGCTGCGTTCGATCCGCGAGGAGGTGCTCGACAACGGCGCGCAGATCGAGGCGGCGATCCGCAAGGCCAGGGGCTTCCGCCTGTGCAGCAGCAACAAGCTCAAGCGGGTCCCGACGGGATTCCCGGCCGACAGCCCCTATGCCGAGATGCTGAAGCTGAAGGATTTCTACCTCGAACAGCCGATCACCGAGGAGTTCTTGCTCGCGCCCGGCCTGCTGGACCGCACCGTCGAACGGTTCCGCCTGACGCAGCCGTTCATCGCCATCCTGAACCGGGCGATCCAGTACGCCTACGAAGAGATGCAGTAGCATGAGACGTCTGTTTCTGATCGCTGCACTGTTCCTGCGGACGCCGGCCGGAGCGCAGAACGACGGCGCGACGCCGTGGAAGATCGAAAAAGAGACCTTCGTCTATGCCGTGCGGGATGCCGACACGCTGCGGCTGGACCGTTACACGGCCCTCACGTCCGACAGCCGGACGAAACCCTGCCTGATGTTCCTTTTCGGCGGCGGCTTCATGACCGGCACGCGGGACAACCGGCGTTTCCGGCCCTTCTTCGACTACTACGCCCGCAAGGGGTTCGTCGTCGTGTCGATCGACTACCGGCTGGGGATGAAGCGGGCCAGACAGGCCGGCCTGCTCGACGAGGAGCATTTCACCCGGGCGCTGGACACGACGCTTTCGATGGCGACGGAGGACCTCTACGACGCCACGGCCTATATATGCCGGGAGATGCCGGACGTCGATCCTTCGCGGATCGTGACGTGCGGGTCGAGCGCCGGGGCCATCACGGTGCTGATGGGCGAATACTGGCTCTGCAACGGGCATCCGCTGGCCGCCGGGAAGTTCACGCAGAACTTCAGATACGCCGGGGTAATCGCCTTTGCGGGAGCCGTTTGCGACACGCAGGACAGCCTGCGCTGGAAGCGCGATCCCGCGCCGATGCTGCTTTTCCACGGCGACGCCGACCGCAACGTGCCCTACGGCACGATCGGTGTCGACGGGGTCTGGCTGTTCGGTTCGGAAAGCATTGCCGGCGACCTCGCGCGGCGCAGGGTTCCGCATGCGTTCTACTCCGTCGCCGAGACCAATCATTCGATGGCGTGGCGGCCGATGACCGAGAACCGCGGCGAGATCGACTCGTTCCTCGAAAAGCTGGTCTTCAAAGGCCAGCGGCTCGTGATCGGCGCCCGCATTACGCCGCTCGATGCACCCGCTGTTCCGAAGGATTTCGGGATCTCCGACTACATCGACGCCAACTACGGGCATTAGACGTCCGCCGCAGATGAAAAATCCGCAGCCTTCCTCGGGAAGCTGCGGATTTTCGTTTGCCGTGCGGCGCGGGATGTCACTCCACCGTCACCGACTTGGCGAGGTTGCGGGGCTGGTCGACGTCGCGGCCCTTGTAGACGGCGATGTAATAGGCCAGCAGTTGCAGCGGGACCGATACCACGATGGGCATCAGGCACTCGGCGATCACCGGAACCTCGATCACGAAGTCGGCCGAGCGGCGCACCTGCTCGTCGCCGCGGGCGATGACGGCGATGATCTTGCCGCCCCGGGCCTTGATCTCCTCGATGTTCGACGCCGTTTTTTCGTAAGTGTGGTCCGGCGTGGCGATGGCCACGGTGGGCATCTCGGCGTCGATCAGCGCAATGGGCCCGTGCTTCATCTCGGCCGCGGGGTAGCCCTCGGCGTGGATGTACGAAATCTCCTTGAGTTTCAGCGCGCCTTCGAGCGCCGTGGGGTAGTTGTACCCGCGGCCGAGGTAGATGAAGTTGTGCGCGTAGGTGAATATCTTCGCCAGATCGGCGATCTGCGGGGCGACTTTCAGCACCTCTTCCATCGTCTCGGGCAGGTGCAGCAGCGCGGCTGAAACCTCGTTGTAATGCGCTTCCGTGACGGTTCCCTTCTCGCGGCCCACGGCCAGCGCCAGCATGGCCATCACGGTCACCTGTCCGGTGAAAGCCTTCGTCGAGGCGACGCCGATCTCGGGGCCCACGTGGATATAGGCTCCCGAATCCGTGGCCCGGGCGATCGACGAGCCGACGACGTTGCAGATGCCGAAGACGAACGCCCCGGCCTTGCGGGCCAGTTCGACGGCGGCCAGCGTGTCGGCCGTCTCGCCCGACTGCGACACGGCCACGACGATGTCGTCCTCGCGGATGATGGGGTTGCGGTAGCGGAATTCCGAGGCGTACTCCACCTCGACGGGAATGCGGCAGATCGACTCCACGAGGTGCTCGCCGATCAGCGAGGCGTGCCACGACGTGCCGCACGCCACGAAGACGATGCGGCGGGCGTTCACGAACTTGTCGCGGTGGTCGATCACGCCCGAAAGTTTCACCTCGCACGTGTCGGGGTTGATGCGTCCGCGGATGCAGTCGACGATGGTCCGGGGCTGCTCGTATATCTCCTTGAGCATGAAATGGGGATAGCCTCCCTTTTCCAGCTGCGAGATCGAAAGCTGCAATTTCTTGATGTCGATCTTGGCGTCGTGATTGTCCAGCGTGACGATTTTCAGCGGGGCGTTGCGGTCGATCACGGCGATTTCGCCGTCGCCCACGTAGACGAAATCCTCGGTGTATTCGATGATCGACGCGGCGTCGGACGAGAGGAAGAACTCCCCGTCGCCCACGCCCACGACCATCGGGCTGCTCTGCCGCGCGGCGACGATCCGGTCGTGGTTGCCCTTCTCGACGACGGCGATGGCATAGGCGCCGATCACCTGCCGGAGGGCCTGCCGCACGGCTTCGGGCAGCGAGCAGCCGCTGGTCGCGCGGACGTATTCGATCAGATTCACCAGCACCTCGGAATCGGTGCTGCTGCGGAAGGTGTACCCGTTCTGTTCGAGTGCGTCCTTCAGCACGCGGTAGTTCTCGATGATGCCGTTGTGGATCAGGGCTATGTTCTCCGATTCGGAGTAGTGGGGATGGGCGTTGGCGTCGTTCGGAACCCCGTGCGTGGCCCAGCGGGTGTGGGCGATGCCGATGCTGCCGCCGAGATCCTTTCCGTCGAGGAAATGCTCCAGGTCGGAGACCTTGCCCTTGCATTTGAAGACGTTGAGACGCCCGTCCGGATTGACCAGCGCGACGCCCGCGCTGTCGTATCCCCTGTATTCGAGGCGGTGAAGCCCCTTTATCAGAATCGGGCACGCGTCGCGCCGCCCGACATATCCAACTATTCCGCACATGTTTTTTTCTGTTTTTTGTCCGGGTCAAAAATAAGAAAAAATTTTAATAAACACACATGTGTAAGGGCGGGAATTTACTCCCGCCCTTTTCCGGAATAGGCTGCAATGCCTGCAACCGTTTGATTCAGAATTGATTTATCGCACGTATTTCAGAATTTCCTTCACAATCGCGCCGTTGCCTGCGACGATCGAGATGCCGCGGTCGCGGCGCAGGTCGCAGACGACGCCTCCGGCCTCGGCGAGGATCAGTTCGGCGGCGCAGACGTCCCATTCGTGCAGCGCCAGTTCCCAGTAGCCGTCCAGCAGTCCGGCGGCAACGCAGCTGATGTCGTAGGCCGCGGAACCCAGCCGCCTGACATCCCGCACGTAGGGGATGATCCGGGCGACGTTGTCGCTGTTGTTGTCCGGATCGACGTCCTTGTCGTAGGGGAATCCCGTGGCGATGACCGAGGTGGCGAGCGTCTGTTTCTGTCCGACACGGAGACGTTCCGGCTCCCGCGAAGCGTATTGCAGAAATGCCCCGCCGCCCTTCGTTGCCGTGAACAGCTCGTTCAGATAGGGCGCGTAGACGACCCCCACGACGGTTTCTCCCCTGTGCCGGAGGGCTATCGAAACCGTGAACAGCGGAAGTCCCTGGCTGTAATTGGTCGTGCCGTCGAGCGGATCGACGACCCAGCGCCAGTCGCTCGCGGCGTTGCCCCGGCAGCCGCCCTCCTCGCCCAGAATGGCGTGGTCGGGGTAGCACTCCGTGATGCCCCTTGCGATATACTCCTCGCTCTCCCTGTCGGCGCGCGTCACCACGTCGCAGACGTTGGATTTGGTCCGGATCGACAGGTTGTCGCCCCGGAAGTAGGCGAGTTGTATCCCGCCTGCGGCCTTTGCCAGCTGCACGGCGAATTCCAGAAACTCGTCGTACATGCTATTCGGATTCAGCGAAATACTTGTAGAACAGCGGAATGGTCTCCACGCCCTTGTCGAACTGCTCCAGTCCGTAACTCTCGTTTGGCGAGTGGATGGCGTCCTCCGCCAGCCCGAAGCCGATCAGCAGCGACTTGATGCCCAGGATCGACTCGAAACCGCTGATGATCGGAATCGAACCGCCCGAATAGAACGGCAGCGGCTTCTTGCCGAAAGTCGCCTCGACGGCCTTTTCGGCGGCCTTGTAGGCCGGCATGTCGGTCGGTGCGACGTAAGGCATGCCGCCGTGGAGCGATTTCACCACGACCTTCACGCTCTTGGGCGCGATGGCGCGGAAATGCTTTTCGAACAGCTCCGAAATCTTGCGGTAGTCCTGATTCGGCACGAGGCGCATCGAGATCTTGGCCGAAGCCTTCGACGGAATGACCGTCTTGGTCCCCTCGCCCGTGTAGCCGCCCCAGATGCCGTTGACGTCGAGCGACGGGCGCACGCCGGTGCGTTCCAGCGTCGTGTAGCCCGCTTCGCCCTCCACGTCGCCGATATCGAGCGACCTCTTGTAGTCTTCGAGGCTGAACGGCGCCTTGTTGAACGCCTCGCGCTCGGCGGGCGTCAGCTCCCGCACGTCGTCGTAGAAGCCGGGGATCGTCACGCGGCCGTTCCCGTCGACGAGTCCCGCCACCAGCCGCGCCAGCACGTTGGCCGGGTTGGCCACCGCGCCGCCGAACAGCCCCGAGTGCAGGTCCTTGTCCGGTCCCGTCACCTCGACCTCCATGTAGGCCAGTCCGCGCAGCCCGCAGGTGATCGACGGCGTCTGCATCGAGATCATCGACGTATCCGATACCAATATAATATCGGCCTTGAGCAGCTCCTTGTTCCGTTCGCAGAAGCCGTAGAGGCTCGGCGAACCGATCTCCTCCTCGCCTTCGAGCATGAATTTCACGTTGCAGGGCAGCGAATCGGTGGCGCACATCGCCTCGAACGCCTTGGCGTGCATCCACAGCTGGCCCTTGTCGTCGTCGGCGCCGCGGCCCCAGATGCGCCCGTCCTTGATAACCGGCTCGAAAGGTTCCGTGCGCCACTCGTCGCGCGGGTCCACGGGCATCACGTCGTAGTGGCCGTAGACCAGCACCGTTTTGGCCTTGGGGTCGACGGTCTTCTCGGCGAAAACCACCGGATTGCCCTCCGTGGGCAGCACGTCGGCACGGTCTGCCCCGGCCTTCACGAGTGCCGCCGCGAGAAACTCGGCGCAGCGCTGCATGTCGGGTTTGTGCTCGGACTGCGCACTGATCGAAGGGATGCGCAGCAGGTCGAACAACTCATTGATAAACCGCTCTTTATTCTCCTTTATATAAACCTTTGCTTTATCCATTTATTCGGTGGTTTTTTGCAGTACGTAATTGTCCGCCAGCGCGCCGGTGACCGGCTGTTTTTCGGCGTCGAGGCGGCGCAGGCGGTTCTCCTCGACCTTGTAGTATTCGGGCTGCTCCCCGTCGGCGGGCGTCAGCGTCAGCAGGTTTTCCCGTACCGTATAGCCGCCCTTCTCATCGAACTCCGCATCGCGGCCGATGTATTTCAGGTGCTGTTCGTACGCGCCGCCGGGCTTGAGCCGGAGCGTCACCTCGATACCCGGGCAGTCGGCTGCGGGCAGCGTGCCCCTGTATGTACCCTGGTAGTCGAGCGACGTTTCGGCCGTGTGCATGTCGGGCGCGGCGGCTGCGGCCTTCTGCGTATCCGCGGCCGCGGTTTTCCTCTGCGCGTTTCCGCCGCAGGAGACCAGCGCGAGGACCGCCGCAAGGATCAGAATTTTGTTTTTCATGGTCTTAAATGTTGCAGATTTCCTTGATTTCGGCGATGAACCGCTGCGCCAGCGCGTCGGCCTCGTCCATCGACTTGGCCTCGGTGTAGACGCGGATGATCGGCTCGGTGTTCGACTTGCGCAGGTGCACCCAGTTTTCCGCAAAGTCGATCTTCACGCCGTCTATATCGTTCACATTCTCATCGGCGTAACGCTCCTTCACCTCACGCAGCACTTTATCTACGTCGATGGCGGGCGTCAGCTCGATTTTGTTCTTCGAGGCGTAGTACGAAGGGTAGGTGGCGCGCAGCTGCGTCATGGTCATGCCTTTCTTCGCCAGCCACGTCAAAAAGAGTGCCGTGCCCACCAGCGCGTCGCGGCCGTAGTGCAGTTCGGGATAGATCACCCCGCCGTTGCCTTCGCCGCCGATCACGGCGCCGACCTCCTTCATCTTCGTCACGACGTTGACTTCGCCGACCGCCGAAGCGTAATACCTGCCGCCGTGGCGCTCCGTGACGTCGCGCAGGGCGCGCGACGAGGAGAGGTTCGAAACCGTGTTGCCGGGCTTCTCGGAAAGGATGTAGTCCGCAACGGCCACCAGCGTGTACTCCTCGACGAACATCGAGCCGTCCTCCGAGACGAACGCCAGACGGTCGACGTCGGGGTCGACGACGATGCCCAGGTCGGCTTTCTCGCGCACGATGACCTCCGAAATCTCCGTCAGGTTCTGCGGCAGCGGCTCGGGGTTGTGGGCGAATTCGCCCGTGGGTTCGCAGTTCAGCTCCACGACCTCGCAGCCCAGCTCGCGCAGCAGCTTCGGCATCACGATGCCGCCCACCGAGTTCACGGCGTCGACGACGACCTTGAAACGGCGCTTGCGCACGGCGGCAACGTCCACCAGCGGCAAATCCAGTACCTGACGGATGTGTACCTCGTTGAAATCCTCGCGCGACAGCACATGGCCGATGGCGTCGATGGCGGGGTAGTCGAAATCCTCCTCCTCGGACATGGCCAGCACCTGCTTGCCCTCGGCGTCGTTCAGAAATTCGCCGTCGGAGTTGAGCAGTTTCAGGGCGTTCCACTGGCGGGGGTTGTGCGAGGCGGTGATGATGATGCCGCCGTCGGCTTTCTTGGTGATGACGGCCATCTCGGTTCCCGGAGTGGTGCACAGCCCGACGTTGACGACATCGGCACCGCAGGCCAGCAGGGTCCCTTCCACAAGGTTCGAGACCATTTCACCCGAAATACGGGCGTCGCGTCCTACGACTATGGTAAGTTTTTTGCCCGGTGCACGGCGGGCGATCAGGCGCACGTAGGCCGTGGTGAATTTTACGACGTCGGGGGGCGTCAGATTCTCGCCCGCGGGTCCGCCGATCGTGCCGCGGATGCCCGAAATGGATTTGATGAGTGTCATGTTTTATTCGGTTTTACGTATACTTATGTTTATGAAAAATTCGCTTCGATGTTTTGATATTCGAGGTAAATATATTACTTTTATGCCAATTATGGAAATTAAAAAACGACAATTATGAGAACCATCCCCGCTTCCGAATTGATTATCAACGACGACGGTTCGATTTTTCACCTGCACCTGCATCCCGGGCAGCTGGCCGACACGGTGATCCTCGTCGGGGATCCCGGCCGCGTGGCCCTCGTAGCCGGATTTTTCGACACGAAGGAGTGCGAAGTCGCGAACCGCGAGTTCAGGACCGTGACGGGCAGCTATAAAGGAAAACGCATGACGGTCCTCTCGACGGGCATCGGTATCGGCAACATCGACATCTGCGTCACGGAGCTGGATGCGCTGGCCAACGTCGATTTCGCCACGCGGCAGGAGAAGGCCGTGAAGAAGCGGCTCACGCTGGTTCGGCTGGGCACGTCGGGCGCCATCCAGCCCGACATCAAGGTCGGTGAATTCGTCTTCTCGCGCACTTCATGCGGATTCGACGGCCTGTTGAGCTATTACAAGGGCCGCGACGCGGTCTGCGACCTGGCGCTCGAAGAGGCGTTCGTGAAGCACACGGGCTGGTACGAGAAGATGCCGCGCCCCTATTTCGTCGACGCCGACAAGACCCTGTTCGAGCATTTCAGCGACGTCACCCGCGAGGGCATCACCGTCGCCGCCCCGGGCTTCTACGCCCCGCAGGGCCGCTGGGTGCGCCTCGAACCGCACGATACGCACCTGAACGAGAAGATCGAGTCGTTCGGCTACGAGGGACGCCGCATCACCAACTTCGAGATGGAGGGTTCGGCGCTGGCCGGACTGGCGGCCCTGATGGGCCACCGCGCCGCCACGATCTGCACGATCATCGCCCAGCGCATCGCGCAGGACGTCGACACCGACTACAAGCCGTTCGTGCGGAAGATGATCGAAACGGCCCTCGACAAACTGGCAATTTTAGAGTAAGAAACCATAAACAGACAAAAACAGAAACAACGTATGAAATTTTCCGTATCAAGCTCGGCCCTGCTTTCGCTTCTGGCTACCACCGGCAAGGTTATCAGCAATAAGAACACGCTGCCCATCCTGGACTACTTCCTCATGGAACTCAACGGCAACACGCTGCAAGTCACCACGTCGGACCTTGAGACGACGCTCGTCGGGCAGATCGGGGTGGACAGCGTCGAGAGCGAAGGTACGATCGCCGCACCGGCCAAACTGATGCTCGACTCGCTGAAGGAGTTCCCCGAACTGCCGCTGACCATCGAGGTCAACGACAAGAACTGGGAGATCAAGATCAGCTGGAAGAGCGGATCGCTCTCGATTCCCGGGGCCAGCGCCGTCAGCTATCCCGCCGTGCCGCAGCTGAACGCCGAGAAGAAGGAACTCCGCCTCGACGTCGACACGCTCGTGAACGGCATCAACAAGACGATTTTCGCCACGGCGGACGACGAACTGCGCCCCGTGATGAACGGCATCTATATCAACCTGGCACCCAACGCGCTGACGTTCGTGGGAACCGATGCGCACAAACTCGTGAAGTACGAGGCCGAGACCGAAAACGAAGTGACGGCGTCGTTCATCCTCCCGAAGAAACCCGCCAACCTGCTCAAGTCGGTGCTGCTGAAGGAGGACGACGCGATCGAAATGGCGTTCGATTCGAAGAACGCGCTGTTCAAGCTCAAGAGCCACACGCTCGTCTGCCGCCTGATCGAGGGCAACTACCCGAACTACAACGCCGTGATCCCGGCCAACAACCCCAACAAGGTGCTGGTGGACCGCATCGAGCTGGTCAACGGCATCAAGCGCGTGGCCGTCTGCTCGAACCCCACGACGAACCTGATCCGCATGGACATCGCCGACAACCGGATCACCCTCACGGCACAGGACATCGACTTCTCGGTGTCGGCCAACGAGACGATCTCGTGCAGCTACGACGGGCAGCCCATTTCGATCGGTTTCAAGTCGACGTTCCTCGTCGAGATCCTCTCGAACATGGACACCCCGACGGTGGTGGTGGAACTGGCCGACTCGACCCGCGCCGGCGTCTTCAAACCCGTTTACGACGACAAGCAGTCGAGCGCGACGCTCATGCTGCTGATGCCGATGATGATCAACGCATAACGGCCGTCAGATGAAGTTAAACCTCAAACGCCCGATCATCTTCTTCGACCTCGAAACCACCGGCGTGGACACCGCCCGGGACCGCATCGTGGAGATCTCGATGGTCAAGGTCATGCCCGACGGCGAGGAGATCACCAAAACCCGGCGGCTCAACCCCGGGATGCACATTCCCGAGGAGGCGTCGGCCATCCACGGCATCACGGACGACGACGTGAAGGAGTGCCCGACGTTCGCGCAGGTCGCGCGGTCGCTCGAGCAGTTCATCCGCGGCTGCGATTTCGGCGGCTTCAACTCGAACCGTTTCGACCTGCCGGTGCTGGTCGAGGAGTTCCTGCGCGCCGGCGTGGACGTGGATTTCAAACGCCGCAAGTTCATCGACGTGCAGAACATCTTCCACAAGAAAGAGCAGCGCACGCTGGTCGCGGCCTACAAGTTCTACTGCGACAAGAACCTGGAGGACGCCCACTCGGCCGAGGCCGACACGAAAGCCACCTACGAGGTGCTGATGGCCCAGCTGGACCGTTACGACGACCTGGAGAACGACATCGACAAGCTGGCCGAATACTCGTGCCGCGCCGAGTCGGCCGACTACGCCGGGCGTATCCTCTACAACGAAAAGGGCGAGGAGGTCTTCGGGTTCGGCAAGTACAAGGGCCGTCCGGTGGCCGAGGTGTTCCGCGTCGAACCGAGCTACTACGCCTGGATGATGAACGGCGATTTCCCGCTCTACACCAAGAAGGTCATCACCGAAATCCGGATGCGCGATAAAATGAAATGACGATGAAACGACTCTGTGCCGCCGCTCTGATGATCGTCTGGGCTTTCTGCGCCGTTGCGGCGGGGAAATCCGGGACGATCGTCTACATCAACGGTGCGAAATACTACATCCACACGGTGCAGGCGGGCGAGACGCTCTACGGGCTTTCGAAAACCTACGGGGTGGGCGAGAAGGTGATTCTCGAAAACAACCCCTCGATCGCCCGCGGCCTGAAAACCGCCGAGAACATCAAAATTCCGTTCGTGAGCGACGTGCCCGAGCCGAAGTCGGACAAGAAGCTGCGCAAGACCTTCGATTTCCACTTCGTGTCGAAGGGCGAGACGCTCTACGCCATTTCGCGGCAGTACGAGATTCCGGTGAAGACCCTTCTGGAGGACAATCCGAACCTCGACCCGCTGCACATGCGCCTCGGCGAACGCATCCTGATCCGCAAGAAGCAGATCGGCTCGGAGGACGAGGCCGGCACGAAGGAGCAGTGGGAGGAGTACCGGCAGTCGCTGAACAGCGTGGCCGAGGAGGGCACGGCCTACCACATCGTGCACCCGGGCGAGACGTTCTATTCGCTCTCGCGCCGCTTCGGGATCACCGAGGCGGAGTTCAGCGCGCTCAACGGCGGGCTGAAACCCGCGGACCTCAAGGCCGGGGCCATGGTCAAGATTCCCGCGCCCGAGGCCGGACAGGTCCCGGAGGGCGCCGACAGCCTCCAGCGGCAGGACAGCGTGCCCGAGGCCGGGCAGCAGGTCGTGCAGATCGACTTCCGGGCGCTCCGGGCCGGCGACCCGCTCGACGTGGCGCTGCTGCTGCCCATCGCCGTCGACGGCGAGGCCAACGGCAACTACCTGGAATTTTACCAGGGGTTCCTGCTGGGACTGGACAGCGTGAAGCTCAAATACGGGCGTTCGGTGAACGTGAACCTCTACAACACGGCCCGCGACACGGCGCGCATCCGCGGGATCGTCGAAAGCGATGCCTTCCGGAATGCCGACCTGATCGTCGGTCCCGTCTACGAGGAGGGGTTGTATCCGGTGATCCGTTTCGCCGAGGAGAAAAAGATCCCCGTGGTGTCGCCGCTGGCCAATATCGAGGGGATGAACAGCGACGTGCTGTTCCAGCTCGCGCCCGACCCTTCGCGCAAGTACGAGAAGGCGGGCGACCTGGTGAACGGAGACAAAAAGGTCACGCTGATCTACACCGAGTCCACCGACAAGGAGTTCGAGCGCGAGATGCTCGCGCTGCTGGGCGATTCGGAGTACCGCCGTTATACCTATAAATACGAGCATCCCACGGCCCGCTCGGCCGACAGTCCGAGCGACCTCACGCCGCTGCTGGAGAATACGGACGACAACGTTTTCATCATCCTCTCCGACAACGAGGTGGACATCGACCGCATCCTCGCGGCCCTGGCCTCGGCCGATACGAGCCTTACGAGCCGCGGCCGCATGGCGCCCCGTTTCGTGGTGCTGGGCAACACCCGCTGGAACCGCTACAACACCGTCGACCGCGCGATGTTTTTCAAGGACCGCGTGATCTTCTTCTCGACCTACCACGCCAAGCGCGACTCGGAGACCGTGCGGGCGTTCGACGACGCTTACATCCGTTCGTTCGGCGCGCTGCCGACCCTCTTTTCCTACCGGGGCTACGACACGGCGATGATCTTCGCCCCGGCCATGTACGGCGACATCGAATACGACCTCGAAGACCGCCGCTATACGCCGTTGCAGACGACCTATCGGTTCGGCCAGAACGAAGGCCGCGAGAACCATGTCAACCGCGACTGGACGCGGGTCAACTACAACAGCGACTTCACCATAACCATCGAATGACAGAGCCATGGCAACTTTGACGAATACGATTCCCGAGAAAACCATCGAGCGATTGAGCGAGTACCGCCGCACGCTGCTCGCCAGCCACCGGCAGGGCATCACGCATATCTTTTCGCACGTGCTGGCCGGCATCCACGGCATCACGGCCGTGCAGGTGCGCCGCGACCTGATGCTGATCGGCTTTTCGAGCGACACGAAGAAGGGCTACGACGTGCAGGTGCTGATCGAGTACATCAGCCGCATTCTCGACAGCCCCTCGGCCATGAACATCGCCGTGCTGGGCATGGGCCACCTGGGCCAGGCCATCACCAAGTATTTCAACGGCAAGGGCCTCAAGCTGAAGATCACCGCGGCGTTCGACGTCGACCCCGAAAAGGTCGGCAAAACCATCGACGGCATCCCGTGCTACCACATGGACTCCTTCGAGGAGGTGGTCGAGGACAAGGACATCTCGATCGTCATCGTCTCCTCGCCGACGAAGGTGGCCCCGAATCTCGTGCTGCCGATCATCAACGCCGGCATACGCGGCGTGCTGAACTTCACCTCCACGCCGCTGAACTTCCCGCAGGGGATCATCGTCGAGAATTACGACATCACCACGCTGCTCGAAAAGGTCGCCTACTTCGTCAAGGAGAGCGACGGGAGCAATTCGTAACCGTGTGCCGGGAGAGGGAGAGATGAGGGTTTTTCACGGTTTCGACGCACTTCCGCACTTCGTCCGCCCGGCGGTCACCGTCGGGTCGTACGACGGTGTGCACCTGGGCCACCGCGCCCTGATCGGGCGGCTGATCGCCGAGGCCCGCGCCAACGGCGGCGAGAGCGTCGTGCTGACCTTCGAGCCGCACCCGCGCATCACGCTGGGAAGGGCCGAAGGACTGCGTCTGCTGACGACGCTCGACGAGAAAACGGCCCTGCTGGAAGAACTGGGAGTGGATAACGTGATCGTCATTCCCTTCGACAGGGCGTTCAGCGCCTTGTCCGGGGAGGAGTTCGTGAACGACTACCTGATCGGACGGGTCGGCGCCGAAACGCTCGTCGCGGGCTACAACCACCGTTTCGGCCACGACCGGATCGACTGCGACACGCTCGCGGCGTCGGGACGGCTCCGCGTCGTGAAGGTGGAACCGTGCACCGTCGATGGACAGCGCGTCAGTTCGACGTTGATCCGCCGGTTGCTGGAGGAGGGAAAGACCGCGGAGGCCGCCCGCCTAACAGGCGCCGGCTTAAAAAACCGGTTTTAGGACAGCCGCCCGCTTAAGAAGCGGGATTTAGGTGCGATGGGAACTCTGATTGCTCTCACCCGGTTCCGCGCCCGCCCGCTTTAGAGGCGGGTTTTAGGAGCCACGGTGGCGCTGCTGATCCGAAGGAAAATAATCGGGGGGGGGTAATGGTCCAAAATGCTGTGTTGCCAAGTAACAGCACAAAGTCCCCTCCGAGGAGGGGATTTAGGGGAGGGTCAGATTTGTAAACGCGGCCAGCGGCCGCGATAACAGCTGCCGGGAGAGAGAACCGGAAAAACAAACTGTTGAATTAACGATAATAACCATGTTAAGCCACGATTGTCAGATACGCGTGTGGTACAAGCACACCGACCAGATGGCCATCTGCCACCATTCGAATTACATCTGCTACTACGAAGCCGCCCGCAGCGAATTTCTGCGCGCGCTGGGCATGTCGTTCGCCGAGGTCGAACGGCGGGGCATCATGATGCCGATTCTCGAAGTGCAGTCGAAATACCGCAAGCCGGCCTATTTCGACGAACTGCTGACCGTGCGCATCCTCCTCCGGGAAATGCCCTCGACACGCATCAATTTCTTCTACGAAATCTACAACGAGCGGGGCGACCTGCTCAATACGGGCATGACCCAGCTGGGATTCATCCACAGCGATTCGCGCCGTCCGTGCCGCTGTCCGGAATGGTTCCTGGAACTGATCCGCAGCCGCTGGACCGAATAAGACCCCTGCCCCGGGTCCGATTCACGCCGCTCCGCCCTGCGAAGCGGTTTTTTCAGTGCCTTTTATTGCCCGGAAAGTCCCGCTGTCCGATTTTGGAAGCGGCCCTCCTTTTTCGTACCTTTGGCTTCGCCTTAAATAAGCGGCGCCTCGGCATAGTCAAATAAATTTGCCTCTGCGCCCGGCTTGTACTATCTTTGCGGCTCAATTTGCGATAACTTATGATTTCAATAGACGGCCTTACCGTAGAGTTCAGCGGCACGACGCTTTTCAAAGACATCTCCTTCACGATCGGCGACAAGGACCGGATCGCCCTGATGGGCAAGAACGGAGCCGGGAAATCGACCCTGCTGAAGATCATCGCCGGGGTGCGCACCCCGACGCGCGGCCGGGTGACCGTGGGCGGGAGCGGCAAAGTGGGCTACCTGCCCCAGCACCTTCAGGTGGAGGACGGGCGCACGCTCGTCGAGGAGGCGTCACGGGCATTCGAACACCTGTTCGAAATCGAGCGGCGGATCGCGGCGCTCAACGAGCAGCTCACGACCCGCACCGACTACGAGAGCGAGTCGTACATGCGGCTGATCGAGGAGGTCACGGCCATTTCCGAGAAATTCTACGCTGTGGACCTCTCCAATTACCAGGAAGACGTGGAGCGCATCCTGCTGGGACTGGGCTTCGAGCGGAGCGACTTCACGCGCCAGACCTCCGAATTTTCGGGCGGCTGGCGCATGCGCATCGAGCTGGCCAAGCTGCTGTTGCAGAAACCCGACCTGCTGCTGCTGGACGAGCCGACGAACCACCTCGACATCGAGTCGATCGAGTGGCTGGAGGATTTTCTGATGAACAACGCCAAGGCCGTGATGGTCATTTCCCACGACAAGGCCTTCGTAGACCATATCACCACGCGCACCATCGAGATCACCCGCGGGCGTATCTACGACTACAAAGTCAACTACTCGCGCTACCTCTGCCTGCGGCGCGAACGGCGCGAGCAGCAGCAGGCGGCCTACGACAACCAGCAGAAGATGATCGCCGAGACCCGCGAGTTCATCGAGCGTTTCAAGGGGACCTATTCGAAGACCAACCAGGTGCAGTCGCGCGTGCGGATGCTCGAAAAACTGGAACTCGTCGAGGTGGACGAGGAGGACACCTCTGCGCTGAACCTGCGCTTTCCGCCCGCTCCGCGTTCGGGTTCCTATCCGGTCATCACCTCCGAACTGGGCAAGGCGTACGGCGGCCACCGGGTGTTCGGCGGCGTGTCGATCACCATCGGGCGCGGCGACAAGGTGGCTTTCGTGGGACGCAACGGCGAGGGCAAGTCGACGATGGTCAAGGCCATCATGGGGCAGATCGACTTCGAGGGTGAGATCCGGATCGGCCACAACGTCCGGATCGGCTACTTCGCGCAGAACGAGGCGTCGGGACTCGACGAGTCGATCACCGTCTTCAAGACCGTCGACGACATCGCCGTGGGCGACATCCGGACCCGTATCCGCGACATCCTGGGTGCCTTCATGTTCGGCAAGGAGGCCAGCGAGAAGCTCGTCAAGGTGCTCTCCGGCGGTGAGCGGACGCGCCTGGCGATGATCAAGCTGCTGCTCGAACCGGTCAACCTGCTGATCCTCGACGAGCCGACCAACCACCTCGACCTGAAGACCAAGGAGATTCTCAAAGAGGCGCTGATGGCTTTCGACGGCACGCTGATCGTCGTCTCCCACGACCGCGATTTCCTCGACGGACTGACCGATAAGATTTACGAATTCTCCCACGGCCGCGTCACCGAGCACCTCGACGGGGTCTACGGCTTCCTCCGGAAGAAGAAAATTGAAAATATCAGCGAAATCGAACGGCGCAAGGCGTAGGCGCCGCATCCGTGAAGTCCCGGCACTTCGGGATTCCGTGCCGCCCGTCCTTGACGAAGACAAAACGGCCGCCCCTCGCAGGGCGGCCGTTTCCGTTATTCGATGAGTTTTTTGAGCGTCTTTTTCAGTTTGTCGTGGTTGCGCAGGTCGTTGCGCAGTTTGCCGGTTCCGTCCCTGCCGACGAGCACATAGGAGGGGATGCCGTCGACCTTGAACTGTTCGCAGAGATATTTCCACTGCTCGTCGTTGAGCCGGTAATGCTTGCCCTGAATCTTACCGATCTGCTTCTTATAGGCGACCAGCGGCGAGGTTTCGTTGGCGATGTAAATCCACACGAGGTCGTCCGATTTCAGTTCTCCGCTTTTGAGCGGCTCGTTGTCTTTGATCGCCGCCTGACAGGGTCCGCACCAGGTGTTCCAGAAATCGACCAGCACGACCTTGCCCTTGTAGGGTGCGACGATGGCGTCGAACAGCTTGTCGGGGGCCACGTCGGGCGTCTCTTCGATCTTCACCTTGCCTTCCAGCGCCGCCAGTTCCCCGCGCACCTTGGCCCGGATGGCTTCGCACGCCTCGGCGTAGAACGGATTCTTCAGCGAACGGAGCGAGGCGAGGTCAGCCTCCGTGAGAGCATCGTTTTCCGCTTTGGAGGGCAGAGAACTCACTTTGCGCAGATCGGCAAGCGGACTGGTAGCCTCGACGAGTTGCGCCCAATCGATATCGGGAGCAAGAGCTGCACGCTGATATTCGAAAATACGGACGCCCATCGGCAGTTTCGGGTTGTTGATATCGAAAAGCTTGCAGAGCATCGCCTGATTTTCGGATGTCAATTTGGCAAATTCATAGTCGGGCTTCGCATTGCGGTCCCACATATTATGCTCCGACCGGTAATTGTGTTCCAAAAAGAAACGACTGTTGGCAAATGCGTTGAGTGTCTCCTGCTGGAGCGAAAGCAGAGACAGTTCTGTCATCATGCTGGACATGCCGCTGCGGGCGATGCTGTCGGCTAATAATTTATATTTCGATGCCACCATCTGCACATATTCGTCCGCTGTCATCCGGTAATCCGCAAATTCGCCGGTATGGGTATCAAGAGCGATTGTTTTGGTCTCGCTCCCGTTGAAAAGCGTATTCAGCGCGCCGTACGTCCCTGTCGAGTACAACGGGGCACGTTTGGGCTGCTCGTTGTTCCGACGTTGGACAATGGCCTTGCCGGCTTCTTGCAAATCGGCATAAACGTCTATCGTCTCGCCGGGGGCGATCCAGAATTGCCCGAACACGATTCCGATTCTTGCAAGGAAAGCACTTGCCGTACCGTATTGCTCGAATTTGAAGGTTGCGACGCCATCGGAGGTTATTTCCGAATCATAGCTTTTTTGTCCGTTGAGCAATGAATTCACATAAAGTGAAATTTCCCGGAACATCCCTTCGCGGAATCCGAGCAGGTGGATGTTGACGGTCGTTTCGCCGACGGCGAGGATCGGGTCGGGAACCGGACCGTCTTTCGGAGCCTTGCGCAGCTCTTTGGGCAGGCCTTCGGGATATTCGGGATACTCCGTTTTGCCCGTCAGGTCCACGCCGTAGATCTTGAAACAGTCGTCGCAGTCCGACTCGATGAAGTCGAACGATTTCGTACCGCGGGGCAGGGGCGGGAATCGCAGCACGAACGACGCGCGGCCCGACTTCGGCATCCAGAACAGCGAGTCGGGCGTTATGCCTTCGGCCCCGGTGAGCATGAATTTCCGGGCGGGGATTTGCAGATAGCTGTCCGAAGAAATGACGATCCAGTTTTTGGGCCGGTAGTAGGCATTCACGTGGAGCACGGTCGCCGTGTCGCTCAATTCGACTTTCACGATGTCGAGCGTCCGGGTGTTGGCCGTGGCGATCAGCGGGTTTTCCACGACCCGGTCGGCCGGGGTGCAGGACGGCAGCAACGCACCGAGCGCCGCTGCGATCAGGAACAGAAGGTTTCTCATGGCAGGTTGGTTGGGTTTGTAGTGACAAACAAATGTAGCCTTTTTTTGTTGTTTTTGCAACTATTTCTGCAAAAAGCGGTTGGGTGGCTCCAAACGGAAAAGGGGCCGCACTCCGAAAGTGCGGTCCCTTCTCTGCAAACCCTTCAAAAACTATTTTTCGATCAGCGAAATCGAACGCTGGATGAAGTCCGTCAGGTTCTTGCCCTTGAGCATGCCGTTGGTCAGCAGCGCCAGGTCGATGATCTGCTTGACGAGGCGGTTTTCGCCGCCGATCTCGCGCAGACGCTGGCTGCGCTCGTCACGCAGGGTGACGATCTTCTTCGACAGCTCCTCGCGCGTGGATTTCTCCTCGGGCGAAAGGTCCTCCTCCTTCTTGTCCTTCACGACCTCGTCGAAACGCTTCTCCTCGGCCACCGCGGCGTCGATCTTCTTGGTGATCGTCTTGAGTTTGTCGCCGTAGGACTTCTCCACGTCGGCGAGGATGTCGATGACGATGGGGTGATTGGCGTTGACCGCGATGGTGAAGTTGTCAGGCATCTGTCCGTAGAACTGGCTCATGCCCCCGCCGCCCGTCTGGGCCATCTCCTTCATGCGTCGCATGAACTCGTTCTGCGTGATCACCACCGGAGCCTCGTCGGGCGACATGGCCTCGAACGAGATGTTGTAGTGAATCTTGTCGTCCTTGGGCATCTGGCTCTCGAAAACGGGCGTCAGCACCTCCTGCTGGCCCTCGGTGAGCGACATCTTGACGTTTTCCTCCTTCTG
Source organism: Alistipes sp. i18-0019-D1 (assembly GCF_042852885.1). Classification (NCBI taxonomy): domain Bacteria; kingdom Pseudomonadati; phylum Bacteroidota; class Bacteroidia; order Bacteroidales; family Rikenellaceae; genus Alistipes; species Alistipes sp. i18-0019-D1. The sequence continues at coordinate 3,613,216 of NZ_AP031424.1, forward strand.
GATCAGCTTGTCGACCACGTCGCTGTCGACGCGCACGAAGCGCGACTCCTTGTTCTTCGACTCGTACCAGTTGACGTAGTGGCTGTCCAGCTGGCCGTCCATCACCAGCACGTCGTACCCCTTGCCTTTGGCCGCTTCGAGGAACGTGTGCTTCTCCACGGGATCGTCCACATAGAGGAACACCACCGTCTTGTTCTTGTCGGTCTGGTTCTCCTTCACCTTCTCGACGTACTCCTTGGGGGTGAAATACTTACCTTCGATATTCTTCCAGAGCATGATCCCGGCGGCCTTCTCGGCGAACTTCTCGTCGGTGAGAATGCCGTACTGGATGAAGATCTTCAGGTCGTCCCACTTCGCCTCGTAGTCCGAGCGCATGGTCGAGAACAACTCCTGCAGGCGGTCTGCGACCTTGCGGGTGATGTAGCTCGAAATCTTCTTCACGTTGGCGTCGCTCTGCAGGTAGCTGCGCGAGACGTTGAGCGGGATGTCCGGCGAGTCGATCACGCCGTGCAGCAGCGTCAGGTACTCCGGCACGATGCCCTCGACCTGGTCCGTCACGTAGACCTGGTTCGAATAGAGCTGGATCTTGTTTTTCTGGATCTCGAAGTTGTTGTGGATTTTCGGGAAGTAGAGAATGCCCGTCAGGTGGAACGGATAGTCGATGTTCAGGTGGATCGAGAACAGCGGTTCGTCGCTCATCGGGTAGAGTTCGTGGTAGAACTCCTTGTACTGCTCTTCGGTGATGTCGGCGGGCTTGCGGGTCCACAGCGGCTCGACGTTGTTTATGACGTTGTCCTTGTCGGTGTCGACGTACTTGCCGTCCTTCCACTCCTTGACCTTACCGAAGGCGATGGGCACGGGCAGGAAGCGGCAGTACTTCTTCAGCAGGGCCTCGACCTTGGCATCCTCGGCGTATTCGAGCGAATCCTCCGAGAGGTGCAGCACGATGGTCGTGCCGCGGTCGCGGGCCTCGTCGGTCTCCTCCATCTCGAACTCGGGCGACCCGGTGCAGCTCCAGTGCACGGTCTTGGCGCCCTCGCGGAAGGACCGGGTGAATATCTCGACCTTGTCGGCGACCATGAACGAGGAGTAGAATCCCAGTCCGAAGTGCCCGATGATGGCCTGGTTCTTATACTTTTCCATGAACTCCTCGGCGCCCGAGAAGGCGATCTGGTTGATGTATTTGTCGACCTCCTCGGCCGTCATACCCACGCCGCGGTCGGTCACGGTGAGCGTTTTCTTGTCCTTGTCGGCGGCGACGCGGATCGTCAGGTCGCCCAGATCGCCCTTGGCCTCGCCGATCGACGAGAGGGTTTTCAGCTTCTGGGTGGCGTCCACGGCGTTCGAAATCAGCTCGCGCAGGAAAATTTCATGGTCCGAGTAGAGGAATTTCTTGATGACGGGGAAAATGTTCTCCGTCGTAACTCCGATTTTTCCGTTTTTCATAGTTGCTATCTTTGTTGTTTCATTTGATTTCCTGCCCTTCACTTCAACAAACGGTGTGCCAGTACTTTTTTTCTGCCATTCTGTCAGCCGGACCTGCCAAAACAGGACGTTCCGTTGTATAACAGCGTGCTTTTTTATACCTTTGGGGTCGTAACGACCCTTTTACCGGTCGGGAGGTTTAGGGAACCGCATGAATCGGGGGTTGGAATCGCCCGGCTTTTTCGTACCTTTATATAATTAAAACCTGTGCAAATGGATTTTCTGAAACTGGCGAAGAAGCGGTACGCCTGCCGCAAATACCTCCCCAGGCAAGTGGAGCCGGAGAAACTGGACCTGGTCCTCGAAGCGGGCCGCGTAGCCCCCACGGGCGCCAACCGCCAGCCCCAGCGGCTGGTGGTCGTGCAGTCGAAGGAGGGCATGGAACGCCTTGCGCGGTGCACGCGCGATTTCGGCGCCCCGACGGCTGTCATCGTCTGCGCCGACACCTCCGAGGCGTGGACCCGCAAGTACGACGACAAGCATATTTCGGACATCGACGCTACGATCGTCACCGACCACATGATGCTGGCCGCCGCGTCGCTGGGCCTCGACACGCTGTGGATCTGCATGTTCAAACCCGAAGCCGTGCGCGAGGAGTTCGCCCTGCCGGCGAACGTCGAACCCGTGAACATCCTGCTCGTCGGCTACGGCGACGGCATTCCGGCCGATCCCGAACGTCACGACACGCTGCGCAAGCCGCTCTCCGCGACGGTCTTCCACGAGACATTCTGAAACAGAAAGGGGATCGGTTACCGATCCCCTTTCCTGTCGCCCCTGCGGCATCTATTTCGCGTAGAGCCGGAAGGTCATGCGCCACGATTCGCCGGGGTAGATCGAGCGGAACCCTTCGGCCGCGGGATCGGCGGCGTTGGGGGCGTTCGTGGTCCACGTCTGCGGCTCGGGACAGCAGTAGGGCACTTGTCCGCCGTTGTTCCACAGCGTCCAGTAGGTCGTCTGCTCGTCGGCCTCGTAGAAGGTCCTCACACCCGTGCGCAGGTTCTCGACCAGCGCGCCGCGGAACGGTTTGCCGTCCACGTCGATCTCGCGCAGCGTGAAGCCCGCCTCGATCGGCTCGCACCCGGTGACCCGGAGTCCTTCGCGGCGCAATTTGGAAAATTGCGCCGACAGCGGCAGTCTGCGTCCCGTCGGGAGGTTGCGTCCGTCGAGTTCGACCTCTTCCCCGACGGCGAGGCGCATCACGTAGTCGGTGTCGGTCCCGCCCGCGAAGGGAATCGTCAGCGGGGTGTGAAACCCCACGCCCAGGGGCATACGCGCCTTGCTGCGGTTGGAGAACATCACCTCCTGCTCCAACCCTTCGGCCGTGAGCCAGTAGGTGATCTTGCACTTGAACTCGTGCGGGAAATCGCGGTAAACGGCGTCGTTCCCCGCATTGGCGTAGTAACGGCACTCGATCATCACCTCCTCGTCCGTCTCGCGTGCCTTCGACACCATGAACGCCTCGCTCTTGAGAACGCCGTGGTGGTAGTTCCGCTCCTTCTCGATGGTGATGGGGTACCGGTACGTGCGGCCTTCGAACGTGTAGCGGCCGTCGGCGATGCGGTTGGGCGGGAACAGGATCGGAAGCCCGAAGACCTGCGGGCGGCTCCGGAACGTCCCGATCTCCCCGGGCCCGGGCGTACGCAGGATCTCCGCGCCCAGCCGGGTGTTGGCCAGCCGCACGAGGTTGGCCCCCATCTCCGGAATCAGAACTGCGGTATAGTCCCCCTTGGAAAACTCCACGCCTTTCAGACTGTGGAAGTCGATGGTGCGCAGCATCAGAGAAGTTTCTCGATTTTGGCCTTCAGGGCGTCCTTCGGGCATGCGCCGACCTGCTTGTCGACCAGTTCGCCGCCCTTGAGGAAGATGATCGTCGGGATGTTCCGCACGCCGTACTTCATCGTGATGTCGTCGTTCTCCTCGACGTCGCACTTGCCGATGACCACTTTACCGTCGTATTCGGCGGCCAGCTCGTCCACGATAGGCGACATCGTGCGGCAGGGACCGCACCACTCGGCCCAGAAGTCGATGACTACCGGCTGGTCGCCTGCGACCAGCGCTTCGAAATTGTCTTTGTTGATTGCCAATGCCATTGTTCTGTTGTTTTTATGGATTATTGATGAATGTCGGTTACGCGATTGAGTAGTGGATGCTGTTGTCATCCAAATATCCGACCAGGGATTGCGTGAGGCTCACCTTGTGGCTCTTCGAGAAGAGGCGCAGCGAGACCTGAGCTCCGCGGTCGTAGACGTTCAGGCGCAGCAGCGTGTCGCCCTTCGACTCCTTGACCTTCTCCGTCAGATCGCGGATGAGCGCTTCGGTCACCTCCTCGATCGGCAGCTGCACGATCATCTCCTTGATCGTGTCGCGCATCTCCTGCAACTGGACCATCGAAATGATCTTGAATTCCAGCTCCTTGTCGTTGTAGGGCTTGGCCTGCACGCGGCCCCGGACGAAGAGGAAATAGTCCGGGAAAAGGTATTTGCGGAAGTTCTCGTAGTCCTTGCCGAAAAGGGCGAACTCGTGGCCTCCGTTGTAGTCTTCGAGCTTGAACTTGCCCCACGGCTTGCCGGTCTTGGTCATCAGGTTCTGCACGCCGACGACCATGCCCGCCACGGCGATCTCCTGCCCCTTGAGGGGGTCGAGGTTCTCCAGCTCCGAAAGCTGGGTCTTGCACATGTGGTCGATGATGATTTTGTAGTCGTCGAGCGGGTGCGCCGAGAGGTAAAGGCCCACCATTTCGCGCTCCTTCGTGAGTTTTTCCAACTGGCTCCAGTCGGCGCAGGCCGGAAGCACCGGGCGCTGGATGTCCACGTGCTCACCGCCGCCGAACAGGCTTTGCTGGGCGTTGTTCTGCTCGGTCTGGAACCGCTGCCCGTAGCGCATCAGCTGCTCGATGAAGGTGATGCCGCTCGAATCGCGCAGGTCGACGCCGAAATACTTGCAGCGTGCGAAATCCGAGATCGAGTCGAACGCCCCGGCGTAAGCCAGGTTTTCGAGGCATTTGCGGTTGACGAGCGAGTAGTTCACGCGCTCGACGAAGTCGTATATGTCCTTGAAAGGCCCGTTGGCCTTGCGTTCGGCGATGATGCTCTCCACGGCCGCCGCACCGACGCCCTTCACCGCCGCGAGGCCGAAGCGCACGTCCCCGGCGGCGTTGGACGAGAAAGTCCGCATCGACTCGTTGATGTCGGGTCCCATGACGCTGATGCCCATGCGTTTGCACTCGTTCATGTAGAGCGTCAGCTGCTCGATGTTCGTGAGGTTTCGGCTCAACACGGCAGCCATGTACTCCGAAGGGTAGTTGGCCTTGAGGTAGGCCGTCTGGTAAGCCACCCACGAGTAGCACGTGGCGTGCGACTTGTTGAACGCGTAGGAGGCGAATTTCTCCCAGTCGCCCCAGATCTTTTCGAGCACCTTCGGATCGTGTCCGTTCTTCCTGCCGCCCTCGATGAACTTGGGTTTCAGGTGGTCCAGCTTGTCCTTGAGTTTCTTGCCCATGGCCTTGCGGAGCGTGTCCGACTCGCCGCGGGTGAAGTTGGCCAGAAGACGCGACAGCAACATGACCTGCTCCTGGTAGACCGTGATGCCGTAGGTGTCCTTGAGGTACTTCTCCATCACGGGGATGTCGTACTCGATGGGGCTGCGGCCGTGCTTGCGGGCGATGAAGTCCGGGATGTAGTCCATCGGGCCGGGCCGGTAGAGGGCGTTCATCGCGATCAGGTCCTCGAAGGTCGAGGGTTGCAGCTCGCGCAGGTACTTCTGCATGCCCGCGGACTCGAACTGGAACGTCCCGACGGTGCGGCCCTCGCCGTAGAGGCGGTAGGTCGCGGGGTCGTTGATGATCGTGAAGTCGTCGATGTCGATCTTCACGCCCTTGGTCAGGCGGATGTTCTCCACGGCGTCCTTGATGATCGAAAGGGTCTTCAGCCCCAGGAAGTCCATCTTGATCAGTCCCGTGTCCTCGATCACCGAACCCTCGTACTGCGTGACGAGCATCTTCTCGCCGGTCTCCTTGTCGTCGGCCGTCGAGACGGGGACCCAGTCCGTGATGTCGTCGCGGCAGATGATCGTGCCGCAGGCGTGCACGCCCGTGTTGCGGACGTTTCCTTCGAGCATCTTGGCGTAACGGATCGTATCGCGCAGAATCGGGTTGTCCGACTGTTCGGCGGCTTTCAGTTCGGGGACGTAGTCGATGGCGTTCTGCAGGTTGAGCTTCTTGTCGGGAATCTTGTCCGGCACGAGTTTGCAGAGGCGGTCCGACTCCGAGAGCATCAGTTTCTGCACGCGCGCCACGTCCTTGATGGCCAGTTTGGTGGCCATCGTGCCGTAGGTGATGATGTGGGCCACCTTCTCCTTGCCGTATTTCTGCGTCACCCAGTTCAGGACCCTTCCGCGGCCGTCGTCGTCGAAGTCGACGTCGATATCGGGGAGCGAAATACGGTCGGGGTTCAGGAAACGCTCGAACAGCAGGTCGTAGGCGATGGGGTCGATCTGCGTGATGCCGAGGCAGTAGGCCACGGCCGATCCGGCGGCCGATCCGCGGCCCGGACCCACCGACACGTCCAGCTCCTCGCGCGCGGCGCGTATGAAGTCCTGCACGATCAGGAAGTAGCCCGGGAAACCCATCGTCTTCATGATGTGCAGCTCGAATTTCAGCCGTTCCTCCTGCTCCTCGGTCAGCTGCTCGCCGTAGCGCCTGTGCGCGCCGTCCATCGTCAGCTTGGCCAGGTAGTCGGCCTCGAACTTGATGCGGTAGAGTTTGTCGTAACCTCCCAGTTTCTGAATCTTTTTGAGTCCCTCCTCCTCCGACATCACCACGTTGCCGTTCTCGTCGCGCGTGAATTCGTCGAAAAGGTCCTTTTCCGTGAGCCGGGCGCGGTATTCGGCCTCGGTTCCGAACTCCTCGGGAATCTCGAAGTTAGGCATGATCGGCGCATGGTCGATCGAATAGCACTCGACCTGGTTGCAGATGTCGACGGTCGCCGACATCGCCTCGGGGTCGGTCTGGCCGAAGATCGCAGCCATCTCGGCCGTCGTCTTGAGCCACTCCTGCTTGGAGTAGAGCATGCGCTTGGGATCGTCGAGATCCTTGCCCGTCGAGAGGCAGATCAGCCGGTCGTGCGCCTCGGCGTTGTCCTCGTCCACGAAGTGCACGTCGTTGGTGCAGACCATTCTGACGTTGTGCTTCGCCGCCAGCTGGCGCAGGTACTTGTTCACGTGCAGCTGCATGGGGTAGGCCTCGTGGTTGGCCCGCTCGACGGTGGCCTTGTGGAGCTGCAATTCGAGGTAATAGTCGTCGCCGAAGACCTTCTTGTGCCATCGGATCGACTCCTCGGCCTTTTCGAGGTCGTTGGCCGTGATGGCGCGCGGCACTTCGCCCGCCAGACAGGCCGAACAGCAGATCAGCCCCTCGTGGTATTTTTCGATCTCCGCACGGTCCGTTCGCGGACGCATGTAGAAACCTTCGGTCCACGCCTTCGAGACGATCTTGATGAGGTTGTGGTATCCCTTGAGGTTCTTGGCCAGCAGGATCAGGTGGTAGCCGCTCTGGTCGGGCTTGCCCTCCTTGTCGTGGAGCCGGCGGCGCGCCACGTAGACCTCGCAGCCGATGATGGGCTTGAAGGCCAGCTTGCGGCGGCACTCCTCGAGTTGTTTTTCGCATTGGGCGATCTCCGAGGCGGGATCGGCACAGGTCTCCGTGCCGTCGCGCAGGGCGGCGATGCGAGCCTCCGCCTCGGCGGCCTTGTCCTTGCATTTGCCCTTGACTTTCTGGACGTAGTTGTAGAACTCCTTGATACCGAACATGTCGCCGTGGTCCGTCACGGCGATGCCGGGCTGGCCGTCGGCCATGGCTTTGTCCACGAGCCGCTGGATGCTGGCCTGTCCGTCGAGGATCGAATATTGCGTATGTACGTGAAGGTGTACGAATTGGGGCATTGCGTCAAAATTTTGCTACGACAAAGATAATATAAATCGGGAGGATAATCAAATGCCGGACGACTTGTTTTGCCGGGGTGCGTTCCTTCCCCGGCTCCGGACGAAGATAACGGTTTTTATTGAAGAATTCATGGCAGGGCTATTGCATTTTACCGACAAAATGCTTAACTTTAAATACCGAACCAAAAACCGAAAAATTATGCAAGACGACACGTTGGTTGTACTGGCGGAGTACAACACCATCACAGAGGCCGAAATCGCCAAGTCGATGCTCGACAGCGCCGGTATCTGGTCGACGATCCGCAACGAATACATGTCGGCCATCTATCCGATAGGGACCATGCCCGCCCAGGTTGTCGTCCGCGAAGAGGACTACGAAAAGGCGAAGGCGATGCTCCGCCACCGATAAAAGGACCCTGTGAAAAAGCTCCGCTGCACGGCGGAGCTTTTCGTTCAGTTGTTGTGGTAGTTGACCCGGTAGTCGTAGGCCGTCCGCTGGGGCACGCCGCGCACCTTGCGGGGCGTCCATTTGCCCTTGCTGCTGCGGATGGCGCGGAGCACCTCTTTGGTCAGCCGTTCGTCGGGCGACTGCACGACCTCGCCGATGGTGATGCGCCCGTCCGGCTCGATGTAGAACCGCACGTGCACCAGTCCCTCCACGCCCTTCTCCGTGAAACGCCCGTCGTAGCGGACGCGCATCTTGGCCCAATTATGAAAATTTTCACCGGGGATTTCCCCCATAAACAGCAGCGGATCGGCGTCCTGCGCCCTCCGGATCTTCTCGACCGGGATGCGGATCGTCATCCGCGAGGTGTAGGAGACCGTACTTCCGTCGGCCAGCGTCGCGGGACTCCACGTTCCGCCCAGACGGGCATAGGCCTCCTCCATCGCCCGGCGGGTGGCCGCCGTCGCCGGGGCGAACTCCGCATGGTCGCGGCCCTCCTGCGTATTGTCCATGTAACGCCACTCCGCGACGTTTCCCGTCTTGTCGATCTGCAGGGCGATGCCCACGACCGGGGAGATCGAGTCGGCCGGAATCTGCCGTTCGACGGCGATTTTTTCGACCGTGGCGGCCATGCGCGTCATGAAGACCTTGATCACCGCACCGTTGAATGCGGGAGGCGTCACCTCCGACTGCGCGAAGAGCGATCCCATTCCGGCAAACAGAATGGCCGATATTGACAAGAAACAGTTTTTCATGGTATTATAAGATTTACCTGAAGGTTTGCTTTAAGCGTTCCAGATGCGCCACGAGGCTTCGGCCTGCTCCACGAACATCGTCCGCCCGTTCAGGATATGCGCCCCGCGCTGGCGGCCGTAGTCGAGAAACTGCGTCAGCGGCGGGTTGTACACCAGATCGAGCAGGTAGTGGTCCGGCGTCACATAGCCGTAGGGGATGCGCGGCGCGGCGTCGACGTTGGGGTAGGTCCCCACGGGCGATGCATTGACGATCAGGCGGCTGGCTTCCACAACCTCGCAAGGGAGGTTGTCGTAGGTGTAGTTGCCTTTCGCCGCTTCGCGCGACACCAGCGCGAAGGGGATGTCGCGTTCTGCAAGGGCGTACTGCACGGCCTGCGAAGCGCCTCCCGTGCCGAGCACGAGGGCCTGTTCGGGCTGGTCCGCACCCAGCAGTTCGTCCAGCGCGGCCCGGAGGCCGATGACATCGGTGTTGTAGCCTGCGAGACGTCCGTCCGCCGTGCGGCGGATGCAGTTGACGGCCCCGATGGCCTCGGCTTCAGGCGACACCGAATCCAGGAAGGCCATTACGTCGCGCTTGTAGGGAATCGTGACGTTCAGCCCGCAAAGATCCGGGAGACGCTCCAGCAGGCCGGGCAGCTCTCCGATCGACCCGAGTTCGTAAAGCGAGTATTCACAGTCATTTACCCCCTCCTTATTAAACTTTTCCGTGAAGTAGGCGGCCGACGCCGAATGCCCCAGCGGGCGGCCGATCAGTCCGAAGCGTCGCATGGGTTACTTCTCCTCTTTTTTGACGATGAGGCGCGCCAGCAGTTCGATGCCGTAGATGGCCAGAAACCCCACGGCGCAGAGTGCGACGGCTTCGAGGAGTTGCGACGGCTGGCCGGTGAGCTGCTCGAAGGCCCCGGGGGCGACGTTATGCTGGACGAGCGGCTGCTCGACGCCGTGGCTGTCGAGGTAGGTCTCGACGGTCTCCTTCCACGGCCAGACCTTGTTGAGCGAGCCGACCATGAAGCCCATCAGCACCGAGACCGTGACGTCGTGCCAGTGTTTGAGCAGCCACGACAGCAGGTGCGAGAAGGAGATGATGCCCGCCGCGGCTCCGACGACGAAGATCACGATGACGGGAATGTTCAGGTCGCCGACAGCCTGCATGATGTACTGGTATTTGCCCAACAGCAGCAGGATGAAGGCTCCGGAGATGCCGGGCAGAATCATGGCGCAGATGGCGATGGCACCCGAAAGCATCACGAACCACCAGTCGTTGGGGGTTTCGGCGGGCGTGGCGACGGTGATCCACCAGGCCGCGGCGGCCCCGACGACGAACGCCAGGACGGTCCGCCAGTCCCAGCGTCCGATCTGCCGGGCGACGAGCAGCGCCGAGGCGACGATCAGCCCGAAGAAGAACGACCAGATGGCGATGGGGTGGTAGGTCAGCAGATAGGTCATCAGCCGTGCCAGCGAGAAGATCGCTATGGCGATGCCCAGCAGCACGGGCAGCAGGAAGTTGCCGTTGATATGGCGCCAGAACTCGCCGAGGCGGAGTTTCAGCAGCAGTTTGAGCGCCGTGGCGTTGACGCTGCGGATCGAGTCGAGCAGTTCTTCGTAGATACCCGAAATGAAAGCGATCGTACCGCCCGAGACGCCGGGAACGACGTCGGCCATACCCATGGCGCACCCTTTGAGCGCAAGTACGATGTACCGGGAAAAATTCATGGTCTGTTTGCGTTTTTTGGTTTTAAGCGTAAAGATACGAATAAGCCGAATACAAAAGCAAACTTGTTTGCGATTTTGTCAGGGCGGAGTATCTTCTGCGGCGTCAAAGATAGGGGATAAAAGGCGAAAGCCCGCGCTGCGAAAATTAAGTTTTCATCAATTTTTCGGAAACCTGCCGTTTTTTCGCACCTGCCTGCGTTCTCCGCGGAGGGATTTCCCGCAGTCGGCACCGTTCCTTTCGGAATGCCGCGCTGCACAGGGCGCACATTCGCCCCGGACGGCTTTGCCGGACGTTTTCCCGTTCCCGGCGGTAGTTCCGGGAAGATTCCCGTACGAAAAAGCGCCTGCCGCTTCCCGGAGGCGCTCCTTTCGAAATGGCTCTCCGGGCAGAGCACGCATTCGCCCCGGACAACCGCTGCCGGACGTTCTCCCGTTCCCGGGAGCTGCTGCCGGAATCCCGGCGCATTTTGCTTCGGAACCGGCCCGGCAGCCGATTCCGAAGCGGTTTCGGGACGACCGGACGGCTATTCCACCGGCTCGGGGCACGCCTTGCTGCGGCGGATGAACTCGACGACCTCGTTCAGCCCGTCGGCGAATTTCGAAAAATCCTCCTTGTAGAGGAATATCTTGTGGCGGTCGTAACTCGACGTGCCGTCGGGAGCCGTGATTTTGCGGCTCTCGGTAATGGTCAGGAAATAGTCGTCGCCGCGCGTGGCCCGGACATCGAAGAAATAGGTTCGCCGGCCCGCTTTTACGGCCTTGGAAAGAATCTGGTCTCCGTAATCCTCGCCTTCGCGACGGAAATGGGTTGGGGGTAACATGGGCTTCGTTTTTGGGTTGGTTTCAACTTTTCAGTGCGCGCTCGTACTTACGAATATACGCAGAAAAAAGCGAATTTCCAAAAACTTGCAGGGCTATTTTTACGGTTCCAGAACCGGCTGGCCCGACTTGTCCCAGTCTTCGAGAATCGCCACGGCCCGGGCGTAGGCGGGGCTTGCGGCGGGGTTGATGACCTGGAAATAGGCTCCCGTGCCGAACAGCCGCTGCGCCGCAAGGGCTTTGAGTTGCATGCGCACGAGGGGTTCGGAGACGGCGAACCCTTCGGCGTCGAACTTCACGCCGCGGCTTTCACCGAGCGCCGTGAGTCTTTCGAGAACCTCGTCCGAGGGGGTATACCCGGCGTCGAAGGCTTCGAACGAGGCGTAGCGGCGCGAGAGGCTGTCGCGCGAACCGTCGAGCCAGTCGCCCACGAAATCGGCCACGATGCCGCGGCGGATCAGTTCGCCGTAGTAGTTCGAGAAACCCGCCGTGTCGGCCTCGACGAGGATGTCGGGACGGATGCCTCCGCCGCCGTAGACCGTGCGTCCGGTGCGGAGCGTGCGGTAGGCCGGGGCCGCCGCGTCGAGCGAGTCGCGCGCGGCATCGTCATAACGGCGCAGGTGGTCGAGGTAGTACTCGCGGCGCTTCCCCTTCTCGTAGGGACGCTGGATGACGCGGCCCGAAGGGGTGTGATAACGGGCCACGGTGATGCGCACGGCCGAACCGTCCGAAAGCCCGATCTGCCGCTGCACGAGACCCTTGCCGAAGCTCGGGCGGCCTACGACCACGCCGCGGTCCCAGTCCTGCACGGCCCCTGCGACGATCTCCGAAGCCGAAGCCGACGATTCGTCGATCAGCACCACGAGACGTCCCTTGAGGTCCTCGCCGTTGGTCTGGGCGCGGAACGACGACGCCGGAACGGCGCGCCCCTCGGTCGAGACGATCACCGCGCCGCGCGGCAGGAAGAATCCCGCCATCCTGATCGCCTGCTCCAGCAGGCCGCCGCCGTTGCCCCGCAGGTCGAGGATCAGCCCTTCGGGCCGTCCCAGCTTGCGGTAGGCCTCGGTGAATTCCTCCATCGTGGTGCGGCCGAAGCGGTTGACCTTGATGTAGCCGATGCCGTCGCCGGCCAGATAGGAGGCGTCGACGGTGTTCAGGGGGATTTTGTCGCGGACGATCACGAAATGAAGCCGTCCGGGCGTGCCGTGGCGCACGACGTCGATTCCGACCTTCGTGCCGGTCTTGCCCCGCAGGTGTTTGGGCACGTCCGTGCGGCTCATCCCCACGGCGTCGAGCGTATCAATGCGCACGATGCGGTCGTTGGCCCTGACGCCGACCCGTTCGGCTGGTCCCCCGGCGATGGTGTTCACCACGATCACCGTGTCGCGCAGGACGTTGAACTCCACGCCGATGCCGCTGAATTCCCCGTCGAAACTCTCCTGCACGCCCTTCATCTCCTCGGCGCCGATGTAGGCCGAGTGGGGGTCCAGCTCTTCGAGCATGCCCGTGATGGCGCCCTCGACGACGGGTTTCATCTCCACCTCGTCGACGTAAAGACCCGAAAGATAACGGAAAACCTGCGCGAGTTTCTGGAACTGGCGCGCATCGTCCTCGTTCTGCGCCGCGAGGGGCAGGACGGAGAGGGTAGCGAGTATGACGAATAATCGGCGCATGGCGTAACAATCTTTAAATAAACAGTTTCAATCCGGCAGCGTGCCGGTTTTCGTATCGCCCGGCGGCAAGACGGCGGGGTCGCGGGGCGAGCGGAAAATTCCCGTCAGCAGACAGCCTCGGCCAATTCGGCGAACGCCACCTGCCTCTGTTCGCCCGTGCGCATGTCCTTGACGGTTGCGGCCCCGGTCTCCAGCTCCTGCGACCCCACGATCACCACGCAGGGGATGCCGCGGCGGTTGGCGTATTCCATCTGTTTCTTCATCTTCCCTGCCTCGGGGTAGATTTCGGCGGCGATGCCGCGTCCGCGCAGCTGCCGCAGCAGCGGCAGCACGGCGGCCTCCTCCTCGGCCCCGAGGTTCACGAACAGCACGCGGGTCGAACTGTTGACCTCCTCGGGGAAGAGCGAAAGTCCCGTCATCACGTCGTAAATGCGGTCCGCACCGAACGAAATGCCTACGCCCGACATATTGGGCATGCCGAAAATTCCCGTCAAGTCGTCGTAACGGCCGCCGCCGCAGATCGAGCCGATGGCGAAATCGAGGGCCTTGACCTCGAAGATCGCACCGGTGTAGTAGTTCAAACCGCGTGCCAGCGAGAGGTCCAGCTCCACCGTGAGGTCGATGCCCAGCCGCCCGACATAGCCGAATACGGTCTCCATCTCCTCGATGCCCTTCATGCCCGTCTCCGAAACAGCGAGCCCCTCTTTCAGCTGGTTGAGCTTCTGTATATTGTCGCCGCTCAACTCAAGTATCGGTTGAAGTTTGTCGACCGCCTCCCGATCCAGGCCGCGCTCCATCAGTTCGGCCTTCACGTTGTCCAGTCCGATCTTTTCCAGCTTGTCGATGGCGATGGTGATGTCCATCATCTTGTCGGCATGGCCGATGGCTTCGGCGATGCCGAACAGGATCTTGCGGTTGTTCATCTTCAGCGCCACGCGGATGCCGAGGGCCTTGAACACCCGTTCGACGATCTCGACCAATTCGACCTCGCACAGCAGCGAGCGCGTGCCGATCACGTCGACATCGCACTGGTAGAATTCGCGATAGCGGCCTTTCTGCGGCCGGTCGGCGCGCCACACGGGCTGAATCTGGTAGCGTTTGAAGGGAAACGTCAGTTCGCCCTGGTGCTGCACGACGTAACGCGCGAAAGGCACCGTAAGGTCGTAACGAAGTCCTTTTTCACAGATTTTCGACGCGCTGCGAACCTCCTCGTCCGACAGTCCGGCGGCGTAGTCGCCCGAATTGAGAATCTTGAACAGGAGCTTGTCGCCCTCGTCGCCGTACTTGCCCAGCAGGGTCGAGAGGTTCTCCATCGAGGGAGTTTCGAGCGGCGCGAACCCGTAGGCGCGGAACACCCGGCGGATCGTGTCGAAAATATACTGGCGGCGCATCATCTCCACGGGGGAGAAGTCGCGCGTGCCCTTGGGAATCGAAGGTTTCTGCATGGCAAAAACAAATTTTAATTTTTTATTCTTAATTTTCAATTGATACAAAAAACTAATCCGCGATCAGTTTTTTGTACCTCACCCGGTGGGGCTGCGTGTCGCCGCCCTGCGCCTTCTTCCACGCCTCGTACTCCGAGTAGGAGCCTTCGTAGAAGACCACCTTCGAGTCGCCCTCGAACGAGAGGATGTGCGTGGCGATACGGTCGAGGAACCAGCGGTCGTGCGAAATGACCACGGCGCATCCGGCGAAATTTTCGAGACCTTCCTCCAGCGCCCGCAGCGTGTTGACGTCGATGTCGTTGGTCGGTTCGTCCAGCAGCAGCACGTTGCCCTCCTCCTTCAGGGCGAGGGCCAGGTGCAGGCGGTTGCGCTCGCCGCCCGAGAGCATGCCGCATTTCTTCTCCTGATCGGCGCCCGAGAAGTTGAAACGGGCGACATAGGCGCGGGCGTTGACCTGCCGGTTGCCCAGCGTCATCAGGTCCAGACCGCCCGAGATCACCTCGAAGACCGTCTTTTCGGGGTCGATCGACTTGTGCTGCTGGTCCACGTAGGCCAGTTTCACCGTGGGACCCACGCGGAACGAGCCGCTCGTCGGAGTTTCGAGGCCCATGATCATGCGGAAGAGGGTGGTCTTGCCCGTGCCGTTCGCGCCGATCACGCCCACGATGCCCGCAGGGGGCAGCGAGAAATCCAGCCCCTCGTACAGCACGCGGTCGCCGAAGGCTTTCGAGACCTCGTGCGCCTCGATCACCACGTCGCCCAGACGCGGACCGTTGGGGATGAAGATTTCGAGCTTCTCCTCTTTCTGTTTCGTATCCTCGTTCATCATCTTGTCGTAGGCCGACAGACGGGCCTTCGACTTGGCGTGGCGGCCCGAGGGCGACATGCGCACCCACTCCAGCTCGCGTTCGAGGGTCTTGCGGCGCTTCGACTCCTGCTTCTCCTCCATGGCCATGCGCGTGGTCTTCTGGTCGAGCCAGCCCGAGTAGTTGCCCTTCCACGGAATGCCCTCGCCGCGGTCGAGTTCGAGAATCCACCCGGCGACGTTGTCCAGAAAATAACGGTCGTGGGTCACGGCGATCACCGTACCCTTGTATTGCTGGAGATGCTGTTCGAGCCAGTCGATCGACTCGGCGTCGAGGTGGTTCGTAGGCTCGTCGAGCAGCAGCACGTCGGGCTGCTGCAACAGCAGGCGGCACAGGGCCACGCGGCGGCGCTCACCGCCCGAAAGGTGTTTCACCGGCTCGTCGGGATCGGGACACCGCAGGGCGTCCATCGCGCGCTCCAGCACGCTGTCCAGCTCCCAGCCGTTGCACTGGTCGATCTTCTCGTACAGCTCGCCCTGACGCTCGATCAGCCTGGCCATCGTGTCGTCGTCCATCGGCTCGCACAGCTTTTGGTTGATCTCCTCGTACTCCTTCAGCAACGCCACGGTCGTCGCGCAGCCCTCCTCGACGACCTCGCGGACCGTCTTCGAGTCGTCGAGCCTGGGTTCCTGTTCGAGATAACCCACCGTATAGCCCGGCGAGAAGACCACTTCGCCGTCGAAGTTCTTGTCGATTCCGGCGATGATCTTCATCAGGGTCGACTTTCCCGAGCCGTTCAGGCCGATGATGCCGATTTTCGCGCCGTAGAAAAAGGAGAGGTAGATGTTGTTGAGCACCCGTTTCTGGTTGGTGAAGGTCTTGCTTACGCCGACCATCGAAAAGATGATTTTTTCGTCTGCCATATCTTGTGTTTGAATTGTCCGAAATAAGGATTCTTGCAAAGATACGGAGAAAATCCGGAATTTTAAGTCTCCGGGGGCCGAATATTTGCACGTCCGCACATGCAGCGGAAATAAAAAAGCCCCGTCTCCGAAGAGACGGGACTCGTATGCGGGCCGCAAGGCGGACTAATAGTTCTCCTTCTTCGGCTCGAAATAGGCCTGGGGATGCTTGCAGGCGGGGCACAGCAGCGGAGCCTGCTCGGCCTCGATGACGAAGCCGCAGTTGCGGCACTGCCACCAGATCTTGCCGTCGCGCTTGAAGAAGTTGCCGTCCGTGAGGCGGCTCAACAGCTTCAGGTAGCGGCGTTCGTGCTCGGCCTCCACCGTCGCGATCATCTTGAACGCCGTGGCGATCTCCGTGAATCCCTCCTCCTCGGCGACCTTGCCGAATTCGCGGTACAGCACGTCCCACTCCTCGTTCTCGCCCTTGGCGGCAGCCAGCAGGTTCTCGGCCGTCGTGCCGATGGGTCCGGTGGGGTAGCTGGCCGTGATCTCCACGTCGCCGCCCTCGAGGAACTTGAAGAAACGCTCGGCGTGCTCCTTCTCCTGCTCCGCGGTCTCGGCGAAAACGCCTGCGATCTGTTCGTAACCCTCCTTCTTGGCCTTGCTGGCGAAAAATACGTAGCGGCTGCGGGCCTGGCTCTCGCCGGCGAATGCCTTCAGCAGATTCTGTTCGGTACGCGTACCTTTGATGCTCTTTTCCATAATGTCGTATTGTTTAATGTGTGTGCATTCTTACTGTTACAAAGATAACGATTTCCGGAAACAATCTCCAAAAAAAAGCCATCGTTTCTTCCTATGGAGCCATTCGGTTTACCTATAAGCCGTTTCCCGGCAGCGCGTCGAGGTCGGCGCGGAAAATCCCGTAGGCCGCGGGCAGCGTCATCGTGTCGGCGGCCTCGGGCGTCAGGATGCGGTAGCCCGGCACACTGACCCACACGGGCGTCGTTTCGAGCCGATAGGTCATCCGCCCCTCGGGATGCCGGACGGCCTCCACCGTGGCCGCCAGACCGCCGTCGGTGTAGCGGCGGCGCTGGCCCGAGACGAGGTTGCCCAGCGAGTAGAGCACCACGTGCGACGAATCGGCCACCCAGGGCTGAATCACGTGCGGATGGCTCCCGACCACCACATCGGTTCCGTGACGGCGCAAAAACGCGGCCAAACTCCGCTGCGCGGCGTTCTCGCGCCGCTGGTATTCGTCGCCCCAATGGACGCACGCGACGATGAAATCGACCCCCGAGGCGCGTGCCGCCGCCAGATCAGCGGCCATGCGCACCGTGTCGATCAGGTTCACCACCGTGCCCTCGGGAACGGGCATGCCGTTGGTCCCGTAGGTGTAATTGACGATCGCCAGCCGTATGCCGCAATGCGTGAGGTAAAGCGGGTTATTCTTCTTGTAATCAGCGCTGTCCGCAAACACGCCCGTGTGGCGTATCCCGCAGCGGTCCAGCTCTTCGACGCTCGTGCGGATGCCTTCGGCGCCGTTGTCGCAGCAATGGTTGTTGGCCAGCACGGCGACATCCACGCCTGCGTCGCGCAGGGCGTCGGCCAGCGCCGCGGGCGACCGGAAAAGCGGGTAACCCGTATAGCGGCTGCGGCGCGTGAGAGTGGTTTCGAGGTTCACCACGGCCAGGTCGGCAGCCCTGATGCGGGGCGCGAGCGCCCGGAAAACGGGTTCGTAGTCGAACCCGTCGCCGCGGCGCACGGCGTTGACCTGCGGCATGTGCTGCATCACGTCGCCGCCGAAAAACAACCGCATCCGCCGGGGCGGCGGCACGGGTCCCGGTCCCGACCAGCCGGCGGGCAGCGGGGGCGTGACGGGCGCAGGGCCTCCCGCGGGCGTGCAGCACACGGCGGCGAAGGTCAGTGCCGTCAGCAGACATATCCGGCGTACGCGCATGCTATTTCCGCTTGGGGTTTTTCGGGAACCAGCCTTTGGCCACGCGCTCGCGCTGTTCGAACAGCTCGCCGATCGACCACAGCGACGAGGCGCCCCACACGGCCAGCAAGGTCGACCAGAGGATGTGCCGCACGGCGATCGAGCCGGCGACGGCGGCGATTCCCATCACGAGGAACAGCCACCAGATTTTCACCCCGAAATAGTATTCGCCCTTGGTGACCATCGGGTGAAAGATGCCGATGATCAGGAAGGTGGCGATGCCGATGACGATTCCGGTAAGGTTGTATTGCGCTAAAAATTCCATCGTTGCTATCTGTTAAGATCAGGATTCGGAGGATTGAGGCTCGCGGTCGGAGGAGCGTTGGTAGGCCCGCAGGCCGAAGTCGGGAAGGACGGCGAACAGGTGGTCGAAAACAGCCCCCTGCACGGCCTCGTAGGCCACCCAGTCGGTCTCCCGGGTGAAGCAGTAGACCTCGACCGGGATGCCTTCCGGGGTGGGCTGGAGCATTCGGACCATCTGCATCAGGTCGGGGTGGATGCCCGGGTGGCCCTTCAGGTAACGTGCGGCGTACTCCCGCAGGGCATAGAGGTTGACGACGGGTTCCGCGGCCGCCGCCC
The DNA here is from genome assembly GCF_042852885.1 of Alistipes sp. i18-0019-D1. NCBI lineage: Bacteria > Pseudomonadati > Bacteroidota > Bacteroidia > Bacteroidales > Rikenellaceae > Alistipes > Alistipes sp. i18-0019-D1. Next base: position 3,631,774 of record NZ_AP031424.1, read on the forward strand.
CGGCCAGTCCTTTTTCGCGGAGCGCGGCCAGCTCCCCGGCCGTGCAGTTGCGCACCGAACTGGCGTCGATCAGCAGCGACCGCTTGATGCGCCGTCCGCCGCTGTCCCACATGCCGCGCCAGTTCTGGAACGAGTCGCTGACCAGCGCATAGGGCGGGATGGTGGTGATGGTCTTGTCGAAGTTCTGCACCTTGACCGTCGTCAGCGTCACCTCCGTCACATAGCCGTCGGCGCCGTACTTGGCCATCGTGATCCAGTCTCCGGGACGCAGCATGTCGTTGGCCGAGAGCTGCACGCCGGCGACCAGTCCCAGGATGCTGTCCCTGAAAATCAGCATGATGATGGCCGCCGAAGCGCCCAGTCCCGCGAGTACGGCCGTGGCGTCCTGCCCGATGAGGATGCTGACGACGAGGATCGCCCCGATGCAGACCGCCAGCAGCTTGATCATCTGGTAAACGCCTTTCAGCGGACGGTTGCGCAGCGTTTCGTGGCGGCTGGAGATGTCGTAGAGCGTATCGAGGAACGCCGAGACGAGTTGCAGGGCGGCGACGATCAGGTAGATCAGACAGGCCTTGTGCAGCACGTTCAGCAGAACGGGCGCATCGTAGAACGCCACCCGGAGCAGGACATACCAGATCAGGGGCGGGATCAGGCGCGCCGCGCGGTGCATCACCTTGTCGCTGAAAAGGTGGTCGTCCCACGCGGCTTTCGTCCGGGCGCTGATTTTTTGCAGGAGCGGAACGACCAGACGCCGGAACAGGACCGCCGCCGCATAGGCGACGACGAGTATGCCCAGGATGATGATTGCCTTGACTGCCAGATTGATATACGTTTCGCTCCATCCGGCTTCGGCCAGCCAGCGGGCTATCGCGTGGTTCGTTTCTCCCATACGTTGTCGATTGGTCCGATGACAAAGATACGAAAAAGTCGGACCGTTGCAAAACCGAACCGCATGCGATTCGGCAAAACCTCCCGACCTCCTGAAAGCGTCGTCACGACACCGGAGATGCGCTGCCGCCGGGGAGCGGAGAAAAAACCGGGGGCGGGGCCTAATCGCTGCGGTTGAGCTTATTTTAGATTGGTCGGGCATTCCGCGCCGCCGCCCCCGGAAGGTAAAAAAGGACCGGCGGTTACATACTCCATGAAGAATCAGAAAGCAGTGACGCAACGTTCAGCCGCCGGTCCGTATGGCCGGGCCGGCGCTTTCGAAAAAGAAAGGCGCAGGCCCCAAGATACCCATACTCACGTGAAGGTCGACTAAAACCCATGCCGAATACAGATACAAGGAACCCACGCCCGTAACGCGCAGTTTCGATAATAAGCAAGTCAGAACCCCTCGTTGCCGGGCCGTGGGCCGACAACTCGCGGAGCATCCTTGCACCTTCGCCTCGACATTTGAAAGTTAGTCGTTTTCACGTGAAGCAAAGCAAACAATCCGCACGCAGGCGAATCGTCAAGACAAAGGTAGCAAAAAAAACGTTCCGTGCAACAGTCGGGCCATTTATTTTGGCGGAACGGCTTTGTTTGCGGAAGCCGGCGGCAAAAGGCCGAATTGCGGTCTGCGCCCGCGGGGTACTTTGTACTTTTTGGCCGCAAAAAGTACCAAAAACTCTCCGACAGATGCCTCCGCCTGCTTCGTCCCGTCTAACGTTCGAAACGGGCGCCTATTCGCGGGGGCGCACGCGCCCCTGCCCCGTTTCTTGCCACTTTTAGCCGGGCCTTCGTTTGACGGCTCCGGCATCGAGCCGGGATCTTTCGCCGCCTGTGGCGGCGTGAGAAGAGACGCAACAACCGGATCGGAAACACAGAATCCGTCCATCGCCCCTGGAAGCGGTTTTAAACCGCCGCATTATCGCTTGCAGCGGAAAAAGAACGGCGCGAAGGCGGAGCGTTGAAAAACGGGGCCGGTTTGCTCGCAAACCCGCGAAGGCGCCCGTTTTAGCGCAGCCGAGCGACGTTCCCGCGAAAGCGACATGCGGATGGTTTTGGTACTTTTGACATCAAAAGTACAAAGAAACCCAGCTGTCGGAGACTGCGTTTAGTGCCTTTGCACCAAAAGGTAGCTACACCCCGCGGTTGCCGCGAAAAAAGGCGGTTCCCGAAGAAACCGCCCGAAAATACTCAATACTATTTAATATACGGTATCGTCAGAAACTGTATTGCAGCATCACGTTCACGCGGTTGGCGTGCCCCTTGTCATTGTTCATGTCCTTGCGCGAACCGTAGAGGTACTCGCCGGCCACCTTGCAGCGCGGGGTGATCGAATAGAAAATGTTGCCGAAGATATACTGGCCCTGCTTGTACTGGTCGTCGGAGTAGAAACCGTGGCTGCGCTGCACGCGGACGGTCGAATAGCCGCCCGAGATGAACAGACGCCGGGTCAGGTTGATCTGTGCCGCGGCCTGCCATCCCCACATGGGCATGGTCTGGATCTGGTCGGCATTCTCCGGATTGGGGGTGAAGTCGAGTCCCGAGCCGGTCAGGTCCTGGATATACGGGGTGATGCCCTGGCCGTAGACGCCGTTCATGAAGAGCCGCAGGGGCTGCGCCACCTTGATCGTGCCGCTGAACTGCACGCCCCAGCCCAGCAGCGAGGTGTTGTTGCCCGTGCGGAGGTTGTGGAGATACATGTTGCGCACGACGCCCGAAGCCCGGATGTGGCTGTCGCGGTTGGCGCCCCACGCATACTGGAAGTAGGCCGGGAAGTCGGGAACGCGTTGTTTCAGCGTCGCGAAGTTGTCGTTGTACGTGCCGCTGACCGAGGGCATCTCGGCCGCAACGCCGAATTTGAGGTGGTTGTCGGCGAAGGCGTATTCGTAGCGGATCATCGTGGCGAAGTTGAAGTTATAGGCGTTGGGACCCTGGAAGTCGATGGTCGTCGGGGCTGCCGAAAGGTCGCAGAACGTCGTCACGTCGCGGCCCAGCGTAAAGCCCAGGAATGACACGTAGGCCGAACGCAGGCGGGGCGTGTAGCTGCCCTCGGCGCCTCCGCGGAAGTCGGCGTCCATGAATACGACCACGCGGCCCAGCGCACGGGTGTTGGTGATGGCCTTCATGAACAGGCGCGAGGTCGAAGCGTCCATCATCAGCTTCTGCTTGGTATCGTAATTGCCGTGAACGGGGATGTCGTAGGTCACGAAGTCGATGTTGTCGACGATGCCGTCGAAGTCATACCCGGCACGGAGGCTGACGAAACCGCCCAGCGAGAAGGAGAAGCGGTTGTTCTTCGTGGCGAAGACGAACTGCGGTTTCTCGACCTGCTGGAAGCCCGGACGATGGGTCTCGATGTAGTCCTGCGTGGCGTTGTCCATGGCCATGCGGTTGAGCGCCGCCGCCTGCTGCATCGCATAAGGCCCGTAGTTGTAGATGGTGTCCACCTCCTGCACCGAGATCAGGTAGACCGTGGGCGAATACTCGCCGCGCATGGCCTTGCGCTCGTAACGCTGCGCCGACGCGGAACCTGCAACCAGCAGAGCCACAATTAAAAGTCGAAATGTTTTCATAAGCCGAATAAATTTGGTTTTATTAATGTTCTTGCTCGTTCTCAAAGAGTTGTAACTCACCGGACAAATCAGCAAGTTGTATGCCAAAGGAAACCGCGGGAAAAGCAAATTTTGTTTTGCCGAATCACAGGCGGTTCGGTTTTGCAACGGTCCGACTTTTTCGTATCTTTGGCGCCATATAAATAAAAGGTATATGCTCTTTTTTCTGACGTTGATTCTCTCCCTGACGGCCATCGCCGCCGATTTCATCCATTTCCGCCGTCGCCGCCGCCGGAAGCGGCCCGTGCGCCGCGCACTCGTGGCATGGGCCGCCGCGACCGACGCCCTGCCGATCCTCTCGTCGATCATAAGCGCCTTGAGCCGCGACAACGGCACGGGGCTGATGCACCTCTATATGTGGCTGTTCTGGGCGTGGATCGTCACCGTCCTGCCGCGCCTGGCGTTCTATGCGTTCAACTTCGTGAACCTGCGCCGCACGGGCTACGTAGCGGCCTGCGCGTCGGTGCTGTTCGTCATCTGGGGTACGACCCGGGGACGCACCTCCATCCGCGTCAACCGGGTGGAAATCTGCTCCGACCGCATTCCCGAGGCTTTCGACGGCTTCCGGTTCGTGCAGATCACCGACACGCACGTCGGGACCCTCGTCCGTCCCGAACGCGAACTGACACGGCTGGCCGACAGCGTGAACGCCCTGCGCCCCGAGGCGGTGTTCTTCACGGGCGACCTGGTGAACATCCGCGCCGGGGAGCTGGACGAACGCACCACGGCGCTCCTGCGGCGGATCGCAGGTCCGGTCTGGTCGGTCACGGGCAACCACGACGTGGGAACCTACGTCAAGGATTCGCTGCGTTTTCCGGCGGCCGGGGAGGCCCGCAAGGTGGTCGCGCGCCAGCGGGCGATGGGGTGGACCGTCCTGGAGGACACGACCGTCTACTTGCGGCGCGGCGCTGACAGCATCTCGCTCACGGGGTTGTCGTTCGACCCCGCGCTGCGCGAACGCCGCCACGACCGCGACCTGCCGGGCACGGCCATTCCCAAGGCTTACGCCGGGGTTCCGGATTCGCTCTACAACATCACCCTCGTACACATCCCGCAGCTCTGGGAGCAGATCGTCAAGGCCGGCTACGGCGACCTGACGCTCGCGGGGCACGTGCATTCGATGCAGCTGAAAATCAGACCCTGGGGCCGCGGCTGGTCGCCCGCGAAATGGATCTACAAACACTGGAGCGGACGCTACGATACGGGCCGCCACACACTTTATGTCAACGACGGCACGGGATATGTTGCATATCCCATGCGACTGGGCGCATGGCCCGAAGTCACCCTGTTTACCTTGAAACGATGCAGATAACACTATCTTTCGCCACGACGGCCGACGGCTACCTGGACGACGACAGCCCCCGGCGGCTGATGATCTCGACGCCCGAAGACTGGGAGGCGGTCCTGCGCCTGCGCGCCTCGCACGACGCGATCCTCGCAGGAGCCGAAACGCTGCGGCGCGACAATCCCGCGCTGCTCCTGCGCGATGCCGCAGCGCGGGAGCAGCGCCGTGCGCGGGGCATGCGCCCCGACCTGACGAAAGTCACCGTAACGCGCTCGGGACGGCTCTCGCCCTCGATGCGCTTCTTCACGGAGGGCGACGCCCGCCGGTATGTGTTTTCAGAGATGGAACTTCCGGAACTTAAAGGTGTTGCGGAGGTTATCTCAAGCAACGGTCCAATTACGGCCGCATTTATCGTCACCGAACTCGAAAAGCGCGGCGTGGAGCGCCTGCTGGTCGAAGGGGGAGCCTCCGTCCTGCGCATGTTCCTCGCCGAAGGGATGGCCGACACGGTGCGCCGGGCGGTCAATCCGCGGCTGACGCTGGGCCGGGAGCGGGGCGGCGCGCAGTTCCGGTTCGAGGTCCCGGAGGGGGCCGCATGCCGGCGGGAAAATCTGGGCGGCATGGAGGTCACGACCTGCACGCTTCGTCCCGACACCCGGGACGAAGACCTCCGTTACCTGGCGCGGGCGGTGGCCGAAGGGCTGCGGTGCGTGCCCAGCCCGACCTCCTATTGCGTCGGGGCTGTGGTGGTGCTTCCCGACGGGAGGACCTTCACGGGCTACACCCACGAGACTTCGCCCACGCACCATGCCGAGCAGGAGGCGATCCGCAAGGCCCTCGATGCGGGCGCCGAATTGCGCGGGGCGGCGATTTACTCCTCGATGGAGCCGTGCTCGCAGCGGAAAAGCGAGCCGGAGAGCTGCACGCAGCTGATCCTGCGCCACGGATTCGCGCGCGCGGTCTTTGCGCTGTACGAACCCGACCGGTTCGTCTGCTGCCGCGGGGCGCAGACGCTGCGCCAGGCGGGGGTCGACGTGCGGGTTTATCCCGAGCTGGCCGAAGGGGTGCGCCGGGCCAACGCCCACCTCGGGAGGTGAAACGGGCGTGATTTGTGTCCATAAGGGCCTAAAAATGTCCTAAACACCCTCTCGATTGAAAAAGTATTGCAAGAAAATCTATCTTTGCCGAATAAACGCATGAATACTATGAAAATAGCTGTCAAAATCGCCTTCATGGCGGCAGCGATGGTTCCGGCGGCGGCGTCCGCACAGGAAGCCGGGCGGATGCTCTCGCTCGACGAGGCGGTCGCCGTCACCCTCACGGAGAACCCTGCGCTGAAAGCCGCGGCCTACGAGGAGCGCGCCGCACAGCAGCAGCGCCGCGCGGCCATCGGCCTTCGCATGCCGCAGATCAACGTCACGGGCGCATACGCCTACATGGCCAAGGACATCGGATTCGACTTCAACGAGATGAAAGGTCCGGCCAAGGACCTTGCGGGGAAAATCCTCGGCAGCGGCATCATCACCGATCCGGCCATCATACAGGGCATTCAGGGGCTTCTTAACCCGATGATGAATGCCGACTGGTTCCTCAAGGTGCAGGACCGGAGCCTCGGTTTCGTGGGCGGCGAAGTGACCGTCCCGATCTGGATGGGCGGCAAGATCAACGCCGCGAACCGCGCCGCGCGGATCAACGAGAAGACGGCCGTCGAACAGGGCAACCAGACCCGTAACGCGCTGATCTCGGAACTCGTGGAGCGTTATTTCGGACTGGCCCTCGCCACGCAGGTCGTCGAGGTGCGCCAGCAGGTGGTCGACGGCGTGCGCAAGCACCTCGAAGACGCCCGGGCGCTCGAACGCAACGGCATGATCGCCCAGACCGAACGCCTCTACGTGGAGTTCAAGATGGCCGAGGCCGAACGCGAGCTGGCAAATGCCAAATTGCAGGCCGAGACCATCGCCAGCGCACTGTCGAACACCCTGGGCCGCGAGAGCGACTGGCGTCCGGTGACGTCGATGTTCCTGCTCACGAAGGTCGAGGATCTGGCCTATTACCAGGACCTCGCGCAGGCGCGCAACCCGCTGCTCAGCCAGGTGTCGCTCAAGCGCGAACTGGCCCAGGAGGGCGTGCGGGTCCAGCGTGCCGATTTCCTGCCGCAGGTGGCGGCCATCGGAGGCGGTTCGTTCTACAACTACCAGGTGGCGGGACTCGTACCGCGCTGGGCCGTGGGCGTGGGGGTCAACATCAAGATTTTCGACGGTCTCAACCGCGAATACAAGTACTCGGCCGCCAAGCAGACCGTGCGCCGCGTGGGCGAGTTGCAGAACAAGGCCGGGAAGGACATCGCGGTGCTGGTGGAGAAACTCTACAACCAAATGATGAACTACCGCAACCAGATGACCTCGATCGACGCGTCGCTGAAATTCGCCGAGGAGTATCTCCGGATGAAGAACGCCGCGTTCCTCGAAGGGATGAGCTCCTCGTCGGACCTGATCGACGCCGAGCTGAACCTCGCGGGCGTGCGCACCGAGCGTCTGCAGGCAGCCTACAACTACGACCTGCTGCTGGCCCAGCTGCTCGAGGCCGCGGGCATCAGCGACGAATATCCGTCCTATGCGCGCCGCAGCGACGCGCAGGCAATTCTCTACGACAGAAAATAGCACGGAGGCGAAATCACCCGCCGACAACTCCTGTTTTGCCGCACAGCGGTACATAGACCCCGCCCGGGGCGGAGTCGGGGAGGGCGGCAATGACCGGCCGGGCTGTATGAACGAACGCAAATTATAATAGACATCAAGATATGAAACGAAGCAACGTAATCGGAATTCTGGCGGCCGCAGCGGTCATCGTCCTCTCGGTCGTACTGATCAGCTGGTACCTCACCAAACGGACCCCGACGCTGATTCAGGGCACGGTGGAGTGCACCACCTACAAGGCCTCGTCGAAGGTTCCGGGCCGCATCGACGACATGAAAGTGGCCCAGGGCGACCGCGTGGAGAAGGGACAGCTCCTCTACACGCTCTCGACGCCCGAACTGGAGGCCAAGCTCCGGCAGGCCGAGGCCGTGAAGAGCGCCGCCGCGGCGTTGGACGCCATGGCGCTAGCCGGTGCCCGCGTGCAGCAGATCGAGGCCGCGATGAACATGTGGCAGAAGGCGCAGGCCGGGCTGGAACTGGCCCGCAAGACCTACGAGCGCGTGCAGAACCTCTACAACGACGGAGTGGTTCCGGCGCAGAAGCTCGACGAAGCCACGGCCAACTACAAGGCCATGGAGGCCACGGCGCTGGCCGCCAAGGCGCAGTACGACATGGCGACGGACGGCGCCCGCAAGGAGGACAAGGAGGCCGCCGCGGCCCGTGTCCGCCAGGCCGAAGGGGCCGTCAGCGAGGTGGAGTCGTACATCAGCGACGCGATGGTCTATTCGCCCGTGACGGGCGAGATCTCGACGATCATCGCCGAAGAGGGCGAGCTGGTCGGCAGCGGTTATCCGGTGGTCGCCATTCTCGACATGAGCGACATGTGGGTGACCTTCAACGTGAAGGAGACGCTGCTCCCGGGCCTTCGGATCGGAACCCGCATGAGCGGCTACGTCCCGGCGCTGGACAGCGACGTGGAGTTCGAAGTGACCTACATCTCCCCGCAGGCCGATTTCGCAACATGGTCGGCGACCCGCACGCAGGGCGGGTTCGACATCCGCACCTTCGCCATCAAGGCCAAGGCCGTCACCGAGGCCGCGAACATGCGCCCCGGCATGAGCGTACTCGTCGACTGGGACCAAATCGGAAAGTAAGCGATGCCCGGATTCCTGCACAATACCTGCGCCGTGATGCGCCGCGAGATGGGCCGGCTGACCCGTCAGCCGATGTATTTCGTGCTGATGATCGTCCTGCCCGTGGTGTCGTTCGCGTTTTTCGCCCTGCTGTTCAACCAGGGTGCGATCCGCAACATCCCGATCGCCGTCCTGGACCAGGACAACACGACGCTTTCGCGCAAGGCCGTGCAGATGATCGACGACACCCCGACGGCGATGGTGGCCTACGGCATTCAGGGCATGGACGAAGGCGAGCGGCTGATGCGCGAGGGGCGGGTCATGGCCATCGTGCAGATTCCGGCCTTCTTCGAGAAAAATATCTTGAGCAACAGCCAGACCCACCTCGAAAACTACGTCTCGGGAACGAACATCACGGTCAACGGACTGCTGTCGAAGGACATTCAGACCGCCGTGACTACCTTCACGGCCGGCATCCAGCTCCAGGTGCTCATGAAACAGGGGCTGACGCAGCGGCAGGCCATGGCGCAGCTGATGCCCGTGCGCTTCGACAAGCACGTGCTCTTCAATCCGCACATCAATTACGGATACTACCTCTCGCCGAGTTTCATGCCCATGATGCTGATGATCTTCGTGGTGATGGTGACCGTTTTCGCCATCGGCACGGAACTCAAGCACGCCACGGCCAGCGAATGGCTCGGCACGGGAAACGGCTCGGTCACGGCGGCGCTCGCGGGCAAGGTGCTGCCCATTACGGCAGTGATGTTCCTGATCTCGCTGGTGATGCTGGTGATCAACTTCAAGATCGTGGGAACGCCGCTGAACGGCAGTCTTACGGTCATCCTCATCGGCACGCTGCTCTTTATTTTGAGCTACCAGTCGATCTCGGTGCTGATCGTCTCGCTGCTGGCCAACCTGCGCCTGTCGCTCTCAATCGGCGGCGGATATTCGGTGCTGGCCTTCACCTTCTCGGGACTGACGTTCCCGATCATGGCCATGTGGGAGCCGATGCAGTGGGTGAGCAAGATCTTCCCGTTCACCTTCTACACCGATATTTTCGTCGACCAGATGCTCCGCGGCACGCCGTGGGTCTACTCGCTGCCCGACCTCTGCTACATGTCGCTGTTCATCGTTTTACCGCTCCTGTGCCTGCCGCGCCTGAAAAGGGTGTGCACGGAGGAAAAATTCTGGGGGAGATTGTGATATGAGCCGATTTACGAAACAAACAGCCTCTTACTGGAAGCAGCTCGGGTCGGTCATCCGCAACGAGTTCCGAACGATCTTCAAGGACGGGGGCGTGATGCTGATTCTGATTTTCGCACTGATCATCTACGCCACGGCCTACTCGCTGGCCTACGGATCGCAGGTGCTCCGCAACGTGCCGATCGGCGTGGTGGACGAATGCCGCACGCCGACCAGCCGCAGTCTGATCGACACCTTCAATGCCGGACCGAACACCTATGTGGCCTACAACCCGACCTCGATGGAGGTGGCCAAGGAACTGTTCTACGGCCGCAGGATTTACGGCGTGGTCTACATTCCGTCGGATTACGAGGAGAAACTCTACGGCGGAGAGCAGGCCAACGTGGCGATTTACGCCGACGCCAGCTACTTCCTGATGTACCGCCAGGTTTTCCAGGAGGTCGTGACCTCGATCGGCAAGACGGGAGCGATGGTCGAATTCCAGCGCCTGATCGCCAAGGGGGCCAACATCCCGCAGGCGCAGGCCACGACCCAGCCCGTGATTTACGAGTCGCACAACCTGTTCAATCCCTATCTGGGCTACGGCACGTTCGTCATGCCGGCGATCATCATGGTCATCATCCAGCAGACGATGCTGATCGGCATCGGCATGATCGGCGGCACGTGGCGCGAATTCGGGCTTTACCGCAAACTCTGCCCTGCGGGGCGGCGGCGGATGTCGACGCTGCCCATCGTCCTGGGTCGCGGGCTGGTCTACGCCCTGATTTACGCTGTGACCTGCACCTATATCCTCGGCCTGCACTACCGGCTGTTCCACTTCCCGATGAACGGCGCGACGGGAGCCGTCGTGCTCTTCATGGCGGCCTACCTGGCGGCCTGCATCGCCATGGGCATCGCCGTCTCGACGCTGTTCCGCTACCGCGAAAACTCGCTGCTGCTGTTGCTGTGGACCTCGATCCCGGTGCTGATGCTCAGCGGCGTGTCGTACCCGCGCCAGGGCATTCCCGACTGGCTGTTCAACCTCGGACAGCTGTTCCCGAGCAGCCACGGCGTCAACGGGTTCATCCGCATACAGACCATGGGGGCCTCGATCCCGGAGGTTTTCGCAGAAATCAAGTGGCTCGTCATCCTCACGGTCGTATACGGCGGACTGGCCTGCATCGGCATTCACCAGGTGATCGGCCGCGAACAGCGAGAGTTCAAAAAACGGGGTCCGGAGAACCGAGGAGAGTGATCCCGGTTTTGCAGCCATGACGAATTTTCCCGGCGGGCATCATACCTGCCGGGAAAATTCGTTATCACCGCCTGCGAAGGAAGTTCAAGCTCCGATCACCTTATTGAAAGTGAGCCCGGTACCGGGAGGGCGACATCCCCGTGGCCCGCTTGAAAACCCGGATGAAATGGGGCAAATCATTGAAACCTACCATAAAGCATATCTCCGACACCTGTTTCTGCGAATGCTTCAACAGTTCGCAGGCCGTATTCAGCCGGTACCGGGTGACAAACTGCGAGAAAGTCATTCCCTTGCATCGCCGGAAATACGCGCAGAACGCAGACCGGTTCATACCTGTTTCCGCGGCGATCTCGTCCAGGGAGATCGCGTGAACGTAGTGTGCCATCACATAGGCGCATATCTGCTGCATACGCCGCACGTCCCGCTCGATGCGCATGGGGCTGCCGGCAAAAGTGCGGTCGGACGAAGTGAAGATGAAGGGCAGCAGCCGGAACATCTCACACAGACGTCCCAACTCGTCCAGATCGTTCATCCCTGCGAGTGTTTTTCGGATGATCCGGGAACTCTCGGACCCGAATTTCAGCGCGTCGGTCGGGAAGACGACGCCCGCCAGACGGTTGCGCACTTCGGGAAATACCTCCATGCACCGTTCCACCAGCGAATGGCTGAAAGCCGCCATCAGATAACGGACGCGCCCGTCATCGTCCGCCGAATCCGGTGCATAGATCCAGCGGTGGAGCATGCCGGGCGGGATCAGCACCGCATCGCCCGCCGAAAAAGCCTGCAACGTATCGCCCGCCATCCTGTTCCCGTACCCGTGGACGACATAATACAATTCCCACGCATCGTGTCGGTGCAGTTTGGCTTCGATGCCTGTTTCGACCCGTTGGTCGATGAAGAAAAACGAGTGATCCTTCGTTTCGGGCAGTTCGTAAGGGATGGCTGTGTCTTCCATGAGAGGGTGGGGGCATGAATTGGTCCGAATGCAAATATACGACAAATATCAAAAACAATATGGCAAATACGCAACAATCAAGCGGCGTAACTTTGCAGACAGGAACATCAAGTATCACCTAAAAACGTATTGTTATGGATTTCTACGAAGTATTGGAGAAAAGAAGAACCATCCGCGACTTTTCCGACAGGGAAGTCACGGACGAAATGTTGGAAAAGATTCTGTCGGCAGCTTTCAAGGCTCCGACCAACGACCATCTGCGCCAGTTCGAGTTCGTCGTGGTGCGCGGCCGCGAAAACATAGCGAAGGTAATTGCGCCGCTCGCAAAGAACATGGAGAAGTTCAAAAAACTCGTTTCCGAAGTGGACGAATCCGGCGACAAGGACAAAATGGCGATGTTCGCCGACGCACTGCCCAAACAGCAAAAGATGCTCATGGAGAGTGGACTGCTCGTCATCCCGTTCTTTCGCCAACTGACATGGCCATTGCTCGCACCTGCGGAGCAGAGCTCGCTCAACTACTTCGCTTCGGCATGGTGCGCGCTGGAGAACATCCTGCTTGCCGCCGCTTCGGAAGGTCTGGGAACCGTGTTCCATATTCCTGTGGGAGACGAAGCCGGCAAGATAAAGAGAATCGTGGGTGCTCCCGAAGATTACGAATTCACTTGTCTGCTCACAATGGGCTATCCCGCGGAAAACGCATTCCTGCCCAAACAGAAAGAGATCCGCACCGTGGATCGAATTCATAAAAACAATTGGTAATCGGGAATCGGTCTCTTATCTGTAAAAAAGACGTCGGGGTTCGGCCCGGCGTCTTTTTTTGTGAGTAAGTGGCGATCTAAAACTTATCGGGATTCTCCGCTTTATACTGCTCGTAGGAGATATACGACAGGTATTTATCCACCGTTTCCTTGTCTGTGGCGATATGCCCGACAACCCGGCAATAATCCCAATAAACGCCCTTCGAAGTCCATCCACCCATGTACGCAAAAGGTTGCAAACCTTCCATCACGAATACACCGTCCTTGTAATAGAGCAGTTCGAGCGTCGTCCGGGCGGCATACTGGTCATAGTTGACGGTCTTTGCCTCTTCCTCAATCCGGGGACTGTAAAGGGAAAGCGTATTCTTCGATTGGTCGCTGACGTTCCATTGTATTTCCTTATATACATCCGGAGCTTCTGGCAGGTGATCAAGCCAAAAAAATACACGGCATTTACCTTCGAAAAAAAGCATCATATTATAGATATCCGAACCACCCATCAATCCACGTCCGTCCCTGATTTCACCATTTGTATAGGCGGTATCGTAACTGTCAATCACCCAAACGCCTCGTTGTGCATCCGCTATGAATGCAGCCATATCTATTTTACCGTCGTAACCGACCATAAGTTCCTGGATTTTCGTCTCCGTCGGTGTTCGCGGAACAATCTCGGGATCACTGTCGCATGCCGACAGCATCGCCGACGACAGAACTAAAATTGTTATCAACTTTTTCATGGCAGCTGTCTAAAATCTATCGGGATTCTCCGCTTTATACTGCTCGTAGGAGATATACGACAGGTATTTATCCACCGTCGCCTTGTCTGTGGCGATATGCCCGACAACCCGGCAATAATCCTCATAAATACCTTTCGAAGTCTTCCCGCCCCAAGATCCGAACGGTTGCAAGCCTTTCATTACGAACACACCGTCCTTATAATAGAGCAGTTCGAGCGTCGTCCGGGCGGCATACTGGTCGAAATTTGCCGTTTTTGCCTCTGCCTCGATCCGGGGACTGTAAAGGGAAAGCGTATTCTTCGACTGGTCGCTGACGCTCCATTGCGATTCGAGATATACGGTTGGTCCGAGAATATATCCAAGCCATATATATGTGTGACAGCTACCGTCAGGAAAAAGCATCATATTGTCAAGGAAAGCACCCCCTGAAAGATCCTGTCCATTAAGGACCTCTCCATTGGTATAAATCATATCATACTCATCGATCATCCAAACCCCTTGCTGTGCATCAGCTACAAATGCAGCCATATCTATTTTGCCGTCGTAACCGACCATAAGTTCCTGGATTTTCGTCTCCGTCGGTGTTCGCGGAACAATCTCGGGATCACCTTCGCATGCCGACAGCAGCGCCGACGACAGAACTAAAATAATAATAATCTTTTTCATAATTGCTTTATTTTGAGTTTGCAGATCTATATAACCAAATTGAATCTATCATTTTAATTCCATTAAATGTAGTACCATTAACAGTATAACTGCTCATTGGGGTATAATAACCATTGAACATTCCATAGGCTCCCCAATTAAAATGTATCATATTGGTAGTTTCAACATCGGAACTTATCAGCACATATTCGTAATGTGCTGGGCGTAATCCGTCTTTTATCAGCCTTTCTTCGTAATATTCCGTTCCAATCCGTGAATATTTATATCCGTCAGCAACCCAAGCATGTCCATCTCTTGTGTTTGCCGCATTCCGTCCATCGACATATACTGGACGCTCTTTGTCCAACGCGCCTTGGACTGACCCATTAAAATAGTTTACAAGCCCATTAAAACAGACATATCCAAAAGATTTCATACAATTCGGGACATTGTTTGATGAAGCACTGCTACTATTTGGCGCAGTATAGTCCATATCTACTCTTTCTCCGATTTCACGCAACAATGCGGATATTTGGTATCCGTATGAATAGTTTATCAGATAATTCCAGTCCAAAGCGATCGTTTCGCCCGCATGCGGAGCATCGGTGTAGGTCGTCGTGAAAGAAGGCGGGAAACGGTAATAGGCCATAATCTGCGCAATGGCTGTCGCCACGCAGCCTGATGTCTTATTGCTGCAATAGTCTCCATAGGGAAACCCCTGCCCCCAATTAACCGGAATAAGCGGCTCGCAGGACCGGGATTCATTGACCTCCACCGTCTTGAATTTAGGCGTAGTGCGTATTGTGTCGAACTTCGGCGGCTTTATCACAGCCAGACTTTGCGCCATGACGTCCATATAGAAATCGAAATTCTCCACGCCGGTCGGCTCGCCGTAGGTGTAGTTCCCCTTCTCGGCGACAGCCAGCACGGGATCGACGGCGCGGTTGGCGGCAATGATCGAAAAGCCGTCGTCACCCTCGAAATTGAAAACATACATCAGCGTGTCGGTCTCGACGCCGCTGCGCGTAGACGGGGTAGTGACGCATTGGCCGCGTTCGCTGCGGATCGAACGGGCAGTGGCCGAGCGGGTTTGGCCCCGGTCGACAAGGGCGATGCTCTTCCGGGCAAGGGAAAGGGCCTCTTTGTAACTGCGCGTCGGCAAGAGCACGGTAGGCTGAACGGGCTGTTCCGGTGCGACAGCGGATGATCCGTCGTCGATTTTTGCGCACGAAACGGCGCAGATCAAAGCAAGGGCAACCAATACGGAGCTCCTTGCCTGTTTCATTGTACTTGTTTTCTCCATGGCATCATCATTTAATCTGTTAGCACGTATGTTGTTCGCCCAGAGCGATTTGGCGGAAAACAACCGCGAAAGGCCATCATGCGGAGATACAATTACATACAAATATTGTCAAAATTTTCAGTATATACAAGTATTTTATTGAAAATTTTAAAATAAAATATACGATTTATAAAAATTCTATTTCTGTCGTCGGAGGCCTGAAAAAAACAGGTTGACGGGAATGATCTCGTCAACCTGTTCAAAATCGTTTCGCGGGGTCCGTTACTGCGGTCCGTGGAAACCGCCCGGAGGAGGTCCGCCCGGACCGCCGGGACCCATGCGGCGGGAACCGGAGGAGGACTCGACGCCGTCGTAATCCTTCATATTGCGCGAACCCTTTTTGCCGAAGCGGCGCAGGTTGTAGTTGAACTGCACCATGTAGTAGCGGCCGATGACGCTGTTGGTGGAGTTCTGCGTGTAACCCGAACCCGTCGAGCGGGAGAAGGCCCGGTTCTGGTTGAAAAGGTCATTGACGCCGACCATCACTTCGCCGCGCTTGTTCCTGAAGACCTTTTTACCCAGCCAGACGTTGCACAGGAGGTAATCCTCCGAGTAATCGTTCGTAAAGCCGATGTACTGCGTGTAGGCCGCGCTCGCCGTGAAGGTGAAGCCCAGCGGGAAGACCACCTTCAGGTTGCCCTGCGCCGAGTGGTTGAAATAGCGGTTCTTCGACTTGTCGGTGTTCAGCGAGTTGGTCGCCTCGTTGTAGGTGCCGTTCCACGAGAGGGTGAAGTCGACATTCTCCGAAATGTTGCTGCCCAGCACGGCCCGGAAGTCGTAACCCATGTTCTTGGTGTCGTTGCGCTCGCCGCCCGAAATCATACCCGTCGCCGCGTCCACCGCGCCGCCCAGCATGCTGGGGGTCTTGGTGTAGATGACGCCCGCCATGACGTTGAAATTCGACTTGAGGAACCCGATCGGCAGGCCGTAGCTCAGGTGGGTCCGCAACTGCCAATAACCGTCGAGATTTTCGGTCGTCGAGTAGAAATTGGGCGAATAGGCCTGTCCGTCGATGGTGATGTCGCCGGGTCTTTGCACCAGATGCTGGGCCGTGTAATCCAGCGTCGTGTTCATCGAGAACATCCACATGAAGGTCCGGCCCTTTTCGACGTTGGAGTTGGTGTAGTGGAAATTCACCCGGTGCGAATAGGTCGGTTTCAAGTTGGGGTTACCGTGGCTGATGTTCTGGGCGTCCGATACGTCGTAAACGCTTTGCAGGTCGGTGATCGACGGGCTGTCGGTGTAGGACGAGACGAAGAGCCGCAGCGAGTTCTCACGGTTGATGTTCAGCTGGCCCATCATGAAATAGGTCACGTTGTCGTAGGCGTGCTTGATCTTCTCGGCATCGTCGCGCACGATCTGTCCGTCGAGGGCCGAACGCTGGTAGTAGACATTGGCCACGAACGTGTTGCGCTCTTTCGAAAAGCGGAAGCCGGGGCCTACGCTCTGCGTCAGGTAGCCGCTCTCGTAGGAGTTCGACAGCGAGCGGTCGGGAGCAAGTCCCGCGATCGAGAAATCGTCGCCCGTGATATAGGAACGCTTGTCGCGCTCCTGCGAGTTGTACGACGCACGGTACTGGAAGCTCACCTGCGCGTATTTGGCCACCGGCTCGGTGTAGGTGAAGCTGCCCCGCAGGCTGTACGACGACGACGGCGCCAGATTGCGCAGGTAACGCAGTTCGGTGTAGTTCGCCGGATCCCAGACGCCGGTCTCCGGGTCGACCGCCGGCCGGTCGGGCCGGGTTGCGAGGATGTTCGACCACGAGTTGGAATTGTTCGTGTTGTCCGAATAGCTGAACGATCCGTCGAGGGTGATCGTGCGGCCGTTCTTGCCCAGCTTGGCCCGGTAGACGGCGCTCGCCCCCACGTTGTAGCCGTGGCGCAGGGCGTCGCTGAAGTTGTCCGTGCGGCTGTAACCGCTGCCGCCGTCGGCGGGGGCGCCGTACTGCCATCCGGTCGTGCGGCTCCACGGGTCGTTGGACTGGTAGCTGAAACGCGGGCGGATCATCAGGTTCTGGTTCTCGGAGATCTTCCACTCCAGACGGGCGTTGAACCGGTGGTTGTAGCCCTTCGTATCGGAATAGCCGTTGGTCGACAGCGTATCGGGGATCATCGGAGCCTCGTACCATTTCTCCACCGTCGATCGGTTCTCGGTGTTGGTGTTGTTGAAGAAATAGCTGCCCTGGAACGTCACCTGGTTGCGCTTGCCCCACGTATCGGAGTAGTTGACGCCGATGGCGTTGACCGACGCCACGCCGCTCTGCGGACGCACCATGTAATTGCCCATGCCGCCGCGACGTCCGCCACCGCCGCCCGAGACGCCCAGAATGTCCTCGAACGAGAAATTCTGCTGGTTGACGTTGTTGAACAGGCCGATGAATGAAATGCGACTGTCGCCGCTGAACACGTTGGCATTGCCGCCGGCGATGTATTTGAACTTGTCTTCGGTCTTGGTGTCGGCGTCGTAGCCGAATCCGGCATAGAGCTTGCCGAACTGGCCCTGCCGCATGCCCGGACGGGTGACGATATTGAGCGCCTTGTAGCCCTCACCGTCGTCCATGCCCGAAAATTCGGCCGCGTCGGAGAGCTTGTTGTAGACCTCCACGCGGTCGACGGCCTCGGCCGGAAGCGACTTGATGGCCGTGGTGACATCCTCGCCGAAGAACTCCTTGCCGTCGACGAAGACCTTCTTGACCGTCTCGCCCTGCGCCTCGACCGTACCGTCGGTGACGGTGATGCCGGGCATCTTCTTCAGCAGCCCTTCGACATCGGCGTCGGCCACGACCTTGAACGCCCCGGCATTGTAGCTCACCGTGTCGCCTTTCTGCGAGGTGCGCAGCGCCTTGGCCTCCTTGACGACCGTTTCGATCTGCACGCCCGGTTTGAGTTTCAGCAGTCCGAGGCTGACCTTCGAAGCCGAGACCCGAAAGGTCGTGTCGAGGTTGTTGTAGCCCAGGAAAGCCACCGAAAGCGAATATTCGCCGTAGGCGAGCGACGGAATCGACACCGCGCCCTTGAAAGCCGAGGTGAAATACTGTTTCTTTTCCGGGGTTTTCACGGGCGAGAGTGTCAGCACCGCTCCGGCGACGCTCTCCCCGGTGTCGGCGTCGACGACCGTGGCTGTGACGCCGCCCCTTTGGGCGAATGCCGCGGCGGCAAAAAATGTCAGCAGGGTAGTCAGTAGTATTCGTTTCATATCTTCTGTTTGTGTGTTCTCTTTCTCGGGGCAACTCGAACCGGAATCCCGCGCCTTAAGCGAACGTAGAACCGGTTCGATAGCGATGTTGCGTTCCATGCGCCCATAAATCCCGTTGTTTAGGCGGGCGCGAAGTTAACCTTTTTGCGGCTATTTTATGCCCGCCGCGGGGCGAATCGGCAAAAAAAGGGCGTCAGTCGACCAAAACCGACGCCCCGGCCGTAACAAGCCGCAGAGAGACCTAACCTCACTCCTTTCCCTTCTTGTCCTTCTTCGGACAGGGCTTGTCACAGCATTCCTTACCGCCTCCGCGACGGTCACCCTTGTGCATCATCTGCGGGCCGCGCTCGCCGGGACGCGGAGCCTGCATCTGCGACCACTGCACGAACTGCTCGGTCGTCAGGATCGACTTCATCTTCTCGGCCTCGGCCTTGCGAGCCTCCTGCATCTTTTCGCGCATGGCCTGCATCTCCTTGATCTGCTGGAAATTCAGGTTATAAACCTCCTTGGCCTGCGCGTCGGTGAGCTTCAGCTCCTTCTGCATGCGTTCGGTCATGCGCTGGGCCATCTGTTCCACGGTCGGGCGCTCCTTGGGAGCGGCGGCCGGCTTGGCCTCCTGTGCGAAAGCGCCCGTTCCCGCCATCAGGCAGAGGGCTGCGGCAACTGCAAAAATCCTCTTTTTCATAATTTTTCGAATTTGGTTGTGGATCACTTTTTGTTTTCCGGCAATCCGGTTTTCCGGAGTTCCTGATGCAAAGGTAACGCCAAAACGAAAACCCGGAGCCAGGCCCCGGGTGAAACGGCAGAACGGCGGGGTCAACCGCCTATTCGACAGGGTGAAGCGACTTCAGCCACGCCTTGAATTCGGGAACGCGGGCTTTGGAAATGACGATCCGCTCGGGAGTTTCAACTGTGAGGTGCAGCGTGAGACGGCTCCCGAACCACACGGCGATCTCCTTCACGGCCTGCCGCGCGACGATGAACTGACGGTTGGCCCGGAAGAATTCGGCCTCGGGAAGCAGGCCCTGCAACGCTTCGAGGGTCTTGTCCAGCGGGTAGGCCGCGCCGTCGAAACCGTAGGCCGTGACCTTCTCGTTCGACGTATAGCAGTAGGCGATCCTGTCGCGGTGCAGCGGGATGATTTTGTCGCGCACGTGGACCAGGAAAACATCCTCGCGGCGGCTGGCGGCCAGCGTGCGGACCCGCGAGCCGTAGTCGCTGCGCTCGACCGACGTGAGGCGGTGCAGCTTGGCCAGCGCGCGGCCCACGTCGGAGGCGTTGAGCGGCTTGAGCAGGTAGTCGATGCTGTTGACTTTGAAGGCTTCGAGGGCGTACTGGTCATAGGCCGTCGTAAAGATCACCGGGGCGGTGATCTCCACGGCGTCGAAGATGCGGAACGAATCGCCGTCGGCCAGGTGGATGTCCATGAACAGCAGGTCGGGATGGGGGTTCGAGCGGAGCCATTCGACGCTCTCCTCGACGCTTTCGAGCGTCGCCACGATCTCCACGTCGGGTGCGGTCTGCCGCAGGATCGCCGCGAGATTGCGCGCGGCGGCGGTTTCGTCTTCGATAATCAGGGCTTTCATCATACGGCGGGATTTTGCAGCGGCATGCGCACGGAGAAGGTGGTGCCGTCGTCGGCGATTTCGATGTCGCGGCCCGTGATCAGGTGCCAGCGGTTGCGCAGGTTCTCCAGCCCGATGCCGGTCGAAGGTTCGGGTTCGAGCTTGGGGACCTTGGGGTTCGACACCACGAGCAGGCCCTCTTCGGTGCGGACCGAGATGTGGAACGGCTTGGTGCGGGTGATCGAATTGTGCTTGACGGCGTTGTCGATGAGCGGTTGCAGCGAGAAGGCCGGGAGTTTCCACCCGAGGTATTTCTCATCGACGTCGATATCGAAAAAGAGTTTGTCGGCGTAGCGTATCTTGAAAAGGTAGCTGTAAGCCTCCAGGAATTTCAGCTCCTCGTCGAGCGTCATCAGCATGCTCTGGCCGTTCTGGATGATGTAGCGGAACGTGTACGAAAGCTGGTCGATGTAGGTCAGGGCCTTCTGGTCGTGCTTCTCGCGCACGAGCATCGCCAGCGAATTGAGCGAGTTGAAAAAGAAATGGGGGTTGATCTGCCCGACGAGCATGTTGTAACGTGTGGTGAGGTTTTCGTTCTTGAGCCGCTCGTTCTCGACGACGACGGCCTGACGCTGCGAGATCAGCACGTAGATGCGCCCGTAGAGCATCGACGCCACCACAGCGAACGAGCATTTGAGCAGCAGCATGTAGTCGAACATCCGTCCGCTCATGAAATTCAGCTCGATGCGCCCCGTGTGCCACGCCGTGACGGGCGCCACGCAGTAGAGCGCGGCCGCCGCGACGCAGCACCACAGGCAGCGGCGCACGAAGCGCGACATGGAGTAGTTGCGCCTGACGGACGTGAGGATCGAAAGCATGACGAACGACACGACGAGGTAGTAGAACAGCTGCAGGAGCAGTTCCGTCATCTTCGAAGGCCCGTTGTAGAGTTTGCTGTAATCGAACTCCCCGCCGTTGTGCCGGCGGATTTCCGCCAGCATCGGATGCGCCTTCTCCGAGCGCGGCGGCATCAGGTCCGCGACGATCCGGTCGCCGGGCGAGATCCCCAGCCACCGCATGCGCCGCGTGGGTACGTAGACGCTGTCGCCGTTCTCGTAAATCAGGTATCCGTAGCCGTCGGGGTGCACCGAAAGTACGCCCTCGTCGGACCGCTCGATGACTCCCTGGTCGGAAGGGCGGGGCTGGCTGTCGCTGTTCAGGTCCACGAGCATCAGCAGCACGTAGGAGAAATTGACCACCAGGCTGATCGCCACGGCAACCAGCAGGTTGAGCACCAGATCGGCGTATTTCGATTGCAGTTTCATGGGTGAAAGTTTTTGTTCGGTTTCAGGCGACGGCCGGGAACATCATTTTGCCGCTTTGCGGCGTCGGGCGGAACGGAAACCCGGCTATTCTTCCGGCTCGCCGTACCAGGAGGCGTACAGCATATAGTCGTGGGCCGTGCGGCGGATGATCTCTTCGCGCTGCTCCGCAGTCACCTCCTTGACCTTCTTGGCCGGGACGCCCGCGTAGACCGAGTCGGGTTCCAGCTGCGCGTTCGAGAGCACCAGCGCATTGGCCGCGATGATGCAACCCGAGGGGATGCGGGCGTTGTCCAGCAGGGTGGCGCCCATGCCGATCAGGCAGTTGTCGCCGATCACCGCGCCGTGGATGATGGCGTTGTGGCCCACCGAAACGTCGTTGCCGATGATCGTCTGCGAAGGGTGCTTCGCCTTGTCGTAGATGGTGTGGAGCACCACGCCGTCCTGAATGTTCGTGCGGTCGCCGATGACGATCCGGTTCACGTCGCCGCGCAGCACGGCGTTGTACCAGATCGAGCAGTCGCGGCCGATGGTCACGTCGCCCAGGATGACGGCCGTTTCGGCCAGAAAGGTGTTTTCTCCGATCACGGGCACATGCCCGCGGACTTTTCGTATAAGTGCCATATTTCGTTATTCTAAATGGTAGCGTAAAAAACCTCGTCCAGCGCGATAACCGTCCATCGCCCCTAAAACAGGTGTCTTACACCTGTTTGGCTTCCTGCCACAGCTCCTCCATCGCGTCGAGCGACATTTCGTGAAGCGTATGTCCTTTTGCCGCAGCGTGTTCCTCCATGTAATTGAAGCGTTGGATGAACTTCTTGTTCGTGCGTTCCAACGCCGATTCGGGGTCCACGCCGTAGAGGCGGCAGGCGTTGATCAGTGCGAAAAACAGGTCGCCGAATTCGCCTTCGAGGTCGGTTCGGCTGCCCGATTTCATCTCGACTTCCACTTCGCCCAGTTCCTCGCGGACCTTGTCCCAGACATCCTCCTTCTGCTCCCAGTCGAAGCCCGCTCCCGCGGCCTTTTCGCCCATGCGGTAGGCCTTGACCATCGCCGGAAGCGAGCGCGGAACACCGCCCAGCGTGCCGCTCTTGCGGTTCTTCTTGCGGAGTTTCAGCGCCTCCCAGTTCTCCCTGACCTGGTCGGGCGTGTTGACGTGGATGTCGCCGTAGACGTGGGGGTGGCGGTAGATCAGCTTGTCGCACAGCGCGTCGGCCACGTCGCCGAAATCGAACGCACCCTCTTCCTCGCCCAGTTTCGAATAGAACACCACGTGCAGCAGCAGGTCGCCCAGCTCCTCCTTGATGCCCTCCATATTGTGGTCGGTGATGGCGTCGGCCAGTTCGTAAGTCTCCTCGATGGTGTTGCTGCGCAGCGAGTCGAAAGTCTGCTCGCGGTCCCAGGGGCACTCGCGGCGCAGGGTGTTCATCACCTCCAAAAGACGGGCCGTAGCCTTCAGGCGTTTATCTTCCATAGTCGTAAATTGTTTTTTCACACCGGGCGCAGAAGCGCGTTTGTCCGTGATTCGCTCCGTTCACCCGCTAAAACCGGGGTTTTACCCGGACAAAGGTAGCACATTCGGCGGAAAAAAAGTAACTTTGCGGGAAACAAAATCCTCCCGTCGCATGAAACTACGACTTCTGATCCCCTTGACGACAGCCCTTTGCGGCCTGTGCACCGCTGCGGCGCAACCCGCTCCCGAAAAGACGACACCCCGCGAAGGGACCTTCACGTTCGGTCCCGGAACGACAATCTCCGCCGACCGCGAACTGGCACCCCTGGCCGAATACGCCGCCGAATACCTCGGGTGCGAGGTCCGCAACGGCATGGCGGGAGAGGGTTCCGTCGTGCTGACGCTCGATGCCCCGGACGGGGAGCCGTCGGAGGCCTATACCCTCGACATCGCGCCCGACCACATTCAGATCGGAAGCTCCACCTGCGGCGGGGTTTTCAACGGCCTGCAACAACTGTTCCGGCTGCTGCCGCCCGAAGTCTACGCCCGCAGGGGGATCGCCCCAGGGACCGGCATCGCCTGCGCCAGGATCGAGGACAAGCCGCGGTTCGGCTACCGGGGAATGATGCTCGACGTGGCGCGGACATGGATCGGAATGGATGAAGTGAAGCGTTATATAGACCTGTTTTCCTACCACAATATCAACAAATTGCATCTTCACCTGTCGGACGACGAGGGGTGGCGCATCGAGATCCGTTCGCACCCCGAGCTGACCGAGATCGGCGGCTTCCGCGGCGGCGACTCGCCCGTAAGACCCGTATACGGCAAATGGTCAGAGAAATATGGCGGTTACTTCAAGCAAAGCGAGATGCGCGAACTGATCCGTTACGCCGCCCTGCGCAACATCGAGATCATTCCCGAGATCGACCTGCCGGGCCACAGCCGCAACATCGCCTCGGTGCATCCCGAAATCCGCTGCAACTATCCGCCCGACACCGTGTCGACCAACGGTTACGACTACCGTTCGGCATGGTGCGTGGCCCGGGAGGAGAATTACACGCTGCTGGGCGACATTCTGGGCGAACTGTGCGAGCTGTTCCCCTCGGAGTACATCCATGTGGGCGGCGACGAGGTCGACATGTCGCAGTGGGAGCGGTGTCCCGACTGCCGGGCGCTGATGAAGCGGGAGGGGATGACCGACCCGCACCGGCTGGAGGACCTCTTCATGGAGCGCATGGCCGCAATCCTCCGTTCGCACGGCAAACGGCCCGCGGTGTGGAACGAGGCGGTGCGAACGGGGGCCTTCACCCGGGAGTGCCGCGTGCACGGCTGGGAGAGCGTCAAGGCCTGCCTCGACGCCACGGCGAAGGGTTACCGCACCGTCGTGATGCCGGGCCAGTACTTCTATTTCGACATGCGCCAGTCGCCGCGCGAGGACGGGCACGACTGGGCGGCGATCTTCGACGCCAAAAAGGTCTACGGCTTCGGCCTCACGGAGTTCAGCCCCGAACAGATGCGCAATGTCGAGGGGTTGCAGGGGGCGTTTTTCAGCGAAGCCTACGTCTCACACGAGCCGGAAAAGCCCGATTACCTCGACTACATGCTTTTTCCGCGCGTCTGCGCCCTCGCACGCATCGCCTGGAGCGGCAACGCCGAAGGGTGGGACGCCTATTACGAAGAGCTGAAAGGAAAACATTACGACCGGATGGCGGCCATGGGCATCCGGTTCCGGCTGTTCCCGCCGAAGGCCGGCTACAAGGACGGCGCGTTCACCGCCGCTGCGGACGACGGCTCGGCGATTTACTACCTTATGGACGGCTCTCCGGAGGAGCACCGCTATACGGCTCCGGTCCGCACCGGAAAACCGCACCTCTACCGCTTCTATTCGCGTTACGGGACCGCCCGCAGCCCCTACGTGGCCGACAAGTCCCGCTGGCGGACCCTTACGCCCGCCGTGGCGATCACGACCTCGATGGGCGAGAGCGGGAAGTTCCCCTATGCCAACGCCGAGACCTACAAGGGTCTTTCGCGCACGCGCCGCGCCTGCCGGCAGCAGGATTGGATACTTTACACGTTCAGCGAGCCGGTGACGTGCCGCGAAATGTATTTGCAGACGGGAAACCGCCAGCTGCCGAAGACGATCGTGACGACGGGTTACGCCGAAGTGTCGTACGACGGCGTACGGTTCGAGCGGGCGGGCGATCTGGAAATGGGAAGCGTCACGCTGCGGCCAACGCGCCCGGTGAAGGCCGTGCGGATCGTCTCGACGTGCGACGACAACGGCACGCCCTACGTGACGATCCAGCCGCCGCAGGTGAAACCGGTGCTGTAAGTGCGTCAGTCCCGGATCGCGGTTTTGACGGCGAAACGGAAAAAGAGGTATTGCGCCAGGTAGTAGGTGGTCATGATGACCCACATCCGGGCGGGAACGGGTCCGATGAAGCGGTTCCAGGCGATCACCGCGTCGGAAAAGACGAACAGCAGGGCCGCACAGCGGAAACCTGCGGCGTGCGCCCCGTCGTACTGAAGCGCCGAACAGAGCATCGCGGCGATGACCAGCCCGTAGACCGCGACGCCGATACGTTCGGCCGGGACCGGAACCTCGGGGACGATGACGGCGAAAAGGAAGACGAGCAGCGGGACGGTGACGGCCAGCGAAACCGCTCGGGGCGTACGCTGCGCCCGGGGCAGGAACCAGCACACATAGGCGGCGTGCGCCAGTGCGAAGAAGGCCATCTGGGGAATGAACAATCCCTTGGCACCCACGGCGTCGCCGGCGGCAGAGAACAGGAAGGCGAACCCGAACGGGAGCAGTTCCCGGCGCCGCAGCAGAAGCGTCGACACGCCCAGCAGCAGGACCGGATAGGCAACTTTAAACGGGAGCGCGGCGGCTTTGGTAAAGAACAGCACGGCTCCCGCAACGAAGAGCGGGGTCGTCCACGCAAATATTCTGGAAAATCGTCGCATCGGTGTATTTATAGAGAACCGCCCGGCTCGCGATGGGGCCGGGCGGTTTTTCGGTTGCCGAAAGTTCGTCAGGCCCGGACCTGCGCGCCGCACTTCTGCTCGAACTGCCGGGTGAGGTTCGACATCACACGCTCGATAGTCTTGTCGTCCAGCGTGCGGGTCTTGTCCTCCAGAATGAAACTCAAAGCGTAGGATTTCTTGCCCTCGGGGAGTTTGTCGCCCTCGTAGACATCGAACAGCGAGACGCTTTTCAGCAGCTTGCGTTCGGCGGCGAAGGCCGCGTCGCGCAGCGAGGAGAAGGTCACGGACTTGTCCACCAGCAGCGCCAGGTCGCGCCGGACCTCGGGGAATTTCGAAAGCTCCCCGGCGACGATCTTCAGCTTCTTCGTGGATTTCACAAGGGCGTCGAAATTCATTTCCAGATAATATACGTCCTGCTTGACGTCGGTCCGGCGGCGGATGGCGGCGGCCACGGAGCCGATCTGCAACAATTCCTTGCCGCCCAGCGACAGCGAGAGTCCCTCGCTGAAAAGGTCGCTTTCGAGCGTCTCGGTCTTCAGCGCGTAGATGTCGATGCCGAAGCGGCGGAGCAGTTTTTCGGCGACAGCACGCAGGGTGAAGAACGACGCCTTCACGGGCTTCGCGTTCCACGACTGCGGCGTGGCGACGCCCGTGACGGCGATGGCCAGGCGATACTCCTCGGAATAGGCCGCCAGGCGGTTCTCCTCCGTGCGCTTCGACTCGTCGTAGAAGTAGCAGTTGCCGAACTCGTAGAGGCAGAGGTCGCCGTTGCGGCGGTTGGCATTCAGCCCGACGGCCTCCAGCATGTTGAACAGCAGGGTCTGGCGCATCACGTTCAGGTCGGCGCTCAGGGGATTGAGGATGCGCACGCAGCGCTCGGCGGGGCAGGAGGTCAGGCCCTCGTAATACGCGGCCTTCGTCAGCGAATTGGACATGATCTCGGTGAACCCGTTGGCCGTGAGGAAATCGGCGGCAAGGTTCATCAGACGGTTGCGGTCGGGCTTCGGCGCATAGGAGAGCGTCGAACGGACCTGCATGGGGATTTCGACGTTGTTATAGCCGTAGATGCGCAGGATGTCCTCGATAAGGTCGGCCTCGCGCTGCACGTCGACACGGTAGGGCGGCACGGCGACGGTCAGCACGCCGTCCCGCTCGGCGAGGATCTTCACCTCCAGCGCCGCGATGATCGTACGCACGGTTGCCTCGGGGATCGGCTTGCCGATCAGGGCGTCGACCCTCGCCAGCGAGAGATCGAAGACGAAGTCCCCGACCGGCTCCGGACAGATGTCCGTGATGTCGCTGGAGATCGTCCCCCCGGCCAGTTCCTTCATCAGCAGGGCGGCGCGCTTGGCGGCGTAGACCTGCATGTTGGGGTCGATGCCGCGCTCGAAGCGGAACGACGCATCGGTATTCAGGCCGAAGCGCTTGGCCGTTTTGCGCACCCACACGGGGTTGAAATAGGCACTCTCGATAAATACGTCGGTCGTGGTGTCGCTCACGCCCGAGTCCAGGCCCCCGAAGACGCCGGCGATACACATGGGACGCTCGGCCGAGCAGATCATCAGGTCCTTGTCCGTCAGCTTGCGCTCCACGCCGTCCAGCGTCACGAAGGGCGTGCCCTCCGGGCAGGTGCGGACCACGACCTCGCGGCCCTCGATCTTCGAGGCGTCGAAGGCGTGCAGGGGCTGGCCCAGCTCGAACAGCACGAAATTGGTGATGTCCACCAGGTTATTCTTGGGATTGATGCCCGCGGCGCGCAGGCAGTTCTGCATCCACTCGGGCGACGGACCGATCTTGCAGCCCGTGACCGTAACGCCGACGTAGCGGGGAGCGGCCTCGGGATTTTCGACGCGGATCGCCACCTCCAGATCGTGATTGTCGGGAGCGAAGGCCGAAACGTCGGGCAGTTTCACCTCGGTGTTTTCGCCGCGGCTCTTCAGGTATGCGGCCAGATCGCGCGCCACGCCGATGTGCGACGCGGCATCCACACGGTTGGGCGTGAGTCCGATCTCGATCAGGTAGTCGTCCTCGATATGCAGGTATTCCCTGGCCGTCATGCCCACGGGAGCGTCGGCCGGAAGTTCCATGATGCCGTCGTGCGAAGCCCCGATGCCCAGTTCGTCCTCGGCGCAGAGCATGCCCAGCGACTCCACGCCGCGGATCTTCGAACGCTTGATCTTGAACTCCTCGTCGCCGCCGTCGGGGTAGAGCACCGCACCGACCGTGGCGCAGAGCACCTTGAGTCCCGCCCGGCAGTTGGGTGCGCCGCAGACGATCTGCAACGGCTCGGCGGCCCCCACGTCGACCGTGGTCAGGTGCAGGTGGTCCGAATCGGGATGATCGGCACAGGTCAGGACCTCGCCGACGACAACGCCCTGAAGGCCGCCTTTCACGGTTTCGATCTTCTCGAAGCCTTCGACTTCGAGGCCGATGTCCGTCAGGATTTCGGCCACCTTTTCGGCCGGGAGATCGGTCGCGACATAACGTTTGAGCCAGTTATACGAAATATTCATATCGATAAGTTTTGAATTTGCGGATAATCATGCAAAAATATAAATTTTTCCGCAAAGTACGGTAAAAAATCCTTACATATATAGGTGTCGAAAATAATTCGTAAAAAATTTGCATTTTACGAACCGACCGCATATATTTGCAGAAACAAAGCTGAAAGATGATTCGCAATTTCAACATACAGGCATGGTGGTGGCGCTCGTTGACTCTCGTGAACAATGAGTGCGGAACCGCGCGTGTATAGTGAAAGCCCGAAAATACACAAGCCCGTTGTTTACGAGACAGTAAACAGCGGGCTTTTTCTTTGGCACAATCAAACATTCAAAAACCGATAACGACAATGGAAACGAAAAAATTCTGCCTCTCCGAAAACCAGATGCCCACGCAATGGTACAACATCGTGGCCGACATGCCCACAAAACCGCTGCCGCCGCTGCATCCTGCGACGAAACAGCCCGTCACGAAAGAGCAAATGTCGGCGATCTTCGCCGAGGAACTGATCGACCAGGAGATGTCGACCGAGCGTTACATCGACATCCCCGAAGAGGTGCAGGAGATATACAGGATATGGCGCCCGACGCCCCTCGTGCGCGCTACGGGGCTGGAGAAGGCCCTCGGAACGCCCGCGAAGATCTTTTTCAAGAACGAAAGCGTGTCGCCCGCGGGTTCGCACAAGCCCAACACCGCCGTGCCGCAGGCCTATTACAACTACAAGCAGGGCATCAAGCACCTGACCACCGAGACCGGCGCCGGGCAGTGGGGCGCGTCGATCGCCTTCGCGGCGAAGCACTTCGGCATCGACCTCCAGGTATTCATGGTCAAGGTCAGCTACGACCAGAAGCCTTACCGCCGCCTGATGATGAACACCTGGGGCGCGGAGTGCGTGGCGTCGCCCTCGACGCTGACCGAATCGGGACGTGCGGCCCTCGCCCGCGACCCGCACTGCTCGGGAAGCCTCGGGCTGGCAATCTCGGAAGCCGTGGAGATGGCCCTGCGCCGTCCGGAGGATACGCGCTACTGTCTGGGCAGCGTGCTGAACCACGTCGTGCTGCACCAGACGGTCATCGGCCAGGAGGCCGTGGCGCAGATGGAGATGGCCGACGCCGAGCCGGACATGGTGATCGGATGCTTCGGAGGAGGCAGCAACTTCGCGGGCATCGGCTTCCCGTTCCTGCGGAAGAATTTCACCGAAGGGAAGAAGATCCGCGTGATCGCCGTGGAGCCTTCGGGATGCCCGAAACTCACCCGCGGCGAGTTCCAGTACGACTTCGGCGACGTGGCGGGATTCACGCCCCTGATCCCGATGTACACGCTGGGCCACGACTTCCAGCCGTCGGACATTCACGCCGGAGGCCTGCGCTACCACGGAGCGGGTTCGATCGTCAGCCAGCTGCTCAAGGACGGGCTGATCGAGGCACAGTCGCTGCCGCAGGTCGAGACCCTCGCCGCGGGTGTATTGTTCGCCCAGACCGAAGGCATCATCCCGGCCCCGGAGTCGACGCACGCCATCGCCGCGACGATCCGCGAAGCGCTGAAAGCCAAGGAGGAGGGTGTGTCGAAAACCATTCTGTTCAACCTCTCGGGCAACGGTGTGATCGACCTCTATGCCTACGAGCAGTATCTGGCCGGAGCGCTGAAGGACTTCTCGCCGAGCGACGAGGAGATCCGCAAGACGGTCAATCAGCTGGAGCAGCTGATCTAACAGGCTCAAGAGGCTTTTTCAGCGGGCACGGGACGGTCGTGGTGCAAACCATCCGTTCCGTGCCCGTTTTTTAATGAGAGCCGAGCCAGAGGAAGATCATGCCGACGAGGATAAAGGCCAGGTCGACGGCCTTGGAGCGCAGGTTGCGCTCGCGGAACAGCACCGCGCCGCAGAGGAACGACACCACGACCGAGCCGCGGCGGACCATCGAGACCACGGAGATCATGGCGTCCGGATCGCGCAGGGCGAAGAGGTAGGCGAAGTCGGCCAGCGAAAGGAACACCGAGATCAGCGGAATGGCCCAGCTCCAATGGAACGGGGTGGTGGCGTGCCGCCGGGGCCACCAGACGATGCCGGCCACGACGGCCATCATCCCGAGCTGGTAAAGGTTGTACCAGCTCTGCACGAAAACCGGGTCGAGGCGCGCCATGATGAACTTGTCGTAAAGCCCGCTGACGGCGCCCGTGACGGCCGCCAGGGCGATGAACAGAATCCAGACATTATGGGTGAAGACGACTCCCTCGCGGCGGCTCGAACGGCTCAGCAGGAAGAGCGACACGAGGGCCAGCGCAACGCCGGTCCACTGGCAGGCGTTGAGACGTTCGCCGAAGATCGCGAAGGCCCCGACGAGCACCATCACGGGGCGCGTGGCGTTGATCGGGCCGACGATGGTGAGCGGGAGATGCTTCATGCCGAAGTATCCGAAAATCCACGAAGTGAGCACGATGGCCGACTTCAGGACGACCAGCCCGTGGGCCTCCCACGTGCCGGGAGCCGTCGCCAGAAGGGTGTGGTCGAACCACCCGAGGCCCAGTTCCGCCGAGAGGATCGCAGGCAGGAAGAACAGCGTCGAGAAAAGCGTGTTGAGCAGCAGCACGGGCAGCACGGCGTTTCCGGTGAGGGCCTTTTTCTTGGCCGCGTCGTAGAAGCCGAGCAGCGCCGCCGAGGTGAATGCCAAAGTGAGCCACATAGCGATGAGGAAAGGCGGCCGGAGCCGCCTTTATCTATTTGATTTCGTCGCTGTAAACGGCGCCGGGAAGATCGTGGAGGTTGTAGCGCGAGGCCATCGACATGCCGTAGGCCCCGGCCGACTTGATCGTCAGCAGATCGCCGCGGTGGGTCTTGCGCAGGCTGACGTTCTCGTCGAAAACGTCCGTCGATTCGCAGGCCGTGCCCACGACCGTATATTTTTCGCTGGGGGCTTCCTCCTCCTTGGCCGTGATGTTCTCGATGTTGTGGTACGAACCGTACATCGCCGGGCGGACCAGCTCGGTCATCGAAGCGTCGACGATCACCAGTTTGCGCCCCGTGGCGGTGGTCTTGTTGAACAGCACCGTCGTGATCAGCTCGCCGCATTCGGCGACGATCGAACGCCCGAATTCGAAGTGCACCTCGCGGTCGCCGATGCGCAGGTGGTTGTGGACGATCGAGAACAGCGACGCGAAGTTGGGAATCGGCTCGTTCTCGGGAACGTCGTAGTTGACGCCCAGGCCGCCGCCCACGTCGACGAAACGGAACTTGCAGCCCAGTTTTTCGAGGTTCTCGACGATGACGTTGACCTTGTTGCACATGTTCTCGAAGACATGCAGCTCGCGGATCTGCGACCCGATGTGCAGGTGCAGTCCGATGATGTTGACGTTTTCGAGCGACCGGATCTCCGCGGCGTGTTCGAGCACCTCTTCGTAGGATATGCCGAACTTGCTGTCCGCCTGACCCGTGTCGATGCAGTGGTTGGTCTTGGGGTCGATGTCGGGGTTGATGCGCAGCGCAATGTCGGTAACTTTGCCCGTTTCGGCCGAAAAGGCGTTGACGAGTTCCAGCTCCTGGATCGACTCGCAGTTGATGGCCAGGATCTCCTGCTCGATGGCGTATTTCAGCTCCTTGTCGCGTTTGCCCACGCCCGCATAGACGATGCCCTTGGGATCGAATCCGGCCTCGACGGCCTTGCGCAGCTCGTTGCCCGAGGCGCAGTCGATGCCCAGCCCGTATTCGCGGATGACCGCCAGCAGGTGGTCGTCGTAGTTGGCCTTGATGGCGTAGTGGACCTTGTAGCCGTATTTCTTCGACTCGTAGACGACGCTTTCGAGGGTCTGGCGCAACAGCGCCATGTCATAGAGGTAGAACGGGGTCTCGTAGCCCCGGAGCTTGGATGCGATTTGTCTGCTTAACATCTTTAACCTAACTTGTTGAAGTCGCAAATATAAGCAATTTGTGCCATTCCGGCAAACGGAAGCCCTCCGATATATTCAAAAATTTATGTATATTTGCCGAAGATTTTACCCCTATATATGAAAAACATCCGAAATTTCTGCATCATAGCCCACATCGACCACGGCAAGTCGACACTCGCAGACCGTCTGCTGGAAAAGACCAACACGCTCAACCAGCGCGAAATGCAGTCGCAGGTGCTCGACGACATGGACCTCGAACGCGAGAAGGGAATCACCATCAAGAGCCACGCCATCCAGATGGAGTACACGGCCCGCGACGGACAGCGGTACACGCTCAACCTGATCGACACCCCGGGACACGTCGACTTCTCGTACGAAGTGTCGCGCGCAATCGCCTCGTGCGAAGGGGCACTGCTGGTGGTCGACGCCACGCAGGGCATTCAGGCGCAGACGATTTCGAACCTCTACCTCGCCGTGGGGCACGACCTGGAGATCATCCCCGTGCTGAACAAGATCGACATGGATTCGGCGATGATCGACGAGGTGAAGGACCAGGTGATCGACCTCATAGGCTGCAGGGACGAGGATATCCTGCTGGCATCAGGAAAAACGGGAATGGGCGTCGAGGAGATGCTGGAAGCCATCGTGCACCGCATCCCGGCCCCCGAAGGCGACGAAAACGCACCGTTGCAGGCGCTGATCTTCGACTCGGTGTTCAACCCCTTCCGCGGGATCATCGCCTATTTCCGCGTCTTCAACGGCACGCTGCGCAAGGGCGACCTCGTGAAATTCTTCAACACGGGCAGCGAGTACGACGCCGACGAAGTGGGCGTGCTGAAACTCAAGATGCAGCCCCGGCAGGAGATCAGGGCCGGGGACGTGGGGTATATCTGCTCGGGGATCAAGACCTCGTCGGACGTGAAGGTCGGCGACACGATCACGTCGGTGACCAACCCCGCCAAAGAGGCCATCGCGGGCTTCGAGGACGTGAAACCGATGGTCTTCGCGGGCGTCTACCCGGTGGAGGCCGACCAGTACGAGGACCTGCGCGCGTCGCTCGAAAAATTGCAGCTCAACGACGCTTCGCTCACGTTCGAGCCGGAAAGCTCGCTGGCGCTCGGATTCGGGTTCCGCTGCGGATTCCTCGGGCTGCTGCACATGGAGATCATTCAGGAGCGGCTGTACCGCGAATTCGACATGGACGTCATCACGACCGTGCCCAACGTGTCGTACCGCATCACCACGACGCAGGGCGACGTGGTCGAGGTGCACAACCCCTCGGGACTGCCCGAGGTGACGAAGATCGACAAGATCGAAGAGCCTTATATTCTCGCGCAGATCATCACCAAGTCGGAATTCCTGGGCAACGTCATCAAACTCTGCATCGACAAGCGCGGGGTGATGAAGAACCAGACCTTCATCACGCAGGACCGCGTGGAGATCAACTTCGACATGCCCCTCTCGGAGATCGTCTTCGACTTCTACGACAAACTCAAGAGCATCTCGAAAGGATACGCCTCGTTCGACTACCACCGCACGGGATTCCAGCCCTCGAAACTCGTCAAGCTCGACATCCTGCTCAACGGCGAGCCGGTCGACGCACTCTCGTCGCTCACCTACACGGACCACGCCTACGATTTCGGACGCAAAATGTGCGAAAAGCTCAAGGAGCTGATCCCCCGCCAGCAGTTCGACATCGCCATACAGGCCGCCATCGGCGCCAAGATCATCGCCCGCGAAACGGTCAAGGCCGTGCGCAAGGACGTGACGGCGAAGTGCTACGGCGGCGATATTTCGCGTAAGCGAAAGCTGCTCGAAAAACAGAAGAAGGGCAAGAAACGCATGCGCCAGATCGGTAACGTCGAAGTACCCCAGTCGGCATTCCTCGCCGTGCTGAAAATGGATTAGAGCCATGAAAAAGACCATCATCGACCTCTTCGAGGCCTCCGTGCGGAAATACGGGGCCAAGACCTTCCTGCTCGAAAAACGCCATCACAAATTCGAGCCTACGACCTATGCCGAGACCCGCGAGCAGGCGCTCGAAGCCGGAGCCGGACTCGCCGCGCTCGGCATCCGCCCCGGAGACAAGGTGGCGATACTGGCCGAGGGCAGCAACGCGTGGATCATTTCCGAACTGGGACTGTTCTACGCCGGGGCGGTCAGCGTGCCCCTGTCGGTGAAACTCGAAGAGTCGAACGACCTCGTGTTCCGCATGCGGCACGCCGAGGTCAAAGCCGTTTTCGTGTCGAAATACCAACTGCCGAAGATCCGCCGCATCCGCGCCGGGCTGCCGCAGCTGGAGCAGGTGATCGTCCTCGGGCACATTCCGCTGGAAGCCGGAGAGACGGCCTACGGAACGCTCAAGCGGCTGGGCCGCGAATACCTCGCTAGGAACAGGGAGGAGTTCATGAAGATCGGACAGGCGATCCGGAATGACGATTACGCCACGATCACCTACACCTCGGGCACGACGTCGGACCCCAAAGGCGTGATCCTGACACACCGCAACTACACGGCCAACGTCGAGCAGGCGTTGTCGCGGGTCGATATTCCGCCGCATTTCCGCACGCTGATCATCCTGCCGCTGGACCACTGTTTCGCACACGTCGTGGGTTTCTACATCATGATCGCCTGCGGAGCCTCGGTGGCCACGGTGCAGGTCGGAGCGACGCCGTTGGAGACGCTCAAGAACATCCCGCAGAACATCCGCGAAGTGCAACCGCACTTCCTGCTGTCGGTCCCGGCACTGGCCAAGAACTTCCGGAAAAGCATCGAAAGCTCCATCCGGGCCAAAGGGAAATTCACCGAGGGGCTTTTCAACCTCGCGCTCCGCACGGCATACGTCTACAACCGAGACGGGTACGGCAGGGGCAGCGGATGGCGCATCGTGCTGGCTCCCGTCGTCGGGATTTTCGACGCGCTGCTGTTCCGCAAGGTGCGGCAGGCGTTCGGAGGCCACCTCGAATTCTTCGTCGGGGGCGGCGCGCTGCTCGACGCGGAGTTGCAGCGGTTCTTCTACGCCATCGGGATCCCGATGTTCCAGGGATACGGACTTTCGGAGGCGACGCCCGTGATTTCGACCAACTCGCCCAAACATCACTGGCACCGGTTCGGATCGTCGGGCAAGATACTCATTCCGCTGGACCTGAAGATCCTCGACGAGGAGGGCCGCGAGGTTCCCCGCGGGCAGAAGGGTGAAATCGTCGTCCGCGGCGAGAACGTCATGGCAGGCTACTGGAAGAATCCCGAAGCCACGGCCGACACCGTGCGCGACGGATGGCTCCACACGGGCGACATGGGTTACGTCTCGGAGGACGACTTCCTTTATGTGCTGGGACGTTTCAAGAGTCTGCTGATCGCTTCGGACGGCGAAAAATACAGTCCCGAGGGAATGGAGGAGGCGATCGTGGACAAGTCGCCCTACATCGACCAGATCATCGTGCACAACAACCAAAGCCCGTTCACGGGGGCGATAGTGGTTCCCAACCGCGAGGCGCTGCGCCGCGAACTGGAGGCCCGCAAAACGCCCGAAGCGGAGCGCACGGCCGTCGCAGCGGAGATTCTCGGCACCGAGATCGACCGTTACCGTGCCGGCGGAACCTATGCCGGGGAGTTTCCGGAACGGTGGCTGCCTGCGGGACTGGCCATTGTCGACGAGGCTTTCACGGAGCAGAACGGATTGGTGAACAGCACGATGAAGGTCGTGCGCGGGAAGGTCGAGGAGCATTTCCGGAACCGGCTCGACTACCTCTATTCGGCCGAGGGACGCAACCTGAAAAACCCCGAAAACCTCGCATCGCTGAAAAAAATCGTGGGGTAGGCGCATTTTTCAGCCGCCGAAAACTTGACAAATAAAAAAAACGGAGTAACTTTGTACTCCGTAACGCGGAAATAGCTCAGTCGGTAGAGCATCAGCTTCCCAAGCTGAGGGTCGCGGGTTCGAATCCCGTTTTCCGCTCGAAGAGGTCTTTGCAGACCTCTTTTTTTGTTTGGAGAGGCGGGGGGGGGCGAGCTTCGAAGCCACATCCGGCAGAATGCTCCGGCGAATGGAACGATACCTATATCCGCATGGCGGAATGCCCGTCCCAACCCCGACCGCTACCGGGCTGCCGTCCCGCCCTCGCCGGCGACAGGTTCCGTCCAAACGGAGAACCGCCGGATGCAGGCTCTGCGGGCCGCCTCCTGACAGGCTTCGGCCTCCTGCGGCGTCAGCTCGTGAGGGGTTCCCGCCAGACGGCAGCCGTTCCCGGCGACGTTCGTCCCGAAGGCCGGGGCCACGAGTGTCTGGAACCATGCGCAGGCCGCAGTGTAACGTCCGGCCCCGGGATTCAGGTGGTATCCGTCGCGCGTAAGGTCCAGCGAGTCGCACAGCGCCGTGCTGCGCAGGTCCTGAATCGCCGTGCCCGACGGGACGACCACTTCGACGGAGGTCTCCCGCATGAGTTGTTCGACCGAAGAGACGATTCCCCGGTACATCAGTTGCTGGTTCTTCTCGTATCGACCGAAATCCCGGTGCTGCGAATTGCGGGCATAGGCCCATGTCTGTTGCCAGGCGATACAGGCTCCGGCATTGGGGCAGTTCCATCGCACGATTTCGACCAGCCGGCCGAACCAGGGCTGATAGGTCGGATAGATGCCCGATTTGCCCGACGACTGTTGCAGCACCACGACGTCCCACCGTTCGTCGGTGATTCCGTCCAACAGGGTCGCTTTCTTCGAAACGGTCTCCCAGCGGTTGGACGCCGACTTGTAATAGATATACGCAGGGGTGTTGCCGGCATATTCCCGGCAATGGCGTTCGAGCGAACATCCTGCGATATAGAGCCGTCCCAGCACTACGTTCCGGATGCCGGCAGCCTCCAGCAACTCGGGCAGGTACATCATGCCGTCGTCGGTGAAGCTGTTACCGATGCCGAGGATGCGCAGCGTGTCGGGCTGCTGCGGGATCGGATAGTTGGGAAACTTTTGGGCGAACAGGCTGACGCAGACGAGAGACACTCCTACGGTCAGCAAAAGACGCAATGTGCGTTTCATAATCGTATGGTTGGTTTATCGGGTTTGTTGCAGATGGGTGATTCGCAGCAGCCGGCCGAATCCGGACCGGGGCAGCGCCGTTGCGATCCGGACCGTTCTGCCCGCGGCAGAAAGACGCCGCAGGGAATGAGGCGATTGAGGAGGATGAAAAGGTCCTCGTTCGCATTCGGGATGATCTCCTGCTGTATCTCTTTCATGTCCGGTAAGGGTTTCATGTCCGGTACAAAAATAGGAATAAACCGGAAAGTTTCAAGGACAATTCAAAAAAGTATGTTTGTTTAACCGACTTATACGATCCGATCGCCACGCTTCGGACCCGTCAGGCAGGATATTCCCGGAAACGGCCTCCCGCAAAGTTTCGATAAAAAACCCGGCGGTTTCGTTTCGAATCCCGGAAATTTTTCATAGATTTGTAATCGGGCGTCTCCGGGCGCCCCGCAGGATTCCGCGCAACGATTAAACCGAAAAAATATGGAGCAGTACATTTTGTCATTGGATCAGGGAACGAGCAGTTCCCGCGCCATCGTTTTCGACCGCAAGGGGCAGATTTGCTCGATGGCCCAGCGGGAGTTCACCCAGTATTTCCCCAAACCGGGATGGGTGGAGCACAATCCGCACGAAATCTGGTCGTCGCAGGCGTCGGTGATCGCCGAAGCCATCGCGGCCATCGACATCAACGGGCTGAACATCGCCGGAATAGGCATCACCAACCAGCGCGAGACGACGATCGTATGGGACCGCGAAACGGAGGAGCCGGTCTACAACGCCATCGTGTGGCAGGACCGCCGGACCTCGGAGTACTGCGACCGGCTGAAGGCCGAAGGTAAAGCAGAGTGGATCCGCGAAAAGACCGGCCTTATCATCGACGCCTATTTCAGCGCCACGAAGATCAAATGGATTCTGGACAACGTGCCGGGCGCCCGCGAGCGGGCCGAGAAAGGCAAGCTGATGTTCGGAACGGTCGACACGTGGCTGATCTGGCGGCTGACGCGCGGCGAGGTGCACGTGACCGACCCGAGCAACGCCTCGCGCACGATGCTGTTCAACATCCGCACGCTGCAATGGGACGGGGAGTTGCTGAAACTGTTCGGCATTCCGGCGTCGATGATGCCCGAGGTGCGCTCGTCGAGCGAGGTTTACGGAGCGACGAAAACCACGATCTTCGCCCACAAGGTTCCCATCGCGGGCATCGCCGGCGACCAGCAGGCGGCCCTGTTCGGGCAGATGTGCGTCGAACCGGGGTCGGTGAAGAACACCTACGGCACGGGCTGCTTCCTGCTGATGAACAGCGGCGAAAAACCCATCGTCTCGAAGAACAACCTGCTGACGACCATCGCCTGGAAGATCGGCGACAAGGTCAGCTACGCCCTCGAAGGGAGCATCTTCGTCGGCGGATCGGTCGTGCAGTGGCTGCGCGACGGGCTGGGGATCATCCGCTCCTCGTCGGAGGTGGAGGAACTGGCGGCGTCGGTTCCCGATACCGGCGGCGTCTACTTCGTGCCCGCGCTGACGGGACTGGCGGCCCCGCACTGGGACCAGTACGCCCGGGGCGCGATCAGCGGCATCAGCCGCGGCACGACGGCGGCACACATCGCCCGCGCGGCGCTGGAGGGCATCGCCTACCAGACGCTGGACATCGTGAACGCGATGCAGCGCGACGCCGGAGTCTCGCTGGTGGAACTGAAGGTCGACGGCGGAGCGGCGCGCAACAACCTGCTGATGCAGTTCCAGGCTGACCTGCTCGCGACGAAGGTCATCCGTCCCCGCGTGACGGAGACCACGGCGCTGGGCGCCGCCTACCTGGCGGGGCTGGCCGTGGGGTATTGGGAGAGCATCGGGGAGATCAGGAAGCAATGGCAGGCCGAGCATATTTTCGAACCCGCGGCCGACCGCACGCAGATCGCAAAGGCCGTCGCCGGCTGGGAAGATGCCGTGCGGCGGGTTTTGCACGACAGAAACGAATAAAAGGAAACGGACATGGAAATTACCTTCTTCACCAAATGCCTGTTCGAGTTCATCGGAACGCTGGTGCTCGTACTGCTGGGCGACGGGGTGGTCGCATCGACCATCCTCAAACGATCGAAAGGTTTCGACGGCGGCTGGGTCGTGATTACGATAGCCTGGGGACTGGCCGTGATGTGCGGCGTGCTGATCGCGGGTCCCTATTCGGGCGCGCACCTCAATCCCGCGGTATCGGTGGGACTGGCCGTGGCGGGGTCGTTCCCGTGGGCGTACGTCCCGGGATACGTCGCCGCCCAGCTGCTGGGCGGATTCTGCGGCGCCGTCGTGGTCTACCTTTATTATAAGGACCATTTCGACGCGACGGACGACCCGGCGGCGAAACTGGGCGTCTTCTGCACGATGCCCGCCATCATGAACAAACCGCGCAACCTCTTCTGCGAGGTGGTCGGCACGTTCCTGCTGGTGTTCGTGATCCTGGCCATCGGCAACGAGCAGAACACCCCCGAAATCGGAATGGGAAGTCTGGGAAGCCTTCCGGTGACGATGCTCATCATGGCCATCGGCATGTCGCTGGGCGGCACGACGGGCTATGCGATCAACCCCGCGCGCGACCTGCCGCCGCGGCTGGCGCACGCCCTGCTGCCGATCCGGGGCAAAGGAGGCAGCGGATGGGGGTACAGCTGGGTTCCCGTGGCAGGCCCGCTGCTGGGCGCCCTGGCGGCCGGACTGATCTACGGCTGCGTCTATTTTTGCGGATAAATAAAAAAAGGCTTCGACAATCGAAGCCTTTTTTCGTCATTCTGCCAATCCGAGCGACCTAACCCATTTTCCGACGGCCTCTTTCGAGTTGCGCACCGCGCTGCCGCGGACGGCCAGTCCGTCGGGGACGGTCGACTGCGGGCAGAGTTTGCGGATGTCTGCCTCGCTGCGGCCCATGCCGCTGCCCTCGTGAGTCATGAACGGAATGACGGTCTTGCCCGCAAAGTCGCAGGAGGTGAGGAACGTCGCCACGGGAGGCGCGATCGTCGCCCACCAGCAGGGCGAACCGACGAAAATCACGTCGTACTGCGAAAGGTCGCCGACAGGGTTTTTC
Source organism: Alistipes sp. i18-0019-D1 (assembly GCF_042852885.1). Lineage (NCBI taxonomy): Bacteria > Pseudomonadati > Bacteroidota > Bacteroidia > Bacteroidales > Rikenellaceae > Alistipes > Alistipes sp. i18-0019-D1. The sequence goes on from NZ_AP031424.1 coordinate 3,672,242, forward strand.
AGCGCGGGACGCACCCCGGCTGCGATCTCCTTCTTGCCCTGGTCGACCACAGCCTGGTATTCCGCGGGGTAGGGCGTCGCGGGAACGATCTCGAACAGATCTCCGCCCGTGGCCTCGCCGATCTGCCGCGCCACCTCGCGGGTGTTGCCGCTGTGGGAGAAATAGGCCACCAGCACTTTCTTGGAGGGCTGCTGCGGCTGCGCCCCGGCTCCCGAAACGGCGAAGGCCGCCATCGTCGCCAAAATAAGTCTCTTTTTCATCGTTTTTATCCTTTTACACAATTCCACACTGCAAAAGTAGGGCGGGAAACGGACGCAGGGCATACCCCGATTACGGTTCGTCGTACCATAATTACCGATTCGGGACGGAAGGCGGAGCAGGTATCGAAAATTCTGTTAATTTTGTGACAAACAAAACTATTCAGGACATGGACACGGTGGTTAAATACGACAACATCTTCCAATTCAACGAATCGCGCGGCGTGGAGACGCTGCATCCGCTGGTGAGCGTCATCGACTTTTCGAAATGCGGCCCCGCCCGCTTCGAACGGCAGGTCTACGGCTTTTATACCATATTTCTCAAGGAGGTGAAGTGCGGCGACCTGCGCTACGGACGCAACTATTACGACTACCAGGAGGGCACGCTCGTCTTCCTGGCCCCGGGGCAGGTCATCGGCTACGAAAACAACGGGCAGACCTACCAGCCCAAAGGCTGGGCGCTGCTGTTCCATCCCGACCTGCTGCGCGGCACGTCGCTCGGGCGCAACATCGCGGGCTACACGTTTTTCTCCTACGAGGTGAACGAAGCCCTGCACCTCTCGGAGCAGGAACGCCAGGTCGTGCTGGACTGCCTGCTGAACATCCAGTCGGAACTGAAACACGCGATCGACAAACACAGCCGCACGCTGATCGTCTCGAACATCGAGCTGCTGCTGAATTACAGCACGCGGTTCTACGAACGGCAGTTCATCACGCGCAACAACGTCAACCGCGACGTGCTGGCCGGATTCGAACGCCTGCTGGGCGACTATTTCGCAGGAGACCGCCCCGAGCAGGACGGCGTGCCGTCGGTGCGCTGGTGCGCCGAACAGCTGCACCTGTCGGCGAACTATTTCGGCGACCTGGTGAAGAAGGAGACCGGGAAATCGGCGCAGGAGTATATCCAGCTCAAGGTGATCGACATCGCCAAGGAGCGGATCTTCGACCCCGGACGCTCGATCAGCGAAATCGCCTACTCACTGGGATTCCGATACCCGCAGCACTTCACGCGTCTGTTCAAGAAGGTGGTGGGGTGCTCGCCCAACGAATACCGGAGCGCAAACTGACACAAAAAAACCTTCCGTGGCGCGGAAGGTTTTTTCACACACAAACATTAACAATACAAACAATGCAATGGCTGAAATTCCTGCTTTCATTGTTTCCGGAACAAAGGTCGCGCAAAATTCCGAGACCCGCAATCGCCATTAGTAGGTATTTCGCCCCCGGACAATCCCCTTCACCCTGCCGTTCAGGGAAGTAAGGCGTTTTTTTATTTTGTAATTCGAAATAATGCATTATCTTTGCATGCGAATTCCAACGAACAGGGCGACCGTCCTGTTTCTGAAAATCACATTCAACGGAAATAAACTATGCAAGATCTGAAAGCGCTGGAAGGGAAAAGCCTTGCCGAGCTGCGTGAAATAGCCAAAGTGTTGGGTATTAAGAACGTCATGGTTAAAAAGCGCGAACTGATAGAGAAAATCGCCGGAACGGACTCCCCGAAGGAGGCTCCCGCGGAAAATAAGGACGAAGCGAAAGGGCAGGTTTCGGAAGCCGCCGCAGAGCCGGTGCAGGAAGCAGTCCCGCAGGCCGCGGCACCGAAGGTCAAGGCCCCGCGCGGACGCCGTCCGCGGCTGGCCAAGAACGAAAACGCAGCCCCGCAGCCGGAGGCCGCGGCAGAACCGGAACTCCCGATGGAGACCAAGCCGGCGACGGCTGCCGAACCGGAAGCCGCAGCGGCTGCACCGCAGGCCGAAACGCCCGCGGCGGAGCCTGTGAAGGCCGAACCCAAGCGCCGGGGCCGCAAGCCCAAGGTACAGGAAATGCAGACGGTGCAGGAGGCGGCTCCCGCCGCCGCGCAGGAGGTCCACACGGAACACGCTCCCCGGCACGTCGAGGAGGAGGTCATCACCAAGGACGACTTCGCAGGGGAGATCGAAGGCGAAGGCGTGCTGGAGATCATGCCCGACGGCTACGGATTTCTCCGCTCGGCAGACTACAACTACCTCAATTCCCCGGACGACATCTACGTTTCGCCCTCGCAGATCAAGCTCTTCGGACTGAAGCCCGGCGACACGGTGAACGGCGCGATCCGTCCCCCGAAGGAGGGCGAGAAATACTTCCCGCTGGTGCGCGTGAACGAAATCAACGGTCTGGCCCCGGAATACATCCGCGACCGCGTGCAGTTCGAATTCATGACACCGCTCTTCCCCAGCGAGAAATTCTGCCTCACGGGCAACGGCCACAACAACATGTCCACGCGCATCGTGGACCTCTTTTCCCCCATCGGCAAGGGCCAGCGCGCACTGATCGTAGCCCAGCCCAAGACGGGTAAGACGGTGCTCATGCAGTCGATCATCAACGCCATCGCCGACAACCACCCCGAGGTTTACATCATCGTACTGCTGATCGACGAACGCCCCGAGGAGGTGACCGAAATGGCCCGCAACTCCAAGGCCGAGGTCGTGGCCTCGACTTTCGACGAGCAGGCCTCGCGCCACGTGAAAGTGGCCGAGATGGTGCTCGACAAGGCCAAACGCATGGTCGAGAGCGGACACGACGTCGTGATTTTCCTCGACTCGATCACCCGTCTGGCCCGCGCCTACAACTCCGTGCAGCCCGCCTCGGGCAAGGTGCTTTCGGGTGGTGTCGACGCCAACGCCCTGCACAAGCCCAAGCGCTTCTTCGGCGCGGCCCGCAACACGGAGGAGAAAGGTTCGCTGACGATCATCGCCACGGCGCTGATCGACACCGGTTCGAAAATGGACGAGGTGATCTTCGAGGAGTTCAAGGGTACGGGCAACATGGAGTTGCAGCTGGACCGCAAGCTGGCCAACAAGCGCGTATACCCGGCCGTAGACGTGATCGCCTCGGGAACCCGCCGCGAAGACCTGCTGCTGCCGCGCGACGTGATGAACCGCACGTGGGTGCTGCGCAAGTACCTCTCGGACATGAATCCCGTGGAGGCCATGGAGTTCCTCCAGAAACAGATGGGACTCACCGACACCAACGAGGAGTTCCTCGCCACGATGAACCACTGACCGCACGGACTGCAAACACCCAGGTATAGATGAAAAGACTGATTCTGATGGGCTTGTGTCTCCTTTTCGCCCGCGGGGCGTTCGCGTGGGGACAGAAGGGGCACGACGTGACGGCGCACATCGCCGAATGCCACCTGACGCCCGAAGCGGCGGAGAAGGTCCGCAAGGCGCTCGGCGGCTATTCGCCCGTGTACATCGCCAACTGGCTCGACTTCGCCAGCTACTGGCCCGAATACGCCTATTCGAAAACCTGGCACTACCTCAATATCGACGAAGGCGAGACGCTGGAGAGCATGCCCCGGAATCCCAAGGGCGACGTGCTGACGGCGGTGACGGAACTCACGGAGAAACTCAAGTCGGGGCGCCTCACGCCCGAGGAGGAGACGATCTCGCTCAAGATGCTGATTCACCTGGTCGGGGACATGCACTGTCCGATGCACCTCGGACGGTTGAGCGACCTGGGCGGCAACAAGCGGCCCGTGCGTTTCTTCGGCCGCGACACGAGCCTGCATTCGGCCTGGGACACGAACATCCCCGAGGCGGCCCACAAATGGAGTTACAGCGAATGGCAGCAGCAGATCGACCGGCTGACGGACGAAGAGGCCGCGCAGATCGCCGCCGGGGAACCGGCCGACTGGGTGAAGGAGACGCACGAAATCTGCAAGGAGATTTACGCCTTCAGCCCCGAAGGGACCGATATTTCGTACGACTACATCTTCAAGTACACGCCCGTCGTCGAACGGCAGTTCCTGCGCGGCGGACACCGCCTGGCCCGCCTGCTGAACGAGATATACCGATAAATACATACGCGCAAGACAAAACCGCCCGCCGATCGATAGACCGGCGGGCGGTTCGTTTCCGGAGCGCCGAATCAGTAATTCAGGTAGGAATTTCCGTAATCCGGCTACTTCGGAAATCCCGTTTTCGGTCTATCTTTGCATTGTGAACGGAAGGAACCGGATTCCGGAACCCGACGAAACGGAAAAAAGGAGGACGATCATGGAATACAGAATTTTGGGCCGAACGGGCCTGCGCGTGAGCGCCGTCGCACTCGGCTGCGAGGGCTTCATCCACAAAACGACGGAAGAGGTGTGCGCCGATTTCGACTTCGCCATCGCGCACGGCGTCAACTTCGTCGACATCTACTCGCCGAATCCCGAACTGCGGACGAACATCGGCGCGGCGCTCGAAGGCCGCCGCGGGGACTTCATCATCCAGGGACACCTCTGCACGACCTGGGAGAACGGGCAGTACCTGCGCACGCGCGACCCGAAGAAAACCCTCGCGTCATTCGACCTCCAGCTGCAACAGCTGCGGACGGACTGCCTCGACGTGGGCATGATCCACTACGTCGACGCCGAGGCGGATTTTCACCGCGTCTTCGACGGGGAGATCATCCGCATTGCGCAAAGACTCCGGGAGGAGGGCCGGATCCGGCATATCGGCATGAGCAGCCACAATCCCGCGGTGGCCCGGATGGCCGTCGAAACGGGACTGGTGGACGTGCTGATGTTCTCGGTCAACCCCTGCTACGACCTGCAACCGGCCGGCGACGACGTCGACGCCCTGTGGGCCGAGGAGAGTTACGCCGGTACGCTGCACAACATCGATCCCGACCGCGAACGGCTCTACGAACTGTGCGAAAGGTCGGGCGTGGGCATCGACGTCATGAAGGTATACGGCGGCGGCGACCTGCTGAGCGAGGAGAATTCTCCGTTCGGGAAGGCCATGACGCCGGTGCAGTGCATCGAATATGCCCTGACGCGTCCGGGCGTGGCATCCGTGATGGTCGGATGCAGGACGCAGGACGAAATCCGGGCCGCACTCGACTGGTGCGGCGCATCGCCCGCCGAAAGGGACTATGCCTCCGCAATGGCCGGCATGGAGCGGTTTACCTGGGAAGGGCATTGCATGTACTGCGGCCATTGCGCCCCCTGTACAGCGGGAATAGACATCGCGGCGGTCAACAAATTCCACAACCTCGCCGTAGCGCAGGGCGAAATCCCGGAAACCGTGCGCGAACATTACGCCGCGCTCACGCACCACGCTTCGGAATGCATCGGTTGCGGCGCGTGCGAAACGCGCTGCCCGTTCGGCGTGGAGATCGTCGCGTCGATGCGCCGCGCGGCGGAACGATTCGGCTATTGACCGCAAATCCGGAAAAAGATGAGACCAGACAACGCAAACAAGGACCGGCAGGCCATAGACCTGCTCTTCGCCGAGAAATGCTCGTGCGTCGTACGCAACGGCGACACGATCCGGATATTCCGCGAACGGGGCGTCCGGGACCTCTGGAGGCTGCTGCACGAGGAGCCGGAACTGCTCGACGGCGCGTTCGTGGCCGACAAGGTGGTCGGGAAGGGCGCCGCGGCGCTGATGGCCGCGGGCCGTGTGAGGAAGCTGTTCGCCGATGTGGTGAGCCACGCGGCGCTGGAACTGCTGAACGGGGCCGGGATTCCGGTAAGCTACACGGTCGCCGTGCCCCACATCATCAACCGCGCCGGGGACGGCATCTGTCCCGTGGAGCGGCTCTGCGCCGGGGCGCGGAGCGCCGCGGAGTGCCTGCCGCTGATCGAAGGGTTCCTGACGGCCGGCAAGGGCGCACCCTGATTCCGGCGGAGTACGAAAGGACCGTCCGCGGCCTTCGCCCGGGAGGCTGCAAGCCACCCGGACCCGGTCCGCCGCAGGCGCGGGGAGACCGAAAAACAAAACAAATACGGAACAATGAACAAGATTCTTTCGATTTTACTGGCCTGCACGGCCGCCGGCGCCGCATACGGCGCGCAGGAGACGGAACAGGCGGCGAAGAACGTCGCGATCGACTCGGTGGTGGTGACGGGGGCGCGCTACGCCTCGGACATCCGCCACCTGCCGATGTCGGTGGCGGTCGTGGGGCGCGACGAGATCGTCCGCCGGCAGGAGGCGTCGGTACTTCCGCTGCTCACGGAGCAGGTTCCGGGGCTGTTCGTCACGGGACGCGGCGTGATGGGCTACGGCGTCTCGGACGGCGCGGCCGGAGGCATCAGCCTGCGCGGCATCGGCGGAGGGTCGGCGGCCCAGATGCTCGTGCTGATCGACGGGCATCCGCAGTACATGGGGCTGTTCGGCCATCCGATCGCCGACGCCTACCAGTCGATGCTCGCCGAGCGGGTCGAGGTGGTGCGCGGCCCAGCGTCGGTGCTCTACGGCTCGAACGCCATGGGCGGGGTGATCAACATCGTCACCCGCCGGCAGCGCGAGGAGGGCGTGAGAACCGGTCTCAACGTGAGCTACGGCTCCTGGAACACCTTGCAGACCGAACTGGCCAACCGCATCCGCAAAGGCCGCTTCACGAGCGTCGTGACCGGCTCGTACAACCGCACGGACGGCCACCGCGCCGACATGGGCTTCGAACAGTACGGCGGGTACGCCAAGGCGGGCTACGAAATCAGCCGCCGCTGGAACGCTTGCGCCGATGTGAACCTGACACACTTCAACGCCTCGAATCCGGGCGAGATCGCCGCGCCCGTCTTCGACAACGATTCCCGCATCACGCGCGGCATGGCATCCGTCTCACTGGAAAACAGCTACGACCGGACCTCGGGTGCGTTGAAGTTCTTCTACAACTGGGGCCGTCACCGGATCAACGACGGCTACGACGCGGGCGAAGAGCCGCGCGACTACCGTTTCAACTCGAAGGACCGGATGCTGGGCGTCTCGTGGTATCAGAGCGTCGGGCTGTGGCGCGGCAGCCGCCTGACGGCGGGCATCGACTGGCAGCGCTTCGGGGGCCGGGCATGGAACCGGTTCACGGCAGACGGCCGCGAGGAGCCGATCGTGGACCAGACGGAGGACGAAATCGCCGGGTATGCCGATTTCCGGCAGGTGCTGGGACGCCTCGCAATCGACGCCGGGGTGCGTATCGACCGCCACACCCGCACCGGCACGGAGTGGGTTCCGCAGGCGGGCGTATCGTTCCGGGCAGCGCGCGACGGCGAGCTGAAGGCGATGGTGAGCAAGGGTTTCCGCAACCCGGTGCTCCGCGAACTCTACATGTTCGGGGTGAAGAATCCCGACCTGAAGCCCGAGCGGCTGTGGAACTACGAACTTTCGTGGACCCAGCGGCTGGCCGGAGGAAGGGTGTCGTACGGCGTCAACCTCTTTTATATCAAGGGCGAGGACATCATCCGTCGCGGCAGGGCCGACGGCCGCAACATCCTGCTCAACCAGGCCCGGATCGAAAACTGGGGCGCGGAGGCCGACGCCGCATGGCGCATCGGCGGGGGATGGAGCGTCAATGCCAATTACAGCTGGCTGCGGATGGAGTATCCCGTGCCGGCGTCGCCCGAACACAAACTCTACGCCGGAGGCGATTTCGAAAAGGGCCGCTGGTCGGTGTCGACAGGCGTGCAATACGTCGCGGGGCTTTACACGGCGGCGGCTCCCGATCCGGAAGTCCGGGAAGCGGGATTCGTGCTCTGGAACCTGCGGGCGTCGCTGCGCGTAAGCCGTTTGCTGACGATCTTCGTCCGGGGCGAAAACCTGCTGGCCGAACGTTATGAAATCAATGCCGGATACCCGATGCCCCGGGCGACGGTCTTCGGCGGTCTGAAGTTAAACCTTTAATTGAAATAACCATGAAAACAACATCTGTAACAATCTATTCGACCGGCTACCGGGAGACGCGGACATACCTCGCGGCGGCCCTGTTCGCGGCGGGCAACATCGCCCTGCCGCAGTTGTGCCATCTCGTGCAGCTGGGAGGCCCCACGATGCTGCCGATCTACTTCTTCACGCTCGTCGGCGCCTACAAATACGGCTGGCGCACGGGACTGCTGACAGCCCTCGCTTCGCCGCTCGTGAACGCCGCGCTGTTCGGGATGCCCACCGTCGCGGCGCTGCCGGCGATCCTCGTGAAATCGGTGCTGCTGGCCGGGGCCGCAGGGTATGCCGCCCGGCGGTTCAACCGTGTGTCGGTGGCGCTGCTCGCCGCCGTCGTGCTGTTCTACCAGGTCGTCGGATCGGCCGGGGAATGGGCCTTGACGGGCAGCTTCACGGCCGCCGTGCAGGATTTCCGGATCGGGATTCCCGGCATGCTGTTGCAGGTGTTCGGCGGATACCTCTTTATAAAGTACGTAATACGCAAATAGTCATGATGAAAAAAATCTGTATGATCTCCTTTGTTTTGCATTTCGCGGCCGCAGGCTCCGGCTGTGCGTCGGGCAACGACAAAAAGGCGGCGGAGGCGGCTCCCGCCAAAGTCTACATGACCCGCGACATCTCGCCCGCGGGAATGAAAGCCGTCTACGAGGCCCTGGGCCGGAAGGCCGAAGGGAAGAAGGTCGCCGTGAAACTCTCGACCGGAGAGCCGGGAGGCAACAATTTCCTGCAACCGGCCCTGATCGGCGATCTGGTGAAGTCGGTGAAGGGCACGATCGTCGAGTGCAACACGGCCTACGGCGGCGGACGCGCCAAGACCGAAGACCACCTGAAAGCCGCCGCCGACCACGGGTTCACGGCCATCGCCCCGGTGGACATCATGGACGCCGAGGGCGAAGTGCGTCTGCCCGTCGAGGGCGGCAAACACCTCACGTACGACATCGTGGGTTCACACTTCCCGCAGTACGATTTCGTCGTCGTGCTGTCCCACTTCAAGGGGCACGCGATGGGCGGATTCGGCGGCGCGATCAAGAACATCTCCATCGGCATCGCCTCGTCGGCCGGAAAAGCGTGGATTCACTCGGCCGGAAAGACCGAGGACACCGAGAAACTGTGGAGCAGTCTGCCCGCACAGGACGATTTCCTGGAGTCGATGGCCGAAGCGGCCAAGGCCATCGCCGACCATTGCGGCGAGCGGATCCTCTACATCAACGTCATGAACAACCTCTCGGTGGACTGCGACTGCGACGCGCATCCCGAGCCGCCCCGCATGGGCGACATCGGCATCCTCGCCTCGCTGGACCCCGTGGCGCTGGACAAGGCGTGCGTCGACCTGGTCTACGCCTCGCCCGACGAGGGCAAGGTACACCTGATCGAGCGTATGGAATCGCGCCACGGCATCCACACGCTCGAACACGCCGAAGCCATCGGCGTCGGCAGCCGGCGGTACGAACTGGCAGACCTGGACAAATAGCGGAAGCGGCGGCATGAGAAAGTATCTGATCGCCCTGCTGGCGCTCGTTGCGGCGCTTCCGGTGCCGGGAAGACCGAACCCGCCCGCGCAGGAACAAAACAGGGTCCGGCTGTCGAAAATAACGGTCGACCCGGCCCGCGTGACGGAGTACAACGCCCTGCTGAAAGAGGAAATCGAGGCTTCGATGCGGTTGGAACCGGGTGTGCTGACGCTCTATGCCGTGACGGAAAAGGAACGTCCCGAAATCGTGACGATTCTTGAGATATACGCCGACGAAGCCGCTTACCGACACCATATCGGCACGCCCCATTTTCAGAAATACAAGCAGGGGACGCTCGACATGGTGCAGTCGCTGGAACTGATCGACGCCGTGCCGCTGATTCCCGGACTGAAAATCAAATGACAATCCCGGTCCGGCCGGAGCAAGGACATCCCTAAAGGAGGGGATGTCCTTTTTTTATCCCCGGCAGGGCGGGGTCACTCGCCCGGATCGTGCCGGTAGCCCTCCTCGTCGTAGACGGGACGGTCGTCCTCGACGATTTCGTCGATCCCGTCCGGAATCCGGTCGTCGACCGGGATTTCCGTGTCCACCAGGTCCTCCTCGATCAGGTTCTCGTCGCGTTCGCTGCCCGCATAGCCGTTGTTTTCGGTGGAAAGGACCGTGCGGTCGTTCCGGATTTCAAGTTTTCCCATAGCTTTCAGATTTAATCGTTCCCCGGTCCGCCGCAACAACGATACCACGACGGGCGGTTTTCCCGCCTGCTGCGCCACCCAGCCGGACAGGAGCCGGAACGCGTGTTTGTTCACAAAATGTTCATTAAAAGCCCCGGCGGGTATTCCCTTTGCCGGAAACTATCCCTATATTTGTTTCCGTGCAAGGTTCTCCGCCGGCGGCTGCCGGCCCGGGATCAAAAGGGAACTCCTGTGAAAATCAGGGACTATTCCCGTAGCTGTAAGCTCCGTTGCGTTCCGCACACTCTTTGAGCCACTGGTGAAAACCGGGAAGGCGTGCGGGAGGAGCGAGTCAGAAGACCTGCCTTGCCGGAAAAGGTATCCGCCTTCGGGATTTAGGGCGATACCCGGACCATTTTTACACCGATACGTTTTTCAAGGAAGGAACGACCTTTCCCGCGGCTGCCGCGCAGGAGGGAACGTAACCCCGCACAGTGCCGGAACACAAACAAATATGGGATAGATATGGGTATTTCGGAAATTTACATCGTCAAGCGCGACGGCAAACGCGCCGCCTTTTCGGTCGAAAAGATCAAACGCGCGATCAGCAAGGCATTCCTCTCGGTGGGCGGCTACGCCACGGACGACGACCTCACGTCGGTATTGAGCCGCGTCCGCGTCTCGGACGGCATGTCGGTCGAGGAGATCCAAAACCAGGTCGAGGTGGCCCTGATGGCCGAACGCTACTTCGCCGTGGCCAAGAGCTACATGCTCTACCGCCAGAAGCACACCGAAGACCGCGAGGACCGCGAAAAACTCGAATTCCTCATCAACTACTGCGACGCGAAGAACCCCGCGACGGGGTCGAAATACGACGCCAACGCCAACGTCGAGAACAAGAACATCGCCACGCTGATCGGCGAGCTGCCCAAGCAGAACTTCATCCGCCTGAACCGCCGCCTGCTGACCGACCGCATCAAGGAGATGTACGGCAAGGAGCTGTCGGACAAATACCTGCGCCTGCTGAACAACCACTTCATCTACAAGAACGACGAAACGTCGATGGCCAACTACTGCGCCTCGATCACGATGTACCCGTGGCTGCTGGGCGGCACGCTGTCGGTGGGCGGCAACTCGACGCGCCCGACCAACCTCAAGTCGTTCTGCGGGGGATTCGTCAACATGGTCTTCATCGTCTCGTCGATGCTCTCGGGGGCCTGCGCGACGCCCGAATTCCTGATGTACATGAATTACTTCATCGAGCAGGAGTACGGCGAGGATTACTACACGCGCGCCGACGAAGTGGTCGACCTCTCGAAGAAACGGCGCACGATCGACAAGATGATCACCGACTGCTTCGAGCAGATCGTCTACTCGATCAACCAGCCCACCGGGGCACGCAATTTCCAGGCCGTGTTCTGGAACGTCGCCTATTACGACCGCTACTATTTCGAATCGCTCTTCGGGGAGTTCGTCTTTCCGGACGGCTCGAAGCCCCGGTGGGAGTCGCTGTCGTGGCTGCAAAAGCGGTTCATGACGTGGTTCAACCGCGAACGCACGAAAACCGTGCTGACCTTCCCCGTCGAGACGATGGCGCTGCTTACGAAGGACGGCGACGCGATGGACCGCGAGTGGGGCGACTTCACGGCCGAAATGTACGCCGCGGGGCACTCGTTCTTCACCTACATCAGCGACAACGCCGACTCGCTGTCGTCGTGCTGCCGCCTGCGGAACGAAATTCAGGACAACGGGTTCAGCTACACGCTGGGCGCGGGAGGCGTCTCGACGGGATCGAAAAGCGTGCTGACGATCAACTTGAACCGCTGCATCCAGCACGCCGTGAAGAACGGCATGCACTACCTCACCCATCTGGAGGAGGTCGTGGACCTGATGCACAAGGTGCAGATAGCCTACAACGAGAATCTCAAGGAACTAAAGGCCAAGGGCATGCTGCCGCTCTTCGACGCGGGGTACATCAACCTTTCGCGCCAGTATCTGACCATCGGCGTCAATGGGCTGGTCGAGGCCGCGGAATTTCTGGGTATCCGCATCGACGACAACGACGACTACGCCGCATTCGTGCAGGGGGTATTGGGGCTGGTCGAGCGCTACAACAAGAAATACCGCTCGAAGGAGGTGATGTTCAACTGCGAGATGATCCCGGCCGAAAACGTCGGCGTGAAGCACGCCAAGTGGGACCGCGAGGACGGGTATGCCGTGCCGCGCGACTGTTACAACTCCTATTTCTACGTCGTGGAGGACGAGTCGCTGAACGTCATCGACAAGTTCCGCCTCCACGGACGCCGCTACATCGACCGCCTCACGGGCGGCTCGGCCCTGCACATGAACCTCGAAGAGCACCTCTCGAAGGAGCAATACCGCCACCTGCTGCGCGTGGCGGCTGCCGAAGGGTGCAACTACTTCACGTTCAACATCCCCAACACGGTGTGCAACAAGTGCGGCCACATCGACAAACGCTACCTGAAGGAGTGTCCCTCGTGCCACTCGGACGACGTGGACTACCTGACGCGCGTGATCGGCTACATGAAACGCGTCTCGAACTTCTCGGCGGCGCGCCAGCAGGAGGCGGCGCGCCGCTATTACGCCAAGGCGGAGTAGGATGGTGCGGTATCACAATTTCGACATCGTGTTCGCCGAGATTCCCGGCGAAACGACGCTGGCGTTCAATATCACGGGCTGTCCCAACCGCTGCCCGGGATGCCACAGCCCGCACTTGCAGACGGACGAGGGGCGCGTACTCGACGACGCGGAGCTGCTGGCCCTGCTGGCCTGCTACGGACGTTCGGTGACCTGCGTCGCATTCATGGGCGGCGACGCCGAGCCGCACAAGATCGCCCGGCTGGCAAAGACAGTGCGGAAAACCTATCCGGTGCTGCACACGGCGTGGTACTCGGGCCGGGAAGAGTTGCCGGAGGGTTTCGAGTCCGCGGCGTTCGACTACGTCAAGCTGGGCGGATGGGTCGAGGCGCTGGGTCCGCTGACGGCACCGGCGACCAACCAGCGGCTCTATCGGGTCGGACAGGACGGGACGATGGAGGACATCACGGAGCTGTTCCGGCGCAAGCCGTGACGCGACGCCATTTTGCCGGTGGGAGCCGGAAATCCAGAGATTAGTTCAGCGTTGTCTGCCATGCAACGGTTTACGGCCGGCTCCCACGGCAAATATCGCGAAAACCGCCCGGAATGGGCGGTTTTTTCATAACTTTGCCGTATGGATCATTCGTTTCGATACACCGCCGCGGATTTCACGGCGGAATTGCCCGCCGCCGACTACGTCGCCCGCTTCCGCGACGCCGAACGGGTGGGCGGCTACTGCCGGGAGTGCGGCAACTACGGCCGCAGCTGGGGATGCCCGCCGTTCGGGTTCGACGCAGGGGAGTACGTCACGCGCTACGGCACGGCCCTGCTCGTCGCCACCAGGATCACGCCCGAAGAGCCGGGTCTCCCGGCCTCCGAAGCGGGACGCCTGATCCTTCCCGAACGACAGCGGCTCGAACGGCTGCTGCTGGAGATGGAAGGGCAATACGGCGGACGGTCGTTCGCCTACGTCGGAACGTGCATCCATTGTCCCGAGGGAAGCTGCACGCGCCCCGAAGGCAGGCCCTGCCGCCATCCGGAACTGGTGCGGCCGTCGCTCGAAGCCTGCGGGTTCGACGTGGCGCGCACGGCCTCCGAACTGTTCGGAATCGAGCTGAAGTGGGGCAGCGGGGGCCGCATGCCCGAGTACCTGACGCTCGTATGCGGATTTTTCCACGACGCAGAATCGGTCGTATGGAACGGATAAGGGCGGTTTTCAACTGGAGCGGCGGCAAGGATTCGGCGCACGCCCTGTGGCGGGCCGTCCGGTCGGGCAGGTACGAGATCGTCGCCCTGCTGACGACCGTCGACCGCGGCACGCGCCGCTCGTCCATGCACGGGATCCCCCTGCCGCTGTTGCAGGTACAGGCCGAAAGCATCGGCATTCCGCTTTACGCCGCCGACCTGCAGGAAGCCTGACGCGCGGTCAGACGTTGAGCTGATTGCCCTCGGCAAAGAGGGAATCGAGGATCAGGCGCAGCTCGGAGAGGAGTTCTTCCTCGTCCAACCCGCCGTTCAGGGAGAAGAATTTCCCCGGAGGCGTGCAGTACTGCACCGTCGAGGCCGCTTCGCAGGACTCGATGCCGCAGATGATGACCGCATCGACATCGTCCTCGTGGCGCAGCATGGCGTTGTAAAATGCCAGCAGGTAGCGCGGGGTGCTTATCGGCGGAACAAGCACCATCGTTCCCGATGCGTCGAACTTGTCGGGCGAGTTGATCACCTTCAGGCCGTACTGGCCTGCGATCCGGCCGGCGGTCTTCGCCGGAACTCCATACAGTACGATATTCATAAGCGTTCGTTTTTGAAAAAAGCGCGGCCGACTGCGAATCTCTTCCGGCCTGTTACGGCAGTAACGCGTCCGTCTTTACCGCACCTTTTTGTGTTTAACCGAATATCAGTATCAAAAGCTGGGCCGCCAGCACCCGCAGGAACATCGACAGCGGGTAAACCGTCGCGTAACCGACCGACGGAGCGTCGGACGAGGTCTGCTCGGCCGAATAGGCCAGCGCAGGCGGATTGGTCGAGGCCCCCGAAAGAACGCCGATCAGCGTATAATAGTTGAGTTTGTAGTAGAAGCGTCCGAAAATGCCCGCCAGCAGGAGCGGCACGACGGTGATCACGGCCCCGTAGGCGATCCAGACATATCCGCCCGCCGCGAGCGTCGGCACGAACTCCTCGCCCGCGCCCAGTCCCACACCCGCCAGGAAGAGCGAGATGCCCACCTCGCGCAGCATCAGGTTGGCCGACATCGTCGTATAGGTGACCAGTTTGTAGTGCGGTCCGTAGCGGCCGATCAGGATGGCCACGATCAGCGGACCTCCGGCAAGCCCCAGTTTCACGGGCTGCGGAACGCCCGGAATCCAGAACGAAATGCTGCCCAGCACGACGCCCAGCGCGATGCCGATGAAAATGGGAATCAGGTTGGGGTGGTTGAGCCGCTTGAGCGAGTTGCCGAAAAGTCGCTCGGCATGGGCCACCGACAATTCGGGTCCCACGACCGTCACGCGGTCGCCGATCTGCAATTGCAGGTTTCCGGAGGCCACCAGGTCGATGCCCGAACGGTTGATGCGCGTGATCGTGACGCCGCAGGTGGAACGGACCCGCAGTTCGGAGAGGGTCTTGCCGTTCAGTTCGGGCTTGGTGATCAGGATGCGCCGCGAAATCATCGTCTTGTCATGGACCATCGGCTCGGCGTCGACCTCCCGCCCGAGCAGAGCCACCAGCGCCTCGACATCCCGGGGCGCGGCGATCAGCAGGATGCGGTCGCCGCAATGGAGCGCCGTCGAAGCGTCGGCCAGTTCGGGACTCCCGCCGCCGCGGCTGATGCGCGAAATGACGAAATCCCGCAGCGCAAGGTCCCGGATCTCGGCCACGGTCTTGCCGTTGACGGCGGCATTGCCGATCTCGACGGAAAGACGCCGGGTCGTCAGGTCTTTCTGCGCGTCCGAGTCCTGTCCGGCGGCGGCCTCTTCGCGCTTCACGTCGATGCGCAGCAGGTAGCGGAGCCCGATCAGCGTGAGGATGGCTCCCACGACGCCCAGCGGGTAGGCCACGGCGTAGCCCGTGGCGATGTCCGGGGCATCGGCTCCGGCGTGCATGTCGCTGAAAGCCTGCTGGGCGGCACCCAGTCCGGGCGTGTTGGTCACGGCGCCCGACATCACGCCGACCATCGTCGTCATGGACAATCCCGTAATATAATAGAGCGCCACCGTCGTGGCGACACCCAGCGCCACCACCAGCACCGCCAGTTTGTTGAGCGTGACGCCGCCCTTGCGGAACGAGGAGAAAAATCCGGGTCCGACCTGCAGGCCGATCGAATAGACGAAAAGGATCAGTCCGAACTCCTTGAGGAAGTGCATCAGGTGTTCGTCGATATTCATACCGAAATAGCTGAAGGCGATGCCGACGAACAGAATGCCCGTCACACCCAGCGACACCCCGGCGACCTTGAGTTTGCCCAGCATGACACCCAACGCCACGACCAGCGCCAGAATCAGCACCGAGTGGGCCACGCCTCCGCCCCAAAGCGACTCGGAGCCAAATAACAATCGTTCGATTAATTCCATATCCAATCCTCATCCGGTCGGCTTCCGTCCGGGAAAAATCCCGTGAGCCGAAAGGTGCGACACCCGGCGGCAAAGTCCGACATAAAACAATAAGCATTACATAACCGATGTCAAATACCCATCCCCCGGGGTCTCACGACGTCGAATCGGCCTGGCAGGTCTTCTGACTTGCTCCTGTTCCGAAGCCTTCCCGGTCCTTGCGGACCAGTGGCGAGATGTTCGGAACCTTCGCGGAGTTTCACAGCAGCGGGACTGTCCGGGACTTGCACCCGATTCCCTTTTCGCTCTCTTCCACGCCCGGGAAGGAGAGAACCAAACCTGTGGCAAATATAACGGTTCTTTCCGAAAAACTGTCCGAAAGCCCGGATTATTTTCACGAACCGCCGTCAGAAGGCGCTGGAGAGGGCATTCCGCTCCGGCTCGCGCGGCCGGGCGGGTGGCCAACCGGACAAGCCGCATCGGGCCTGCCGGGTTCCAACCCGTGACCGGCCGCTCCGCCGAAAGCCCCCAAAAGCGGCATGAACGGAACGGGGGCCTGCCGGGATTTCCACGATCCCGCAAGCCCCCGCTCGTTCAGATGATTGAACGCCTATTGCCGTTCGCTCAACTCTTTATAAAGCTCCAGCCGCAGCCCGGCGTAGTTTTCGATAATATCGCCCATCTTCTCCACACGTTGCAGGTGCATTTCCAACTCCTGCGGCGCAATGTCGAAACCAAGGTCATAACGCGCTTTGACCAGAAATTTCTTTAGGCAGGGGAGCGTGAAGATCCGTTCGATATTCGTATCGTCGAAGGTAAGCATCAATTTCGTCGAAAGCGTCCGCATCCGGTCGTGCATCACCACCGGATCGTGGCTGTCGAACTCCTGACCGTGATAGACGTAGTAGAGCGTGTGGTAGAAATAGACCGCCGCCTGCGCAGAGAAAAGTGCGGCCAGACGTATATTGCGGCTTTCGCTCAATGCTTCCCGCGCCTGCTCGATCAGCTCGTTGCCCAGCATCCGGAACGTGTCGTAATGCAATTTGGCATCGGCATACGCTTTGGCAAAGTCGATCGGGTGTTTCGGACGGCGGAAATGGCAGTGATCGCTGCAATAGAGCAATTCGCCCTCGGAGTGCGCGAAATAGAGAAAGGGCGTCTTGTTCGATTCGACGTAGTTCAACGTCATAATATAGAGATTGATGTATGCAATATCCCGGTGTTTGACGGGCATTCTGTACCGGAGTATCCGCTTCGCACGTATCCAGTCGTATTCGGGAGTTTCGCGCACGACCATCAGCAGGTCATAGGCCACGGCATCGCTGTGGGGCGTGCCGCCGGCCAGATTCCCGAACAGCAGGATATATTCGGGATCGAAATAGCCGTCAGTCAGGCATTGGACGATCCGGGCGGCTTCGGCGGGATTGTAAAGGCGTTCGGCGGGCTGTCCCGGTTCGGGGACTATGCGTTGTGCAGCGTTTTCCTGCACGGGGTTTTGATTCGTTTCCATTCGATTGATTGTTAGAAATTTGACATAGTAAGGGCTGTCCTTATCGTGCGCAGGGCACAACAAAGAGAATAACGATTTGGTTAGCAGTTACTTGCTAATCCGGCGGGTGAAAATGGAAACGAATCGGGAGATTGCACGGCGGGAACCGCCTGCGGCTGGCCTTGCGGCATGTCTGTACCG
Organism: Alistipes sp. i18-0019-D1; assembly: GCF_042852885.1. Lineage (NCBI taxonomy): Bacteria > Pseudomonadati > Bacteroidota > Bacteroidia > Bacteroidales > Rikenellaceae > Alistipes > Alistipes sp. i18-0019-D1. The sequence goes on from NZ_AP031424.1 coordinate 3,690,160, forward strand.
GAGTACGGACGGAAGATAGTGTTCGCATAAAACAAAAAAAGCGTGCGCAGCTGCGAACACTATCTTCACCTTTTTACGGGCTCAACACAGGTGCCGTTCGCGGGATTACTCCCCAACGGCTCTGCGCATACTTTTTTCGTGGGTTCCTGTATCAAGAATCCAGTAGAAAGGTTATTTGAAAATAATGTTCGCAGGGGCAAAGATAGAAATTTTTCTCTAAAGAGCAAACGTTTCGCGGCTGTCACCGCAAGAGGTTTTGTACCTTTTGGTGGCAAAAGGTACCCAAAACCATCCGCATGTCGCTTTCGCGGGATCGGAGTTCGGCGACGCTAAAACGGGCGCCTTCGCGGGTTTGCGGCGCAAAGGAATGCGCCGCTTCGACTGTGGCGGCTCGGCAAAGCAAGCTTTGCTCTCGCCTGCTGGACGTCGTTGCGAGCAAACCGGCCCCGTTTTTACACGCTCCGCCTTCACTCCGCCCTTTTTCCGCTGCAAGCGATAATGCGGAGGCTCAAAACGGCCGATTTGCGGCCGCGGTGCGGTCGTGACGGAAAAAGAAGAAGTACTAAAGCATTATTTATTAACACTTTAGCACTTCTGAAAAGTACCCGGAGCCGGGATCGAACCGGCACGGCCATTACTGGCCACAGGATTTTAAGTCCGGCGTGTCTACCGATTCCACCATCCGGGCGCAGTCTTTCGCCGAAAGACGCCGGCAAAAGTACGAAAATATTTACGATTTGCCAAAATCTATGTAATTTATCATCGCCGCATCGTCGTCGGGACGGAACCAACGGATTTCCGGATCGCGGCGGAACCAGGTGAGCTGCCGTTTGGCATAGCGGCGCGAATTGCGCTTGATCAGTTCCACGGCCTCGTCATAGCCGATACGCCCGTCGAAGTAATCGAAAAACTCGCGGTAGCCGACCGTCTGCAACGCATTCAGTTCCCGGTAGGGGTACAGCGCCCGCGCCTCGGCTTCCAGACCGTCGGCAAGCATGCGGTCCACCCGGCGGTTGATGCGGTCGTAAAGCTCCTCGCGAGGCAGGTCGACACCGATTTTCACGATCTCGAACGGACGCGCACGCCGTATGCCGGTACGCTGCCGGGAGTAGGGCATGCCGGTTTGAAGGCAGACCTCCAGCGCACGCATGACACGCGCCGGATTGTCGAGGTCGACAACCCGGTAATACTCCGGGTCCAGTTCCCGGAGCTTCTCGGCAAGCGCCCCGAGTCCCTCCTCCGCCAGCTGGCGGTCCAACTCCCCGCGCAGCGATTCGTCGGCCTGCGGCAGGTCGTCCATACCTTCGCACAACGCCCGGACGTAAAGCCCCGAACCGCCGACGGCAACGACGTAATCGTGGCCGGCAAAAAGTCTTTCGAGCCGCGCAAGGGCCTGGACCTCGTATTCCCCGCAGTTCAAGCGATCCTTTATATCATGCGAGGCAATAAAATGATGTTCAACGGCTTGAAGCTGATCGGCAGTGGGCTGCGCCGTGCCGATCGGCATTCCCCGGTAAACCTGCCGGGAATCGGTCGAAAGGATCGGTGCCGCGTAATGGCCGGCCAGACGGATGCTCAAATCCGTTTTGCCCGAACCCGTCGGCCCGACGACGACCAGCAGCCGTTTAGTACTCATCGTCGTAATTATCGTCGCCCTCGAAATCGCTGAATTCGCTCATCACATCGCCGAAAATCGACCCCTCGTCGTCCACGCGCGTTTTCGACGGGTCGTACTGGTCGGGAGCGGCGGCCTGCGCGTAGATTTCACGCGGATAGGAAGCCCCTTTATCGGCCTCGAAGGTTCCGGTAAGTTCCAGAAAATAAGCCCGGTCGCCGAACATGTCGAAGAGATAGATCAGACGGTCGCGGCGGTTGTGGATGATCTGGCCGAGCGTCACGCTCTCCATCGCCGCGGGAGCATCCCCGGAGCCGTCGCCCATGTCCACGATCGTGAATTCGCGCTGTTTCTCCCAGCGGTCGTCGGCCGTGAAGAACGAAGCCATACAAGGCTCGTACTCAAGCGACTGAAGGATGAAATTATGGAAATCGAGCAGCGTCATGTCGTACAGCGCCTCGTAATCGCGCACGAAATTGTCGTTCTCGTCGCTCAACATCCGGAATCGGAAAACCATCGACATTGCAGTAGTATTTTTAGAATATTGTTACGTTACAACACCAAATATAACACTTTTTGTCAATCCAACGCCGCAAGCCACGCAAGAACGTCGCGGTCGTCGGGATAATCGGTCAGGGCCGGGGACTGTGCGCAGCCGAAACCGGCGCGGCGGCTGTGGGGGAGACACCCGGTGACGACGCATTGCAGTTCGCCGTCGTGCCCGGCAAGCCATGCGGCCACTTCGTCCAACGCCGTGTAGTGCGCATAGGCGATCAGGCTCAACGCCGCCGGAAAGGCGCATTGTTCGACAGCCACGGCACATCCCAGATCGACAAACGGCCGTCCCTGCATCTCCAGCAAGGCTCGCTGCTGTCTGTAATTGTTTATATACTTATCGTTTACAGGCGGCATTTGAAGCGCAGGTTCATATCCTTCCGGCATGAAAATCAGCGACACGCTGCGACACCCCAGCCCGGAATAGGCCCAGATGTCGTCGGCCAGTCCGGCAAGCTGTTCCGGCGTCTCACGTCCCGAAAGCACGGCTACCGACTGGCGGCTGCCCCGCAGCAAGGAGGGAATGCCGGCGTAATGCGCCCGGAAATAGCGGTTGGCGTTGTCGCTGCCGGTGGCGATCACAGCGTCGACGGGCGACGTTCCGTCGTACAGGTGGACCGGCACGGAAGGGTCGATTTCGCGCAGCAGCCCCACGACATATTCCATCAGCACGGAATCCTTGGCGGAGGGCTTCACGAGGCAGCCGTGGCCGCTCACAAGCACGCACAGCAGGTCGAAAAAACCGACGAGCGGGATATTTCCGGCCATGACGACCAGCACGCGCCGCGGCGCCGCAACCGGAAGGGCAGGGTAGTTCGCCAGCCAGGCTTCGAGCTTTTCGCGTTGCAGCATGTCGCAGGCGACCGCGCGCACCGCACGGCGGACATCGGCGGGCGCAAACCAGCCGTTGGCACGACAGGCGGCGTCCATAACCGCGCGCGTCGCATCGTCATCGCCGAAACCGAGCAGGCGCGCGCCCAATGCGGAAAATGTTTCGATCGTGTTCTTCATGGCTACAAAGATACTATTTCGCGTTGTAATCCGCACATTTTTCCCAAAGTTGTGTTATTTTTGCAAAAGGGCATACAATAACATGCCAACGACCATGGAGAGAAATCTGAAAGAGGCGCTGCAACACCGGCGCAGTTATTATGAACTGACCCCCGAATCCCCGATCGACGACGCACGGATCGAGGAAATCGTGCGTTTCGCGATACAGCACATCCCGTCGGCCTTCAACTCGCAGTCGACGCGGCTGGTGCTCCTGATGCACGAACAGCACAAGGCGTTCTGGGAGATCGTGAAACGGACCCTGCAAGCCATCGTTCCCGCGGAGGCGTTCGTAGCCACGGAGCAGAAGATCGACCGCAGTTTCGCATCGGGGTACGGCACGGTGCTTTATTACGAGGACACGACCGTCGTGCGGAAACTGCAGGAACAGTTCCCGCGCTATGCGGACAATTTCCCGATCTGGTCGGAGCACACCTCGGCCATGCACCAGCTGGCAGTATGGACGATGCTTGAAGACGCAGGGTTCGGCGCTTCGCTCCAGCATTACAACCCGCTCATCGACCGCGAGGTGCGTGAACGCTGGAACCTGCCCGGAGCGTGGCGGCTGATCGCCCAGATGCCGTTCGGACTGCCGGGCGGAGAACCGCAGGAAAAGAGTTTCGAGCCTTGGGAAGAGGGCATACGGATATTCAAGTAAAGCACCCGGAGGCCAGCATATCGTAAAAAAATTGCAGAATGCGTTTGAAAAATTTGGAGTTTCGGATTTTTTAGCTACCTTTGCACTCGCAATTACGAAACATGCTTTTGCGGAAATAGCTCAGTTGGTAGAGCGCAACCTTGCCAAGGTTGAGGTCGCGGGTCCGAGTCCCGTTTTCCGCTCACGCAAAGCGAGTGATAATCAATGGATTGTCGCTCGTTTTTCTTTTTCTGCCGTGTGTTACAGATGTCCGTTATGTAACACAAAATGCCCTGAAATCGCTGTTTGTGATACAGAGTGTGATACATAAAATCATGTAACACATACTTTGCATTTTGTTGCTTGCGTAATCCGTAAAGATTATGACAATCAACATCGTATGTCGCAAAGACGCTATCAACAGAAACCGTTTAGCCCCTCTTGCCCTTGTCTTTACCCATGACCGCCGCCGAAAATTCGTCGGCTTGGGCATATCGGTAGCTTTGGAACATTGGGATTTTGAGAAACAGCAACCGACGGCAGACTGCCCCGACGGAGCAGAGATACAGTTTCAAATCACCTCTAAAATCCGTGAATACGAAAAGAAGATTAAGAAGTTGGAGGTGTTGGAAATTCCAGTTACGTTCGATACGCTTTTTGAACAGAACGGCAAACGAATCAACTGCACCGTTGGAGATTATTTCAAGCAAATAATAGATAGGCTTGAAAAGGTCGAAAAATACGGTTCCGCCAGCAAACACAAGGTAACGCTTGCCCTTATGTCGCAATTCCGCTCTGTCAATATGCGCTTTGAGGAGTTGGATTTGACTTATTTAAGGGAATTTGAAATCTTCCTGCGTCAGCGTGGTAATGTCAATAACAGCCTTGCCACCAAGTTCAGTGTGCTGAAAGCGGTCTATAATAAGGCCGTATCGGAAAATATCTTTACCCCGAAGCGCAACCCGTTCCAGCAGTTCAAAGTGGGTAGCTTATGGACGAATACCCGCAAACGGGCCATCACGAAAGAGGACATCCACAAACTGATTGAATTGGATTTATCGGACAGGGACTTTTACACCCGACTTGCCAAAGATATTTTCTTGTTTTCGTATTTCATGGCTGGAATCAATTTCAAGGACATTGCCTTACTGACATACGGGGACATCGACAACGGCAGAATCTACTATGCAAGACGCAAGACAGGTAAAATGATGAACTGCTGTCTGACGGAACAGGCACAGGAAATCATCGACAAGTACCACACCGACCAACTGGACGAAGATTATATCTTTCCAATCCTCAATCGTACTGTTCACACGACCGAGAAACAGATATTGGAACGGGTGAAAAAGACCTTGAAACACGTCAATAAACGCCTGCACGAATTGAGTGAGGAAATCGGACTGCATACGCCACTAACGACTTATGTAGCCCGTCATACTTACGCCACAGTCTTAAAACGGTCAGGTGTAAGCGTAGCCCTCATTTCTGAATCGCTCGGCCATTCTGATTTATCGACGACCCAAATCTACTTGGATAGCTTTGAGAACTCTCAAATCGACGCGGCTATGCAACACTTATTGTAGGAATCGGGAGGTCGGCGCCCCATAAGCGAACCGACCTCCTTTTTCTTTACCTCCGTCCTATCCGAGGTATTGTTCCAGCAGTTCAACGACCATCTGTTCACGGGATTTTAACCCTATCTTGCGGGCTTCCATGATTTCCGCCGCCTGTGCAGGCGTGAGTTTTTTCAATGCCTGCTCTATCTGACGGCAGTAGGCCACGGGGTCTGCGGCGTTGTTATACTGCATGACGATATAGGCAATCAGATACTTTTTCGACAGGAACGAATCTGAAAACTTTTCCTGTGCGGCCTCATACCATCTGATACTCCGCTGATACCATGTTTCGGATTGCAGGATTTTAGGCAGTTCACCGCTTTTCACGCAGTTCACCAAATCTTTGGGTTTTAGTGAATTTGTCCCCGTACACCATTGCGATATGGTTGCCAGCGGGAAACCCTTGCTGCGGAGTTGTACGGCAAACTCAAAAACGTCGTTCGTCTTGGAGAGCGTCATGGCAGGTGCGGCCATATAGTCCGTTCCTTTCCATGTGGTCGTGCAGATATTCATTTCAGCAATCAACGCTGCAATCGACATATCCACATTCAGCGGCTCGGTAATCACGAGGTCGTTCAGATTCAGACCTAATTTAATATAGGCAATCAATCGGTGCTGGCCGTCCAGCACGGCGTAATAGTTCACCGACTGGCTGTCGGGAATATCCTTGCCGTTCAGGTCTACCAAATGTCCGCCAGATGTAATTACCTGTTCACCGTCCACAACCGTAATCGGCGACAACAGCCCGTATTCCTCGATGGACTTCATTTTTGCCGTCACCGCTTTGGAGTTGGTCGGGCGGTTGCCTTTTACAAAGGCGAAATTACGGTTTGCAATGACTGAAATTACATGCATCTTTTTCATTTTAATTGTGCGGGTTGACCTCATACCACCCGCGAGGTTTTAATTATTATTAGAAAGTTATATATCTCATTTTCTCGGCGTTAGGTCTGACTGGTGAGCTCTTGCCAGCTCTTGCGGCAGTCGGGTGATGGCTTGGGCAAACTCCCGTCATCGTCCTGCCGTGCGATTCGACCTGCGGCCTTTCGGTTCGGATTCTCTCTCCCTACCGAGAAGCGGAGTGTATGTCAAAGATCCTGTGTTTGCGTTTCTACTGCAAATCCTACGAAAACCATACATAACTCACTATGGCAGAAATAGTTGTCGGATAGTAAAAAAGTGCATGATTTTTACTACCCCTTATCGGCAGAATAAAAAAGGACGGCTCGTGCCGTCCCTTATCATTGGATATGTAAAATGGATTTATCTAAAATTCTTGCCGATTGTCGTCCACTCCCTGTCCTTGTAGGATGTCCAGATTCCCTTGATACCCTCGTCACTATCAAGAAATTTCGGATTATCCGTATAGCCGAAGAAATAGACGATGCGCGAAATCAACAGCATCCTGTTATAGGAAACCTTGCTGGGATTCGTACTGCGGTTATCTTCCTCTTTGAATTGTTCCAAGAGCGGCAAAAAACACTTGATGGCAAGCGTAATCTTGTAACAACTCTTGAGATTCACCGAAAATCCGTCCATCCCGAACGAACGGACATTTGACAGATTGGCATAGAGTTCTGCCATGTTGTCAGCGAGCAACTTGCCCAACACCCGCTTTGCAAGGTAGGATTCAAGGGTTACGCCGTGCTCGCGCCCTTGCCATGCACGCACTTTGGCATCGGGATTTTCTTGCAGGTATCTGGCGAAAGCCCGAAACTCCTCGAATACCGAGGTCGGAACCTGCTGTACATTTTCCGTCCGTTCCCGTACCACATCATAGACAAAGAGCATCGCCATCCAAAATTTCTCGGTGTCGAGACCCATAGCCCGCAGGGAACGGATAATCGGAGCATTTTCTAAATACCGCTCTTTAGTAATAGAAAATTCCAGCCGTTCGTCCTCCAACTGATGCACGAAATCCCATCCGCGGAAAGAATCGGTCTGATACTGTTCGCCGTTTATATCAGTATCCCAAGTGGGATACATACGGTTAGCAATCTCGAAAACATAATCATAAAGCGGGTTCATAGCGGTTGTATTCGGTTAAAGCAAAGATAGAAAATTTCCGCTGAATCGTCTGCACTTAAACTTGTATTTATTAAAGATTTTTACTATATTTGTAATAGCAAATCCGAGATGGGGAAATTCTTTTTGCTTCCATAGAAAATAGGCTTACAAATGGATAAGGACGGCATTAATTGCTGTCCTTGTCTTTGGCTTACAGTCGCATATTTTTTGTGCAGGAAATGAAATTCCCTTATATAAAAGATATTTCACACACAGAAAAAATGCGGTGAAATCCTATCCTATAATTTATAAATCTATGGAACAAAGAATTATTACAGCCCCTATGACGGCGCGATGAATCGAAGAGATTCCCGCAATCGGGCAGCACTTACCCGAAAACTGCCTTTTAGATAAAGGCATAACGGGATGCGGCGCAACAAGTCTTGCCATTACAAACGACCGTTCAACTTTGATTGCCGCGCCGACGGTCAATCTTATCAAAAACAAGATGCAGGAACACCCCGACCTTTTAGGCGTTTACGGGGGTGTTACGAATCAAGAGATTGCCGACTATCTGAAAGCCCACGACCGCTGGAAGATTATGGCCACCTATGATGCAATCCCCCGTATCGCGGATGTCGCGGGTGCAGAGATTTACAGCAAGGCATTTCTATTGGTGGATGAATACCACCGCTTGTTATTCGATTATTCATTCCGCCATTCCGCGATTGCTGGACTATTGGAACAAGCACCCCGTTTCGCAAGCAAGACCTATCTTTCGGCAACGCCTATCGAACAGGAGTTTCTATTGGACGAGTTACAGGGCATGCCGCAAACGAAAATCATCTGACCGAACGCCGAGCCGATACAGGTAAGGTTGTGGAAAGCGACAAGCCCGTTAGCGACTGTTACGGCCTTATGCCGAAATGCCATTGCGCAACAAATCGGTTTCAACCTGCACTTTTTCGTGAACAGCGTGACATTTATCGGCAAGGTGATTTGCCATGCGAAACTGACACCCGACCAAGTAAAGATAGTCTGTTCGCAAAGCGGCGAGAGTTATGACCGCAACAAAGAGAAGATAGACGGTTTCCCGATAAATACACCCAGCGGCGAACCCTGCAAAATCAATTTCTACACCTCGACGGCCTTTGAGGGGTGCGATATTTTCGACAAGACAGGACGCACCTACATTGTGAGCGACGGAACGGCCACACACTCGATGCTGGATGTCGCGACCACGATACGGCAGATTGCAGGACGCATCAGAGATACCCGATACAAAGAGATAACGCATATCTTTTCCGAATCCCGATACGGTCGGGATGTCAGCTATGCGCAATTCAAGGCTTCGACGGAAAAGGAGATAGACAAGGCCGAACGCTGGCTGAAATGGTATGTCTCGGGGGACGAGGATTTGAAACCCTTAATCCACGCAGATATGAATTATATAAACAAGAAAACAATGACATTAGACCGCAACAGACTGAAATTGGATATGCTGAATTTCCGCAACTGACAGGAGATTTACGCAGACGGGCGTAACCTCATTACGGAATACCAGCGCAACGGAAATGAGATAACAGACACGGCAAAACACAGTTTTCGGGTTGACAGGTTGGAAGCGAACGGCAAGGCAAAGATACCTTTTCGGGAGTTGTTCGACAGATACGCAGAATTGCGGGCTGATACCAGCATGTTTTCGTTAAGCCGTTTTTCGGCGGATTTGATAGCGCAGCGCAACCCGCTCGTTAAGGAGAGTTACGAGAAATTAGGAAAAGACAAAGTAAGGGAACTCAATTACAACCAAACGCAGATAAAGCGGGAGTTACTCAAATACGGAAAAAGCGAATTGGCCTATAAAATCGTACAGCGGATTAAGAGCGACCTGCCGCAACAGACGGCTGTTCCCGCAAGAACCGCAAAGGCGAAATTACAGCGTATTTACGACGATTTGGGGATAAGACAGACGGCCAAAGCGTCAGACCTCGCCGAATGATACGACATAGATACATGCTACCGAAATATCGACGGCAAGAACACCGCCTGCATAATCCTTATAAGAAATAAGATTATTGCGAAAAAAAGGATTGCCGCAGAGAACAGATAAGATGAAGAACTCCGACTGGTTTTGTGCTGGTTGGAGTTTTCTATTATATATCCCCTGCACATACAGTTACTCCATACTAAAGCCCCCTCTCCCTTGTCGAATGTAAAACCTTTTCAGATATGAAAACACTTGACAGGAGAGCGGCGGAGATTTTCCGCAGTATGTTAGCTTTACAGACAACCAAAATCGACAATTCGGACGGTACTTATATGCCCGTCTATCTTGAACTAATCGGCCGTATTGACAAGTACGACTTTTTTTCGCTGGCTCATTACGGACAGCAGAACGGCGATGCCATGCGCGACCCTGAAATGCTCTTTGCCCTGCACAAAGAGACACGGCAATTCATTCCGTACTACTATCGCAACGATTATTGCGGTATCGAGGAAAACAGCGTCAGATGGTCGGAAGATGGAATAGCGTTGAACCCGCTCTTACAGGCCAGCCACACAACCTTTGCTAATCAATGGTTACGCAATATCGCCACACAACAGCACCTATTATGACAGCACAGCGATTGGTGGAGAACTGCGTATTGACGAATCAAACCGCAGTCGTGGATGAAATGCTCGACAAAAACTTGCTTCCCGAAGAATATATCTATCCATTTTTGGGTGATATTATGGAATGGTGGCTTATTGACAGTTGGCTGGCCGAACGACTGAAACGCGAGGGAGAGGTTATTATCGACGAATACGGGTGCTGTTGGTGGGGAAGATTAGCCAGCGGACAGTCTATCTGTATGGATAGCGTAATACAAAAGATAGCCGCAGAATAACGTGCGGAACACTCTATATACTCGGTTGGTCGGTCGGCTGATTATCGGTTGCTTGTAATCCTTACAGCCAATTACCAAACCGTCAAAACAGATTTTAAGTCGGCATATTCTCGGTAATTGAGGGTTGGAATGATTTGCAACTCACCATTAGAGGGAATATGTCGGCTTATTCTTTATAATTCAATCTGCAACAGTTCCGAGAAATCGGAAAGATGTTTTGCTTTTTAGTTTGTCTTGTCTATCTTTGTGGCACATACGACAAACACGGAAAGTGTAACTTGTTCTCAACTTGCGAACGTAGGAAGTTGGCGATAGCGCTCTTTTAAGGTATTTAATACCAAATAGATATAAATTTACATCTTGGCATCAAGAAACAATTCGGAAACAAAATCGGCATTTTATACAGATTGTCGATTTTTTGTTTTCAGATGGTTTCTTTCCTTGCATTTGGTCGCAATCTGCAAAACAGATTCGTATAATTCCTGCAATATTTTACCCGTCATACGAAAGATTCGCGGGGTCGAATATTGATGAATCGTTGCAGCCAAAAGAGAAAGATCAAAATATCCGTTTTCGTTGAGGAGCTTTATTCATGGCAAGGCAGCTGCATCTCCCCAAACATACACATACAGGCAGCCAAATATGGTTGCCTATATTTAGTTTACTTTATGTTAGCATATATATAGGCTAATAGACTAAACTAAACCTTTTCGCCCCCCCCCTTATTTATATCCGCAGCCAAAAGAGAGATAAGGCTATCGTATATTTTCTCTTTTCGCTGCAATTTTATTGGCGACACTTTATAATTCCACAGAATTATCCAATCCGATATGCAGTTCGCATCGCTTTTTTCAAAAAATGTCGTATCTTTGCTCCTGCGAACAGTATTACAAAAATCTATTTCTACCAAAGCTCTGAAAAGCATTTGGTATTAACAGAATGTGCAGAGTCATTGGGGAGCAATCCCGCGAATGACACTTTGCAGAGCTTAGAAATAGGTGATGTACTGTTCGCAGCTGCACATTCTTTTTTGTACCATTATGCGAACAGTACATCATCGAGTCCGCGTTGCGACGCAGACAAGCCGAAGGACCGGCTGCCGGCGGTTTCCGCCGCGAAACATTCCGATTCATTTCCATTCCCACCCGCCCGATTGACAACCGACTGCCAATCAAACCATCTATGTTCTTTGTTGTGCCGTGCGCACGATAAGGACAGCCGCTTTATTATCAAACAATCAACATTCAATCAAATGGAAATGAATCGAAACATCATGCAGGAACAGTCTGCACAAACCATATTACCCACGTCCGTACAATCCGAAAATGCGAGTAGTGAATCGCAAATTGCTTTAGTTGGACCCGAACTTAACAAGCCGACCGATGCAGCCGAGTTGCAATACGACTCTATCGAAGCCGCACGGATCGTCCGACACCTTACCGACGGATATTTCGAACCCGAATACATCCTTCTTTTCGGCAAACTCGTGGGCGGCACGCCCCACAGCGACCCCGCGGCGTACGACCTGCTTGTGGTCGTGCGCAATACTCCGAAATACGACTGGTTGCAGGCCAAACGCATCTTGCGTTACAAGATGCCCTACCGGCACCGTAAAATCACCTATATCAATCTTTATATTTTACCGTTGAATTACGTCGAATCGCACCGCACGCCCTTTCTCTACTTCGCCCACGCCGAAGGAATGCTGCTCTATTGCAGCGACCACTACAGTTTCCGACGACCGAAACGTCCGATCGACTTCGCTCGGGCATACGCCGACGCCAAGTTCCATTACGATACTTTCCGTACGCTCGGCAACGACCTGTTGGAACAGGCGCAGGATGCGTTTACGGAGGGGCACAACGTAAGGTTGGCAGCGCAGTTCACGGCGCAGGCAGCAGTCTATTTCTACCATATGCTCTACTATGTCTACCACGGCATGCCGTTCGACCTGCACGACCCCGTGGTAATGCACGACCGTATGCGGACGCTTTCGACGAAGCTGATGCTCGTGTTCGACGATAATCATATCGAAAATATCTTCACGATTCCACGGCTAAAAGAGGTGTTGATGAAAACGACCTATCAAGCAGAGTTTTACATGGCGTCGCAAGAGGCGGAGTTGCACATGGAGCGCGTACAACGGGCTGCGGAGATCATCGAGAACTGCGCAGGGATGAGGCTCGAACTGTATAAGGAACTCAGCGAAAAACAGTAAACCCGTATCGGGCCGGAACGAGGATTGGGGAATCGTGCGATTCCCCAATCTCTATATACAATGATTCGGAGTTCGGTCAACTCCTATGCCAGTTATAAATTTTCAGCGGGCTTACACATTGTCCACGAAATTTCTTTCGGGGGAGCCTAATACCCCAGACGACGTTTGTCGGCGGGCAGATATTCAATAATTACGAGCGTATTTGTTGTATCGTTTGAACAACATCGGATGCTTATATATATTAGGACTTTTGTTAGGTGGCTATCATAAAGATATTTGTATATTTTATCTTTCTATCGCATAAAATTTTATATCTTTGTAGACGAATATCGCAAGCATTGAATCATGGACAAACCAAAGAATCGCATAAAAGAGGTGCTTGAAGAAAAAGGTATCAAGCAGACATGGTTAGCAGACAAACTCGGAAAGAGTTTTTGCATTGTCAATTCTTATGTCTGCAACAGACGTCAGCCAAGTTTGGATGTGTTATTCCAAATTGCAAATATCCTACAAGTTGATCCGAAAGATTTAATCAGCAGCAAATAAGCCCAAACATATGAAACTATACGAAATTCTCAAAGGTTCCGAATACAGTCTGGAGCTGTTCAGCCAAGACGCCATCGTCGAATTGGAAAACCGAATCATTGAACGAACCGACAAAAAAGGTAAAACCTATCCGGCTGTATCTTGTCTTATTCGCAATAAAGAAATTAAACTAACACCGGAAGAAATTGTCCGGCAATTATACACAGCTAAGCTGATAACCGATTACGGCTATCCTAAAAGTCGATTGGCTTTTGAATATCCTATTTATTTCGGACGCGAAGCTAAACGTGCTGACATCGTGATTCGAGATAATGATGATGCCAATGTCGCATATATCATTGTAGAACTTAAGAAACCCAAAGCGAAAGATGGGCGAGAACAATTAAAGTCTTACACCCATGCGACGGGTGCAAGTATGGCTGTGTGGACGAATGGAACGACGATAGCTTATTATCAACGCCAGAATCCGAACTATTTCAAGGATATTCCTAATATCCCCGATGTACACCAAACATTGGAGGATATTCTGCAAACTCCATTTACGATGGAAGATTTGGTCAAGAATGATAAGTTGACCAAAACAGGCAAGTCGCTTAAGGACTTGATTCTCGAAATGGAGGATGAAGTTTTGGCAAATGCCGGCGTTGATGTATTCGAAGAGGTTTTCAAACTGATATTCGCCAAATTGCATGACGAGCAGATCGGAGCAACAGATAAAGATTATAACCTTGAATTTCGCAACTCAGGGCAAAGTGATATCCAGTTGAAAGATAAAATAGAAAAGCTATTCAGAAAAGCCTGCAAAAAATGGCCCGGTGTATTTGCCGAAGATGCCAAGATAGCTCTGACTCCGCCGCATTTGTCGATTTGTGTCTCCTCGCTTGAAGGCGTAAAACTTTTCAATTCCAATCTCGATGTGGTGGATGAAGCGTTCGAGTATCTGATGAGCAAAAGCAGCAAAGGTGAAAAAGGTCAATATTTCACGCCTCGTTATGTGATCGATATGTGTGTAAAGATGTTGAATCCGCAAACGCACGAAACTATGATCGACACAGCAGCCGGAAGCTCAGGTTTTCCCGTTCATACTATATTCCATGTATGGAAACAGATGCAGATAGCAGCAAATAAACCGGTAAATCATCTGTTCACGGCAACGCCGAAAAGCCATACGGAAATAGAATACGTGCAAAATAACGTATATGCCATTGACTTCGATGAAAAAGCCGTTCGGGTCGCTCGAACCCTGAATTTGATTGCCGGCGACGGTCATACGAATGTTCTGCACCTGAATACGCTCGATTGGGCCCGCTGGAATACGGTTACAAAGGAAGAAACATGGGTAGATACCTACAATGATGGCTTCAAAAAGTTGAAACAGTTACGTGTCGGTAATGATTTCGGACAATTCGATTTCGATATTTTGATGGCAAATCCGCCATTTGCTGGAGAGATTAAGGAGGGACAGATTCTGAGCCGCTATGATTTGGGAATGAAGAATGGCAAAGCACAAAAGAGCGTCAGCCGAGATATTCTTTTCATAGAACGCAACCTTAATTTCTTGAAACCGGGCGGGCGTATGGCAATCGTATTGCCGCAAGGGCGATTCAACAACAGCAGCGATAAGACCATCCGCGAATATATTGCAGAACGATGCCGTATCCTTGCCGTCGTAGGGTTGCACGGCAACACCTTCAAGCCGCATACCGGCACCAAGACAAGCGTATTGTTCGTTCAGAAATGGGACGAGGTCCTGTGCCCGAAAGTCGATGATTATAACATATTCTTCGCAACCCAGCAGAAAGAGGGTAAGAACAACAGCGGCGATAAACTCTATTGGAAATCGGATAAAAGCGGTACGACGACCGATCCGAAACTTGCGCTTTGCGATAAGTACGGGCACCCCGTTGTCTATCACGATTTGCTCGCAACCGTAAATTACAACTGGAACGAAGAGAAAAAGTGTAATGAGATAGAGCAGATTACTCCCAACGGCATTGCCGAAGCGTTTGTCGAATTCGCAAAGAAAGAACAGCTATCTTTTTTCGCGGATGCCCCTTTGATAAAGTAAGATACGAGGCTTTATTAGAGGGGCTGGAGACAAAAGAGAAAAGCCTAAGTGAAGTATTAAACAATAAGGATTTTAGAATCGACAGTTCATTCTACACAAAAGAGCCCAAGAAAAATCCGAATCTAATTTATGCTAAAATCGGAGAACATCTGACTTTATCGCAGTATGGAATATCCATCGAAATGAACACGGATTCAATAGGATATCCTATTTACCGCATGAATGAGATTCATGATATGTTATGCGACCTTGATGTTGATAAATGTGCCGATATTACAGAAACTGAATACAACAAATTTGCCTTAAAAGACGGAGATGTGCTATTTAATCGAACCAACTCTTTTGAATGGGTAGGTAGAACGGGCATATATTATCAAAATGATGATATACAGCGCACATTTGCTTCTTACCTGGTAAGACTTAACCCCAAAGAAAGTATTCTTCCCGAATATCTATGCGCCTATCTAAATTGCAAATATGGCGAATGGGACATAAAGCGCAGGGCAAGGCAGTCGATCAATCAAACCAATGTGAACCCGGAAGAAGTCAAAGAAATTGAAATTCCGATTCTAAAGATTGATTTACAACGAAAGATTCAAGATTGCTTTACGCGAGCAAACTCTTTAAGAGTTTTATCGAAAACCATCTATTCAGAGACTGAATTGATATTGCACGAAGAGTTAGATATTGATTCGTCAGCTATGGTTAGTACAACCATAACTCAGAAACGATTTTCCGACTTTGTGAATAGCGGGCGGTTGGATGCAGAGTATTACCAACCTAAATATGATCATATAACTAAAAAAATATCCCAATACCCATTAGGACAAGACAATATAAGAAATTTGTTTATTCTTCGAGATAGAAATACTGTGCCGGATAATGATATTCAATACAAATACATTGAATTATCAAATATCGGAGCAAATGGTGAAATTACAGGATGCACATATGAATATGGTGCGAATCTTCCGAGTCGGGCAAGGCGCATTGTACATACAGGAGATATCATTGTTTCATCGATCGAAGGGTCTTTACAAAGTTGTGCGATTGTAACAAATGAATATGACGGAGCATTATGTTCTACTGGTTTTTATGTCTTGACTCCACGAATTATAAATTCTGAAACATCATTGGTTTTGTTTAAATCCGCAATGATTCAGGCATTGTTAAAACGGGCTTGTACAGGAACAATATTAACAGCAATCAACAAGGAAGAATTTGTAAATATAAGTCTGCCACTAATAGATAATGATACTCAAAATAGCATCGCAGTTATCATTAAGCGAAGTACATCGTTACGTCAAGAAAGCAAACGATTATTAAACCTTGCCAAAACCGCTGTTGAAACGGCTATCGAACAAGGAGAAAATGCGGCAATGAATTTTTACTCAATATTTAATTAGATAACGATTATGAAAATTATAGATCTCATAGCTATTTTCGGCGCATTGGCATGGCTTCCGCAAATAATATCGTGGATTTATCACTGGTTGCAAAAACCAAAGATAAGTATTTATCATGAAGAAGAAGCAGAGGTCGGTTTTATTAAATTCGGTAATGCTTTCAACATTAGGTTATCTTTTTTAGCTCGAAGAAAACACGCTTTAATCGACAATATTGAGTTATGTATAACGGATAAAGACGGCGCCAGTCATACGTTTAAGTGGATATGGTATAGTGAAACGTTATATGAACTTCAAGCCCCGACCGGCAATGCGACTATGGCTAAACAGCAAAACGCCATAGCGATCAATGCCTATAAAGATGTATTGATAGAAAAGTTTATAGGTTTTCAATCATCGTCATTTCTTGATGAAAGAAAACAACTTGCCTACAAATTAAATTCATTCATTGAAAATCAAAGAACTGTTGGCCAGATTGATGCAGATACAATAAAACGCTCTAATGAATATAATGAGTTGTTGAGACTTTATAAAAATTCGATGATTTGGAAGACTGGGGATTATTCTGCTATATGTAAGATTCATATTGCAGATACCGATACTTATATGCAACATTCCTTTAAATTCAGATTGTCTGATATTGAAGTTGAAACACTTAAAAAGAATATTGAATTTGCCCAGAAAATAATAGATGTGGAATTTATCAACCCACAACAACAAATAGAAGGTACTTGGTTATGGACAAAACCGAGTATAATAAACATGTAGTTTCTTCATAATATGATTAACTTCGACGAATACATACGCCAAGGCGAACCTCAACAACGGGAAAAGAGTTATGCGTGGCAGACCGCAATCGGCTTGCAGGCAGTCGATGGACTGAAACCCTCCGATTATCTTATCGAGACAGCGCGTAAAGATATTGAGGGTGAAATTACGATTGATGAAGCCGAACAGCTAATAAAGAGCTATTACCAGTCAAAAAATGCTCGTACACCAGAAGATGACGAAATGCACGAGGCGGATACGGCTTCGACTAATATTCGCCGACTGCTTACCGAAAAAACCTTTGCTTTTACGCTTGTCGGGCTAACCTCGATCCATCGCCGTATTTTCGACGGCGTATTCAGGTTTGCCGGTCAGATTCGCGATTACAACATTACCAAAAAAGAGTGGGTATTGCGCGGCGATACGGTGTTGTATGTTTCCGCACCCGATCTTCGCAATGCGATCGAATACGACTTGGAACAAGAACGCCAGTTCGACTTCTCCAAAGTGGACAGAAATGGATTAGTGAGCCACATTGCCAAATTCGTATCGGGGCTGTGGCAAATCCATCCGTTCGGGGAGGGAAATACACGGACGACGGCCGTATTTACAATTCTCTACCTTCGTTCTATGGGCTTTGACGTGACAAACGATTTGTTCGCCAACCATTCGTGGTACTTCCGCAATGCGCTGGTACGCGCCAACTACCAGAACGTGCAAAAAGGCATCATGCGTAATTCCGAATACTTAGAACGATTTTTTCGCAATCTGCTGATGGGCGAAAATAACGAGCTTCGGAATCGGTATATGGTCGTAAATGCACCGGAAGAGCTGGTTGTTGAGCAAACACAGCACGAAGACCGTACAAGTACCGTACAACTTACCGAACAAGTTCGCACTTTGCTGTTAGCCCTGTCAAATGAACAATTGTCGTTAAAAGGATTGATGGAAAAAGTTGGCCTGAAACATCGCCCGACATTTTTGGAGAACTATATAAACCCCGCTTTGGATGCCGGTTTTCTCAAGGTGGTATATCCAGACAAGCCCAATCATCCGAGACAAAAATACTTGCTGACGGCAAAAGGCTTGGCACTGTATAACGAAATCAAGAAAATATAATAGTCTTGACAATTGCGGTTGTTTAGGATCTCACTATCCCTGATAGTGACATTTTTATTGAGCAGTTCTCGGCGGCAGACGCCATTTTGGGCGTTAGATGTTTGCCAAAGCTATTTTTGTTCGGGCTTGCCCGTTGTCCACAAATTTTGGTTTGGGGTAGCCTAATCCCCCTGCCGGCTGTCGCCGACGGGAGGGTTGCCACCCTATCTGCAAGCAGAGGCAGAGAGGTTATCCAACCAAACGGTTGTTTGCGTATGGCAAATGCCCAAGGAAATGTCATTACTTGGCTTGTCTCCCGACAATGCACCGCAATAGGGCAAATGATGCGGCAATATAAGGGAAACGAAAGGCCGAAAATCGTTACGCACACTCCGAACGGTCAATGTTGCAAGACGGGGGAAATCGCCCTGACCGATTGCCGAAAGCTCCTCTTATAACCATCCACAAAAACAGTTTAATTTAGTTTGCTCCCCTATATACCCACCAGAGTAAAGTAAAGTGTTTTTGGAGGTATTTTGACCCGAAATCAATCGAATAGTCCGTTCACAAGATTTACCGCTTCATCCTTCTTTCGGTTGATGATTTTGGCGTAGACCTGCGTCATCTTTATATCCGTATGCCCGAGTAGTTTTGAGGTGGTATAGAGGTCTGCCCCGAGCGTCAGCATCATCGTGGCGAAAGTATGCCGAGCGGTGTGAAACGAAAACCGCTTGTCGATACCTGCCGCTTTCGCCCATGGTTTGAGCAGAATATTGACGTGCGTTACCGAGGGTAGGTCGAATACCGCATCCTCCGCCCTCTTTTCGCCCCGCTCGGGCATCCAGCGTAATGCTTCGGGCGAGAGCGGCAGATAGATCGGCTCTTTGGTCTTCTGCATTACGACCTCCAACCGATACTGCCCGTTGTCTACATAGACGTTTCCCCATTTCAGGCCAATTATATCGCTTATCCGCAGTCCGCAGAAGCAGGAGAACAGATAAGCCTGTTTTACCGTTTCATTCTTCATCGGTGTAGCAATCAATGCCCGAAGCTCCTCGATGGTCATATACTCCCGTTTGCTTTCGGGACGACGAATCTTGTCCGAGTTGCCGATTTTCGTAAAGGGGTTCAGTTTGATTGCGTCGGCACGGACGGCAGCGTTCAACGCTCCGTTCAGCACCCGATAATAGTTCTGTGCCGTAAATTTGGAAACGGGTTTGCCTTGCGGACGGTATTCAGTCAGGAGGTAGTCGATATATCCCTGACAAAACGCTTTGTCTACTTGATCCATCGTCACCCGTTCTCCGGCATACTCTTTCAGAATCTGAATGGCGACCTTAATCTGGTGTCCGTCCTTCTTGCCGCGCTTCTGCTGGTTCCCCATGTAGATATTCATCCAATCCAGCAACAGCACCGCCTCTTTGTCCTCGGCACGCTTGATTCCCGCCTCGCCGTTGGTCAGCTCGATGATGCGTCGGGATTTGATCGTATTGGCCGCCGTCATGGTCGCTGCATTCCGTTTGCGGGCATTATCGTCTGTTTCGGGAATGATGTACATCTTGAGGTATTCATACGACCGTTTGCCGTTGCGGTAAATATCTAAATAGAGGCTCTTGCTGCCGTTGGCTAATTCTTTCATCCGAAGACGGATCGGCTCCTTGACTTTGGCGGGTTTCTTTACTCTGGGCATAATACTCGTTTTTGCTGCTACAAAGGTAGAAAGAATAATCCGAATGGAGAAACAAACAAGAAACAAAAACACACCGAAAAAGAGCCAGACAACTATAGGCACTGCGAATAAGTGAAAATACGGATTCCGTTATAATACATTGATATATCGCAAATTTATTTGCAGTTAGTTAGTTCTTATTTTCATTCAAGAATCTTACTTTATAAATGTAGGAAATTCGGAAAGGTAGAGAGAATAGGTCAACATCTTCTCGCGTCATATCCATTCGTGGGTATAGGCGTGGGGCTGTTGCTTATTTATCTACCAAGGTTTCCTACGACCTGCAAGTTTAAGTAAGTTTTCGGCACCACGCTTTCTGTTTACTTAAATCAAAAACATTAACCGTCGCGGTGGTGCTGGAGCGACAACCTAAACTTATTCAATTATGAAAAAGTTGTTTCTTATTGTGGCCGCTATGTTTGCGGCAGTTTCTTTCTCGGCTTGCTCCGATGATGATGACAACAAGATTGACCCGAATCAAATTACAGGAACATGGCAGATTACACATGAAGTTGGCTATGAGATTGTACAAGGAGAGGGTAAAGTGGAAAAGGATATTACATATCCTATTGACGATGTAAATGACGATTATGGCTTTTATTTTACCTACATGTTCAATGAAGATGGAACGGGAAGATATAAAAGCTACTATTATTATGACAATAATAACTTGGATAGTAATTGGTCTATTGAATACACGATTTCTAATAATCAATTATTAATATATGAAGAACCAGAAGAAGGCAATCCGACATCTGTGTACGATATTAAAGAATTGACAAAAAATAAACTCGTACTTTTTGAGAAAATTGATGATAATGACGGCTATAAAGCAGAAATAACTACGACTTTCAAAAGAATCTGATTTATATTCCAAAATTAACGGGACAGACTTGTGCAAAAGGGTTAACTTATAGACCCTCTGCACAAGTTTGTCCTTTCTATTTTACTTGCACAAGTCACATATTTTTCGTATATTTACATCATAATCAGAGAGTTATTTAACAATACAAATTTTAGCTAAAATGAACAAAACACCAAAAACAGAATGAAAAATCGGCAAGCAGAAACAGGATGATTTGCAAATATTCTACATTGCCAAATCCGTATCCTATGATGATTATGACGGAGTTTGCCTATTTGTCGGGAGAAAAGAAGATGAAACCGTCCCGTTTACCTTTTACTATTTCTTTGCATTGGACATCGACCAGCAGAAACCCGTAAAAATGACATTCCAAAGACGAGGTAAGCCGATAGTTTCAATGTCTTGTCCGTTAGAAGATATACACGGAGATATAACGCTAATCATGCCTAACGTTATTGAGTTTTCAAATTCCGCAGAGAGCCTAAACCTGTTTGCCACTCATAACAAGAGCGACGCCGTTAGCTTTACATATACAGCAACGGACGGAACACAAAAAGATTTCAAATTCCCGTTAGCGGGGTTCAATGAAAAATATTTAGAGCAATTTATATAAAGATAATCCTCGGCCATGCGGTCGGGGATTTTTTCTTTATAGAAATCAAAGCTACTGAAAATTGATAAAAACGGGAAAGCGGTAGGAGGGGAAAATTTTTCTCTTTTTTTGCACCGAGGTTGGGGGCGGTTCCCTTGTAAATTCAACGAATTAACCGATATAATTACTTAATATTTAATTCAATAAATGCTTATGGGGAATACAAGTTAAAAGATTTATGTATCACGACAGAAAGATTTTCTCTTAACAAACTAAAAATCTGCAAATTACAAACAATTTGCAAGCCTCAAAATGTGATACAGAGTGTGTTACAGACCGATTTTAGGATGCGAGTGGAGCACTCGGTAGAGTGCGTAACGTGAAATAGCTCAGTTGGTTACCCCTAAACGCGCAGCGTTTTGGGGGCTTGAGAGCGCAACCTTGCCAAGGTTGAGGTCGCGGGTCCGAGTCCCGTTTTCCGCTCAAAAGAGGTCATTTTGACCTCTTTTTTTGTTGCGCAAAGCGACGCAAATAGAAGCAAATAATCCTGTATATCAACGATATGCGGGATTATTTCGTTTTCCGGCCATAGCAAAGGAACGCATACGAAAGCAGGTCACTAAAGTGCTTAATCGTGGTACATGGGTACGAGTTGTGAAAATGTACCACGCGAATGGTGATAATGCGCTGAACGACATCGGTTTGCTCCAAACATTCAGGGCTTTTCAATCGTAAGGATTGTTAAACTAAACCGAATTTTGAACGATGGAAAGAAAACGATTTTGCGTGACCTTTTTTCTGCGCAGGGCACGAACCAACAAGGCGGGACTGGCCCCGATTCTCGCCCGGATCACCACGAACGTAGGGTTGAATTTTTCAAAATTAATTGATTCCCTCAAAAATAAGGATGATAAGAATTCGTAAATAATAATATATAAAGCACTTATGATCTATTTGTCCTTTCTGTCTTTTAGTTCTATATCATGAAAGAATTCCTCAAAAGAAATATCATAGAATTTGCATAATGCCGATAAGGTACTAACTGTAATATTAGAGTTGCCAGATTCGATGCGCCCCAAATGTATACCTGAAAGTCGATAAGCCTCGGCTTGAGTAATACCTTTTGACTCCCGTAAGCTTTTCAATTTTATAGCGACAAGGTGCATTAATACTTCGTTATGTCTTTGATTTTTCATACAATACACGTTATGGATTAGGCATACCTTTGAAAAATTCTTTCAAAGACACATTGTAATAGGTGCAAAGTTCCGCGAGCGTACTCAACGTTATATTGTACTCTCCGCGTTCGATCCGTCCCATATGTAGTTCTGTATCAATATAAACAATTTGCTGGGATAATCCTCTGTCTTCCCTTAACTGTACTAATTTTTCAGCTATAGCCTTAATTAATACATCATTACGCCTTTGTCTTTTCATAATACAAAGGAGCCTATTAATGACATAAACATCTGGGATGTATTTGTCATTAAAGCCAATAAAAATTACTATCTTTGTTCCCGAATTATAAAGGCAGAAAACGGGCCATCATTTGAAAAAAGATGAAAAGATGTTATCTTTGTATTTGAATAGTACGGCATAGCCGACAGACATAACATTATAGAGGGTAAACAACTCTTTATATCTTTAGTGTGAACTTGGGAGCCTCCTCGGAGGTTGTTTAGCTGGGTATAAAAGTTGTCAGTCCTTGTTATGTCCTGCCCTTTAGGGGTAGGACAAGCAAGGGCGCAGGACAGCTACCAGCAACGGGTTCCCAAGACCTACACTAAAGGGCTGCAAATGCGCCCCTTTTTTTATTTCCATTCCGGGGCGCACCCACACAACTCAACCCCGGTATTATGTCACGGCAAATCAATCGAAAAGAGGCGTTTTTGGCATTCGTCGGCCCTTGGTCGGCAGGCATTGCCGTGTCTGCCGGGGATTTCACAAGGACGGCGGACATGGCTCTGAAATCTGGTAGTAACAAGCAAGTAATCCCGTGCCCGGCCGTCCTTTTTATTTTGCGGATGCGGGCGACCGAAACGAATTCTTCAATCTGTGAAGTTGCGTCACTTGATTGTTTCGGCCCCGCTTCCGCTTTTTAATCCGACAACCACAAACTATGGAACCAGCCTTTACCCTCGGCATCCTGTACGGCTGCGGCCGCGGTTTCCGCACGGCGCAGTATTTCGAACAACTCGCCGCATACTATCTGAAATCCATGTCGCGCGTCCGGGTGCTGATCGCCCTGACGGGCAAAGCCGAGCGGTCGGTTGCGGCCTGCCTTTTGGAACAACGGGCGAAGCACTCCGGGCTGGAGGTCGCCGTTGTGCTGACGGCCCGGCAATGGCGGGAATATCTGCAAAACGTTTCGCACGGCAAAGCCGCCGAATGCAACCCGATTATCGATGCGGCGGATCGTCGGGAGGTGATGGAACAATGCGCGGAGCGTTTTTCGCCTCCGGAGCTGTTCCGGCTGTTTATCGAGCGTTGCGACCTGCTTGTTTTTCAAGAACACCATGCCGGGGCGCAGATGGTCGGACTGCTGCACGAACTGCTGACGGATATGGCCGTGCCGCTGCCCGTGCAATACGAACTGCTCCATCCCGGCTATGCGAGCCTGCATTATCCGGCCGACCGGAAGCAGTACCGAATATACGGAGGCCCTTATTACGATCCCTATCAAGAGATTCGGCAGAGCGTCGCCTACCTGCGGCGCAATAATTTCGTGATCCGGGCGGAACACCTGCCGATGATCTTCGTGCGCAAATGGCGGTCCGAGCCGCCGCCGGGGTGGTATCATTACCTGACGACCCCGGACGATACGGATGCGATATTCCGCCTGCGGGAAACGCCGCGCCACGATCATCTTTCGCTCAAGGTGTTTGCATACGCCTATGCCGTAAGGCATGATATGTGGGCGGGAGGCCGGGAAACCCCGTCGGGAGCCGACGCGATAAGGCGGTTCCGGCAATTCGGGCAACTGTTGGAGATCATAGCCGCACGGCGGGAAGCGGGGGAGCGGGTGGAAGCGTTCGACCTGATGGATTTCGACGGGTACGATAAAATACTCCGCCAAAATAGATAGAATAAAAGATTTGTTTTTGTCTAAAAGATTGTGTATCTTTGTATTGACGCGTAGAAATGCAGCAAGGCGCAAAAGGTGAACTGCTTATCGGTGACCTAAAAAACCAAAGAACGCCGTAACATATTGATACATAACGGAAAGAAACCCAAGGTTCGGCTTCCGTTTTACGCTCTGAAAATCAGCAACTTACAAAAAGAGATTGCTGATTTTTTCATTTACAGACGCTAGAATTGCAATGCATTTAAGGGTATTCAGAACAAAACCGCAATCATCAATACGGCAAAGCGATCTGGGGAATGTTGCATGCGATTCTGCATGGGGCGCCTGATTGCCGGGCGCCGGGAGGCGCCAACGGCTTATCTGTCGATTTCCAGAATGACGCCTGTATTCCGGAAAGTTTTCAGTTTCAGGCGTTTGTCGGCGGACAATATGCGCCGCAAGGTGCAGATCGACTGGTTGAGGTAGATATCGGCGTTGATCAGGTTGTCGCCCCATATTTTCGTGGTCAGGAAATCCCGTTCACAGATGTGGTTTTTCCGTTGCAGGAGCAATTTGAGCAGTTGGATATGCCGGCCTCCGACTTTGTACGCTTTATCCTGCACGACGATCGTCATTTTCCGGCTATCGACATAACAAGCGTCCGTGATGCGCACGACGTTGTTGTATCCGGTGCGGGCCAGGATCGCTTTGAGGCGCATTTCTATTTCCGGCAGGTCGGTGTCTTTGCGGATGTAATCGTAGGCCCCCGATTGAAGCCCCTTGATTGCGTTCCGGCTGTCGGACAGCGATGTCAGGAAAATAACCGGTACATCTTCATCGATCTCCTGCATGCGTTTGCAGACCTCGAAGCCCGTCGTGTCGGGAAGCATGATATCCAGCAGGACGATGTCCGGAGCCACTTTCCCGAATGCTCCGATCGCCTCGGCCCCGGTTCGGGCATATACCATTTCATACCCCTGCTCATCGAACCATCGGATGTTGAGTTCGGCGATATCTTCGTCGTCTTCAACATATAAAATGATACAGTCATTCGTTGTCATAAGGAATTCCTATCGTAAATTCGCTGCCTTGTTTATAAATGCTCGTGAAAGAGACCGTTCCGCCATGCGCCCGGGCGACCATCTTTACATAGCTCAATCCCAGACCGAATCCGGAGACGTTGACCGATTTTTTGTGCGGAACCCGGAAATAGCGGTCGTAAACCAATATCTGAAACTCCAGCGGGATTCCTATTCCCCAGTCCTTGACCGAGACGCATACGTGATTCTTTTCCAGGTAGCAGCGGATGGCGATCCGCTTTTCGGCGGGAGAATACTTAATGGCATTGTCCGCCAGATTCAGCAGCGCATTGCCGTAATGGACAGGGTCGGCCTTAAACGTCGGGACGTCCGGAGCGATTTCCAGGGTTATAGCGGCATCCGGGTAGGATTCACGGATATTTTCCAGAATTTCCCGGATGTCGATCTTCTGTTTCTGAATTTCCAGTTTGTTCGAAGTCGTCGAAAGGAGTTTCTCGATCAGCAGATTGATCTGGCCGATTTTCCTCGATGCCGTTTGCAGGTTTCTGTCATCGTCCGTTCGTGCGGATAGTTCCAAAACCCGTTTCAGGTATCCGACCGGATTTCTTATTTCGTGAATCATGTGCCGGACAAAATTCTCGCGGAAATCCGACAGTTTTTGCTGTTGAATGACAATCTGGATGATGCCGAACAGAATCACCGCCACCAGCAACGTGATGGCAAACGACGACAGGAGAATATAGCGGATCTGTGCGAACATCCCCGAATAGGAGCCGTCGAATTTCACGACAATGCCGTCTGTTCCGGTTATGCCCAGTTGCAGGGTATCACAGACAACCGTATAAATGCCGTCAGCCAACTCGCTATTCGTGCTTTTCTCGACCCGCCCCGTCTGGGTATTCACCTTTTCGATTATATAGGGAATATAAATACCGTTTACTCGAAACACGCTATCCAACTGCAAATTGAACTGTCCGAGGTCCAATCCGCAAACGTGATAAAGCATATGAGGCCCCATCCCATATTTAGCCAAGTCTGTTTTTGAACATTTTCTGCCGAAGTGATTATAAAGTCCTGTTTTGGGATTATAAACTTTAATTACAGCCAAACTATCATTATATGTAACACTCCCAATATAAGGTCTTATACTTTTGCCATATCGCTCTTGTATTGAATCCCACCATTCATGAGAATCTCGTAAAGTTGTTTCATGTATAGTCTGTTCAATCAACGGAGTTGCCTTCTGTATAAGTTTCTTCTGCTCCAATTTATAGGACGTTGATAACCATAATGCTTGCAGAGACAGAATGGCAATTACTCCTACAAAGGCTATCAGAATGGCTATTTTTACTCGTTTGTTCATTTTCTTTCGGAGAAATCGCTTTCAAAAGTAGTAAAAAAACGACTGTAATAAATATTTATAACCTATAAATAACATAACTCTCGGGCAGAGCAGGTAATTTTGAATCCGTTAACCAAAACATATGGGATACTATGAAGAAGATTAAAATTTTGTTTTGTGGTCTGTTGGTTGGATTATCCGTTTTGAGCTATTTAATCGCGACCCAGAAAAATTCTATAAAGGAATTAGTTCTGTTAAACGTGGAAGCATTAAGTCTGAATGAAGATGATGTTGATGGTTGTGTAAGTTGTTCTGGAGTATGCATTACTTATAGCGGTGTATATTTAGGGATGGCGATGGCCGATTAAACTCACATGAGACCCTTTTTATTTATAGCGTTTTTGCTTTTTGTCGCCTGCAAGGGCAATTCCGGACGGGAAAATCCGCTGGCTGACTTGGATAAATCCCCGGAAGCCGTTATGGAGGAGTTTCTGTGTCTGGATTCGATCGAGGCCTTCGGCGTGAACGATTTTGCCGTGACGGACAGTGTCTTATGGTTTCTTTTTCAGCGGCCCGGCAGTGAAGATGTCCTTGCTCAATATA
This sequence comes from Alistipes sp. i18-0019-D1, assembly GCF_042852885.1. Classification (NCBI taxonomy): domain Bacteria; kingdom Pseudomonadati; phylum Bacteroidota; class Bacteroidia; order Bacteroidales; family Rikenellaceae; genus Alistipes; species Alistipes sp. i18-0019-D1. Next base: position 3,717,870 of record NZ_AP031424.1, read on the forward strand.
GATTAGGCGATAATTCCTGCAAGAGTGTTATAAAGCGGGGCCGGGGTCCCGGAGAGATGATCACCACAACGTCTTTGGATGCAAACGGACATATCGTAATCGCAGACTGTAACACGAATGCGATGGCCTCGGTCGTCCGGAACGATGCTACGTTCCGGCAACTTCCTTCCGGAGGTTTGGTCTCGTGCATTACCGACGGGAATCGGGTCATCTCCACGGGACTTTATCCCGAGGGACGTTACCGGCTTATAAACCTGGAATCCGGACAAGTCGGCTATTTCGGGGAATATCCCCAGGGGGAACGCAAGATCGGCGACGAGTTGCTGCCGACAGCCTATATCAACAGCAAGCTCGCCATGAAACCGGACTGCTCCCGCTTTGTCTGCGTGAACAGCAACTGCGGCATTATCGAGATCAACGCGATAGCAGGAGATTCGATCAGAAGCATAGCCCGGATCGCATACCATTACCCGGACATTGTCGGCACGAGATCGGGGAAAATGGCGGTCGCGGCGATCCGGAAATCGAATGTCAACGGCTTTTTCGACGTGACGTGCAGCGATGAATACATATATACGATATATTCGGGAAAAACATATAACGAGGCGGGGTTAGGGCTGGAAAGCTGTGACCATCTGGTCACTTTCGATTGGTCGGGCAACTTAATCGAAGCTTTCCATGTTTCGCAAGCCCTTGGTGCGATCCAGTACGACAACAGCCAAGGTCTGTTGTACGGGCTGGCGCACACCCCGACTCGTTCTTTAATTTACAGGTTGAATTTGGACCGGTGAAGACGGTTCGGGATAGAGAAGCCATAATTTTATGGCCTTATCAAATTATTAACCTAATTTTTACAATTATGAAGAAAAAACTTCTTCTTGCAGGGGCTGTCGCATTGATGGCCGCTGCTGCTGTAACCGGGTATTCCGTTTACAACAAAACAAATGTATCGGATTTGCTCAACGCAAATGTTGAGGCTTTGGCGCATGACGAAAGTGACTGCAATTACCGAAACGGTTATCGAAGTTTTACCAGTAGAAACGGAGGAGCGTATGATTGTTGCAAAATTTGGAGATCACACAGACCGGTAGAAGATGATCATTGCATTTAATTTACATTTTATGGGCCTTCCTTTTGGATAGGCCCATATAAAATATACGAACATGAAAAGAATTGTCATTAGTGTAGTGTGTATTATTCTTGTGATAGCATGTACCAAGCGACAAAACACTTATTACACTACAATAATCAAAACGGATGCGATAAGGACTGAATTATGCAGTGATATTGTTTCTCCCGACTCCACGATTACACTATTCAATTGGTGTCTGGTTGATGATAATTTAGTTATAAACAGTTCTCAAACAGAGGGAATTATCCAGTTATGGAGTTGGCCAGAACTTCATTATAAGAATAAAGTCCTTAAAATTGGCAGGGGACCGGATGAATTTATTTCTGCAAATTGGGCAGAATGCGCTTTAAACAATAAAATCGCATTGTACGACATCCCAAGTAGAAGGATAAGGAGCTATGTGATTCAAAGAGATTCTTTATTTTTATGTCTAGATTATGATTTAATCGGAACAAATGCAGAGGAGAAGTCATTGCTGAAACCTTATGTAAATATTCTGCAAATAAACGATTCAATTTATGTAATGAGGGCATCGGATCGCAGTAAAGATGAACTTTCTGTGGTCGATTTATCAAATAAAAATATTTTATCGTTTTATAGGGATATTTTAAAACGAGATAGGACTAAAGATCAATATCTAGGATATGATTATTTGCTTAAAACCAATGGAAAATATATTATCAAAGCATATGAATCTTTTAATCGAATCGAAATACTGGAGTTATCGGATAACAAAGACCTCGTGCCCCGATATGTGATTACAGATCCACTTGAATCTCAAAATTCCACTTTGATATATTATAACGACATTATCTGTACCGATAATTGGTTTGCTTGTTTGTTTGCTGGGAATTCTTCAGGTAACGCAGTCGTTTTAGAGTTATACAATTACAAGGGGGAACAGCTAGATCGTATTAAGTTGAATCATTCATTAACACATATTTTATATGATAAAGAAAGACATGCTTTTTGTGGATATGATGCAAATTCGGAAGAAAATTATTTTTATTTATTTTCATATGCAATGCGATAATCGGCTTCTACAAAATGAAAAAAATAGTTAGTTTTTCAATTATTGTTGCCGTTTTTTGTAATCAATGCAGCCGACAATCTGCGATTACATACGAAGGAACAATAACAGCCGGAAAAACAGAGCGCCTTTTATCGACTGTATTGAATAAATCCTTTTTATTTAGTTCTCCGGAAGATATGATGATTTTAGACTCGCTATTAATTGTCCATGACTCTTATCAACAAGCTGAATGTTTCCATATTTTCCGGAAAAGTGATGGTACATTTATTAAAAGTTTCGGTCGGAAAGGCCGTGGTCCCGGAGAATTTATGGATATTAATTCCGCGAATACGAATTATAATGGTTCGATAACAGCATACGATCCCAATTACAAAAAAATAGTTGTTTTCGACATTATCGACATATTACAAGATCGGAAACCGTATTTTAAAGAGTATACGGTTACGAATGCTCCCAATTTTATAACGCAAATGCTTCTATATAAAGATGAATTTATCGCAAAAGGCAATGATGATAAACTGCGTTATGGATTCTGGGATCCTACAAACGAAACGTTTCATAATATTTATACTGACTATCCTCAACTCTCCAATGAAGACGAAGATAATTGGGCGTTGACCGAATATGCCGTAAAAGCCAAATTGAGTCCGGATGGCAAGACGCTTGTCTCGGCGACCTACATAGGCGGCATATTGGAGTTATTCGATATCGACGATAATGGATTGAAATTGAGAACAGCGCGTTTCTTTTTTGAGCCTCGGTACAATTATGCTCAAGGCGCAAAACCGCGTTGGGTAACTACATCTTCGGAATCTATCATTGGTTTTGAAGATCTTTTCCTTACCAACGACGCTATATATGGACTTGTGTGGGGCGTTGAAAGACCCCAAATGGAGAATAGCATGCCGCAACTGTTCTGTTTCGATTTTGACGGAAATCCGGTTAAATCCTATATTCTGAACGATGCGCTTGAATCGGTGGCAGTAGATGACGACGGTACAATATACGGAGTAGGATGTGATTCCGTCGGCCAATATAAATTATGCAAATATATTACATCTAAAAGATAAGTCTAAAATGAAATATCTACTTATTCCCATCAGCATTATCCTGCTCTTATCCTGCACGGAACACCACCGGAAGAAACAGATCGGACAACTTTTTTCGACTGAAATCATACTGCCGGACACATCTTCATTATTCAATAAAGCATTGGATTCCATAAATTTGAATATCCCGGCAAAAATGGTGGTTTATTTCGATGCTGAAACTTGTGCTTCTTGTGCCCTTTCCCGCATATGGGAGTGGGACGAGGTGTCGCATATTACACAAGCCAGCAACGGTAAGTATCAGACTTTATTCATTTTCACACCGAAACAAAAGGATCTCTCGACTGTCAAACGTGTCTTCCAAGGAATGCACATGGAGAACAAGCTGGTATATATTGATGACCGGCAGGATTTTATCACCAATAATCCGACTATTCCGGAAGACGCGATGTTTCATACATTTCTTTTAGATCGGAAAAACAAGATTGTTCTTGTCGGAAACCCTGTCCATAATGAAAAACTGTGGGAACTGTATAAAAACACGATTGATCAATTGATTAAAAACGAAGGAGTACTAAACAGAGAATAGGAAGCCCCCGATAATATTATGAATTTCCGACATTTATCATTCTTTTTGACGCTTATTTCCGCCGTTTCCTGCCGGACCGCGCCGAAACCGTCGGATACGCTGGCAGCGGCCAATATGGCTGCGTTGGAGCAAAGCGTCGATATGGAAAACAACACGGTCGAGACGGACGAGGTGCTGAAATTCGCGCGGGCGGTCCTCGACCTCGGAGAAATCCCACTCGGTGAAAGCCGGGAGCTGACGCTGGAGGCCGTGAACCGGTCGGAGAAGCCGCTCGTACTGCTCGACGCCTACACGTCGTGCCACTGCACCAAAGTCACATGGGACAAAAAGCCCGTTCCGGCAGGCGGGCAGACCCTATTCAAAATCCACTTTACCGCCGAACAGCCGGGAACTTTCTTCAAGAAGATCGCCGTACGGCACAGCGCCAATCCCGGCCCCGTAACCTTTGCCATCCAGGGCACCGTAACGAAAGGAATATAGAACCGTCCTTTCACCCATCATAACGGAAATACAATGTGGTTGTAAAATAGGGATAAAACCATGGAATTCAGAGCACAGAAACTGTTTTCAGCCGTCGCGGCCGGACTGCTCGGCCTCGCGCCTGCCGCGGCGCAACCGCCGGCAACGCCGCCCCGTCAGTCCGTCAGCCGGGCCGAACGGACTTCGCAGCCGGAGACGATCCACGTCCGGCTGACGCTCGACGACGCCATCTATGCGGCCCAGAACCAGTCCATCGCGGCGATGGTGGCCAAATATACGTTCCTTTCGGCCTACTGGTCGTTCCGGTCGTTCCAGGCCAGCCGGCTGCCGTCGCTCAACCTGACGGGCGAGGTGTTGAGTTTCGACCGTTCGCTGCGCCTGCTGCAGGACTACGACACGGGGGAAATGCGCTATCTGGACAACTACAACCTGCAAAATACGCTGGGCTTGTCGATCAAGCAGGACATCGCGCTGACGGGCGGAACCCTGCGGCTCTATTCGTCGCTCAACCGACTGGACCAGTTCGCCCCGAAGGATTCGAAATCCTACTATTCGCAGCCCGTTACGCTCTCGTACACCCAACCGCTGTTCGCCTACAACAAACTGCGCTGGAACAAGAAAATCGCCCCGAAGGAGTACGAACTCGCCAAGCGCACCTACATCGAGTCGATGGAGGCAGTCACGACGCAAGCCGTCAGCTATTACTTCAAACTGCTGTTGAGCAAGACCAGGCACTCCATCGCCGTCAAGAACTACGCCAACACCACGGCGCTGCACGCCATTGCGGAGCAGCGGCTCCGGCTGGGCAGCATCACGCAGGACGAACTGCTGCAACTCCAGCTGCGCATGCTCAACGACAGCCTGTCGATCAACGACACGGGCCTCGCCGTCCGCGAGCAGCAGATGAAACTCAATTCCTACCTCCGTTACAACGAAAACGTCGACATCGACCCCGTGCTCGACGACCGGATTCCGGCCATCGACGTCGATTATGTCCTCGTCCTGGACAAGGCGCTGGAAAATTCGTCGTTCAACGTCGACAACCAGATCCGCACGCTCAACGCCGATGCCGGCATCGCCCAGGCCAAAGCCGAGCGGGGCGCGTCGGCTACGATAAACGCCCGTTTCGGATTGTCGCAGACCGGGGAGACGTTCCGGTCGGCCTATTCGAACCTGCTGGACCAGGAGGTCGTAGGCCTGCAATTCTCGATCCCGATTTTCGACTGGGGCATGGGCCGGGGTCGCGTCCGCATGGCCAAAGCCAAGGCGGAGATGGTCCGCAACCAGATCGAGCAGGACGAGATCGACTTCCGGCATGCGGTCTATACGCTGATCGAGCAGTTCCACAACCAGCGCAACCAGTGCGCCGTGGCAGCCCGGGCCCGGGAGGTCGCCGAACGCCGCTATGCGATCGCGATGGAGAATTTCCGGCGCGGAACGGTTTCGGTCACGGAGATGAACACGGCGCAGACCGAGAAGGACCAGGCGAACCAGACCTACGTTTCGGCGCTGGCCGATTTCTGGAACTACTACTATTCGCTGCGGCGCAAGACACTCTACGACTTCCTGTCGCACACCGACATCAACGCAGAATTCGACAAACTCATCAAAGAATAACCTCTACATGAAACAATACACGCTGTGGATGCTCTGCGCCGCGCTTCTCGGGGGCTGCGGCAAAGCGAAAAAGGACAAAACGGACGCTTCGTCCGACCGGATGCAGCACCGCATCGAATACAACCAGGTGACGGTCGACACCCTCCGGCGTCGCGATTTCCAGCGCGAACTGATCAGCAACGGCCGTCTGATCGCCTCCAGGCGCAGCACGCTGTCGTTCCCGGTCGCGGGAATCATCGCCGCCATCGGCGCGAAAAACGGTGCCCGGGTGGGGCAGGGCGGCCTGATCGCCCGTCTCGACACGGCGGAATACGCTCTGCAGGTGCACAGGGCGCAGCTGGCCCTCGACAAGGCGCGGTTGAGCTTCTTCGACGTGCTGGTGGGGCAGGGCTACCCGCTCGGCGACACGGTCGCCCCTCCGGCCGAAGTCGTACAGCTGGCGCGTATCCGTTCGGGTTACGCCGACGCCGTAGCGTCGCTGTGCAGTGCGCTCCGGAGTCTGGAGCAGTGCTCGCTGCGCGCGCCTTTCGCGGGAAAGGTCGCCGACGTGGAACAGCAGGTCTACGAGAAATCGAAAGGGGAGTTCTGCACCCTGCTCGACGACAGCCGTTTCAACGTCCGGTTCACGGCCCTCGAATCCGAATACGGCCTTCTGCGCCCGGGTATGGAGGTCGCCGTGAGTCCGTTCGCCGACCTGCGGAAAGAGGTGAAGGGCCGTATCACGGCCGTCAACCCCTCGATCGACGAGCACGGGCAGGTGCAGGTCGACGCCGAAGTCGTCAACGACGGCACGCTGGCCGACGGCATGAACGTGCGTGTGGCCGTGCGGCAGCGTGTCCCCGGCCGGCTGGTCGTACCGAAGAACGCCGTGGTCATCCGCGACAACCTGGAGGTACTGTTCCGCTACAAAGACGGCAGGGCGCAGTGGACCTACGTCCACACCTCGCTGGCCAACAGCCGGGAATACGTCGTCGAGGCGAATACCGACCGGGGCGCCGAACTCAACCCGGGCGACCTGGTGATCGTCTCGGGGAACCTGAACCTGGCCGACGGCTCGGAAGTCACGCTCGGCGAAAACCGCTAAACGCGAACGGCCCATGCTACGCAAATTACTCGACCGGCCCATTGCCGTGACGATGATCGCCGTGGTCCTGATCATCCTGGGCATCGTCAGCAGCCGTCTGCTGCCGGTTTCGCTCGTTCCGGACGTCGACGCGCCATATATCACCATCCAGATTCCGGCGCAGGGACTCTCGGCGCGGCAGCTGGACGAAACGGTCGTCACGCCGCTGCGCCAGCAGCTGATCCAGCTGTCGCAGCTCACGGACCTCCGCAGCGAAGCCCGGGAAGGCAGCGGCATCATCCGCCTGACCTTCGAGCAGGGTTCGGACATCGACTACCTGTTCATCGAGGTCAACGAAAAGATCGACCGCTCGGTCTCCTCCCTGCCGCGCGACCTGGAACGTCCGAAGGTGATCAAGGCCAGCGCCACGGACATCCCGGCCTTCTACATCAACCTGACCGTGCGCGGCGAACGGCCCGCCGGTCCCCGGGACGAACTGCACCCGGTGTCGGACGACTTTTCGGCCTTGAGCCGCTTCGCCTCGCAGGTGATCACCAAGCGCATCGAGCAGCTGCCCGAAGTGGCGATGGCGGACCTGAGCGGCACGGTGGCCCCCGAACTGCTGGTCATCCCCGACGAAGCGAAACTGCGGCAGGCGGGGATTACGATGAGCACCGTCGAGAGCGCCCTCAAAAAGGCCGACGTGACGCTGGGCAGCCTGACCATCCGGGACGGGGAATACCAGTACAGCGTCAAATTCCGCTCGGTGGTGAGCGGCCGGAGCGACATCGAGAACATCTTCCTGAAAATCAACGGACGGCTGTTCCGTCTGAAGGAGTTCGCCCGGGTCGTCGAACACCCCCGCAAACGGCAGGGGATGGTCCTCTCGGACGGCCGCGACGCCGTGTCGCTGGCCGTCGTGAAACAGGCCGACGCCCGGATGTCGAAACTCAAGGAGGAGCTTGACAAACAGCTGCGCCAGTTCCGCCGGGACTATCCGGACGTGGAGTTCACGGTCACGCGCGACCAGACCGAACTGCTCGACTATTCGATCAGCAACCTGGTGAACAACATCATCACGGGAGCCTTGCTGGCCTGCGTCATCATTTTCTTCTTCATGCGCGACCTGAAGTCGCCGATGCTCGTGATCCTGACCATTCCGGTAACGCTGATCATCTCGGTGCTGGTCTTCTTCCTGATGCACATTTCGATCAACATCATCTCGCTGTCGGGACTGGTGCTGGGCATCGGCATGATGGTCGACAATTCGATCATCGTCGTGGACAACATCACGGCGCGCTGGTCGCGCGGCGAGCCGCTGACCGAGGCCGTCGTCCGGGGCACGCAGGAGGTGATCGCCCCGATGCTTTCGTCGGTGCTCACGACCTGTGCGGTCTTCGTGCCGCTGATCTTCATCAACGGCATGGCCGGGGCGCTGTTCTACGATCAGGCGATGGCCGTCACGATCACACTCTTCGTGGCCTACGGCGTCGCCATTACGCTGCTGCCGGTCTACTACCGCTGGTGGTACGGCCGCCAGGAGGCCTTCCGTCCCACGCCGTGGCTCGAACGTTTTTCGTTCGGCCGCATCACCGACCGCTACGACGCCGTTCTGAAATGGTTTTTCCGCCGCCGGTGGCTGATGTGGGGCATCTACGCCGTTTCGGCGCTGGGGCTGGCCGTGCTGTTCCTCGACATCGACAAGCAGCGCCTTCCGGCCATGACTTACAGCGACATGCTGGTGCGCATCGACTGGAACGACCGCATCTCCGCCGGGGAGAACGGCCGCCGCACGCAGGCGCTCGTCGCGTCGCTCGGGGAGCGGATTTCGCAGTCCACGGTCATGGCGGGCGTCCAGCAGTTCATCCTCTCGCATACCGAGGAGAACGGGGTGGCGGAAGCCACCGTCTACCTGAAATGCCGCGACGCCTCCGACGTTAAACCCGTGCAGCAGTCCGTACGCGACTACCTGGCGGCCCATGCGCCCGGCGCCCGCTGCTCGTTCGGGGTTTCGGGCAATGTCTTCGACATGATCTTCGCCGACCGGGAAGCCGCGCTGACGGCCCGGCTGCGCTCGACGTCGGGACGCAGCGCCGACCCGGACGAACTGCAACGGCTGATCGACCGCATCCGGGAGGCGCTTCCCGACCTGGAGATACCGCCCGTTTCGATGCAGGAGGACATCCTCTACGTCGCACAGCCCGAACAGATGGCGCTCTACGGCGTTTCGTTCGGCGACCTGATCGCCACGCTGCGCAATGCGCTGAACGAAAACACGCTCTTCACGGTCACCACCGGCGACGAGTCGCTTCCGGTCGTGATCGGCAACAACCTGCGCAGTCTCGACGACCTGCTCGGCAGCACCTTCATCCGCACCTCGAAGGCCGAAATTCCGGTGAGCGTCCTGATGCGCCAGACCATGAGTCGCGACCTGAAAAACGTCGTCGCCGGCACCGAGGGCAACTACTATCCGCTCGACCTGGCGCCCCGCTCCGGGGAGGTTCCGGAGGTCATCTCGGCGATCCGCAACTGCGTGTCCGCCGACGACCGCTTCGAGGTGAGTTTCAGCGGCAGCTATTTCTCGAACCGCGGCATGGTCGGGCAGCTCGTCGGCGTACTGGCCGTGGCCCTGCTGCTGCTCTTCTTCATCCTGGCCGCGCAGTTCGAGTCGCTGCTCCAGCCGTGGATCATCCTCTCGGAGATCGTCATAGACCTGTTCGGGGCGCTGGTCGTGCTCCGGCTGTTCGGACAGACGCTCAACCTGATGTCGATGATCGGACTTATCGTGGTGTGCGGCATCGTGATCAACGACTCGATTCTCAAGATCGACACGATCAACTCGCTGCGGCGGCAGGGCATGGCCCTCCGGCACGCCATCATGGAGGCGGGACGACGACGCCTGAAAGCCATCGTGATGACCTCGCTCACGACGATTCTCGCCGTAGCACCCTTCCTGATGCGGGGCGACATGGGTTCCGACCTGCAATTCCCGATGTCGCTGACCATCATCAGCGGCATGATCGTCGGTACGCTGGTCAGCGTCTTCTTCATTCCGCTGGCCTACTACGAAATTTACAGACCCCGCCGATGAACGATCCGCGGAACATACCCACCCCGCGGCGCGGTATTCCCGCCTTTTCGGTGCTGCTGATCATGGCGGCGCTGACGGTTATCGGCGTGGCGATGCTTCCGATGCTCAACATCCAGTACACGCCGACGGTCCCCGAGCGGAAGATCGACGTCTCCTTCTCCTGGCCCGACGCATCGGCACGCCTGGTCGAGCAGGGCGCCACGTCGCGCATCGAAGGCACGCTTTCGACCGTCGCGGGCTGCGAAAGCGTCTCGTCGCGTTCGTCGAAGGGGCGGGGCAGCGTCACGGTGTGGTTCCGCAAGGGCACGGACATGGCGGCGGCACGCTTCGAGGTGGCCTCGGCGATCCGCAACCTCTACGCAAAACTGCCCGAGGAGGTCAGCTATCCCAACATCTCGCTCGCCACATCGGGCAGCCGGGAATCCGAGACGCTGGTCTACACCATCAAGGCCGACCTTCCGTCCGAACGCATCGAGGAGTATGTCTCGAACTACGTTTCGGCGCCGCTTTCGCGGATCAAAGGGGTCGGCAAGGTCTCCCTTTCGGGCGTCACGCCTTTCGAATGGGTGATCACGTTCGACCCCAAGGCCATGGAGCCGGTCGGAATCGCGGCTTCGGACCTCGCCGCCGCCTTCCGGGATTACTTCCGCAGCGAAGTGATCGGACTCACGACGCTCCCGCAGGCCGACGGCTCCGGGCGCAGCATCGTGCTGAAACTGCGCAACCGGGCGTCGCCCGACTTCGGGGAGATCCCCGTGGCGCACCGGAACGGCCGGATCTATTACCTGCGCGATTTCGCATCGGTGCGCTGGAGCGAGGCTCTGCCGACAAGCTATTTCCGGATCAACGGGCTGAACACCATCAACCTCTCGGTCTCCTGCGAAGGCCATACGAACATGCTGCGCGTCGCCGCGGCGGTCCGCGCGGAGATGGAGCGCCTGCAAGCGGGTTTTCCGCCCGAAATCTCCGCGACGCTCAACTACGACGCCTCCCGCTACGTCTCCGGAGAGCTGGAGAAAATATACGTCCGGACGCTGTTGTGCGTGGCGATCCTGCTGCTGTTCGTCTTCCTGGTCAGCCGCGACCTGCGCTACCTGTTCATCATCCTGGTGACGCTCGTGGTGAACATCCTGGTCGCCGTGGTCTTCTACAACCTGCTCCGGCTGGACATTCACATCTACACGCTGGCGGGCATCACGGTCTCGCTCGGCATCATCATCGACACGTCGATCATCATGGTCGACCATTACAGCTATTACCGCGACCGCCGGGTTTTCGTCTCGATCCTCGGGGCGCTGCTCACCACGATCGGGGCGCTGGGCATCGTCTGGCTGCTTCCCGAGAAACAGCAGGCCAACCTGACCGACTTTTCGCTGGTAATCGTCATCAACCTCGCCGTCTCGCTGCTCGTGGCGCTGCTGTTCGTCCCGGCGCTGCTCGACAAATTTCCGCTGGGGCGCAGCATGACGGCCTCCTCCGTCCGGCGCAGACGGTTCGCCGTACGGTTTTCACGGCTCTACGGACGCTTCATCGCCTGGGGACGCCGCCACCGCTGGATTTTCATCGTGGCCCTGGTCTGGGGCTTCGGCATCCCGACGTTCCTGCTGCCCGACAAGATCGAACCGAAAGGCGGGAAACCGCTCCCGCGGCGCTCCGAATGGTACAACGGCATCATGCAGAGCCGGTTCATATCCGAACACCGCGCGACCATCGACAAGGTTTTCGGGTCGTCGCTCCACCTGTTCAACACCGCGACGGGGCGTTACAGCAACTTCCGCGAACCCGAGCAGAAGGTGCTCTACGTCAACGCCGGCATGGCCGAAGGGTGCACCGTCCAGCAACTCAACGAGGTCGTGCGGCACATGGAGAACTACATCAGCCGTTTCGATGAAGTGGAGATGTTCCGCACGCGCATCTATTCCTACGACAACGCCCGGATCGAGATCACGTTCCGCCCCGAATTCGTCTACACGGCCTTCCCCACGATGCTCAAGCAGGAACTTACGGCTGCGGCGATCAATTTCGGCGGTGCGACGTGGCGCGTCTGGGGCATCGACGACAACTCGTTCAACAACAACGTCGTAAGCAGCTACCGCCCGAACCAGATCCGGCTCCGGGGCTACAATTACGACCAGTTGTCGGCCTATGCCGACGCCCTGATCGACTCGCTGTCGCGGAACCGCCGCGTCGCGGAACCCGAGATCATGGACGGCAACGCCTGGACGCTGCCCCATAACGAATTCAGCATCCGCTACGACGACGAACGGATCGCCGCGGCGGGTCTCGACGTGACGGACTACTACCGCCTGCTCAGCACGATGCTCTACAAATCGCGTCTGACGCCGGTCTACGACGGCCGCGAGTTGCAGCAGGTCGTGCTCGAATCGGGCGACCGCGGTCGTTTCGACCGCTGGCACATCGCCAACGCGCAGGTGCGGATCGACTCGCTGCACACGAAGCTCTCGGCCGTGGGGTCGATTGAAAAACAGCGCACGGGCGTCTCCATCCGCCGTTACAAACAGTCCTACGAAATTCTCGTCGGGTTCGACTTCATCGGCTCCTACGAACTCGGGAAGCGGCTGATCGAGCGCACGGTGAAACAGCTCAACGAAGAGATCCTGCCGATCGGATTCCGGGCCGACTCCCCCTCGCACAACTTCGGCCGGAAGGAAAAACAGCAGCAGGTATGGCTGATCCTGCTGGTCATCGCCATCATCTACACGATGTGCGCCGTCATCTTCGAGTCGCTGCGCAAACCCGTCGTCATCGTCCTGATGATTCCGATTTCGTTCATCGGGGTCTTCCTGACGTTCGGATGGTCCGACTTCATCTTCGACCAGGGCGGCTTCGCGGCCTTCGTCCTGCTGTGCGGCATCGTCGTCAACGCCGGCATCTACCTGATCAACGAGGAGGACAACTGGGCCGCAAATACCCGGAAACGGGGAATCCCGCTCTACCTGAAAGCCTACAACCACAAAATCGTGCCCATTCTCCTGACCATCGTCTCGACCGTTCTGGGACTGGTTCCCTTCCTCTACGACGGTCCCGAGGAGGTTTTTTGGTTCGCGTTCGCCGTGGCCGCCATCAGCGGCACGCTGTTTTCAATCCTGGCGCTGGTCGTCTATCTGCCTATTTTCCTGCCGATGCGCCGCAAAACCCGCAAAACAGTATGACAAAGTATGTAAAACCGTCGACCCGCTATCTCTCGCTGCTCGTTTTCGGGGCCGTTTGCTGGTACATGCTCTCCGCGGCGCTCGACGTGCCGACCCGGGAACTGCAGGCCAACACGCTCTCGACCCTGTACGCGACAGCCGCCCTGCTGGTGCTGGCCGTCGTTTTCTGCCCGCTGTTCCGCCCTTCGCTGCAAATAAACCGCACGGACCTGCTCGCCGCGATTCTCTTCGCCGGTGTCACCCTCGCCCGGTTCTGCCACGCGGGACCGGCCGGAGCCGTGCGCTACGACGAAGTGTTGCAGGCCGCGATGCTCTACGCCGCCCTGCGGATCATCTACACGGCCGAACGGCGGACGATGACGGTGCTGCTGATGCTGCTGTGCGGCTTCGGCATCTGCGAGGCCTGGACCGGCATACGCCAGATCTACGGCTTCGCCTGTTCGAACCACAGCCTGTTCCGGGTCACCGGGACGTTCTTCAATCCGGGACCTTATGCCGGATTCGTCGCCGTCGCCGGCATCTGCGGCGTCGCCTGCATCGTCCGCCGGCAAAACCTCGCGGCGCGCGTATTCCGTTCGTGGAGCGTCTTGCGGCGGCAGCGCCCGGCCGTGCTGATACTGGGCGTCGCACCTTACCTGCTGGGGTGGGGCGCGGCGATCCTCGCCGCGGTGGTGCTGCCGTCGACAATGAGCCGCGCGGGACTGATCGCCGCCATCGCCGGGTGTGTGGCGCTGCTTCTCCGCGAATTCGGTTTCGGCCGCCGCCTGCGCCGGGCCTGCCGGGTGAACCCGCTGCGGACGGTTCTCTTTTCCGCCATCGCACTGCTCCTGCTGGGCGGAGCCGCCACGGGTGCCTATTTTCTGAAACGCCCTTCGGCGGACGGGCGTTTGCTGATGTGGAAGATCGACGCCCGCATCATGCTGCGCCACCCGCTCTGCGGAGTCGGACCCGGGAATTTCGCCGGAGCGTTCGGCAAGGAGCAGGCCGCCTACTTCGCCGCAAAGGAACGCCCGGAGAAGGAGACGCAGGTCGCGGGATGTCCCGAATCGGGTTTCAACGAATACCTCCAGTTCGGGGCCGAGACCGGAATCGGCGGATTCGTCCTGCTGCTCCTGATGACGGGCACGGCGCTCCTGAGCCTGATCCGCCGGGGAAACCCGCTCGGGTACGGCCTGCTGGCGGCCGCGGTTTTCGCGTGTTTCTCCTATCCGTGGAGCGTGCTGCCCCTGCGCCTGCTCTTCGTGCTGCTGCTCGCGGCTACGCAGGCCCGGCCGGCGGTCCGTATCCGCAAAGGGCGTTTCATCACGCTCGTGGCCCTGCTGCTGACGGGATGCTTCGCGGCCTGGCCCGGATTGTACAGACGTTCCGAGCTGCGGGTAAACGCCAGCCGGCAATGGAACGACGTGCGTATCTGGGTCTCCGCCGAACGGTACGACTACGCCGCGGAGGACGGCGGACGCTACTTGAACGCCATGCGCTGGGATTTCCGGTTTCTCTACGACTACGGCTATTCGCTCCACAAAACCGGCGATTACCGGCGGAGCAACGAAATCCTCGCTCTCGGAATGCAGATCAGCAGCGACCCGATGTTCTGGAACATAACGGGCCGAAACTGCGAAGCGCTGGGGGACTTCGAAGCGGCGGAACGAGCCTACCTGCATGCCCACGATATGGTTCCGGACCGCATCTACCCGCTGTACCTGCTTGCGAAGCTGTACTTCTCGACCGGGCAGACGGCAAAGGCCCGGGCAGCCGCAGGCCGGGTCATCGCCCATCGGCCCAAGATCGAATCGGTTCAGACCCGTGAGATGCAGGCCGAACTGCATGAACTGACAAACACCCCGAACAATCCCGACCGATCATGCGACGAATCCTGAAATACCTGACGTGGACCCTCGGCGGAGGCTGTCTGCTGTTCGCCGGCTGGCTGTTGCTGCGGATTTTCCTCTGCGACCAGTTCGTCGTACCCTCCGATTCGATGAACCCGACGCTGATCGCCGGAGACCGCATTCTGGTCAACAAGCTGATTGCCGGAGCGCGCATCTACAAAAAGCTCGAATTCGGGAAGGACATTCCGCTGCGCTCATTCCGGACGCCCGGCATCCGGAAGGTCGGCGTAAACGACGTGGTCGTTTTCAACGCCCCGCGCGGCTACGACCGGAACCGCATCGAATTCCGGATCAACTACGTCTATTCCAAGCGGTGCATCGGAACTCCCGGTGACAGCGTTTCGGTCCGGAACGGCTATTTCCGGAACAACCGTCATCCGGGGCCCATCGGCGACACCGGACAGCAGCGCCGCCTGCACGAAACCCCCGATTCGCTGATTCCGCGCAAGGTGCTCCGCGCGATGCCTTTCGACGACAGGCTGTTCGGATGGACGATCCGGAATTTCGGGCCGCTCTGCGTTCCGCAGGCGGGAACCCGCATCGCACTCGACCTGCGCAACTACAAACTATACAGGCAGGCGATCGAATACGAAACGGGCGGAAAGCTGACTTACAGCGGCGGACAGGCGCTGCTCGACAAACAGCCCCTCCCGGAATATACGTTCCGCTGCGACTATTACTTTTTCTGCGGCGATAACGTCTCCGATTCGAAAGACAGCCGTTACTTGGGCTTCGTCCCCGAGGAGTTCATCATCGGGGTGGTCCGGCGCATCAGCTTTTCCGAAGACCCCTACACTCATCACCGGCGTCCGGACCGGTGGTGGAAACGGGTTGAATAAACCGATTATCCGAAAAACGATTTCACCATGACGAACCTTCTGCGAAGTTATTTTTGTGCGGTGTCGGTCATCGCCGTTGCGCTTGCAGCCTGCGACGACGGCCTGCCGACCGTGAAGCGGGCCTTGGAAATGGCCGGCGACAACCGTCCGGAGCTTGAAAAGGTGCTGGAGCACTACCGGCAGGACCCGGCCGACAGCCTGAAATACCGCGCCGCCGAGTATCTGATCCGCTACATGCCGTACCATACTTCAATCGGCGGAGCGTACGACGCTTATTTCGACACCGTAGATTCGCTGCTTTCGCTTCCGGACCGGACCGACGTGATGCAGAAGATCGAACGGGTTTCGGACTCGTTGCGGTCCGCGGTTTTCACACAGCGCGACATCCGGGCCGTGACGGCCGAGTACCTGATCCGGAATATCGAAGCGGCATTCACCGACTGGCGGCAGACCGGCTGGGCCTACCATCTGGATTTCGATCTGTTCTGCGAATTTCTGCTCCCCTACAAATGCATCGACACACAGCCCCTGGACAATTGGCGCGAGGCACTGAAAAACGTTTGCAGGTCGGAATCGTACGACCAGATACAGCAGAATTACGATTATGAATACAATCCGCTCGCGTCCGTTTCCCGGGTGAACGGCACGATGAAGAAGAGCGTTTCTCCGCAAATCTGGCTCCACGATCTGAAATTCATGCCGATAACCCGTCCCACGACCTTCCTGAAAATGAGCGGCGGCACCTGTTGGGACTACGCGACCTCGGCCATTCAGCTGATGCGCAGCAAGGGGCTGCCGGTAGCTATCGACTTCACGCCCCAATGGCCGGACCGCACTTACGGGCACAGCTGGTGCGTGGTACACACGACGCGCGGAATCAATTTGATGTTCAATCCGTTTGCCAGCAATCCCAACTATCCGCACTACGTCTACGCGCGGTTTTCGAAAATCTTCCGCCAGACATATAAAGTAAACGGAGAGTTGTACCGCTTGCTTTCGCAGGGCGTGGAGATGCCCGCCCAAGTCATCCACCTCTGTACGGAGGACGTAACGCACGAATACGAACGGACCTCGGACCTGAAAATCCGCCTGTTCCCGGAATACAAGCGCGAAAAAATGGCCTATATCGCCACTTTCGACAACAAATCGTGGGTCCCGGTCTACTGGGGCAAAGTCCGCCGGGGATATGCCCTATTCAAAAACATGGGACACGACGTGACGTATATGGCCATGATCTGCCGCGACAGTAATCTGGAACCGGCCAGTCTGCCTTTCACGGTCAGCGCCGGGGGCGAAATCCGTTATATGGAGGCCGACACGACCCGGAAGCAACGGGTCGTACTGGACCGGAAAAACCCGATGTACCAGCACGTGTTCTATAAAACGGAATACCTCGGCAACGGACTGATCGAGGCCTCTGACCATCCGGATTTCCGCCAAGCCGACACCGTCGCGATGATCTCCCGCTGGAAGATGACCTCGGGAACGGTGCTCCCGCCGAGACGCCCCTACCGGTATTGGCGGTTAAGGGCCGCCGGGGGCGACGAATACGACATGGCCGAAATTTACTTTTTCCGGGAAGGTGACAAACGGCCCGTAAAAGGGCGCCTGATCAGCTCCGGCCGATCACTCGACCGGGAACACCTGCCGGAGCATATCGCCGACGACAACCCGGAGACCTATTGCCGGGTGAAAGGAACCGATTACTGGGTCGGCTTCGACTTCGGCGAGCCGGTCGGAATAGATCGTATTTCCTACATACGCCGCGGGGACGGCAATGCGATATGCGTCGGCGACACGTACGACATTTATTACTGGGACAACCGGAAATGGGTTCTTGCAGACACGCAGGAGGCGGCCGATGTCACCCTCGAAACGGACCGGCTGCCGGCGGACGGTCTCTATTTCATCCGCGGCAACCGGGGCTATTCCCAGCGGATTTTCACCTGGGAGAACAACCGGGTACGGTGGCACTGATTAAAATTAACGAGATGTTGAGATTATTCCGATGGACAAGTGCCGTTTTCTCCGTTGCGGCGATTGCCGCGTGCAGCCACTACGGGGCGGCGGTCGAGAAAGCGTTGCGCCATGCCGGCGACAACCGTCCGGAGCTTGAAAAGGTGCTGGAGCACTACCGGCAGGACCCGGCCGACAGCCTGAAATACCGCGCCGCCGAGTACCTGATCCGCTACATGCCGTACCATACGTCGTATCCCGCCAAGCCCTATTACGCCTATTGCGATGCGCTGGACTCGCTGTTTTCAAGCGCGACCGAGGGCGACGAACTGCTCGAAAAAACGAACGCAATAGCTGCCGGATTCGGGCGGCAGCTCAAATTGTCCTACGATATCCGGGTGATCGGGGCCGATTACCTGATCTGGAATATCGACTACTCGTTCGGGCTGTGGCGGACGCTGAATTACCTGCGGCATCTCCGCTTCGAGGAGTTCTGCGAATACGTGCTGCCCTACAAATGCGCGGAGAAACAGCCCCTCGACACCTGGAAACGGGACTGGCGCGATTACGGGCGCGGGGAACTGGACCACATCGGCCAGATCAGGGACTACAAGTACAATGCGCGGCGTGCCGCGGAGGCTGTGAATTTCCAGTTCCAGGACAGCGTCAAGATGCGCAGGGTGAAGGACGCGAAGCTGATCGAAGTGCTGCGGCTGAATACCCTGGCCAAACAGCCCTACGGCGATTGCCGCGACCGTTCCCGTTTCGGGCTGCTGAACTGCCGGAGCAAGGGAATCCCCGTAGCGTTCGACTTCACCCCGAACTGGCCCGACCGCTCGGGCGGTCATTACTGGAACATCGTCCTGGCCACCAAACGGCGGAACGTCGACTACGAACCTTTCAGATCCTATCCCGGAAGTTACCATTACACCGATAACGGGCTGGCGAAGGTGTTCCGCGAGACCTACGCCCCGCACCCGCTGCTTCTGGAGGCGTTGGAACGCGAAGGCAGTCTCCCCGCGTCGCTGTCCTACCTGTTCATGCAGGACGTCACCGGCGAATACGGACGGACGGTCGACATATCCGTCCCGCTGTTCCGGGAACGCCTCCGGACGAAATACGCCTACCTCGCCGTCTTCGACAACAGCAAATGGGTTCCCGTCGACATCGGCAGGATACGGCGCAACCGGGCGTCGTTCGCAAGCGTCGGGCGGGACATTCTCTACCTGGTCGTCGGATTCCGCGACGGGGAGACCGTCCCGATGTCGGAGCCGTTCATCGTCGATTCGCGCGGCGACGTCTCGTACCCCCGTGCGGACACCACGCGGCTCGGAAGCATCCGGCTCGACCGGAAATTCCCGGCGTTCACCCATATTTATTCGATCCGGAAGTATTTGCAGCGAGGACGGATACAGGCGGCCGACAATCCGGATTTCAGAGGAGCGAAAACCGTTGCGGAGTTTCCCGAGTGGAACCTCCTCGCGGGCGAAACGGCTCCGTCCGACACCCTGCCTTACCGGTATTGGCGGCTCATGTCCTCTTCGGAGAAGTCGACCGATTTCGCAGAACTCTATTTTTACGAAAAAGGAACGGGGCAACGGATAACCGGAACGCTTCTTTCATCCGGCGCGGCGGTCCGCAATCCGAACTACGACACCCCCGGACACATCAGCGACAACGACCCGATCACTTACTTTGCGGTGCAGGATTCGACGCGGTGGGTCGGTTTCGACTTCGGGAAACCGGTCTCCCTGGAAACGATCGCCTACATCCGGCGCGGCGACGGGAATACGATATGCCCGGGCGACGAATACGAACTCCACTACTGGCAGGACGGCGGCTGGAAACTGCACGACCGCAAGAAGGCCGAACGGATCTACGTCGATTTCGACAGCGTTCCGCTCGGCGGACTGTATTACGTCAAGGGGATTTCCCGGGGCGAGCAAAACCGCACGTTCCTCTATGAAAACGGGGAAGTCGTCTGGTACTGATCCCGTCCGGACAGGCTATTTCTTCCTGCGCAAAAAGCGGTCGGTCAGGAACCGGCGCACCGGTTCGTCGTACAGTTTCAGACAGAGGTAAGCCAGTATCACGGAACCTGCGACGAGCGCCAGGGCGCCGGGCAGGGACTCCGTGAAGGTGAGGTTTTCGTTCTTGACCCAGGCGTAGTAGAGGTAGATGAAAGGGTAGTGCACCATGTACAGCGGGTACGAAATGTCCCCCAGGAATTTGCAGACCCGGGTCGTCACCCGGTCCGTCGTCTTTCCCGAAGCCCCGAGAAAGACGAGCAGCGGAAAGAGAACCACGGCGCACAGGGTGTCGTACAGCCCGTTCATCCACAAATGTTCGCTTCCCCCGATGCGCGGCACGGACAGCAGCGCCACGACCGCCAGCCCGCATATCCAGAACGCACCCCGAATCTGCACGGGTCGGAACACACGTGAAAGCAACAGCCCGGCCGAGAAGGCGAACAGCAGACGCAGGGAACCGCCGAGCATATTGTCCCCGTCCATGGCGAACCCGACGCAGATGTCGCCGAGGGGTCCCCAGACGGCGAACGCCGCCAGCCCGCAGCCGGCGAGCAGCACCAGCACGGAAAGCGCCCGGGTCGGGAGCTTATGGATGAAGAGGGCGTAGAGGATATTGCCGATATACTCGAAAAACAACGACCAGCTCGGGCCGTTGAGCGGATACATTTCGCCGAGTCCCCGTATTTCGGAGCCGGGTGTCGCCGGAATCAGCAGCGCGTTCAGCAGCGTGGCCGCCAGCAGCATGGATACGGACACCGTCGATACGTCCCAGACGGAACAGCCCTGGAAATAGAACATGACGGCGCCGATCACGGCCCCCATGACGACCATCGGATGCAGCCGGATCAACCGCCGCTTGAGAAAATCCGCTACCGACATCTTTTTCTTCCAGCGGTCGTCGTAAGCGTAACCGATGACGAAACCCGAAAGTATGAAGAAGAAATCGACGGCCAGATAGCCGTGGTTGATCCGCTGGTCGAGATGGCTGGTCGCATAGGCTTCGAACAGATGAAACCAGACGACCGTGATCGCCGCCACGCCGCGCAATCCGTCGAGTATGTCGTAGTGCGGTTTGGTGTCCGCAAATGCAGCTGATGAGATTTTTGACATCGGCTTTCGTTCGTTTAGGAGGAGCAAAGATCGTAAAAAAGCCGGATGGATGCAAAACCGGATCGTGTCCGGTCCGGCAGAGCCTCCCGACCAAAAAGTGTCGTTACGGCCCCAAAGATAATAAAATATCGCCGCTTTCAAAACGAAAACGGGGAACCCGTTTTTCCAGATTCCCCGTTTTCGGGTTTTCCGCGGCTTGCGGGCGTCAGGGATTCACCTGCACCACCTGCTTCCAGTCCAGTTTTCCGGGATAGCCCCAGTCAGGTTTCGCGGGGTCGCAGAAATCGCCCGCGGCTTTCATCCGGGCATAGAGCAGCCCGGTCAGCTCCTCGCGCTTTTCGCGGTAGGCGGGATCGTCGTAGAGGTTCTTCATCTCCATCGGGTCGGCCTTGAGGTCGAACAACTGCGGATGCCGCTGTCCGTCGACGTTGTAGAGGATGAGTTTGAAACCGTCCTTCTTGATGGCCCGCTGGAGGTTGATGTAGGTCAGCAGAATGTCCTCGCGTTTTCCGGCTTCGGGGTTGCGCAGGGTCTCCTCCAGCGAAACACCCTTCACGGTGGCCGGGACCTCGATGCCCGCCAGGCCGCAAAGCGTGGGGTAGAGGTCGTACAGATAACAGTAGGCGTCGCGCACGGTGTTCTGCGGGATGCCGGGTCCGCAGATCACCATCGGAATCCTCACGGCCGCCTCGTACAGGTTCTGCTTGCCCAGCAGGCCGTGCTCGCCGACGCAAAGCCCGTTGTCCGACGTGAAGACGATGATCGTATTAGCGGCCTTGCCGCTCTTTTCGAGGGCGTCGAGAATGCGCCCGATCTGGAAATCCACCTCGCTGACCATGCCGTAGTAATTGGCTCGTTCGGCGAGCACCTGCTCCGGGACGCGGGGCGTGGGGAGCAGTTTTTCGTCGCGTTCGTTGAGGTCGCCGTTGTCGAAGGGGTGCTGCGGAACGAAGTTCGCGGGCATCGACAGTTCCGCGGAGGCGTATTTGCGCCCGTAGCCGGGCAGCACGTTGCGCGGGTCGTGCGGCGAGGTGAACGCCACGTACATCAGAAACGGGTCGCCGGACGACGCTTCGGCCTCCAGAAATCCGATGGCGGCGTCGGCATAGAGTTTCGACGAAAATGTTTCGGGCGACGCATCCGCCCATGCGCCGTTCCTGTCGTTGTAATCGCCCGCAGGGTCGTACTGGTGGAGGTAAGGCCGCCGGTGACCCAGCTCGTTGTTCCGGCCGTAGGGATGCATTCCCCCGAAAAAGATGTTCGCCCCCGTGGAGAACGAACGGTTGAACGAGGCGTTGTCGCTGTGCCACTTCCCGGTTGCGAAGGTCGTGTAACCGTTCTCGCGGAACACCTCCGGGAAGGTCTTCTCCGCTTGGGGAATGAAGCCGCCGTTGCGGTGCACGTCCATCAGGCCGCGCCCGGTGAGAAGCATCGCGCGGCTGGGCTGCGAAACGGCGCCGTTCAGACCGCCCATCACATGGGTCTGGGTGAATGCCACGCCGCGCCGCACGAGCCGGTCCATGTTCGGGGTATGAATTTCGGTATTTCCCAACGCCCGGATCGTGTTGAACGTCTGATCGTCGGTCAACAGGAAAAGCACGTTGGGACGCCCGGTCTTTTCGCCGTCGTCTTCGGGTGTCTCCTTGCCGGAAGCATGCGCCCCGAACAACGGCGCGCCCAGGATTGCCGGAAGGCAGAACAGCAGGGTTTTGTTATTCATCGCGTATTCTCTTTAGTTTAATCGGTACAAATTACGCGATTCCGGCCCGAAATCCGGGGCCACGGCTATTCAAAAAACACCAGAATCTGGTCATGCCGTAACGGCGCAAGCCGAAAATGTCTTACCTTTGCCCGAAAGAACGGAACGAGCGAACGACATGGCGAAAATTCTGATTATCGACGATGAAGAGCAGCTGCGGCGGCTGATGGCACGGATCATCGGGCTGGAAGGTTACGAGGTGGCCGAGGCTCCGGACTGCGCTTCGGGGCTGAAAATGCTCCGCCGGTACGACCCCGACGTGGTGTTGTGCGACGTCAAGCTGCCCGACGGCAACGGCGTCGAAATGGTGGCCCGCATCAAGGAGGCCGCACCCGCTGCCGAAGTGATCCTGCTGACGGCCTACGGCAATATCCCCGACGGCGTGCAGGCCATCAAGAACGGCGCCTTCGACTACATCACCAAAGGCGACGACAACAACAAGATCCTGCCCCTGTTGAGCCGGGCGGCCGAAAAGGCCGAAATGCAGCGGCGGCTGACCCGCATCGAGAACAAACTCTCCGAAGAGCACTCCTTCGACCGGATCGTCGGCGACTCGGAGGTCCTGCGCCGGGCCGTGGACCTGGCCCGCAAGGTCGCCGTCACCGACACCTCGGTGCTGCTCACCGGCGAGACGGGAACCGGCAAGGAGGTCTTCGCACAGGCCATCCACCACGCCAGCCGCCGCGCGAAGGGGGCTTTCGTGGCGATCAACTGCTCGGCCTTCTCGCGCGAACTGCTCGAAAGCGAACTGTTCGGCCACCGGGCCGGCAGTTTCACGGGCGCCGCCAAGGACAAGAAAGGACTTTTCGAGGAGGCCGACAAAGGCACGCTGTTCCTCGACGAGATCGGGGAGATGCCCGTCGAGTTGCAGGCCAAACTGCTCCGGGTGCTCGAAAGCGGCGAATTCATCAAGATCGGCGAAACACGTCCCACACGGGTCGACGTGCGCCTGATCGCCGCCACGAACCGCGACCTCGAAAAGGAGATCGCCGCCGGGAATTTCCGCGAGGACCTCTATTTCCGCCTCTCGGTGTTCCGCATCCACCTTCCCTCGCTGCGCGAACGTCCCGGCGACATCGCCGGATACATCCGCGTCTTCGCGGCGCAGTTCGCCGACAAAATGGGGCGCCGCATCGACTCGATCGACGCCGGCTACATCGCCGCTCTCGAACGCCACACGTGGCACGGCAACGTCCGCGAACTGCGCAACGCCGTGGAACGCAGCATGATCATGGCCGAAGCCGCCCGCCTGCTGGGCATCGGCATCGCCACGCTGTACCGAAAACTCGACGGCTACGGGGTGAAATAGCCCCCGCACCGTCTCATTCCGAGAGGGCCGCCTTATCATTCTGATAGGGCGGCCCTCTTTTTCGGCACGCATAGCAAACCGATAAACAGCTATTTTTCAACACATTGAATCCGGAACAAAAATTCCGGCACCCCCTTCGTATGCTTACGGGCAACAAAACCCGACGGCAAAATGGCAATCGTTATCCTCATACTGATTTTCTGCGGCGCAATGCTGCTGCTGGACCTGATGCTGTGCGGGTTCGTGAAAAAAATGTCTAATTCAAAAAAACGAAGAGATGAATGAAATCATGCTGTTCCTGCTGCTCTGCGCCCTGGGTGCGCTGTGCTACGGATTCTATTTCAAATGTGTGGATTGGTTCGAAAAGATCTGATGTCTTATGTTTACGAGTCTCCTTATCTTGAGCATCCTCGGATTCGTCTATCTGATGTACGTGCTCGTAAAACCCGAAAAATTCTGAATCGATGAATACCGAAATTTCAGGCGTAATTCTGCAATGGACCCTTCTGGTGGCGCTCTGCTACCCGCTGGGGCGTTACATGGCCAAAGTCTACCGCGGCGAGCGCACGTGGCTCGATTTCATGGCTCCCGTCGAGCGCCGTATCTATAAGTTCTGCGGCATCGACCCCGCACAGGAGATGAACTGGAAACAGTTCCTCAAGGCCCTGCTGACGGTCAACCTCTTCTGGTTCTTCTGGGGCATGCTGCTGCTGGTCTTCCAGGGCTGGCTGCCGCTCAATCCCGACGGCAACCCGGGACAGTCGCCCGACCTGGCGTTCAACACCTGCATCTCGTTCATGGTCAACTGCAACCTCCAGCATTACAGCGGCGAAACGGGTCTGTCCTACTTCACGCAGCTGTTCGTCATCATGCTCTTCCAGTTCGTCACGGCCGCCTGCGGCATGGCCGCCATGGCAGGCATCATGAAGGCGCTGGCGGGCAGAACGACGAAGACCATCGGCAACTTCTGGGTGTTCCTCACCCGGAGCGTGACGCGCATCCTGATGCCGCTGTCGCTCGTCGTCGGCATCCTGCTCGTCATCAACGGCACGCCGATGTCCTTCGACGGCAAGCAGACGCTCACAACGCTCGAAGGCGCCGAGCAGGTCATCTCGCAAGGCCCCACGGCGGCCATCGTGCCCATCAAACAGCTGGGAACCAACGGCGGCGGTTACTTCGGAACCAACTCGGCACACCCGCTCGAAAACCCCAACGCCTTCACCAACATCCTCGAATGCTGGTCGATCCTGATCCTGCCGATGGCGATGGTCTTCGCCTTCGGGTTCTACACGCGCCGCCGCAGGCTCGCGGCATGGATTTTCGGTGTGATGCTCCTGGCCTACACCGCGGGCGTCGTCCTCTCCGTCTGGCAGGAGACGGGCGGCAGCCGGCAAATCGACGAGATGGGCATCGCGCAGGACCTCGGCTCGATGGAAGGCAAGGAGATCCGCATCGGCTCGGCCGCCTCGGCCATGTGGGGCATGACGACCACCGTCACATCGAACGGCTCGGTCAACTCGATGCACGATTCGCAGACCCCTCTGAGCGGCATGCTCCAGATGCTCAACATGCAGATCAACTGCTGGTTCGGCGGCGTCGGAGTGGGGTGGATGAACTACTTCGCATTCCTCATCATCGCCGTCTTCATCAGCGGGCTGATGGTGGGCCGCACGCCGGAATTCCTCGGCCGGAAGGTCGAGGCGCGCGAGATGAAGATCGCCACGCTGGTCGTGCTGATGCACCCCTTCCTGATCCTCGTCGGCACGGGCATCTCGGCCGCCGTGGCCGCCGCGAACCCCGAAATAGGGTGGCTGAACAACCCCTCGTTCCACGGATTGAGCGAAATGCTCTACGAATACACCTCCTCGGCGGCCAACAACGGCTCGGGCTTCGAGGGCCTTGCCGACAACACGCCGTTCTGGAACATCTCGACGGGCATCGCGCTGATCATGGGCCGTTACTTCCCGATCGTGGGACAGGTCGCCATCGCGGGACTGCTGGCCTCGAAGAAATGCATTCCCGAGAGCGCCGGCACGCTCCGCACCGACACGGGAACCTTCTCGCTGATGACCTTCGCCGTCATCATCATCGTCGCGGCCCTCTCGTTCTTCCCCGCACTGGCGCTGGGCCCCATCGCCGATTACCTCACTTTCTAACCATGTTACCGCTATGAAACGAAACAGAAATAACTCGCTTTTCGACCCTGTCCTGCTACGTCGGAGCCTCCGCGCTTCGTTCACGAAGCTCGACCCGAGGCAGATGATCAAGAACCCGATCATGTTCACCGTCGAGGCCGTCACCTTCGCCATGCTGCTGCTGATCGTCTGGATCGCCGTGACGGGCAACACGTCGCAGGGTTCGCTGCTCTACAACCTCGTGGTTTTCGCCGTGCTTCTTCTAACGGTGCTCTTCGCCAACTTCGCCGAGGCCATCGCCGAAGCCCGCGGCAAGGCGCAGGCCGACTCGCTGCGCAAGACCCGCGAGGAAACCCCCGCCAAACGCATCGAACCCGACGGGCAGTCGCACATCGTCAGCAGTTCCGAACTGAAACAGGGCGACCTGTTCGAGTGCGGCGCGGGCGACACCGTCGCCGCCGACGGCGAGATCGTCGAGGGCCTCGCCTCGATCGACGAGAGCGCCATCACAGGCGAATCGGCCCCGGTGATCCGCGAGGCGGGCGGCGACAAAAGCTCCGTCACGGGCGGCACGAAGGTGCTCTCCGACCGCATCCTCGTGAAAGTCACCGCCCGGCCCGGCGAGAGTTTTCTCGACAAGATGATCGCCCTGGTCGAAGGCTCCTCGCGCCAGAAGACACCCAACGAGATCGCGCTGACCATCCTGCTGGCAGGCTTCACGCTCGTCTTCGTCATCGTCTGCGCCACACTCAAGCCCTTCGCCGACTACGTGGGCGCGAACATCACCGTCGCGGCATTCATCTCGCTGTTCGTCTGCCTGATCCCGACCACCATCGGCGGCCTCCTGTCGGCCATCGGCATCGCCGGCATGGACCGCGCCCTGCGGGCCAACGTCATCACCAAATCGGGCAAAGCCGTCGAGACCGCGGGCGACATCGACACGCTACTCTTGGACAAGACGGGCACCATCACCATCGGCAACCGCAAGGCCACGCGCTTCCATCCCGCCGAAGGAACCGACCCCAAGGCTTTCGTGCGCATGTGCGTGCTCTCGTCGGAAGCCGAC
This sequence comes from Alistipes sp. i18-0019-D1, assembly GCF_042852885.1. Classification (NCBI taxonomy): domain Bacteria; kingdom Pseudomonadati; phylum Bacteroidota; class Bacteroidia; order Bacteroidales; family Rikenellaceae; genus Alistipes; species Alistipes sp. i18-0019-D1. The sequence continues at coordinate 3,745,190 of NZ_AP031424.1, forward strand.
CCGACCCCCGAAGGCAAATCCATCGTGGAGCTGGGCGCCGCCGAAGGGGTCCGCACCGACCCGGTGGCGATGGTCGGCGTGCGGATGGTGAAATTCACCGCTGAAACCAAGTGTTCGGGCGTCGACATGCCCGACGGACGCCGCATCCGCAAGGGAGCCGCCGAAGCGATCTTCCGCATCGCCGCCGAGCACGAAAACCCCTGCCCGTCCGGAATCGCAGCCACCGTGCGCACCATCTCCGAAAACGGCGGCACGCCGCTCGTAGTCTGCGAAAACGAACGGATCACGGGCGTCATCGAGTTGCAGGACATCATCAAGACGGGCATCCGCGAACGCTTCGAGCGGCTGCGCCGGATGGGCGTGAAGACCGTGATGGTCACAGGCGACAATCCGCTCACCGCCAAATATATCGCCGAGAAGGCCGGCGTCGACGACTTCATCGCCGAGGCCCGGCCGGAGGACAAGCTCGAATACATCCGCCGCGAACAGCGGGCCGGCAAACTGGTGGCCATGATGGGCGACGGCACGAACGACGCCCCGGCGCTGGCGCAGGCCGACGTGGGCGTGGCGATGAACAGCGGCACGCAGGCCGCCAAGGAGGCAGGCAACATGGTCGATCTGGACAACGATCCGACGAAGCTGATCGAGATCGTCGAGATCGGCAAACAGCTCCTCATGACGCGCGGCACGCTCACGACCTTCTCCATCGCCAACGATGTCGCGAAGTACTTCGCCATCGTCCCGGCGCTGTTCATCGCCTCGATTCCGTCGCTCGGCGCCCTGAACGTCATGCACCTCCATTCGCCCGAAAGCGCCATCCTCTCGGCAGTGATCTTCAACGCCCTGATCATCCCGCTGCTCATCCCGCTGGCCCTGCGCGGCGTGACCTACAAACCGATCGGGGCCTCGGCCCTGCTGCGCCGCAACCTCTTCATCTACGGACTCGGCGGCGTGATCGTCCCGTTCATCGGCATCAAACTGATAGACATGTTAATAAGTGTATTTTTCTAAAGCATTGCTTCAACTATGAAAAACCTCTGGATTTCACTCAAAATAACGCTGGCAATGTGCCTGTTGCTCGGCGTGGGGTATGTCCTCGTACTGCGCGGCATCTCGGCCGTCGCAGGTCCCAACGGCGGTGAAGCCGATGTCGTGACCTTCAACGGAAAGGTCGTCGGCGCGGCGAACGTGGGGCAGCAGTTCACCGATGTCCGCTATTTCTGGGGCCGTCCCTCGGCCGTGGACTACAACGGCGGCGGTTCCGGCGGCAGCAACAAGGCTACGACCAACCCCGAATACCTCGCCGATGTGGAACAGCGCGTGCAGGACTTCCTCGCGGCGCATCCCTACCTCACCCGCGCGGAGGTTCCCGCCGAAATGGTCACGGCCAGCGGCTCGGGACTCGACCCCGACATCTCGCCCCGCGGGGCGCAGGTGCAGGTGCGCCGCGTGGCCGAGGCCCGCGGACTGGACATCGCTACGGTACGGCACCTGGTCGACTCGCTGACCCGAAAACCGTGGCTGGGACTTTTCGGTACGGAGAAGGTCAATGTGCTGCGCCTGAACGTCGCTTTGGAAGAACTGAACGAAAACTAATCGCAAACCATGAAAATCAATAAAACGATGAAACGCTGGATATTTATTCTGATCGCCGCTTTGGCCATTTTCCTGACCGCCGACCTCTGCGCCCGGGAGCGCGGGGTGAAATTCTCGGGCGGAACCGACCTGGTAAGCACCTACGTATGGCGCGGCGTCCGCGAAAGCGGCCCGGCCTTCCAGCCGACGCTGACGATGAGTGCCGGAAACTTCTCGGCGACGGCCTGGGGTTCGGTCGATTTCGACAGCACCTACAAGGAGATGGACCTCACGCTGGCCTACTCGCTCGGACCCGTGACCCTTTCGGTGGCAGACCTCTACTGGACCGGACACGCCGACGACCGCTATTTTGCCGTCGGCAGCAACTCGCCCCACCGCATCGAGGTGGGCGCCAGCTGGGTCGTTTCGGAAAAGGTCCCCGTCACGCTGTCGTGGTACACGGTTCTCTTCGGCGCGGCCGACGTGAACGACAAGGGCGAGCGCGCTTATGCCTCGTATTTCGAGGCGGCCTGCCCGTTCACGGTGAAGACCGTCGACATGAAGGCCGGCGTGGGCATGGTCCCCTGGAACGCCGCCGCGACCTACCTCACCGGAGACCGCGGATTCTGCGTGCAGAACGTCTTCCTCAATGCCGGAAAATCGTGGAAGATCAAAGGGACGGATTCGATGTCGGTCGGCGTTTTCACCAACCTGATCTGGAATCCGGCCCTGGACGACGTCAACTTTGTGGGAGGCATCTCCTTCCGGATGTAACCGATGGAAAAGCAGGACAGCGTTCAGCGGTTTCTGGAACTGATCCGGCGTTCGCACCGCGGCAAGTTCAAGGTCTACATCGGCATGAGCGCCGGCGTGGGCAAGACCTGCCGCATGCTGCAAGAGGCCCGTCAGCTGCTCGATGCGGGCGTCGACGTCCGCATCGGCTACATCGAAACGCACGGCCGCGCCGAAACGGAAGCCCTCGCCGAAGGGCTTCCGTTCGTGCCCCGCCGCAGGCTCTTCTACAAAGGCAAGGAGCTGGAGGAGATGGACACGCAGGCCATCGTCAGTCTCCACCCCGAGATCGTCGTCGTGGACGAACTGGCCCACACCAACATCGAGGGGAGCGAAAACCCCAAGCGGTGGCAGGACGTGATGCAGATTCTCGACGCGGGGATCAGCGTCATTTCAGCCGTCAACATCCAGCACATCGAGGGTCTGAACGAGGTCGTCGAGGAGATCACGGGCATCGAGATCCGCGAGCGGGTCCCGGACAGCGTGCTGGCGATGGCCGACGAGGTGGTGAACATCGACCTCACGGCCGACGAACTGATCGCGCGGCTGAAGGCCGGAAAGATCTACCGGCCCGACAAGATCGCCGCGGCGCTCGGCAACTTCTTCACGCAGGACAACCTGCTGCAACTGCGCGAACTGGCGCTGAAAGAGGTGGCGCTGCGCGTGGAGAAGAAGGTGGACAGCGAGGTGACCGGTTCCGAAACCTTCCGGCGCGACAAACTGCTGGCGGTGATCGACTCCTCCGAGAAACGCGCCCGGCGGGTCATCCGCAAGACGGCGCGCATGGCCACGCATCTGAACGCCGGCTTCACGGTGCTCTACGTGCAGGGCGACCGCGAGGCCGACGACCGCATTCCGCTGGCCCGGCAGCGTTACCTGATCAACAACCTGAACCTGGCCACGGAACTCGGCGGCGAGGCCCGCCGCATACGCTCGAACGCCCCGGTGGAGAGCATCGCCGGACTGTGCCGGGAGCAAAAAATAAACATCGTCTGCGTCGGGCGTCCCGAATTTTCACTATTTTCGCTGCTGAAAAGCGCAATCCGCCTGCGGCGTCTGACCGTCCGGCTGTCGCGCATGAACATCGACCTTTTCATTTTTTCATAAGCCATGAGAATACAAAGGAGAATCACCCTGGGCATCGGCATCCTCTTCACCATGATCCTGCTGCTGGGCATCCAGTCGGTCAGCTACGTCCGCCAGCTGTCGCGGGCGACGGGAACCATCCTCGCCGACAACTACAACTCGCTGCAATACGCCGGAGAGATGCTGCGGTCGCTCAACGACATCGGGCAGGATTCCATATCGCGGCACGCCCTGCGCGAAAACCTCGCCCTGCAACAGCAGAACATCACCGAGATCAGCGAGAAGGAGACCACCGCGGCGCTCGAACGCCACGTCGCCTCGCTGAGCGACCCGGTCACCGAAGCCGAAATCCGGACCGTGCGCGAAGACCTGTTCCGGATCATGGAGCTGAACATGGCGGCCATCCGCGCCAAGAGCGCCGGGGTGGAGCAGCGCGCCGACTACGCCATGTGGTGGCTGATCGCCGTCGCCGCGCTCTGCGCCCTGATCGCCGGGGGCATCCTCGTCTGGTTCCCGCAGTCGGTGCTGCGGCCGATCGACGCCCTGAAAAAGGGCATCACCCAGATCGCCAACCACAACTACCGGGAACGGCTCGATTTCCCGGGCAACCGCGAGTTCGAATCCGTCGCCGAGTCGTTCAACGACATGGCCGCCAAGCTCGACGAATACCGCCGCAGTTCGCTCGACGACCTGATGACCGCCAAGAAACGCATCGAAGCGATTGTCGACACGCTGCACGAACCGATCGTGGGGCTGGGTCCCGACCGCAGAATCCTCTTCATGAACCGCGAGGCGCTCTCGGTGCTGAACCTCCGGGAGGACGCCGTGGGGCGCGACGCCGCCGAAGTGGCGCTGTCGAACGACCTGCTGCGGCGGCTCGTCCGGGGGCTGAACGACACGAAGAAGGGCGCCGACGAGGAGCCGCTGAAAATCTACGCCGACAACAAGGAGAGCTATTTCCAGGTGGAGAACACGCCGCTCTACATCACTCCCGTCGGCGGACGCGAACAGCAGTTCGTCGGCAACCTGATCGTCTTGAGCAACATCACCCGCTTCAAGGAGCTGGATTCCGCCAAGACCAACTTCATCTCGACCGTCTCGCACGAAATGAAAACCCCGATTTCGTCGATCCTGATGAGCTTGCAGCTGCTCGGCGACGACCGGCTGGGCACGCTGAACAGCGAGCAGAAACAGCTCGTCACGAGCATCAAGGAGAGCAGCGACCGCCTGCTTTCGATCACGGGCGAACTGCTGAACATGACCCAGATCGAGACCGGCAAACTTAAACTGATACCTAAAGTAACCAAGCCTATCGAACTGATAGACTACGCCGTAAAGGCCACGCAGGTGCTGGCCGAAAGGTTCTGCTGTTTCGTCGAAGTGGACTATCCCGAAAAGATCTCGAAACTCTTCGTCGACAACGAGAAGATCGCCTGGGTCATCACCAACCTGCTGTCGAACGCCATCCACCATTCGCCCGAACGGTCGCGCATCATCGTCGGCGCCGTACAGCGCGAAAAGGCGGTCGAAATCTACGTTCAGGACTTCGGGCGCGGCATCGACCCGCGTTACCACAAGAGCATCTTCGAGCGCTATTTCCGTGTCCCGGGAACCAAGGTGCAGGGCAGCGGGCTGGGGCTTGCCATCTCGAAGGAGTTCGTCGAGGCGCACGGCGGCACGATCTCGGTCGAGAGCGAAATCGGCCGCGGCAGCCGATTCTCGATTCTGCTCCCGGCCTGAAAAGCCGCCCGTCGCCCGCTTCGGCGACAGTCCGGAGCGCCGCGGACGGACGGGATCCCTTACTTCGGCTGCACCGTCGGCCGGGGTCCGGTCTTGGCAGCGGCGGGCAGGCGGCAGGGCACGGCGCTGTCGGCCTCGGAGGTGAGGATCACGACCGGCATGCCGACGTAAACATACTTTTTCACCAGTTCGAGCAGATCGCCGTTGTTCAGCCGGATGCACCCCTCGGTCGCACGCGTGCCGATCGAGGCGGGGTCGTGGGTTCCGTGGATGCCGATGCCGCGGTGGCCGGGTGTCTTCAGACGGATGAAATGCGAACCGTAGGCCCCCCTGATCTCCCCCTTGCCGTCGCCGAAATCGTGCGTCCACGCCCTCGCGTCCTGAATCTGCTGGACGGAGAAAAGCCCTTCGGGTGTCTTCATGTCGCCCGGCTTCTCCTTGTTGCCCAGCGCCCGGCCGCAGGCGACGGGGTAGACGGCCAACAGCCGGCTGTTGAAATCGTAGACCGCGAGGGTCATCGACTCCTTGCTGACGGCGATAAGCGCCGCGCCCGAAGGCGGCGTCTGCTGCGCACGCACGCCGGCGGCGCAGAACAGTGCGCATGCGAGAAAGATGCGTAGAATTGTTTTCATAGGTGCAAAGATACGATTTCCCGGAGAAAATCCGCAGCATCGTTCCGAAAAGCCGTACGCCGTCCTCCGGAAAGACGCCAATAGCCTCCGTATGAACAAAAATAGGCATTCCGGCATCATATTCGCCCAACTTCTTCGTTTAAATAGCATATCGGCGAAAAAATCGTATTTTTGCGCCGACATACCGGACACCAGGCAAACAATTCCGGAATTTGGAAACAACATGAAACTATCACGCGAGAAAATCGTGCAGCAGGCGGCCCGTGCCGGCCGCCGTACGCTGCAACTCGGCGGAGAGGCGGGCGGCAGAATCCGCCGTCTGTCGAAACGTACCTGGCTGATCCTGGCCGCAATCGCCGTATTGATTGCCGGAGGGCTTTGGTGGTGGCTGCGCCCCGAACCCGTACAGCCCATATTGCCCGTGGTCCAGGTCGAACCTGTCGAAACCGACGACATCGAACTCTACGGCGAATACGTAGGCCGCATCCGCGCCCAGCAGTTCGTCGAAATCCGCGCCCGGGTGGAGGGTTTCCTCGAAAAAATGCTCTTCGAGGAGGGAACCTACGTCAAGAAGGGGCAGCCGCTGTTCATCATCGACCCCAAGCTCTACGAAGCCCGGGTAAACAAGGCAAAGGCACAGCTGAACAAGGACAAAGCCATGGCGCTCAAGGCAGACCGCGACCTGAAACGCATCCGCCCGCTCTACGAGCAGAACGCCGCGAGCCAGCTGGACCTCGACAACGCCATCGCCTCCTACGAAAGCGCCACGGCCTCCGTGGCGATGAGCGAGGCCGACCTCACGCAGGCCGAAACCGCCTTGAGCTACACGACCGTCAGTTCGCCGCTGTCGGGCTATATCTCCGAGCGCAGCGTCGACATCGGCACGCTCGTAAGCCCCAACGGCAAATCGCTGCTGGCGACGGTGGTCAAGAGCGACACCGTGCGCGTGGACTTCAGCATGACGGGACTCGACTACCTCAAAAGCAAGGCCCGCAACGTCAACCTGGGCCAGAAGGACTCCACCCGCAAGTGGGACCCCTACATCACCATCACGCTGGCCGACAACACGCAGTATCCGCTGCGCGGACTGGTCGACTTCGCCGATCCGCAGGTCGACCCCGAAACGGGAACCTTCTCCGTGCGCGCCGAGATGGCCAACCCCGACCGCATCCTGCTGCCGGGACAGTTCACGAAGGTGCGCCTGCTGCTCGACGTGCGCGAGGACGCCACGGTCGTGCCGGCCAAATCGGTCGTCATCGAGAAAGGCGGCGCCTACGTCTTCGTCATACGCCCCGACAGCATCGCCGAACGCCGCCTGATCGAACTCGGCCCCGAGGTACACAACCGGGTGATCGTCGAACGCGGCGTCGTTCCCGGCGAGAAGATCGTCGTGGAAGGCTTCCACAAACTGACGCACGGCGACAAGGTCGACCCCGTGCCGGCCCCCGAAAAGAGTAGTGCAACCGAGGCGGAGACCTCCGAAAAATAGCGGGCCATGAAATCGGATTTCTTTATCGACCGGCCCGTGTTTTCAACCGTCCTGTCGGTGGTCATCGTGATCGTCGGCCTGCTGGGACTGGTGATGCTCCCCGTGGACCAGTATCCGCGGATCGTGCCCCCGGTGGTCAAGATCTCGGCCTCCTATCCGGGAGCCAGCGCCCAGACCGTGACGCAGGCCGTGGCGACGCCCATCGAGCAGGAGCTGAACGGAACCCCCGGCATGCTCTACATGGAGTCGACGAGCAGCAACTCGGGCGGATTCTCCGCCACCGTAACCTTCGACATCGACACGGACGCCGACCTGGCGGCCGTCGAGATTCAGAACCGCGTGAAGGAGGCCGAAGCGCGCCTCCCGGCCGAAGTCATCCAGAACGGCATCTCGGTCCAGAAACAGGCGTCGAGCCGGCTGATGACCATCACGCTGCTGTCGAACGACCCCAAGTTCGACGAAATATACCTCTCGAACTACGCCACGCTCAACGTGCTGGACATGCTGCGCCGCGTGAAGGGCGTCGGCAGCGTCTCGAACGTCGGCAGCCGCTACTACGCCATGCAGATATGGGTGCAGCCCGACCGGCTGGCCAACCTCGGGCTGACGGTGCAGGACCTGCAGAAGGCGCTCAAGGACCAGAACCGCGAATCGGCGGCCGGCGTGCTGGGCCAGCAGCCCATCACGGACCTCGACGTCACCATCCCGATCACCGCCCGCGGCCGTCTTTCGTCGGTCGGGGAGTTCGAGGAGATCGTCGTGCGCGCCAACCCCGACGGATCGCTCATCCGCCTGCGCGACGTGGCGCGCGTCTCGCTCGAAGCCTCGTCGTACAGCACCGAGAGCGGCATCAACGGCGGCAACGCAGCCGTAATGAACATCAACATGCTGCCGGGCGCCAACGCCATGGAGGTCGCGCGCGCCGTCCGGGAGACGATGGACGAAATCAGCCGCAACTTCCCGGAGGGAATCTCCTACGAAATTCCGTTCGACATGACCTCCTACATCTCACAGTCGATCAAGGAGGTTTACCACACGCTGTTCGAAGCCCTGCTGCTCGTGATCCTCGTGGTCTACCTCTCGTTGCAGAACTGGCGCGCGACGCTGATTCCGACCATCGCCGTGCCGATCTCGCTGATCGGAACCTTCGGCGTGATGCTGGCCTTCGGCTTCTCGCTCAACATGATGACCCTGCTGGGCCTGATCCTGGCCATCGGTATCGTCGTGGACGACGCCATCGTGGTCGTGGAGGCCGTGGAACGCACGATGGACGAAGAGGGGCTTTCGCCCTACGAGGCCACGAAGAAAGCCATGAGCGGACTGGGCAGCGCCATCATCGCCACGTCGCTGGTGCTGTGCGCCGTGTTCGTCCCCGTGAGCTTCCTCTCGGGCATCACCGGCCAGCTCTACCGGCAGTTCACCATCACGATCGCCGTGTCGGTGCTGATTTCGACCTTCGTGGCCCTGACCCTCTCTCCGGCCCTCTGCGCCCTAATCCTGCGCCCCGACACGGGACGGAAGAAGAACCGTCTGTTCCGCCGCATCAACCTCTGGCTGGCCGGCGGCAACAAGTTCTACGAAAGGATGATCCGCGGCGGCGTGCGCCACTCGAAACGCATGCTGGCGCTGTTCGGGCTGACGTTAGTGGCGCTGTGGGTGCTCAACAAGGCCGTTCCCCAGAGCTTCATGCCCCAGGAGGACCAGGGCTATTTCACCGTCGAACTCGAACTTCCCGAAGGGGCCACGCTCGAACGCACGCGCCGCGTGACGGAACGCGCCATGAAATACCTGATGTCGCAGGAGGACGTGGAATACGTGCTCAACGTCACCGGGTCCAGCCCGCGGGTGGGGACCAACCAGTCGCGCAGCCAGCTGACGGTGATCCTCAAGCCGTGGGACGAACGCAAGACCTCGGACATCCGCAGACTGATGGACCGCGTGCGCAGGGAGATGCGCCGCTATCCCGAAAGCAAGGTCTACCTCTCGACGCCGCCCGTGATCCCGGGACTGGGCGCCTCGGGCGGCGTCGAGCTGGTGCTCGAAGCGCGCGGAAACGCCTCGTACGGCGATCTTCAGCGCGCCGTCGACACGCTGCTGCACTACGCCTCGCAGCGCAAGGAGCTGACGGGTCTTTCGTCGTCGATACAGAACGACATCCCGCAGCTCTATTTCAATGTGGACCGCGACAAGGCCCAGATGCTGGGCGTGCCGATGGCCGACATCTTCTCGACGATGAAGACCTTCACCGGATCGGTCTACGTCAACGACTTCAACATGTTCAACCGCATCTACCGCGTCTACATCCAGGCCGAAGCCCCGTACCGCGCCCACCAGGAAAACCTCGGGCTGTTCTTCGTCCGGGGCGCCGACAAGGCGATGATTCCCATCACGGCGCTCGGCACGACCTCCTACACCACGGGACCGGGCACGATCCGCCGTTTCAACATGTTCAACGCGGCGACCATCTCGGGCGAGGCGGCACAGGGATACAGCTCGGGGCAGGCGATGGCCATTCTCGAACAGATCGCACGCCGCCACCTGCCGTCGACGATCGGCGTCGAATGGAGCGGCCTTTCCTATCAGGAGAAGCACGTCAGCGGGCAGACGGGCTACGTGCTGGCACTGGCCTTCCTCTTCGTCTTCCTGTTCCTCGCGGCGCAGTACGAGAGCTGGCTGATCCCCGTGGCGGTGATCCTCTCGCTGCCGATCGCCGGCATCGGCGCCTATCTGGGCAACTGGGCGTGCGGGCTGGAGAACAACATCTATTTCCAGATCGGACTGGTGATGCTGGTGGGCCTCGTGGCCAAGAACGCCATCCTGATCGTCGAGTTCGCCAAGGACGCGGTCGAGAAGGGGCACGATACGCTGACGGCCGTCATCATGGCCGCGCGCCTGCGCTTCCGGCCCATCGTCATGACCTCGCTGGCCTTCATGCTCGGCATGATCCCGCTGGTCTTCGCCAGCGGTCCCGGGTCGGCCAGCCGCCAGGGCATCGGCACGGGCGTCTTCTTCGGCATGCTCGTGGCGATCACCGTGGGCATCGTCTTCGTACCGCTCTTCTTCGTCTGGGTTTACAAACTGAAAGAAAAATGGACAACACGATGAAACGAAGCGCAACATATCTCCTCGGACTGCTTCTGCTGCTCGCGGCGGGAAGCTGCTCCGTGCAGAAGAAGTGCAAGGCTCCGAAGCTCGACATGCCCGCGGAGATCGTCGCGGGGCAGAGCGACACGCTGACGCTGAGCGACCGGAAGTGGTGGGAGGTCTACACCGACACGACGCTCTGCCGGCTGATCGGCCGCACGCTCGACCGCAACCGCAACATGCTCTCGGCCGAAGCGCGCATCCGCCAGCTGGAGGAGCTTTACCGCGTGAGCCGAGCGGCGCAGCTGCCGTCGCTCGGCGGACTGGTTCTCGCCGACAACGAGACCAACGACTACTACGGCGAAGCGCACAAAAGCGACGCCGAATTCAGCGTCAAAGCCACCTTGAGCTGGGAAGCCGACCTATGGGGCAGCCTGCGCTGGGCCAAGCGCAAGGGCGCGGCGGAATATCTCGCCTCGGTCGAGGCGGCGCGCGCCGTACAGATGACGCTTGTCGCCGAGGTCGCCACGGCCTACTTCGAACTGGTGGCCCTGGACCACGAACTGGGCGTCGTACGCCGCACGGCGGAGACCCGTGAGGAGAGCGTGCGCCAGGCGAAACTGCGTTTCGAAGGAGGACTGACCTCCGAGACGGCCTACCAGCAGGCGAAGGTCGAACTGGCGAGCGCCTCGGCGCTGATTCCCGACCTCGAACTGCGCATCGCCCAGAAGGAGAACCAGATTTCGGTGCTCGCGGGCGACTATCCCTCGCGCGTGGCGCGCTCGAAGATGGATATGAACGTCCGGATGCCCGACTCGCTGCCCGTGGGCCTGCCTTCGACGCTGCTGCAACGCCGTCCCGACGTGCGGCAGGCCGAGCAGAACCTCAAGGCGGCGATGGCCGCGGCAGGCATGGCCTATGCCGACCGGTTCCCGCGGCTGACGATCTCGCTGACGGGAGGACTCGAAAACGACGCGGTCAAGGGGCTGATCAACTCGCCCTTCTCCTACGCCGTCGGCAACCTCACCGCGCCGCTGTTCGCCTTCGGATCGAAGCGTGCGAAATACCGCGCGGCACTGGCGGCCTACGACCAGGCGCGGCTGGCCTACGAACAGAAGGTGCTGGAGGTTTTCCGCGAGGTGAACGACGCCGTGACGGCCTACCGCAACATGCGCAGGACGGCCGAACTGAAATTCAACCTCAAGGAGGCGGCCCGGCAATACGTCGTGCTGGCCAAATTGCAGTATATCAACGGTGTGATCCGCTACATCGACGTGCTCGACGCCCAGCGGAAGTTCTTCGACGCACAGGTCGAGGAGAGCAAGGCGGTGCGCAACGAGCACCTCGCGCTCGTGGGATTGTACAAGGCCCTCGGGGGCGGGTGGCAGCCGTCGGATGTCGAAAAAAAGGGTTGACCTCAAAGGTCAACCCTTTTTCTTGCCCAGTTTGGCCCGGATGCGGCTCAACGACTGCGGCGTGATCCAGAGGTAGGAGGCGATGTGCTTCAGGGGCACGTATTGCAGCAGTTCGGGGCTTTCTTCCATCAGCGTCCGATAGCGCTCCTCGGCTCGCGGGGCGCCGCCCGAGAGTATCCAGTTTTCGAGGGCCAGGAACTGCTTCTCGAAAAGCCGCCTCCCGAAGTTGGCCGTCTCGGCGGATTCGGCGAAGAAGACCTCCAGGTCGGCTTTGGAGATGCCGTAGAGTTCGGCGTCGCACATCGCCTCGATGGAGATTTTCGAAACCTCGTTGCCCACGTAGCCCCACGTCGAAAAGAGCGTCTCTCCCTCGCCGGCGAACCAGACCGAGACATCCGCGCCGTCGTCGGAATAGTGTCCCAGCCAGATGCCGCGGCTCACGATGTAGAAATCGGAATTCCGCTCGCCCTGACGGACGACGCACTCCCCCTTGCGGAACACGCGCCGCTCCATCAGCCCGATCAGCCGCAGGCAGTCCGCCGCGGACAGGTTGTATTTCCTGCTGAATTTCTCGATAAACGCCTCCATGCCTTACAGATTTGAGGCGGTAAAGATAGCAAAAAAACAAATTCCCGGCTTCGTTTCAGCGGCAAAGCTACGCCGCGATCCTCCTAAAACCCGCTTCTTAAACGGGTCCGCCAGTAAATCGCCGCGACGACCGCGAAAGTGAGCACCTCGGCCAGCGGCACGGCCAGCCAGATGCCCTCCACGCCGAACAGCAGGGGCAGTCCGAAGAAGCACGCCGCCATGAAGACGAATCCGCGCAGGACGGTCACGGCCATCGCCGGGCGGGGCCGCTCGACGCTCTGGAAATAACCGATCGAGACGATGTTCACCGCAAAGAAAACGAATCCCGAAGCGAAGAGCGGAAGTCCCCGGACGGCAATCGCGTAGGCGGGGCAGGAACTGTCGATGAACATGGCCACGATCCAACGGCTGAACAGCGCCGTAACGCCGAAAAACGCCAGCCCCGCCACCACGGCCGTCAGGAGCGCCAACCGGAAGGCCTTGCGCACGCGCGCGCTGTTTCCCGCGCCGAAATTGTAGCTCAAAATCGGCTGGGCCGACTGTCCGATGGCGTTGTAGACCATGAAGATGATCGGGAAAAAGTAGCAGGCGATGCTGAACGCCGCCACGCCGTCCTCGCCCAGATAGCGGATGAAGACGTAGTTCCCGGCGAACATCATCGTGGCGATGGCCCCCTCGCAGAGGAAGGTCGACAGCCCCAGCCGGCACATGTAGCCCACATTGCGGAGGGTCAGGCGCATGCTCTTGCGGCTCGTCTTCACACGGCAGAAACGCACGACGTTGCGGCGGCGTCCCAGGTAGCCGAGGATCATCCCCGCACCCACGATATAACCGAGGCTCGTGGCCAGCGCCGCGCCCGTCATGCCCCAGCCGAGGATGAAGATGAAAACGTAGTCCAGCACGATGTTGATGACCGCCGGAACGGCGTTGCAAAGCATCGCGTAGTTGGGCGACCCGTCGAGCCGGATGAAGAACATGCCCGAGCTTAACAGCGCGCTGAAGGGCAGGAACGGCGCGAACCAGTGCATGTACTCCACGGCCAGCGGAAGAAGCCGCTCGGAACTGCCCAGCAGCAGGGCCACCTCACGGGCGTAGAAAGTGATCAGGAAGCTGTACGCCGCCAGGAGCAGCGACGACACCGCGACGGCCTGCGTGACGTTGATGCGCGCCGCCTTGACCTTCCTCTGCGAGAGGTGGATCGACGCCACGACCGACGCCCCGACGCCGAACATCAGCCCGACGCCCGTGCTGATGAGGAACAGCGGCGCGGTGATGTTGACGGCGGCCAGCGCGTCGCTGCCGATGCCGCGCCCCACGAAAATCCCGTCCGTAATCACGAAAACGGCCGAGAAAACCATCCCCAGAACAGTGGGGATCAGCAGTTTCCGAAAAAGTCTCGGAATCTCCATGCTGCCGAAATCGATACTGTCTTTCATCGCATTCATTTTTTGGAGTGCAAAGATACTCGCTTCAGGCCGGGCAAAAGTTAACATTTGGTAAAAAAAAGCCCCTCCCGTCGGGGATGAGTGTTTTTTAAGAACGGGGAGGTAAAAAGTGTAAAACGCAGATAATCAAGATATATAAAATCTGTCTTTTGCACGAATTTCAGGCAGAAGAGCCTGAAAAAGTAGAATTCGACGGGAGTTTCGTTACCAAATCGTAACCCCGTCGAATTGCTTTACAATAGCATATATGCGACTGAATTACAATTTCTTGCGCAAATATACGTAATTCTTGAGAACTCAACAACCGATACCTTTGTCACATTAAAAATTGTTGAGTTATGAAAAGTACGTTCAAAGTTCTGTTTTATCTGAAAAAGGATAAAATCTCGAAAGACGGGAAAGTTCCGGTCATGGGCCGCATCACGGTCAATGGCACGCAAGCCGGTTTCAGTTGCAAGTTGAATATCGACCCGGCGCTATGGGATGAGAAAACCAATTATCTGAAATCGCAACGAAATACGCTTTCGCGCGAAATTCACCAGATGCTTGAAAACATCAAGGCTCAAATCACCAAACATTATCAGTCGATCTGCGACCGTGATGCGTATGTCACGGCCAATAAGGTCAAGAATGCTTACCATGGTTTCGGCGACCGATATAAAACGCTTATCGCAGCTTTCGACTACCATGCCGATTCTATAAAAGCGAGAATCGGACGTGACAGAGCGCAACGTACTTACGATAGGCTGATGGAAGAACGCCGTTGCCTGGTGCGGTATCTGGTTCTGAAAAAACTGGAAGATGTGACTTTGAAGGAGTTGGATGTTACGTTCATCGAAAGATATTACGCATGGATGCTCTCAGACGGACATTGCGGCAAGACAACGGCTTTCAAACGCACCCAGACGTTGAAATGTGTTTTATATGTAGCCGTTGAGCAAGGCTGTATAGACCGTCATCCCTTTCTGGCGTTCAAATGTGCTCCGGATTATAAGCCCCGCATGTTCCTGTCCGACGAAGAAATACAACGGCTTATGAATATAGAATTGCGTTATCATCGGCAGCGGGCCGTGCGGGATATGTTTATTTTCTGTTGTTTCACCGGACTGGCTTATATAGATCTGAAGAATCTGACTTACGATCATATCGTAACAACTCCGACGGGAGAACAATATATCTATAATCGCCGTCAGAAGACCGGTACGCCTTATCACATCATGTTGCTGCCCATTGCGCAAGAGCTTATCGAACGATATAGAGGATATCCGGGTAAAATCGACGAAACGCGGGTCTTTCCCGTGAAAGATCGGAAAAGTATGTGTACAACGATAAAACGTATTGCCCAAAAATGCGGCATTACCAAAAACCTATCGACGCACATCGGTCGGCATACGTTCGGAACGACGGTCACGCTGGAGAAAGGCGTACCCATCGAGACCGTTTCGGAGATGCTCGGACATAAGCAGATTACGACGACTCAGATCTACGCCAAATTAACCGCCAACAAGATGAAGGAAGACGTACGTCTTCTTACGCAGCGCATCGGCAATCTGTATGAACTCACACAGCCTACGACCCGGCTGCTTTCCAAAGAGGCTTAACCCTAAACGAACGGCGACCAGATCAGTCTGGTCGCCGTTCGTTTACTTATTCCAGGGCCGGAAGTCGCGGTAGTTTTTCTTCAGCACCTCGAAGATACCGGATTCGGGATAGAGGATTTTCCCGCCGAGCGTCGTATAGGGAATCGCTTTCGTATCCCGCAAGGTCTGCAACGTCCGTTTGCACACATGGAAGCGTCTGCAAATCTCATCTCCGGTCAGATAATGCTCCTGACCGATCGTCGGTCGCAGATGTTTTATGGCCGTTTCGATCTCGCGCGTGGTTTGCACCATCCAATCCGTCAGTTCCTTGAACTCTTCGGATCGCTTCGTAATAATGTCCGACATACTATCTGCGGATCAGAGCTTCGCGGATGACGCGTTCGATGTCGGTCTCCCGGTAATAGAATTTGGAACCTATCGTGGAATACGGGATGATTCCCCGATCGCGATAATTCTGCAAAGCCCGCTGCGAGATATGCAGTGCCTCGCATACTTCCGGCGTGCTGAGTCATTTCTCCCGTGTGGGCGGAGCTACCTTACGATACAATTCCGTTACGGCAACCGACAGGCCGCACAGACGCCTTCTCAGTTCCAAATAGGCGTCGTTTTCCATCATGGTTACTTCCATAAGTCGAATGTTTTATGAATTAGTATTTAGTATAATTTAAGCACCGGCATCGGATACCGTCGTGTTTCATTCCGTCGTTTCAAATCCGGTGCACACAGCCGGATTTGCCGTCGTGCCGAAAAGTAATCCTCCGTCAGCATCAGCTTTTCGGCTTCCGGTGTAAAGAGCATTACGCCTTTCATCGCCGCATAATACACCTCGTCATTCGCCACGACATGACGGGGCTGTAACTTCAGACGAGTCAATTCCGGCAATAATTTCCGCATGTATAGTTCATCGGGCCGCTTCGCTTCTTCCGTCGTCGCATGGAAGGATGCTTCCGGAGGCAGATCGTATTGCAGATAGAACAGGTTTTCGAGCGCCCGTCCGGGTATCGTCTTTTTCAACTCTTCGGAGATGTGATGCCTGAAACCCTCTTCGCCGTTCGTTCCGACAGCGAAACGTACGGCATGCAGCGTTCAGTCGAGCGTCAGGTAAATACTTCGTATCCGGTCTTCCCGCATATCCGTTATATTTTTATTGCGGCACGTTTGCCGCTGACAGGACGGGAATGCCGCAGCCTGCGTTCCGTTTCCCGCCTTTTGGTTACGGTGCCCGTTCCGGGCAGGGAAACATGCTGTTTTGCATCCGGCGATGACTCTTTGTATTCCGTCAGGAATCTCCCGTTCTGAATGTTGTATTCCGTGCGAAGAATACCCGCTGCGATTTCACGGGCCTGCTGCTGCAAGGCACCGTACCCGAAGTCGTGCGTCGATTGCCGGTTTCCCATACGCGCCCGGTCGCAATCCCGGAGTTTCGACGCCACCTCGGAGAAGAACTCCCGATGTCTGAAACGATGCAACCCGTCGTCGGCCACAGATGCGGCGTACCCGTTTTCCGCGATATACAACAGCGTTGCGAGATCGTGATTGCCTGACGATACCTGTGTCCGGTTCCCGGCAACGAACCTCTCGAAGTCCTCGTAGCACGGCGATATGGAATATGCTGCCGAACATACGCCTTCCGAAAGTACCGATGTCGGAATCCACTTCTCCTCGGTAAAACTGTATCGGGATCTCTCCAGTCCCGGATACTCGCTTTTCAGGTCGCTTTTCACGAATTTGTCGATACACTTGTCCGCCATCGCGGCAATTCGGGGCGGCAAATGTTTCAATTCATAGATTTTCAGCGTATCTGCATCAGTCCGCATTCCGAAGAAACGATCCGTCATGTATTGCATATAGCAGTACATGGCCCGCCGGCCCTTGGGCGTATCGCTGAAGAGATAAGTTCCCAGCGAAGAGGTTACAGCCCGATAGAGCGGTGCATCGTCGGGCGCCGTACGGGCACAATGCATCGTAAATCTCCGGTATTCGGGATCGCGCATCAGCTGTTCCCGCCGCCCTGCCGGAGAGAGGGGCGAAAGACCTTTCGAGAGTGCGAAAGCCGCATCCCGGAGCGAAACGGCCGGTTCGGG
Organism: Alistipes sp. i18-0019-D1; assembly: GCF_042852885.1. Lineage (NCBI taxonomy): Bacteria > Pseudomonadati > Bacteroidota > Bacteroidia > Bacteroidales > Rikenellaceae > Alistipes > Alistipes sp. i18-0019-D1. Next base: position 3,762,721 of record NZ_AP031424.1, read on the forward strand.
GTGTATATCCTGCCGGATAAAAGCCGGAGCCAGCTTCCCGTAAAAATACTCGTTCGTCGTACTTCGGCGCGACGGAATCGCTTTGCTGTCGGGAAAGGTCAGATGCAGCAGCGTGTGGTCGGGAACGACCGATGAACGGGAGCAGGCGGCAACCTGTTCGCGTATATAATCTTCGAAAGACTGACGTCCGTTTTCTCGGACGGCGATACGCACGGCCTGCATCTGCGGGTTCATCGTAACGAAAACACTCGCCGGAATCTTGCGCCTCATGAGGCGGTCTAAAAAATCTGCGATTCGGGACATGAACGGTAAATTTCAGAGGATTTTACAAGACAGAATCGGAAATAATGTCTATTCCCTGACACAACGCACCAGCCCTTTACCTTTTCCGCCTTCGAAATTCGTCCACCCGCTGTTGATCTCGAATTTGAAATAGACGGTCGGATACGGCGTAGCGGATGTCGGTTCGGATACCGCCCCGGTCAACATGACAGCAACGCCGTCACGATCCAGCCAAAAATCGTCGTTCCCGACCGGTACGGGATAAAACGTCCCCTTCGTATCTCCCCTGAAGCGCTGGAACCAATAGCCGTTGTCGAACGCTCCGACCACATAAGGTTCTCCGGGAAAAACGTAATTCTCGAAAGCCGTCCATGTATAACGGCTCGGCAGCCGGTACCCTTCGGGGCAGGGGTCATGCACGCTTTTCGCACTCGCCCAACCGTAAGTGTCCACAGGCGCGGGATCGCCCCAAAGGGCATTGTCGTAATAGGTATAAAGTTTGGCGTACCACCCCGTATAGACATACGTCGTCGGGTGCCGGGTCATATAGGTCAGATCGTATGTTTTGGCTTCGGATCCGTTCGAGGTGTAGATTGTCGGCCAATGGTTTATGAACCGATCCTTACGTCCTGCGGCGTTGTAGACCTCGTTCGACGTAAAGGGATCTTTGCGCCCCCATGTGTAGACCAGGCCGTAGCGGGTTTTCAAATCCGTACCGATGGCCCCCAGATTCCGATCCATGACAAGGAACTGTTCGCCCGCCCGGTTCGTATACCGGTCGTCCTGCGGCCGGTCGCCGGGCAGGCACCATATATGCCAGCTCCAGAGAATCGTCCCGCCGGCATCGTACACCGCGACGAGCGCATTGCCCCGCTGACCGTTCGTGTGCACCGTAAGACGGTTGTCCGCAAGCGTGAATCCTGTAATGATCTTATTGTCCTGCCACAGCAGCCCGGCGGATGCCGGAGCGTATTCATTGCCCGCCTCGATTCCCAGATAGGCGTAATTGCGGCTGCGGGACGTGCGATACGGGGTAACATCGAACGTAACCTGATCGCCGGTGCAGATATGGCAGTTCGCCGTTCCGTAATACAGGCCGTCGTAGACGAGAACCCGGTTGTCGATCTCATCTTCGCCCCTGATAACAAGCTCCAGATTATGCCACGTGTTTCGGCGGACATTGAAATCCGACGTGTTATTTTCACCCGGATAAACGATGTATTCGACAAGGGCTTTGTCCGCGCTCCGTTCCGCGAGAATCCGCAGGTAGGTGGCACAGGACGGAGCATTTTCAGGGCACTTGTCCTTCTGGTCGGTGATCGTGTCTACCGAGCCCTGCAAGTTCTCGAAAAGATACGCTGTACCCGCGGTTCTCCGTTCATTGCCGACAGGCATCGCCTCGCCGTCATAGTAGTTCGCCTCGACCGTCGAGGAAATACTGCCCGAATCGAAGGGACGTATCGTCCGCGGCAGATTGCAGAACTGCACAGAGCGAAGACGGAGCGACGGTGCGACGGCGTCGGCGACCTCGATGGTATAGGCGATCTTCGCCGCACTGCGCGTTACGCGAAGCGATGAGGGGGTACACCGGCCAGCGCCATCGACGGCCAATGTTCCCCGATCCGTCATCGGGATAGCGTCCGAAGACTCCATCACGTCCACTGCCGTTTCGTAAAACTGGATCTTGAACGCATTTTTATCCCCCAGATCCTGCCCGGCGTTCGCAATCGCATAGCTCTGATAATTGCCGGGAAGGACGTTGAACACCAGCGGCGAGGAAACGGAGGGGAAATAAAAATGATATTCTGTATCTCCGTATAGATACAAATTCACATCCCGAATGCAATTTTCATCCATTGCGCGGGTGGCGGCCTGCTGCTCGGTCGTCAGATGCAGTTCGACCCTGACGGGCGATTGTTTTTCGGGCGCCCGAGCCGGTATCTCTACCGCTTCGGTGCAGGCTGCGAGCATCGAAAGCATGCCCGGGAGCCAAATCAACAGTTTTTTCATCGTGACAGCGGTTAAAATTCGGGGGTTGCGATTTCCTTATCCCAGCCGGGAATGTCGATCGTATCGGCTTCGATCACCGGGCAGCGGATAATTTCCACCTCTTCATGTTCATAGACATGGCAGCCTGCAAATAGCGATGCGATAAGCGCGACCGCCGTTGCTGCAAGAAAGCCGTACGCGACGGCATATTTGATTTTCAGTCTGTTCATAAGTTCGATTGTTAAGTTCGTTTTTTTCGGTATTCCTCATAATCCACGGAGTAGAACAGCGGCTTGCGGTTGCACCAGTAGGCCAGCCGCCATTGCTCCCGCGAGGGTTTCCCCTCGTGTTCGAAATCCCGGTACGGCTGCGCGAAAGGCTGACACCCCAACGCTTTCAGCTCCCGGATACGTCCGAGCGCATCTTCGGAGTCATCCCTTATCAGCACATAGAAGAAGAGCTTCCGGGCCGGAACGCCGTGCTTACGGAGGAGTTCTATGGCTTTATGAACGTCATCCTGCATGGCACGGCTATCGTAGGCCATGCGCAGAAAACGTATCCATTTGACCCGTGCGAGCAGCGCAGCGATCTCCGGTGTGCGGGCGATACGCCGGGCATCGAGTCCTTGGTTGAAATCTACCCGGATGCCCATGCGGACGATCTTCTCGATCTGCATAAGTCCCCACTCCGAAGCCAAGACATTGTTGTCGAGTAGCACGGCACGCTTACGCCCGTCGAGAAATTCTTCGATGTCAGCGTGTGCCCGGACTTCACCTTCCTTATGGGGCACGACGCACCACGAACAGCGGTTCACGCATCCGCGCGTCAGAAACCCATAGGCTTCCTTGACCCCATAAAGCGAGTAATCCGGGCATATATGTTCGATCTCTTCGGGAAGAATCGTCGCATAGTCCCTGTAACCCGTCCCGGCACGCACGACCTCGCAGTCGTAGCGATCCGTACAATCGCGCGAAAAGGTAAAGACCTTCGACATATAGACCTTGTCATAACGCCTCGCCGCGGGATCGGTGAACTCCACCGTATCGCCCCGGCGCTTGTGCCATGCCGAGAGTTTCATCAGCGCTATGTTCGGGAAGTTATGCCCGTCCACATCCACCAGTCCGATCCGCATGACTATTGTTTTAAGAGTTCAGCAATCTCCGGATCGAGATTGCCCCGATACTCCATACGCCCGTCCAAGCGGCATGCTTCGAGGAAATGCTCCCGGCCCTCGGCCTTGCGTCCCAGCCGCGAGCAGGCGATGGCCCGCAGATACTCCGTCACGGCATCCTTGGGCATCGTTGCCAACAGCTCCATCGCCCGCTCGTTATGATCCAGCGACAGATGCGCCACGACCGTATTGCGGTCGTTGTAGTCGTTGAGAATGTACAAGGCTTTGGCGTATTTGCGTTTCTGCAACAGCTCCACGCCGCGGGCATAGGCCGTATCCAGCTCCGTGGTATGGATCGTATCCTTGACCATTCCTTTGCGGCGCAGGCTGTAGCGAAAATTCACGGCCCGCAGCTGCGGGTAGATCACCGAACGGATATAGGCATACTCTTTCGGAAACCGCTGCCGGATGGCCTGCTCCCGCCGGTCGGGATTCTTTTCTGCGACGATCAGCTCCAGAATAGCGTCACGGCTTACGATCTCCCGGTCTGTTCGGATGCGGTTTGTCAACTCCTGCCAGTCCTCGGCCACCCACCGCACGGTCAGCATCGTGTCGATGCTTCTGCCGTATCGGCGGACAAGATAGCGTTTGAGCGCCGCGGCCCTTCCTTGCGAGAGCCGGTCGTTGAAGGCATAGGCTCCCTCCGGAGACGATGCCGCCGTCAGCGTGATGGTATCGACCCAAAATTCCTGCTGTTCGACGATCTGCCGCATCAGGCCGGTGATCTTGTCCAGCTGCCGCCGATTATCGCCCAGCGTATCGACCACACGGGTATCGCCCACGAAGAACTGAATGTAGTTGCGATCTTCGACGGTCACGAACTTGTCGACGACCTTGATGCGATACCTCGGTATGGTATCTACGAAGGAGAGCATCGAGGATACGATGTAGCTCAACGTATCGGATGGCGGCAGACGATAGGCGCTGTCGTCCACGGCCAAGACCTGTCCCTGAAGCGTTACAAGCATCTTCTTCGAGGTCTCGTCGGTTTTCACTGCTTGGGAATAGTAATACGTAACGGTGCTCCGTCCTTCGACCAGTGAGTCGAGCCGTGCGTCCTCCGGATAGGGAAACTTCACGAAGCGGTTGAAGGCCGCCTCGCGCCCCACAGTGTCGGGGCGGAAGCGTTCGACATAGGTTTCATACTGCCAGTAGTCGCGCTCTTGCAGCAGCGAGAAGCGGCCGCCGCGGATCACCAGATCTTCGAGCGCCACGGATTCGTCGGGCTTGTGCAGAATGGGTGTAATGACGACGCTGCGGCTCTTGCCCAACAACTGCTTGGGCAGCGTCACGATGAAATCCAGCACGACGCGCCCGTTGCGTTCGGGAATAGACCGCATCTTCGCCACGACAGTCACCTGCTCGATCTGAAGCGCCATCACGCGTTCTCCGTCGGCAAGCGTATCCACGGGTGCAAGAAAGAATGTGTTGCTGTCACGCTGGAGTTTTACGACCTGCGGGCGGTAGTCCTGCTGCCGCTCCTGCCGTTCGGCGCGGGTAAGCTGCGAGAGCGAGGCAGTCATCTGCTGCCGCTGAAGCCGTCCGGCTACCGAGCAGCCGAACAGGCTTCCGAGCGCTGCCGACAGCAGACCTATCTGCAATATCTTATTGCATATCTTCATGGCTAAAAGATATAAGAGAATGAGACTTCCAGTTTTGTCGGCGCCAGCGTCCAGCGTCGGTAACGGTAGATGTATTCATCCTCCCAGTCAGAGACGGTCGGGTCGCGGCGTGTGTCCTTCGTGCGGTAAAGCCCGACTCCTGCCTCTACAGCGATATTCCAGCGTTTCGAGAGCATCCACGCATACCCGTAGCTGACACCGAGGCCATAGGCATTGCCCTTATAGCGTTTTGTGCGGCTTCCGAGGTCGTAGTCGGCATAAGTGAGGTGCTGCCCGAGAAAGTGCCCGACGAAGGATTCGTAGAACCAATAGCGGCCGCCGAGCTGCACGGCATGGAAGTTCATCGAGAGGGATGCGGTTTGCACCGGATTCCAATAGCCGGACAGCTCCAGCGACCAGTTGTCCGTCAGGGCCGTTTCGGCCCCGACGTTCAGCGTCGCGCTGCATGCCGCGAGGGCATTGGCCCTTACGGCGAAGATCTGTGCCGCAGCCCTGCGGGGCAGACCCCACAAGGCCGCCGACAGCAGCAGGAACAGTATGATTCGTTGTTTGTTCATTGTTGAAAGTTAATTCGGTTTATTCCCGGATGCAGCGCACCGGATTGGCGGCATAGCGGTAAAAATCCGTTGTGTTGACGAACGGCGGGTAGTTGCTCGTATCGAATAGGATCGAGGTGCAGGCTACGTCATGGAACACGCCGGTCAGGTCGTCCCAGTGAAGATAATACGGAGCGTTCGTGTAGAGCCTTCCGAGCGACCCGTTGCGGTCGTAACGTCCTTCGTAGAATGTTCCGCCCAAAGGTATTTTCGCCGTCTGCGTGCTGTTACAGCGGATTGTAACGTAATAAGGTGCCGATACGCCTATCCGCTCTATTCCCGCAAAATCCTCAGCACCGGGCACTTTCCATCCCGGAGGGCAGGGATCGTAAATGGATTTATGGCTGGTGCGGCTGATATTGTTCTTCCCGGTCGTGACGTTGCCCCAGAGGTTCGGGTGATGGACGTAGAGCCAGTCGGCGACCGACGTCCACTCTTCCCAATCCTCGTAAAATACACCGTCCATATAGGTCGTTGGATGCGCTGTGGCCCATTCGAGGGTCATCACGTCGTAAGGCGATTCAGTTCCGGAGGTTCGGGGATTGCTTTCAGCATACTCGAATCCCGGAGCATAGACGGTCGGAGCCTGCGTGTAGGCGTCCGTGGCCAGCGCCGGATACGAAAACGGATCTTTGCGGCCCCACTGGTAATAGAGTCCTTTGGCAGCGGCCTGCGTGCAGTCCGTAGCCAGGGCCCCGAGGTTGCGATCCATAAAGACGGCTCCCGAAGCGTAGGTCTGGGCCGTGGCCTCGATCTCGTAATCCACCGACCAAATGTGCCACGACCATATGCATACCCCGCGGCTGTCGAGAAGACCGATCACGGCATTACCGCAGGTCATGCCGGTTCGGAATACGATACGTCCGTCGCCGGTCAGCTCCGCACTTTCGACGATCGCTCCGCGGGTCGTGCCCGTTTCCCAAAGCACCCGTGCTTCCGCACCCCGCAGGGGCTCCGGGCGGATATTCGTCGTTGCACGGCCGTTGCCCATCGTCGTAGCGTCGAACGAATAGGAGGTATTCAACTCCGGCGCGATATAGCAGTTGGCCGTGCCCCCGTCGTCGAGCGGCCGGGTATTGACCGTGAATTTCGGGAAGATCGCGGCTTCGGGCGAGGTCGGAATGTAGGCATACGAAGCCGAGGTCGAAAGCCGTGTCTTGTAGTCGGCTGCCGAATACCATCCCTCGAAGCGGTATCCGGCTTCGGGTACGGCTGTCAGCGTGCATCCCTTTTCATGGCACAGGACGACCCGGTCGTGCGTCAGGGAAGAAGTTTCAGCGTCATACAACGCTCCGGCGACGGTTACCGTACCGTTCCCGTTTTCAGCCGTCGCGGGGTGAATATATACGTCGAGGCGGTTGGCGAAGCGGTGTCCGATGTCGAACGACTGTGCAAATCCCGCATCATCCTCGACCGTGACGGTATAGACCACCTGCGAATTGACTGTCGTATAGATTCCCGGAGCGTAGTTCACGCCGAAGACATTGGGGCCGGGTTGCTCCGGAAGCGTAAGGTCGCGGCCTTCGCCTACGGGAGAACCGTTCAGACAGAACGCTCCGGCGTTGCCCTGCGCGACACCGATACGTCCCCGAAGCGTCAGGGGTGCGGGGTTTCCGTCGATCTCCACAGCGAGCATCTGAAACGGATTGTAGGTGCAATATCCGCCGACCGAGTTTTCTTCGTAGGTATCATGCACATTGACGGCATAGCTGCTAATGCGGGTATCGACCTCGCTGTCGCCCAGGATCAAGATGTTGAACCGGTAGTGTACGTTCGCCCGGACGTTGAAATCCGAAGTGTTGTTTCCTCCGAGATAAATATAATAAGCCAATACTTTCGACCCGCGCACGGCGCGGATCAGCAGATACGAGGCATTCGCGGGGGCATTCTCCGGGTTCTTCTGACGCTGGTCGGTAATGGCCGCCACCGTTCCCTGCATATTGGGTAGCAGATAGCAGTCGCCCGCGGCCTGCTGTCCGGAAAGTTCCACCTCCGGACAATCCGTATAGTCGTCGGGATCATCCGACGGTGCGGCCGCCATATCGAACACAGATACAGAACGCGGTACGGAAAGAAGCTGCACGGAACGCAGTTCGATGTCGGCAACGGCCGGAGCAACGGTAATGTTATAGGAGATTTTCGACACGCAGCGTTGTACTTCGACGGCAGGCAGCGTCAGCATCCCGTCTGCCGAGGGAATTATCGTTATATCGCCCTCATAGGCCATAGGCAATACATCGTACTTGTCGGCGTGTGTAACGGTGAAATCTTCCCATGTCGGGTTTTCGCCCATATCGCGGCCCAGATTGGCGGCAATGCACATCCGGTAATCGCCCGGCAGGCATTCGAAACGCAGCGTTGCGGAGGTCTGGTAACGGTGCAGGACAACATTGCCGTTATCGTCGTAAAGGTAGAGGTTCAGGTCGCGGATGGCCGTTTCATCCGCAGAGCGGGTTACGGAGGACATCCTTTCGGGCCGTACCGTCAGGCTGACGAAGACACCGCGGGGATTTGTACATTCTGTCCTGTCCTCGGCGATGCAGCCCCACAGCAACAGGATGGCAGCGAGTATCAACAGATATTTTTTCATAGTCGGAAAAATCTGAAAAAGGGATTGAAAACAGCTCCCGCCCGCGAGGGACGGGAGCTGCCAAAACAAGAGGGCTATGCCCCCAGTTCGACGTTCTGCGTCACGGGCGTCTCCCAATCGGCGACGGTGACCGATACGGCGCAATCCTGACCTACAAGACCCGTGATATTGGCCGCGACACGGTAGTAGCCGTTTCGGAGAATCTCGCCCGCGGCCTTGCCCGTCAACTCGACCGAGTAGGTCACCTCCGAGCGGTCGTCCGTAGTCGAGGTGTTGCCATCCGAATCGTATGTGGCGTTAATTTCCAGCAGAACGCGGCTGCCCGCGGGCAAAGCTCCATTCTCGAAACAGTAGAACAGCGCATTGTATTTTCCCGAAGCCATGGCGGGCGTCTGCGTGTGGCTGAAGGTCATGGGCCCGGGTGTCGGCGTTCCGACCACGACGAGCGACTGCGAGGCGGCTTTGGAGAGTTTTACCGAGTTGATGGTAAGCGTTCCGGCATATTTGTCGGCGAACGACGGGTCGATGGTCGTCTGAAGAGCTACTTTAGCGACAGTGCGCTTGAGCGTGATGCCGACATTGGTCGTGGAGTTCATGGCCCCGACGGTCTGCGATTTCATGCCCGACATCACGAAGCCGCCCGAACGTTTGGCTGCGGTGGACACCTCGACGAAGGTGCCGTTATAGTCGGCGGCCGACTTCTCCACAAGGGCCGTAAGGGCTGCGCGGGTCTTGGCCGACGAGGCGTCGTAGTTCGCTATGGCGTAGAATGAGCAGGGGGTGCTGGCAAGAGATTTAGGTAGGGAGAATGTCGCCGATTTCGCGGCCAGCTCGCTGGATGTTAAATCCCGGCGAATAACGAAGTTGTCGGCATTATCGAAGACGAAAATCGACAGTGACGACAACGAAGACTCTCATGCCTCGGCCGAGGCTGTCGAATCGAAGAAGGAGCGGGTGTCGGCGGCATCATCGGTAAGCGTAAGTGCGATACGTGCCCCATCGGTGAAAGAATTGGGGGAAGGTACGACTTCGGTCTCCTTGTTGCAGGAAACGAATGCGGCAGCGAAGACTGCAACGGCTAAAAGGATGTTTTTCATGTTATTTGGATTTTGAATGCAGCGATGCACTATGCGTCGCTTTCTGCTGCAAATGTATAATACAAAATCACTGAAAAGTACACTTTTCCGGATGCCTCTCGGGAAAAATCAAAAAGTTTTTTGTAAAGTATGAAAATATAATCAACTGAAAAATAACCTGTTGAAATTTTGCAAACGGAGAAAAACTTTCTGATTTTCTCGTCCTTGACAGGTCTCCGCTCTCTCTATCGCAGGTGTCTTTCGACGACTTGCTCATAGGCTTTTTTCAATTTATCCAGAAAAGGTGTGACCGCCGTGCTGCGGTCAAGCATCCTGGTTTTCTTGACATAGACATCGTTGATCGTGATATGGAATGTAGAAGACAAGGCACGGACGATCTCGATGAAACGCGCCTTGCGGTTGCCGTACATGATAATCCCGTTTTTATGAAGGGCAACGGCAAGCTCCAGCAGCTCTTGCTGCGTCCCTGTCCACAGCAACTCGCCGTCCTGATAGGATAAAGGGAACGAATAGTCTTGGTTCGAGCTATATTTCGTACTATTGCTGACGATATTGATTTCGCAATCCAGAATATACATGATTTTATAGATGAACGTCGTCCTTAAAACATTGTTCGAATATCGATTAAACGATGGATGGGACAATACGTCGAATTCAACCCGGCTGTAATACAGTATTCTCAAAATATCATCCCGGTTATCGAAATTAGCAACCATCTCGGTCATCGTCTCGATAAACTCTTCGTATGCATGGGCTAATTCCGACGGATTCGATTCATTTTGAGTTAGCAACGCGTATATACGGGTATGAATAAGCGTTTTCATAAGACAGGATTCCGTATCTATAGGGTCACATTGCAATATTCTTAATCATATGCGATTAAAATATTTTTTAGATACAGACATAATAGAGATTGTCACTTACCTATGTCATCAATGCATATGACCGTTACTAATGACGAAATAATAGACCGAAAAATGATAAAAGCAGTATGAATAACTTTGAATTTACTCTTTAGTAATCGAGTGTTTAAATCGCGCTATCGTTACATCCTTTGCAAAATCCATTTATTTTCCATTTAACTTAAAGAAAAACCCGTACACCGCCTTTCGGTCGATGCACGGGCCAGATGACGTCGCCTAACGTCTATCCTATACGGATTTACATCGAGTGAGTGCTACTGAATATCTGCATAAGTAATCGTGTATCCCGCAGGGTTGAATGTCCAATCCTGAGAATACTCCGTACCGGTATAAGTTACAGTTGCGCCAAATGCACCTTCTGCGATCTTCTGGAATACAGGCAGCGGATTGACATTCGATGCCTTACGGACGTTAAACATCATAATACCGCCGTAGTTGCCGCTGGCAGCCTGCGAGGAGCGGGTCTTGATCTGATTCAGGTAAATTGCATTGTACGATTGTCCCATCTGGATAGCCTGCGGGCACCAGCGATCGTTCGTTACGCCGGCGAATGCGCTGGAAGTCTGGAAAACATTCGGGCCAAACAATCCGTGGTCGGCCAAATCGATCTCCGCACCTGCCGCTGCGGAAATGTTAGACGCATAATTCCATTCGAACATCTGGATGATTTTGCGTTCGCCGGGGAATTCAGCATTGAATTTCTCACGCAGTTTGAGAACGAGTTTGCTGGCCGAAGTGGGATCAATGGGAGTCGAATAGTCGGCATATTCATCGTCGAATCCGATTCCGTCCAGGCCGTATTCCTTCACGATGTAGGTGAGAATAGCGGCGAACTTCTCGATCTGGTCATCCGTCAGGTTCGAGATGCCGATCCCTTTGTGGTCGCCCAGAACGTTCAGAATCACCTTGATTCCGGCATTCTGCAACGGCTCGATATAGGTCGCCTTCGCAGCCATCACCGGAGCCAGCTTGTCGTTGAAGAAAATGCAGGGATCACCATTCGCGTCTTTCTGGATATTCGAAGCGAAAAGCTGTACGAGATCGATGAATTTCTTGCCGCTCATCTCGTACGACAACGCGTTGAGCGGATTGGTGTCGTTGATCTCGTAATACACCTCGATCAGCGGTGTTTTGTCGCCGTAGGCCCGCGTTACCTGAGCCGTTTCTTCCGGTTGTGCCTGCATGTCGGGATTTTCCACGTCTTTGTTGCAGGATGTAAACATTGCACCCGCGGAAAGGAGCAGAGTCGTAATAAATAAAGTCTTTTTCATAGTTAATAATTTTAAAATGGTGATTGTAATTTGTGATTGCACGATGCAAATCCGTATTTTATCGTTTTTACCAGTCTTTCGCCAACTCTCCGTAGTGTAAACCTCCCTGATCGTTATTTACGAGGACATTATACATATACGTTCCATCCATAGCTTCATCGCCGAATATGGCCCATAACATACCCGGAACCATGCCCCAAGACATTTCATACTCATTTTGTTGATTGGAGATAAGGTCGGCCCATACGATCGTATTGTTCGGCGCATAGCCCATCATATCCCAGATGGCCACATTCATAAAACCTTGTGCCGTCATCAGGAAATCGCTTGCCGCCGGATACCACGGCACAGCGAAGTATCCGAAATTTTCGGGTGAAAGTCCGGCGATCGGCCGGCGCGGATGGTTCGTCGTCGGGAGCATCATGCCCAAATCGGCCGCATCGCCCGGTGTGAGGTCGATTACTTCCCACGGATCGAGCAACTGGATATCCTCGCTCTCCGACATATATCCCGACCATGCATAATCGAGGTACTGTCCGACCTCGATGCCGCCCGTCGCCTCGGTGTCCCCGAAATATTCGGTCGGCTCTTCGTAATCGGCCAGCGTCAGCAGTTTGTCGGGCATGGCTTCGCGCATGGCCTTTATCAGCTTGGGATAGGAAGTCGTGTTCATCTCCGGCATTCCTTCCACCTGACCGTAACCGGCATTGCGGTCGAAGAAATTCACGCCATCCAGATCATACAACTCCAGACAGGCTTTCACCTGCGCCGTGAAGTCGGCGATCTGGCTGTCGGTCAGGTTGCAGAATCCGAGTCCCGAGCCATTTCCCTCCAGCGAAAGACAGACCTTGCGCCCCTTGTCCTGCAACGGACGGATATACTTGTCCGCATGTTCCAGCACATAGCGTATGTCAGAGTTAAGCACCAACAAGGCACGCTCCGTATCGGCCTCGTAACCTATCTGCACGATGCGCAGATTGACGATATTGCCGTAAGTCCGCTCCCAGAGCGTATTGAACGGCGGCATGGCTTCGGTTTTCTGCAATATCCAAATGTCGGCCAACAGCGGCTGGTATTCGGTCGTGTTCAGATAGAATACGTTCAGGTAATCCGTATCCAGTTCGTAGTCGCCTATATCAATCCCACGGACTTTCACGCCGTAATAGACCGCCTTGCCTCCGTCCGTAAGAGCCGCATCATTCGATGAGATCGCAATCGGCAGCAGGTATGTTCCGGCAGCCAGTCCGTCCGACTTGAACGATACCTGAATTTTGTCGGAGATACGCTCTCCCGCCGCTACGGCAATCGTACCGTTACCGGCAATGGTAACATTCCCTGCCGGGAACGGGAGTAAATCCGTACCGTACTCCTCGTTACAGGCTTCGACCAGCGATTCGTCCACGGCAGCCGTGATAGTCATCGCTCTCTCTGCCGGGCGGGTCAGCCGGCAGTAAATTCGATCTTCTGTTACTGTTGTTCCCTCCGACAGATTGACAACGGCAAATTCAGTCGGGGATTTGATGCTGCGGATTTTGACATAGGTATTCTCCAACAAATCTTTGTCGGGAAGTTCTCCGCGCTGCGATTTCACGGGATCGGTCTCGCAGGCCGTAAGGCCCGCGATGACCGCCGCGAAAAGAAGCGTCACTATTCCCTTCTTTACATTATTTATCCTTGTTTTCATAGTTTACTCCTCCGTTTCGTTAATTTTCGGAATCTCCACACCGTCGGGCCATACCAGATCGTACTCGGCTTCTCCGTCGTTATGGTAGCGCGAATAGTCCTTGATCGTATTGCCGGCTCCCTCGTTGAACTTCCAATAACCGACGAGCGTCGGGTCGCTTTCGGGATCGGCGATTTCGTACATGTTCTCCCGGATCTGCTCTTGCGTGCGGGCTACCGACCAGACACGGGCCTCGGCGATTTTGCCGTTCAGCGGGCGGTAGGCGTCGTAGGAATAGCTGATGAAGAACTGGCGGGCATCGGCCCAACCGCCGTATTTTTCTTCGTTCTCCGGCGTCGGATTATTGAGGTAACGATCGTAGAAAGCACGCATGGCCAGATTGATGCGCGTGTCGTCGCTCATCGACGCAAGCCCCATATCCTTGCCCTCGCTCTGCAACTCGCCATTGACGAAAATCCGTACCGTGCGCGTCGCCTGGTCATAAGTGCATGCGATATGGTACCATACGCCTTCGTTCAGGATTTTGCCGGCATCACGACCCGGGAACTTGCCGAAGGCCGAACCGCTGCCCGAACCGTCGAACTGCAGCTGCTGGCGCTCGAAATTCGTGTCGCCGATACGCAGAAGTAGGTAGTCCTCGACACCCATGATGGTGGAGATGCTGACGGGGTTGGCGACACCGGCCGAGTTCAGAGCCGAGGTGGCGAACTTGTCGATATAGATCAACGCCTCGTAGGTCACGGCCGTCAAGTTGTTGAGGGCCATCGCCTGCTCCGTATCCTTGTCGAGTGTCGGGAAATTGATCCAGTTGTCGGTAAGCTGCGCTGCCGTAGTGATGTTCGACGATCGTTTGATAACATACCAGACGGTCGAAGAACTGTCCAGCGTCGGAACGGACGCATTCGTGATCGTCACGGGCAGCAGATAGGTAGCATCGAGGGTCAGCGCACCTGTCTGGTCTTCGCCCTCGCCCAGCAACTCCTGCAGATGGAGCGTCACGGCATCCGAAGCGGTCTTGCCGGCCGGGATGGTTACCCGCTCGTCGGAAAGCGAATAGTATTTCGCATCGAGCATCGGCCACGAGGTGTTGTGACGGGCGTTGTAGGTATCGACGAGCGATGGATCGACTGCAATGGAGACCGTGACGTCGCCACCGGACGGATAAGCCAGCGTTGCGGAGAATGTCCGATCGAGTTCATCGAGCGTGTTTTTGATCGTTGCCGTCTGCACGTCAGTCGTTTCCGCCACGTCGAGGTAGACCACATTACCGAACTTGTGGTCGTCGGCATCATAGGACTGACAGGAGCAGAAAGCGGCCGAAGCGATCAGCCATAAGTATTTATTAATTCTTCTCATTGCTCACTATTTTGAGGGGTTCAACGTCTGGATGGCATTGCGAACAAGTTTATAGTTCATGTCCAGATCATAATAGTCATTATAAATGTCGTAGGTTCCCAGTCCGGCCAGCGGCCCGAGCGATACAACCCGCTCGGCCATTTCCGTGATAGCGGCATGTTCCTCGACATTCTCGTCATAGAGAGGAGCGCCTGCGGCAGCGGCCAGCAGCAACTTCGTAGCCGGAACGCCGGCATACCCCGTAGCGTTGAGTACCTGCATCTTCAGGTCGGTCACATTCTCCGTAGCCTCGGTGTCGAGCACGACATAATCGACCTTCGACAAAGCGTCCTCCGTCAAGAAAAGCGGATTACCTTCGAAAACGAGCAGTTGTCCTTCGGTCTTTGCCGCGGAAAGTCGTTCGACGATAAGTGTAGCCGCCGTTGCGGTCGCTGCGTCGCCCGCATTGGGGATACCCGTAAACGAGTAACCGTCCAGTCCATTCTTCTTGACCGCGGCGATAACTTTATCGAGGTAAGCGCCGAGTTTTGTTTCATCGGCCAGTTCCCCGCTGCGGCCTGCATAATCGACCTGATAGAGCACTTTCGTACCTTTCTCACGCATAGCCGGCATATCTTCCGCATCGTACTTCGAGAAGTTGTCGGCATTGGTCAGCGACACGATATCGAGCGAGTCGGGCAGGCAACGCATGAAATCCTTTTCACTGGTACCCGGTTGGGGAGAGTTGAACAGACGGGCGTAGACGATAAAATGTTCCGACTGCTTGTAGTCGCGCAACGCCGCCGTATATTCCGCCCACAATTCTGGATTTTGATCCTCCGGGCGTTCGACTTTTTGTTTGACGGCTTCCGTTTCGTTCCAATCTTCACACGATGCGAACGTCGCGGCCAGCAGGCATAAGGAGAGAAGCCCGATCAATTTATTTCGTTTCATATCCATACTAATTTAAGTTTTTGCGATCCCACCATACTCGGGTTCCCTGCGTATCGCCCGCTCCGTTTACTGACTCACCGTTCAGTGCGGAAACGGCGGCTTGCAGGTTCGTCGGGTTCTCGGTGTACTCTTCGACCGGATAAGGCAGACGGCGTGCGCCCAGCGCCACGTTCACGGCGCCACCGCTGTTATCCACCACAGCTGGCAGCAGACGGGGATAACCCGTACGGCGGTGTTCTGTCCACGCCTCGGTTCCCAGCGGGAAAATGGCAATCCATTTCTGGGTAATGATCCGTTCGAGGTTGGTTTCGAAATCCGCCGCGGCGTTCCATGCCACGGTGATCGTGCTCTGCGGAGAAGCCATGGAGTGCTTGTTCAACGGATCTTTGTAGGCTGCCGGAGTACTTGTCGCATCGGAAAGATAGCCCTTCACGTTATCGGCACCACGCTCCTCGAACGAGAGCGTGACAGCCTGCTCATAGAGTGTTCCGGCAGTTTCGGCCGAGCCCCAGCGCAGTTCGTATTCGGCACGTAGGAACGTCGCTTCAGCGGCGTTCATCCACAGATAGGGATCCGTACCCGTAACGCGCATGTTCGAGTAGGACGACACGGTCTGCGCCTTACTCGTCACGTTGATACCAATGCGAATACCCGCATATCCCTGTATTTCTTGTCCGTTCTCCACAAGGGTTACAGTCGTAAACATCTTCTCGCGGCGCGGATCGTTGTAGCCGTTCATGTAATTGATGATGTCGGCCCCAATACGATGGTCGCCCCAGTCGTTGTAAATGAGCGTCGTTCGGTTGTCCGAGGTGTGCATCATGGCATTGTCTGCGTTGGTCGTGATGACCCCGGCGGCAATGGCTTCGGCAGCTTTCGACTTCGCCAGATCGGGCTTAACCTCCGTTAGACGCATGGCCATACGTAACTTGAGCGAATTGGCGAATTTGAGCCACTGCGAGATATTACCCGAATAAACACCGTCGTAACGGCCGAAGGCATCCGAGGGTAGTGAAAGGTTGTCCTGAAGCGAAGCGATCACGTCGTCTAATTCTGTAAACATCGCCGTGTAGACCTCTTCCTGTGTATCGTAGGCTACCTCCAGCGATTCGGTCTTACTGGCCATGACCTGCGTATAGGGAATCGGGCCGTAGCTATCCGTGACGCGCTGCATGATGGCAATGCGGAACAATTTGGCCAATGCCTGCGCCACTACGTCCTCCGTACCGTTGATAATCGCACGATAGGCCGGATAGGTATCGGAGATCATATCCACGAACGGAACTTTCCGCCAGTCAGCCGAGGGATTGTAGTTTTCGAATGTCGCCTGCCAGGTATCGACGGTCTTACCGTTGTAGCCAGCGTAAGGGCATCCGACGATGCTCTCGACGAATTGAAACCGGTGCTCTTCCGTCGGAACGACCAGGCCCTGAAGGGTCTTGAGGTTCGTACCGATCTTATAGTTGTTAGCCTGCAACTGTTCGTCGGTCACTTCATTCGGATTACGATTGATGTCCGCGAAATCGCCCGTACAGGCAGTCGTACCGAGCAGCACCACCGAAAGCAGCAGTAGCTGCATTTTGTTGTTTGTCTTTTTCATGGTTTTGCTGTTCTTTAGAATTGGAATTTTACATTGAAGCCCAGATTACGCATCGAAGGCATCATAAAGTAGTCGATACCCTGATAGTTCATGCCTGTCGAAGCTACGGCTTCGGGGTCGAACGGGGCCTTGCAGTAGATCATCCACAGGTTACGGCCTACGAACGAAACGGTCATACGCATCTTGTCGCGGAACCATTTCGAAGGGAGCGTGTAACCCAGCGAGAGCTCCTGTAAGCGGACATTCGTGGCGGAATAAGTGTAATACTGCGGTAATCCCGACTGCGAACCGATTACTTGATACCATTTCTGTGCGTCGATCATGTCACGGCCGTTAATCATCACGCCACCGGCATCGCGGGCTGCGGCCGAGGCCTCCGACACGCCGTACAAATCCATATTGGCTTGCGTAGCCGAATAACAGATACCGCCGATGCGGGCCGTGAACAGTACGCCGAGATTGATACCCTTATAGTTGAAATCATTACGCCATGCGAGATTGTATTTAGGAAATACCGAACCGAGATAAATGTCATCCATATAGTCGTCCTTGACGGCTACGTTGCCGTTCTTGTCCACTTCGATATACCCGTCGTCGTTATAGACCAAATCGGAATTGGTATAGAGGTCACCCAGTGTTCCGCCCGGTTTAAGGATATATTTGGCCTTACCCAGCCCCTTGATC
Organism: Alistipes sp. i18-0019-D1; assembly: GCF_042852885.1. NCBI lineage: Bacteria > Pseudomonadati > Bacteroidota > Bacteroidia > Bacteroidales > Rikenellaceae > Alistipes > Alistipes sp. i18-0019-D1. The sequence continues at coordinate 3,780,519 of NZ_AP031424.1, forward strand.
TCCAGTCGTTCTTTGGTGATGAGTTCGCCGGTCTCGGGATGCACATAGTTGTGAACCAGTTCCACGATCTCGTTCTTGTTCCACGAGAAGGTAAAGTTCGTAGACCAACCGAAATCGCGCCATTGGTTCTGATAGCCGAGCGACGCTTCGACACCCGTATTGCGAACGTGGCCCGTCTGGAGATAGATCGTCGAATAACCCGATGATACAGAAATCTGCGGGTCGAACGTCTGGTTGTAGGTATCGGCCCAATACCACGAAGCCGACAAACTGAAGTGCTTCCACAGACGCGCGTCGAGGCCCAACTCATAAGTGCGGGTGCGTTCGGGATAAAGATCGCCGATCGGATAGTGTGTCTTGGCTGTCCAAACTTTATTCGTTGCGTCGTACTCGTAGGTCGGAACGGTCAGGTGACGCGGAAAAGGCATACCTACCGAAGCGATCGAACCGCGAATCTTCAGATATGTCAGCGCATTGCCCATATCCCAAAGTGAGGTCGGCACCCACGAAAGACCCACCGACGGGTAAAAGAACGACGATTGCGGGGAGTTGGCCAATTGCGAAGCCCAGTCGTTACGGCCCGTGAGGGTCAGGTAGAGCATCTGTTTCCAACCCACTTCCACCGAGGCGAATATCGACTGCGTCTGTTCCTGCCAGCCGTATTTTTCGGCGCGCTTCTTCGAATCGTCGAGGTCGAAAACATTGAACACGTTCGGCAATCCATTTTCCTGAATCGGGCCGCGGTACGACAATTGGTCGATTTTGACGTTGTTGATCGAAGCGCCGACGTTGGCTTGCAGCGACCAATCGTCTCCGAAGGTCTTGTTGATGTTCACCATAATGTCAGCATAAGTCTGCGTATCGTATTCGCGCTGTTCGGTATAGTGACCGTTCTTACCGCCGTCGGTAATCGTCGTATTCGACGAAGCATAAAGTTTCTGCGTATAGAGCGAGTTCGCATTGTCGATGCGCACACGGCCAGCAACGTTCAACCACGGAAGAATGTCATAGGAGGCCGAGAACGACAGCATGTAACGCTTCTTATCGGTATTGCGTAGGTTGCGGTGGGCAATCCAATAAGGATTTTGCATACGCAGGTCACCGCCCTCAAGGTCGTCCGACCAAAACTGTTCCATAAGTTTAGAGGCGGGATTGTAACGCTCGAAAATACGATAGGAGTCGAAGTTCGTCCCGCGGGGAAAAAGATAAGCAGGAACCAGCGGGTTGGAGTAGACACCCTGATTGGTCATGTTCTGATCCTGCTGGTAAATATAGCTGGCCGAAGCATCCAGACGCAGCTTGTCTTTCAGGAAATAGGACGTATTACGAAATGTGAAATTGTAACGGTCGTATTCATTATTGGGAATGATACCGTCCGAATTGACCGAGGCTGCCGAAAAGTAAGTCTGGTTCTTGTCCGTACCGCCCGATACCGTCACGGCGTTGGTGTAGACGTGTCCTGTCTCGAAAAAATCATCCGGCGTATATCCCAGACGCGCCGCAGGTGCCAATTTCTCGCCCCAGCTGTAAATGGCCGACCCGGACTGAAGACCGTTTAGTCCCGTGCCATAGCGGTTCTGGAACTCCGGCTGAACGAACGGGTTCAGAAACTCCGTATTGCTCGAAAGCGTCACTTTCAAAGCTCCAGCCTGTCCCTTTTTCGTGGTGATCATCACAGCACCGTTGGCAGCATTCGAGCCGTAAAGAGCCGCGGCTGCTGCACCTGTCAGCACCGAGATGGATTCGATATCCTCGGGATTGATGTCCGCGATGGCTTCGGTAGCACCCTTCGAATCGAATTCCGTACCGCCACCACCGCCGAAGTTATACATCGGAATACCGTCGATCACATAGAGGGCATTCGACGACTGCGAAATGGATTTATTACCGCGCAGCACGACTTTCGATGCACCGCCGACACCTGACGACGAAGCATTGATCGTAACGCCAGCGACTTTACCTGTCAGCGAGTTCATGAAGTTGGCGTCCTTGACAGTCGTGATGTCTTCAGCTTCAACTTGTTGTACATTATAACTCAGCGCCTTCTCTTCACGTTTGATACCTAAGGCAGTAACGACTACCGATTCGATTTCCGAAGCCGATTCCGCCAGTGTAATCTCAAAAGAGGTGCGGTTGCCGACAGCTAAAGTTTGAGGTTCGTAGCCCAAGTAGCTTATTTCGAGCTGTGCAGTGGCAGGTGAAGCGATCGTTAGCGTAAAACGACCGTCGGCATCGGTTGAAACACCATTCGTCGTACCTTTGACCAGCACCGTGGCGCCGATAATCGGTGCGCCGCCGACATCGCTGACCTTACCTCCGATCAGAACTGAACTGGATGTGGATTTCGGTCGGTTGAAAATAATAATGCTTGTTTTTTCGATGCGATAACCGATATTGAAAGGGGTAAAAATCTGATCTAACACCTCGACAATAGCTTTATCCGAAACATTCAGACTTACTTTGTGGTTATTGAGATCCTTGACATCCTGATTGATGAAAAGATATCTGGTCTGGTTCTTGATCTCATCCATGACCTGTCCGAGCGATGCGTCTTGAACTTTGAGCGTCACGCGGGCAGTCTGTGCCTTGGCTGATAATACGCCGAGGCTCAGGCAAACAAGTAAAGTAAATCGAAACAGTCTTCTGATTTTGTGGAATACTGTTTTTTCCATACTTTTGTAATTTTAGATAATAGTTTACTCGATTAGTTTTTTTGCTGACTATTATCGCGGGTCTGCGAATAGGCGATTTCGCAGACCTTTCTTTATTATAGTCAACGCTTTAGTGTATTAAGTCACGCGGTCATTTCCTCATAGATTTTAGAGTTTTTAGTGCAACATGAGTGCTTGCACGAAATTCAATTACAATCACATTATTATTTAATTACAATCACGTTCGTTTTTTCATCACGAGTATAACTAAAGCCGGTAGATACCTGCTGTAAAATCTGGAGCGCATAATCTACACCGTCCGAAATGCGGACTTCTCCGCTCATCACGTTAATCTGCGGCATCCGCTCGCATTCGATGCGTATTTCGACATTGAATGCTCGCTCGAACTTGGCCATCAACTCGTCGAATGGCATCCTCTTCAGATGAACCAACCCTTCCGTCCAGCAGAGTTCTGCAAAATCTTCGGCACGTTCTTTATACAGGCGCCCGTTAGAGAGTGAGACGACATCGTGCGGATACATGGTGATTCGCTCATTAGAATTGGCCCGGTTCGTCACCTGTACTTGTCCCTCGATCAGCGTGGTGGTAAATTCACCACGCTCGGCATCGGCCAGCACGTTGAATTTCGTTCCGAGTACCCGGATATCCGACGCGAAGGTCTGGACAATGAACGGATGCTTCCTGTCTGGTGCAACATCGAACAACGCCTCACCGGAGAGTTTCACGCTGCGGGTCTTGCCGAAGACGACCGGATATTCCAGTCGAGTACCCGAATTGAGCTGTACCTGTGAATTGTCCGGAAGCGTGAGAGACATCTGCTGTCCGGCAGGAACGACAATCGACATATTCTGCTGCGACAACGCATTCCGATAAAGCGTTTTACCCGTATACGCGGCTCCGATCATCAGTATGACGGCAGCTGCCGAACGCAGACTATAACGGACGACTTGCCTCCAGATTCGGCGGCGCTGCGGCGCGGCTGTCGGCATAGCGTTCGGCTTGGCGGCATACACCGCCAGACCGGAGAAAATCATGAAAGCGGTCTTGAACTCCTTACGGTTGGCTGGGGTCTCCTCGACCCATGCCAGTATCGCATCTTCTTCTTCCGACGTAGTTTCGCCCCGAAAATATTTGAATAATAATTTCTCGTCCATAGTTGTCAAAATTCTTGTTCGATCTCCCCGGATCGGTTGTTATTTTTTGGTCTTTAATAATATATCGAATGAGCGTGGGTATGTTTACCCCTTTTTTTGCAAATAAATATTTTTATGAAATTATATAAAATATTGATTAATGTAAATTATTGAAATACACTCATTTGTATAAAAACATCGAATCTATTTTATTTTTTCAGAATATAACTTATCTTTGAATTCCCAAAAAACTACGAATCCGCTATACTCAATGACACAGGCGATATTAGATACGCATGAGTTCGATCGACTGTACTCCGAATATAAATCACGGTTCATCGTGATCGCCTATGCCCTGTTGCGTGACAAGACGTTAGCCGAGGATCTTGTTACGGATAGCTTCCTGCTTCTTTGGGAAAAAAGACGGGAAATTCAGTTGTCACAAGATGAGTTTCCGGCTTATATTCTCGGTATTGTGCGTCACAAGTGTATTGATGCATTGCGCGAGCGTCAAACCCACCTTCAAATACAGCATCAGATGTATCTGCGTGGCATGCGCAACATCCGCACAAGCCTCGGACTACTTGAGGATTGCGATCTCTCGAAGGTGCTTTTTCATAAGGATGTCGAGGAAATATTCCGGCGGCGTCTGGCCGAAATGCCCGAACTGTCGGCGCAGATTTTCATTGCCAATCGTTTCGAGGATCAAACCTATCAGCAAATTGCCGAGCGCTATGGCATATCGGTACGCAAGGTCACACGCGAAATCCAGCGATGCCTGCATCTGCTACGCGAAGACTTGGGCGACTACCTGCCAGTGGTAATGCTGCTATTCCCGAACCTGCTCAGCAAACCGTAGAAAAAAGAAAGGGACGGCCGAATCGTGATTGTGATTGCGATCGCGGTTGAATTTCGTGAAACACCGTGAACTGATCGGGGGCCGTCCCTTTTTCCTACAAGAAATCGGAATATTTTCGATAAAAAGAGCAGAAATATTCATGTTTTCATAATATTCCTTTCGTCCTGATTCCGAATGATTAAAGGGTATTGATGATTGGAAATAGTCCTCTGCCCTGATACTATAATTTGCTGATAAAGTTCGGCGTAATACAACGATTTCCACCAGAACTCTACATATCGAAAATAAAAAAGGACAATGCCGGTGACGTTAGGCGACGTTCTTGTTCGGAAAAAACGGTGATGTAAATCCGTATCAGGTACCGGCATTGTCCGTAGTGTCGACTCTGCAAAAATACAAAAATCATATTGCATTGATGTATTTTGCTGAAAACAACTACTATTCCGACTGAATTTTATAATATTGCCCCTCCTCGTAGCAGTCGATAACGGAGCGAGGGGGCGTATAATAAAACGGATGCGGTGATATTCGACGTGATAGTGACGCAACTTCACACTGTTTTTTGAAGAATTCAACCGAATAGCAGCCGCATCCGTTATTTTTTTATGGTCGATCCGGTAAGAAAAATTTATCCCGGAAACAGGAACCGGGCTGCCGTTACCAGATTTAGGAGCCACAGTTGTTGCGGGAATTATATTGCCGGCGGCCGTTCCGTATATAATATGTGCCGCCCGCACATACCGATTCCGTCTGCCGGCGGTCGCTCGGCGGGTGCAATCCGTATGATGTAATGTATTCGGCAAATGGCGGCGCATGACGGTTTCGGGTTAGTGGATGATGCGCCCGCAGAAAATAAAAAGGGGGCGCGGTGTCAGCCCCTACTTGTCGGTCTTGGAGTTACCTTCAGATGGAAGCTGTCCTGCGCCCCAGTCAAGCCCTGCTTGCAAATAACAAACAGGACATAACCGGAGCTGACAACCATTATACCATCTGATTAAACATCCTCCGAAGAGGTCTCCAAGTTTACAAGTAGGTATAAAGAGTTGTTTACCCTTTATGATTATGTCCGTCGGCTACGCCGAACTATTCAATCGCAAATGTAGCATAATTTCTGTATTTAGAAATCCACGTATGCAAATATAATCAAATTTTTCGAATACACGTGAAATCACGTGTATAAAATTTTAGACATCACCTTTCCTTTGCAAAAAATGCGAACAAAGGTTCCCAAATATAGAGATACTACTTTTCAACGGCTCTTGATAGAACGTATGCAACAATTACGTTCGGATCATGGGTATTCTCAAGAAGAAGTTATTGAGTTTACACATTTAGATATTTCTCGGTATGAATCAGGAACCTCCGTTCCAAACACACAATCTATACTGAAACTCTGTAAATTATATAATATCACAATCGCTGAATTCTTCGCACCGATAAATTATCCTGCGAAAAAAGAATAGAAAAGACGAAACGGAGCGGTTTCGTCTTTCTTTTTGCAAAAAAGCGACTATATTTGTGTTGAAGGAAAGAACTTGCCCAAACTTATTGATGGAAGAACTCACAACCATACAAAGTAAAATTTACGAAATCCGCGGCCAGCGCGTGATGCTCGACCGGGATTTGGCCGAGCTTTACGGCGTTACGACCGGCAACCTGAATAAAGCTGTAAAGCGAAATATCGAACGTTTTCCGGAACGGTTCATGTTTCAACTGGCAGAACAGGAATTTTTGATATTCCAAAATGGAACATCAAATTGGGGCGGCACACGAAAACGTCCTTATGCTTTTACCGAACAAGGGGTCTCCATGCTTTCTGCCGTGCTACGCAGCCCGACAGCCATACAAGTCAGTATCCGGATTATGGATGCTTTCGTCGCCATGCGCAACTACATTATGACAACCTCGACTATGACGGCCGAGCTGTCCGAAATCCGTGCGAAACTGACCCTGTTGGAACGGGCGGACGAGGACAACGCCGAAGCGGTGAACGACCTTTCGGAAGACATGCGCAAGGAGCTGGATAACATCTACGAAGCTATTGCCGCTCTTTCGGTTAAAATCCCCGATGTTCGCCAACCACGCCGACCGATCGGGTTTAAATCTTCAAAAAAAGACAAGTAAAATGGTCTTGTTTAAAAGGCTTCATGTATATTATGTCACGGAATAATTCAAAGTTTTTTCTAAAATGGGGAGATGTCATACTGTTTACAATCAGCTTAATATGCCTAATATGGATTTTGCTTTACAAATTAGTCTGGATTGAGATAGATACTATTTTTCCGAAAGCAGACATATATGCCGAAATTACATACACAATCTTCGCATCAATAATAGCATCCGCTATTTTCTATTTAATCAACGTTTATCTTCCCCAAACCAATCGAAAGAGAATATTAAAACAACCAATACAAGAGATTCTGAAACGTTTTGCACATGATGCCTTCTTTATTACCAATGATATATTGAGTAAGGCTAAATGTACCACAAAATACAATGATATAGTCCCCAGAGATGTATTTATAGAAGCATGCAAAAGATTGAAATTACACTCTGCGGCTCCGCTTATTTTCAATAATCCACGGTACCAGCCTAAAGATTGGTTCGAATATTTCGAATATTATATAGGGTTAGAGCGGAGTAATATTAATATCTTACTGCAATTCTATAAAATGCAACTTCCTGACTCGGTTAATTCCGATTTATTATATATATTCAATAATAATATGCACGCAGCGCTGAATACGTACAAAATAAATCCACAGTACGACTTTCCCGGATTAGCAAGCGTTCTCTACGAACATATCAAAATCATGCACGAATTACCAAAAAAGTTTGAGCGCGACTACTGGTAAATGCCTTTGCTACAACAGGTAGTAGCTTGCAATCGTTGACTGCCGACAATATGATACAATCTTGCCAAAGACAAATAAGCAGATATGTTTCAGATATATCTGCTTTTTTATATCCGGGTTGAAAATTCCTCGTATGTCTTTGTGCTGTTTCCGAGACTACCTACTCCCCGTTTAGCACGTTATGCACCGCATTTGCCTTGCTTCCGTTTCCGTGGGCGAAGCTATGGCAGGGGGTCGGAAAACAACCAAGATCGGGGCCCTTCGGGTTCAGACAAATAAATCAGCCGCAATGTACAAGTTGCGGCTGATTTTTTTGTCCTGAAATCTTGTTTGTATTCCGCCCCTCTGAAATATAGCCCCCAGAAACGGAAGCAAGGCAAACGCGGCCCATACGGCATAAAAAAAAGGTCGTAGTTATGAAACAGCACAAAGACATACGGGAAATTTTGAAACGGAGCGGCACCGCTCCCACCGGCATCTGCGGGTTTTGGAGGTCTGCGGTAGGTTTCGCGGCTGCGCTTTTCGGCGCGTTTGCGGCGTTCAAATTTCTCGCGGGCATCTATCTCGGCGCGGGCGGTTTTTGGGGCTTCTGCCTCTCGTTATGGTTCTTGCGGCGGTGTCGGGACATCGTGCGTCTCGTCCTTTCCCCTGGGGTCGTCCTCGTGCGGTTTCTTCTGCGGCTGTTTTACTAACATTCAACACCTTACAACTATGGGAAAAGTCACATTGTTATTCGCAGGAAAGAGTTACGACACCGACGTACAGAACGTGCGGGAGAATCAGATCGTCATTTTCGACGGCCCTTACAACATGCGCCAGCGCATGGTCGTGGCCGGAATCGAACACACACAATCCGGTTACAATTACCGATTGATCGACCCCGAAACCGCCGAGGAGCACACTGCCGATCTGATCCGCCCCTTGCGGGACAAATTCGGTATCGGGCACTATTACGACGACGAGCACCCCGAATTTATGGATGCCGCCGAGGTCGCGGCGCTCCGCACTCGTGCCGACGCCCTCAAAGCCGAGCAGGAAGCCGCCCGACGTGCGGCGGCGGAAGACGCGGAACGGTTACGCACCATCGGCGCGGAGCGTCTGCGGCAGATCGTTCCCGACAATGCCGTGGCCGTCATCATCGGCGAACAGCATGAAAGCGAATGCGACCCCTATACGGACTATTTCGGCTCGCGTATCGTGCGCACGGTGATCCTCGGATTCTCGACCCACACGCGCGATCTGTTCCCCGAAATGCGCAAGGCCGCGGCACGGTTCGAGGGCACGGCACACCTGGCCGAGCGTAATGCCGAGTACGAACACCGCGAAAAGTACAGCATGGGGCACGGCTATTACCTTGGTACGCACCGCTATTCGGGCTGGCAGGTCAGTAAGGAATCGTGCCGCGACAAAGAGGGCATTATCAAGCGTTTCGCCGTCGTGGCCGGAAATTCCGACAATGTATGCATCGAGAACCCTGCACCCGTGCAGACCGCCGCCCCCGAAACCGTGGCCGACGCACGTGTCGAGATCGTGGAATACTCCGCGAAGTCGATCGCCGTATTCGGCGATACGAAACCCCTGCGTGACACGCTCCGCGATCTGAACGGGCTGTTTCGCGCCTACCTTACGCACGACGGCACCCGGTGCGCCGGGTGGATTTTCTCCAAACGCCGAGAACAAGAGGTGCGCAGCGCATTGGCCGCCTATCTCAAATAACATTCAATCCGGGGCGGGCATCCGCCCGCCCCACAACACCCGAAACCATGAACGAACAGATAACAGCTATCGCCGCGCTCCTGCTGGAGATCAACGGCAAAGAAAAATACACCGCCTTTTTCGATTTCAGCGGCCATGTACGCACTTTCAGCATCCGGATTTATTCCGGCAAATGGTCGCAGGGGAAAGACCCTCTTTTCAACCTCTCGTTACAAAACAAGGACGGACAGCAATGGCGGAATTGGGACAACGCGCATGCCATGTCCGGCGATTCGATCCTCTCATTCTTAACGACTTTATTATGAAATCATACGAAGAAATCATACAGCGCACGGCGGATTTCGACTACATGATGCGCACACGGTTGCCGGAAAAATACATGCCGGAGGTGTTCGGCGTCACGGCCGGGGAAGACCCCGATCTACGGCAACTCCTCCACAACGCATCCCGTAACGGCATAGGCATTACCTACCTGCTGTTCAAAATACCGTACGACCGCCACAAGCAATTGATCAAATACCTTTCAAAATAATCTTAAAATCATCAAACCATGAAAACGAACGAAACCGACACCACGACCGCAACCGCCGCCCAGAGCACGAAGTCGACCGTTTTGCTCTCCATTGACAAAATCCGCCCCAACCCCTACAATCCGCGGCGGAGTTACGATGAAAACGCCCTCGCGGAACTGGCCGCCTCCATTGCCACACACGGCCTTATTCAGCCCATCCGGGTGCGAGCCGCAGAACAAGGCGGCTATATCATCGTCTGCGGAGAACGCCGCTACCGCGCCGTGCAACTGCTCGGCCAGACCGAGATCGAGGCAATCGTCGATGCCGCTCCCGCGGACGAACGGGCGATCTTCGACCTCGCGCTCTCGGAGAACATTCAGCGCGAGGAGATGCCGCCGCTCGACGAGGCCGAAGCCTACAAAGCCGCCATGCAGACCCTCCGAGGAGATGCCGCCGCCGTGGCCGCACGCTTCGGCAAGAGCGAGCAGTATATCTACTACCGGATGAAACTCGACGAACTGATCCCCGACATCAAAAAACTTTTGCGCGAAAACTCTATTACATTGGGTCTCGCTATGGAGTTGGCACGATACGGGAAAGACCTGCAAAAGACGATCTGCAAAGACCGCCTCAAAGACGAGGAGGGGTGGCGGAAATACTCCGTAAAGGAGTTCAAGCGAATGGTGGACGTCCATTATACGAACGATCTGGCCCGGTATCGCTTCGACCAGACGGCGTGCGCCAAATGCAAGCACAACACCAATCTATACGATATGTTCGCCACGGGAAGCGGACGGTGTACGAACCGGGAATGTCTCGAAGCCAAAAACCGCGAATTCATCGAGCGAAAAAGCGGAGAACTGCTCGCGCAAAACCCGAAATTCATCCTTTGCAAAGACCGTTACGGATGCGACGACCATGATAAGGCCGTAGAGCATATGACCGAAAACGGGGTCGAATGCAAGGCGTTCGAATACGGGCAGGTGCAGGAAATGCCCGCTATACCCGCGGAACCATGTCCGGCGGATTATGCCACCGATGCCGATTATACCGCGGCGATGCAGATCTATGAACAGCAGAAAAAGGCCGCCGAGGAAAAGACCGCCGACCTGCTGGCCAAGCACGACGCCGGGGCGATCCGTATCTTCGTCAAGACTTCGCGCGACGACGCCCGGCTGGTCTATGTGAACCAAGCCGCCAAAGGCAGGGAATCGACCGGAGAACTGATCGCCCGCCTTGAGGAGAAGAAAATCCGCAACACGGAACTCGCACACGAAAAAACCGTCGAAGCCGTCCGGCAGATCGTCCGCGACGAGGAGATCGCCCCGACGCCGTTTACCCAGCTGGAAGACAACATTCTCTATTACATCATGCTCGGAAGCCTGCGGCGCGAGCACCTCGCCGCCGTGGGATTCCCCAAGGCGTATTATTTGACATCCGAACAGAAAATCGCTGTCGTCAACGCGCTGACCGACGAACAGCGCGACCTCATCACCCGCGATTTCTTGGTAAAAAGTCTTACATCCGACATCGGTTTCGACAAAACGGGGAGGCAACTGCTGATGGAATTCGCAGCCTTGCACCACAAAGAGAAATACGAGGTTGTGAAAGCGCAGTTCGATGAGGAATACACGAAGCGCAACGACCGTCTCGACGAGCGTATTGCCGTGGCCGAAGCGCAGGAGAAAGCCAAGACCAAAGCCGCCAAGAAAGAGGGCAAAACGGGTAAGAGCACCAAGAAAACGACAAAGAAAGCCGCCTAAATTCTGATCGGGGACGGCCTGCGGGCCGTCCCCATAAAACCGAATAGAATCATACTGAAAGAATTTATCGACGCTCTTCGCCGGCATGGAATCGCCGTTTTCGATCTGATCCATGTAGGTGCGGGGAATCACATTTTTTTCGCACGCCGAAACGGCCATACTTGGGGTATCCGGATTTCCCGGGAGCGAGCGGCACGCTGCTATACCGTACATATTTTCTCCGAAGAATTGAACATTAGGGACACTTGTTCCTGTCCGCCGGGATTGTTGCAGACAACTATCGAACTGCGATTCAACGACCTTGCGACACCATAAATAAGTTTCGGTTTCCGTCTGCGGCATGACTGCCGCAGACGCGAACGGGCGGACGCCCGCGGCTCCCGCCATACCGCCACCCCGAATTGTGTCAAAACATCATCTGACGAACCTATGAAATCTTATATACGTATCGCTCCCGATGTGGAATATTTCACCGATTACGACCGTTTCCGCGAGGCGCAAATCTGCTGCGCCGTCGCCGAAGACGGCACAAGCCTGTTCAGCCGCATCGAGAACCGCCGCTTCATGCACACGGTGCGGCACGATCTTTCCGAACGGGTTATCGAGCTGCTATGCCGGCAGATACATCGTGAAATATGCACATTGCACTATGGCGGACAAGTCGTGGAATGACCTGCCTGCCACACCAGAGAATTGTAAGTTGTAAAATATTAAAAGTGCCCGGTTTTACCGGGCACTTTTAATTGGGTTCAACCCCGGATCAATATCTGTGTTTCGGATACTCCGGAAAGAGGATCAACCAACATAGTCCGATGGCGACCAGTACCGACAATATTCCCATTGTCAGGCAAAGAGCCGTTAGAAAGTGTACGAGCATCGAATCTTATTTTTCCCGTTACAGCAGTTTTGCTTCTAACAACTCTTCGGCTGGTATTTCCACCGTCTGATGCCGGGCTCCGTTTTTCTCGATGATTTCCAGCAAAAGCACCTTGTCATCGGAGATCGTCAGTTTAGGCAGCGCGAATACCGCCCTTTGCCGCTGGTGCCCCCTTACGACGGCCGGATCGTTGCATACGCGCAGGATTTCGAGCGTCGACTGCTGCTGTGCCGTACGCTTGGCGAGTTTGCGATCCGCTACGATGAATCGCCGCGCATCTACCTCGAATGAGATATTCGTGTCATTCGAGATACAGGAGTGAATGTATATCACGTCATTGAACACGTAAATCCCCAACACTTCGACTTCGATGCCGTACTTTTTCGTGCGAATGCCCTTTACGTCCGTACGGTTTTGGCGGTATATGTCACTCAATATGCGCTTTACGGTCGCGGGCTTCTCGCGCCCTACCTCGCGCAGCAGCACCCGACCTTCGGATGCTGGGGCCGTCGGCTGCGGATAGCCCACGGCAGTCGGCTTCTTCACACCTTCCGTCTGCGGTTCTTGCACTGTAAGATTGAGGGTCGAAACAGCCGGATTCTCGGCATAATGGACATCGAAAGTGAAAAATCCGCCGTCTTCGGTGATGACCGTCAGGTTTGTTTCTGCTGCAAAATTCCGCACGGCGGCTTTCACCCGTACGACGTTCTCGGCTCCGTCGGCCTTGCCGGCGATGATGTCCATCGAGCCGATGTCGATATACGTGACGGGCGACGGGAAGAGGATGTGTACAGTCTTGGTGAATCCCGCTTCGATCTTTCGGGGTTCGATCTGTTGCGGCCCGTCCTGCATGGCCTTCGCCGTAGCGTGTGCTGCCCAGATTGCGGAGACGATCAGGGGCAGATAAATAAGGTCTCTTTTCATTTTACTGCTGTTTTGAAATCAATAATAGCTGATGGTTGGCTTTGAGGGTTATCTTCACCTCGCGGAGCTTCCCGGCGACATACTGCGACGAAGCCTGCAATCCTCCGCGGGCCAGCTCGGACAACACCTGCTGCCCGGCCGAACGGGTGACGTTTACACTCGTCCCGGCAGTCTGTCCTACGGACGCCAGCGCCTCTTTGAGGGCCGTCCGTTCGCGGGAGTTCGGGACGTTCAGCCCCGGCTGGCCGTCGAGGTCGTAAGCCACGGCTTCGATGGCGAAGATCCGTCCGCCGTATTCGACGGACGACACCGTGACTTGCAGCCGCATCCCGGAGATCGTCGCAAGACCGTATAGCGGCGTATTACGGGGAATGGTCACTCCGTCGATACGCACGGCTTCCAGCAACCGCAGTTGCACGGTGCTTCCGGCACGTATGACCTGCGTCGAGGCGACGCAGGCTCTGACGGTCGGAGTATCGGCATGCGCGACGCCACCTGCCGCCGTGAGAAATCCCAAGTTGCGTTCGACGGCGAAATCCGCCCGCGGATCGAGCGTCGAGGCTTCGACCTCACCTTCCCGAACGGGCCGCATGACCGACAGGCGCGAATCCTTCCGCTGCTTCGTCGGCTCAACAGCTTCTTCATCTACGGCCACTCCGCCGCCGAGATACTTCCGTGCGAGCTTGTACTGCTCCTCGGCCAGCTCCAGCGGGTCGGGCTGCTGCCGCTCGGCGTCGAGTTGGGATTGCAGGGCCGCGACCTGCTCTTTCAGTGCTTCGACCTCGGTATTGCCGCAAGAAGGGGCCGGGGTGTAGAAAGCCGCCATTTCACCCGATATCCTCCGGTAGGCAGCATCCGATTCGTCGATCGCCGTCGGTGCTGCCGGAACTGTAGCATCCGCCATTTCCCCGGTCACAGGCAAGCGGTCGTCCATAACATCACCCAACGATTGTAGCTTTTCGCGCCGCTGCTGCTCGTACTGCTCCTGTTCGTAGACCTTGCGTTTGTCCGTTTCCGTCGGCTTTACCGTCGCTTCCGGAATCGTAACATTGTATCCGCCCGTTCCCGCCTGCTGCGGAGCCGGTTTCGGGGCGAACAGGTACCATAGGAAAATGCCGCACAGCAGTGTCATCACCGTCACGACGCCGGCGAACTTAAGTTGCCGGAGGTGCTGCGGTGTGAGAAATTGCGACAGTTTTTCAACTGCTCCGTTATCGCTCCTGCGTGTCATCTTCACTCGTGTTTAGAGGTAACAGGCTCCTTTCCGGCAGTAGTGGCTGCCGGAGGTGTTCGACGGCGGGAATCGACGTCTCCCGACTCCGCATTCCACCGAACAGAATCATCAGGGAGACCGCCGCATAGACGAGCAGCAGCACAGTAACCAGCCCGAGCCGCTGGCGCGGCGTAAGACGTTTCATGCGGGCCTTCAGCCACGCTTCGGCCCGCGTCTGTAAATCCTTAGCGCTCATAACTTCCGAGGTCTTTGTTTTCGAGAATGCGCAGATCTTCGATCAGGAATCCCTGCGGGTTGTTGTCCGAGCGTACGGCATTTCGCAGGCGGCATGTCGTGACGAGCGTCCGCTCCGTGACGTTGCTTTCACGGACGATCTTCTGCCGTGCGAAGGTCTCCACGGCATAGGGATAGCAGTCGAAATCGCAGCGGATACTGTCCACGACGACATTCTGCGATACGTTCGAGGCGATGATGCGGTTGAAATATCCCTTCTCTGCGAGGCTCTGGTAATAGGCGATGGCGCTTCCGTCCGCAAGGTACAGCGCCCTGCGGACATTGCCTTCGATGGCCTCGCGGTCGGGAGAGAGGGTGAAGAAGAGCTCGTGGAAGCGCCGCACGTGTTCGCGGGCTTCGACGGGACGGTTCTGGGCCATATCCTGCGAGAGGGCCAATATCAGCGACTTGCCCTGATCGAGTACGTAGATCTTCTGCCGCTGGGCTTCCGCGAAGCGGTAGGATGTCCACACTGCCGCCACCGAGATCAGCGTGCAGGCTCCCAGAAAGAGCATGCTGAAGAGCCGCAGGTGGCGAAAGGACGATTCTATATTCTTCAATGTTTTGAATTCCATATTTTATTACGTTTTATCGTTTCTTCAAAGCCCCTTTTATACGGCCTCCGACATTTCCGACCGCCGCTCCGGCGACTCCGGCAGCGCCCATCGCCACGGCACGTCCTGCGCCTGCGACTTTATCGCCGTAACTTCCGGCACCTCCGGCCTGAATGACCCACGACGCAACGGTCGGCACGCAGAAATATCCGACGATTCCGATAATCATAAAAATGCAATAGACCGTATTGCTTCCGTCGGGTATGAACGTCGGGTCTTGCAGTCGTTCGATGTCCTGCTGGAGCATCAGAATCTGGATGCGCGAAAGGATCGCACCGAACAGGTCGCTGACGGGCAGCCACAAATAGATGCAGATATAGCGTGCCAACCAAGACGCCAGCGTATTGTGAAAGCCGTCGTACACGGAGAAGGCGAAGGCCACGGGCCCCAGCAACGCCAGGACAATCAAGAAAAACGTCCGCACGGTGTCGATGGTCAGCGATGCCGCCTGGAAGAGCGTTTCCAGAAACGTCCGGAATGCCTCACGGACTTTCTGACCGAATTGATACCCGGCTCGCTCGGCATACATCCCGGCAATCGCCATGAGGTCTTTAGGCTTCCAGCCCAATTCGTCAAGCCGTTTGTCGAACTCTTCATTACTGATAAGATAGGCTTTTTCCGGATCGCGGAGCATCGCCTGACGCTGCAATTCATCCTTCTGTGTCTGGTATTTTTCCAGATCGAACGCCTGTCGATCGACCAAATGCGATGTGGCCTTGCTGATGGGCGACAATAGGCCGTTCAAAGGCCCCAGCACGAGGGTCGGGAAAGCCATGATGCACAGCCCCAGCACAAAAGGCCGCAGCAGCGGGAATACCTCGATCGGCTCCGCGGCGGCGAGGGATTTCCAGACCCGGTATGCGATGAAAAACAAGGCGCCCAATCCGGCGAGTCCTTTGGCAATGCCCATCATATCGCTGCACAACGGCAACATATCGGCGTACAACGAGCGGAGAATCTGATGCAGGTTCGTCCACTCTACGGCTAACGGCATCGTCATAGGTTACCAATATCTGTCGTTATGGCCGCCGTACAAGGCCCGCACACGCTCCGAATCCCCGCGCTGGCGGCTGCGCAGGAACGACACGGAGATATTCTTGCGCGTATAGTATTCCGTAAGATTGCGGTATTCGAGCATCTCGTAATAGATCCTGTCGATAATATCCAGCCGCTCCTTGTCGGTCATCGAAAGCCCCGACGGAGTGATGATCTGCTTCAGGTCGTTCAGCAGGTCGGCACTCGCCGACAGCAGCTTCGTATAGCCTGCGGCCATTGCCGTGAGTTCCTCGGCCGAGTAGTTCGTATCGTCGAGCATCGACCGGAAGTTCGAGATGTATATATCGGAGATGTCGCCCACGAGCAGCATCGTCTGCTGCACACGACGGGCGCTTTTGACGAGGTTATGCACCGACCGCAGCGCGTCGTAATATTTTTTCGACTGCTCGTAAATCTTTACCGTCTGCTGAAAACTCTGAAGCAGCGTACTTCCGTTCCGGGACGCTTCGACGACCTGCTTGGTGGAATTCACGATACCCTGCGCCAGATTCGAGGGGTCGCTCACGACCCACTGCGCCCGAAGCGGATGGCCTGCCAGCAGCATCGCTGCCAGCAGGCCGAAGCCTATTCGCCGTCCCATCGCACCGGAGCCTGAAGGATTACTTCCGTCCCTATACGCTGCGGCCGGTCGTCGCGGACGAAAAGTCCGAAACATCCGATATGCAGAATATCGTTGGTCGTGTGATGAACGACGCATCCGCCGGTTTGCCCGTACAAGACATGGAGTCACAGACTGTCATCGCGTTTGAGAATGACCATGTCCCGCACGGGACGCTCGCCGCAGAAAAGCGTCGCGGCATATCCCGGAGCCGTTTTGCGGATCGTGATCCGCTCTCCGTATTCGTTCTTTCAGCAGCCGCAGATACGGTCGTCGGCAACCTCGGATTGCAACTCCCGGATGGTCTGTTTCAGCGACTCGATCTCTTCCTGCGCCCGGCGCAGCCGTTCGTCTCGCGCGGCGAGTTCTTTTTTGGATACGAACATGATTTTCGGTTTTTAGGTTAATGATCTTCATTGCGTTTTTGCTCGGCCAACTGGCGTATGGCCAGCTCGATATTGCCGCCGAGCTTCTCCGTGAGACGTTGCAACTCCAGTTTTTCAGTCTCTTCGGTGGTATAGCAGAGGTATTCCTCAAGACTCGTTTCGGTAGCATAGACAGCAGAGTGTACGCCTCCGAGTCCGATCCACACCTCTTTGTAGCGGCGCTTGGGGTCATTGGCCCGATTGATCGACAACACCTGATTGCGTTCCTTATCACTCAATCCCAACAACTCCTGAATCTCGTCGAACTTGTTAGCATACTTACGCATGTCCAAAAGGATGCGGCAGTCGCAGTTGGCGATGACGCTCTCCTTGAGGACGGGCGACGACAGCAGGTCGTCCAACTCCTGCGTTACGCACATACACTCGCCGAAATACTTGCGGCAGGTTTTATACAAATACTTGATAAATCCCGCCATGCCCGCCTTGGCGATAGCTTTCCATGCTTCTTCGAGCAGTAAAACTTTGCGAATACCCTTCAGCCGCCGCATCTTTGTAAGGAAGGTCTCCATGATAATCAGTGTAATGACAGGATAAAGGACTTTGTTTTCGCTGATATTATCCAGTTCGAAGACGATGAATCGCTTATCCAACAAGTCCAACTGCTTGTCAGAGTTCAAGAGGTAGTCGTACTCCCCGCCACGATAGTAGGGTTCGAGAACGTTCAGAAAATTTTCAATATCGAAATCCTTTTCCCGGACGCGCTTTTTTTCCAACAGACGGCGGTAATCCGTTGCGACGAACTCGTAGAAGGTGTTGAACGAAGGTGTGACCGCAGTGCCGGTCTTGAGTTGCGAGAGGTATAGGTTCACGGCATTCGACAAGGCCACCTCTTCCGCACGTGTCGGTTCCTCGGATTCGCGCTTCCACAAAGTCAGCAACAGCGCCTTGAGCGATTCGCGCTTCTCGACGTCGTACACTCCGTCTTCGACAAAGAAGGGGTTGAAGGCAACGGGGGCATCCTCCTGATAGGTGAAATATATCCCATCCCGACCTTTGGTTTTCTGCCGGATAAGCGAGCACAATCCTTGATAGGAGTTTCCCGTATCGACAATCACGATATGTGCGCCCTGTTCATAATATTGCCTGCATATATGATTGAGGATAAAACTTTTGCCTCCCCCTGAAGGCCCGATGACCACACGGTTCCGGTTGCTTATCCATCCTTTTTTCATCGGGTAGTCGGAGATATCGAGGTGAATGGGGATACCGCTCACCCGATCCGCCATCTTAATGCCGAAAGGCGACAAAGATGAGCGATAGTTCGTCTCTTCGTTAAACAGACACAAGCCCTGTTCGAGAAACGTATAGAAACTTTCTTCGGTGGGAAAATCCCCTTCGTTGCCGGGGATCGCCGCCCAGAAAAGCGTCGGAACATCCACAGTATTATGACGCGGCGTGCACCCCATAAGCGCCAGCTGCGCCCCGACATCGTTACGGATCTGCTTCAGCTCCTCGCTCCCTTCGCCCCATGCCATGACATTGAAATGGGCGCGTATCGAGGTCAGAGAGAAGGAGTGCGCCTCATTGAGGTAATCGTCGATCCATTCCTTGTTGATCTGGTTCGAACGGCTGTACTGCGCGAGCGACTGCATGTTACGGGCCGTACGTTCGAACTGCCTGAGGTTTTCGTCGCTGTTATCCAAAAACAGATATTGATTGTAGATGTGATTGCATGAGAGCAGCAATCCTACGGGAGCGGCGAATGAAAGCCGACAATCGGAACGCTCCGTCGAGAGGCGTTCGTAGCGGTCATCCGTACGAACGCTGCCGGGGAGGTCGTCCAGATCGGAAAGCGTATGCAGGCACAACGCCTTGTCGCCGATCCACATCCGGTCGGGATCGAGACGCATGTCCTGTAACGGAGTCTTCCCGGACGGTGACAGCGTGAGATAACGTTCGAGGATTCCCGAAGATTCGGGAGTCCCGGCAATCTCGTCCGCTCCGAGACGCCGCAGCCGGATATGGCCGCTCTCGCGGACGATGCTGGAGAACTGCTCCACAGCTTCCAGAAAGCGCGTCGTCGCATCTTTGTCCTGCAACTCCTTCGGGACGAGCGTACCCCGGCACAGCACACTGCAATCGCTCTGACGGCGGCTTTGCGCACGGGTTGTCTTCGTAATGAACAGGTAGCAGGTATGATGCAGAAAAGGTCGTTCGTTGAAATGCCGCTCGAACGACCGGCTCAAGAAACTCAAATCATCTTTCCCGATGTCGGAACGATATTGCTCCTGAACGAAAATATCCTGCTTGTGCACCACGGTATAGTCCGGAAGCACCTTCACCGCTTTGAGCCATACGCCGTGCAGCGCTTCATATTCCTGCGAAGAGACGGTAAACAACTCCGGAAGCGTAACCTCGAACGCCACCGTGATGTTGGCGTCTTTGGAGAGGATACAATCGTGTTCGACCTTTCAGATCGGAAATTTCCGTTCGAGGGTTTCGGTTTTCAGGGTGTTATTCATGTTTCTAATGTCGGTTTAGAATTCTTGCCACACTTTTTCGGGAGACGATACGTCGCGGATGCCGCCGTGCGGCGAGGAGCTTCATCAGTCCGTAAGCCCCGTACTTGCGGTTCAGACGGAAGGTCAGCGCCACAAGCGCACCGCCCAGCCCCACGCCCGCGACAAGGCATGCCACCTGATCGACTCCGCCCATATAAAGTACGACTACGAGAATGAAAACGGCGAGCAGGCCGCCGGCGAAGAGGAAGAGGTACTGCGCCCGCAGCCCCTTGAACTCCACCTGGCGGCCCACGCCTTTATTGATCGGATATTCGGCCATCGTCTAAAGGAAAAACGAACGCAGAATCGTGGCGGCGACGATCAGGAAGATACAGGCTCCGAACCAGCTCGCAGCGGTTTTAGACGTATCCGGATCGCCCGAACTGAACTTCTGATAGACCCGCACTCCGCCGATCAGGCCGATGACGGCGCCGATGGCGTAGATCAGCTTGGTCGCCGGGTCGAAATACGACGTGACCATCTGCGTAGCCTCCTGAATGCCGGCCATGCCGTTGCCTTGCTGCGCTGCGGCGTGCTGCACCGTGGCGAGCAGTCATACGGCGATTCATGCCGAACTGAAAATGAGTTTTCTTTTCATGGATGATTGTGTTTTTTAATTCGACTTCAGATTTTCTCTCCGGGCGCTGGGCCCGTGATTCATGCGTGCTGCTCATCCTGCCGTCAGCCTGAATCGTAGTATCCGGGAGCTTTCATAGCTTCGCATTTTTTAAGTTGAACAATCTATTTCGGAGCGGCAGCCATACGCTGCGCCGCTTCCTTCTCGGCATCGTCCAGATAACGGGCGATGATCGGGCTGGCGCCGGAGATGGCGTCCATGAGTGTACGCTGCACTTCCGTATGGCGGATGTCACGCAGCACTCCGGCCAGGGTTTGCCGCTGCTCTTCAGGCACGGCCTGCCCCTTGCACAAGGCGAGGATGCAATCCAACTGTTGCGGAGAGAAACTCTGCGTCCCGGCAGGCGGGGCCGTCGTTTCGCATCCTATGTCCATCACCTCTTCGGTCGCAGCTTCGCGCATCAGGGTGTTCTCTTCCTCCGCGGTGAGCGCCGTAGGTTCCTTATGTATCCACCCCTGAACGGTCGCTTGCACAGCGCGATGTTCCTTATCGCTGTCGCTTGCCGGTACAAATGTATGGTCGCTCTTGTCTGAATTGTTCCCCTTGCGCCGGGAGTGGCGTGACGCGGCGCGTGCTGGCGTCCGCTGACCGGCGCCGTAGTCCCGGGTGACGACCAGCGCATCGTCTTTAGGGGTAACGGCTGCCGTCCGACGCCTGCGGCGGCGTGGCGGGTCGAGACGGTCGGCTTGCCGTCGATGCCAACGCGCCAGCGCCCGGCACGTCGGCCCGAAGCAAATCTCGCCCAACTCGCCCCGGAAGAGGAACTTATCCAGAAACAGGTAGCAGAACAGCACGAGGAACAGCACGACGAGGGCTTCCGTGATTTTCATAACGGGTGTCATCCTTATAGAATTTTATTGAGTCCTTTGGAGCAGAGCGACCGTATTTCCGTCCGGTGCCGCTCGAAGTGCTGTTCCAATACGTTGTCGATGAAGTTCCCGACCGTAAAACGCCGGTTGCCCGCAACGCCCACGAGGGTCGTGATCTTGCGGTGCAGCCGCCGGTCGATATAGACGCATTGCCGCGCTTCGGAAGGAGTATTCTTCAGAAACCGCGACGCATAGTCTTCCGCATCCGAACGCCTGACGCGCGGCTCCGAAGCCGGGGTTTCCGCCTGTTCCGACACTTCGGTATCCGACGAAGAAGCCGCCGGCTCCGGGGCCGCCATCAGGCTGCGCAGGTACTCTTCGTCGATCTCCTGTTGGGCGGGAGCCTTCCTGCTACTCATGGCTCGGAAGTTTCAGAACGGCGCAGATCTCCGTCATCAGGCGGTCGAAACCGCACTCGGCGACGAAAGCCCGGTCGGGCGGCAGCAGCGTACACCGGTACACCGGGCCGCCCGCTTCCTGAATATCCTTGTTGAAGTTGCTCCGCACGGGAATATGCGTGCGCAGATGCCGCAGCCCCAACTGATCGAGGACTTTCTCGTACTGTTCATAGAGCGGCGTCCGCTCGCGGCGATCCACCAAGTTCCAGAACAGGAACAGCTCCCGAAGATGCGCCCGTCCCGTCTTGATCAGGCGGTCGTTGAGAACAGAGGCGAAATTGAGCGTGCTTTCCAGTACAATGCGGTCGGCCTTCATCGGAATAAAGAGGTAGTCCAACTCGACGATCGTGGAGAGGACGCCTTCATTGCCCACCGTTCCCGGAAGGTCGAACAGCACGACATCGTATCGTTCTTCGGCGACGGCGGCCCATTTCCGCCATTCGAGCATCGCTTCGGAAGGTTTGCAGCAGAGAATACGATAAGGCTTCACCCCTTTGTTCTCGGCGAGCGAAACGAGGAGTCTACCGTAGATCGCCGAAGATTGCACGACGGCCTTGTCGCGGTTCGAAAGTTTGAGGATGGAGTGTTGCGGGTAGTCGCAGTCCACCACCGCGACGCGGATGCCGTGCAGGTAGTGCAGCCACGAGGCGGCCAGCACCGTGAGGGTCGATTTGCCGACGCCACCTTTCTGGGAGGCGAAAGCGATGCATAACGGGTTCTGTTCCATACGAGAATAATTAAGCGATTAATATTTAACTTGTTCCGATACGCGGATACGTACTTGCGTATTCACGTATCTTCGGCGATTCATACGCCTTTGCGGATTCACATACTTTTGTCGGCAGATACGGATGTAAGCTGTTACATACAAACCACGGCATCTATGCAGACATCTACATCCGTATCCGCATAGCCGCGCAATGACGGATGTACGGGAGTAAGAGACTACGCGGGCAGGTAGATTCGTAAGTACTGATCCGCACACAAAGAAAATGAGAAAACGCCCCCGTTCGACGGCTCCGAAAACGGGTGGCGCCCAAAGGCGCGTATCGGCGTCCGTTGGCAGGTATATATCTGATACAACATAAAATAAAACGCTCTACCTTTGCCTCCGAAAGGAGTAATCCCGCTGCGACGCCGAAGGCGCGCACCTTCATCCGGCCCCTGGCCGGATTTCTATATGCGCCCGCATATAGCAAGGGGTACTTTCAGCCGCTCGGAATATTCCGAGCCGCCGAAAGTGCCGCCGCGACCTGCGGCGCGGCGGACGGTTACTCCCGAGTCGTAACCTCAAAACACCGATGCCCTATGGATGCTGCCGATAAACCGACCTCCGCTGCGGGCCGCAAAGCCCTCGACGATCCGCGCATACACCGCTATTACGTTCGCCTGACAAGCGAGCAGAACGAGCGTTTCCTGCGCATGTACGAACACTCCGGAATGAAAAATAAAGCCGATTTCATCTGCCACCGCATCTTCGGATGACCTTTTACGGTCGTCGTTCGAGACAAGAACACCTACGATTTCTATGTCCGGCTGACGGGATTTTACGCCCAGTTCCGGGCTATCGGGGTGAACTACAACCAGTGCGTCAAAGCCATACACACGACCTTCGGCGATAAGAAAGCGTTGGCCTATCTCTACCGTCTGACGCTCGAAACGCAACGGCTGGAACAACTCGTGAAGACGGTCGTCGAACTTACGAAGGAGCTGCTGCAATGGTGCCGAAAGTAAACTCCGGGGCCAACGTCTACGGCGTACTTCAGTACAATCGCATCAAGGTCGAAGCCGGCGAAGGCCGGATATTATACATGCAGGGAATACCCGAACGCAGCGACGGCAGATTCAGCATCGAGGAGTGTGCGGAAGCCTTCGGGTACTACACGGCGCTCAATCCCCGTGTCCGAAAACCGGTCGTGCATTTCTCGCTCAACCCCTCGCCCGAAGACCGGCTTTCGGAAGCACAGCTCACGCAACTTGCCGCCGAGTTCATGGAACGTATGGGATATGGCCGCCAGCCCTACGTCGTCTTTCTGCACGAAGACATCGCACGGCGACACATGCACGTCGTCTCGGTGAGGGTGGACGAGCAGGGCCGGAAGATCGACCACAACAACGAACTGCGGCGCGCCATGGCGGTTTGCAGGGCGTTGGAACACGAGTACGACCTGCATGTGCCCAAAGACGGCAGCGTGCAAACAGAACCGGAAGAATTGCGCCGGGTCGATTACCATCGGAGCGATCTGAAGCATCAGTTGCGCAACGTCGTGATGACGCTCAAACAGCAGTACGGATTCCAGTCCCTCGCGGAGTTCAATACGCTACTCGAATGCTATGGCGTCGCAGCCGAAGAGATCCGAGGCAACGTGCGAGGCAGACCATATCGGGGGCTCGTTTACCACGTGCTTGATGACGACGGGCAGCGCACGGGAGCGGCGGTCAAAGCGTCCCGGCTGAGCGATTTTTTCGGATGGAAGGCGCTGGAAGAAAAATTCGACGCCTCGAAACAACGGCTTCGGCAACATCCCGAAACGCTCGACCGCACACGCCGCGAGATCGACCGCGCCCGGAGCGGAGGCCGCAACCGCAAGGAGTTCACGGCCGAACTTCGGGAGAACGGTATCGACGCTGTTTTCCGGGAGAACGACGCCGGGCGGATTTACGGCGTCACCTTCATCGACCGCACGACACATCAGGTGTTCAACGGCTCCCGGCTCGGAAAGGAGTATGCGGCCAACGCTTTCGAGGCGTGGTTCAACGCTCGGGAGCAAGAGTCGTCCACACCCATGCCGGAAGAGTTACGGCCGTTGCCGCCCCTCGAACCGCCCCAGCCGGGACCATCTTCGGTCGAAGAGTTCGAGGAGTACATCGAGACCCATTACGTTTCGATGCCCGACGTAATAGGCGAACTCATGGAATATACGCCCGAAAAGGAGTGGGAAACAGCTCCCGAATACCGGCTCTTCCCCCGCAGGAAGAAGCGGCGGCGGAAAATCCGGAAAAGAATTTAACCACCTCAATACGTTACGATCATGCAAGAAGAAGACGATCTGCGCGGCTTGGCCAAAGTCGCGGATTTCATGCGGGCGATCAGCTTTCTGTTTCTCGCCATTCACATCTACTGGTTCTGTTACGAATGGTTTGCGCAGACAGGATGAACGATTTCCGTCGCAGACCGCATCCTGCAAAATTTCCAGCGGACGGCTGCCTTGTTCTCATCGCCGCTCTGCACCAAACTCTTCTGCACGGTATTTCTCGCATTGTCGTGCATGGGAAACCGTGGTGTGAAGGACGAGAAAATATCGTGGAAACATATCACCGCGGCAGGCGGCATCGGCATACTGCTATTCTATGGCAACGGCTGGCTACTCTGAATGAATGTCACTACGACCCTGCGGGCGGCACTTTATACGGCGACGCTGCTGGCGGGATTCCTCGGCATGCTGGCGGCCGGACTATGGAGCAGCCGTCTGCTGAAAAACCGTATGACGGATGATCCGTTCAATGCCGAAAACGAGAGTTTCATGCAGGAAACACGCCTGCTGAAAAACGACGATTCGTTCAACTTCCCGACCGAGTTCGTCTTCCGGAGACGCAGGCACAGCGGATGGATCAACGTCGTGAATCCCTTTCGGGCGAGTATCGTTTTAGGAACGCCCGGCTCGGGAAAATCCTATGCCCTCATCAACAACTACATCAAGCAGGCCATCGAAAAGGGATATGCGCTCTACGTCTACGACTTCAAGTTCGACGACCTGTCGGTTATCGCTTACAACCATTTGCGCAAGAACCTCAAGGCTTACGGAGCGACGCCGCCGAGATTCTATGTCATAAATTTCGACGACCCGCGCCGTTCGCACCGATGCAATCCGCTCGCGCCGAATCTCATGTCCGACATCACCGACGCATACGAGGCCAGCTATGTCATCATGCTCAATCTCAACCGTTCGTGGATACAGAAGCAGGGAGATTTCTTCGTCGAATCGCCGATCGTGCTGCTCGCGGCGATCATCTGGTTCCTGAAGATTTACGACGGCGGAAAATACTGTACCTTTCCCCATGCCATCGAGCTGCTGAACAAACCCTACGAAGATCTGTTCACCGTATTGATGGCTCACGAGGAGTTGGAGAACTATCTTTCGCCCTTCGTGGATGCATGGAAAGGTGGAGCCGCAGAGCAGCTGATGGGGCAGATCGCCTCTGCAAAGATTCCCCTCTCGCGCATGATCTCACCGCAGCTCTATTGGGTCATGTCGGGAGATGACTTTACACTCGACATCAACAACCCCGAGGAACCGAAGATTCTTTGCGTGGGAAACAATCCCGACAGGCAGAACATATACGGCGCGGCGCTCGGATTGTATAATTCGCGCATCGTCAAGCTGATAAACCGCAAGAAGCAGCTCAAAAGCTGCGTGGTGATCGACGAGTTGCCGACGATCTATTTCCGGGGGCTGGATAACCTGATCGCCACGGCGCGTTCCAACAAGGTCGCCGTGTGCCTGGGTTTTCAGGATTTCAGCCAGCTAAAGCGCGACTACGGAGACAAGGAAGCCGCCGTGATTCAGAATACCGTAGGCAATATCTTCAGCGGGCAGGTCGTAGGAGAAACAGCCCGGACACTCTCCGAACGATTCGGAAAGATCGTGCAGAAACGACAGTCCGTGAGCATCAACCGCAGCGATACCTCGACGTCGATAAACACCCAGCTCGACAGTCTTATTCCTGCGTCGAAAATCTCGACGCTCTCGCAGGGCGTGTTCGTCGGAGCCGTGAGCGACAACTTCGGAGAGGAGATCGAGCAGAAGATTTTCCATGCCCGGATCGTCGTGGACAACGAGGCCGTGAAAAAAGAAATGGCGGAGTACAAACCCATACCCGAAATATCGTCGTTCCTCGACACCGACGGACGGGACATCATGCAGGAGAAGATCAAGGAGAATTACCGCCGCATCAAGCAGGATGCGCTCGACATCATTGAAGCCGAGATGAAACGCATAGAGAAGGATAAAAAACTGGCGGAAAAGTTATTAGAGAAATCCGAATAGATGGTGGTTTGGTAAAATCTCCATTTCGCATAGCGATTTTTTTTGAAAAAATCGCTATGCTCTATTTTACAAATTTAGATACGCTCATACTTATACAACCCTGTACAAGATCTATTTCCGCCCACAGTATATTTGCAAATTTATTTTTTAATCGTAAATTTGCAAAAAAAGGATTGAGTATGATTGAACGAACACTGCATAAAAAGCTCTCAAAACTTACGCAAAAATATCCAATAGTGACCTTGACCGGCCCCAGGCAGTCAGGTAAATCGACTTTGCTGCGTCATTCTTTTCCCAATTATAAATATGTTTCGCTTGAAGACCCCGATATACGTTTGTTCGCAACGGATGATCCGAGAGGTTTTCTCGCGACTTATCCGGACAAAACGATTATCGACGAAGCCCAACGGGTTCCGGCTCTGTTCTCCTATATCCAGACGCATACGGATAAAGAGGGACGCGAGGGAATGTATTTGCTGGCCGGTTCGCACAATTTCCTGTTGATGGAAAATATCAACCAGTCGTTGGC
Organism: Alistipes sp. i18-0019-D1; assembly: GCF_042852885.1. NCBI lineage: Bacteria > Pseudomonadati > Bacteroidota > Bacteroidia > Bacteroidales > Rikenellaceae > Alistipes > Alistipes sp. i18-0019-D1. The sequence continues at coordinate 3,808,033 of NZ_AP031424.1, forward strand.
TGGAAGAACCGCCATACTGAAACTTCTACCGTTTTCTCATGCGGAAATGAAAGAGAGCGAAATACTTCCACGGACAGTCGATCACGAGATTTTCAACGGAGGTTATCCTCGTCTTTATGATAAGGATATAGCACCGTCGGATTACTACCCGTTTTATATTCAAACCTATGTAGAACGGGATGTGCGTTTGATGAAAAATATCGGCGATCTGAGCAAGTTCATTCGCTTCATTAAACTGTGTGCAGGGCGTATCGGACAGCTGCTCAACCTTTCGTCGCTGGCCAATGAGTGCGGCGTTGCCGTTTCGACTATCTCGACTTGGATTTCCGTATTGGAGGCAAGCTACATTTGTTACCTGTTGAAACCCGATCATAACAATTACGCCAAACGATTGGTCAAGACCCCAAAGCTCTACTTTTACGATACGGGCTTGGCGTGTTCGCTGCTGGACATACGGACAGCCGAGCAGGTATCGACACACTTTTTACGAGGCGGTTTGTTCGAGAATCTTGTAATTAACGAGTTCGTGAAACAAGCCTATAACAAGGGGGAAGAACCCAATCTAACATTCTGGCGCGACAGCACCGGCAACGAAGTGGATTTGCTGCAATATATCGACGGCAAGTCGTACGCTTACGAAATCAAATCGGGAGCAACCTATTCGCCGGATTTCTTCAAGGGCATCGCCAAATGGGCTAAGCTATCGGGAGCAAACCCAGAACAATGCTTTGCGATCTATAATGGAGAGAAGAATATGAAAACTTCGGCCGGAGAAATCATAAAGTGGTAAAATATAAATAGATGCGTTATGCCGTTAAGAATTGATGTTCCTGAAAAATTCTTGAACCTCTTCCATAAAATCTTTGAAAACGAACCAATCGAGAATGGGAATAAATTGAACTTGTTCTCATTGAAAATATCGAATAATGCGTTTTCATATGCTACTTTGGTAGAGGAGCTTGGAGATATTCTAACGGCATATGCTCTTTCCCGAAGCGCATATGATGAATTGTGCAGCCAAAAGAAATACACTACTCTTGTATCCAAAGCGAAAGAACGTTTAAGAAAGGCAGAGAGCAATGATGGAGAATTGGGTGAGATTTTGTTATATACCATGTTAGAGGCTCACTTGAAAGCACCTAAACTGTTAACAAAACTTGAATTGAAGACCGATCCAAACCATTATGTAAATGGGGCGGACGGTGTTCATCTATTAAAAATAGATGACAATACATTCCAATTCATATTCGGTGAATCCAAACTATATTCCGACTTAAAAAAAGGCGTAAAGAAGGCTTTTGAATCTTTGAAAAATCTTTTGAAAGAGGATTTGAATAAGTTGCGCTATGAAATTCAACTCGTCAATTCAAATTTCTTAAAAGAGGCGCATGATGAACATTCTGTAGACCTGCTGAAAAAATTGCTGATCCCAAGAGAAAATGATGAGGATCTAAATATCGACCACTCATTTGGGATATTTCTGGGATTCGATGTCGAGATTACGGATGATGAACGGAAGTTAAATAATGCAGATTTCAGAGAAACTATCTATGAGAAAGTTGAGAACGCAGTGCGGGCCATTCTTCCGACGATAAATGATCATATTAAACAAGACGATTTCAGAGGATATAGTTTCTACATATACATCGTTCCATTCTCCGAGCTTAAGAAACAGAGAAAAAAGATGATTGCTGAATTAAAAAAATAGATGGAAGATGACAGCTGCAAATCAGATAGCCCAAACGATTATTTCGGATTCATATTTTCTAAAATTATACAGAGTGTGCGTTGAACGTTCTGTTTTGCGCACATTGAATATTGACACCGAAGAAAAATATACCGAAAAAGAAATTCGCGACTTATTGCGATTTGCAGACTTATTATCGACCTCTTCTATCTCGGATGCGCGTAATTACGCATATAAAATCATTACCTATCTAAATCCTTACTACAAGGATAATGTGTACTATCACACCGTTGCAAAAGCTGTTTATAGTAACTTGGGCAATTTCCCCGCTATATCTTATTTAGAAGCCGACAATAATAACACCTCTAATTTGCCGTTCGATCGCTCGGTTCAGAATGAAGCAAAAAAACTTATACAGGAAGTTCCCGATGGCGTAGGGCACGTTTTTACGGATATTCAATACGATTTGTTTTCGAAATTGATTTCATCACGCGAATTCAGTTTTTCCGGGCCGACTTCTATGGGAAAGTCTTTTGTCATCAAAGCGTTCCTGCGATGTGCAATTCAAAATACACCGCAGGAAAACTTTATCATATTGGTTCCAAGTCGTGCATTGATAAATCAATACGCCATTGAACTGAAATCTGAAATGGGAGCATTGTTGGAAACCAATAATTATAAAATAGTCACCAACTCAAATATCGCGGAGCTGCCAATAAATGAACAATGCAATTATGTTCTGATTCTTACGCCCGAGCGTTTGATCAGTTACATATCGCAGGAAAAGAATCCTTCGATAGGTTTCCTTTTCGTGGATGAAGCGCACAAATTAGCACAAACGGAAGACGCCCGCAGTATAACTACCTATACGTCTATTGAAAAAACGCTGAAAAAATATCCGGATATAAAACTTTATTTTGCCTCGCCCAATGTCTCCAATCCTGAGATCTTATTATCCATGTTTCGGAATGGAAAGGCAGAAAATACTTTTAAGACGCAAGAAACTCCAGTTGCACAAAACTTATATTTCATAGATTTATTAGAGAAGGAATTATCCTATTGTTTGAATGATGAATTCATACCGATAAATCATCCGGTATTGGCAGATATTTCGTCCATCAATGATGTATTGCTTCGCTTCGGACAACGTAGCAATTTGATATATTGTAATGCGAAATCAAAAGCAATTAGTTATGCGAAAGAACTTGCGGCGACCATAGAATGCTCCGACAATAAAGCGTTGAAGCGAGCGGCGTCTATTATCAGAGCTTATATACACCCCGATTACTACCTTGCAGACTTGGTTCAAAAAGAAATCGCATACCATTTCGGAAATATGCCGCAATTGATCCGTAATTTGATAGAAGATTTATATCGAGACGGTCATCTGAAATATATTTTCTGCACTTCAACTTTGCTGGAAGGTGTAAATATGCCCACGCAAAATCTATTTATTTTAGATGATAAAAAAGCGAAGAAGATTTTAAGACCTATTGACTTTTGGAACTTGGCAGGTAGAGCAGGACGTCTTGCGAAAGAGCTTCAAGGAAATGTGTTTTGTGTTAAACATGGAGATGTAAGTTGGGATAAGCCATCATTTTTCAAGGAAAAAGATATACAACTCGTACCAACAATATACGAAAGAATCGACCATAATCTGAAAAAGATTGAGAAGATTATTCAAGAACAAGAGATTTCTGGAACAGATATAGAACAGAACATATTGAGATATATAGCCAATATCATTTGTATAGATACACTTGAACCTAAGAATGGGTATAAAAGCCCTATAATAACAGCTTTAATAGAACGAAACAAAACGAAGATTATTGAATTGGCCAAATCTAAATCGGCTCAAAATGAAACGCCATATTTGATATTGTCTGCGAATGAATCAATAGAACTGAAGACCCAAAATAGTGCATATAAACAGTTGAAATATTTACATGCTCAAAAGCGTAATATATTATTGCCGGCACAAATCAACTATCCCAATATTTTAGAAACATTAACAAAACTATATAAACTATATAGTTGGAATGACAAATATCTCGGGAAAGAAAATTCGCTGAAATACTTTGCCATGTTAATGAATAAATGGATCAACAATAGTAGTTTGAACCAAATTATCTCGGAATCTATTGACTATTTCCATGACCACAATCGGAAACTTCGAATAAATAATGGTGATTTGGTTGATTTTGATAAAAATGACAAAACACATATAAATGCTTTAATTGGGAATATTATAGATGAAATAGAGATTGTTCTTCGATTTCAGCTTGAAAAATATTTCAATCATTATCATATGATGGTTAAAAATATTTTGGGAGAAGATAATGCCGGAGAAAATTGGGCGATGCTTTTAGAGTATGGAACTCAGAACAGAGAAATAATCGCTTTGCAAAATATGGGATTGTCGAGATATTCTGCGCAAAAAATTTTCAAGGAGTGCAGAGGTGCATTTATTTCAGAAAATGGACAACTTAAAAAAGTAGATAAACACAAAGTATTATCCAAGCTCCAAAAGGATTCAATAGAATATATCGAAGCACAAAAGTTGTTGTGACTAATATTGATGAAAAATTTATCAAGGAGTAAATTTCAAGAGATTAGTATCTCTATTCGATAAAGATATTTTTACATTAAAGTATGCCATTTTCTGCCACCTCGCGCCTCTTCTCGCCAGAAGGGACGCCTTTGGTGTTATGAACTGAAAAAGGCTTTATCTTGCCGGCGGATTTTCACCATTCATTCGATTTATTCATTTAATTATCTGCATTATGGCAAGAGAACAGGAAAAGCTATCGAAGGACGTGCTGGCCGTCCTCGACAAAAAGACGAACGATCTGCGTCTGGTCAGCGAGATGGACGAGCAGACGGGAGAGTTCAACACCGTGAGCACGGCTCCGGGCGATCGGCGCAGAGCCCTTTCGTTCGACAGCCGAACGGTTTTAGGAACCTTTTTCGAAAATCTTCGCAACCAATACGGACGCCCGTCCGACCTGGGCTGAAGTTTCTTCCGGATCGGAATCGAAAAACTCGACCGTATCCTCGATTCCATCATCCAAGTCCGCGAAGGCAAGGATCAGGACGGCTCCCTGGCCAAAGAGGTCTCCGACTACGAACTCAACAACGAGGGGCGTATCGCCAAGTTCGCCGACCGCTATAAGTTCGAGGAACGGGAACTTCCGTGGGATCAGATTCAGGCGTTGGGCCTGAACAAAGAAATCCTGCTGGAGAATCAAAGCATGGGTGACATCCTCAAGGGACGTATCCCCAACAAACTGGTACCGCTCAAACACAAGGTGGACGGCCGCTGGGTCGATCTGGGCCTCGGCACGATTTCGCCGATCCGCGACGATGCGGGCAATGTCCAACTCCGTATCTTCACACGTCTGGACGAGCCGCAGTACAAAATATCGCCGTATAAGGAGCTCTTCACGGACAAGGAAATCGAGCGCCTCGAAACCGACGGACATCTGGGTTCCACCAAGAAAATGAAAGATTTTACCTCGGGCCGCGAGTGCGAGTGTTATGTCAGCGTCCATGAGGCGACGAACCGCCTGACGACGCTTCCGGTCGATGCGCTGACGCTCCCCACCCGAATCTACGGCAAAGAGATCGGCGACGACATCAAGGCGCTGCGCTCCGGCAAGGAGATCTTCGTCGAAGACATCCACCTCAAGGACGGTCGGGTCATCTCGGGCCATGCACGCGTGGACGCCAACCGCGGAGACGTGGTGTTCCGCAACGACAATAATCCGCATCTGCGCATCCACGATACGGTTTTCGGAGTCAAGGTAAGTGCGGACATTCAGGCGAAACTGGCCAACCACGAGGTCGTCTTCATCCCCGGCATGAAAGTCGGCGGCAAGACGATCAGCACCGACCTTCGTTACAGCGACACGGGCCGGCCCCTGTTCGGCAACAACGCCCGCAATTACCGTTCGCGTCTGGGCGAGGAGAACCCGCGTCCGCGCCAGCGCGTCCGCCGGCGTCTTCCGTCGCTTCCCGGCGCACAACCCAAAGGCATGAAAATCGGTTAGCCATTATGAAACGACATGTAGAAGAGAAAGAGTTGCCGTACTTCGCGGCAACTCTTACCGCTTATTTGCGCGAAAGCCATCCCGAACTGCTCTCCGACAAACACTTCATCGCCGAACGGAGCGACCATGCGGCCCAAACCTATGAACGTGCCGTTCGCAACGGCAACAGCGTCTACGAAGCCCTGGAACTCTCGAACGCCGTTCTGTACCAAGACCTGCGTTTTTCGAAATACGATGCGATCTTCGAGGTCGTATCGGAATGGTTCCCGGAGGTCGCAGCCCGGCAGCGCACCGCTTTCTGTCTGAAACTGCTTCCCGTCTGCGAAGAGGTGTTCGAGATGTACGACCTGACCGACGACTTCGAGAGCAGCCCGTCCTATAAAAATCTTCTATTGGAACTCACCGGACTCATCCAAACCCACATCGAACTGCATGGCATACAATAAAAGAAAACATCTGGAGGCGAATATCGCCGCCCTGCGCATCGCTTTCGCTCCATCGACGGTACTTACCCCGCAGCAGCGAGATGCCCTGGCTGCGTACAGCGGCTTCGGAGCGTTGAAATGCGTCTTGCAGCCGGCCGCTGCGGACGACGACCTCGCGCAATGAAAGACAGACCGGGAACTCTTTCCGCAGGTGAGGGAGCTGCACGAACTGCTGCGCCATTATGCCGGCAGCGAACAGCGGTATAAAGACTTCGTGCAGAGCATGCGCAATTCTACGCTGACGGCATTCTACACACCGCCGGCCATCGTGCGTGCGCTCGCCGAGACGCTCCGGAATGCAGGAGTCGTTCCCCGCAGGCTGCTCGACCCCAGCGCCGGGGCCGGGATTTTCCCTTCGTCGTTCCGGGAAGCCGCCGACGGCGAAGTCGAAATCCTCTCTTTCGAGAAAGACCTGCTGACCGGACAAGTGCTCTCTGCACTGGCCCGGGAACGAGAGCAGGTCGTCATCGACGGTTTCCCAACCATCGAATCGGCCTATGACAGTTATTTCGACGTGGTAACGTCCAATATTCCCTTCGGTGATACCCGGATTTTCGACGCATCCTTTCGGAAGAGCGACGACCCGGTTCGAGGACAAGCGCTCAAGGCCGTTCACAACTATTTCTTCATCAAGGGACTGGATACGCTCCGCGAGGGCGGCATTCTGGCGTTCGTCACCTCGGCGGGCGTCATGGACGCTCCCGGCAACGAACCCGTCCGCCGCTATCTGATGGAGCATGCGCGGCTGGTTTCGGCCGTGCGGCTACCGAACAATCTCTTTACGGAGTATGCCGGCACGGAAGTGGCCAGCGATCTTGTCGTCCTACAGAAACAGAGCGAAAAGCGGAAACTTACCCCCGACGAGCAACGCTTCGTCAATTCGTCCGAGATCGGCAACGGAATTTACCTGAACGACTACCATCGGGATTTCAAGCACGCGATCCATACGACGTTTTCGCATGAAAAAGGTCTCTATGGACAATCCGCTCTCGTCCTGCACTACGACGGAGGCCCGGAACGGATCGCCGAGCGGCTGCGCGGAATCCTCGCAAATGATTTCGCAGCCCGCCTCGACACCGAACGATATACGCAATATCTTCGTCCGCTCCATATTCCGCAGGCGCAAACCGTGCCGCCGATCGCCCGGAGACAAAATCGGGTCGCGGCTCCGCAATCCGTACCGCCACCGGAGCCGGCATCCGTTGCACCGACTCCGGAAATATCGGCTCCGGCCGCATCGCTTTTCGGCAGCGCTGCCGCCGTTCCGATCGCCCGCCGTCCGCTGGGACAGCGGCGGCGAGCGGGGCGCAATACGGATACGACCGGCATGTCCGATCTCTTCACACAGGGAAATCTGTTCGCACAACCGGCGGAGGCCGCGGATGCAGCGGATGCCCCGGCAGCAGTCGCTACGCCGGCTTCGGAGAATAAAGATCCGCGGCCCTTTACCGGCACGATGCTTCCGCACTACAAAGAGCGGTCGTTGGTTCTGTTCGAAGGGCAAGTCGGGCGTCTGGGCGGCCTGACACGACAGGGCTGCACGTTCCATCCCGAAGAGCTGGGAACCTTGTCCCGATACCGGGCCGAACGCTATATCCCGTTGCGGGATACCTACCAGCTGCTCTACCGGCTCGAAATGCAGAACGAGATCGAATACAAGGGCCTGCGGCGCAAACTCAACGGATGTTACGAGAACTTCACGGCTCTGTTGGGCGATCTGAACAAGAAAGAGAATGCCGCTTTCATCCTGAATGATCCCGGCGGGCGGGAGGTGCTGGGGCTCGAACGCTTCGTAGAAGGCCGAAAACAGCTCTCCGACATCCTCCGACGCCCCGTATCGTTCGACCCTTACGAGCTCAAGCACGTCGATACGGCGGCCGAAGCGCTGGCCGCCTCGCTCAACAAGTTCGGACGGGTGGAGTTTTCCTATATGGAGTCGCTCGCATCGCGCTCCCGGCAAGAGCTGATCGACGAGCTGGGCGATCTCATTTTCTATAATCCGATGGTCAAGGGGTATGAAATCCGCGAACGGCTCGCGGCAGGGAATGTCGTCGCCAAAGCCGAATGAATCGAAAATTACCTCAAGGAGAATCCCGACGACGATGCCAGCTGCCGCTCGCTCGCGCTGCTTCGTGAGGCCGCACCCAAACGCATCGAGTTCGAGGAGCTGGATTTCAACCTCGGCGAGCGATGGATACCGACCGATATTTACGAAGGCTTCTGCGAGCATTTCTTTCAGGTGCCCGTATCGGTAAGCTATTCGGCGAAGATGGATGCCTTCGGCATCGAGAACCACGGGTACAGCCCTCTGATCTCCCAAAAATACGTCGTCAAAGGAGACTTCGAGGTCTACGACGGTATGGATCTGCTGCATCATGCCATGCTCAACACGCTGCCCAACATCAACAAGGACGGCGGCAAGGACGAACACGGCAAGACCATCCGGATTCCCGACTTCGAGGCCCGGCAGAAGGCCGACACGCTCATCACCGAAATCCGGCAGGTGTTCGTCGAATGGCTGCATGCGCAGCCCGACGATTTCAAGGAGCGGCTGACCGATCTCTACAACCGCAAATTCAACTGCTATGTCCGTCCACGCTACGACGGCAGCCACCAGCAGTTTCCGGGGCTCGACCTGCGGGGGCTGGGCATCGACGACCTGTATCCCAGCCAGAAGGATGCGATCTGGATGATCAAGCAGAACGGCGGCGGCATCTGCGACCACGAGGTCGGTACGGGCAAGACGCTCATCATGTGCGTCGCAGCGTATGAGATGCACCGTCTGGGACTGGCCCGCAAGCCGATGATCATCGGTATCAAAGCCAACATCCACGAGATCGCCCGAACCTTCCGCACGGCCTATCCCAATGCCCGTCTGCTCTATCCCGGCAAGGAGGACTTCACGCCGGAGAACCGCCTGCGGATCTTCAGCGACATCAAGAACAACAACTGGGACTGCATCATCCTTACGCACGAACAGTTCGGCAAGATACCCCAGTCGGCCGAGGTGCAGCAGCAGATTCTTCGGCAGGAGATGGACGACATAGATGAAAATCTGGCGTCCTACGAAAAGCAGGGCGGACATGTGGACGGCTGGATTCTGCGCGGTCTGGAGAAGCGCAAGGAGAATCTGGATGCCAAGCTCCACGAGTTGCAGGAGACAATCGACGCGCAAAAGGACGATACGGTAGATTTTCAGCAGATGGGAATAGATCATCTGTTCGTCGATGAGTCGCACAACTTCAAGAATCTGATGTTCAACACCCGCCACAGCCGCGTGTCGGGACTGGGAAATACCGACGGCAGTAAGAAAGCCATGAATTTGCTGTACGCCATCCGCACCATTCAGCAGCGCACGGGGCGCGATCTCGGCGCGACGTTCCTTTCGGGAACGACCATCGCCAACTCCCTGACGGAGCTGTATCTGCTGTTCAAGTATCTGCGTCCCAAAGAACTGGAGCGACAGGACATTCCCTGCTTCGATGCGTGGGCCGCGGTATTCGCGCAGAAAACATCGGAGTTCGAGTTTTCGGTGACCAACGAAGTGATCTCCAAAGAGCGTTTCCGCTATTTCATCAAGGTTCCGGAGCTGGCCATGTTCTACAACGAGATTACCGACTACCGCACGGCCGCAGACGTGGGAATAGACCGTCCCGAGCTGGACGAGGAGCTATGCCAGATACCTATGACCGACGATCAGCAGGCGTTTTTGGACAAGCTGGTGCTCTTCGCCAAGACGGGCGATCCCGAACATATCGGACGCACCGACCTGAGCGACGGAGAGGTCAAAGCCCTGATGCTGTTGGTGACGATGTACTCTAACAAACTCTCGCTCGACATGCGGCTGGTAAGTCCCGCGTATGCGGATTCGCCGGGCAACAAGGCCAGCCGCAGTGCCGCCAACATCGCAGAATACTACCGGCGATACGAAGATCAGAAAGGTACGCAGATGGTCTTTTGCGATCTCTCGACCTATAAGCCCGGCATCTGGAACGTCTATTCGGAGATCAAACGCAAACTGGTCGAAGACCACGGTATTCCGGCGCAGGAGATCCGCTTCGTACAGGAAGCCGCGAGCGACAAGGTGCGGCAGGCGATGTTCGATGCCATGAACGAAGGGAAAATCCGGGTACTCTTCGGCTCGACGCAGAAACTCGGAACGGGAGTCAATGCCCAGAAACGAATCGTCTGCATGCACCACCTCGACATTCCGTGGCGGCCGATGGATCTGGAACAGCGCAATGGCCGCGGCGCACGGAAAGGCAACATAGTCGCCAAGGAGTATGCCGGCAATAAGGTCAAAGCCTATGTCTATGCCGTTCTGCGCACGCTCGATGCCTACAAATTGAATCTGCTGCACAACAAACAGCAGTTCATCGATCAGCTCAAGCGCAACCGGTTAGGTGCGCGGCGGCTGGACGAGGGGGCCATCAGCGAGGATTCGGGGATGAACTTCGCGGAGTGGATGGCCGTGGTGTCGGGAAATACCGACCTGCTGCAAAAAGCCAAGCTCGAAGGCCGGATCGCAGCGCTGGAAAGCGAGCAGACAATCTTCATGCGCACCCGGCATGAGGCGCAGAGCCAACTGCAACGCTACACGGCGGAGATCGGACGACGGGATGCGATGCTCGAACGTCTGAAATGCGATTGGGACTATATCAACGAGGTGGCGCCGCCGGACGCCAAAGGCAAGCGGGCCAATCCCCTGCGGATCGACGGCGTGGAATCCACGGATATTGTCGCCCATGGCAAGCGCCTCGTGGAGATCGACCGCACGGTAAATACCGGTGACGATTACCAGAAAATCGGCACGCTGTTCGATTTCCGCATTCTTGTCCGCACCGAGCGAATGCAGAAAGACGGGCTGGCACTTACGGTCAATAAATTCATGGTCGAAGGGTTGGACGGCATCAAGTACACGTTCAACAACGGGCATCTGGCTGCGGAGCCGAAAACCGCGGCGACGAACTTCATCCGGGCGCTCGACACGATACCGTCACTGATGGCGACCTACGAGAAAGAGAAAAAGCAATTTACCCGCGACATTCCGACCTTCGAACAACAGATCGCAGCCGTATGGCCCAAAGAGGAGGAGCTGAAGCGGCTCAAGGCCGAGGCAGAGTCACTGACTCGGAAGATTCAACTCGACATCGCACAGAAGCAGCAGGAGATGCAGGCGAAAATAACTGATAACGGCAGTGAGTCGAAGATCGAAAACGCGGAGATTGTGGACGAGACAGCCAGACCGTCGAAGGCAGAGCTGCTTTCTGCGGCATCCGGGAGCCAAGAAGAACCGCCGGAAGAACGGGAACACGTCGTGTCTCCGCCCGAATCGGACTTTATTCGCAATCATATTCTTCTCGTGCGACCCGCGACAAACGTGAAGGCCAAAGGGCCGAAGTTATAAAAAAACGAGGCTGTCTAAAATTTGTTAGGCAGCCTCGTTGAATTTGATTGGTTATTCCCGATCAATCGTAATCGCCGTATCCGGCACTGCTTGTTCCATCGTCTGATAGAAAATACGCTTACTCTCCTGCATGTCTTTCAGATTGATGAAATCCAGTACATTATAGTATTGTTTGCCATCCTGATCCTCGACGGGACAGAGTTTCCCGCGACGTTTGTATTTCTCGACGAAATCCGGATCGAGTCGGATGAGCTGGCAGACTTCCTCCTGCGTCATCGAAAGAGAAATACGACGCTCCCGGCAGACATGCTGCAATACGAGGAGCATGTTCGAGGCTTTCATGTGGCTACGAACGAGCAGAGCGAATTTGCTTCGCTCGATAAGAATCATCTTTTTCATGACTTCTTTACTTTATTGGTTGATGTGGTGTTGGGTTCATTCCGGAGGGCTTCGAGAACGCGCGATCTGCTGTAATAGATTTTGCCGCCGTGCTTGACATAAGGGATCGTGCCGTCGCTCCGACGACGGGAGAGGGTACGATCGGACATCCGGGTAAGCATGCGGACTGCCGGAGTGTCGATCAGGTCATCGGGTAAAGGTCGAGAATTGTTTTGGATGAGTAGTTCGAGACGATTGAATCGTCGCAATACCAGACGTAATAAACGCAGAGTCGGATTACCTTTCAATGGCTTCATTGCAATGATCGTTGGTTAGACGATGCAATGATAGGAAACATTCCGATAGTAATAATTTAGTTAAAACAGGCAACTAAATAATCAACCCGCTCGTAGCACAAAAAAGCATATCCGAGTTGGATATGCTTAAATAGTATTTAATGCTTTTCTATTCGTTAATTTGCTTATGTATAATATTTTAACTATATTTGTCGTGAGTTCTTGGATATATTGTATAAGGGTGCAACAAAATGTAAGACTTCCGTCACCAATTCGTAACCCTTGCTCTTTTCAATAAAAATACCGTTCTGATTTACAGAACGGTATCTCAAAAACAGTCAGCCCCGACGGGAGGGGCCTTGCATGTCGGAATCAGAGCGTTCCCTGCTTGAGCTGCTCGACGAAACGGTCGATGCGCCGAAGCTGCTGGGGAATCTTGATCGACTGCGGGCAGTGCGACACGCACTGGTTGCAGCCGATGCAATGGCTCGCCTGCCGGAGTTTGGGAACCGAGCGGTCGTAACCGACGAGGAACGCCCGGCGAGCCTCCCGGTAGCCGGGATCCTGCCGGTCCTTGGGCACGTTGCCTTCGTTCACGCAGCGGTTGTAATGGGCGAAGATCGCCGGGATGTCCAGCCCGTAGGGGCAGGGCATGCAGTACTGGCACTCGGTGCAGGGCACGGTGGGGTATTTGAGCATCAGCTGCGCGGTATCTTCGAGCAGTGCCAGTTCCCCGTCAGTGCAGGGTTCGAGCAGCGAGTAGGTGCGGATGTTGTCCTGCAGGTGCTCCATGTAGGTCATGCCGCTCAGCACGGTCAGCACCCCGGGCCAGGAACCCGCGTAGCGGAAGGCCCACGAAGCGGTGCTCTGCGCCGGGCGGCGCTCCTTGAGCCGTTCGACCAGATGGTCGTTGAGCCGCGAAAGACGCCCGCCGAGCAGCGGTTCCATGATCACGGCCGGGATGCCGCGCTTCTCCAGCTCGCCGTAAAGGTATTCGGCGTTGACGTTGCGGCCCGAAGCGTGCTTCCAGTCGACGTAGTTCATCTGGATCTGGACGAAATCCCACCGCGCCTCACCGTTGTCGTGCATCGCCAGCAGGTGGTCGAAGACCTTCTGGTCGCCGTGGAACGACCACCCGAGGTTGCGGATGCGCCCCGCCTCGCGCTCGCGCAGCAGGAAGTCGAGAACGCCGTTGTCGACGAAGCGCTCGTTGAAGGTCTCGACGCCTTTGCCGCCGCCCACCGAGTGAAGCAGGTAGTAGTCGAGGTAATCGACTTGCAGGTCGGCCAGCGACTGGCGGTACATGGCCAGCGAATTCTCGCGCGTGGGGTTCGAGAAGTTGGACATCTTCGTGGCGATGAAGAACCGGTCGCGCGGATGGCGTTTGAGGGCAATGCCCGTCGACTTCTCGGAAAAGCCCTGTATGTAGACGGGCGACGTGTCGAAATAATTGACCCCGTGGGCGATAGCATAGTCGACCAGTTCGTTGACAGCCTCCTGGTCGATCGGATTGCCGTCGGCCGCGGGGCTTTCCAGCAGGGGCCAGCGCATGCAGCCGTAGCCCAGCAGCGACACCCGGTCGCCCGTCGCGGGGCACTCCCGGAAGGTCATCGCACCGGTCGGGACCTCCCCGACGGCGGCGGTCTTCTCCGACGCACCCTTCGTCCTGCAACCGTAAAGCCCGGCGGTCGCAGCAGCTGCGCCGACACCGAACGTTTTGAGGAATTTCCGGCGGTCTATCTTTTTCTTCTCCATGTTTTTCTTGCGTTTAGACGGTTCTGTGGCGCGAATGGCCTTCGACATAAATGGCGCTGAACGGACGCGCCGGGCAGAGATTCTCGCAGGCCCCGCAGCCGATGCAGCGTTCTTCGTTCACGGCGGGGATGCGCGGCGACTTGGGGTCGTCGGGGTCCCGGTGCACCATGCTGATCGCCCCGGCGGGACAATGGCGCGCGCAGTTGTTGCAGGTGACGCCGTCGGTGTTGACCACGCAATTCTCCGCAATCCACACGGCATGACCGATCTGAATCGACGATTTCTCGGCGAGGCCGGTCAGGCGGATGGCGTCCGTGGGGCACACCTCGGCGCACTTCGCACACTCCGGGCGGCAGTATCCGCGCTCGAACGACATTTCGGGCTGCATGAGGGTCATCAGCTTGCCCGACGGCCGCAGCACCTGGTTGGGGCACACCGAGACGCAGAGCTGGCATCCCGTGCAATGGGCATTGAAGTGACGCAGGCTCCGCGCTCCGGGCGGTACGACGGGCGTGGTGCGGTTCGGAACCTTCTTGTCGGCGATCACCGCCAGGCCGCCGTCGACCTTTTTCTCCTGCGCCCGGAGCGCGGAGTAGGCCGCGACGCCCGCCAGGCCGAGAAACCGGCGGCGCGAAGCGTCGGAAGGCGCCTTTGCGGCGTCGGCGGCCGGTTTCCGCGACGCGGAAGCCGGGACCGGATTACGCCGCCGCAGCGTATAGGTGATAGCCCCCTGGCGGCAGTTTTCGAGGCAGTCCATGCAGGCCACGCAGCGGCTGTAATCGATCTTATGGGCCACAGGGTCGATGCACGAGGCCTTGCAGTTACGGGCGCAGAGCTTGCAGCCGTTGCACTTCGAGACGTCGAAGCGCGGCTTGAACAGCGAGTAGCGGGCGAGTAATCCCAGCACCGTACCCACCGGACAGACCGTATTGCAGTACGTGCGCCCGTTGCGCCACGCGAGGATAAAGAGTACGACGAACGTTACGACGGCGACGAGGAACGTGGAGAGGCCCTTCATCCAGACATCGACCGAATAGAAGGCGTAGCTGTCCATGCGCTCGGCGATGTATGCCAGCAGGTTGTTGCCCCACGCATAAACCGGAGCCAGCAGGTTCGAGGCGATGCGGCCGTAGGCGCTGTAAGGCGCGAGCAGCGAACCGATGCCCGCCAGCATCGCGGCGACGAACACGACGAGCATTCCCCGGCGCAGCCAGGTGAGGGCGGGGGAGTACGCGAAGCGGTTCCGGTGTTTCCTGCGCTTGCCGGAAGCCCACGAAATGACGTCCTGCATCACGCCCAGCGGACAGATGACCGAACAGTACACGCGGCCGAAAAGAAGCGTCAGGATCACCAGGAACGCCACGACGCCGACATTCAGGGCCAGCAGGGCGGGCAGGAACTGGATTTTCGCCATCCAGCCCAGCCACGCGTGGAGCGTTCCGGTAAAATCGAGGAACAGCAGCGTCGTCAGCACGAAGAAAAAGGCCGCGGCCGCAATTCGGATTTTTCGTAACATAGATTTAAGTCTGAATCAAGTAAGTTTATATCGGAACTCATGCTATACCGGACCGTCGCCATCCGGCCGCCGGGTTATGCCTCATCAAGCCCGCAAGCCTAATTCATACGCCTCCTGCATCGCGGGCGAGGACTTGATCTCCCCGGCGTGCCAGGCCCCGACGCCATAGACGACGCCCTTCTCCGTCGGCCCTTCGAGGCAGTCGAGGAAGCCCCGAAAACACTCCACCGTGCGCTGCATCATCCCGATGCTCTGCTCGGCGGCCGTCAGGATGAAGTAGAATTCCTTGTCGTTCATCTCGGTATAGCGGGCGCAGGCGCGGTCGATCAGGGTCTTCATCTGGCCGCACACCGTGTAGAAATAGACCGGCGAGGCCATCACGATCACGTCCGCGTCGACCATCTTCCCGACCACTTCGGCCGCATCGTCCTGCTGCGGGCAGGGGTGCTCGCCGTTGTAACAACGGTTGCAGCCCATGCAGTAGTTGATTTTTTTGTCTTTGAGAAATATCTTCTCAACCTCAAGGCCCGCCTTGCGGGCGCCCTCCAGAAAACGGTCGCACAGCAGGTCGGAATTTCCGCCGCGGCGCGGGCTGGAGGAGAGGATCAAAACTTTCTTTGCCATATTTTTAGTTTACTGTTTCTGCCACGGTCATCGGCCCTGATTCGTGCCGCTTCAGCGGCACGAATTCCCTGCCCGGGGCGGGTTTGGGGCGGGTCGGATTGGTAAACGACGCCATCGGCGGCGAATGCGACCAGCGGATTGATTCAATGCAAATTACTCAACCATTCAACCGTTTCGGGATCGCGGTGATCCAGAAAACTGCTCTCCGGGCGGTCCAGCGAGGCGATCACGGCCATGTCCTCGGCGTCGAGCGCGAAGCCGAACACGTCGAAATTCTCCGCGATGCGCTCCGCGTGCACCGACTTGGGAATGCAGACCACACCGCGCTGGATCAGCCAGCGCAACACCACCTGCGCCACCGTCTTTTTGTACCTGGCGGCAATCGCCAGCAGGATTTCGTTCGAGAACAGCCCGTTTTTGCCCTCGGCGAAGGGTGCCCACGACTCGATCTGCACGCCTTTCGTGCGCATGAACTCCGCGGCGGCGGTCTGCTGGTGGAACGGATGGGTCTCGACCTGGTTGACCGCCGGCACGATCTCGTTGTGCAGGATCAGGTCCTGAAGGCGGTCGGGGTAGAAGTTCGACACGCCGATGGCGCGGATGCGGCCCTCGCGGTAAAGCTCCTCCATGGCGCGCCACGAACCGTAGACATCGCCGTAAGGCTGGTGGATCAGGTAGAGGTCGAGATACTCCAGTCCCAACTTCCGCATCGACTCCTCAAACGCCTTTCTGGCAGGCTCATAACCCGCGTCGCTGATCCACAGTTTCGTGGTGATGAACAGCTCCTCGCGGGGAATGCCGCTGCGGCGGACGGCGCGTCCCACGGCCTCCTCGTTGTCGTAGGCCGCGGCGGTGTCGATCGAGCGGTAACCGGTCTTCAGGGCGTCGCCGACCGCCTGCTCGCAGACCTCCGGGTCCGCAATCTGATAAACGCCGAAGCCGAGGAGCGGCATTTCGACGCCGTTGTTCAATTTTACGTATTCCATATTTTCACTCTTTTTCTATTTTTCCGGCAAAACTTCGTTCAGGCACGCGATGCCGTTCAGCGTGCGGGGATAACCGATATAGGGCAGCAGCTGCGTCACGACGGCCAGCAAGGTGGCCTTGTCGTTGCCGACGTTCGCATTCCCGGCGATGTGGCCCTTCACCTGCGATTCGCAGCCCCCGAGCGAGACGAGCATCGAGAAGGTCAGCAGCTCGCGCATCTTCACGTCCAGTCCCCCGCGGGTCAGGAAATCGCCGAAGCAGTTGTCCGACAGATAACGCTGGATGTGCTTCTGGTTCGCGGGGGCCGCCTCGCGCATCCCGTCGATGCGCTCCGCGCCGAAAATCGACCGCTGCACCGCCAGTCCCTTTTCGAAACGGTCCGCGGGCGAGGTCGTCGACTGGCCCGCGAGCGGCAGCGTCACGCCGCGCGCCTCCAGCACCTCGTTGGTAATCCCCACGAAGTCGGCGACCTTCGCCATGCCGACGTAAGGTACGGCCTGATAAAGCGCCTCTTTCACCTCGACGGGCGTCACCCCGGCGTTCAGCGCGCCTTCGAGCGTCGTCCGGTAGGCGGTCCGGCCCTGCGAGGCGATGTTCGAAGCCAGGATGCACAGCATGCGCGTCCGCGTGTCGAGCTGGCCGTAGGCGGTCACTTCGCCGAGCGCAAAGTTACCAAAAATTTCAAATAATTCGGGATCCGCATCCCCGACTTCAGGGATTCCGTCCGGAAACAGCTCCGAAAGGCTGCGCCGGGCATCCCCGCCCAAACGGGATTCAGGACCGGCGGAAGCCGTGGCGGCGGCGTACTGCGCATCGTCGACGGGGTCCAGCCACCGATTCACGTTGGTCGCGGGGTTGCACTCGACGGCCAGGTGCGAGAACCAGCTGTCGGGAGCCGCGCCGTGCCAGTGCACCGCGTCGGGCGCGATCTCCACGATGTCGCCCGGAAGCAGCACCCGGGCCGGACGGCCCTTCTCCTGATAATAACCCCGGCCCCCGACGGCGATCAGGAGCTGGCCGCCCGTATGGCTGTGCCAGTTGTTGCGGCATCCGGGCGAAAAAGTGACGTTCGACACGGGCACGTTCATCCGCTTGTCGGCCGTCAGCGGGGCCAGCCAGGCCTGCCCGATAAAGTACTTCGAAAATTGTTCCGGCAGTTTGTCGCCCACGGGAAACGGGCTGACTTTTTTCGGTATTTCCATATTTTGTGCATTTAAGGATTGCAGGATTCCGCCCGAAAAGAGGGCTGCGGCGGCCAGGGCCGCGAAGAGGATTCGTTTCATCGGTTCAAAGGAATGGTTTCACGATACAAAAATAGGGTGTTTCGCGCAACGATTCCGTACCCCGATTACGGTTCGGCATACCATTATTACGGAGCGGCGCCATTTTCAGGCGGGCGAAGACGGTCTGCATGTAAAACCGGTTCTGCGCGCCCAGGCACAGAACCGGATCAAAAACGGATCGGCAGGCGACTGCCCCTAAAACCGGCGTCTTACGCCGGCAAAGGTTTTAGCTCCGCCGCCCCTGATTGGCAACCGCCTCCATCAGTTTGGCGATTTCGGCGGGGTCGCCCAGAAAATAGTCCTTCACACAGCCCAGCCCCTCGTCGAATTCGAAGACGTAGGGCACGGCCGTCGGGAGGTTGAACTCCGAGATGGCCTCGTCCGAAATCCCTTTCAGGTTCTTGATGATGCCCCGCAGGCTGTTGCCGTGGGCCACCACCAGCAGTTCGTCGTGGCGGGCCAGCGCCGGGAGGATTTCGCACTCCCAGTAGGGCATCGTGCGGGCCACGGTGTCTTTCAACGACTCGGTGCGGGGCAGCGAGGCGTCGGGAATCCCGGCGTAGCGGGGATCGAGGCGCGGATTGCGTGGGTCGTCCTCGGCCAGGGGCGCGGGGGCCACATCGTAGCTGCGGCGCCAGACGTGCACCTGCTCGTCGCCGTATTTCTCGGCCGTCTCGCGCTTGTTCAGCCCCTGGAGCATGCCGTAGTGCTTCTCGTTGAGCCGCCATGTCTTCGTCACCGGAATCCAGTCCCGGTCCATCCTGTCGAGCACGGCGTCGAGGGTCTTCACGGCCCGTTTCAGATAGGAGGTATAGGCGCGGCCGAAATGAAACCCCTCCCTGCGGAGCGTTTCGCCGGCTTTGACGGCCTCGGCGACGCCCTTCTCGCTCAAGTCCACGTCGGTCCATCCCGTGAACCGGTTTTCCCTGTTCCAAACGCTCTCGCCGTGGCGGAGCAATACGATCTTTTTCATAACTGTCCGACTGCGTTTTCGGGTTCGGCACGCACTTCGTTCTCCAAATGGCGATGCTCGTCGAAATCACTGATATTCTGCATGGTAGTGTGCGCTATATTATCCACTGCTTCACGTGTGAAGAAGCCCTGGTGCGAGGTGACGATCACGTTGTTGAACGACAGCAGGCGCGCCAGCACGTCGTCGTCCATGATGCGGTCCGAGGTGTCCTCGTAGAAGTACCCGGCCTCCTCCTCGTAAACGTCCAGTCCGGCAGCTCCGATCTTCTTCTCCTTCAGTCCGTCGATCAGCGCCTCGGTGTGGATCAGCTGGCCGCGGCCCGTGTTGATGAGGATCACGCCCGGTTTCATGTGCGAAATGGCCACGTCGCCGATCATGTAGCGCGTCTGGTCGGTCAGCGGGCAGTGGAGCGAAATGATGTCCGCACGACTGTACAGTTCGTCGAGCGGCACATAGGCGATGCCCGCTTCCGCGGCATACTGCGGGTCGGGGAAAAGATCGTTGGCCACGACCTCCATGCCGAATCCCTTGAGAATGCGGATCAGCTCGCGGGCGATCTTGCCCGTGCCGACGATGCCCGCGGTCTTGCCGTACATGTCGAAGCCCATCAGCCCGTGAAGCGAGAAGTTGCCGTCGCGCGTGCGCCAGTAGGCGCGGTGTATCTTGCGGTTGAGCGCCAGCATCAGCGCCACGGCGTGTTCCGCCACGGCGTGCGGCGAATAGGCCGGAACCCGCACCACGGGAATCCCGTAACGGGCGGCGGCGTTCAGATCGACGTTGTTGAAGCCCGCGCAGCGCAGCGCGATCAGCTTCACACCCATCCCGGCCAGCTGGCGGATGGTCTCGGCGTCGGCCGTGTCGTTGACGAAGATGCAGACCGCATCGGAACCCTGCGCAAGGGCTACATTATTGGCGTTCAGGTGGCTGCGGTGGTAGCAGATGTCAAACCCGTAGGCGTCGCGGATGCGGTCGAACGACTCCCGGTCGTAGGGCTGCGTGCCGAATAGCGTTATTTTCATAGTTGCACTTTTTACTCCATATATAAAACGTTTTCGGGACGCGGATATTATGCGATGGTCACTTCATCGTCGAGGTAAACGTCCTGAATGGCGTGCAGCAGGGCGATGCCGTCCTTCATCGGACGCTGGAAGGCCTTGCGGCCGCTGATGAGTCCCATGCCCCCGGCGCGCTTGTTGATCACGGCCGTCGTGACGGCCTCCTTCAGATCGGACTCCCCGCGCGACTCGCCGCCCGAGTTGATCAGCCCCACGCGGCCCATGTAGCCGTTGGCCACCTGATAGCGGCAGAGGTCGATGGGGTGGTCCGAAGTCAGCTCCGTGTAGACCTTGTCGCTGGTCTTGCCGAAGCCGACAGCCCGGAAGCCGCCGTTGTTCGACGGAAGTTTCTGCTTCACGATGTCGGCCTTGATCGTCACGCCCAGGTGGTCGGCCTGCCCCGTGAGGTCGGCCGAAGCGTGGTAGTCGACGCCGTCCTTCCTGAAACCCTCGTTGCGCAGGTAGCACCACAGGATCGTCGCCATGCCCAGTTCGTGCGCCAGGTCGAACGCCTGCGCGATCTCGACCAGTTGGCGGCGGCTCTCCGGCGAACCGAAATAGATCGTGGCCCCGACGGCCTGGGCGCCCATGTTCCAGGCGTCGCGCACCGTGCCGAACAGCACCTGGTCGTAGGTGTTGGGGTAAGACAACAGCTCGTTGTGGTTGATCTTGACGATGAAGGGGATTTTGTGCGCGTATCTGCGCGCCACGGCGCCCAGCACGCCGAAGGTCGAGGCGACGGCGTTGCAGCCGCCTTCGAGGGCGAGTTTCAGAATGTTTTCCGGATCGAAATAGGCGGGGTTCGGGGCGAACGAAGCGCCCGCGGCGTGCTCGATGCCCTGGTCCACGGGCAGAATCGAGACATAGCCCGTGCGGCCCAGCCGTCCGTTCGAGAGAATCCATTGCAGGCTGCCCAGCGTACGGACGTTACGGTCGGATTCGGTCCAGATGCGGTCCACGGTGTCGGGTCCCGGCAGGTACAACGACTTCTTGTCGATGGTGCGGCATACGTGGGAGAGGTAGTAGCCGGCCTGCTCCCCTAAAATTTCAACTGTCTTGCTCATAATCGCTGTGTTTTGGTCATTTTACGAATCCTTTGCAATTCCGGGTCCAATCGGGTCCCGTTCTCGGTCTAAAAGTTACCAAAAATCCGGGACGTTATTCCCGGCGCGGAAGGCGGAGAACGAATTCGGGCCGAATGGGGTAGAGGTAGGACAAAAATGGTAAACGGGTGCGCCCGTTCGGGGTATGCGGCACAGCCTGTTCAAAACGTTCCGGTTGCCGCAGAGCGGACACCGCCGGAACACAATCCGGTCCGGACGGAGAGTTTCCCGCCCGGACCGGATAAAGGACCTGAAATCGGATGTCTATTTTTTGGTGTTGCGATATTCGGTGGGCGATTCTCCCGTGTGTTTTTTAAAAAAGCGCCCGAGATAGGACTGGTCGGGGAACCGGAGGCGGTAGGCGATCTCCTGCACCGAGAGGTCGGTCGACTGAAGCATCATCTTGATCTCCAGCATCACCGAGCGGTCGATGAACTCCTTGGCCGAACTGTGCGCCACGCTGCGCACGATGGTCGACAGATAGCGGGTCGAAATGCAGAGTTTGTCGGCGTAAAACGACACCTCGCGCTCCTGGGCGCAATGCTCGTGCACGAGGGCGACGAAACGATGGAACAGTTCCGACTGCCGCGTGGTCGTCTCCGGCACGCGGTGCTGCCGGGCGGCGAAGCGCTGCATCTTGTCGTAACTCTCCAGCAGCACGTTCTGCAGGCGGTTCTTGATGATCGTATTGCGGAACACGTTGCTGCGGTCACGGTAGGTGTAGGCCGCCATCTGAAACCAGATCGAAGCCCCCTCGACGATCCGCTGGGGCGGGTGGGAGATCGGCCGCTCGCGCAGAGCGTGGAAAAACGAAGGGTCCATCCGGAAGGCCGCCTCGGAAAAGAGGTCCCGCGAAAAAGCGCAGTAGGTCGCCCGAAAATCCTCCGTGCGGTCGGTGAGCATGAAGATAGATCCGGGCAGCAGCAACACCATCGTATTGCGACGCACCTGCCCCTGGTACTGGTTGACGGTGGCGTCGGCGCTGCCGCTGCGGCAGAAGAGAATCGCACCTCCTTCCACACGGCAGGCGTAATTGCCGAAAAAGGCGAAATCGGATTCGCCCACAACAAATTGCTCCTCGGGAGTGGTGATTAGCGGATTGACCTGTGGCATACAATTCTTTTTTCGAACAAAAATAATGAAATTTTCGATAAATGTTCCATTTTTATTCCGAAAAGTACCAATTCTGTTCGCAATAAAGGGTACATTGATACCGTTTTTAAAATACTTTTGCACCTGAAAAAGTTTTTTAGTCCAATTAGTTAAAGGAATTGTTATGAAGCAAACATTTGTGAAAGCTGCCGTTTTGGCATGCTGCATGGCGGCCGTCGGATGCAAACAGGCTCCGATGACAATGGGCCCCGGCGAATACGCCGTAATGACCATCGCCACCACCGACCGGGAAATCCCGAGCAACTACTCGGCGACGATCCGCGGCCGTCAGGACATCGCAATCTATCCGCAGGTTTCGGGAACGATCTCACAGCTCTGCGTCAACGAAGGTCAGAAAGTCGCCAAGGGACAGACCCTTTTCATCATCGACCAGGTTCCCTACAAAGCCGCCTTGCAGACCGCCGAAGCCAACGTCGAGGCCGCCAAAGCCGGCGTGGCCACCGCACAGCTCACCTACGACAGCAAGAAGGAGCTTTTCGCCCGCAACGTCGTTTCGCAGTTCGACCTCTCGACGGCCAACAACAACCTGCTCACGGCCAAGGCGCAGCTCGCGCAGGCCGAAGCGCAGCGCGTGAACGCCGCCAACAACCTCTCCTATACGGTCGTGAAGGCTCCGACCGACGGCGTGGTGGGAACGCTGCCGTACCGCGTCGGCGCGCTGGTGAGCGCTTCGATCCCGCAGCCGCTGACCACCGTGTCGGACAACTCGGAGATGTACGTCTACTTCTCGATGACCGAGAACCAGCTCCTGGCCCTGACGCGCCAGTACGGCTCGATCGCCGAGACGCTCAAGAGCATGCCGGGCGTGCAGTTGCAGCTCAGCGACGGTTCGACCTACGACCAGACGGGCCGCGTGGAATCGATCAGCGGCGTCATCGACACCTCGACGGGCAGCGTGTCGCTGCGCGCGGCATTCCCCAACCCGAACGGACTGCTGCACAGCGGCGGCGCGGGCAACGTCATCCTGCCGAGCATCTACAAGGATTGCATCGCCGTTCCGCAGGCCGCGACGTTCGAACTCCAGGACAAAGTATACGTATATAAAGTAGTGGACGGCAAGGCCACTTCGGCGATGATCGACGTCGAGAAAATCTCGAACGGCCGCGAGTACATCGCCCGCACGGGACTCGTACCGGGCGACGTGATCGTAGCCGAAGGCGTGGGTCTGCTGCGCGAAGGCACGCCCATCGTTCCGAAGGGCCAGGCCGCAGCAGCCGCTGCCGCAGCTCCCGCAACCGACGAGGCCGCCGCTCAAACCCAAACCGAGAAGGAGGAATAACCTATGACACTCAAGCATTTCATAGAACGACCCGTATTGGCGTCGGTCATATCGATCGTAATCGTAATCGCCGGTCTGATCGGTCTGGCGACGCTGCCCATCGAGCAGTATCCCGACATCGCGCCCCCGACGGTCATGGTGCGCGCCTCCTACCCGGGAGCCAGCGCCGAGACGATTCAGAAGTCGGTCATCGTACCGCTCGAACAGGCCATCAACGGTGTGGAGGACATGACCTACATGACCTCCAGCGCAGCCGTCGGCAGCGCCTCCGTGACGATCTATTTCCGCCAGGGAACCAACGCCGACATGGCGGCCGTCAACGTACAGAACAAAGTGTCGCGCGCCACCGGCCAGCTGCCCTCCGAGGTCACGCAGATCGGTGTGACGACCATGAAACGCCAGACCTCGATGGTCAAGATCTTCTCGCTTTACAGCCCCGACGACTCCTACGACGAGTTCTTCCTGGCGAACTACTCGAAGATCAACATCGAACCGCGCATCCAGCGTATCCACGGTGTCGGCGAGGTGTTCACCCTCGGCGCCGACTACTCGATGCGCATCTGGATGAAGCCCGACATAATGGCCCAGTACAAACTCATCCCGTCGGACGTGACGGCGGCGCTGGCCGAGCAGAACATCGAGTCGGCGACCGGTACGCTGGGCGAGAACTCCCAGAACACGTTCCAGTACACGATGAAATACCGCGGACGCCACCAGACGCCCGAGGAGTTCGGTGAGATCGTGATCCGGGCCAACTCCGACGGCACGCTCCTGCGCCTGAAGGACATCGCCGACATCGAACTGGGCAGCGAATCCTACGCTTACAAGGGCTACACCAACGGCCACCCGGGCGTCAGCACCATGATCTTCCAGACCGCCGGCTCGAACGCCACGCAGGTCGTGAACGACGTCAACGCCCTGCTCGACGAAGTGCAGGCCGAACTGCCGAAAGGCATTGCCGTCGCACACCTCCAGAGCGTGAACGACTTCCTCTACGCCTCGATGAAAGAGGTGGTCAAGACCCTGTTCGAGGCTATCCTTCTCGTGATCCTTGTGGTGTACGTCTTCCTGCAGGACATCCGTTCGACGCTCATCCCCACGGTATCGATCCTCGTGGCGCTGATCGGAACCTTCGGCTTCCTCGCATTCGCCGGATTCTCGATCAACCTGCTGACCCTCTTCGCGCTGGTTCTTGCGATCGGTACGGTCGTCGACGACGCCATCATCGTCGTCGAAGCCGTGCAGGCGCGCTTCGACGCGGGCTACAAATCCTCGTACATGGCGACCATCGACGCCATGTCGGGTATCACGTCGGCTATCGTAACGTCGACGCTGGTCTTCATGGCCGTGTTCATCCCCGTAGCCATGATGGGCGGAACGTCGGGCGTCTTCTACACGCAGTTCGGTATCACGATGGCCGTGGCCGTGGGTCTTTCGGCCGTCAACGCCCTTACGCTGTCGCCGGCGCTCTGCGCCATGATCCTGAAGCCGTACCTCGACGAGAACGGCGAGATGCGCGACAACTTCGCGGCACGTTTCCGCAAGGCCTTCAACACGGCATTCGGAGCCATGGTCAACAAATACAAGCACGGCGTGATGCTCTTCATCAAGCACAAGTGGCTGATGTGGTCGACGCTCGGCCTGACCATTGCGGCGCTGGTCCTGCTGATGAACACCACCAAGACGGGTCTGGTTCCCGACGAGGACCAGGGTACGATCATGGTCAACGTCACCACAGCCCCGGGTTCCTCGCTCGCCGAGACCCACAAGGTCATGGAGCAGGTTTCGCAGCGCATCAACGGCATTCCGCAGATCCGCGACTACATGCAGGTGGCCGGTTACGGCATGATCGCCGGACAGGGTTCGTCGTACGGTATGGCCATCATCAAGCTCAAGGACTGGGACGAGCGTCCGAACAAGGAGGATGACGTGAACGCCGTCATCGGCCAGATCTACGGCCGCACCGCCGACATCAAGGACGCACAGATCTTCGCCGTGGCTCCGCCGATGATCTCGGGTTACGGAACCTCGACGGGTTTCTCCATGAACCTGCAGGACAAGACCGGCGGCGACCTGACCGAATTCTACAATATTTATCTGCAATTCATCGGCGCGCTGAACCAGCGTCCGGAGATCGCCCGCGCATACTCGACCTTCAACATCAACTTCCCGCAGTACATGGTGGACATCGACGCGGCGAAGGCCAAGCGTGCCGGCGTGTCGCCGAACGCGATCCTCTCGACCCTGGCGGGCTACTACGGCGGCCAGTACGTTTCGAACATCAACCGATTCTCGAAAATGTACTACGTGACGCTGCAGGCCGACCCGAAATACCGTCTCGACACCGAGTCGCTCAACAACGTCTACGTGCGTTCGAACAGCGGCGAGATGGCTCCCCTGGGCCAGTTCGTGAACCTGACGAGGGTTTACAGTTCCGAGGTGCTGAACCGCTTCAACATGTACAGCTCGATCGCCGTGAACGGTACGGCCGCCGACGGCTATTCGTCGGGCGACGCCATCCGGGCCATCGAGGAGGTCGCCGCACAGGTCCTGCCGAAGGGCTACGGTTACGAATTCGACGGCATCACGCGCGAGGAGGCCCAGACGGGCAGCAACACGGTCGTCATCTTCGGCATCTGCATCCTGCTGATCTACCTCATCCTGAGCGCTCTGTACGAAAGTTTCCTCGTTCCGTTCGCCGTCATTCTGTCGGTTCCGTGCGGTCTGATGGGTTCGTTCCTGCTGGCCAAGATGATGGGACTGGAGAACAACATCTACCTCCAGACGGGTATCATCATGCTGATCGGTCTGTTGTCGAAGACGGCCATCCTGATCACGGAGTACGCCGCCGACCGCCGCGCCGCGGGCATGAGCCTCTCGCAGGCCGCCGTGTCGGCCGCCAAAGCCCGTCTGCGTCCTATTCTGATGACCGTCCTCACCTGCGTGTTCGGTATGATCCCGCTGGTGCTCTCGCACGGCGTAGGCGCAAACGGCAACTCGACCCTCGGTGCGGGTGTCATCGGCGGTATGATCGTAGGTACGCTGGCGCTGCTGTTCCTCGTGCCGACGCTGTTCATCGTCTTCCAGACGTTGCAGGAGAAGGTCAAGCCCCTGGAATTCGATCCCGATCCGCAGTGGGCCGTACGCGCCGAACTGGAAGAGTGTAAAAACGAGAAAGAGGAGGAGTAACACATGAAAAAGATCCTGATTATATGCGCCGCGGCGGCGCTGACCGGCTGCGGCATCTACAAACCCTATACCCGTCCCGAAGTGACGACCGCAGGACTGTACGGATCGGCGGAGACCGCCGACACGACGACCCTGGGCGACATCCGCTGGCAGGAAATGTTCACCGATCCCCAGCTGCAGGCGCTTATCGCGCTTGCGCTGGAGAACAACACCGACCTGCAGTCGGCAGGCTGGCGCGTCAAGGAGGCCGAGGCTACGCTCCAGTCGGCACGCCTGGCTTACCTGCCGTCGTTCAACTTCGCACCGCAGGGCAGTTTGAGCAGCTTCGACGGAGCTACGCCGTCGAAAATCTACTCGATTCCCGTGACAGCCAGCTGGCAGATCGACATCTTCAACGGCCTGACCAACGCCAAACGCAAGTCCAAGGCACTCTATCTCCAGAGCAGGGAGTACGAGCAGGCCGTGAAGACACAGCTGATTTCGGGCGTGGCCAATCTCTATTACACGCTGCTGATGCTCGACAGCCAGTACGAGGTGACGGAAGAGACGGCCGCCAAGTGGCGCCAGAGCGTCGAGGCGATGCGCGCCCTGAAAGAGGCGGGCTACGCCAACGAGGCCGGAGTGGCCCAGTACGAGGCCAACACGCTGGCCATCGAGGCATCGCTGCACGACCTGGGCTACCAGCGTACGCAGGCCGAGAACTCGCTCTGCTCGCTGCTGGGAGAGGTCCCGCACACCATCGCGCGCGGACGTCTCGAAAACCAGCAGCTGCCCGACGACCTGACGGT
Source organism: Alistipes sp. i18-0019-D1 (assembly GCF_042852885.1). NCBI lineage: Bacteria > Pseudomonadati > Bacteroidota > Bacteroidia > Bacteroidales > Rikenellaceae > Alistipes > Alistipes sp. i18-0019-D1. The sequence goes on from NZ_AP031424.1 coordinate 3,836,060, forward strand.
CGGCGTGCCCCTGCTGATGCTTTCGAACCGTCCCGATGTACGTTCGGCCGAGTATTCGCTCATGCAGTCGTACTACGCCACGGCAAGCGCCCGTTCGTCGCTCTATCCCTCGATCACGCTGAGCGGCACGCTGGGCTGGACCAATAACAGCGGCGGTGCGCAGGGTATCGTCAATCCGGGCAAACTGATCTGGAATGCTGCTGGATCGCTGCTGCAACCGATCTTCAACGCCAACGCCAACCGCGCCCGCGTGAAGATCGCCAAGGCACAACAGGAGGAGTCGAAGCTGGCCTTCCAGCAGACGCTGCTCAACGCAGGCGCCGAGGTCAACAACGCCCTCACGCAGTGCCAGTCGGCCCGTGCCAAGGCAGACCTCCGCGTGCGGCAGATCGAAGCGCTGGAGCGCGCCGTGGAGTCGACCGAACTGCTGATGCAGCACGGTTCGACCACCTACCTCGAAGTGCTGACCGCACAGCAGTCGCTGCTTTCGGCGCAGCTGTCGCAGATCGCAGACCGTTTCGACGAAATCCAGGGAACCGTGAATCTCTATCAGGCTCTCGGAGGCGGACGTGACATTACGGAGGAAAAATAATGAAACGGGGAGTGACCAAAGAAGAGATCATCCACGCTACGCAGGAGCTTATCGCCCGGAACGGCATCCGTGCCGTCCGGGTCGATGAGATCGCGCAGACGCTGGGAATCTCGAAACGCACCCTGTACGAAATGTTCACCGACAAGAACGACCTCGTAGGCGCATGCCTCGACGCCATGAGCCATCAGCAGCAGGAACGCATCGTCGCCTGCCGCAAACGGCGCGGCGGCAATCCGCTGCAAAAAGTGCTCCGGCTGGCGAACGAGTACATCGACAACCTCTATACGGTAGAACACAGTTTTCTGTCGGACATCCGCCGCAAGATCATCTTCGCGGAGCACTACGACGAGCACCGGGAATTCTGGCGCAGGGAACTGACCGACTATCTCGAAACCTGCCGTGAAGAGCAGCTCCTGCTGCCCGAAATCGACGCCCCGGCGTTTGCCGAGCAGCTGATGAGCACGATCCTCGACCTGCGCCTGAACGGCACGGTCCGCGAAGAACTCCGGCTCTTCTGCCGGACGATACTCCGCGGCGCGGCAACCCGGAAGGGCATCGAACTGATCGACCGCAAACCGTGAGGTTTACAACCCGCATGAAAAGCCCTGCAGATTTACTGCGGGGCTTTTTTACGCCCGGAAACGGCATTGCCACCGGACACCGCAAGGCGTCTCCGCCCGGTATCTTCCGGATACGGAAAAGGCTGCGAATGATTCGCAGCCTTTTTCCATGACAGATCGTCTTCTCAATAGATCTTGTCGGCATCGGCGCTTTCCTGATACCACTCCGTGTGCTCCGCTCCGTTGGACGAGGCCCATGTCATGAAGTATTCGTAGACGCCGCGGATGTCGTTCGTCTCGGCAGGGTAGCGGAACTCTCCCGGAATCACCAGTGCCCACATCATGTAGTTGTTCTTGAGCTGGTCACCCTCCGTCACGAAGAACTTGTAAGGGTCCGAAGGCAGGAACGAACCCTTGCCGATGATCCCCGAAGCGGTCGGCGCATAGCCCGGCATGTGAATCTCGCTGGTGCGCTGCTTCGGCGTGATGAAGAAGTTCATCTCCGAATCCAGCACCGAAGCGATGTCCACCGGCTGCGAGAAAGTCACCGTCGTGATGTGTTTCCGGGTTGCGGCGGCCGGGTGTCCCTTCCAGGTGTTCGAGGCACTCAACAGCTCCTCCGTCTTGTTGAAGAACGGAATCACGGCATACGGGCTGTCGGCGTCGAGTCCCTGCGAAGCGAACATGCCGCTGCCGAAACCCTTGTGCGACGACTCGACGTTGGCCACGTCCGACGTCTGCACCTTGTCCATCTGCACGGCTCCGGCGATGTCGTAGGTGGTTCCCGCAGCACACAGCTCCCAGTTGATCGTAAGGGCCGAGACCTTGCTGCCGTCTTTCGACGTCATGCGGTCGATACGGCTCACGATGACCACGTCGTTCATGTCGTAATCGCCCAAATACGGCCAGTTGTCCTCGAAGCAATAGGTATAGGTACGTCCGGGAACGTTCTCATACTCGTCGGGTTCCGGCTCCGGATCGGGATTTACAGGGTCCTTTCCTCCGTTGCAGCCATTTTCGGTGATGACCGTCGTCTGCGATGCCGACATCACGGCGCCGTCGAGAAGATAATTCTTCCGGATCGTGTAATCCTCATCCCGATCATTGTCGTAAACGACTTCGATCGCTCCCGAGAAATAGGTTTCATGCCCTTTGCGGGTATACGCCTTCTCCGAAATCAGGACCACGGCCCTGGGGTCGGCGTCGCCGGTGAACGTAAAATTGTTCTTGCCGCCCTTCTCGTCGATGTTGTATTCCTCCATCGTGAAGATCGCACCGCTGGCCATCGACACGTTCGTATTGTTGAATTCGACCCTTCCGGCGTCGAGTCCGGCATTCGCGCTGAAATTGAACTCCGCCCCCTGGGCTTCCAGTTCGTTCACCGAGGTATGGCAGTTCACCCAGATCGTACCGCGGGCGGTCATCTCTTCGATCGAAGCCCGGCCGCGCTGGTAAATGGTCGTATTGCGCTCGAACTCGCACTCGTCATTCACGACGAGCAGGGCGTTCTCGCAGTTGTGGAACTCGCCGTCGGAATTGATCTTCAGATCGTCGACCGTAACGGCTCCGTCGTTGTAGATCCGCGCGGAGTTCGAAACCTTCATCTCGTCGGTCACGGTCAGCACGGCTGTCGCCGTGTTGTAGATGATCAGCCCGTTATTCATGTCGAGTTTGCCATCGACCGTCAATACACCGTTGTTCACGATACACTTGCCGCTGACATTGGGTTTTTCGACGGACAGCTTACCATCGCTAAAGACATAGACCGCGGCCTCGTCGGCGGCGGAAGGCTGGATATTCATGGTTCCGATCTTCACCTCGCCGCCCGGCAGCACAGCCAGTTTCGCCCGTCCGATATTGAGCGACGAAAGCGTCAGTTTGCCGGCCACATAAAGAACCGGGGTCTGATAGGGGCTGAACCCGCCGTTGAGATCGATCTCGCCCGCAACTTCCGCTCCGGCGGGGATCAGGTATTCGGGAGCGGCGTAAAATGCCCAACTGGCTCCCAGCTGGTAGTTCTTGCCGCTCTCGATCGCGGTAATCACGGCTTTGGGATCGAACGACGCCACATCGGGTGCGTCCATCGTCGGATAAGCGGGCATCGAACTTTCGACCCGGGTATTGGCCGCCAGACGGATCTTCGGCGCAGCGGCAGCCTTCATCGAAGCGCCCGTCACGGCGACCGTGCCGTGCACTCCGGCCATCTTCACCGACTTCGTGCCGTCGGGCAGGGTGGTCTGGACATAGAGGTTTTCAGTCCCGGCGGGCAGCGTAAACGCCGACCGGAAAGGCGCCGCGGATTTCGCCACGCCCCGGGCCACCAGATTCTCCTCCGAAAGGATCGGCGAGGAGTAAATGCGGATCACGGCATACGAAGGCGTCGTTCCTTCCACGACGGGAGCCGAGACCGAAACGTTCACGTCCCGGGTCGTTTTCCAGTTGAAACCGGCGGGAATAGCCCCCGGTGCATCCGGAGTGTCGGGGCTTCCGCCAGGATCTTTCTGACAGGAGGAAGCGACAATAGCCACCGCCATCAAAGCCGTGTAAAGTCTTTTCATATCGTTAAATTTTCAAAATGTGATACATAGTCTTCGCAACAAATATAGGTATTATTTTCTCAACTGCAAAATTTCGCCCATTTATATAACAAAAAAGTTCAATTTTGCTGAAAAACAAAATTCCGGCCGGAAAAGAGGATTTCCGAAAAATTTTCCTATATTTGCACCGAAAGAGCAACAGAAGCGAATGACCAGCCCTGCAACATACGACTGCCGGCGCCGCGGAGAACACCGCGGCACGATGATGATGTCCATGTGCATGTGCAACCGTTTTCGCCGGGTGTAGCTTCTTCATGCACTGAAAATGACACAATCCGGCTTCGTAGAGGTCGGATTTTTTTATCGGATTTTCAACGACAGTATAAACAGCATACCATGGATTCAAAAAAGTACCGTTTCGAAACCCTTCAGATTCACGCGGGCCTGCAACCCGACGAACCCACCGGCGCCCGGGGCGTGGCGATCTATCCCACGGCGGCCTACCGGTTCAAAAACTGCGACCACGCCGCCCGGCTCTTCGAGTTGAGCGAGGGCGGCAACATCTATACGCGCCTGCAAAACCCCACCACGACGGCCTACGAACAGCGCATCGCCGCCCTGTACGGGGCCGTGGGGGCGCTCGCCGTCTCCTCGGGCATGTCGGCCATCCTGATCGCCGTGCTTTCGCTGGCGGCCGAGGGCGACAACATCGTCGCCTCGCCCTTCCTCTACGGCGGCACGTACAACCAGTTCCGCACGTCGCTGCGAAGGCTCGGCATCGACTGCCGCATCGCTCCGAGCGAGCGTCCCGAGGATTTCGAGGCGCTGATCGACAGCCGCACCAAGGCCCTCTACGCCGAGAGCATGGGCAATCCCACCTGCGCGGTCCCCGACCTGGAGGCGCTGGGCAGCCTGGCCCGACGGCGCGACGTTCCGCTGATCGTCGACAACACGTTCGGCGCGGCGGGCTACCTCTGCAACCCGTTCGAGTGGGGCGCCAGCATCGTCGTGGACTCCGCGACGAAGTGGATCAACGGCCACGGTACGGCCATGGGCGGCGTGATCGTCGACGGCGGCAGCTACAACTGGGCGAACGGCAAATTCCCGCAGATCGACGGGCCTTCGGAAGGGTATCACGGGCTGAATTTCCACGAGGCGTTCGGCCCCGCGGCCTTCATCGTCAAATGCCGCGTCGACGGGCTGCGCGACCTGGGGTGCTGCCCCTCGCCGTTCGACTCCTACCTGATGATGATCGGGCTGGAAACCCTCTCGCTGCGCGTGAAGCACCAGGTGGAATCGACCTGGAAACTGGCCGAGTACTGCCGCAGCCACCCGAAGGTCGAGCGGGTCAGCTTCGTGGGATTCGACACGCACCCGAGCCATGAAAACGCCCGCAAATACTACCGCTACGGCTCGTCGGCGGTCTTCACCGTCGAACTCAAGGGCACGCTCGAAAGCACCGTGCGCTTCGTCGAATCGCTCCGCCTGGCGGCCAACATGACCATGATCGGCGACTCGATCACCGTGGTCACCCACCCGGCGTCGACGACCCACAAACAGTTGAGCGACGCCGACCTGGCGGCGGCAGGCGTCACGCCCACGCTGCTGCGCATCTCGCTGGGACTGGAGAACGCCGACGACCTTATCGAGGATTTCGAACAGGCTTTTTCACAAATAGGCTGATGGAACCCCGAATCTACACAGCCCCCGGACCGTTCGAACTCGAAACGGGCCACACGCTGCCCGAACTGCGGATCGCCTACCACACCTACGGCACGCTGAACGCCGCCAAGGACAACGTGGCATGGGTGTGCCACGCACTGACGGCCAATTCGGACGTCGCCGACTGGTGGCCCCACACGGTCGAGGCGGGGCGGTTCCTCGACCCTGCGCGCCATTTCGTCGTCTGCGCCAACATCATCGGGTCGCACTACGGCACGACGGGCCCCCTGCACGTGAATCCCGCCACGGGACGGCCCTGGTACAAGGATTTTCCACCCTTCACGATCCGCGACATCGTGCGGGCGCACCGGCTGCTGGCCGACGCGCTCGGCATCGGGCGCATCGGAACGCTGGTGGGCAGTTCGGTGGGCGGATTCCAGGCCGTGGAGTGGGCCGTCGCGGAACCGGAGCGGATCGAACGGCTCGTGCTGATCGCCACCGCGGCCAAGGCTTCGCCCTGGGCCATCGCCATCGACGAGACGCAGCGCATGGCCATCGAGGCCGATACGACCTTCGGCCAGCCGCGCGACGACGCCGGGATGAAAGGGCTGGCCGCGGCACGGGCCATCGGCCTGCTGAGCTACCGCGGTCCCGAGGGCTACAACCTCACCCAGCAGGACCGCGAGGAGCGTCCCGCGGTGCACCGGGCGTGCACCTACCAGCAGTATCAGGGCGAAAAACTTTGCCGCCGCTACAATGCCTACTCCTATTACGCGATCCTCGACGCCTTCGACACGCACGACGCGGGACGCGGGCGGGGCGGGCTGGAGCAGGCGCTCCGCAGCATCACGGCCCGGACGCTGGTGGTCGGCATCACCACCGACATCATCTTCACCCCGGGGGAGATGCGCACCCTGCACGCGATGATCCCCGGCAGCACATACCACGAAATCGACTCGCCGTTCGGCCACGACGGATTCCTCGTCGAATACGAACAGCTGAACGACATACTGCTACCTTTTATGAACAATTAAAAACCGGATACCCCATGACCAAAATCAAAATCGGACTGTTCGGATTCGGCGTCGTCGGACAGGGCATCTACGAAGTGGTGCGCAAATCGAAGAACGCCCACGCCGAAATCGTGAAAATCTGCGTCCGCGACCCCAAAAAGCCGCGCAAGGTCGAAGTCGACCCTTCGCTGTTCACCACCTCGGTCGACGACATCCTCGACAACCAGAACATCAACCTCGTGGTGGAGGTCATCGACGACGCCGATGCCGCCTACAACATCGTCAAACGGGCCATGCTGCGCGGCATCCCGGTCGTGTCGGGCAGCAAGACGATGCTCGCCAAGCACCTTCCCGAGCTGATCGAGATTCAGAAAACCCGCAACGTGGCGCTGCTCTACGACGCTTCGTCGTGCGGCTCGATCCCCGTGATCCGCAACCTCGAAGAGTACTACGACAATGACCTGCTGCTGGAGGTCAAGGGCATCCTGAACGGTTCGTCGAACTACATCCTCTCGCGCGTCTTCGACCACGAGGACACCTATGCCAACGCCCTCGCCCAGGCGCAGGCGCTGGGTTTCGCCGAAAGCGACCCCTCGTTCGACATCGAAGGCTACGACTCGCTGTTCAAACTGGTGATCATCACCGTGCATGCGCTGGGAACCTACGTCGCCCCGGAGCGCATCTTCACCTACGGCATCTCGACGATCCACGATTCGGACATCCGGTATGCCCGTGAGAAAAACGTGAAAATCAAGCTGGTGGCGCAGGTGGTCAAGGTGAGCGACGAGCACTTCACGATGTTCGTCATGCCGGAGTTCGTGACGCCCGCCAAGTACATTTACAGCGTCGACGACGAATACAACGGCGTGGTGATCCGCGGCGAGTGCTACGACCGGCAGTTCATGTTCGGCAAGGGTGCGGGCAGCCTGCCCACGGCGTCGTCGATCCTGAGCGACATCATGGCGCGGCTGAACAACTACCGCTACGAATACAAGAAGATGAACTACATCGAGAAACCCGACTACACGACCGACATCACGCTGAAAATCTACGCCCGCTACAAGGAGACCGACGTGCAGGGCATTCTGAACTTCTCGAAGATCCACGAACAGTTCATCAGCGAGGAGAGCAACTACGTGATCGGCGAAATTCCGCTGCGCGAACTGCTCGAAAAAAGGGCGCAGCTTTCGGGCAGGGACGTCTTCCTGGCGAACATCCCGATCTTCTTCCTGAACCGCGATTAAACAGAAAAAGGTCCCTTGCCAGGGACCTTTTCCATTTCCTACCGCGCGGCGGCGTCTTTCACGCAGCGGACCGACAGGCCGTATCCGAGGGGAACCTCATCGGTCACCGGATCGGTCGTGGTGCTGTAAGCCAGGCAACCGCTCCGTTCGGCCGTGGCCTCGCTGCTTATCAGATAGCCTTTGTCGGCGTCTCCGTACCGGGTTGTCGTGCCGTTCACGATCCAGTACCCGGCACACCTGAAAAATCCGGCCGCAGGCCCGACGGCAAGGAGCGCTTCGAGTTCGGCCAGCGCCGGAATGTGCCAGCCCTCGGGGCAGATGCCCCGCAGCGGCGTTCCGGACCGGACAGACACGCCGCCCGTCGCCGTCGCATAATCGTACAGCAGTCCCTTTTCCGCCACCGCGGAAAGCCCCTCCTCGGGATACCATACGCCCTCGCCGATCTCCGTACCCGCAGGCCGGTAACGCAGGTTCTCGGCCATCCATACCTGCCCGCCGATCTTCGCCGTGCGGTAGGTCTCGCCGCCGTATTCCAGTTCGGAAGACTCTCCGCCGTTGCCCTCGTCGAGCGAACCTCCGTCGTCCCAGTCGCTGACCTCGCCGCTCAGCTTCAGTTCGATGTCGATGTTGGTGACGAGCACCGACATGTCGTACCTTCGGCCGCTTTCGAGCGTCGCCGAAGAGAGAGTCTTGCTGCGGCTTTTGCCGTCGCGCGTGGAGACCGTGACGGTCAGCGCCCCCTGCTGCGGCACGAGAATCACACGGTAGGAGGCGTCGGGCGTCGCCTCGAAGGTTTTGATTTCAGCGACCGCCGCGCCGGCTTTCGCCGCAACCGTCGGCACGGAAAGATCGACCGAGGCCGTCGGGACGAATCCGCCCACGGTGACGCCCGAAACCGCGGCATCGGAATTATTGGTAATGACGATGGTCAGCTGTGACATCAGGTGATAGAACAGCATCCCGACGGGCGCACCTGTGGGTGTCACGTTCTTCGCCACGGCTCCCAGCAGGTCCGAGGAGGCGCAGCCCGCGGTCTGGTCCTGCGCCACGGAGAACTCGTCGGGAACGCCCGACGCCGAATAGGGGAAATAGGCCGTGAGCGTCGAGGTTTCGTTCAGGTCGTTGTACCACAGCAGGCCGGAAGCCGTGAACGCCGAGCCGTCGTAGGTCATCGGATGGTTCCGGACGTAATCCGAGCCGTTCTTCGTGACGGTCAGGCCGATGCAGTCGCCCGTATCGAAATGGAGTCCCGTGACGCGGGTTTTGATCGAAGGCGTGATCCGGATACCGGGAACCGCATCCCGTTTATCGGCACAGCCGGACGCAGCGGCGAGGCCCGCCGCCAGGAGGGCAAAAAGGAGTTGTCTTTTCATCATTCAAGTTTATTTTCGTGACTTTTAAGCACAAAAATAAAACTTTTTATGTTATTCACAAGACCTTCGGTCAGTTTTTGTAGTACGATTCGTCGAGTCCGAGCGTGAAATTCCCGCGCCGGAACCAGGTGACGACGGCCAGCGCGAACACCAGCGCGGCATTGAAGAAGAAGGGGAAACGGTCACTGTGGGTGTGGAACAGATGGCGGAACATGTCCATGATGAAGGGGCAGATCATCACCGCAAGGTAGTTCATCGCCATGACGAACGACAGCGCGAGCGTCGCGGCACGGGGCGGGGCGATGGTCGCCGCCTTGTCGTAGATGACAGGCTGGATCACCCCGTAGCCGAAGCCCGTGAGCAGCGCCCCGACGACGAGCATCGTCTTGTCGCGGAAGATGCCCACGCACAGCAGCCCCGCGCAGATCAGCCCCAGCGACACGAGGTTGACGTTCTGCTTCAGCGCACGGATGATCCGGTCGATAAACAGCCCGGGAAGCATGATCGCCAGGAAGAACAGCGAGATCAGCACGCCCGAGAACGAACTGCGGATCTTGTAGTCGTCGACCAGGAACGAAGCGTAGAAGGCGATGGCCAGCACGGCGTAAGTGGCGAAGAAGTAAAAGAGCATCAGCCCGACGAGTTTGCCCCGGTCGATCCGCTTGTGGCGCATCTGGATGCTCTGCTCCGGCTCGGGCGTGGAGCGGCTGCGCCGGAGGAAGAACGACAGCGCGAGCGAGATGCCCGGCAGGGTATAGACCAGGAAGGGCAGATGCCAGTTGACATCGGCCAGGTAGCCCGTCACGGCGGTCGCCACGACGAGCGTGAGGTTGTTGATCGCCGAACTGTAGCCCAGCTGCCGGACGCGGCGGTCGCCCGTGAAATAGTCGACGATCAGACCCGTCGAGAGGGGGATGACCATGCCGGCGCCGACGCCGAGGATGCAGCTGATGACGATGAGCCATGCCATGCTGCGGGCGAACAGGCAGGCCACGCCGCTCAAAAAGAAAATCGAAAGCCCGACGATCAGGATTTTGAGTTTGTCCCTCCCCTCGGAGAGTTTTCCGGAGAGCAGCACGAAGGGGATGATCAGCAGCGACGGCAGCGAGGTGAGCATCTGGATTTCGAGGTCCGTGACCTTGGGAAACACCTTGTTCAGATCGCCCAGAATAGGGGAGACTGCCAGTCCGGGCAGCGACGCAATGGCCGACACGGACCAGATCGCCAGCAGCACGACGAGCGTAATGGAGCCTTTTCCTGTTTTGATTTTCATGTCCGGAATTTTAGTACCGCTATCCCCGCAACTGTTATACCAAACGAAAACGGGCCGGCATCGAGGCCGGCCCGCCGTTCGGTTTCTTCCGCAGTATCCTTTGCCAGCACGAAAGGGAACGGTATCATTCGATCAAGTCCGCTGTGCGACTCGATCAAGAATTGAAAGGACCGCGCCGTTGTCAGAATGCGCATTGTTTTATATTTATATTTAGAGGTGTTCGAAATAAAAAGCCCGCACTTTCGATGCGGGCTTTTAGCATATGAAAAATCTTAATTTTTCCGAACCGGTTTGAATGTCACCAAAACGCCCTTGTGATCCGAGGGCCATACGCCGAGCGGTTCGATGAACGTATCTTCGCCCGTCTCGCGGACCCGCTCGCTGCGCACGACCGACGACGACGGCCCCACGACCTCGACCCGCTGCGGCTCGAAAGCTCCGCCCGGCAGGTAATAGATGAAGTCGATGCGGTCCCGTTCGTCGGCCTCGGGGGCCCACGTCAGTTCCCGGACCGCCTTGGCCGGATTGTCGGACGGATAGGTGAAGCCCGGATGCGTTGCCGGATCGGGATGAATCACCCGGTATACGTCGCGGAGTCCGGCTCCGTAGAGCATCACGGAGCAGTCCCAGGGAACGACGCAACCGTCATGATCCCACATTGCGCGCGTCGCATCGGTCCAGTCCAGGTGCGAAGGCTCGTTGAAATCCCCGGCCAGCAGAATCAGGTCGGCCCGTTCTCGGGAGACCTCTTCGAGGAACGCCGCAATGGCCTCGTCGCGCGTCGACGCACGGTTCATGCGCAGGACGGCCTGCGGATCGCTGTCCGGGGCCGGCAGTTTCCGCCACGTCACGCCGTCGTATCCTCGCGGCAGGTAGCAGGCGTAATGCGTATAATCCAGATGGGCCGGATAGAGCAGGACATCGTACCCGTTGACGTCGAGGCGCACTTTCATATCGACACCGCCCGGAACGGTTGAAAGTCCCGTCACGGCCTCTTCGATCGGATATTTCGACAGCACGCAGACATCGGTTCCCTGCACGCCGGTGCAGCGTCCCGAAGCTCCGTACCACGTCTGTCCGCGCTGCTTCAGCGCCTCGACCAGCCGTTCGGAGGTCACGCCGTCGTGGTTGTTGACTTCGCACAGGGCGACGACATGCGCATCGAGACGGGCGATCTCGTCGGCCAGAGCGTCGAAAGCCCCCGGCACTACCGTGGCGTCGCCCCAGATATTGAGTTGCAGAACACGCAGTTCTCCGGTGTTCCCGACACTGCATCCGGCGCAGCAAAGCAACAGAAAGGCAAAAAGATTCCGTAGCATGGAGCGATTTTATTTCGTGATTCCGGGCCAGTCGTCGGTGCTGAAAGGCGATGCCAACAGGCCCGGGGCGTCCGTCAGATCGTCGTCCTGCGGGTGTCGGCTCATCATTTCACCCTCACGCAACGCACCGACATACCGTTGGCACGGGCGTAGGGGACGTTGTTTTCGAGTCCTCCGGTAGTGGTCTTCTTCTCGAACCAGAAGTGGAAGGCCGGGGATTTCGTGCCCGACAGCGTCCCTGCGGTCCAATAAAGTCCCTCCCAGGGCTGCGCCTCCTCGGCCACGCTGCGCACGGGCGGAACCGGGTTATAGACGTTCAGGATCGTGCTGTTGTCGTAGCGGCGGCGTCCTGCGCCGATAAACAGCGACGAGGTTCCCTGCTCCGGATCGATCAGCCCCCAGCCGTATTTGTCGGCATCGGCCGCCGTAGGGGTCCCGACAAGCTCCAGATTCTTGAAAACGTCCGACGGAGCCACCTGCCAGCCGTAGGGGCAGGGATCGTAGGCGCTCTTCTCCGATGCGGACCACAAATCGCCGGAATGCGCGCTCCACAGCCAGTCGTTCTCCGAACCGGAGACGCCCGTGATGAAGGTCAGCGGGTGCTGCACGGCGTAAGCCACCGTACCCGTCTCGGCGCTCGAAGCGGCCGTCTGCAGGTAGACGCGGCTGCCGGCGCCGTTGTACATGCTGGCCGACGCCCCGTTGCTGGCGTTGTAGGAGGCCGGGCCGATGAAGGGGTCCTTACGGCCCCACTGGTAATAAAGTCCGTACGAGGCGAGGATGTCCTCCACCGTCGAATTGTCGTCGGCCAGCGCCCCGAGGTTGCGGGTCATCATCGTATAGCCGTTGAAATCGACCGCACCGCCCTCGGCATCGGGATCGTAGTCCGCAGCCCATACGTGCCAGCTCCAGATCAGCGTGCCGCCGGCGTCGTAGGCCCCGATCACGGCGTTGCCCTCCTTGATCCTGTCCCCGTTGTCGCTGTCGGCGGCCACGTAGAACGACGCCTTGCCGCCCTTCAACTCCAGGTACTGGATCAGATTCGACTGGCTCTGCCAGATGACATCGACCGAAGAGGTCGCCAGCTCGGTCAGATCACCCTTGTACATGGCGTCGATCAGGTAATTGGTCTCCTTCTTGTTGACCAGGTAGCTGTTGGCCGACTTACCGCTCATATCCTCGGTGTCGACCACGCCCACGAAAAGCGTCGCCGAGGCCGTCGATCCGCCGTGCACCTTGCCCGTCAGGGTCACCGAACCCGACTTGACCGCGTCGTCGTCGAACGTCACGGGAGAGACGACCGTAATGGTGCGGTTCGCCTCGTCGATAATGGGATCGTTCCAGCCCGTGGGTTTGCCGGTTATCGAGAAACTCTCGATGTTGGCGGCCGAAAAGCCCACCGTCGCTTCGTCGCCCGCCTTGAGGAAAACGGCCGGAGAATCGAACGCGATCGTTCCCGATTCCTTGTCCTTGCTGCACGAAGCGAAAAAAACTACGGCCGCAACCGCGCAAACCAACCCTGCAAATCTTTTCATATAGTTCATTTTATTCTATTTCTGTTTCAAAATCAACGGCAAAGATAATAAAAAGTCGGACGGGTGCAAAACCGAATTGCGCACGGTTCGACAAAACTTCCCCTCCGGAAAGTGCCGTAACGGCACCAAAGATACCAAAAAGCGGAATAATTTACACATGCCCGTCCCAAATAATTGCATTTGGGAACAATTATTGCCGCCTATTCCCTAACGAATCAGAAACGCATATAGTATGTCGAAATTGAAAATCGAAACGGGAAGTTCTCCCGCCGAGGAGCGCTTCAGCATCACCGTGACCGAAAAAGGCCCCTTCCTGGTCTACGGACGCCCGCCGCTGGCCGAGCAGTTCATCATGCCCAACGAGCGGAACGAAAGCTGGTATTTCCAGGAAGGACGGCACTTCTCGACCGAGGCGGAACCTACGGCGCTCTGCCGCTGCGGAGCCTCGAAACGCAAGCCCTACTGCGACGGAAGCCACGAAACGGCTGCCTGGGACCCGACGCTCACCGCACCCGACGAGTCGCTGCTCGACAAGGCCGAGACCGTCGAGGGCGGGACCCTCACGATGACCGACAATCCGAAATACTGCGTCTTCGCGCGCTTCTGCCACCCCGGGGGCGACGCGTGGACGCTCACCGAACAGTCGGAGGACCCCGAGGCACGGCGGCTGGCCATCCGCGAAGCGTCGATGTGCCCCAGCGGACGTCTGACGGCATGGGACCGGGAGACGGCCAAACCCTACGAATTCAGGTTCCGACCGAGCCTCGGGCTGATCGAGGACGTCACCATCGGCAGCAGCGGCGGCCTGTGGATCCGCGGAGGCATTCCCCTGCGGCGCGAGAACGGGCACACCTACGAAATCCGCAACCGCGTGGTCGCATGCCGCTGCGGCCAGTCGGCCAACAAGCCCTATTGCGACGGCACACACGCGGCGATCAAGTGGCGCGACAACCTCGAAGGCGAACCGGTCGGCGAGACGCTGCCCGAAGAGGTCTACTGACCCTGCACCGGCCAAAGAAAACGGAGCCTCAATAAGGCTCCGTTTTCCTATTCCATCGCGCCGCTGCGGGCCACGGTCCCGATCCAGCAGTCGGCCATCCGGCGCTGGCCGGCAGGCGTGGGGTGGATGCCGTCCCACACCCAGTAGGTAGCATCGCCGTTCGGCAGCCGGGACTCCAGTCCGGCGATGAGCCGGTGAAACGGAACGAGCGTCGCGCCGTAGTCGGCGGCGATCCGCTCCACGACCTCACAGCACTGCGCCAGCATCCGCTGCCGCAGGGGGTAATAGGCGCCCAGCGCCCCTTCGACGATCTTTCCGCAGGGTGCGGCGAAGGGTGTGCAGAGCACGATTTCCAGCGCCGGATTCGCCTCCCGGGCCTTGTCGAGCAGGCCGCGGTAGGTCTTCTCCCAGGCGGCGAAGTCGAAATCGGGGACAGCCTGCGGATCGTCGGCGCGCAGCAGCTTCCGGAGGTGGCGTTCCACGTCGTTCGTCCCGATGAACACCGACAGCACGTCGGGCCGCAGGTCGAGGACATCCTCCTGCCAGCGGGCCGCAAGGTCACTCAACGCATGACCGCCCACGCCGCGGTTGAAGAAACGGTAGTCGCGGTCGGGGAAACTGCTCTGGTAATAGGTGGCGCACAGGTACATGTACCCGCTGCCGTAGAGGTGGTTGCGGTCCCAGAGGTTACGCTCCGACGAGGGCTTCCCGTCGGCCTTGCCCCAGTTGCCGTCGGTGATCGAATCGCCCATGAAAACCACGCGCAGCCCTTTGGCCGGGGCTGCGGCCTGCGGCGCATTCCGGGCGAACCAGCGCTGGAAGAAAAGCATCTGGTAGGGGAGCGACACGGACCAGTAGGCCGCGTTGTGCGCACCGGGACGCACCAGAAAATCGTGCCCCACGCCCTGCCGCATCAGCTGTTCGTGGAGATTCAGGTTCACCCGGTAGAAGAAATCCTGATAACCGCAGTCGAAAATGAGCGCCAGCTCGCCGTCCCGGAGCGAAGCGGCCTGGCGGATCACCGTATGCGCGTCCCAGCGTTCCGGATTGTCTTTCAGCTCGCCCAGCTGTCTCTTCATCTCCCACGAGTCGGGGAAAGGACGGATGTCCACGCCTCCCGAGGTCGACCCCGCGGCCCCGAAGCGGTCTTTGTGGCGCAGCGCCACCCACAGCGCGCCGTGACCGCCCATGCTCAATCCCGTGACGGCGCGTCCCTCGCGCGAAGGAATCGTCAGGTAGCGGGCATCGATCCAGTCGGGCAGTTCCTGCGCCACGAAGGTCTCGAACTGCGACGCCGGATCGAGGGGACTGTCCCAATACCAGCTGTTGGCACCGTCGGGGCAGACGACGATCATCCCGCAGGCATCGGCCAGCGGGCGCAGGTCGGTGATGTTCTGCCACGTCGTGTACGAACCGCCGAAACCATGCAGCAGGTAGAGCACGGGCATGCGCCGCCCGACGCCCCCGTCGGGAACCACGACCAGCGCCGGGATGTCGCGCCGCATCTTCGCACTGAAGACCGCCACCGTGTCGATCCGTGCGGCGGAGACTTCCGCTGCGGCAAAAACGAAAAGCAGAATAAAAAGGTACTTTCTCATAGCTTTCGGAATCTTTTACAAAAAAGGGCACGCACAAAGCGCACCCCCTGATAACAAACCCCGCAGGGTTATTTTTTCTCCGGCTTGGCAATGGTCTCGCGCATCTGCGTATCGGCCATGATGTTCTTCATCTTGTAGTAGTCCATGATGCCCAGATTGCCGTTGCGGAACGCCTCGGCCATGGCCAGCGGCACTTCGGCCTCGGCGAGGATCACCTTGGCGCGGGCGTCCTGCGCCTTGGCCTTGTTCTCCTGTTCGAGCGCCACGGCCATCGCACGCCGCTCCTCGGCTTTCGCCTGGGCGATGTTCTTGTCGGCCTGCGCCTGATCCATTTGCAGCTGAGCGCCGATGTTCTTGCCCACGTCGATGTCGGCGATGTCGATCGAGAGGATTTCGAAAGCCGTTCCGGCGTCGAGACCCTTTTCGAGCACTACGCGCGAAATGGAATCGGGATTTTCGAGCACGATCTTATGCGACGCTGCCGAACCGATCGACGAGACGATACCCTCGCCGACACGTGCCAGCACGGTCTCCTCGCCGGCACCGCCGACCAGCTGCTTGATGTTGGCGCGCACCGTGACGCGGGCCTTTGCGATCAGCTGGATGCCGTCCTTGGCCACGGCGGCCACGGGAGGCGTGTTGATCACCTTGGGGTTCACCGACATCTGCACGGCCTCGAACACGTCGCGGCCCGCCAGGTCGATGGCCGTCGCCATCTTGAAATCCAGCATGATGTTGGCCTTCTGGGCCGAAACCAGCGCGTGCACCACGTTCGTGACGTTGCCGCCCGCAAGGTAGTGGGCCTCCAGCTCGTTGGGATTGAGGGTCAGTCCGGCTTTCGTGCTCTCGATCATCGACGAAACGATGGTCGAGGGCGGGACCTTGCGCCAGCGCATCAGCACCAGTTGCAGCAGGCTGATACGCACGCCCGACACCAAGGCCGAGAACCACAGTCCCACCGGAATAAAATAGAAGAGGAGCCAGATCGCAAAAAGGCTCACGAAGACGATCAATACGATCATTCCACCCTGAAAATCCATAATTTAGCTTATTTGATTGTTTTTACGATAACGCTGAAATTCTCGAATCCCACGACCTCGACATCGCGCTGCGGGTCGACATAGGCCCCCTGCGACTTGGCTTCGTAGGTGCGGCCTCCGATCTCGACCTTACCCATCGGAGAGAGGCGCGAGAGGGTCACGCCCCGGTCGCCGACCTGCAACTCCTCGGCCGGGGTGACGGGCATCGACGACGAGCGGATCTCCTGCTTGAGCGAGAATCGCTGCCAGGTCTTGGCCCGCAGGGACACGACGGTGGCGATCAGCGACAGAATGAGGATGACGACGATGACGACAGAACCCGTTACGGGGCCGAAATCACGGAAGGCGAGGTAAACCGAACTGCCGTAGCAGACCAGCGCCAGCACGGCCCCGATCGACACCCCGGGCAGCAGGACCAATTCGGCCACCAGGAACAGCAGGCCAAAAAAAACGAGCAGTACAATATAGAACATCTCCATAGGGCTTGTAGAATATTGCAATAAAGATAGGTAAAAAAATTCAGAACCCGGACGAATTCTGCGATAAATTTCATCCGGGTTCCGATTTATTCTGCGATTTCGGCGACTTTCACCTCCAGCGCGGCATCCGTCTGCCGTATCGACTCGGCCAGACGGTCGGCGACGGCCTTGTCGTCGAAAGCCCCCACGACGAAAAGCTGGCTGCCCACGCGCGAAAGTTCGTAACCTTCGCCCGTCGCGGCGATCACCCCCTTCACTTCGTCCGACAGGGCGTCGGTCCCGGTGATCTCGACACGGTAGGTGACTTTCGCCGCCTCGGGGTCGAGCGAGAGGTTGCGGGCCGTGCCGTCGGTCCACACCACGATTTCGGGCCGCACGAACCCGCGCTTTTTCAACAGCGCCTGCGCCGCCTCGGCCTCGGCCAGCGTGGCGAAGCCGCCCGCATAGTAGCACCACTTGCCCTCGTCGTTGATCAGGTAGAAAAGCGGATAGGCGCCCCGGAAAGTAGCGGCGGCGCGCTTGGTGTTGAACGTTCCGAGCAGGATGCGGTAGATCGTGCCGTTGGCGTAGACCCGGCACTCGGGAATGGGGTTCTGGTAGGTGTACACCGGCTTCGACGAAAAGGCCACGCTGTCGTAGTCGAGGAAATAACGCTCGGCGACCTCGATCCTCGGCAGGCGGTAGTCGATGGATTCGAGCTGCGCCGCAACGCCGCGCAGCGAATCGCGTGCGGCGTCCAGCGCCAACACCCCGGCCACGGCGGCCTCGTAGTCGACGACGACCCGCTTGCGCAGGAAATAGTCCGCCACAGCGTCCGAAGCCGTCTCGCCCTGCAACGCCGACAGCTGGCGCGAAGCCTCCGAAAGCGCCTCCTCCTCACGAGCGAGCACCTTCTCCTCGCCCATCTTGTCGAGCAGGTAACCGTAGGCGTAGCTCTTGTTGTCGAAAATGGAATTCCACGTCGCGGCGAGCGAGTCGGCCAGCGCACGGTTCACGCCCTGCAAGGCGTTGTAACGCTCGAAAATCGCCATCGCCTCGGCCTCGGTCTGCACGGCGGCGTAGGTTTCGGCCAGCTCGGTCAGCGTGCCGTGGTTGGCGAAATAGCGGTTGACATAGTCCACGGCCCGCATCTCCTGCCGCTGCGCCTTGCGCAGGGCCGCATAGTCCTCCGCCGGGAGGTGTTCGCGGAAATAGAGGTTGTCCACCAGGTTGCGGACCTTCAGCGAGTCGGGAACCGCCTCGGCAGGGCTTTTTTCAGCGGGTTCCGCAGGCTGCGGCGCCGCGCCGTTCAGACTGGCCAGCACCCACTCCTGCTCGATGGTGTTGATGCGGTCGATCAGGCGGCCCTTGGCATTGCGGATTTCGAAAATTTTGCTTTCGAGCAGCAGAATCTCCTGCGAATACTGCTGCCGCTTGCCCGGGTCCTCGCGCAGCTGCCGGCGCATACGCTCCACGGCATTGACGATCGAATCCTCGCGTATCTGCAGCTGCGCATCCTCGCGGAGCAGCGACATGTATTCGGCATTTCCTTCCAGCCCCGCGATGCGGGCCTCGACCTCGGGCTGCTGCGCCCGCACTCCGCCGGCGGTCAGGAAAACCGCACCCAGCGCGTATATGAGAATCCTGCGAAACATAGTTTGGGTTACCTCCACCATTTAATGAAAAAAATCTGTATGAGTCCGAAAATCTCCAGACGCCCCAGCAGCATCAGCAGCGAATTGGACACCTTGAACGCCGCGGGCATCGCCGAGAAGTTATCCATCGAGCCGACCTCCCCGAACCCGGGGCCGACGTTGCCCATCGAGGCCACCGCCCCGGTGAAACTGGTCGTCAGGTCGATGCCGAGCATCGTGCCGAAGACCGTGCCGGCGAGTATGAACATCAGGTAGGTGACGATGAAGATCATCACCGCGTGCAGCGCCTCGTTCTCCTGGATGACGCCGTCGAGGCGGATGCGGATGATGGCGTTGGGGTGCTGCTGCTGGCGCAGGCGCGTGCGCATCATCTTCCCGGCCAGCACCAGGCGGTTGACCTTGATGCCGCCGGCCGTGGACCCGGCGCAGGCGCAGACGATCGAGCCGAAAATCAGCAGGATGGCGGCGAACGAAGTCCACGTGTTGGAGTCGGCCGTGGCGAAACCCGTCGTGGTCACCACCGACACGAACTGGAACATCGCATAGCGGAACGACGCGGTCAGCGTGGGGTAGATGTCCGCGGCGAAGAGGCTGACGGCGATCAGCACGCCGCCCGCGAGCAGCATGCCGAAATACCAGCGCGTCACCTCCGAGCGGAAGATGTTGTTGCGCTTGCCGGTCACCGTGGCGTAGATCAGCCCGAAGTGGACACCCGCCGTGGCCATCACAAAGATCAGGATCGTATCGATCGCCGGGCTGTTGAAATAGGCGATGCTGGCGTTCTTGGTCGAGAATCCGCTCGTGGCGCAGGCCGACATGGCGTGGCACAGGGCGTCGAACCAGTTCATGCCCGCCATCTTGAGCAGCACGGTCGACAGCACGGTAAGCCCCACGTAGACCACCAGCAGGATCTGCACGATGATCTGCGAACGGTAGCGGTAGTTGTCCTTGGCCATCGTCGAAAGCTCCACGTTGGAGAGCATCATCTTGCTGCGCCCCATCGACGGCAGGACCACCAGCGCGAACATCACCACGCCCATTCCGCCGATCCACGTCGACGACATGCGCCAGAACTGCAATCCGCGGGGCAGGGCTTCGACGTCGTTCAGAATGGTCGATCCGGTGGTCGTGAGGCCCGAGACGCTCTCGAACCAGGCGTTGACCAGCGAGAACTCCCCGCCCCAGATCAGATAGGGGAACATCGACACGACGCAGGCCACGAGCCACGCCCCGACGACGATGCAGAAACCCTCCTTGTTGGTGATCTGCTCGCGTTTGCCCACGAAGATCAGCGGGAAGGCCCCCAGCAGGGCCGTGAGCAGCGAGGAGAGCAGCAGGGGATAGAACGCCGAATCCATGCCGCTCAGGTAGGAGATTCCCGCCGACAGCAGCATGAACATCGCGATGAAGAGCATCACGACCCCGATATACCGTAAAACCACGTCTACCCGCATCGCCGCATCAGGATTTGGTCTGTTTGGAAATGTTGATCAGCGCCTCGATTTTCTCCTTGAGTTCGAGCACCTCGTCCTTGAGGTCGCCCTTCACGGCGAAGGGCACGCGGAACGAAAGCCAGTCGCCCAGCCCCTTGTTCATCCGCTCGATGGGCGTCACGCAGTAGATCGACATGAAGTAGAAGAGCATCAGCACGATGGCGATCATCACGGCCAGCGAGATCAGCACGGGCGTCACGGCGCGGTAGGCGTTTTTCTTCATCTGCTCGGCACGCGGGACCAGCGAACTCTGCGTCGAGGTCATATAACTCTTGATGGCGGCCGTAAGGCGGCCGTAGAGGGCCTGGTATTCGTCGCTGTACCACCTGCCGCCCAGCGAATCGGGCCGCAGGGCCGCCAGCGAGTCGGCACGTGAGGCACGGGCGGCGCCCCCGAAGGCGAGGTAGTTGTCCGTCACGAGGCGCAGTTCGGTCGTGGCGAAGGCCAGCGAGTCGAGAAACGACTTTTCGAGCGCCTCGCTCTGGGCCACGAGCAACGTGTTTTCGAGCCGCTCCATGCTCTTGCGGCAAAGGCTGTCGCACGACCTGTCGCCGAAAACCGAAAGGCGGATCAGCGCGATGTTCTGCTCATGCGCAGCATCGAGCATCTCCTTGGCCAGCTCGATATTCCGTTTGTTGGCCTTGAGAATCTCGCCCGTATCCCGGCTCAAATGGCTCAATTCGAGAAACGAGACCATACCCGAAAAAAACAGCAGGCACACGATGCTCAAGAAACCGACCGTCACCCGTTTGCGCAAACCCGTCATAGCGTTTTAAATTTCCATTCCTGCAAATATAGTGATTAATCCAGAATTTCCCCCAACAAATCGTGAGTTTCGTCCATTGCGCCGAGTTTCACGCGGCAGAGGGCATTGACCTTCGAACGGTCGTAGGGGACTTTCACCCGGCGGTAGTTGCCCGTGAAGCCGAACATCATGCCGTCGCGGCGCGTGCTTTCGAAGAGCACCGTATCCTCCGTGCCTTCGGCGCGGGCGCAGAACGCGCCGTGCAGGCGTTCGCAGAGGGCCTCCAGTTCGGCGGCGCGCTGGGTGGCGACCGACGGCCGCACCTTGCCGGGCAGGTCGACGGCCGGGGTCCCGGGACGCTCCGAGAAGGGAAAGATATGCAGGAAAGCGGGTTCGAGACCCGCCAGAAAATCGTACGTCGTGCGGAAATCCGCATCGGTCTCGCCCGGGAAACCGACGATGACGTCGATGCCGATGAAGGCGTCGGGCATCAGCCGCCTCACGGCCGCGATCCGCCCGGCGAAGCGCGCCGTGGTGTAACGGCGGCGCATCAGGCCCAGAATCCGGTCCGAACCGCTCTGGAGCGGAATGTGGAAGTGGTGCATGAATTTAGGCGACGCGGCGCAAAAGGCGATGATCTCGTCGGTCAGAAGGTTCGGCTCGATCGACGAAATGCGGTAGCGTTCGATCCCTTCGACCTCGTCGAGCGCCCGCAGCAGGTCGATGAACCGCTCGCCCGTCGTGCGGCCGAAATCCCCCGTGTTGACGCCCGTCAGGACGATCTCCTTCTGCCCCCCGGCTGCGATCTGCCGCGCCTCGGCCGCCAGATCGGCAACGGGCATGTTGCGGCTTGAACCGCGGGCGTAGTGGATCGTGCAGTACGAGCAGCAGTAGTCGCACCCGTCCTGCACCTTGAGGAAGGCGCGCGTGCGGTCGCCGCTCGAAAAGGCCGCGAAGAACGACGTGAGCGACGCGGTGTCGCAGCTGTACACCTGCGCCCGGCCCTTGCCCGACAGTTCAACCACCCGTTTAAATAATTCCCCTTTATCGTTGTTGCTCAACACAATGTCGACACCATCTATCGCGGCGATCTCCTGCGGTTTGAGCTGCGCGTAGCACCCCGTCACGGCGATGATCGCCGCAGGGTTGCGGCGGTGGAGTTTGCGGATCAGGTTGCGGCATTTCTTGTCGGCATGCTCCGTGACGGAACAGCTGTTGACGACGCAAATATCGGCTTCGGCCGTGGGCGCGACGCGCACGAAACCGCCGCGTTCGAACTCACGGGCGAGGGTCGAGGACTCCGAAAAATTGAGCTTGCAGCCCAAGGTATGAAAATTGACTCTGCGAGGTTGCATGGATTCGTGTTTTTCCGGCACGAAAATACGAAAACTGCGCGAAAGGAGGAGGCTTTTCCGATAAAAAAGCGTAAATTTGCGCGCAATTAAACGACTCAAAAGAACCACGGCGACATTTGTCCACGGTATATCGTTGATATACAACCGACAACTTTGCCCTTGAAAACACATGGGATTTTTCAGCGACCTGATCCACTACGGCTACCTTTCGAACGCACTCGCGGCGTGTGTGCTGTCGGGCATAACGTGCGGGGTGATCGGAACCTATGTCGTCTGCCGCCGCATGGTGTTCCTCGCGGGAGGCATCACGCACGCCTCGTTCGGCGGACTGGGAATCGCATTTTACCTGGGAGCCAACCCGATCGCCGGAGCGATGCTTTTCGCCGTGCTCTCGGCACTGGGCATCGAATGGGCCGGCAGCCGGGGACGCATCCGCGAGGATTCGGCCATCGGCATCATCTGGTCCGTGGGCATGGCCGTCGGCGCGCTCTTCATGAGCCTCCGCCCGGGCTACACCTCGGGCGACCTGTCGGCCTACCTCTTCGGCAGCATCGTGACCGTGACCGACGGCGACGTCGCGGCCCTCGCCGCGCTGACGGCGGCGGTCATCGCCGGGGCGCTGCTGTGGCTCCGCCCGGTGATGTACGTGGCCTTCGACCGCGATTTCGCCCGCAGCCGGGGCATCCCCACGCGCGTGATCTCCTACCTGATGGCCGCGCTGGCGGCGGTGACCATCGTGCTCTCGATCCGCATCATGGGCATCGTGCTGCTGATCTCGCTCGTGACGATGCCCGTGGTGATCGTCAACACGCTCTCGCGGTCGTACCGCACCATCGCCCTCGCCGCACCCCTCGTGGCTGTAGCGGGCAACGTCGCGGGGCTTGTCGCCAGCTACAATTTCGAGGTTCCGCCCGGCGCCGCCATAATATTTACCCTCACACTTACGCTTATAATGGTAAAACTGTTATCTTTGCGTAGCAAAAAACTGCGATCCGCCGCATGAAAACCATTCACAGACTCGTTCTGAAGTCCTATCTCGGCCCGATGGTCCTCACGTTCTTCATCGTCATGTTCGTGCTGATGATGAACATCGTGTGGCGCTACATCGACGAGCTGGTGGGCAAGGGACTGAGCGCCGGCATCATCATCGAGCTGATGACCTATTTCATGGCCAACATGATCCCGATGGGGCTGCCGCTCTCGATGCTGCTGGCGGCGATCATGACCATGGGCAACCTGGGCGAGAACTACGAACTGCTGGCCATGAAGTCGGCGGGCATGTCGCTGGTCCAGATCACCAAGCCGCTGATCGTCCTGGTGAGCCTGGTCTCCGTCGGCAGTTTCTTCATCGGCAACAACCTCGTGCCGAACGCCAACAAGAAGCTCTTCAGCACGCTCTACGACATCCGGCAGCAGAAACAGGCCCTCGAATTCCAGGACGGGCTGTTCTTCAACGGCATCGACAACATGTCGATCCGCGTGAGCCACCAGGAACCCGACACCCACCTGCTGCACGATGTGCTGATCTACGACAACCGCGCCGCCAACGGCAACATGAACACCATCGTGGCCGACTCGGGCTACATCCGCCTGTCGGACGACAAGAAATACCTGCTGGTGACGCTCTTCCACGGCGAGACCTACGAGCAGACCCGCAACAGCCAATGGTTCACGAAAAGCGCCCTGCGCCACCACACGTTCGATCTCCAGAAGCAGGTGATCCCCATGTCGGGATTCGCCATGGGACGCACCGACGCCGACCTGTTCACGAGCAGCCAGACCAAGAACATCAGCGAATTGCAGCACGACATCGACTCGCTGGAGATCAAGGTCAACGCCGCCACGACGAGCTCCTACGAACCGCTGCTGAAAGAGCAGATTTTCGCCCGCGACAACACCGTGCTGCCGCTGCCCGACAGCCTGCAGGTGGACAAACGGGACTTCCGCGACCTGCTGGCGACGGATTCGGTCACCACGCTGTCCACGCGCGAACGCGAACGCGTCTGGAACCAGGCACGGACGCTGGCCAAGAACTCGCGCAACATGTTCGCGTTCGACGAATCGACGGCCAAGGAGGCACTCAACCAGCTCTACCGTTCGAAGGTCGAGTGGCACAAGAAAATGTCGCTTCCGGTGTCGATCCTGATCTTCTTCCTGATCGGCGCTCCGCTGGGCGCCATCATCCGCAAGGGCGGCCTGGGACTTCCGGTGGTGGTGTCGGTGATCTTCTTCGTGATTTACTACATGATCAGCCTCTCGGGCGAAAAACTGGCCAAGGAGGGTAACTGGGACGCCGTCTACGGCATGTGGCTCTCGACCTTCATCCTCACGCCGATAGCCATATACCTCACCTACAAGGCCACCAACGATTCGGCGCTGCTCGACACGGACTGGTACGCCGGGAAGTTCAAGGCGCTGAAAGAGAAACTGGTTCCGCAATTCAAGAAACTGACGAAAGCAATAAAACTCAAACGAAATGGCAAAAGAGACTGTGCTCAATAGCGTGGAGGAGGTCATCGAAGACTTCCGCATCGGCAAACCCGTGATCGTCGTGGACGACGAGGACCGCGAGAACGAAGGCGACTTCATCGTCGCGGCAGAGAAGATCACGCCCGAAATCGTGAACTTCATGCTCAAGGAGGGCCGCGGGGTACTCTGCGCCCCGCTGTCGGAGAAACGCTGCGACGAGCTGGGACTCAACATGATGGAGGAGAACAACACCTCGCTGCTGGGCACGCCCTTCACCGTGACGGTCGACCTGCTGGGCAACGACTGCACCACGGGCGTCTCGATCCACGACCGTGCCGCGACGATCCGCGCGCTGGCCGATCCCGCGACACTGCCCACCGACCTGGGCCGCCCGGGACATATCAATCCCCTGCGCGCGCGCGACAAGGGCGTGCTGCGCCGCCCGGGACACACCGAGGCCGCCATCGACCTGGCCCGCCTGGCCGGGTTGCAGCCCGCCGGCGCGCTGATCGAGATCATGAACGAGGACGGCACGATGGCCCGCCTGCCGCAACTGCTGGAGACCGCCCGGAAATTCGACCTGAAAATCATCTCGATCGCCTCGCTGATCGCCTACCGCCTCCAGCAGGAGTCGATCATCGAAAAGGGCGTGACGGTGCCCCTGCCCACGGAGTGGGGCGAATTCCAGATCACGCCGTTCCGCCAGAAATCCAACGGCGTGGAGCATGTGGCCCTGACGAAAGGGGAGTGGACCGAAGACGATCCGGTGCTGGTGCGCGTGCATTCGTCGTGCGCCACGGGCGACATCTTCGGCTCGTACCGCTGCGACTGCGGCGAGCAGTTGCACAAGGCGATGGAGATGATCGACCGCGAGGGCCGGGGCGCCGTCGTCTACCTCAACCAGGAGGGGCGCGGCATCGGGCTGTGCAACAAGATCCACGCCTACAAATTGCAGGACGAGGGCCTCGACACGGTGGACGCCAACCTCAAACTGGGCTTCAAGGCCGACGAACGCGACTACGGCGTGGGCGCCAGCATCATCCGCGAACTGGGCATCCGCCACATGCGCCTGATGACCAACAACCCGCTCAAACGGGCCGGACTGGAGGGCTACGGGCTTTGCATCGACGAGATCGTGCCCATCGTCATCGCCCCGAACCCCTACAACGCACACTATCTGGAGACCAAGCAGGAGCGCATGCACCACACGCTGGGACTGGAGAAAAAATAGCAAAATGGAGATCGCACACATAGCCATCTGGACCGAACGACTGGAGGAGTTGCGGGATTTCTATGTCCGCTACTTCGGAGGTGTCAGCAACGGCAAATACACGAATCCGGACAAAGGGTTCGAATCCTATTTCGTGGCGTTCGGCGGAGGGTGCCGGCTGGAACTGATGCGCCGAACGGACATCCAGGGCCGCAACTCGGCCACGCAGCTGGGACTGTGCCACCTGGCTTTCGAACTCGGCAGCCGCGAAGAGGTGCTCACGCTGACCGAGCGGCTCCGCAGCGACAATCACCCGATTCTCGGCGAGCCCCGCATCACAGGCGACGGCTATTTCGAGAGTGTCGCGGCCGATCCGGACGGAAACCAGATCGAACTTACCTGCAAACAGACACCATGAACGCCAGAGACCTTCGCATCGTATTCATGGGCACGCCCGAATTCGCCGTGCCGTCGCTGCGGGCGCTCGTCGCCGGCGGCTACAATGTCGTGGGGGTGGTGACTTCGCCCGACAAACCCGCCGGACGCGGGCAGAAACTCCACCAGAGCGAGGTTAAGACCGCAGCTCTGGAGCTGGGTCTGCCGGTCTTGCAGCCCGAAAAGCTGAAAGCCCCGGAGTTCGTCGGGGCCTTCGAGGCGCTGCGGCCCGACCTGGGCATCGTGATCGCCTTCCGCATGCTTCCCAAAGTCGTCTGGGCCATGCCGCGGCTGGGAACCTTCAACCTCCACGCCTCGCTGCTGCCCCAGTACCGCGGGGCCGCGCCGATCAACTGGGCGATCATCAACGGCGAGACCGAAACGGGCGTCACGACGTTTCTCCTCAACCACGAGATCGACAAGGGCGGCATCATCGGGCAGGTCCGGGTCCCGATCCTTCCGGAAGACAACGTCGGCACGCTTTACGAAAAGCTGATGACCACCGGAACGTCGCTGGTGACCGAGACCGTCGACCGCATCGCCGCCGGGGACATCCAGCCCGTCGAACAACAGCACATCGACGAGGCGACGCTGCGGCCTGCACCGAAGATTTTCAAGGAGGACTGCCGGATCGACTGGGAGAAGCCGGGCCGCGAGATCGTGAATTTCGTCCGCGGGCTGTCGCCCTATCCGGCGGCGTGGACCGAGATGTACCGCGAGGGCGACGACGAGGCGTCGAGCGCCAAGATTTTCTCGGCGTCGTTCGAACCCTCGGCCCACGGCGAAGCGAGCGGCACGCTCCAGAGCGACGGAAGGACCTTTATCCGCGTGGCGTGCGCCGACGGATGGATCGTCCTCGGGGAATTACAGATAGCAGGCAAAAAACGGCTCGCAGTGCGCGAACTGCTCCTGGGATGGCGCGACGTACAGCAATGCCGTTTCCGGAAATAGGACGGAGCGCCGGCTTTACGGACCGTCCCGGATCGCAGGGAAAACGAATATACATGTCCCGATAAAAAAGGCTTCCCCACAGGGAAGCCTTTTTTTGTTTTACGCTCCGAAGGCGTCAGACCTTCTCGCCGAGCTTCTGTTCGATCTCCTCTTTCGGGAGCGGCTTGGTGCAGAAGAACCAGTCGTAGCACTTCGCCCCTTCGGGAGTCTTCTCCTGGTCGTCGCCTTTCATCGGCACGATCACCTCGTCGCCCGGATGCCAGTCGGCGGGCAGCGCGATGCCGAAGGCGTCGATGGTCTGCAAACCCACCAGAACCCGCCTGATCTCGTCGAAATTGCGGCCCAGAGCCAGCGGATAGTAAATCATCGCCCGCAGCACACCCTTCGGGTCGACGAAAAACACGGCACGCACGGCGGCGGTCTGGCTCTCTCCGGGCTGGATCATGCCGTAGAGCGACGCTACCTTCATCGAAACGTCGTCGATGATCGGAAACCCGACCTTCACATCCTTCATGCCCTTGTACTCGATCTTCTCGCGAATGGTCTTGAGCCATGCGATATGACTGTTGCGGCTGTCGATGGACAAACCCACCAGTTCGCAGTTCAGCGCCCGGAACTCTTCGGTACGCGCCCCGAAGGTGAGTATTTCGGTGGTGCAGATCGGGGTGAAATCGGCAGGGTGGCTGAAAAGAATCACCCATTTGCCTTTGTAATCGGCCGGGAAAGAGATCTTCCCCCGCGTCGTCATGGCCTCGAATGCCGGAACCGGCTCGCCGAGCCGCGGCAGTTGCTGTTCGTTCTTTTCCATAAATCGGAGTTTTTAAAAGTTTATACCCGGACATGCAAAGTCGATGCCCTGTCGGAATTCACTTTCCAAGATACGGAATTTGCCGGTAACATTACACACCGATTTCCCGCCGCACACGAAAGCGTATACACAAACGGCGGTTTCGGATAGGCGGGCAGCATTTCCGGACTTCCGAATAAAATAAAAAGACATCCGATTTCATTCCTCCGAAAAGATTCGTATATTTGTACGAAGAACCCTAAACCCGTAGCCTATGGTCAGATAACAAACCGAACACCATCCCGATCCAACCGCGCCGCGGCATTCCCGGCGCATACATATAAAAAGCGTTAGCTTTATTTCTTGCTATTGAAACTTCGACAATTTCACAGCTGACAAGAGTAAAGTGTAAACGCTCACGTTTCTACGTGGGCTTTACTCATTTATTTGTCAGCAAGGTAGTCGAAGACCTCAATAGCAAATAACGGTTTAGCCTGCGTTTTTTATATGCCTGTTCCAAAAGTCTATCATCAAATCAACGACACACCATGAAAACAAAATTCTTTTTACTCATAGGCATATTCACCCTTGCGCTGACCGCCTGCGGAGGCGACGACAACGGCGACGACCCGACGAAACCGCTGGACAATGCTACAATTTCCTTTACGAAAATGGCGAACTGCCCCGACGCGGAGGTAGACCAGGCAATCGTTTGGAAGGGCGCAATTTATTATGTGAATCGCACCTCTTTTCTGCGCTATACTCCGGCAAAAAACGAGTGGCAAAGCCTCGCACCCGCTCCCTCCACCAACCTGTTCGTATGGCAGGATAAACTATATTGCTTCTATAACAGCAGCGATAAACAGATTTATGTTTATGCCGATACAACTGACTCTTGGGAAATAGCCGACGATATTCCAATATTTAACGAAGACGGCAACAGAACAAATGGAATATACAAAGCCGGGAACAAATTATTTGCCGACATCTCCTGCGGAAGCTATTATACCTATCATGTCTATCTACCCGAGAGCAAACAATGGAAAAATCTCAAACAAAACTTAAATTTTGATTTCCTACAATATGCATGTCAGATTGGTGATAAAGTTTATTATAACACAAGCTTGGCCATTTTCCAGTTCGATCCAGAAAGCTGTATTACAACACAAAAATTATCCATTTCAAGACCAAGTTACAGTACAGGAGGCAAACTCGCCGTCTGTTCATATAATCCACAGCAAATGCTTTATACTCTCTCCGGAGGAAAAAACGGAGATTACAGAGTAACAACAGGCATTTATACACCTTCGACGAATGAATATAGCGAAAAGGTTTTCGGCAACAATCCCCATGGATTGACCGAAGTAACGATAGCAGATATTCCAATGGCGATCAACCTACTCACTTATTTCGACGGCCGGTTTTTCGTCGGGCCGAACAACGCGGCATTCTATGAATTAAAAATCAAATAAGCCCCCGCCACAAAACAAAGAAAGCGCCCCTGGGGCGCTTCTTTGTTCTTCATATCGTGTCGCCGGATTACCGCTTGCGGATAATCTCGCCGCCGTGACGGATAGCCTCCTCGTTGGCCGGGAGCATCTTCCACGCACGCTCGGGAAGCGACTTTTTCAGGCCCACCATCACGTTCTCCATCGCGACCACGGGGCGCACCTTGAGGTAACCGCCCAGGATCATCGTGTTGAACAGCTTGGCCTGGCCCATCTTCGCGCACTCGGCCGTGGCGTCGATCGCATAGACTTCGATGTCCTTGCGCACGGGGTGCCGCGTGATGCCGTTCGTGTCGTAGATCAGCACGCCGCCTGGCTTGACCATCGGCTCGAACTTCTCCATCGACTGCTGGTTCAGGATGATCGCCGTGTCGAACTCGTGCGCGATGGGCGACGAAATCTTCCGGTCGGAGAGAATCACCGTCACGTTGGCCGTACCGCCGCGCATCTCGGGACCGTAGGAGGGCATCCACGTCACCTCGAAGTCCTGCATCACCCCCGAGTAAGCCAGAATCTTACCCATCGAGAGGACGCCCTGTCCTCCGAACCCTGCAATTATCAACGTCTCTTTCATAGCGTTACTCTTTTTTAACATCTTTAATGTCGCCCAGCGGATAGAAGGGCAGCATGTTCTCGGCCAGCCAGTCGTTCGAAGCCACGGGTGAGAGTTTCCACCCGCTGTTGCAGGTCGAGACGACCTCCACGAGCGAAAAGCCGTTGCCGGCCATCGAATTCTCGAACGCCTTGCGGATCGCCTTCTTGCACTTGCGCACGTTGGCCGCCGTATGCACGCTCTGCCGCGTGATGTAGGTCGTGCCGTCGAGGTGGGCCATCATCTCGGCGATCTTGTAGGGATAGCCGTTCAGCCGCGGATCGCGCCCATAGGGAGTCGTCGCGGTCTTCATGCCCACGAGGGTCGTCGGGGCCATCTGGCCGCCGGTCATGCCGTAGATCGCATTGTTGATGTAGATGGCCACGACGTTCTCGCCGCGCGCCGCCGCATGAATCGACTCCGCCGTGCCGATGGCCGACAGGTCGCCGTCGCCCTGGTAGGTGAAGACCAGATTCTGCGGCCAGAGTCGCTTCACAGCCGTAGCGACGGCCAGAGCGCGTCCGTGGGCCGCCTCGATCCAGTCGATGTCGATGTAATTGTAGGCGAACACCGAGCAGCCCACGGGCGAAACGCCCACGGTCTTCTCCGCGAGTCCCATCTCCTCGACGACCTCGGCGATGAGTTTGTGCACCGTGCCGTGGCTGCAGCCCGGGCAGTAGTGCATGACGTTATCGGTGATGAGTTTCGGTTTCGCGTAAACCAGATTCTCCGTTTTCTTTTCAACCTCTGCCATCGTCTTCTACTTTTTAATCAGTTTTTCCTTGAGCGCCTCGAGCACTTCGTCCGGGTTGAACAGCATGCCGCCCTGACGCCCGTAATGCTCGACGGGGGCCTTGCCGTTGACGGCCAGCCGCACGTCCTCGACCATCTGCCCGGCATTGAGTTCCGCCGAGAGGAATCCCTTGACGCCCCGCGCGGCCATCTCGGCAAGCTGCTTCTTGGGGAAAGGGTAGAGGGTGATCGGACGCAGCAGGCCGACCTTCAGCCCCTCGGCGCGGGCCATTTCGACCGTCGCCGAGCAGATGCGGGCCGACGAGCCGAAGGCCACGATGACGTAGTCAGCGTCGTCGCACTCGATGGCTTCGTAACGCACCTCGTTCTCTTCCAGCGCCTTGTATTTCTCCTGCAACCGCTTGTTGATGACTTCCATCTTCTCCGACTGCAATTCGAGCGAGGTCACGATGTTGCGCGGCCGGCCGGCGGGTTTGCCCTGCGCGGCCCACGTGCCGCACTCGGCCCGCAGCTCCTCGTCGGTCTTGCGCGGACGCTGGGGTGCGAGCACCACCTTCTCCATCATCTGACCGATGGCACCGTCGGCAAGGATCAGCGCCGGATTGCGGTATTTGAACGCGAGGTCGAACGCCTCGAACACATGGTCGTGCATCTCCTGCACGGAGTTGGGAGCCAGCACGATCAGGTGGAAATCGCCGTGGCCGCCGCCCTTGCAGGCCTGGAAATAGTCGCCCTGCGAAGGCTGGATCGTACCCAGGCCCGGACCGCCGCGCTGAACGTTGACGATCAGGCAGGGCAGTTCGGCGCCCGCCAGGTAGCTCAGCCCCTCGGACATCAGGCTGATGCCGGGGCTGGACGAGGAGGTCATCACCCGTTTTCCGGTCGAGGCTCCGCCGTAAACCATGTTGATCGAAGAGATCTCCGACTCGGCCTGCAAAACGACCATGCCCGTGGTCTCCCACGGCTTGAGTTCCATGAGGGTTTCCATCACCTCCGACTGCGGGGTGATGGGATATCCGAAATATCCGTCGCAACCGTAGCGAATGGCCGCATGGGCGATCACTTCGTTGCCTTTCATCAGTTTCACTTCCTTCTCTGCCATAGCTTACTCGAATTTTTGACGATAAACCGTAATGCAGCTATCCGGACAAATCACCGCGCAGGAGGCACAGCCCGTGCAGGCATCGGGATTGACCATCCGCGCAACGGGATAACCTTTGCTGTTGACCTCCGCCGACAGCGCGAGCACGTCGCACGGGCAGGCGGACGCACAGACCCCGCACCCCTTGCAGCGCTCCTTGTCGACAACGATTGTTCCTTTGATTTTTGCCATAACGTCCTTGTTATTGTTAAGTTGCTTACAAATATACGAAATAATCGGATAAAAACGATCCGGATTGCAACATTTCTTTCGGCATAAACGACAAACGAAAAGCAGAAAATCCGCATGCTCCCGCGCGAACTCCCTGCATACAAAACCGTTCGGACGTCATTCGGCCTTCGGGTCGGGACCGTATTTGCACCCCGGACGGACAGAACCGGACGGAAAGCAGTTTGCAATCCAGTCCAAAGGCGGTTCAGGATTCCGCAAGTTTCCCGCAAAAAAGGGCCGCCTCAACGGGCGGCCCTTGTCGATTATTTTTCGTCGAACGAGTGAATCACCACCCCCGAGCGCAGTTTGGGCTCGAACCACGTGGTCTTCGGCGGCATGATGTTGCCCGTATCGGCAATGTTGATCAGCTGCTGCATCGAAACGGGGTAGAGGGCGAACGCCGCCTTCATCTCCCCGCTGTCCACGCGGCGCTTCAACTCGCCCAGCCCGCGGATTCCGCCCACGAAGTCGATCCGCTTCGAAGTCCGCAGATCCTTGATGTCCAGAATCCGGTCCAGCACCAGGTTCGACAGCACCGTGACATCCAGCACGCCGATCGGGTCGTTGTCGTCGTACGTGCCCGGCTTGGCCGTCAGGCTGTACCAGCGGCCTTCGAGATACATCGAGAAGTTGTGCAGCGCCGCGGGGCGGTACTCCTCCGTACCCTTGTCCTCGACCGTGAACGACTCCTCCAGCTTCTCGAGCAGCTCCGCGGGCGTCAGGCCGTTGAGGTCCTTCACCACGCGGTTGTAGTCGATGATGCGGAGCTGGCCCGCCGGAAAGGTCACGGCCAGGAAATAGCAGTACTCCTCGCAGCCCGTATGGCCCGGGTTATTGGCGCGGCACTCCTGTCCCACGCGCGCCGCGGCGGCCGTGCGGTGGTGTCCGTCGGCGACGTACAGCGCCGGGATGCCTGCGAAAATCTCCGTGATGCGGTCGTTGGTCTTCCGGTCGCGGATCACCCACAGCCGGTGTCCGAAGCCGTCGGCGGCCGTGAAATCGTACTCCGGGGCGTTGTTCTTCACCACGTCGGCGACGATGGCGTCGATCTCGGCGTCGTCGGGGTAGGCGAAGAACACCGGCTCGATGTTGGCCTTCTGGTTGCGGACGTGGATCATGCGGTCCTCCTCCTTGTCGGGACGCGTCAGTTCGTGCTTCTTGATCGCCCCCGAGAGGTAGTCCTCGAAATGGCAGCACATCGCAAGGCCGTACTGCGTGCGGCCCTCCATCGTCTGCGCATATATATAGTAGTACTCTTCGGGGTCCTGCCGCAGCCAGCCCTCGGACTGCCAGCGGCGGAAATTCTCGACCGCCTTGTCGTAAACGGGTTGCGAATGCTCGTCGGCGATAGGCTCGAAGTCGATCTCGGGTTTGATGATGTGCAACAGCGAGCGCTCGGTGGCTTCGGACTTCGCCTCGGCGGAGTTGAGTACATCGTAGGGACGCGAAGCCACCTCGGAGGCATGCTCCTTCGGGGGACGGACTGCGCGGAAAGGTTTTATTCTAACCATAATGCATCGGTTGTTTTAAGGCGAAAAAGCGGGTCCGTCATATGAGATATGCGCACCCGCCTTTTCGCACGGTTGGTTTCTATTTGTTGACCTGGAAACGGGTGTTGCCGTTTTTCAGGAAGTCCACGATCTGGTTGGCGGCCGCGAGTCCCGCGTTGACATTGGCCTCGGCGGTCTCGGCGCCCATCTTCTTCGCCGTGGCGAAAACCCGCTTGCCGAACTTCTCGTCCAGCTCGGCCTGGTTGCCGGCGGCGATGTCGGTGATGTATTTCAGGTCCTCGCGCTCGGTCATGGCACGCACTACGCCCTCCTCGTCGATCACCTCCTTGCGGGCGGTGTTGACCAGCGTGGCGCCCTTGGGCATCGACATCATCAGGTCGTAGCCGATCGAGCCTTTCGTCTCCGTCGTGGCGGGAATGTGCAGCGACAGGAAGTCGGAAACGCGGTACAGTTCCTCGACCGTCGCCACCTTCTTCACGCCGTCGGCCTCGAAGACCGCCCCGTCGGTGATGAACGGATCGTACGCAACAACATGCATGCCCAACGCCTTGCCCTTGCGGCCCACCAGCCTGCCGACGTTGCCGTAGGCATGGATGCCGAGGGTCTTGCCCTGGATTTCCGTGCCCGTGCCCGGCGTGAACCGGTTGCGCGACATGAAGACCATCATGGCCAGCGCCAGTTCGGCCACGGCGTTGGAGTTCTGGCCCGGGGTGTTCATCACCACGATGCCCCGCGCCGAAGCCGCCGCGAGGTCCACGTTGTCGTAACCCGCGCCGGCACGGACCACGATCTTCAGGTTCTTCGCCGCGGCGATGACCTCGGCGGTCACCTTGTCGCTGCGGACGATCAGCGCGTCGACGTCGGCCACGGCCTCGAGCAGCTGGCTCTTGTCAGTGTATTTTTCGAGCAGCGCCAGTTCGTATCCGGCGTCCTCGACGATCTTACGGATTCCGTCCACGGCCTTTTTGGCGAAGGGCTTTTCCGTTGCAACCAGTATTTTCATAGTTTCGATCAATGACGTGAAATAAATATCCTGTTCTCTTTTTGTCTCCCGCATCAGCGGGACGATGGTCGGACACATCGGGGTTATTTCTTATGCGCCTCGGCGAACTCCCGCATGCAGGCCACCAGAGCCTCGACGCTCTCCTTCGGCAGGGCGTTGTAGCACGACGCGCGGAAGCCGCCCACCAGGCGGTGGCCCTTGATGCCGACCATGCCGCGGCTCTTGGCGAACTCCATAAACTCGGGAGCCAGCTCCTCGCAGCCCTCGGCCATCACGAAGCAGATGTTCATCAGCGAACGGTCCTCCTTTTCGACCGTTCCGCGGAAGAGCGGGTTGCGGTCGATCTCGTCGTAGAGCAGCGCGGCCTTCTCTTTGTTGCGGCGGTAGATTTCGTCGACGCCGCCGATCGACTTGAGCCACTTCAGGGTCTCCTTCAGGACGTAGATCGGGAACACGGGAGGGGTGTTGAACATCGAGTTGTTCTCGACGTGAGTGCGGAACGACATCATCGTCGGCAGGTCGCGGACGATCCTGTCCAGCATGTCCTCGCGGATGATGGCGAACGCCACGCCCGCGGGAGCCAGGTTCTTCTGCGCGCCGCCGTAGATCATGGCGTATTTCGAAACGTCCACCGGGCGCGAGAGGATGTCCGAAGACATGTCGGCGATCAGGGGCACGGGCGACGAGAGGTCCTCGTGGTACTCCGTGCCGTAGATCGTATTATTAGAGGTGATATGCACATAGTCCAGGTCGGCGGGAATGGCGAAACCCTTGGGGATATAGGTGAAGTTCCTGTCCTCGGACGAAGCCAGCACTTCCACTTCGCCGTAACGTTTCGCCTCCTTGATGGCCTTCTTGGCCCAGACACCCGTATTCACATAACCGGCCTTCTTACCCAGGAAGTTGGCGGGGATTTCGAAGAAGTAGGTACTTGCACCGCCCCCCAGATAGATGATCTTGTAGTTGTCGGGAATGTGGAGCAACTCGCGGAAAAGAGCGTCGGCCTCGGCCATCACGTCGTCGAAATCCTTCGTCCGGTGCGAGATCGAGAGCAGCGAAAGACCCGATCCGTTGAAGTCGAGAATTGCCTTGGCTGCATTTTCGATGACCTCGTCCGCCAGAATGGAAGGTCCCGCATTGAAATTGTGCTTTTTCATAATAATTCGTATGTGATTTGAATGATCTGACTCCTAACTGTTAGTTTACTAACACAAATATAAATAAAAAAATTTCATAAATACAAATATAGCCAAATAAATTTCAATCCGCAGGAAGAATGCGTCTCTTTTTGGATTGTTTTTATTAATTTTGCCGGGAATAAACCCCGGTCCCGGACAGGGCGGCCCGGCGGAACGGACAAATCCGGCTCCGCCACCGGTTTGCGTTGTCCCGGCCGGAAACACAAGTTCCCATACACATGGTAAAATCAATGACCGGCTTCGGCAAAGGCGAGGCCACACTCCGAAATAAGAAAATCACGGTCGAGATCCGCTCGCTGAACTCCAAGCAGCTGGACCTCTCGCTGCGGCTACCGGCAGTCTACCGGCAGTCGGAATACGAAATCCGCAACCTGATCGCCCGCACGATCCAGCGAGGCAAGGTCGACGTCTTCGTCTCGGTCGAGTCGCAGTCCGTCGAGACACCGGCGCGCATCAACCGCGAGGTGTTCCGCGAATACCTCCGCCAGATGAACGACACGCTTTCGTTCTCGGGCATCGACGCCGGCTACGACGCCATCCTGCCGGTGATCATGCGCCTTCCGGACGTCGTGGCGACCGAGGCCGAAGCCATCTCCGAGGAGGAGCACGCCGGGCTGATCGCAGCCGTGGAGGCCGCCGCCGCGCAACTCGACGCCTTCCGGGCGCAGGAAGGCGCCATCCTGATCGCCGACCTGCTACGCCGCGTGGAGCTGATCGAACAGTACCGGGAGGAGGTCGTGCCCTTCGAGAAAGCCCGCACCGAGACCGTCAAGGCCCGCATTCTGGACAACCTCTCGAAACTGGCCGTCGACGTGGACCGCAACCGCCTGGAGCAGGAGATGATCTTCTACCTCGAAAAACTCGACATCACCGAGGAGAAGGTGCGCCTCACGAACCACTGCAACTACTTCCGCGAAGTGGCCTCTTCGGAGGAGGGCGCAGGGCGCAAGCTGGGCTTCATCGCGCAGGAGATGGGCCGCGAAATCAACACGATGGGTTCGAAGGCCAATGAGCCGAACATCCAGATTCTCGTGGTCAAGATGAAGGACGAGCTGGAGAAGATCAAGGAACAGGTGTTGAACATATTGTAGAAATATCCGGACGGATTCCGGCTGACAACCCGGTCGCATGCGATAAGCCCCTCCCGAGGGAGGGTTTTGGAGCGGGGTCAGACTTGTAAACGACGCCAACGGCGGCGACAACAACAGGAGACCGGGTTGCTAACCGACATAAAATCAATCGCCATCTGATTATGGGTAAGGTAATCATATTCTCGGCCCCGAGCGGCTCGGGCAAAACCACTATCGTCCACCGGTTGCTGGAACGCTATCCGCAGTTCGAATTTTCCATCTCGGCGACCAGCCGCGCCCCCCGCGGCCAGGAACGCGACGGGGTGGACTACTACTTCCTCTCGCACGGGGAGTTCATGCAGGCCGTGGCCGAAAACCGCTTCGTGGAGTGGGAGGAGGTCTACAAGGGAACCTGCTACGGCACGCTGCGCTCGGAGGTGGAGCGCATCTGGGCCAAGGGCCATGTGATCGTCTTCGACGTCGACGTGGTCGGCGGCATCAACCTCAAGCGCATCTTCGGCGACGAGGCCTGCTCGGTGTTCATCATGCCGCCTTCGGTCGAGGAGCTGCGCCGACGGCTCGAAGGCCGCGGCACGGACGCCCCGGAGGTGATCGACCGCCGCGTGGCCAAGGCCGAATTCGAACTGACGAAAGCCCCCGAGTTCGACCACGTGGTGGTCAACGACTGCCTCGACGAGGCCGTGTGCGGCACGTGCAGCATCCTCGACCAATTCATCGCACGGTAGGATGAAACGGGTCATGCTCTATTTCGGGTCGTTCAACCCCGTGCACAAAGGCCACATCGCGCTGGCGGAATACGTCGTCGGGCAGGGTCTCTGCGACGAAGCCGTGCTGGTCGTTTCGCCCCAAAGCCCCTATAAACAAGCCGCGGAACTGGCTCCCGAGATGGACCGTTTCGAAATGGCCGAAATCGCCTGCGCGGCTTCGGCATATCCGGATAGAATCAAACCTTCGGTCGTGGAGTTTCTGCTACCGAAGCCCTCATACACAATAGATACCCTGCGTTACCTAAAGGAAAACTTCGGATCGGAGATGCAGTTCTCGATCCTGATGGGCAGCGACCAGATCGCACGCCTCCCGGGGTGGAAGGAGTATGAACGGATCCTCGAATACCCGGTTTACGTCTACCCGCGGCGCGGCGAACCGGCGGAAGGATTCGAAGGACGCATCACGCCGCTGACGGACGCCCCGTTGCAGGACTTCGCCTCGACCGACGTGCGCGACCGCATCGGGCGGGGCGAGGACGTCGCCGCCATGCTCGACGAAGGCGTCGCCGCCTACATCCGCCGCAAAGGACTGTGGAGTCCCGCGACGCGCATCGCGGCCCTCGGGGCGCAGATCGCCGCCGAACCCGAAAACACGGCGCTCTACGTCGAGCGCGGAAAACTCCACTACCGGATGGGCGAGTGGGGTCCGGCGCTCAACGACTTCAACGCCGCACTGCGCATCGACGCGGAGCACGTCGAAGCCAAGGAGTTCGCCCGGATGGTGCAGGAGATACTGGAATTCCGATACAAAGACATATACAACCCCTGAAATGACACGTTTGAAGATAGCCCTCCTGGCGGGCGGAGACTCGCCCGAACGGGGAATCGCCCTTCAGAGCGCCGCCCAGATCGAGGCGGCCCTCGACCACTCGAAATACGACATCACGGTCGTAGACCTCCACCGCCGCGACTGGCACTACACGGCCCCCGACGGGCGGCAGTGGCAGGTCGACAAGAACGACTTCTCGATCACCGTCGACGGCGTTCGCAAGCTCTTCGATTATGCCCTCATCATCATTCACGGCACACCGGGAGAGGACGGCAAACTGCAAGGCTACCTCGACATGATGGGCGTTCCCTATTCGTCGTGCTCGATGACCTCGTCAGTCATCACCTTCGACAAGATCACCACCAAACGCACGCTCGCGGGCCGTGTCAACCTGGCCCGCGAGGTGTTCCTGCGCCGCGGCGAAGCATTCGACCCGGCGCAGATCATCGCCGAACTGGGAATACCCCTGTTCGTGAAACCCAACGCCAACGGCTCGTCGTTCGGCGTGACGAAGGTGCACGCCCCGGAGGAGCTTCCGGCGGCCGTCGAAGCGGCATTCGCCCAG
Organism: Alistipes sp. i18-0019-D1; assembly: GCF_042852885.1. Lineage (NCBI taxonomy): Bacteria > Pseudomonadati > Bacteroidota > Bacteroidia > Bacteroidales > Rikenellaceae > Alistipes > Alistipes sp. i18-0019-D1. The sequence continues at coordinate 3,875,494 of NZ_AP031424.1, forward strand.
GGTGACGAGATTCTGATCGAGGAGTGCGTCACGGGCCGCGAAATGGGCTGCGGAATGCTCGTCGCCGGCGGGAGGGAGTATGTTTTCCCGATCACGGAGATCGTTTCCAAAAAAGATTTCTTCGACTACCAGGCCAAGTACACCGAAGGCTATTCGGACGAGATCACCCCGGCGGACATCACCCCGGAGGTGAAGGCCGAGCTGAACCGCATGACCCGCGAGGCGTACCGCACCTGCCGCTGCTCGGGCGTAGTAAGGGTGGACTTCATCGTCACCCCCGAGGGCGTGCCCTATTTCATCGAGCTGAACTCGATTCCCGGCATGAGCGCCGGAAGCATCGTCCCCAAGCAGGCCCGCGAAATGGGTATGTCGCTCGGGGAACTCTACGACATCATCATCGCCGACACCTGCCGCAAATGATCGAGATAGACGACAAAATCGTAAGCGCCGACCTGCTGCGCGAATGTTTCGCCTGCGACATCGCGCAGTGCAAAGGGATCTGCTGCGTCGAAGGCAACGCCGGGGCGCCGCTCGAAGCCGACGAGGTGGAGATCCTCGAACGCGAATACCCCAATTACAGGCCCTACATGACGGCGGAAGGCATCGGGGCCGTCGAACGGCAGGGATTCATGGTCGTCGACGAGGACGGCGACCTGACGACACCGCTGGTCAACGGAGCCGAGTGCGCCTATACCTACACGGAGAACGGCGTGACGCTCTGCGCCATCGAAAAGGCGTGGGCCGAAGGCAGGACCCCGTTCCGCAAGCCGATTTCGTGCCACCTCTATCCGATCCGCGTGATGCGTTTTTCGAACGGCACGGTGGGGCTCAACTACCACCGCTGGTCGGTGTGCGCCCCGGCCCGCCGGTGCGGCGCCAGGCTGGGCATCCCGGTCTACAAAGCCCTCCGGGAACCGATCGTCCGCCGTTTCGGCGAGGAATTCTACAAGGCGCTGGAAGCCGCCGAAGAACTGATCAGACAACAATAAGAGAAATAAGAGACTATGAAAAAATACATCCTTACCTGCATCGCCCTCTCGATGGTCTTCACCGCGACGGCCCGCAAGCCCAAAAACTCACGGACGGCCGACGCAGCGGCCCGCGAAATTGCCGCGGCCGATTCGCTCCGTTCGGTGGCGTTGCGGCAGGCCGCGCTGATCGACTCGCTGCAAAGCATCGTCCTCGTCGCAGACCGCACGGCCGGAGAGACAGAGGCCCCGGAACCCGCACCGGTCATCGACCCGGAGCAGGCCGCAGCGGATTCGGTGGCGGCGCTGCGCCTGCGCCTCCGTCCCACGAAAATCGAGTCCATCTTCGACACCAACGGCCTGACCGTGCTCGACACCCTGGCCACGGAAAACGACGCCGTGCAGGTGATACTGTACAGCAACAACAGCTGGAAATACATCCTCAACCGCGAGGTGGCCAAAGACAGCACGATTTTCGAGAAATACTGGGACACGACGACGCTCTTTCCCTACAAGGAGGTCGACATGTCGGGAATGCCCAAATCGGTGGTGATCGACCTCGTCGACTCGCTGACCAGCTACCATTGCCCCTATCAGGGTTCGGTACACCCGCGCGGCAAATACGGCCCGCGGCGCCGGCGCCAGCACCAGGGCGTGGACCTGCCGCTGAAGATGGGCGATCCGGTATACGCCACCTTCTGCGGCCGCGTGCGCATCTCGCAGTACAACAAGGGCGGCTACGGCAATCTGGTGATCATCCGCCACGACAACGGGCTGGAGACCTATTACGGCCACCTGTCGGAACGTCTGGTGGAACCCGACCAGTGGGTCGAGGCGGGGCAGATCATCGGTCTGGGCGGTTCGACGGGCCGTTCGACGGGTCCCCATCTCCATTTCGAAACCCGTTACTACGGGCAGTCGTTCGACCCCGAACGCCTGATCGACTTCAAGAACGGAACGCTGAACCGCGAGACCTTCCTCCTGAAGAAGTCGTTCTTCAGCATCTACTCCAACGCCGGGCAGGATTTCGAAGACGAGATCGCCAACGAGGAGCAGGACAAGAAGGAAGCCGCCGAGAAGGCCGCCATGAAATACTACAAGATCCGTTCGGGCGACACGCTGGGCGGCATCGCCCGCCGCTACGGAACGACCGTGACGAACCTCTGCCGCCTGAACGGCATCAAGTCGACCACCGTGCTGCGCATCGGACGCTCGCTGCGGGTGCGATAGGGCAGTCCCCGATACAGAAACCGCCGGAACTTTCGAAAAAGTCCGGCGGTTTTCCATTCGGACGCAAACGGCGTCGCTTCGTCCCGAAGCCCCAAAAAACGATTCCCGGCCCCGGGCGCAGAACCGGATGACAAGCGTCCCGAAGCCACCGTCCGCCCCTAAAACCCGCCTTTTAGGCGGGCGCAGAACCGGACAGGAAGCCGGAAGACTTGCCCATCGCTCCCTAAAACCCGTCTTTTAGACGGGTTTCTTGCGCTGAACGGCGTCGATGGCATCGATCACCGCACCGCGGAAGCCCTTGCGCTCCAGTTCGGCGACGCCCGCGATCGTCGTTCCGCCGGGCGAGCAGACGGCGTCCTTCATCGCACCGGGATGCTGCCCCGTGGCGAGCTGCAATTTCCCGGTCCCGACGATCATCTGGCCCGCCATGCAGTAGGCGTCGGCGCGCGCAACGCCGTGCTTGACGGCAGCGTCCCCGAGCGCCTCGATGAACATGGCGACGAACGCCGGACCGCAGCCGCAGACGGCACTCGATATGCCGAGCAGGGCGGTGTCCATCGGCAGGACGAGGCCGATCTTCGAAAAGAGCGCCTCCACCTGCCGCCACTCCCCGTCCGAAAGCGAATGGCGGCGTTCGCAGACGACGATGCCTTCGCAGACCGAAACGGGCGTGTTGGGAACGGTACTCAAATGGTGCGTGCCGGGGGCGAGCATCCGCTCGTAATCGTCGAACGTGACGCCCGCGGCCACCGAAACGACGATCTTACCCGCCAGTTGTTCCCGTACGGGCGTAAGCACCGCTTCGACCTGGTAGGGCTTCACGGCGACGACCACCAGATCGGCGAACGCGACGAGTGCCGCCGCATCGTCGAAAGCCCGGAAGCCCTGCGGCTCCGTATTGCGCTGCAATTTCACACGGTCGCGCGCGCACGCGCCGATGTCGCCGGGCCGCACGGCCCCCGAGCGGACAAACCCGCCCGCCATGGCCTGCGCCATATTTCCGAATCCGATAAAACCGATTTTCATATAAGTCTGGTATAATTTATCATTCGTGCAGCAACCACTCATAAAACGGGCTTCTTAAGCCCGCGCCGGCCGAATATCAACGAACCGACGCGCACCATCGTCGAACCGCACTCGACAGCCAGCGGATAGTCGTGCGACATGCCCATCGACAGCGTGTTGAACCGCGGCCCGAAGTAGGGTTGCAGCAGCTCGAAACAGCGTTTCAGCTCCATGAAATCACGGCGTATCGCCCCGCCGTCGTCGGTATTGGTGGCAATGCCCATCACGCCCCGCACGCAGACGTTCGGCATGCGGGCAAACGGGGCCGTGCGGACGTACTCCATCAGCCCGGCCATGTCCCAGCCCGTCTTGGTCTCCTCCTCGGCGACGCGGATCTCCAGAAGGATTTCGAGCGTCCGCCCGCACTTGGCCGCCTCGCGCTGGATCGCCTCGGCCAGCCGCGCGCTGTCGACCGAATGGATCAGCGCGACGAACGGGGCGATGTATTTGATCTTGTTGGTCTGCAGGTGGCCGATCATGTGCCACTCGATGTCCTTGGGCAGGGCTTCGTGTTTTTCGCGCAGTTCCTGCGGGCGGCTCTCGCCGAAAACGCGGTGGCCGGCGTCGTAGGCCTCGCGGATCGCCTCCGCAGGATGAGTTTTCGACACGGCCACCAGCGTGACGCCCCCGGGAAGCATCGAGCGCACGAACGACAGTTGACAAGCTATATCCGACATTGGTCTTTCAGTTTTACCCGGTAAAAATACGCAAAATTCGTACAACGTGAAACAGACCCGGGAAAAATCCGGACCTGCGACTCGTTTTTCTGCCCGAAAACCCTATTTCGCCACGACGATCTCCGAGCAGCCGAACTCCCCGGGAAGCGTCCGCTGCGTCTTCTTCAGCGCATCGTAGACGTGAATGCGGCGCGTGCCGTCCGCCTCGCACAGCAGGTAGATTTCCAGCGAATCCTTATCGGGAGCGTACTCCGTGACCGAAAGCGCCGTGCCCGGAACTTCAGCCAGCGTCTCGCCGAAAGCGCCGTCACCGGCAGCGTTGAACAGCCGCAGCTGCGTTTTGCCTCCGACCGAAACGGCATAGCCGCCCACCTGGTACAGTTTTTCCGGCTCGTCGGCCGGGGCTGCCACAGTCCGGAAGGGAATCATCGCATCGGCCCCGACGGCTTCGCCCGACCCCGATCCGCCGTAGACCCTCAACACCAGCGGAGCGCACGTCCCGTCGGCGTTGCGCTGCGCCAGCAGCAGTTCGGAACCGACCCGCACGAACGGCTGCACGGCCAGCGTCTGCACGACCTCCCCGGGTATCTGCCAGGAGACCGGGGAGACGGGCGAAGTGCGGGTCACGGTTTGCGTGGTCAGCGTCAGCCGCCCGGAATCGTAGTTCAGGAATCCCACGGAAGAGTCGGAAACCAGCCCGGCAAACAGATAATCGCCGAACCCGAAGTCGTTCCAGTACTTCATCGTCAGATCGACACCCACCGCCGAACCGGAGTACAGGCCGTAAATCCAGCCCGAGCCGGGAACGCCCACCGGGCAGGCGATTCCCCGACCGACGCCGAGCGTTTTGACCGGCGTTACGCCGCCCGTCGCCGGGTCGATCCGGTCGACGCGGGTTTCGTCCGTATCGAAAACCGAAAGGCCGTAGAGCGCCGCCTCCCCGGGCTGCCCGTCGGCGACCCGGATCTTACCCAGCGGCATCATCCTGCCCCGGCGGAACAACAGCACCCGGACCGTGGAAGCGGGGTAGTGCCCCGGGGCCAGGAAGGTGATACCCGTGGCCGTACGCGACGAGACGATCCCCCGCACGCCCTTGGCGTAGCCCTCCGGAGCGAACGCCCCGGAACCGTCCGTCCAGTAGATTTCGAGCATGATTTCATCGTCGGACTCGAACCCTTCGGCCGAGACGGTCACCTCGTCGCCGGGCGTAAAGACCCACGAATCGGGCGGCATGACGACGTTCTTCACGAAAACGGGAACCCGGTTCTTATCCGAAGAACAGGCCCCGAAAATCGCCCCGGAAAGGAGCAGGAACAGAATCCTTTTCATTCAAGCATTTGAATTTCATATTTTTACCTCCGCTCCGGGGGGGGGCATTTCCGGGATATGCAGTACGCGCATCCGATTACAAAGATAGCGTTTTTCTACCGTTTCCGCATCGTTTCCCATCTTTGGGACCGGTGCCGCAACGACGCTTTCAGTAAATCGGAAGGTTTTGCCGGGCCGGACGCGCTTCCGTTTGCACCTGTCCGACTTTTTTTTGCCCGACCGCATGCAATTCGGTTTTGCATCTGTCCGACTTTTTACTATCTTTGGTGTCAAAACCCGAAAAACAATGAAAAAACTCCGATTGATTCTTGCAGCGACAGCCGTATGCGCATACGGCGCGGCGTCGGCCTGCACCAATTTCATCGTCACCCGAGGAGCTTCGACCGACGGTTCGGTGATGGTCACCTATGCGGCGGACTCCCACGCGCTCTACGGCGCGCTGTACCACACCCCCGGCGGCAAGCACAAGTCCGGGGCGATGCTGCCCGTCTACGAATGGGACACGGGCCGTTACCTGACGGACATCCCGCAGGTCAAAGAGACCTGGTCGACCATCGGCAACATGAACGAGCATTCGCTCATCATCGGCGAAACGACCTACGGAGGCCGTCCCGAACTGGAGGACTCGACGGGCCGCATGGACTACGGATCGCTGATATACATTACGTTGCAGCGGGCCAGGACCGCCCGCGAGGCCATCGGCGTGATCGCCGAGCTGGCCGACACCTACGGCTATGCGTCGAGCGGCGAGTCGTTCTCGATCGCCGACCCGAACGAGGCGTGGATCATGGAGCTGATCGGCAAGGGCTGCAAGCTCGACAAAAAGGGCCGGAACACCCGCAAAGGCATCGTCTGGGTGGCGCGCCGCATTCCCGACGGCTATGTCTCGGCCCACGCCAACCAGGCCCGCATCACCACCTTCCCGAAGGACGATCCCGAGAACTGCCTCTACTCCCCGGACGTGATCTCGTTCGCCCGTGAGATGGGTTACTACGACGGCCCGGACGCCGATTTCAGCTTCTGCGACGCCTATGCGCCGCTCGACTTCGGCGCCATGCGCGCCTGCGAAGCCCGCGTGTGGGCCTTCTTCCGCACCGTGGCCGACGACATGGACCGATACACCGACTACGCGATGGGCCACAACAAGGACAACCGCATGCCGCTGTGGGTGAAGCCCCGCGCGAAGGTGTCGCCCAAAACGGTCTTCGACTGCATGCGCGACCACTACGAAGGAACTCCGATGGACATGACCGCCGACATCGGCGCCGGAGGCCACAACTGTCCCTACCGCTGGCGCCCGATGGAGTTCGAGGTCGACGGCGTGAAGTACGTCAACGAGCGCGCCACGGCCACCCAGCAGACCGGATTCTGGTTCGTGGCGCAGGCCCGGCCTGGCGTGACAGACGACATGGGCATCCTCTGGTTCGGCGTGGACGACGCGGCCACCTCGTGCCTGACGCCGATCTTCTGCTCGGCACAGGAGGTTCCCGAGTGCTTCCGCGAGGGCAACGGCTCGATGCTCGAATATTCGCCCACGTCGGCGTTCTGGCTCTTCAACCGCACGACCAATTTCGCCTACATGCGGTATGACATGATCTCGGCGGACATCCGCAAGGTCGCGGACAAGTGGGAGAACGACATGCTCCGCAACGTGCAGGCGCTCAACGCCAAAGTCGGCAAAATGTCGCCCGGGGCACGGCGCGGCTACCTCACGGAGCTGAGCGTTTCGACGGCACAGCAGCTTTTCGACCGCTGGCAGAAACTCAATGGCTACCTGCTGGTGAAATACATGGACGGCAATGTGAAGAGCGAGCACGGCGACGTGCTGTCGTTCCTCGACGGCGACGGCGGCCCGGCGCATTTCGTCGACAACGGCAACGGCAAACAGATCCCCGGCAAAATTCAGTTCCCGGGCTACAACGAGAAGTGGAAACGCGCCGTGGCGGCCGATAACGGAGAAGTCTTAAAAGCAGTAAAATAATGCAGTACGACATCATCATCGTGGGCAGCGGCCCCGGAGGTTATGTGGCGGCGATCCGTGCCGCGCAATTAGGCAAAAAGGTGGCGCTCGTGGAGCGCGCCGAACCGGGAGGCGTCTGCCTCAACTGGGGCTGCATCCCGACCAAGGCGCTGCTCAAGAGCGCGCAGGTCTACGGATACTGCAAAAATGCGGAGCATTACGGACTGGAAGCGTCCGGAGAGATCCGGCCGAATCTGGAAAAGATCGTGGCGCGTTCACGCGGCGTGGCCGAGACCATGTCGAAGGGCGTGCAGTTCCTGCTGAACAAGAACAACATCGACCTGATCCCCGGATTCGGGCGCCTCACGGCCCCGGGACGACTCGACGTGGACGGCACGGAGTACGAGGCCGACCACATCGTCCTCGCCACGGGAGCCAGGCCGCGCGAAATGCCCTTCATGCCCGTAGACGGCGAGCATGTGATCTCCTCGCGGCAGGCGCTGACGCTCACGCGCCTGCCCGAATCGATGATCGTCGTAGGCTCGGGAGCCATCGGCAGCGAATTCGCGTGGTTTTACGCCGCGCTGGGCGTGCGGGTCACCATCGTCGAATACATGCCCCGCATGATGCCGCTCGAAGACGAGGAGGTGTCGAAGACCATGGAGCGCACGTTCCGCAAACTGCGCGCGACGGTGCTCACGGCAACCACGGTAAAAGCCGTGAAGGTCAATGCCGAAGGGCTTTGCGAAGTGGAGGTCGAAGGCAAAAAGGGCGCGGAAACGCTCACGGCGGAGATCGTGCTGTCGGCCGTGGGCATCAAGTCCAACATCGAAGGCATCGGACTCGAAGAGCTGGGCGTCGCCACGGAGCGCGACAAGATCGTCGTGGACGCGTTCTACCGCACCAACGTCCCGGGCATCTACGCCATCGGCGACATCGTGCCGGGTCCGGCGCTGGCGCACGTGGCTTCGGCCGAGGCCGTCTGCTGCGTGGAGTCCATCTGCGGACTCGACCCCGCGCCGGTGGACTACACGACCATTCCGTCGTGCATCTTCACACAGCCCGAGGTGGCGTCGGTCGGCATGACCGAGCGGCAGGCCGAGGAGCGCGGCATCGCCTATAAGGCAGGGCGTTTCCCCTTCACCGCATCGGGCAAGGCCACGGCGGCGGGCGACCGCGACGGATTCGTCAAACTGCTCTTCGACGCGGAGGACCGCCTGCTGGGGGCGCACATGGTCGGGGCTTCGGTGACCGAGATGCTGGCCGAGCCGACGCTGGCGCGCACGCTGGGCGCCACGGCCCACCGGATAGCCCGCACGATCCACGCCCATCCGACGATGAACGAGGGCATCATGGAGGCCGCCGAAGCGGCGATGGGCGCGGCGATCCATCTCTGACAGCCGAACCGTCCCGATAAGCCGAACCGCCCCTGCCGCACAACATAGCGGCAGGGGCGGTTCGATTCAAGGCACGGTCCTTTCAAATCTTTCAGACCCGCAGCGTCACGACAAAGCGCGCGCCCTGCGTATAGGAAGTGTCGAGGCGTATCTCCCCGCCCGACTTCCGGGCGATCAGCCGACAGAGGCTCAACCCCAGCCCGAGGCCCTGCGCAAAGGGATCGGCCTTGTAGAACCGCTCGAAAACCCGTTCCGCATCCGCAGGGTCGATGCCGCAGCCCGTATCGGTCACCGAGAGGGTCAACAGGCCGTTCCCGGCACAGCCGCAGGCGACCGTGACCGAACCCTTCGGGGTGAATTTGACGGCGTTCTTGAGCAGTTCGCGGATCAGTTCCGTCACATAGCCGCGGTGGAGCGGCACGACGATCTCCGGCCCGGCGAAATCCATCCGGTATTCGACCCCGTCCTTCGGCGGCAGGCGCTCGATCTCGGTGCGGATGAGCTGGCAGATGTCCACCGGCATCTTGGGCAGCTCCGCAACCGTATTGTCCAGCTGCGAGACTTCGAGCATGTCGTTGATCAGAGCCGTAAACAACTGCGTGTTGTCGCGGATGATCTGCGCGAATTCGACGCTCTCCTCCTTCGAAAGCCCGCCTTCGGCGATCAGTTCGGCAAAACCGTTGATGGCGTTCAGCGGCGTACGGATCTCGTGGCTCATCGAACCCATGAAATCGCGTTTGAGGCGGTCGCTCTCCAGCGCCCGCTGGGATTCGATGCGCAGGTTGTGCTCCAAATGCTTGATGCGCGTGAGGTTACGCCACAGATAGACCACCGCGACGATGGCGATGGCCAGGATGACTGCAATGAACCACAGCAGGTTACGGCGTTTCTGGGCCAGCAGCAGCGCCCGGTCGCGCTCGACCTTGTCCAGCCCGTACTGCACTTCCAGTTCGCCCACGCGCTGCGCATATTGCAGCGACGCAAGGGAGTCGCGCACGGCGATCACCTCCCTATACGCGCCGCCGGCCTCCTTGTAGCGCCCCATGCGTTCGTAGAGATTCGCCCGCCGGGCATACATGTCCGCCAGCTGCGCCGACATGCCTGCGGGGCGCGAAACCAGGATCAGCGAATCGTTGTAAACCATCGCATTGGCGTAATCGCCCCAGTGTTCGTAATAGGAAACGCTGATATTGTAGAACCAGTGCCGGTCCAGCAGCATGTTGTCCTGCGACGAGGAGCTCTCCACGAAACGGCGGTAGCGGTCGTAATAGGCGCCGGCCCGCTGGCGGTCGATCAGCGGCGAGGTGCACATCGTATAGTAGCAGACCAGGTAGGACATCTCCTTGGGAATGTAGGGGCGGCGGCGCACGACCTCCGGATCGAGGTAATAGGCGTCGAGCATCGCCAGGTAGTCGTCGGCGGTGCGCACCAGAGCGTCGCGGTCCCTCGTGGTGCCGTACACCGAGATCAGGCAGGTAATCAGGTTGGCGTGGAAATTCCGCCGCGCGGTGGGCCGCATCTTCGGCAGCAGGGCGGCTTCGTCGGTCCAGTAGGGGAGTCCGCGCTCCATGTGCATCCGGCCCTCGGCCGAACCGAGTTTATAGGCGGCGATGCCCTTCAGAAAGAGCTGGGAAGCCTCGTCGCAGACCGTATGCGGCGGGCTGGTGCGGACCGAGTCGACGTAGTCCTGGCACAGCCGCACGGACTCCTCCGTCCCGGCGACCTGAATCCGGCGCGCCATGTCCACCATGCGGTAATAGGCCGGAAGTCCCTCCATGCTGCTGCCTTCCAGCAGCGGCTCCACGGCGCGGAGCAGTTTTCCGAGCGAGTCGGCCGATCCGGGACGGGCGATGTAATAGGAAGCCAGCGAACCGAGCGACGACCCGACGGCGAAGGCGTCGCCTGCGGCAAAGGCCTCGTCGAAGAGTTTGCGCGCATAGAACATTTCGTCCTCCGACGAATCGGTCAGGTCCTTGAGGTTGAGCAGGATGTCCACCCGCCTCCGCGCATCGCCCTCGGCGGCGTACGCGCCTTTGAGCGAATCGATCAGACGGTCTTTGGGAAATGCGGACGCCGAGGCGGTGAAGCCTACGCAAAGCAGCATCCACAGCAATTTAGTCATAAGCCGGGTATTGTTCATCAAATGTAGGCAAAAAAAACGAGGATTCAAACCGCCGCGTTAAAATGTGGAGTTTATGTGCCGCTTCCGAATGCGGACCACGGGAAAAACAGGCGGCGGACCCGATGGGGTCCGCCGCCTGGCATTTCGGTGCACGGGATCGTCACTTGAACCACTCCTGCAAATGGTCGCGGCCGTAGAAGTAGTAAACCGCAAACCCCACCCAGCTGGTGAGCAGCACCACGACCGACGCGATGACCTTTCCCGCCGTGGAGATGTTCTTTTTGAAGATGTCCAGCACGCACCAGATCGCGCACACGAGGCCGATCAGCCAAATAATCGTTCCAATCATAACAATTTGAATTTAGAAAAACATTGATGTTCGAATATGTCCGCCGGGTAAACCACGTCCGAGAGGAACAGCCCCTGGGCCGGGGCGCCGGCGCTCGACCGCGACAGGTCGCGGCTCGCGACGATCTCGCGGAACTCGCCGGGCGTGTACCGTCCGCGGCCCACGTCGACCAGCGTGCCGGCCAGCGACCGCACCATGTTGCGCAAAAACCGGTCCGCACGGATCGTGAAACACATCGTGCCGCGGGGACTGACGGTCCAGACGGCCTCCTTCACATGACAGATATTGGTCTTGTTGTTCGAATTGAGCTTGGCGAAAGAGGTGAAATCGTCGAACTCCGGCAGCATCGCCGCCGCCTCGTTCATCCGCCCGACGTCGAGCGGAACGTAATACTGCCACGTCAGATGCCGCGTGAAGGGATTCTTGCGCGGCTCGATGAAATAACGGTACTCCCGTTCGCGGGCGTGGAAGCGGGCGTGGGCATCCTCCGCGACGGGCGTCATGCTGCCCACGGAGATATCCCCGGGAAGCAGGAAATTGAGCTTGTAGACCGTCTGCGCAGGATCGTCGACGGGCCGTTCGCAGTCGAAGTGCGCCACGTAGTAGGCCGCATTGACCCCCGTGTCGGTACGCCCGGCGCCCGTCACGGAGACCGGTTCGCGCAACAGGGTAGCGAGCGCACGTTCGAGCGTCTGCTGCACGGAAGGCTGGTCGGGCTGCCGCTGCCAGCCGCAGTAGGCGGCCCCGTTGTACCGGAGTTCGAGAAAATAGCGCATGCCGGAAATGATTTGTTCGGCAAATATACGAAATTCCGGAATACTATTGTACGCTCTCCTGCGTTTAGATTCACAAATAATTCGTATCTTTGTACGAATATCTCGACAAAACAAATGAAAGCAGCGATCATAGGATACGGTAAAATGGGACGCGAGATCGAACGGATACTCGCCGAAAGGGGCCACGAAACGGCCCTCGTCATCGACACGGACAATGCGCACGAACTCGACGCCGCACATCTGGCGGGCATCGACGCGGCGCTGGAGTTCACGATGCCCGAAACGGCCTACCGCAACATCCGCACCTGCATCGAATGCGGCGTGGCGGTGGTGAGCGGCACGACGGGCTGGACCGACCGCCTCGGCGAATTGCAGGAGCTGTGCCGCGAGCGGGGCGGGGCGTTGTTCTACGCCTCGAACTACTGCCTGGGCGTGAACCTGATGTTCCGCCTCAACCGGCAGCTGGCGGCGATGATCGGCCGCGTGGGCGGCTACGACGTACGTATCGAGGAGGTGCACCACACCCAGAAGAGGGACGCGCCGAGCGGCACGGCCATCACGCTGGCCGAGGGCATCGTCGAAAACCTCGCCGGCAAGCAGGGCTGGGTCAACCTGGCCCCGGGCATCGAGAACGCCGCGAACCGCATCGAGCGCAGCGGGGAGGCGCCCGCCGACCGGATCGAAATCCGCTCCGTGCGCGAAGGCGCCGTCCCGGGCATCCACACCGTGACCTACGAATCGGAGGACGACGTGCTGGAAATCAGGCACACGATCAAAAACCGCCGCACGCTGGCCCTGGGAGCCGTCGTGGCTGCCGAATTCCTCTGCGGAAAACAAGGCGTCTACTCGATGGACGACCTGCTGAAATAATTGAAACAACCGATATAAAATGGGTAAAATCAAGAACTTATTACACAACAAATGGGTCGGTTTCACGCTGGCCGCATTGCTTTATACGCTCTGGTTCGTGGTCTGGACGGGCAACCTCTGGATGCTGCTGGGACTGCCGGTCATCTTCGACCTCTACATCACGAAGTTCTTCTACCGCTACGTGTGGAGCCACAACGTGAAGATGTGCCAGCGCAGCACAACCTACAAGACGGTTTACGAATGGGTCAACGCCATCATCTTCGCGACGGTCGTGGCGACGCTGGTGCACATCTTCGTCTTCCAGATGTACGTCATCCCCACCTCGTCGATGGAGCGGACGCTGCTCATCGGCGACTACCTCTACGTGAGCAAGGTGGCTTACGGACCGCAGATGCCCAACACGCCGCTGTCGTTCCCCTTCGTACATCACACGATGCCCTTCTCGCAGACCAAGAAATCGTTCTCCGAGGCGATCAAATGGCCCTACCACCGTCTCAAGGGGCTCAAGCCGATCCGCCGCAACGACGTGGTGGTGTTCAACTTCCCGGCAGGCGACACGGTGCTGCTCGAAAACCAGAACGTGACCTATTACGACACGCTGCGCGGCTTCGAGGAGTCGTTCGGCAAGGAGGAGGGACGCAAGCGCCTCAACGAGAAATACACGGTGATCAGCCGTCCGGTGGACAAACGCGAGAACTACATCAAGCGCTGCGTGGGGCTTCCGGGCGACTCGCTCGAAGTCCGCAACGGAAAGGTGTGGGTCAACGGCGAACCGCAGGAGGCGATCCCCGGCCTGCAATACAACTACGTGGTGCAGACCTCGGCGCCCTTCACGCAGTATGCCATCGACAACCTCGGCATCCGGGAGTACAGCGGTTACGGCTCGGGCTACTACATGAACCTCACGGACGAACTCGTCGAGAAGGTCAAGGGCCTGAGCAACGTCATTTCGGTCAACCGCTACATCTACACCCCCAACGACGAGGTGTTCCCGCAGTGGGGCACGCCCCGCTGGAGCCAGGACAACTACGGCCCGATCTGGATTCCGAAGAAGGGAGACACGGTGCAGCTCACGGCGGAGAACCTGCCGCTTTTCCGCCGCATCATCGAGGCGTATGAGAATCACACGCTCGAAGAACGCGACGGCAAAATCATCATCGACGGGAAGGAAACCGCGGAATACACCTTCGCGATGAATTATTACTGGATGATGGGCGACAACCGCCACAACTCGGCCGACTCGCGTTTCTGGGGCTTCGTGCCCGAGGACCACATCGTGGGCAAGGCGTCGTTCGTATGGCTGTCGCTCGATGCGGAAAAGAGTTTCCCCGCGAACATCCGCTGGGAGCGGCTCTTCAGAAAGGTGCGATAGACGTGGCCGGCGACAGTTACAGGACCGTCGCGGGCCCCGCCGAAGCCGCCTGCCGGGAGCGGAGCAGCAAGTTCCTCTCCTGGATCTATCCCGTACGTACGGAGGAGGAGATCCGCGAACGGCTCGACGCGCTGCGCAAACGGTATTACGACGCCACGCACCACTGCTACGCCTGGCGGCTGGGTCCCCGCGGCGAGGCGTTCCGCTCCAACGACGACGGGGAACCGTCGGGAACGGCCGGAAAACCGATCCTCGGACAACTGCTTTCGAACGACATCACGGACTGCCTGGTGGTCGTGGTCCGTTATTTCGGCGGCACGAAACTGGGGGTTCCGGGGCTGATCGCCGCCTACCGGGAATCGGCGGCCGAGGCCATCGCGGCGGCCGAAATCGTGGAGCTGACGGTGGACCGCACGGTGCGGGTCGATTTCCCCTACGTGGCGATGAACGCCATCATGCGGGTCGTCAAGGAGGAGCAGCCGCGCATCGAGGAGCAGACCTTCGACAACCTCTGCACGATGCGGCTCACGATCCGCGAAAGCCGCGCGGAAACACTCGTCGGGAAACTCCGGAAAGCCGGAGGCAGCATCGCCGAAGACAGAAATGAAAAATGAAGAATTAAAAATTATCTTTGGCCGAAAGGCGTCCGCATTCCGGATGCGTCGCGACAAGCCCCTCCCGAGGGAGGGATTTGGGGTGGGGTCAGGCTTGTAAACGACACCAAAGGCGGCGACAACGACCGACCGATATGTAACTCCGGGATAAGTTGTCAAACAAGATACATGAAACACGAAAACTGCATTTATATAAAAGGAGCGCGGGTCCACAACCTCCGCAACATCGAGGTCGAAATTCCGCACAACAAACTCGTCGTCGTGACGGGACTCTCCGGTTCGGGCAAATCGACGCTGGCCTTCGACACGATTTTCGCCGAGGGGCAGCGCCGCTACGTCGAGAGCCTCTCGGCCTACGCCCGGCAGTTCCTCGGGAAGATCAACAAACCCGACGTGGACATCATCACGGGCATCGCGCCGGCCATCGCCATCGAGCAGAAGGTCAACACGCGCAACCCCCGTTCGACCGTGGGCACGACGACCGAAATCTACGACTACCTCAAACTGCTGTTCGCACGCACGGGGCACACCTTTTCACCCGTCTCGGGGCAGGAGGTGCGCTGTTTCAGCGTGGACGACGTGGCCGCCTACATCCTTGCGCACGACGGACAGCGCGTGGCGATCGGCGCACCGCTGGTATTGGGCGAAGGGCAGGGGATCATCGAAAAACTGACGCTGCTGCTCTCGGAGGGCCTTATGCGGGTTTACATGGGCGGCGAGGTGAAACTCATCGAGGAGATTCTGCCCGGAATCGGGCCGGAGACCGGAGCCGAAGACATCCGGATCGTCGTCGACCGCATGCGCGTCACGACGGACGAGGACACGCAGACCCGCATCCGCGACTCGGTGGCCCGCGCCTTCTCCTACGGCGGGGGCATCTGCGAAATCGTCACGGACGAGGGCGTACGGGAGTTCTCGTCGCGCTTCGAGGCCGACGGCATCGAGTTCGAACGCCCCTCGGAACACCTCTTCAGCTTCAACAACCCGCTGGGGGCCTGCCCCCGGTGCGAGGGCTACGGCAAGGTGATCGGCATCGACGAGGACCTGGTGATCCCCGACAAGAGCAAGACCATTTACGAGGACGCCGTAGCCTGCTGGAGGGGCGAGACGATGCGCAAATGGAAGCAGCAGCTCGTGGAGAACGCCTCGAAGTTCGGATTCCCGATCCACACGCCGTTCCACGAACTGACGCCCGAGCAGAAACGGCTGCTGTGGCGCGGCAACGAATATTTCCACGGACTCGACGAATTTTTCGAATACATCGACTCGGAGCGGCGCAAAATCCAGTTCCGCGTGATGAAGGCCCGCTACACGGGCAAGACCGCCTGTCCCGAATGCGGCGGCTCGCGCCTGCGCAAAGAGGCGTTGTACGTACGCGTCGGCGGCAAGACGATCGCCGATCTGGTGGCGATGCCCGTGGACTCCCTGATCGCCTTCTTCGCAGGGCTGGAACTCGACGAACACGACACGAAAACGGCGTCGCGCATCCTCGTCGAAATCCGCAACCGCCTGCAATACCTCGCCGACGTGGGGCTGGGCTACCTGACGCTCGACCGCCTGTCGTCGACCCTCTCGGGCGGCGAGAGCCAGCGCATCAACCTCTCGACCTCGCTGGGCAGCAACCTCACCGGTTCGCTCTACATCCTCGACGAACCGTCGATCGGGCTTCATCCGCGCGACACGAACCGCCTGATCGGCGTATTGAAACAGCTGCGCGACCTGGGCAACACGGTGATCGTCGTGGAGCACGAGGAGGAGGTGATCCGCGCCGCGGACTGGATCGTCGACATCGGCCCCAAGGCCGGGTACAACGGCGGCGAAGTGGTCTTCAGCGGCACGCTGCCCCAACTGCTGAAAAGCAAAAAGAGCCTCACGGCCGACTACCTCACGGGGCGGCGCGAGATCGCCGTTCCGGCAACCGCCCGCGGTTGGAGCAACTCGATAACCGTCAAAGGCGCGCGGGAGAACAACCTGCGCAATGTCGACGTGCGGATTCCGTTGGGGGTGATGACCTGCATCACGGGCGTCAGCGGCTCGGGAAAATCGTCGCTGGCGAAGGGAATCCTCTACCCGGCGCTGCGGCGCCTGCTCTACGACACGGGCGTGAAACCCGGCGATTTCGACGGCCTGACGGGCGACGTGCAGCTGCTCAAATCGGTCGAGATGGTCGACCAGAACCCCATCGGCAAGTCGTCGCGTTCGAACCCCGTGACCTACATCAAGGCCTACGACGAAATCCGGAAACTCTTCTCGGACCAGCCCTATGCCCAGCACAACGGGCTGGGCGCTTCGGCCTTCTCGTTCAACATCGCCGGAGGCCGTTGCGAGGAGTGCCAGGGCGAGGGCATGATCAAGGTCTCGATGCAGTTCATGGCCGACGTGGAACTGGTCTGCGAGGCGTGCGGCGGGCGGCGTTTCCGCGACGAGGTGCTCGAAGTGAAATACCGCGGCAAGTCGATCTACGACGTACTGGAGATGACCGTGGACGACGCCATCGCCTTCTTCGGCGAGGAAAGCAAGAAGAACGCCACCTGCCGGCGCATCGTCGAGCGGCTGCAACCGTTGCAGGACGTGGGTCTGGGATACATCAAGTTAGGACAGTCGTCGTCGACCCTCTCGGGCGGCGAGAGCCAGCGCGTGAAGCTGGCTTCGTTCCTGACGAAGGATTCGGCGCAGGGAGGCGTCATGTTCATCTTCGACGAGCCGACGACGGGGCTGCACTTCCACGACATCTCGAAACTGCTCGCGGCGTTCAACGCCCTGATCCAGCGCGGACACACGATCGTCGTCGTCGAGCACAACATGGACATCATCAAATGCGCCGACTGGATCGTGGACCTCGGCCCCGAGGCGGGCACGGCGGGCGGACGGGTCGTGTTCGAAGGCACGCCGCGCGAACTGGAAAAGTGCACCGAAAGCCATACGGGCAAATTTTTGCGCATGCGCGCAAAAATAATGAAGAATGAAAAATGAAAAATTAAGAATTGTCGTACACATGTGCAAAAATAGCCGCGCAGCCCAATTTTTCATTTTTAATCTTTAATTTTCAATTGAATGGAATTCTCTACCTATACACTCCCCAACGGCATCCGCGGCATTCACCGTCAGGTGCGAAACACCGTGGCGCACTGCGCGCTGGTGATCGGCGCCGGGAGCCGCGACGAGCATCCCGCGGAGTACGGACTGGCGCACCTGACGGAGCACGCCTTTTTCAAGGGGACCGAGCGACGCAAGGCATGGCAGGTCAACTGCCGCCTGGAAAACCTCGGCGGGGAGCTGAACGCCTTCACCACCAAGGAGGACACGACGATTCACGCCACGACGCTGAAGGGCGACTTCGCGAAGGCCGCGGAGCTGATCGCCGACATCGCTTTCCGCTCGACGTTCCCCGACCGGGAGCTGGAGCGCGAAAAGGAGGTGATCGTCGACGAGATCAACACCTACAAGGATTCGCCCGCCGACCTGATCTACGACACCTTCGAGGACATGCTGTTCGAAGGTTCAGAACTGGGCCACAACATCCTGGGCCGCAAGGCGGCGCTGATGCGCTACGACGGCCAGGCGATCCGCGCCTTCACGGCACGCACGCACACCACCGACCAGATGGTATTCTCGTCGATCGGCAACTTCTCGGCCAAGACCGCCGAAGCCGTCGCGGCACGCTATTTCGCCTCGCAGCCCGCCTCGCAGCGCGGTTTCGTGCGCGCGACGCCCGCGCCTTACCGGGCCTTCGAAAAGACGGTCTCGAAGCACACGCACCAGACCCACTGCATCATCGGCAGCCGGGCATTCGGCATCTCGGAGGATCGGCGGCTGCCGCTGGCCCTCGTGACGAACATTCTCGGAGGTCCGTGCGCCAACTCGCTGCTCAACGTCGTGGTGCGCGAGAAGAACGGACTTTCGTACAACATCGAAGCCAGCTACACGCCCTACGGGGACACGGGCATCGTGGCCATCTATTTCAGTTCGGACCACAGCAACGCGGAGCAGTGCATCGAGCTGATCGAAGGACAGTTGCATAAACTGCGCACCGTGCCGCTGACGACGCGCCAGCTGTCGATGGCCAAAAAACAGTTCATCGCCCAGCTGGCCATATCGAGCGAGAGCAACGAAAGCTACATGCTCGGGGCGGGCAAAAGCCTGCTCGTCCACGACGGCATCGACACCATGGAGCAGGTCTACGCCAAGGTCCGCGCCCTGACGGCCCGGCAGCTCACGGAGGTGGCTGAGGAGATTTTTTCGAATATGTCACGACTTATCTACAAATAAGATGAAAAAAGAAGTTTTATTCCTGTTGCTCGACGATTTCGCCGATTGGGAAGGCGCGTTTCTCGCCACGGGACTCAACACCGGCCTGACCATGGCGGGCGGCGGAACGCCCTACGTGTCACGTACGCTGACACCCACGAAAAAGCAGGTGCGCTCGATCGGCGGGCTGGTCGTCACGGTCGACTACACGGTTGCGACCATGCCCGAAGATTATGCGGCCCTGATCCTCGTGGGAGGCATGCAATGGCAGTCGGAGGAGGCCCGGCGGGTCGTTCCGGTCGTCGAGGCGGCACTTGCGCGCGGCATACTCGTCGGTGCGATCTGCAACGCCGCGTCGTTCCTCGCGGCCCACGGATTCCTGAACGGCGTGCGCCACACGGGGAACACCCTCGAAATGCTCAAGGCGTGGGGCGGCGGCCGCTACACGGCAGAAGCCCTCTACGAGGAGCGGCAGGCCGTGCGCGACGGCAACATCGTAACGGCCAACGGCACGGGCTGCCTCGAATTCACGCGCGAATGCCTGCTGTGGCTGCATGCCGATACAGACGAGGTGATCGAGGCTTCGTACCAGTTCAACAAACACGGAATGTACCGGGAATAATGGACCCGCTCGAACGATACATCCACGATTTCTCGGAACCCGAAGAGGCACTGCTGCACGAACTCGACCGCGAAACCAACCTGCGTGCCGTGGCCCCGCGAATGATCTCGGGGCACATTCAGGGCCGTCTGCTGGAGATGCTCGTGCGGATGCTGCGGCCCCGGCGGGCGCTCGAAATCGGAACCTTCACGGGTTACTCGGCACTCTCGATGGCCGCAGGGCTGGAGGAGGGGGCCGAACTGCACACCGTGGAGGTGGACGACGAACAGAAGGAGTTCATCCGTTCGTACTTCGCCCGCAGCCCCCACGGCCGCAAGATTACGCTCCACATCGGCTCGGCACTCGACATCGTCCCGAAACTGGGCGGAGAGTTCGACCTCGCGTTCATCGACGGCGACAAACGCGAATACCCCGATTACTACCGGATGCTGATGGGCGACGACGGCGGCCGCCCGCTGGTGCACAGCGGGTCGGTGCTGATCGCCGACAACATCCTCTGGTCGGGGAAGGTCGTGCAGCCCGTGGCGCACAACGACCGCCACACGCAGGCGCTCCTCGAATTCAACCGCATGGTCGCCGAAGACCCGCGCACGGAGAACGTCATCCTCCCGCTGCGCGACGGACTGAACCTAATTCGCATCCGATAACATGGAAATCAAGGAATTGCAGGAGCGCGTAGACGCCTGGATCCGGGAATACGGCGTACGCTACTTCTCGGAACTGACCAACATGGCCTGCCTGACCGAAGAGGTGGGGGAGCTGGCCCGCGTGATGGCCCGCCGCTACGGCGACCAGTCGTTCAAGAAGGGCGAAAAGGAAAACCTCGCCGACGAGATGGCCGACGTGCTGTGGGTGCTGGTGTGCCTGGCCAACCAGACGGGCGTGGACCTCACGGCGGCCGTCGAGGCCAATTTCGCCAAAAAGACCGCCCGCGACAAGGACCGTCACCACGACAACCCCAAGCTGTAAAACGCCGCCCGCGGCAAGGCTCCGGCCCGAACCCGTAAAAATGCCCCGTACGACGGCCAAAGCCGCCGCACGGGATATCGCCCGCTTATGGTATCAGTGGGTTATTCATACAGTCTCGGTTCGGTCAGCTTCAGCGGCACGGCGCGTGTGACCACCTGCCGTTCGGGTTCGGCCAGAGACGCATAATCGGCGCCGAACTGCCGCTGCGACACGTCGTTGCGGATCGATCCGAACGACTGGGCGATCAGCCGCTGCACCTCCAGATACCTGCCGAACGAGGCGCCGGGAGCCGTATCCAGCAACACGATGCCTTCGCTGACCGGGCAATTCATCACGCCGCCACCGGGCAGATCGAACTCCTTGACCTGTTTTTCGGACATCGCGGGATCATCGTCCGCATTCAGGATAAAAGCACGGATCAACGCGGGAAGCTCCTCCGGCGAGACACTTTTCTCGCGGAAAGCCTGCCCCGCCATAACGGCGCCCGAACCGTCGATGTGCACCAGAAACAGGTTCCGTTCCTCGATCTTATAAGTCCCTTCGAATCCGCCCACGCGGGGCACGATCACCTTCACCTTGCCGTCGGCAGGCAGGCGCGAAAGATCGGGCGGCAGCATCCGATCGACGCCGGGATCGGACGCATCCGTACGGAACTGCAGACGGAGGGCATTCGCGCGGCGGGACGCCTCCATCGCATCGGCCAGATCATCCACAGGAGTATCCTTATCGGCCTGAATGACCACCACCATCTTCGCCCGGTCCGCCTCGGAGAGTTTTTCGCGTTCGGCGGCGATAAACCGCTCCAGTTCCCCGGCCGTCACGGGGCGGCCGTTGAAGGCGATCGTTCCGCCGGAACCGATATGAACGGTCGCAACGTGCCGGTCCGCGGAGTGGGACGATACCGGAACTTCGGCGGGTCTGACGGTAAAGCTGCAAAACAGCATCATCGAGGCCACCACGGGGAGGGCTGCACCGAGCCGCACCAGGGCGAAACGGCGCTTTTTGAATTGGGTCATCATGGCAAATCGTTTTTTGGTGAGTGAATGATTCAGCCCGCAGACTATATCCGGATTATAGCCGAAGAGCTGATGAAAAATAACGGTCCGGTATTCGGTAAGGCCGTAACCGGCGTCGAGCACGTCGCGGTCGGCCTCCCATTCGTGCACCTCCCGCAGCCACCGCCCGGCAATCCAGACGAACGGATTGAACCAGAAGAGACTGCGGACCAGCTCGACGGCGATGCGCTCCGCCGAATGGCGGTGACGGACATGGCTCGCCTCGTGGCAGAGGACGATCATGCGCCGGCGGCCTTCGTATCCTCCGCCCAGAAAAACCGTATGCAGGAACGAAAAGGGAGTGGCGATCTGCGGATGTTCGGCAAGGGTATAAGCCCCGCAGTCGGTCAGATGCGACCGTCGCCGCAAACGGCGAATCCCGACCATGCGGACCGCAAGAAACCCCAGCGACAGAAACACCGCCGTCAGATAGCCGCCAACAGCCACTGTCCGCGATATGCGCCGCCAGCCGGATGTCACGGCCGGACCGGCAGCGGGGACCTCCCCGGTCGCCTGCACGAGGTTTTCGGCCGGGGGCGCGCCGATCAGCGGCAGCGGATAGACCACCGTCCGGGCAGGGTAGAGCGGAATGTCGAGTGCCGGGATGACCGCCGAGAGAAATACGGCAGCGACCAGATAACGGCGGCAGGCTCTGAATGAAACCTTGCGGACCAGCAGCAGGCGGTAGAACGCCAGGAGCAGTCCGCTGCAAAAGAGCACTTCGAGAAGGTAAAGCAGCGGGGATTTCATGACCGGGATTATTTGCGTTCGCGCAGCATTTCGAGGATGGCATCGGTCTCCTCGACCGAAATCGCCTTGTTCTCCGAGAAAAACGATACCAGGCGGCTCACGGAACCTCCGAAAAAATTATTCAGCACCGTATCCATATAACGGCGCGCATAGGCGTCCTTCGAAATCAGGGGGTAATATTCATGGGTCTTGCCATAGGCCTTGTGGCCGACGAATCCCTTCTTTTCCAGAATACGGACAATCGTCGACACGGTGTTGTAGGCGGGTTTCGGCTCCTCCATTTCATCGAGGATGCCGTGTACGACCGCAGCCCCCCGGGTCCACAATACCTGCATGATTTCCAGTTCGGCCCGGGTCAGCTCCTGCGGGCGGTTCTTCACGATCTCTACCATAACTATAAATTTAGTTTATCCGCACACAAACATACAACTAATATTTTAATTATACAACTAAATAATTAGTTGTTTTTGATAAAAAACGAAAATCGCCTCCGCAGGAGTATGGAAGCGGGGTATCAGCCGATCCGGATTGCCGGGCGTTGCACGAGGCCAAGACCAATGTCCCCATTCGTCCCGCCGCGGAGGCGGACCGTTTCGAGGCCGCACGAACGACCCGAAACAAAAAATACCTCCGAACGTGACCGTTCGGAGGTATCGGCGGGGCGGACGGAACCGCCCCGAAAGCAGGGGACTACTCCAGCTTGAGGTCGCGCTTGATGCCCTCGATCTTGGCGTCGAGTTCGGCCAGCGTCTTGTCGAAGCCGGCGACCGAGGCCAGCGGCGCCTTCACGCCGAAGTAGAACTTGATTTTAGGCTCCGTGCCCGAGGGACGCACCGAAACGGTCGTGCCGTCGGCCGTGAACCATTGCAGCACGTTGCTCCGGTCCTGCTCGATAGGGGTCTTGGCACCCGTCTCGACATTGAGGGTTTCCAGCGTCTGGAAATCGTTGATCTTCACCACCGGAGAACCGAGGATCGCCTTGGGCGGATCGGCGCGGAAATCGACCATCATCTTCTGAATCAGCTCGGCACCCTCCTTGCCCTTGCGGACCACCGAAACGAGACCCTCGCGGTAGAAACCGTATTTCACGTAGAGTTCCTGCAACCACTCGTAGAGCGTCAGGCCCATCGTGTCCATCGCCCATGCGGCGGCCTCGGCGGCCAGCGAGCAGGCCGAAACAGCATCCTTGTCACGCACGTAGTCGCCCGCCAGGTAACCGAACGACTCTTCGCCGCCACCGATGTACTTGGCCTTGCCCTCGTTTTCGCGGATGATCTTGGCGATATACTTGAAGCCTGTGAGGCAGTCGTAGCACTTCACCTTGAAATGCTCGGCCACAGCGTTGGCCATCTGCGAGGTGACGATGGTCTTCACGACATACTGGTTGCCGTCCAGCTCGCCGCGCTCGGCCCAGCGGGTCAGCTGGTAGCTCATCAGCAGCACGAGGGTCTGGTTGCCGTTCAGCAGCACGTATTCGCCCTTCTTGTTGCGCAGCGCCACGCCGATGCGGTCCGAATCGGGGTCGGTGGCCAGCACCAGGTCGGCGCCCTCCTTCGCGGCCAGATCGATGGCCATCGCCATCGTCTTACGCTCCTCGGGGTTGGGGGATTCGACGGTGGGGAAGTTGCCGTCGATGACGGCCTGCTCCTTCACCATGATCACGTTCGTGAAGCCGAATTTCTTCAGCGACGCCGGAACCAGCCGCACGCCCGCACCGTGCATCGGCGAATAGACGATCTTCATGTCGTGGTGCTTCTTCACGCTTTCGGGCGAGAGCGAGAGTTCGTGCACCTTATTCAAATAGATTTCGTCGAATTTCTCGTCGAGGATGGTGATATTTTCGGGATTCTTGCCCGTCTCGATCATATTCACGTCGGTGATCTTCGCAACCTCGGCGATGATGTTCCTGTCGTGGGGTGCGGTGACCTGCGAACCGTCGGTCCAGTAGGCCTTGTAACCGTTGTACTCCTTGGGGTTGTGCGAGGCCGTGACGACCACGCCCGAATGGCACTTCAGCTCGCGGATGGCGAAGCTCAATTCCGGCGTCGGACGCAGGGCGTCGAACAGGAAAACGGTGAAGCCGTTCGAGGCGAAAATATCGGCCACACGCTCGGCGAACATGCGCGAATTGTTGCGGCTGTCGTGGGCCACGGCCACACGTACCCGCTCGCCCGCGAAGTTCTTCTTCAGGTAGTTCGAAAGGCCCTGCGTGGCGGCGCCCACCGTATAGACGTTCATGCGGTTGGAACCCACGCCCATGATGCCGCGCAGGCCGCCCGTGCCGAATTCGAGGTCTTTGTAAAAGCTCTCGACAAGCTCTTTCATATCGTTGTCCATCAGGTATTTGACCTGCTTCTTCGTCGCCTCGTCATAGTGGCCGTCGAGCCAACTCTGGGCTTTTTTCAGAACCAATTGTTCCAATTCGTTTGCCATAAGTTTTATTAGTTTTATTTATAGTTTGACTTCGGGAGTCCCAAAAATTTTATATGCAAATATACGAAATAAAATTCGATAATTCACTATCAGGAAGTTAAAATTGAGACCTCGGAAACCGTTGTTT